>NZ_FOTC01000008.1 GCF_900114455.1 Halogranum rubrum | reverse complement strand
ATAACCAAGACCACTCACCGTTGATTTTGACAGCGGTCTCGTCGACCGCGACCCGCCTCGGCGTCGCCTTCGGCGGGTCTGAGACGCTGTCAGCCAGCCGATGTACCCACTGAAAGATTGCCTGAAACGAGCGTTCTACGCCGAGCAGCCGAAGAATCGCTTCTGTCTCTCTAAGCGACAAACCGGCAGCATGGAGTCGGACGGCGAACGCCCTGACGGGCGTCGCCGTCCGCTCCCGCTGCCAACATTCAAGCGTAGCGGTGTCTAAACTCTGCTTGAGCAGGTTTGAGAGTAGCATAGATCACTAACTTTTCGACCTGCTCGTTCCTTATCTAGACAGTGCCAATTATAGCATCATGTCTGAAGTCGTCCGTATTGTTATTAACACTATGACAAATCCTAACCACAGTTTATTAACTATAAATAGTACATTGTGAATCACTGAACAAAGCGTACTCTACTTTCGAATAGACACTATCTCTCGTGATTACGATGCTGTCTGTCGGGCGTTGTGACCACTTTGAGACTGATGAGCTCTGTCAGCGCTCTTTTCGTCATCCGAGCCACAAACGTCCGATAGCTCTCTCCAGGAGCTCTATTCTCTCTCACCGACGACACGTCTGCCGACAATCGAAACAGGCCAACTCACCTCTCGATAAGCTGCTCATTACAATGTCTCTCTGTGTTCTTTTCCGCCTGTGCTCCGACAGTATGACACCTCGGTAACCAACGCCATCAGCTTCGATCTCGAACATTGGCACTCTGCGACGCTCCTCAGCGACGAAGTCGACGACCCGGTCGACCACATCGCGGACTCCGTCTCTATCGTCCTCGAGTTGCTTCGTCGCCACGACGTACGCGCGACGTTCTTTATCGTCGGCGAACTCGCCGACGAGTACCCCGGTCTCGTCCGGAACGTCGCCGATGCGGGTCACGAAATCGCATCGCATGGGCACACACATACGCCGCTGTTCGACCTCACACCAGACTCGTTCGAAGCGGAGTTGCAACTCTCTTCACGAGCAATCGAAGACGCCACTGGAGTCGAACCGCTCGGCTTTCGAGCCCCGAACTTCTCTATCACGCGAGAGACTAGATGGGCGTTTCCGATTCTCGAGTCGAGCGGGTATCAGTACGATTCCAGCGTCTTCCCTGTCAGGACACCGATGTACGGCGTTTTCGGAGCACCTGTTCGACCGTACAACGTGTCGCTCGACGACCCTTTCAGTTCGTCCTCGGAGTCGACAGCCCGCTGTGAACTCGTCGAATGCCCGCTCTCGGTCGCGGACACGCGGTTTCCGCTTCCGATTGCTGGCGGATTCTACGCACGGTTGTTGCCGGTCAGTGTCCTCAAAGAGGGTATCGACTGGCTCAACCGACACGGGGTCCCAGCGAATATCTACTTCCATCCGTGGGAGCTCAACCCGGACGTCCGCATCGACTGTTCGATGCCGAAGCGATTCGTCAGTTTCACTGGCATCGAGAAGACCGAAGCGAAACTAGACCAGTTGTTCACTTCGTTCGACTTCGGGACCGTCCGAACGATGATCGAAAACGAAGCGACGGCCGGCAGCGTCTCTCGACAGAACACGGTTCGATTCGGTCGAACCGACGGTACGAACCACACAGAACCTCGATCATGAGTACGTATTCGACTCACCAACTGAACGTAGAACCGTGTACAGATGCCGCAGAGTGGGACGCATTCGTCGAAGAGAACGACGGCTCGCCGTACTCACTGTGGGGATGGGGAACAGCAGTCGAGACGTACGGTCACGACAGATTCTATCTCGTCGCCCGTGCGGGAGAGACCATCGTCGGAGCCTTGCCGCTCATCCACATGGAGAGTCGACTGTTCGGCTCTCAACTCGTCTCGCCACCGTTCGGTGAACGCGGGTCGCTCGTGCTGCGCAACGACCACTCGGAGACCGCTGAAGCTGCGACGGCCGTACTGCTTGAACGGACGAAGCAACTCGCAGACGACCTCGGCGTCGACTTCGTCAGTCTCCGCGGCGCAGCTATCGAACCGCAGCAGGAGTTCACAGAGAAACGGCGATTCGTGACCTTTAGCGTCCCCGTCGACGGGAGTTCCGAATCTGTCTGGGACGGAGTGAAGTCGAGTCGTCAACGCCAGATTCGACAGGCCGAGGACGCCCGACTCGAGTATCGGGTCGGCGACTCGCTCTCAGACCTGAAACAGTACCACAAACTCTACCTCAAGTCGATGCGTGACCACGGCAGTCCGCCGCACTCCTTCGAGTTCCACAGAGTTCTCTGGGAGAACCTCGCTCCCGAAGGCCATCTCCATCTAGGCATGGTCGAACTGGACGGCACGTTGATCAACGGCATCATCGACCTCTCGCTCGGGTCGACCGTCTACCAGTGGGGCGTCATCACCGACTACGAGTATCGAGACCTGCAAGGCGGAAGCTTCGCCCTCTGGAAATCTATCGAGCGGGCGAACGAGAGTGGTTTCGACGCCTACGAGATGGGTCGAACGCGCGAGGGGTCGGGCGTCTACATGTTCAAGAAGAGCTTCGGCGGAACGAAGGTGTGGTACGACGATTTGCACTACTTCCCCAGCGACTCGGCGGAACTCCCGGACCCGGAGAAAGAATCGTACGAACCGCTCAAGCGGGTCTGGAGACGACTTCCGATTCCAGTCACTCAGACGATTGGCCCGGCCGTTCGAAAAGATATCAGTCTCTGAAAGACAATGCACGTTCTCTATTTGGTCGGTCAGAGTACCGGTGGACTGCCACACTATACAGCAGAACTAGCGAACGCCATGACGAACTACGCCGACGTCACGGTCATGAAACCAGCCGAGACGACGGGAGACGATCTGTTCGACGACGACGTTCAGTTGATAGATGCGTTCGATCCGATTGGCGTTTCGATGCCACAGCTCTACAGCTTCGACGTCAATCCGTTAGACTTCGTCAAGGGGTTTCTCTCCTACAACAACGTCAAACAGATCAAGCAGCTCGACCCTGACATCGTCCACGACACGACGGACCTCTTCCCGCAAGTGAAGTTGTTCGCGAAACTGCATCGTATCGACAAGTTCTGTCCGTTCATCGTGACGCGACACGAGGTGTCGAAGAGTCGCTTCTCCATCTCTCGACCGCCGGTCTTCGTCGAAGAGTTGATGGATCTTGCCATCCCGGACCTCGACCTCGCACGCGTCGTCGTCCACACGAAAAAACAGAAACGAGCGATGCTGTCCAGAGGGGTGACCGCCGACCACATCGACATCATCCCACACGGCGCGTACACGGTGTTCGGCAGTAAGGACGACGTCGACACCGCTCCCGAGAAGAACACGCTGCTGTTCTTCGGAAACATCGTCACGCCGAAGGGGTTAGATACCTTGGTCAAGGCGATTCCGCTCGTCAAACGCGACGTTCCCGACGTGAAGCTGCTCATCGCCGGTGAGGGACGCATCCCGAATCGCGTGCAGTCCATCGTCGAAGCACACGAGGAGAACTTCGAGGTGCACAACTACTTCGTCCCGAACCAGCAGGTCAGAGAACTCTTCGCGCGCACAGAAGTCGTCGCCCTCCCGTACCGTAGTCAAGGAGGGACCAAGGGACACAGCGGGGCGCTGGCGACGGCGTTCTCGTTCGGTAAGCCCGTCGTCGCGTCGACGGCCGGGGAGTTCACCTCCCTTGTCGCAGACTCGGGTTGTGGCCTCGTCGTACCACCAGAGGACCCGACACAGTTGGCGGCGGCGATAACGCAGATTCTGCGTGACGACGATGGAAAACGCGAGATGGCAGCGAACAGCAGTCGAATGGCCGACGAGCTTTCGTGGGGCAATATCGCACAGCAGTATCTGGCTGTCTACGAGCGCGCACTTCGAAAGAAGGCGACCCCGCAGATGGAAACAACCACTTGGACACGG
Organism: Halogranum rubrum; assembly: GCF_900114455.1. Taxonomy (GTDB): domain Archaea; phylum Halobacteriota; class Halobacteria; order Halobacteriales; family Haloferacaceae; genus Halogranum; species Halogranum rubrum. Next base: position 167,347 of record NZ_FOTC01000008.1, on the reverse strand, counting down.
TGACAAGAACAGCCGTCACCGCACCGTTCGAATCGACTCTCTATAATGAGTGTCTGTCATCGCTCAATCCGACCGCGCGACTGCATGCAGTCGGATGAGTGACCCGTTACGTGAGCGATCATCTCTCGGGCAGTCGCTATCCCTGTGATTCCTCCTCCGTCGTGTCCGACTCCTCGCTTCGTTCCGTGTCCGTCGCTTCGTTCGACAGCAGGAAATGTGTCGGAAGTCCAGGCGCGCCGTCACGGAACCACACAAGCGCGACGACGAGTGCCAGCAACAACTGAATCGAAAACGAGACACCGAAACTCGTCCCGCGGAAATGGTCGATAATCGACCGTTGCATGTCTTCTCCCGGCGTCCGAAGAATCGGCCACAGAAGATAGCCGAGAGACGCGTATCGCTCCTCCAACAGTATTCGATAGGTATCTGCAAAGGTGTGGCTGAACGACCCGACACCGAACGCGACCACCAGATTCGTTCGTCCCCAGCGCTTGCTGACGACGTATCCGACGACGAAGAGTCCAGAGAGCGTGAACAACGAATGGCCGAGTGACCGACCCGACGGGAGGATACCGAACGTCCACGCCAGCGGCTTGTCGACGAGATCTGGAAACTGGGTGCCGAAGAGGAGAACCCACGCTTCGAGGTCGCTCGGGGGGCGTCGCTCTCGATACCGGGTCAGTACAGACCAGAGCAGATAGCCGATTCCGGCGTGTGCCCAAGGTAACATGACTACTGAACCCGTAGTTCGTCGTCGGTCGTAATACAATCTCCGCATCCTACCTTTCTCCGGTGAACTCGACTCGGTGTTGCTCCGTTTGGCCCACCGTCGACTCGACTCCGAGCAGGGAGGGGTGTCTCTCGTATCACTGGAGATAGCCGAGATCTCGCAACTGAGTCACTTGCGCATCGCTGAGTGCGTTGTCACTGAAGTCGTGCGTCCCTTTCTCGAAGTCCTTCGGCACTTCGGAGAAAGCTAGGCTGTCGGAGAAATCGGGACGTCCGTATTTCAGACGGTTCGAGAGAGCCAACCGGGTAAACGTCGATAGCTTCCTCGGAGACAGGTTCCCCCGCCAGGCTGGAGAGTATCCTCTGCAGAGGTCGTCGAAGAACAACGCTCCGAGCCGCTGGAGACGCGATTTCTGATGGAACACGTATCCACCACTGTCGTTCCAGAGGCCGCACGCAGCGTAGACCGATATCTCGGCGGAGTGATCGCCGACAGTTACTTCTAGGTTCTGCCACACATCCGAACGAACTCGTCTCTCTACGGTCGGAGTGTCTCGCCAGATATCAGTTCCGTCAACGTCCTCGGGGACCGTGCCTCGCTGTGCCGAGAGAGCTGTCGGTGCGATGTCGGTTCCCGAGAGGAGCGTGTCGTATGTCTCTCCTCTCGGTAGCCCTGCACCCATGAACACCACCGGTATCTCGACGTTCTCCGGACTCATCGGGTGGCCGTGGCCGAATCGACCACCATTCTCTCTCTCTCCGAGACACTGTCCATGGTCACTCGTGAAGGCGACCAGTGTTTCGTCGAGCAGATCTCGCTCGACGAGTTGGTTGTAGACGTTCATGAACCGGTCTACAGAGTTGTGACAATCCTGCCGATAGAGATCTATCAACTGTGGCCGTCTGTTCTCGTACTCTCGGAAGAACTCCTTTGTCGACTCGAAGACGCCGTTCTCGAACCCGTACGGGGCGTGAGGGCCGACGTCGTGGACGACGTGCACGAACGGTGGTTCTAGCTCGCGAAGTTTGGATTCGGTGTCGAGGTGATGAATCTGCAGCGGTGGTTTCTCACTCTGCTCTAGCTTTGTCCACACCGTCTCCGCGTCGAAGCCGACATCGATTTCCTGGTCAGTCGGGTCGAGTAGGGGCGGCCTCGCAGCGAGTTGGTCGTCGAACATCCACACCTTGTGTGTGTCCGGATACTGTCCCGTCGTCAGCGATGGTAACGCCGATGCGGTAAACGTACTTGGAGCGATTGCCTTGGCGGTCAAACCCAATCGCTTCACCTCGTCCGGCAAGAAATCGAACCGATGTGCATCAGAAACGAAGATCACGACGTTCTCGACGTCATCCACGTCTGTCAGCCTTGAAAGTGGGCCGTTCATTCTAATCACTCACTCATCTCAAAAGAGGGTGACACGGAACCAGTATTGTAATGTGTTTTATAACTCGTAGTCGGTGATCACAGCTGTGTTTCGGCACCGTTCGAAACATGTGCCTTTTACGCTGATTGCGCGAACCTCTACAAAATGTATCGTTACTACTGATTGTACTGGCGCATTGAACCTCGCTTGGCGACGTACTCCCTCCGCCAGCGTTCGACCATGCGATCGGACGAACGACGACCTAACGACGACACAAATCTCCTGTTTGTGTCGCATAGCGAGACACTCTGCCTGTGTTGTCAAACAGTGACGACTCTCACGCTTGGATAGGAGATTCTGAATCGACACCAGGAGAAGCCGTAACTGTCACGCGAAGGATGCAATCCAGGTAGAAGTCTCTACGTTACGGTAGGGAAACAGGAACATCACATTCTGACAGCACTATTCACTCGTGGCTAGCGCCGGCTCACTTCATTGGTTGACCGTGCGTTCCTGCCGCTCGGTTCGTTCCGTCTCTCGACGAAAGAGTTGGCCTCGCCGGTTGTCGATGGCCGACGTCAAGACGTTCAGTACGCCCCGACCGAACGGTCGTGGGTCGTCCCAGGTCAGGAAGTAGAAGTTCGGATGCTCGTATACCGAGCGGAGTACGTCCCAAAGAGCGCGCTGGATGGGTGGACGTTCGGCGTTCGGGTAGTCGTCTCGAACGACACTCAACAGGTATTCTACCTCGCCGAAGAGGATGTGCGCGGCGAATCCCTCATCGTAGCTCTGTTCGATCTGGTCCATCTTCCCAAGTGCCATCAACCAGTAGAAGTAGGGGTAATCGACTCCGCCACGGACGTCGAGCGGAATCGACGCCCACATGCGGGGGTTGATCTCGGTCAGTTTGAACTCGCCCGTGCGCGCATCCTCGATGAACTGCACGGTGGCGAGTCCGTGCCAGTCGAGATGGTCCAAGAGTCGCCGACCCATCTCCTCGAGTTCGGGGTTCCGAACGAGTTCGCAGAAGACGCTCGCCCCGCCTGCATACGACTTCCCACGAACCTGATGTTTCAGGCTGGTCGCCACCGCCTCACCGTGGTCGTAGAGTGCTCTGAACGAGTACTCACGCTTTATCGGTACGTACTCCTGGACGAGGGGTGGATACCCGGACAGTTTTGCGGTAACTTCGTCGTAGGTCAACTCCTCACCCGGACGTGGATGAATCGGGTCGATCTTCCCACGACACTCTGTGGGATCGAGTGAATCGTCGTACTCACTCGTCAGAATCGAGTATCGGGGTTTGATGATCAGCTTGCGGGACCAGTCGTTCACCTCGTCGAACAGCATCGTCTCCGGGACAGGGATATCAATCTTGGCTGCCTCTTCGGCCAACAGTTTTCCGTCGTGTGCGACACGGAGCGTCTCGAACGACGGCCACAGGTGCGCAACGTGGTCGGTGAACTCGTCGGCATATTTGGCGAGGAGGAATGCATCTTCCTCCAGCGAGGGGATGATTGCCTCGACGTCGGGACGCGAGGCAATCTCGACGAGAGCATTCTTGTACGCAATCAGATCGTCCCACGGCGACGGAACGATTATCGCCTCGTCACAGTATTTCGACGATATCGCTGGGGCGGTCGGTATCGACGATGCGACGACGGTGTGGACGCCGTGCCCCCCGAGTGAACGAACCGCCGTCAAGCTCTTCGGTGAGGCCCCGGCCGGAATCAGAATCGACTGTTCAACCTGCTGGTTGTGAATCATAGTTAGTAGTCTTCGTCACACGATATGAAACTGATGTCTGTTTGACGTTCAACATTCACGCAGTATCGGTTCTCAGCGAATTAGGTGTGACAAGGCCCGCGCCTCGACTGCCGGTGAGATATCGAACTGAAACCGAGTTCATAAGCGGTCGAGCGATCCGGACGCATAACGTTACAACCGACGAGACGGATGTATCACTCGTGTATGAGGTCGACTAACCCTCTCAAACAGCAGTCACTCCCGATTTCACCGAGAGATGTATCAGCACGTGCGTTATCGCAGTTGACGAAGCGCTACGATAGCCTTGGAGAGCTCCATCGCGTTTACTGGAGGTGGCGTCTCGCGTTGTTTCCCGAGGATGGCACGGTGACAGTCGGAGAGACGACGGCTCGCTTTACCGTCTCGACTCGTTCAGAACGAAGAAGAGCGAAGCGATTGGGTGGAGAGCGACGCGTCATCGAGATGTTTCTCGACGAACTATCCGGGTCAGAGGTCGTCTGGGACGTCGGAGCCTGCGTGGGGACGTACGCTTGTCTCATCGCGCGACGGCTATCGAGCGGCTGCGTCGTCGCCTTCGAACCCGACCCAACGAACCGCTCTCGACTCTCCGAGAATCTGTCCGCGAACGCTCCAACGGAGCGCTGGCGAACATCTGCTGTCGCACTCTCCGATACCGACGACGAGTCCGTTCTCCAATCGGAGTTCGTCGAAGCGGGCGGCGGACATCACTACCTCTCTGACCATAGAGATGGGTTACCTATCGAAGTTCGGAGGGGCGATAGCGTGGTCGCCAGCGGATACCCCGCGCCAGATATGCTGAAGATCGACGTTCAGGGGGCTGAGCTACAGGTGCTTCGAGGATTGGGAGGTCTGCTAGATGGTGTGGACACGATTTACGTCGAACTGCATACAGAGAAGTCGAAGCGATACGGGACGACGACCGACGAGATTGAAGCGTTCCTTCGTGAGGAGGGCTACTCACTCACGCATCTCGGAGATCCCACGAACGGTCGTCCGGGCGCGTATCTCGTCCGCGCTCACCGGTGATTTGCCACTCGAATTTTACTTTTCGGTCCACCCGAGTCTTCTCTCTATCTCTAGATGCCGAACTGCCGCGATCAGAGGATGTTTCCGCTCGTCTGCCACGAGGATGGAATACGGAGCGCCGATGCGGTGTAGTCGCCCTGTAGGGTGTTGTTCCTTGCGGAGCAAGCGACGAACGCGCTACCCTCGGCGAAGATAGCGCTTCGGTTTCGCTCCGGACCCCCGGTCCGTCCGAGAACCGTGTTGTCGTGTATCTGGAGCGCGACGATGTCGTTTCTGTCGGCGTTGCAGTAGATAGCGTCACGAAAGCTCCCGAAGATAACGTTTCCATCGATCTTGTTCCCTATCGAGTTGACCCCTTTCGATGCGATGAGTTCGACGCAGGGTGCGGTCGGATCCTGTTTAGAGAGGTCGCTTTGACGAATCTGGTTTCGGTCTCCTCGGTCGATTACCACGTCGGTGTCACGGTTCGCGTAGAACTTGCTGGTCGTGATGATGTTGTCGTTTCCACGTATCTTCACACCACGGCCTTGGTTCGATCCGAACCAACAGGATTCGAGCCGCGAGACGCCGACCGCCGGTCCAGCGTCTCTATTGAGACCAATCTGCAGTCCGTCACCCATCGACGCGACGAAGCGACAGCCCCGGAAGTAGTTATCATCTGTCGAAGCTGTGGACGACCCCGCGAGCCAGAAGCCCTTCCCGGCCGCGGTGACGAAGTCACAGTCGACGAACCGTCCGTTCCAGAACGACCCGTAGACTCCGTCGCCGGACGAGTTGTTGTCTTTGTTACCGTCGAACGTGATATTCTGTAACAGGACCTGCATACACGTCCGCTCGTCTGGATTTGGGGTTCTCAAGAGATCAGTGTTCGCGCCATCGGCAAGAACGAGCCGCGTCGCGTTTCGTCCGTTCCCGACGAGATGTACGCCGTGGTCGAGCGTCAGTTCTCTGCCTACGTACTCGCCCGTTCCCAGTCGAATCGAGACGTTCGGTGCGTGTTCGTCGATGACGCTCTGTATGCCACGGATTCCGTCCTCCGGGGGGACGTAATGGATACCGTCCATTCCGTCGAAACTCTGCGGATCTAACTGTGTGTTCTGTTCGTCACTGTCGTCCGATCTCGCCTCCGCTACTGTCCACGTGAGAATACTACTACCCGCTGCAGCCGCAGCCAATTTTAGATAGTCTCGCCGCTGTGGGTTCTCCATAGGGTCTCTTATCTGCCTAATGTCCGGCAGTACTAAATCGCTTACCCACACTATAATTCGTGTTATTCGCCGAACGAATGTCTCATCACCGGATTGCTTCGTCCAGTCGACCGGGAGTCGACGTGACAATTTCTCGCTCAACCTGCATCATTAAGACGATGTACGAAGTAGGAAACTGTCATGGAAACACACAGTAACTCAGGTCTTCTACAGCCATGTCGCGCCTGATCAAATCGTCTCTCGGTTCGTTCGTTTCTCGAGTCGGGCTCGGAATCACGGAAATCGTCGGCATCATCTATGTGGCGGACGTTGCTGGTGCGTCGACGTTAGGTACGTACGCGCTATTCGTCGCGGTGTACGTTCTCGCCCTTCTACTGAGCAGCCTCGGGATCTGGGAGGCGACGGTCAAACGTATCGCCGAAGGGAAATTGCAGGGTGAGTTCCTCGTCGCCGAATTTCTAATTCGGCTTGTACTATCGCTGCCGATCGTCCTCGTGTTAGTCCTGTTTCGAGACACCGTCTCAGCGTACATCGGTAGCCCAGTTGCAGTTCCGTATCTTATCGTTACGCTGTTCGCAGTCATGTTTGCTGAGACAATCAGCTCTGGACTCCACGGAGAGCAACGGGTCGGCAGAGCGGAGTTCACGCTCTTTCTCTCTGGTGTGACGAAATTGGTGTGCTGGGTGGTTTTTCTCTGGCAGGGATACGGGGCCGCCGGGCTGTTCGCCGGGTTGGTGCTGAGTAAGGTTGTTTACATCGTCGTCGGTGCTCAATTCCTCACCATCCGGCCGCGGCGACCGACTCGAGAACAGTTCGCCAGCCTCTTCGAGTTCAGCCGATACAGTTGGATGAGCACTGTGCGCAATCAGGCGTGGCTCTGGACCGACACGATCGTTCTCGGATTCTTCGTCGCCTCAGAGCTCATCGGCGTTTACGAGCTAACCTGGCGTATCAGTGCCGCATTCTTTCTCGTGTCCTCGGCTCTTAGCGCGACACTGTACGCAAACGTCGATCGGATGATCCGGAACGACGGGCTGGATTCGGTCAAACGAGCAGTAAACGAATCACTCGTCTACTCCGGAATCATGGCTATTCCGGGTGTCGTCGGTGGACTCGTCGTGGCCCGGTCGTTGCTGTTGGCGCTCGGTCAACAGTACACCGTTGGCTATTGGGTCTTCGTGATTCTCATCTTCGCGCGACTCGCCCACAGCTATGAAGAAATCTTCGCGAAAGTCATCAACGCCTTCGACCGTCCTGATCTGATGTTCCGTGCGAACGTAATCTACGTCGTTCTCAACCTCGTCGGCAACGTCGTCGCGATTGCGGCAGTCGGTTGGGTCGGGGCCGCGATTGCGACGGCCGCTTCGATGGCCATTCGGACGGCACTTTCGTACCGGTATCTCCGCTCGCTCGTCGACATCACCATCCCGAAGCGTGAGATTCTCTCAGAGGTCTGTGCTGCGATACTCATGGGCATCGCGTTGTTCTGGTTCACTCGGGGTGGGACGCTGTCGTTCGTTGAGACGGTTTCGGCAGTCGTGGGTGGCGCGGCTATCTATGCGATTCTCGTGTTGGTATTCATAGGCCGCGTTCGGACGCGGGTCAAAAGTTTAGTCGCGACGGTAATCTGATCAGTCGGATCGGTAGATTTGGGCATCGCCGCTCGAATAGATTTTGCTCTCACCGACCACGTGTCGTCGATAGAAGCGTGTCTCTTCGGGATTGATGTAGACTCGCTCTACCCTGTCGTCGACGTCTTGCACCATCGGCTTGTCACTTATGTACACGTACTGTCCGCTGCCCAAGTAGTCAGTGTTCGGGAGGGCATACACTATCTGATCAGAGGAAATGACCTCTCGGACCAACAGTGCGTCTCTGCTCTTGAGCGCGCTCCACTGGTTGTACACGACGACTCTCGACTCCGGACGTGCGTTTTCGTCCAGCCATCTAGTGGCGGCGACCTCGCTTCGTTCGTACACTGGCCAGCCGGCATCCTTCTCGAGGTTGATACTGTAGGCCGGGACGTCCTCTCCTGCGACTGCGAACGCGGCACCGGAACTGAAGAAGAACAGGGCCACGAGAAAAATCGTAAAGACACTCGCTACCGCTTTCGAAGACGGTTCGGTCGAAATACGGTCAGATACCTTCGGTCCAAGCGAGAGCAATGTTCGAAGCCCGACGACCGCGAACGGTGGCAGTGCCACCAAGACCAAGAGGAGTGTTCTATCGAATCCCACGTTGTAGGTCAGTAACACTGACGAAACGAGGAACGACACGAGCAACGCTGAGAAGACGGTGTATTCGAAGTGCGTTCTGTTATCTCGCCTGGTTACGGCCGAGTACAGCATCCACAAGACCCCGATACAGATAAGACCGACTAACGCGGCGACAAGGAACTTGTAGACCATCCAGGTCGGCGATTCGAAGGTCTTCGTCGCGTAGCCGATACCACTGCGACCGGACGAACCGAGATTCTGCGTCAACAATGCTCCAAGCACACTGGCGATACGGTCGAAGTTCTCGCCGGCAGCACTGAACAGATACCAGATGATCCATTCGACCGCGAGGAAGGCGATGAAGAGTGGACTAAGGACAGTAGGCGTAGCCCCGTCGACGACGTCGAGTCGTTTGGCAACGGCGACGACAACGATTGTTGCGGCGAGTACTCCGATGAACAGCAAGCTGGTGCCGTAGTGTGAGAAAATCAGCATCGTTCCGAACGTTGCGGCGAGCACCTTCTTTCGAGTGCCACGTACCGAGTTGTCGAAGATTGTCACAAGAACGAGTGCCAAGAATACTTGCGAGATGATCTGTTTATCTGGCATGATCTTGAAATATCCGTAGTAGAAAATCAGCGCGAAAGGTGAGAGGGTTGCCACCCATTCGTCGTCGAACTCGGCCAGTGCAAGATAGTAGATTGCAACAGGGAGCAACGAGGCGATGAGCGGATAGACTAGCTTGTAGACCCAGACCAGTTCGAGACCTGTCACTGAGGCGTAGACGGCCGCTAGAAACGTCACGGAGAGTAGCGAGTTCGTCGGCCCCGCAGACGCGGGAGTCCAGTCTTCACCCTGGAATATCTCTTGTGCCGTGAAGTACTCGAAGTGAATATCCCATCCCCAGATGTGTGGAGAGATAAACGTCATCTGCCACAGGACCGCTATCGAAACCGACCAGACAGCAAACGGTCGCAGGTTGGGCGGGATGGCTCCGATGAGAAGGAGTACCACGACGCCGCAGAGCAGGACAATCTGAAGGAGCATCGGCAACGTACTCTCACCTGCATTGATTGCCGACGTTGCCGCTACCGAGGCCAGCGGAAGAAGTACCAAGAGGACAGCAGAGAACAGCGGCCGAAACGACACGCTGAACGACCGACGAGACAGACTCGACCCCGCTGACCGAGTGTATGCACCAGCGGAGAGGAGCACGAGCGACAGTCCAAGCACCCACGGCATCGCCTCTAGCGGTCTCTCGACATCGACAACGCTACCGACGACGTACGTCATGGCTCCGAGTAAGAGGAGAAAGGCCGTACTGACGGCGACTGCATACATCGCCAACTGACCCTTTCGCTGGGGAGTAATCTTTGCGATGAGTAAGAGGAGATAGCCCGGGAGGAGAAGCGATGCGACGATACCGACGCCACCCTGAATGATCGAGAACTCTTTCAGTTCGGGAGTCGCCTCGAGCCCCACGAGACAGAACGCGACCAACAGTGTGAGGGTGATGACCTCTCGCTTATCGACTCTTACGCGGGTACGAAAGTTAGTTGCCACGACTACCCCCGTGGCCAACCCGCCGAGTAGCAGATGACACACAACTTATGAGAATACCATTCATAGTCCACTTCTCACTCACGAAGAGTCATTTGAAACACATCTATAAATAGCTGTTGTGCAGTGGGGTTCTCTCACAGAAGAGAGCGTCCACTCCGCGCACGTCTCCTTTACGCCGTCCCTGTGATTCTGGCGTTTTTCTCTCCCACTGTTCTGTCTCACGTCTCGGTACCCTTCGACTCTACTAGCTCCCATCGGTTGGGTTTTTATAATTTCTCGCTACTCAACGAACCCAGACGAGTAGGCCGTTCCTCGGTCTGTTCTATCAGTCACAATCACGTCTATTTCTCTCGTTAGGTGTTACATAACTAGCTTTGTAATTTCTACGTATCACACGTTCGGCTAGTCAGTTGTCTCTGTAATGAGAGGTGAGTAACAGTAATTCACGCTCGCGACTTGTAGATGTACAGCCAGCCTTATCCAATCTATTTTATTCTCTCTACAGTCTACGTATTTGAGCACGAGATTTCCGAAGCTTAGTCGCACTTCACTCCTTGGGAGTATTTTTAAAAGAAGAGAGAATCAGCAGAACTCTCTTGTATATGACGTCTCAGCGATTGTTTTCTGCTGATTTGTACGAGAGCGACCCGTACTGAGCGTTGATGATCACTCACGAAACCAGTTGACGGCGTGCAGGAGTTGTTTTCTGGTCTCGTTGACGAAGTCAGAGCAGATATCTTTTTGGACATTTTACACCACTACTTCGCTGATCTGATCGAAGAGTCGAGGTCTGTGTTCATGAACGGAAGTGGGTTTCGAAACCCGTGAACGATCGGGTCTTATCTTGTGGAACAGCACACTCTGATCTCTTCTACTTGTGATTCCTCAGCTTCGGTCGGCATCGTCTCAGTTCACGATACAGCGATGAGGGATATCGTGGCTTTCGACTCGTAGTGGCTGTAACCGTTAGCCGTTCAAACGTACGCCGTCGGGTGGTCTCGTCTCTGATGACGTGTCGACGCTACTCTCCGTCTCGCTCCGAAGACAATAACTCGGACTCCAGAACGTCGGCGATAATTGACAATTATTCTATCTGTATGGGGCGTGGAGACGGGTCCGCCGACAAATCGCCACGCCGTTCTCGAAACTAAGCGGGTTGGTTTGTCACTTCGGCGCGAGCAACACCGCACGTTCGGTGCTCTGGATGACGTTCTGTGCGGTGCTGCCGAAGAGCATCTTCCCCGTCGGACTACGGCGACGGGCGTACAGACAGATTACGTCGGCGTCGAACTTCTCGGCGGTGTCGACGATGGAGACGCCCGCTTTCCCCGTCGTCTCGTGGAGTTCGACGTCGAACCCGGCGTCGGTCAGCGTCGTCTGGGCGGTGTCGACGGACGCGACGTCGGCCAGCGTCGTCTCGGTATCGTCCATCGAGAAGTTGTGCTGGACGACCACCCGGACGGTTTCGGGGTCGAAGAGGTCACACACCAACGCTGCTTGTTTCTCACTCCGCTCGGTGTCATCGTCGACGGCGACGAGGACGGTCTGCTGTCCCATAGCCCACCTAGGGAGGCAACCGACAAAGGCGTACCCGCTCGCTCGCTAGAAGCTGCTACTCGAATGTACTGTTCGACGAGTCGTCATCTTCATACCGCTCCACGAGGTATCGTTCGAGAAGCATGTCTCTCGACACGAGGTCTCTCCCCACTCACCAGTCCCTCCATCCCCATCGAGCGTTCTGCCCGACTCCGAACGGCGGGTGTCTCCGCCGGTGAATCGACGAACGTTCGTCGCCCTGGTGTCGGCCGGTATCGGCGGCATCGCGGGTTGTGTTGGGTCGCGCCCCGTCGGGTCTCGACAGACCGTCACGTCGAACGCGACGTCGACGGCCACGCCAACGAACACCCCGACGGCGACGCAGACAGAGACGCCGACACCGACGGAGACAGCGGAACCCGAGTCGTTCACGCTCGACGGCCGTCGCGTCGAACGCACTCGCTACGACCTGCGTCGGTTGCCATACGAGGAGCGCCCCCAGTTCATCCTCGAGCGACGAGAACCGCCACGGTGTGCGTACAACGTCGACGAACTCGACGGGATAGACAACCTACAGATGGCCACCATCGACGGCGTCACCGGCCACATGCCGATTCGCACCTCGCGGATGATCATGCGGTTGCTCCACTGCTATCGTGCCATCGACCGCGGCCCGTATCTCGACAAAGCTGAGGAGATAGCCGACGCCTTCCTCGATTCGGCCACGATGGTCGACGGCCTGCCGTACTTCGCCTACACGCTCCCCAAGGGCGGGTCGGGAGAGGACTTCGAACCCCCGTGGTACTCGGGAATGTCGCAGGGAACGTCGTTGTCGGCGTTTCTCCGTCTCTACGAGGAGACCGGTGACGAGGAGTACCTCGCCGTCGCCGACGACATCTTCGAGACGTTCACGCGACTCGGTCCGCGCGAAGACCCGTGGACCGTCATGGTCGACGACGACGGCTACTACTGGATCGAAGAGTATCCACACGACCCGCCGACGCACGTCCTCAACGGGTTCAACGTCGGCCTCTGGGGACTGTACGAGTACTGGTTACTCCGCGACACTGCGGAGAGTCGCGCGCTCTTGGAGGCGGCGATTACGACCATCGAGCACTACATCGAGGCGTTCCGCGTCCCGGGCGAGGTCAGTTGGTACGGACTGAACCGAGGCTACCGCGGTAACGAGTACTACCACGCGGTCCACATCCGCCAACTCCGAGAACTGCACGACATCACCGGCGACCCCTACTTCGCCGAGATGGAGGCGGCGTTCGACGCCGACAGCGCCGAGTCGAAGGGGATGAAGTAGCACTCGTCTGCGCCGCCGCCGACCGGGCGGTTCCGTGACGTCTCTGCGCCCTCCGCCGCTACTGCCCCCGAAAACGGCCGATTCAGCAGCATTGTTCGCACTTCGTTCCGAAAACAACATTCTTCATCACCCTCTGCGATTGATTCGACAATGGCTAGTTCGAACACTCCGCCGCCCGCCGAGGACGGTTCGTCGCACGCCGACCACGACGTGCCCGCCTCGGGCGAGGTCGTGCCCGACCGGTTCTCTTCGGACGAGGTGTTCCACCGAATCGTCGCCGACGCCGACCACGAGATTACGTCCGGGACGCGCGAACTGTTCTTCAGCGCGCTCGCCGGTGGTCTCGCCATCACGGTTACGCTGGTGGTGTACGCGTCGATGTACACGAAGACGGACAGCAGTATCGTCGCGACGTTGCTGTACCCCATCGGGTTCATCTACATCATCATCGGTGGCTACCAACTCTACACCGAGAACACGCTTCCACCGGTCGCGTTGACGCTCGAACGGTTGGCGTCCGTTCCGGCGTTGCTCCGCCACTGGGCGGTCGTCCTCGCCGGAAACTTCCTCGGGGGAGCCATCGGCGCCGTCGTCCTCGCGTACGGGGGCGTCCTCTCGCCCGAAGCGGCGGCGGTAGCCGCCGAATTCGCCGTCGAAGGGGTCTACGAGACCTCCCGCTGGGAGCTCTTCTTCAAGGGGGCGTACGCGGGGCTCGTCGTCGCCGGCGTCGTCTGGATGAACTTCGCCGCCAGCGACACCGTCTCGCGGTTGCTCATCGTCTATCTGGCGTTCCTCGTGATTCCGCTGGGCAACCTCTTTCACGTGGTCGTCTCGTTCACCGAGGCGGTCTATCTGACGCTCGTCGGTGACTTGAGTCTCCTGTTGGCGATGACCGACTTCGTCATCCCGGTGTTGCTCGGCAACACGCTCGGGGGCGTGTTGTTGGTCACTGTCGTCAACTACTATCAGACCACGGAGGACCGCCTCAAGACCGCCCGCTTCGAGAACGTCCGACGGCTCTCGGTCCGCGAGTGGCTGCTCGGTGGGCTGGCGGGACGGTCGTACGTCCCGCTCGTCGACACTGTCGAGGAGTTCGTCAGAGACCCCGACTCGTATCGGATTCTGGTTCCCATCGCCAACCCGCGAACCGAGTCGAAACTGATCGAGATGGCCTGTTCGATCGCGAGCGCGCGAGCGCGCGGCACCGTCCACGTCGTCCACGTCGTCCAAGCACCCACCCACCTCAGTGGGACCGACGAACGGGGACAGCGCGACCGAATCGTCCGCGAGTCGAACCGACTCCTGTCCGACGTCAGCGCAATCGGCGCGCAGTACGACGTCAAGTTCGAGACGTCCACTATCGTCACTCACCGCTCGTTCGAGGACGTCTTCGACCGCGCGAACCGCACCCGCCCCGACCTCGTGTTGATGAACTGGGACGAGAACGGGCTGTGGGCCTCCGCGCGCGCCGAGCGACCCATCGCCGAGTTGACCAACCGACTTCCCTGTGACTTCCTCGTCGTCAAGGACCGTGACCTCGACTTCTCGCGACTCCTGCTTCCGACGGCGGGCGGTCCCAACTCCGACCTGAGCGCCGACGTCGCACGGACGCTTCGACAGACGGCCGGGTCGGACGTCGTGCTCCAGCACGTCGTCGACGGTCCCGACGAGCGCGAGAAGGGAGAGGCGTTCCTCCGCGCGTGGGCGGCCGACCACGACCTCTCGGAGGCCACCCAACTCGTCGACGAGTCGGGGGACGTCGAGGCCGCAATCGAGCGCGAAGCCACCGACCACACGGCCGTCCTCCTCGGCGCGACCGAACAGGGGCTCCTCTCGCGTCTCGTCACCGACTCCCTCCACTTGAACGTCGTCGACGACCTCGACTGCTCGGTGTTCCTGGCCGAACGCCCGAGCGAACGGTCGCTCGGCGAGCGACTGTTCGGCAGCGGCCGCCGGAACAAGTGACCGGTCGGTTTCGACAGCGTTCCCCTCGCCCACCCACCGCGGTTCGGCTCGGTTTCCGCCCCGACTCGACCAGATAATGTTCGTTACATAATTCTTATCTCTTTAAACAGTAGGAAATAATCATGTTCGGTGTTGTTTAGGCACAACTTCTGCAAACATGTGAACGGATGTTGTCAACGACTCACAGCCAACTCACACGGAACGGGAAGAGCATCATCCTCGCGCACGACCACGGACTCGAACACGGCCCGACCAAGTTCGAGGGCGTCCGCGAGCGGTTGGACCCGGAGACCGTCTTCGAGATGGCGACACACGACGCCGTCACGGGGTTCGCCGTCGGAAAGGGGTTGGCGGAGACGTACTACCCCTCCCACGAGGACGACGTGAACCTGCTCGCCAAACTGAACGGTGGGTCGTCGCTCTGGATGGGCGAACCCGACTCGGCCGTCAACTGGTCCGTCGAGTACGCCGCGGAACTCGGCGCCGACGCCGTCGGTTTCACCGTCTACCCCGGTTCGAACCACGAACTGGAGATGGCCGAGGAGTTTCGCGACGTCCAGGAGACCGCCCGCGAGCACGACCTGCCGGTCGCGATGTGGTCGTACCCGCGTGGACAGGGTATCAAAGACCACCGCAAACCCGAGGTCATCGCGTACGCGACCCGTATCGCGCTCGAACTCGGTGCAGACATCGCGAAGGTGAAGTATCCGAGAAGCGCCGAGGCGATGCAGTGGGCCGTCGACGCCGCCGGCGACTGCCGCGTCGTCCTCAGCGGCGGAGCGAAGACCGGCGACCACGAGTTCCTCTCGACCGTCGAGACGGCGATGGACGCCGGTGCCGCCGGACTCGCAGTCGGCCGCAACGTTTGGCAACACGACGACCCGACGTACATCCTCGACGCGCTCGAGCAGGTCGTGTTCGAAGAGGCTACGGCCACCGAGGCCCTCGACACGTAACGACGATGAGCCACGTATCGATTCCGAACCAGCAGTCGCCGCCTCCGACGGGCGTCCCCGCGCTCATCCACCGATGATACTCACAGTCACACTCAACCCCGCAGTCGACCACACGCTCCAACTCGAAGACGAACTCACCCCCGACACGGTCGCCCGAACCGACTCGGCGCAGTTCGACCCGGGTGGCAAGGGAATCAACGTCTCGAAGTATCTCGTCTCGCTCGACGTCGAGACGGTCGCCACCGGCTACGTCGGTGACTTCCTCGGTCGGTTCCTGCAAGAGGAACTGACGGCTCGCGACATCCCGAACGACTTCGTCGAAATATCGGGCTGTACGCGACTCAACACGACGGTGCTCACGCCGCAGTCGGAGTTCAAGATCAACCAGAACGGTCCGACCGTCGACGAGATGGCCGTCGAGTCCATCGTCGAGACCATCGAACGATACGAACCGGAGACCGTCGTCGTCGCGGGTAGTCTCCCACCTGGGGTCGGCCCGGAGATACTCGACCGTATCGCAGACGCCGGGTCGTGGGACACCGTCGTCGACGTCGGCGGCGACGTTCTCCGAAAACTCGACGCGGAGTACGCACTCTGCAAGCCGAACCGCGAAGAGTTGGCCGCGGCCCTCGGCGAGGAGATCGAGTCGCTCGACGACGCGTTCGCCGCCACACGAAGCCTCCAAGAGCGTGGTTTCGAACGTGTCGTCACCTCACTCGGCGGCGACGGTGCCATCATGGCGACGCCGGACGCGGTGCTCTACACGCCGGCGCTCGACGTCGACGTAGTCGACACTGTCGGTGCCGGTGATGCACTTCTCTCTGGTGTCCTCGCCGACCGAGAGCGCGGCGGGTCCGACGAGTCGGCACTCCGCGCGGGTGTCGCCGTCGCGTCGCGCGTCGTCAGTGTCTCCGGTACCAGCGTCCCGCCGCTCGACGACGTCCTCGACCACGTCGACGAGATGCGTGTCACGGCACACTGACGTCTCGAACACGTCAGAATAGTTATGTGCACTACCGAAAACACGCAGCCAGATTTTCAAACACGTGAATATTCCGAACAAAAAGAAACGAAATAATCAGTTCCGAAAATACTTTTGAACTGTACGATGAACGATTGTGATGGAATACGGCCATGACAGGAGACAACACGATGGAGGGGGCGATGCGGTCACACCTCACCTCTGTCAAAGAACATCTGATGACGGGAGTGTCGTTCATGATTCCGTTCGTTACCATCGGCGGAATCTTCCTCGCGCTGGGGTACGCACTCTCGTCGTTCCTCGGGGGACCAGAGGCGACGAAGACCATCTTCGAGGCGACCGGTCGACCTGACTGGTTCCTCGCACAGATCGGTACTGCTGGACTGACGTTCATGGTGCCAATCTTGGGCGCCTATATCGCGTACGCCATCGCCGACCGACCGGGACTGGCACCCGGTTTCCTGCTGTCGTACATCATCCAGCAGGGGGACATCCTGAAAGCCGCCGGTGACGTCATCGGCCTGCAAGGCGGGTCGGCCGGGGCGGGGTATCTCGGCGCACTCGTCGCCGGACTCGCCGCGGGGTACGTCGCTCGCTGGCTCAAACAGCGAAACGTCCCCGAGTTCATCCAGCCGATGATGCCGGTGCTCATCATCCCGGTGTTGACGATGCTGATTCTCTCACCGTTCGTCATCTTCGTCCTCGGCGTCCCCGTCGCCATCGCGAACGCGGGGCTCACCTCGTTCCTCCGCGGGATGCAGGGCGGGCAGGCGCTGCTCGTCGGTGCCATCCTCGGCGGGATGATGGCCGTCGACATGGGCGGTCCCGTGAACAAAGTCGCGTACGTCTTCTCCGTCGGTCTCATCACCGAACAGATCTACCAGCCGATGGCCGCCGTGATGATTGCGGGGATGATTCCGCCGCTCGGACTGGCGCTCTCGAACTTCATCGCGCCGCAGAAGTACACGGCCGAGATGTACGAGAACGCGAAGAGCGCCGTCCCGCTCGGTCTCTCCTTCATCACCGAGGGAGCGATTCCGTACGCCGCCGCCGACCCGCTTCGCGTCATCCCGAGCGCCGTCGCCGGGAGCGCTATCGGTGGCGCTGCGTCGATGGCGCTGGGCGTCACGATGCCCGCACCGCACGGCGGCATCTTCGTCTTCCTCCTCTCGGACCAACCGGCGATGTTCCTGGCCTGTCTCCTGCTCGGAACCGTCGTGACCGCCGTCATCGCGACGCTCCTGAAGAGCGACTTCGAGGAGACGGCCGGGTCTTCGACGACGACGGCGACGGCGACGACGCAGGCGAACGACTGACGACGAAAGCCACAAGGACCACGTTCGACCACACCCATACTACACACCAATGAGCACGAACATCGAGAAAGACGACATCGACGACCTGATTCCCGAATCGCATATCGCACTCGACGACCCGCCGAACGAGAAATCGGCCTGTATCGAGTACCTGCTGGACCTCCTCGTCGACGCCGGCCGAGTCGACGACCGCGAGGCGGCACTCGACGCACTGTTGGCCCGCGAAGAGGAGACGACGACGGGCGTCGGCATGGGAATCGGCATCCCCCACGCCCAGACGGACGCCGTCTCGCGTCCGTCGGTCGCCTTCACGCGCTCCGACGAGGGCGTCGACTTCGGGTCGATGGACGACGAACCGGCGAAACTGCTGTTCATGATTCTCGTCCCGAAGGAGGGCGCGGAGGACCACCTCGCGATTCTCAGTTCGCTCTCCCGGGCGCTGATGCACGAGGAGGTTCGTGACGACCTGTACGCCGCCGAGACACCCGCAGCGGTTCAGGCGGCGCTCCGGGAGGCAGTCGCATGAGCGAGCGAATCGTCGAAATCGTCCCCGAGGCCGGACTGCATGCGCGTCCTGCCTCGAAGTTCGTCGAGACGGCCGGCGAGTACGACGCGACGGTGGAAATCGCTCGGGCGGACTCCGACGACCTCGTCCCCGCCGGGAGCATGATCGCCGTCACGAGTATCGGCGCGCGGTCCGGCGAGAAAGTCCGTCTCGTCGCC
This sequence comes from Halogranum rubrum, assembly GCF_900114455.1. Taxonomy (GTDB): domain Archaea; phylum Halobacteriota; class Halobacteria; order Halobacteriales; family Haloferacaceae; genus Halogranum; species Halogranum rubrum. Next base: position 148,663 of record NZ_FOTC01000008.1, on the reverse strand, counting down.
GAGGGCGACGACGCCGAGGCGGCGCTCGACGCACTCGAACAGGTACTGAGCACACCGGAAGACGAACTGGAAGAGGCATGAGCGAACGGACGCTCACGGGAACCGGCGCGACGCCTCGCGCGAACGTCGGCACCGTCGTCTGGTACCGACCGGAGTCGGCGCTCGACGACGCCGAGGACGTGCCGACGGTCGACCCTGCCGAACGCTCGGCCGAACAGGACCGTTTCGAGCACGCCCGCGACCAGGCCCGCGAGGAACTCGAAGCGGAACGCGACCAGACCGCCGAACGCGTCGGCGAAGAGGAGGCGTCCGTCTTCGACGCACACATCCAGTTCCTCGACGACCCGCAGATAGACGACGGCGTCGCCAGTGAAATCGACGACGGCACGCCCGCCGAGTACGCCGTCCGCGACGCGTTCGCGGGCCCCATCGAGCAGTTCGAGGGGATGGACGGTCGGATGGCCGAACGCGCCGACGACCTGCGAGACGTTCGCGACCGACTCGTTCGCCTCCTCACCGACGGCGAGCGAGTCGACCTCTCGGCGCTCCCGGAGGGCGCCGTCGTCCTCGCCGAACGCCTGACGCCGAGCGACACGGCGCAACTCGACCCCGACCGCGTCGCCGGGTTCGCCACCGTCACCGGCGGCCGGACGTCGCACGCGGCCATCTTCGCGCGGTCGCTCGCACTGCCCGCCGTCGTCGGCGTCGGCCCGGACCTCGAATCGATAGAGGAGGGCGCGACAGTCATCGTCGACGGCGAGACGGGTGAACTCGTCGTCGACCCGTCACAAGAGCGACTCGACGCCCTCGACACCGGCCCGGACGTCGAAGTCACACACGAACGCGTGGAGACGACCGACGGCCGCGAGATAGAGGTCGCCGCGAACGTCGGCCGCTCCGTCGAACTGGAGGGGGCCGTCGAGCAGGGGGCCGACGGTATCGGCCTCTACCGGACGGAGTTCCTCTTTCTCGACCGCGAGGAACCACCGAGTGAAGAAGAGCAGTACGAGACCTACGTCGAGGCGCTGGAGGCGTTCCCCGAGGGACGCGTCGTCGTCCGGACGCTCGACATCGGCGGCGACAAGCAGATTCCGTACCTCGACCTGCCGGAAGAGGAGAACCCGTTCCTCGGCGAACGCGGCATCCGGCGGTCGCTCGGCCCCGACGCCGACCTCTTCGAGACACAACTACGCGCGCTCTTGCGAGCGGCCGCGGACGCAGATGGCGGGACGCTGAGCGTGATGTTCCCGCTCGTCTCGACGGTCGACGAACTCGAAGCCGCACTCGACGCCGTCGACGAGGTGGCCGCCGACTTCGACGACGAGGGCGTCGCCTACACCGTCCCCGAACTCGGTGTGATGGTCGAGACGCCCGGCGCGGTGTTCATGGCCGACGAGTTCGCCGCCCGCGTCGACTTCCTCAGCATCGGGACGAACGACCTCGCACAGTACGTGATGGCCGCCGCACGCGAAAACGAGCACGTGGCGCACCTCCACGACCCGCTCCACCCGCCGGTGCTTCGCGCAATCGCCCGGAGCGTCGAGGCCGCCCACGACAACGACGCGTGGATCGGTATGTGCGGTGAGATGGCCGGCAGTCCCGAGTTGACCGAACTGCTCGTCGGACTCGGCCTCGACGAACTCAGTATGAGCGCCGTCACCATCCCGGCGGTGAAGGAGAACGTATCGACACTCGAGCACGAACGCGCCATCGACGTCGCAGCGCGCGCGCTGAACGCAGTTACAAGAGGCGACGTGACGAACATCATCGAAGACCAATGAAACTAGTTGCCGTCACATCCTGTCCGACCGGAATCGCACACAGCCAGATGGCCGCAGAGAACCTCCGGACGAAAGGTGAGGAGATGGGCCACGACATGTCCGTCGAGGTGCAGGGCGCGATGGGTGCCCAAGACGAACTCACGTCCGAGGAGATCGCCGAGGCCGACGCCGTCATCATCGCGGCCGACACCGCCGTCAGCCGCGACCGCTTCGAGGGCAAACCGCTCGTGAAGGGGACGGTCAAAGACGCCGTCAACGACGTCGAGAGTCTCATCCGCGAAGCCGAAGAACTCGCCGAGTCCGGCGAGACGGGCGAGACTGAACTCCAGAGCGGCGGCAGCGACGCCGACACGGATGGCGAGTCGCCGTCGCAGTCCCAATCGAACGACCAGAAACAGGTCGGCGGCGACCCCTCGAAGGGGCTGTTCGCGCGACTCAAACGGCTGTTTAGCTAACGCCTCGACCCTGTCGTCTCCTCCGTGTCTCCTCCTCGTCTTCTCGATGCCTCTACAGTCTCGTCTCTAATTCGTCGACGAGCGCGGGCGTCCCGAAGTACGTCGGCACGCACTGGTGGAGTTCCTTGGGGTCACAGTCGAGGACGGAGCCGTGGCCGTCCGAGGACCGCCCACCCGCCGCCTCGACGATGTGGGCGATGGGGTTCGACTCGAACTGCAGTCGGAGAATCCCGTCAGGCTGTGACGGTGCCGGCGGATACGCGAGGAGGCCGCCGTAGGTCAACAGCTGTTCGACGTCGGCGACCATCGCGCCGCTGTAGCGGAGTTTGTACGTCTCGCGGAGTTCGTCGACGTACGTCCGGAGGGCGTCGTCCCAGTCGCTCGTCTGACCGGCGACGCCACAGATTCCGGGGTCGCTCGGCATGCTGACCGGGTCAGTGTCGACGACTTCTCCTCCTTGGATGACGAGTCGTTCGACCGTGTCGTCGCGGGCGACGGTCATCGTCGTGTAGGAGCCGTAGAGGACGTACGCGCTGGCGACCAACTCGCGGCCGCTCGCCGGGAGCGGGGCGTCGTAGATGCCGAGGATGGTTCCCGTCGTGCTGTTCGGTTCGAGGTTCGACGACCCGTCGAGCGGGTCGATAGCGACGCTGTAGCCGTCGCCGACGTCGATGGCGTCCGGTCGCTCCTCGCTGACGAACGACCCGACGGCGTCGAGTTCACGGAACCGCTCGAACAGTAGGTCGTCTATCCACTGGTCGGCGGCGACTTGCGTGTCGCCGGTAGGGTTCTCGGTGTCGACTTTGTCTCGGTAGGTGGCCAACTCGGCGCGAATCTCGGTTGTCGCGTCGACGACGGTCGTGAGTATCGAGTCGACGGCCGTCATGACGCCTCGGTTCCGCTGTCGCCGACGCTGTCACATCGAGTCGTAGCTGCGTACATGGTGTGTGGTCTCTGTCCAGCGCGCACTGGTTCGACTGTATCCACGACAGAGACGCACAAATGAATTCTGGGTGTGATTTGTTGTGAGCAATTCGCCGAGAAACAATGTCCATCGTGCAGTTCGGTCGCTACCTCTGACCCCGGGACGAGTCAGTTCGTCACGCCGTCGACGACGCGGACGTTGGCGTCTTCGAACCACTGTCGGCGCTCGTCCGAGAGGCGGTCGTCGGTGATGAAGACGGTCACGTCGTCGAGCGTCCCGAACTGTTTGAAACTCTGTTCGCCCAACTTCTCGCCGGTCGACACGAGGACGACGCGTTTCGAGCGCGCAATCATCAGCTCCTTCATCCGCGCTTCTTCGGCTTTCGGCGTCGTGAGCACGCCGTCCGCGTCGATACCGTTCGTGCCGACGAACGCGAGGTCGAAGTTCGACGAGTCCATGAACCGCTCGGCCGTCGGGCCGACGAGTGCGCGCGTCCGCTGTCGGAGCGACCCGCCGGTGAGTTGCACGTCGCCGTCCTGTTTCCGGAGTTCGAGCGCGATGTGTGGCGAGTTGGTGACGCCGACGAACGAGTCGTCAGACGGGGCTTTCTTCGCGACTTCCATCGTCGTCGTCCCCGAGTCGAAGAAGACGACTTCGCCGTGTCGAATCTCCTCGACGGCGGCCGACGCGATGTCCTGTTTCTCTTCGAGGAACTGCACCTCTTTCTGGCCGTAGGGCCGTTCGTTCCCGACGCTCTTGACCGGTACTGCACCGCCGTGTGAGCGTTCGACGAGTCCCTCGTCGGCCAGTTGACGCAAGTCGCGTCGGATGGTCGCCTCGGAGACGTCCAGGTCGGTGGCGAGTTCGTCGACGGACTGCCCGTTTCGCTCCGTGACCATCTCGATGATCTTCCGCTTCCGCTGTCGGGGCAGCATACGTGGGAACAAGTAACGGGCCGTGTTAGCAATTCGGGTTTTCGCCGCACGGTGGCCGGGTAGACCGGTGACGCGAGACCGTCACGCGAGTTTGTCGGCGAACCGCTCGCGGAGTTTGCTCAGTTTCGGGTTGATGTTGACGGTACAGTACGTCGAGTTGGGGTTCTTCTCGAAGTAGTCCTGGTGGTAGCCCTCGGCCTCGTAGAACGTCTCCAACGGGCTGACCTCGGTGACGATGGGGTCGTCGTAGATGCCGTCGGCCTCCAACTCCTCGATGAACGCCTCGGCGGCCTCTTTCTGTTCGTCGTCGTGGTAGAACACGCCAGAGCGGTACTGTGAGCCGACGTCGGGACCCTGCCGGTCGACGGTCGTCGGGTCGTGGACGGTGAAGAAGACGGCGAGGATGTCCTCGTAGTCGAGTTCGTCGGGGTCGTACTCGATCTGGACCGCTTCCGCGTGGCCCGTCTCTTCGCGACAGACCGCCTCGTAGGAGGGGTTCTCGACGTGGCCGCCGCAGTAGCCGGAGGTGACGGACTCGACGCCGCGCAGTTCTTTGAACGGCGCTTCGATACACCAGAAACAGCCGCCAGCGACCGTCGCGAGTTCGGTATCTGCCATTACCACCCTTTGGTGTTGGACGCTCTAAGGTTCTCCGGCGGCGGCAGTCTCGGAACGGTGAGACTCAAGACTGATTACGGTCGGTCACAGTACTGTGGCTATGGACCAACGGAAAGAGAAACGAACGTGGCTCGCGGTGGCGCTCGCCATCCCCGTCGTGGGTCTCGGCCACCTCTATCTACGACGGTGGATGCGGGCCGCTGGCTGGCTTCTCTTGGTCATCGGTTCGTCGATGTTCGTTCCGGCCGAGGAGCTCGACGCGTTGAACGCGGGGTGGGAAGCGATGCTCTCCGGGTCCGGAAGCGCAGCGGGCGTTCCTGCACCCGACTTCGTCGCGCTTGCACCCATCATCGTCGTCGGCTTCCTGAGTATCGTCGACGCCTACCTCGTCGCCCGCAACCAGAACGCCGAGTACCGCGCACAACAGGCCGCACTCGCCGCTGGCGAAGACCCGAGCGCCGAAATCGAGTGTCCGGTCTGTGGCCGTCCCGTCGACCCGGAACTCGACTTCTGTCACTGGTGTACGACGAAACTGGAGTGGCCCGACCAGGAGACCGAACACGCCAACCAGCCCTGAGCCACCGAGAGCCGGTTCTCTTTTCTCGAACACAAGTCATTAAACTCTCTCGCTCTAATCACGAGTATGGACAAACTCGCCGACGTGAGCGCCGACGCACTCCGAACGGCACTCACCGACGTCGAGAGTGCGAAGGCGGCCAAGCGGTTGATGGTCGCACTCGACTACAAAGACGACGTCTCCGTCGCGGACCTCACCGACCGCTACGGTATTCCGCGTTCGACGCTGTACTACTGGCTCGACCGGTTCGAAGAACAGTCGATAGCGGACGCCATCGAAGACGAACCGCGACCGGGACGACCGCCGCGTTTGACCGACGACGCCCGCGAGACGCTGCAAGCCGACCTCGGCGCCGACCCGACGGCACACGGCTACGACGACGAGACGTGGACGCCGGAACTCGTCCAGGCACACATCGAACGCGAGTACGGCGTCTCCTACTCGACGGGCCACGTCCGCCGCCTGTTGCGCGAGTTCGACGCCGGACGCTGAGCACGATGTTCCAAGCAGTTCTGTGAGTCTTCGACCGTGGTTCGTCTCTCGAACGCCGCCGAAGTAGGGAAAAGCCTACAACCCTCTCTATGCGTGTAGCTGACATATGCCAACCTGTCAGAACTGCGGGTCGGCCGTCTCGAAGGAGTACGTCCGCGTGTTCTCGCTCCCGAGTCAGGAGTCGGTCCGTTGCTGTCCAAACTGTGACTTGCTCCGTGAAGGGACGAGCGTTCGCGAGTCGCGGGGGTCGGGGAGTTCGGGAAGTTCGACGGGGACGTAACCGCCCGATGGACGCGTCGCTCTCTCGTCCACTGTGACGAACCCCACCGAGAATCGCCCCACGTCGCCTACGAGTGACCCTGTAGCGCCAGTCCGCTCCCGCACTCCGAACAGGTCGGGTCTTCGAGAGCGAGTCGCGCGGAGTAGGGGCGGTCGGGGCTGATTCGACGGGGGTAGCTCAGACAGCCGTCGTCCGTACAGACGAGTTCGGCGTCGCCTTGGAGGCGCTCGATGTACTCGACGGCCGAAAGCTCTGTGAGCGGCGTGCGTTCGGACATCGACGTTACATTTCTTTTCACTGGATTAATCAGTTCTGTAACTCGGAACTCAGTACTCTTTCACTCGCTATCGGTGAGGGCGGCCGCGAGCCACGGATTTACGCCCCTGGGCCGACTCGAACGAACGATGGACGTCGCAATTCTCACCGTCGGCGACGAACTGCTCGCCGGCGACACCGAGAACACCAACGCCTCGTGGGTCGCCCGGCAGGTCACCGCTCGCGGCGCGGCGGTCACCCGGATGCTCACCGTTCCGGACGACGCCGCACTCATCGCCGACACGGTTCGCGAGTGGCACGCCGCCTTCGACGCCGTCGTCGTCATCGGCGGCCTCGGCGGTACACACGACGACGTGACGATGGCCGCCGTCGCCGACGCCTTCGACCGCGAACTCGTCGTCGAGGACGACGTCGCCGAAGACGTGGAAGCCACCGCTCGCGCTTACCGAGAGAACAACCCGGAACTCGTCGAGGAGTACCCTGACCTCCACATCGACGTCGACGACTGGGCGGCGACGCCCGCCGGGGCCGAACCGCTGCTCAACCCCGTCGGTCTCTCCCCCGGATGCGCCATCGAGTCGGTCTACGTCTTTCCTGGCCCGCCCGACGAGATGAAAGGGATGTTCGAACTCGTCGCCGACCGCTTCGGCGGTGACGTCGTCACTCAGACGTTCTACACCCCTGCGCCGGAGGGAGCGATGACCGAACTGTTCGCCGACCTGCACGACCGCTTCGACGTCGTCGTCGGTAGCTACCCCGCCCGTGGGTCGACACCGAACCGAATCAAACTCACCGCCGCCGACGAAGCGACGCTGTCGGAAGCCGTTACGTGGCTTCGTGACAACGCCGTCGTCGCCGACGACCCGGACAGTCTCGGTGGCGCGGAGAAAGGGGAGTCGTAGACCGGACGCGTTCGGCGTGCTACCGGAGACTCTGACCACCTAGCCCCAAACGTCCCGCGATGCGGAACATTCGTTTTTTAGAGAATATCGACCCCACTTACCTCCTGGTTGCCTCGATTTTATCAAGGTGTACGGGATTGATTGAGTCAAGATGGAGAACCGAACCATCGGCGACAACCTGGCTGAGGCAACGACGAACCTCGAGAACGCGATTCAAAACGAAGGCTACGGCGAGCTCAGTGCGCGTCAACAGGCGTATCTTCAAGAGGCACTCTACTACCTCGAAGTCGTTCAGGAGGGCTCCGCACCGACTCACCAGTCGACGACTGGTGTGACGACGGTTTCCGAGGGCCAGTAACGACGCGGTCTGGAGAGAGAGAGTCCCCGCTGACAGGCCCCTAGTCGGTCCTCACTGGCAGGTCCCCGCAAGGTCCCGTCCCCGCCCCGTGCAGCAGTCTGACACCAACATCGGCCACCGACTGGCGCTGCTGGCCGCCGCCCACTCGTGGCCCCGTGCTCCCAACCTTGGTCCCGGTTCGGGAGCCGTTACCGCTCCGTAACCAGTGTTCGAAGTGCCGTTTTTCCGACGATACCGACGAGCAAGAGAAGTATCCCGAGGTGGAGTCCCGAGAGGAGCGGAAGCCCCTCGACGAGTGCTTTGAACGCTCGCCAGTACGGTGTCTGGAAGGCGAGCCATCCGCCGACGAAGACACCACCGAGGAGCGCCGTAGCGGCGAGTAGGCCGGTTCCGAGGAGTCGAACCGTCGGCGAGACCGTTCGAGATTGTGAGGTGGTCATCGCCGAGGTGTCGTCTGTCGTCGTTGATGTCGCTTGTGGTCTCTCTTCCGCTGCCAGAGCGCCCAAGAGGCTTCGACCCTTACAATCGGTCCATGTCACGCCAATCACCGTGGACCGCCGACGCGATGCCGGACTGTTCGGGAAAGACCGTCGTCGTCACCGGGGCAAACAGCGGTCTCGGCCTCGAAGCGAGTCGCGCGTTCGCGGCCAAGGGTGCTCACGTCGTCCTCGCCTGTCGGAGCACCGACCGGGGTGAGGACGCCCGTCGAGAGATTCTCACGGAGCATCCCGACGCTTCCCTCGAAGTGCGGGAACTCGACCTCGCGGACCTCGCTTCTGTCCGCTCCTTTGCGACCGACTTCACCGACGACTACGACGACCTGCACGTCCTCTGTAACAACGCTGGCGTGATGGCGACGCCCTATCGGACGACGAAAGACGGCTTCGAACTCCAGTTCGGCGTCAACCACCTCGGCCACTTCGCGCTTACCGGCCAGTTACTCGAAACACTCGCCCAGACGCCGGGTGAGACGCGCGTCGTCTCCACCTCCAGTGGTGCCCACCGGATGGGCGACATCGACTTCGAAGACCTCCAACACCAGCACTCCTACAGCAAGTGGGGTGCGTACGGTCAGAGCAAACTCGCGAATCTCCTCTTCGCCTACGAACTCGACCGCCGTCTCAGCGTCGCCGACGTCGACGTGACGAGCGTGGCCGCCCATCCGGGCTACGCCGCGACGAACCTCCAACTCCGCGGTCCGGAGATGGAGGGAGCAGACGTTCAGGAGCGACTCATGGCCGTCGCGAACAAAGTCGTCGCCCAATCGGCGGCGATGGGCGCACTTCCCATCCTCTACGCCGCGACGGCCGAGGACGTCCGCGGTGGCGACTACATCGGTCCCGACGGACTCGGAGAGATGCGTGGCTACCCGACGAAAGTGGCGTCGAACGACAAATCCTACGACATGCAACTCGCCGACGACCTGTGGGACGTCTCCGAGGGACTGACCGACGTCCACTACGATTTCGACGCGCTGGCGGGCGTCGGACACGTGGTGAACTGACGCACAGAACACCGACTATTTCTGTCTCCCGCCCCTCGATTTGCTACCCGTGATTGACGCCGACATCAGTTCGACCGAGGCCGTCGCCGACCGCCGCGAGGAGATTCTCGCCGCCGTCGAAGAACACGCCGGACGCATCGCTCGCGAACTCGCCCTCCTGCAGGGCGGTGACTACGGGTCGAAGACGCTCAACACCGACACCGGCGAGTGGACCGTGAAGTACGAGGCGGGCGCGTTGCAGTACCTCCGCTTCAAGGGCAAAGGCGGCGGTGAGACCTACGTCGTCTCGACGCAGCGCCCGCCGGACCCGAAAGACCTCGCGACGGCGATGCAGGACTACGAGCACTTCGTCGCCTCGTACAACGCCTACGTCGCGTCGCTGGACGGCGTCCTCGACGGGGTGCTCGACGAGTTCCCCGACGTCACGTCGACCGAATCCGTCGTCGCCGAACGCGACCGACTCGTGGCGACGATTCGAGAGACGTCGAACGAGATGGCCGGCCAACTCCATCGCTACGAGGGCGACTCCTACGGGATGTTCGCCAAGCGCGTCGACGGCAAGCGCTGGGAGTTGAAGTGGGAAGACGGTCTGGCCTCGTACCTCCGCGTCGGTGGCGAGAGCGGTATCTACCTCGTCTCACAGTACTCGCCACCGTCCGCACAGGACGTTCGGACGCTGGCCGACGACTTCGCGGCGTTCGTAGAAGCGTACAACGACCACGTCGAAGAACTGGACGCCGACCTCTCGACTGTCTCACTCGGCGACGACTGACCTGCGGCGACTGACACTCACTGTCTCTCCCGTTGACTATATAGAAATCGGACCTTCCAGCGGACGTAGATTTAAGTGGTACCCATGGTACCGTTGTACCACACACCGCCGTGGGAGACGAGAGCCCATCTGGTGATCGGAACTGTCGGTTCGATTCCGACGTGGGCGATGGCCCGACTGGGATTCGGTGCGGCCCCGTTTCGGGCATGGAGCAACAACAAATGTTCGGCAGTATGCCCTCAGAAGGCTGGACGACTCCGCAAACCCCGACGACTCACTCGTGTACTCTACTGGAGGTGCGGCAATGAGTACACAGGACGCAACCGACTTCGCCGGCGCAGAATGCCCCGACTGTGGCAGCCCCTGCGTCCGAGCGACGCTCCTGCACTTTGGAAATACGTGGCAACCTACAGAGTGCCGGGAGTGTCACTGGACCCGTAACTGACGAGACGGTACAACGACCTCTACTGTTTTTTCGACACTACGCCCCGAGTCGCTACTGTCTCCGTATGCGGTATATAGTCACGGTGCCCGAAGTGACACCGGAGCGGCCGGGATTTATCTCTATCAGTGACGACACGTCTGCATGAACCGCAACCGAGCGTTCTTTCTGCTCCTACTCGCCGTCGTCGGGACGTTGTCGCTGTTCGTTGCACTTCCCTTCTACCAGTACGTTCTCCTGGGGGTTCTGTTCGCGTACGTTCTCCACCCACTGCACCGTCGCCTCGCTCCTCGCGTCGGCCCTCGTCTCTCTGCCGGCGTGCTCATCGTCGCGACAGTGTTCACCGTGCTCTTGCCTGTCGTCGTCCTCGCGAGCGTCGTCGTCGGGCAGGCGTTGACGGTGACGACGGCGATACGAAACGGTCAGTTCAACGTCGACATCATCGAAGCGTACATTCAGACCTACTTCGGCGTCGTCGTCGACATTCGCGAACTCCTCGAATCGCTCACCAGTGACGGACGGGCCGCCCTGTTCGACAGCGTCCTCGACGTGTTCGGCGGTCTCTCGCATGCCGCCATCGGTCTCGCCGTTCTCCTGTTCGTCCTGTACTACCTCCTGAAAGACGGTCACCGTCTCGTCGCGTGGATTCGGGTTGCCACGCCGCTGCCGGAAGACGTGTTGGACGACCTGTTCACGCACCTCGACCGCCTGATGTGGGCGGTCCTCGTCGGCAACGTCCTCGTCGGTATCGTGCAGGGAGTCTTGACCGGTATCGGCTTCTTCGCCGTCGGTCTTCCCAACGTCATCTTCTGGACCGTGATGACGGCGACGCTCTCGCTTCTCCCGCTCATCGGAGCGTCTGTCGTCTGGATTCCAGCCTCTCTCTACCTGTTGTTCGTCGGCGACACCACCGCTGGCGTGCTGCTCTTCGCCTATGGAGCACTCGTCGTCAGCCTCTCGGACAACTACCTCCGGCCACTCATCGGTGGACACGAAGCGAAACTCAACCCAGGGCTGTTCATCGTCGGTATCTTCGGTGGTATCGCCGCGTTCGGTTTCGTAGGGCTGTTCTACGGCCCAATCGTCCTCGGCACGTTGAAAGCACTCATCGATATCTACAGCGAAGTCGGCGACCGACTACAGCTTATGGACTCGGCCGGTGAGACGACACAGCGAGAGTGAGATGCCGGTGGTATCATGGTCCTCTCGCACGTCGAGAGCGGTATGAGTGAGACGACTCGGTCGATGGACTCGCCGCAGACTTCACCTACTTCACAGGTCTCACAGACCTCTCAGACTTCACAGACCTCGCAGACACCACCGGAGAACAAGATTGCAAAGGCCGTCGACGCCCTCCGTCTCGTGACGTGGTCGCTGTTCACGCTCTTCGTCGCCGCACTCGTCGTGGTTCCCGTCGTCGGTCCGTACGTCCTCGGTAATCCAGTGCTCGCCGGTGAGATGCCGGTGCTGTTCGGCATCCTCCTCGGTGGTCTGTTCGTCGGAACGCTCGTCGCCGTCGTCCTCGAAGTCCTCCTCTACTGACTCCTTATTCGAGCGCGATATACGTCCGGGTCGCTTCGACCCCCTCGACCGTCCCGACGTTCGAAGAGACGAGTTTGAGCACCTCGTAGATACGGTCGGCGTCGACTTCGACGACGAGGTCCCACTCACCGGCGACGATGTGACTCTCGGTGACGTTCTCGAACTCGCTGACAGTCGAGAGCACCGCCGGCGACTTCCCCGACTCCGTAGCGACCATCACGTAGGCGTGAACCATGCCGTTCCTAGAGACGCTTCGACGAGATAGCCGTTCTGAACGCCGTCCCGAATTATCAGGAATAAAGATAGTCTGTTTATATTTGTCGAACTCGTAGCGACTTCACAACCATGGCTGCGATTACCGTCGACGGACTCTCGAAGTCCTACGACACGACGCCGGTGCTGTCGAATCTGACGTTCGAGGTCGACGTGGGAACGGTCTTCGGACTCCTCGGGAAGAACGGTGCGGGGAAGACGACGACCATCAACGTCCTCACCGGCATCGTCCCACCCGACACGGGGTCGGCCGCTATCCTCGGACTCGACCCGAGCGACGACCCCGAAGGCGTCCGCGAACGCATCGGTGTTCTCCCAGAGAAGGAGTCGCCGCCGAGTTTTCTCACACCTCGTGAGTACTTCTCGTTCGTCGGCGGCGTCCGGGAACTGGACACCGAGTACGTGGCGACACGTGTCGACGAGTGGGCCGAGCGCCTCGACTTCGCCGAGAAACTCGACACGCTCTGTAAAGACCTCTCGCGCGGCCAACAACAGAAGGTGATGCTGACGCAAGCGTTCCTGCACGACCCCGAACTCGTCTTCATCGACGAACCGCTCGCGAACCTCGACCCGGTGATTCAAGAGCGGGTCAAAGAGCTCATCCGCGAGTTCCAGTCGCGTGGAACGACTATCGTCCTCTCGACACACCACGTCGAAGTCGCACAGGAACTGTGTACCCACGTCGGTATCCTCGTCGACGGCGCGTTCGCCGTCGAGTGCGACCCACGAGAGCTGTCCGATGAGACTCTCAGAGACGTGTTTCTGCGCGCCGTCGAGGACCACTCGACTCCTCTCTACCCCGAGCCATGACGTCGTCGACGCGCTTTCTGACGCTCCTTCGCCTCATGGCCGTCGAAGAGTGGCGACTCCACAGCGACCTCTTCGGAGGACGACGGTTCGCTGGCTTTCCGGTCGTTCTCCTCGTCCTCACCGGATGTGCCAGTTACGCACTCGCGACTATCGGCGTCCCGGCGTCGACGCTCGCGGCGGGTCTCGTCGCCCTCGCGTTCGGGTTCGGCCTCCAGACGGGGTCTATCGGGTTCGTCGGTCGTGACTCGCTGTCGAACCTCCTCGGCGACGTGACGCTCCTTCTCGCTGCGACGCGGACGCTCCCCCTCTCTGCACGCCGGACTGTCACGGCGTTCATCCTGAAGGACGTCGGCTACTACGCCGTCCTGTTTCTCCTACCTATGTCGCTCGGTACGCTCGGCGGCGCGACGGCGGCCGGAGAGCCTGCACTGGCCTCCGCACCCGCGGTGTGGGGGATGACCACACTCGCGTTCTCGACAGGTCTGGGCGTCACGCTCGCCGCCAGTTCGCTCTGGACCGGTGGCTCTCGACTCGTGCGGCTAGCCGGCCTCGCGGTCGTACTCACCGCTCTCGTGGCTGGGCTGACGCGTTACTCGACCGTTCGACCGTTCGTGACGCCGCCCTACTCGCTTCCTTTCGTCGCGATACTTACATTCGCGACGGTGGTGCTGCTCCTCGTCGGCGTCTGGCGGTTCGAGTTCTCTGAGCCTGCCGACTCCCGAGACAGCGCGACCACCACACCTCACCGCTCGGGGTTCCTCCGACTCCAGCGACGACTGGGCGGTGGTCCGCTCGCGTCGCTCATCGCCAAGACGGTTCTCGACGTCCACCGGAGCAGCGGCGGGGTGTGGAAACTCGTCCTTTCGAGTGGCGTCCTCCTCGGCGCGGCGTTCGTCGTCGTCACCTTCGTCGGGACGTACGTCACGCTCCCGCTGGTTCCCGCTGTCCTCTTCGGTGCCGTCCTCGGCGCGACGGCGTTCCCGACCTACAGTTGGCTCACACAGGTCGACGCGCCCTCGGACTACCAGCTCTACCCCGTCTCGACACGGGCGCTCTACCGGGCGAAGGCGGGCGCGTTCGTCCTCTTGGAGACGCCCGTCGTCCTCGTCTACTACCTCGGGATGGCGTTCTTCACCGACGCGAGCGTCGCCGACTTGGCACTCGGCGGCGGCGTACTCGTCGGTGCCGTCGTCTTCCTGTTCGGCGTCACCGTCTTCGTCACGGGCTTTCAGCCGAACGAGTTCCTCTTCGACACTGCGCGGTTCTCGGCGTACTCGCTGCTCATGCTGGTCGGGTTGCTCCCGCTCGTCGTCGCGGGGTTCGTCCTCCCGGCGCTCCCGGGTGTGTTCTCGGCGCTGACGCTCGTCTATGCAGTCGTCATCGGCGGCGTCGGCATCGCGGCGTTCGACCGTGCGACGGCCCGGACCACGGCGTAAACCGCGCTCAGTTCAACGTCTCGACTTCCTCGGCCAGGTCGCGAGGCGCGTCGACCGGCCCGTTGACGAACAGTCCGTGACCCATGATGGCGATGGCGACGAGACCCGCGACGGGAACCGTCGTCGTCGACGGCAGGGCGGTGAACTGCCCGACGGCGACACCGCTGCCGAGGCTGACGACGATACCCAGCAGAACGAGGTCGTAGTACTGCCAGGTGTAGGACATGGCGGCGCTAGCGACTGTGGGCAGGAAAAACTGGCGGCGGGGTTGTCTAGGTGACTCGAAGCTCGTTCCTCAGTTCAGTTGGAGCCATGCGACCCCCTATCGGAGCTTCTGCAGGAGTTGCTGTTGACCACCGCGTTGGCGTCTGCATCGGGTACGGCGTGTCGTGAGACTCGTCGTTGCCTTCTCTCTTGCGCACGCAACGATAGTTCCCACATGGTTATGCCACGAGAGTTTCACAGTATCTGACATGCCCTCCAGACGTGAACTGATTGGGAGTGTCGCTGGTCTCTTGAGTGCGACTGCTGGCTGTCTCGGTAATGAAGACATCGTCGCCCGTTGTGGTAGTCGCGGCGTTGGAAGCGATTCACGACACCTCCGGCGGGTTGCTCCGATAGAGGGTGAAGAAGAAGTCGCTCTCGGAATCTTGGTTTCTGAACAAGCCGTTACTGATGAAGCCCACCACAGAGTCAGCGTTAGAGATACCGACGACAACCTCCTCGCCTCCATTCCGCTTTTGTCTAACCGTGGAATGAGCAGCCTCGATCCTGACGACTACTCGGTGTTCAGTTCTGACAGTGGCGAACTGTACGCAGTTCAGTTAGGCCCGCCCCCAGTACACGGCGAATATACCGTCTCTCTGGTCGACCCCGACGACGAACCAACTGCGACTGTAACCCTCCGCTTCAACTGCTACACAAACAGCGAAGAACTTCCGTGAACAGTACAAACTAGTTGTTCCGATGGAGGACTCGTACTACCGTTTTCCTCCTAACCTCTCTTTCCAATTACCGTGTCCCTCTTCACAAAACTCTGCGGTCGCTCGGCAATCAAACGCCTCGCTCGGTGAGTGACTGTCGCAGAGAAGTAGCGGGAAGTAGATTTGAACCTCAGTCGCTCCGCTGCGCTTCGCTCCTTGGTTCAAACTACTCCATCCAACTTACACGGACTCACGGCTATCACGCCGAGATGAGACTCGGCGTCTGAGTGTGAGTCCGAGAGAAGTAGCGGGAAGTAGATTTGAACTACCGATCTCCGGGTTATGAGCCCGGCGGAATCTCCTGGCTATCCCATCCCGCTACCTGTTTCTATCTCTCCGTGCCGTATAAGGTTTGGTAAGTTGTCTTGTCCTGTCGAACGGTACCACGGGCCTCGATACCGTTATTCGGCCACCACCGCGCCGTTCGCTGCGTCCCAGACGCGCTGCTGGAGGTCGCCGAGTTCTTCGTGCGCCGTCAGCCGGTGGTTTCCGATGACGACTTGGACCGGGCGCGCCCGGTCGGTGAGGTGGTTGTGCAGCACCGTCGCGACGACGTCGCGCGCGATGGTCGACTCGACCCGCATCGACAGTCGCAGCACGTCGACCGGAACCGAGTCGAAGGCCAGCCGAGACGCCGCACGCTCGACGGCGACGTCGAGGTCCGAATCCGTCGCGACGCGAGGACGTTCCGGCGACTCCGTCGTCGCGTCCGGTCCGCGTGGTACCTCCGTCCACTGCTCTCTCGTCACGTCGGACACCATCTCGTCGAGTTGCTGGAACGCCGCTGCTACCGAGAGCCTATCCCCGACGAGGGTGACGCTGACTGGTCGAACCATGGCACCTGTTATCACCCAACAGTATTGAACGTTCTTGTTCTTCTGGGAGAAACTGTCTCGACGGCTGAGTGATTCTGTCCTCACCGTGTCGACGCCGTCGTGCGACTCCGTCTGACACACGCCTGACTGACACTTATACCGACAGCGCGCGATACAGTGAGTATGAACGACGGATTACGCACGACCGGGTCCCGTGTTGCCGAGCGTGATTCGCACGCCGGTGGTGGCTCCCGTGGCTGAGACGTCGGTTCTCATCGAACTGCTCGTCGCCGACGGCGACGAAGAACGGCCGGCGGTCGAACCCTCCTCCCGTATCGACGTCTCGGTCAACGGGCAGATGTATCCGACGGCAAAGCTCGACGACGGTCGATACATCGCATGGTGGTTTACGACGACTGCGCCCGACCCGACCGACGCGGCGGCGACCGAGTGGGTCGCCGCGCCGACGCGCTATCTGGCGGCGGCGACGCTGGGCGAACTCTGGGAGGACCCGACGCTGTTCGACTCGCTGACGGCCGCGGCACAGCCGTCTTCACCCTGAGGTCGACGTAATGCCGACACGCCGACACACTTCCGTTACTCGACTTCGATGACGACGGCCTCGCGTTCGTCGCGTCCGCGACGTTCGGCCTCGGCCGTGAGGTCCTCGATGGCGAGTTCGAGGTTTCGCTTGTTCGCCTTCCAGACGGCGTCGAAGACGCTCCCGACGACCGGAATCGACCCGAGGGCAGTATCGAGCGTGACGTTCGCGAGCATCCGGAGGAGCGTCGTGAACGACACGCCGAGTCGTGCCGATTCGAGCACGACGTACAACGAGAGTCCGGCGCTCAGCGCGTCGCCGACCACCGGAATCGCGCCGAGGAGGGGGTCGATACCGACGCGGAAGTCGGTTCCCGGCACTCGAACCAGGTCGTCGAAGATGCGAGCGACGGTTCGCATTCGCTCGATGGCAGCCTCGTCGACACCGGGCGGTAGCTCGAAGTCGCCGTCGAACGCGTCCTCGATACTGTCGTCAGTGTTCCCAGTCATGGCTGGCCGTTGTCGTTCCGCCGGTATAAGCACGCTGGCAGTCGTGGTTGGCTATCGGACTGTCCACCGACTACGACCGTCGGCGACCGTCGAGTGCCGAGCGATGGCGACGTACCGAATGCCCTCGCTTCGACTGTCGTCGGTGTCGTCGCTGCCGCCACCGTCGACCACGACGGCGTCGGCTGATTGTCGACCGCACCCACGGTGGTCGCGGACCGACCACTCGTCGGTACGTCCGTGGCTCGGTGTCGATACGGTCGAGCAACGCTCGACCGAGGAGGAGTGAGACACAGACGTTGAACAGGAGAACCAGTGAGATTTCGGCGGAGACGAGCGTCACGAACAGGCCGGTGAGAACGAGACGGAAGGCGAGTGCGACGCCCGCCACTGTCGCACCCGCAGTCAACAGAGCACGTGTCCAGCCATACTCTCGCCGCATGTCGCCCCGAGCGAAGTAGTACGGCGACCGTGAGAGCAGTGCGCGACGGACCCGATGTAACCGTCGCTTCTGGTCGCGGATGGAGGGCAGCAGCCGTGGCTCGAAGCACTCTCTCAGTGACTCCGGGTCGCGACGCGCACGCGGCATCTGACCTAATATTCGTCACCCATCGGCTTGAAAGCCTGTCAGACGCGCGTCTGTCGCTCGCTACTCACTCCAAGAGCACCGAGAAGCCCCACGACCCTTCCTCGCCGCCGTCACCGCCCGCGAGACCGTCTTCGCCGCGCGCGACGGTGTAAGACGTCTCGAAGCGGTGCTCGCCGACTGGCAGGCAACCGTCGCCGTTCGGCGTGCCGTACACGTCGAGCAGTTGCGTCACCGATTCGCCGGCCTCGATGGTCAGGATGCGGTACTCCTCGGTCACGGCGATGCCCTCGGTCAGCCGCCAGCAACCCGCCTCGGCGGGATAGTCGCCGTCTGCGGGCAGGAGCGTCAGTTGGTCGCTCTCGCTCGTCACGTAGGCGAAGACGACCGCACGGCCCTCGCCGACTTGGACCGTCTCGTCGCTCTCGTTGGTGAGCGTCACCCGGAGTTGCGGCGGGTACTCTTCGGTCGCGGCTTCCTTCGTCACTTCGACGGCGTGACTGACCGGGAGGTCCGTCTCGTCGTCGGTCTGAGCGACGATGATGCCGGGCCCACCCGTTCCGGCCGGTCGAGTTCCACCTGACGGGTCGTCGGTGCCCGTGCCGTTGCCGCCCGGCGGGCTATCCGTCGTGGGCGCTTCCGTCGTCGGCGACTCGCTGGTCGGTTCGTCCGTCGGTTCTTCGCTCGTGGGTTCGTCGGTCGACCCGCTTCCACCGGACGTACAGCCAGCGAGGAGTGCAACTGTCGCGAGACCACCGGACCGCAAGATCGTCCGTCGTGTTAGAGACATATAGATTGATTGTCGGTTGAGGGATTAACCGTATTGTAGAGTGAAAGAGCGCTTTGTCCATGCCATCAGTTCACACTGGCTGGTCTCGCATCGGACCGACTCGCCTTCGCTCTCGATGTGTTCGCTCGTCGGACATCCGACGCGACCACTAGCCGGTATTCGTACCCACGGCGTCGCCAGACAGCGAAGAGTTATCCGCCAACGAGGGAAATGCGACGGTATGGATAGTCCCTCCACGGCGACCTCGACCACGACCGAGTCCAACGACTTCGACTGGTTGACGCTCGACGGCGACGAGGAGATTCTCTGGGCCGACACGCCACATCCGTACAGTCTCGTCCCAGCGTTCATCGTCGGCGTCCCGCTCTCTATCGTGCTGGTCGGGATTCCGATTCTCGTCTCGGCGTATCTCACGTATCAGAACACGAACTACGTCGTCACCTCCGCCGCCCTCTACAAGAAGACGGGCGTGCTCTCTCGAAGTGTCCAACGCATCGAGTTCGACAAGGTCCAAGACACCTCCTACCGCCAGACCTTCTTCGGCGCGCAGTTCGGCTACGGCACTGTCGACATCAGCACCGCCGGTGGCTCCGGCGTCGAGTTGAGTTTCCAGAACGTCGCAGACCCGCAGCAGCTGCAGACACTCATCAACGAGCGTATCCGCCGACGTGACAGCCGGTCGACCGACGGCGACGACAAGACGGCCGTCCTCGACGACATCCTCGGCGAACTCCGTGCGATTCGGCAGGCCGTCGAAGGCGAGTCGAGAACTGACGCCGCCACGACCGACGAGACGATGTTCGAGCGTGGCGAGATGCGTGAGACGAGTCAGACGAAGAAGACGAGCGAGACGGACGACCGATGAGCCTCGCGGACGCGACGGGCGCGGAGCACGCCCCGAACGTCGACGAGTGGATGGCTCGCGGCGACGACGAGGACGTCCTCTGGAGCGGGCGGCCGCGACTACCGACGATTCTCCCCGCCGTCGCCGTCGGCCTCGTGCTGGTCGCCGTCGGTGTCGGTGGTGCGGTCACGGAGAACCAACTCGTGCTCCTCTTGCTCGTCCCCGTCGGCGTCGCAATCGCCGTCGCCGCGTATCTCCGCGTCGTCAACACGCGCTACGTCGTCACCGACCACGCGCTGTACCGCAAGACGGGCATCCTCTCTCGTCACGTCGAGCGTGTCTCGCTTCACCGCGTCCAGAACAGCGCGTTCACGCAGGGCGTCCTCGGGTCGGCGTTCGACTACGGAACCGTCTCTGTCGAAGCCGCTGGCGGCGGCGCAATCGCCTTCTCGGACATCAACGAACCTCGTGCCGTCCGGGCGTTCGTCGAGAAACAGGTCGGCGACGACGACGAGATACCGGGGACGCTCGACCAGTGGATGGCTGTCCGCGACGAAGTTCGGCGCCTCCGAACCGCCTTCGAAGGCCGAAGCCAGTAGCTCTCGTCAGGCTTCGTCGACGGGGTTCGACCCGTAGACGGCCGGTACCCAGCGTTGTTCGTGAATCGGCGGCCGGTCGTAGTCGTCACGTTCGCTGCGCGGCGGCAAGTCGATCCGGTCGGGTGTCCGGTCCTCGTAAGCGAACTGGTCGAGCAGGTGCGTGATGCAGTTCAGCCGCGCGTGACGCTTCACGTCCGCGTGGACGACGTGCCACGGAGCCTCCTCGATGTCGGTGTGCTCGAACATCACGTCTTTCGCCTCGGAGAACGCCTCCCACTTCGCTCTCGCTTCGAGGTCCATCGGACTGAGCTTCCAGCGTCGCTTCGGGTCCTCGTTTCGCCGCTGGAACCGTCGCTCCTGTTCCGCTTCGCTGATGGAGAACCAGTACTTGACGAGCACGATACCCGAACGGACGAGCAGGCGTTCGAACTCCGGACAGGAGCGGAGAAACTCGTCGTACTCCTCGTCGGTGCAGAACCCCATGACGTGCTCGACACCGGCGCGGTTGTACCAACTCCGGTCGAACAGGACGATTTCGCCCGCCGTCGGCAACTGTTCGACGTACCGTTGGAAGTACCACTGTCCCTGCTCGCGTTCTGTGGGCTTGCCGAGTGCGACGACGCGGGCGACACGCGGATTGAGTCGACGGGTGATGCGCTTGATGACGCCACCTTTTCCGGCGGCGTCGCGGCCCTCGAAGACGACGCACACCTTCAGACCTTCTTCCTCCACCCAGTGTTGGAGTTTGACCAGTTCCTCTTGGAGGCGGTCGAGTTCCGCCTTGTAGTGTCGCTTCGTGAGTTCACCGTCCTCGTCGTACTCGACTTCGACGTGTCGCTCGTCCTCGGGTGGCATGATGCGTTGTATGCACGTTCCGTGGTGACTTAAGGGAGCGTCGAGGGCTCGTCGGTCAAGCTTGCCGACGAAAGCGTGCTTTTGCGGGTGGCTCTGTGAGAGACGGTATGGACGAGAACGACCCTCGCGCACACCACGTCGGCGTCACCGTCTCGGACCTCGACCGGATGGTCGCGTTCTACCGCGACGTCTTCGGACTGGACGTACTCTCGCGCTTCTCAGTCGGTGGTGAGGCCTTCGCAACCGGCGTCGACGTCGCTGGGGCGACTGGTCGGTTCGCTCATCTCGACGCTGGCGACGTGCGCGTCGAACTCGTCGAGTACGACCCGGAAGCGGACGCTCGCGGAGCGCCACGGCTCAACCAACCCGGAGCGACGCATCTCGGACTCTCTGTGGCGGACCTCGACAACTTCTACGCTGACCTCTCGGCCGACGTCGAGACGCTCAGCGACCCGCAGACGACCGAGAGCGGGACGCGGATTCTCTTCGTTCGTGACCCCGAGGGGAACCTCGTCGAAGTCCTCGAAGCGTAGTTACATCGTCGAAGTCCCTCCACTGTGCGGAGAACCGGGCTCTCTTCTGTAGGCCATCTCCGGCGTCGTCGGCGTCGTTCGGAGATATCCGTTCGGGAACTCCTCGTCGTCGGCCCCACAGTCGGGACACGACTCACCTGGATGACCGACGAATCCTTGCTCGCAGAATCGGCATTCGTACAACATACGATACGGCAATAGATAGCATACCACATAGTCTTTTCCCACAATCGGACAGTCTGCTCCACGAGACACCACTAACTGTCTGTTTATCTTTTCATTCTTGCCGAATTTCTAGTTCTGTAGAAACGTTGGCGACAGGTTCGAACGGGACGTTGCCTCAGCGTGACGTGAGAAGTCGCCGGAGGACAGCGTGTAGAATCCCGCCGTGTTCGACGTACGTCACCGCCGTCGGCGTACTCACCTGTGCCGTGACGGGGAACTCGACGCTCGACCCGTCGTCACGCTCGGCGACGACGGTGAGTTCGTCGTTCACCTGTAGGCCGTCGTCGAGTCCGTGGATGGCGAACGTCTCGGTACCGTCGAGTCCGAGCGACTGCCAACTATCACCAGATTCGAACTGGAGTGGGAGCACGCCCATCCCGACGAGGTTGTCGCGGAAGATGCGTTCGTAGCTCTCGGCGATGGTCGCACGAACACCCAAGAGGGTCGTCCCTTTCGCCGCCCAGTCTCGACTCGACCCGGTGCCGAACTCTTTCCCGGCGAGGACGACGAGCGGCGTCCCCTCGTCGCGATACCGGCGACTCGCCTCGAACACCGTCGTCTCCTCTCCGGTCGGTTGGTGGACGGTGAACCCACCCTCTACGTCGTCGAGCATCTCGTTTTCGATGCGGACGTTGGCGAACGTCCCGCGCATCATCACCTCGTGGTTTCCTCGGCGAGCGCCGTAGGTGTTGAACTCGTGTGCGGGGACACCCTGGTCGAGGAGCCACTGACCGGCCGGTTGCTTCGAACTGAAGGGTCCGGCGGGGCTGATGTGGTCCGTCGTGACGGTGTCACCGAGGAGGAGGAGACTCCGTGCGCCTTCGATATCTGCGACGCCGGGTTCGTCCAGCGGGAAGTCCTGGAAGAACGGCGGTTCGCGGATGTACGTCGACGTTCCGTCCCACTCGTAGACGTCGCCGGTCGGTGCGTCGAGTGCGGCCCATCGTTCGTCGCCCTCGAACACGTCGGCGTACTTCTCGACGAACATCGCCGGGTCCACGTCGTCGTGGATGGCCTGTCGAACTTCGTCGGCGTCGGGCCAGAGGTCCGCGAGAAACACGTTCTCGCCCTCGCTGTCGGTTCCCAGTGGTTCCCTGTCGAGGTCGATGTCCATTCGCCCGGCCAGTCCGTAGGCGACGACGAGTGGCGGACTCGCGAGGTAGTTCGCGCGAATCTTCGGGTGGATGCGCGCCTCGAAGTTCCGGTTCCCACTGAGCACGCTCGTCGTCCAGAGGTCTTCGGCGTCGATTGCCTCCTCGATGGGCTCCGGGAGCGGCCCCGCGTTGCCGATACAGGTCGTACAGCCGTAGCCGACGACGTCGTACCCGAGTTCTTCGAGGTACGGTAAGAGACCGGCTTCCTCCAGATACGCCGTGACGACGCGGCTTCCGGGTGCGAGACTCGTCTTCACGTGCGGCGGCACGGTCAGGCCGCGTTCGACGGCGTTGCGTGCGAGCAACCCGGCCGCGAGCATCACCGACGGGTTCGACGTGTTCGTACAACTCGTGATGGCGCTGATGACGACGCTGCCGTGGGTCAACTCTGTCTCCGTCCCGTCGGGCATCGTGACCGGCACGCGCTTCGAGAGTTGGTCGACCGGGGCCTCGGGATGGTCGGTCGGTGCGTCTTCGTCCGCCGGTTGCACCTCGTCGTCGTCGAACCCGCCTTCGCCCAACCACCGGGTCAGCGCCCGGTCGCTGATGTCCGGCAACTCGTCTTCGAACTCGCTGTGGAGGAGTTCGCGGAAGTGGCGTCGCATCTTCCGCATCGGCACGCGGTCCTGCGGGCGCTTCGGCCCGGCGAGGCTCGGTTCGACCGTCGAGAGGTCGAGGTCGACCGTCTCGGTGTACTCGGGGTCGTGTTCGCCGAACAGCCCCTGTGCGTCGAGATACTCGCGGACGAGTTCGATGTGGTCGGGATCGCGTCCTGTGAGCGCGAGGTAGTCGAGCGTCGCTTGGTCGACGGGGAACATGCTGATGGTCGACCCCTGTTCGGGAGCCATGTTCGCGATAGTCGCCCGGTCGGGGACCGTGAGGTTCGCGACGCCGGGGCCGAAGAACTCGACGAACCGGTCGACGACGCCGACCTCGCGCAACCGTTCGGTGATGTGGAGGACGAGGTCCGTCGCGGTGGCTCCTTCGGGGAGTTCGCCGGTCAACCGGACGCCGACGACTTCGGGGAGTTTCATCGTGATTGGCTGGCCGAGCATCGCGGCTTCGGCTTCGATACCGCCGACGCCCCACCCGACGACGCCGATGCCGCCGATCATCGGCGTGTGGCTGTCGGTGCCGACCAGCGTGTCGGGGAGGAGCCACTGTTCGCCATCGCTCTCGCGGGCGTGGACGACTTGCCCGAGATATTCGAGGTTGACCTGGTGAACGATGCCGGTCCCCGGCGGGACGACACGGAACGTCTCGAAGGCGTTCTGTGCCCACTTGAGCGCACGATACCGTTCGGCGTTTCGTTCGTACTCCAGTTCGACGTTCTGCTCGTAGGCTTCGGGGGTCCCGAAGAAGTCGACCTGTACACTGTGGTCGATGACGAGGTCACAGGGAACCTCGGGTTCGACGAGCGTCGGGTCCATCCCCTTTCGCTGGGCGGCCGACCGGAGTGCCGCGAGGTCGACGACGGCGGGGACGCCGGTCAAGTCCTGTAGGACGACGCGAGACGGTGTGAAGGGGAGTTCGACGTCGGGGACGTCAGGTTGCCACGAGGCGGCGTTGCGAACGTCGTCTTCGGTGATGGTCTCGCCGTCGACGTTGCGGAGGACGGATTCGAGGAGAACGCGGATGCTGACTGGAAGTCGCTCTAGTTCACAGAGCCCTGCCGCTTCGAGCGCGTGGAGGTCGGCGATTCGATACTGCTCTTCACCCACGTCGAGGTTCCGGATAGCACCGAACGGGCCACTTGTTGTCATATGGTGACATATGTCGCCCACAAACTTCAATTGGCTCCTGAAAATCACTTGTAGCTCTACTGGTTGGGGGCAAATCGACACGATAAAGTAGGGGAATTCCGCCGGTTGTCTGGGTCACCCCGACGCCGTCTACCGATTGGCGCCATAATCCGGAAACACCATATATTTAAACCCTCACACCTGAAAAAGTATCTCAATGCCTGATTTCTCCCGGCAACGATCCCGACGTCGCGTCGACGAGGACGAACAGACGTCCAACGAATCGGAAGAGCAGACCTGTCCGGAGTGCTCGTCCGACAGTATCGTCCACAGCGGCGGCGAACTCGTCTGTGACGACTGTGGGCTCGTCCTCGACGAGCAGAACATCGACCGGGGGCCGGAGTGGCGTGCGTTCAATCAAAACGAGCGTGATTCGAAATCGCGCGTCGGCGCACCGACGACGAAGACGATGCACGACAAGGGGCTGACCACCCAGATCGACTGGAAGAACAAGGACGCCTACGGTCGGTCGCTGTCGTCCGAAAAGCGCTCGCAGATGCACCGACTGCGCAAGTGGCAGGAGCGAATCCGAACCAAGGACGCAGGCGAGCGTAACCTCCAGTTCGCGCTCTCGGAGATGGACCGCATGGCCTCCGCACTCGGTGCGCCCCGGTCGACCCGCGAAGTCGCGTCGGTGCTCTACCGGCGCGCGCTCAACGAGGACCTCATCCGCGGACGTTCCATCGAGGCCGTCTCGACGAGCTGTCTCTACGCGGCCTGCCGGATGGAAGGTATCCCGCGTTCGCTCGACGAAGTGACCGAAGTCGCTCGTGTTCCGTACAAGGAGATCGGCCGTACCTACCGCTACATCGCCCAGGAACTCAAACTGGAGATGCAGCCGGTCGACCCCAAAGAGTACGTGCCGCGGTTCGCCTCGGAACTCGGCGTCAGCGAGGAGGTCAAACAGAAGGCCAACGAGATTATCGACGTCTCCGCCGAGCAGGGACTGCTCTCCGGGAAGTCGCCGACCGGCTTCGCCGCCGCCGCCCTCTACGCGGCGTCGCTGCTCTGCAACGAGAAGAAGACCCAGCGTGAAGTCGCCGAAGTCTCGCAGGTCACCGAAGTCACCATCCGCAACCGGTACCAAGAGCAGATCGAAGCGATGGGCCTCTACTGAGGCAGCCCCTCGTTTTCTCGTTATTTTCACCGAGCGAGCGACTCGCTCGTCGCTCGGTTCGAGCGAACTCCGTGCGGGCGAAGCTATACACCTCGTCTCTCCGTAGAGACGACCGTGAACGACGACGACCCGACCCGACCGCTCGACGTGGACGACGAGTCGAGCTACGTCGTCGCGCAGGTCCGCGGTGAACGTATCGAAGTCGCCGCGTCCGTGCTGGACGAACTCGGTGGCGTCGCCGCGGACGACGGGATGACGGCCGAAGCGTGGCTCGAACGGAACATCGGACCGTCGATTCTCTACGGGACCATCGTTCAGTTGGTCGACGAGTTCGCGACGTTCGAACTCGACGCTGCCGACGACGAGGGGGTCGCGCCGATAGTACAGGTGGCGACGTGGCGAGCGACACTCGACGAATCACGCGCTGCCGCCGACGACGTCTGGGGTGACCCGACGCTGGCGTACGCCGACCAGGTCCGCGACGCGGCGACTCGCCTCGACGGCCTCCTCGAGACGGTCGAGACGAGTCTCGTAGCACTCGACGAACAGCGACGACGTCACGGCGCGGACCACGAACTCGTCGGTGAACTCGCCGAGAACGTCGACCGACAGGTCGAACTCCTCCACCGGGTTGCGGAGGCGATGACAGAGTGAACAGAGAGCCGTTAGGCGTCGTCGCCTTCGTCTGCGTCCGAGACACCGAGTGAGACCGACTCGACGGTGAGACACGCCTCTAGCGTCTCCTGGGAGAGTGAGTCGGGAACCGACCGCCACTCACCGTGGTCGTCGTCGTCGGTATGTCTGATGTGGTTCAACAGGCCGTTTCGCCCCCGGCGCTCGTTGACGGCCTGTTGAATACTCGACCGGCGTGTCCCACAGAGCGGGCACTCCCACGTGACCCGAACGAGACTGGTGTTCGCCGCCATACCCACCCGTCAGGACTGCAACCGGAAAAAGTGTCGCACCAAATAACAGAATTTAGGAGAATATCTACACTACTGAACAGAGTCGATGTAGTCGAGCACCGTCACGTTCGAGGTGATCGTCTCGGCGAGGGTGATGGCGGCGACGCGTTCGGCGTCGGACAGACGGTTCCCCTCGGGGTCGATCTCGTAGACGACCGGTGTTCCAGTTCCGTGCGCTCCCTGGTCTTTCGCGAGGATGCGGATTCGTTTGGTCTCCCCGATGAGTTCGACTGTCGTGTCGACGTACTCGCCTGCGTAGTTCGCCCGTTCGCGACGCTCTCGGACGTTGAAGGGGCCCATCCCGTTCACACGGACGGCTTTGGTTCCGGCACGGAGTTCCTCTAGCGTGTCGCGGACGTCGGTGTCGGTACGCTGCGTACTGCTCATTATTTACTCGTTTGCGTGTAAGCGTTTAACGTTCACGGTTGGGGTCACCATGCCACACGGTTGTGGCGGAGACAGCACAGCCGAAAAGTCACCGAGTGGCTACGTCGAGGCGGCAGTCTCGCCGACACGTCGAGCCACCTTCGTGTAGATTTCTTCTTGGACTTCTTTATCCATCTACTCTGAATATGAAGACACGTTTAGAGACGAGTTGCTGCTCTACCGGAGCCACTCACTGTCTCGACGGGCCACGAATGCTTTTATCCCCTCCGCTCAGACTAGACATTCTACAATTTGTAAACATTGTAAAAATTCTGAACACTGTGACTACCTCCCTATCCCGAATTTCATACAATTACTTCTACAAAAATTGGAGAAATTTGCTCTCCAGTTCGCTTACTCTTGGGCGTCGACGACGGCGACGCTCGCGAGGTTGACGATGTCTTTGACCTCGTCACCCCGCTGGACGACGTGGACCGGTTTGTCCATGCCGACGAGCATCGGGCCGATTGCTTCCGCGCCGCCGAGACGCTGGAGCAGTTTGTAGCCGATGTTGCCCGCTTCGAGGTTCGGGAAGACGAGCACGTTCGCCGGGCCGTCGAGTTCGGCGAACTCGTAGGTGTCGGACAACATCTCTTCGACGAGAGCGGTGTCGGCCTGCATCTCTCCGTCGACGGGGAAGTCGACGTCCGGGTCGTCGTGCAGGCGTTTCACCGCGTCCCGCGGCTTGCGGACGCCTTCGTTGTCGACGCTGCCGAAGTCCGAGTACGAGAGGAGTGCCGCGCGCGGTTCGACGTTGAAGCTTCGCGCCAACTCGGCGGTGTGTTTCGTCACTTCCGCGAGGACGTCCTCGTCGGGGTCGAGGTTGACCGTCGCGTCGGCACAGAAGACGACGCGGTTCTTGAACGTCAGCATGTAGACACCGGCCGCGTAGTTCGCGTCTTCGGCCGTCCCGATGACCTGCAGCGGCGGGCGGAGTGCCGACGGGTAGTGGTGGGTCAGTCCCGTCAGCATCGCGTCGGCGTCACCCAGTCCGACCATCACGCTGGCGAAGTAGTTCGAGTCCTGTCGGATGAGTTCGGTCGCTTCCGTCCGCGTCAGCCCTTTCCGCTGTCGTCGCTCGTAGAGGTGGTCGACGTAGTGGTTCCACTCGCCGTCGTGGGGGTTGGCGATGACCGGGTCGAAGTCCAGTCCCAACTCCTCGGCTTTGCGGAGGATACGTTTCGTCCGCCCGATGAGGATGGGTTCGGCGATGCCGTCCTCGGCGATTTGGTTCGCCGCGCGAATCATCTTCTCGTCTTCTCCCTCGGCGAGGGCGACGCGCTTCGGTTCGGACTTCGCCTTGTTCAGGACGACGCGCATCATCTCGCGAGACTTGCCGAGACGCGCTTCTAACTCCTCGCGGTACTCGTCGACGTCCAGTTCTTTCCGTGCCGCGCCGCTGTCCATCGCCGCCTTCGCGACGGCGGGCGTCACTTCGTAGAGAACACGCTGGTCCAACGGTTTCGGGATGAGGTAGTCGGGACCGAACTGCAGTGGGTCGTCGCCGTAGGCTTTGACGACGGCGTCCGGGACGTCCTGCCGGGCGAGTTCGGCGAGGGCGTCGGCGGCGGCGACTTTCATCTCCTCGTTTATCTCGGTGGCACGCACGTCGAGTGCGCCGCGGAAGATGAACGGGAAGCCGAGGACGTTGTTCACTTGGTTAGGGTAGTCAGAGCGTCCCGTCGCCATGATGACGGTATCGTCGCGGGCGTCTTTGGCGTCCTGATAGGTGATTTCGGGGTCGGGGTTGGCCATCGCGAAGATGATAGGGTCGTCGGCCATCGACCGCACCATCTCTTGGCTGACGATGCCGCCGACCGAGAGACCGACGAACACGTCCGCACCCGCCATCGCGTCTTCGAGTTCGCCGTCTGCTTCGCCGCGGGCGAACGGTTCGGTGAACTCGTTGAGGTCACCCGCCTCGGCGCGCGCCTCCGAGAGCACGCCGTTGATGTCGCACATCGTGATGTTCTCGCGAGGGATACCGAGTGAGACGTAGAACCGCGCCGTCGCCGTCGCCGCCGCGCCCGCGCCCGCGAAGGTGACGTGAAGGTTCTCTACGTCCTTTCCGACGATGTCGACGGCGTTGCGGAGCGCCGCCCCGGAGATGATGGCCGTGCCGTGTTGGTCGTCGTGGAAGACGGGGATGTCCATCTGCTCGGAGAGGTCGGACTCGATAGCGAAACACTCGGGCGCTTTGATGTCTTCGAGGTTGATGCCACCGAACGTCGGTTCCATCGCGGCGACGGCCTCGGTGAACGCGTCGGGGTCTTCGAGGTCCAGTTCGACGTCGAACACGTCGATGTCGGCGAAGCGTTTGAAGAGCACGCCTTTCCCCTCCATGACGGGTTTCGAGGCCTGTGCGCCGATATCGCCGAGTCCGAGAACGGCCGACCCGTTCGAGACGACGCCGACGAGGTTCCCCTTCGCCGTGTAGTTGTACGCCTGTTCTTCGTCCTCGGCGATGTCGAGACACGGGGCCGCGACACCCGGCGAGTACGCCAGCGAGAGGTCACGTTGGGTGTTCGTCGGTTTGGTCGTCGATATCTCTACCTTGCCCGGCGGGGTACGCCGGTGATAGTCCCGCGCGTCGTCTTCGAGCGTCATTGGTCGGTCCCTCGTAGGGGAGGTAGGTATCACCTTCGCTCGCTGGTAGTCAAACTGACATCTTTGTCGTACTACCCGGCGATAACACTATGGGGTCACCCCGCGGCATCAGAGCATGAAACGACCACTCGACGGCCAGATGCCCACGATTGCCGAGTCGGCGTTCGTCTCCGAACAGTCCTACCTCGTCGGCGACGTGATGGTCGACGAACGGGCCAGTCTGTGGCCCTTCACCTGTCTCCGGGCAGACGGCGCGACGACCGTCGTCGGCCGCGAGACCAACGTGCAGGAGTTCACGATGCTCCACGGCGCAGTGTTGGGCGACGAGGTGACCGTCGGCCACAGCGTCGTCGTCGACTACGCGACGGTCGAAGACCACTCGCTCGTCGGGATGCAGAGTGCCGTCCTAAGGGGTGCGACGGTGGAGTCGAACTGCATCGTCGCCGCCGGGGCAATCGTCCTCCAAGACCAGACGATTCCGGAAGGCCATCTCGCCTACGGCACGCCGGCGAAGACGAAACCGCTCACCGACGACCAACTCGACGAGATTTCGCGCGTCCACGAACACTACGTCGAACTCGGCCAGCAGTACAAACAGGACGGACAGTTCGAGTAGCGTCCGTCGACAGTTACATTCGCGACGGTGGTCCCCGGGTGGACCGAGTCGGGCGGCCGAAGCGACTAGTCGCCGTGCTGTGCTTCCGACTGTTCGGCCTGTTCCGACTGCACGAACCCGGCGTGCTCACTCATCTCCTCGATCGAGAGGTGACACGAGAGGTAGTGTCCGGTTCCCGCCTCTTTCTCTTCGAGGTCCGGAACGACCGTCTCGCACTCCTCGCCAATCTTCTTCGGACACCGCGTCTGGAACGGACAGCCAGACGGCGGGTCCAGCGGACTCGGGACGCTCCCTTCGAGGAAGATGCGCTCGGACTTCCGCGTCGGGTCGGCGTGTGGGACGGCCGAGAGCAGACTCTCCGTGTAAGGGTGGAACGGCGTGTCGAACACCTGCTCGATACTCCCGAACTCGACGATTTTGCCGAGGTACATCACGGCGAGTCGGTCACAGATGTGCCGGACGACGCCAATGTTGTGCGAGATAAAGAGATAGGAGAGGCCGAACTCCGCTTGAATCTCGTTCAGCAGGTTCAGTATCTGCGCCTGCACACTCACGTCGAGCGCGGAGACGGGTTCGTCGCAGACGATGAGTTTCGGTTCGACCGCGAGCGCGTGTGCGATGGCGATGCGCTGCTGTTGGCCGCCGGAGAACTCGTGAGGGTACTTCCCCGCCGCCGACGCCGAGAGTCCGACGCGTTCGAGCAACTCCCGCACGCGCTGGCGTTTCTCCTCACCCGTGGCGATGTCGTGTTTCTCCATCGCGCGCCCGACGATCTGGCCGACGGTCTTCCGGGGGTTGAGCGAACTGTGCGGGTCCTGAAACACCATCTGCATCTCGCGGCGCAGGCTCCGAACTTCGCTGTCGCCCATCTCGTGCATCGGCTGGCCGTCGAAGTACACCTCGCCGTCCGTCGGTTCGAGTAGCTTCAGCGCCGTGCGCGCGACGGTGGACTTCCCACAGCCGGATTCGCCGACGAGACCGACCGTCTCGCCCTCGTAGATGTCGAAGCTGATGCCGTCGACAGCTTTCACGTATCGGCGTTCGAGTTTCGGTATCCCACCACCGTTCCGCGACAACGACAGGTTTCCGATGACGCCGTCGCCCGCCGAGAAGTACTTCTTCAGGTTCTTCACCTCGAACAGCGGGTCGCCGCTACGGTCGACCTGTTTCTCGGTACGTTCGACGTCGTCGGGGACGTAGCCCTGGCGCAGGTCTATCTCGTCGGTCCGGATACACGCCGCGCGCGACGACCCCGGCCCGGCCGGTTCGAGCGCCGGGTCGCCGCCGGTTCGACACGCGTCGGTGGCGTACTCACATCGCGGGGCGAAGTTACAGCCCTGTGGCAGGTCCGTCAGGTCCGGCATCGCCCCGTCGAGCGTCGGTAACTCGTCGTACGCCGTGTCTATCTGCGGGATGGAGTCGATGAGGCCGCGCGTGTAGGGGTGTTGCGGGTGGCGGAACAGTTCGTGCATCTCCGCCGTCTCGACGAGGTTGCCCGCGTACATCACGCCGACTGTGTCACACGTCTGGGCGACGACGCCGAGGTTGTGGGTGATCATCAGGATACCCATCCCCTTCTCTTCCTGTAACTCGTTGAGTAAGTCGAGAATCTTCGCCTGCGTCGTCACGTCGAGCGCCGTCGTCGGTTCGTCGGCGATGATGAGGTCGGGTTGGCAGGACAGGCCGATGGCGATGAGGACGCGTTGCCGCATCCCGCCGGAGAACTCGTGGGGGTAGTCGTCGATACGCTCTGCGGCGTCCGGGATTCCCACGTCGGTCATCGCGTCGATGGCCTGCGCTCTCGCCTCGTCGCGTTCCATCCCCTGATGGTGCGTGATGGTCTCGATTATCTGCTCGCCGACGGTCAACACCGGGTTGAGCGACGACATCGGGTCCTGTGGGACGAGCGCAATCTTGTTTCCGCGAACTCTCTGTATCTGCTTTTCGGAGTAGTCGAGCAGGTTCTCGCCCTCGAAGATGACCTCGCCGCCAGCGATTTCGCCGGGCGGGTCGATGAGTTGGAGCAGCGAGCGAGCGGTGACGCTCTTACCCGCGCCGGACTCGCCGACGAGTCCCATTGTCTCGCCTGCGTCGAGCGAGAACGAGACGTCGTTGGCGGCGACGACGGTGCCGCTCTCTGTGTGGAACTGCGTCCGGAGGTTCCGCACCTCCAACAGGGGCGAACTCGAACTCGGGTCGTCGTGTGTGGGTGTCGTGGTACTCATTCTATCGCGTCCACCTTGGGGTCGAGGATGTCTCGGAGACCGTCACCGAGCATGTTGAAGCCGATGACGGTGATTGCGATGGCCAGACCGGGGAAGATGATCATCCACGGCGCAGATTGCATGAACCCGCGACCGGTGTCTATCATCAGCCCCCACGACGGCGTCGGTGGCTGTGCGCCCAGTCCGAGGAACGACAGACTCGCCTCGGCGAGCATCGCGAAGGCGATGTTCAGAGACCCCTGCACGAGGAGCGGTGCCGTCGTGTTCGGCAGCACTTCGCTGAAGATGATTCGACCGCTGCTCTCGCCGCGTGCGATAGCGGACTCGACGTAGGCCTCGTTGGTCTCCGAGAGCGTCGCACTCCGCCCGACGCGGGCGATGTACGGCGTGTAGACGAACGCCAACGCGAGGATGACGTTGTTCAAGTCCGGCCCGAGGACGACCATCAGTGTCAGTGCGAGCAGGATGGGCGGAAACGACATCGCCGCGTCCATCAGACGCATGAGTAACTCGTCGACCATCCCGCCGTAGTAGCCGGAGACGACGCCGATGACGGTCCCGACGAGCAACGCCGCGCTAATCGCACCGAACCCGACGTAGAGGGAGATTCGACTCCCCATGACGACGCGGCTGAAGATGTCGCGGCCGAGGTCGTCGGTGCCGAACGGGTGGGCGACCGACGGTGCCTCAGAGCGGTCTTCGACCGACGTCGTGTCTATCTCGTACGGCGCGATGACGGGCGCGAAGATGGCGACGAGGACGAGCAACACCACGATGGTGAGTCCGATCATCGCCTTCGTGTTGTTGCGGAACTTCCGAACGAAGCGCTCCATCCGCTCTTTGCGGGCGGACGTGATGGAGAGCGTCGACGTCGCCATCAGTCGTCACCTCCGTAGCGGATGCGTGGGTCGAAGTAGCCGTACAGGAGGTCGGCGGTGAGATTCGACAGCATGTAGATGAGCGCGACGACGATGATACAGCCTTGAAGCAGCGGGATGTCGCGACTCTGGATGGCCGTGAGCGTGAGTCGACCGATGCCCGGCCAGAAGAACACTTCCTCCAAGACGACGACGCCGCCGAAGGCGTAGCTGAACTGGAAGGCGACGACGGTGATGACCGGGATGATGGCGTTCTGGAGTGCGTGCTTCAGGACGACGACGCGCTGGGTCATCCCCTTCGCGCGAGCGAGTTTGATGTACTCCTCGCTCAGCACCTCCAGCATCGAGGAGCGAGTCATCCGCATGATGTAGGCGGTGAGCGCGAACCCCATCGCCGAGGCGGGTAAGACGAGGTGCGTGAGCGTCCCTATCGGGTCCTCGGAGGGCGGAACGTACCCGCCCGTCGGGAACAGCCCCAACCAGACGGCGAAGACGAGGATGAACACCAGTCCCCAGAGGAAGATGGGAATCGAGATGCCGATGAAACCGAACATCGACGCGAAGAGGTCCGGCAGTTCGTTCTGCTTGACCGCGGCGACGACGCCGAGCGGTAGTGCGAAGAACACGGCGATGGCCGTCGCGGCCGTCGCGAGCAGCAGCGAGCGACCGAGTTTCTCGCCGATGAGCTGTGCGACCGGTTCGTCGAACCGGAGCGAGGTTCCCATATCGCCCTGTAGGAGTCCCAACACCCAGTCGATGTACTGGACGTAGAGCGGCTTGTCCAGCCCGAGTTGCGCCTGCAGCGCCTGGATGGACTGGTCGGTCGCGTTCGGCCCGAGGATGAGCAACGCGACGTCGCCAGGGAGAATGTTCGTGACGGCGAACGTGATGACCGTCACGAACAGCAGGGTCAGGAGCATGAACCCCAACCGCCTGACCAGATAGTTGTACATAGACATGTGTCTCTCCGATTATTCGAGCCAGTTGTCTCTGAAACGGAGCGTCGAACCGTCCGGTGCGCCAATCTTGCCCTTGTAGTTCGTCGCCGACCCGTAGAGATTCGCCTGCCACCAGAGGAACAGGTGGCCAGCACGCTCCTCGTGGAGAATTTCCGTCGCCTTGTGGTAGCGCTCGACGCGCTTGTCCTCGTCGTACATGTGTCTGGCCTCCTCTACGAGTTTGTTGTACTCCTCGTTCTCCCACCCGGTGAAGAAGAACGCACCGTCGGGGTGGAGGAACTTGTAGAACGAGACGTCGGGGTAGTAGAGCGCGAGGTAACTCGACGTAGTCGCCTCGAAGTTCTGCTTCGAGTAGACGTCCGAGAGCCACGTACTCCACGTAATCTGCTGGATGTTCAGGGTGATACCGGCGTCGGACGCCTGGTCGGCGATGACCTTCGCTCCCTGCACCTGGTTGGGGTACGATTGCGGAATCTTGAACGAGACTTCGAAGCCGTCGGAGAGTCCCGCCTTGTCGAGATGTTCCTGTGCCTTGTCGAGGTCACGGGGACGTGGCTCGATGTCGGGGTGTTCCCACGGGCTGTCGGGTGCGGCGGGCGTCGCCGTCGCCTGTCCCGTCCCGTAGAGTGCGGCTTCGGTAATCTGTTTCTTGTCGAGGGCGTAGTCGAGTGCGAGGCGCGCGTCTTTGTTGTTGAACGGCTCTTTGTTGCAGTTCAATCCGAGGTAGATGAGCGCCTTCGGGAACTGCTTCTCGAAGCGGATGTTCGAGTCGGTCTTGACGGACTCGACGTCTTTCGGCGGGATGCCGTTGATGAAGTCGTACTCACCGGCGCGGAACGACTGGAGACGGACGCTCGGGTCGGAAATCTCGCTCTTGACGATCTTGTCGAGGAACGGGCCGTTCTCGTCGCTGGCGTCCCAGTAGTCCTCGAACTTCGTCATCGTGAACGACGTCTCGATTTCGCGACTGTCGAACTGGTACGGGCCGGTTCCGATGGGTTCTGCGACCTTCTGCTCGGAGGTCTGTTCCTCGGGGAGGATGTGCATCTCGCCCGTCGCCATCCGAGAGAGGAACGGCGCGAACGGTTCCGAGAGGTTGATGATGAACGTGTAGTCGTCCGGCGTCTCCATCGAGTCGACGAACTCGAAGAACCCAGTAGCGAGGAACTCGCCGTTGGCGATACGCTCGTAGGACGCGAGCACGTCGGCGGAGGTCATCTCCTTGCCGTTGTGGAACGTCACGCCCTCGTTGAGTTCGAAGGTGAGTGTCGTGTTGTCTTCCGACGTCGTCCACTCTTTCGCGAGATGGGGTTTCAGCGAGTAGTCGAAGTCGAGTTGGATGAGTGGCTCGGTGATGTTCTCCAAGACGCGGTTGGTCGCCGCCGCGCTCTCCAAGTGCGGGTCGAGTCCCTGCACCGGGACGGCCCCGCCCCAGCGCAGCGTCCCACCGGAGACCGGGTCGCCGCTGGACCCTGCGCTCGTCCCTCCGCCGCTGCCGCCGCTTCCGTCTCCGCCACCACTACCTGACCCACCGTCGCCGCCGCCCGTACATCCTGCGAGTGCGACTGGCACGCCTGCTGCCGTCGCAGCGAGGAACTTCCGGCGGTCGAGCGCCTGTCCAGTCGAGGAGCGAGGCGAGTCGTCCTCACTGGAGTCGCTATTGCTATCCCGTGACATACGACTACGGTCCCAGTTGTCCTTGATAAAACTTTTGTTAACTACACTCACACCAACCTCTCCCAATATAAGGATGGTAATATTCACTGTCGGTCGTACCGTACACTATCGACGGAAACAGTCAAGTAGTGTGTTGGGAAACCATGGCGTACTCAACATGCAGACGAGCCAGCGCCGTCTCCGAAGAGATATCGAAGCGAACGCCGAGTTCGGCGAGATTGCGGTCGACACGGGCCGCGGGCGAACCGTTCTCACCGGAACCGACGCGGACCGACGGGCCCGCGAACAGTTCTGTGACCGACTCCGTGACGCGGAACTCGACGTCCAAATCGACGCCGTCGGCAACATCGTCGGCCGGTGGGACCCCGAGAGCGCCGACTCGGCGGCGGCGCCCGTCGCCGCCGGCAGTCATCTCGACTCCGTTCCCGAGGGTGGCATCTTCGACGGTCCACTCGGTGTCTACGCTGCACTGGAGAGCGTTCGGGCGATGCAGGACGCAGGTGTCGAACCGGTCCGTCCCGTCGACGTGGTCTGTCTCACCGAAGAAGAAGGCCAGCGGTTCGACGGTGGTCTACTCGGGTCTACCGTCGCGACTGGCGAGATGAGCGTCGACGACGCACTCGCACTCGAAGACGCCGAAGGTGTCACCCTCGAAACGGCGCTCGACGACATCGGCTTCCGCGGCGAGGGCGTCGTCGACGCCAGCGAGTGGGATGCGTGGCTCGAACTTCACATCGAACAGAGCGAGCGACTCGAAGACGCCGACGTCCCTGCCGGTGTCGTCACGACCATCACCGGGCTGACACGGTGTGCCGTCGAGTTCGTCGGCGAGGCGAACCACGCCGGGTCGACGCTGATGGGCGACCGCTCGGACGCACTCGCCGCCGCGAGCGAGTTCATCCTCGACGTCGAGG
Organism: Halogranum rubrum; assembly: GCF_900114455.1. GTDB lineage: Archaea > Halobacteriota > Halobacteria > Halobacteriales > Haloferacaceae > Halogranum > Halogranum rubrum. The sequence goes on along the minus strand of NZ_FOTC01000008.1, from coordinate 111,668 downwards.
CGGCCGCACAGGACGTCGTCGAGTTCTCGTCGGAGACGGCCGTCGCCACCGTCGGGTGGGCGAGTGTCACACCGAACGCGCCGAACGTCATCGCCGGCCAGACGGAACTCACCGTCGACGTCCGCGACGTCGAGGCCGACTCCATCGAGACTATCGTCGACTGTGCGCAGCAGAGTCTCGAACTGATCGAGTCCTCACGCGACGTGACCACGACGTTCGAACGGCCGTGGCACCGTGCGCCGGTCGAGATGAGCGAGCGGTGTCGCGACGCCATGCACGCTGCCGGTGAAGAGGCGGAGATTGCGACGATGGACCTCCACTCCGGCGCGGCACACGACACGATGAACATCGCCGCCGTCACCGACGCCGCTCTTCTCTTTGCCCCGTCTCGCGACGGCATCTCACACAATCCGCGAGAGTGGACCGACTGGGACGACTGCGCGGCGGCGACCGACGTTCTCGCCGGTGCGCTTCGGACGCTCGCCACCGAGTGAACCGAGCGAGAGACGCTGTTCTCGAGCGCGACACAGATTCGACACCACGAAATCAGACGACGGGAGAGGTATAACTGGCTACACCGAGTAGTGACGAGACGTAGATCCGACTAGATTCCCTCGAAGTATCTTCTCTGAGACGCTAAAAATGCAATAGTTCACTTCGCGTCGAGTTGTGACGCTACTGTGTCTCAGAAGAGAACAGTCTCTCTCGTACAGCCTCCACGAGCTCTCCCACTTCTCGACACTACGGAGAGTAAGCTCTCGTAGGTAGCGATATCTGCGTGTTTTGGTCGGTATCGTGTACTATCTCCCGTGCATCAATCGAGAACAGATGCTTAGCGATGAATGTGTGAATATTCGCTGAAACGGCCGTTTTCAGCCGCTTCAAAACGATTGTACTGTGAAGATAATCGAAGAACAGCGGCAACGAGCACTGTAACGGGGACTTTGAGCACTCTCTGTGAACTGTGCACCAAATACAAACGCCTAAACCGATTCAGTTGGTACGTGAACGTATGACAGACCGCCCGCCCGCCGACTCGCCGCGGTTGTTGAAGACTGTCGCTCGCTCGCTCGACGTCGTTCGTGCGCTCGAAGCACTCGACGGAGCACGAGTCACCGAATTAGCTGACCATCTGGACATGTCGAAGAGTGCAGTGTACAACCACTTGATGACACTACAGGACAACAAGTTCGTCGTCAAAGAGGAGAACACGTACTCGCTGTCGCTGCAGTTTCTCCTCATGGGAGAGTACGTCCGGAACCAACACCGACTGTACAAGTTTGGGAAAGCAGAGTTAGAGAGTCTGGCAGAGGAGACGGGCGAGTACGCTCACCTCTCGACAGAACAGCACGGACTCGGTGTGAACCTCTACAAGGTCCGAGGCGAGAAGGCCGTCGGAAGCGAGTACCAGACGAGTAAACTCCAGAAACCGGACTACCTCCACTTTTCGGCGACGGGGAAGTCGATTCTCGCACACCTGTCTGAAGAGCGCGTCGACGACATCATCGACCGCTACGGACTCGTTCGGAAGACGGCGAACACCCTCACTGACCGCGACGACCTGTTCGACGAACTCGCTCGCATCCGCGAACGGGGCTACGCCTACAACGACGAAGAGGAGATAGAGGGGTTGCAGGCGGTCGGCGCACCCGTGTTGACTCGACACGGGACGGTTCTCGGGTCACTCTCCGTCTCCGGACCGCGCCGGCGGATGAAAGAAGACGCTTACCACGAGATGATAGTCGAGAAGGTCACCAACACGGCCAACGTCATCGAGGTCAACATCAATATGGCCGAGAGCGGGTCCGATCTCCCGGATTTCGTCTGAGACTGCGCATCTCACCGTCGTCGGCTACTTCGACGAGTTCCGTTACACACGTAGCACTGTCATAGTTCGTTAAAACGTTCTGTCATTCTGTTATCATTCTTGTTAACGGACTGCTAATACTGCACAAATAGACCCGCAGCGACTATCGAGACGTCGAGTACGTGCTCAAGCGTTGTTCATCCGCATCGTCTCGGTCTCTCCGCAGACCGAACACTCACTCACACGGTACGGTTCGCGTGAGAAGGACCGACTCTCGTCGTCGGGCCCCGTGTTCTCCTCCATGATCTGGAGGCGTACTTGGTGCTCTGTGTCCTCGCCACAGCCCGGACACGCTTCGACGAGTTGAACGTGATGTGGTTTCTTTACGGCCATAGTCTTCACTCCTGTCTACAGACCCACAGGGTATCACTATAGAGCTGTTAATGCTGCGAACGTTAGACGTTTTCACACCAGATAACTCCAGCAACGGTCTGCAACGGATGGATTCAGCCGTCGTGTTCTTCGAAGGCCGACCCGGCGTCCGCCGCGAGGTCTTTCGCCTCGATGTGGGAGTAGTGTTCTCTGACCATCGCCTCGGAGTTGTCGAGGAGGCGGGCAGCAGCGGTGAACCCACGCTGGCGTACCATCACCTCGCCGACGCCGCGGCGACCACCGTGCGGCGCGAGATAGCCGTGTCTGTCGTCGAGTTCGATGTCGGCGTCGGCGCAGAGTCGCCGCATCGTCCGCCGAACACCGTCAGTCGTCATCGACGGCGGCGAGAGATCGTACTCGCGCAGGGTCTCGAAGATGGCCGGATGACCGGATAGGTCGTCGACGTACTCCTCGACGGACGACTCGGCCCATCCGTCTGCGCTGAGTCCTGTACGAATCACCTCGTAGAGCGACGGGTAGTGGAGCGTCGGAAACACCGGCCAGTCGGGGTGCGGGTCGAGGACGGTTCGGTATCGGTCGACGGCAGCGAGTGCCTGTGACGGTAACGACCGGTCCGACCACCGTTGGTTCTTCGAGAAGACCGTGAGCGTGCTGTCGGCGAGTGAGACGTCCTCCCATCGGAGTCCGACCCGTCGGTCGTCTTTCGGGTCGGCGACGAGTTCGCCGCCGCGGACGCCGGAGTAACAGAGGACGTACACCAGCGCCCTGTCTCGGTAGGGTTTGACGGCCTCGAACAACTCACCGTCGTCGCTAATTCCGTCGAGCGCCTCGCTCACCGCTCGGTCGACGTGCGTCGTTATCGCGCGACGGTGGTCGTCGGTCCACGCCTGTTGGTCGCCGCTACGGCGGCCATCGTCGTCCGGCAGTGGTTCCTTGGCGACGTTCTGCTGGGCCGGGTTTCGGTCGAGGTAGCCTTCGCGCACACACCACCCGATGTAGGCACTCACCTGTGCGTAGTAGGTACGAACGGTTCCGGCCGTGAGTTCCCGACGGCAGAGCGGTTCTTCGGCCGTCGGGTCGTGGGTGGTCAAGTCGCGGGCGAACCGGCGGAACGTGCGCGGGTCGAGGTCGGCGAACGTCGTCGCCTCTCCCCGGCGGTCGAGCCACTCGAGGAACTCTCGGACCACGCGCTCGCAGTTGCGGCGGTAGTTTCCGCTCTCGGTCCCTCCCTTCGCCTTCGAGCGGAGGAACGCGTCGAGCGGTTCGGCGACGGTAGTGTCGCTCGGACCGGGGGTCATTCCTCGTCGGGGGCCGTCCAGAACGGCGGCGTCGTCTCGTAGTGATTCGAGTCCGGGTCCGGGTCGGCGTGCGTGTAGAGCGCGTCGTGTGCTCGCCGGTAGAGTTCTTCGGAGGACTCGATATCGCCATCTTCAGCCGAATCGTAGACGACTTGCCAGCCCGACTCCCGGTAGTGGAGCGCGAGCAGACCACGGTCGGTGACGTTGACGAGCAGTTGGTAGGCCATCTGCTCACCTTCGTAGTTCCCGCGGACGGCGACGCACTGTTCAATGCCGTCCAGATCTTCGAGTTCGTCGGCGAGGTCTGCTTCGACCTGCCGGTCTGGGAGCGTATCGACGAACCGGCGACTCATCGTTCGACCTCGCTTTCGACCCTCGAACCCGGGTTGTGTGCGGTGTTCATCGCGTGTCTGTGGCCGACGACGCCGACCTACTAAAAACTACTCTTGACTATTGAAGTAATCAAGAGTACTACTTCTTTTGATTGTTCAGTCGTCTCAGGGACTCTCGCCCACGAATACGAGCAAATCGCTGTGCTATAAACCGTATATTGCAATATTAATTCTGTGCCGCTGAAGTTTCTAGACGTTCAAAGCGGTATGGTCACAACAGCCTCAGACAGGGAGGCCCCCTATCTCGGGCGTGAGAGCTCTACACTCCCGACGACACCGAGCAACTGAGCTTATATGCACCCACTGAGTAGTGAGAGCGATGCGCATAGGACAGTTCAGTGCGACAGCGTCGGGGTTGCCGTGGTGCGGGGCACTCGTCGACGACGACACCGTAGTCAACCTCGCAGAGGCCGGGTCGGCAGCGGGCGTCGAGATACCGCAGACGACGACGGCGCTCTTCGAGCAGTGGAACTGGCAAGAGAAGGTGTCGCTGGCAGTCGAGTACGCACTCGACCACGAGGCGGCACTCGAACCGGTCGACACGCTCACGCGACGCGAACCCGTGAGCGACCCACAGAAGGTCGTCTGCGTCGGGTTGAACTACCGAGACCACGCCGAAGAGGGTGGCTTTCCCATCCCCGACGAACCCGTCCTCTTCTCGAAGTTCCCGACCAGCATCACGGGGCCGGAGAGTGACGTCGTGTGGGACCCGACCTACACCGAGCAGGTCGACTACGAGGCAGAAGTCGTGGTGGTCGTCGGCCGCGAGGCCCGCAACGTCGCTGTCGACGACGCGTGGGACTACGTCGCCGGACTCACCGTCGGCAACGACATCTCGGCCCGAGACTTACAAGAGCGAGACGACCAGTGGGTTCGCGGCAAGAGCCTCGACACGTTCGCCCCCATCGGTCCGGACATCGTGACGCTGGACGAACTCGACGACCCACACGACCTCGGAATCTGGGCCGACGTGAACGGCGAGCGAGTGCAGGACTCCACGACGGCGAACCTCATCTTCGGGCTCGACGAACTCGTCGCCTTCTGTAGCCGCGCGTTCACGCTCTCACCCGGCGACCTCATCTTCACCGGGACGCCGCCGGGCGTCGGCGTGTTTCGCGACCCGCCGGTGCTCCTCGGTGACGATGACGAGGTAACCGTCGGTGTCGACGGTCTCGGCGAACTGACCAACCGCTGTCGGACGCAGCGTCAGTAGTCTTCGTCCTCGAAGTCGTCGAAACCGAAGAGCCCTCTCGGATTCTCCCAGACGACCTGTCGGATGTCGTCGACGTCGATTCCCAGACGATAGAGTTCGAAGATGGCCTTCTTGACCGAGAAGACGTCCGTCTTGAGGATGTTCGCGCAGTCGGTGTCCATCAACACTCGGTCGGGGCCGTACTCGTGAATCGCCTCGGCGACGTCGGTGGCAGTCACACCCGTCAGCCACGGGTAGCCGACGGTGAAACTGGCGTAGCAGTCCGTCTCACCCAAGAGGTAGTCGACGTTGTTCGAGTCGGCGTGGGAGGCGACGATTCGCTCCTCGGCCAACCCGGCGTCGGCGGCCGCTTCGACGTCCATCTTCACCGCTTCCAGTTCGGGGTTGTCGCCAGTGAGCACCGGGTCCTGTCCCAGCGACGTGTTGCTCTCGAACCCCGGGAGGCCGACGCCGGGGCGGTAGTCCGGACCGTCCTCGATCTGGTTCGGCGTGTGGAGGAGCACCGGCAGGTCGTACGTGTCGGCGAGTTCCATCTGTGCCTGTACCACCGCGCGCTGTTCGTCGAGTCCCCACGACTCGGCGTGTTGGGCGGGGGTGATACCCGTCTCACCGAGAGCGACGACTTCGTCGAGTTCGCAGTACTCCTCCATCAGCGCCAGCAGGTCGTCGGGGTTGGTGATACGGACCCCGGTGTGGATGCCGAGTGCGAGACCCGTCTCGAAGAAGTGGTTTCGCTCGATGGCGCGCCGACGGTTGACGACGTCGTCCCAGAGAAACTGGACGTCGGCGGCGTCGACGGGTTTGTACGGTGTCCAGTGGTAGCCCGACGCGACCATCACCATCGCCCGACAGCCGGAGATGGCGTACCGCTCGCGGTCCTCCCACGACAGCGTGTGTGCGTGGTTGTGGCAGTCCGCCCACGGAAGCGTGAGAAGCGACGAAGGTGGGTCGAACGGGTCGTCGTCGAGGTACGCTTCGTCCGTGGGGCGGCGCGTCGGAGACACCGAATGCGAGGGGTCCGAAGGCATATCCCGACCACACACTACGGCGACTTGAACCTAGTCGCTGCGGAAGAGGAGACAAGCCAGAGAGCGGTTACAGCTCGTGGACAAACGCTCGGAGTTCGCGGTTGAACCGTTCCGGTCGCTCCCAGAACGGCGAGTGGCCCGTGTTGGGGTACCACGAGACTTCACTCTCGACGAGTTCGGCGTACGTGCGAGCGGCGTCAGGGACCACGACGGCGTCCTCTTCGCCGTGGGTCACCAGAACGGGAACGTCGAGCGAGGCCAGCGTGTCGTCGTGAGAGACGACGCGGTCACGGAGGCTGTCGCGCACGTGTGGTGGGACGACGACGTTGTAGCCGAGCATGTAGTAGCGGTCGGCCGGCGAGAGTTCCTCGAAGACGCAGAGGTCGACGAACTGCCGCATGGTCTCGATACTCTCCTCGGCGTCGGTGGAGACGAACCCGGAGACGAGGTCCACGTACTCCGACCCGAGTCGCGCCGTCGCAGTCTCACTGCCGAGCGCCGAGACCCCGCCGACGAAGTTCAGCCCCGCAACGTGGTCGGTGCCGAACGAATCGAGGTAGTCGAGGGCGACGACGCCGCCGTAGGACCAGCCGACGAGGACGACGTCGTCGAGTTCGAGTTCGGTGACGACGGCGTGGATATCCTGTGCCCAGAGTTTCGAGTCGCCGTAGGCGTCTCGCGGTTTCTCGGACTCACCGTGGCCGCGGTTGTCAAGTGCGACGAGTCGAAACTCGTCTGTGAGGTCCGACTCGAACTGGTGTCGCCACGACATCACACTCTGTGAGAGACCGTGGACGAACAACACCGGGCGTCCGCTCCCAGCCTCCTGTACGTTGAGAGCGACGTCGTCCCCACCGTGGATAGTGTGTGTTCGCATGACAAGAGAGACCACCCGAAGCGGACGCTTGACTCTTGCGCCCGTGCGTCTATCGTCGACACCGATAGAGAGAGACGGTTCGATATCGCATCGTTCCCCTAACACAAACTATTTTTAGTGACAATCCATACAGACATGCGGTAAGGTATCATGCCAGAAATCAATGGAATCCATCACGTCACGGCCTTCTGTGACGACCCACAGGAGAACTACGACTTCTTCACCGGCGTCCTCGGACTTCGGTTCGTGAAGCGAACGGTTCGCTTCGACGTCCCCGAGAAGATCTATCACCTCTACTACGGCGACGAGATGGGGACACCTGGGACAGTCATCACGTACTTCCCGATGACGAACATGCCCATGGAAGAGGGGTTGGTCGGAAAGGGGATGATGAGCGCGGTCGGACTGACGATTCCCGATGGCTCCGTCGACTACTGGACCGACCGCTTCGAGGAACACGACATGGAGTACACCGTCGAGGAACGCTTCGACGAGACGGTCGTCGGCTTCACCGACCCCGACGGCATCCCCTACGAGTTGGTGACCGGCGAGTCGGATATCGAACCGTGGGACGGCGGCGACGTCCCCGCCGAACACGGGATTCGTGGGATGTACAACGTGACGCTCCACTCGTCGGACCCCGCTGGCACGATGAACGTCCTCGAAGTGATGGGCTGGGACCGGGTCGGCGAGGCGACGCACTCACAGGCCGGTGACCGGATTCGGTATCGGGCCCCCAGTGGCTCACCGTGTGCCGACACGGTCGACGTACTCATCCGACCGAACGCCCCGAACGGCGTCATGGGTGTCGGGACGTACCTCCACGTCGCGTTCCAAGTCGAGAACGACTGGGAGCAAAACGAAGTCAGTGACCGCCTGCGTGAGAACGGCTACATCACCACGTCGACGAAAGATAGAGATTACTTCCACTCGCGGTACATCACCGAACCCGGTGGAGCAATCTTCGAGTACGCGACGATGGGTCCCGGGTTCACCTTGGACGAAGACCCCGAAGAGTTCGGCAAACAGCTTCGAGTTCCGGCGTGGCTCGACGTCGACGTCGAACGCATCGAAGAGATGCTGCCCCCCCTGAACACGGACTGAACGACCAGTCCGTCAGTGCGCGCAGAACGTCGTATTCTCTCGAAAGGGCGTCACAGCACGGCCACTCACGGCCTCGAACTGCTGTTTCCACTCGCGGTCGTATTACCCCTTGACCGTAGTATCGTCACTTCGACGCTGTCCGTCTCGTCGCCGTCGTCGGCCCGAATCGTGTACGTACCTGCCTCTGCGTCGGCCGGAACTGGGATACTGACCGACCACACCCCGTCGGTTCCCCACTCGTCGGTCGAAGTGAACTCGAACAGCGAGGCGTTCGGGCCGTCGACGACGTCGACGAATATCGTCGTATCGACGGGTTTGCGGTTGGTCAGTCCCTGTACGACTATCGTCTCACCTGGCGAGAACGAGCGAACAGTAGTCGCGTTCGTGTTCCCAGGCGACAAAGCGGTGACCGTCTCGATGGTCGTTCGACCGTCCGTGAGGACGAACACGTCTTCGACCGACAGGTCGTCGCTGCCGTCCTCGCCGACGCTCTCGGCGAACAGGACTTCTAACACTTGTCGTTGCGTAAGGCCTGGGCCAGTGAGTCGGCCACTGCTATCAGCGAGAATCCGCTGGCGAGTGTTCTCGTCGAGTGCTTCGATATCTGCTCGGGTGAAGCCACGAATCTCACCGTCGCCGACGACACCGTCGCGACCGGCAGCGAAGACACCGGCGACGACGAGTCCCTCCGCCATCGGTTCTCCACGGAGCGTAACGAGTGCAACGTCGTCGTCTTCGAACTCGTCGTTCTCGTCGACGGTGAGGACGGTAGACGCGTAGCCTCCGCGTCGGTCGACGAAGAAGACGAGCACTCGGTCTGGACCACGAGCGACGCCACGGACGGCGACCGTTCCGTCCTCAGTCGCCACCTGTTCGTTGATGTCGAGGATGACCGTGCTATCGACAGGTGCCACGGGTTGTGGAGACGGACTCGTCGGTGTCGCTGTCACCTGCGGTGTCGTTGCAGTCTGGGCGCGTGTCGAGGCGGCCGCGGTGGCTCGTTGGTCGTCCCCCTGACTGGCCTGCGGTGACGCGGGTGGCGCTGTCGGGTCGGACGGTGACGAAACGTCGGACGACGGGAGCGGCGTCGGTGACCACAGTGACCACACTGCCGTCGCCGCGAGCACGACCACTACGAGGACGAGGAGGGCGACGACCCACGAGCGACCCACGTCAGAACGTTTCATTGCTGTCTCTCGCTATCGGTCGACTGTTCGGCGGTGCATCGAAATTCGACGTGACTCGCCGAGGACGACCACGGAGACGGTCGGTGCAGTATCCGGTGACCGTGGCAGTTCTAGTCACCACTGTTCGGACTCGTTGTACGTTCGGCTGATTCGGCCGTGAAATTCCTGTGTTGGCATGAGTGATCGTGTTTCCACTGTGTGTTGTACGTTCGAACTCCGTATAGTGAACTGCAGTTTCGGGCGTGTCGAACGGGGGTCGTGCGTCCCAACCGAGTCGACCGAAACGACACCATCCAGTCAGACACCGCAATCACCGGAATTCGTCCGATTCGAGGCACTAGCCTTTCGACTATTGTACAGATAGAGTCGTCAGCAACGGGCATAACACTAGCCATCAGCCCAGACGAGAGAGACTCTCACTCCCGAAAGCATTGCACCATCGACACCGACCCACACTCGTCGCACACGAACAGCCAGCGTTCAACACGGTTCGCGTCACGCTGACCACGGCACGACCGCGGCTTCGACGTCTCACGCTCCGACATCTACTCGGCCGGGAGTCTCTCGGAGTTTTTATGTAGTATGAGTCTCAACCCGACATTCGGTAACATATACCACTAACAAATGAAATCGCGAGTTTCCCACCAATCGGCCGTCCGAACGCGTCTCTCTTGTGAACGAACCGGCGGGTACAACGTGAAAAACGGGATGTACTGCTACGACTGGTGTCCGTTCTGTGGGCACCGTACCGACGGCGACGACCACGACACACTCGTCATCGCTCCCGAATAACGGTCGAACTCTACATCTACACGCAGAACCCGAAGTGCCACTCGTCAGCGACAACTCCGTATCGAAGACGAGAGTTCCTGTCGTTCAGACGCTCGCGCCGTCGTCACCGAGATACGACATCGCCTCGGCGTCGCTCACCTGTCCGAAGTCGTCGTAGAAGGCACCCACTGCGCCGAAGTACCGCGGCGTCTCGGCACAGAACACGGCGTCGGCTTCCATGCGAAGACGCGAGAGAGTCTCAGGTGGCGCGACGGGTACCGCGAGGAGTGTTCGCTTCGCTCCGGCAGCACGGACCTGTCGGAGGCAGGCGACGGTCGTCGCTCCCGTAGCGACGCCGTCGTCGACGACGAGAACGGCTTTTCCGTGTAGGTCCAACGGTGGTCGCCCGCGTCGGTAGCGGTTGAGTTTGTCGGCGGCGGCGGCAGCCTCCTCACGCTGCTGTCGCTCGATGTACTCGCTACCGACGCCCAGTGTGTCGATGAGTGAGTCGTTCAGCCACAGCGTCCCGTCGCTGGCGACGGCACCGACAGCGAGTTCCGGGTTCGCGGGTGCGCCAATCTTTCGAGCGACGACGACGTCGAGCGGAAGACCGAGTTCGTCGGCAACGGCGCGTCCGACGGGGAGTCCACCGCGCGGGACAGCGAGGACGACGTCCGCGTCGATGTCCCGCTCGCGGAGGAGCGTTGCGAGTCTACGGCCAGCGTCGGTTCGGTTTCGGAACATGGGTGGAGATGATGCGAGAGGTCGTTCAGCGTCGCACGTCGACTAGAGAGACGCGTGAGTGGACGAAAAGTGTTCGTGGGACACACGTGACACGCAGTCGTACATAGCTATTTGCCGCCGTTCGACGTCATAGACGGTGCAATGGCAGCTGTGAAAATCATCAAAGTACTTGGAACGTCCACCGAATCGTGGGAAGACGCGGCGCGCGAAGCCGTGGCGCAGGCGTCGAGTACCGTCGAGAACATCAGTGGTATCGAAATCGAAGACTGGACGGCGAGCGTCGAAGACGGGGAGATAACGGCGTACAAAGCGACTGTCGAAATCGCGTTTCCCGTCCAAAACGAGTGAGGTATTCGCATGACGCTCGACAGACTCGCTCGAACCGACGTCGTCACCGTGGACGTCGACGATACCGTCGACGACGTCGTCGAGGCGATGCGAACACGCAACGTGGGGTCCGTCGTCGTCGTCGACGGCGACAAACCGAGAGGAATCGTCACCGACCGAGACCTCGTCCTCTACGCGATGGACGACGACTCGCTGACCGCACGGAACGTCATGGCAGAAGACCTCTTCACCGTCGACGTCGACGCGGACGTCTTCACCGTCATCGACGAGATGCACGAGCGGAAGGTACGGCGCGTGCCGGTGCTCGAACGGGGCGAACTGGTCGGCATCGTTACGCTCGACGACTTCGTCCGACTCCTCGCCGCCGAACTCGACAAACTGGCCGCCGTCATCGAGTCAGAGTCACCTGGTCAGTAGAGACGTGAATCGTCCGCATCGGACGTTCGGACGAGTGTCAAAAGGCGAAGGGGCGCACCGAGACGCGTCGGTTGGAAGTTCTCGCCGGTCGGAACTTCACACCCCCGGAAGCTACCGGTACGAGAGTAACTCGTCGAAGTCGAGTCCGACGACTTCCAACTGTTCGCGGTAGCGGTTCCGAATCGTCACTTCGGTCACCTGTGCGACCTTCGCGATGTCTCGCTGTGTCCGTTTCTCGTTGCAGAGCAGTGCGGCCGTGTAGATGGCGGCGGCGGCGAATCCCGTCGGCGACTTCCCCGAGTGCAACCCCTCTGCGGTCGTCCGCTCGATGATGGTCGTGGCACGTTGCTGGACGTCCTCACTGAGTTCGAGTTCCGAGCAGAACCGCGGGAGGTACTGCTTCGGGTCGACCGGTGACATCGGGAGTCCGAGTTCGTGGGCGATGTAGCGGTACGTCCGCCCGATTTCGCGTCGGTCGACGCGCGCGACCGACGACACCTCTTCGAGGCTTCGCGGGATGCCCTCCTGTCGGCAGGCGATGTAGAGTGCACTCGTGGCGACACCCTCGATAGAGCGACCACGGATGAGGTCGGTGTCGAGTGCCCGGCGATAGATGACGGCAGCCACCTCTCGGACCGACCGAGGGACGCCCAGTGCGGAGGCCATCCGGTCGATTTCGCTCAGGGCGAACTGCAGGTTACGCTCACCGGCGTCTTTCGTCCGGATGCGCTCTTGCCACTTTCTGAGTCTGTGCATCTGGTTTCGTTTCTCCGAGGAGAGGAGATGCCCCGCCGAGTCCTGGTTCTTCCAGTCGATAGTCGTCGTCAACCCTTTGTCGTGCATCGTCTGTGTGACGGGCGCGCCCACGCGTGACTTCGACTGGCGCTCGGAGTGGTCGAACGCACGCCACTCGGGCCCGTGGTCGACGACGTTGTCGTCGACGACGAGGCCACAGTCGTCACAGACGAGTTCGCCCCGGTCGGTACTTCGTACCAGCGCCGTCGAGTGACACTCTGGGCACTGGTTGTTCACTACCGAGTCGTTCTCGGTCGACTCTGCCTCTTCTCGCTCCGTCGTATTTTGGTTCCCACCCATTAGTATTCCCGTACACTTATGTGGGAACACGAACGCACAAGAAGCGTGTCTCTAGGTGGCTAGACGAACTATACCAAAGATATACACTCTTCTCACGATAAATGTTAGGTTCGTGCAGTCACTGGATTTTCGCGAGCGTCCACGCGACAGTAGACATCCGCCGAGAGGACCGTCCGGAGCTACCGGATGTCTGAGACGAACGTGAGTCTTCGTGGTCGGCGACCAAACCACACGACTGAAACAGTATGTTTTGACAGAGTCCGACCGGTAAGACGCTTATTACCCAAACAGACAGATAATTTTGGAGGAGAATACACTACAATGCAGATAACAAAGTCGGGTTAAGTCAACATTTATTTATCCCCGAGTCTGGAACTCCAGAATATGAGTCGCACACGCCGAGACGGGCCGGGCACGGGGGACGGCGACCCCCGAAGAAAGCGACTGCGAACTGGTTCAACCGACTATTTCGGCGTCGCCGAGGCGGACGGGGTGAGCGCGCCTCGATGAGTGACCGGCGTGTCTCTCGTCGAACGTTTCTCTCGGCGAGTGCTGTGACCGGACTCTCGTTCGTCGGGTCGGGGGCACGCCAGTCCACACAGCGCACACAGACGAGCGCCGAGTGCTGTGACACGTGTTCGACGGGTACACGAGAGAAGCAGACACGGCCACTGCAGTCCGACGGAGTCGACGCCGCCGACGAAGGTGGCAACCACTGGCTCGCCTTCGCGTGGGCGAAACACGACGCGGGGTTCGGGCGCTACGAGTCGACGCTGCACGTCCCCTGTGCACCGCTCGACCACGACGGCCGAATCGTCTTCTTCTACTTCCCGGCGTTTCAGAGTTACAGTGGGAGAGGAGGTCGAAACGGGTACATCCTCCAGCCAGTGTTGGCGTGGAACTGGGGTGGCTCAGGCCAGTGGGAGATTGGAACGTGGAGCGGTTCTTCGGCCCACGGGTTCACCCACTCGAAACTCGTTTCGGTCTCACCGGGTGACGAACTCCGAGCGGTCATCCAGCGACCCGACTCGCTGCCCGGAGAGTGGTATCTGGAGATGCGGAACACGACGACGGGCGAGGTGACGGTCAGTCACTCTCACCGCCTCGACCAGCGGTTCAGATACACCTACCTCACGATGGAGGCCAACCGCGCCTACGACCCGAACAACTGTAGCTACCTCCCCGGCGGGACACTGTTCGACGAGATTACGCTCACGGATTGGCACGGCGACCGAATCTACCCCAACTGGCACCGTCGGCGCGACGAGTCGTTCGACTGTCCAGTGTCGGTCGACGTCCACGGAACAGACCGAGTTGCAATCGACGTCGGCGGTGTAGGAGCGGGCGTCCAGAACGAGTAAAACGAGGAGTTCGAGTTGTTCGAGCGAGTCACGGAGTTCGAGGAGTTCGAGGTCGGTTCCCGACGTGGTGACGAAGACGGCTACACGACGTCGACGTTCTCGGTCACGACGGTCGACCCTTGGTCGAACTCGATGACCGTCTCGACGGTGACGGAACCGCCGTTGGAGTGAATCTTCGAAATCTCACTGGGGCCGACGTTCACGCGCTTCGTCGTCGTGTAGACGTCGCCCGCGGCGATGGTACCGGCGCGTTCGGCGTCGACCCACACGATTTCGTCACCGGCGTAGATGGTCGTGTACACTTCGACGTTCGTCAGGTCGACCGTCTCCTCGTTGTAGAGGTGGGCGGTGACGTCGCGACAGGTCGACCCGCAGGACTCGACGCGCCCGACATCCATCCGGACGCCTGGTGGTTTAGACTCTCGCTCACGTGGCGACGCCACGGTGTTCGCCGGGGATGTAGTGTCTGTCGGCGATGGCGTGAGAGAGACAGGTGTGTCGTCGAGGACAGTGTCGAGTGGCTGAGGGACGGTGGACGTGGCGAGAACAGCACCGCCGATTCCGTATTCGAGCCCGACCGTTCCGAGGAGGGCGACGGCCGCGAGAACGAAGACAGGGTGTGGTGTATCGAACATGGTGGGTGAGGGTGGTACAGTCGTTTCCGAGTCGGATGGCGACACGAGGGGCGTTCCGTCGTGTCACCCAACCGAACGTGCAGACACTCGTCTATCGCGACCAGAACCGTGGTTCGACCACCGTTCCGGCCATCGCTGGCATCGCGTGTATCCCTGCCGCTCGAACCGACCGAGGGCCGACCGAACGGGTCGCTTCGTCGATGGTCCAGCGTATGAGACGACCGCTGCTACGAGCAAATACTTTCTCTCGCGGAGCCGTCAGACGAGGCCGACGACGAAGGCGAGCAAGAGACCGAGGACGACGCCGAGTGCCACGAGGGCGACGACGAGCGTCGGGTCGAGCCGTCTGAGTTGGTCGACGGTGGTAGCGCGCTGGCGGCGAACGTACGGGACGAACCGGTGCAACTGCGGACCCGGAGCGACAGACCCCGCGTCGACGTCGTAGACGACGACGTCGTGTTTGTCGAGTTTCGGAAGGTGGTTCTGTTGCAGCGAGACGTACACACTCTTGTAGATATCGCTGGGTTTCATCCCCTCGTGTTCGCTCGTCACTTCGGCCGTCTGGCGAGCGAGTTCGCTCAGAGCGATGGGCTGGTTCTCCGACAACAGGATGTTGATGACGGCACGGCGGCGGCTATTGCCGATGAGTTGGTACACCGTGTTCTCGGCTAAGACTGTGTCTGAAGGCGCTGCTGTCGTCTCGATGGAGTTCATACGCAGGTTCTCTCAATCGTCGTGGAGTTGACGATTCCTCTACCGGGGTATACACTCCCAAGGAATAAATCGTTGGCGGAGACTAATAGCAGATTAGAGGGAGTGAGTTCGGTGAGTTAGCCCACGTCGCCGGCAGACGCCGATAGAAAGTATATGTCGCTCCCGGGACTACCTCTGGACAGTGGAGACGAAGAGATGAACACAGAGAACCGCGGCCGGTGGGTCGCCCCGGACGGTCGCGATTGGTCCGAACGGAACCTCCAACTCGAACTCGAACGTGGAACGCTACAGCTTCTCATCCGGTCACCGGAAGCTTACGTCGTCCGAACACACGAAAGAGAGGAACTTCACCTCGTCCTCGTCTCGTATCCGACGGCCGACCACAGCGAGTAGCCGACGATGCGACGAGACGAGGAGGCCGAGAGCAGCCACTATCGAGTCAGCAGTGCCGTTGGACGCCACCACGTCAACATAGCTTTATTCCCGCTGCGCGCGTCTCTTCGGATTGATACCGGCGACGAGTTCCCGCTCATGTCAGTCGATCCTTCGAGTGCGCACGAACGCTCGTCGCCCGCGTAGACACATCACATCCCCATGAACGCAGAGCGTACGAAGCGACCGCAGTTGGCTGCCGTCGTCGCCGTCTCGATGCTCCTCTTGAGCGGATTCGCAGGTACCGGTGTCGCGCTCTCACCTGTCGACAATCACGAGACTGCGGCTGAGCCGTTGCGCACGCTGAACGGGACGCGGTCGCAGACACTCACCGTCGAAACGAACGCCGCCGTCGGGTTGACGCTCCGGAACGACGCACTCGACGACCGACTCGCGACACTCGCACAGAGAGAGCAACTCGCCTCCGGCACCTCGACGAACCAGACCACCGTACTGACGGACGAGCTTCGGACGATTCGTAAAGAGACGAATCAGCTTACCACGCGAGAGGCGGAGGTTCTCGAACGACACGCTCTCCACAACGTGACGACAGAAGAGTTACTCTACGAACTCGCGCGTATCGACGCCTCCGCACAACAACTCGAACATCGCCACACCGCCGCCGTCACCCGTCTCGACGACCTCTCGGCGACCGGCGTCGATACGTGGAAACTCCGTGCAGACCTGATGACGCTCCAAGGACCGGTGCGAGCGCAGGTCGCCGATGTGGCCGTCGGTGCCGCCAACGAGAGCGTCGTCTCGGTGGAGGCGTCGGCACAGAGCCTCACTCTCGAGACCCGCGCTGGCACCGACACCATCGTCGAGCGGTACGACGCAGGCTATCTCGACGCGACCGCCGACGAACCGGCGACCATCGAAGGGGTGACGGACCTCATCGCTACGACGTATCCCACCGAGTGGGAGAATCGAACGGGCTACACGATTCGACGCATCGACGCTGACTTGCTGTACGTCGAGTTCGAGTACACCGACGGCACCATCGTCGCCTACATCGACCGACCGACCGCTCGAATCTTCAAGGAGTTTCACTACGGTCTCCGCTCGTCCGAATTCAGTTCCGACAACGAGTCTGTCTTCACTGCCAGTCTCTCGACTGTACCGAGTTACCATTACAGACATACGTTTGTAATGGAATGACACAGATTCACAACGGTTGATTTCGAGTCTGTTCCTGGAGTAATGGACGATTGTATCAGACTCTTTCCTCCGACAACCGAACGGCACCCACGAGCGCGACAGCGTTCGAGTGGAATCCGTTATCGAGCGTGACGGACGACCGGAAGGCTCCGCTCGCTCTCGTTCTCGTCTTCATCCTCACCAGTCACTCTCTGCGGCTGGACAGTTGCACGAAGCTCTTCCCAGTCGAAGTCGGAGGCCGTCTCCCCGCCCACGCCGAAGTCACTCGTCTGTGCGTCGGCGAGTGAAACCACGCCGTCGTTGTGAGCGTTCGCGTCCGACTCGGCGGCCAGTGGCTGTGATCGTTCTGGCGGTGCGGTGAAGTCGACGATTACCAGCGCGTCCGTCTCGTAGACACGGGCACCGAGTGTTCCGTACCGACTGGCTCGCCAGTTGTTCGGCGCGATGAGATAGTGGACGTCGTACTCCTCGATGACGGCGCTTGCGGCCGCGAGGTTCTCCGGTGTGTCACCCTCCGTCCGCACGCGTTCGAGGGTCAGAAACGCCTCGCGTTCGGCCGCCTCGTCCGGACGGTACGACCCCGACGCTGGCGTCGGTGTCAACCCGTCTTGTCCAGTCAGCGCCTTCACCCACGGGACGATACCGAACGACCCGGCGACCCGCCCCTCGAACGGTTGTTGCCCGTCGATCCACTGCACGACGGCGAGGACCGACTCCTGGTTGTCGACAGCGTAGTAGGAGAGAGCGTTGTCGTAGAAGGTCACGGAGACGAAGAACGCCGGCGTGATGAGGAGAAACACGACGACAGCGACGGCCACTCCGCTCGACGACACCCCGGGGAGTCGAAGTTCCCAATCCGTATCGGCCGTTCGCTCGGTGAACGCCTGGGCGAGTGTGTCGACGTAGACGGCGACGAGGACGCACATCGGCGCGGCGAGGTAGTACGTCACTCTCGCCAGTTCCGTCTGCACCGACGGGAGAAGCGTGACGACTCCCGCGAGCACGACAGGGCCGACGAGCCACCCGAGTGTGAGTCCGCCGACGGCGGCGGACCCGGGTCCCTCCGTCGCAGTCGTGTCGTCGGGCGCGCCGTCGTCGGTCACTGGCCGGAGGAAGAGAATCGGGAGACCGGCGAGTGCGATAGCGAACGCGAGAAACATCGGTGGATTTCGGAGGAGCATCCGCCAGATGACGACGATGGAGTGGCCACCCGTACTGTCGGTGTACGTGACGAATATCTGCCAGAGGCTCGCGACGTAGACCAGAAACACCGTCACGGGGAGCGCGACGTCGACGAGCGTCCGCGTGAGGACGCCGTGGTCGCGCGTCGCGAGCGCGAGACCCACGCCGGCACAGCCCAGTCCTGCGACGAGAACCGGCGAACTCGGCGGGTGGGCGAACAGGCCGAACCCGACGACGACGCCGAGCAGTACCCGGTCTCGGAGCGTCTCGGTTCGACGTGCCCGAGCGAGTGCGCCGACGGCGAGCGTGAGCAAGCCGACGGCGATGAGATTCGGAATACCGCCCCACGAGAGGAGGTCGAAGTAGAGGTACTGACCGCAGCTCACGGCGACGTACGCGACGAGTGCGACACGTCGAGAGAACAGCTCCCGGGCGGTGACGTAGACGGCCGCCGTCGCCCCGAGATACGCCCCGAGCGTCCACAGTTTGGCCGCGATGATGGGTACGCCGACGACCACGAGGACGACCGCCAGCAGGAGAATCGAGAACGGGTGGGTCGCGAACTGCCCCGGGAGTTCCGACGTCGGCATCGGCAGCCCCGCGTAGTACCGCGCTCGGAGCAGCCAGTGTTTCGAGTCGTTCGGCGGGAACGTCGACGCGAGGAGACGACTCCCGACGATCCAGCAGTTGAGCAGCGTGACGAGCGAGAGGACGAGGACCGTTCGGTAGTCGCCGACCGTCGCGGTGCGACCGAACAGGCGGGTGAACAGCCGTGTCGAGAACAGCGAGGACAGCGACCCGCTCATGCCGGCGTCGCCTCCCGTCGACCGGCCAGGTAACACGTCGCGCCCACGGCGGCGACGACGAGTGAGAGACCGAAGTTCGTCACGCTGATGGCCAGCGCTGCCTCGGGTGCGACGCCGACGTAGCCGAGCAGGAAGACGTAGGCACCCTCGCGGACGCCGAGTCCCTGTACCGAGATGGGCAGCGCGACGAGGACGGCGACGAGCGGCACCGTCGCCCAGAGGTAGACGTGCGGAACCGAGAGACCGAGTGCGGTCACGAGCGCCCACGTCGAGAGCACCGTCGCGGCGACGGTAGCGAGACTCGCCACCCCGGCGAGGAACAGTGCGGCCGGGCGGTCGGCGTAGCCGTCGACGACGCCGCGGACCGCGTCGACGAGCCCCGAAGACGGGATGCGGTCGACGGCGACGGCACCGACGACGACGCCGACTGCACCGACGACGAGGGCGACCCCGACGAGGCGGAGACCGTCGAGTGCGGATGCGGGGAGCGTGACGAACCGACTGGCGACGGCCGCGACGGCGACGAGCGCCCCCGCGTAGAGCGCCTTCTCCGCGACGACGGCCGCCGTCGGCGTCGCCAGTGCGCCGCGGTGGGTCGCCGCGTCGCGGCGGGTCTGATACACTCGCGTCGCGTCGCCGACGACGGTTCCGGGGCCGACGAGCGTGAAGAACCGACTGACGAGGTAGAGCCGAAAGAGCGTACCGAAGTCTCTGCGGCGGTCCTCGACCGGCGCGAGCAACGACTGCCACGCGAGCGTGCTGGCGACGACACCGGCGAACTGGAGCGCGAGTGCGACGAGGACCCACTCGGGTGCGAACCGGCGGACGGTCCCGAATACGGCCGCGCCGTCGAGCGAACGTGCGACGACGGCGAGGAGCGTGACGGTGACGACGACGCGCGCGACGAGCGTGAGGCGGCGACGACTCACGGCGCGTCGACCTCCTCGTCTCTGTCGTACTCGTCGTGCCCGCGTCCATCACCAGCAGTCGTACTCGCAGTCGCTCGGTCGAGTCCCGCGAGGAGCGTCTCGCCGTCGACGTCGGTCAGCGAGACACCGGAGTCGGCGTGACCGAGTTCGTCGAGGAGGGACTGGACTTTCGTGGCGTAGGCGACGGCGACGAACGGCGTCTCGGCGACGTGGGCGAACAGCATCGCGTGGAGTCGCGTCGCCACGAGTGCGTCACAGGCGGCGACCGTATCGAGGAGGTCGGGGGCCGTCGACGGCGTCAACACCGTGCCGCCGCACCGCGCGGCGAGTGCGACGCAGACCCGCTGGTCCTGTTCGACCGTCTCCGTGGGATGGCGACAGAACGGCAGGTAGACGAGTTGCCAACCGCGCGCTCGGTACGCCATCGCAACCGACCGGTAGGCGTCGAAGAGGCGGTCGTTCGCCGCCGAGTCGACGACACGTCTCGCCGCGATAGCGAGGACGGGACGCGTGGGGTCGACACCGGCGGCGGCCAGAACGGTCCGGCCGTGAGTGGGCGAGGCCGACAGCCACGTCGCCGGGTCGTCGACGAGTCTGGCGTTCGAGACGCCCCACCGGGTCAGCGTGTCGAGACTGGCCGCGTCGCGGACGGTGAGAGAGTCCGAACGAGCGAGTGCAAGACGAAGGAGCGGAACGACGCGTCTCGGCGTGGAGTCGTAGACACCGATGGCGGTCCAGTGGAGGGGTATCCCGAGCGCCGAGACGAGGAGCGCGAACAGCGGGAGTTTCGCCGCGTACGGTCCCATGTAGCGTGAGAAGATGCCGCCGCCGCCGACGACGACGGCGTCGACGGTACGAAGGTGGGTGAGGAGTGCGCTCGGCGTCGGCGAAATCGCGCGGAGGACGACGCCGTCCGGTGTGTCGGGCGTGTGGTCACGGACGGTCGCCGCGGGGTCGTGTGAGACGACGGTGAGCGTCGAAACCGTCGGCGGCACCGCCGACAGCAAGCCGCAGAGAATCGCCTCGTCGCCGAGGTTTCCGGCACCGTAGCCGCCAATCAGGAGAACGTGTCCGGCGACGGACGGGAACGGTAGCCCGGCGTCGGAAGGAGCCGAACGGGTCGTCACTGACGCCGTGG
Organism: Halogranum rubrum; assembly: GCF_900114455.1. GTDB lineage: Archaea > Halobacteriota > Halobacteria > Halobacteriales > Haloferacaceae > Halogranum > Halogranum rubrum. Next base: position 90,639 of record NZ_FOTC01000008.1, on the reverse strand, counting down.
CTCGGAGATGAGTGTCTGACATCGAACGTCGTTGATACAACGTCGGAAACCTGTATAAGCTTGTGGGAGAGAGACGAGTTATGCGGTTTGCCGACGTAGGAAGGGACCTATGCGAATCGCGTACGTCTACGACGCAGTCTATCCGTGGGTACCGGGCGGTATACAACGACGCGTCGCCGAACTCGGGCGACGACTCGGTGACGACGGCCACGAAGTTCACTGGTTCGGCGCACACGCCTGGGACGGCCCGCCCGTCGTCGAACACGACGGTGTCACCCTCCACGGCGTCGCGCCGCCGACGCCGCTCTACGTCGACGGACGGCGGTCGATTCGTCAGGCACTCTCGTTCACCCGCCACCTGACGAGACCACTGGCCGCCGAGCGCTTCGACGTCATCGACTTCCAGGAGTTTCCGTACCTGCCAATCTTCCCCTGCGCGCTCGCCGCACGCCGACACGAGACACCACTCGTCGTCACGTGGCACGAGGTGTGGGGCGACTACTGGGACGAGTATCTCGGTCCGGCCGGTGTCGCCGGAAAGGCCGCCGAGTGGAGCGTCGGCAGACTCGCCGACAGCCACGTCGCCGTCTCACCGCTCACGCAGCGTCGCACGAGTGCGCTCACCGGCGACCCGGTAGAACTGATACCGAACGGCATCGACCTCGACGCGATTCGGGCGGTCGCTCCCGCACGTGACCACGTCGACGTGCTCTACGTGGGACGACTCATCCCCGAGAAGAACGTCTCGTTGCTCGTTCGAGCGGTCGCCCGCCTCGCGGCAGAGCGCCCCGACGTGCGGTGTCGCATCGTCGGAGAGGGGCCGGAAGAGGAGCGAATACGGCGGTTGGTGGCGACGCTCGGCCTGCGCGAACAGGTCGAGATGAGCGGGTTTCTCCCCGACTCGACGGACGTGTACGCGCTGATGAAGGCGGCGGACGTCTTCGCGCTCCCCTCTCGGCGCGAGGGGTTCGGCATCACCGCGCTCGAAGCGCAGGCGTGCGGGACGCCCGTCGTGACGGTTCGCGCGCCGATGAACGCCGCCGCCGACCTCGTCGACGACGGGGTGACCGGCGTGGTGAGTTCAGTCACTCCGGCGGCGTTCGCGACGGCACTCGACGCGGCACGTGACCTCGGGAGTCGAGACTGCGTGACGGCAGCGGCGGCCTACGACTGGGACGTCGTCGCCGAACAGACCGTCGAGAGTTACGAGCGAGCGATAGCCGGCGAACACGGTGCACCGACCGCAAGAAGAGTAGCGTAGCGTTCTTTCCCTTCTCAGCGTCGTTCGAGGGCGGCGACGAACAGTGAGACCGAGGCGACGTACCCGCCGAGTGCGAGCAGTGTCAGGCCGACGAGTCCCGCGGCGGACAGCGTCGCCGGCGCGGAGAGAAGCCCGAGTGTCGGAACCACGCCGACGGCGGCGAGCGTCGCCCCGACGACGAGGCCACGCTCGACGGTGAACAGTCGGCCGAGCCAATGCATCACCGGGCCGTTCGGAGCGCGAATCGGCCGCCCCGTCGCACGGACGACGAACGCCATGCCGACGAGGTGGACGCCGCCGAGGAGGAGAAACGACCCGAGGAGCACCGTCGCGAGCGACGGCGTCACGCCCGTCAGGCCGAGTGCGACGACGGCGATACCGAGCGCCGCAGAGACCGTCCCCGGTGTCGAGAAGAGCGCGCCCGGCGCGTTGACCAACATGAACCGGACGTGTCGCCACCCGTCGGGGAAACTGGCGAGTGTCGCCTCTCCCCGCCGGACGTGGTAGGTGATGGGCACCTCGACGATGTGCAGTCCCTTGGCCGTCGCCTCCATGATCATCTCCGAGGCGAACTCCATCCCCTCCGAGCGGAGGTCCAGTTGCTCGAGTGCATCACGCCGCAGGATGCGGAAGCCGCTGTGCGCGTCCGAGACGTCGCTCCGATAGAGAAGGTTCAAGACGGCGGTCAGCCCCGGGTTACCGAGGTACTGGTGGAGCGGCGGCATCGCTCCGGGGAGAATCTCGCCGTCGAATCGACTGCCGAGCACCATATCGGCGTCTTCGCGCTGGAGCGCAGTGAGCAGCCGCGGAATCTCCGTGAAGTCGTAGGTGGTGTCGGCGTCGCCGATGACGACGTACTCGCCGCGTGCGTGCCTGAACGCGTACCGGTAGGCGTAGCCGTAGCCGCGACGGTCCGGCGTGACGACTCGTGCGCCGAGCGCGCGAGCGATGTCCGGTGTCGCGTCGGTCGAACTGTCGCTGACGAGAATCTCGCCGGGGACGCCGAGTGCCTCGAACGCCGTCGTCGCACTGGCGATACAGTCGGCGATACCGTCGGCTTCGTTCATCGTCGGCATCACGAGTGTGACGACGGGGTCGGAGAGCGCCGGGTCGGTCGATACCTGTGGCTGTTGTAACGGGGTGGGCGTGACAGGTGTCGACGGGTGAACCGTTTCTCCCGCTTCGCTCGACACTCGCTGCCCCTCCTGTGAGATTGACATCGTGTATTCCTCTGGATGGTCGCTCAGTTGTCTAACCGGCGAGCGCGAGTGCGTTTCGGGGATAGTGAATGTCAGGCAATCGTGCTCGATGCGGGACACCTGAGCATGTCTTTACAGATAACTCACCGAGGGTAAATAGTTGAGCATCGTTTCCGTCGAATCGCCCCAGAAACAGTCTCAGTGTCGCGAATGTGCCACCGAACGGGCTGTTTGGACGAGGCGGTAATGTCCCGTTGCGTCGGACGGTATCGAAGCCCAGTGAGTGGTTGGATGGTCGTGACCACGACCCCTCAACGGCGGAGGACGAGTGGGTACGTCGCACCGAGTGCGACACCGTACACGAGGTGCGCGACGAGGCTCGTCGGGTCGAAGTTCGGAAGCGACGGCGCACCGGCGAACCCGACCGCCGAGAGCCACACCGGCATGACGAGCGCCGCGAGGACGACCCAGAGCACGACGCCGTAAATCGCACCCAAGGCGGTACTCTGGCCGACCGACGACGAGTACTGCGGGAGCTCCTTGGAGAGTGCGGCGAAGACGACGCCGAGAATCGCCGCGGTAGCCATGTGGACGGTCCACCCAGCGACGCCGCCGGAGAGTCCCCACAACGCGGGAATCGCGTTCTGGATGACCGGCGTCATCGACACCGAGAGCAAGACACCCATCAGTGCGCCGCCGAACAGGCCACCGAGGACACCTGCTTGCCACTCGCTGCCCGTGACATTCACCTCTGCCGCAGTCTCAGTGGCTGACGACATAGCAAGTGGCAGTTTCGCACACGAGAGGAAAGCTGTTGCTGAGACCTCTCCTTGCGAGAGCACGTTCGACACGACTGTCTTCCGAGCGAAGACGGTGGTCTGGCCAGTCGACGGACACAAAGCGACATCGATGTATAGAGTCGTACCATACAGGGTCGTGATACGTGACAACGTGAGCCACGGTAACAAAAAGTATATATATGCGAAGAACCGGCTTGCGAGTGGATAGCGGCTTCGAGTCGGTCGGTTGGCGAGTTAGACGGCAGTCACCCGCTCACGCTCGTCGAACGGCTAGGAGACTCGGGCCATCTATGGGGCGAACTATGACAGCAGAACACACCACTACGCAGGCAGTCGGTCTCGTCGTACTCCTCGTCCTCTCGGTCGTCGCAGGGAGTGTCGTACTCACTGGCGTCGTCGGAGCGGACGAACACGAGAGTGCCGAACTGCCACAGGACAGTCTCACCGAACAGCGTGGCGACGTCGTCACCGTCGACGTCGAGTTGAACAACACCACGACGGCCTACGTCTCGATGACGCGCGAAGACCGGTACGGCGTCCTCGTCGAAGTCGTCGACGGCGACGAAGACGGCCACGTCGGCCTCACCCTCAACACGCACTACGCGCGGATGAACGACGAGACGGCCGGGGTCGGCCTGACCGACGAGAGCGAAGCGGCCGGCGACGAGGTCACCGTCGTCGACGTCACGACGCCGAGCGACGCGCAGTCGCCGCTCCCGGTCGGTACGTACGACGTCGCCGTCGGCACGGAACTCGACGGGAACGAACTCGCCGACGAGCAAGACACGATGGAGGTGACGCTCGAAGCCGGGAGCATCGACGGGATGCGAATCTGGACCGCACCCTACGGGCTTCTCTCGTTCGACACGCGCGAGGAGTTCGTCGAAGAGGTCGGACAGAGCGGCCTCGAATCGTCCGTCACCGAGACGGACCGTATCGCCGCCGGCGACTACCTCGTCGTGCAAGTCGACGCCTCCGGCATCTACGGACAGGTGTCGACCCGACACGACCTCATGGGCATCGACGAGTTCGGCGAGGACAGCGGCCTCTCGCTCGACATCTACGAGGTGAACCCGGAGACGAGCGAGGAGGTACGACGCGTCGACCTGTCGAGTCGCGACAACGTGCTCGTCGTCGACGAAGCCAACGACACGATGTTCCTCGTCGTGAACACGAACACGGACACGTTCGTCCCCAACACGGCCTACCAGGCGACGTTCCAACGGAACGAGACGAACGCGCTCGTCGCCGACAGCGACCCCGACGAGGAAGACGGCGAGTCGGTCTCGGCGACGTTCGCCGTCGTCGACCGAGACGCGACGCTCCAGACCGACGGGACGTTCCCGCAGTCGGCGAACACCACGCTCCGCGGGACGACGAGTGTCGCCCCCGGCAGTCGGCTGACACTCGAACTCAACAGCACGAACGAGACCGAGACGGATGCACTGCCGACGAGTCAGACTGTCACCGTCGCTGACGACGGCACGTTCGACGGGTCGCTCGACCTCTCGGACGTCCCCAACGGCACGAACGTGACCGCCTCGGTCGTCTGGAACGACGAGGTCATCGGGAACGCGACGGGCGTCGTCACGCAACCGGTCGAAGACGACGCGGAGACGACGACGAGTGACTCGGAGTCGACGGCCGAACCGACCACGACCGAGTCGGCGTCGACGCCGACGCCAGAACCGACACCAGCACCGACCACGACGAGCGACGGCGCGATGGGAACCGGTGAGAGCGGTGGCGAAGGAACCGGAGATGCAGCGGCGACCCAGACCCAGAGTCAGTCGCCCGGGTTCGGTCTCGTCTCCGCACTGGTTGCACTGGTCGTACTGCTCGGTGCCGCCGTCCTCGCCTCCCGGGTGCGATGACACGGTGGTAAACACTCTGTTGACACCGTGTTGTGTGGTGAGTAATTATCGCCCCGGACAGCAGACAGGTCGTGTGACTCTCCCGAGAGCGGTGATTCGATGAGATTGGACAAACTACTCGACGTCGGGTTCGCACTCGCGTTAGTCGTCGCTTTCGGCGTGAGCGCCGCGGCGATGGACGGCGCGATGACGACCGACCCGAACGACGTCGTCGACCTCGACACCCACCTCCTCCCCGTCGGTGCAGACGAAGTCGGCGACCTGAAACGGGAAGTCGTCAAACCGAAGGCACCGAGCGGTGACGGCGGCGAGAGAGAGCGAGAGGACGCGGCCACCGGCCAGTCCGACCGTCGAGTGGAACGGAAGCAACTCGGTGCAGGGGCCGCTACGGTCCAATCGGGTGGCGGGAGCGAGAGCCAGCAGGGAACCAGCCCCGAAGTCGACTGGCTGCAGTGGCTCCTGCAGCGTCTGCTCCTCGTCGCACTCGTCGTCGTCGGTGCGCTCGGCGCAGTGGTGACCGGCGTCGTCGCCGGACGGAACCGCGAGAAACTTCGCGCGCTGTTGGCGGCGTTGCTCGACCGACTCGGCCTCGGCGAGCAGACGACCGACGAGCCACTCGACCGAAGCGCGACTCCGCCCACGTGTCAGAACGAAGTGGCCCGGGCGTGGTACGAGATGGTCTGTTGTCTCGGCCTCGACCGCGAGCAGTCGAAGACGCCCGACGAGTGTGCGGCCGCCGCCGTCGACGCCGGACACGACCCCGCAGTCGTCGCCGTCGTCACCGAGGCGTTCCAGCGCGTTCGCTACGGCGACCAGCCAGTGACGGACGAACTCGTCGCCCAAGTGCGCGCCGCCGTCGAACGGATTCACGAGACACAGCAGCGACGACACGGAGCACACGGACAGGAGCACTGACGATGCGCGACAGTCTCACCCGACTCGTCGGCGCGGCAGGCCTCGTCGCCCTCGTCGTCGCACTGACGACGGTACTCCCGGCAGACGCACTGGACGACGCAATCGCGGCCGTCGGAAACGACTATCTCGTCGTCGCCGTCGTCGCCGGACTCGGTCTTCTCGCCGCCATCGGGCGGTTCTACGCGGGCCGAACGTCGACCATCCAACAGGCGACGATGCCCGACCCCGAACGCCCCGTCACCGTCCGACCGCTCGGCGACGAGTTCGACGAGTCGCTGGCGACGACACGGATACACGTCCCCGTCGTCGGGCGCGCCGCGCGCCGTCGACTCCACGCGGACCTGCGCGACGTCGCCATCAGGACGCTCTGTCGTGTCGACCACTGCAGTCGAGCGGAGGCGCTCGCCCACCTCGAACGCGGCGACTGGACGACCGACGACGACGCTGCGACGTTCCTCCGGACCGACCGTCCGCCACAGCCACCGCTGACGACGGAGTTGGCGGCGCTCCTCCGCGGTGACCCGTGGTTCCGAATGCAGGCGTCTCGGACGATGGAGGCGCTGCTCGTCGTCTCGAACGCGGGAGGCGAGTCGTGAGCGAACACGAGACGAACCGCTGGCGCGGCGTCGGCGGCACCGCGCTGCTCGCCGGGGCCGTCGGACTGCTCTCCGCGCGGCCGTCGTTGCTCCTCGTCGGCGTCGTCGGCGTCGTCTTCGCGGTGTACCCGCGTGTCTTCTCGCCGCCGACACCCGACCTGAAACTGGACCGCCGCGTCGACAACCCGACGCCGAACTTCGGTGAGGCCGTCCGCGTGACGGTCAGTCTCACCAACGTCGGGTCGAAACCGCTGTTCGACCTCCGCGTCGTCGACGGCGTCCCCGCCTCGCTGGTGGTCACCGACGGCTCACCCCGGTGCGGGACGGCACTCCGACCGGGCGAGACACAGCAGTTCAGCTACAGCGTCGAGGCGACGCACGGCACGCACGCCTTCGAACCGACCATCGTCGTCGCCCGTGACCCGAGCGGCGCGTACGAAGTCGAGACGAGCGTCGTCGAGGAGACGGAACTCGTCTGTCGGGCGCTTCCCGCAGACGCCCGCCTCCGCCGCCACACTATCGACTGCATCGGCAAGATTGCGACCAACCGAGGCGGACAGGGTATCGAGTTCCACAGTAGCCGCGACTACCGCCACGGCGACCCGCTGTCGCAGTTCGACTGGAAGCGTTACGCTCGCACTCGCGAGGAGACGACCATCGAGTACCAGGTCGAGCAGTCGGCCCGTCTCGTCTTGCTCGTGGACGCTCGGCGAGTGGCGTACCGCGCACCGCCGAATCGACCGCACGGTGTCGCCTACAGCGTCGCCGCGGCGGAAGACCTGCTCGAAGGGTTGCTGGACGCGCACAACGACGTCGGTCTCGCTGCACTCGGCTGTGACGACTGTTGGCTCGAACCGGGACGCGGCCCGCAACACCGGGTCCGCGCCCGACGGCATCTCATCACACACGAGACGTTCAGTGCGATGCCGCACGACCCCGACGACGAACCCGCGTTGGATGAGCAGGTCGACACCCTCCTCGGCCGTCTCGGAGCGTCGACGCAGGTCATCCTACTGACGCCGATGTGCGACCCCGAAATCACCAGAGCGGCCCGCACCTTCGAAGTCTACGGCCACCACGTGACCGTCATCAGCCCGGACGTCACGAGCGACGAGACGCTCGGACAGCGACTCGCGGCGATGGACCGTCAGAACTGCATCGCCGCGCTTCGAGCGGTGGGGATTCCCGTCGTCGAGTGGCGGCCGAGTACGCCGCTGGCGACGGCGCTCTCGGCGTCGGCGACGGAGGTCGAACCGTGACGGCGACACCGACACCGACGGCCATCGACGTCAACCGTCGCCCGGCCCGCCTCAGCGGTGCGGCCGCCGTCCTGCTCGCGATGACTGCGCTCGCCGCCGTTGCGGTACTGGGGGAACTCGACCGCTCGGGCATCGTCTGGGTCACGCTGTTCGTCGAGGGCGTCGGCCTCACACTGCTCGCACTCGGCCGCGGACTCCGGACGAAAAATCAGGGAGTAGCCGGACACGCGGTCACGGCCACGGGTCTGGTCGTCGTCGCCGTCTCGTTCGGCCTCGCGGTCACCGAACCGAGTGACGTGGGCGTCCGGGTGTGGCTCCTCGTCGGCACCGTCGCCGCGTTCCTCGTCGCCGTCGCCGTCGTCCCCGTCGTCGACCGGTGGTCGCGTCGCCTGCTCAAAGTCGGCGCCTCCATCCTGTTCGTCAGCGTCCTTCTCGGCGGGTTAGTGTCGCTCGGGCCGCTGTCGACGCTGCTCGTCGGTGCCGTCGCTGCGCTCCTCGTGTGGGACGTCGGTGAACACGCAATCGGTCTCGGCGAACAACTCGGCCGAACCGCGCCGACGACGCGCGTAGAACTGACACACCTCGCGGCGAGTCTCTTCGTCGGTGCCGTCGCCGTCGCCGTCGGACTCCTCGTCAGCGGTCTCGGGACACCGACGCTCTCGTTTCCCTCGTTCGTCGTGCTCGTCCTCGCCATGGTGCTGTTCGGCATCGCACTCCGAAACTGAAACTGGAATTGAAACGGAGAGTAGAGCGCTACTGCCGACGGACAACTCTCGCAAGTACGAGGAGTCCGAACAGTCCAGCCAGTCCGACCAACGGTCCGAAGCCGGGCGATTGCGTCTCGGTCGTCGTCGGTTCGGGTGACGGCTCCGGGGTCGGTTCCGGCGTGGGGTCGGTCGTCGACTGTGTGGACGCCGGCGTCGGCGTGGCCGTTGCCGTCGCGGTCGGGCTCTCACCGTCCTCGGCCGCCCCAGTCGTCTCACTCGCCGTCGGTTCTGCTCGCTGAGCGACGACTTCCACGTCGACGTCGGCGGACTGTTCGCCGTCGTCGGCGATGACGGTGTACGTGCCGGGTGTGGCATCGCTCGGCACGTCGAGTGTGGCCGTCCACACGCCGTCCGTCTCCCAGTCCTCGGCAGCCACGGGACCGAGCGTCTCGTTCGGCCCCTCGACAGTCACCTCGACGAGGACGCCGCTTGGCTGACGGTTCGTCAGACCGCGGACGAGCATCGTCTCACCGGCGGCAATCGGCCGCACGCCAGATGCCTGTCGGTTACCGTTGGGGACGACATCGGTGAGACGGAGGTTGCCCTGTGCCAGGACGAACGGGACGTCGGTAGCGAGGTCATCCGAGGCGTCGCCGTCGACGGTCACCTCGAGGAGTACCTCACGAATCTGGTCCTGTGTCAGGTCGCGACCCGAGAGGGTGTTGACGTACTCGGCGAGACGACGATGCCGTCGACGAACCCGTTCTCCATCTCGTCGAGGTCGATGGAGGTGAAAAAGCGGTCGTCGGTGACGGGGAGCGTCGAAGCGACGACGGTTCCTCTACTGCCGACGAAGACGACGACGACGTCCCCGTCCGTCGACGCCGACCCGGTCACGGTGACGTCACCGTCTTCGGCGGCCACCTGTCCGTCGTACGTCTCGACGGTCGCAGAGAGTGGTGTCGACTCGTCTTCCTGTGCCGACACCAGCAGTATCGGCGTAGCGAACGGTGCACCCGCCACGGCGAGTGAGACGGTGCTACCGGCGACGACGCCGACGAGTAGGAGGGTGACCACGATGGTACGATTCTTGGTATCTCCCGAACGTTTCGAAGCTCTTAGAACACGCATGACAGACGCTCCTCCGCCTCCCGGCGAGACATCCAGTGGTAGTCGACGGGGACGAGACAGGTCACCAGTCGCTCGCTGCCGAGAGCACGGATACTCCCTATGTTGTGGAGCAGTGGCAAATACGTTTGCCAGATGTAGACGAGGCTGGCGCTCGCTACGGGTCACGAGTGCCAAAAAATGAGGGGACGAACGAGAGGTCGAGCTACCGACCTAGCGGCGACGCATCGCCAGCAAGGCGGCAGCGATGAGAGCGACGAGGGCAACGGCGATACCGAAGCCAGGCGACTCAGTGTCGGTGGTCGTCGGTTCGGGCGTTGGCTCGGGCGTCGGCGTCGGCTCTTCGGTCGTCGGTTCGGCCGTCGCCGTCGTCGTGGGCTCTTCGGTCTCTTCGGTCGGTTCGTCCGTGGTCTCTTCTTCGCGCTGTTCGACGATTTCGACGTTCACGGTAGTGATCGTCTCACCGTCGTCGGCGCGGAGTGCGTACGTGCCAGCCTCGGCGTCCGAGGGGACGGGCACGGTGGCGGACCACGTGCCGTCGGTACCCCAGTCTTCGGCGATACCGACGTCGAAGCTCTCGGCGCTCGGGCCGCGAATCATCTCGAGGACGATAGTGTTGTCGTCGGGACGGAGGTTGGTCGTCCCTTCGATGACCATCGTCTCGCCGAGGGCAATCGGTTGGATGCCCGAGGCGTTGCCGTCTGCGCCTTCGGCGTAGACGTTGTCGATGACCGTGTCGGCGTCGGTGATCTCGAATTCGGTCTCGACGAGTAGGTCGTCGGAACCGTCGTCGTCGACAGAGGCCTGTCGAATCAGCTCGACGGCCTGCGCTTGCGTCAGACCGCGTGCTTCGAGTCCTCTGACGTAGGAGGCGAACGCGTCAGGCGAGCGTTCGTTCTCACCGCCGAAGACGCCGTCACGGGCGGGGCTGATGATGAAGCCACGCGTGGTACCCTCTTCGAGCGTCCCGTTGGCGTCGGCGAGGTCGGTGTCTTCGTTGTCGAAGACGTCTTCGTCGTCGACCGAGTCGGTGTTGACGACGATTCCACCGCGGTCACCAACGAAGATGACCACGACTTCGTCGGCACCGGGGGCGACACCAGAGACGTTGATGGTGGCGTCTTCAACGGCAACCTGGCCGTTGTAAGTCACCATCTGGCCGTCGAGTGCCTGGTCGGTGACGCGGAGGCCGCGCTGGACACTCGTTCCCGTGCTGAAGTCGGAGGTTTCCAGCGTCGCGTCCGCTTGTCCGTCACCGTCGACATCGGCATCTTCGAAGTCGATGACACCGATGCGGTAGGTGCCGGGGACTCTGAGGACGTCGCTCACTTGCGAGAGCGTGACGTCCGTCTCGTCCCAGGTACCGTCAGCGTCGACGGAGACGCGGTCGAGCTCTTCGATGAGTTCCCAGTCACCGTCGTCGCGGGCGTAGACAGACACGGCGTCGAGTGCCGGGTCGGCAGTACCCTCGACGTCGATATCGTCACCGGCGACGTAGGCCGCACCGGGCGAGGTAATCGCGAGGCCTTCGGTCGCTTCAGCCACACTGAAGGTGACTTCGTCGGTGTCGTCGTCGCCGTCGTTGGTCTCGTAGTCAGCGACTGCTTCGGCCGGGTTCGGGAAGCCGTCGTAGAGGTTGAGGTCGATACTGGAGTCGTCGAGACGACCCGTATCGATCTGGTTGATGCCCAGTCCGTCGGAGTCGATTTCGACGAGCGTGAAGACGTCCTCGATGTCACCACCGGGGACAGTGCCGTTCGCCAGTTCCGGGAACTCGTCCGTCACGTCTTCGCCGTTGCTGAAGACGCGGCCGTCTTCGAGGACAGCGACGAGTTCACCGTCGCCGGTGTTCACGAGCACACCGGAGAGGAAACCACCGTCGTTGAACTCACGGAAGACGTCGGTCACTTCACCGACGTCCGTGTCGCCCGATGGTCTCGTCCGGAGGTCGTCTGCGGAGAGCGCGACGACGTGGTAGTCGCCAGCGGTCGAACGGTCGATTTCGTACTCGGCGAACTCACCCTGAACGATAGAGCGGTTCTCTGCGGCGAAGCTGAGAACCGGGTCGTCGGAGGAGGCGATGGTGAGTTCGGTGGTCTCGCGAACGTCGAGGTCACCGAACGGTTCGTCGTCTTCACTGATGACTTCGTACTCGTAGTCGCCTGCCTTCTCGACTTCACCCAGGTCCTGCACGAGGACGATGGTGTCGGCCGGGGCGATGTTCGGGTTGAACAGCGAGCGGTCGAGTCCGTCCGGGTCGCCCTCTTTGCCAAGCGATCTGTCGGACAGTTCGTTACCGGCGTCGTCTTCGATCTCGTCGAAGACCGGGCGGTCACCGAACTGTTCGCGGGCCTCGTCGATGCTCAGGAGGCCGTCCGTGATGGCACCACCAGAGGCCGGGTCGACGAGCTTGATCTCGGCGCGCTCGGCAGCCAGGAAGTTGGTATCGGCGCGGACGATGACGAACTCGTCTTCCTCGATTGAGCCGCCAGCGTCGATGCGCTCTCCGTTCTGGTTGAGCACTTCGAAGCGGCTGACGCGGGGTTCCTGAATCGTCAGGGTGTTCCCGTCACGGGCACCGGTGTCGGAGTAGATACCCGTATCCTGATTGCGCGGAATCGCCTGGTTCAGGTCGAGTGTCTCACCTTCTGCCCCACCGTTCTCGACACCGACGAGCGTCTCGGTGTTGAAACCGACGGCGGACGTGTCCTGTTCACCTTGGAAGACGGTCGCACCTGGGCCGGCGAAACCGGCACTACCGGCGTAGGTGCGAGCACTGTCCGCAGTGACGAGGAACCGCTGTGCACCGCCGCGGACGACGAGCACGTCACCTTCGTTGAGGGTCGTTCTGTCGGTGGAAGGGTTGTACAGGAAGTTCTCGGAGTTACCACGCTTTATCAGGCCGATGCGTTCTGTATCATCGGCGTTGCCGCCACGTTGCACCTGTGAAAAGATGGTGCCCGCGGGGGCTTCGGAGAGGGGCGGCAGTTCCTGTGACGCGGCGAGTCCCGTCAGCGCTACCGTCCCTGCGAAGAGGGAGGTAACCATCAGGGTCGCGAGGACCAGCGCCCGTATCTTTCGGTTACGGTTCGTTGTTGTAAACATAGACTGTGTTGTGTTTGGGTCTGTTGTGTGGGAGTTTCGTGTTGCCACGGGCGGTGCGGGGGTTCGGTACGATGTTGGGGTGTTTTGGTTCCCTTTCGTGTGCAAACTGCTCATGCCGGACTCGACACTCGGGTGAGCGTCGAGTCAGACCCGGGACCGCTGACCGTCGCCGACGGCCGCATAGCCGTGGCTCTCTAGTCTCTCGACTAGCGGTCGAATGCGCTCGTACGGGTTCGAGGGCCGCACACCGACCGCGAGATGCGGTCGACGCGACGGTCGGCTGGACCCGAACAGCTGCGGACACGGTGTCCGTGCGTCCGAGAGGGCCAACGTGAGGTCCAAACCTCACACTGGTATGAGCAAGAGAAAGAACTGCCCGGACTGGTATATACTTTCTCCGAGAGCAGAACGAGGTGGTAAATACTTTCTGTGTCCGGCAGTGGCCGAACCGGTCACGAGAGTCGAGCGGCGTTGGTAACGGCGACGAGTACGGAACTTCGTCGAGTCGACGCTGTACGACGAGACGGCAGCGAAAACGGGAGTCGGCGAGATATGACGCCGAGTACACGGACGCGAGACACCGCGCTACGTAGCGGACGTGACGACGGCAGGGACGGCGGTGGGAGTGAGTTCAGCCGAGGCCGTGATTCCACCGCGTTCGAGGTCGTACACTGCGACGTCGAACTGGGACCCCGGTTCGATGTCACTGAACTCGAAGTCGGCCTCCCAAGAACCGTCCGCCGAGACGGTCACTAGCCGGGCTTGGATGAACGAGCGGGGGTCGTCGTATCGGACGGCGTAGACGACGAGTCTACTGCCGGGAGCCACGGTGGTCGTCCCGGAGAGTCGCTGCTGGTGCTGGTCGACCGAGAGCGTGCCGTCCGAGACACCGTCGATGCTCGCCATCCGCGGGACGACGGTGTACCGTGCGACCACGCTGTCGTCGATATCGTCCGCGTACGCACTGTCCGGAGAGACCGAGAGCGTCGCGACGTACTCGGCACTCGTCTCGTCTTCGGCGAGTTCGGGTGCGATGGTGGCGACGACGAGTTCCTCCGTCTCCAAGTCGACGCGATAGTGTGCGTTCGCGAGCGAGACGGGGACTGCTTCGTCGTCCACCACCCGGACGAGGTCGAGCGTCACGCCGTTACCGAGCGTCCCCTGTCCGGCGGGACCGTAGGTCGCTACGCCGACGAGTTCGGTCTCGTCGTTGATGCGGACGGCGACCGGGTCGGAACCGGTGGTATCGGGGTTGTGGAGTTCGTACTGGACGACGAGTTCGTCACCGGAGGCGAGAGCGTACGCTCCGTCGAACTGGAGCCGATAGCGTCCGTCGCTGTACGTACTGACGGAGACGAGCGTCTCGGTGAGGTCGGTGTCGAGGGTACCGTCACTGTCGTGGTCGACGCCCACGATGGCGGCGTCCGCCCCGGGCGTGAGTTGCCACGGGCGGGCGTCGGTCTCACCTTCGTAATCGACGACGAGACTGCGGAGTGGGACGCCGTGTAGCGCGTCGGCGACGGGAGCGCGGACGGTGTGCGTCGAGCGTGCACGCGGCGTACTCGGGTCGGCGTAGACGAGCGCCGAGACGGGTGGCCGGTCGGTGTCGACGACACCGGACAGGCCGGGTGCGTCGAACCGAAGGATAACCCAGTCGCCGCTGGCGACGGTGTCGCTGACGGTTGGCGTCTCACCGAACGGCGAGTAGACGTGTGGGGCCGTCTCGACGGTGACTGCGCCGAGTGAGAACGGAGAGAGTGTGAGCGTCGCGTCGTCTCGTGACTCGCCTGCGACGGCGACGAGCGCGTACGTCCCGGCCGGGAGGGGGTCCGAACGCGCGGGCGTGAGACGCGTCACCGAGACCAGTTGGTCGCCGTCGGTGGCGCGGTACGCGTGGAAGTCGTTGCCCGACCCCGCGGCGAACGTGTCGAGTTCGAGACGGACCGTTCCGTCTTCGTCGGCGTCGACGACAGTGACGGTGGCCGCGTATGCGCCGGTCGTCTCCGTGAGTGTGACGGTGGCGCTCTGTGCACCATCGAGCGAGATGGTGAGTGGGACGATGGCACCGCGGGTAGCCGAGTACGTCTCGGCGTCGAACGTGACGGTCGCATCCGCGGCGAGGACGCCCGGTGTCGCAACGACGGTTGCGAACACGAGGACGGCGACGACCGCGAGACGGGCAAGTGTCGTGGAGAGGCTGGAAGGCGGCATGGGCGAGACGCTCTGCTCCGGAACGGGGGCTCCGCCGGGGCGTAAGACGAGTGGTAGTTCAGTCAGATAGAGCATATCTCTTGTGGTAAACCGGCCGCAGGCTGGCGGTTTTTGGAGTCATCTCGACGTTGCGAAAGCGTCCTCGCGAGCAACACGACACGTATCGACTCGCATCCATCACCCACCAGACGCCACCCCTCTCCACGACACGAAGTCACCCGACGAGACGGGCCGAAACGTTCTGTTGTGACCCGAGATTCGTCTCGTTGGCTGGGTGTGTCTGTTACAACGCTACGTTTGTAACGTGATTCCGTCTCGCCCCGTCGCCGTCCGCCATTCGTATGCCGGTGACGAGACAAGCAAACTGGTCGGTTGACACTCGGGGACGAAACAGGTCGTTGGGAGTGTCCCACCTCGCGGCGGACGAGCGGGTGGTGGCGACGGCGACAGTGCGTGGGACGCGACCGTCGGGGTGGCCGTGTAACCGACGCGGTGATTGATGCTCTCCGGCGACGTGTAGGTGGTATGGCACTCGGGGACGCCTTCCTCACCCCGATGGGACTGCTGGCCCTCGCGTCGGTACTTCCGTTGGTCCTCCTCTACCTGCTCCGCCCGCGACCGTCACTGGTTCGGTTACCGACGTTCGCGTTCCTCAGCGTCGACACCGACCAGGCGACGCGACACCGGTTCCTGGAGCGATTCCGACGGGACGCGCTGTTTCTCTTCCAACTCGTCGTCCTCGTCGGCGTCTCGCTCGCGCTGGCGACGCCGTACCTCTCGGTACCGAGCGCCGCCGTCGCCGAAGAGACGGTGCTCGTCGTCGACGCGAGTGCGAGTATGGCGACGCAGAGCGGCGGAGAGACTCGGTTCGACCGCGCTGTCGACGCCGCAACCGACGAGGTCGGCGGGGCGACCACCGTCGTCGTCGCCGAGTCGACGCCGCGAATCGTCCTCCGCGACGGGTCCGAAGCGGCCGCGCGGGGAACGCTCGGCGAACTTCGAGTGACAGACACGCCCGGTGACCTCGGTGCGGCGGTGACGGCCGCGGCGACGCTCGCGAGTGAAGACGCCCGTCTCGTCGTCGTCAGCGACTTCGCGGGCGAGGGCTGGCAGACGGCCGTTGAGGAGGCCCGCGCGAGCGGGCGAGCGGTCGAACTCCAGCAGTTCCGCGACGGCGGGACGGACACCGTCGGCATCGTCGACCTCTCGTTCGACGACGGGCGCGTGACGGCGACGGTCCGAAACGCGGGAACCGCGAGCGCGACACGGACGCTCGGGTTCGAGGGAGGAGAACAGCGACGCATCGAACTCGCCCCCGGCGACGTCGCCGTCGAGACGTTCGACGTACCGACAGGTGGGGGGATACTCCGACTCACGCCCGGTGATTCGTTCGCTACGGACGACGTGGCCTACGTCGCCGCGCCGGGGACCGAGCAGGTCCGCGTCCTCCTCTTGACCAACGACGAGAACACCTATCTCACCACTGCGCTCGGACTCGTCGACGAAGTCGACCTCACCGTCGTCACTCCGCCGACCGCCGTCCGAGGCGAGTACGACGTAGTCATCTTCTCGAACGTCGAACCACAACGACTCCTCCGCGGTGACCTCGAACTCGCCCGTGAGACGCTCGCCGACGGCGGCGGCGTCGCCGTCCTCGCACAGGACGACCTCGCACAACTCCGGTACGGCGACCTCTTGCTGCTGGAGGCGAGTCGCGAGGTCGGAACGACGACGAGTGCGACGGTCGGAGACGACCCACTCGTCGACGGTATCGACTTCAGCGAGGGCGAGTACGTCGAGGGAACGTTGACGGCCGGCCGACCGCTCGTCACTGCCAGCGACGGGACGCCGCTCGTCGCCGTCGCCGACAGCGGCGACGGCGGCGGCGGACAGGTGCTCTACTACGGCTACCTCGAACGCGACTCGGCGTTCCGATTCAACTATCTCTATCCAGTGTTCTGGAAACGAGCGATACTCTCGTTGGCAGGGAGAGCCTCGCTCGACGACCTGAACTACCGGACCGGCGAGCGCCTGACGTTCGCCGACGAGACGACGGTGACGACGCCGAGTGGGCGACTCACGGGGACGACAGTCCCGCTCTCGCAGGCGGGGTTCTACACTGCCGACGGCGACGAGAATCGAGTCGGGGCCTCGCTGCTCGACGCCACCGAATCCGACGTGGAGGCACCGCTCGTGACGAGCGAAACCGTCGCGGGCGGGACGACCGGAACGGCCGCCACCGCGTCGGTGCCGTTCGACCTGACGCCCGCCGTCGTCGCCGTCGTCTTGGCCGTCGTCGCTGGCGAGTTGCTGTTCCTGCGCCGCCGGGGGGACCTCTGATGCAACTGGTCCAGATTCCGCTCCCCTTCGACTTCGAGTTGGGGTTCGACCGACCGCTCGTCCTCGTCGGGATTCCGCTCGCGATACTCCTGCTGTGGCTGCTGCTCTTTCGACGCTCTAACCAGGAGACGAGGGGGCCGACGACGGCGAAACGAGGAGAGCGTCGGCTCATGTTCCTCACGCGCCTCGTCGTCGTCGGCTGTCTGCTCGTCGCCGCGGCGGGACCGACGGCCGTCGCCGTCCGCGAGACGCCGGGCGACCCGCAGGTGACGTTGCTCGTCGACGAATCCGACAGCATGGCGCTCACACCGACCGACACGGCGCAACTCGCCCGCGACATCGAGGCGGGCGGTGTCCCCGTCAACGTCGTCACCGTCGCTCGCGGGACGGACTCCCGAGTGGGTGAGGCCGTCGTCGCCAACAGTCGGCCCGACGGCAGTCTCGTGTTGGTCTCCGACGGGCGCGTGACGGGTGGCCGGAGTCTCGACGCCGCGGCGGAGGTAGCCCGCGGCGCGAACACGACGGTCAACGTCCTCGCGTTGGAACCGTCGGGCGTCGAACGCGCCGTCAGCGTGGCCGGGCCGCCGAAGACGAGCGTCGGCGTCGAGAACGCCTTCCTCGTGCGCGTGACGGGCGTCGGCGAGGGCGAGTCGAGAACGGTGACCGTCACCGTCGACGGCCGGACGGTCCTGAGTCAGGCGGTCAGCGAAGAAGACGAGGCAGTCGAGTTCACCCACCAGTTCGAGACGACGGGTGACCACCGCGTCGTCGCGACGCTCGAAGGCGACGACGTCTACGCCGAGAACGACGTGTACAGACACTCGGTTCGCGTGGTCGAGCGTCCGGCGGTGCTGTACGTCTCGCGCGGCGAGTACCCGCTCGCGACCCTACTCGACGAACTCTACGACGTGACGCGGGCGGAGTCGGTCCCGTCTGACCTCAGCCCGTACACCGCCGTCGTGATACAGGACGTCGCCGCCGAGGACCTCGGCGACGTCGCCGCACTCCAGCGGTTCGTCATCGACGGCAACGGTCTGGTCGTGGTCGGCGGGCGCAACGCCTTCGAGAACGGCGGCTACGACACCTCGCCGCTCAGCGGGATGCTCCCGGTCCAGTCCGGCGAGGCGGGCGACGACGACGCGGCGACCATCGTCCTGCTCGTCGACGTGTCGGGGAGTGCGTCGTCGGGGATGCGCGTCCAGAAGGCGCTCGCGCTCGACGTGCTCGACCAACTCGGCGACGACCAACGCGTGGGCGTCGTCGCGTTCAACGACGCCGCCTACCTCGTCTCCGAACCCGCCCCGTTGGGTACGTCGCGCGCGTCCATCGAGGACACTATCAGACGACTCCAAGCCGGGGGCGGGACCAACATCGGTGCGGGCCTCGTCGGCGCGGCGGACCTCCTCGGCGAGGAGGGCGGCAGCGTCATCCTCATCTCGGACGGTATCGGGCAGACGCCGACGACGCTCGCGGCGGCCGACCGACTCGCCGCGCGGGACACCCGGGTCATCGCTGTCGGCGTCGGCAGTGAGATAGACGAGTCGCTCCTGCGCATCGTCGCGGAGACGACCGGCGGCGCGTACGTTCGCGCCGACGAGACGAACCGTCTTCGACTGCTCTTCCGAGACGAGTCGCGTCCGTTCTCGTCGAACGTACTGACCGTCGTCGACGACACGCACTTCGTCACCTCGGGCGTGACGCTGCAGTCCAACCCATCGGAGAGCCACGACGTGAGCGTCCGCCCCGGGGCGGACTACCTCGTCGCGTCGGGGACGGGCGACCCCGCCATCGCTGCGTGGCGCTACGGACTCGGGCGCGTGTTGACGGTGACGGCGTACGGAAGCGACGGGACGCTCGACGGCCTGCTCGCGCGACCGGACTCGCTCGTGCTGACGAAAGGGGTCAACTGGGCCATCGGCGACCCCGAACGGACGGTCACGAACGTCGTCGACGTGCCAGACACCCGCGTCGGCGAGGCGGTCACGGCGACGTACGTCGGCAGCGAGCGCCCGACTACGCCGGACGTTCAGTTCGTCCGCGTGAGCGAGAGTCGATACGAGGCGACGGTCGTTCCCGACGAAGTAGGGTTCGTGACCCTCCGCGACGCCGAGTACGCGGTGAACGCAGAGCGCGAGTACGTCGCCTTCGGTCCGTCCCCGACGCTTTCGAGCGTCGCCGAGACGACGGACGGGCGGGTGTTCGCGGCGGACGAGGGGCAGGCCATCGCGACGTTCGCGAAGGAGCGCGCGACGAAGGTGCGCGTCGTCCGCGAGTCGCTGGCGTGGGTGTTTCTGAGCGTCGCGCTCGTCGTCTACCTCGTCGACGTGGCGGGACGGAGACTCAACCTATACTACGGTGGCGCGCCTATTGGAGGGGGACGATGACGTTCATCGGTCGGACCATCAACTTCACGTTCGTCTTTCTCGTCGCCCTCGCAGTCGTCGGTACCGCCGGTGCGACGATGTACTACCAAGAGTCCGTCGACGAACTCGTCGAACGCAACGAACGACTCGAAGCGGAGAACGAAGCCCTACGAGACAGCCTCGCCGCCCGAGAGAGCGAACTCGAAGGGGCCAGCGGCCAGCTTTCGGAACTCAACCAGAGTCTCGAAACCCGACAGAGCGACCTCCAGCAGGTCGGTGACGAACTCCGACAGACGGAGGGGAACCTCGAAGAGACCCGCGAGAGCCTCCAAGCGGCGCAGTCAGAGATCGTTCGACTCCGCGCGCAAGTGGCGGCGTTAGAGAGCCGTGTGGACGACCTCGAACGGCAACGGCTCGAACTCGAACGCGAGAACAGCGACTTGGAGAACGTCAACGACGCGCTCACCGACCGCAACGACGACCTGGAGGACCAGAACGCCCAACTGGAAGGGGAGGTCAGCCAGTTGGACGGCGAGGTGCAATCGTTAGAACAGCAGAACGCCGACCTGCAAGACCGTATCCGACAACTGGAAGACGCCCTCGCCGCCGAGCGGAGTAACAGTGCGAGTAGCCGCCTCGCGGAGGTGCCGCTGTGAGCAACGAGGTGTCTGAGTCGGGGCGAGTCCGTAGTCAGACGACGGCCGAGAGTCGACGGGACGCCGTCACGCAGGTCGGGGCGGCGATTCGGCAGGTTCGGCGCGAAGGCAAGAAGGCGGCGCTCGTCCACGCCGTCGCAGAAGCGGCGCTCGCCGGACTCCTGGCCAACTTCCTGTTGGAGACGACCGGGTCGCCCGTTGAGCGTGAGGTGCGACTCGTCGCCGTCGCCGGGGTGACGCTCGTCGCATTCAGTCTCGGCTACTGGCTTCGCGTGCGTCGTCCGCTGGTCGAGCGCTTCGAGCGGGTGAACCCGCCGGTCCACGAGTCGTTGCGGACGGCCCGCGACGTGCGGGCCCGCGGCGAGAAGGGACCGATGGCGAGCGCACTGTACGCCGACGTGTTGGCTCGACTCCACAACACGTCGAGCAGGAGATTGGTGAACAGTCGTCGACTAGCCGTTAGTCTCGTCCTCCTGTTCGTCCTCTCGCTGTTGACGGCGCACGCGACTGTCATCGGACTCGACGTGAGCGACTTCGACGTGAGCACGTCGCTCGGCGGCGGGGGCGACGGCGGCGAGAGCGGGGGTTCGGGGAGCGACGCCCCGCCCTCGGAGTCTGGAGACGGAGACGAGGAACTCCGTGACGGGTCGTTGGTGCTCGGTGAACCCGAGGACGTGCAGGCGGGGAGCGAAGAAGTTCCCGTCTCCGTCGACGTCGGAAGCGGCGGCAGCGGCACCGAAGAACGCGCCTACAACACGGGTGGGTTCGACAGCGACACGACCGTCGAGGCGCAACGAGCGGGGTACGCCCCCGGCGAGGTGCTGGAGGATGCGGACCTCATCCGCGAGTACAACTTGGAGATACGAGAGGACGATGACTGACGAGACGAGAGAGAACGGCGGTGAGGCATGGGTCGACGAACGCGAGTTCACGGTGGAAGGTGACAGTCACCTCCCGACGGCCGACGTGAGCAGTGAGGACGT
Organism: Halogranum rubrum; assembly: GCF_900114455.1. GTDB lineage: Archaea > Halobacteriota > Halobacteria > Halobacteriales > Haloferacaceae > Halogranum > Halogranum rubrum. The sequence goes on along the minus strand of NZ_FOTC01000008.1, from coordinate 69,242 downwards.
CGACCTCGCCGCCGTCGCCCGGACGCTCGACCGAGTTCGGACGGAGGTCGGAAAGCGAATCGTCGGTCAAGAGGCGGTCGTCGAGCAGTTGTTGGTCTGCCTGCTCTGCGACGGCAACGCCCTCTTGGAGTCGAATCCGGGGCTGGGGAAGACGCTCTTGGTCCGGACGCTGTCGTCGGTGACGGACCTCTCGTTCTCGCGTATCCAGAACACGCCCGACTTGATGCCCTCGGACATCACGGGGACCGAGATCATCCGCGAGACACAGCGCGGGCGAGAGTTCGTCTTCGAGCGCGGGCCGGTGTTCGCCAACGTCGTCCTCGCCGACGAGATAAACCGGGCGACGCCGAAGACGCAGGCGGCGTTACTCGAAGCGATGCAGGAGAAACAGGTCACGGTCGGCGGCGAAACCTACGAGTTGCCGCGGCCGTTCTTCCTGCTCGCGACGCAGAACCCCATCGACCAGGAGGGGACCTACCCGCTCCCGGAGGCGCAGTCCGACCGGTTCCTGATGAAGATTCTCGTCGACTATCCGGAACTCGACGACGAAGAGGAGATAGTCAACCGCTACACGCGGCGTCTCTATCCAGACATCCCAATCGAGCGGGTGTTGTCGGCCGGCGAGTTACGACAGGTCCAGGAACTCACGCGACAGGTGCCCATCGCCGACGACCTGCAACGCTCGGCCATCGAACTCGTCCGGCGGACGCGCGACGCCGACCACGTCGAGTTCGGGGCGAGTCCGCGCGCGAGCATGGGTCTCGTCGTCGCCGCGAAGGCACGAGCGTTGCTCGACGGACGGACGCACGTGAAACGAGAAGATATCGAGGCGATGGCCGTTCCCGTCCTCCGACACCGTCTCATCCTCGACTTCCGCGCCGAGCGCCAGGGGACGACGGCGGACGCCATCGTCGCCGACCTGCTGTGAGGCGAAGGAGAGAGCTATGATTACCCCGGAGTTCCTCGACGAAATCGAAGCGTTCGCGACGGCGAAGAAGCGCCGTATCAGCGCCATCTTTCAGGGCGAACAGGCCGCCCCGATGGTCGGCGAAGGGCTGACGTTCAAAGACTACCGACCCTACGCGCCGGGTGACGACACGCGCCTCATCGACTGGAGGGTGTACGCGCGGACGGACGACCTGTTCATCAAGCAGTACGAGGCCGAGCGCAACCTGACCGTCCACGTCCTCTTGGACGAGAGCGCGTCGATGGCGTTCGGCGAGGGCGAGACGAACAAGTACGACTACGCGGCGAAACTCGGCCTCGGCTTCTCGTATCTGACCGCCGCCGAGGGCAACGACTTTCGATTCGCCGTCTTTGGCGAGTCCGCCGAGCGACTCGACGGCGGGCGGTCGAACCGCGGGGCGATACTGGAACTCGTGGAACTACTCAACGAGCGGACGCCGACGGCACAGACGGACTTCGTGACGTCATTCGAGGAGTACGCCGCCACCATCCACACCAAGTCGCTCGTCCTCGTCGCGAGCGACTGTCTGACCGACCCCGCGGTGTTCGGCGAGGCGCTGGACGCGCTGGCGACGCACCATCTCGTCGTCGCGGGCGTACTGACGCCCGACGAGTGGAACCCGTCCGCCGCCGGCGACACTCGGTTCGAAGACGTCGAGTCGCCACAGCAACTGCGCACCTACTTCGGGTCGCGCCTCCGTAACCGGTACCGCGAGCGACTGTCGGCGCACGTCACCGCCGTCGCCGACGAGTGCCAGGACCGCGGGGCCGTCTACGTCCCCATCGACACGGGTGACGAGTTCTTCGACTCGTTCACGCGGGTGTGGACCGACTGAGCCACTCCACACTGCGCTCGAACCGTCGGGGAGGGTACACTGGCTTTGTGGACGTTCTGGTCGACGATATGACTGGTTTATCACCGATTCGCACGTCTCTGTATGGGAATGTGAGTGTGGTACTCACGGTGTTGCTATGTCCCCTAACAGGCCCCTGACCCTGACACTCGCGGTGTTAGTGTTGATGGCAGCAGCGAGCGGCGTCGTCACCGCGACTGCCCCGCCAACGTACACAGAGCGAGTCGGTGAGACGGACGGAGACTGGTCTACCTCGGCCACGTCAGCATCGAACGAGACGAACACGACGCTAGTCGTACGACTCAGCAGCCCGAATCCTACTGGAGCAGACTCCGCCGCCGAAGCGCAAGAAACCCTCGTCTCACACGCGGCGGCGACGCAGACGTCGGTACACGACTACGCCGAACAGCACGACGGGGTAGCCGTCGTCAACAGTCTCTGGTTGACGAACGCGATGTTGGTCGAAGTGGACGAACCGAGCGACCCGACTGTCGTCACCGCAGACCTCACCGAACTACCGGCAGTCGAGTCGGTTCATCCGAACTACGTCTACACAGTCGAGTTGGAGACGGTGACACCGATGGGACGGCCGAGCGGTGTCCGAACCGCGTCCGGCGTGAACGTAACCCCTGGTCTCGCAGCCATCGATGCACCGACGGCATGGCGAGAGTCCAGCACACAGGGAGCAGGAGTTCGCGTCGCTGTACTCGATACGGGTGTGGATGCGACTCACCCCGACATCAGCCTTCACACGACGGACGCGTCGGACCCGACCTACCCGGGTGGGTGGGCCGAGTTCAACAGCATCGGCGTCGAACTCGAAGAGTCGACACCGCACGACCCAAACGGGCACGGAACGCACGTCAGTGGAACGGTCGCCGGGAGTGACGAGAGCGGTACTGCAATCGGTGTTGCACCCGAGTCGACACTGCTGGTCGGAAAGGTGTTGAACGACGACGGGTCGGGGACGTTCTTCCAAATCATCGCCGGGATGCAGTGGGCCGTCGAATCCGACGCCGACGTGATGAGCATGAGCATCGGGGCAATCGGTCATCACCCCGAGTTCATCCGCCCTGTCAAGAGCGCAGAGTCGGCGGGTGTGGTCGTCGTCGCCGCCGGTGGGAACTTCGGTCCCGACCAGAGTATCTCGCCCGGCAACGTCTTCGAATCGGTCAGTGTCGGTGCAGTCGACGACGATGGTACCGTCGCCTCCTTCTCCAGTAGCGAGCGCATCGAGACGGAACGGGTATGGGACGAAACCGCGCCATCGACGTGGCCCGAAACGTACACCGTTCCACGGGTGTCAGCACCTGGTGTCGACGTACAGAGTAGTCTCCCGGCAGGAGAGTACGGAGAAGCCTCCGGGACGAGTATGGCGACGCCACACGTCTCGGGGACGGTCGCACTCATGCTCTCGGCCGCCGAGCGCCCGCTCACGCCCGCAGAGGTCAGAGTCATTCTCGCCGAGACGGCCACGACGGCCGAGCAGAACCAGACGAGAGCGGGCGACGGTATCGTGAACGCTCGGGCGGCAACGGCACGAGCGGCGAGCCAACCCGACGCGAACGAACCGAACGACGAACCGGAGACGGCGACACTCGTCGAGGGAACACCGGTGCAGGGTATCGTGAGCAGTTCGACGGACACAGACTGGTTCCGTGTTGAAGCGAACGGGAGTCCAGTCACCGTCGACTTCGAGCGTGTCGGTGGGACTGGAACGCTCGAAGCGAGTCTCGTCGCGACCGGCTCCGCCGCGTGGTCACTGAAACACCCGACGGTGGCAGTCGAATCGAACGAGTCGGTCAGTGGGACGGTTACGTTCCCGACCGGAACCACCTTCGTCCACGTCCGAAGCGGTACCGACGGCGGAACGGGCGGCTACGAACTCGCGGTGCGTCCCCTCGACTCGGAGACGAACCGAGATGAACCGAACGACGCAGCCAACGAGGCGACACCGCTGACGCCCGGTACACCCGTCGAGAGCCAAATCGAGCCCAGCCGTGACGTCGACTTCTACCGCCTCGACGTCGGCGCGAGTGACAGCGTCGTCGCCGACATGGCGTTCAGCCACGACCGAGGCGACCTCGACCTCGTCCTCTACGACGCCGACGGAGTGCCGCTCGACCAGAGCGTCTCGACGAGCGACTCCGAACGAGTCGAGTACGTCTCCGACACCCGACAGAGCCTCTACGTCAGCGTCGTCGGATTCGAGGATTCGACCGGCCCGTACACACTCGATGTGACCGTGACGTCGGCGGAGAGTCGAACGAGTGACGATTAGTCCTCGGTCGGTGCGTCTCGACTCGTCGACGAAGGGGTGTTCGTGTTCGGCCTCACGAACCGACACCAGAGCAGGAGCGCCGAGGGAAGCACCAACATCGACGAGAAAAAGGAGTAGACGACGCTGATAGCGGCCAACACGCCGAACTGCCCGATGGCGGGGAAGACGGCGAGGACGAGCACGCCGATGCCGAAGACGGTGGTGAGCATGCTTCCGGCGAGCGCACCGCCCGTCCCGACGACGGTAGCCGTCACCGCCGCCGAGGGGTCGCCGCGGACGGCCAGTTCGTCGACGAACCGGTGGACGACGTGAACCGAGTAGTCGATACCGAGTCCGATGGTCATCGCCAGCACGGTGGCGGTGAAGGCGTTGAGCGAGTAGTCGATGACGCGCATCGTCGCCGCGACGAACGCGACGGTCATCACGATAGGTAGGAGGTTGACGAGACCGAGTGAGGGGCGGCCTTCGAGCACGGTGAAGGCGACGACGAGGAAGGCGGCGGTTCCGACGAGTGCGAGGGCGAGACTAACGATAGCCGACTCGAAGATGAGGTCTGCGACGGCCTGAAAGACGACGATTTCGCCCGTCGCCGTCGCGCGGAAGCGATACTTGTCGGCGACGTCGCGGGTGTCGGCGGTGATTTCGGCGTCGTCGGCGTCGCCTTGGACGGTGTAGAGGACACGCGCGTTCCGGTAGTCGTCGGTGAGGTACGTCTCGGCCGCATCGCCGGCAGGCGAGGTGAACAGCGCGTCGTATATGCGTTCGAGGTTCTCGTCGGGGATGCCGTTTCGGTTCCCGTCGTTGCGCTCGACGAGCGCAGCGAACGCGGGGTCCTGTGCGGCGTAGAACTGGATGAGACTCAGGATGCTCTCTTCTTCGGCACGGCGACCGTCGGGGACGAACGTCGATGGGGGGTTCGTTCCGGCACGAGCCATCGATTCGAGCGCGCCGTCGCTCGTCATCGGTCCTTCGACGTAGACGACGACTTGGTCGCCCTCGCTTGCCTCGAAGGTGTCTTCGAGGAAGTTGATGTCGCGGGTGATGGTGTACTCGCCCGGCCTGAACGGTTCGGGGAGCGAGTCGAGGTACGCGGGTGTCTCCTCGGGCGGCAGGAACTGCTCTTGGGTGAACGCGGTGTCGACACCGGTGGCGTAGACGCCCGCACCCGTAGACACGACGAGTGCGACGGCGACGAGGACGAGTGGCGCGCGTTCGGCGACGACGACACCGACTTGGAGGACGCTGCCGACGCGAGACTCCGCGGAGGCGAGGGGGGCTTGACTGAACGTCGGAATCTGCGGATATCGGTCTCTGAGGTCGTCGGTGTACATCTTCAGTGCGGGGAGGTAGACGCCGAAGACGAGGAAGGCGAAGACGATGCCGACGGACGCGACGACACCGAACTCCCGAATCGGGAGGAGACCGCTCGCGAGGTTGGAGGCGAACCCGACGACGCTGGTGGCTGTGACGAGGAAGAAGGCGACGAGTAGTTGGTCGGTGGTCCGACGCATCGCCGTCTCGCGGTCGACTCCCGCCGCCTTCTCCTCGCGGAAGCGGTTGATGGCGTGGATACCGAAGTCGATGCCGACCGCCAGAAGAAGCGGCGGGACCGCGATGAGAATCTGACTGAAGGGGATGCCGACGAGACCCATGAACCCGAGCGTCCAGACGATGGTCGTGCCGAGTGCGACCATCCCCAGCAGGAGGTCCACGAAGTCACGGTAGGCAATAATCAGGAACCCGACGAGGAGGACGACGGCGGCCGGAATCACGACGAGCAGTGAGTCGCCGATGACCGTCGAGAACTCGTCGTTGATGATGCCCGCACCGAACACGCGGATGTCGCCGCCGAGCGGTGCGACGACGCGTTCGCTCGTCCGTTGGATGCGGGTGAGTTCGCCCGTTTGGCCTTCCTCGGCGGGGTCGCCGGGGATGTCGTGTTCGACGATGGCGACGGTGGCCGACGCTCTCGCGCTCCGTTGGTTGAAGTCCGTACTCAGCAGACGAACGAACGCGGGGTTCTCGGCGGCCGTCTCTCGGACTGCCTGCCGGATAGCGCCCGAGGGCGTTCGTTCGAGCACGTCACGTTGGGCTTCGAGCGTCGTCGCCGAGGGGTCCAACTGCATCGCGACCATCGAGGCGGCGCTGTTCGTCTCGACGACTCGCAAGTCCTCGCGTTCGGCGAGTCGATACTGCGCCTCGGCCATGCGGAGCAGACCCGGTTTCGAGACGACGTTCTCGCCGGACTGGATGAGTTGGGTCGTCTGCGGGTCGGGGTCGAAGGGGTCTTCGAACTGCTCGGTGACGGCGTCGAGCGCCTGCTGTTCGGGGATGTCCTCGGAGAACGACTCGGTGCCGCTGTCGGTCGAGACGTTCGTCAGGCCGACGCCGAAGACGAGCGTGAGAACGAGGAAGAGGGCGACGACGCGGCCCGGTCGGTCGACGATCCACGCGTCGGCCCGGTCGATGGCTCGTTGGAGGACGGCGCGCATCAGCGTCGCCGCCAGACCCACGCCCCCGCGACGACGACGGCGGCGACGAGACCGACACCGAGCAGCGACGTCGTCGAGACGAATCCGCCGCCCTCGCGTTCGGTCACCTCGACGGGGACGCGGTAGGCTTCCGAAACCTCCGTATCACCGTCGGGTGTGTCGTACTCGAAGTCGACGGAGACGGGGTAGGCCTTCGACGCCACCCCGCCCGCCACGCTCACGCTGAAGGTGACGTTCGTCGACTCCCCGGGGTCCAGTGCGGGAACGAAGGCTTCGTCGTCGTCGCTGTCGAGTGGGTCGTCGAAGAACGCCTTCGCCGTGATAGCGGTCAGGCGTTCGTCGTCGTTGTTGGTGACACGGAAGACGAGCGTGTCGCTCTCGCCAGCAGCGATGGGTTCTGAGAGCGGTTCGACGAGGAACACCGGGCGTTCGGGGCCGATTTCGACGCGGGCAGGTAGCGGGTCGCTCGTGCGTACGTCGCCGCGGGCGGTCTGATAGCGGACGTCGAACGTGAACTCACGGGACCCGGCGCTCGCGGCGTCGCTCACGTCGACGTCGAAGGTGAACGGGGCCGATTCGCCCGGTTCGAGGTCAGGGAGGGCGAACTCCGACTCGGGAACGTCGAGATACTGACTGCCGACGGCGAGGCGAACGACGGGTGTGTAGACCGTCGCCGGACCGTCGTTGGAGACGGTGCCGGAGACGGTTCCCTCCTGGCCGACGGTGAGCGTCGTGTCGACGTCGCCGAGTGAGAACGCCTGTTCGGGGTTCGGGCGGACACTGGCCGAGAGTGGTAGTCCCTCGCGGCGGATGCCGTCGACGTCGGTGTAGGTGACGGCGACGTTCACGGGGTAGTCGCGTTCGGTGACGTTGGGTGAGAGACTGACCGTGTAGCGGAGCGAGGCGGTCTCGCCCGCTTCGAGGCTGGTGACGAATCCGCTGGCCGTCGCCTCGCCCGCGCCGAACCGGAGTTCGTCGCTCGTCGACGTGAGTAGCAGTTGGACGTCGCTCGCGGGTTCCGTCCCGACGTTGCGGAGCGTCAGGTCGAACGTCCCGCGGTCGCCGACGAGCACGTCCGTCTGGGCGCCGACGACGTCGAAGCGAGCGGTGTCTTCGACGACGAACTCCAGATACTGTCGCTCGTCGACTTCGATGTCGAGATAGCGGGGCGAGGGGTCGGCGTCGTCCTCGTCGACGGTGACGATGCGCGTGTAGATGTACTCCACGTCGACGGGGAGACGGTAGCGACCCGGCGGAGCGTCGTCGGCGACGATGAGCGAGACGCCGAACGGGCCCGCGGTTCCCGTCGTCACGTCGCCGACGGGGACGCGCCCACTCGTCACTTCGACGGGGACGTCGCCCGGGCGGACACGAAGCGTGGCCGCGCGAGCAGTGGTGACGCGTTCGACGTACTCTGCCGGGCCGCCCTTGCGGACGTCGCCCTCGTTCGTGACGTAGAGGTCGAACTGCACCTCTTGACCGGGCGTGAAGCGGTAGGTCGGACTGAACACCTGGAGGTCGGGTTCACCGATGACCTGAACGGTATCTGACTGTGCGGCGACTGGGACGGCTATCGCCGTCGCGAGGGCAGAGAGGACTACCCACAGCGTGACGAGCGCGGGGACGGGTTTCATACGGGTCGGAAGCGGCGCTATAGTAACTCGTGTAGCCGTCGCCCATTCGGCCACACGCCGTCATGCGGTCCGACGAGTGACGGCCTGTACTCGTCACCATAAGAGGGCCCATGCTTCTCGTTACAGGGAGAAGGTCGCCCGCGTGCAAAAACTCGTCTGACGGAGCGACAGACAGTCGGGAGAGCTGTCAGCGACCGTCAGAGACGGGTACGAGTCGTTCGGTTCGTCACAGCTGTCCGTGTATGGAAGTTCGCGACAGAGAGTTGTCGACGAACTGTACCTTTCACCGCGTCGTGTTCGTCGTGGAGACTATCCGCCGTGTCGATAGGGAGACGTGTCGAGACGAGAGATAGAGAGAACGGAACGTTGTCGGCGTCGTCGTGAAAACTATCGAGAGTCGAGAAAGTGCCACCGAGAGGCCCACGAAAAACGAGGGACCGCACCGTTCTCGATAGAGAGACTGTCAGAGACGACTCTCTGTCAGAACTGTTTCGAACGGAGCAAGCGTTCGTTGTAGAGACGGGAACGACCTGTTGTGTGTCGGTAACGACTAGATGGACGTTTTACGCGCACCGTCTCGTGGTGGGGAGTGTCGTCGACGCGAGGACGACACGCACCAGATATACACAGCAGTTCGTGAAAGAAATAAAGCCAGTGTCGCCGTCGAGAAGCATCTTCGTGCTACGAGAACGCGTCCCGCCGAGAGTGTCAATGCGAAACTACTCGAACCACCCTATAGCATCGTTTCGCTATAAGCAGACAGCGAGCGTTACGACTGTCAGAGGTAGAAGAGATGAGTGTCCCTGACTCCGCACACGCCCCGAACGAAGAACAGCTCAAAGCGTTCCTCTTAGAGAAAGCACGCGACGGCGAGTTCTACTTCAAGAGCAAGTTCATCGCCGACGACGTCGGCATGACGCCCAAGCAGATCGGCGCGCTGATGTTCAAACTGCGCGACTCCGTAACCGAACTAGAGATAGAACGGTGGTCCTACACCGGCGCGACGACGTGGCACATCGTCCCCGCCGTGATGGCTGACGGTGGCACGCTCGACGCCACTTCGGTTCCCGTCTGACGCCTTTCGGCCGGCCCTCCCTCCGGCATCGCTCTCTTCTCTGTCTCTCCCGAGACGACTGTTACTCGCCACTATTTGTGACAGAATGTATATCTGTAAGCAGATGTAGTGAATAGTTGAGATAACTCGCATCGTTCGTAGTCGTATCTGGTGGGTTGCAAGCGACAACGAGGCAAATGCGTACACATAGAGCAGAGAGACAAAAATAGAGAAGCTATCTGACGTGGATACGCCCGTTATCTGTATTTTTTCCCCAATATAGTCATATATAGAAAATCGACGCTGCAGAGGACGGATGTGCACAGATAGTCCAAGGACAAACGTCAGATAGGCAGTGAAAGTGCTCCTAATACATGTATCCGATAGTTAGACAGGAGGAAGCGAGTCGATGTGAGCGGAGAGACGATGTCGCCGAACACGTCCCGTCGAGGATATCGACCAACGGATGTCCTGAATTGACAGTTTTAGGTAATATCTAAATATTTTATACTTTCACGTTTGACATCGTCGAGACTCGACAGAGGCGAGCATCTGCATGAGTAGTCGAATCTCGCCCAAGTGAGAGCACGGCACGTCGACGTAGAAGAGTGGAGTAACGCCATGTGAGAGACGGAGTCGGCACGCTGTCGGACTCACTGGCAGAAATCGATGTTCGGGTGTCGTTAGCTATCCGCCCAGTTGCCGCGGCAGTCTTCGTTACAGAAGACGTACATCTGGTACCGACCGGTGTCGTCTCGACCGGTCGAAGCGGGTCGCCACTGGGTCGTGTCGATACGACGACCGCAACTCGCACACATATCGGAACCGAACTCCTTCGAGTAGTGCGCTGCGTCCGCCGCTGTTGTCTCGTGTTTACTCATGTGGTGTGTCGACAGAGTCGCTTCTTTTCGCCGGGTCACTCGTCTGCTGGTCGAAGCCACATCGGTGCGTCGGTCGTAGTGGGGTCGGCCGACCCGCGATGTGGTAGTACCGTGGAGCACGCAGTCCACCGTGAGACGAGAGGGTGCCCGTCGCCAGTGAGCGTGACGGTGCCGTCCCGTGCGTCGGGGTCGGTGTCTCCATGGTACCATATTTCGTCTCTCTACCTCAATAGGGGTTGACGTTATACAGGCACCTGTCAAAGCAACACAGGGGGTAAGAGTATAAATCGGCCCCATACACCCACTCAGCTATCGAAGAGAAGGGAGAACAGCTTGCGTTCTCCCGCTCGGACGTGGCGATGGACCGTCGGTTGGGAGACGCCGAGAATGTCGGCGACGTCCTCACCCGAACTCTCTCGTGGCCACTCGAAGAATCCGGCGAAGTAGGCCGTCCGAAGCACCTCCTCTTGCCGGTCGGTGAGGTTGTCTTCGAACGCCGACTGGAACTCCTGTTTGGTCCAGACAGGGTCGTCGTGTTCACGGCGAGCGGTCAGCGTCGCCTCCGTGAAGTTCCGTTCGAGGAGTTCGACCATCGACCGCGGTTCGACGTTCTGTGGGACGCGGATGACGAGGTTCCCCGTCGGTCCTTCCAGTGAGACAGCCTGTGGTATCGCGCCACGGTCGAGTAGACTCGCGAACAGCGTCGTATCCGCGACGGTACACTCGAAGAGCAGTTCGTCGTCTCGGTCGGCGATGAGCGTGATGTCGTCGACGTCGACGGCCGTCTCACCGGCGTCGAGCACCGCCTCGGGTTCGACGCCGCGGACGACGAAAAAGAGGTGGAGAAAGCCGTCACTTCGCTGGACGAGGCTCTGGTACTCGAAGGTCGCGTCCAGGTCGGCGATAAATCGGAGCGGTTGGTCGAGTGGGCCATCGACCGCGAAGTCGAGTTCGACCGACTGCTCGCTGACGAGCGCCCGCTTCCGTTCGAGCGCGTTCAGTGCGTGGCCGATGATTTCGCCGAGTTCGGCGAGCACCGTCTGTTCCATGCGGTTGAACACGTTCGGTTCGCTCGCGTAGAGACACAGCACACCGTAGAGCGTCTCTCGGTGCACGATGGGGACGGCGATACTCGACCGGAAACCGCGTTTGAGGGCAGCCTCGCGCCACGGTTCGAACGGCGGGTCACCGTGGAGCGTGTTCTGCACCTGTGGTTCGAGTGTCGTCGCCGCAAGATGCGCCGGGCGCGTGTCTTCGCCGCCTTCGGGGGGTGCTTCACTCACCAGCGAGAGGAACCCTTGGTCGCCGCCGGCAGAGACGCGTGGTCGCAGATCACCGTTGACGGCGTCTCTGGTTCCAATCCACGCGAAACGGTACGGATCTGCCGAGGCGAGTCGGTTACAGACCGCCGTCTCGATCTCCTCGCGCGTCGACGCCTGTGTGAGCGTCCCGGTGATCTGTCGAATGACGCCGTTGATACGGCGGAGTCGGTCGAGCGACTCGTTTTGTGTTTCGAGGGTGTCGCTTCGCTCTCGAAGCGTCTCTTCGCGGTCGGCGCGGTCCAGCGCCGACTGGATACTGGCACTGACGATGTCGACGAGCGAGAGGTCGCTCTCCGAGAACGCGTCCGGTTCGGGGTCGGCGACCAGCAGGACGCCGTGACGACCCATCGGGACGAGGACGACGCTCTCGACTGCCGTCTCGTGGCCGAGTTCTGCCGAGAGAGAGTCGTACGCGCGGGGTTCGTTCTCGACGAACACCTGCCACGCGATGGAGTCGTCGCCGACGACGAGTATCTCGTCGACGCTCGCTGCCTCGTCGGCCGTCTGTTCGGCCGAGACGAGATGTCCCGACGACTCGTCGTACAAGAGAAGTACCGGAACCGAGACGCCGAGCGTCTCGGACGCCGTCTCGACGCCGATATCGACGACTTCCTCCTGGGTCGTCGTGTCCAAGAGCGTCTGCATCGCGCGGTTGAGCGAGGCGAGGCGCTCCTCGCGTACCTTGCGCTCGGTGATGTCGCGGAAGTACACCGACAGTCCCGTCTCGGAGGGGTACGCGTGGACCCGGAACCACGCCCCCAGCGGCGGGAAGTACTCCTCGAAACTCACCGACTGCTGGGTCTCCATGGCGCGTTCGTACTCCGTCTCGAACGTCGTCCCGACGGCGTCGGGGAACTGCTGCCAAATCGAGGTCCCGGCGAGTTCGTCGCCCGTCCGGGCGAGCAGTTCCTTCGCTCGCTCGTTGATGAAGGTGATGTTCCAGTCGGTGTCGAGTCCGAAGAAGGCGTCCGTGACGCGTTCGAGCACCTCGTCGAGTTCCGTCCGCAGTCGCTCACGCTCGGAGATGTCGCGGACGACGCCGACGCGGCCCGCAGAACCGTCTTCGAGTTCGAACGGAGCGAACCGGACTTCGATTGGAACCCGTCGGCCGTCGGCCGTCTCCAGCGTGCTTCGAACCGTCGCGACACCGTCGTCGCCGAGCGAGGCCTGCTGTTGGTTCGCCATCTCGTGGACACGTTCCGAGACAATCGACCCGTGTGCGCCGACGAGTTCGTCACGCGAGAATCCGGTGATGTCGGCGTACGCGTCGTTGACGGCGAGGAAGTTGCCGTCGGCGTCGAGTGCGTACACGCCGTCTTTCACCGTCTGGAACATCGACTCGTACCGTCGCAGTTCGTGTTGGCGATGTGTCCGGTCGATAGCCGTCGCGAGAATGTTCGCGACGTTCTGGAAGAACGTGACGTCGGAGTCGGAGAAGGTCCGTCGAGCGGTGGTGTGGACACCCAAGACGCCCCACGGGTTCGAGAGGGGACCGATGATGGTGCTGATGCCGCTCGTGACGTCGTGGGAGGTCAGGAGTTCCGGGCCGGAGAAGCGAGACTCCGTCTGCAAATCGTCGACGACGACTGGCTCCGTCGACAAGAGAGTGTACCCGGCCTGCGAACCGTGGTCAGTGGCGACAGTCGCGTCACCAACGAGGCCGTCGCGCCACCCGACGCCGGCGCGTAGGCTCAGCGCCTCGCCGTCGGGGAGCAAGTCGAGCACCTTGCAGTAGTCCGCATCGAGCGTCGCTGCGACACGCTCGACGGCCTCCTGAAACAGTGCGTCGAGGTCGACGTCTTCGAGCGCTCGTGTGCTCAGTTCCGCGGTGACCGTCTGTTGACGAATGCGCGTGTTCAGTTCCTGTTCGCGGAGTTTCCGGTCGGAGATGTCCTGAAAGTAGATAGAGAGTCCGGTCTCGGAGGGGTACGCGTTGACGCGGAACCACTCGTCGCCGAGACTCGACTGTGTCTCGAAGGAGACCGGTTTCTGGGTCTCCATCGCCTCCCGGTAGCGCTCCTCCGTGACGGTACTCACCAGGTCTTCGTACCGCTCCCATAGGACGTCGCCGAGGTGGTCCTCGACGCTCCCGTCGAGGAACCGCTCGGCCTCCCCGTCGATGTAGGTGTAGCGCCAGTCGGTGTCGAGCGAGATGAGGAGGTCCGTCACGCGGTCGGTGAACTGGTCGAGTTCCGACTTCAACTGCTCTCGCTCGCTCACGTCGCGGACGACCCCGATACGGCCGTGCTCACCGTTTCCGAGGGGGAACAAGGAGAGATGTGCCTCGATAGGCACCGTCGTCCCGTCGGCTCTGGGGAGGTCGGTCCGGTACATCGACACCTCGTCGCCCTGTTCGAGCGAGGCTTGCAGACGCTCGGCTTCTGCGTTGATAGTCTCGCCTGTCACCGTCGACGCGTGTGCTCCGAGGAGTTCCTCCCTGTCGAACCCAGTCAGCTTCTCGTACGAAGCGTTGACGGCGACGAAGACACCGTCGCCGTCCAACACGTAGACGCCGTCGTTGACGGCTTCGAGTATCGACTCGGAGGAGAGATGCGGTGTCTCGTCGTCGGACGTCTCGTGACACGCGACGAGCGAAGAGAGACGTGCGGCGAGTCGGTGTGGCCCGCCCGTCTCGGAGCGAAACACGACGTCGACCCCCGCTCGCTGGACCGTTCGGACAGTCTCCGCCGAGTCGTCTCGCGTGTAGAAGATGGTCGGGTGGTCCGTGAGTGTCGCGAGAGCCTCGGCGTCGCTCGGTCCTGCCAGCGTGTCGTCGACGACGACGCAGTCGAAGTCACCGTCGTCGAGTCGGTCCCGTGTGGCTTCGAGAGACGTAGCGACCTCGACCGACAGCGCCGGATACTCTGCGGCGAGGACGTCGACGGTGGCCGTCGAACGGTCTGCTGCGACGTAGAGGACGCTGGTCGAAAGTGACATACCTACGCGTGGTGAGGTGCCCATCCTATAACACGATTCCGCCAGACCGCTCCGAGCAGTGCCAGCAAAAGACGTCCGCGTGGGACGTCCCTGTGGTCGCGTGGACGACCAACGTGCCGGAATGCTACGGTCTGCACAGTGTATGCAAACCGCACGACCACGTTCGAGAGAGACACCTATAGCTGTACTGGCAGATTCAAGAGAGAAGAAGCGAGAGTCGTCGAACGACGAGTACGCCGCCAAGACGGCGGCGGTCAGTGTCGTCGACTTCGTGCTTCTCTGATTTCGGCACCGTCTCGCAGTTTGTCTTCACAGTGCGGGCAGACGCGTGGGTGTTCGGCACCGTTCGGTGCGAACACACGGACGTAGTTTTCGGTCACGAAGGACCCACAGTTCTGGCATTCCGGCATGGCGAATACACCCTTACGTAGGTGACACGTTAAGAGTTGTGACCGTTTCACCTCCTCCCAGCCGTTTCGAGCCTTAATACTTTGGCTAGTAGTAAGAAATCAGAGAGGAAGAGGTCGGAATTACGGCGACGACTCGCAGTTTGGTCGTCGTCGGTGGCGGACATAAACTACATAACGGACCGTATTCTTTATCAACCCAATGAGTCGGGAACAGAACCGAGTCTCAACCGGCGTTGCAGGCCTCGACGAGGTGCTCGACAGCGGTCTGGTGCCCAATCGGACCTATATGATCCGTGGTGAGCCAGGTGCAGGGAAGAGTATCCTTGGGATGCACTTTCTCACCGCCGGCATCGAGAACGGTGAGAACGCGCTGTACGTCAACCTCGAAGAGCCAACCGAAGAGATCGAGCAGAACGCCAAGTCGCTCGGAATCGACGTGTCCGACGTCGACTTCCTCGATTTGAGTCCGGATTCGGAGTTCTTCGTCGAGAACCTCTCGTACGACATCTTCGCACCCGACGAAGTCGAAGACGAGTCGCTCACGAGCCGTATCTCCGAGCAGGTGCAGGACGTCGACCCGGACCGAATCTTCGTCGACCCGATCACACAGCTTCGGTATCTGTCACCCGACGAGTATCAGTTCCGGAAAGAAGTGCTGTCGTTCATGCAGTTCCTGAAAGAGCAGGGTGCGACGGTGTTGTTCACCTCCCAAGACACGCCGTCGGCCCCGGACGACGACCTCCAGTTCATGAGCGACGGTATCGTCCACCTGCAACGCGCCGAACAGGGCCGAATTATCTCCGTACCGAAGTTCCGCGGGTCGAGCATCAAAGACGGGAGACATTCGCTCCGAATCAGCGAGGGCGGTATCACCGTCTATCCCAAACTCCTCCCCGAGATGCACGACAAGGAGTTCGCCAACGAGTCCGTCTCTTCTGGGGTTCCCGAACTCGACAAACTCCTCAACGGTGGTCTCGAACGCGGGACGGTCACCATCATCTCCGGGTCACCCGGCGTCGGAAAGACGACGACCGGTGTCCAGTTCATGAAGGAGGCTGCCGGCCGTGGCGAGCGTTCCGTCGTCTACTCGTTCGAGGAGGCGAAGAACACGCTCGTCCACCGGTGTGAGTCGATCAACATGCCCGTCAGCGAGATGTCGGAGAAGGGGACGTTGTCCATCCAGGAAGTCGAAGCGCTCCAACTCTCGGCGACGGAGTTCGCCCACCGCGTCCGCGAGGAAGTCGAGGAGAACGACACTCGTATCGTGATGATAGACGGCGTCGAGGGGTACCGACTCGCCCTCCGCGACCAAGACGAAGACATCATCAACGAACTGCACTCGCTGTGTCGCTATCTCAAGAACATGGGTGTGACGGTCATCCTGATGAACGAGATGCAGACCATCGTCGGCGAGTTCCAACTCACACAGGAGGGACTCAGCTATCTCTCGGACAACATCGTCTTCATCCAACACATCGAGATGGAGTCGGAGATGCGGAAGGTCATCGGCGTGTTGAAGAAGCGCACGAGCGACTTCGAGCGACACGTCCGCGAGTTCCGTATCACCGAGTACGGGTTGCAGATTGGCGAACCACTTCTCGGACTGACGGGGATTCTCAGTGGGAACCCGACGTGGGTCGACCTCGAAGACCGAGGCACTGCACAGCGTCAGGGCAGCGAGCGACAAGGCGGACTGAACCGTCGGTCACCGTTCGGAACTCCACACACACACACGCCAGAGTCACGGCGCGACGGCTGGAACTCCGAGTAACACCATGACCGACATCCGGGCACAGGACGCGGTCGAAAGCGGAAGCGATGGTGACGCGCGTGTGGGCACCTCCCGTTCGGAGCGGGAGACGGCGTGGCGGTGGGAACCGTCACAGCCGAACGCATCGGAGGGTGGATGAGTCGCATCCTCCTGTTCATCGAACAGGCCGAAAACCGGCGACTCCTCGCAGAGTGGTTAGCAACGGAGTACGACGTCGT
This sequence comes from Halogranum rubrum, assembly GCF_900114455.1. GTDB lineage: Archaea > Halobacteriota > Halobacteria > Halobacteriales > Haloferacaceae > Halogranum > Halogranum rubrum. Next base: position 52,422 of record NZ_FOTC01000008.1, on the reverse strand, counting down.
CGAAGGACGCCGGCCCGCCGACCTCGACCAAGAGTTCGACCTCTGTCTCATGGACCGGGCGGCCATGGAGCACTACGACGACGAGTTGATGCAGCGCAAGCGAAAGGAGCGTCCCGTCTTGCTGCCGTATCTCCTCGTAATCCCCGAGCGACAACTCGAACGGTACGGCTCGAACGTCTGGGAACAGATGGACGGCGTCGTCCGTGACCGCGTCGACGAACTCATCACGACGCCCATCAAGAAAGCGGAGTTAGAGGGACGACTGACGAACCTGCTCGGTTCCCGTAACCTCTCGGTGCAACTCCGCGAACAACGCGAGCAGTATCGACGGCTCTTGGAAGTCGCACCCGAGACCATCGCGACGGTGAGCAAAGAGGGAGAGATCGCCTACCTGAACAGTCGTGGTGCCGAACTGTTCCACGTCGACACGCCCGACGAGGTCTACGGCCAGTCGCTGTTCGAGTACATTCACGACGAGGACCGCGACTCGCTGGAGACGATGGTCGCCGGCGTCGACACCGCCCAAGAGCAAGCGGGGTTCATGGAGGGACGGTTCCTCACCAACGGCGACGTCCGCTACATCGAGGTGGGGGCTGCACCCATCACCTACGAACAGAAACCTGCTGTCCAACTCGTTATCCGCGACGTCACGGACCGTCGCCGACGCGAGAAAGAAGTCGAGCGTCAGCGCGACCAACTGGAGAAACTCGACCGACTCAACGCCGTCATCCGTGATATCGACCAGGCGCTGGTGAAGGCGTCGAGTCGCGAGGAGATCGAGCGGACGGTGTGTGACCGTCTCGTCGTCGCAGACCGCTACGTCTCCGCGTGGATCGGAAACGACCAAGCGACGAGTCGAGAGGTGACACCGCGTGCGTCGGCGGGGAACGTCGAGGAGTACCTCGACAGCGTCAAGATAACGGTCGGCGGCGGGACGACCGGCGAGGGACCGTCAGGAAAGGCGCTCGCGACCCGCGAGCCACAGGTGGTCCAGGACATCGAGGCCGACCCACGGTTCGAACCGTGGCGCGAGGCGGCACTCGAACGCGGCTATCGGTCCTCTATCGCGGTCCCCTTGGTGTACGGGGAGACGACCTACGGTGCGTTGAACATCTACGCGAGTGAGTCCTACGCCTTCGACGCCGACGAACAGGCGGTGTTGACCGAACTGGGCGAGACCATCGGTCACGCCATCAACGCCGCCGAGAGCAAGCGGGCACTGTTGACAGACCGCTTGAACGAACTCGACTTCCACATCGAGGACTCCGACCCCTTCCTCGGAGACGTCTCGAAGCGACTGGGCTGTACGTTCACCTTCGAGGGCATGGTCTCCGAACCGGGCGGGTCGTACCTCGAATACTTCTCGACGCAGTGTGAGGACACCGACGGAATCCTCGCGATGGCGACCGCCTCGGACCACGTCGAGCACGTCCGTCTCGTCGGTGAACACGACGACGAGGCGCTCTTCGAGTTCATCTTCACCCACGACCTCATCGTCCGTATCTTCGGCAAACTCGGGGGGAAAGTGCAACGGATGGTCGTCGAGAACGGTGTCCACATGGTGACGGTGGAGTTCCCGTACAACACGGACATCCACACCATCGTCGAGTCGCTCGACGCGACGTACGAGCACGTCGACCTCCTCGCGCAGCGCGAGACCGAACGAGAACTAGAGTCACGACAGGAGTTGTGGGCGACGTTCCGCGAGAGTCTGACCGAGCGACAGTGGAGTGCGCTCCAGACCGCGTTCTACGCCGGGTTCTTCGACTGGCCGCGAGCGAGTACGGGTGAAGAAGTCGCCGAGTCGCTGGGAATCTCTCCGGCGACGTTCCACGAACATCTCCGGACGGCACAGCGAAAACTACTCTCGATTCTCCTCACCGAGTGAGCCGACCCAAATCGTTTGGGCATTTTTCTTTTAGTAGTTCCCAGTGTCTGTTTGGACAGAATGAATAGTGCGTTCCAGACCGGGCACGGGGACGACGCATCCGACCTCACCCGAGACGACATCTCCGCGGACGCCCTCGACACGATGTTCGACGTGCTCTCGGCCGACCGACGACGGCACACGCTGCAGTATCTCGTCGAGACGGACGCAACTGTTCCGCTCTCGAAACTCGCCGCGGCCGTCGCGACAGCAGAGGCCGGCGAATCGTCGACGTCGACCGACGCCCAACAGCAGGTCGCCATCGACCTCCACCACCGCCATCTACCGAAACTTGCCGACGAAGGACTGATCAGCTACGACACCGACGCGAATCTGACAACCGTCACCGAGACGGGGCGGAAGTTCGACACGGTTCGCACCTCGTTGCTGGAGAACACGCTGTAGAGAGACCGATGTCAACAACCACACCTTCCCAGTCGACCCGAGAACAGCCGGAAGTGCTGCTCGTCGAAGACGACCTGGCGACGAGCCGCCTCGTCGAAGAAGCGTTCGCAGAAGTCAACGAGATGACGAGTCTGCACGTCACCCAAGACGGTGTCGACGCACTCGACTTCCTCTACCAACGCGGTAACCACGCCTCAGCACCGAAGCCGAATCTCGTCCTCCTCGATCTCGGCCTACCGCGAAAGAACGGGAAGTCCGTTCTCAAGGAACTCAAAGAGACGGCCACGCTCAGCCACATCCCCGTCGTCGTCTTCAGCGACTCGACGGCCGAACAAGATGTCGACGACGCGTACACACTCGGTGCGAACGCGTACGTCACGAAACCCGGTCACTTCCCGGACATCCTCACGGTAGTCGAAGACATCAACGACTTCTGGCTCACCGCCGTCCGGCAACCGCAGTAACAGCATCGCAGCACCAGTAACCGACGGACGAGACGACCACAGGCTGTTGCGTGGAGCGGTCATTATTTATGTATGTAGACGAATCAGTCTTCAGAAATAGAATATCCGAGGTAACTAGAGATGGAAGATACCACGCACGACGCCGACTACGACTCGCCGACGTACACGTCACAGGTCGACTGGAGCGCCGAACGGCCGCCGAGCAGTGTCGTGGTCTCGCTCATCGCCGACGTCGAGGACGTCCACCCGGTAGAACTCGAACCGCTCCACAGTACCATCGACCCGGGTGCGCTCGACAGACTGTTCGCCCCGACGACTATCGAGACAGACCGGACGAGCGGTCACGTCGCGTTCGCGTTCGAAGGCTATCACGTGACGATACACGGTGACGGTGGGGTGACGGCGAAGGCCATCGGATGCGAGTCGAAGTGACGGTCAACGCGTCTCTTCGAGTGGGACGTACGCCCCCTTCTTCGCAGAGATCCAGTGAGAGCTTCCAGTCCGGGTCGGGTCGAACAAGACCACCTCGTCGGCGTCGAATACGGCGTCGATACCTGGAACTTGACAGCCAAAAGCGTACTTGACGGTGTAGCGTGGCCAGTCATCTGTCATCTGTTCTGTCCGTTCGTCGACACTCATTGAATACCGTCTCCTCGTCCGGTCGACGTCACATCGAGGAGGGCAGTAGGTCCGGTTTCCATCACGGTCGGTTCTACCACCCCGCTACACCACGGTGGGATATATACTTAATATAACAGATACGTGAGCCATCGACCTTACCGGTCGGTAACTACCGATTTCAGCGGTTTGACGACCGCTTACAGAATGTCAGCGGCCACAGAGAATCTCGCATGTCACAACATCACATTGAGTAACATATTTCTTGCCGGATTCACGTAAAAGAACTATGGAAGGGCCAGGGACGAAACAACCAACTAATGGACGGTCAAAATCGAAGAGCCGTCCAGACAACCGAGTGACAATAGGGAGGATAGGGCCACCGTGACTCTAGAACTCCTCTACGTCGGGGACAACTGTGAGACGATCGAGAAACTCGTGTCGACGGCCGACGTCAGCGTGTGTGTCGTCAAGACGCCCGACGACGCACTCAACCGACTCGCAGTCGCCCCGTTCGACGCGCTCGTCGTGAGCGACACCGTCAGTGACATCACCACCTTCCTGTCGAAAGTCGACACCGATCCCTCTTCCCTTCCCATCGTCGTCGAGACGGAGTCGGCGACCACCCTCCCAGCCGGAGTGTACGACGAGGCCGTCCCGCCAGCGGCCGTCGACCAACTCACGGACATCGTCGACGCGCTCGTGTCGGACGCCACGTCCCCAGCCACTACTCGAGATGACAGCCGTATCTCACTCGGCGACGGCGGCGTCTCGACACACAACGTCGGAACCTCATCGTTCGCCGAGGGCGTCGGCAACAGAACGTTCGCCAACGCCGTCGTCAGAGGGTTACCCGACGTGCTCTTCCTCGCCGACCTCGACGGGAACCTGCTGCGCTGGAACGACCGCCTGAACGCAGTCACCGGATACACCGACAGCGAGATACGGTCGAGTACGCCAAGTGAGTTCTTCCAAGACGGTCTCGACGTTCGGGAGAAAGTCACCGAGATGCGAGACGACACGGATATCCGGTTCACCGCAGACCTCGTGACGCGCGACGGGTCGGTCATCCCGTACGAACTCACGGCGTCGCTCGTCGACTGCGGCGGCGAGCAGTACATCTGTGGCGTCGGCCGCGACATCACCGAGCGACGGGAGGCGGAGCAGCAACTCGACGAGGCCGTCGAAGAACTCGAAGAGTCGAACACGGAACTCGAACAGTTCGCCTACGTGGCTTCCCACGACATGAAAGAGCCACTGCGGATGGTGTCGAGTTATCTCGAACTCCTCGAACGTCGCTACGGCGACCAACTCGACGGGGACGCACAGGAGTTCATCGACTTCGCCGTCGAAGGGTCAGAGCGGATGCGCGAGATGATAAACGGGCTCTTGGCCTACTCGCGCGTCGGCCGACAGACGCGCGACTTCGAGCGCATCGACGTCGGCGACGTCCTCGACACCGCGCAGTCGAACCTGCGCATCGCCATCGAGGAGAGCGGTGCCGTCGTCGAGGCCGGAGAACTCCCGACCGTCCACGGCGACCCGGGACAACTCACCCAACTCTTTCAGAATCTCGTCGCCAACGCCATCAAGTACACCGACGATGGGCGTCCGCGCATCACCATCTCGGCCGCTCGCGAGGGCGACGAGTGGACGTTCACCGTCTCGGACGACGGCATCGGCATCCCCAAGCACCGCCAAGACAGCATCTTCGAGATATTCTCTGGAGAGGGCGGTCAGAGCGGGAGCGGCATCGGTCTCGCCATCTGTGAGAAGATCGTCGACCACCACGGCGGTCGTATCTGGGTCGAGTCCGACGGCGATTCGGGAACGACGTTCCACTTCACGATTCCGGACACCGGCCAGTCAGGAGACGAAGGAACACTGTAGACCGGGCAGTCTGCGAGAAGCGTACAACAGCAGCGTTAGAGCGACGGCACCGTCGCGCGTTCGACACCGGCGAGAAGCGTTCGCGGCGGTTACAGCGACCGAGAACTACAGATAGCCGAGGTCGGCGAGTCGGTCCTCGACATCTTCGTCGTCGAGTGCGGCGGCGTCAGTGCCCTCGTACTCGGGGTAGGTGTCCGCCCCGATGTCGTCGACGACGGGGAGGACGCGGCCGTCCATGCGGTCGCTGTAGGGGATACCCATCGCGGCCATGATGGTCGGCGCGACGTCGAACAGATGCGAGTCCGAGACGTCGGCCGTCGCGTCGATACCCTCACCCGCCGCAGCGAAGACGCCGGCGAGTTTGTGGTTCCACGTCTCGGTCGGCGGTGCGAAGTAGCCGCCGAGGACGTGCGCCGAGAGGAACTGCTCGAAGTTGTTCGGGACGAGCACGATGTCGACGGCCTTGTCCTCGTAGGGACCGTGGAAGAACTCCTCACGCGGGGCGACGTTCTCGAACATCGGGTCGCCGTCGGGCGTCGAGACGCCGCGGAGCATCTCGATGAGGTTCGCGCGAACCTGGTCGTACTCCGCCTCGCTCACGACGCCGTTCGGTTCGCGGCCTTCGAGGTTGATGCGGACGCCGAGTTCGGTACGGGCGCGCATGTACGCCTTCGAGTTCGGGAAGTCGACCTGTTCGGACGCCGTTCGCGTGATGTTCTCCGGTGCGTACTGCTTGACGATGGAGTCGAGACCGACCTTTCGGAGGCCGTTACCGACTCGGTCGGCGGTGAGACCGAACTTGGCCGCGCCTGCGGCGATGCGCTCGGCCGTCGTCGGTTCCCACGTGTCCTCGTCTTCACCTTCGCGCAGTTGGTTACGGATGGGGTTCCACGACGGCATCCCCTTGCCGCCCTTCGTCGTCTTCACGAATCCCTTGTCGCGGAGATACTCGTTGATGCGGAACTCGTACTTCTCGTACGGTCCCATCCCGTGGTCGCTGGCGATGAAGACCTGTTTCGGGTCGAACTCGTCGATGATCTCGCCGATCTCCTCGTCGGTGGCGCGGTAGACGCGTTCGACTTTCTCTTCGTCGCCCTCGAACTCGTGGAAGACCGTGTCGGTCTTCTGGAACTGGACGAAGCCGAAGTCGGGTTTGTGTTTGTCCGCGAGGTAGCGGAACGCGCGACCCCGCATCCGGACGAGTGTCTCGTACTCGTCCATCTTCTGACTATCTGTCAGCGAGTCGTCGCCGCGAGCGTACTTCGGATAGACGCGGTACTCGCCGAGTTCCTCACGGAGTTCGTCGAGAGTCCCCTCGGGGTGACAACGCGGGTCCTCGGGACCGATGAAGCCCGGAACGACAGCGCCGTCTATCTCTTCTGGCGGGTGTGTCACCGGGACGTTGACGACGACGCTGGATTTCCCGTGTTGGTCGAGCAGCGACCAGATGGAGTGTTCCTTGACGTCGTCGCCGCCGACGACGCGCCAGTCGTAGCCGTCGTAGTCGACGAACCCGTAGACGCCGTGTTTGCCGGGGTTGGCCCCGGTGTACATCGACGGCCACGCACTCGGCGTCCACGGCGGAATCTGCGACTCTAGCGGGCCGGTCGCACCGGACTCACAGAGTTCGCGGATGTTCGGAATCGCCTCCTCGTCGTACAGGCGTTCGAACACCGGCAGACAGCCGGCGTCGATGCCGATGAGGAGGGCGTCCATCCGGTCGTCGTCAGCGGTTTCAGTGGTCTCAGCGGTTTCAGTGGTCTCAGCGGTTTCAGCGGTCTCAGCGGTTTCAGCGGTCTCAGTAGTGTCTACTTCACTGTCGCTCATCGACGGTCACCTCCTTCGGTCGTCGCTCGATGCTGCAGCCCGACGCCAGCGAATGTGTACTGCCGCGCCGTAAGCGTCCCCTCCGCTATCATCGTATCAGTGGTTCGGGTGTCAGTCATTTGGTTATGGCCTGGATAAGTGAAATCCAATCGCTCGTCGAACAGTGCTCGTCGATGTGCGGCGTGACGGACGGGTTCTCGTCGTGACATTAGGCGTCACCACCGGACCCCGCGACCGTACAGAGCGTGACTTCACCGTTACTGTAGGTGACGTCGCGTGCTCCGCTACAGACCTGTCGTTCCGAGAGCGACGGTTGGTACGCGAAGCCCGCACTGTCGCGGACGTACGCGGCGCCGTCCCGCTGATAGGTCCGATAGACGATGGTCTCGTTGGCCGTCGACGCCGTCCCATTGGCGACAGTCATCGCCTTCACGGGTTGTTGTTCACGCCGGTCGAAGATAGTTTGGTAGGGATGGTCGGTGTGCAACGGCTGCTCTCGGTTGTCGGGCGAGATGTCCGCGATGGTACTCGCCGCAGCGAGTTCGCCGTCGGTGTAGCTGTAGCGCGTCTGCGTGTCGGCGAACGGCGGCGAGTCGAGCGTCCCGTGGCTCGCCAGTGCCGTCATCGTGGGGAAGGCCACGGTGAACAGCAAGAGCATCACCACGGCCGTCCGCGGAGTGAGGTTCTTCACGAGGAACGCGACGCCGAGAGCGGCGATGACCGCCATCGGCGCGGCGAGGAAGGCGAACCAGCGGCCGGGGACGAACGTCCGGATGCCGAACAGCGGGAAGCCGAAGACGAACACCAGCATGGCGATGGTGGCGACGACGCCCGTGAACGTCGCGTGCGAGGCGTTCTCGCGGCGAAGGACGTACATGCTCCCGACGATGGTCAAGAGGAGCAAGAGGAGGAACCCGGAGACGTCGAGATACTTCACCACCGTGTCCATGAGCGTCGGCACCTGCTGGACGGCTTCGCTGGCCGTCGCCTCGCCGCTCGACTGCGGGTTGGCGAGTGCGAGGAAGCCGGCACCCTCTCTGACGGTGTTCTCGAGGTAGCTAAAGATAGTCGCGAGGAACGTCCCGCCCTGATACGGCGTCAGCGACCACATGAACGTGATGAGCCCGAGGTCGAACGCGAGCAGTCCGGTGAGGTTCACCGTGTCCTGTGGGCTGAAGTCGAGGACGTTCGACAGTCGCGGGTTGAACAGTCCGAAGCTCAACACGAACTGAGCGAGCAACCCGGCCCCGGTGAACACCAGCATGATGAACGCCGAAATCTGGTGCGTCAGGATGACGGCGATGCTGAAGAACACCACGAGGACGAAGTCTCGCAGTTTGTAGTCGAGGTGGAGGACGCGCGTGAGGCTGTAGAGGATGGCGAGGAAGAAGATGAGTCCGAGACTCGTCGGGATGAGGTGAATTCCCCACTCGACGACGTGACCGACCATGGCGTACGCAGTCGCCGCGAAGACGGCCCAGCGGACGCCCACGAGGAGTCGAGTCGTCGCGTAGACGAACAGGACGGAGATTGGCATGGCGACGCCCAGCGAGAGGAACAGCGCCTCTCTGACGCCGATGTCGAACAGCAGTGCCGCCCCGGCGACGAGGAGGTGGAACAGCGGCGACGCGAAGTACTTCCGGTCGGCGATAGGCTGGAGCGACTGCGACTCGTAGATGGCGGCCGTCCAGTTCGACATGTGTGTCCACACGTCGATACCGATGTAGCCCGGCGAAGTCATGAGGGCCGTGAGACGGACGACGAGTCCGAGCAACACGACCTGTGTGAGGATGAGCGCGGGGGAGAACTCGCTGTCGTCGGTGAAAAACACCTGTGCGACGAGGAGCATCCCAGTCATCGCCGCGATGTCGTAGTAGAGGAGCGTCCGGCTGCCTTGGAACGTCGCCAGTCCGACGAGGGCGGCCATACAGACCACGGAGACCGACGGTAAGAGCCGCGCAGCTTGCGGTGACAACGTGGCAATCGTGCTCTCGCTTTGGGTTCGAGACGCGAGGAGATACAGTAGCGACGCGACGCCGAGGACGAGCGGGAGCGTCTGGATGTAGACCTGCGAAGCGAGGAGCTGAAGCGGGAGCATCAACAGCGCGCCGACCAGACCGAGGACGGCACCGATGATGTCGAGGCGGCCGCTCTTCAGCATCCCCACCAGCGAGTTCGGTGTCTTGTGACTCATTGTGAGAGGGTGGTCAGCGGTAAACCGACTCAGTCATCGTCCGCCGTCGCGGTGTCCGAGACGCCCGACTCCGCAGAAGCGTCGACGCCGACACTGTCCGTCGTCATATCTCCCGCCACGGCTTGGTCGTCGATGAGGACCTCTTTGTCGCTGTTCGCCTCCATGTCGAAGACCATCGCAAAGAGGAGAAGCGCGATACCGAGGAACAGCGACAGCGTCCAACTGCCGGACGATTCCTTGCGGTTCCGCAGCGACGCGAGGATGCCGCCGAGAGAGACCGCAGAGACGCCGGCGCCGAAGTAGTAGAGGAGGGCGACGGGGTTGAAGTCCGTCAGGAGGTACTTGCGGTTCAGCCGCCAGATGAAGTTCCGCAGGAGCATGAACGAGACGCGCGGGATGTACTCGTCGTACTCGATGTGGCTCTTCCAGTCTTCGTCGTCGTAGACGCTGTCGGCGGAGTGAGCGATGTCGGCGACGCGGAGGTTCTCGGCGTTGAGTTTGACCAGGAGGTCGTTACAGTAGCCGTAGTACTCGTACATGTCCTCGATGGGGGCCTGCTGGAGCGCCGCCTTCGAGATGGCGGTGTAGCCGTTCTGTGGGTCCGCAATCTTCCAGTAGCCGCTCGCAATCTTCGTCAAGAGAGAGAGGACAGAGTTGCCGACGAGGCGGAACTGCGGCATCGCGTCGAGGTCCTCGGTGCGCATGAAGCGGTTGCCCTTCGTGTAGTCGGCCACGTCGTCGATGATGGGGTCGATGAACTTCGTCAGCACGTTCGGGTCCATCTGTCCGTCGCCGCCCATGACGGTGACGACGTCGATATCCTCGTCGAGCGCTGCGAGGTAGCCCGTCTTGATGCCGCCGCCGACACCGCGGTTCTCCTCGTGTTGGATGGGAACGACGACGTCGTCGAAGCCGACCGCTCCGGACGTGTGTGTCTCGTTGTACGCTGCTGCGTGTTCCTGAATCTCCGTCCACGTGTCGTCGGTCGACGCGTCGTCGATGACGTACGCGCGGTCGACGAAGTCGGGGAACGTGTCGATGACGTTGCCGACGTAGCCTTCCTCGTTGTACGCCGGGACGACGATGCCGATGGTGTGTTCTCGGTACATGATGGTGCGTAGCTCTCGTACTTCTTACTGGTCTCCCTACGTGCTTTATAATACACCGCCTAAGCACCGAAATCGCCCAATAAGAACCCCATAGTGCCGTCAAACCGTTGTATAGTCCGTGTGAACTGGTGACAGAGAACGAGGTGACGAGAGGGTCGTCGGTCACTCTCAGGCGATGACTTCCGGCCGCATCACGCTGAGCCACTCACGGCCGTTCCAGATGGCCGGCCCCCAGAGGAATCCGCCCTCGCCGTCGTGGATACCCATGTCGCCGCGGAAGACGCCCTCGACGTATCGGAGGTCACTCTCCTGGACGACGCCGTCGCTTCGGAGGCGTTCACAGTCGTCTTCGCCGAGGAACGTCGTCCCGTCGAGCGGACAGTGCGACGGTGCGTGGACGTCGACGTCTCGCGCATCGCGCACGAAGAGGAAGTACTCGTCGAAGTTGCGGTAGGTGCAGTTCGAGATGGACGCGTGCGGCGCGCCGTCGACGAAGATACCGAACACGCCGTCGTCGAGGCCGTTGTCGAAGTTCCGCGCGTAGTGTCCTTGGAAGTAGCAGGTGTCACAGGTGAACCCCGGTCCCGACTCCGCGACGTAGATCTCGATGGGAGAAGCCATCGCGGTCCCGTTCCCTTCGAGGTAGACGCCGCTGACCAACTGTCCACAGCCGCTTCGGGCGTCGACACCGCAGTCGCCGTTGTTCTGAATCGTGCCGCCGACCCATCGGCACGAGTAGCCGCGCAGTTGGACGCCGTATCCGCCGTTGAGAAGCGAGTCACACCCGAAAAAGGAGGTGCTGTGGGGTCGCGCGTCGGTGTCGAGTCGGAACCCGGTTCCGCCACAGCCCCAGACGACGACGTTGCGGAAGGTGACGCCGAACGTCCCCTTGAAGTCGCCGCGTTCGTCGGTGTACGGTTCGACGGAGATTCCGTGCGACTTCGTCTGGTAGACGACGATATCCTTGTACGTCGAGTACGGGGCGGCCCGAATCCGGAGACCGATGTTGCCGCCGACGAGTTTGAGGTTCTGAACGAGCGGGTTGTTGCGATAGTCGTTCATCCCTCGCCCGAGGACTTCGACGACGTTCTCGTCGACGTCACCGGCGTCGATGACCGACCCGGAGGGGTGGCCACCGGTCAGCGTGACCTCTTTCTCCTCGTAGTCGAGGACGATTGGAAACTCCTCGCCCACCTCTTGTGCGTCGTACGACGAGTGGACGTAGACGACGTCGCCGCTCTCGGCGTCGTCCCACGCTTCTTGAATCGTGCGGTAGCCGCCACGCCCGACGACGAGTTTGCCGCCGAAGTTAGCGATTCCCGCGAACGACTCGACGACGTCGCCGTCGCCGAGCGCCGTCGTAGCGTCGGGGGTCGCTCTCGCCCGACCCGTGAAGGAACCCAACAAGGCCGCCGCACCTGCCGCACCGAGGAACGTTCGTCGGTCGATTTGACCCCCATCCGGAGACTGTGTATCCGTCATAACTACTCAGCCTTACCAACTTTTGTCAGCGTATCAATAGGAACTAACGGGCGGGTGAGTCACGAGATTACGCGCAGGTAACCGGCTTAGGTGCCTGATAAGCCGCCGAGCACGCCGAGATTCGGCCAGGAAACGACCTTATCAGGCCTATAACAATATTACTACAGACTGTCTGTGAACATAAGGAGAGTATCACACGTGTCGAGGCGGAACAACAGGAACGACGCCGACGTCGAGACGATGGTCGCGGCAGTGAACCTCATCTCGAAGAAGTGGCACCCGGTCATCATCCAGGCACTTCTTCGAGACGGTCCGCTGCGCTTCAGCGAGCTAAAGAATCGTCTCGACATCTCGGCGAAGGTCCTCACAGACAGTCTCGACGACCTCGTCGAGAACGACCTCATCGACCGAATCGAGGTCAGTGAATCGCCACGCCGCGTCGAGTACAACCTCACCCGACACGGACGAGATATGCAGTCGGTCATCGACGCACTCGCCGACTGGGGAGAGCAACATCTCGGCGAGGACACCCGACCCGTCGTCCTCGTGGTCGACAACGACCCACGGCTGGTGACGATGCACGCGAGTTGGCTGGAAGAGGAGTACCAGATAGAGCGCGCCTACGACGGCGAGGAGGCGCTCAGAAAGCTCACCGACGAGATAGACGTCGTCCTCCTCGACCGGCGGATGCCCGGCCTGTCGGGTGAGGAGGTACTCGACCGGATTCGAGACCTTCGACTGTCGTCTCAGGTCATCATGCTCAGTGCGGTCGAACCGGACTTCGACATCCTCCAGATGGGGTTCGACGCCTACATCGTCAAACCGGGAACGAAAGAGGAACTGAAGGAGGTCATCGCCGACGTCCTCGCTCGAACCGCCTACGACACCGAGGTGCAGGAGTACCTCGCGTTGAGTGCGAAGCGGGCGGTCCTCCGCGCGGAGAAGACCGACGAGACGCTCAAACGTGACGACCGCTACCAGCGACTCGAGACTCGACTGAAAGAACTGGAGTCGCGCGTCGACGCCGACGACGAGGAGTCGACGGCACGCGACGTGCAGGCACTATTGAACAGAACCTGAGCGAAGACACACAGAACGGAGAGACGCATTCAGCAACCGATGTTACACGAAGATGGAGACGAAACAGTAGAGGTCCTGTTGTTCGCCGCAAGCGGTGACGAAGCGCTCACCGAAGCCTTCGACCGGGCCGAACGGTTCGACCTGACCGTCGTCAACGACGCAGAGACGGCTCTCGACCGGATGCGAAGCGGCGAGGTTCCACCACCGCAGTTGCTCCTGATGGAGTTCGAAGGCGACGGTGAAGGAGTGGAGTTGCTTCAGACGGTGAAAGCCGACGAACAGCTACGACGCATCCCCGTCATCACCATCAGTGACTCGCCGACTGCCTGCGAACAGTCGTACGACGAACAAGCGAACGCCCACGTCGAGCGCCCCGCAGACCCCGACGGATTCGACGAAGCCGTCGACCGTATCGAGTCGTTTTGGGTTCGCGCTGCGACACTACCCCCAGTCACCAATGATTCCTGACGAACTCACCGTTCTGCTCGTCGAGGACAACCCTGGAGACGCACGTCTCCTCCAGGAGCACTTCCGCGACGCAGAACACGCCGTGACCGTCGTCGACGACGAGACGACCGAAGCGCCGTCGGGAGACGGCGTCACCCTCTATCACTGTGACCGTATCTCGACAGTCGACCAGCGGTTGGCGGACGTCGACTTCGACATCATCCTCCTCGATTTGAACCTGCCCGGCAGTCACGGACTGGAGACGGTCGACTACGTTCGCGACCGAACGTCGACGACGCCCATCATCGTCCTGACGGGCGTCCCCGAGGAGCGACTCGGTATCGACGCCGTCTCGCACGGTGCACAGGACTACCTCGTCAAAGACGAAGTGACCCCGGAGGTGCTCTTACGCGCCATCCGGTACGCCATCGAGCGGAAGAAGACAGAAGAAAAGCTGCGCCGCCAGACCGAAGAGTTGCGCATCCTCAACCAACTGACGCGCCACGACATCCGCAACGAGATGACGCTCGTCGTCGGCCGGGCACGCGAGTTGGCAGAGCACGTCGACTACCACGGCGAATCACAACTCGACGAGATCATTCGGACGAGCAACCACATCCTGCAGTTGACCCGCAGCATCGGCGACATCGTCAGTACCGTCACCCGGACGGAAGCGGACGACCTGAGTCCCGTCGCCCTGAAGTCGGTGCTGGAGTCGGAAGTCGAGAGTGTCAGACGGCTCTACGACGGCGGGAGCATCGAGATACGCGGTGAGATTCCACCCGTCGACGTTCGGGCGAACGACCTCCTGTCGTCGGTGTTCGCGAACCTCTTTTCGAACGCTATCCTGTACAACGACAAGGAGACGCCGCGCGTGACGCTGTGGGTCGAAACGGACGACGACGAGGTGACCGTCTCTGTCGCCGACAACGGGCCGGGCATCCCCGACCGGCGAAAGGAGACGATATTCGGCGAGGGCGAACAGGGGCCCGAGAGCAGTGGGACGGGCATCGGTCTCTATCTCGTCAACCAACTCGTCGCGCAGTACGGTGGCGACGTGTGGGTCGAAGACAACGACCCGGAGGGGTCGGTGTTCCACGTCACACTCGACAGACTCGGATGAGTGAGTCGAACCGCTTTACGCGGGCGATAATAAAGCCGCCCGCTCCACAAGGTGACACCATGAACCTGCGAGTACGCCAACCCGTGGAGGGAGTCACGTGAGCGAGCGACTCGACGTCGGCTTCGTCCCGGCAGAGTGCCCCGGTGCACCGGGGTCGGGGGCCGTGGAGACGTCGACGCTCCTCATCGAGCGACTGTCCGAGCGCCACGACCTGACGGTCTACGTGTCGAGTCAGATGGACTCGGCGAACGCCGACCTGCCGGCGGAAGACCGCGTCGAGTACGTGATGCACGACAACCTCTCGAAGCTTCCCCACCCAATCGCCGCGAAACACGAGGCGCTGCGCGAGGAACTGCCCGCGATGGAGCGTCACGACCTCGTCCACTCCTACTCCTCGGCGTTCATCCCCGTGCTCGCCGACCTCGAGGTACCGACGCTGTCGACGCTGAACTCCTACGTCCCGGTCTGTCCGAAGGGCGACATGATGTACCACGGCGAGCGGAAATGTTCCGGCCCGTCGCCCGTGAAGTGTGCGAGTTGTATCGCGACGACGGCCGTCAAGCGCCGACAGGGTGTCGAACGCGAACTCCGCGCGAGTTACTCCTCGCTCGGGAAGATAGACCTCGTCCAGAAGTCGATGAAACACGCCGACGATATCGACGCCTACCACGCGCTCTCGCCGCACCTGAAGGAGGATTACGCCGCACTGGGGTTCCCGGGCGAGCGAACGACCGTCATCCCGCACTTCTACGACGAGGCGTTCCACCGCGAGGACCCCGACCCCGAGGCAGGCGTCGACGACGGCGACCCCGTCACCCTGCTCTACGTCGGCGCACTGCAGGACATCAAGGGCCTGCACGTCCTCATCCCCGGACTCGCCGAGATGCGACGGCGCGGTCACGACGTGGAACTCGAAATCGTCGGGTCGGGACCGTACGAAGCGCGACTGAAAGAGTTAGCGAGCGAAGAAGGCGTCGCCGACGCCATCGATTGGCTCGGCTACGTCGACCACGGCGACTTGCCCGATATCTACGACGAGGCCGACGCCTTCGTCTACCCGGGCCTCATCGACGAACCGTTCGGCCGCGTGGTGCTCGAAGCGCTGTCGATGCGGACCCCGCTTCTCGTCTCCGACGTGGGAAGTATGGACTTCATCGTCGGCGACGCGGGCGAACCGTTCGAGGCGGGCAACCCGTCGGCGCTCGCCGACGCCTTCGAACGACTGGTCGACGACTACGACGCCCACTACGCCGCCATCGACGACGAACTACCGCGGTTCGCGCCGGAGACGGTCATCGGAAAGTACTCCGACCTCTATCGCGAAGTCGCCGCGACGAAGCGCGTCGTCACGCGCTGAGTTCGTCGGATTCGTCGAAATCGGCGGGTTCGACGACGTTGAACACGTTCCCGAACAGGTCCTCGAAGACGGCGGAGATACCCCACGGCTCTTCGGCAGGTTCGCCGTGGAACACCACGCCCTTCTCGCGCAGTCGTTCGTAGTCTCCGACGCAGTCGTCCGTTTCGAGGACGACGGCGACGTGGTCGGCGGCCTGCGACCCGACTCGGTCTGACTTCTCCGGTGTATCGGCGGCGACGAGCGCGAGTTGTCGGTCGCTGTTCGATGGCGCGACGGTGACCCAGCGCATCCCGTCGCCGAACGCCACGTCGTCGTGTGTTTCGAACCCGAGTGTGTTCGTGTAGTAGTCGAGCGCCTCGTCCTGGTCGTCGACCAGAATCGTCACGTGGGTGAGGTCGGTGAACATCGCACCCGTTACGACGCCGAATGGAGCGATATAGCTCAGCCACGCGTGGAGAGTGAAAGTGAACGTAACGGAGAGACCGATGGCGGTCAGCGAGAGGAGTCGGAGAGTGGTCTAGGTGTGAGCCGTCTCCCGAGTTCGAGGGGGTCGAACGAAACCGAATCTATCGAGTCGAACTGAACGGTGTTCAGTTAGCTCGGATACTCGTTCCCGTAACCGCCGACGTCGCCGGAGACACCTTCGTAGACGGTGCTCCAGTAGAGGTCGAGAGAACCGTCGCTGACTTTGATTCCCTCGTAGTCGTCGTACGAACTGGCGGTTATCTGGGTGATGACGTTTCCAGAGCCGTGGTTGATGACCGGGTGGTGCGTCGACTCGTAGGAACCTTTGGAGACGATACAGTCGTCGGCTTCCAGACAGAGCGCACGACGGTAGCCCGGACCGGGTTGTTCGACGACGTTACTGTAGAACCGCGAGCCGTCGCGTTCACAGCGAATGGCGTTTCGGCCGCCTTCAGAACCGGACGCCTCGCCGGTGACGGTACACTCTTCGACGAGCACGTCACCGTTTCCGGGTTCAATTTCGATGGCCTGTCCGGGGCAGTTCATGTCGATGGAGACGTTGTCGAGAGTGACGTCGCCGGAGCCTTCCGAGACCATGACGGCGGCGTCGTTCGATTCGTCGCCGGGGGCGAGTCTGATGTTCGTGTCCTGAATCTTCGCCGAGGTGATGTCGGGCATCACGGTGATGGCGTGACCGTTCGGCTGGTCGAGGACGATTTCGCAGTCCGTGACCCAGCAGTTCTCGCCGCCGTCGAGGCGGATACCGCGCTGGTTGTTGTCGGCTCCTCTCGCGTCGTCGACGACGATAGTCGCGTTCTGGATGGTACTCTCGTCGCCGTCGAGGCGGATGTTCGACGTGTTGCAGTTCGAGAACCGGCCGCCGCGGACGACGACGCGTCCGGCGGAGCCGGAGTCGTAGAGGCCGTTGTCCGGGAAACCGTCGATGACGCAGTCGCGGACCCAGAGCTTCCCCGAGTGATACGGGCTGACGATGAAGCCAGTCGGGCCCCAGCGAACGTCGGGGTTGCCGTCGCGGTCGGTGTTCTTCGTCCACGCGCCGCCGTCGGGCATCCGAACCCGGTCGACCGCACCGATACTGTCTTCGTCGACGATGTCGACGAGCATCGGGCCGTGTGTGCCGGCGTCGTGCTCGCCGACGAAGTCGATGTCGTGGATGTAACAGTCGTTGACCTGCGCTTGGATGCAGCGCAGTCCGGTGTTGTCCGCGCGGAAGTCGAACGTGAGATTACCGATGCGGAGCCAATCGCCGGGCGAGTAGTAGGTGCCGAACTTGAAGATTCGGTGGGAACCGTCGAACTCGTCGGCGGGGGCCGGGACGATGGTCGCATCGTCGCCGATGAGCCAGAGTTTGTCGAAGCCGGTGAATCGGATACCTTCGTCGATGTAGTACTCGCCAGGTGGGAAGTAGATCTTCCGCCGATCACCGATCACGTCCTCTAAGACGGGTGTAATCGACTCGCCGCCGGTGTTGTCCGCGCCGGCGTCGACGATGTTGATAGTCTCGTAGCTAGAGCCGGCCGAAGCCTGTCCGGAGAAGGCTGCAGAACCGACTGCCGCCGCACCAACCGTGCCAAGGAAGGAACGACGACCAAGCGTTCTGGTGGGGGTCTGATTTGGGGTCTCAGGCATAACGCAGTTCGTGGACAGTATCTTCTGTTGATAAGTCTTTTGAAACCGAATTCCAGAATAGCCATAAAATATAAATAAAGCGGCCAAAAGAACTATACCAGAATGGGAAAGCGAGTCCCCTTTTAGTATCATATCTACTAGTTAAAAACAATACAGCGGTGCTCGCGAAGCTATCTGTAGCCGAAACAGAAAATAGCGAGTCCTCGCGCGGACTCACACAGCTGTTTAGACGGTCCGGACCAGTCGACGACGCTCGCTTACCTCGTGTAGCCGCCAGCGAGTGCGTTGTCGACGAGTCGAGTGCCACTTCCCGAGACGATTTTGACCGCTTCGTAGCCGTCGTAGGATTCGGCGGTCACGTCGGTGATGGTCACACCGTCGCCGTCGACGATGATTGGGTGGTGCGTCGCCTCGTATCGCCCACCGGAGACGGTGACGTTGTCGGCACGGATACCGAGTGCACGACGGTAGTCGTCACCGGGTTGTTCGACGACGTTCGAACGGAACACCGTGTCGTCTCGGGCGCAGACGATGGCTTCACGACCACCGCTCGCACCGGAGCCGTTACCGATGACGGTACAGTCGGCGACGACGACGTCGCCGTTTCCGGGTTCGATTTCGATAGCCTGTCCGGAGGCGTCCAGTTCGACGGTGGTGTCTTCGATGAGCGTCGACCCGGCACCCTCTGCGACCGTAATCGCGCCGTCGACGCCGTCGTCGAGGACGCGGACGGTCGTGTCCGAAATCTTCGCGGAGTCGACCGCGTTACGGACGGTGATTGCGTTTGCCGTCGGTCGTTCGAGGACGATTTCGGTGTCGTTGACGACACAGCCACTGCCGCCGTCGAGACGAATCCCCTGCTGGGCGACGCCGTTCTGCGGTTCGTCGACGACGATGGTCGCCCCGTCGACGACGCTTCCGTCGCCGTCGAGGCGGATACTCGCCGTCCCGCTGTTCTCGAAGCGACCACCACGGACGACGACGGTCCCGCCGGCGCCGGAGTCGTAGAGGCCGTTGTCCGGGAAGCCACCGACGACACAGTCACGGACCCAAAGCGTCCCCTCGTGGTGCGGGCTGACGATGAAGCCGGTCGGGCCCCATTCGACGACGGGGTCGCCGTCTCTCCCGGTGTTCTTCGTCCACGCGCCGCCGTCGGGCATCCGAACCCGGTCGACTGCGGCGATGCTGTCTTCGTCGACGACGTCGACGAGCATCGGGCCGTGAGTGCCGGCGTCGTGTTGCCCGACGAAGTCGATGTCGTGGATGTAACAGTCGTTGACCTGTGCTTGGATGGCACGGAGGCCGGTGTTGTCCGCACGGAAATCGAACGTCAGGTCGCCGATGTGGAGCCAGTCACCGGGGGCGTAGTGCGTCCCGAGTTTGAAGATGTGGTCCTCGCCAGCGAACTCGTCGGCGGGGGCTGGGACGATGGTCGCGTCGTCGCCGAAGAGCCAGAGGCGGTCGAAGTCGGTGAACCGAACACCTTCGTCGACGTAGTACTCGCCCGGCGGGAAGTAGATTCGTCTGCGGTCGCCGATGACGTCCTCCAAGACGGAAGAGATCGACTCGCTACCGGTGTTGTCCGCGCCGGCGTCGACGATGTTGATAGTCTCGTACTTACTGGGTTGCGCTGCGGCCTGTCCGGAGAAAGCCGCAGTACCGACTGCCGCCGCGCCAACCGTGCCAAGGATGGAACGACGACTGAACTGTCGTGGGGTCTCAGGCATTACAGTTTGCTCACAATCAGATTAGTTGAAAAGCATTGTGAAACAGAAGTATAAATCGGCCACAAGAGACAAATAGTCAAAACTAACGTACTGAATTTGAATAAATAAAATATCCATACTATCTGAATTCGCCTAGATTAACCGTTGGCTATGTCTCGAAGTTCGCGTACCCCCGGTGCACCGTCGACCAGCCACAGCAGGAAGGCGACGAAGAACGGGCCGAAGTAGACGGCGAGGAGGCCGAGTTGTTGGCCCGTCGAGAGTGTCGCCAGGAACTCACCGAGGTACTCGGCGATGCGTTCGAGTGCGAGTTGCTGGTCGTCGTACGGCGGAAACGTCGCGACTGGCCAGAGCACCCGTTTGAGTGCGAACTCCGGGCCGAAGCCGTAGAGGAGTGCCGTTCCGACGTCGCCGACGAGATGTGACCACCAACCGACGGTGAACGCCGCACCGACCTCCAGTCGCTGGAAGCGGTACGCGGCGACGACGACGAGCAGACCGAGGGGGACGGCGACGAACACCGAGTGGGCGACGGACACTCCTTGCGGGAAGAGATGGAAGACCCAGGACAGTGGTTTGTCGACGAGGTCAGGCAGTTGTGTCGCAAAGAGGAGTGCGAAGACGGCCGCACCGCTCGGTGGTTTCCCCCGAACCACCCGCGAACCGAGAGAGACGAGGACGTAACCGAAGGCGGCGTGTCCCCACGGCCACATCTAAACGGCCTCCGCGGACGGCGCGGCGAGCGACTGCTGGCCGTTCGGCGCGGAGAGCCAGACGTGGACCACGCGGTACGCGTTGTCGCGAGACGGGTTCGACGGTGGTTCACCCTCGTAGACGAGGAACGCGAGTCGGGTGTTGCTACCGCCGGACTGCTGGACCTGATACGGCGACCGTTCCGTCTCACCGTCGGCGACGGTAGTCGTGAACGTGTCTACCGTCTCCGCGCTCGACACCCCGCCGTTCTGTACCTGTTCGACTTGGACGACGGTGGTGTACTCGACTTGCTCACCCTCTTGGTTCGTGATGGCGAGTTGTATCGTCCCGCCGTTACGTGCCGTCTCACCGACGTTCTCGGTCGTGACGTTTCCGCCCTGTTCGGTGACGAGATACGTCTCGGTGAACTGGTCCTGTGCGGGCGAAGCGAACCCGGCGACGCCGGCACTCGCCGCGAGGACGAGGAGGCTACCGACGAAGAGGAGGCTGTAGGTGCTGCCACCGAAGCTTCCGAACACGCCGCTCGGGACGAGACTCCCGGCCGAGAAGCGCTCGTCGGCGGCGACGAACCCACGGCGAACGGCCGCGAGGACGACGAACAGGAGCGTCCATCCCGTGAGAATCGCCACGAGCGGGAGCGTCGCGATACGGAACGGGGTGAAGTTGAGCGCGTACGCCGTCAGCGGGAGGATGGCGAGGCTGAGGGCGACAGCGAGCACCAGTCGTTCGGTGGGGCCGATGCGGCGGTAGCCGGCACCGGTCGGGTCGTCGAGTTGGGCGCGGTTGAGCGTCCGAAGCGAGCGCGAGCGAGGAGTTCCCTCGGGAAAGAGCGCCGAGACCATCGCGTATCCGGGCAGAAACAAGACCATCGGCATGAGGACGACGATTCGGGCAGGACCTGTCAGTCCAACGAAAACTGCCCCGGCTGCCGCCAGCGCCAGGAGGGTGACGACGAAGAGGTCGGCGACCCACTCGTACACGGCTGTCATTACTGGCACTACTGGCTCCGCAACTAAAAAGAGTAGAGACTGTTCACGTTAAAACCGGCGAATTCTCGGTCATAGACGGTGCCTAAGGCCATATGACACTCCAGAAGAATACGACGGTTGCAACGTTTACGCGGGTCGTAGTCTGACATAGGAATCACTAGAACCAGCCCGTCACACCGCTTAGTCGGCCGATAATAAAGCCACTGTCTATTCTGTGTTCAGATGATGCGACGACTGGGCTATACGGGTGCTCCGACAATCGGTCCGGCTGAGACGCTGGGCAGGGCGCGACTCGTCCATCGGAGCAGACAAACAGAGGGAGACAAATGAGCATTCCAATCGCAGACCCGGAAGTAGGTGACGCCGAACTGAAAGGTGTCGTCGACGTCCTCGAATCGGGACAGCTCGCTGCAGGCGAGGCGGTCAGCGAGTTCGAAGCGCGCTTCGCAGACTACTGCGGGGCGGAACACGCGGTCGCCACCACGAACGGTACCACCGCGCTCCACACGGCGCTGACCGCAGTCGGCGTCGAACAGGGCGACACGGTGGTTACGACGCCGTTCTCGTTCGTCGCCACGGCGAACACCATCCGCTTTGCGGGCGCAGAACCCGTCTTCGCGGACGTCGACCCCGAGACGTTCAACCTCGACCCGCACGCGGTCGAACAGGTCGTCCGCGACCGAGACGGCGACGTCGACGGCATCATGCCCGTCCACCTCTACGGACTCTCCGCGGAGATGGACCACCTGCGCGAAATCGCAGAGAAGTACGACGTTCCGCTCGTCGAGGACGCCGCGCAGGCGCACGGTGCGGGCTATCACGACGAGACGGCCGGGTCGATGGGCGACGCGGCGTGTTTCTCCTTCTACCCGACGAAGAACATGACCACCGGCGAGGGTGGCATGATCACGACCAACGACGAGGAGGTTGCGAACGCCGCACGGCGCTTCGTCAACCACGGCCGGAGTCAGTCCGGCTACGAACACGTCGAGGTCGGCCACAACTTCCGGATGACGAACCTCTGTGCCGCAATCGGCGTCGCACAGATGGACCGCATCCGCGGGTTCAACGAGGCGCGCCGCGAGAACGCGGCGTTCCTCACCGAGGGACTGGCGGACACCGACGCGGTGACCCCGACCGAACCCGAGGGACTGCGCCACGTCTACCACCAGTACACAGTTCGCGTGGGCAACCGCGAGGAGCTCATCGAACAACTCGACGACCACGGCGTCGGGTCGGGTATCTACTACCCGAACCCGATTCACGAACTCGAAGCGTACGAGGACTACACCGGACCGACGGACCTCGACGTCGCCGAGACGGTCGCACAGCAGGCACTCTCGCTGCCTGTCCATCCGAACCTGACGCAGGCAGACCTCGAAACAATCGTCGACGTCATGCACGAGGTTGACGTCGAACCAGTCGACCCAGTTGCGACGACGGAGGTACCCAATGTCTAAGAGAAACTCGGAGACGGTCAAAGTCGGTGTTATCGGCGTCGGAAGTATGGGGCAGAACCACGTCCGAATCTACCGTGACCTGCCGGGTGTCGAACTCGTCGGCCTCTACGACGCCGCCATGGAGCGCGCAAAAGAGGTCGCCGCCGACTTCGGCACGCGAGCGCTCACGATGGACGAACTGCTGGAGCAGGCCGACGCCGTCTCCATCGCCGTCCCGACGCAGTACCACTTCGACGCCGCACGCGAGTGTATCGACGCCGGTGTCAGCGTACTCGTCGAGAAGCCGTTCGTCGAGGACCCGAAGAACGGGCAGACGCTCATCGACTTCGCCGAAGAGCGCGGTGTCGTGCTCCAAGTCGGTCACGTCGAACGCTTCAACCCCGCGGTCCGCACGCTGATGGACATCGTCGACGACCTCGACGTCATCGCGGTGACCGCCGAACGACTTGGCCCGCCGCTGGACCGCGAAATCGACGACAGCGCCGTGATGGACCTGATGATTCACGACATCGACATCGTGTTGGCGCTCGTCGGCGAAGACGTCCACTCGGTCAACGCCGTCGGAACGCAGGAAGGCGCGTACGGTGCCGCCAACCTCCAGTTCGAGGACGGCACGGTGGCCGAACTGACGGCGAGTCGAGTCACACAGGAGAAGGTGCGACAGCTTACCATCTCCGCGGCCGAGGCGCGTGTGAAAGTCGACTACATCGACCAGAGCATCGAGATTCACCGCCAGTCCGCACCCGAGTACGTCGAGGACGGCGACGTTCGCTACCGGCACGAGAACGTCGTCGAGAAACTCACCGTCGACCAGGGCGAACCGCTGAAGAAGGAACTGACTGCCTTCACCGACGCCGTTCGCACCGGGTCCGACCCCGTCGTCTCCGGCGAGGACGGCCTCCGCGCGCTGGAGGTCACCCGTCAACTCGACGAACTCGCGGCGACCGAACCGGAGACCAAGACCGGACGCTCTCCGCTCACCCAAGACGACTAACCCAGTCGTCCTCGATACCTGTCATCCCAGACAACCCAGACATCCCAGTCACCGACGCTCTTTCTCGCAGTCGCCGCCGATTTTTACGGTTTTAAGGACGCCGTCGAATTCGCCATCTCGGTGGAGAGACGGATAGTACGAACGACAGTAGACAGTGGTCGACGGCAGTTCCGACAAGCAAACACCTAACATCGACAGACTCGTCCGTTTGGCTCGAAGACGATGAAGCAGTCACGACAGTTGGCGACGTTCCTCCGGGCAGAGGTTGGTGACGGGTTGCGTGCAGTCGTCGACTACACGACGGATTCAGAACTATTTCAGGACTCGGGGACGTACGAACTCGTCTACGTTCGGTCGGAGGCAGACATCCCGAAAGAACAGACCGAGTTGGAGACGGTGATGGACGCGACCGGAATGGAGTCGCTCGGGCGAACGATACGGACCCAACACGGAACGCACGACACGCTGAACTTCGTCGTGAAGAACTTCGAGAGTGTCACCGAGGTGTTCTTCTTTCTCGACGACCGGCGGGGAATCGCGGTGTCGTTGGAACCGTCCGTGTTCATCTCGAAGAACCCGCTGATGGACGACTGTCTCTGTGTGTTAGACGAGTGAGGGCGAGCGTGTCACACTGGGACGGTTTCGAGAGACGTGTCACCGAGCGGCACGGAGAGCGGGCGAGCGGGCATAGTTCTGGTTTTCCTGGATGTTGTGCAGCCTAACGCACGCCTAAGAAGTCGCTTACTCCGCCCATAATAAAACGCCTTTGAGACCACACACAGTACGAGAGCAACCCAGAGATGACCCGCAAACTCCTCATCGGGCTGGCAGTCCTCGGTATCACCCTCGCGACGCTCGGCGTCGTCGCTCGCCGGGTCGCTGCACCAGCAGACGGTGGGCACGAGACGACCGAGCGAATCGACTCCGAGACAGTGACCATCGACGTGGAGACCTGAGATGGGCTGGTATCACGCCGGTGACAGCTGTGACATCGACGACGGTGCGACGGTCGGCTACATGCACGGCGACGACGTGTCGCCAGCGACACTGGGCGACCGAGCGCGAATCCGACAGGGGACGATAATCTACGCCGACGTCACCATCGGCGCGGACTTCATCACTGGGCACAACGCCCTCGTCCGCGAGGACACCACCATCGGCGACGAAGTCGTGGTGGGAACCGAGACGGTCATCGACGGAACCTGCGACATCGGCTCGAACGTCAGCCTGCAGACGGGCGTCTACATCCCGACGCACACGACCATCGGGTCGAACGTCTTCATCGGGCCGAAGGCGACGCTGACGAACGACCCCTACCCCGTCCGGCAGGACGTCGAGATGCAGGGGCCGACCATCGAAGACGGCGTCTCCATCGGCGCGAACGCGACCATCCTCCCCGGTGTCACCATCGGCGAGGGCGCGTTCGTCGCCGCTGGGTCGACTGTCACCGAAGACGTCCCACCGGAGACGCTCGCCGTCGGCAGTCCCGCAGAGCACCGACCGCTTCCGGACGAACTCGACACCGAAAACAAACTCGCATGAGCGAAGCACTCACAACAGGGACCGCCCTGTACGGCAGCACGGAATCGGAAGACGACCAACACGCAGCCTTCACGAACGGTGACGTACCCGTCGCCGTCTACGGCCTCGGGAAGATGGGCCTCCCGCTGGCGAGCGTCTACGCCGACGTCACGGGCAACGTCACCGGTGCGGACGTCGACCCCGACGTGGTCGCCGGCATCAACGCGGGCGAGAACCACATCGCTGGCGAACCGGGCCTCGACGAACTCGTCTCGGAACTCGTCTCGCGAGACGCATTCCGCGCTGTCTCGGACCCCGCAGAAGCCGCGAAGGACGCTCGTGTCCACGTCGCCATCGTCCCGACGCTCATCGACGAGGACGGCGCACCCGACCTCTCCATCATGGAGTCGGTGATGCGCGACATCGGCAGCAATCTGAAGGAAGGCGACATGGTCATCGCCGAGTCGACGCTCCCGCCGCGTTCCTGCGTCGACCGCCTGCTTCCCATCTTGGAAGAAGAGTCCGGACTCGAACTGGGCGAGTTCGGTCTCGCCTTCTGTCCGGAGCGAACCGCGAGCGGACGCGCACTGGAGGACATCCGTGGCGCGTACCCGAAAATCGTCGGCGGCGCGGACGAGGAGAGTACCCGCGTGGCCGAACTCATCTACGGTCACATCAACTCGAACGACGTCCTCAGCGTCTCCGATACGACGACGGCTGAGGCGGTCAAGGTGTTCGAGGGCGTCTACCGCGACGTCAACATCGGTCTCGCGAACGAACTGGCGAAACACACCGAAGCGTTCGACATCGACGTGACGGAGGCCATCGAGGCGGCCAACACCCAACCGTTCTGTGAGATTCACACGCCGGGTGCGGGCGTCGGCGGCCACTGCATCCCGTACTACCCGCAGTTCATCATGAAGGAGTTCGACACGGAGACGCCCGTGATGCAAGCGGCCCGGAGTACGAACGACGAGATGCCGACCTACACCGCAGAGCACGTCCTCGACGGCCTGCACGCCGAAGGCGTCGACCCGAGCGAGGCGACGACGCTCGTCCTCGGGTTGACCTACCGACCCGGCGTCGACGAGATTCGCGCCACGCCGTCGCTCCCCATTGTCGAGCGACTGGTCGAGGCGGGCGTCGACGTCGACGCCGTCGACCCGGTGAACACGCACACCGACGCGTTCGAGGCGGCCGGGGCGAACCTGGTCGACCTCGACGACATCGCCGACGCGTACGACTCGGTCGTCCTCGTGACGCCGCAGGAGGCCTTCGAGGACCTCGACCTCACGAGTCTCGCACCGCAGGGCGGACGGTTGGTCGTCGTGGACGGCCGTCAGTCGCTGACAGAACTCCGTGGCCACGACGCCGTTCACTACCGAGGAGTTGGTATCAATGTCTGAAGCTACAGCCGAGAAACGCGACACGAGAGCCGAGAGCAAACGAATCTGTGTGGTCGGACAGGGCTACGTCGGCCTGCCGCTGGCCGTCGCCTTCGACGGCGAAGGCCACGACGTCACCGGGTTCGACATCGACCAGGACAAGATCGACGCGCTCAACAGCGGCGTCGACACGACCGAGGGCGACCTCGGCGACGACACCATCGCCGCGAGCGAGGTGGAGTTCACGACGGACGCCGCCAAAATCGCCGAGGCGGACTACGTCATCATCACGGTGCCGACGCCCGTCGACGAGATGAACAACCCGAACCTCGACTTCATCAAGGGTGCGGCCCGCACGGTCGGGAAGAACCTGACCGCAGACACGACGGTCGTGCTCGAATCGACCGTCTACCCGGGCGTCACGCGCGACGTGCTGGGGCCGATTCTCGAAGAGGAGTCGGGGCTGACGCTGAACGAGGACTTCTATCTCGGCTACTCGCCGGAGCGACTCGCGCCGGGGACCGAACGGACGCTCCAAGAGGTCGTGAAGATCGTCAGCGGGTCGACCGACGAAGTGCTCGCCGACCTCTCGGAACTCTACGGCTCCATCGTCGACGCGGGCATCCACGAGGCACCGAACATCGAGACGGCCGAGGCGGCGAAGGTGACCGAGAACGTCCAGCGCGACCTGAACATCGCGCTGATGAACGAACTCTCCATCATCTGTGACCACCTCGGCATCGACACGAACGACGTGCTCGAAGCCGCGGGAACGAAGTGGAACTTCCACGACTACCACCCCGGTCTCGTCGGCGGTCACTGCATCCCCGTCGACCCGAACTACCTCGCACACGGCTCCGAGCGGAAGGGCTACCAGCCGAAGCTCATCCTGCAGGCCCGCGAGGTCAACGAGTACATGCCGAAGCACACCGCCGAGTTGACGCTCAAGGCGCTCAACACGCAGAAGAAGGTGCTCTCGGACGCGCGTCTCTTGGTGCTCGGTCTCGCCTACAAGCCGAACGTCGGCGACATCCGAACCTCCGAGGTTCGCGGCGTCATCAGCGAACTGCAGGAGTACGGCGTCGAACTCGTCGGCTACGACCCACGCGCGGACAACGAGGCCAGCGCGGAGTACTTCAACATCGAGATGACCGACGAGATGGACTTCACCGGCTACGACGGCGTCATCCTCGCCACGCCGCACGACGAGTTCGCGGACCTCGACGTCGCGTCGATGGCCGCCGCGCTCAACGACGCGCCGGTGCTCATCGACGTGGAGAACAACATCGACGAGTCCGAGGCGACGGCCGCCGGCTTCGTCTACGACAACCTGTAACACGATGAAATACGTCGTCACCATCCAACATCCGGCGCACGTGCACTTCTTCAAGCACGCCATCCGCGAGTTGGAAGCGGAGGGCCACGAGGTCCACGTGTTCGCCCGGGACAAGGAAGTCGCCGTCGACCTGCTCGACGCCTACGACATCGACCACGAAGTGCTCCTCGACGGGCAGGGCGACGGCCTCCTCGCCGGAGTCGGCGGCATGGCGGCGTCGCAGGTGCAGTACGAGTACAAACTGCTGAAGCGAGCGCGCGAGATTCGCCCCGACGTGATGACCGCCATCGGCGGCACCGCCGTGGCACACGTCGCCGCGCTCGTCGGCGCGCGCAGCGTCGTCTTCACCGACACCGAACACGCTCCGGCGAACAAGATTACCTTCCCCGTCGCCGACGAGGTGTGGACGCCCGAGTGCTTCCACGACGACGCCGGGAGCAAGCAAGAGGAGTACGCCGGGTACCACGAACTGGCGTATCTCCATCCTAATCGCTTTGACCCGGACCCGAGCGTGCTCGAAGACCTCGGCGTCGACCCCGAGAAGAAACTGGTCGTCCTCCGTCTCGTGTCGTGGGACGCCTCCCACGACGTCGGCGAGGCCGGGTTCGACGACATCGCAGACGTCGTCGAGCGGTTGGAAGCGACGGGCGCGCAGGTCATCATCACCTCCGAAGCACCGCTCCCAGACGAGTTGGAAGACCGCCGCGCCACCGTCGAACCACACCGCATCCACGACGTGCTGGCCTACGCCGACCTGTTCGTCGGCGAGGGTGCGACGATGGCCGTCGAGAGCGCCGTCCTCGGTACGCCAGCCGTCTACGTCAACACGCTCCGGATGGGCTACACCGACGAGATAGAGGCACGGTACGGGCTCCTGTACAACTGCCAGGGAGCCTACCGCCACGCCAACGCGCTCGACACCGCCGTCGCCATCCTCAGTGGCGAAGAGGGCGACGACTGGGACGCCCGCCGCGAGCGTCTGCTCTCCGAGAAAGGTGACACCACCGAGACGGTGTTGCGGGCACTCCGGCAATGAGTGAAGCAGGCGAGACGAGCGTCGGCGCCGAAGAGGAGAGAGACGTCGATGCCGAGACAGAGACCGACCTGGACCTCCGGGTCCTCCACATCACGACGTCCGAGCGGTCGTTCTTCCGGAAGCAAGTGGAGGTGCTGGAGGAGCGCGGCGTCGAGTGCGAGACGGTCGTCGTCCCGCGTGCGGGCGAAGGTCGCGGGCCACGAGAGTATCTCTCCTTCTACCTCCAGACGCTCGGCAAGAGTCTGGAGGAGTTCGACATCGTCCACGCGAACTACGGGTTGACCGCGCCGATGGCGCTGGCTCAGCCAGTGCGACCAATCGTCCTCTCGCTGTGGGGGTCAGACGTGCTCGGCCCGTCGTGGCTCGCGGCGCTCTCGGAGATATGCGCCGAACGCTTCGACGCCGTCATCTCGCCGTCGGAACCGCTCTCTCGCGAACTGTCGGTGCCGCACCACCAGATTCCGTACGGCGTCGACACCGACCTCTTTCGGCCCATCGACCGAACCGAGGCGCGCGAGCGCGTCGGGTGGCCGGTCGAGGGCGACATCGCGCTGTTCCCCTACGATACCGAGCGTGACGTCAAGGATTTCCCGCGTGCAGAGCGCGTCGCCGAGGAGGCAGGCGTCGACCTACGGACGGTGTCGGGTGTCGACTACGAGGAGATGCCGTACTACTTCAACGCCGCCGACGCGCTGCTCGTCACCTCGAAGTACGAGAGCGGCCCGATGGCCGTGCGCGAAGCGGCCGCGTGTAACGTGCCCGTCGTGACGACCCCGGTCGGGTTCGCGCCCGACGTGCTCGACGGTGTGTCGAACTCCGTCGTCGCCGACGACGACGACGAGTTGGCTGCTGGACTGGCCGAAATCGCCGCTGGCGACGCCCGGTCGGACGGGCGGGAAGTCGTCGACGGACTGTCGCTCGACGAGATGGGTGAGCGGTTACTCGAGGTATACCGCTCACTCGACGTATAAACCCCCAGACTCTCTGCACTCTCGACACGTTCGCTGAATCGACCGTATTCGGGGGTTTCGAGAGTCTACCCGGTTACCTAGCCGATACCGATTTTTTCGTTACCCAAACTGTTTGGGAACGATGCTAATGCAGGAAACGGGAGTTTACAGTACTGAGTGACGAAACAATGAGTACGGCCAAAGCAGTCGAAGCGACGCAGCAACGTGCGGAGACTACGACCGAATCGCAGACGGCAGACGAAACGGTAGAGCAGGCGGAACTCTCGAAAGACGACCTCTTTCACATCCTGCAGAATCAGCGCCGCCGCCGCGTGCTGACGTTCCTACAGGACGTCGACGACGACGAACGAGTCGACATGCGCGACATCGCCGAACAGGTGGCCGCGTGGGAACACGACACGACGCTCCAGCAACTCACCTCCGACGAGCGTCAGCGCGTCTACATCGCGCTCTATCAGTCGCATCTGCCGAAACTCGACGAAAAAGGCATCATCGACTACAACCAGAGCCGCGGGTTCGTCGAGCGGACGCCGCTGGCGAACCAGTTCGAACACTACCTCGCCGCCAGCGAAGACGAAGTGCGCGAGGGAGCGTCCGATGCAGACGCCGACGCCGACACCGAGACGACGTCCGCAGAGACGGACGACACCGCTTCGGCGACGACGACGGACTCGGCGCGCTACTACAGTGGTGCGACTGCGCTCGGTCTCGCTCTGACCGCGATGTCGTGGGTCGGCGTCGCGCCGACGGCGCTGTCGAGTTATCTCGCCACGTTCATCACCGGCATGTTCCTGTTCGTCACGGTGGGCGTCGCCTACCAGAACCGTCGCTAACACTCACCAGGCCGTACTCGGCGACCACACGTCGCCGTTCACCTCGTTTCTTTCCTCTCCAGTACATCGAGTAGCGACGGCACGCCGCAGGTGTCCGAGCGACACACAGACTGACTAGCCGAGACGCTACCCACGGAGTACCTGAGGTGGTCGTCGCATCGAGTCGTCGAGGCAGTATCGTCCCAAATACCGGAGACACCAACGTCTCGAATACCGGAGACACCATCGCACCGGATAGCCTCCGGGTCCCGACCACCCGAACCAGTGTCTACGACGTGGGAGAACTGTTGTCGTGCGTCAC
Organism: Halogranum rubrum; assembly: GCF_900114455.1. Taxonomy (GTDB): domain Archaea; phylum Halobacteriota; class Halobacteria; order Halobacteriales; family Haloferacaceae; genus Halogranum; species Halogranum rubrum. The sequence goes on along the minus strand of NZ_FOTC01000008.1, from coordinate 21,117 downwards.
GAAAACGGCATAATCTCGGACTAAACAGACTTACCAGCTCGATAATAGCTCTAAGTCGTCGAGAAGAGTGGAGTGAACGCTTGCGTTCACAGCAGTCGGAAACTCGATCACAGCGCACCTGTGGACGCTGTGGTGAGTTCATCACAGCACAGTTCGCTCGTGGCTTCGGCAACAACGACGACGAAGTCAACGGCTGTCTCAGTTGTCGACGAGCACGCCACTTACGCGAGTCGAACCACCCCCAGACGGGGCACAAGCGCGCCACCTACCCAACGACTGGCGTCGACGTGGCGGCACGACCGCCCTAAGTTCTCGTTTTCCACACTGTTCGCCACAGAATCACCGAGCGACTCGCTCGGTATCCGACTGTGAGCGTGCGCTCGCGTCAGAATCACGACAGAATAGTGAGACACCTGACGCTCGTTAGACACGAACCGCCGATTCGACAGGTCGTCAGACGAGAGATGGGGGGAGTTCCGCCGGATGGTCGGCGAGCCGAATTCGGGCTTTCGAGGCGGTTTACCCCTCTCCTAAGCGCGTTATCGCCCGAACTCGGGGGTGTCAGTACGTCGTGGTGACGAGGCCGTGTTCGTCGGCTCAGCGACTCAGTAGCGCCTAAACGAGGTGCCGAAAACCGGCGAATCGAGGCGTCAGAACGTTAGCCCACGTATAATAATGGGCCTTTCAGACGAAGCGAGAAGTACACAGCCGCGTCATCTTCCTCGGAGGAAGGCTGCGCGGGAGGAGACACACACATCATGAACCGACCGGGCACGTTCGACCGGACACACGGCGGTTGGACCGCGCAGACAAGTAATCGAAGCAGTACGGAGGAGTCACACTAATGTGCGGAATCATCGCATGCGTAGGTTCGGACGACGCGGTCGGTGAGCTACTCACTGGCCTCGAGAACTTAGAGTATCGCGGCTACGATTCGGCCGGCATCGCCGTCCAGAACGGCAACAACATCGCCGTTCGAAAGAAGGCCGGTAAGATCAGTGAGCTCAAAGAGACCATCGCCAGCGACGTCCCGAACGGGAGCGTCGGCATCGGTCACACGCGTTGGAGTACACACGGCCCACCGACGGACGCCAACGCACACCCGCACACGAGTCAGACCGACCGCGTCGTCGTCGTCCACAACGGCATCATCGAGAACTACGAGTCCATCCGCCGCCAGCTGGAGGCCGAGGGTTACGAGTTCAAGAGCGAGACGGACACCGAGGTCATCCCCCACCTCGTCGAGCACCACCTCGACAAGGGGATGGACGTCGAGCAGGCGTTCAAGACCGCCGTCGACGAACTCGACGGTAGCTACGCAGTCGCACTGATGGTCGACGGCGAAGACAAAGTCTACGCCGCCCGTCAGGACTCACCGCTCGTCGTCGGCGTCGACGACGAGGCTGGTCGCTTCTATCTCGCGAGTGACGTTCCTGCCTTCCTCGACTTCACCGACGAAGTCATCTACATCGAAGACGGCGACTTCGCCGAGGTCACCCCCGGCAACCTCGTCCTCACGGACCGTGAGGGCAACGTCGTCGAGCGCGACGTCGAAGAGGTCGAGTGGAACGCCGAGGAGACCGGTAAGGGTCAGTACGACCACTACATGCTCAAAGAGATCAACGAGCAGGCCGACTCCCTCTCGAACACGCTCGGTGGGCGTATCACCGACGACGGCGACGTCAGCCTCGAAGAGTTCCCACAGGGAACGTTCAACGACGTCGACCACGTCGAGTTCATCGCCTGCGGGACGTCCTACCACGCCGCGCTCTACGGGGCACAGCAGCTCCAGCGCAGTGGGGTTCGTGCGACGGCGACCATCGCCAGCGAGTACGACACGTCGACGGTGACGGAGAACACTCTCACCATCGCCGTCACGCAGAGCGGTGAGACGGCAGACACCATCTCCGCACTTCGCGCCGCACAGGACGCGGGTGCAGAGACCGTCGCCGTCACGAACGTCGTCGGGTCGAGCGCCGCACGCGAGGCCGACCACGCGCTCTACATCCGCGCTGGCCCCGAAATCGGGGTCGCCGCGACGAAGACGTTCTCCTCGCAGGTCGCGACGTTGACGCTCCTCGCACACCGACTCTCGCAGGACCTCGAACAGGGGACGGCCCGCGAGGACAACGAGGAGTTCTTCAGCGAACTCGAGAAACTGCCGGAGTACATCAACGAAGTGCTGGCGACGTCGACGGCAGAGGCAGTCGGCGAGAAGTACCTCGACAAGGAGTCGTACTTCTTCATCGGCCGGGACAACGAGTACCCGGTCGCGCTCGAAGGTGCCCTGAAGTTCAAGGAGATCACCTACGAGCACGCCGAAGGGTTCGCGTCGGGCGAACTCAAACACGGACCGCTCGCGCTCGTGACGCCGAAGTCGGTCGTCTTCTCGCTCTTTACGGGCGAGAACGGCGAGAAGACGCGGAAGAACGCCGAAGAGGCGCACACCCGCGGTGCCGACATCGTCGCCATCACCGACGACGCCGAGAGTGTCCACGAGTTCGCCGACACCGTCCTACACATCCCGGAGACGCATCCCGACATCGCGGGACTCCTCGCGAACGTCCAGCTTCAGCTCGTCTCCTACTACACCGCCGACATGCTCGACCGCGAGATCGACAAGCCGCGAAACCTCGCGAAGAGCGTGACGGTCGAGTAACCACCGAAAAGCTGCTACACCACATCTCGTGAACTCATCGACGATGCAGAACGAACTGTTCGGCGTCTTCGGGAGCAGAGCCGATTTCGAACGGTTCTGTAACCCAGCACGTTTCAACACGGTCGTCGAGACCGACCAAGCCACCATCGGCGTCCGTGACGTTGGCTACGGCCTTCCGGGGCGAACCGTCGCCCACGACGACGAGACGGGAACCTGTGTCGTCTGGGGTGAGGTCGTCTCCGAGACGGGAGCCTCGCCAGCCAAAGAGCTCCTGGGTCGCTACGCCGAAGTCGGCGACGACGCCTTCGACCTGCTGAACGGGTCGTATCTCGCCTACGTCGAACACGGCGGCGACGCGCAACTCGTCACCGACGCGATTCGGTCGTGGGAGTGCTACTACACCGACGCACCGGAGGTCCGCGTGTTCGGCACCGACGCGGCGAACGTCGCGCAAGCGGTGACGAACGCCTCGCTCGACGAACAGGCGCTCGCGGAAGTGACGCACTTCGGCGTCGCCTTCGACGAAGCGACGGTGTTCGACGAGTTGGAGCGGGTGCCGTTCGACGGCTATCTCACCCCCGAGTCGGCGGGCGAACTCTCGCGGTTCGTCTACGACCCACAGCCACCGTCGGAGTTCGACTACGCCACCGAGCTAGCCGAGCGACTAGAGCGAGCCATCGAGCGGCGTATCGAACTTCCCGGCCGAAAGGGGATGCTCCTCAGTGCGGGCTACGACTCGCGGGCCATCCTCTCGCAACATCCGGACCTCGACGTCGGCTACACGCTCGGGACGCCCGAGGCCGCCGAGGTGAAAGTCGCCAAGAAACTCGCCGCACAGTACGGCATCGACCACGAGACGCTGGAAGTGACGGAGCGCTATCTCGACGTCCGACCGGAGGTCATCCAGTACTCCCAAGGGATTCGCGAGTCGCTGCACATCCACCACCGCGGCAACAACGACGAGATAGAGGTCGACACCGTCTACCACGGGATGCTGTTCGACACGCTCTTCCGCGGCTTCTTCCTCCCGGGCAAGGGACTCGAGATGTTCGACCGGACCTTCCCGCTGCAGGGGTTGGAACCCGACCCGGACGTGCCCCAGCACTTCGCCAAGAAACTGGGATTTCTTGGCAGCGAGGGCTCGGGTGCCGACTACGATGGCCTCGACGAACGTTCGGCGGACGAGTTCGCTCGCGACGTGATTCAACCGCGCTACGAGGCGTGTTTCGACAGAGCGGACGACCCGCACAACGCCATCGACCTCCTCGGGGTGAAGCAGAAGCCGACGCTTCCGTTCCGCGGCCACCTCGCAGACCACTACGTCGAGAGCTTCGTCGCCGTCGACCGCGAGTTGTTGGAGTGGCATCTGAAGACACCGCCGGAACACCGCAACACGCGGACGTTCCTGCAGGCACTGGAGAAACTCGACCCCGATATTCTCCGTCACCAGCCACCGGACAGACCACACCACTCCTTCCGGATGAACCAGATAGAGAAGTTCCTCCGAGAGAAACTCCCCGGCGTCAAAGCCTTCGAGAACCCGTGGCCGGACCGCCAGGAACTGTACGACCGAAACAACCTCGACCAGAAGCTCTTCCCTGGCTACGAGGAAGTTCACGGTCTCCCCCCACGCGTGAAACTCCGCATGAACGACCTCACGACGTGGATCGAGTTCGCGACGGGCGAATCACAGTGCACACCGGACGAACTCCTCCGCCCGCCGTCGCTCTCGACGTGAGACAGAAACCGAACCCACCGGACCACCGTAGCTAAACACCTCCCGGCCGACTGCTGACTACACCTTCCGACTCATCTATGACGACCACTCACACCGACAGACTCGTCCTCGCTGGCGACCGACCCGAGAGCACCGACGACAGTGACCGACCGACTCGGCGCGTCTTCCTCGCCGGCGACTGTATCTATCAGGGTGGCCTCGCGGCCGACCCCATCGCCGACTCCCTCGCAGAACGCATCACGGCGGCCGACCACGCACTGGTCAACCTCGAAGCACCCGTCCCGGGCGACGGGGAACCCATCACCAAGTCGGGACCGGCGAAGGCGTCGGACCCGAGGGCGGCCGAACTCCTCACCGACGCCGGGTTCGACGTCGCCTGTCTCGCCAACAACCACATCATGGACTACGGCGAGGACGGGTTGGACGCGACGTTCGACGCCTGCGACGCTGCCGGTCTGCAGACCGTCGGCGCGGGCGAGAACCAACAGGCCGCACTCGACCCGCTCGAACTCACCGTCGGCGAGACATCGCTGGCAGTGGTGAACGTCTGTGAACGCGAGTTCGGCGTCGCCGAACACGACACGCCGGGGACCGCGTGGGCCTCTCATCGAAGTACCGAACGCCGAATCGCCGAGGCGGCGGCGGCGAACGATTTCGTCCTCGTCGTCGCCCACGGCGGCGTGGAGTTCACGCCGCTCCCACCGCAGCAGCGACAGGCGCAACTCCGCGGGTTCGTCGACGCCGGGGCGGATGCAGTCGTCGGCCACCACCCCCACGTCGCCCAGGGGTGGGAAGTCTACGACGACGTCCCCATCTGTTACAGCCTCGGGAACTTCCTGTTCGACCAGACGAACCGCCCGAGTACGAAGTGGGGCCTCTGTGTCGAACTCACGCTGCAGGGTGACACGCTGACCGGTATCGACCTGATTCCGACGGAACTCGTCGACGGCGTCGTCGGCGAGATGGGTCGCGAACGAGAAGTGGGAGAACATCTCGACTATCTCCATCGCGTCTCCGAGATTACGGCGGACCGCGAGCGACTCCGGGCCTACTGGCAGGAGATTGCCGTCCGCCTGTTCGAGCAGCGATACAGAAACTGGCTTCGGGCGGGAACCGCGTCGGGGCCGCTCCAACTCCTGAAAGACCCGAAGGCGTCGCTCGGCGACGACGTGTGGGACGCCGACGACAGGCGAACCGAACTGCTCACGCTGTTGAACGTCGTCAGAAACGAGTCCCACCGCGACGCCATCGAGACGGCACTGGCGGTACAGACCGGTGATATCCGTGACCGCCGGACACCCGAGATACGGCGCGACGTCCGGGAGTTACTCTCGTGGACCGAAGACCAACAGCTGTACGACCTGCCGACGTCGAGAGAGCGAGTCGTGCGAGCGGTACTCGGTCGGTTTCGGTAAGTGACGGTTCGCTCTCTTCGCTGAGTCGGAGCGACGAAGTAGGGACCGATTCGGTCAGGCAGCGTGGCTCATCACGTGCCACGACATCGGGAAACTCGCGGCGACGAGGCCGTAGACGCCCCCGATGAGCGGTTCGACGCCGAAAGAGGGCGCGAGGAGATAGCCGGAGACGAACCCAATCGGGTCGAGGGCGAGTGCGAGGAGGAGGATCTGTACGGCGAACGGTTTCGCGGTGAACCACCGGGGGAGGAGACCACTCATGACGGGACAGAGACGTATTTTCGACGACACTATTTAACTACACGTATCGCTTTCGACGAACGCGTCACCGAGCGTCGTTTCGAAGTCGCGCTACTTCGCTTCGTCTTCGAACGGCGATTCGGCGCTCTCGGGGACGCGGTCGGCGAGTGTGACGAGGTTCTCGCGGCCGATAGTTATCTTCCGAATCTTGCCGTCTTCCTCCATACTGGAGAGGAGACGACTGACCTTCGACTTCGACCAGTCGGTGGCGTTGTTGATTTCGCTCTGCCGAAGTCGGCCCTCGGACTCGTAGAGCAGTTTCAACACCTCGTCTTCGTCGGTGAGTGGGTCCGAGAGGTCGAACGGAAGGTTGTGCATCGGGTCGTCGGGGTCGCCCGTCTCCTCACCGACGGGCGTGGGGGTATCCGCCGAGTCGGCGGGCGACGTCGAGTCCGTCGTCATAGCCGACCCACCGTTGGTGGCGACGTCGGACGGCGTGGACGAACCACTCGCAGCCCCGCCGGACGGGAGCCACGCGGAGAGGTCAGCGGGGTCGTCGGGGCCGAAGAGACGGATACAGCCCACGAGACCGATGACGAGGAAACCGATACCGGCGAGCAAGACGAGCAGTGTCGTCCCGTCTGTCGGGTCGGTGCCGAGCTCTAACTCCGTCTTGTCGGAGAGGAAGTCGCCGTCGCTGTCTGCCAAGGAAGCGTTGGTGCCGGCTTCGGCCTCTTCGTTGTCGGGAACGCCGTCGTTGTCGCTGTCGGCCTCGCCGTCGTTCGGGGTCGTTCCCACCATGATCTCCTCGTCGTCGGGAATCCCGTCGCCGTCGGTGTCTACCTCGGTCGGGTCGGTGTCGTAGGTGTGGACCTCTTCGCCGTCGGAGAGACCGTCGCCGTCGGTGTCGGCCACGGCGGGGTTGGTGCCGAGTTCGACCTCCTTACCGTCGAGGAGGCCGTCGCCGTCGGTGTCGGCGACAGTCGCGTTCGACCGTGCGGACGACCCCACCTCGGTACTGTCGGAGAGACCGTCGCCGTCGGTGTCCGACTTCGTCGGACTCGTATTGTATATTTGGACCTCGTCACCGTCCCGAAGCGTGTCTCCGTCGGTGTCGGTGCCGTTGATATCGGTTCCGGCGCGGACTTCCGCCTGATTACTCAGTCGGTCGCCATCGAAGTCACCCTGTTTCTGGATGACGTAGACAGTTTTCGACCGGTTGACGGGCATGCTGTTGCTGTTGAACGATTCGGTGGCCAAGACGCTCAGCGACACCTCTCCGTTGAGTCCGGAGGCGTTCTTCACGCGGAACGATATCGACGTGGTCGTGTTGTTCTTGATAGTCTGGGACTGGCAGGTGAGTCGTTGTGACTTGTTCCCGTCGTTGTTCCCCTCGAGACAGAACTGGTACACGCCACCAGTGTCGGTTGCGAACGAAGTGTTGACTGTGAACGATTCTGACTGCCAGAGATAGGTCTCGTTGGCATCCGTTTGGACGACGGCGTCGCCCTCAACGGTGACGGCACCGAGCTGCGCGGTGACGGCACCGACGGGAATCGCAACGAGGCTGACAGTAAGGACGAGCGCGGCGACTACCGCGGCGCGTGTACGGGTTTGCATGGGTCGTGACGGGGCGGGTGAACGGCTGGTCCGCTACTCGTGTTCGACAGCACTATCCCCTCACACGTAGGTGTCACGGTTGGGCTGTCGGGCGCGAGTCGTGCTACCAAGCCGCCTGCAGAGTGTCTGAGAAACTACCGAACGGACTGCGTCAGCGAGCGGGGAAGCTTCAGAGTCAGGAACGAGCAGAGACAGAGGACTACGCCAGCCACTGCGAGGTCCGGAATTCCGGCGAAGACCGAGACGTCGAGGGCGGTCAGCGCCGACAACAGTGCCGCGACTGCGACACCGCCGATCGTCATCCACTCGGAGACACCCATCTGTCGACCCTCCCGTGCCGACAGCTCGGTGTCGTCTTCGGACTCTTCGGCGTCCTTCTCCGTCGACCCGGTCGCTTCGAGGTACGGGTCGAGTTGATCCGCCAACGGCGTTCGCTCGACGAAGCCACGCTGCTGGTTGTAGTCGATGATCCCTTCTTCATCGAGCTTCGGCAGGTGACACTGGTAGAGCGAGATGTACGCTCGCTGGCGCTGATTGGACGTGAGCTGCTGGACGGTGGTGTCGTGTTCCCACGCGGCCACCTGTTCGGCGACATCGCGCATGTCTACGACTTCTTCGGTCCCTTGCAAGTACCGAAGTGCGTACCGTCGCCGCTGGTTCTGTAGGATGTGGAAGAGCTTATCCTTCGAGAGCGGTTCGAACTGCGCCACGTCGTCGCCGCTTGCCTCGGCGGACGTGGGTGATGCACGGGTCGACTGCGTTGCGTTCATCGCTGGTCAAGCGAAATAACGGGGCGATAATAAACTGGGTCGACACTCCCGACTGTTGCAAATCGTTGCAACGAGCGATTTTCGGCGGCTGAGCGTCTGACACTCGTCCGACGAAATCAGTTTCGAACTGTTTAAACAGGATGTAGAGGGGGGTATACCGTCCGAATACTACGGAATAGTAGAATATTTTGCGGCGCGTTCACACGAGCCGTGTGTGAGTGTAGCTACGAGGTCGTCGACGTGTCGTCTGACTGAGTAGCCGAGGTGTCAGACGTCGATGGCGTACCACTCGTGTCGCTCGTACTGCTCGACTCGCTCGTCCCGCTGGTCGATTCGGCCGTCGTCTCGGTTGCCGTTGCCGTCGACGTCTCGGTGGCCGTCGGCTCCGTCGTTTGCTCCGGAGTCGACGTCGCTGTGTCCGTCGCCGTCTGCGTGGGCGTCGACTCCGTCGTTGTCGTCGTCTCAGTTGGTTCCGATGTCGTCTCGGTGGTCGTCGTAGTCGTCGTGGTCGCTGTTGTCGTCGTCTCGGTCGGTTCGGTCGTGGTCTCGGTCGTCGTCGTGGAAGTCGTCGACTCTGGTGTCGGCGTGTCTGTCGGGTCATCGTCGTCGCTACTGTCACCGTTGTCGTCGTCGTCGTCACTTCCACTGCTCCCACCGCTCCCAGCGTCGTCGCCGCCACTACCGCTTCCACTGTCGTCGTCTCCTCCGAAGAGGCCGTCGTCGTCGTCGTCGCCGCCACCGAACAGTCCACCGCCGTCGTCCGTGGTGGTCGGTGACGCCGTCGGCGTCGGGGTCGCCCCGGTGTCGTCAGCGGCCGTCGTCGGCGACGCCGTCGGCGTCGCAGTGGTGTTGTTCGTCAACGACCCGTTCTGCGTGGGTGTCGGCGTGGCGTTGTCGGCCATCGGCGTCGTGTTGGAGTCGTTACCGCCGCCGAGGCCGAGTCCTGGCATGCCGGCGACGAAGCCGATGCCGACCGCGAAGAACGCGATGCCCGCGATGGGGAGTGCGACGCTGAACAGCGTCCGGGAGCCACCACCGCCGAGCGGTCCGTCGTTCCCGCCGTCGAGCCATCGTTCGACCCCGCGTGCCTTCGAGGCGATTGGCTCGGGTAACGACCCGAGGAGTTTCAGCACTTCGCCCGTCCGTACCGCTCCCGTCCCGATAGCCGCTGCCATGAACACCGCGAACCCGAGCGGCGGGACGAGGAACAGCGAGAGCAGCGCGTTGTCGACGACGAAGTACGGGAGGCCGAAGATGGGGATAGCGGCGATGATGCCCGTGGCGACGATGCGGAAGAACCGAACGTCCGCGAACGGGTCGTAGCCGAAGCGACGACCGACCCACACCTGAAACAGCGGCAGCGACCCGTAGCCGATACTGGTCGCGATGGCCGCCCCCTGCGTCCCCATCGGGTCGATCGGGCCGACACCACGGATGAGGATGACGTTCAACACGAGGTTGATGACGGCCGCTGCACCCGTCGCGGCGATGAGCGACTTCATGTCACCCTTCGCGTGGTTGATAGAGAGCAGCGGTCGCGCCATCGCGAACCCGAGCGTCCCCGGCAGGAGCAGGAGAATCGCGGTGACGACCGTCTCGGGGCTCTCGACGCTGGGGTAATAGAGCGGGACGAAGTCGCTCGCGAGCGCACCGAGACCGAGCGCGAGTAGCGTCGTGATGAGCAACGCGTACCGCGTCGACTGCGCCGCGATGTCCTGAATCTGGTCTATCTTCCCCTCGGCCCAGAGATTCGAGGTGGACTGAATCATCACCGACTGGATGGAGCGCGGGATGACCCAGAGGAACTGCACCAACACCAGCGCCATCTTGTACAGTCCAGCCTCCGTCGACCCGATGAACGCCTTCACGAAGATGAGGTCGATGTGGTACATCGACGTGAGCAAGAAGACGTAGACGATGGTGAGGTGGTTGAAGTGGAACAGCTCTTTACGGGGGAAGTTGTCCGGCAGCGGCTTCAGGACGTAGGAGAGTCGGACCTCTTTGGCGATGAAGAACAGGCCGACCGTGAACACGAGCAGACTCGCGGTGATGAGGCCGAACAGGACGCCGACGACGCCGTAGCCGAGTGCGGCGAGTACGACGGCAACGACACCGAAGGAGATCTTCTCCAGTACGCGAAGTGGCTCGCCGATGTGTTCGAACTTCAGCCCCATGAGCGCCCGGCGGACGTACTCGCGGAACTGCGAGGCGACGACGAGCAGCGCGAGCAGGTAGAAGTACGTCGTGAGGTCGCCACCGTCGGAGTTCAGCAGGTTCGACAGTGCGCCGGTGTACGCGCCGACGGCCAACACACCCGCCGCGACGACGGCGAGACCGGTTGCGAGGCGGAAGTAGTACGCGAAGACGTGGTCCTGCCAGTGGGCCTCGTCGCGCTCCTCGGAGATGTACTTGCGGACGCCGCTGTTGATACCCGAGCTGACGAGGATCATCAACAGGCTGAAGACGGCCATGACGGAGCCGTACTCGCCGAACTGGTCGGTCGTGAGGAAGAAGACCAGCGCTGGTGAGATGACGGCCGAGGCGATGATGACGAGTATACGCGACCCGGCAATCGAGGCGAACGCGGTGACGAGACTCCGTGACACGGGAAGTAGTTTGTAGTGGTGGGTAGCGGGGTGTTCGTGAGCGGTTCTATCGTGCTATCGTGCTATCGGTCCTTCATGACCGACTCGCCGGGCTTCGTCGTCGCGTCGAGCGAGAGCTTCGTGCCCGGGTTGAGGCTGGTGTTGATGGCCGTCTTGGCGCGTGGTCCGGCGACGACGCCGAACTTGCGGCGACCCGTCGACGTGTACTCGCCTTTGACCATCAGGTGGACGTCCTCGTCGTCGTGGCGCAGGTTGGCGACGTTCGTGCCGGCACCGAAGTTGACGTGCGGTCCGAGCACGCTGTCGCCGACGTACGAGAGATGCGAGACGTGAGCGTCCTCCATGAGGACGCTGTTCTTTATCTCGACGCTGTGGCCGACGCGAGCGTCCTTGCCGACGAGCGTCGCCCCCCGGATGTAAGCGTTCGGACCGACCTTCGCGCCCTCGCGGATGAGTGCCGGGCCCTTCACGACGACGCCCGGTTCGACCGTCGCGCCCTCCTCGACGACGACGTCGCCGCGGAGGTCTGCGCCCTCGGCGACGTCGCCGCGGACGTCGCGTTCGAGGTCCGAGAGCAGAATCTCGTTCGCTTCGAGTAGCTCCCACGGCCGGCCGACGTCGAGCCAGCGCTCGACTTCGACGGGCGTGACGGTGAACTCGTCGATGACGCGTTCGAGCACGTCCGTAATCTCGTGTTCGCCGCGTTCGCTCGCGGGGACTTCGAGATACTCGCGTGCCTCCGCGGGGAAGACGTACGCTCCCGCGTTGGCCATCGTCGTCGGCGGGTCGTCGGGTTTCTCGACGATGTCGGTGACGACCGACCCACCGTCGTCCGTCGAGAGCACGCCGTAACTCGACGGGTCCTCGACGGTGTAAGCGGCCACGCTCGGGGCGGCGTCGAAGAGTTCCGACACCGACTCGGCGTCGAAGATGTTGTCACCGTTCATCACGGCGAAGTCACCGTCGAGATACTCGCGTGCCTCGTTGACGGCGTCGGCAGTGCCGACCTGCTCGTCCTGCTCGACGTAGTTGACGGAGACGCCGCGGTACTCCTCCCCGAAGTACTCGCGGACGCGCTCACCGAGGTAGCCGACGACGAACACGAGTTCGTCGGCACCTGCCTCGACGGCGGTGTCTGCCACGTGAGCGACGATGGGGCGGTCCGCCACCGGGAGCATCGGCTTCGGCGTCGTCTCCGACAGTGGGCGAATTCGCGTTCCCTGGCCAGCGGCTAAGATGACTGCCTGCATGTCTTGTTGACTACGTCTACTCACCAAGCGCCCATTATTATGAGCCGGTTAAGCGGTCGAGAGGAGAGATTAGCGGTTTCGAAGGGAGTACGGCGGGCTTCGTGGCCGATTAGCGGTGTATAAATCAGTGTCTCACACCTCACTCGACGAGCGACTGGCTACGGGAGAGAACACGGACGCTACGTGCTGGTGCGCACGATTAGGAGGTTGAAACGAGTCAAAACGGCGCGTCGAGCACCGACAGTTGAGACGAGAGAGAAACCGTGACCAGAAGACGCTCAGCAGCCGGGGGAGAGCGCTCGTGTCGGCCACCGTGAAGGCCGACGAGACGGAGCACTCAGGACTCCCAGTCGATGGTGTCCGAACGGCCCGACTCCCGGAGGATGAACGGGCCGATGGCGAGCGTCCGACGGGCGATGGTACCGAGTCGCAGCATGTACGCGCCGAGCAGGAAGAACGGAACCGAACACACCGTCGCCGACGCGATGACGATCCAGTTCATCGTGTCGATGCCGAGGAAGATACCGGGGAGCGTCGACGGGTCGACGATGACGAGCATCGCCGTCGCCACGAGGAGCGCGGGTACCGAGACGTAGAGCATCTTCCGCGAGAGGTCGACGAGTTCCCACTCGAAGTAGAGCGTCTTGAAGTGCTCGCGGGCGGGGCCGAAGAACTGCAACACCTGTAGCAGGTCGTTGAAGGCCGCCCGCTCCGCCGCCGAGAGGTCCTCGGCGTGGTCGCGCTGGAGCCGTCGCGCCTGATAGATCTTCCACGAGTAGTTGTAGTCCAGCGCCGACTTGACGACCTGATACCGCCCGAACTGAGCGTCTTCGAGTTCTGCAGAGACGGCCTCGGCGTTGCTGACGAGTTGGTCGAGAAACGTGTCGAGTCTGTCGAGAAACTCCTCGTCGTGGTCGTCGGAGACGGTCTCTCTGAGCTCTTCGGCGTTCTCCGCGCTCATGTCGATGAGCGCCTGGAGGAACGACGAGGGCTCTGGCGGCGGCGCGGCGTCGAAGAAGTCTTCGACCTCGTCACGGAACGACATCGCCCCCTCCATCCGGTCGCGTTGGTCGCCGAGCGGCCCGAGTTCCTGTGAGAGCACCAACTGCGAGATAGTGACGACCAACGTGACACCCGTGATGATGGCCGTCAGAAAGCCTTGGAACAACGTCTCGACGGGGTCCGACGCCCGCATGACGACGCGGATGGGCGTTCCGTCGAACGTGCTCAGGACGATGAGCGCGACGAAGAACGCGAGGCTCACCCACAGCGTGAGCACGAGGCGGTTGACGTTCAACTGCGCGTAGAGCAGGAAACGGGTGCGGCGAGTACCGACTCGCTCACGCATCGTGTTGCCCGGTTCGTCGTCTGTCATCGGTCGGTGAGAAAGTCGAGAAAGTCAACGTCGGCCGTAATCATAGGGGACAGTGTCGGTGAGACTTGATCGTCCTTCGGCGGCATGGCATACGAATGTATTGCCTTGGGTAAGAAGCCACGACAAAGGAGACTGGGATTCATCATCGATAGACAAGTTTGTGAGTTGGTAAAAGCGTCTTAGATAGCTTAGTCGATTTATATTGAAGTGTCTATTAAGAATAACAATCACCGCGATGGTAGACAAACCAACCTCTAGACGCAGTATCTTGAAGCTACTCGGCGCTGCCGGCGTCGTCGGTGCCACCGGAACCGGCCTCTCTGTGGCGGCTGACGACACCGAGGGCGACGAACGCGGGCCGGCAGTGGAGTGGTTTCGACGCTACGACGAAGAGCCTGCGGAGTCGGGACACACCTTCTTGTCGGTCTCGATGCTCGATGACGGTGGCTACGTCTGTGGAATCCGCACTGTCGGGTTCACTCTCCAGTGGTTCGACGAGACGGGTGAGAAGGTTCGTACCGAGACGTACAACGGCGACATGGGGCAACAAGACACCGTGCAGACGGCAGACGGTGGCTACATCATCTGCGGGAATACCTCCCGAGACACGCCGCGAGGACAAATACCCGGGCGAATCGCGGGCGTGACGAAAGTCGACTCCGAGGGAACGGCCCAGTGGGAGCGGAGATACGACGAGGGTGACAGTTCAGCCTACCGCAGTTTCGAGGAGGCAATCGCGACGCCCGACGGGGGTGCCATCCTCTGCGGACAGAAGTACGACGGCGAAGAGGACTACGACCGGTCGGTCTGGGTCGTGAAACTCGACGCTGACGGCGAGATGGAGTGGGAGAGACAGGGGAACCTCGGAGACTACGGGAACGACACGCCCCACGAAGTCTGGAGCGGGTCGGTGACAGTCGACGGCACCTATCTACTGCAGACCGCCACCGGACTGCACGAACTCGACGAGAACGGCGAAGTAATCTGGAGTCGCTCGCTCGAAGACTGGATCGTAGTCGACATCACTGCGACTGCCGACGGTGGGGTCGCCATGTCGGGTGTCCAGTGGGTCGGCGAAGAGACCAAGCGAGCCGACGACCGACCGGGACTCGCGAAACTCGACGCGGAGGGCGAACTGGAGTGGTACGAGACGTACGAGGCCGAGTTCACTGGCTACGGTCGGCGTATCGTCGAACACGACGACGGCTATCTCACCGCGGGGAACACTCCCAGTTCGGCGGAGCACGACGACCTGTACGTCCTCAAGGTCGACACGAACGGTTCGTACGAGTGGCACGTCGTCGCCGACGAAAACGAAACGGACGAAGGACTCGACGAGGGATTCGCAGTCGGAGAGAACAGTGCCATCCTCGCCGGGAGTTCCAGTGCGCACGACGGGTCTGGCTCCTTCGGCGTCCTCGCGAAAGTCACACTTGGCGAAGACGAGTCAGAGGATGGTGACGGAGAAAAGGGGGGAGACGGTGGCAACGACGCCGATGGCTCCGGTGACGGCGAAAACGGTGCCGGTGACGGCTCTGATGACGACGGCAACTCCGGAGACGACAGCGACGACGGTGCTGGCGATGACTCCGACGGAGACACGGGTGACGACAGCAAGAACGGTTCGGACGGTCCCGACGTCGACGACGACTGTTAGCCCGACAGTCGAACACTTCTTTTGAGTCGCAGTCGCTGTCGAGTCGAGAGACTCGGGAGCGAATTAGAACGTCTCACGCGCTAAGATGAGAGATAGAGAGTGTAGGCGGTCTGCGCTACTGTGCGTCGTCGAGGAAGTCGAGCGCCGTCGCCAGCAGGTCTTCGGCCTCGCCTTCGGAGCGTGCCTGCGCCGTCACGCGAACGAGTGGCTGTGTCCCGCTCGCGCGGACGAGGAACCATCCGTCTTCGGTCTCGACGTGGACGCCGTCGATGGTCGAGACCTGGTCGTCGTCGTAGGCGGCCGTGACCGCCTCCTCGACGCGAGCCATCACGTCGTACTTGTCGTCGAGTTCGCGGTTGTCGCGGAGCAGGGGGTAGGTCGCAATCTCGTCGACGAGTGCGTCGAGCGACCCGTCGCGGGCGACGATAGCCGCGAGTTTGCACGCCGCCAGCGGGCCGTCGGGACAGAGCGTCTCGTCGGGCCAAATCCACGCACCGCTGGACTCGCCGCCGAAGACGACGTCCGACTCGGTCGCACGTTCGGCGACGTATACGTCTCCTACGCGCGTGCGCGTGAGGGACGCACCCCGGGCTTCGAGTTCGTCGTCGACGGCGAGACTGACGTTGAGCGGCGCGGCGACGCGGTCGCCCTCGGAGACGACGGCGCGCGCGAAGAGCGCCAAGAGGGTGTCGCCAGAGATGAACGCGCCGGATTCGGTGGCGCCGCGCATCCGGTCGGCGTCGCCGTCGTGGGCGATGCCGAGGTCGGCGTCGGACTCGGCGACGAACGCCGAGAGCGCGCGGCAGTTCTCGGCGGTCGGTTCGCTGGGTCGGGCGGGGAACCGGCCGTCCGGTTGGGCGTTGAGGGTGTGGACGTGCGCGCCGAGTTCGGTCAGCGCGTCGGCCGTCTCGCCGCCCGCGCCGTTACCGACGTCGACGGCGACGGAGAGACCGTCGAACGGCGTCTCCTCGCCGTCGAACTCCTCGCGCATCGACGCGACGAGGTCGGCGATGTGGTGGTCGGTTCCGTCGACGTCGGTCGACTCCTCGCCGATTCCGTCCCACGCTTGGAGGTCGAACTCCTCGTCGAGGATGCGCGACTCGATAGCTTCGCGCTGGGCCGTGTCGAACGCCTGTCCGGAGGGGTTCCAGAGCTTCAGGCCGTTGTCGGGAGCGGGGTTGTGCGAGGCGGTGACGACGATGCCTGCGTCGGCGTCGTGTCGCTCGATACTCCGTGCGAGCGTCGGCGTCGAGACCATCCCGAGGTCGACGACGTCACCACCACACTCGCGGACGCCCGCCTTCGCGGCGTCGGCCAGAATCTCGCCGCTCCCACGTGGGTCGCGGCCGACGACGACGGTCCCTGCGCCCTCGGAGACGACCGCTCGCCCCACCGCCAAAGCGAGGTCCGCCGTCACTTCGTCACCGACTGGTCCTCTGATTCCGCTCGTGCCGAACAGGCTCATTAGTTCGATGCACGGGGGGGCGGCCCTTCATTATACCCGTCGTAAGTTCGTCTGCTTGACAGCGGCCGCTACGGAACCGAACGAGTGCGGACGTCGTCAGTCGAGGACAACGTGCCACACGTCTCGACAGCAAGAGCGCCTCGAGAGGCTTCGAACAGAGGAGAATCGTGGGTTTCGGGGAGTGTGAGATTAGCCGCTGAATAACTATTGAGGAACCCGGTAGAGTGGACACAAGGAGTTACCACCGCGCGCATGAACACAGAGCGAGTCGTCTCCGTCGTTATCGCGTTAGCCTGCGTCGCCTCACTGGGAGTGGCGTCGACGACGCTCGAATCGTCGTTGGCGTCGAACCCCGACGACGCCATCGAACTCGACTACGACACGCTCCCTATCGGCCGAGAGCAAGCCGAAGAGGTGAAACAGGACGTCCAGCAGTCCGAAGAGAGTCAATCACAGTCGCAGTCGCAGTCGCAGTCTCAGTCTCAATCTCAATCCCAATCGCAGTCGCAGTTGTCGAGTGCGAGTTCGTCGTCATCGAGTTCGAGTTCTAGCTCGTCGAGCGCCAGCGCCGACCAGACAACCGACGAGCAGAGTCTACTCGACACGCTCATCGCTCTCCTCGAAGCACTACTGCCGTATCTCGTCGGTGCGTTCGTCGTGTCGACCGTCGTCGGTCTCGCCTATCGCTACCGACGACGACTGGCCGCCCCGTTGCTGGCGTTGCTGGCGAGTGGCGAAAACCGGGACACGAACGACGACGCGAGGCGGGTCGAGTGGCAACCACGAGACGACGTCGAGCGGGCGTGGCTGGACCTACTACAGTCGGCCGGTGTCGACCGGCCGCACGCCAAGACACCCGCCGAGTGCGCTGAAGACGCCGTCGCCGCGGGCTACGACCCCGAACCGGTCCACAGCCTCCGGCGAGCGTTCGAGGAAGTGCGCTACGGTGAGCAGTCACCGACCGACGCACATCTCGAACGCGTCTCGCGGAGTCGCCGCCAACTCGGTCTCGGAGGGAAGCGATGAGGGCGCGAACGCCCGTCGTCGTCCTCGGCGTCGCCGTCTTCGCACTCGCCCTCGGCGTCCTCCTGACGCCGGGCCTCGGCGGGGCGATTCCCGTCGCCGACGCCGTCGACGCGGCGGGGAGCGACTACAAACTGTTCGTCGTCTTCGGTGCAGTCGCCCTCCTCCTCGTCCTCGTCGTGGTCGGCCTCCGCGCGGTCGGCGGACAGGCGCAGGCGACGCCGCCAGACCCGGAGCACGTCCGAACCGCACCCGCCCCGGGAGCCGAGTTCGACAGCGTCGTCGGCGGCGGCGTCGGCCTCCGCGAACAGCTGTTCGGCGACGAGCGCGAACGCGTTCGGGGTCGACTTCGGGAGACGGCGACCCAGACCGTGATGCGCCGCGAGAACTGCGGCCGCGAGACGGCACGCGAACGCGTCGAGAACGGGACGTGGACCGACGACAGAGATGCGGCCGCCTTCGTCGGCGGCGAGAGGGGGCCGAGTCCGCCCGTCTCCTCGCGGGTCACGGCCGCACTCCGGGGTCGGTCGTGGTTCCAGCACGGTGCACGCCGGGCAGCGGAAGAGATAGTCGGTACGAGTGACCGGCGCGTCACCGACGGTGGCCGACGGACGGAGGACGACCGATGACCGTCCGTCGAACCCGACGGTGGCGCGGCATCGTCGCCGTCGCGCTCTTCGTGGGCGGCGTCGGCGTCGTCGCCGCCCGTCCGCTCGTGCTCCTCCTCGGCGTCGTCGGCGCGGCGTTCGCGGCCTACCCGCATCTCACGGCGACGCCCGAGGTGCGTCTGGACATCGAGCGTCGATTCGGCGACGACAGTCCCGACGACGGCGACGACGTGGTGGTGACCGTCCGCGTCCAGAACACGGGCGACAGCACGCTGACGGACCTCCGAATCGTCGACGGCGTCCCACCGATGCTCACGGTGAGCGACGGGTCGCCGCGGCACGCCGCGGTGCTCCGTCCCGGAAAGACGACCGAGTTCGAGTACACAGTGGGCGCAGCACGTGGTCGCCATCGCTTCGAACCGGCGACGGTCGTCGCCCGCGACGTCGCGGGGACGCGCGAGGTAGAGACCACCGTCGACACCGAGACAGAGTTGGCCTGTACGGGAACCGTCCCCGAAGTCCCGTTGCGGCAACAGACCGAGCAGCAGAGCGGCCGAGTCATCACCGACGAGGGTGGGAGCGGCATCGAGTTCCACCAGACCCGCGAGTACCGCCACGGCGACCCGATGAGCCGAATCGACTGGAAGCGCCACGCCAAGACGGGCGAGTTGACGACCATCGAGTTCCGCGAGGAGCGAACCGCGTCGGTCGTCCTGCTGGTCGACGCTACCGCCGATGCCTACCGCGCCCGGCGGGCCGACGAGCAGAACGCGGTGGCGCACAGTCTCGCGGGCGCAGAGCAGATGCTCACGGCGCTGTCGAACACGCGGAACTTCGTCGGTCTCGCCGGCATCGGTCGGGAGTTCGCGTGGTTAGCCCCGGGGACCGGACCGGAGCACGGCGACGCCGCGTCGACGCTGCTCGCGACGAGTCCGACGTTCTCGACGATTCCGCCGAGTGAGAGCGAGAGAGAGAGTGGGAGTGGGAAGAACGGAGAGAACGAGGAGTGGGACGTCCAGAGTCAACACGCCGAGTTGCAGCGTCGCCTCGGGAGCAACGCGCAGGTGGTGTTGCTCACGCCGCTGACTTCGCCCGACGTGCTGACGATGGCGCTCGGGTTGGAGGCCAACGGGACGCGAGTCACCGTGGTGAGTCCGGACGTGACGAACGAGGAGACGGTCGGTGGCCGACTCGCGGCGACTGAGCGCGAGAATCGGATGCGAACGTTACGCGAATCCCGCATCCCGGTGGTCGACTGGAACCCCGAGACGGACCGCCTCGGAACGGAACTGCTGCGGGCACAGGAGGGAGTCGCATGAGCGGCGACGGAATCAGCGGAGTCGACGGAATCACGCGCCACCCGACGCGCGTCAGCAGTCTCGTCGCCGTCTGTGCCGCCGTTCTCGCCATCGCGCTCCTCGGGACGACGAGCGCCCAGCGACTCGCACTCGGCGTCGACGTCGCCGGTATCGCCGTCCTCGCCCTCGGCGGGGCGGCGTGGCACCGCGGTCACCGCGTCGTCGGCGGCCTCGTCGCACTGGCGGGGGTCGGCCTCTCGCTCGCCTCTGTCGGCGTCGTCGTCGTCCGAGCCGAGACGGTGAGCCAGCGCGTCGAAATCGCGCCGGGGCTCCTCGGACCACTGCTCGTCGCCTGCGGCGTCGTGCCGGTCTGGAAGCGGTTCTCGCGGACGTTCGTCTCGCTTGGTGCGGCGTTCGTCGTCCTCACTATCTGTCTCTCGGGACTCGTCCGCGGGGCCGAGATGCTCCCGCTGTTGGGCGCGTTCGCGGCGACGGTCGTCGCGTGGGACGCCGGCGAGCAGGCAATCAACCTCGGCGAGCAACTCGGCAACGAGGCGCGGACGTGGCCCGTCGAGGTGGGCCACTCGGGGGCGACTGCTGTCTACGGTTGTGTCGCCGTCGCCGCCGCCGTCGGCTTCCACGACTTGGACGTGACGGGCGTTCCCCTCGTGGGCCTGTTCGCGCTGTTCGGGGCGGCGGTGCTGTTGCTCGTCGGGTTGTACAACTGACGGGGTTGCAACGTGGCTGTAGTAGAGACGTGATGGCGGAACCGGTTAGATGTGTACCACCTGTATAGAGTACGCCACTTGTGGCAGTTGTTGGAGAGCTTTCTGTGGTCGTGCTGAATAGGGCGTATCTATACGGCACCGACAATGCCAAGACAGCGACATCCGGCAAAAATAAATAAATTTGGTGCAGAAAGCCCAAAAATGGTGTACTAGCCGGTAGTATTATACTATTCTGCCCATATGTCTAAATATGTACGAGTCTCCTTCTCCAACACACGGGTACATCCCCGTCGTTCTGGCGTTCTGGCTCTACGTTGGTCTCGCAGCTGGTGTTTCCCTCGTTGCAAGGGAGGTAGGGGTGTCAAATGAGATATCGATCTATCTCTTCTTGCTCGTGGCAATAGTACTCCTGAAGCCGTTTCTTCCCCTGTTTCAACAGCTCTTGCCGAAAGCACCACACGAACGATAACGTAGCACCGATTATAGCCGATTCAAATCGAATCGAGAACGCCACATACACCCTCTATATGTGGCTCTGTAGCTTCGCTAGACGGGAGCGCGACAACCGCATTATTGCCGTAGAATACGAAGAGGCAGATTGCTGTGGTATCTGAGATCCGCCTCTTCACCCGTAATGCGGTCGCGAAAGCTAAACTAGTTGTCGC
>NZ_FOTC01000009.1 GCF_900114455.1 Halogranum rubrum | reverse complement strand
GGCTTGCAGTGTTCGTTCATTACTATAATTTTCAGCGACCGCATCAATCGCTCGGTGGTCGAACGCCAGCTCAGGAGGTTAACTAGACAGTGCCACACCCCCATTATCATAAGCAGACAGACATTATCGTAGGTTGAGACTGAGAATCGGTAAGGTACGGCAGAGAACACTCAGGAACGGCAAGATCGGTGGTAAGGACCGCCTACGGACGTCGCAGATACGATATGAGCGGGCTGCTCAGATAGTATTGATGAACAGAATGTCTGTATCGCCGAAAGTATAATATGAGTGAGTGACATGACTACTGGTACATGGCTGAAGGGGAGACGGTCGCTCAGACAGAGACGGGTGGTGTCGAGACGGGAGAGGTGTTCCAGACACTGAGTAATCAGCGTCGGCGCTTCGTCGTTCACGCACTCGAACAGGAACAGGGTGCGTTGGAGCTACGAACTCTCTCGACACAGGTTGCGGCGTGGGAGAACGACAAAGAACCAGCGGCCGTCAACTCTCAGGAACGTCGGCGTGTCTACAACTCACTCCAGCAGGTCCATCTACCCCAGATGGACGACGACGGCCTCGTCGAGTACGACAAACGCTCGGGGACTATCGAACCGACCGCCGACATCGCGGACTTACAGCTCTATCTCGAAGTCGTTCGCGGCAACGACATCCCGTGGAGCACGTACTACCTGCTCTTGGGGTTCTTCTCGATGGTGTTCGCCGGAGCGGCCACCAGCGGCGTCGCACCGTTCGCTTCTCTGCCCGTGCTCGTCGCGGCACTCATACCGGGCGTCTTGCTCACGATATCCGGTCTCGCCCACACGTACGTGAGCCGAAAACGGCAACTCGGGCGTGACGGGCCGCCGCCGGAACTGAGTTCGTGAGCGTCGTGAGTCGTTCGATGACGACTACCGCAACCCTCCAGTTCGGCGTGCGCGTCGTCGAAGGAGTCCGTTACTCGCATCGGTGGTCGAGTACGGACAGACAGGACTCGTCGGGATGAGACTCGCCGCACTCTCGGTCCGTATCCGTGTGTGTCTCCTCGATGGCGACGATGCCGACTAAGCGTCGTGCGACTTCCGTCAATACTATCACCGTTCGGGGAATCGTTTCTTACAGCCTACAACACGCGTCTTCTCTGGTGATAACCGCCCGAACCGCACGACTCTCCGTTCTCCAAAGTTTTACTTGCTATCGAGTAAACCACCACGTATGAGCCGCAACTACGCAGAACTCCACGACCCGAACGCGGAGTACACGATGCGAGAGCTCTCCTCGGAGACGATGGGCGTCTCGGCCAAGCGCGGTGGGGGCCGCGACGTCGAGATTACGGATATCCAGACGACGATGATCGACGGGAACTTCCCGTGGACGCTCGTTCGAATCTACACAGACGCGGGCGTCGTCGGCACCGGTGAAGCCTACTGGGGTGCCGGCGTGCCGGAACTCATCGAGCGGATGAAGCCGTTCCTCATCGGCGAGAACCCGCTGGACATCGACCGGATGTTCGAGCATCTCGTCCAGAAGATGTCCGGTGAGGGCTCCGTTCAGGGTGTCACCGTCACCGCCATCTCCGGTATCGAAATCGCCCTGCACGACCTGGCAGGGAAGATTCTCGACGTTCCCGCCTACCAACTGCTCGGTGGCAAGTACCGCGACCAGGTACGCGTCTACTGTGACTGCCACACCGCCGACGAGGCCGACCCGCAGGCCTGTGCCGACGAGGCAGAGCGTGTCGTCGAGGAACTCGGCTACGACGCCCTGAAGTTCGACCTCGACGTTCCCTCGGGTCACGAGAAGGACCGCGCGAACCGCCACCTTCGTAACTCGGAGATTCGACACAAGGCCGAAATCGTCGAAGCCGTCACCGAGCGCGTGAAGGACAAGGCCGACGTCGCCTTCGACTGTCACTGGACGTTCTCGGCAGGCAGCGCGAAGCGTCTCGCCGCCGCCATCGCCGACTACGACGTCTGGTGGCTCGAAGACCCCGTCCCGCCGGAGAACCACGACGTCCAGCGTGAGGTCACGGAGTCGTGCCCGACGACGCCCATCACGGCAGGCGAGAACGTTTACCGGAAGCACGGTCACCGTCGTCTCCTCGAAGAGCAGGCCGTCGACATCATCGCACCCGACATGCCGAA
This sequence comes from Halogranum rubrum, assembly GCF_900114455.1. Taxonomy (GTDB): domain Archaea; phylum Halobacteriota; class Halobacteria; order Halobacteriales; family Haloferacaceae; genus Halogranum; species Halogranum rubrum. The sequence goes on along the minus strand of NZ_FOTC01000009.1, from coordinate 147,327 downwards.
AGTCGGTGGGATGCGCGAGACGCGAAAGATTGCGGACATGGCCGACACCTACTACGTGCCGGTCGCCATGCACAACGTCTCCTCGCCCGTCGCGACGATGGCGAGCGCCCACGTTGCCACGGCTATCCCGAACTCGCTGGCCGTCGAGTACCACTCCTACCAACTCGGCTGGTGGGAGGACCTGGTCGAAGAGGACGTCATCGAGGACGGCTACATCGAGATTCCGGAGAATCCCGGTCTCGGCGTCACCCTCGACATGGACGTCGTCGAAGAGAAGATGATCGACGGCGAGACGTTGTTTGACGAGGCGTAAGCCGAGGTCAAACCTGCTGAGCTTTGCTCTGTGTTGTTCGACGAGGAGTGAAACGACTCGTCGGGCCAGCAGCACGGAGTGCTGCGCTGTTCGACGAGGCGTAAGCCGACGTCGAACCAGCAATACTTTTTCAGAACTCGTCCATTTCCGTAGTGACGCGGCTATCCATCGAAGCCACCGAGGTGCAGACTTCCGCCACCTGTGTCTTTTTGCTCCGTCACGTCGTGCGTTGCTAGCGCATGTCACAATCGTACACCGTCGACTACGACCTGAGCGACGACGACGAGAACGTCCACAACGTCTGGGACAACAGCCTCGACCCACTCGTGACGGTCGAACCCGGCGACGTCGTCCGGTTCGAGTGTCGCGATGCGCTGGACGGACAGGTCGGTCCCGACTCCGGCGTCGAAGACCTCGCGAACGCGACGTTCGACCCGGTCCACCCGCTGACCGGCCCCGTCGCCGTCGAGGGCGCGGAACCGGGCGACGTTCTCGAAGTCGAACTGCTCGACTTCGAGCACAAGGGCTGGGGCTTCACCGGCTACATGCCCGGAGACATGGGACTCGGGCTTCTCCCGGAGGACTTCGAGGAGGCGGGACTGCACATTTGGGACCTCGACGACGACGTCGGGCACTTCGTGAACGGTATCGAGGTTCCACTCGACATGTTCCCGGGAATCATCGGCGTCGCCCCCGGCGAGGACGGCGAACACGACACGCTGCCGCCACGAGACACCGGCGGCAACATGGACGTCAAACACATGACGAAGGGGTCGACGGTCTATCTCCCCGTCGAGGTCGAGGGGGCGCTGTTCTCGACGGCCGACTGCCACGCCGCGCAGGGCGACGGCGAAGTCTGCGTCACCGGCATCGAAGCCCCGATGTTCGTCACCGCCCGCTTCGACGTCCGCAAGGACATGGATATCGAGCAACCGCAACTGAAGACCACGGGACCGTTCACGCCGACGGGGCAAGACGAACCGATGTACGCGACGACCGGCATCGCACCCGACCTGATGGAGGCGACGAAGAAGGCGGTCCGGCACATGATCGACCACCTCGAAGCGGAACGCGGGCTAACTCGCGGCGAGGCCTACATCCTCTGCTCGGCGGCGGTCGACCTGAAGGTCAGCGAAGTCGTCGACGCGCCGAACTGGATCGTGACGGCGTACGTCCCTGACAGTATCTTCCCGTAGGTTTCCGCGAGCGGTGATGCCTTTCGCTCACTCCCCGCGCAGTCTGTCGACGATTGACCGACCCACGTCTCGCGGCGACGCTTCGACGACTTCGATATCGTCGCCGACGCGAATCGTCCCTTCTGTCACGACGTCCGCACAGATTCCACCGCGTCGCTGTGCCAACGCCCGCGTGACGTGCTCTTCGTCGGCGACTTCCTCGACGTGAGCGCAGGGGGGCCGTGGTCGAGTGCCGCGGAACTCCACGTCGCCGACGCGGAACGTCGTCTTCAAGAGGTCGTAGAGGTCGACACCGCGCGTGACGACGTTGCGGCGGTGCCGTCCATCGGACAGATCGATGTCGAACTCGTCGCGGATGTCGTCGATAGCTTCGGCTTCGATGAACGTCACTTCGCAGACGTCGAACGGTGAGTAGTAGCCTCGCCCGGTCAGATAACGGTCGCCCGAGAGACCGCCCTCGACGGCCTCGACGGCGTCCAGTTCCTCCATCGGTGCGGAGTCTTCCAGTGCGATGAAGACCGTCTCGACGCGTCCAGTTTGGGTCATGTAGTTCGTAGGGCGGGAACGGAGAAAGTGGTTCGTGTCGCAGACTAACAGACCGGCTTCGGGTCCAATCCCATCCCTCTGAGCGAGTCCGCGTAGTCGTCGTAGGCGAGTTGAATCACGTACTCTGCGACCATCTGGGCACGTTGCCAGTCCTCGTCGTCTGCACAAACGTCGTCGAGCAGTTCCAGTCCGAGGTCTATCTCCTCTTGGGTCTCGCGTTTGAGGTCTCGAAAGAGGTTCGCACGCGTCTCGTCGGCCTCGTTGACGAAGAAGCTGACAATCTGGGTGTGCGAGCGGACGCTGACGAGTCCGCGGCCGACGAGTCCGGCGGCGAGTCGCTCCACCGTGTCGTCGCGTCCGCGGAGATAGCTGTGCATCGCGCCGCCGTCGACCGGGTCGAAGTCGGTGTCGTCCATCTCGCTGACCACCCGCTCGTAGTGTTCGTCTTCTTGCGCCGCAACGTGTTCGAACGCTTCGCGGACTTCGTCGTTCGTCTCGCTCTCGGCCCACTCGTGGAACGTGTTGCGAGCGGCGTTCTCGCTGTTAGCGGCGACGCGAAGGACCACCGGCACCTCCAGGTCGGCGTCGGTCAGCGCGACGAGGAGGTTGTTCGAGGCGAGTCGGGAGAGCGGTGTCGCCTTCGACTGTTCTACGGCGTCGAGGAAGCTATCGGCGTCCATGGAGAGAGTCAGGTGGCCGACGGGTTTCAACGTTCGCGCGGCGTCACGCTCGGTTCGGATTTTTACTCGGCGGCGACGTAGCACATCTATGACCGACTCTTCAGAGACACCGAATGCCGACGACTCGGTGCCGTCGCTCTCGCCGAGCGCTCTCCGCGAACGTCTCCGCGCCGGTGACGCACTCACCCTCCTCGACGTGCGGAACCGAGACGAGTTCGAGGCGTGGCACATCGACGGCGAGAACGTCGACGCCACACAGATTCCGCACGCGAAATTCATGGCTGCGAAGGTCAAGGGGACCACCGCCGACCTCGTCGCGGACCTCGACGAACCGGTTCTCGTCGTCTGCGGCGAAGGGAAGGCAAGCGCCTTCGTCGCCGAGACGCTCCTCGACGCGGGCGTCGAAGCGATGAATCTCGAAGGCGGCATGGAAGGCTGGGCCCGCGTCTACGACTCTGTCGAACTCCCCCACGAAGATGCGACGATTCTCCAGTACCAGCGCCCCTCCAGCGGCTGTCTCGCCTACCTCGTCGTCGCCGGCGACGAAGCCATCGTCATCGACCCGCTTCGCGCGTTCACCGACCGGTACGTCGCAGACGCGAACCAGCGAGGGGCCGAACTCGTCGCCGCCGTCGACACACACGTCCACGCCGACCACGTCTCCGGCGTCCGCGACGTTGCCTCCGAGACCGACTGTGAGCGAGTGCTGCCCGAAGGCGCAGTGGACCGCGGCCTCGCGTTCGACGCTCGGACTGTCGCCGATGGCGAGACGGTCGCCGTTGGCAGCGTCGAACTGACCGCGTTGGCGACGCCGGGACACACGACGGAGATGACGTCGTTCCGACTCGGCGACCTCCTCTTCTCGGGAGACACGGTCTTCCTCGACAGTGTCGCACGGCCGGACCTCGAAGTCGGCGACGCGGGCGCGAGAGAGATGGCACAGACACTCTTCGCGACGATTCACGACAGACTGCTCGACCTACCCCCGGAGACGCGGATTGCACCGGGGCACTTCGGCGAGTCGGCGACGCCCGACGACAGCGGTGGCTACATCGCGACACTCGCGGACCTCCGGACACGACTCGACGCGCTCTCGATGGGCGAAGACGACTTCGTGGAGTATTCGGTGGCGAACATGCCGCCGCAACCGGCCAACTACGAGACGATTGTCGAGACGAATCTCGGTCGACACGACGCGGACGACGAAGAGGCGTTCACGCTCGAACTCGGGCCGAACAACTGCGCCGTCTCGGGGACAGTGGAGTGAGTCGAGCGCCGTAGGTGACTGCCCGCCTCCTCGTCAGTATCGTGTGAACTACTCACACACCGCCGAGACACTGAAATCACCACCCGCTGAAGCCTGGGTATGACCGACGACTCGGACGGTGGCGACGAACGCGAGGGACACCGTCGACTCATGAAGATGGTCGACGAACCGGTGACGACGGACACTCTCGTCTCTGACCTCCAGACCCTCGGCGTCGAGCGCGGCGAGACCCTCCTCGTCCACTCCTCGCTCTCCTCGTTGGGATGGGTCAGCGGCGGCGCTCCCGCCGTCGTCGACGCGTTGCTCGAAGCCGTCGGCGAGAGCGGGGCGCTCGTCACGCCGACACACACCTCGCAGTGTTCGGACCCGGGCGAGTGGGAGAACCCACCGGTCCCCAGCGAGTGGGTCGAGACCCTGCGGGAGACGATGACCCCGTACCGCCCCGAAATCACGCCGACGTGGATGATGGGCGCGGTTCCCGAGTGCTTCCGCGACTATCCCGAGACGCGGCGCTCGAATCATCCGACGTACTCCTTCGCGGCGCAGGGACCGATGGCTGTCGACGTGGTCGAAGACCATCCCATCGAAGGCTCTCTCGGTGAGGACTCCCCACTCGGGCGGCTGTACGACCTCGACGCGCGGGTCCTCCTGCTCGGCACCGGCCACGAGACGAACACCTCGCTCCATCTCGCCGAGTACCGCGCCGACTACTCGAAGGAGTACCGGACGAAGGGTGCCCCGGCCCTCGTCGACGGTGAGCGACGCTGGCTGGAGTACGACGACCTCGTAATCGACGCGGACGACTTCGCCGAAATCGGCGAGGCGTTCGAGACGGAAGAAGAACTAGTCGACGGTGAAGTCGGGGCTGCGACTGCGAAACTGGTCGACCAGCGGTCACTCGTCGACTTCGGTGTCGAGTGGATGGCAGAGAACCGGCAGTAGCACAGCGTCGAGAGCCGACGGAACGGCGCTCTTACGGTCTCGCGTGGACTCAGTCGTCGTCGGCCGCGGCGGCGTCGGTGGTGGCTTCGACGTCGTTCTCGATGCTCGGCGGGTACTTCCCGCGGTCGAGTTTCAGGTCCGACTGCGGGCGAGCCATGCAGGTGAGCGCGTAGGCTTCACGTTCCTCGTCGGTGAACCCACGGGCGGCGGGTTGGGTGACTTCACCCTCGATAATTTCGGCGGAACACGCCAGACACATCCCGACGCGACAGGAGTACTCCTGTGCGATGCCTTCCTCGATACAGGCCTTCAGGATGGTCTGTTTGTCCGACACCTGAATCGTCTCACCCGTACCGACGAACTCGACGGTGTACTCGGTCATACCCCGGCGTACGGAAGACCCGGGCAAAACTCTTTATGCGCGATTCTGTCGCTATCAGGGGGTCGGAAACTCAACACAACCCTGATAGACCCGCTCGTCCAAAGACCGGGCATGGCAAATTGGACCGACAGCATCGTCGGCGACCGGATGACGGTCGACCGCGAGTTCAACGACCGGGTACAGGCCTCGCGGTTCTCCGGACAGGAGTGGGGTCTCATCATGACGGCGACGGAGTTCGAAATCGAGCACGCAGACGACGAAGAACGGGCGCGAATCGTCGCCGACACGGAGAAGCTCCCACAGATCATGCCCGAACTGAAGAACATCCGCTCGCAGATGGGTGCGATGGGCGGCGCGGCGGGTGGGTCGAACGACGGTTCCGACAGCTCTGGCGGCGGCGTGTTCGGGTCGCTGAAGCGTGCGTTCGGACTCGGGTCAGGCGGTGGCGCTGGTGGGAGCGACGAGGAGTTGGAGGCGGCCGAGCAACTCACCCAGGAGTACGCAGACGCGCTCCAACAGCATCTCGAAGCGAAAGGAAAGTGGAATCAGGTCCGAATCGCGTACCAAGAGTAGCTGTTAGATTTCGTCGCCCGAGTGAAAGAGCGTCATCTCGTTGGCCTCGTAGATGTTGATGAGTTCGGTGATCAACTCGTCGTACTCTTCGTCTTCTTCTCGGAGGTTGTCGAGGCGAGCGAGCGTCTCGTCGTCTAAGTGGACTTGCGGCATACTCATCTGTTGGTGTGCGAGAGCCTTAACCCCACGCCTCTCGGTGCCGTGTGGCACGCGTGTCGGAGACGCAGGTTTCTCCGCTCGACCCTCACCGCTCCGTTCAGGCCTCGCCGAGTTCGGTCTCCGGCGTCGTCAAGACGGCTTCGAGTGCGTCGAGTGCGGCGGCCGCGTCTGGACCCTCGGCAGTGAGTCGAACCTGCTCGCCGTCGCGAACACCCAAACTGTTGATTGCGATCATACTGTCGGCGTCGACGACGTCGTCAGAGTCGGTGCGCGAGATTCTGACGTCCGCCTCGAACCGTTTTGCAGTCTCGATGAACACGTCGGCAGGGCGAGCGTGGATACCTGCTTCTGTCGAGACGGTCACGATGCGTTCGTTTCCACTTCCGTCGCTCATCGGTGCACCTCCGCCACGGCGTCGTCGTGAAGGTGTCGGAGACTACCGCACGACGTAACGTCCTCGCGAACCATGTGTGTCACGTACTCTCGAAGCCAGACTACGTAAGTCGTCTGGTCCACTCACCGCAACAGTCAGACTTGCGAGACTGTTGCGGAGGCAGTCCGGTACCCGTCGGGGACGACACCGAGGTCCCAGCCACGACCCGTCGTCTCGACGTAGTAGTACCGTCGGCCCCTGTATTCGTAGTACGCACCGGGGAGTCCCTCGCCGTAGACGCCGACGGCCATGTGCCCCGGAAAGAGGAGGAGCACGGTGTCGTACTCGAACGACGACGACTGGAGCAGTGACGCCAGCATCACGGCCGTATCCTCGCAGTCGCCGCCGCCGTCGACCAGCGTCTCGACGACGTGCTTCGTGTAGTCGTCGTAGCCCGTACTCACGTCGTCGGGGACGTACGGAAGGTTCTGGACGAAGTCGATGAGGAAGTCGACCTTCGCACGCCGCGTGTGGAAGCCGTTGGCTTCCGCCTCGGCGTTGAGAATCGCGCCGAACGCGTCGGCCGTCCCGTCGGCCAGCGCGTCGGTGACGTACTGGCTCCGACGCTTTCGCTCGGCGTACTTCTCGCGGACGTACGCCGACTTGTAGGCGACGAACGACACCGTCCACGCCCGTCCGCTCGTCTGTCCCTCGAAGTGGAGACGGTACACTCCTTCGGCGGCGGTACGGCGATAGCCCGGTTTCGACAACGTGTCGCGGGCCGTCTCGTGGTCGACACGCGCGAGTCGGCCGTTGACGGCGACGAACGGGTCGCTCTCGCACAACTTCTCACCGTCGCCGGCCTGCATCGTCTGGAAGTCGCGGTCCGCCCGAACCAGATACGCCTCGAAGAAGAGTGGCCGAACCGGAACACGGTCGACCGCGAGGGGAACCGTCACTCGCTGGTCGCGTTCTGTCACGTCGGAGCGGACGTCGCTCCGGCCGACGGCGATGCGCTCGGCCGGTCGGGTCGCAGTCGGATACGTCGAGAGAGCGACCCACACGCGCGCGTCGCCCGCGAACTCGTACCCTTGGCGTCGGGCGTAGGTCTCGATGGTCGCCGCCTGCAACGAGTAGCGGTCGAAGTGGTCGGTTACACCCGCCAAAGCGTCGGTCCGGACGGTGAGTTCGTTCGTCGGTGCCGGTACCGACTCGTGTTCGCCGACGACGGCGTCGACTGCCGACCGGAGTGCGACCTCCGTGTCTTCGTCGGTGCCGTCTCCGGTGGACCGGTCGTGACCGACGACGGCGCCGAGACAGCCAGTGAGTGCGCCGAACCCAGCGGTCGCCGCGCCTGCGAGCATCGTTCGCCGACTGACGGTCATCACCGACTGTACGGCAGGGGTGAAAATAAATATCGCTGTCAGGTGTGTCGACGAGAGACACACCCGACGAGCACCGGGTGTAGTGGGTCGGCGGTTACTCCAATCGGGAGACGACCGCTTCGGTCACGTCCTCGGTGGAGGCGTCGCCGCCGAGGTCCGCCGTGCGCGGCCCGTCTTCGAGGACGCTCTCGACTGCTGTGCGAACGTCCGCTGCCTCGTCTTCGTAGCCGAGATAGTCGAGCAGCATCGCCGCCGACAGAATCGTCGCCGACGGGTTGGCGATTCCTTCGCCAGCGATGTCCGGTGCGGTCCCGTGGACCGGTTCGAACAGGCCTCGCTCGGGACCGAGGTTGGCCGACGGAAGCAGTCCGAGACCGCCGACGAGTCCGGCCGCGAGGTCCGAGAGGACGTCGCCCGCGAGGTTCGGACAGACGACGACGTCGAACTGCGTCGGGTCCAGACAGACCTTCGTCGCGAACGCGTCCATCAGCACCTCTTCGGTCTCGACGCCGTTCTCCTCGGCAACCGAGACGACAGCGTCGCGGAACCGACCGTCCGTCTCGCGCATGACGTTTGCCTTGTGAGCGATTTGGAACGACGTATTGTCCACGTAGTCACAGGCGAACTCGGCGAGTCGCTCGGAGGCCGAGGTGGTGACGACGCGCGTCAGCGTCGAGAGGTCGTCCGAGAGGCGGTCCTCGTGCCCCGAGTAGACGCCTTCGGTGTTCTCCCGGAGGAAGACGAGGTCCGTCTCCGGGCGGAGTGCGTCGACGCCGGGGTAGGCCTTCGCTGGCCGAACGTTGACGAACGAGTCGACCGCGGTGCGGAGTGGCAAGATGACGTCGGCCGCCGTCTCGCCCGCCGCGCCGAACAGCGTCGCGTCCGCCTCGGCGACGAGGTCGTAGGTCTCCTGCGGGAGCGCCTCGCCCGTCTCCGCTTTCACCGCGTCGCCCGCGTCGGCCTCGACGTACTCGAAGTTGCCGACAGCGTCGAGCACTTTCTGTGCGGCCGGGACGACTTCCTGTCCGATACCGTCGCCGGGGATGACGACGATCTCTTCAGTTTCCTCACTCATCGAGGGTCACGTAGGGGAGCGACTGTGCTTTCTCGCGGACGGCCTGTGCGTTCGACTTCATCAGCGCGGTGGTGTCCCAGACGCCGTCGACGAGGGCGCGTCGTTGCGCGTCGTCGACGGTGACATCGACGGTCGTATCGCCGTAGGTGACCGTCTCGGCTTCGACGTCGACGTCGATTGTTCCATCCGGGTTCTCGTCGACCCACTCCTGTAGTGCAGTGACCGTCTCGCTGTCTGCGGTCACGGTCGGGATGCCGAGTGCAAGGCAGTTGCCCGCGAAGATTTCGGCGAACGACTCGCCGACGAGTGCGTCGATACCCCAGCGCATCAGCGCCTGCGGGGCGTGTTCGCGCGAGGAGCCACAACCGAAGTTGCTGTTGACGACCATCACCGAGGCGTCTTTGAACTGCTCCTCGTTCATCGGGTGGTCCTTCTGCGTGTCGTCGTCGTCGAACCGCTGGTCGAAGAACGCGAACTGTCCCAGACCGTCGAAGGTGACGACCTTCATGAACCGCGCCGGAATTATCTGGTCGGTGTCGATGTCGTTGCCGCGAATCGGGACACCGGTTCCAGAGACGTAGTCGACTGTGGGGATATCGTCGGTTCCGCTCATGCGACTACCTCCAGCGTTTCGCTCTGGCGTACTCGCATTCGCTGGCTGCGACAGCTCATGCGACGTTCACCTCCTTCATCTCGCGCACGTCAGTCACGTGGCCTTCGATGGCCGCGGCGACGACCATCCGCGGGTTCATCAAGATGGTGCGCCCGTCTTTCGACCCTTGCCGACCGATGAAGTTCCGGTTCGACGAGGACGCGCAGGCTTCGTCACCTTCGAGTTGGTCCTCGTTCATGCCGAGACACATCGAACAGCCAGCGTTGCGCCACGTGAAGCCAGCCTCCTCGAAGATGTCTTTCAGACCTTCTTCTTCGGCTTGCTTTTGGACGCGCTGGCTTCCGGGGACGACCATCGCTCGGACGCCGTCGGCGACTTGGCGACCCTTCACGAGTTTGGCCGCGCGCCGCAGGTCGGCGAGTCGCGCGTTGGTACACGAACCGAGGAAGGCGACGTCTATCTCGTAGCCCTCCATCGTCTCGCCGGGCGTGACGCGCATGTGTTCTTGCGCCCGCCGGGCGGTGTCCTGCTTGTCTGCGGGCAGGTCTTCGGGGGCCGGAATGGGTTGGGTGATGCCGACGCCCTGTCCGGGCGTGGTCCCCCACGTGACGACCGGTTCCAACTCGTCGCCGTCGATGGTGACGACGTCGTCGTACTCGGCGTCCTCGTCGGAGCGGATGGACTCCCAGTACGGCTTGAGTCTCTCGAACTTCTCCGGGTCGTCTACGAACTCGTCGGTCTCTGCGAGCCACTCGTAGGTCGTCTCGTCGGGGTTGATGTAGCCCGCACGAGCGCCGCCCTCGATGGACATGTTGCAGATGCTCATCCGGCCTTCCATGTCGAGGTTCTCGATGGCTTCGCCGGCGTACTCGTAGACGTAGCCGACGCCGCCGTCGGTTCCCAAGCGGCGGATGATTTCGAGGATGACGTCCTTCGCCTCGACGCCGTCACCGAGTTCGCCGGTGACCTCGATTTTGCGCACCTTCTGCTTCTCGAAGGCGATACAGCCAGTCGCGAGCACGTCGCGAATCTGGCTCGTCCCGATACCGAACGCCAGTGCGCCGAACGCACCGTGCGTCGAGGTGTGGCTGTCACCGCAGACGATGGTCTTTCCGGGTTGGGTGATGCCCTGCTCTGGCCCGATGACGTGGACGATACCCTGATTTCCCGAAGTGGGGTCCGAGAAGTTGATGCCCGCCTCGCGGACGTTCTCTTCTAACTCCTTCATCATCTCTTCGGCGGCGTCGTCGCCGTAGGGACGAGACTGGTCCGCCGTCGGAACGATGTGGTCCACCGTCGCGTGGGTGAGTTCGGGGTAGGCGACCTCCATGTCTCGCTCGCGGAGCATCCCGAACGCCTGCGGGCTCGTCACCTCGTGGATGAGGTGCAACCCGACGAACAGTTGGGTCTGCCCCGTCGGCAACTCCGTCACGGTGTGTTCGTCCCACACCTTGTCGTAGAGCGTGCCCTTACTCATCTACTTCGTCCTCCGCTACGGCGTCGTCTGGGGCGTCTTCTCCCCCACGCTCCCACACTTCGTTCGCACTCTCGCCGTGTGGCGGCGTGTGGTCGACGTCTTTCATCGCTTCCGGTTCGTCGTCTGTCTCTCGTGTCTCCGTCTCGCCGCCGTCGGCGACGGCGGGGCCACGCTGGTACACGGTACTGAACGTCTCGCCCGTGTAGGGGTTGGTGTGGCTCACGTCTTTCATCGGCTGTCGGTTTTCGTCTCGGTCGGTCATGCTTTCACTCCGGCTTTCTCGTCTTCTTCGCTCTCTTCGTCCTCGTCGGCCCACGCGAACAGACTGCGCAGGCGTGCGCCGACCTCCTCGATTTCGTGGTTCTTCTCGGCCTCGTAGAGTTGGTTGTACTGTGGGCGACCCGCCTGGTTCTCGACGATCCACTGGCGAGCGAAGGTGCCGTCCTGTACTTCCTTCAGCACTTCTTCCATGTTCTCGCGGGCGTGTTCGTCGACGATGCGCGGCCCGCGCGTCATGCCACCGTACTCGGCCGTGTCCGAGACGGAGTGGTACATCGCGCCGATGCCGCCCTCGTACATCAGGTCGACGATGAGCTTCATCTCGTTGAGACACTCGAAGTAGGCCATCTCCTCGCTGTAGCCGGCGTCGACGAGCGTCTCGTAGCCCTGTTTGATGAGTTCGGCGATGCCGCCACAGAGGACGGCCTGCTCGCCGAACAGGTCGGTTTCGGTCTCCTCGCGGAACGACGTCTCGACGACGCCAGCGCGGGTACAACCGAGTGCCTTCGCGTACGCGAGGGCTTCCTCCTTCGCGCTCCCGGTCGTATCCTGATAGACGGCGAGCAGCGCGGGCGTGCCCGAGTTCTCGACGTAGTTGCGACGGAGGATGTGCCCCGGCGTCTTCGGGGCGATCATCGTGACGTCGACGTCCTCCGGCGGTTCGATCTGGTTGTAGTGGATGTTGAACCCGTGAGCGAACTGGAGCGTGTTACCGGGTTCCAGTTCCTCCTCGATAGCCTCGAAGACGGCCGGTTGAACCGTGTCGGGGACGAGAACGCTCACGATGTCGGCTTCGGCGGCGGCGTCGTCGGGTGTGGCGACGCGGAGGCCGTCTTCTTCGGCCTGCTCCCGCGAAGAGGAGTCCTCGCGGAGGCCGACGACGACGTCGACACCGCTCTCGTGGAGGTTCTGGGCGTGTGCGTGGCCCTGGCTTCCGTAGCCGAGGACGGCTACCGTCTTGTCCGTGATGTGCGCTGCGTCTGCGTCGTCGTCGTAGTAGATCTCGGTGGTGAATTCGTCAGTCATCGTAGTTGAGTGTCTGATTGTCGTCGGTTGCTGTTGCGGACTCGCCGGGAGACTCTCCAGGCGTCGTCGGTGTGTCGCCGCGAGCGAGCGCGGTCTGGCCGGTTCGGGCGATTTCGATGATGCCGAACTGCCGGAACGCGTCGATGGCGTCGTCTATCTTCCGCTGGTCGCCGGTTATCTGAACCGTGATGGTTCGCGGACCGGCGTCGAGGGTCTGCCCCTCGTACATCTGCGTGATGGCGTGGACCTTGTCCGGTTCCTCGCCTCGGACCTTGAGTAAGACGAGTTCGGCCCGGACGGCGTTGGTCCCGAGTTCGCCCACCGCGATGGCGGGGGTGAGCTTCTTCAGTTGCTTCTTCGCTTGGTCGATTCCGGCGTCGGTCTCCTCGACCACGAGCGTGATGCGTGCGTGCCCGTCGACCGTCGTCGGGCCGACTGTCAGGCTCTCGATGTTGAACTGCCGGCGGCTGAACAGGCCGGACACCCGCGAGAGGACACCTGGCTCGTTCTCGACGAGCGCGGAGATGACCGCGGTTCTCGGGTGTTGTTCTGCCTCCGTATCCGGGTCGATACGCTCACCGTGGGAGTTTCGACGTCCCGTGGGGTGTGGTCGGTCGTCGGGGGTCGGACCCTGCAGTCCCTGCTGTTGTTGCTGTGTCATAGCTGCTCCTCCGAGAGGGCGAACTTTCCGTTTGCACCGCCCGATGGAACCATCGGGTAGACGTTCGCCGCCGGATCGATGTGGAAGTCGATGACCGACGGACCGTCGTAGGCGAGTGCCTCCTCGATGGCGTCGGCGACTTCGTCGTAGTCCTCGACGGCCCAGCCGCGTGCACCGAACGCCTCGGCCAGTTTGTCGAACTCGGGACACCAGTCGTAGCCGGCGGCCATCCGCCGACCTTCGAAGAAGGCGTCCTGCCACTGTCGGACCATCCCGATGTACTCGTTGTTCAGGACGGCGACGGTGATGTCGAGATTCTCGCGAACGGCGACAGAGAGCTCCTGCAGCGTCATCAGGAACGAGCCGTCGCCGTCGATACAGACGACCTCTTGGTCGTCGTCAGCGGCGAGGCGGGCACCGATGGCGGCGGGCAGTCCGTAGCCCATCGTTCCCAATCCGTGCGAGGAGACCCACGTTCGTGGATGTTTGAACCGCCAGTACTGGGCGGCCCACATCTGGTGTTGCCCCACGCCGGTCGTGACGATGGCGCGGTCCGAAGTGGCCTCGTCGAGCGCCTCGACGACGAACTGCGGTTTCAGCGGTTCGTCGTCCGGGGCGGCGTAGTCCATCGGGTACTCCGTCTTCCACGTCGTACACTGCTCGCGCCACTCGCGTGCGTCGGGCGCGCGGTCCATCTCCTCGGTCAACTGGTCGAGGACGGTTCCCGCGTCGCCGACGAGCGGGTAGTCGGCGTAGACGTTCTTCGATATCTCTGCGGGGTCGATGTCGACGTGAACGACCTCTGCCTCGGGGGCGAAGCTGTCGACGCCGCCGGTCAGTCGGTCGTCGAACCGACAGCCGACAGCGATGAGGAGGTCGGTGTGGGTGACGGCCATGTTGGCGTAGCCGGTGCCGTGCATGCCAGCCCACTCCAAGCAGAGTTCGTGGTCGTCGGGCATCGTCCCGATGGCGGGCATCGTCTCGACGACGGGGATGCCGTTGTCGATGGCGAACCCGCGCGCCACGTCCGTCGCGTCGGCTTTGATGACGCCGCCGCCGAAGAGCAAGAGCGGTTTCTCCGCGCGCTCGATGGCGCGGGCCGCCGCCTCGACGTCTTCGGTGTCGGCTTCGACGTGGTGGACGTGCGTGTCCGGCGTCTTCGCCGGACCGGGTTCGCGGGACGTGTCGCCCATCGTGATGTCCTTCGGGAGGTCGACGAGCGTCGGTCCGGGTCGGCCCGTCCCGGCCAGTGCGAACGCCTCACCAACGGTGTCGCCGACGGTGTCGGCGTCGCCCGCGAAGTAGTTGTGCTTCGTGATGGGCATGGTGACGCCCGTCGTGTCCGTCTCCTGGAAGGCGTCGGAGCCGACCATCCCGGAGGGGACCTGTCCCGTCAGCGCGAGCATCGCGTCGGAGTCCATGTTGGCGTCGGCGATACCGGTGACGAGGTTGGTCGCGCCGGGTCCCGACGTCGCAAAGCAGACACCAGGAGTGCCTTTGACGACGCCGTACGCGTCGGCGGCGTGGGCCGCACCCTGCTCGTGTGCCATCGTGATGTGATGAATCGACGAGTCGTAGAGTGCGTCGTAGACGGGCATGATGGCCCCGCCTTGCACGCCGAAGACGGTCTCGACACCCGCGTTTTCGAGTGCGCGGATGACGGACTGGGAACCGTTGGCGACGGGTGTAGTCTCGGTCGATTCGTCGGCTTCGTCTGTGTCTGAGTCGGCCTGTGTAGCAGGTTCGGGTTCGCTCATTGGATACCACCGTGTGGATGGGTTTGTGATTGGTTCACTGTGTGCGTGGCTTGGTGCTCTGGAGACGATGCAAGCGCCGGGTCAAAACGAGTGGTGTGAGGGGCTAGGCGGCCCCTACAATAATGAGCGACTGGACGGCAGCAGTGCTGGCGGTGGATGCGGACCCACGTGCCGTGACTGACTGCGTCATCGTACTCGGTCGATTCGCTCGGACGGGCATAATCTTTTCGCGGCGCGCAAGGGTTGCGCGAACCGCCCGGCGCGTTCGCTACCCGCTGGTCAGTGGGTGAAGCGGACGACGGCCGGGACATGTTACGCCCGGACCTCCTCCGTCTGGGTAACGCCCTCTTCGCGGGCGAACCGTTTGAGTTCGGTCATGGTGACGCGCTGTTTCTCTGCACCGTAATCTTTCACGCGGCGCGTGACCGCGCGAACTTCGTCGTCGGTGGGTTCGAAACCAGCGTCCTCCAACCGTTTGCGAACAGAGTGGGTCCCGGTGTGCTTGCCCAGCACGAACTCCCGCGTCGCACCGACCATCTCTGGCGTCATGACGCCCGGTTCGAAGGTGTCGGTGTTCTCCAGTACACCGGCCGCGTGGATGCCGCTCTCGTGAGAGAAGGCGTTGCGGCCGACGACCGGTTTGTTCGCGGGAATGGGGATGTCCGAGGCGGACTCGACGAGTCGAGCCAGTTCGGTGATGCGCGTGGTGTCGATGCCCGTATCGATGCCGTAGAGCGACTCTGCGGACATCACGACTTCCTCGTAGGCGGCGTTACCGGCGCGTTCACCGATACCGTTGACCGAGACCTGTGCCTGGTGCGCACCGGCCTCGAACCCGGCCAATGCGTTGGCACTGGCGAGGCCGAAGTCGTCGTGGGCGTGGACGTCTATCTGGGCGTCCGTGTGCTCGCGAACCGTCTTCACTAACTGGGCCATCCGCGTCGGCGTGCAGACGCCACACGTGTCGGGGATGTTGATCCAGTCGACACCGGCGTCGTCGACGGCTTCGATGATGTCGACGAGGAACGCCTGTTCGGTCCGCGTGGCGTCCATCGGTGAGAACATCACCTCGACGCCGGCCTCCTTGACGCGTTCGACGGAGGCGACGGCGCGTTCGACCGCTTCTTCGCGGCTCGCGTGCATCGAGTCCTGCAGCTGGACGTCGCTCGTGGAGACGAAGACGTGGACGAGGTCCACACCCGAGTCGAGTGCGGCCTCGACGTCTTTGTCGACGACACGGGCCAGTCCGCAGGTGGTCACGTCAGTCGACGCGGCGATGTCACTGACGGCTTGGAACTCCGCATCGGAGTTGACGGGGAACCCTGCCTCGATGACGTGGGTGCCCATCTCGTCCAGTACGGCGGCGATGTCGCGCTTCTCCTCGTAGCTGAAGGAGGTGCGTGGCGACTGCTCACCGTCGCGGAGCGTCGTATCGAAAATTCGTACTTCCTCTATTTCAGAAGTGTGTTCCAGTGTACCCTGGAAGAACTCGACCCGCCGGACTGGTATCCGACGTGTCCATGTTGTCGTTGGACATTGTACTCGATGCCACGGTGGGTCTACTATATAAACGTGTCTCTCCGACAGTTCGTGACACAGTGCGTATGATACCTGACACCACACCCGGTTCAGAGAATCGCAAGACGTAATCGACTATTAAGTCTCTTGTTGTCCTTATATAGCATAATACCACTTTGACGAGATACCGCACGAGAAGAACCGTGAAATAGTATAGTTTCAATCTGCTTTCCTTGAATTAACTCCATGGACTCTCACGCGCGCTGTCGGTTGGACGAGTGTGGACTCCCGCTCGACGAACGAGGCTGCGACCGAACGCTTTTCGTAGCCCCATACAACGGAGACGGTATGAGCGACTTCGACCTCGACCTTCGCGGCGCAGAGGGACAACTCGACGAGGACGAGATTCAAGGCGACGTCGTCCTCGGCGTCCTCGACGGCAGCACCGAACCGACCGTGTGGATTCGAAACGTGGAGAAAGGCAACGTCCTCGTCCTCGCGATCGAGGGCGACCTGAACACACTCGCCGCTGGCTTCGCACGCGAAGTGAAGGATATGGGTGGCGAACTGATGCACTTCCGGAAGTTCCTCGTCGTCGCTCCCGAGAACGTCGACATCGATACCGACCGACTCGAAAGCTAAGCGCGAAGCCGACCCGTCTCGGCACCGCATTGCGCACACGAGAGTACGTACACCGTCTCTTCACCCTCGGTGGCGACGTCGGACGTCCGGTCGGTCACCTCGCCGCAGGCGGGACACTCCTCTTCGATGGTCGCCCCGTCGGCTCCTTTCGGGGCACCGACGGCGACGACTTCTGCCGTCTCGTCGCCGACAGCGCGAGCGAGGTTGAGGTGGCCCGGCGGAACGAAAAAGGCCTCGCCCGCACCGACAGTATAGTCTCGTTCGGGCGTCTCGACGACGATTTGGCCAGTAACGACGTAGAACAGTTCTTCGTGTTCTGGATGGCGGTGATATCCCCACGGCAGTTGCTCGCCCGGCTCCGCCCGAAAGACGTTGAAGCCGAACTCGGTCGCACCGACCGCCTCGTCGACTTCTTTCTTCTCGCGGGTCGGGTTCGGTGCGTTGGGCAAGTCGTCGATAGCAACCTTTCGATAGTCGGTCATCTGGTGAACCGTCACCCCCGCGGGTCAAAGTCGTCCGCGTCGACGAACGTGATGTCGTGGCAATCAGGGTCGCGAACACGCAGACTCTGTGAGTCGTCTCTCGGGTCGACGACGACGGCCGTCTCGGTCGCCCACTCGTCGACTGCTTCGACCGCTTCCTCCGGGTCGTCGACGACGAGCGCCAAGTCGACGTGCACGCCCCCGCGTGCGTCCGCGAGTCCCAACTGTGGCTCCCACAGTTCGAGGTCGAACGGGCCGCGCAGCCGGACGCGGTGGCGTGCGTCGCCCCGGTCGACGACGTCGAACCCGAGTGCCGTGTAGAACTCTTCGGCTCGTCCGATGTCTTCGACTTCGAGGACGACTTCGAAGATACTGGTGAGACCGGTTCCGTCCCCATCGCCGTCGATACCGCCGATTTCGACGCAGTGGTCGTCGGGGTCGTCGACGTACAGCGACCGGTACGACCCGAACGTGTGTTCTTCGGGGTCGAGGTCGGAGAGGTCGGTCAGCCAGTCGTCGTACTCGCCGGCAGGAGTAGTGAACGCGAAGTGCGTGTGGAGTCCGCCTCGGGGGACGCCAGAAGGTCGGCGGAGGACCAGATAGGAGTCACCGATTTCGTAGGTGACGGCCGTCTCGAAGACCGAGACGGGGTCGAGTCCGAGACGACCCTCGTAGAACGAGCGTGCTCGGTCGGGATACTTCACTTCGAGGCCGAGTCGGCTGAGCGCGGTCAGCATACCAGCAGTAGGGTCTGGTCGAGGTAAAAAGACACGTGCGGGTGGACAAGACACGTGTGGGTAGACCATCCTACCCATACTGTGCGTGAGTCCCGGTTGGAAGCACCGGGAGACGGCCTTTTAAGCGGATTCCGCTCCTACGACAGGTCATGCCGATGAAAGGCTCGGGTCAGAGCGACCTACGCGAAATCGACCGGTGGGACGGCGGTGTCGGGTGGATTGCCTACCCGGACGAGCAGATGCAACGGGCCAGCCACGCGTTCGTCGCCGACGGCGGTGTCTGGGTCGTCGACCCAGTCGATGCCGACGGACTCGACGACCTGCTCGCGGAGTTCGGCGACGTCGCCGGCGTCGTCGTCATGCTCGACCGGCACAAACGAGACGCTGCGGCCGTCGCGAACCGACACGACGTACCGGTGTACGTGCCCGACTGGATGGCGGGTGTCGCCGGGAAACTCGACGCACCAGTCGAGCGGTTCGGTCGCGAACTCGCCGACACGGGCTATCGAGCCATCACAGTCCGAGATTCGTCGGTTCCGCCGTGGCAGGAGGTCGGTCTCTATCACGAAGCGAGTGGGACGCTCGTCGTCCCCGAGTCGGTCGGAACGGGAGACTACTTCCTCGCTCCGGGCGAGCGTCTCGGCGTCCACCCGATGCTCCGACTGTTCCCACCGGAGCGAGCGCTGGGCTCGCTCTCCCCGGAGCGCATCCTCGTCGGTCACGGTGAGGGAGTGATGCAGAACGCCACCTCTGCGCTCCGAGACGCGCTAGATGGGGCACGCCGCAAATCACCCGCACTGTACGGAAAGACGCTTCGAGCGTTTCTCTCCGGGTAGTTTCAATCGTCGGAACATTTTTGTAAAGTGAGCGGATATCTCAGGCATATGTATACCGTGTCGGTCACGGCTGAACGCACCGGAGGTGCAAACCGGTGACCGTCTCTATCACAGCACGAGACTCCGACACGGGACTGACGGTTTCTGACCTCGTCGAACGCCGTCAGTACGTCTTAGACACCTCGACACCGACGAATCCAACAACCGTCGACTGCGACCGTTTTTGGTTCCCCGTCGACGAGGCGGTCAGTATCGAGACGACGTCGCTCACGCTCCCCAGTGTCGTCGCGACGTACGTGCGGACGGCCGGCGGCGAGATGTTCGCGGAGGTCGACCACTTCGACAGCTACGACTTCCCCGACGGCGAGTACAGCGTCGAACTCTGTGCACCGGTCAAGTTGTACGTGTACACGGACGGGCAACTCTCCGTCGAAGCGAAAGCGGACTGCATGGAACTTCGCTTCGACGACGACGCAGAGGTGCTCGTCGGAGCACGCTCACACCACAAACGTCCCGAAGCCACCATCACGACGACGGGTGACCCGCGGGACCTGATGGCGGCCATCTCGTCGCTGTCGTCGGCGCTGAAGACGACGACCTGTGAGCGGTCGTATCCGACCCTCCGCGGTCATCCACCGACTATCGAACTCGGCGACGAACTCGACATTCCCGAGGGGTTGTCGGCACCGGACACCGGCGTTCGGATCGAACTGCCACCCGAGCGGCGGTATCTCTACCCGATTGCACCGCTGGCGTACTACCTCGGTGCGACGGTCGAACCGGGTGTCGTCCCCCGTATCGTCACCGACAGCGGGTTCGAGTACGAACTCGACTCACCACTCGGCTACGAGAACGAAGTCGAGCGTGTGTTGAAACAGACGTTCTTCTTCGACTGTCTAACCCGGACTGAAGGCTACTACAAGGTCAACCTGCACGAACGGGCGGCAGTCGAACATCTCGTCGACTTGGACTTCGCCGCGCTCTACGACTGTACGCTGGCCGAGCAGTTGGAGGCGTACCTCGCCGTGCCGTACGCCGTCATCGAGGACCACCTTCCAGAGTGGAAGCTGACGACGCACGTCGCTTCGACGCCGGAGAACGCCGAACTGTTGCCGTTCCTCGTCAACGACCTCGCCGTGGTCAAACTCCCACAAGGGCAGTCAGTCTCGCCCTCGGAGGCACAGATGACGGCCATCGGTGACTTCACACGAGACGACTTCACCCGGAGTGCGACCGACGGTGGGACCACCGTTCCGTCGCTCGTACAACCCGAGCAGGCAGATTCACTCGAACAGGCGTGGGCCGGCGACGACGCTCCAGTCGGTGCCAGTAAGGCATCCGTCCAAGCGTTCCGCAACCGTCTCGAACGCACTGCCTCCGACGGCGACATCGACATCACGGTCGTCTGTAACGACGACGCGATGGGAGAGGAAGGCGACATCGCCGAGCAGGTCTACGGGTCGCGTAGCGACTTACCGTTCGACGTCACCATCTACCAGAACCTCTCGACAGCGGCACTCCGGGCCGTCCTCGAAACCGAGATGGACTTCCTGCACTACATCGGCCACATCGACGATGAAGGGTTCAACTGCCCAGACGGCAAACTCGACGCCAACGAACTCGACACCGTCGGCGTCGACGCGTTCCTCTTGAACGCCTGTCGCTCCTACGACCAAGGGATGGCACTCATCGAGCGTGGCGCAATCGGCGGCGTCGTCACGCTCACCGACGTCATCAACAGCGGTGCCGTCCGCGTCGGCAAGACGATGGTTCGACTGTTGAATCAGGGGTTCCCGCTGCGCGCGGCGCTGGACATCGCCAAAGACCAGTCTATCGTCGGTGGACAGTACACCGTCGTCGGCGACGGGAACATGGACGTCGTGCAGTCGGAGAGTCGGACGCCGGCGTTGTTCGATGTTAGCAGGGCTGATTCGCAATACGCAGTAGGTGTGACGCTATACCCCACAGGAACTCATGGAATGGGATCGATGGCTATGCTCCCACTTGACGGCTGTGATAAGCAACATATCGCTTCTGGATATTTAGGAGCGTTTGAGGTGACAACAGCGGAACTGAGAGATCTCTTCGCAATGGAGGAACTACCAGTGATATACGAGGGTGAGCTTCGGTGGACTACGGATCTTAGCGTATAGTAGGGTAGCGATAGGCTTCTTTGTATACAGTATTACGGGCCACCAGTCACTGCGATAGCTCCTGCCGAAGCGTTTCCTGCCTGTGTGAGCAGCAGCATCATCGTGAACAGCACGCCGATCATTCGGGGGTTCTCTGCGAGGTACGTCTTGAGCGTTGCGTCGGACATTACAACTCAACCAATGCGCTTCGCTCATATAAAATTTCCTACATGTTTCTGACAAAATAATGTTGGAAAAATTCTCTTATATTCCAAACACAACGTCAAGAACCGTAAGTAAGCAACCATTACGGCCATTTAATCTATGATTGAAGTAAAGAATGTCTGAGATTTTTACGTCAATCTGCCGACGGTGTTATGCAGGTGAACCACGTAGCTGTGGTGTGGTTTACGTCACACGCGGCCTCGTCGACGTGCTTCTCGGCCTCGCAGAAGACGCAGAACCGAAGCCACTAGATGTCACACTGTCGACGACGCCAGCCAAGGAATTCGACACCGACCTCGGCGTCGACGGCGAGACACCGATACTGACGCACTTCGATCTTCCCGAGGCTGGGTGGCCCGTCTCTGCGGTCTTCGGGATGGACATCGGGACACCGGCCGGTCAAGGCCGTGCTCGGTTTATCTCACACCCACAGGGACGCCTCGAAGTTTCCGAACGAGACCATATGGCGGCGGTGATGGTCGTCGCGGTGCCGCCGTGGGACGAGCAGTCCTACGCCGCGTTCGACCGTGCGGGACGACGAGTCGACCTCGTCGTTCTCGACGCCGAACCGCCGCAGGAGTCGTTGGCGTAGAAACGCGTTACTCCAGATAGCCGAGGTCGGTCAGTTGGTCTGCAATCTCTTCGAACTCCGCCTCGGTGAGTCGACCCGACCGCTGATGCTGGATGACGATACTCCGCAAGAGGAACCGCACGAGGTCACTCGTACTGGAGAAACTCGTTCCTTCGATAGTGTCTTCGACACGTTCGGCGAGTTCCTTCGGGATGGAGACCGTCGTGTACTCGGTCATAATCGGCCGAAGGGGGTCGTATGGGATAAGTGCTGTTGCCCACAGTCACCGGAAACTTTTATCCTTCCAGTCCAAACGCCGTGTCGATGGCAGCCAGACCGCCGCAAGGGGACAGTTCACCCCCCGATACGATCGAGTTCGGTATCGCCGCAGTGAACGCCCGCCTCGACGAGACGAACCTCACGTTCCCTGCGACCCAATCGGAGATTCTCCGCGCCGTCGACGACACGGCCGTTCCCTGCGACGCCTCTGGCAACACCCTCGACCTATCGCGGGCGTTGGACGAACTCGGCCGTGACCGCTTCGAGACGGAGACCGAACTCCTCAACGTACTGCATCCTGTCTTCGAAGAACACCGAAAAGCTGCCTCCACAGACGTCGTCGGACGACTCCGCGGGATGCTTCCGTTCTAGCGGGGTTCGTCGAACGGGTCGCGCCCCTCGAACTCGTGCTCGTACTCCGATTTACCACGCCGTTCGAGCTGTTCTAGGCGGTCGACCTGCTCGCGGTGCAGACTGAGAATCATATCCGAGAGCACCCCGAACATCAGCAACTGTACTCCGAACAGGATAGCGGCGGCTGCGACGACGGCGAGCACTTCGTGTGAGATGCGGGGGACGCGGATGAACCACTCGTACCCGACGTACGCGGCCAACAGGAGACCGGCGAACGTCGACGCGAACCCGACGCTCCCGAAGTAGAACAGCGGGTTGTTCGTCTTCGCTCTGCGGTACAGTTCGAGGAAGATGATTCCGCCGTCGCGAATCGGGTGGAGGTTCGTATCGGAGCCGTCGGGTCGCGGGCGATAGGTGATGGGGACGACTGCGGTCCGCACACCGTGTTTGGCGCACTCCACGGCCATCTGGGTCTCGATGCCGAACCCGTCGGCAGTGAGGTTCAACCGCTCGAACGACTCCCGAGAGAACGCTCGATACCCACTGAGGATGTCCTGATAGTCGTCGCCGTGGATGAGCGAGAACGCCCGGTTCGTAAAGCCGTTACCGACTTTGTTCAACCGAGTCATCGCTCCGTTCTTCATATCTGCGAAACGGTCTCCGATGACGTGTTCGTACCCCTCTGCGAGCGGTTCGAGCATCAGAGCGGCGTCTTCCGGTCGATACGTCCCGTCGCCGTCGACCATCAACACGTAGTCCACGTCGACGTAGTCGAGTGCCTCGCGGACGGCCTGTCCCTTCCCAGAGCCGGATTGGACGACGACGCGAGCACCGTGCTCGGTGGCGATATCTCTGGTGCCGTCCGTCGATCCGCCGTCGACGACGAGCACGTTCGTAAACCCCTCCCGCCGAAATCCGGCGATGACGCCGCCGATAGTCTCGGCCTCGTCGTAGGTCGGGACGAGGACGCACACCTCGTCAGGAGAGATGCTCGCCGCGTCAGCTGCGACTACGGTTTCGACGGGGTCCATTGCCGCCAACTGGACGCGGCGGCGGTAAAAGCGCTTCTGATAGAGACTCTCGTGGACGTGGCTTGTTCTGTCGGTACGAATCGAGTATCCGCTCCAGTCGAGCGTCGCCATGTCTGCTGTTGGCTCCGACAGACCCTCGGACACGCGAAACATTCCACTGACTTTATCGGCCGTAGTGCCTACGCTCTCGCATGAACGTGCTCGTCGTCGCCGCAGCCCTCCTCGTCGGCGTCACTGCCCTCCCGTACTTAGGGTACGTCGCTCTCTACGTCCTCGTGCGCCCATCGGGGTCTCCCGCGACGAAACGCACCTGCGAACCGAGCGTCAGCGTCGTCATTCCGACGTACAACGAGGCAAAGATCATCGAGCACAAGCTCGAAGACATCCTCGCACTGGACTATCCTCCCTCGAAACTCGAAGTCGTCCTCGCAGACGCTAGTGACGACGGCACCGCCGACGTCGCCCGCGAGTTCCTCGGTCAGCGCGACGGGCCGACGCTCACCGTCCTCCACGACGACGAACGCCGCGGTGTCGCACCCGCGCTGAACGACGCCTTCCAAAAGGCGACCGGTGACGTCATCTTCCGGACCGACGCCGACTCCGCGCTCGCGACGGACGTCCTCCGGCAAGCCGTCGCCACCCTCGCCGATGCCGATATCGGGGCCGTCACGGGTCAACAGACCGAAGTTCTCGGTGACAGCGAAGTCGAAGCCGACTACCGGGGCATCCAATCGAAACTCCAGAGTCTCGAATCACATCTCGACTCGACGTTCATCTTTCACGGCCCTTGCTTCGCTTTCCGCCGCGAGGACTTCCATCCAATCGACCCGAACTCGCTCGCCGACGACACGGAAGTCGCCCTCCGCATCCGGCGCGGCGGGAAACGCGTCGTCATGGACCCCACACTCCAGTTCGTCGAATCCGGCGTCTCGGACTTCCGAAAGCGCCGTCAGCGCAAGGACCGCCGCGCGATGGGTCTCCTGAAACTGCTCGTCCAACATCGGGACATGCTCGGCGGCTACGGCTACTACGGCCGCGTCGTCCTCCCGTTCAACTGGTGGTTCATGGTTATCTCGCCGTGGCTGTTCGTGCTCGGTTCGCTTCTCGTCACGGCCGCCGCCGTGTCGCTCGTCGGCCTCTTCGGACTCGTCGTCCCTCTCGCTATCCTCGGGTTCGGCTACCTCGGCCAGCGTGACAGTCTCGGACCCGCCCAACCGCTCTACGCCATCGTGGACTCGCAGGTCTCGCTACTCGTGGCCAGCGTTCGCCTCCTCCGGGGTGAGGGAAGCGGCATCTGGGAGATAGACCGCGAGTCGCGGGAGGCCTTCGAGTGAAGGTTCTGCAGGTCACGACCCGCTACCCACCCCACACCGGCGGCGTCGAGACACACGTCGCCGAACTCGCCGAAGGGCTCGTCGCTCGCGGCCACGAAGTGACAGTGCTCACCGCCGACGCTCGCTCGGCAGACGCACCCCGTCGCCAACGACGAGACGGCGTCCGGGTGATTCGCCACCGCGGCGTCGCGCCGGGCGGCGCGTTCCACGTCGCCCCTGGTATCGTCCGCGCCGTCCGCGAGAGCGACGCCGACGTCGTCCACGCACACAACTATCACTCGCTCCCGCTCTGTTTCGCCGCTCTCGGGAACGAGCGCGGGGGGAAGCGCGGGCGTCCACTCGTCGCGACGCCGCACTACCACGGTGCGAGTGCGTCGGAGTTCCGCGACCGACTGCTCTCACTCTACCGCCCGCTGGGCGGGTGGGCACTGCGCCGAGCGGATGCGCTCGTCGCCGTCAGCGAGTGGGAGGCCGCGGCGTTGGCTCGCGACTTTGACGTGACCACCCGCGTGATTCCGAACGGTCTCCACGTCGAACGGTTCGCTGACGCGACACCGACCACTCGCGACCGACCCTACCTCCTCTCTGTCGGCCGACTGGAGGAGTACAAGGGCGTCCAGCACGCGATTCGTGCACTCGCTGAACTCCCTGAGTACGACCTCGCCGTCGCCGGGAGCGGCCCATTCGCGGACGACTTGCGCCGGGTCGCTCGCAGCGCAAATGTTGCCGACCGAGTCGAGTTTCTCGGCTACGTCGCAGACGACGACTTACCGGGACTCTACGCCGGGGCCGCGGCGTTCCTCACGCTCTCGGGGTTCGAGGCGTACGGGATGACCGTCGCGGAGGCGCTCGCAGCGGGGACTCCCTGTGTCGTCCGCGAGACGGGCGCACTCGTCGACTGGGTCGAGCGCGACGACGTGGTCGGTGTCGCCGACGGCGACGAGAGGAGTCCGACCGCTGTCGCCGAGGCGGTCCGGCAGGCAGTCGAACGCGACGCACCAACCCAACCACTGCCGACGTGGCACGACGTCGTCGACGCAATCGAAGGCGTGTACGAGTCGCTCGCTTCGGACGATTAGGGCGCAGACTCTCGCGGTTCCAACATCGGCAGGGTGTGTCGAAGCGTCTCACGGAAGTGCGGGCTCACGGCGAGCAACACGAGGAAGTAGACGGCCGCGCCGATGGCGACGTCGACGACGAGCCACGGCCAGCCGGTAACGGGAAAGACGAACCGTTCGACGCCGAAGACGGCGAGACACATCACCGCGCCCGCGACGAACTGGTCGAGGATGGGGCGCGTGAGCACGACGCCGCCGTAGTCGGTGTGCGCGACGTACTGGTACGCGACGACGCGCGTCGCCTCCGCGACGACGGTTGCCGTGATGACACCGACGAGTTGGTACTCCAGTCCGAGGACGACGGCCAGCGGCAGGTGGACGAGGAGCGTCCCGACGTTGACTCGGAAGATGAGGTTCGGGCGGTCCGTGCCCTCGATGGTCGCCTCGAACGGGAGTCGATAGACGTTGAACAGCTGATAGAGCGTCAGCCCGACGAGCGCCGGGGCGGCCCCGCGGAACGACCCCGAGAGGAGCGTGACGATTATCTCGGTCGGCATGGCGAGCGACCCGAAAAAGAGTGGCACAGCGATGAGACCGGCGTAGGAGACGGCGTTCGCGAGGTCGGCGCGGACGCCTTCGCCGACCGAACTCAGCCCGCTCGACTTGACCGTAAGGGCGTCGCGGATGCTCCCGGCGAACATCGCCGCGGGCATGGCGAGTTGGGCACCCGCGCTGTAGAACCCGACTGCCGTACTTCCGGCGACCCACTTCACGATGAGCACGTCGGCGCTGTCGTAGAGGTTCTTGAGCAGGGAGTTGGGGACACTGAACCGCGCGAAGTCGTAGACGCGCTGGGCCGAGTGGACCGTCGGCATCGACGGTGTCACCTTCGCGAGAACGAGAGAGAAGACACCCGTCAGGAGCGTCGCGACTGCGAGGCCCAGTGTGAGACCGAACGCGCTCAGACTCAGGAGGACGAACCCGAGTTGGAAGCCGAAGGTGAGGACGCTCCGCGCGCCGTCGACCCACGAGGCCTTCGCCGGGTAGCCGATACCCGCGTAGAACCGGTTAGTGATGTCGAACAGGCCGAGTGCGACGGTGATGGCGACGACGCCGAACGCGAGTTCGACCGACCCGAAGTAGTCGGCGGCGAACGGTCGCAAGAGCAGAAAGGCCGCGACGACCATCGCGGAGAAGCCGAGATGAACGATGAGGCCGACGCCGAGGTAGCCCGAGGGGTCCGAGTCGACTTCGCTGACACGCTTTCGGAGCGCGAGGCCGACACCGGCAGGAACCTGCACGAGCACGAACGCCGCGGCGACGGCGGTCTTGTAGTCACCCCACACCGTCGGCCCGAGCCAGTTGGCGAACAGGAGGAAGCCACCGAAGCCGATGGCCGCCATGATGGCCTTCGACCCGACCGAGAGGAGCGTCTCTCGACCGATACTGAGCGACTGCGTCTCCTTCATCAGTTAGAGATAACCCAAGTCCTGCAGTCGGTCCTGCGTGGCTTCGTCGACGTCGGGTCCGTCGTCTGTCCCTTCGGCTTCACCCGCTTCGGCCCGACGCTTGTACGCCGTAATCTCTTCGTCGAAGAACTCCGCGTCGAGTTCTGCGAAGGGAACACCTTCTTCGACACGACGTTGCCAACAGGGTCTGTCGTGGTCGAGTTCGTATCGGTCGCTGTCGCCGAGCGAGTCCCACTCGACTTTCGCTTCTGCGTCGTCGACGCCGTACACGCACCGAAGCATCCGGTTCCAGTACTCGGGGTTCTCGGGAGGACTGGCGATACTGCTCCCGATTAGTTCGGCCGGAATCTGCTCGTCGAACACGTCCGGCGTCTCCTCGTTGGCGAGACCGACGACGAGTTCGCCGAGTCGGAGATGCGAGAAGTAGCCGTGTTCCGCTGCACTGTACTCGGAGTCTTCCGGCGGATTGACGATGAGCAAGGGCACGTGTTGGAGGCCCTCCGAGAGACTGGAGTCGTGTCCGAAGAGATAGTCTTCGGCCTCGTAACCGAGGTTCTCGCCGTGGTCGGCGGTGACGACGAACGTCGTCTCCTCGTCGGTGGCGGCCTGGACGTCGTCGATGAACTGCGTGACTTTGCGGTCGAGGTAGTCGATGGCCGCGCCGTAGAGACCGCGGTGGGTCTGGACGTCGGTCACGTTGCGTTCGAGGCCCTCCTTCCCGTCGAGGTTGAGTTCCCACTTGTCGTAGTCGCCGGAGGACCACGTGTTCGAGGCGTTGTGCAGCGACCGGTCGTAGCCGCGGACGTGCCGCAACGGCGCGTGGGCGTCCATGAAGTTCGTAAACAGGAACAGCGGTTCCGAACTGTTCGAGACCGTCTTTACCCCCTCGCGGGCGATGATGCTCGCGCCCTCGTCGAGCAGTTTCGGGACGGGGAGCGAGGCGAGTGCCTTGTCGAGTTCGACGGCGGCCCCGTTGGCGAGACTCTTCAGCGGGTGGTCGTGGTCGAGACACGCCTTCGCGAACGAGACGAACTTCTTTGCACCCTCGCCTTTGTGCTCGTAGCCGAACCGACCGACGTGGATGCCCTCGGGGAACCGGCGGTCGGGCGAGACGTCGCAGAAGTCGTCGAACATCCGGTCGAATCCGAACCCGGAGGAGGCGTAGACGTTCGCGGAGACGCCGGTAGTGAAGTGTTCCGGTAGGTCGGCGAGGAAGGTGTCTTCCGCCGCGATGGCAGAGAAGTCGCGGTTGTGGTCGTGGACACCGTGTTGGTGGGGGAGTTTCCCGGTCATCATGCTCGCGTGACTCGGGATGGACCACGAACTCGCGGCACGGCACTGCTCGAACGACACCTCGGCACGCGCCTGGAGGCGGGGCGCGTACTCGTCGAAGAAGTCCTTGCGGACCGTGTCGAGGCAGATGAGGACGACGTTACGCATTACCGGAGGGTCGGTGGTCGGGCGTATAAATCGCTTGGAGACGGGGTGGAGTCGCCTTCGGGCGGTCTCCCGTACGCTTCAAGAGGGCGACGGGCGTAGACGTGGATACAGAAGAGAGATCTAGCCAATGTCACAACGCGAACGCTTCGACTCCGACTCCGTCGATTGGACACAACAGCACTGGAAAGCAGTCGTGGGGCTCGTGACCACCGTGTTCGCTCTCCTCGTCGCGCTGGTGTTGGTGTTCGAAATCGCGGTTCCAGAGCGTGGTCTCGGCCTCTTGGAAGGGCTCTCGGTACAGTTCGGGAGCGTGCTGACGCTCGCGGGGTTGGTCACCCAAGTCGGTGACCCCTGGTTTCTCCTGATGGCCGCCACCCTCGTCTATCTCCTCGGTGTCGAACGCTCACTCGTCGCGGGGCTTCGAGACGGTGCGTTCGTCCTCGGCGTGACGTTCAGTGCGTTCTCGCTGACGGACCTGCTCAAGAACTTCTTCGTCGCTCCACGGCCTCCCGGGGCGAGTACCGCCACCGTCCCGGAGTGGCTTCCAACTGCCCTCGGAGGAGCGTTCAAGAGTATCACGACCGGAACCGGATACGCCTTCCCGAGCGGGCACGCTCTCGGAACGACGGCCGTCGTCGCCGCGCTGGCGTACACGCTGAACGTCGGGTCGCGAACCAGCAGGTGGGTCGCCGGGTCTGTGGTCGTCGTGTTGGTCACGGCGTCCCGTGTCGTCCTCGGCGTCCACTTCTTCGTCGACATCGTCGCTGGTGTCGTCGCGGGGCTGAGCCTCTTCGCCGTCGCTGCCTCCGTCGGCAATCGAGAACCGCTCCGCGTGTTCGCACTCGGTGTCGTCCTCGGTCTCTTGGCGGTGGTTGCGAGTGCGATGTCGCCGGCGGGCGAAGTCTGGAAGGCAGGCCAGTGGCTCGGAGCCTCACTCGGGGCTGGCACTGCGTGGTACGTCGCGCGCCCGTCCCGAACGCTCGACCTCCGCGGGACGATTCTCGCAGGGGTTCCCATCGCCGTGCTCTGGATCGGAATCTACGTGATGGAACCGCCGCTCGTCGTGACGGTCGTCGGGACGGCACTCGCGGCCGCGACGACGATTGCGACGCCGACACTCGTCGCCCGACTCCGCGGGTTCAAATCCTCGTCTTGACTCCGGACCGAGGTAGACGACACCACTGTTAGGCAACTTTCCGCCGCTCGTCTCTGCCCCTACTGTTTAATCCTCGTCTCTCGAAGGGAGAGAGATGGAACAGGTCGTCCTCGTGACTGGCTGTGACTCCGGCATCGGCTACGCGACAGCCGAGCGGTTCGCACAGGCCGGGTGGACCGTATACGCGACGGGGCTCGACACCGACGCGATGGCACCACTCACCGACTTCGGCTGTCGGACCCGCGAACTCGACGTCACCAAGCCACGAGAAGCCGAGCGCGTCGTGAGGGCGATTCTCGCCGAGGCAGGGAGACTCGACTGTCTCGTCAACAACGCCGGTGTCGGCGTCACCGGCGCGTTCGAAGACGTTCCGACGGCCAGCGTGGCGGCGGGACTCGCGGTCAACGTCGTCGGCGTCCACCGCGTCGTCCGGGCCGTCCTACCCACGATGCGCGAGCAGAGTTCGGGTCGCATCGTCACCGTCGGGAGCGTCATCGCCCACTGGCCGGTGCCGGGGATGAGCGCCTACACCGCGAGCAAAGACGCGGTTACGGGACTGATGGACGGCCTGCGCGTCGAGTTGGGACCGCACGACGTCGACGTCGTCCTCGTCGAACCTGGCGTCACCCGCACGGGGTTCATGGAGACAGCGATGACGACGATTGCTGCCCGTCGGCAGATGGGCCGCGAGTACGACGACCTCTACCGGATGCTCCGGTTCTGGTTGCCGCTGCTCACGCGGACCGGGAACACTCCAGCAGAAGTCGCAGACCGTATTCAGGAGGCGGCGACGGCCGACTCGCCGAAGTGGCGCTACCCCGTCGGGTGGCAGGGACGACTCTTCTCTATCCTCGGCCGCCTCCCCGTCTCGGTGCGCGACCGACTCTGGTCGGTCGCGACCGGTGTCGCGAAAGTCGCCGACTACCTGCCGAGTGGTCGGTGGGCCTCCGTGAGGCGATAGTACCGAGGACGAGTCACCACTCACCCGCGATTTCTCTGGATAAGAAGACATTCTTTTTTGCAATACACTTATCGTTATACGATTGTTAAATATGCGTCAATGGCCCCCAACGATACCGAGTCAGGTGACCCCGAGACCACCGACTCGGCCACCGATACCGAACGCGTCCTCGAAGCACTGAATCCGCCGCTCGTGCGTCGTGACTTCTTGAAGACCGCGGGAAGCGGCGTGCTCGCCGCGCTCGTTTCGGGCACAGGTTCTGTGGCGGCACAATCACCTCGCAAGACTCGCGCCAGTTACTACACCGAAGCGAAACGACAGGCCGCCCGCGAGAACATCGCCGCGTACAGTTGGGCTCGGTCGATGCGGGACCGGGCAGTCGACGTCTCGGAGACGATTCTCGAACAGTTCACGCTCGACGACCTCTGGCACTACGTCGGGTCACAGCACATCCCCCGTGCCGCCTACCTCGCGGAGGGGACGGCCGGCTACTACCCGTGGTCGAGCGAGTGGAGCGTCAAGTACCCCGCGTCCGGCGTCTCGTACGCGGCGAAACCCGGTCGACAGTGGAAGAGTACGAACGGCGAGTACACGCTCCCCACGAACGACTTCGAGGCGTATCGGCGAAGCGGCCTCGACGACACGGGCGCGTTCGATCCGACTCGTGCCGACGACTCCTTGCTCGTCAACGAGGGGCACCCCGAGATGGGACCGACGTGGGGTGTCGACGACGGGTTAGGGTGGGTCGACGAGGCCGGTGACCTCGGACCCGCAGGGACGAGATGGGCGCCGGTCGCGTGGGCACACCACTGGCACGTCGTCTACGGCGTTCGTGCGCTGCTCGACCCGCTCTACAAGGCGTATCTGTACACGGACGACGAGCGGTACGCACGCCCGGTGGCCGTCTTGCTCGACCGCCTCGCCGACGTGTATCCCGACATGGACCTCCAGAACACGACGTACTTCACAGACGGTGGGTACACGGAACGAAACGGGTTCCCGAACCCAACTCACGGCGGGACCGGTCAGGGCAAACAGATCGGGTCCATCTGGGAGTCGTACTGGGTCAAGTCGGTGATGAAGGCCTACGATGCGATTTTTCCGGCACTCGACGTCGACTCGACGCTGACGGCGTTCTTGGACCAGAAGACCACGCAGTATCCGGGACTACCCGCCAAGAACACGACGAACGCGGTTCGTGCGAACATCGAAGAGGGGTTCGTCAAGCAGATGCTCCCCGGAGTCAAGAACGCACAGATTCGCGGGAACTTCGGGAGTCACCAGCAGACGCTGGCGCTGTCGGCCGTCGTCCAAGACGACCAAGGTGGCTACACGGACGAGACGCTCGACTTCCTGTTCAAGGCGGGAGAGTTGAAGAAAGAATCCGACGGCACGGCGTTCGGACACTGGTACATCACTGGCGGGGGCGTCCTCTCTCGACTCCTCACCGACTTCGACCGCGACGGGTTCGCGAACGAAGAGAGCGTCCAGTACAACGGAATCGTCAGCGGTGGCCTCCAGGGGACCGCCGACGTGCTGAACGGGTACACCGGGTACAGCAACGCCGACCTGTATCAGACGCCGCAGTTCAAGCGGACCTTCTTGACGCAATCGCAGTTGACGTATCTCGACCAGTACAACCCCCGACTCGGTGACACCGCCGGTGCAGGAAAACCAGGGTTCGGGAACATGCTCAGCCCGGACAACCTCGTTCGCGCGTACCAGACGTACGAGAACCTCGAACTGGTCAAGTGGATCTACCTGCGCAACGGGAAGTCGACCAGTGGCTTGCGTGGGAGCATCTTCGATCCGGACCCGAACGCCGTCAGCGACGACATCGACAGCGTCCTGTCGGCGTCCGGGCCGCTCGATTTGGCGAGCACACAACTCGCCGGCTTCGGCCTGACTGCACTGCGGGCGGGCGACACCGAAACAGGCACTGGACGCGGTGTCTGGACGTACTACGGACGGAACGCCTACGGGCCGGACTCGGGATACGGAACCAGCCACTGTCACCGTGACGCACTCAACATCGGGCTGTTCGGCCACGGCTTGAATCTCTCACCCGACCTCGGCTACCCCGAAGAGACGGGCGACTGGCCGAAGCGGTGGAACTGGACGTCGAACACCATCAGTCACAACACAGTCGTCGTCGACGAGCGGACGCAGGACAGACAGTACGTCGGGTCGCCGACGCTGTTCGACCACACCGACCGTGTCCAAGTGTTCGACGTCGAATCGAACGACGCCTACCGAGAGACCACCCAGTACCGGCGGACGACCGGACAGGTCACCGTCGACGCGGAGAACTCCTACGTAGTGGACTTCTTCCGCGTCGACGGCGGCGACGACCACCACTTCAGCTTCCACGGTCCCGCTGGCCCCGCCACGCAGTTCGAGTACAGTCTCCGCCCCGGTGTCTCCGAGTTCGTCGTCAGACAGGGGAGCGGAGGGGTCGGTGTCTCCCGCGAGCACGCCTACCAGGGGGACTGGTCGACGGTCGTCTACGACCCGTCGGGGGGCTCATACGAGTGGCGCGGACTCGCCGTCGCCACCGAGAGTACCGACAGAGACGTCCGCGTGTACGTCAACGCCGCCCCGACGGGGACCTACGACTACTGGCAACACGCCCAAGCGGTGTATCTGGGCCGAGATTCGACCGGTAGACACGTCTGTGCGGGCGTCGGCAACCACGGGAGCGGACAGGACCCCCGAATCGGACTCTACTATCCGGAAGACGACGAGTGGGTGAGCTACGACTCCATGGCGGATTGGGAGAAAGACACGTGGTACGCCCTCGACGTCTCGGTACGCGGCTCGACCGTCGACATCTCGCTTCAGTCGCCAACGGGCGGAAACGTCCACGCGACTGGGTCGTACCAACTCCCGAGCGAAACTGAACAGATGGTCGGCATCTTCGGTGCGCTCGGGGAGGGACAGACTGGTGAACTCTTCTTCGACGGGTTCACTCTCGACGGCGCACAACTGGAGTTTCTCGACTCCGAGTTCGGCGAGACGCGGACGGTCACGATGACCGGCCTCTCGCTCACGGAGCAGTCCGAAGGAACCTACGCGGGGATAGACGTGCCCAAACCCGGACACGGCGAAGATACCGCGTACAACGACGCCGTCGGAAACGGGTTCAACTATCTGTACGACGTGGAACGCGACACCGACCCGAGTGCGCAGTTCGGCGTCGAGTGGGACGTTCGAGACCACTGGGACACGCGGTCGGACAACGCCGAAGACGTGAAGCTACGGTTGACGATGCTCACGGCCTGCGACGACGTCGTACTCGCAAGTGGCGACCCACCACAACGATGGAACAACCCGGAGACGTTCAAGTATCTCGTCGCACACCGACGCGTACTCGGCGGCAGTTCGACGTTCCAGTCGGTCATCGAAGCGTACGACGGCGAGCGGTTCGTCGAGTCGGTGACTGCGGTCCCGGTGACGAGCGACGACCCGACTGCTCGGGCGGTGCGCGTCACACTGACGAACGGTCGAACCGACTACGTCGCCAGTGCGCCGGGACATGCGGGTGAGTCGACCGAGCACACTGTCGACGGTGTCTTCACGTTCGACGGTGCGTTCGCGGTGTACTCCGTGGACGCCAGTGGGAACCACGAACACGCCTACCTGCTGGACGGGTCGACACTCACCGTCGCCGGTGAGACACTGCTCGAACAGCGGTCTCGAATCGAAGGCGTCGTCGAGGACTTCACTCGGAGTCTCTCGCTCGACAACGAACTGCAGATTCGAGTGACGAACGGGGCCGTCGACAGCCAACTGTTGGAAGGGGTCGTCGGGTCGTGGGTGTACGCCGACGCGGTCGACGAACGAAACGGTGCCTACGAAATCGTCGGTGTCGAGAACGTCACGAGTACGACGGCGACGCTCAAGTTGGGCGAACTGACGACGGTGAAGCAGTTCTCGAATCCGGATAACCCCAACGCCGGGTACGAGTATCTGCTCCGAGAGAACGGAGACGTCGTGATTCCGTCGAGCGCCACCTGGTCGAACTGAGCGAGACCGTCCCTCTCTGTTCGACCGCTACTCCATGTAGCCGAGGTCTTTGAGATGCTGGACCGGCGTATCGGAGGAGGCGGCGGTGTCGTCCACAGTCGCTGTCTCGTCGACGTGCGCTTCGAGCCACTCGCGTACGTCGTAGACGGAGTTCGGAAGCGGGCCGTCGACGCCCTCGGCCGAGACGAGCGCCTCGAAACTGTGCGTTCCGGGGTCCGCGTCGTCGAGCCAACCGACCTGCATCCCGTGGTCCGAGAGGATGACGAGTCGGTCGACGCGCTCTCGGAGGTAGCCGACTTCCCGGTCTATCCACTCGTAGGTCTCCTTCAACCGTCCCTCGCGGTTCGCGTAGGTGTGGCCCATGATGTCGACGACGTGGGAGTGGACGCCCGCGATGGGGACGTCCCACTCGCTGGCGACGGAGAGCCACCCCAACTCCTCGCCCGCGAAGCCGACGAGTTCGCGTTTTAACTGCTCTTCCGTGACGTCACCGCCGCTGGCCATCGCCATCAGTCGCCACGCCTCGCGGACGTGGTCGGCGGGGGTGATGCCGGGCCAGTAGCGGACGACACCCTCGTCGAACAGATGGCTCGCGTCGGTTTGGGCCATCGAGCGTTCCTGCCCGGCACGTTGGAACGGGCGGCCGAGCGTCGAGCGAACCTCGCGCGGGAGATACTGCGTCACCTTGCTTGCGGCGCGGAGCGCCGGGTTGTCCCACTCGTTGGCGTCGCCGACGACGCCGTGTTCGTCGGGTCCGAGGCCGGTGGCGACGGTAGGCCAGACCTCCATCGTCCGCGGGAAGTCGAGCGTGTGGGCGTACGTCTCCAGTTTCGCGTGGTCGTCGAGGAGGAGGTTCGTGCAGTCCCACTCGCGGGCGAGGCGCACGTCCGCCGCGTCGAGCGCGAGGACCGCGATGGTGTCGGTCATTACTCAGGAGTCGCCCGCCCGTGGTGTTATATGGTTCGTTCGCCGGGAGCGGTCGGACGCGGGATGGACACTATCTCGGCAACCAGAATTTACAACTAGCAGTGGTCGAACTGTTGGGTAGATGCCCTCCAAGCGCACCTATCGCTTCGTCTTCGTGGCACTCCTCATCGTCTCGTCGGGCTTTCTCCTCAACGGCTATCTGAGTTCGACCGCCCGAGGTGGCGAGGCGGAACTCGCTCGACAGGCGTCGCTCCCGGCGGACGAGCGGACACAGGTCGCCGCCGAACGCGACGGGATGACCGTCGTCACCACCTCCTCGCGTCCGGGGAGCCAAGCCGAACTCGCTGCGTTCAACCCGAACGGAACCGTCGCGTACTACAACGACTCCTTCCGGAAGTTCTTCGACGTCGACCCGGTTCCCGGGACTACTCGGACGGTGGAGTACGTCGCTTCGCGGAACCTCCCGAGCGCGGAGTGTCCCATCGAGGCCGCCCGAGAGGAGTGTATCCTCAACGCCGTCGTCCGCGTCAACGTCTCGACGGGCGAGACGACGCACGTCTACGAGCGCGTGACGCACAAAGACTGGCACGACGTCGACCGACTGGGCCCCGACCGCCTGCTCGTCGCCGACATCGCCGAGGACCGCGTCTTCGTCGTCAACACGACGACGGGAATGCAGGACCTCGCGTGGGACGCGCAGGCCGACTACCCCATCAAGGGCGGCGGCTTCTACCCCGACGACTGGACGCACATGAACGACGTCGAGCGACTGGACGACGGGCGCATCATGGTCGGTCTCCGGAACCAAGACCAAGTCGCGTTCCTCCATCCCGAGCAGGGACTACAGGAGAACTGGACGCTCGGCAGCGAGAACGACCACGACGTCCTGTACGAACAGCACAATCCCGACTACATCCCCGAGTCCGAGGGCGGTCCGGCCGTTCTCGTCGCTGACTCGGAGAACGGGCGGGTCATCGAGTACCAGCGTACCGACGACGGGTGGAACGCGTCGTGGGCGTGGGCCGACAGCGAACTCCAGTGGCCGCGCGACGCCGACCGGATGCCGAACGGCCACACCCTGATCACGGACTCGAACGGCAACCGCGTCGTCGAAATCGACCGCGCGGGCGACGTCGTCTGGAGCGTCGGCATCGACACGCCCTACGAGGCGGAGCGTCTGAGTACGCCCGACGAGAGCGAGGGCGGCGAGAGCGCCCAGCGACTCGGCCTCGACTCTCGCGGCGACACGGCGGCCGTCGAGTCGACCGGCGAAGAGGAGCAACGCCACACCAACCCCTCGCGGCAGTTGTGGAACCTCATTCAGGGACTCGTCCCGAGTCTCATCGTCAACGGTGTGGTCTTCATCATGCCCGCGTGGGTCGGCTTCCGCGACGTGCTGACCGTCGTCGGGATGGGTTTCGTTACCTTCGTCTGGGCCGTCGCCGAGTTCCGGTGGTCGGCGTGGGAACTCCGGTCGCCGCTCAGCCGTCGGCGATGAGTCAGAGATAGAAGACTTTTACCTTCTCCTCGAAGCCTGTAGGACAATGAGTGGGTCTCGATGGGTCTGACAGACACCGCCTCCTACGTCCTCGACGGCCTGCGAGAGAGCTACGACGACCCGTTTTGGTGGCGCGAACGCGTCTTCGAGTTCCTCGTCGGCCCGTTTCACACGAACGTCTACCCGACCCGACACGGGTCGGTCCGCGTCATGGACGAAGACTGGGACACGCTCGTCGTCCTCGACGCGTGTCGTGCCGACCTGTTCGCCGAACGAGCACCGCTGACCGAGTACGACGACTACCGGACGGTGACCAGTCGCGGCAGTACGACCCGCGAGTGGGTCCGGCAGAACTTCGCTGGCGGCGACTTCGGCGACACCGTCTACGTCACCTCGAACCCCTACGTCTCCCGCGAGGCGGGTGACGCCTTCCACGAACTCGTCGAGTGTTGGCTGGAGGACTTCGACGAGGAGCGCAAGACCGTTCCCCCGGAGGCTGTCGTCGACGCCGCAAAACGCGCCCACGAGGAGTACCCCGAGAAGCGCGTCATCGTCCACTTCATGCAGCCACACCACCCCTTCATCGGCGAGCACGAACTCTCCTTTGCCGGGTGGCAGATAGAAGGTGAGACGCACGGGGGTGCGGGGGAACGAATCGAACCCGACCACACGACCGAACGCCAGCGTCCCTACACCCCGTGGGACGCGCTGTGGATGGGCCGCGTCTCGAAAGACGACGTCTGGCAGGCTTACGGCGACAATCTGACGCTCGCACTCGACGCCGTCGAGGACCTGCTGGACGACGTCGAAGGTCGCGTCGCGGTCACGAGCGACCACGGCAACATGCTCGGCGAGCGGACGTTTCCGCTTCCCCTGCGGGTGTACGGCCACCCGAAGGGGATTCGGAGCAAGGAGTTGGTAGAGGTGCCGTGGGCCGTCAAAGACGTCGGCGAGCGTCGGACCATCAGTACCGGTGAAACCCAGTCGACGACGGACTCGGACGCCGACGACCTGGAAGACCGACTGGCAGACCTGGGCTACGTATGAGTTCGAGGAGTGCGAAGCGTCCGATGAATCCGAACGTCCTACTCGTCGTCCTCGACAGCGTCCGCGCGAGCAACACCTCCCTGCACGGCCACGCGAACGAGACGACGCCGTTCCTCGACGACTTTGCCGCGTCGGCGAC
Organism: Halogranum rubrum; assembly: GCF_900114455.1. Lineage (GTDB taxonomy): Archaea > Halobacteriota > Halobacteria > Halobacteriales > Haloferacaceae > Halogranum > Halogranum rubrum. The sequence continues at coordinate 108,761 of NZ_FOTC01000009.1, read as the reverse complement.
GCGGTACGAGCAGGCGCGCTCGCCCGGGTCGTGGAGTCTACCGAGTCACACGAGCATCTTCACCGGTCTGCACGTCGCCGAACACGGCGTGACGGAGCCGAAACACAGACTGGCTGCCGGGAACACGATTTTCGAGGAGCTACAGGAATCGGGCTACGAGACGGCCGTCTTCTCGGAGAACCCGTGGCTGACGATAATGGACGTGGGTCTCGACGCTGGCTTCGACGAGGTATCTGGCGCGCAGAACGTTCTCTTCCCGGAAGCGGCGAACCCGACGGAGTTCACGGCCGCCGAGGGACAGGGCCAGTACGCCGAGTACGTCAGACGCTGTCTGGACGGCGACCATCCGGTGAAGTCGCTCCTGAACGGCGTGGGGACGAAACTCGCGTGGGACTACCCAAATCTCGTTCCCGATTGGCTGATGGCGTCGGCCCCGGCGAGCGCCTACGTCGACCGGTTCGTCGACTGGCAAAGCGAGCGAGACGAGCAGTGGGCGGCCTGCATCAACCTCATGGACGGCCACGCGCCCTACGAACCCGCGCCGGAACACGACCGGTGGGGTGGCAAGCGTCTGAAGAAGATTCAGGCCGACTTGGAGAAACACGTCTGGTCGTTCCACGCTGGCGACGCCCCGTGGTGGCAGTGCCGGGCGTTCGAGGCGCTCTACGACGGGGCTATCCACCAGATGGACGCCCAGTTGCGCCGCATCGTCGACGTGCTCGAACGCCGCGGCGAGTTGGACGACACCCTGCTCGTGGTCACGAGCGACCACGGCGAGGGCTTCGGTGAGGTGTCGCGGCTGAAAGGGACGCGGTTGGTCGGCCACGTCGAAGGAATCCACGAGTCGCAGTTGCACGTCCCGCTGGTCGTGAAGCATCCGGGACAGCGCGAAGGTGAAGTAGTGTCAGAGCCTGCGTCGTTGACCAACTTCCCCGACGTCGTCCGCGCGGTGCTGGATGGAGATGGCGAGGATGCTCAAGGAGGGTTCGCCGAGGGGCCGATTGTGTCCTCCTCTGCTGGGTTGACCGAACCGAACATGAAACTCGCGCGGGAGTACTGTGACGCCGACGAACTCTGGCAGTTCCGCGGCGAGATGCGGGCAGTGTTCGAGGCGGAGAGAGAAGGAGACGTCGACGGCGCGGTGTCGAAGTACGCCGACTGGGAAGACGAGTCAGTGGGCGTTCGAGTGCTCGACTCGCACACGTCGTACGTGCGCGAACGAGGTGATGGTGGGCGAGTCGGTGAGGTCTTTGGGCGGTTTTCGGACGCTGGAGTTCGTGAGTCCGGAACAGACGTCGACGACGTCGACGACTCGACGCGTCAGCGGTTGCGGGACTTGGGCTACGCGGAGTGAGTCGGTTGTTTTGTCGCTTCAACTGCTCTCAGTAGTGAATTCTTGAACCCCTCGAAAGCCCACGCGCTATCGACTCGGGAGACTCGCTGTGCTCCTCGTCACTCGCTACGCTCGTTCCTGCGGTGCTTGCGTCGTCTGCCTTCGTCGATAGCGCGTCCCCTTTCAGTCCCACCCGCAACAGCCACGTCCTCCCCAGCCGATTCCGCTCCTCAGTCACTTCGTTCCTTCCGGTGCTCTATCCCTCGCGTGCGTGTCTCGCGCCGACGAGCGACGCGAAGCCACGCGCCAGAACGCTCGATCAATCGGTCGTCGTAACAGAGAACCCGACCCGTTTATCACCGCGCCGACAGTCTTCATCACTCATGCCGCGGTACAGCATCGCAATCTGTAGCTACAACATGGTCGAGACAGTCGTCCCCTCCCTCCGAAGCATGCTCGACCAAGTCGGCGACGACTTCGAGTTCGTCGTCGTCGACGGCGGGTCGACAGACGGGACGGGTATCGAACTCCGCCGTCTCGAAGCCGAAGACGACCGATTTCGCGTGTTCACGCTCGACCCCGACCCCGAGCGCCGACTGGGCGCGGACCGCCAACGGTCTATCGAGGAGTGCGAGGGCGAGTACGTCCTCACGCAGTTGGACGTCGACGACGAGTACGAACCAGTCATCGAGGACTTCGTCTCCATCTACCACGACTTCGAGGCCGGTATCGACCGCGAGTTCCTGCTCTCGGGGACGGGTATCAACATGGCTCCGAAGTCGCTGTATCAGGCGATTCCGTACCGAAACCTCGCCAGTTCCGAGGACCGCGACCTGTGGCGACGACTGTTCGCCGCGCGGGCCGTCCTGTGGCTGGAACACGACCAGATTCGCGAGCAGATCGGCTACGAGAAGTCGTTTCGAGACCACCTCCGGCGCGACTGGAGCGGCAAGGTCGCCGACGCGCAGGTTGGCATCGACTTCCTCTCGTGTCTCGCGTGGAGCGTGAGCCATCCGCGGTACCACATCCTCGAAGAGGAGCGCGGTCCCGTTGGTCGAGTGGCCAAGAGTCTCTACGACCTCGTAACGTACCCGCTGGCGTACCGCGCGGCGCGCGAGTTGCCGCGCTTCGAGACGCCGCCGGGCTTGGAGCGGCGCGGAACCGTCGAGGGACTCATCGCCGACGCTCGAAAGCCGCTCGCCGAGTTGGAGGCCGAGTACGATGTTGCTGTAGACCGCGAGGCACTCTCGGAGCGAGGACGGGCACTGTTCTGTCTCGACGAGTGAGCCTGAGCGGACCTGACTGAACCGTTCCGCCCGCTGGAGTGTCTGGCGTAACAAGCCCGAATTTGGGTGTCAGAGCGGGAGAGACGGCGAATCGACGACAGTGTGCTTTCACAAGGCTTATGGAGTTTTTTCGAGTCTGTTCGTCCAATGAGTGAGCGTAGCGAGAGTGCCGACGAACGCTCCGTCCTGAACACGGACGGGTCGCTCGTCGACACCCTTCGAGAGAAGTATCACGTCCCCGCCCTCCTCGCCGTGGTGGCGGTCATGTTGTACGTGCGTCTCATCCCCTACGGGAGATTCATCGTCGACGGCGAGGTGCTCTTTTCGGGGAACGACGCGTGGTATCACCTTCGAGAAGTCCAGTACACCGTCCGGAACTGGCCGAGCACTATCCCGTTCGACCCGTGGACCTACTTCCCGTTCGGGACGAGTACGGGACAGTTCGGGACGCTGTACGACCAACTGGTCGCGACAGTCGCACTGATCGTCGGTCTCGGCAGTCCGAGTGAGGCGCTCGTCGCGAAGACCCTCCTCGTCGCACCAGCCGTCTTCGGTGCGCTGACCGCGATTCCGGTCTACCTCATCGGCAAGCGTCTCGGCGGCCGACTCGCCGGCGTCGTCAGCGCCGTCGTCTTGATGCTGCTCCCCGGCACGTTCCTCCAGCGAACGCTCGTCGGCGTCGCCGACCACAACGGGGTCGAGCCGCTGTTTCAGGCGTTCGCCGTCTTCGCCCTCCTCGTCGCGTTCGGCATCGCAGAGCGCGAGAAACCCGTCTGGGAACTCGTCTCCGACCGTGACCTCGACGCTCTCCGAACGCCCCTCCTCTGGGGCGCCCTCGCCGGTGTCGCCACCGCCCTCTACATGTGGGTGTGGCCGCCGGGCGTCCTCCTCGTCGGTGTCGTCGGCGGGTTCATCGTCCTCAAGCAGGTGAGCGACACGGTCAACGGCGGCAGTCCCGAACACATCGCCTTCGCGGGCGCGGTGTCGATGACCGTCACCGGTCTGCTCATGCTCCTCCAAGTCGACACCATCGGCTTCACGGCGACGCGCTTCTCGCTCATCCAACCGGGACTCGCGTTCGCCGTCGCACTCGGCAGCGTCTTCGTCGCCTTCCTCGCCCGACAGTGGGAGTCACGTGACCTCTCGCTGACGCTGTTCCCCGTCGCAATCTTCGGGCTCATCCTCGTCGGTCTCGGCGCACTCGCCGTCGTCGCGCCCGACGCGTTCGGGACGATTCGGACGAACCTCCTCCGAACCGTCGGCTTCAACGCCGGCGCGCAGACGCGGACCATCGCCGAAGCGCGACCGTTCCTCGACCCGGCGCTCCTCGGCGGCGCGTCGGCGACGGACCAGATTCTCCGCGAGTACGGCCTGACGCTGTTCCTCGGCATCGTCGCCGTCGCCTCGATTCTCATCCGCCCGCTGCTCCGCAAGGGTGAGACGCGTGAGTACGCCTACGTCGGCATCAGTTTCGCCGTCATCGCACTCATCTTCCTCGCGCCGGGTCTTCTCAGCGCCGTCGCCGAACCCCTCGACGGTGCGTTCGGGAACATTCCGGTGACGTCGCAACTGCTCGGCCTCGTCATCGTGACGGCACTCATCGTGGGTGCGACGCTATTGGCGCGATACGACGCCGAGCAGTTGTTCGTCGTCGTCTGGGCGGCGTTCATCACCGCCGCGGCGTTCACGCAGATTCGATTCAACTACTACCTCGCCGTCGTCGTCGCCGTCCTGACCGGCTTCCTGGTCGCAGAGACGGTCCAAGCACTCGACCTCGGGTCGGTCACGGACCGGTCCGGCGACTCCGGCATCGGTGGCTGGCAGGTCATGACGCTCGCCGCCATCCTCCTCGTCGTCTTCGCACCGCTGGCCGGACTCGGTGCCGCGAGCGGTGCCGCGTGGGAGCGCTCGCAGAACCACGGTCCGGGCGCAATTACGCAGTGGGACGACAGTCTCACCTGGATGCAGAACAACACGCCCGCCGAGGGCAACTACGGCGGTGCCGGAAACGCCCAGCAGTTGGACTACTACGGCACGTATCAGGAAGGACAGGGTAACCACGACTACCCCGAAGGCGCGTACGGCGTCATGTCGTGGTGGGACTACGGTCACTGGATTACGGTCCAAGGTGAACGTATCCCGAACGCCAACCCGTTCCAGCAGGGTGCGAACACTGCCGCGAACTTCCTCCTCGCACCGAGTGAGGGTGACGCACAGGACGTCCTGACCGGCATGGACGACCAGCAAGCGGACGAGGGTAACCAGACCCGCTACGTGATGGTCGACTACCAGATGGCGACGCCGGGACAGAAGTTCGGCGCACCCATCGTCTTCTACGACGCCGACAACGTCTCACAGAGCGACTTCTACTACACCCTGTATCAGGGCAATCAACAGCAGGGCTATCAGGGCGTCTCGACAGTCAACGAGCAGCGCTACTACGACAGCATGATGGTCAGGCTGTACCAGTACCACGGTAGTTCCGTGAGTCCGCAGCCAATCGTCCTCGACTACGAGATGCAGACGGTGACGAACCCGAACACGGGCGAGTCGCTCAACATTCGGACACTGCCCTCGGGTAACGAGAGCGCCGTCAAGCAGTTCCAGAACATGAGCGCCGCCCGCCAGTTCGTCGCCGAAGACGGCACGGCACAGGTCGGCGGCCTCGGCAACATCCCGTCGGAGCGCGTGCCCGCACTCGAACACTACCGACTCGTGAAGGCCAGTGAGTCCAGTGCTGCGACCCAACAAGGGTCCGGTCCGGCGTGGGTCAAGACGTTCGAACGCGTCGACGGTGCCACCGTCGAAGGAAGCGGTGCACCGGCGAACGCGACGGTGACCGCTCGCGTCCAGATGAACGTCCCCTCGCAGGACTCCACGTTCGTCTACACCCAGCAGGCAGAGACGAACGAGGACGGCGAGTTCACGATGACGGTCCCGTACTCAACGACCGGCTACGACGAGTTCGGCCCGGACAACGGCCACACCAACGTCAGCGTCCGTGCGAACAGTTCGTACTCGTTCAGCACCGGACTGACCGCCGCCGACAACGGCTCTATCGTCGCCTACAGCGGGTCGGCGGACGTCACCGAGGCACAGGTGCTCGGCGAGGACGACGCCGCCGCGCAGGTCCAACTCGAAGAGCAGGTGCTCGGCAACCAGAACCAGAACCAGAACGCGACGACGAACGAGACGGCGTCCGACGACGCCACGGCCACGACGAGTGAAGGCAACGACACCGCGACGAACGCGTCTGCCAACACTACCGAGTCGCTGTCGGCATCGTCGACGGCCGACTCGGTCGGCGTGCTCGTCTCCGAACCGCTCGCTGCCACACACAACTGATGTCGACTGACTTCCGCTCGTGGCTGGCGGTCTACCTCAAGGGCCTCTGTATGGGCTCTGCAGACGCCGTCCCCGGCGTCTCGGGAGGGACCATCGCACTCATCACGGGCATCTACGAGCGCCTCATCGGCGCGGTCACCGGCATCGACGTCGACCGCATCTTGACCATCCTCGGCGGCGTTCGCCCGGGTCACCAGCGGGAAGCCTACGACGCGTTCATCGAGATGGACGGCGTGTTCCTGCTCGTGCTCGGTGCGGGTATCATGTCCGCCGTCATCGCCATGACGCGCGCGCTGGAGTGGGCCATCGAGGAGGTGCCCGTCCTCACCTTCGGGTTCTTCTCCGGTCTCATCCTGGCGTCGGCTATCGTCCTCTACACCGAGGTCGAACTCGACACGCCGAAGCGCATCGCCGCCGCAGTCACCGGGTTCGCACTCGCGTTCTTCGTCTCCGGACCCGCTTCTGCTGCACTCGACGATAGCCTCGTCTTCGTCGTCCTCGCGGGCGCAGTCGCCGTGAGTGCGATGATTCTCCCCGGTATCTCGGGGTCGCTGCTCTTGCTCATCCTCGGGAAGTACGAGTTCATGGTGACGACGCTGAAGGAGTTCACCGATGGCCTCCTCAACGTCGCTCTCGGACAGGCGTCGGTGTCGTCGCTCGTCGCGGACGGCACCGTCGTCGTCGCGTTCATCTCGGGGGCCGTCGTCGGCCTGTTCACTATCGCCCACGCGGTCAAGTGGGCGCTCGAACACTACCGCGAGGCGACGCTCGCGTTCCTCGTCAGCCTCATCCTCGGTGCGCTCCGCGCGCCGGTCAGCGAGGCGACGCGACATCTCGGCGGCGGCGACGTCGTCGACTACAGTCTCTGGACGGCAGAACTCGTCGGCATCTTCTTCGCCGCGGGCGTCGTCGGTGCGGCGCTCGTGCTCGTCGTCGACCGCTACACCGCGGCCGACATCGAGTACTGAGACGAGCGAACTTCGTTTTCTACGGCGCTATTCGCGAGCGACGGCGATGTTTCGGACCTCTCCATCACACTCTGCACAGGCCGCGACGTGTTCTGTGCTCGTCCGTCGGGTTCCACAAGAGAGACACTCGTAGTACCGCTCTTCGGGGCTGTACGGGTCGAGTTCCGTGTTGTGTAGTACCATGTCCCGAGTTCACGAATAGCGAGAGATAAGCGTTCGCCTGAAACACCTTACACAGATATAAGCACCTAAGAGACGTTCGACGAGAACGTTCGCCGAAAAGTGAACAAGCAGACAATCCAGACCGGATTTACTGCTAAGACTGGTCGTTCAGTCACTCGCCGCGCCGTGCGACACAGACAAACGTCTCCCGACGAGTCTCGGCACGGGCGACGGTGAACCCGGCGTCGGCGAGTGCCGAGACGGCGTCTCCGAGCGAGAACCGTTCTTCGCGCGGTGGGCCGTCGTTCCCTTCGCCGTCTGCGCTCCAGTCGACGGTGACGAGACGACCACCGGGACGGAGGACCCGAGCGAGTTCGGCGAGCGACTCGTCGCTCGCGTACTCGTGGTAGGTCATCGTCGAGAAGGCGGCGTCGAGTGCGTCGTCGTCGAACGGCAGGTCCGACACGTCGGCGGTGACCGTCTCGACCGTCTCCGGGAGGCCCTTTTCTCGATACAGGTCGTGCATCTCCGATTGGACGTCGACGGCGTAGCAGGTGTCGACGTAGGGTGCGACGTCGTCGGTGTAAAAGCCCGTCCCGCTGCCGAGGTCGGCGACGACCATCGTCGAGTCGGGGTCGAGAAGTGAGAGCAGTTCCTCACGCGAGCAGAAGCGGTAGCGACCCGGGTCGTCGAGGTTGGCCGCGCGGTCGATGTCGAAGGTGTGAAAGCCCATAGCGTCGCTTGGGGCGGCGAGTGCAAAAACGTCGACCTTCGTCTCTCGTTCGACCGCTGTCGGCGACGAGGATTACGGAGACAACAGTACTTTGCTCACCGGACTCCAGGGACGGATATGCACCTCCACCTCCGTCCTGCCCGGCCGGCCGACACTGGCGTTATCGCGGCGGTCGCCCGCGAATCGTGGCACGCCGCCTACGGCGACTTCCTCTCGACGGTCACCATCGACGAGACGGTCGACGCCTGGTACGACCCGGTGGACCTCCGCGAACAGGTCGAGGAGGGTGCGTTCGTCGTCGCCGTCGACGAAGAGAGGCCGGAGAGCGACGACATAGTCGCCTTCGCCCACGCCGTCGTCGCGAGCGACGGGACGCGACCGACGCTCACCCGTCTCTACGCTCGCGAGTCGTACTGGGGAAGCGGTGTTGGGACGCAGTTACTCCACCGGGTCGTCGCGGACCTCGACACCGACGCGGGCCACGAGTTCCTCTCGGCGCTCGTCTTCGCGAACAATGCGGTTGGACGAGGGTTCTACGAGTCACACGGGTTCGAGGTGGTCGGTCGGCGAACCGAAGCGTTCGACGGCAACGACCACGAAGAGTTGATTCTTCGTGCACCGCTCGACACACTCGCCGAGTGAAATCGGCCGATGAAGTCACGGTTATATCCCTCGGGAAACACTGACACGGGTATGGACGATGTTCGACTCAGGAAACCGACCGAGCGGAACTGTGAGCGATGCGGACGACAGGAACGCTGGACCGACGACAGTTGGCGCGTCGTGACCATCGACGGCGAGCGAGCGACGGGAAGTCCCTACTGCATCCACGAGTGGGACATCGACGGGACGTTCCTCCCGTTCGAAGCGATCGATGGCGGCGAACAGGCCGACGCCTGAGCGGTCGACGCAGCGAGTGACCGGACGATACACCGACGCGCTCTGTATTTCTACACAGATATCCGAACGTCTATCCAGATAGCCATCTGGATAACCGCCCCCCGAAACGATAAATCACACTCGGCGTGAGCAGCCTGCATGGTCACAGTGTACATCACCGCGCCACCGACGGCAGCCGAACACATCGCCCGAACGCTGGTCGAGGAACGTCTCGCCGCGTGCGTCAACCGTGTCGCCTGCGACTCGGTCTATCGCTGGGAGGGAGCGATTCAGGAGGACGAAGAGGTAGTGTTGCTCGCGAAGACGACAGACGAGCGGTACGACGCGCTCACAGAGCGAGTCGTCGACGTGCACCCGTACGACGTTCCCTGTCTCGAACGATTCGACGAGAGAGACAGCTTCGAACCGTTCGCACAGTGGCGCGACGACGTCGTGACCGACGAAGAGTAGCGGGGGCGGTGAGCGTGTTCGAAGCTACTTGCCGCTCCGGCGTGTAGTTAGGCTATGCGTCTGACCGCGGTGCTCGCCGTGCTCCAACTGCTGGTGGTACTGAGCGGGTGTCTCGCGGGGAGTCCGTCGGGCAGTGGTCCGGATGTGGGCCAGAGAGTGACGACACAAGCCGACGAGTCGACGGTCCATCTCTCGTCGGCCGAGACGCGACTCGTCTCTCGAAGTGACCTCCGGGCCACACTCGCCGAGACGGGTGGAGACCCCGACGCGTACGACCTGCGTCTGTACTACGTCGACGCCGAGGGCGTGTGGCACCGAGCGGACACCGATGGAACAGTCGGGTCGGCTGTCCCCGACGGTGACGTCGTTCCGGGTATCTTCGTCGACGACTCACCGGGGGCGTCGGGGACGCAAATTCCCGAGCGACTCGACGTCCCGCCGTCGGACCGCCCGGTATACGTCTGGAAGGTGACGAAGACGACGGGGACGCCCGAGACGACAGTCGTCGACGCCGAGAGCGGCGAGACGCTGGGTGTGTGGACCGTCCCCGGCCACGGGCGGCCGCCGCCGACCGAATCGACCGAAACGTGAGAATCGAGTTTGGCTACCGGTCCGCAATCTCCTCCAGCACCGACAGCGTCCCGTCCATGTACCCCTCGTCGAGAACGACGTCGGCGGCGGCGCGCGCCCGGTCGTCGGCGTTGGCGACGGCGTAGGATTCGGCGGCGACGTGGAACGTCGAGACGTCGTTTTCGCTGTCGCCGACGGCGACGAACGACTCGGCGTCGACACCGAGGATGTCTGCAACTTCTTTCAACCCGACGCCTTTCTCGACACCGGGCGTCTTGACGTGGTAAGCGTACCCCGTGTCGACGACTTCCATGTCGTACTCGGCGGCCACCTTGCGGAGCAGTTCTTCGTCGCTGTCGATGTGGACGGCGATTTCGGTCTCTCGCCAGCGGTTGGTCGTGTCGGCGGCCCCCCATCCGAGGTCACCGCCGCGCGACTCGAACTCTTCGGCGACGGCTACCGCCTTCTCACGGTCGCCGGTGTACGACACCTGTTCGTCGGCGAGGACGACGCCGCCGTTCTCGGCGACGACAGTCTCGGGGATGCCGATGTAGTGACAGAGCGTGACCGGGTACGGGAAGGATTTCCCGGTCGCTAAGACGACTGGGGCGTCCCACGACGGGAGGACGTCGAACACGCGAGGGTCGATGGTTCCGTCCGGCGTCGTCAGCGTCCCGTCGATGTCGAGTGCGAGTGGTGGCGTCATGGCCGACCCTTCGCGGGCGAGCACGTAAATCGGGTGGCCTCTCGGACTCGTCGACGACGACCGTTCGATTCCCCTGCCCGAGCGAGTGTCAGCCGATCCGACACACCGCTCTACAAACGCTTTTGCGTCGGCACGTCTAGGTGTATCACGAACCATGAAGAAACTCATCAACGACCCGGCAGACGTGGTCGACGAGATGCTCGACGGGATGGTCGCTGCCTACCCCGACCGACTCCGCCGTCTCGACGGGTACGAAGTCCTCGTACGCGCAGATGCACCGGTCGACGGAAAGGTTGGTGTCGTCTCCGGCGGGGGGAGCGGCCACGAACCGACACACGCGGGCTACATCGGCGACGGGATGCTCGACGGCGCGGCCGCAGGACAGGTCTTCACCTCGCCGACGGCAGACCAGTTGAACGAGATGGTCAAAGCCTGCGACGCGGGCGAAGGCGTCCTCTGTGTCGTCAAGAACTACGAGGGCGACGTGATGAACTTCGAGACGGCCGGTGAGATGGCCGCGATGGACGACGTCGAGGTCGAACAGGTCGTCGTCAACGACGACGTCGCCGTCGAGGACTCGCTCTACACCTCCGGTCGACGCGGGGTCTGCGGGACGATTCTCGTCCACAAAGTCGCTGGCGCGAAGGCGGCCGAAGGCGCGGAGTTGGCCGAGGTCAAGCGCGTCGCCGAGAAAGTCGTCGACAACGTCGGCACGATGGGGATGGCGCTCACCTCCTGTGTCACCCCGGAGAAGGGTGAACCGACGTTCGACCTCGGCGAGGACGAGTTAGAACTCGGTATCGGGATTCACGGTGAACCCGGCACCCAGCGTGCGGACATGATGAGCGCCGACGAGATCACCGAGCATCTGACGGAGAAAGTGCTCGACGACCTCGACCTCGATTCGGGCCAGGAAGTCGTCACCATCGTCAACGGGATGGGCGGCACGCCCGAGATGGAACTGTTCGTCGTGAACAAGCGTCTGCAAGAACTCATGGACGACCACGACCTACAGGTCCACGACGCGTGGGTCGGCGACTACATGACCTCGCTGGACATGATGGGCTGTTCGGTCACCGTCTGCGCCGTCGACGACGAGTTGAAAGAACTCCTCGACGCCCCGGCCGACACACTCGCACTGAAACGCTGATACGTTGACACGCTGGTGCGCTGACGCGTCGCCGCGGGACACAAACGCTTTCACTTTTCACGACACCTGTAGCGTATGGCAGATACGGAGACACAGCGAGAAGCGGTTTTGGCCGCCATCGACGCCGTCGCCGAGCGCCTCTCGGCGGAGAAGTCGTACCTCACCGACCTCGACTCGGCGATCGGCGACGCCGACCACGGCGCGAACATGAGTCGTGGATTCGGCGCGGTCGCCGAGAAGACCGACGAGTTAGACGGTGACATCGACGACGTCGTCAAGACGGTCGGTACGACGCTCATCTCCGAAGTCGGCGGCGCGTCCGGGCCGCTCTACGGTGGCTCTATCATGTTCGCCAGCCAAGAGTTGGAAGGCGGCATCACCGCCGAGACCAGCGTCGCCTTCGCCGAAGCCTACCTCGATAAGGTACAGGACCGCGGCGACGCACAGATTGGTTCGAAGACGATGGTCGACGCGCTCACTCCCGCTGTCCACACGTTCAAGAAGTCTATCGAGCAGGACGACCTACCGCCGCTGACCGCACTGGCGAAGGCCGTCGACGCCGCCGAACGCGGTGTCAACTTCACCGTTCCCCTGAAGGCGAAGAAGGGCCGTGCCTCCTATCTCGACTGGCGCTCCGTCGGCCATCAAGACCCCGGCGCGACGAGCACGCTGTTCATCATGGAGGAACTGCTGGACGTCGCGAGCGAGCATCTCGAAGGTGAGACAGACGTCGACGCGACGTCACCCGAGGCCGTCGAACGGGAGGCCGAATAATGGTCGGACTCGTCGTCGTCTCCCACAGCGCGAAGGCCGCCGAAGGCATCTGCGACGTCGCCGCCGAGATGGGGAGCGCGGAGGCCGAAATCGTCGCCGCCGGTGGCGACGAAGACGGCAGTATCGGGACGAGCGCCCCCCGGATTCAGGACGCTATCGAGCAGGCCCGCGACGACGACGGCGTCGTCGTCCTCGTGGACCTCGGCAGCGCGGTGATGAACACCGAACTCGCCATCGAGATGCTGGAGGCGGAGGACGACGACGTCCGTATCGCCGACGCGCCGATTCTGGAAGGGACGCTGAACGCCGCCGTCAACGCCGCCGGGTCGAAGGCGACCCTGGAGTCGGTGGTCGAAGCGGCCGAAGACGCGCGTGAGTACCGAAAGCTGAACTGAGTCGAACTGACGGTTTCCCCGTCAGCGCACCCTGTCTCTCGTCTCGTCGAGCGCCGTGTCGACCCACTCGGGTCGCGGCACCGTCGTCTCGCCGATATCGCTGACGCGCATCGTCTGCGTGACCTGAAGCGTCTCGTTTCGGAACACCGTCTTGTACCGGAGTTCGTAGTGTCTGAGTACCCCGTCACCGTCGACGGCGGCGGTGAGTGTGGCGTTTCGGGCGGGTTCACGGCCGATGCCGAACGCTCGTGTCTCGGTCGGCTCGGCCGATGTGAGGTGGTAGCGCGTCTCTGCACCGCCGCCAGTCCGACCCGTGGTCGTCAGGTCGAACGAACTCGAGATGGAGTAGACGGTGCTGAACGACGCCGGACGACCCCGGTGGAGTCCGCGTCGGTACACGCTGTCGCCGTCCTGCGTCACCTTCGAGACGGAGACGCTCTCGTTCTCCCAGTGTTCGACACCCCCGGTCGAACCCCCGAGGAACAGCGGGCGCGTCCCATCAGCGCGGGTCTGGTACCACGCGCGTCCGTTCGCACCGACGCGGTGCGTCACGTTCGTCCGCGAAAGGACCGTGCCGTTCTCGTATCGAACGACCCGTCGAAGGTCGACAGTGTACGAGGCGTCGTCGAGCACCGAACTGTGACTCTCGGTGAGCGAACGTGCGTCGGTGACCCGCTCCATCGAGAGTCCGGCGGGTGGGGCGGCGGGCGTCGCCGTCGGTTGCTGAGTCATCGTCGATTCACTCGGCCCGACGCCGGGTGCGGCGCTGCATCCGGCGCAGGCGAGGAGGAGTGCGAGTGAGAGGTGGAGGGCGAGTCGCATACGTCGCGCTTCGAGTGTGTGAAACATAACAGTGGCTCACAGAGGGGTGCGCTTCGACGTCGTCGAAACCACCGCCCAATAGTTATCACCGAAAAGAGATAACAGCGAAGTAACGTGAGCAGCGACATCGACGGCGTCCGCAGATTCGTCCGAAAGAGTCCGCTCTTCAGCGCGAGACGATTGCTGTTCTGTCTCTCAATCGTACTCGTCTTGGTGCTTGCCGACGCGTTCGTGTTTCACTTGCGGGGTATCGAGACGACGGCGGATATCGCGACACAGCTCGCCATTCACACGCTCGGCACGTACCTCGGGTTGACACTGGTCGCACTCTTCGATGCGTCGTGGCAGTGGTGAGCGAGTTCGAAAGCGTCGCGAGAACAGTTACTCGTCGTCTTCGGGTGTCGTGAGAATCTCCTCTAAGGCGTCGAGGGCCGCTTCGGCGTCGTCGCCCTCGGCGACGAGTCGGACCTCCGTCCCCGAGGGGACGTTCATCCCCGTCACGGCCAGCATGCTGCTCGCCTTCACCGGGTCTTGGTCGCCGTCGACGGGGGCGATGGTGACTTCGGCGTCGTACTCGCCCGCAGTCTCGACGAACTTCGCGGCGGGACGAGCGTGAAGACCTGCTTCCGGGACGACAGTGACGATTCGTTCCATGGAGGGGAGACGAAAGACGCCGACTTTACTCGTCTGGTTGCGGCCGACTACGGTCGGTTGGAGTCGATTGGAGTCGATTACGCTACTCGCGGCCGCCGTTCAGTTCGAACAGGCGTTTGAACACGACGGTCGGAAACCGGGGTTCGAGTCGACTCGGTGGGCGGCCTTTCCCTTCGGCTTCTTCGATGGTGACGCGGCGAGTGATGCCGCTCTCGGCCAGTTCGTAGAGGATTCGTTTGACCGTCGTCGACGAGAGGTCGACCGTCTGTGAGATGTGTTCGCTGGCTTCTTGCACCGAACTCCGCTCGTCGTCGTTCAGTTCCAAGAGCCGTCGAAGCACTCGCTGGCGATTCGCCGGGAGTGCGAGGACGCGGCCGAGTGAGACGCTGGGTCGAGGAACGGCGTCGATGCCCGCATCGAGGTCAGCCGTGTCGATACTGTCGTGACCGGCGGCAGTCGCCGTCTCCGCCGCTCCGAACAGCGCGGCGAGGGCGTCGTGAGCGTCGCCGTCGGCCCACTCGGCGATGGTTCTGGCCGCTCTGTGGTCGAGTCCCTGTTGGGCGAGACCGACCGAGGCCCGTGTCATCAACACGTCGACGAGCATCTGCCGCTGGTACGGTTCGACCTGGATGGACTCGGCGGTGTACTCGGTCAACACCGTCTCGGAGGGAAGCGCCCGGCCGATAGCTAGCCAACTGACGTTGCTCGGAAGCCCCGCAAACAGGTCGACGAACTCGGCTTCGGTGATGTTGCCGGGTTCGCCGAGATGGTCGATTGCGACGACGACGCCGGTTCGAGAGCCACCGAGTGACTGGTGAAGTCGCGACTTGAGCGTCTCCGTCCCGATACCGTGTTCGGGGACGGACTCCTCGACGAGTGCGTCCAGTACCGCGTGGTAGAACGCGAACTCGCTCGTCGTCTCTCTGGCGTCGACGTAGACGAACGCTGGTGAAATCGCTGACTGTGCGCGCGTCGTCGTGTATATTGCCGCGTTACGCTCGGCCAGGAGGCGCGTGAGGTGGCTGAACAGCGCGGTAACGACGGCCGACTTCCCCGACCCTTTCGGACCGTACACGTAGGCGTTCGGTGGGAGGTTACCGTCGAAGACGGGGTCGAGATAGTCGAGCAGTCGCTCTAGGACCGGCCCGCGGTCGACCGGTTCGCTGATGTGCGTGACCGGTGAGAGCGACTCGTACTCCAGAATCAATCGAGGTTCGCCATCACGGCGGCGTCGTCGTTTGATTCGCGCTTCGATGTCCATAGTGTAGCTGCAGGTGTATGTTGGTGTGTTGCTCGTATGCGAAAATAAAATCGCTCTTCGGTCGAGCGAGTTAGAGGCCGAGATACGCCGAGTTGGGCAGGATCCCCGCCAGGTAGAGCACGCCGATGAGGATCGTCATGACGAAGATCGCCATCGCAGGCGGGTCGACGTGGGTCCCCGAGTGGGAGTAGAAGACCCGCTGCGTGACCTCACCGAAGAGGCCGCTGAGCAGGCCGAAGACCCCACCGACGAGCAGAGCGACGACGGGACCACCGATGGCCGCGCCGATTGCTGCACCGCTCGACCCGAGCAGCGTGATGTGGTGTGTCACCGGAATCTTCTCGACCCCGAGGTTGAGGAAGAGCAGACTGATGGCCGACAGACCGTAGCCGAGGAAGAAACTCCCCGTCTGAATCCAGATGTAGGCACCGAGGATGCCACCGACGAGACCGATGACGGTGACGCCGGGCCACTTGTACTGGTGGGGGAGCCACGGTTCGGTCGCGGGGCGAACGCGCTCGACGCCGCCGTCGGTCTCCGTGCGCTCTTCACCGCGCTCGAAGGGAGACATGTCGAGGTAGCCACTTCCGGCCGGACTGCCGATGAGCGGGTAGCTGAACACGAGACGGGCGATGAGCGCAGAGACGAACACCGCCATCGCGATAGTGTCGAACGGCATTCCGAAGCCGATGGCGACCTGATTGAGCAGCACGCCGAGCACACCGAACGCCGCACCGACGGCGAGAATGTCCGGCTTCGTCCCGAACGCGTAGGTGATGTCCTTCCCGAAGTGGTAGCCCTCGGTAGAGCCCATCTCGGGATACTTCTTGCCAGCGTAGGCGGACGCGGCGACACCGCCGGCGAAGACGATGTGTGGACCGGTGATGGCACCGAACCCGATGACGCCCGTGATTCCGGTCGCGATTTCACCGGCAGGGATGCCCTCGACACCGCCGAGGTTCCGCTCTAAGATTGCGATGCCTTCACCGAGGAAGACGACGAATCCCGTGAGGATGAACCCCGGAAGTGCACCGACTGCGGCACCGAACGCGCCGCCAGCGAGCGCGGTGATGAGGAGTAGGACGAACGCCTCCACCTCCATGTTGATGAGCGGGATTTGCAGAGCCAGTTCGTACATTCACTACTCCTCCTGTGCCCAGTTGAGCGAGCGCTCGACCGCGTCGTGCCAGCGGTCGTACAGCTTGTCGACTTCTTCGGAACTGCGCTCGGGGGAGAACTCGCGGTCGATCTGCCAGTTGTCGCGGAGTTCGTCGACGGTGTCCCAGTAGCCGACGGCGAGTCCGGCGGCGTAGGCCGAACCGAGTGCGGTCGTCTCGTCGACTTCCGGACGAGCGATGTCGGTCTGGATGATGTCCGACTGGAGTTGACAGAGGAAGTTGTTCTTGACCGCGCCGCCGTCGACGCGGAGCGACGTCATTTCGACGCCGGAGTCGGCCTCCATCGCGTCGGCGACGTCGCGCGTCTGGTAGGCGATTGACTCCAGCGTCGCCCGGACGATGTGCTCTTTTCGCGTCCCACGCGTCATGCCGACGATGGTACCGCGTGCACGGCCGTCCCAGTGCGGTGCACCCAGACCGGTGAACGCCGGGACCATGTAGACGCCGTCGGTCGAATCGACGGAACTAGCGAGTTCCGCCGTCTGTGCGGCGTTATTGATGAGGTCGACGTCTTCGAGCCACTCGATGGCGGCACCCGTGATGAAGATGGAGCCTTCGAGAGCGTACTGGACGGGTTCGCCCGACATCTGGAAGCCGATGGTGGTCAGGAGTCCGTGGTCGGACTTGACCGCCTCGTTGCCGGTGTTCATCAGATAGAACGAACCGGTACCGTAGGTGTTCTTGGCGTCGCCCTTGTCGAAACAGGTCTGCCCGAAGAGTGCGGCCTGCTGGTCACCCAGCGCACCGGCGACGGGCACTTCTTCGCCCAGGAAACCGTCGGCGTCGGTGTGGCCGTAGAAGTCTTCGTCCGAAGACGGACGGACTTCCGGAACCATCTCCTTCGACACGCCGAACTCTTCGAGGAGTTCGTCGTCCCACTCCATGTCACGGATGTTGTAGAGCATCGTCCGCGACGCGTTGGTGACGTCCGTGATGTGGTTCCCGGTCAGGTTGTAGATGAGCCACGCGTCGACCGTTCCCATGAGAAGTTCGCCGTCTTCGGCGCGACTTCGCAGGCTGTCGCCGCGAGAGCTCTGGAGCTTGAGCGGTTCGGCGTTGTCGAGAATCCACTCGGTCTTCGTCGCCGAGAAGTAGGCGTCGGCTTCGAGTCCCGTCTTCTCGCGAATCCACTCGACTTTGTCCTCGTCTTGCAGTTCTTCGACACGGTCGGTCGTCCGGCGGTCCTGCCAGACGAGCGCGTTGTGTACCGGCTTCCCCGTCTCTTTGTCCCACACGATGGTCGTCTCACGCTGATTCGTGATACCAATCGCTTCGAGTTGGCTGGCGTCGATACCCCCCTCTTCGAGACCCTCCTGCACGACTTCCTTCGTGTTCTCCCAAATCTCGATGGGGTCGTGTTCGACCCAACCGGGGTTCGGATAGATTTGTTCGTGTTTCTTGTACGCGTTTGCGACGACCTGGCCACTGTGGTCGAAGACCATGAAGCGTGTCCCTGTCGTCCCCTGGTCGATCGAACCGACGTATGTGTCTACCATCTGAATGTTCTCCGTTGGCCAACCTTATTTATCCGAGGTCGTGCCCTACCGGTAAACAATATGGTGAATCATTATAAAGATTACTCATGACCTTCTCACTGCCAGTAAAGAATGTCCGTCCGAGAGTGCTTTGAAGCCCCGTAGCGTCCGTCTCGGACCGTTTTCGTGTTCGTCCGGCGGTTGCGAGAACGTCGCTGCCGGCGTCGACAGGTCGGCGGCGACGACGACAGTTCGTGTCCACGCTCCGCGCGCGTGCGTAACACAGAGTACAAGTCGTGTAGATGGGACGAACGATGCGCGTTCGCCCCCAATAGTTGGACAGTGTTCCGTCTGAGCAACGGTGGACAGCCGTCTCGGTGGTCACATTTTCTCCAACGAACGGCTGTCGGCGATGATTGTTACTGCCGATGTCGCACGCAGAGTAAGTAACTCGAACCACGTATTTCACCTCGTCGTCGAGATTTTTCTTCTGCCGTTCGTGCGCAATATGGGTGCTGTGAATGGTGTTTTCGTCGCCGACAGTTCGTGTAAAATCGAGTGAATTTCGTGTGATATCACTGCCCATGTTGCGGCAAGACACTCATCATTTCCGATTAAATTTACTGGTAACGTGGGGTTCAGCGGTAAAGTAAAGTGTTCCCGCTCCAACTCTCAGACGAACCGATGACCGAGACACCGTCAGTGCTCGTCATCGGAGGCGGCTCCACCGGGTGTGGTATCGTCCGTGACCTCGCGATGCGAGGGATGGACGCGACGCTCGTCGAGAAGGGGAACCTGACGCACGGAACGACCGGGCGGATGCACGGACTCCTTCACAGCGGTGGACGCTACGCCGTCTCCGACCAAGCCAGCGCAAAGGAATGTATCGAGGAGAACCGAGTGCTGCGGGAGATCGCCAGTCACTGTGTCGAGATGACCGGCGGGTTGTTCGTCCAACGTCCCGAGGACTCAGACGACTACTTCCAGCAGAAACTGGATGGCTGTCGCGAGTGCGGTATCCCCGCCGAGGTTCTCTCGGCGGAGGAAGCCCGCGAGATGGAACCCTACCTCGCGAAGGACATCAAACGCGCCATCCGCGTGCCGGACGGCGCAGTCGACCCGTTCCGTCTCTGCGTCGCCAACGCGGCCAGCGCCGAACAACACGGCGCGCGCATCGAGACACACGCCGAAGTCGTCGACGTACTCGTCGAAGACGGCGAAGTCGTCGGCGTCGAAGTGAAACACGACTCCGGACCGGGTACCCGAACGCACAAGCAACCGGGCACGACGGAGAAGATTTACGCCGACTACGTCGTCAACGCGACGGGCGCGTGGGCCGGGCAACTCGGCGAGATGGCCGGTGTCGACGTCGAGGTCCGACCCTCGAAGGGCGTCATGACCATCATGAACACCCGACAGGTCGACACCGTCGTCAACCGCTGTCGGCCGAAGGGCGACGCCGACATCATCGTCCCCCACGAGACGACGTGTATCCTCGGGACCACCGACGAAGAGGTCGAAGACCCCGAAGACTACCCCGAAGAGGGGTGGGAGGTCGACCTGATGATAGACACCCTCTCGGAACTCGTCCCGATGCTCAAAGATGCCCGGACGATTCGCTCCTTCTGGGGCGTTCGCCCGCTCTACGAACCGCCGGGCACGGGCACCGAAGACCCGACGGACATCACCCGCGAGTTCTTCCTGCTCGACCACGACGAGCGAGACGACCTGCCGGGGATGACCAGCATCGTCGGCGGCAAACTCACGACCTACCGGATGATGGCCGAGCAGATTTCCGACCACGTCTGTGAGAAACTCGGTGTCGACGCCGAGTGCCGAACCGCCGACGTGCCGCTTCCCGGGAGCGAGGACTTCACCGTCCTCCGCGACTACATGGACGAGTTCGGACTTCGGTCGCCAATCGGCCGCCGGAGCGCCCAGCGTCTCGGGTCGCGCACGGACGAGGTGCTCAAGACGGACGGGCCGAACCCGGTCGTCTGTGAGTGTGAAGCCGTCACCCGCGCGGAGATTCGCGACGCCATCGAGGGCTCCGGGTCGGACCTCAACGCGGTCCGCATCCGCACCCGTGCTTCGATGGGTAACTGTCAGGGCGCGTTCTGTTGTCAGCGGATGGCGAACGAACTCGCCCCCGAGTACGACGAAGCCGTCGCCCGCGAGGCCTACCACGAACTGTATCAGGAACGCTGGAAGGGCGAGCGACACGCGCTTTGGGGCCGACAGTTGTCGCAGGCGATGTTGAAGTACGCGCTGCACGCGACGACGATGAACCAGGACGGCGACCCCGCCGAGACGGGTGCCGACGTGGACTTCGGCGCGTTCGACTCGGGGACGGACGTCGCAGGCGACGAGTCGGGAACGACTGCCGTCGCCGACGGCGGGTCGAAGTCGGACGAACGAGACGCGTCCACCGGAGGTACACGTGCCGATAAGTGAAGACGTGCTCGTCGTCGGCGGCGGCATCGCCGGGTCGACGGCGGCGCTCGCGGCGGCCGAGACGGGCGCGTCCGTCCGTCTCGTCACCTACAAGAAGTCTACCATGCGCTTCGCCAGCGGACTGGTCGATATCTTAGGATACACGCCCGACGGAGAGGGACCCATCGCAGACCCCTACGAGGCACTCCACTCCCTCCCCGACGACCACCCGTACAGCATCGTCGGCGAGGACGCGATTCGCGAGGCGTTCAGCCTCTTCGACGAGGTTGCGGGCGACCTCTACGTGGGCAGTCACACCGACGCGAACGCCCTCCTGCCGACACACGGTGGGACGGTGAAACCGACGGCTCGCTACCCAAAGTCGGCGAAGCACGGCCTCGCCAGCGACGCCCGAGACACGCTCTTGGTCGGCTTCGAGTCGTTGACCGACCTCGACGCACCGCTCGCGGCGAAACACATGGCCGCGGCGGGCGTCCCGTTCGACGTTCGCGGCGTCACCGTCGAGTTCCCCGTCGAACTCCGCGCGGACGCGAAGGTGACGCGTTTTGCCAAGACGCTCGACAACGACACCGACCGCGTCCGGCGTCGACTCGCCAACGCGGTTCGGCCACATCTCGACGGGGCCGAGCGCGTCGGGTTCCCGTCACTCCTCGGCGACGACCACAACGACGAAGTCCACGAGGAACTCGCCGCGGAACTCGGCGTCGACGTGTTCGAGGTGCCGATGGGACCGCCGAGTCTTCCGGGTCTCCGACTGGAAGACCGGTTCTTCCACGCGCTCGACGAGGCGGGTGTCCGTATCTCGGCGGGGAACCCTGCCGTCGACTACGAGACAGACGAGAGCGGCGACCGAATCGCCGCCGTCTACGTCGACCGGAAGGGTCAGCGCGTGCCGTATCACGCCGAACAGGTCGTCTTGGCGACGGGCGGACTCGTCGGCAAAGGCATCGACTCCTCACGCGAGAGCGTCGAAGAGCCGATTTTCGGCTGTCACGTTCCGCACGCGGCGGACCGCTACGAGTGGTTCGACGTCGACGCCTTCGGCGACCACCCCTTCGCCAAGTTCGGCGTCGTGCCGGACGAGGAACTCCGACCGACGGGGCCAGAGGGGAACGTAGAGTTCGAGAACCTCCGGGCCGCGGGCGGCGTCGTCGGCGGTGCGGACTTCGCAGCGGAGAAATCGGGAAGCGGCATCTCGCTCGCCACGGGACTCGTGGCCGGGCGCAACGCAGGGACGGAGGCTAGTCAATGAGCGACGCAGAGAACGTCAACGATAATCTCAACGAGTTCGAGCCAGTACAGGTGTTTCCGGAGAGCGAGGACATGGACCTCCGTCCGGGCGCAGACAACTGCTACAAGTGTACGACCTGCGACACGGCGTGCCCAGTGGCGGAAGTCGACGACAAGTTCCCCGGGCCGAAGTTCCAAGGCCCGGAACAGTGGCGTCTGAAGCGCAAAGAAGACGAGGGCGTCGACGACTCCATCATGTCGTGTTCGAACTGCATGCGGTGTGACGACGCCTGCCCGTCGTCGGTGCCGCTGTCGCAGATGCACAACACGGCCCGCGGGGAGTACGTAGAGGAACAGATGGACAAGTTGTCGCGAGAGTACATCCGCAACCGCATCCTCGCGAACTACAACACGCTCGCGATGCTCGGGAGCAAGGTACCTCGACTCACCAACTTCGTGATGGGCAACTCGCTCGTCCAGAAGGTGAACGCGAAGGTGCTCGGCATCACGGGAGAACGTGAGTTTCCGGAGTTCGCCGAACAGACGTTCCGCGAGTGGTGGGAGGAGCGCGGCGGCCCGCAGGTGCGCTCCGAGGAGAAGCGCGTCGCCTACTTCCACGGCTGTTACTCCAACTACAACACGCCCGAAGTCGGCAAGGCGATGGTCCGCGTCTTCGAACAGTTTGGCTACGAAGTCGTCGTGCCCAAACAGCGATGTTCGGGGACGCCGATGTTCGCAAACGGGATGCTCGACGACGCGAAGCGCGCCGCGGGCATCAACGTCGAGAACTTCACGGGCCTCATCCCGGAGGGGTACGACATCATCGCCTCCTGTACCTCGTGTTCGATGTCGCTCCGACAGGAGTACCCCGAACTGTTCGACATCGACGGCATCGAGGACCTCTCGACGCACACCTACGAGGCGCTGGAGTATCTCCGCATCCACGAGGACCTCCACGGCGCAATCGAGGACGCCGAAGTCTCCGAGCAGGCGTTCGCGTACCACGCGCCGTGTCACGCCCGGAACCAAGGACTCGACCGGCAGGCGGTCGAACTGTTTCGTGACCTCGACGGCGTCACCATCCAAGACGTCGGCGACTCCTGTTCGGGCATCTCGGGAACCTACGGCTGGAAAGAGGAGAAGTACGACACGTCGATGGCCATCGGCGAGGAGATGTTCGACCACATGCACCACGCCGAGGGGAACGTCGGCATGACCGAATGTCCGACCTGTTCGATGCAGATGAACCACGGGACGGGCTACGAGATTCGACATCCGCTCCAGTTGCTCGAAGAAGCACTCGTCTGAGGGCCGCCTCACCTGCGAACCTTTTTGAACGAAGTCGGGACCACTGCTCGGTAGCGTGCTGTAATCCGAACCACGACGCATCCTGCGAGTGTCCGACACAGTGCGTCGTGGAGTGGTCGTGTCGGCTGTCCGTTACTCTCGTCGCGACGAGCAGTCCCCAGAGCTAGAGCGACGTCGCTCGTCAGTCCGCACTCGCGACGACGTCCTCGTCTGCAGGCGAGTGCGCGTCGTACTTCTCGACCAGTCGGTTCAGCGTCGCCGGGTCGTCGGCACCGGGGAGCGTCGTCTCCGCCGTCGTCGAGGTGGCATCGACGCCGAGTTCGTCGCAGACGTGGTCGGCCGTCGCCTCGGCCATCATCCGATAGGTGGTCAACTTGCCGCCGACGATGCTGGCGAAGTTCTCGACGCCATCGTCGGCGTGGTCGAGCAGGAAGAACCCGCGCGAGATACCGCGGGACCCCGCTCGAGTGTCTTCGTCGGGACCGTAGAGCGGGCGGACGCCCCAGTAGGTGCGAGACACGTCGAGGTCCGCGACGGGCGGGAGCATCCGGCCGCACTCCTCGAACATCTTCTCGACTTCCCACTGTTCCTCGTCGTACTCGTCGGGGTCGTCGACGTCGACGCTCGTCGTTCCGAGCACCACCTGTCGCTCGTGCGGGATGACGATGTCGCCGTCTTCGGGGTCGCGACAGCGGTTGAGCACCGGCCCCAACTCGTCGTAGTCGACGGCGACCATCACGCCCCTGTTCGGGCGCATCGCCACGTCGACACCAGCTAACGCAGCACACTCGCCGGCCCACGCGCCCGTCGCGTTCACCACGTACTCCGCTTCGACGGTGTCGCCGACGCTTCCACCGACGTCGGCGGCGACGACCCTACCGTCCTCGACGTGGAGATTCTCCAGCGGCGCGTGTGTGAACATCGTCGCGCCGTGTTCTTCGGCACTGGCCGCGTTCGCAGCGACGAGTCGGGAGGGGTAGATGACGCCGTCGGGGACGTGCATGATGCGGGCGACGTCGGCGGCGAGGTCCGAGACCAGTTCGCGGGCCTCCTCGACCGAAATCTCTTCGGCCGGAATGTCGTGTTCGTGGCACGCCGCTAGCTTCTCCTCGAAGTATTCGGAGTCGTCGTCTCCGAGCGAGACGAACAGGCCACCGGTGTCTCGAATCGCCTCGCCGGCGATGTCGCGGAGGATGTCGTTCTCACGGAGACACTCCTGTGCGCCCAGTGCGTCGGCCTCGGCGTACCGAGCGCCGCTGTGTAGTAACCCGTGGGAGCGCCCAGAGGTTCCGGACGAGAGGCCGCCACGCTCCACGAGTGTCACGTCGACGCCCCGCATCGCGAGGTCACGAGCGACGCCGACACCGGTCGCACCGCCACCGACCACCAAAACTGTGGTCTTCATACGTACCCGAGAGGGCGAGGAAGGCTAACTCTCGCGGTTACGGCGCGCGCTTCCGCCAACGAGGAGATGAAGTGCGTTCGTCCCCAGACCGAGATGTCGAGTTCGGGTCGTCCGGAGATGGCGGCGTGCGAATCACTGCACCCAAGAGCCAGAACAGCGGCGTCAAGAGGAGACCGACCACGGCGACGGCCCACTCTACTGGCGTCACCGAGACCGAATCGGAGTCGAGTCGCCGCCCGGCGAACGGAAGCCACCGACGCGCGCCGTAGACCCACAGAAGCGGTTCGAGCACGACGTCTCGCACGCCCCGTCGCCACTCAGCGAACGTCGGGGTCGACGGCGATGAGAGGCCACCGACCGGTTCGGAGTCCCCGCTGAGTTCCCGTGGAAGCGCCGAGTGACAGGTCCGGCACAGTCGGTCGGGGTAGCGGTCCAGTTCGCCGACCGTCGACGAGGACTGCATGACGCAGTTCCCGTCGCACCGGTCGAGCCCGAGAGCGTGTCCGACCTGCTTTATCATCTGTCGTCGAACCCGAGCACTACGTCTGTAACCGGAATCACCGAATCGGTCCGTCGAGAGTAGCACACGGCCACGGTCGGAGTCAACCGGACCGCGCCGATGCGACACATCGGCATCTGTGATTCCCAACACCACGTCGAAGGCGTCCCCTCCGTCCCAGAGAGCGACGTCCGAGAGCGTCTCGGCGTCGTACTGGTCTCTCTCGGCGTCGTCGCCGACGCCGGGAAGCGGTCGCGCCCCCAACACCGTCGCGTTCACGCCGTATACGTGTTCGAGCGCGTCGCTCGCCGTCTGTAGGTCCTCCTGAGCGACGTCACCGAGCGGAACGATTGCAACCCGAGTCACCGGGCGACCAACTCCATGGCATCGGTGTCGGCCGAGACAGCAAAAAGGTTTGTTATGCGATAAGTATCGCTTTTATTACTTTCTCACTCTTCGGTACGTGCGACGCCGATAGTCACCTCGACGCCTTCGACGTCCCACTCTTCGACGAGGTCGAACGCCTGTTCGTCGCCGTCGACGAACTCTTTCGTTCGAGTTTCCTCGGCGATGAACTCGCGGTGCTGGTCGACGAAGCCAGCGACCCGGTCGTCGGCGACGTCCAGTCGCGTGTGGATGGTCTCCTCCACGTCGAGGTCGAGTTGCTTTCGCATCTCTTGGACGCGCCGGACGATGTCGCGAGCGTAGCCCTCCGCCTCGATTTCTTCGGTCAGCGTCGTGTCGACGTAGACGCTCCCGCCCTCGAAGTCGGCACCCGAGATACCCTCCGGCGGTTCGGCGTGATACTCGACCATCTCGTCGGTGAGGTTCACCGTCTCGCCGTCGACGTCGACGCCAGCCTCGACTTCGGCGCGAGGCTTGCCCTCGACGGCCTGCATGATCTTCTGCGCCTGCCCGCCGAACTCCGGTCCGATGACGCTCATCTTCGGGTCGGCGTGTTCGACGAGTTCGTCGAACTGCTCAACCACGTCGAGCGACCGCGAGTTCACGCGGTCGAGGAAGAGGTCCTCCAGCGAGCGCATCGCCTTTGTGACCTCTTCGTCGTCGCTCTCGACGACGACCCGTGTGACGGGCCAGCGAAGCTTTCGACCGCCCTGCTGGCGGGCGTTCGCGGCGGCTTCCTCGACTTTCCGGAGCACGGCCATGTTCGTCTCCAGGTCGGGGTCGTGGTACTCGGCATCTACCTCGGGGTAATCGAGCATGTGGACCGTCGTGTCGTTCCCGTCGAGATGCTGGTACATCTCCTCTGCGAGGTACGGCGTGAACGGCGCGATGAGTTTGACGGATTCGAGAAGAACTGTCGAGAGCGTGGCGTACGCGCCGCGCTTCGAGTCGGAGTCCTCCTCCTCCCACATCCGCTCGCGGATGGCCTTCACGTAGAAGCGCGAGACGTCCTGCGTCACGAAGTCCAAGAGGGTGTTGAGCGCCTCGTGGACTTCGTAGTCGTCCCACGCGTCGGCCATCTCCTGTTTCACGCTCTGGAGGCGCGAGAGCACCCACTCGTCGACGACGGTGAGTTCGCCGTCGGAGAGGTCGGCCTCCGACGGGTCGTAGCCGTCGAGTCGCATGTACGGCAGCGGGAAGCGGAACACGTTCCAGAAGATGTTCAGCCCCGACTGCATGTCGGCGAGGCCGTCCCACTCGAACGAGAGGTCGACACCCTGCTGGTCGTGGCTCAGGAGGTAGGCACGAAGCGGGTCACGGCCCGCACGGTCGATAGCCTCCTCGGGCGTGACGATGTTGCCGACGGACTTGGACATCTTCCGGCCGTCCTTGTCGTTGGCGAACCCGTGCATGATGACCTCCTTGTACGGGACTTCGCCGACTGCGGCGGTTCCCATCCCAAGTTGCGACCAGAACCACCCGCGGGTCTGGTCGTGGGCCTCGATGATGAGGTCGGCGGGCCACAGTTCCTCGAAGTCGTCTTCCGTACCGGGGTAGTCGAGCGTCCCCCACGAGGCGACAGAGGAGTCGATCCAGACGTCGAACACGTCGGGGACGCGTTCGTAGGTGACGCCGTCTTCGGTGATGGTCAGCGGGTCGACCGCCGGACGGTGGAGGTCCATCGACTCGGGGTCGACGTCTTGGTCGACACGTTCGGCGAGTTCCTCGCGTGTGCCGACGACGACGAGGTCCTCGGGGTCCGGCGTCGACTCGCCCTTCGGCTTCCAGATGGGGAGCGGGATGCCCCAGTAGCGCTGGCGGGAGACGTTCCAGTCGGGCGCGTCCTCGACGAAGTTCCGGAAGCGGTTGTCGCGCGCCCACTGTGGGTGCCACTCGCTCTCGTCGATGTTGTCGAGCAGGTCCTCTTTGACGTCCGTGATGGTGATGAACCACTGGTCGGTCGCGAGGAAGATGATGTCCGTGTCGCAGCGCCAACACTGGCCGTAGCGATGGTGGTGCGTCCCGCTGTGCAGGAGTAGTCCCTTCGCGTCGAGGTCCTCGATGATGTCGTCGTTGGCGTCGCGGACGAACGTCCCCTCGTACTTGCCCGCCTCGGCGGTGAAGTCGCCGTTGCCGGCGACGGGCGAGAACACGTCGAGTCCGAGTTCCTGTCCGCGCTCGAAGTCCTCCTGACCGTGGCCGGGTGCGGAGTGGACGAGTCCGGTTCGGTCGGCTTCGACGTAGTCGCCGGTGTAGACCTGTCCGGCACCCTCGAAGTCGGCGTGGTCCGGTACTTCCTCGGCCAGTGGGTGGTCGTACTCCCAGCCGACCATCTCGCTCCCCTCGAACTCGTCGAGGACTTCGTAGTCGTCGTATCGGCCCTTCTTCAGGGCCTCTTCGACGCACGGTTCGGCGAGGTAGAGCACTTCGCTCTCGCCGTTCTTCGTGGCTTCGACCTTCTGGTACGTCATCTCCTCTGCGACGGCGACGAACGTGTTGGCCGGAATCGTCCACGGCGTCGTCGTCCAGATGACGAGGTTCCCCTCCTGCTCTTTCAGGGGGAACTTCACGTAGATGCTCGGAGACTCGATTTCGTGGTACTCCACCTCGTTGTCGGCGATGGCCGTCTCACAGCGTGGACACTGGTTGATGGCGCGTTTGCCCTGCTTGACGAGACCGTTCTCGTGGACGTTCTGGAACGCCCACCACGTCGCCTCCATGTACTCCGGCGACATCGTCTTGTAGGGGTTGTCCCAGTCCATCCACGCGCCGATAGACTGGAAGTCGCCGTCCATGTTCGCGCGGTTGCGCTCGGCGAACTCCTTACACTCCTCGATGAACGCCTCGACGCCGAACTCCTCGATGTCCTTCTTCGAGTCGAAGCCGAGTTCCTCCTCGACTTTGACCTCGATGGGGAGTCCGTGCATGTCGTAGCCCGGACGGTCGGTGACGCGGTGGCCGGTCATCCGCTTGTACCGGATGACCGCGTCCTTCAGCGTCTTGTTCCACGCCGTCCCGAGGTGCATCTGCCCCGAGGTGTACGGCGGCCCGTCGACGAAGAAGAAGGCGGGGTCCTCGGCGTGTGCCTCCTTCGTCGCCTCGTAGGCGTCGTGCTCGTCCCAGTACGACTCCGCCGAGGATTCGACGTCCTCGGGAGTGTACTGGTCGCTGATATCCTCCATACGGGGGGAAACTGGCCGTGCGTATATCAAAACGGTGGTGTTGCACGCGCGGATGTCGGACCGTCGTCGACCCGTCAGTCGGTCTGTAACGCTCGCCCGTGGCCCGTCAGTCGGTCTGCAACGGTCCGGCCTCGACTCGACCGTTCTCGTCGTAGAGCGTCACTTTCGCGGCCGCCGGCGACGACTTCGACTCGTAACTGATGAGTGCCGTACAGACCAGTTCGTCGGCGTTGGGATAGTACTCGTCGGCGACGTCCGTCGCCGAGTCGGTTTCGAGCGAGATATCGAGCGTCGACCAGCCAGTCCACTTCGGATTCGTTCCGGTACGGTTGTGGACGTGATACGTCTCCTCACGAGACATTCGAGCCTCGAAAAGGAGCAAGAACGTCGTCTCGAAGTCGACGTCGCCGACTCGGTTCCGCATGTTGTCTGCAGTATCGTTGCGCTCCGTGTCGAGAAACGACGGTGCAGTCTCCGGCGAGACGACGAGTCGAGCGTGAAACTGCGCGTCGTTGTCGTCACCGAGTCCGCCCTCGACGAGTGGGTCGTCGTGCGGATGGAGGTGGGAACTGCCGAAGTCCGAACGAACGTCACCACCGACTGGACTGTACACTCTGCCGAGACAGCCGGAGAGCGAAGTGGTGGCGACGGCGGCGCTAGCGAGGAGGGCACGTCTGCGCATGACTAGTCAGTAGTACGATACGACAAGAGTCTACCGTTCAGCCGAAATCCGGCAGGTCGTCGGGCGCTTCGTACTCCGCCTCCCAGTCGATGTAGTCTTCCTTCAGTGTCTCCGAGACGACCTGTCCGAGTTCGGTCAACCCGGCGTTGATAGAGGAGACCTGTCCCCAACTCGTGAGTTCGGGGTGGAGTTTTCGCTCCTTCCAGTCTTGCGGCAGTCCCGGCGCGTGGTAGCCAACCCTATCTGCAAAGTCGTCCCAGAAGAAGTCGAACTGTTTCAGGAGGTCTAACTCGAGGACGATGTCCCACTCCTCGGGCGTCACGTCGGTGTGGGCGGCCCACTCGTCGAACGCTTGGTCCCACGCGCCTTCGCGAAGGAACTCGTCGAGTTCGTCGCGGTGGTAGTCGGTGTCGCCGAGAATCTCGGCGTCCTCGTACTGGTTTGGGTCTATCTCCTCCAGTTCGGGCGGCGTCGGCGTCTCGACGTCAAGGGGCATACCGTACTCTGAAGACGGGTAGCAGTAAAGTCTCGTCGGACGTGTTGACCCCAGCCACTATGTCTGGGTAGACACATACTCCAGTCGATGATCACGAATCGCGACATCCAGACGGTCGACCTCTTCGACCAAGCGCTCGGCGAGGTAATCGAGAGCGCACAGGACAGCGGCGTACCGGATGCGGCGCTCGCCGAGGCCCTCCGCTCACACGCCGACGAACTGGAGTAACTGGCACCCGTCGAACCGACCGAAACGAGAAACGAGGCGTGAGTGTTTATGCGTGCGAGAGCTAACCACGTCTATGAACGCGAGTCGACGTCGGTTTCTCGCCGGACTCGGGAGCGTCGCCGTCGCCGCCAGTGCCGGGTGCTCCGCGCCGACGAGCAGTGCAGAGGGTGCGGACACGTCGACAGCAGCGGAGTCGGTCGCGTCAAGCGGCGTCTCACAGACACAGACCGTCGCCAGCGACGAACCGTACACGCAGGTCTACCGCGACGTCGTCTCCTCTATCGTCCTCGTCCGAGTCTATCGGGAAGACGGCAGCGCCGGGCAGGGGTCGGGGTTCGTCTACGACGGCCGACATCTCGTCACGAACGAACACGTCGTCCGTGGCAAGTCGGAGGTTCGAGTCCAGTTTCGTGACGGCGAGTGGCGCGTCGCCAGCGTGGTCGGCACCGACGTCTACAGCGACCTCGCCGTGTTACGCATCCCGAACAAACCCGAGTACGCGACTCCCCTCTCGTTCGTCGAAGCAGAGCCACCGGTCGGGACTCGCGTCGTCGCCGTCGGTGCACCGTTCGACCTCGGTGGCTCCGTCTCCGCCGGCATCGTCAGCGGCCAGAACCGCGCGCTCCCGAGTTCGACGGGGTTCACCATCGCCGACGCGGTGCAGACGGACGCCGCCGTCAACCCCGGCAACAGCGGCGGACCACTGGTGACGCTCGATGGCGAGGTTGCCGGCGTCATCAACTCCGGTGGCGGCGACAACATCGGCTTCGCCATCTCGGCGGCACTCACCCAGCGAGTCGTTCCGGCCCTTATCGAGTCGGGGAGCTACGAACACTCCTTCCTCGGCGTCCAGTTACAGCAGGTGTCGCCGCTCGTCGCGGAGGCGAACGGCCTCGACAGAGCACGCGGCGTCCTCGTCGTCAGTACGGTGCAGGGCGGTCCCGCCGAAGGTCTCCTCCGCGGGAGCGACGACCGGACGAGCATCAACGGGCGACAAGTCCCCGTCGGTGGCGACGTCGTCGTCGCCGTCGACGAGACGCCGATTCGCACGCAGACGGACCTCGGCACCTACCTGGCACTGGAGACGAGTCCGGGCGACACCGTCCGAGTGACCGTCCTCCGCGACGGTGAGCAGCAGACGGTCGAGGTGACGCTTGGACGACGACCCGCGCCCTGACCGCTCGGTACGCGTCCGGTCAATTTTGCGCCTATCGAAAAACAATCACGAGGTTTCTTCACGAATCCCACGAGAGCCACAGTATCGATGACGCAGACGCGCTCGCCACCGGTCGACTTCACCGACATCGAACAGGCAGTAGAGCGCCTCGACGACCCGAGCGTGGTCAAACACACGCCGGTCGAACGGAGCACCTCGCTAGACGCCGTGACGGGTGGCGAAGTCCACCTCAAGATGGAACATCTCCAGTGGACGGGGTCGTTCAAGACGCGCGGCGCGTACAACAAGATTCGCCAGTGTGTCGAAGCAGGCGACGTGAAACGAACCGTCGCCGCCAGCGCCGGCAACCACGCCCAGGGCGTCGCCTTGGCGTCGACGAAACTCGGCGTCGACTCGACTATCGTCATGCCGACGACGGCCCCACAGACGAAAGTCGACGCGACCCGCGACTACGGGGCTGACGTCGAACTCGTCGGCCGGGACTTCCAAGAGGCGATGTCGCACGCGAAAGGTCTCGTCGACGACGACGGCGTCGAGTTCGTCCACGCCTACGACGACCCGGCCATCGTCGCCGGACAGGGAACGCTCGGCGTCGAGATGTACGAGGACCTGCCCGACGTCGACACCGTCGTCGTTCCCATCGGCGGCGGCGGCCTCATCTCCGGCATCGCCACGGCCTTCGCGGAACTCTCCCCCGAGACGCGCATCGTCGGCGTACAGGCCGTCGGGGCCGCGACTGTCGCCGATTCGTTGCAGAAAGGAAGCCCGCAGACGCTCGACTCGGTCGACACCATCGCCGACGGCATCGCCACCGGCGGCATCTCCGACCTCACGCTCTCGCTCATCGACGCCCACGTCGACGAGGTGGTCACCGTCACCGACGGCGACATCGCCCGCGCGGTGCTGTTCCTCCTCGAACGAGCGAAACAGGTCGTCGAAGGGGCGGGCGCGGCGTCCGTCGCAGCACTGCTCAGCGAGAGCGTCGACGTACGCGGCGAGACGGTGATGCCGCTGCTCTGCGGCGGTAACCTCGACATGACGATGCTGCAGACGGTGCTCGTCCACGCGCTGACCGAGCGTGAGCAACTCCTCCAACTCCGGGTACGCATCAAGGACCAACCGGGCAAGATGAAGGAAGTGTCGGGCATCATCGCCGACCACGGCGCGAACATCCAGACGATTCGCCACGAACGCGCCGCTCCGGAACTCGACGTGGGCGAAGCCTACCTCGTCTTCCAAATCGAGACCAGCGGAACCGAACACGCCCGACGCATCATGCGGACGATTCGGAGCCACGACTACGAGGTTCGGCACATCAACGCGTAGCGTACTCTCTCCTACTCGTCGACGTGCACTCGCGTCCAGTACACGTCGCCGTCGTACCGGACGAGGTAGTCCCCGTCGACAGTCGATTCCTCCTCGTCGTCGCGGACGATATCCACGTCTTCGACGTCGTCGTGGGCGCGGAACCGCGCACCCAACTCCTGCATCGCGTTGGGAACAGGTTCGTCGGAGTCGACGACGTAGCCGTCTTCGGCGTCGAGTGCGTCGGCGACGATGGCTCGTTCGTCCTCGGAGAGTCCCGACAGCACGAACGCGTGCGCTCTGCGAATCTCGCGACCGAACTGCGACGCCGACTCGGCGACTCGTGTCGAACTGTACTCGTACGTCTTCACCGGCGCGTCATTCGACCCGGTCACCTCGAATGCCGCCCGCGTGCCGTTCTCCCACTCGATGACCGCGTACTCCGGGTCTGGTACCAACACGGAGTCAGCTATCTCCGCAGTAGTGTATCGGAACGAGGTTCCGTACCCGACCGACGACAGGTTCTCCCAGCCGAGGCGCTCGAACTGCGCTCTGTCCACGTCGGGGAGCGACTCGTAGGCGACGACGTCGGCGGGGGAGACATCACCCTCGGGCGGGTCGAGTGTGACCGAGAACGTCGTCGTCGTCGCCGGTTCCGTGTCGACCACGGTGAACGAGAGTCGATAGACCGACTCCTCGAAGACGAACGTCCGGTCGGCGGGAAACGGACAGCTGGTTCCCTCCGCTCGTGGATGCTCGCCGTCGATAGCGGCGCTGACGAGGGCGTAGGACTCTGAGTCTTCGGAAACTCGGCCGTAGGTCAGTCGCTCGGCGATGCCGGTGTCGGTAATCGGCGTCATTCGAAGGAGGGCGTTCGGGCCGGGTATCGCCAGCGACGACACGCCGAATCCGGTACACCCGGCGAGCGACGACAGACCGAGCGCGGCACCGGAGGCGAGGAGGGCACGACGGTTCATATCGGAGTGACACACGACAGTAACAAAGGCTGTTCGGCTCCCGAAGACGGATTCCGAACCAAGAATCGTGAATGTGGCTTCCAGTACGCTCATTCACGGGGGCGGTGAAGCGCCACGCATGAGCGACCTGATGGACACCTACATCGAGAACCGTCACCTCGTCCAACCCAACCACACCAACAACTACGACGTCGCCCACGGGGGGAACGTCCTGAAGTGGATGGACGTCGTCGGTGCGCTCTCGGCGATGCGGTGTGCCGAGACCACCTGCGTCACCGCCCGGATGGAACAGGTCAACTTCGTTCAGCCAGTTCCGCGCGGCGACACGGCGCTGATTCAAGCCTACGCCTACGAGACAGGCCGGACGAGCGTCCGTATCCGTATCAAAGCCTACCGCGAGGACCCACAGACCGGCGACAGAGAGTTGACGACCGAGTCCCACTTCGTCTACGTCGCTATCGACGACAACCTGGACCCGACGCCCGTCCCGGACCTCACCGTCAACACCGACGAAGGCGAAGAACTCCAGAGAGACGCACAGGAGGACATGGAGGACCTCTACAACGGGAACTGAAAGGTCGGTTACGGCTGCCGAACTCGTCGAGAGAGCTGAAAGTCGAGCGAGCCAACCGATTCTACGACCGCTAGCGTCTTATATCGACGACGGTGACCGCGTCAGATACAGGCTGTATGAGTTACGAATTTTCGAATCTTCGACAGTACGTTGGAATCGGTGCGGGCGTCGTCGGCTTGGTACTCGCCTCCGTCGTCGGTGTCTCCCAACAGCTGACTTCCGACGCCGTCTCGGCGCTGTGTCTCAACCTCGGCATCCTCAGTGGTGGAACGACGTTCGTCAGTGCGTGTTATCTCCCGTACGAGGCGGCACGGCGACTCTTCGGCCGACTTCTCGGCGTCGCCGGCGTGGGCACAGGTGTCGCCGTTGTGAGTTACGGATATCCGGCACGCGACGCTCTCACCGTCGTCTCTGGAGTCACCGTCGCCGTCGGCGTAGCGGTGCTCAGCGTCGCCGTCGCTGTCGGACTCTCACGACTCGACCGTGAACTCGGGATGGAAACGACGCCAGAAGAACGACTGTTGAGTGACGGGGAGTACCACACTGCCGGATTCGACGACTGACGGGGCGAATCAGACGCCCCAATCGTCGGGGCCGGAGTCTTCGCCCTTCGACCCCGACCCACTGCCGAGGTCGACCGCCGAGGGTGGACGTCCCGCGTGGTCGAGAATCTCGTCGGAGATGCTGATGGGACAGTCGACACGGACGGCGAGAGCGACGGCGTCGCTGGGTCGCGCGTCGAAGACGAACTGCCGCGCTTCGCCGTTCTGATACCGCTCGGCGTCTATCTTCGCGTAGAACGTGTTGTCCGCGAGGTCGTCGATGCGGATACCGTCTATGGCACCGCCGAACTCCGTCACCATCTCGATGAGCAGGTCGTGTGTGAGCGGCCGTTCGAACGAATCGCCGGAGAGACCGAGCTGTATCGCCTGCGCTTGGTCGCCGGTGACGAAGATGGGGAGGTACTCGCCGCGGGCCGACAGCACCACCGCCGGGACGTTCGCCCCGTCGGGGCCGACGCCGACGGCGATGCCCTCTACTTCGGCAGTGTGATTCATGCTATCGAGTTCGTTTTGTGGGTATGAATACCTACCCCCGCGAGCGGGAAACGAGGAGAGAATGGAGGGGACCAGTAGACCGGTGAGCCGGCGAATTCAACGCCGCGCGTACCAGACTGCGAACGCGATGGTGAGCATCAGCGCACCGCCGAGGAAGAAGAGGAGACCGGGCGGGAGCACAGTTCCGGCAGCCGCCGTCGCTGCGACGCTGTCGGCGGCGACTTGGGTACTCTCGGCCGTCGCCGCGTCGCCACCGGTGGCTCCGAATCCGAACCCGAGCAACGGCCCGTCGGCGAGCAGATACTGGACGAGGAGACTCATCCCACCGAGGATACCGAAGCCACCGAGGAGACGCTGGAGGGCGCTCTTCAGCCCCGTCGAGTCCGACTCGCGACCGGCGAAGACGACGAGCGGCCGATTCGACGGCGCGTAGACTTTCATCTCTCTACCCTTCTCCGAGTAGACGGTGTCGACGACGGCGACGAGGTCCGCATCTTCGAGTTTACCGAGGTGGTACTGGATGTTCTGCAGCGAGGTGTCGAGGCGTTCGGCGAGCGACGAGGGGGAGTCGGGTTCCTCGTGGAGTTCCGAGAGGAGTTTTCGCGCCGTCGACGAGGAGAGCGCCGAGAGCATCTCGTCGGCGTCCTCGCTGTCGACGCCGATGACGCGTGGTTCGGACTCCTCGACGGCCGAGATGTCGGGAGCGGAGGGCAGAAGCTTCGCCATACGTCTCATACAGCGCAGGGGGAGACAAACTTGTTGTTCACAACAGTGGTTGTGTGAGTCATCGGCTCACACGCGCACCGAGAGGCTTTTCAAGCCTCCTCCGTTGATACGCCTGTGTTCGACGAACTGACTCGCGGCGAACTGTTCGTCGCCGCGACCTACGTCCTCTCCGGTCTCCTCATCGCCCTCAGTGCCCTCACCGACCCGACCGTCCCCGTTCCCGGCGGCCTCCTCGCGGCGCTCGTGCTCCTCGTGGTGCCGCCGCTCGCCCTCCGCGACATCGTGGCCACGAAGCGACTCGCAGACCCAGAGTTCGGCAGCGATGCGCTGTTCGCCGACGACTGACTCCGACTACTCGGACGCCTCGCCGACGACGAGCACGCGCAAGTCGTTGACGTTCGTGCCCGTCGGCCCCGTTCGGACGATTGCCCCGCGCTCGTCGAGGTAGGGGAACGCGTCGTTGGTGGCGAGTGCCTCACGAGCGGCGGTGACATCGTCGACCGTCTCGCCGTCGACCAGTGCGCCCGCGACGTCGACGCCGCCGTCCCGGCCGTCGGTGTCGACTGCGCCGAGCACGGTCCCCGACTCATCGAGTTCCAGCGCCGCCGCGAGCGCGAACTCCTGGTTCGGACCGCCACTGCCGTCGCCACGGACCGTCACCGTCGTCTCTCCCCCGGCGAGAATCACTGCTGGCGTTTCGACTGGGTTGCCGGTCGCCGCCGCTTCCTCGCCGACGGCGACGTGGCTCTTGGCCGCCTCACGGGCCTCGCCGCGGATGCGTGACGAGAGGATACACGTCTCGTACCCGCGCGCTGTCGCCACCGACTGGGCCGCGTCGAGCGCGGTAAAGCCGTCGGCGAGGACGTAGTTCGTCACGCGCTCGAACACCGGGTCGTCGGCGCGGGGCGTCTCCGAGACGTCGCCTGCGACACCTGATTCGAGGCGGTCGCGGACCGACTGGGGTGCGTCGATTCCGTAGTGGTTCAGTACGTCGAGCGCCTCCGCGAACGTCGAGTCGTCGGGTGCAGTCGGCCCGCTGGCGATGACGCTCAGGTCGTTGCCGACGACGTCGCTCAAGACGAGACCGGCCACCGCCGCGGGCGACGCTTCTCGGGCCAACTGGCCGCCTTTGACCGCCGATAGATGCTTTCGGACGGCGTTTATCTCGTCGATTTCGGCTCCGGACTCTAAGAGGTCGGTCGTCGTCTGCTGGAGGTCCGCGAGCGAGATACCCTCGGCGGGTGCGGCCAACAGTGCGCTCGCGCCACCGGTGATGACGCCGAGGACGAGCGTCCGCTCGTCGGCGTCTGCGAGGAGTTCGAGTATCTGTCGTGCGCCCTCGACGCCCGCCTCGTTCGGCACGGGATGAGAGCCGACGACGACGTCGACGTACTCGGTCTCCTCGGGGTCGCGTGTGACGACGACACCGCCGGAGATGCGGTCGCCGAGGACCGATTCGAGCGCCGTCGTGACGCCGCCGCCCGCCTTGCCGCCGCCGACGACGAGGACCCGGTCGTAGTCGGTGAGGTCGTACGTCGTCTCTCGAATCGTGAGCGTGTCGCCGTCGAGCGAGACGCTGTCGTGGACGACCTGCTCGGGGTGGGCGGCGTCGATGCCCGCCTCGATGCAGGCGAGCGCCGTCTCGTGTGCTGGTGTCGCCGCGAGCGTCTCGGCGTCCTCGATGTCGGTCATACCCGGCGGGTCACAGTCGAGAGAGAAAAACGCATCCGCTTCGGTGGAGTTTGCGAGCGTCTCGACTTCCGTTCGCCACTCCGACAACGGTAAACCCCGGGGGAAAGTAGCGTGAGAACAATGAGTAACCGTGCGGAGTCAGCCCCCTCCGAGGGGAACGTGCGCGTGGTCGGGACGGCGCACGTCTCGGCGGACAGCGTCCGCGAGGTCGAAGAGACCATCGAGGCGGAACGTCCCGACGTCGTCGCCGTCGAACTCGACGAGGGGCGGTATCGCCAGATGCAAGGCGAGACGCCAGACGACCTCGACGCGGGAGACCTCCTGCGAGGCAACACCGTCTTCCAGTTCATCGCTTACTGGATGCTCTCCTACGTGCAGGCACAGATGGGTGAGAGGTTCGACATCCAACCCGGTGCAGATATGCTGGCCGCCGTCGAGACGGCCGAAGAGTACGGTCTCGACGTCGCGCTCGTCGACCGAGATATCCAGACGACCATCCAACGGTTCTGGCGACGGATGAGTTTCGTCGAGAAGCTACGGATGGTCGGCGGACTCGCCTTCGGCGTCACCGACAGTCGCGTCGTGGGACTGCTGTTCGGCCTGATGGTCGGCATCTTCATCGGCCCGCTCATCGGGCTCTTCGGTGGGTCGCTCGGTATCACGAGCGCACTCCTCGCCCGAGTGACCGGGGGCGTCGTCGTCGGCCTCGGTGCCGGCATCGCGCTGAGTTTCGTCGGCGACCTGTTTCTCGACGGTGACGACAGTCTGCTGCTCGCCATCGGCGGCGGTATCACCGTCGCACTCGTCACCGCGACGCTCGGTATCGGCAGCGGCCTCGTCGGTGGCTTCGTCGCCCAAGCAATCGGAAGCATGGCGCTCGGACTGCTCGTCGGCGCACTCGTCGGCGTCGCCGCGGGCGGTCTCTTCGCCGTGATGGGGCTGAACGTCGACGAAGACTACGAAGAACTCGACATGTCGGAACTGACGGACAAGGACGTCGTCACCGTGATGATGGAGGAGTTCCGCGAGTTCAGTCCCGGCGGTGCAGAGGCACTCATCGACGAACGTGACGCCTACATCGCCCACAAACTCGTCGCCCTGCGCGCACAGGGCCACGACGTCCTCGCCGTCGTCGGCGCGGGCCACCGTGCAGGAATCGAACGCTACCTCGCGAACCCGGAGACGCTCCCGCCGATGGAGTCGCTCGTCGGCGAGGCCAAGAGTCGCGGGATTCCGTGGTTCAAACTCATCGGAATCGCCATGTCCGTCGGCTTCGTCGCCTTCTTCATCCTGCTGGCGATGGCGGGCGTGCGAAACGGGTTCCTGCTTCGGCTGTTCGCGGCGTGGTTCGTCGTCAACGGCGTCTTCGCGGCGGGACTCGCCAAACTGGCCGGTGCTCGCTGGTCGTCCGCCGCCGTCGGTGGCGGCGTCGCGTGGATGACCTCCGTCAACCCGCTTCTCGCACCCGGCTGGTTCACGGGCTACATGGAACTGCGACACACGAACGTCAACGTCGCCGACATCGCACAGTTGAACAAACTGCTCGCAGACGAAGAGCGACCCATCCGTGAAATCGTCGGCGACATGTTCGACGTGCCGCTGTTCAAACTCATCATGGTCGTCGCGATGACCAACATCGGGAGTCTCATCGCGAGTATCCTCTTTGCGACGTACATCCTGCCGCTGTTCGGTGCCGAACTCGGTGGACTCGACGGCGTCACGCGCCTGATGATTCAAGGGGCGACCCGTAGCTTCGACGTCATCGTGGGGGCCCTGACGTGAACCTCCAGTTCAGCGCGAAAGAGGTTCAAGACCTCTTCGTGGCGTGGCTCGCGCTCGGTCTCGCCTTCGCCATCTTCTTCGAGCGGAGCGTGAACGGTCTGTTGCAGGAGGGTATCGTCCTCCCACTCGTCGTGAGTCTCCTGACTGCCGGTGTCGCCTTTCTCCTCCACGAACTCGCCCACAAGGTGGTCGCCGTCCGGTTCGACCAAGTCGCGGAGTTCCGCGCCGACTACAGCATGCTCTTCGTCGCCATCATGAGCGCCGTCGTCGGCTTCCTCTTCGCCGCGCCCGGCGCGGTCCACCACCGTGGCTATCTGACCGAACGCGAACACGGCCTCATCGCCTTCGCCGGCCCGGTGATGAACCTCGTCCTCGCCGTGGTGTTCGTCCCCGTCCTCGTCGTCGGCGCGGGCGGCGGGTCGGGGCTGATCACCGAAATCGGTGCGAAAGGTATCATCATCAACCTCTTCCTGGCCGCGTTCAACCTCATCCCGTTCGGGTCGCTCGACGGGCGAACCGTCGTCGGATGGAGCAAGGTCGTCTGGGTCGTCAGTTTCGTCGTCAGCGCGGGCCTCGCAATCCTCGCATACATTCTTCTGTTCGCAAACGGACTCGGCTTCTGAGCGAGTCACGTCCCCGCTCGCTCGTCCGTCGCCGACGTTCAGTCGACGTCGACTGTCTATCTGTCCGTAAAAATGTTTATCAAATAACAGCTTGTGTCCCCTTCTACGGAGCCTCATCGAACATGTCCAACACATCCGACTCCGAAGTCATGTGCTCGGTCGACGAAGACGGCTCGACGGAGCGACTCGTCGTCGCCGACCTCGCTCGCGACGACGCGTGGCTGTCGATGCGACTCGACGACGTCTCGCGGGTCGTTCCACAACAGCGCTGACAGTCGGTGGTGAGATGGTCGGTGGATGGCGACAGCGTCAGTTCCGGTCGGCGTCTGCGTCCGAGACGTTCCAAGACGTCTCGGAACGTGACACGCTGTGCCTCGTAGTCTTCTAAGAACGCCTTCGACCCGTCGCTGTGGGTCGGTCACATCTCAATCTCGGCAGTTATCTCCTCACCGTCCAGCAGGTGCAGCGCCGCCTCGAACACCGCGTGCCGAAAGCTGGGAACACACGTTCTGTAAAACGGCGAGTATGCCTTTGTACGATGCACCCGACGACCTTACCGAGATGGAGTCGATAAATCCGGCAACCGGCGAGCAGATAGAGTCGTACGACGAACACACCGAGAGTGACATCGACGACGCGCTCGACCGTGCGTCGGAGACCTTCGAAGAGTGGCGTGAGACCTCCTTCGCGCATCGACAGACGCTGATGGAGAATGCCGCCGACGTCCTCCGCGAGAACGAAGAGAAGTACGCTTCGCTGATGACCGAAGAGATGGGCAAACCAATCGAGCAGGCCCGCTCGGAAGTCGAGAAGTGTGCGTGGGTCTGTGAGTACTACGCCGAGACGGCCGAAGAGCATCTCCAGGACGAGGTCATCGGCACCCAATCGGACGCCAGCGCGTTCGTGAGCTACGAACCGCTCGGACCCGTCCTCGCGGTGATGCCGTGGAACTTCCCCTTCTGGCAGGTGTTCCGCTTCGTCGCCCCGAACCTCTGTGCGGGCAACGTCGGTCTGCTGAAACACGCCTCGAACGTGCCGGGGTGTGCACTCGCTATCGAAGAAGTGCTGGAAGAAGCGGGGTTCCCCGAGGGGGCGTTCACGACGCTCCTCGCCGGGTCGGACAAGATGAACGACGTTATCGACGACCGGCGCGTGAAGGCGGTGACGCTCACCGGGAGCGAACCCGCGGGTCGCGCCGTCGCCAAGCGCGCAGGTGAGAATCTGAAGAAGACCGTCCTCGAACTCGGCGGGAGCGACCCGTTCGTCGTCCTCGACGACGCCCACGTAGCGGAGACGGCCGAGAAAGCCGCGAAGGGACGCCTCCAGAACTCCGGGCAGTCCTGTATCGCCGCAAAGCGGTTCATCGTCCACACGGACGTCTACGACGAGTTCGTCGAGCAGTTCGTCGAGGAGATGGACTCGTGGACCGTCGGCGACCCGAGCGAGGAAGACACACAGGTCGGCCCGCAGGCTCGCGAAGACCTGCTGGAAGACCTCCACGAGCAGGTCGAGGGAACCATCGACGCCGGTGCGGAGTGTCGACTCGGCGGCGAGCCACTAGATAGAGAAGGGGCGTTCTACCCGCCGACCGTCCTCGTCGACGTGCCGACCGATGCACCCGCTGCGACCGAGGAGACGTTCGGCCCCGCCGCCGCCGTCTTCGAAGTCGATAGTGAAGAGGAGGCGCTCGAACTCGCCAACGACACCTCGTTCGGCCTGGGTGCGAGCGTCTGGACGAGCGACTTAGAACGTGGCGAACAGTTCGCCCGTGGTTTCGAGGCGGGGTGTTGTTTCGTCAACGAAGTCGTCAAGTCCGACCCGCGAGTCCCGTTCGGCGGTATCGAGGACTCCGGCTACGGCCGCGAACTATCGGAGCACGGGATTCGCGAATTCGTCAACCGAAAGACCGTCTGGGTCCAGCACGGTCTCGGCGGTGACGTCGAATGAACGGCGCGGAACTGCTCGTCTCCTGTCTCGAAGCGGAGGGCGTCGAACACGTGTTCGGTCTCCCAGGCGAGGAACTGGAGGACGTGCTGTTCGCGCTCCGTGACTCCAGTATCGAGTTCGTCCCGACCCGTCACGAACAGGGCGCGGCGTTCATGGCCGACGTCCACGGGCGACTGACGGGCGAGGCGGGCGTCTGTCTCGCGACGCTCGGCCCGGGGGCGACCAACCTGCTTACGGGCGTCGCCGACGCCCACCTCGACAAGTCGCCGCTCGTCGCCATCACCGGACAGGGGAGTCGCGAGCGACTCCACAAAGAGAGCCACCAGCATCTCGACATCGTCCACACGTTCGAGTCGGTGGTGAAGTGGAACACCCAGTTGGACGACGTAGCGGTCATCAACGAGTCGGTCCGGAAGGCGTTCAAACTCGCCGAGTACGAGAAACCGGGCGCGACCCATCTGGAGATTCCCGAAGACGTCGCGGCCGAAGCCGTCGACGACGACCCACTTCCCGTCCGCGACCCGGTTCGCCGACCCGACCCGGACGAACAGTCGGTTGAGCGTGCGGCCCGCCACCTCGCCGACGCCGACGAACCGGTCGTCTTGGCCGGAAACGGCGCGGTCAGAGCGGACGCCTCGGCGTGTCTCCACGACTTCGTCGAGTCGACCGGTCTCCCGGTCGTTGCAACCTTCATGGGGAAGGGAGCCATCTCCGACAGAGACGAGCAGTCGTTGATGACGCTCGCCTCGGGACCGAACGACGAGGCGGCGAGCGTCGTCGAGGGGGCCGACTGCGTGCTCGCTATCGGCTACGACATCGCCGAACACGACCCCGAAGGGTGGAACCCGAACAAGGAGACGACGGTGCTCCACCTCGACCACGAACCCGCAGAGGTGTACGAACATTACAACCCGGAGGTCGAAATCGTCGCCGACATCTCGCGCGGCCTCGAACGACTCACCGAGTCCGTCGACCGGACGTGGGAGCCGTGGTGTAGCGACGTCCACGAGACGGTGCACTCGCACGCGCTGACGAAACCCGACGAAGACGACCCGATGACGGTGGCGGGCGTGCTCCCGCACCTGCGTGAGGCGATGGCCGACGACGACGTACTCCTCTCGGACGTCGGGAGTCACAAGATGGCTATCGCGAAGGGGTTCCCGGTCTACGAACCGAACACCTGCATCATCTCGAACGGACTGGCCAGTATGGGTATCGCCGTCCCCGGCGGCGTCGCCGCCGACCTCGCCGTCGACTCGAACGTCGTCGTCGCGACGGGCGACGGTGGCTTTCTGATGAACGCCGCCGAGTTGGAGACGGCCGCTCGACTCGGACTCGGCTTCACCGTCCTCCTGTTCGTCGACGACGACTACGGACTCATCTCGGAGAAACAGGAGGCACACACGGGCGAGTCGTTCGGGACGCGACTGTCGAACCCCGACTTCGTCACGTTCGCCGAGAGTTTCGGCGTCACTGCTCACCGCGCAGAGTCGTGGGAGGAACTGTCGTCGCTGCTCGCTTCGGCAGTTCCCAGCGACGAGTTGACGCTCGTAGAAGTCCCGCTCGACGGATAACTGTTCCTCCGAGGGAGGCGGAGTCCGTATCGTGCGGCGATGCGCGCGGTGTGCTACGCCCGCCGGTGGTCGTGCCCGGCGACGAGTGCGACGGCGTTGAGCGCAATCAGGACGACGAAGACGATTGCTCGACTGCCACCGATGCCGTCGAAGAGGAGGGGCACGTAGAGAAACGGGAGGGCGATAGCCGCCCAGAACCCGAGGAACCGTACCGGCGCCATGACCATCTGCAGGGCGTTCGTTCCGCTGGAGGACTCCGAATCGAGTGACGAGTGATCGTTAGCTGTTGTGGACGCGCCTGACATCTGGACACCTA
Organism: Halogranum rubrum; assembly: GCF_900114455.1. GTDB lineage: Archaea > Halobacteriota > Halobacteria > Halobacteriales > Haloferacaceae > Halogranum > Halogranum rubrum. The sequence continues at coordinate 64,959 of NZ_FOTC01000009.1, read as the reverse complement.
CAGGAGAAGACGACTGACAGACGCATATAATAGCGAGACCGTTCAGGCGAATTTATCACCGCCGTGAACTACTGAAACGTGTTTTCGTCTCGTTAGAGTAGTTTTAACCGCTTTTTAGCAAGTCAGTTGAACTCAGAAGATGTCGTTCGTAAAGGGTGTCACTAAGCGCCGAGACTCGCAAAAACCGTCCGTTTAGGTGGAAGATAGCCGAAATACGTGCCAAATTATCAGATTGATAGACGACGCTGTGGTCCTCTGTGGTGGGTGTTAGCGAGGTAATAATCGCCTCTGCCGTGGCGAACGGTGGGCTTTTGCCCTCCCATTACGCGGGTTCGCACATGAGCGACGACGGCGAGGACGAACTCACGTACGCGGAGTCGGGTGTCGACATCGAGGCAAGCGAGGCCGCCACGGCGGCGCTCGTCGGCGCAGTCGGCGAAAGCGAAGGCGACTACGCGGGACTCTTGGACATCGGCGACCGGTATCTCGCACTCGCGACCGACGGCGTCGGCACGAAACTGCTCGTCGCCGAAGCCCTCGGCGACTACTCGACGGTCGGTATCGACTGTATCGCGATGAACGTCAACGACCTCGTCGCGGCGGGCGTCCGACCGGTCGCGTTCGTCGACTACCTCGCCATCGACGAACCCGACGAGAACTTCGCCGAACAGGTCGGGAGAGGACTCTCTGCCGGGGCCGCAGAGGCGAACATGGAACTCGTCGGCGGCGAGACGGCAGTGATGCCCGAAGTCGTGAAGGGACTGGACCTCGCGGGCACCGTCGCCGGACTGGCCGCGAAAGACGCCATCTTCCCCGCCGAAGCCGAACCCGGCGACGCGCTCGTCGGCTTCCAGTCGTCGGGAATTCACTCGAACGGCCTGACGCTTGCGCGAAAAGCCGCCACGAGAAACCACGAGTACACGGACGAGTATCCGTTCGACGACTACGACACGGTCGGCGAGGCGCTCCTGGAGCCGACGAAAATCTACACACACCTCCTCGACCCGATGCGTGAACACGGCGTCCACGCCGCCGCCCACGTCACCGGCGGTGGCTGGACGAACCTCACACGTATGGGCGACTACCACTACGAAATCGAGGACGCCTTCGAACCACAGTCGGTCTTCGAGTTCGTCCAGTCCGAGGGCAACGTCTCCGACGAGGAGATGCACCGGACGTTCAACATGGGCACCGGGTTCGTCGCCGCACTCGCTCCCGACGACGCCGAGGCACTCGCCGACGAGACGGACGGCCGCGTCATCGGCCACGTCGAAGAAGGTGAGGGCGTCTCGATTCGCGGGCTGGAACTGTAGTCAGACAGACCGCAGTTCCTCGGACTTGCTCTTCTCGTAGTACATGTGCGACCAGACGCGCTGGACACCGACCGTGAGAAGCAACAGACTCCCGGCGAGCGCGACGTACCAGCCGACGTCGGGGACGAAGTAGCCACCGACGGCGGACTGCCAGTACAGCGTGACGAGTCCGACCGAGAGACAGCCGACGAGGAGTGTCGTGAGGTCCGAAATCGGCCGAGCGTCGAACGCGTGAAGTACGCCGAGTGCGAGGACGGCGGGAACCAAGACGAGACCCCAGAGGTCGAGGCCCGAGTCCATCCCGGCGAGGTAGATGGCGATGACCGGACCCTCGTGTGCGGGGTCGACGCGAAGCCACGGCAGTATCGACCCCGTAGCGACGAGTATCGACGCGAGGAGAGTGAGGGTGGACTGGGTGGAGGGCGACAGGCGACGCATTGTCAACACGTCGCAGTCGAAGCCTATCGGCTTTTTGCTCGGTGCAAGAACGGAGAGCGGGGGTCTCAGGAGAGTTGTCGCGCGATGTCCGCCTCGGTGATGATGCCGACTGCTTCGCCCGCTTGCGTCACCATGACGGCTTTGTAGTGGTCCAGCAGATTTCGGACTTCGTCGACCGTCGCGTCGGGAGCGACGGCGGGGAACGACTCGCTCATGACTTCGCTGACCGGGAGGTCACCGACGTCGTCGCCCGCGTGAATGATGTCACTGTGGCTGATAGAGCCGACCGGAATCCCACTCTGGATCACGGGCAGTTGGGAGTACGCGGCGTCGTCCATCTGCTGTTCGGCCTGTCGAACTGACTCGTCGGGTGCGACGCTGATGATTGTCTCGTGCATGATGTCGTCGGCGCGGACGACGCTCCCCTCCGCCTCGTCGAGTGCGTTGACGATACGCCGCAGCGTCGACAGCCGTGGGTCGACGTCGCCGCCTTCGATACGGGCGATGAGCGGTTGGGAGACGCCAGCCATCTCGGCCAGTTGACTCTGCGTCAGTTCGAGTGACGTCCGTCTCTCTCTGAGGTCTTGCGGCGTGGGGAGTTCCATACCCCCTCATAACCGTAGGTTATTAGAAAATCTTTCGACGCGGCAGGGAGTTCAGTCGCGAGACTCGTCGTCGTCGCCTTCGTGCTCTATGATGTCGATGACCGAGAGCGGCACGTCGCGGAGTGCGCCGCCGACTTCGCTCTTGGCGATACGGGAGGCGTGCTCTTCGTTCTCGGCGTTGAAGATCTCGATCTCCATCAGGAGACCGACGAGGGCCGTGTTGGCGGCGATGAACGCCGAGTCGAACGGCTCACCGCAGGCCGGACAGCCCGTGACGCCGACTTCGACCTCGACGTACTCCTTGTTCTTCTGGTTCAGGCGCTTCCCGGCTTCGCTCACGGCGACGCCGATAGCGTCGTCGACATCCTCGACGTCGCGGACGAGCCACGCCGCCTCCATCGCGACGAGATAGTTACTCATAGCATGGAGAAAGAGACGGAGGGTTTCGTGCTTTGTGGTTCGGCTGTCGCCCCGTGACAGCGACCCTTGGGAACTGGACACACACGTAGAAACACCGCCGAAAATCGCCGATCTCGTGTGCGCATCAGTCGCGAATGATCTCCATAACTTATGGAAATAGCGCCTCTCAGTGACGAGGTGATTTTGTAAATCTCTCCCAAACACTCACTCGACTTGTCCCGAGTGCAACTGCGCTTTAATCGCACGACGTGAGCGAGGTCGGAGAGACAGGGAGGCGAGAAAGCTTATGTACCCCGATGGTGCCTCCACTGATAGCAGATGATCGAAACGGCGTACCGACTCAGCCTGTTCGCACTGTACCAGTTCACCATCGCACTGGGAATCCTCCTGTTCCCGCTCGCCCTCCTCGCCCGCCGCGCCGGAGTCGAGTTCCCGCTCGGCCGAATCGTCGCCCGACTCGGGAACGCCTACGAGAGCGCCGGCGCTCGCTAAGCGTCGGGACCGACACTTTTGGATTCTCCAGTTCACTCGTCACGTGAGCGGACGCTGACTCGTTTCGCCGTGCTGGCAGAGGCAAGCCGGGAGGGAAGGGTGGCATTTATCAGCGCGCCGGGCCAAGAAGGGGCTAATGCGTACGCCAGGCGACTTCTCCAGCAATCTCGACGCGCTGAACGGCGACCACTCCAACGTGTTCGGCCCGGAACTCGGCGAGTTCCCCGAGACCGAACGCCGTGCACAGGCGTCGCCCGACGAAGAGATGAAGACCGGGACCACGACGGTCGGTCTCAAGACCAGCGAGGGCGTCGTCCTCGCAACCGACATGCGCGCCAGCATGGGCTACATGGTCTCCTCGAAGGACGTCCAGAAGGTCGAGCAGATTCACCCGACGGCAGCCCTGACGATCGCCGGGTCCGTCTCGGCCGCCCAGTCGCTCATCCGCTCGCTCAAGGCCGAGACCAGCCTCTACGAGACCCGTCGCGGTCAGGACATGAGCATGCAGGCGCTCGCGACGCTGCTCGCGAACTTCCTGCGCTCGGGCGCGTTCTTCGTCGTCCAGCCCATCCTGGGCGGCGTCGACGAGGAAGGTCCACACGTCTACAGCATGGACGCACTCGGCGGCATGAGCGAAGAGAACTACACCGTCACCGGGTCGGGTAGCCAGTACGCGCTCGGTGTCCTCGAACAGCACTACGAAGAGGACCTCTCCATCGAGGAGGCAAAGACCGTCGCCGCGAAGGCCATCCAGAGCGCCGTCGAGCGTGACCTCGCCTCGGGTAACGGTATCAACGTCGCCGTCGTCACCGACGAAGGCGTCGACATCACGCGCCACAAGGACATCGCGAAGGTCCTCTAAGCCGGCGAACCTCGTAGACTTAGACTCCTCGTACTCACGAGCACACAAAAGAGCGTCTTCCGCTTCCGCTTTTCAGACCCAGTCAGCGAAGCTTCCGTCGAGCAGCGTCTCCGACTGCTTGCGGATGTACGCCTGCTGCATCCCCGTAATCGCCGTCGCCAAGTCGTCGCCGTCGGTCAACCGTGACTCCACTTCCTCGCGCTTCCAACTCGCCGGCGTCCGGGCCGCATCGACCCGCGCCTGCAGCGGTGCGATGTAGCGTTCGGCTTCGGCGTCGCTACATCCCGCAGAGGTCAGTCCGTCGGTGGCGTGTGCCAACAGGTCTTCGTACACTTCGACGGGGTTCGTCGTCTCGTGGCCGTCGTTCGCTATCCACCGCTGGCCGCTGTCGAGACCGTCGCGCATCGCCGCGTAGAAGTTCTCCCTCGCGACTTCCCAGTCCATGTCGGCGACGGGATGCTGACGCTGTGGCAGACTCTCCATCAACCCCGCGAAGGCGGCTTGGAAGGCGATAGAGTCTCTGACCGTCGGTTGGGCCGGAATCGGCCGGAACTCGATACGGGCGTTGGCCGAGGAGCGACTCGACCCGCCGAACACCGGACGAACCCAGCGCCAGTAGGTGCCGTGTTTCATCCGGAGCGTCGCGAACGTGTCGTCGAAGCGCTCGCCGTTTCGCGTGACGGGCATCGGGACGAACGTCTCGTCGTCGACGACCCGGTCGACCGCCTCCTCGATCGTTTCGAGGTCTCTCGGGAACGCCACCTTGTCCACCTCAGTCGCCGTGTTCAACACGGACTCGAAGACACGGACGCGATGTTCGTCCCACGCCTCCGCGAGAATCGTCTCGGCGTCGACGCCGTCGTCGTAGAGGTCCGGCGGGAAGAACGGCGAGTTGACGCCGAGTGCGAGGAGTGGTCCGGCGACGCGGACGGCGTAGTTGAAGTGGGTCGGGAGGTCCGCCGCGTGCGACATCTGGTAGTGGGGCTGAATCGACGTGATGAGGCTCTCGGGCATCACCGTCGGCGCGTCGTAGGAGACGTTCGGAGCCTCGATAGTGAACGTCTCGGGGGCGTCCGGACCGTTGGCCATCGCGTGATACCGGACGGCGTCGCTCATGTTGGTCGCGATGTCGATACCGTCGTCGTCGACGCTCCCACCGAGGTACTCCCCGGCCGTCTCGCCGGCGGGGGGAATCGTCCACATCGCGTCGCTGACGAGACGCATCCCCTCCGAGCGCGTACAGTCGAGTGCGGCGCTCAGACGCGCGAGAACCTCCGACTCCTGTGCGCGGAGACCGTGTGGGTTGAACGGTTGTGGACTCGTACTCATCTCGGCGTTGTGCAAGCCGAGTTCCTTCTCGAAGCCGATGAGTTCGAGCATGCGACGTGGGACCCGCATCAGCGAACACGCCAAGTCTTCGTCACCCGACCACCGGCCGTCGTCGACGGCGTAGAACTCGTACTCGAAGCCGACGATAGACTGATGGTTGTCGAAGGTGCCGTCTCTGAGTTCTTTCTTGACGACTTCGGCGTCAGCCTCGGCGTCCGCTCGGAACGTCTCGATGTCCACAGAGAGAACGTCCCGAACGGCCCCTGCGAGGTCCTTGCTCATATCTCTACTGTGTATCGGCTCTTCTTGAACCCGTTGGCTTTCCGGAGCGAGACCTACTGAGGATGCCGCAGAAAGAGTTAGTGTGCTGTGCTACCATACAACACGTATGGCGAAGAACACAGCTACGAGGTCTGGGCCGACGAAGACGAACGAGGAGACAGCGATGCTACCAGCCGCGGAGACGAGCATGGAACGAATGTTCACCTACGAGTGTACCGAGTGTAGCAGTCGTATCGAAGCCGCTCACCGCCCGCCGATGTGTGAGTCGTGCGGCGGCGAGATGCAGAACATCAGCATCTCTCGAGAGCAGTAGCGCCGCCGATAGACGTCGACAGTACGAATTTTTTGAAATTACACAACGATTATCTATTTCGTGTGTGATGTTGGGGTATGTCTGACTCGGCACAGCCCTCACTCTCCACGTTCTTCGACGGAGTCGAGTCACCGGCCCGCTCGCTCGTCGTCGTCAATCGACGAGAACCGAACGCCGTCCAGAACCTGCTTCGGTCGGCGTTCGACGGACAGTCGGTCACGGTCTCCGAATCGGAGTTACCCGACGTAGACGACGACGTCGTCATCGTCGTCGAAGACGGTGACATCGTCGCGGCGTCGCCGCTAGAAGACGTGATGAACGCGTTCTTACTCATCAACTCGGACACGTACATCACGGGGAGAGGTAACGCCGAGAACGTCGACGTCCCGAACGTGTTGACCGCACTCGACGACGTCGTCTTCGACCTTCGGGGCTACCCCGTCTCGAACAAGGAGAAGCTCCTGTTGATTCTCATCTCGCGTCACATCGAGCAGTTGGCGCTCCAGACGGACTCCGGGCGTCTCAGGTCGACGTTCCAACGCCTCTCACGCTTCGACGACGAACGAGGCACACGCGACGTCTACGAGGCACTCGCCGCGTCGGGTGTCGACGTTCACGTGTACGGTCAGTCCGGGAGACACGGGCAGATACCTGACGAGATACCCGACGTCACTGTCCATACCGGAACTAACGCCGACTACCGACGCTCGTGGTGCGTAGTGTTCGTTCCAGAGCGACCGACGGACGACCACGCCGCGTTGGTCGCGGTCGAAACCGGCCCGAACGTCTGGCGCGGCCAGTGGACGTACGACGCCGACCGCGTTCGCGACATCGACCAGTATCTCGACACGAACCTCTGAGTCGCTTCGGCGCGTTTTTGACCGAGACGTGGCTACGTCGTCGTAATGGAGTTCGCCGCCTTCACCGCCCGTGCAGACGACATCGACGCCGAGGCTGCCGACCTCGCCAAGACGGCGCTCGTTCGCGACCTGTTCGCGGCCGCCGGCGACGACCTCTCGGTCGTCGCACGGTTCGTGCAGGGTCGCGTCTTTCCCGCGTGGGACTCGACGACGCTCGATATCGGGCCGAGCCTCTGCTACGAGGCTATCGCGCGAGCGGCGGGGCAGAACGTCACCGCCGCAGCGGTCGAAGACCGACTCGCCGAGATGGGCGAAATCGGTGACGTCGCCGCGAGTTTCGACTTCGGCGGCCAACGCGGACTCGCCGCCTTCGGCAGCGGCGGCCAGTCGAATCTGACGGTCGAAGGGGTCGACGAAGCGCTTCGTGCGCTCGCTGCCGCCTCCGGGTCCGGCAGCCAAGACCGGAAACTCGACACGCTGTTCGGGCTTTTCAACCGCTGTTCGCCCGCGGAAGCCCGGTATCTCGCTCGTCTCGTCCTTGCAGAGATGCGCATTGGCGTCGGCGAAGGAACCGTCCGCGACGCCATCGCCGAAGCGTTTCTCGCCGATGCGGCCGACGCAGCGGCCGTTCGAGACGACGACGCCGACGACGAACAGGTGACGGCCGCACGCGAACGACGCGACACCGCCATCGAGACAGTCGAACGTGCCCTCCAGGTCTCGAACGACTACGGGCGCGTCGCCGTGATTGCCCGTGACGAGGGAGAGACCGGACTCGACGCGGTCCAACTCGAAGTGGGGAGACCAGTCCAAGCGATGCTCGCGCAGGCAGGGACGGTACTGGATGCGCTCGACGCGTGGGGCGACGTCGCCGTCGAGACGAAGTTCGACGGCGCGCGCGTACAGGTTCACTACGACGGTGGGAGTGAGAACGGCGAAGGCGACACCGACGTCTCGCTGTTCTCGCGTAACATGGAGGACGTCACCGACGCGCTGCCGGAAGTCGTCGAGTTCGTCGAACGCGAAGTCGACGTGCCGGTCATCCTCGACGGCGAAGTCGTCGCCGTCGACGACGACGGGTCACCGCTGCCCTTCCAAGAGATTCTGCGTCGGTTCCGCCGGAAACACGACGTCGACCGGATGCGCGACGAGGTGACCGTCGAACTCCGAGCGTTCGACTGTCTGCACGTCGACGGCGACGACCTACTCGCCGAATCGGTCACCGACCGCCACGACCGACTGACCGACCTGCTCGGCGAGACGGACGCCGTCTCGAACCTCCTGCTAACCGAGGACGCCGAGGAAATCGAGGCCTACGAGGCCGAGGCTCTCGACGCAGGCCACGAAGGAATCATGCTCAAGAACCCGGACGCCCCGTACTCGCCGGGGAAACGCGGGAAGAACTGGCTGAAACGAAAGCCGGACGTGGAGACGCTGGACCTCGTCGTCACCGGCGCGGAGTGGGGCGAAGGCCGCCGCGCGACGTTCCTCGGGACGTTCCTCGTGTCGGCGCGGGTCGAGGAGAGCGAAGACGCCGAGTTCCGAACGCTCGGTAAAGTCGCGACAGGAATCACCGACGAGCGTCTCGCCGAGTTGACCGAGCGACTCGAACCCGACATCGTCGCCGAATCCGGGACGCAAGTCGACTTGCGCCCGACGACGGTGTTCGAGGTGGGCTACGAGGAGATTCAGCAGTCGCCGACGTACTCGTCGGGCTACGCGCTTCGGTTCCCGCGGTTCGTCGAGGTCCGTGAGGACAAGACACCCGAGACGGCAGACACCCTGGAGCGTGTCGAGCGGTTGGCCGAGCAACAGTAGGTCAGTCGGTCGAAGTGCGGAGGTGTGTGAACGCCCCCACAGAAGCCTTTTCAGTCCGAGTCCGATACGTCGCCACCATGTCATCGATAGACCCCACCCGGACGCCCGGCGCCGTCTCTCCGACACGGAGAGCGCCGTCGTCCGGGACACTGACGCGGACCACGTCGTTCTGCACCGGGACCGCGGTGCGAACGTCGAAGGCACCGCCGTCGGTCACGAAACTCGGGACGCTACTGGTACTTCTCGTCCTCTTTACCGCCGTGTTGGCAGCTATCGAACTCACTGGCGCACAGTAGCGACCGGAATCGCAGGCGGGGAGTTATAGCCCATCGAGCAGAACGGAGAGTCATGAGCATCAGACACGACAGCCTCTCTGTGACGTGGCTCGGCTACGCGACCGTACGTATCGAGACGGCAGACGACTTCGTCGCGTATCTCGACCCCGGGCGATACGGTGTGCTCGACGACTACTACGCTCGCGACGGTGACCTCGTCTGTATCACGCACAACCACCACTACGACTCCGACGGTATCGAGCGCGTCGCGAAGGGAGATGCGACCGTCGTCGTCTACGAGGGTGTCGACGCGAGCGACATCGACCGCGACGTGAAAGCGGTCGACGAACTCGACTACGACGTCGTCCGCGTCGGCGAGGAAGACCATCTCACCGTCGGCGACATCGGACAGGTCGACCTCTGGTCGCTTCCCGCCTACAACGAACCTGACGGACCGCACGCCGACGAGAACGGTGACGTCGTCCACCCGCGTGGACTCGGCTGTGCGTTCATGCTCTCGCTCGGCGGGCGAACCGTCTTCTGGCCGGGTGACTCCGACGCACTCGACGGGTTCCGCGAACTGGAAGTGTCGCTCTTTCTCGCCAACATCGGTGGCAGCGTCGTGATGGACCGCCACGAGGCCGCAGACCTCGCAGAGGCACTCGACCCCGACCTCGTGTTGCCGATTCACTACAACACCATCGAGTTGCTCGAAACCGACGAGGAGGCGTTCGTCACCGACGTCGCCAAACGCGGAATCCCTGTCGTCCTCGACGAACGGTCGGCGAACCAGTAGTCGCAGGCGCTAGTCTGCTGGCTCCGAAACGTCGAGAAGTTCGGACAGAGGGCCGTTCGACGTGAACGACGGCGTCGTTCGAACCTCGAAGCGAGCACCCGAACCGACGTCCGCGAGTTCGACCGTCCACCCGTGTTTCGCTGCGACACTGTCGACGATGGCGAGTCCGAACCCCGTTCCCTCGGTGTGGGTCGTGTACCCCGGTTCGAACAGTCGGTCGCGGTCTTCTTCGGGAATACCGGGCCCATCGTCGGCGACGAAGAAGCCACAGTCGGTGGTGCCGACGGTGACCGTCACGTCGGAACCGACGTGGTGGATGGCGTTGCGAAAGATGTTCAACAGGAGGTGGTCGAACAGTTTCGGATAGCACGTGACGATTCGGTCCGCTTCGACGACGAGCGTCGCGTCGGCCGTATCCATGCCCTCCCACACGTCTCGGGCGTGGTCTGCAATCGACCCCTCGGTGGGTTCCGTCGCGGCAATCTCCGACTGCATCAGTGCGAGAACGTCGTCGGCGATGGCGTCGATACGCTTCAACGAGGTGTGGATTCGGTCGACGACGGCGGGGTCTGCATCGCCGAGTTCCGACAACCAGCCGTCGGCGATGTTCAACGGGTTGCGGATATCGTGTGCGAGTAGGTGGACGAGATTACGGAGTTCGTCGTTCCGACGCTGAACTTCCAGTTCGGCCAGTTTGCGGTCGGTGATGTCTGCGTGAGTGACGACGCCGTACCGCTCGCCGTCGACGAGACAGGGAGTCGCCCGCATGAGGAACCAGCGACGGTCGGTCGGGCCGTCACACCGATACTCGAAGACGAACTCGTCAGATTCGCCGTCGAGAACTGCCCGCACGCCGTCTGCAATCTCGGTCGATTCGTCGCCACCGTCCGCATCACAGACGCCGAGGTAGTTCATCCCGAGGGTGGCGTCCGTGGCAAGTCCGTTCTCGACACCGAACGTTCGCCACGCGTGGTTGGTTTGGACGATTACTCCGTCCGCTCGGAGTATCGTCACCTGCAGCGAGAGTGCGTCGAGCGCGGCCGCACCGAGTGTCAGAGTTCGATTCATTCTTGAAATATATACACTCTACACAATGATGAACGTTCCTAGGTACTCTGTCTCTATGGCACACGTCTCCCGATGAGTCCGGGAGTCTGCGTCTCGACAGCGTGTTCGTCAGAGCGACGAGTTCGACGACGTGGCGACAGCCACACACACAACACAGATGTCTCGGTGGCTCGTACCAGGGAGTATGCGTCCCTCCAGAGCGACCTACTGTCGTGGCTGTGGTGACTTCCTCCCCCTCGACGCCGCCTACTGTCCCGCCTGCGGCACCGCCGTCTCCCAGCGTGGAACGGTCCGGACACCCGACGTACTGTTTCAGAGGCGCATCGAACACTACCTCGCCTGAGGATGGAAGATCGAACACGAGTTCGACGACCGAGTCGTCCTCGTGAACCGGGGGTTCGGGTCGCTCGTCCCACACATCGCGCTCGTGTTCTTCACGCAGGGCATCGGCAACCTCGTCTACGCGTGGTACTGCTACGGTCCGGGCGCACCACGGCGGGAACTCCGCGCCGACGGAACAGACCAGTCACTCGGCGACACCGGCGGCCGGTTCTCCGGCGTCGACCTGCCGACGGTTGCAGGGCTCGGTGTCGGGATGGTCGCCCTTCCACTGGTTCTCTGGCTCTTCCTCGTCGGCTACACCAACGTACTCGTCTTCGCCCTCCTCGTGACGACGCTCGTGCTCCTCGGCGTCACCCTGTGGAACCGGACGAGCAACACGAAGTCACCGACGACGTTCGGTCGGAAACGGTCGCTCACCGAACGCCCCATCGGCGACGTCCCCGAAGCCTGTTCGGACTGTGGCGAGGTCATCTTGGACGGCGTCGAACGGAGTTTTGCGACCCGAACGTACGTCGCCGGCATGCCCGTCAAGACGCACGAATCGGGGACGAACCGATACTGTCGGCACTGTGCGACCGATTCGAGACGGCCGGCGCGAACGAGCGACTACGAACGCGAGAAAGAACGCGAGATTGCGTGAGTCGAGAGAGCGACGCGGTTCGAGTTAGATGACGCCCATATCCGAGAGACGCTCGGGCAGATAGGTGTCGGTCACGAAGTCCAGTCCTCGAGATGCGAGCGCCTGCTGTTCTGCCTTCTTGCCGATGTCGAGTTGGAGTTCGATCTGCTCCTTCCAGAACTCCGATTGGAACCGCGGGTCGGTCAGTTCCGACTCCAAGGCGTTGATGTCGGAGTCGGCGAGCGGGTCGGTCGGCAGGTCGTAGTCGACGATGTCCTGTGGACGGATGCCGACGTACTCTGCCTCGGGCGTCGCGAGGTACTCCGAGAGGTGTGCAGACTTGATAGAGCCGTAGGCGACAGAGCCGTAGATACGGTAGGACCACGGGTCGCCGTCGGTGAACACCACGACAGGGAGGTCGAGTTCGTCGTGGAGACGCTTCGTGATGCGGCGCGTCGCTCGTGCTGGCTGTCCCTTCAGGTGGACGACGAGGACGTTGTACTCCTCGTCGAAGCCGTTCTCGACGAGTCGGTCGCGCATCCCACCGGTCTCGACACAGAGCACGAAGTCGATGTCGTGGTCGAGAAATTCGATGGTGTCGGGGTTGTTCGGAATCTGGTAGCCACCCTCGCCGACGTCCTTCTGACAGTGTATCTCGCGTTCGCCGCGACGGGTCTGCTCGCGGAGTTCGAGCGGTCCCATCAGGGTCGCACCCGACTCCTCCGGGCGCATGTGGAAGTCCTCGCGAGTGACCTTCGAGACGATTTCGAGGTCCTCGACCAACTGGTTCGACTCGTCTTGGTCGGAGAACTGCGCCTCCTCGTTGTCCCACGACTCCGAGAGGTAGTACAACTCACGGAGGGTCGAAGAGCGGTCCTCGTCTAACTGTTTCGCGAGGAAGTCGATAGTATAGACGGCCTTCAGCAACTTGCGCGCACCGCGCACGGAGTTGGCCGACCGCGTCGAGGTACGGTCGCCGTAGACCCACACGTTGGAGTCTTCGTCGAAGACGATGTTGCTCTTCGTCCGGGTCGGGAGTTTCATCTCGGGAATCTCGCCGCCGGCGAACTGGTCGTAGAACTCCGCGGCGAGGTCGATGAGTTGCTCGCGGGCTTTCTCGTCTTGGGTGTTGGGGCTCATGTTAGGCTTGGACCGTCAGTTTCTCGTTTTCGACGCCGTCGACGTTGATGTCGAAGTCCGCGTCGTCGCTCACGTCGTACGTCAACTTCACCGTCTCTCCGGAGGGGACGGACGGCGACCACTTGACGAACCACTCGCCGTCGAGGTCGACGACCGTCGCACCGTCGGAGACGTTCTGCGGTTCGACGGAGACGATGTCGGTGATGTCGGGCTGTTCGGTTCTATCGGAGTAGTTCTCGACGATGAGCGTCACCGTTCCGTCCTCGAGTTCGCGCTCGACGCTCACGTTGTTCATGATGCGGGCCAGCGCGCCGTCGATGTCGGGTCGTGGTCGGCCCGTGACCTCCGACACCTTGTCGGCCATCTGCGGGAGAATCTTCCCGAGGACGTCCTGTTTCTGCCGGCGCTTCTCCATCGAACGGCGCTTGTTGAGGTAGGACTTCAACTCGCGGGCCGCCTCTCGAATCGCGAGTTCTATCTCGTCTTCGATGGCCGGAATGTTCGCGAGTGCGTCCTTCGACTCGCTGGTGAAAGGCACGTTCGTCGAGGCGACGTGAATCATGATGACGGCGGGGCCGTTCGGCATCCCGCTGCCGCCGGGTTGGTCGAGTCCGTAGTTCCGCCAGCCGATGCGCTTGACTACGTCAGTCGTCGCACACGCGCCGCGCTGGTAGACGAGTGGAACGCGGTTCGCGAAGCGAAGCAGGTCGACGCTTCCTTCGGCTTTCAGGTCGCCGCCGTAGGCGATACCGGCTTCGACGATGAACGGGTCGCCGCCGTGGACCTCGGCGTCGCGCGTCGCCGCCGCGTAGAAGTCGGCGTCGAACTCCTTGCGGAGACCCGCTTCGACGAGTTCGGCGGAGATGGGCGAGAGACAGTTCGTCGGCGGCGCGAGGATGTCCGTCTCGCGCATCGCCTCCAAAAGCTGTGACGAGATGTCGCGGTCGTCGGCGACGTCGTTCACCTTCGGCACCTCGTCGGGGACCGTCTGCATGACCGACCAGAACGCCTCGGTGACGTTCTCGCGGGCGGTGTCGCCGACGGTGGCGTCGTCGTACTCGACCGTCGCATTGGCCGCGTCGTCGACGTAGGTCCGGAGTTGCTTGAAGGTCGTGCGGTGGCGGTAGTCGTCCGCCGTCCCGAACTTGCGGGCGAGGCGCTCGGCGAGTGCGGTGACTGTCGCGTCGTCTTTCCGGGTACTCGTCGCGCCGTCGACGAGCGCGTAGACGTCGGCGGTGAGTCGGTCCGTCTCGCTCTCTTCGTCGTAGCCGGCGAGGACGGCCCAGGCGGCTTCGACGGCGTTCTCTTTGACCGTCTCACCGAACGTCTTGTCGAAGTCTTCTGCGGCGGCCGCCGCCGCGTTGTCGACGATGTCGCGGAGTTCGTGGTGGGTCGTTCGCTCACGATTCTGGAGCACGTCGACGACCGTGTCGGCGAAGGCATCCGTCGCATCTGCGCCCTTCCCGGAGACGGCGTCGACGATAGCGGCCCGGAGGTCCGCGTCCTCGTGGGCGTCCGGAGCAGACCAGCCCATCTCGCGGCCGAAGTGGCGGTCACGGAAGCTGTCGACGACCTTGTCGGCCGTCTTCTTGCCGACTCTGGTGAACTCCTCTTGGAGGAAGCCGGAGACCGAGTACGACTCGGTCGCCTGCAGCATCTTGATGAGCGTCCCCAGTTCGACACCGTGCGGGTGCGGACGAATCTCCTCGGTCTCTGCAGGCAACTGGTCCGTCGCCCGTTCGAACTTCAGCGGTTCCTCTAGTCCTGGTTCGCGAAGTTCGAGGCGTGCGTGCGGGTTGACGACGGCAGTGTGTTTGATGTAGTCGTGGAGCTGTTGGCGAGCGCGCATGTTCGCCTCCATCTCCAGTTCGATACGGGTGCCGTGCGAGCGGTCCCACGAGGTTTCGCGGGCTTCCTTGATTTCGGGCTCGTTGGTGTCCGTGTCGATGATGAGCTCGAAGTACTGGGCGTCTGCGCTACCCTGTGTTCGACTCGTAATCTTCGCGGCTTTCCCGCTGGTGAGTTGCGAGTAGAGGACGGCGGCGGAGATACCGATACCTTGCTGCCCGCGTGACTGCTCGCGAGCGTGGAACCGAGAGCCGTAGAGTAGCTTCCCGAACACCTTGGGCAGTTGCGCCTTGGTGATTCCCGGCCCGTTGTCTTCGACGATGAGTTTGTAGTAGTCACCGGCTTCGGCGATTTCGACGTAGATGTCGGGTGCGAGACCGGCTTCCTCCGTCGCGTCGAGCGCGTTGTCGACCGCCTCTTTTACGGCGGTTACAAGCCCTCGGGCCCCGGAGTCGAACCCGAGCATGTGCTTGTTCTTTTCGAAGAACTCGGCGATTGAGATCTCCCGCTGGTTCTGCGCCAGCTCGTCGGCGATCCCAGAATCCTCGCCGAGTGTCGACTGGAACGAGGTCATTCGTTGGGAACTTACCCGACGGACCCATAAAACCTCTCGGTCAGCGCGGTGAAAGTGAAACGCCCGGACGGCGACGTTCTTGTGACACGTTCTCGTGGGTCTCGTGACAGATAGCGAGGAGGTACCACGGAGTAGGAGCCGTACTATATCGTCCAACGCGCGTGCCCGCGTGCGAGGGTTTAAGGTGGGGTCTGCCCTACGTGGAGTCAAGTTCTATGTCACACGAAAATGAGTACAGTGCCGGCCAAATCCAGGTCCTCGAAGGCTTGGAGGCTGTGCGAAAACGTCCGGCGATGTACATCGGGTCCACGGACGCTCGTGGGCTTCATCATCTCGTCTACGAGGTCGTCGACAACTCTATCGACGAAGCACTCGCGGGGTACTGCGACAACATCGACGTGACCATCCACGAGGACGACTCCGTCTCCGTCGAAGACGACGGACGCGGTATTCCCGTGGACACCCACGAACAGTACGGTCGCCCCGCAGTCGAGGTCATCATGACCGTGCTCCACGCGGGCGGAAAGTTCGACAACAAATCCTACCAAGTCTCCGGCGGACTCCACGGCGTCGGCGTCTCCGTCGTCAACGCGCTCTCGACGACGCTCGAAGTCGAAGTCAAACGTGACGGCTCTGTCTGGACACACCGCTTCGAACGCGGCGAACCGCAGGTCGACGCCTTCGAGGAAGTTCGTGAGATGCGCCCCGACGAGGAGACGGGAACCAAGATTCGCTTTTGGCCCGACGACGACATCTTCGAGGAGACCGAGTACAACTACTCGACGCTCGCGAACCGTCTTCGCGAACTCGCCTTCCTCAACTCCGGCGTCGAGATTACGCTCACCGACGAGCGTGACACCGACGACGACGGCGAGCCGATTTCCGAAATCTTCCGCTACGACGGTGGTATCAAGGAGTTCGTCGAGTACCTCAACGAGACGAAGACGCCGCTGCACGCCGACGTCGTCTACTTCGAAGACGAGCAGGACAACATCCAAGTCGAAGTCGCCATGCAGGCGACAGACGAGCTACAGGGGTCGATTCACTCCTTCGCGAACAACATCAACACTCGCGAGGGTGGCACCCACCTGACGGGGTTCAAGACGGCGCTCACGCGCGTCGTCAACGACTACGCCTCGTCGAACGACATGCTGACCGACCTCGACAACAACCTGAAAGGCGAGGACGTTCGCGAGGGTCTCACCGCCGTCATCTCGGTCAAACACCCCGACCCGCAGTTCGAGGGACAGACCAAGACGAAACTCGGCAACTCGGAGGTTCGTGGCATCGTCGAGAGTGCCGTCCACAACGGACTCAAGACGTACTTCGAGGAGAACCCCGCGACGGCGCAGTCTGTCATCATGAAGGCCGTCGAAGCCGCGAAGGCACGACAGGCGGCCAAGAAGGCAGAGGAACTCACACGCCGCAAGTCGGCACTGGAGTCCTCGTCGCTGCCAGGCAAACTCGCCGACTGTCAGACCCGCAAACCCGAGGAGGCCGAACTGTTCATCGTCGAGGGTGACTCCGCCGGTGGCAGCGCCAAGCAGGGGCGTGACCGGAAGAACCAAGCTATTCTCCCCCTCAAAGGGAAGATCCTCAACGTCGAGAAGAACCGGCTGGACCGGGTCTTAGAGAACAACGAGGTCAGGGCGCTCATCACGGCCATCGGAGCCGGTATCGGCGAAGAGTTCGACATCGAGAAGGCGCGCTACCAGAAGATAATCATGATGACGGACGCCGACGTCGACGGCGCACACATCCGGACGTTGCTTCTCACCCTGCTCTATCGGCACATGAAGCCGCTCATTGAGGCCGGATACGTCTACGCGGCCCAACCGCCGCTCTACCGCGTCCGCTACCGTGGCGAGACCTACGACGCGATGACCGAGGCGGAACGCGAACGCATCATCGAAGAGAAATGTAACGGCAACCCGACGCAGGTCCAGCGGTTCAAGGGTCTCGGCGAGATGAACCCCGAACAGCTGTGGGAGACCACGATGGACCCCGAGAACCGCATCCTCAAGCAGATTACCATCGAGGACGCCGCGGCCGCAGACCGCATGTTCAACGTCCTGATGGGCGATGCGGTCGAACCGCGCAAGCAGTTCATCAAGGACCACGCGAAAGACGCCGAGTGGGTCGACATCTAAGTCTACATCTACATGAGTTCAGAGATTCCGAATCCAGACGACGAAGACGTACCGGCGGCACAGGTCACGACTGCACGCATCGAAGACGAGATGGAGCAGTCGTACATCGACTACGCGATGAGCGTCATCGCCGGACGTGCCCTCCCGGACGTCCGCGACGGCCTCAAGCCGGTCCACCGGCGTATCCTCTACGCGATGAACGAAGCGGGCGTCACCGCTCGCTCCGCCCACCGGAAGTCCTCCTCCATCGTCGGCGAGACGATGGGTGACTTCCATCCGCACGGTGACTCGGCCATCTACGACGCACTCGCGCGGATGGCACAGGACTTCTCGATGCGGAACCCCCTCGTCGACGGACAGGGGAACTTCGGCTCTGTCGACGGCGACCCACCGGCCGCCATGCGGTATACGGAGGCTCGGATGTCGCCCATCGCCGAGGAACTCCTCGCCGACATCGACAAGGACACGGTCGACTTCAAGTCGAACTACGACGACCGTCTGCAAGAGCCAGACGTGCTCCCCTCGGCGTTCCCGAACCTGCTCGTCAACGGCTCTTCGGGCATCGCCGTCGGGATGTCGACGAACATCCCGCCGCACAACCTCGGCGAGGTCATCGACGCGACGGTTCACCTCATCGACAACCCCGACTGTACCATCGAAGACCTGATGGAGTACGTCAAGGGGCCAGACTTCCCGACGGGGGCGAACATCGTCGGCCGAAACGCCATCCACCAGGCGTACAAGACCGGTCGTGGACGGGTTCGCGTCCGCGCCGAAATCGACGTCGAACGGGACTCGAACGGAAACGACGAGCGCATCGTCGTCACCGAACTCCCGTTCCAGGAGAACAAGGCGCGACTCATCAAGAACATCGCGGACGACGTCAACGACGGTAAACTCGAAGGGATTCGTGACCTGCGTGACGAGTCCGACCGCGACGGGATTCGGGTCGTCATCGACCTCAAGCGCGGGGCGAGCGCAGACATCGTCAAGAACCAACTGCTCGACAGCCATCTCGAATCCACCTTCGGCGTCATCAACCTCGCGCTGGTCGACGGCCAACCGAAGGTACTCGACCTCAAAGAGACGCTCTACGAGTATCTCGAACACCGACGCGAAGTCGTGCGTCGTCGTAGCGAGTACGACCTCGCGGAAGCCGAGGACCGCGCACACATCCTCGAAGGTCGGTTGACGGCGCTGGAGAACGTCGACGACGTCGTCGACCGCATCCGCGACTCCGAGAGCCGAGACGACGCGAAGGTCGCGCTGATGGAGGCCTACGACTTCTCGGAGGCGCAGGTAGACCACATCGTCTCGATGCAGCTCGGTTCGCTCACCTCGCTGGAGGCCGAAGCCATCGAAGACGAGTACGAAGAGGTGCAGGCGACCATCGAACGTCTGAACGAGATTCTCGACAACGAGAGCGAACTGCTCGGCGTCATCAAAGACGAACTCGGCGACATCAGAGACGAGTACGCCGACGACCGACGCACGAGCATCATCGAGGACACTGGCTCGATTACCCGCGAGGAACTCATCCCGCAGGAGGACGTCGTCGTCGTCGTCACCGAGGACGACTACATCAAGCGGATGCCCGCGACGACCTTCCGCGCACAGAACCGCGGCGGGAAGGGAGTCATCGGCACGGACCTGAAAGAGGGAGACAGCGTGTCGTCGGTGTTCTACGCGAACACCCACGACTACCTCCTCTGTTTCACCAACCACGGGCAGGTCTACCAGTTGAAGACCTACGAGATTCCGGAGATGTCCCGAACTGCTCGGGGGAAGTCGGCGGTGAACGTCATCGACCTCGACGACGGCGAGGAGATAGAGGCCGTCGTCAACACCGACGAGATGGACGAAGACGAGTTCTTCACGATGGTCACCCGCGACGGCTACATCAAGCGGACGGCCGTCGACGACTTCTCGAACATCCTCTCGACGGGGATTCGCGCCATCCGTCTCGAAGACGGCGACGCGCTCGTCGACGTCGAAGTCACCGACGGTGACCGCGACATCGTCATCGCCACCGAAGACGGGATGAGCATCCGATTCGACGAGAACGAAGCCCGTGCGATGGGCCGAACCGCACGCGGTGTCCGCGGTATCCAACTCACCGGCGACGACAAGGTGGCCGGTGTCGGTGCGGTCGGCGACCACCACCAGTGGCTGCTCACCGTCACGAAGAACGGCTACGGCAAGCGGACCGACATCGACGACTACCGAACCCAGTCGCGTAACGGGAAGGGTCTCATCGACATCAAGACCGTCAAGCGCAACGGGCCGACCTGTGCTATCGAGACAGTCGCTCCCGGCGACCACCTCGTCGCCATGAGCGAGAGCGGTCAGATCATGCGCACTCGCGTCGACGAGATTTCGACCGTCGGCCGTAACACGATGGGCGTCATCGTGATGGACTTAGACGACGGCGACCACGTCGCCGCCGTCGACGTGGTTCCGGCCGCACGCGTGAGTCCGGAAGAAGACGAGAAAGAAGACGCGGGCGAACTGGAACAGCCAGCCGAATAGTCCGCTCCCGTCTCGGTGACTCGGCGACCCGGCGAACTCTTTTACAGTGGTCCGGTGAGACCGGAGCTACGTCGACAGCGGTCGCGTCCGTCTCACTCGCCACTCGAATCGGAGCCACCCGAGTACGACGACGACGGCGACGTGCAGGAGGAAGAAATCACGCGACGTCACCCACTGTGGCATCACCCACCGAGCGAGTTGGTAGTAATCGGTCCACTGGTCGTAGAGTTGGTCGCCGATGCCGGCGTTCGAAGCCCCGTCGTCGCCGACGCTGACCCCGTCGGTGAGCGTGTGCATCGGTGGCCCTGCTGATTCGTCGCCGTACTCCAACCGTTCGACGTCGTAGACGCTGAAGCCGACGTCGTGTTCCCAGACTACCTCGCCTTCGGGAGAGACTTCGACCAACCGACCGCCACCGCTGTCCGCGATGAGCGTGTTTCCGTTCGGAAGTCGGTCGGCGTCTCGTGGCCACGCGAGGTCACCGTGGTACTCCCACGAGAGAAGCCAGTCGTCGCCCCGTTTCGTGTACTCGACGATGCGGTCGTTCTCACTGTCGGCGATGAGGACCGTCGGCGGGTCTTCCGAGAGCAGGACGGGGTTGTGTTGCTCGTGGAGGATGTCGTAGTTGTCCTCTTCACCGACAGCCCACTCGACCTCCTTCGTCGAGCGGTTGATGAGCAAGACGCGGTCGAACTCGCGGGGGCTGACGAGAAACGCGCTGCCGTTCCGAACCGAGTCGACGTCGTTCAGATGCGTGTAGTCGTTGTCGATACCGTCGCCGTCCGTCGGGGGGAAATGGTCGTCGAAGTAGTACGACCAGACGATTTCGTCGGTGTTGGCGTCGTAGATGTAGATTTGGTGGCCGATAACCGAACGGTTCTGACCGCTCCAGTCGTTCGCTCGAAGGACGGCGCGCCACGGGTCTTGGAGTCGTTTCTGGAGTTTGTTGGCGACGACGTACTGGCCGTCACCGAGGTAGTCCACGTCGTGGGTGTCGGGTGGCACCAAGAACGTGTCGACGATTTCGCCGGTCCGCCAGTTCAACACCACCGCTTGCCACGAGTAGCCGCTCTCGAAGCGGTCGGCGTTTCGCTTGACCGTGAAGAGAATCGTCTCGTTGTCGAGCGGGTCGACGTCGAAGTACTTGGTGTGAAACGACGTGTGCTCCCAGACGAGTGCCTTCGATTCGGTGTCGATAGCGAACACACCGGCCGTCTTGCTGCCCTGTTCGTTGCCCTGAACGGTGTAGAACGTGATGTTCTCGGTCGGTGGTGCAGTCTCTGCGGACGGACGAACGTCGCCGGTCAGAGCATTGACGCCGACCGGGAGAACGAGGAGGAGGACGACGAACACGACGAGGAGTCGAACGACCGAGGCGTCGTCGCGCGACACCGTCCACTCGTCGAAGGAACTCGGTTCACCTGTCGGAGACGACACGACCCAGAGTGCGACGACCCATCCGAGAGCGACGGCCGCAATCGAGACTGGGTCGCCGGCGACGACAATCCTCGCAGTCGTGACTACCGCTCCGAGCAAGAGGAACGTGGCACATCCGAGAAGTGTGACAGTGACGAACTGCCAGTGGGGTGGCCACCGACCGAAGACGTGTCGTACCGTCGTCGCTCGTTCGAGCGTCTGCCCGACACGGCTACGCGCCACTATGCGTCACCTCCCGACGACGCGGTGTTCCGAATCGTGGGATCGACTTCGATGACCACGAGGTCGTCGGTCGTGTACACGACCGTCCCGAGCGAGTCGAATCGGGTCTGCCGCCAGTTGTTCGGGACGACGATGTATCGGACGTCGTACGCTCGGATGACGTCTCTCGCGGCGTCGAGGTTCGCGGGTGTCGCGCCCTCCCAGCGGAGGTCTTCGAGCGTCTGGAACGCCGCCGACTCTCGGCGCTCGTCCGGGCGATACGAGCCACCCGCTGGTGTCGCCGTGAGGCCACTCTGACCGGTCAGCGCTTTCGTCCACGAGACGACGTAGAACGGGCCAGCGACCGTCCCCGAGAACGGCTGTTGCTGGTCGAGCCATCCGACGACGCTTCGCAAGGAGTCGTCGTTCTTCACCGAGTAGTAGTCCTGTGCGCTCTCGTAGTACCCACTCGACCAGTAAGCGCCGGGAACGAGGACGACGAGTGCGAGGACGACGGCGACGATTCGTCGGGCACGGTCGTTCGATTCGTTGCCGCCCACGAACCGACTCACGGTCCACGCGGCGACACCGACGGTGACGGCAGTCCCGATGGCAATCGGTGGGGCGAGGAAGAACGAGACGCGCGCCAGTTCCGTACTCACGTTCGGAAGGCTCGATACGACGGCGGCCATCGTCAGCGGACCGAGGAGCCAGCCGAGAACCACCACTCCGACGGCCCCACCAGTGAGTTCGAACGCTCGCGGAGACGTGTCGTTTCGGTACTGGTCGAGGGGGTCGAACACGCCGTCGACCGTTCCCTGGAGGAACAGTACGTACACGACGAGTGGGAAGAAGGCCAAGAGGGCGAGTCCCATCACTTCGAGTACCGGGTCACGAGAGAGTTTGTACAGTAAGACACCGAAATCGTGGCCGCCGACCGTCGAGGTGTACAGTGAGAAGATGTTCCACTGGCTCGCCAGATAACCGAGAAACAACAGCGAGGGAATCGCTGCGTCGACGACTGTCTCGACGACAGGACGACGCTGTGAGCTGACTACCGCGAGTCCGACTGCGACTGCACCGAGCGTGGCAGGGTAGACTGGTGAACTAGGTGGATGCGCCAGCAATCCGAGCAGTAACAGGAGCGCGAACACGATTCGGTCGGCACGGTAGCCCGTTCGTCGTGCACGGACAAGTGCGCCGACACAGAGCGTCAAGAAGCCGACCGAGATGAGTTGTGGAATCCCGCCGAACGAGAGCAGGTCGAAGAACAGCGACTGCCCGAGACTGACGAACGCGAACGCGAGAACGGCGACTCGGGGCGAGAACAACTCACGAGCGGTGACGAACACGGCCAACGTGGTCCAGAGAAACGCCGTAATCGCCCACACTTTTGCAGCCAAGACCGCAGACCCCAGTAGCAACAACAGGAGTGCGAGCGACATAATCGCGACGGGGTGTGTGGCGAACTGTCCCGCTCCCTCGGATGCAGGAACAGCCCAACCGGCGAAGTACCGCGCCCGGAGCAGCCAGTGTTTCGCGTCGTTCGGTGGGAGCCACCGACTGAACACCCGTGTCGTCACGATAGAGACGCTGACCGCGGCTATCGCCACGACGAGTAGAATCTCGCCGAGTCGACCGTCGACGACGGTCAGCGAGAGACCACGCTCGCCGAAGAGCGACGTATTCATACGCGACTCCAATCGAATCGGCGAGAGTTCGGCTTCGCCCGCTTTCGGTCCGCTCTGTAACTACCGTGGATGTAGTCTGTGCTTCTGGAGAGCATCCGAGAGAGTACACCTGCAACACACATCAATTGATATCAGAGATTCGACAAATATACTCGGATAGATTCATATTTTCTCGGCACTGTACCGCCGAACGTCGCGTCGAAACGTCTAATCGACCGTCGCTTATTCGGCGACAATCGGTGCTTTCAACGCGGCTACCTCGGCCATGATGGCGTCGACGTTCTCGTCGGCGACACCGTTCGTTCGAAGTGCCCGTTCCAGGTACGTGGCGACGAGGTCGAAGTCGTCCTCGCCGATGTCGAGGTGGGCGTGGGCCTCGCGCATGTCGCGGCCCGAGTAGTCGACCGGACCGCCGGCGACGGCACTGATGAACTGTACCTGATGCGCCCGGAGTTGGGCCATGTCGTAGTCCTCGAAGAACCCGGCGAGTTGGTCGTCCGAGAGCACGCGGTCATAGAAGTCGTCGACGACGGCTTCGACCGCTTCCTGTCCACCGATTTCGTGATACAGAGACTGTGACATCGATGTACTTCGATATCGGGCGAGAAGCCACATAGCGACTGTCACTAGTACAGCGGGGTTTATTTAAGCGATAGCGTGGGCAGCGACAGTCGACACGGTGGTGGCTCAGACGTCGAGTAGTTGGTCCATGAGTTTTCGCTGACTGACGGCGAGATGCTCGCTGAACGTCGGCACCGAGATGCCGAGGCGGGCGGCGACGTCGGTGGAGGACGACTCCTTTGGCTGGGCGAAGTAACCCATCTCGTGGGCAGTCTGAAGTACCTCGTACTGCCGGTCGGTGAAGGCAGTTCGGTCGACGACGAGGAGTGACTGCTGGTCGTCGGCCGTCGAGTGAGTCAGTCGCCGAACGCGGACGGATTCACAGCACGACCGGAGGTCGGTGACGACTGCTCGGAGCGTCTCGACGCCGGGAGCGATAAAGGAGAGGACGACCGTTCCCGACTCCGCGGAGACGTCTCGAACGGGACAACCGTGCGTCGGCACGCGGCCGCAGGGACACTCGTCCCCGTCGGTCGTGTATCGATAGACCGACTCGGCGCCGTCCGAAAAGACACGGTCCGCGACGTCGCGAGCGGCGTCGCCGTCGGCGTCTCCCGTCTCCGACACGGTGAACTCGCCGACGACCGTCTGCTCGCCGGACGCCGTCTGTCGACTGGTGGTTATCGACTCTACGTCGACTGTTTCGCTCACCGACGTGACGGGGCAACTGGAGACGCCCTCGACTGCGAGTTGGACGTGGATGCCGCTGTCCATAGAGAGGGAAGTGGTTCGGTCGAGATAAGCGTCGGTATCTGCGTCTCGGTCGTGAGAGTGCCGACCGGCAGGTCGCAGACGAGCGATTCAGAGAATCCGTTTGCCGAGCGCACTCGCCGCGAGTTCCGTCGCCAACTCTGCGGTTTCGTTGTGCTGGTCGAGAATCGGGTTCACCTCGACGAGTTCCAGTGACCGAAGGACACCCGACGTCGCGACCATCTCTAAGGCGGCGTGCGCCTCGCGGTAGGAGACACCGCCGCGGACAGGTGTCCCGACGCCAGGTGCCTCCTTGGGGTCCAGCCAGTCGAGGTCCAGACTGACGTGGACGCCGTCGGTGTCCTCACCGGCGACGGCGAGTGCGTCTTCGACGACGGGCGTGATACCGCGCTCGTCGATGTCAGACATCGTGTAGGCCGTCACGTCGGACTCGCGGATGACCCGCTTTTCGGTCTCGTCGAGGTCACGCAGACCGACGAGGACGACGTTCTCCGGGTTCAGGCCGCGAGCGTTGGCCCACTCGACGCCCTCGAAGTCGCCGATGCCGAGAGCGGCCGCGAGCGGCATCCCGTGGACGTTCCCCGATGGCGACGTACTCGGCGTGTTGAAGTCGCCGTGTGCGTCGAACCAGACGACGCCGATGTCGGCGTCGCGGGCGGAGCCACGGACGGACCCGATGGCGATGGAGTGGTCGCCGCCGAGTGCGACGGGCGTCGAGCCGTCTCGGAGTGCCGAAGCGACTTCGTCGGCGAGGAGGGTGCTGACCTCCTCGACTTCGTCGATGAATCTGGCCTGTCCGTCGCCGAGTTCGACGCTGTCGTCCTGTGCCCGTTCGTCTGCCAGTGGGACGTTGAGGTCACCGGCGTCTTCGACGTCGATTCCGGCCTTCGCCAACTGCGCTGCGAGGCCTGCGTAGCGAATCGCAGACGGACCCATGTCGACACCACGTCGGTTCGCACCGTAGTCGGTCGGTGCACCGATGAGTCGAGCGGTTCGTGTCATGGTCCCATCTGGAACCGGTCGCCACTTAGCGCATGTGGTTGAACGAGACGAACGAGAATCCGCGTCGCAGTCAGGTTTTTGTGTGACTCACACTACCAGTTACCATGGCAGTAAATCCCCACAAGAGTTCGGTTCCTCGCCGGTTTCTCGTGTGGGTCGTCGGCGTCGTGGTGACCGGCCGTGTCGTCGACAGTCCCTCCGAGTACGAACTCCGGCAGTTACGTCCACCACAGGTAGCCGCCTCGCTCGTCGCGTTCGGCGCGTCGATGGCGTTGTTCGGCTACGTCGGGTTCGTCATGCACAGTGGCATCCGAACCGCCATTCTCACCTACGCCGGGATGACTGTCGCTATCGCGAGTATCCCGTTTCTGGTGCAAGCCGTCGTCGCTCGTGCGCTTCGTCTCGTCGAAGAAGTGACGCTATCGAGCGGAGAGCGGACGAGCGAACGCACCGAACGCACCGAGCGACCCGGCCCCCGACCGAAGCGCTGAGGAGTGCAGGTCCGATTCCGACGCTTGTGTCTCCTGATTCGCCGTCTGGTACTCCATGAACCTGACGCTCACCGACACGTCGTGGCCGGTGGTCTGACTGATACGGCGTTCGAGTGTCTCGGCCAAGAACGGATAGTCGGTTCCCGAGGACTGCGTGACGGTGACCGTCACCGACTCGGCGCGGTCGAAGACGTTCACGTCGTTGTACTCCGCTTGCACGCTCACCAGTTCCAACTCGTCGTACTGGGAGGTGGCGACGACGGTTTCGACGTCCTGTTTGACCTGATGCTCGAAGACGATGTACTGCGCCGTCGCCAGCGACGTCGCGACGACGACGACGACGAACAGGAGCACGAGGACCGCGTACGCACCCGTTCGGAGACTGAATCCGACGTCGGTCCACGTGTCGGTCACGAGCGACGACCGATAGCCGAGACCAACGAGGCCGACGTAGGCGGCGAGGTTGATGAAGACGATGTTCATCGCGAGCAAGACGACTGCGCCGAGTGTGATGAGAACGTCACCCCACACGACACCGATGGCGGCGGTGGCGACGGAGGGGACGATAGCCGCCGCGATGGCGACACCGGCGATAGAGACGGGAAGGTCCGTCGCCAACGCGAGTGCACCCGCTGCACCGGCACAGAGCGCGATGGTCAACGCGAGCAAGTTCGGTGTGAGAAAGAGTCCGACCTGTTCGCTGCGGGTGATAGCGATACCTGAGGGGACGAACGACGTCTGCTTGACCGCGAACGTCACGGCGAGTGCACCGAGGAAACCGACACCGAGACCGAGTAGTTGTGAGTTGACGCTCTCGACGAGCATCTCTCTGTCGTCGATGACCGCGCCGACGCTCGCAGAGAGCGACGACCCGGCGAAGGGGGCGATGACCATCGCCCCGACGATGACGATTGCGGAGTCCAAGAGCAGACCCGAGACGGCCACGATTGCACTCAGTGCGGCGAGAGCGATGTACGTCGGCCGGTTCGGTTGTAAGTCGAGCGCTCGTTCTCTGATTTCGGGGTGTGAGATACCGAACGCCCCGCTCGGCCCTTCGACGAAGCGCTCGGCCAACTGTTGGTTCACCTCTCGTCGTGCCGTCGTGTCCGTCACGAGGGTAAAGGCGTCGTCGGGGAGACCGGCGTCGGTGAGGTAGTCCAACAGCGGTTCTTCGGCACCGTCGGGGACGGGAATCTGCACGAGCGTCGTGTTGAGTTCGCTCGCCTCGTCGACGACGGCGTACTCCGCGTCGACGTCGTCGAGCGCGTCGAGAATCGCCCGCCGGTTCGTGTCAGTTACTCTCGTCTGGACGAGTCGCACGTCGAATAGGTCACTAAGCCGAGTCATCAAGGTTCGGGCCGAGACGGAAGCGGGGGACGGAATCCGCCACAACCAAGCCAATCCGCCGTATCAGAGAGTTGTAATGCGGTTGATTAAACTGCTCGTCTCTGAAGACTCTCTGGATTCAGCACTCGACGTGTTGGAAGGAGAGAACATCGATCACATCGTAACGAAGGAGGCGACAGAACGCCGGGACACCGTACTCGTCGAATTTCCACTTCCCACACAGGCCGTCGAGTACGTCATGAACCAACTCCGCGACGCTGGCATCGACGACCGCGAGTACACCATCATCTCGAGTGCCGAGACGGCGAAGACACAGAACTACCACGAACTCGAAGAGCGCTTCGTCGCGGGGGTGGAAGAAGACGACTCCGTCGCCCCGGAAGAGATTCGGGCGAAAGCACTCGACATGCACCGGACGGCGTTCACCTACTACGCGATGACGGTGTTCAGCGCCATCGTCGCCGCCGCCGGTCTCCTGTTGGACGCTCCGGCCGTCGTCGTCGGGGCGATGGTCATCGCTCCACAGGTCGGGTCGGCGCTCATCGCGAGCGTCGGGATGGCGCTCGACGACAGACGGATGATTTGGCTCGGCTTTCGCGACCAGTTCGTCGGACTCGGCCTCGCTATCGTCGGCGCGTTCGCCTTCGGTCTCTCGCTCAAACACGGCCAAATCGTCACGTCGGTTCTCGACGTCTCGACGGTCGGCCAGATAAGCAAGCGTATCTCACCCGGTCTGTTGTCGATTACCGTCGCGTTCTGTGCCGGTGCGGCGGGGGCGTTCGGCCTCGCGACGGCGCTGCCCGTCTCGCTCGTCGGCGTCATGATTGCGGCCGCCCTCATCCCGGCGGCCGCCGCCGTCGGTATCGGCCTCGCCTGGGGACTCCCGAGCGTCGCGCTCGGCGCACTCGTCTTACTCGTCGTCAACGCCGTGGCGGTGAACCTCGCGGGGTTCGTCGTACTCTGGTACTTCGGCTACCGACCCATCGACTGGGACGAAGACGCTATCAGTGGGACGAGACAGACCCTTCGTCGGTACGCACCCACTATCATCGGTCTCACGGTGCTCGTCTCGACGTTCGTCGTCGCCGGTGGCCTCGTCGCCGCCGAAGTGTCGTTCACCAACGGTGTCAACACCGCCGTCGAAGACGTCATGCAGAACGACCAGTACGAGGACCTAGAACTGACGAGCGTCCAGACGGAGGTGCAACTCGCCCGACACGTCGGCGAGACGCCGGAGGTAACTATCGTGCTGAACCGCCCCGCAGACGAACCGTATCCCGGCCTCGCGGACGTGTTCAAACAGCGCATCGTCGACGAGACGAAGCGAGATGTAGACGTCAGCATCCAGTTCAACGACGTCCAGACGACGAGTTCGACGCGAAACGAGCGAGTCGACGAGCGACGAGAGAACGAACTACTGGAGTCGGTCGGACTACCTACCCGCCGACCGCGTCACTTGTAAGGCGCGCAGACGCGCTCGACGCCTTCTTCGAAGCTAATCTGCGGTTCCCATCCGGTCTCGGCTTTGATCTTGCCGATGTCCGCCATCGTGTCGTGGACGTAGATGTCGAAGGGGTTCTCGATGTAGACGGGTTCGACGTCGGTGCCGAGAACGTCGTTTATCATCTCGACCATCGTGTTGAAGTCGTAGCTCTCGCCGGTTCCGAGGTTGTAGACGCCGTTCAACTCGTTTTCGGCGGCGAGTTCGAGGCCGCGGACGATGTCGTCGACGTGGGTGAAGTCGCGCGTCTGCGACCCGTCACCGAACAGTTCCGGCGACTCGCCGTTCGCAATCTGCTCGGCGAACTGGGCGACGGTGTTGGCGAACTCGCCTTTGTGTGCTTCGTTGCCGCCGAAGCCCTGATAGACGGAGAAAAAGCGCATCCCGGCGAGGTTCATCTCGTAGTGGTTGTGGAAGTACTCGGCGTAGCGCTCGCGGGCGAGTTTCGACGCTTCGTAGCCCGTCCGGGCTTCGACGGCCATATCTTCGGGGGAAGGGTCGGTTCGACTGCCGTAGATGGAGGACGTGGAGGCGTAGACGACGGTGTCACAGCCGTCTTGACGGGCCTGGTCGACGGTGTTGACGAACCCTTCGATGTTGACGCGAGCGCCCGTCGTCGGGTCTTCTTCGTGCATCTTGTACGACGAGAGCGCCGCGAGATGGAACACGACGTCGACGTCGGTCGGGAGGTCGTCGTCGACGACGCTCGCGTCGACGAACTCGACGTCGTCATGGAGGTTCTCGGGTGTTCCGAGATAGAGGTCGTCGACGGCGACGACGTCGTTGTCGGCCGCAAGGTGGTTCGCGAGATTCGACCCGATGAAGCCCGCACCGCCAGTAACGAGGACACGTTTTCCGTCCATGTGCGTATCCGCAGGTGCGAGTGCCAAAGTGTTGTCGTTCTGTTGGAGGGAATGCATCAGAACTGCCAGTGTGTCCAGATGATGTAACAGAGGTGACACCGAAAAGAGACGTGATGGGAACCCAGACGTTCACAGGGCTATCCATCGCATTTAAGGACATCTATCCCGAAGTTGACCGTATGTCATCAATCGAACTAACACCGAGTCAGAAACAGATTCTGACGGCCCTGATTAATCTCTATCGTGAATCCGAGTCCGCGGTCAAAGGTGAGGATATCGCCGAAGAGGTAAACCGCAACCCCGGAACGATTCGGAACCAGATGCAGAGTCTGAAGGCGCTCCAGTTGGTCGAAGGTGTCCCCGGTCCGAAAGGTGGGTACAAACCGACCGCCAACGCCTACGAGGCACTCGACATCCAAGAGATGGACGAGCCTGCGACGGTGCCGCTGTACCACGAAGGCGAACTCGTCGCCGAGGCGAACGTCGAAGGTATCGACCTCTCCAGCGTCCACCACCCCGAGAAGTGCCGTGCAGAGATTCACGTCCAGGGGTCGGTCCGTGACTTCCACGAGGGCGACAAAGTCACCGTCGGTCCGACGCCGCTCTCGAAGCTCGTCATCGAAGGTGTCCTCGACGGGAAAGACGACACCAGCAACACCCTCATCCTCATCATCGAGGATATGGTCGCTCCGGCCGAAGAACCTGCACACTAACCTGTCTGTCTTCTAACTGCATTCGAGTTCGTTCTATATATGTGCGGCCAGAGACATCAATCAGAGTGCATTTAGGACGACACGTGCCATCAGCGAGACGACTGGTGGGGAGATTCGGAAGTGGGCAGAAGGCTACGGAAGCCCGAACTGAACGAACGACGACGCACTCGGTCGAACTGGCAACAGACCGCAATGAGTCGGCGACGGGAGCGACAGACGAGAGACGGCGAGGAAACGTCGACGAGCGGCGAACCGCAAGCAGTGTGCTATCGGCGTGTGAGAAAGGAAAGAGAGAGAAGAACCGCAGAACGCGTCTGTTGCTTTGGTCGTCCGTCGCGTCTACATGTCCTCCCAAGCGTCGTACGCACGCTTGGCGGAGGAGACGTCGGCAATCCACTTGGCTGCGATACCCTTCTTCAGAATTTTCGCGCCCGGGCCGCCGAAGGTGTTGATGGGGACGCCCTGCACGTCGTGGGCGACGGCCTTGTCACCGACAGAGATGACGGTTCCCTTGTCCTTGTGGGTCCACGTCTTCAGCGGACCGCCGCGGACGGCACGCGCGAGGTTCTCGCCAGCGACGTCGGCGGCCTGCCAGGCGGCCTGTGCCGTCGGCGGGGCGATGGTGTCGTCGCCTTGGTCGACGAGTGCGGAGTCGCCGATGGCGAAGACGCGCTCGTCTGACGTCTGGAAGTCCTGGTCCGCGAAGATGCGGTTCGAACGCTCGTCTTTGTCGACGTCGGCTTCGGCGACTTCCTCTTGGCCGGTGATGCCGCCGGTCCAGACGAGGGTGTCGTAGTCGAGTTCTTCGGGGTCTTCGTCCTCGCCGCCGCCGAGGTAGATGGTCTCCTCGTCGACCTTCGAGATGAAGTCGCCCGTCAGGATTTCGACGTCGGCGTCCTGCAGACGCTTGCGGAGTGCGCCCTGCACTTCGGGGTCCTGTCCCGGGAAGATTTCGTCGAGACCCTCGACGATTTTGATGTCGATGGGTGCGCGATGCTGGTCGCGGAACGCCGCGATTTCGCCAGCGCACTGGATGCCTGAGAGACCCGCACCGCCGACGATGATCTGGGCGGGTTCGCTTCGGGAACCGGCTTCTGCGGCCGCCTTGACTTCCTCGTGAATCTCGCGTGCGTCGTCGAGACCCTTCAGGGTGAGCGAGTACTCTTCGAGGCCTTCGATACCGTAGAAGGCCGTCGCGCTGCCGAGCGCGACGAGGAGGTAGTCGTAGTCGACGCTCGTGTCGTCGTCGAGTTCGACGACGCGCTCGTCGGTGTCGACGTTCGCGACGTGGCCCTCGACGAAGTTCGTCTCGGGCGATTTGATCTCGTCGACCGGGATGGCGATCTTCGATTCGACGGACGGCTTCCGGACGACTCGATGGACCTCGTGGAGCACGAGGTGGTAGTCTTGTTCCGAAATCCAGGTGAGTTCGGCCTCACCGTCGTCGATTTCGTTCTCGAACGATTTTACTGCGCCGGCACCGGCGTAGCCTGCACCGAGGACGACGACCTGCGTAGTCATACGCGACAGTCCGAAGGCCTGAGATAAATGAGCTTTGGAAGTGACGTGTCTCTCCGCGGCAGATGTTGCCGCACACCGCCGAAAACAGCCGTTTCGTGTGTGAACGAGTGTCGTGGTGTCAGCGAGAGACGACGACAGTTACAACGAGAGTCCCGCGTGCCAGTGGTCGACGCCTGCCTCTGCTTTCACTTCGTCCATGCGTGCGAGGAGTTTCACGGCGAGACTCGCCGTCTCGGCCGACTTCGTCTCACCTTCGGTCCGGAACTCGCCGGTGACGCGGTTGGCGTAGACGGAACAGACTGCGCCAGCGCGGAGACCGTAGACGTTGGCGATGGTGAGAAGAGCGGACGCCTCCATCTCGATGTTCTTGACGTTCGCATCCTGGAGTTCCTTCACGAGGTCTTCGCTCCCCATCGCACGGAACCCTTCGAAGCCAGGGCGGCCCTGGCCGGTGTAGAAGGAGTCGGCGCTCATCGTCAGGCCGACGTGGTAGTCGTAGCCGAGACGCTCGGCGGCGGCGACGAGCGCGGAGACGACCTCTTGGTCGGCGACGGCGGGGTAGTCCTCGCGGACGTAGGCCTTGCTCGTCCCCTCCTGTCGAACGCCACCAGAGGAGATGACGAGGTCGCCGACGTCCATCTCGGGTTGGATGGCTCCACAGGAACCGACGCGGATGAAGGTGTCTGCACCGACGCGGGCGAGTTCTTCGAGCGCGATGGCCGCGGAGGGACTCCCGATTCCCGTCGAGGTGACGGAGATGGGTGTTCCCTCGTAGGTTCCGGTCGCCGTTCGGTACTCGCGGTGGTAGGCGACCTCTTCGTGGTCGTCCCAGAACGGCGTAATCTTGTCCAGTCGCTCGGGGTTACCGGGGAGCAAGACGGCGTTTGCGACGTCGCCTGCTTCGAGTTCGACGTGGTACTGCATCCCTTTGTTCGGGTCTTCGCTGTCGTCAGTGTCGTCGACCATGATACCGAATCGGACGAAAGACGGTGTAAAAGTGTTTGTCCATCGGCCTCCGTCGTGTTTCGGTGAGTACAGGTCAGACGTGGCGGGTTGTCGCCTCGTACTGGAGCCTACCCTCTCGTCGGCTCTCTTCGACGATGCGTGAGAAACTCGACTGTTCGACGTTCTCTTTCCATTTTGAAATTCTTGCGCGCCTCGCGCGCGCACACGCGCGAAGCCCTCAAGTCAGTCTGGCCCCGAGAGTATACTGAGGATACTAATGACACCCACCGAACCGTCGGTACCCGAAGAGGCGGTGCAGGGAGTCGACGATGGCGACGACGTCGAGTACGAGGAAGTGACCGTTCCCGTCCTCGTCGTCGGTGCCGGAGCAGCGGGAGCACGGACGGCAATCGCGCTCGAACAGAACGGCGTCGAACCGTTGGTCATCGGAAAACGCGACCACGGCGACGCACACACGACGTGGGCCGCGGGCGGCATCAACGCCGCACTCGGTAGTCTCGACGAGGAAGACGACTGGACTATCCACGCCGCGGACACCTACGACGAGGGACACTTCCTCAACGACCCCGACGCGGTCGAACTCGTCGCAGAGCACATGCCCGACCGCATCCGGGAACTCGACGAGTGGGGGATGCCGTTCGACCGCACCGACGACGGGAAGATAAACCAACGTTACTTCGGCGCACAGTCGTTCCGCCGGACCTGCTTCGTCGGCGACCGAACGGGCGAGGCGATTCTCGAGACGCTCGTCGGGAAAGCCCAAGAGTTGGAGATTCCCTACCGGGACAACGTGATGATTACTCGTCTGCTCTCGGACGGGTCGCGGGTCTACGGCGCTGCGGGCTACGACATGGCGGACGGTCACTTCGTCGTCTTCACTGCCGAGCACGTCGTCCTCGCCGCAGGCGGGTTCAGCGCCCTCTACAACCGTCACTCCTCGCGTGACGAGGAGAACAACGGCGACGGCCCGGCACTCGCCTACGAGGCCGGTGCGAACCTCCTCGACACCGAATTCGTTCAGTTCCACCCGACGGGGATGGTACAGAACCCCGACTGGGACGAGGAGTGGGGCGGACGCCTCGTCACCGAGGCAGTTCGCGGCGAGGGTGGCCGTCTGTTCAACGCGGACGGAGAGCGATTCATGGAGCGGTACTCGCCCGACCAGATGGAACTCGACGCTCGTGACGTCGTCGCCCGCGCCATCGCCCAAGAGGTCCGAGAGGGCCGTGGCACGCCGAACGGCGGCGTCTACCTCGACATCTCTCACCGTGAGCGTGCGTTCATCGAGGAACGCCTCCCCCGGATGTACGAACGGTTCCAGCGCCTCGGCGTCGACATGGCTACGGAACCCGTCGAAGTCGCGCCGACGGCTCACTACACGATGGGTGGGGTCGATATCGACTTCAACACCGGTGAGACCGGAATCGAAGGCCTGTACGCCGTCGGCGAGACAGTCGCAGGCGTCCACGGAGCCAACCGACTCGGCGGCAACTCGCTGGCCGAGACGGTCGCCATCGGGAAACTCGTCGGAGAGCACGTCGCTCGACAGGTTACGAGCGAGACACCGACACTCCCCGACGGGATGCGGGCGCTCGCACAGCGCGAGTTCCGGGCGCTCGAAGCACTGGAGGCGTCTGACGGCGACGTGACACCGGTAGAAATCCACGAGACGTTCGGTCGACTGCTGTGGGACCACGCCGGTATCCTTCGCGACGAGGGGGGACTCCGTGCAGGGTTAGAGCGGTTACAGGACCTTCGCGAACGGACTGCCGACCTCCGTGTCGACGGCGACCGGACCAGTCTCGCTTTCGAGTACGCCGTGGACCTCTCGTTCATGTTCACGGTCGGTGAAGCAATCCTCCGAGGAGCGTTGGAGCGAGAGGAGTCTCGCGGCGCACACTTCCGCGAGGACTTCCCCGAGAAGAGCGACGAGTGGCGAAAGAACGTGCTCGTCCGCCGGGGCGACACCGGAATGGAGTTGTCGACGCGTGGCGTCGGCGACCCGTCGCCGGAGGTCCAAGCGGCGCTCGACGAGGGGTACGAACTGAACTACCATCACCTCGAATAGGCGACGAGTTACTCGCCGTCGCGCTGTGCTTTTGCGGCTTCCAGTGTTCCGAGCGAAATCGTGTTCGGAAGGAGTTCGCCGAGCGTGTACTCGGTCGTCTCGTCGTCGCCCTCGTCACAGACGACGGTGAGGTCCTCGTCGCAGAACTCCGCGAGCGTCTGTCGACACATCCCGCAGGGTGTGACGCCGTCGCGGGCGGCGGAGGTGACGGCGAGACGGTCGAACTCGGTGTATCCCTGCTTCACGGCTTCAGCGATGGCGACTTCCTCGGCGTGGAGGCTGTTGCTGTAGTTCGCGTTCTCGATGTTACAGCCGACGAAGACGGTGCCGTCTGTCGCCCGGAGCGCCGCGCCGACACGGTACTCCGAGTACGGGACGTAGGCGTGTTCGAGGACGTCGCGGGCCTGCTGAATCAGGTCGTCTGACATAGGCGACAGTTCACACAGCGGCGGTTTATACGTCTCGACACGGAACCCGAGAGAGAAAGAGTCTATAGTGGCCAGTCCCGACTCCGAGGCGTGAACGACGTAGCTCACGAACCACGTGATGGAGACAGTCAAACCGGTCGGCGTCTCCTCCTCGTTCTCGGTGGTATCGTGGTCCTCCTCGCCGGTGTCGTCGGCTTCTTCGTGGGGTCGAACAGCGCCGAGTCGTCGCCGACGTTCGAGGTGTTCAGTACGCTCGTCCTGCCGACGACACCAGTGAGCGTCGCACTCTACGGGATGCTCCTCGCCGGCGTGGTCATGGGTGGGTTCTTCGTCGCCGTCGAGTTCGCTTCGCGGTACGACGACGCCTGATACCGACTGCCGTAAGTCAGTCCTGGTCAGTACTGGACAGCACTGGACCGACTGCACGACAGTATGCGGTCGGAGCGGGACAGTTACAGCAACAATCGTGAGTGCGACTCGAAACCGAGCCACCAAACGGGGTGTTTTTGTCGACAGAGACCCGAGTCCCAGTATGGCTACGTCAGCGAGCGAGCGCGACACTCCGCCCCAGGAGTCCTCGAACCGAAACAGGAAACGCGCCGCCCTCGCCGTCCTGCCCTTCCTCGTCATCGGCGTCGGCAACGTGCTCATCATTCTCATGATGGGGATGGAGAAGCTCTGGGGGTTCGCACTTCTCCCACCCGTCTTGTTCTGTTCGGTGCTCGCGTGGATCGTGTTCAGTACCGACTTCCTCGACGACCGAACGTAACCGACGCTACCGACCGGTGTCGTACTTGTAGGTCGCTCGGTCCGGGTCGATACCGAAGTCTTCTGCGCTCTCGACCGGTTCTGGTTCCTCCTCGTGCGGCGTCGCCTCTTTGAACGCCTCTCTGAGTCGCGACGGCATCTCGAAGTTGTCGACGGCGAGCACCGTCGCGACGACGCTCTCGTCGACCGATTCGCGTTTCTCGTCGAACCGCTCGCGGAGTTTCGCGGGGAGGTCCGTCGACTCGACGGGGTCGAAGCCGAACTGGACGAGATAGTTCGGGCGGTCGGTGATGGAGTACACCGTTTCGAACCCGTCTGCGGTGGCTTTGTCGACCAGTCGCTCGACGACGTGTGCACCGACGCCCTGTTCGCGCCATGCATCCAGCACACCGATACCAGTTAGTTCGCAGATGTCGCCGTCGTCGGTCTTGTGGACGCGAACGCGGCCGAACCCTGCGCGCTCGTTGGTCTCCTCGTCGACCGCGATGACGTAATCCCGCGAGCGGAACGCCGCGTCGTCGAGTCCCATCGCCTCGATGTGGTCGAGTAGCCAGACCTCGTCGCGGTTCTTGGCATCACGGACGTACATGCGACTCCGTAGCATCCAAGCCGATAAAAAGCGTTTGCCGGACGGCA
Source organism: Halogranum rubrum (assembly GCF_900114455.1). GTDB lineage: Archaea > Halobacteriota > Halobacteria > Halobacteriales > Haloferacaceae > Halogranum > Halogranum rubrum. Next base: position 27,921 of record NZ_FOTC01000009.1, on the reverse strand, counting down.
CTCGGTCAGATATACACGGACGATAGTGCGGAAAGCTACTTGACAGCGGAGGGAAAATCCTCGACCATGAAGACGGTACCAGACACCGACGAGGTCGTACACGAACCGGACCAGGCATTCGTCGAGTCGACGAACGTCTGGGCGTTCATGCAGGCGTACGGTATCGAGGACTACGACGAACTCGTCGAGCGGACGTGTACGGACGTCGACGGCGTCGACGAGAGCGGCGTCGAGTGGTTCTGGGACGAACTCGTCGACTACCTCGACATCGAGTTCTACGAGGACTACGACACCGTCCGTGACGACTCAGACGGACCGCAGTTCTCCGACTGGTATCCCGGTGGGAAGATCAACGTCGCACACAACACCCTCGACAGACACGCCGCTGTCGACAGCGAGACGCGCAATAAGGTCGCGTGCATCTGGGAGGGTGAGGACGGCGAGGTTCGAGAGGTCACCTACCACGAACTCCACCGACAGGCCAACAAGGTAGCGAACTATCTGGAGTCCGTCGGCATCGAAACTGGCGACACTGTGGGGCTGTACATGCCGATGGTCCCCGAAGTCATCTCCATCCTCTACGGCTGTTTCAAAGTCGGTGCCGTCGCCGTCCCTATCTTCTCGGGATTCGGCGTCGACGCGACTGCAACCAGAATCGCAGACTCGGAGTGTTCCGTGCTCTTCACCGGCGACGGTTTCCAGCGTCGCGGCGGCGAGATATTCCTGAAAGGCGCTGCTGACGACGCCATCGAGAAAGCGGGACACGTCGAGCACACTGTCGTGTTCGGCCGTCTCGGAGCCAGCGACGACGAGAGCGACACCGAAGTGCCGTGGCACGACGAACGCGACGAGTGGTGGGCCGACGCCGTCGAACCGCAGGACGACGCCTACGACACGAAGGAACTCCCCTCCGACCAGGAGTCGATGCTGCTGTACTCCTCGGGCACGACGGGGAAACCGAAAGGTATCGTCCACACACACGCGGGCGTCCAGATGCAGACGGCCAAAGAGATTCACTTCGGCTTCGACCAGAAGCCCTCCGACCGCTTCTTCTGGGTCTCGGACATCGGGTGGATGATGGGGCCGTGGACGCTGATTGGAAACCACACCTTCGGCGGCACCATCTTCATGTACGAAGGAGCGCCCGACCACCCCGAACCGGACCGCTTCTGGGAGATGATAGAGCGTCACAAACTCACCACCTTCGGCATCTCTCCGACGGCGATTCGCGCGCTCCGCAAGTACGACGACGAGTGGGTCGAGAAACACGACCTCTCCAGTCTTCGCCTCCTGGGGTCGACGGGCGAACCGTGGGACCCCGAGTCGTGGATGTGGTTCTACGAGCACGTCGGTGGCAGCGAAGCACCCATCATCAACATCTCCGGCGGCACCGAAATCTGCGGCTGTTTCCTCATGCCGATGCCCACAGAGCCACTGAAACCCTGCTCGCTCGGTGGGCCGGGGCTGGGTATGAACATCGACATCGTGAACTCGGCCGGCGAATCGGTCGCCGACGCCCACGAACGCGGCTTCCTCGTCGCCCGCGACTCCTGTCCGTCGATGACCAAATCGCTCTGGGAGGGCGACGAGCGGTATCTGAACACCTACTGGTCGACGTTCGAGAACCCGCCGATGTGGGACCACGGCGACTGGGCACAGAAAGACGAAGACGGCTTCTGGTTCCTCCACGGCCGCGCCGACGACGCACTCAACGTGGCCGGGCGGAAGGTCGGCCCCGCCGAAGTCGAAGGCGCACTCATCGAACACCAGTCGGTGAACCAGGCCGCCGCCGTCGGCGTCCCCGACGAGACGACGGGAACCGCCGTCGTCGCCTACGTCGTCCTCGAAGACGGCGTCGACGAGACCGACGAGTTGCGCGACGAACTGCGCGCGCTCGTCGGTGAGGAGTTGGGCAAGCCGTTCCGCCCCCGTGAGGTACTGTTCGTCGACGAGTTCCCCAAGACGCAGTCGGGGAAGATTATCCGTCGCGCTATCTCCTCGCTGTATCAGGGTGAAGACCTCGGTGACATGAGCAGTATCGAGAACCCCGAGTCGCTGGAGAAAATCGAGAACGCGAAGTAATCGGCGAGGAACGGCCAGAAGCGAGGTCAGTCGGCCAGCGGCGACCGAACCCCGTCGCCCCAGACGCCGGTGGTGAAGTCGACGGCACCGTTCCACTTCGCGACGGCCGTCGTAATCGCGAGGTCACCGGTGACGTTGACCATCGTGCGGAGTCGGTCCAGAATCGGGTCGACACCGGCGACGACGCCGACGATTTCTAGCGGGAGGCCGAGTTGCGTGAGCACGAGCGTCAGCATGATGAGTCCCGACCCGGGGACACCGGCGGTGCCGACGCTGGCGAGCACGGCCACCGAGACGACGGCGAACTGGTCGGCCAGCGAGAGGTTGACGCCGACGACGTTGGCCGCGAAGATGGCCGCGACGCCCTGGTACATCGCCGTCCCGTCCATGTTGATGGTCGCGCCGAGCGGGAGCGTGAAACTGTAGATTCGCTCGGCGACACCGAGGTTGTCGTCGGCGTCGGACATCGTCACGGGGAGCGTCCCGCTCGACGACCGGATGCTGAGGGCGGTGACCATCGCGTCGCGAGCGCCCGAGAGGAACGAGAGCGGCGAGCGACCGAGGACGCCGAGCACGACGCCGCCGAGGTAGACGACGCCGATGTGGACGAGGGCGGCGACGAACATCGTCAGGATGAGCAGCGCGAACGGGACGATGGCGTCGACGCCCGCCTCGCCGAAGACGCTCGCCATGAGCGCGAAGACGCCGAGGACGCCGAACTCCATCACGCCCCAGACGACCTTGAACATCGCCTCGGCACCGGCCTCCGCGAGGTCGAAGAACGTCTCGATGCCGCGGGAGACGGCCGGGTCGTCGGTCTCTTCTTGAACGAGCGCGAGGGCAAGTCCGAAGACGACGACGAAGAAGATGGTCGGCAGCACCGACCCCTCGGCCATCGCGCCGAGTGGGTTCGCCGGGACGATGTTCAGCACGACTTCGGTGAACGACGGCGCTTCGGCACTCTGTGCCTCCGCTTGGTCGAGGAGGCTCTCCAGTCCGCGCGACCCAGGCTGAATCACGTTCGCCACCGTAAGACCGACGGCGACGGCGAGCGCTGACGTCGCCGCGTACAGGGCGACGACCTGTCCGCCGACCCGGCCCAGCGACGACGGCGTCAACTGCCTGACGCCCATTAACAAGGTGAAGACGACGATGGGGACGATGAGCATCTTCAGCAGTCGGACGAACAGGTCGCCGACCGGTTGAAGTATGGTTGCAGCGTCGCCGACGACGAGGCCGAGCACCGAACCGAGTACGAACGCGACGCCGATACGGTAGACGATACCGACCGACCGATACGACTTCCACGCCGAGCTAATGCGTCCAGATACCATGTGTTGACCTACCGTATCGATTGTCAAACCCACACATAAGTATTAATACTACGTATAGAGAAACAATTTCTACATACGGTCGAGAGGCGGTTACGTCGGTTTACGTCCGAGCGTCTGTCCACTCCCGCCGCAGCAGTCCGAAGTGGAACACGTCGACGTACGCGCCGTCGACGAACCTCGCCTCTCTGAATCGGCCTTCTTCGGCGAAGCCGAGTCCTTCGAGGACACCCTGAGAACCCTCGTTGAACGCGAACACCCGGGCGTGGAGTCCGTGGCAGTCGACGGTCCGAAAGAGGTAGTCGACGAAGAGGCCGACCGCCTCCGTCCCGTAACCCTGCCGGTGGTACTCGGGGACGAACCAGTAGACCAGTTCCGGACGGGCAGGCTTCAGACTCTTCACGGCGACGAGTCCGATAGGTGTCTCGTCCGTCTCGACGACGAGTGAGATGCCGTCGTCGCCCTCGACGTACTCCTCGATGAACGACTCGCTCTCGTGTTCGTTGCTCGGCGAGGTGGACCCGAGCGGGATACGGATGTCGGGGTCCGTCGTCGAACGCTGCATAAACGCCGCGTCGTCGCGCTCAACGGGTCGGAGTGAGACTCGTTCGCCTTCGACGACGGTGGTGTCGACGTCACGTTCCTCGCTCATTCGCGGTCGCTCCACTCCTCGCGGAGGAGGCCGTAGCAGACGACGTCGACGTACTCACCGCGGACGAATCGGTGGTTCCGCATCGTCCCCTCGTGTTCGAAACCGAGTCGCTCCAACAGACCCCACGACCCCTCGTTGTAGGCGAACGCCTGCGCCCAGAGCCCCTGAATCTCGAACGTGTCGAAGGTGTAGTCGAGGAGGAGTTCCATCGCCTCCGTCGCGTACCCGTCACCCCGCGCGTCGGGAACCAACCAGTAGGCGAGTTCCGGCCGAGTGTGGTCGAGGTGCATCACGCTGACCATGCCGATGGGGGCCGGTTCGTCGGCCTTGGCGTCGTCGCCGTCAGCCCCGTCCGTCTCCTCCCAGTCGTCGACGCAGACGAGGAGGTTGATACCGTCGTCGCTCTCGACGTACTTCTCCATCCCTTCTTCGACCTGCTTGCGGTTCTGCGGGTGCATCATCCCGAGGGGGATGCGGACCCTCGGGTCCGACTGCCATCGCTGGAGGAACTCAGCATCGTCGCGTTCGACGGTTCGGAGCGTGAGACGCTCTCCGTAGAGGAACGTAGAACCTGGCACGACTCTCCAGTCACGGAGAACCAGCAAAAAGTTCGCTGAGGCGTGGTATCAGACCACGTTCGGCGGCGAGAGCGTGCGGTCCTCGGGGACGTCGCCTTCGAGTATCTCGCTGCCGACGGCGACGGTTCCTTGCGATTCGTCACGGTCGGGGTCCGGAAAGACGACAGTCGCACCGACCGAGAGCGGTGCGAGGACGCCCGCGGCGACGACACCCGGGTCCGTGAGCGGGTCGCGAACGACGACGTCGTCGTCTGCCGTCAAGCCTACGTCCTCGACGACGCGAGCGGCGGCGGTCAAGAGCGTCCGGTGGCTGTACTCGTCGCCACCGCTGGCCAAGACGGGTGAGGCCGGGTCGACGTCGGTCTGTGGGAACGCTGGATTCTCACTCCACACGTCTTTCTCCCAGTGTGAGACACCGGGGTCACTCGGCGGGCCGCCGTAGACGACACGTTTCGTCCCGGGAACGTCGGCGAAGTCGTCCTCTCGGTCCCACGGGACGACGAGTGCGCGAACGTCGATGTCCGTCGTGTCGAACGTCGTCGTCGCACCGTGGAGGGCCGCCCCGAAGAAGGTCAACAGTGGTTCGGGTAGCGGGTCGGGTTCGATGGCGACGCGGCCGCCGCCGCGGACGCCGAGGAAACTCAGGAAGTTGCCCGCCTTCCACGCCGTCGTACAGAAGTCGCGATAGCTGTAGTCGCGGTCGAGCGCCGGCACGCGAAGTGCGAGTGCGGACGAGCGCCGGTCGCGAGCGACGAGGTCACCGAGCGTGTTCACAGTCGCGGTATGCGGGACGGAGACAAAAACGCGCCGAAGAGCGACACGACGACTGCATCGTTCGAAACCGAACGACAGTGAGGTTGTGCGCAAACCTGTCAGATGAAAGTTGCTAGAGATTCACAAGAGGACGGGTAATAGTTAACAATCAATCATTTACGGCTCCTCGCCTACGTCACTGGTAGGTGCTCACATACCAATGAAAGCAGTCGTCTACAAAGGAGAGAAGGAAGTGGCCGTCGAGGACGTCGACGAGCCAGAGATTCAACATCCGAACGACGTCGTCGTCGACATCACGACGACCTGTATCTGTGGCTCCGACCTCCACATGTACGAGGGACGGACCGCCGCCGACCCGGGAATCGTCTTCGGCCACGAGAACATGGGAATCGTCGAGCAAGTCGGCGAAGGGGTATCGACACTAGAGGAGGGCGACCGTGTAGTCATGCCGTTCAACGTCGCTTGCGGGTTCTGCCGGAACTGCGAGAACGGCTACACCGGGTTCTGTACCAACGTCAACCCCGGGTTCGCGGGGGGAGCCTACGGCTACGTCGCCATGGGACCGTATCAAGGCGGGCAGGCAGAGAAACTCCGCGTGCCGTACGCGGACTTCAACGCGCTCAAACTCCCGGACGGAGACGAACACGAGGACTCGTTCTCGCTCCTCGCGGACATCTTCCCGACCGGGTGGCATGGAACCGAACTGGCCAACCTCCAACCGGGCGAGTCCATCGCCATCTTCGGTGCGGGACCGGTCGGACTGATGGCCGCCTACAGTGCGAAGGTCAAGGGCGCGGCGGAGATTTACGTGGTCGACCGCGTGGACAGTCGTCTCGAACTGGCCGAAGAGCACTGTGACGCGAAAGCCATCAACTTCGAGGACTCCGACCCGGTCGAACAGATCAAAGACGCCCACGGTGACATGGTCGACAAAGGCGTCGACGCCGTCGGCTATCAGGCAATCGACCCCGAGACCGACCCCAGTGACGACGCCTACGACCCGGCGCGAGAGAATCCGGCGGTCGTCCTGAACCAACTGATTCAGGTCGTCCGACCGACCGGCGAACTCGGCGTTCCCGGTCTGTACGTTCCTTCGGACCCCGGTGCACCGGACGAGATGGCCGCACAGGGCCGCCTCGGTATCGACTTCGGGAAACTGTTCGAGAAAGGACTCAAGGTCGGAACTGGGCAGTGTAACGTCAAGGAGTACAACCGCGAACTCCGTGACCTCATCATCGAGGGTCGCGCGGACCCGAGTTTCGTCGTCTCTCACCGCGTCGGCCTCGACGAGGCCCCCGAGATGTACGAACGCTTCGACAAGCGCGAAGAGGGCGTGACGAAAGTCCTCCTCGAACCCTAAGAACGAAGCCACGCCTCGGGGTGTTCGTCCCTGAGGTGACGTTGATACAACTCGACGATTTTTGCGTACGACTCCGCGACGGCCTGCCACTCACAGTGCGGACAGGACCCTCCGAGCATCTCCATTGGTCAGGTCGACCTACGCGCCCGACGCATTAATCTCTCTCGTGCCCCACTACTGTGTACGATGTGTCAGTACTGCATGTACAACGCCGAGGGCTGGACGCAGCTCCTCCAGTACGACGACGTCTATCAAGCGGCCATCGCCGACCTCGCCGAGAGCGAGTCGACCTACGGCTTCCACGAGTCGTGGGACGAACTCAAAGCCGACCTCATGTCGTAGGGAACGGGTCGTCGAAGCTCCCCGCATCGAGTTCGTCGTCGGTGGCGAGACAGTCGTCGAGTTCACTGGCGAGCGAGAGGTCGTCGAGGTTCGTCCCGATAAAGACCAACCGTGTCTCGGGGTCGTCGTCACCCCACGCACCGATTGGGCCGGCCTGTATCGACGGTCCGGCCTGACTGAACCCCATGACGGTGTCCGGCCGACCGGCGAGGTGAAAGAACCCCTTCGCGCGGACGATGTCGCCCGACCAGTCGTCGAACCACGCCTGCAGTCGTTTCGGGTGGAACGGTCGCTGCTGGCGGTAGACCGTCGACGAGATACCGTGACGCTCGGCGGTCGAGGGGTGGTCGTGGTCGTCGTGTTTGTCGTGGCTGGCGCTCTCCGCTCCGTGACTGTGACTGTCTGCGAGATGCCGTTTCCACCCCACCTCTCTGCGTGCCTGTTCGAAGTCGAACCGTCCGGTCCCGAGCACGAGCGACGGGTCGACCGCCGAGTACTCAGTCCGGATAATCTCGGCGCGGGGTTGGAGTTCACGGACGACTGCTTCGATTCGCGCTAGTTCGTCGTCCGGAACCATGTCGCATTTGTTGAGCAGGAGGACGTCACAGAACTCGATGCTGTCGACGAGTACGTCTGCCAGCGGGCGGTCGGGCGTCCGCATTCGGTCCGGAACCCCCTCGTCGACGTCGAACTCTTTCCAGAACCCGTAGGCGTCGACGACGGAGACGGTGGTGTCGAGACGGAAGTAGTCGGCCGGGTCGACGTCGCTCTCGTCGGACCCGACGGTGAACACCTGTGCGACCGGAATCGGTTCGCTGATGCCCGACGCCTCGACGAGCAGGTAGTCGAACGACCGCGTCTCGGCCAGTCGCTTCGCCTCGGTCAGCAGGTCCGACTGGAGGCGACAACAGATACAGCCGTTCGAGAGGTCGACGACGCCGTCGTCTTCAGAGCTGTCGGCGATGAGTTCGGCGTCGATGTTGACCTCGCCCATGTCGTTGACGATGACGGCGACGTCGTGACCCTGCGGGTCGTTCAAGACGTGGTTGACGAGCGTCGTCTTCCCCGACCCGAGATAGCCGCTGACGAGTGTGACCGGAATCTGGTCGTGTTGTGTGTCACTCATAGCCATGTTATCTGTTAGGACGTATGACACGTATCGTTGTCGGTGCGGTGACGTTACGGCGAACCCACGATGACCAACGTACTCGCGACGTCGCCGTTGTGGAGTTGCCGGACGGCGTCGGGTGAGACACGGACGGCGTCGCCCGCAGTGAGTTCGAGCGTCTCACCGTCGACGGTGAGCGACGCTGTCCCGTCGACAAGCACGTACACTTCCTCGTGGTCGGATTCGACGTGGTCGTGTTTCTTGCCCGTCCATCCGGGTTCGGCGTCGACGACGGTGACACCGAAGTTCTCGCAGTTCAATGCGTCCCGGAGGAAGTACAGTCCCCCGCCGATGGCGTCGACATCGTGGTAGTTCACCTTCGTGTGAGCCATTCTCTCAGATTCGGTTCGTGAGTGCAAATAGTTTCACACGAGTCGAAGGCTACGGTGGGTGTGCGTATGTCACGCATGTGAACTCTTACCACTGCGTAACTGGGGGTAGTTACCGAATGGTTGTCTGAGAGTTAAAGGGGAGAACGACGCCGTGAGAGTATGTACCTCCCAGGGCACCTTGGTATCGCACTGCTGTGTTCGACTCCACTCGCGGCGTTCTTTCAGCAGTCTGGGTTGCGACGTGCGTCGCAGGTCGGTGTCCTCGGATTTCTCGTCACAGCGTCGGCACCCGACGTTGACCTCTATCTGTCTGCGGTTCCGCACCGAGGAATCACGCATACGTTCGTCGCGGCGACGGCCGTCGGCCTCCTGTTCGGTGTCGTCGCTGCCTCGACGCGACTCCCCGCTCTCCAGAGTCGCCGACGCGACTTCACGTTCGGGTTCGCCGTCGGAACACTCGGAATCAGCACGCATCTCGCTGGCGACGTCATCACGCCGATGGGAATCCAGCCGTTCGCACCGCTACTCGACGCACACTACACGCTGAACCTCGTCTACGCGAGCGACCCGACGGCGAACGCGGGGTTCCTCGTCGCCGGCGCCGCGGCCCACATGCTGAGTACCGCCTTCGTGCGTGGCCGCGTTCCGTCGTCGACGCCGACGCAACCACAGACGCAAGTGGAGTCGACTACGCCGCTCGTGGAGACGGAACCGGACCTGTCGTAAACCGAAAACCGGGTCAGAACGAGTTCTTGATCTTCTCGAAGAAGCCCTCTTTCACGTCGACTTCGTCGCCGCCCGCCTCGGCGAACTCCTTGAGCGCCTCTTTTTGCTCTTTGTTGAGTTTCTCTGGCGTGACGATTTGGACCTGTACGAAGAGATTCCCCTGTCCACGTCGCTGAAGACGAGGCATTCCTTTGCCCTTCAGACGGAACGTCTCGCCGCTCTGTGTCCCTTCGGGGACGTCCATCTCGACGGTTCCGTCGAGCGTCTCGACGTCGACTGTCGCGCCGAAGACGGCCTGTGGGAAGGAGATGGGGAGTTGAACGTACAGGTCGTCACCCTCGCGACGGAGCGTCTCGTGGTCGGTGACCTGAATCTCGATGAGCAGGTCGCCGTTCGGCCCACCGTTCTCGCCGGGCGCGCCTTCGCGCTCCATCCGGAGACTCTGTCCGTCGCGGATACCGGCGGGGATGTCGACGGAGAGCGTCGCCTCGTTGCGCACCTGTCCGTCGCCGTGACAGGTGTCACAGGTCTCGCTGTAGAGTTCGCCTTCGCCGCCACAGTGCCGACAGGTCTGGGTCTGTTGCATCCGGCCGAACGGCGTCTGCTGGACCGTCGTCGTCTGGCCCTGTCCGTTACACTCCGAACACGTCTCGACGTCGGCGTCCTCGGGGTGGCCCTTTCCGTCGCAGTCGGGACACCGCTCGGGACGAGTGATAGTCACCTGTTTCTCGACGCCCTTGAAGGCGTCCTCCAGGTCGAGGGTCAGACGGGTGCGGAGATCCGCGCCCTTCTGCGGGCGGTTACTCCGCTGGCCGCCGCCACCGCCGTTGAACAGGTTGTTGAAGATGTCCTCGAAGCCCATGCCGCCACCCATGCCACCGCCACCGCCGAACCCGCCGCCGCGGCCGCCGCCACCGCCGTCGAAGCCGCCCCGCTTCTCGGCTTGTTCGAACTGGTCGTGGCCCATGCGGTCGTACGCCGAGCGTTTCTCCTCGTCGGAGAGGACCTCCTTCGCCTTCTTCACCTGTTTGAACTTCTCCTCGGCGTTGGGGTCGTCGCTGACGTCCGGATGGTACTCGGTTGCCTTCTTCCGATAGGCCTTCTTGATCTCGTCCTCGTCGGCATCCCGGGATACTCCGAGCACGTCGTAGAAGTCCTCGCTCATCAGTTATCGCATCCGTTATCGGTCGAACTACTTGAAAAGCGCGCTTGTCGCGTCGAATCGGTGTCGCCCGTGCCGACAGTCGGGACTGTCGACGAGTAGCAACAGCGGAAAGAGAGAACTGCAATCAGCAGGTGATGCGCTGAGACGACTTATTTGTCGTCTTCATCGACGTCAACGTTCACGAGAGCAAAGCTCTCGTGAGCGAACGAGAGCGACTATTTGTCGCTCTCGTCCACGTCTTCGAAGTCGGCGTCGACGTACTCGTCGCCGCCATCGGAGTCGGCACCGCCGGGACCTGCACCGCCCATGTCACCCATACCAGCGCCGCCACCCATACCGCCGGCACCGCCCGGACCGGCCTGCGCCTGCTGGGCCTCCTGTTGCTGGTACATCTGCTTGCCGATCTCTTGGAGCTCTTTCGAGAGCGACTCGGTCGCCTCTTCGAGTTCCTCGGTCGTCGCGTCGTCGTCTTCGAGCGTCGCCTCGACGTCCTCGATTGCGGTCTCGATGTCGGCGCGAAGGTCGTCGTCGACCTGCTCTTCGTTCTCTTCGAGCAGCGAGTTCGCGCGCTGAACCGCGCTCTCGGCGTTGTTGCGTGCCTCGATGCGCTCGCGACGTTCCTTGTCCTCTTCGGCGTGCTGTTCGGCCTCCTGCTGCATGCGGTCTATCTCGTCGTCGGAGAGACCGGCGCCGCCTTCGATGGTGATGGACTCGGCGTTACCGGAGCCTTTGTCCTCGGCTTCGACGTTGACGATACCGTTCTCGTCGATGTTGAAACCGACCTCGATCTGCGGCGTTCCGGCGGGTGCCGGTGGGATGCCGCTCAGTTGGAACTCGCCGAGCAGTTCGTTCTCTTCGGCGATTTCACGCTCGCCCTGGAAGACACGGACGTTGACGGAGGTCTGGTTGGCCGCTGCGGTGGTGAATATCTTCGACTCTTCGGTTGGGATGGTGGTGTTCTTCTCGATGAGACGCTCGAACAGCCCACCTTTGACCTCGATACCGAGCGAGAGCGGCGTGACGTCGAGGAGGACGATGTCGTCGACTTCGCCGCCGAGGACGCCACCCTGGATGGCCGCACCGAGTGCGACCGCTTCGTCGGGGTTGACGTTCTTCTTCGGCTCTTTACCGAGCAGTTCGGTGACCTTCTCTTGGACCTGCGGCATCCGGGTCGACCCGCCGACGAGGATGACCTCGTCGATGTCGTCTTTGTCGTAGCCGGCGTCTTCGAGCGCCTGCTCCGTCGGGCCGACGGTACGGTCGATGAGGTCCGAGGTCAGCGACTCGAACTTCGCGCGTGTGAGCGACTGTTCGAGGTGAACCGGTCCAGAGTCGGTCGCCGTGATGAACGGCAGGTTGATGTCGGTCTCCTTGCGGCTGGAGAGCTCGATTTTGGCCTCTTCGGCGGCGTCCTTCAGTCGCTGAAGCGCCTGCCGGTCCTCGCGGAGGTCGATACCGTGGTTGTTCTTGAACTCCTGTGCGAGGTGGTCGATGATGGCCTCGTCCCAGTCGTCGCCGCCGAGGCTGTTGTCCCCGTTCGTGGCGACGACTTCGTAGACGCCACCGCCGAGGTCCAGTACCGAGACGTCGAACGTCCCGCCACCGAGGTCGAAGACGAGCACGGTCTGGTCGGAGTCGTCGTCGAGACCGTACGCCATCGACGCGGCCGTCGGCTCGTTGACGATACGCTCCACGTCGAAGCCGGCGATTTCGCCAGCGTCTTTCGTCGCCTGACGCTGCTTGTCGTTGAAGTACGCCGGGACCGTGATGACGGCCTTCTCGACGTCGTCGCCGAGGTAGTCTTCGGCGTCACGTTTGATCTTCTGGAGGATCATCGCCGAAATCTGCTCGGGGGTGTACTGCTCACCCTCGACGTCGACGGTGTAGTCGTCCTCGCCCATGTGCCGTTTGATGGAGCGGAACGTCCGGTCTGGGTTCTGGATAGCCTGGTTCTTCGCAGGCTTGCCGACCAGTCGTTCCTCGTCGTCGGTGAAGGCGACGACGGATGGGGTGGTTCGGTCACCCTCCGCGTTCACGATGATTTCGGGGTCGCCTCCCTCCATCACGGCGAACGCGCTGTTCGTGGTACCAAGGTCGATACCGAGAATCTTGTTGCTCGCCATGTTGGTTTGTCGTACCGGCTTCCCGCGGTTAAAGGTTACTAGACGAGACGAGATTGGCGAGAACGATAACCCGCCGCAGTCGTGCGGTTTTTGTCTCTTTCGAATCAGACCGTTCGGGAGGTTTATATCGAACCGCGAATCGTGGGTGCGATGATGGCAGAGTGTAGATACGTCGGCGGTGATTCACCGGTCGTTCACCGGTGGTTCACTGGGGCGGTGGCTGCGAGGCAGTTCGGCAAGAGATTCTGTGGAGCGGACCAGTCGATAGACTGCAAGCGTCGAAGAGCGGGTGTTCTCGGTCTCGACGGGAACAGCTACTGACCGTCGCTAACCGTAATCTGTGCCGCGCGGATGACCTTGTCGGCCATCTCGTAGCCCGGTTGGAACACGTCGGCGACGGTGCCCTCGGGTTGGTCGCTGTCGACGCGCATCATCACCTCGTGGCGCTGTGGGTCCACGTCCGTGCCGGGTTCGGGGTCGATGATTTCGACGTTCTCGCTGTCGAGGATGCGGTCGAACTCGTCGAGCGTCGACTTGACGCCGGGGCGGATGTCGGCGTCGTCGTCTTGGTCGAGCGCACGCACGAGGTTGTCGCGAACGCTGACGACACGCTCGACGAAGTCCTCCGTCGCTCGCTCTTTGACCTGCTGTTGTTTCTTCTTCGAGCGCTTCTTGTAGTTCTGGAAGTCCGCCTGCTTGCGCTTGAGTTTCCCTTCCAGTTCCTCGATTCGCTCTTCGCGGTCTCCGAGTTCCGATTCGAGATGCGTGACTCGCGACTGGAGGTCACGAACCTCGGCGGCGAGTTCGTCGTCGTACTCGGCGACGCGAGCGGCGATGTCGACTTCCTCGGCCTCGGTGGCCGCTGCGTCCGCTGGGGACTCCTCCTCAGCGACGCCCGCGTCGTCGACCGGCACCTCTTCGACTTGCTCTACGTCGGGAGCCTCGTCTGTCATGTTCGGAAGAAACGCCCGACGAGGTATAAGGTTGTAGATGTGGTACGCAGAGTCTCCGTCCGTCCTTCTCGCCTCTCTCTTCGACGCCCGTCTCCCGACCGCTCCCAGTGACATCGTTTTCCACGGTTCGACATTGTCTCACATCGAAACAAATTTTAATTATGTTCGTCGAGTGGATAGATTCGCTATGCCTGAGAACGGAGACGTCGGCAGACGAACGTTCCTGCGCGGAACTGGTGTCACGGTAGCGGGACTCACCGCGACGGCGGCCGGGAGCGGCGTCGCCCTCGCGAGCGAGGAGACAGAAACGGACAAGCAATCCGACCGAGACGAGCGTCGTACGATGGGACAAAACGGCGAACCGACGACGATTGCTCACCGCGGGTTCGCGGGTATGTACCCCGAGAACACCGTCGGCGCAGTCGAGATGGCGGCGCGGGACGGCGCGGACATGGTCGAGATAGACGTCGTGCCGACCGCCGACGGCGACGTCGTCGTCTTCCACGACGACGGACTCGCCGGCCGCGACGGCGGCGAGCGTGGACTGACCGACACGGAAGGAATCGTCTGGGAGACGCCCACCGACGTCGTGACGAGCGCCGAAGTGCTCGACAGCGGCGAGACGGTTCCCCTGCTCTCGGAACTGCTGGACGCCCTCCCGGCGTCTGTCGGCGTCAACGTCGAGTTCAAGAATCCGGGGTCGACGGACATCAGGTTCGCCGAGAACCTCTCGGGTGAGACGCTGGAGACGCAAAAAGAGCTCTGGCGGCCGTTCACCGAGGACGTCCTCGCGGTCGTCGACGAGTACGAACACGACATACTGGTCTCGTCGTTCTGCGAGGCGGCCATCGCGACGGTTCGGGAGGCCGCCCCCGAGATTCCGGTCGCGTTCCTCTTCTGGGACGACATCGAGGCCGGACTGGACATCACTCGAACGTACGGCTGTGAGGCGCTCCACCCACCGTACAACCTCGTGAAGGGGACGCCGTTCTTCGGTGACGAGTACTACACGAGTGGGCCGTACGCAGATATCGACCTCGTCGACGTCGCCCACGAGGAGGGGAGAGCGGTCAACGTGTGGACCATCGGCACGTGGTATCAGGCGCAGGAACTTGCGAAGGCTGGCGTCGACGGTCTCATCGCGGACTATCCGGGGTTAGGGAGGTTCGGCGACCGGTGTTAGCCGCTCACTGATACATCCGGAGCGGTTGTGCCTGCGTACTCTCCTCGTCGACTTCCTGCATCCGCTGGGCGAGTCGCTGTTTCGCCTCGCGAATCTCTTCGGTGTGATTGACGAGGTCGTCGACGGGACACTCGATACCCGTGAGCGGTTCGATACCGTCTTTGATGATAACCCGTGCCGCTTCGGGGTCGGGGAACTGTGGGTCCGACTCGACGACGAGACCGACGCTCGTCAGGTGGTGTTCGAGGACGTGATTCATCAACGCACCCGTCGGCCCGGTGACGATACCCATCTCGGTCGGCCGGCCGATACCGGCCTGTTCGAGGTGTGCGGTTCCCTCACCGGTTGCGACGCCGTAGAGTGCGGGTACGTCGTCGGACTTCTCCTCGCCGATACCGCTGAGGAAGATGGGGACGACGCCGTCTTCCTCGAACCAACTGCGGATACAGGTGGCGAACTCCGTCGCCGCCTGCGGGTGGATGGGGACGTCGCTCTGAAGGACGAGCAGGTCACGTTCCTCGTCGGCGTAGATGCGGACCGGCGTCCGGAGTTCGGCGTCGTCGGCGGCGTAGACGGCGACGCGAGGGATACCGTCGCAGTGGACGTTCGCGTAGTGGACCATCTCGAACTCGTCGACGAGGTGGTCGGCGGCGATTTTCCCGACGAGGCCGACGCCCGGCAGTCCCTCGACCATCATCGGTTCGTCGAGCGAGAGGTCGTCGGCGAGGATGTCGATATGAGCCATAGTTGTGCGAAGGAGTGGCAGACTACTAAAGGGGTTGGCCGTGGGCGCACCGAGTGCACGAGAGTGGAAACCCGTCCGACAGACTCCGAAACCGACAAACGACCCCATCGGAAAGAGAGACGTAATGAACCCCTTACAGCGGTACCTCCCGCTCGTCGACGACGAGGAGGCGTTTCTGGAGGCCTGCGACCGGCCACTTCCGTACTCCGTCCGGGTCAACACCATCAAGACGACTGTCGACCGAGCGACGGAAGCGCTCGACGACGAAGGCGTCGGCTACGAACAGACCGACTGGAACCCCGAGATTCTGCGTCTCACCGAGGGGAAAGCGGGGACGACGTGGCCGTACTTCCACGGCTGGCTCCACGGCCAAGAGGAGGTCTCTGCGCTGCCCGCCATCGCACTCGACCCCCAACCGGGCGAAACCGTCTGGGATACCTGCGCTGCACCGGGGAGCAAGTCCACGCAACTTTCGGCGCTGATGGACGACGAGGGGTTCGTCGTCGCCAACGACAACAGCCTCGGGCGACTCTCTGCGCTCCGGCACAACGCCGAACGTCTCGGCGTGACGAACGTCGCCGTGACGAACAAAGACGCGCGAAACTTCTCGCTGAAACCCTTCGATTTCGACCAGTTCGACCGCACCCTCGTCGACGCGCCCTGCTCGTGTGAAGGGACGTGTCGGAAGAACCCCGATGCGCTGGAGAAGTGGACGATGGACCACGTCCACAGCGTCGTCGGCATCCAGAAGGGAATCATCCGCCGCGCGATTCAGGCGACGCGACCCGGCGGCACCGTCGTCTACTCGACGTGTACGTTCGCCCCCGAAGAGAACGAAGCCATCGTGAACCACGCGCTCGAAACCGAAGACTGCGAAGTCGTGGAGTTCGACACGCCGCTCGAAACGTCACCGGGCATCACCGAGTGGGAGGACGAGGAGTACCACCCGAGCGTCGAGAAGACCCACCGCGTCTATCCGCATCAGAACGACACGGGCGGCTTCTTCTGTGCGAAGTTGCGGGTCGGTGGGGTTGCCGAAAGTGAGGAGGGAGAAGCATGAGCGACGAACCGTCGAACGACGGCCAGCGGTTCGACCGTCTCCCCGAGACGGCCGAGGAACGCGAGGTTCCGGGACGAGCGACTCGCGAAGAAGTGCTCGACTGGTGGAACGAGCGGTTCGAAATCCCGCCGGAGACGTTCGACGAGTACACGTTCTGGGAGAAAGGTGCGGGGAAAGTGTGGGTACTTCGCGGCGACACCGCGAACCCCATTTCCGTGGAGGGACTCGGGATGACTTTCCTCCGCACGCGACAGGAACACTGGAAACCGACGACGAACGCCGTCCAGCGCTTCGGCCGCGAGGCGACGAAGAACGTCGTCGAACTCGGTGCCGAGGAGGCGACGACGTTCGCCGCCGGCGAAGACCAAGAACTCGACTGGGAGGGTGATTGGGGCTACCTCATCGCCGCCCACGACGTCGCTGGCGAGCGTGAACCCATCGGTGTCGGCCTCTTTCTCTACGGAGAACTGCGTTCGACGGTGCCGAAAGGTCGTCGCGAAAATCTAGACGCGTTGAGCGAGTAAGGACTTCGACTAGTTCGCCTTGCTCAGCTTTCGCTGGTAGAGTTTGGCCGCGAGTTGCGCGAGGTAGCCGAGTTCGCTGCGTTTGTAGGAGATGATGGCGGCACCGAGGAGGATTGCACCGACCTTCTTCTGTCCGCGCTTGAACGACATCACGGCCTCCGCGAGCGTCGAGATGGTACTGAGTTGACGCGAACGTTTCGACCCGAGTAGATTGAACAGTTTAGTCAGCATTGTACGCCACTCTTGGAGTTCACGCCGGAAAAGTCGATGGGCCGCGTTCAGGCTCGTTTGACGGTTCCGCCGGAGAGCCCCTCCCACGCGATACGGTAACCGAGTGCCGCGAGGACGGCACTCGTGTCGGTGAGGCCAGCCTCGTTGCAGACCGCCTCGACTTCCGAGAGCGTCATCTCCGGTTCGATAGCGTCGCCGAGTTCGTCGAGCACCGACGGTCGGACGAGCGTCCGGCCGATGCGACGGTGGGCGGGGAACGACTTCGCCTCGACGGCGTCGACGCTCACCCCGTGTTCGGCCGCGAGGTCGGCGAGAGTGACGACGTCGACGTCGGGTTCCAGCGAGTCGGGGAGCGAGTCGGCGGCGTCGGCGACGAGGTCCGACTCGTACTCGCGGAGCACGTCGACGACGTCTTTCACACGCACCGACCCGGTGTACGGAATCGCCCGATGGTCGCGTGCCGCCACCTCGTCGCTGACGGCCAGCGACTCGTCGACGGCGACGAGCAGGTCTACGTCTTCGACGCCCGCTAACTGTCCGAGTTTCTTCTCGACGTAGTCGGGTGTCCAGAAGCCCATAATCTCGAAGTAGACCCGAAACCTGCTGTCGGTCGCCGTGCCGGATGGCTCGTAGTCGAACGCGAAGTCCGGAATCATCACCCGTTCACCGTCGTCGACGGCGAGCGGTTCGGGTTCGCGCACGAGCGTCCAATCGAGGTCCAAGGAGCGAAACCGGGCGGCGAAGTCGGCCTCTACGTCGCTGTCGAAGGCTGGTTCCGCGACGGGGTCGACACCCGGCACGCGCACGTCGGCGTCGGTGAGCACCAACTCGCGGTCGGTGCCTCGGTCGTCGATGGTCGCGACGAGTCGCCAGTCGTCGGTCTTGGCGGCGGTCCGGAGTAGACGGGCGAAGCCCGTTCCGTATCGTCGCGTCCGGCGGAACAGCGCGTCCGGGCCGGTGACGACCAGTTCTCGACCCTGCGGCGTCTGGTGGACCTCGTACATCAGTCGAAGGCGTTTGACCGCCGAGACGAGCGCTTTCGGGTCGGCGCACCGAATCCGGACCTCGGTAGCGTCGAACAGCGCCGTCTGCGCCAAAGAGAGGTTGTACTGGTCGAGCAGTTCCTCGGGACTCCATCGAGGGGTGAACTCGGAGAGGACCTGATTCACGTCGCGGTCGGCGTAGAGCGACCGGTCGATTGCGACTGTCTCGACGCCGAGTCGGTCGGCGGCGACGTCGAGTGCCGCGTCTCGGTCGTCGTCGCTGGCGACACCCACCGATTCGGCTGCCTCGAAGACGACTCGTCGGACGCGCTCCGGCGGCACCGACGCCCGCGTCTCGAACGTCGTCTCGCGGTCACAGAGCGCCGCAAACCCACGGACGAGTTTGAACGACTCCGCTTCGCTCTCGAGCGCGGTGAGCGCCTCCTCCAGCGTGCCGCGTCGCTCGCCGACGTGTGACTCGAACGTGTCGACGACGCGGGCAGCGAGCGACTGTACCTCCGGGCCGACGAACTGGGGGTGGTAGCCACCGCCGGCGCGGGAGACGCGCAGGAGGTCCTTCGTGAGCACGAGCGTCGGTAGTCCCCGATTCTTTATAAGTAACGTGGGACGAGAGGACGGTCGCGGAGGACAAGGCTCATACGCCGAGCGACTGAGCCTCGGGTATGAAGCGACGGGCACTCCTCGCGACGCTCCCCTTCACCCTGTCCGGCTGTCTCTCGGCGCTGCCCGGCCCGGATGGTCCACGAATGCCACCGACCGAACCGGCGGACAACCCCCGAGACGACGGCGAGCAGAAACCGCTCGTCGCCGGCGACTTCCGATTCAAACGAAACGACGAAGACCGACTTCGCGTCGTGCTCACGATTACGAACCGGACGGACGACGAACAGACTGGCACCGTCACCGGGACGCTGACGCTCGACGGCGAGACGTACGAACGGACGACCGAGGTCACCGTCGGCGGTGGAGAGACCGTAGAGACCGAGCTACTGTACGAGGAAGTCGATTTCGACGAGTTCCGAGACGCTGACTCGTTCGACTTCTCGGCGACCGTCGACTGAGTCGGCGCAGGCGGTATTCGGGGTCTGTCGACCAGTCAAAAAAGCGTGACTACGAGAACGTTACGAGCGGCCTACTCTTCGTCTTCGCCGTCGCCGTCGTCGCTTCCGTTGTCGTCACCGTTCCCGTTGCCGCCTCTGTTCCCGTTGTCCTCGTTGTTCCCGTCGGGTGACCAATCGGAGGGCGTATAGACGTACAGACAGTCGTTAGGGTACGAGCGGCCGTACTGGTCGGCGTCTTCACAGCAGAGGACACGGCCGTCGTTCAGGACGAGCAGGTTGTCGATGTTGACCAGCGCGTCGTCGGCAGTCTCGGCGGTGTCGGTCGCGTCGGGGCCGACGATGACCGGTTCGAGCGTTGAGATGTCGTAGTCCGGTTCGATTTCGGCACGGTAGACGAGGCCGCCGTCGACGCGGTCGACGCGCACGTCACCCGCATCGTCGCTCATGCCGGTGTTGACCTCGGAGATGCCGACGTAGATGTAGTCGCCGGGTTTGGCGCCGTCGGCGCTGTCGATACCCTCGCTCTTGCGGAACTCGACGGTGCCGCCGACCTCCTTGGCCGCGGCGCGGGTTTCGAGGAACGGAACCTTTCGTAGCTCCTCGTCGACGCCGTTTGGGCCGTTCGCCTCGTACTGGCTGGCCCACGCCAAAATCTCCTCGTCGGAGACGTAGCTCTGATTTCCGCCTTCGACGACGGCCTTGTCGGCTTCCATCAGCGCCTGCTCGAAGTCCTCTCTCCAGTCAGTCTCGGCGTGCGTCTCGAGGTAGCAGACCTGGTCGACGTCGTCGTATTCGGCAATCCACTCGGCTACCTCAGCGTTCGAGGCGTGTCCTAGTTCGATCCAGTCGAGTTCGAGGTTCACCTCGGCGGGCGGTTCGTTCGCGGCGGCCTCCTGATTCGTCACCTTCGCGACCGAGAGCGTCCCGGCGACGTCCATCGGCTCTTTGTAACTGGGAATCGGTCGGTCCGCGACGAACTTGTAGAACCCCTTGTCGTCGCCGTCGGAGGTGAGATAGACCGTCTTTCGGTCGCTCTGGACGTCCGGGCACTCCCACGCGGCGCGGCCCATGACGTGGTACTTCACTGGCTGCGGGGTCTCGCTCGTCGGTTCGCGGAAGTCGACGATGTAGCCGTAGCGGTACGGGTTCGGGTACGGGCCGTCGATGGGTGTCGTCGTGTTCGTGTCGCCGTCTTGGTCGACCGGGTCGGCACCGAGGTAGTACGCGAGCAGTTCGAGGCCGCCGAGCGCCCAGTAGCCCTGAACCATCCACGAGTCGTCGCCGTAGTACTCGTCGACGGCGCTCTGGACGTCGGTCGGGTTCGGACGGTTGTAGAACTGCGCTGCACCGCGCTGCTTCGGGCCGTCGGTGTCGGCGAAGTCGCTCGTCTTCGTCTGCAACGAGAGTCGCGGGTGCGAGTACTCCTCTTCTGCGGACAGGGGGGTTCCCCACGGGCTGAGATCGCCGTAACAGTTGATTCGAGTGCCGCCGATACTGCGGAAGGCATCGGTGTTCGCGAGGTTCGTGGTGTCTTCGAGGTCTGCCTCCCAGCGTCCATCTTCGGTCTGGCTGAGGGGCATCTTCGAGATGTCGCCCGGACTCTGCTCCCAGTTGGTGAACAGATAGCCCTCCGTCTCGGCTTCGTTCGTCGGGACGAACCGGTTCATGTCCGGGTTGTAGCCGAGTTCGGAGTAGCGCGACCCGGCGAACTCGGTGACGCTCGTTCCGTCCGGCGTCGTCGGGATGCCGAGTGTCTCACCGTTCCCGACCGTGTCTCCCTCCTGTGCGAACAACGTGTACTCGCCGTTACCGACCCGAACCCGAGAGCGCTGGTCGTTCGTCGACGGAACGTCCAGTTCCTCGAACTCGGGGTTCATCACGTCGTAGCCAGCGACGTAGCCGACGCCACCTTTGTCGAACGGGGCAGGGTTGTCTCGGCTGGGGTGTTGGAGACTGAAGAAGAGCGACCCGCCAGCCGTCACTTCCGGCCCCGTCACCTCCGCACCGAGTGCGGTCGAAGCGAACCGCCGGAGGTCCCCTCTGACGCTAGGCGCGTTCGGTGTATCCGTGTCTTCGTCTGCGGCGGTAGCGACGCCAGCAACGCTGGCACCCAGCGCTGCTGCTGCTGTCGTCGCCATCAAGTTCCGTCGTGTGAAGTCAGGCATGCAACTGGACCACAGGAGGCAGATGAAAAGTAAATTTGTAAGTGGGACATATAGAATTATAGAGTATCCGTAAACGATTGAGTAGTATAGAGACTAACATCAAGTTCGGCGAAAAAGATGTATTCTTCACGAAGAATGAGCAGGTGGCACGCGAATCGGCGCCTCTGACGCCGTGGCGACCGGACGCCACGAATCTCAACCGAACGCCGCGAACCGTCTTACGACATTCCCTGTGCCTTTGCACCCGCTCGAATCTCCTCGGCACGCTCGTGAACCCACGACGCGTAGCGTTCGATCTTCGTCGGCTTCACGCCGTAGAACGACGCGACCCAGTTGACGTCGACACCGGGCATCGTGAGGAAGTAGGCGGCGACGGTGTCTTTTCCGGCTTGGATTATCTCCGGCGGGACACCACGGTCACCGGTTCCCGCCTCCTGAAAGCCGTTGACGTCGAAGTAGACGTCGGCGTAGAGTGCTGCGGTGTCGGCATCGTCGAAGGTGATTTCGGTGTGCTGTGGAGCCTCGAACCGGTAGCGAGGGCCGTCGGCGTCGGTGGGATGGCACTCGACGATTCGGACGTCTAAGATGTACGCTTTGAACACCGATTCAGTCGTGTCGTCGGCGAGTGTCTTGTCGGATTTCGACATGGTGAGGTCGTGTGAACCAAGCGGGCCCGAGCGCAGACGCCGCGGGCGACGCAGTGTCACAGGCGCATATCCGCCGACCGACGTGTAAAGCTGCGTATGTGGGATATATACCGGTACAGAGGGTTCTGAGCGGTTCTGTGGTCGTCCGGCTTGGCGGAGAGTTCGACGAAACCGTCCAGATGGATGTCGTGCGAGACGGAGTGCCGAAGGCGCTCGTCGAGACCGACTCCGCCGGTGCTCGTCGCTGGGCCGAAGCGCAGTATCAGCGGTACAGAGAGCAGTCCGAACGAGTGACCGAGACGTGTGGGGGTACTACCTCAGACTGACACGCCGCTACCGCCGCCGACTCGCAATCCCCTCTTCGGCCGTCTCGGCGCTCACCAACTCGTAGAGGACGGCCCGTCCGCCGTCCGCCTTCGGTCGGAGCACTCGACCCAGACGCTGCGTGAACTCGCGTTCGCTCCCACTGCCCGAGAGGACGACGGCGACGTTAGCGTCGGGGACGTCGACACCCTCGTCGAGGACGTTCGCCGTCACGACACGGCTGTACCCACCCTCGCGGAACCGTTCGAGAATCTCGCGACGCTCTTTGGCACCTGTCTCGTTGGTGATAGCCGGGATCAAGAACCGCTCTGAGAGCCGATAGACCAGATTCGTGTGAGCCGTGAAGACGATGATTCGGTCCTCGCGGTGACGCTGGAGTATCTCGGCGAGTTCGCGCACCTTCTCGTCGGCGTTGAGCATGATGTCGCGAGCGCGCTGTTTGGCGAGGAGCGCCTCACGTGCCCGCGGGTCGTAGCCCGAGCGCATCACGAGTTTCTGGTAGTCGCTGCCACTTCGAAGCGAGAGTCCAGACGTACGGAGGTAGTCGACGAACGTCCCCTGGGCCTCGTCGTATCGCTCGCGTTCTTCGGGCGTGAGGTCGACTTCGACGCGCTTGATGTCGTAGGCCGCGAGATGCTCGCCCGCGAGGTCGTCGACGTCGACGTCGTAGACGTTCGGGCCGACGAGGTCGGTGATGGCCTCGTGTGCGCCGTCTGGACGCTCGAACGTCGCTGTGAGGCCGAGACGCGCCGGGGCCGTGAACATGCGGCCGATGTCTTGGTAGCCCTCACCCCCGAGGTGGTGGACTTCGTCGAAGACGACCAGTCCGAAGTCGCCGCCGACGTCGTCGGCGCGAAGGTACGCCGAGTCGTACGTCGAGACGGTGATGGCCTCCTGCACTTGCTCGCCGCCGCCGAACTGCCCGATGGGGACGTCGAACTCGGCTTCCAACTCCCGTCGCCACTGTTCGAGTAAGTCGATGGTGGGGACGACGACGAGCGTCGGCACCGAGGAGTCGACTATCGCCGCGATGGCGATGACCGTCTTGCCGCTCCCGGTCGGCAGTTCGAGCACGCCGCGCTCACCGGCGTCGTGCCACGCGTCGAGCGCGTCGCGTTGGTACTCGCGAAGGTCGTAGTCGGTCGACAGCGAGAGCGACGCGGGCGTCTTGACCCGGTCGTCGACGTCGGCACCGCGTTCGCCGAGGACGGCGCGGAGGAAGGCGTACCGGTAGGCAGGCGCGCGGGCCGTCCCGCTCCGTGGGTCGACTTCGACCCCGGGGAGGTCTGCAAGCCACTCGACGTCCAACTCGTCGGCGTCGACTCGGAGCGTGCCGTTCTCGAACGAGAGCCTGACTGTCACTAACGGCGCTTCGTTGGATGCGGATTTATGCCCTCCGGACGAGCAGGCAGGTGTATGAGCGACGAACTCGAAACAGCAGTCGAATCGTTCCTCGACGACGCAGACACCGTCTTCGGCGAGTACGACCAAGGCTACATGGACGCCGACGCCGCACTGTCGCTTCTTCGGGATCACATCGAGGGGTTAGAAGACGAGTACGAGGGCTAATCGAGGTTCTCGGAGGAGGGAGACACCGTTCGTGGAAGCATCGTCCCACGTGAGGAGACTACCGAGTGAGACTCGCCTGGGTGGCTACGAGAATCTCCATAAGTAGCGAACCCAACGAGCGAGCGGTTATCTCCTGAGCCGTCGAATCCTCACACATGAAGGTTGTCTTCCACCACTCGAGCGACGACGCCGAGATGCACGCCCGCGTCGTCAACAACGTCGCGAACCTCCTCGCCGACGAGACAGTCGACGTCGAGGCAGTCGCAGTCGTCGTCAACGGCGGTGGCCTCGGACTCCTCGTCGATGGCACCGACCACCGCGAACTGATCGAGTCGCTGCAGGAACGAAACGTCCTGTTCAAACAGTGTGAGAACACACTCGCACGGAGCGACTGGGAGGAGACTGACCTGCTCGACGGCGTCGAAATCGTGTCGTCCGGCGTGGGCGAGTTGGCGCGACTGCAGAGTGAAGGGTACGCCTACATCAAGCCGTGACGGTACGTCGTCGGTATGTCGTCCAGACGGTTCTCAGGAATCGTGCGGGATAGACTCTCTGAGTGTTGTACGCCACTCTTGACAGCGTTCGAGGACTCTCCGGGGTCGTGCTGAATACGGCGCGCAAGCCGGTTAGCACACGCTTGAGTTTTCAACTTTCCTACGAGAGACGAGTTCACTCGGATATTATTGACTACAGCGCGTACTCCCCTGTGTGACATATCAATTATTTTATACACAAACACATTCTTTCGCTAACGAGACTCACGAACAACGGGATTGGAGTTAAATAATTTACATGAGTGAGGTAGATAGACATGACATATCAATTGCCGTGGCGAACCCAGTACCTTTCCGTCCTCCTCGTTGCCGCTCTTATGATTGGAACCGTCGGGGCGAGTACGCTCCTCGTCGGCGCACAGAACGGGAACAATACCGTTGGTCCGGCCGAGATCAGTTCATGTACCGTAATCGATGAACCCGGGCGGTACATCTTGACCCAGGATATCGAAGACCCCGACGCGAACGTCTGTGTCGACATTCAGGCGAGCGACGTTCACTTCGACGGGAACAGTTACACGGTCGATAGCGGAGTGAACGAAAGCGTTCGCACAGAGGTCACGGAAGGACCGTTCCCGGAGCCACAGAACGTCTCGGTCGGCATCGGGATCGATACGTCCGAATCGCTCTCGAACGTTACCGTCAGTAACGCAACCGTCGTTAACTCCATCTTCGGCGTCTATGGGACGAATCTCTCCGACGCACGGGTCGAAGACGCCACTGCCTCGAACAACACGTTCGGGGTGTTCATCAACAACTCGAGCGACTCGGTGGTGACCGACAGCGCCGCGATGGATAACGTCGTAGACGGCATCGTCTTCGAGTCACTCGGCGGTCGTCCCGTCTCCAACAACACCGTCTCCGGGAGCGTCACCGAGCGAAACGGTGCCCTCGGGATTGCTGTGGGGACCGCCAATGACTCGATGGTGTCCGACAGTATCGCTCGCGAAAACGGGGTGGACGGCATTCTCTTGTTCAGTACGAAGGATACGATCGTAACCAACGTCACTACCTCGAACAACGGGGACGCGGGAATCAAACTCCTCTCCGGAGACGGATTCGCCTCGTCGAACAACACCGTTGTCGACGCCACGTCCACCGGAAATCTCTACGGAACGCTGGCGGCGGGACACGATGAAGTCACTATCTCGAACGTCACCGCCCGCGAGAACGCGGTCGTCGGTATATCCGTGAATAGGTCGTCGAACCACACAATCACCGACAACGCCATCATCGACAATGGCTACATTGGTCTCAGGGTCGCCAACGCCGAGGGCAGCGTCGTGTCGGACAACGTAATCTTGGAGACCCAAGGAGTGAAGCCCGCCGACGTACCGTTCCCGTCGGGTAGTGTCCTCCTCTTCAACGTCTCGGATACCACCTTCAACGAGAACCGAGTCGTCGGAAACAACGCCAGCGGCGTCGTCGTGCGGGACGGAAGCGACACCGTCCTGTTGCTCTCGAACAACGCCAGTGCGAACGCCCGCGATGGGATTGTGATTGACGACTCGGAGGCCGTCGCACTGGCGACGAACATCGCGAACGACAACGGTGACGACGGGATTGAGGTTAATAACTCGAGGCAGGTGTGGCTCCTGCTCAACATCCTCGAGGGGAACGACAACCAGGCCGTAGAGATTACTGACTCAAGAAACGTCGTCCGGATCGATTCGGTCAAAGAGCTTCGAGATCTGCTCGAGCGACTCTTCAGTGAGGAAAGGACTGGGGATTGAAACAAGGCCACAACGGAGAACTGGAAATCGCTCTGAGAACTCTTCGGAACTTCACAGCTCACGTTGTCTCCGAGGATACAATGGTTGTGTGCATGATAACTGTCGCAATTACGGTTTTGGGCTTGGTTATCTTGTCAACCTAGCCCTGAACCAGACAGTCCGTATCAAGACTGCAACATCTAATCCCAAGATATCTGAATAAAATAAACAAATCCGTCTTGCTGAACCCACCCTCCGACTGTTGCACGAACCTTCTGACAACGTTCGGTGAGATCTCTGCAGTCGTGCTGAACTCGACGCGCATCTCGGCCACCTAGTTTCTTCTGAGAAGCGGGACCGTGAAGACAGACTATCGATTGACTGAAACGCGAGTACAGTCTGGTTCTGGTATGCAACGGCTGGATGCGCTCGTTCGCCCTCTCGAACGGTATGCCGATGCGCTCTCTGCTAAAAACCACGGTATCGTCGCCTCTATTTCGTTTTGCATCTTTGTCGGGGTGATTGCTCTGGGGTTCGTTCCGGTGACTCGCCGAATCGAGACGTCCGGCTATTCCACTGCAGATTTGCAGGCCGCGACGACCCGAGAGGAAGTGGACACGATACTGCAGGCCATCGACCCAGTCATGGAGTCAGTGATGCTTCTCTCCATCCTCGATTACGTCTTCATCGTCGCAGGGTTTTTCCTGTTTTTCTCACTCCATTCGGTCTCTCTGAAGGCGCTGGCAGGCCACGACAGGCTAGTCCTGATACCGAAGATAGGGATGGGTCTGACAGTCGTCTCTCGACTTCTTGATTCTCTGGAGAACCTCTGGGTCATCCTCATCTACACGAACCCCGACGATTACGCGACCATCCTGATCGGTCTCATGAACAGCTCTGAAGCGTTGAAGTGGATGGTCGTCAATGTCGAATATCCGATGCTCGGTCTTGCCATCGTGCTTGCACTGCTGACACGGGTTACCTCACTGTTCGACGGTCGCTCAGAGAGCCGATAGTAGGCAGGGTTGAAATTGTAATCGGTGAGAGGTTTTTGCGAGTGTGCTGAACACAGAGCGCGTCTATTCCGTTTGACTCGTGTCCCTACTGAGCAAAACAAAGCTATTTTCCGATATCTACAATTAATATGTGTATGAAACATAATCAGTTTGAGTTCACATACTCTCCAACCCAAACAGGGATTACGATCGGTGTACTGCTTGGAATATTTCAGACCTTCGTCCAGCCAGTGAGGTTTCCGCTTGCTACATTCCTAATTGTGGGTGTTGTGCTTACTCAGTTCGGACATGAGTCTTGGCCTGCAATCGGCCGTACATTTGTCTTCATCAGTATCTCAACTGCGGCGATTTCAGTCCTCCTTGACCTAGGTTTCGGCGGGCCATGGCTATGGCTATGATGACGGACTGACTGCTACATACACCCTCTATATTCGGCTCTGTAGCTTCGCTAGACGGCGGTGGATTTCACGGATTTCTCACGCTCCGCCGCAGGTTGTAGACGGTTGCTTTGAGAATTATTTCGCGGAACTCTAGCCACCA
>NZ_FOTC01000012.1 GCF_900114455.1 Halogranum rubrum | reverse complement strand
TTGCTCTGCGGCGATCTCTTCGACGCCTTCGAGCACGCCTTCGAGGACTGCCGTGTACGTGTCGTACCAGAAGCGACGACACAGCTGTGGACTCGGACGCTCGCCGTCGATGTGCTCGGGGAGGTCGGCTTCAGCGGCGAGCGTTTGGAACCAGTTCCGAATCGTGTCTCGCGTCACGTGCGGTGTTTCGCCTTGTGGCGACGGGAAGACGTACCCTGTCCACGTTTCGTCGCTTGCTAACTCGTCGATTCGTGCGTCGAGGATGTCTAGGCCGAACAGCACCGACACCTCTCCGGGACCGTTCTTTCGGTTCTCGAAGGCGATGTAGGGGACGTCGCCGTCGGCAACGTCGCGATTGAACTGCGAGACGTGGAGTGCTGCGACTTCGCTTGCGCGGAGTCCCCAGCCCGCGAGTGCAACCATCAACAGCTGTTCTCGCGGCGTCGTCGTCATCTGCATCAACTTCCGAATGTGGGCTGCGGAGAGTGCTGGCGTCGACGACTCTTCGAGTTCCCATTTGAACTCGTCGTAGAGACCGCTCGCCGGATTCATCGCAGCGACACGCCGTCCGACCAGATGTTGATACCAGGCGTCGACGATGCGCCGGACACGCTGGAGGGTCTGGGCGCTGTACTCGCGTTCGGCTTCCTCATTCAACCAGTCGAACGCTGCATAGCACGCGTCGACGGCTTCGTAGGCCGGAGCATCTCCGTCGCGTTGAATCGGTGTGAGGAGGTCGTCTGTACTGTTCGCTTCTCGGTAGGCACGGACGTACAGGTTCAGCCGTGTTCGCAGTGTCTCCACAGACGACGTCGCGAGGCTGTACCGCGATTGCCGGCGGTCGAGAAACCGTTCGAGGGCGTCGATCGTTCGTTCGTCTGTGGTGGCCCACGTGTAGCCCTCGTCACCGTCGCCGAGCCCGAGGTCTTCGGTCCAGAACTCGCCAAAGGATCGGTCGTGCTGGCGTCGTAGTGCAGCAAGGAACGGGCGAGCATCGTGGTCTCGAAACCACTGATGGGTCGGCTTTTCGCTCGTCGAATCGATGCCTGCTGCTTCGAGACAGGGCGCGATTTCGTCCCAGTACAGTTCGCTGAAGTCCTCGAGTGAGCAGGTTGTCCAGCGGACGTCGTCGAACGAGGGCGTGAGCTTCGGTTCCTCTTCTGACTCACTCATCGCGATATCTCCTTTCAGAGCGAAGATTCCGAGGTAGTAGCCCACTCGCTGTGTTTGGGGGTGTTTCTGAGTGTGGCATGTTCTGGGTGTTCAGCGTTTCAATTGGTTTTCTTATAATTTTGTGGGTTGGCCAGACCTCTGCAGTCTGCTGAACCCACGGCTGATTGGGTGAGAATATGCTTACAGAGAATAAACTGTATATCGCTACATAGAGTCTGCGGCGATTTTGTGCTTTTTGAAGCAACGAAATTGGTCTCGCATCCTTCGAATCAAGTTGAAGAAACCATGAAGTCCACTGGACCGAGAGGCTGTAGCAGCGATGCCGACGTTGAGATCTACGACTGTGGAGTGGTGTACACAACGCTAGTAGCGAAGTTTGTGAACGACTACGGGGCGCTCAGAGGGTACTCGGGAAGACTACTCCACCAAGTCTATTACACTCTGTTACATAGTGTTACATATGCCCGTCGACTTCGAAAACTACCAGCCATCAGATCTTCCGGGTGCGAACACGAATGGACGGAAGATTCTTCGATTCCTCGCAGCGACTCCAGAGACTGGGTATCGAGCAGGAGAGATCGCCGAAGCACTCGAACTCCCAAGAGGAAGCGTTGGCACGACGCTAGGTCGACTCCACGACCAGGGGTTTGTGCGTCATAAGGGCCAGTATTGGGCGATCAACCCTGATGCGTACGATGCACACACGGCGAGTTTGATTGGCCTCGCGGCCGTGAGCGAGCAGTTCGAGGGCGACTACTACGACGAGAATCCAGATTGGGACGCCAATCTTCCAGACCTCGACGAGTACGAGGATACAGACGCTGATTCGGAGCAGGCCTGATGTATGAGCGTGGGGTCATCGTCGTCGCAGCGGATCCATTCGGACATACACCTCAAGTGCATGTTGGAGTCGATTCAGTGTCGTATTAACCAACACAAGGCGACAAACACAGATTTTGTTGGTTAATCCAATTCGGTTTTCTCAGAGTTCATAGTGACTATTTACGGCAGTTTTTCAGCGACGTCGACAAGGTCGTCTTCGGTTTGCCACTGATAGAGTCGACCCTCCTGAGCGAATAGGTCGAACACGCCATCTTGCATCCACCCAAAGGGATGAGCTTCATCCTCGTACTCTCGTTTGAGCACGTAGCTCTTCGCGAAATATTCGACAGTGCCAACGAGCAACCCTTGTTCAACGAGGAAGTCACTCGGGTCCTTTTCAGCGACACCGACGAGGTATGTCACGAGGTCAGCGATGAGACAGAATTTCTGAATGCTGTTGTCCCACTCACCACGAATGTCGACCATACGGAACGCGTAGCCATCGGGACGGCGGTTGAGCCGGTCAACCACGAGATTCAGCCGACGAATCGGTTCTCGGTCGTAGTTTCCGAGCACGAAATACGAGCGCTCGTTCTCGTAGACTGGCGTGAGCTCACTGAGTGCGTGGAGAATCTCCTCGTTATCCGCGAGCGAGATCTCCTCTTGGTCGAGTTGTGTCTTCGCACTCGTGAGGATATCATCGGGGACCGATGCTTCTTCGTCGCTCATATTGTCACCATTTCACCGGTGTGAGATATGGTTTACTGAGTAATTCACCGAGTCAATAGTGTCTGATATACTCTGGGGTAATTTACCCAAGAGTAAACTACTTTGCAGAGCATCGCGTAGGAGAGCACATGAGCACCGACTTGGGAACCTCGACGGAGGCAAATAATCGCGAGCTGATCCATTTCGTGACCCAACAGACACGATTCGCGCTCGTCAACAACATCCTCCAGCATCCCAAGCAACTCCCGTCGATGTACGAACTCGAGGAGCTCAACCCGAGTGTCAGCGATGCCACTGTCTACAAGCATATCCAGAAGCTGATCGACGCTGGCATCGTCAAAGAGGTTGCACTCTCGGACGGTGAACGTCGTCAGGGCTACCCATGGAAGTTCTACGGACTCACCGACGATGGCCGTGCGTTTCTCGAGAAACACAACCTCCTCGCCGCAGAAGAGACGCTTCAGCGCATCTATGAGACGATCTCGGATAAGTCTGAGAAGATGGTCAAATACGAAAACGCTCTTCGACCAGCCGTTGAGTGAGCGGTTGTGCATTCTACCCTCGAATGATGCTCCTGTAGTACCTTTTTGAAGCCGATTCCTCTCGCTCTCACCGATGTCCAGAACGGATGGCTCTGGTGAATCGCCATACAGCGGTTGATTTCACGGTGTCACGGCACGCTTGATGTTGTGAACAACACATTTCACAACGAGTTCACGAAATTCTCGGTACCACGTTCGCGCTCGCACGGCGTCGCCGTGCGTGCGCTTGACCGACGAGAAGACGGTCTCACACATCGATCGTTGGCGGTAACGAGGCCCATCGACCCGCGCGTTATGCGCGTGGTCGATGGGCCGGAAGATGCGATGTTTAATTAGAGGTCTCACGTCCTCTTCCCGCAATTTCTCGCGTAAATCCATCCAGTCGTAGCCTTTGTCAGCGGCAAGGCTGTGCAGGTCGCCTGCGTTGCGGCAGGCGACCTGCCAGCCGAGCTGTGTGTCGTGCGTTTTCTCGGTCGTACAGTGAACGTCGAGAATCGCTTGAGTGTCTGTGTCGACGAGAGCGGTCGCTTTCAGTGTTTGAACGCGATAATTCGTCCGGCGGCAGTAGTGCTTGCTGGCGTTCTCACGGTCGAAAAACGTGGCGTCGATGGCGGCGTGACCCGAGAGGTCGTGCAGCTCCGACGAGAGTCGGAGCAGCACTCGCCAGACCTTCATCTCGAATCTATCAAACGCCTTTACTAATGTCGAGTGGTCAGGGAGATCGCCCTCTTCGAGGCCGATCTCCCCACAAATATGCGGCATCTCGCTCAGCAAATCGAGTGCGTTGCGGTACGATTCATCGAGGTAAACCCGCAGACAGTGCAGCGACACGAGGGCGTAGTCGGCGAAGCCGCCACCCCCTTCGGGGGCGGCGACTTCGCCTCGATCACCAACAACATTTTTAGCTAACGTGACCGCTTTGCTCGTGAAGCGGGAGATTTTCGACATGGATCATCGGCAATCTTCCGCTTCAACTCCTTTGAGCTAACGGACGAATCCGACGCCGTCTAGTGATTCACCAGAGCCGAACGGATTCCCTATTCTGACGACGATTCAAGGTTCGTCGACAGCATCACCACGTCGGATTCAGCGACGACGTCGTGAATACTGTGGTGAATCCCAATACGTTCGAGCAGATCACTCATCGCACTCAACACGGTTTCGAGATCGTGCTTGAGTTTGTGGTCACGATACTGCCCACCCGCAAGCCCATCGTTGCGTTGTGAGGAGACGATGATGCTCAGCATCGCCAGATCAGCGAGGAAGTCACGGACGCGACGACTTGTTCGACTATCAAGTGCTGCGAGCTTACAGAGTTCTTCATACCGTTGGTAGACTACTTGCGAGCGAGCTGGGGTTTCACTTTCCGCTTGCAGCGTGGCAAGTGCGTACAGAACGAGCTGTTGATGATCGGCGAGGTCTGCAATCCCGTCCATCAACTCTTCGCGCTCAAGCTCAGCACGGGCGCGTTTGACGTGATCGGCAGTGACCTCTGCAGCGTTCTCTGCACGCGCGATATCGCCAGCACCGCGGAGTAGGTCGAGCGCTTTGCGTGCGTCGCCGGCATCCTGTGCCCCGTACGCTGCACACAGCTCAAGCACGCCGTTATCGAGTGCTCCCTCGTGGAATGCAACAGCGGCACGTTGGCTGAGGACTGCCTGCAGTTCGTCTGCATCATACGGCGGGAAGGAAATCGATTTCTCACACAGTGAGGAGCGGACTTTCGGCGAGAGATTTTCGCGGAAGGCGAGGTCGTTCGAGATACCGATGATGCCGACGCGAGCGTTCTCGATATTCCCGTTACTCCGCGCACGCGGAATCTGGTACAAGATTGAGTCGTCGTCACCGATGTTGTCCACTTCGTCGAGGACGATGAGCACCGTACCGCCAATCTCATCGAGGTTGTTCCAGAGGAACTCGTAGATTTCGTACTGTGGATGGCCTGTTTTGCTTATCTGTGCCTCTGGTGGCCGTAATCGGTTGACGAGATTAATCGCAATTTGATAGCTGCTATTCAGTCCTTCACAGTTTAGAGAGACGACCGACAGATCGACGTCGAACTGGGATGCGTCCTGACGCAGTTGATTGAGCAGATAGTTCGTGACTGCGGTTTTCCCGACGCCAGTCTTGCCATACAGGAAGATGTTGTTCGGCTGTTCGCCATTGATGACGGGTTGGAGTGCTGTGTGGTACTGCTGGATTTCGCTGTCGCGACCAACAATCGAGTCAGGTGTGTAATCCTCTGAGAGGCTATCGCGGTCTTGGTAGAGGCTGTCGTCTGGTGTGAAACTGATTTCGTTCATAGAGCGCAGACCACTGTTTCCAGTGCTTATCTGGGACTGATGTTTCCAGTGCTTCCTCGTAGAGCACTGTTTCCAGTGCTTCCGCTTAATTGTTCGGACGGTCAGAGTGTCGTTTCCAGTGTATTGTCAGACACCACTGTTTCCAGTGCTATCGCTAAAACAAGGATTCGAGTAGCAGAACCAGACGGTAACAGCCGTGAGAAGGCAGGGATCACTCATTTTAGTGGGCTTCCAACACAGAGAGAGTGTCGTTTCCAGTGCTTTTTCACCCAAGGTGTGGTCTCGTTGCAAATACAATACTAAATTCGTGGAAAGTTTAATAACACACGCGGATGAGCTAGTCCGTAGTGGCGTCACTGCAATCGTTGAGTGAGCGGTTCACTCAGCGATTCCCGTGTGTGTTGAGCAAAGCACTGGAAACACCACTCTCTCTGTCGGTCGAACTCGTCGACGAACTTCTGACCGCCACTCGGTGGGAGCCTCTGGAGTCGGCTCTGTGCGGCCCGGCGTTGCGGGTCAGGGGACAATCCCCTGCGTTCCGCCCGCTCCGTGCAGACTGGAACCTGCACTTCGCTGTTCCGAGCCTTGCGGTGGATGGGTGGGCTTCGATATGCAGTGGGAGACTCGGGTAAGGAATCGCTTCACTTGTGACGGCTTGGCCAGAGCACTGGAAGTGGTGGTGTGTGCAGGGGTCAATGAGGTGCGCGGCCCTCACCTCTATAGACGGTTCCCCCAAATGAGCGACCACTACACCGATGGTCGAGATTCCTGACTCACTGCAATGTCTGTGTACTGCGTCTGTGACCGAACAAGCGGGGTCGTACCGCATCGAGATTCCACGTGAGGAGGTTGAAGAAGGTGAGCTCGACGTCGGCGAGTTCTATCGTGTTGGCGTACTCACGCACACCACCGCATCGTCGCCGAGTGAGTCGCTGGACGCCGCCCCGAATACGTCGCCGGATGCTCAGCAGAGGCCGCCCGTTGAGGAGGGAGACGTCCGTGAGGTCACGATTGAGACGCTCGGTGAGCAAGGCGACGGCATCGCGAAGGTTGAACGCGGATACGTCATCATCGTCGACGGCGGTCAGCCTGGCGAGACTGTTGTAGTGGACATTCAGACGGTCCGCGAGAACGTCGCCTTCGCTGAAATCGCCACAGACGACTCGTAGCGTTCTATCGACGGGAGTCGGTTTGTCTACTCACTACCGGAAGACGCCGCTTACCGGAGTGTTCGTGAGGTAACGCCGAGGGTTGTCACACCGAACAGGCCCGTGATGATCGTGGCGAGCGACCCAGCGATAACAG
Organism: Halogranum rubrum; assembly: GCF_900114455.1. GTDB lineage: Archaea > Halobacteriota > Halobacteria > Halobacteriales > Haloferacaceae > Halogranum > Halogranum rubrum. The sequence continues at coordinate 42,275 of NZ_FOTC01000012.1, read as the reverse complement.
CGGGCGCGAGTCCCAGCGTAGTTGCGACGAAGAGTGCGACACTCACGGCTGTTGCGCCACTATAGTACTTCAGTGACGTCGAGTCCTCAGTAGTCGCCGGCTCGGAGTCGGCCTGTTGCTCGTCAGTATCGGTCGTGACGTAGGCTTCGAGTTGTTCGAGTCGCGGTGTGGATTCGACCCGCCCACGACTCTGGTTGTACTCGATGAGCCCCTTCTCGGCGAGCTTCGGCAGGTGTCCCTGATAGAGAGAGATGTAGACACGCTGGCGCTCGTCTGAGTTCAGCTGCGCGATGGGTTTGTTGTTCTCCCAGGCGGCAACTTGCGTTGCAATGTCGCGCATCTCGTACACCGCGTCATCGTCGCGCTCGCTCAAATACCGCACCACACCACGCCGACGCGCGTTCTGGAGGAGATGAAACACGTCATCTCGGCTCAGTGGCTGTTCGGTCGCTGCCTGTGCGGACGATTCAGTTGCCGAGGTGGATTGGGTACTCATTGGCCTATCCGGAGTCACTCACCAGCTATTCATAAACTTCCCCGACCGTTAGTGGTGATTCAATTCTGTTCAATACCGTTCACGTCTGGTGGTTTTCTTAGAGAAGTCACTCTCATTCGACATTTCTACCCAGTGTCGGGTGAATTTCGTATTGAGTTTGGGTCTTGTTTTTCGTGCACTTACTCGCTGGTCCGATTCCAGCTTTTCACCGGGCTGTGGACGCTGTCTCTGTGGTAAGCGGCCATCGCGAAAAAAGTAGTCTGGGCAGCGACGGCTGTCTCAAGCGTTGTTCATCCGCAGCGTCGTCTCGGTTTGACATTCCATGCAGGTCGCCACGCGATACGGCTCGCGGGAGTACTCTGCGTTCTTCGGCTTTGAGCTCTCTTTGCGGAGCTCCACCCGGACCTTGTGGAGCGTCTCACGTGCGCATTCCGAGCATGCTTCTGTGACTCCGTCAAGGGCGGATGGTTTGGTTGCCATAGCATTCTGTGGAACTTGCGGCGACCGAATAAAGAGAGAGCTTCGTCTCGAATTGTTTTACTCTGTTCTGGATGTTTTTCGACTCTTAATCGCAGCACTGCGTTGGCTTCTAATCTGGAACGCGTCGAACATCGATAAAAGGGTTCACTCGTCTCTAAGCTAGTTTGAGGGGTGAATACACGCTGAGAAGGCGCATGGTCGGTATAACTAGTAGCGGGCACCTTGGAAACGCCTGCTCGGAGAGACATTCCTTTGGCCCAGCTATTCGCTCTGGGGTATTCAATGAGACAAATATGGGAGCGACGATGAACCCATCGACGGCTGGCAATTTTGTATCCTTCCAGTGAGACGACCACGAATCATGCATCGTCGCTCGGAGTGTACACAGCTTCGTATTAGTGACGAGACACTCGCGCTGCTGTGGACGATGGGGAGTATTCTTCGGTGGATGCTTGACGATCTTCCGTTGCCGGGCGAGACAATCGACCCCAAATGGCTGCGCCAGCGGTTGGAACTCTGGTTGCTGTCAGCATCCGATGCGTCTCTGCGACCACTTCGGCGTGGGAACCGATTGTGACAGCTACCGAGACGTGAGTCCGAATACGATGAGTTGGGGGATTGAGATGGAAAACTGGGAAGGGAAGGGATGGATGGGGCAAGTGCCTCTGACAGCCCGGTTTGACCCCGAATAGACACAGTTCCTCCTCGAATATCATATTACTGCATAATTACTATTGGGTATTATACGAGATGAATAATGACTCACATCTTCACAGGTCTGCCGGTGTTCAATCTAAGAGATAAGCAGATGGTATCCTCATATAGACTTTCTTTTCACTGTCAAATTCTGCATATTCTTCCTGAGATTTTCACCAACTGTGCCTGTCAGTCATGTATTTAAGACTGTGCGACTATCAGATAGATAGCCGTCGAGGAAGCCACCGGAGTCGACAAGACCCGACACTCGTTCGAAGTGTGATGAAAACTACACTCTGGCTCTCTTCGACAGACAGGCAATGGCACTCCGTCTGTGATAGCCCCCACGGCTACTGGCAAAAGAACGGGAAATGGAACTCACTACAATACAAGGAGAAGTTGGTCGCAACAGCCCTGACGAACAATCAGGCGCTATAACACTCTCGACAGACAACCTCTTCGAGATTCTAAAAAACGAACGTCGTCGGGAGGTACTGGACTTCCTCAATACGAACGGTGGCAGTGCAACGCTCAGCGACGTCGCTGAACACATTGCAGCGATAGAAAACGGTATCGACCTCCACGCAATTTCCTCACAGCAGCGTAAACGCGTCTATATTGGGTTGTATCAAGTACACCTGCCAAAGATGGCGAGTTACGGGATCATCGACTTTGAGAAGAATCGCGGAACAATTGAGCTTCGCCCCGCTGCAGCACCCCTGCTCCCATACCTCTATGCAGATCCAGTGGTTCCGGAATCGAATTTGATTACGCTTCGGCTCAGCGCGGTGGTCGTTTATGTCCTTCTCGTTGCCGCCGGCCTTCTCGGAGTTCCTGTTCTCTCGGGACTCCCAGCTGCAGGCTGGGCAATCGCAAGTACGGTGGCTCTCCTCGCGTTTGTGGTCAGCGAAGCTCTTACTGACTAACGATTCGACTCAACTACTTGGAACAAGAGACGGCCGTTACGCATCCGGTCCGATCACTGGCATATCGATGCAGATGAAGAGGTAATAGCCGCCATCAAGATACCCCATAACCACGGGATAGTTAGTCGTAGCATAGGTCGTCCCCTGCGAGCGTCCTGACCGGAATTGATGAGTAATCCACGCTGATTGCTAGAAGAGTCGCTGCGTGGGGTCGAGACGAGGGGGCCGGCCGTCAGGTGGCGGATGACGGCTGGCGGTGGTGCAGCGTTCACGACCGACGAGAAAAGCGTCGGTTGTGATGCTGTGGCCGGGGATATCTGGCGTGCGTCAATGGACGCACAGATGGGTATGATAGCGTCTTTCTTATCAACCTGTCCGTTGGAACTCGTCGATGGGGGCTACTCTGTCAAGCGTGTCTGTCGCTGTTGCAGACAGTGGTGACGGCTTGAGGAACTCGTGATGGTCGTCACAGACTTGGTCAGCCCAATCGTCTCGAACCAGCATCTAATCACACCCGTTGTGATAAGCCATACACGCCACACCACCGCAAATGCGTGTAAATCACGTCTACTACTCCTATTCACGAAGATTGCTACGGTGGATTACTCGCAGCATTCAGAGGCTCGTAGGACTCAGCGTGATACGCGACGCGCCACAGTTTGAGCACAGCGCGTGTGACGAGCACTTCGACGGACTGTTTGATACAGGAGTCTTCGACGTCGTTGGGATCTGAGGTCGCATCTGGTGGCGGGTGATAATGCTCGAGTCCCGGGACGTGGATATAGTCACCATTGTGGGGATGCTTGCCCCAGCGCACGTTCACTCCCTCGGAATCTGTATAGTGAAATTTGTAGTCACCATGGGTCGTCCATTGGACGTCGAGGCGAGCGGCGTCGGCACTACAGAGGCCATCATCGAGTGTGACGGTGAGCACAGATGGATTGAGATAGTCGTCTAGCGTCGGGGTTGCAAGCGGCTCGGTCTGCTCGATAACGTCACGAATCGTGAGCAGCGCTGCTCGGTCGATTGCTCCGCGTAGTGAATGGAGTTCGTCTGTTTTATCAGGTCCTCCCATCAGTTAGGCGGAGGCACTCTCGTCTGTTGGTCGTAGGCTGTCGTCGACGAAGCGCTCGGCGTTCGCAATCGACAGTGCGGCGTTCGCAAACGCGAGGTTCCGCCGCGTCGTCTGCCACTCGCGGAGTGTTTCAGCATCGATGTCTGGCTGTGTAGACTCAGACTCCGAGAGCGTCTGGTTCGTCTGCTCGACGGTCACCTCTTCGGGTGATTCGACGCCGTATTTCGTCTGGTACTCTTTGAGTTGCTCACGCATCTCTGCAATTCGTGTGACAAGCTCGTCTGTCGAGACGTGCTCGAGGATGTCCGCGGCCTGCTCAACGACAAGCGACTCCGGCGACCGCCGATAAGCTGTCCCACCGTGGGACCCCGTTGTAGTAGTGACGAAGCCTTCGGAAGCGAGTGCGTTGAGGTGCTTGCGTGCTGTCTTCGGCGATGTCCTGGCGTCTGTGGCGACGGTGTCTGCCGAGACAGGCGCGTACGTATGGGCGATGACGTGGCGCACTCGCTCGTAGGGCGTTGTCTCAGCTTCCCATTCCTCGCCGACATCGTCGTTGATGTCGGTGAAGTCGTCAGGTGGCGTTCGATTGCTCATAGCTCTGGTGACGGGGTACAGGAGTATAGTACTTTGGTAGGGTCCTATACTACTGCATTCTGTGTCTGCGGGTTAATCAACAACATGGGGCGCACTTGCCTATGAGACGGGAACGTCCTGTGTGTCGGTTTTTCCTCAATAGGACGGTTATAGGGATCGAGTGTTCGAGAGACAGCACAACAGTTCTCTTGAGAAGAGTGTTCCTACCGATTGTATGTATTGCTACCGCCCTGACGAAATCGACCGCGAACGTGCCCACCATCAAGCGCTCAAACAGGTCACCGAGACGAACCAAAGAGACATTGGGGTCAAACGCATCGGCAATCTCGGCGAACTCGCCTTCGAATCGTTCTGCCGTGAATATCTCCCCGTCGAGATGTGGCACTGGGAGAACGACGACGCCATGCGTCTGTGTAACCCTGAGAGCTATTCAGGGCATGATTTCGAGATTTTCGGCTACACAGTCGACGTGAAGACGTCGCTGCGATGCTCTCGTTTTCGACTCCACAGGTCGCGATGGTCTGCATCAGAGGAAGAGACGCTGCAGAGGCACTGTCTAGATAAGGAACGAGCAGGTCGAAGCGCTAGTGTTCACTACTACTCAGAGACCTGCTCAGAGAGAATGCAGATACTGCGACGCTTGAATGTTGGCAGCGGGAGCGGACGGCGATGTTAACGAGACGCTTTACGTCTCGTTCGCATACCATAACCCGGAGCCTACTAGTGGCCGCGACCCTTGCCCTGACCCTGAGGGCCTCGCCCTTGCCCATTGAAGAACAGCCGAACTGCATTATCTTCATCGGCCGGGATGTGTACTAGCACAGCGTTCTGTTCCTCGCTGTGGGTGTATGTCTCAGACGTCTCCGTGACGGTCTCGGCGTCGTCGACTGCGGTGTACTTGGCCGCCGCAGCCTGAACCTTCTGCGGTGCTTCCGACCGGTTGAGTTTCAGGAGATACGACGACAGCTCCGAGTCGTCGTAGTTCTGTTCCTCGTGTTCGCGCTCGAAGGTGACGACACCACCGGGATTCGTCGAGACGGTGAACTCTGTCACGTTGTACGCGCCGTTTTCGTGTGCTCGGGTCTCGCCGTCGTCCTCGTAGAACGAGTACGACACTTCCTCGTCGAGATACGTGTCGAGAGTGAGCATCGTCAACGGCTTCTCACCGGTGTACTGCTGGATCTCGCGCATCGGGATAATGGAGTCCATCTTCACGAAGAGTGGGACACGGTCGAGCGGAGCGTCGACGGTAATGGTCTGACCACCCTCGTGGACAGCGTCCGTCCAGAAGTCGGCCCACTGCTCGTCTTCGGGGAGATAGACCTCGCGTGTGGTTGCCCCTTTCTCCAGCACCGGCGCAACGAGCATGTCGTCACCGAACATGAACTGGTCATCGATGTCGACGGTCTGTTCGTCGTCCTGGAATTGGAACATCAACGGCTGTTGGACAGGCTTGCCGGTCTCCGAGGCCGTCTTGAATGCGTTGTAGAGATACGGCAGGAGTCGGTACCGCAGCTCGATGTACTGCTTGCTGATCGCTTCAACCTCCTCACCGAACGTCCACGGATGCTGGTTCCGCGGGCCGTTCAGCTCGTCCTTCCGGTGTGAGTCGGTGTGGTTCCGACAGTAGGGGTTGAACGCACCGGCCTGCATCCAGCGGGCGAATAGTTCGGGCGACGGCCGGTTGACGAACCCACCGATGTCGCAGCCGACGAACGGCATCCCCGAAACGCTTAGGTTGAGCATCATCGGAATCGATAGTCTGAGGTGTTCCCACGAACTCACATTGTCGCCGGTCCAAATAGCCGCGTATCGCTGACCGCCGGCGAACAGGTTTCGATTCAGGAGGAATGGTCGCTTTTCAGGCTTGTACTGCTCGAAGGCTTCGTAAGCAGCACGGGCGTAGTCTAACCCGTACAGGTTGTGGTACGCCTCGTGGCGTATCGTATCTTCGCCGACACCGTGGATGTTGTCGTGCGGCATCGTCCAGTCGTACTTCTCGTTCTTCTGGAACACCGCCGGTTCGCCCATGTCGTTTTTCACACCGTCGATACCGGCGTCGAACAGCGCGTCGTGCTGGCTAGCGTACCAGCTGCGGACTTCCTCACGAGAGAAGTCGGGCCACACAGCCTCTGGTGGCCAGACCTCGGCTGTGAACGTGTCGCCGTCGGCGTCTTTGACCCAATAATCATTCTCTGTTCCTTCAAGATACGTCTCGTACGGCTCGCCGTTGACTTCGGTGGTTTTGCCAACGCCAGGGTCGTTGACCGCAACTGAGTGGAGTTCCGGAAGATCGGCGTTGAGCGTCTGTAGAGCGTCGTAGTAGTCGGGGTCCCAGGTGAAGGCGTTGTACTCCCCACCCATGTAGTCGATGTCGAAGTGCATCGCGTCGAGGGGGATTTCCTTCTCACGGTAGGTCTCAGCGGTGTCGACAATTTCCTGTGCTGTGTACTCCCACTTGCTCTGGTGGAGACCGATTCCCCACTTCGGGGGAAGATCGATTTTCCCCGTCAGGTCCGTGTATCGGTCGAGGACGGTGCTCACTTCGGGTCCATAAGCGAAGTAGTAGGTCAGTTGTCCGCCGTCAGCGAGGAAGTAGTAGTAGTCGTCCGACTCGTCAGCCATGTGGAACACCGAGTGATACGGATCGTCGAAGAAGATACCGTACGCACCAGTGTCTTTCAAGCCAACAAAGAACGGCACTGACGAGTAGACGTAGTCGCTGTCTGGACCGTACCCGTATTGGTCGGTGTTCCAGTTTTCGAGCTTCTCGCCGCGTTGGTTGAACCCCATGTCAGGCTGCTCGCCGAACCCGTAGAAGGCCTCGTTTTCGTCGGTCTTCTTGTAGACGTAAGGTTTGTCACCCTCGTATCCAGACGTTCCTTTGTCGAGATAGTCCTCATTAACGACGTTCCCATCCGCGTCGAGGAACTTGACGCCGAAGGGATCTTTGCTGATGTCGACAGTGATACTCTCGGTCTCGAGGACGATGCGCTCGGAGGTGCTCTCAGCGCCGAACGTCGGGGCGTCCCACTCGTCGAGTCCGTTCGCGACGCCGGGTGACTCGTACTCGGCCTGGCCAGGCTCGGTCACGGAAACGCGAGCAAAGTCGTCGGCGAATAGTCGAACGTATCCGTCGTGGTCACCGAAGTCCAATTTCACACCGTCTCCGAGAATTTTGTGTGACTGGACAGACAATTGAGCGAGGTTCTCGTTGTCGAGTTGTGGTTCGTAATGAATCTTCGAATCGTAGTGGTCCGCTCGTGCCGGTCTCGAAGCCGATGCGAGCACACCTCCGACGCCAAAGAGAGCAGCAGTTGATTTAAGAAGTGTACGGCGACCCATGCGGGTGAGTTTATTTCTTGTCACGCATCTCGGGATAGCCACCCCCGTGTCATAAACATGGTTGAAAGTTGGAAGTAATATTTCAGACAACATAATGTGCAATGCAGATATATGGGGAATTTTAATGTAGCACTGGTTGTGAATACTACCAACCGCGGCGTACGCGGCGGACGTCGCGACTGGCCTCTCCGGTGCACGGGACTGAGACGATGCGCTCTCTGTTCAGCACAGTCACAGAAACCTCACCAAAAGCTGTCAGAAATTGCGTGCAAGACTTAGAGGGTGTAGTCCGCAAGCCACTGGTGTCGTTTCACAGAATTAATGGTAAAACAGGCAGCGACTAGGTCAGTGCGTCGCACTCTGTGTGAACGCATGGATTCTCAAGCGAAGTGGACACCAGGACGACAGCTTGGCACATGTCCCGGTGAAAAATGGCCAGGTGGGGAGAAGCATCACTCCCGTAGGACGCAGAGATCGGCGGAGTAACCACTATACGCACGGGTACTGTACCAGCCGACATATCGTGACTGAGCGAACAGAGTTTGACGATACCGACGATGGTCTGGATGATACGGAGCAGTACGTAGTAGAACTGGAACAGTATCGACGACGACTGGACGGTGCGATGTTCGCAGGCGATCTTGCGTGGTGGGAGATGGATGTCGAGAGTGGAGCGGTCACGTTCCACGAGAACAAGGTCGACATGCTCGGGTTCTCACCGGCCGAATTCGACCACTACGAGGATTTCACGGCTCTCGTTCACCCCGAGGACCATGAACGCGCGATGGAGGCGATGCGACGTCATCTCCAAGGTGACGCCGAGAAGTACGACGTGGAGTATCGGATTCGCGACGCCGATGGGGACTATCGGTGGTTCCACGACGTCGGAGGCGTCACCAAACGCAACGCCGATGGAGGTCCCCTGAAAGTGACGGGCGTGGTCATCGATATCACTCGACGTAAACAGGTCGAGGAGGATCTTCGGCGCAAAAACGAGCAGTTCAGCCTACTCAACAGAATCGTCCGGCACGACATCCGTAACGATATGGCCGTCATCACCGGATGGGCCGAATTGCTTCGAGACGAACTCCCGGCGGAGTCCGCGGACAAACTGGACCGGATTTACCGTGCCAGTCAGCACACGACCGAACTCACAGAAGAGGTGCGAGACGTCATGGAGCTCCTCGAAGGTGACGACGACTTCGACCTCCACCCTGTCTCGTTGAAACACGTGCTCACCGATGAGATCGAGCGAGTCCGGACGTCGTTCGACCGGGTCGAAGTTCGTGTAGAGGAGATTCCGGACGTTCAGGTACAGGCCAACGCGATGCTGTCGTCGGTGTTCGGGAACATCCTGAACAATGCCGTTCAGCACAACGATGCAGAGATGGTTCGGATTTCCATCGAGACCGAGCACACGGAGGGGACGATCCGTGTCCGAATCGCCGACAACGGTCCCGGCATTCCGGAACAACAGCGGGTCGAGATCTTTGAGAAGGACACGAAGGGTCTGGAAAGCGGGGGGACGGGACTGGGTCTGTATCTGGTGGAGACCCTCGTCACGGCGTACGGGGGCGATGTTTGGATAACAGATAACGAACCGAAGGGAGCTGTGTTCACCGTCGAGCTCAAGCGAGCGTGACCGAACCGTTACAATCTCTCTTCGTGGCTGGTGGGATGCTATCCAACCGAGGACGTGTCCCTCGTGGACGATCGTATCTGTGATTGTGGGTTGCTCGTCTACGCAGAGCGAGCTTTGTGTCGCCTGTGCTGAGAGATTCTCCCGACGGCATGTCAGGCTAACTTGACCGACTCGCGCTGTGAGTTCAGCACGACCAGAGAAACCTACTCAGATCTTGTCAGAAAAAGCGTGCAACAGACAGAGTGTAGAATACGTCGCAGCTATCACTTCGTAATCCGCAGACCCGTGTCGGTCTCGTAGAGATAGCCTTTCAACAGCAGCTGTTCAAGGAGCGCTTCGGCTTCGGAGTGCTCGACGTCGCCGGCACTGATCCCGTCGATCGCTGTGTCGTGTGTGAATGGCTCGTCTGTTGTAACTGCGTGTTCGATTTGCTCGAAGGCTGTCTGTTGTGTTGGGGTCAACTGGGTCGACGAATGCCGCATTAAGAGTACAGTGCGTCGCTGCTGCCGTGATTGTTGGGGTTGAGTGTAGCGCGGGGTATCTCGTATCGCACTCACACGGTCTGATTATTTGTTCTTCGTACGTGTGCAAAAGGCGCTCATAGTTGTTGAGGTGCTGGTTGTCGAAGGGACAACACATCCGGTCGATTCCCCGATTGTCCCGCCGTGTTGAACAACGTGCACTAGGTCGACGTAAAGCCACGGTGATTCTGAAACCCCCACCGTCAGCAGTTGAGACACTAAATCAAATTGCGACCTTCTATGAGGACACCGCTATCCAACAGAGTACAATCATCTCAAAGACAGTCCTGTAGTACTCACAGTCTTCTTTTCTCTACATATACTCCTACAGCAACAGAATTCATATTTCGAGGTCGGATGGTCTACTACCGGGTCATGTTCACATGAGACGACGAAGTGTCATCGGAGGTTTATTCGGACTCGGAACTGGCGCGGCCAAGTGGTTCGACACGCCTCTCAACTGGGGGGAAGTGTCGGCTCACGTGCCGGAGGATGCGGAACCCGTGTCCAGAGGGACGACGGTCGAACGAACCCTGACCGACGGTGAGGAAGACTGGTTCACGATCGACCTCCAGGCCGAAGAGACAGTGTGTTTCGCCCTTCTCGGGTTTGACTACTGGTTCAAACGAGGAGTCGAAATTATCCTATACACGCCAGACGGTACTGTTCTGGATTCGACGAAGGTGACACAGACAGAATTGCCTCGAGTCGCCATTGGCACCACCGTACCTGAGACAGGTACGTACGCTGTGCGAATCGCGTCTCTAGGGGGTCAGATACCCTACTCGCTCCTGTTTGATGTCGCTGACAAAGACCCAGACCCTAACGAGATAAACGATGATCGCGAAAGCGCTACTGAAATTGGTATCGACGACCCTGTCGATGGCGTCATCATCGACAACGAAGAGGATTGGTTCCGCTTCGAAGTCAACGCTGGAGAGGGGATTGAATTTGAGTTGACCGCTGAGAATTTGGCCATCAACCGTGATCTCGAGATCTCGTTGTTCGATCCGAGCGGTGATGAGATTGGTGAGGTGCCGCGTGATCGCCCCTTTAGCGCATATAAGACCGTGTCCAACTTCAACTTTAGTTCTCTCAATACGGCATTCGGCGCAGACGTTGCCGAGGAAGACGGATCGTACTTCATTCAGGTCCAGGGGCTGGACGGTGCGGTTGATGGCTTTACCACGTACAAACTCGTCGTCAAGACTGTCGATCTCGGCCAAGACGAGCCGAACGAGAGCAGGGAGACCGCAACCCCGATTACACCCGGCGAGCCAGTCGAAGCGACGCTGGCTGGATACGACCGTGACTGGTACCAATTCACTGCCGAAGCAGGCGACGAGATCGTAATCGACTACGAGGTCATACAGTTCGTCGATCTCTTCGATAGAGAGGTAACACTGTACGACCCTCTGGGTAACGTTCTCAGCACGTCCACACGGGTACTGGACGAACCAGTGACAGCAGAGACGGCTGGCACGCATTCGATTCGCATCGCACAAGGTGACGATAATGGAGTGAAACCCTTCTTGGAGAAAGAAGGTTACAGACTCACAGTGCTGCGAAACCAAAACATGTCCTCCAAGCCCGAACAGGTGACGTTTTCCGACCAAGACTCCGATGGGATGGAAATCGTCGTCGACGAAGTAAGTCTTCCAGAGAGCGGGTTTGTGGTACTCCACGACGAGCGACTGTTCACGGACGACGATGGCGTGTTCCCGAGTATCCGTGGCGTCTCGTCATTCCTCACTGCTGGTAGCCATGAACTGGTTCACATCACTCTGGACGAGCCACTCACGGATTCTCAGCGCCTGTGGGCAGTTGCATATCGCGATACAAATCAAAACGGTGAGTTTGACTACGTCGCCACAAATGCTCGAGAGGATACTCCCCGATACACAGGCAGTACGCTAGTGATGGACGACGCCTGTATTACGAAGAGACGGGTTTGTTGACACCTCCTCTCTATTCAGCGCGCAGCTCTTGTCAGCATTCTCGGCTGACGTCATTGTTGGGGACCGACGTCAATGTCGTGCGGTACCGTTCCAGTGCTTAGCTCTCCCCGTGTTCCGAGCGACTCATGACGGTCGTCTCATCACACCCGTTGTGATAGGCTCCGACCGACCGAACGGCTCAAACTCGTTTTATCCACCACTACTACTCCTACACCAACCGAGGGTTTCCCGAGTGCTGCGGCTAGTAGTACCGTGTGTCCCCGCGGTTTGTGTTAGGTGCCTATCGTATAGTGAGTGTTGAATCGGCGTCTATCACGCCCTCACTGTCGCCACCACATCACAACGTCTGTGATACTGCGCGACTCCTCACTCGTCGCTGACTCGAGATCCGCGACCGCTTGCTCGGTGAAGACGACGCGTTTCGTGCCGCGGCGTTTGACGATCTTCGTCTCGTCTTTCCCGAAGCGATTGAGGAACTCCATCACTCGCGAGACGGTCTCTGTGTGGGGGCTCTCGCCGTCCTTCGAGCGGAGGACGGTGCTGATGGTACTCGAATCAATCGTGTACCCTGCCGGGACTTTCTTCGCATAGTCGCTGATGCCTTTGGCGACGTAGCGAGCGCGTTGCTCGTTCGGCGTGAGTTTCTGGACGGCGTCTTTCGAGAAGGCGACGACCTGCTGGAGTGGGGAGAGTGACGTCACATCGTCCGTCGTGGCGACGTCGTCCGTAGTTAGTTCGTGGAACTGCTGTTGGAGTCGCTTGCGGTGCTCTCTGGCTGATTCGGTCGTGGCTTCGACTTTGCGCACGCGGGCTTTGTACTCGGCGAGCTCAGCGTGCTGGGACTCGATCGTCTCGGCCTGGTCGTCGACGCGGTCTTTGAGTTGGTCGGTTTCGGCTTCGAGGGTGTCAACGCGATTTGTGAGTTCGGTGTTCTCGGTTTCGAGCTCGTCGACGCGGGCTTCGAGTTGGTCGTTTCGTGTTTCGAGAGCGTCGAGGCGGTCTTTGAGCGTCTCGAGTTCGTCGGCGAGGGCCGGACTCGCGGGTGCGCTCATTTGTGGCCCTCCGTGCTGCAGATCAGTTGTGCGACGAGACCTTTTTGAGTAGGGGGCGTATTCGAAGTCATGCGGTTGGGTAGTTCGACCGCACCGGATCCGTGCTCTTACACGGGTCCTTTCTGTCAGGACCAAGTGACCCGGTGAGTCGTTACGTTATCCCACTCATTCAACTCACTTTAATCTGAGCACTATCTGGTGCTCATTAGGTTTAGGATCGGACTCACTATCTCACACATCGGTTTGATTAACACTCACCTTGGACTTGCTTCTGTATGCGCAAACGGGGGGAGTGGATGAAACCGACCGATGATCAGATTCTCGAGATACTCGGCGATTCGGGTCTCGTACTAACACCTACTGTAGTCGCGTTCAATGCTGGTTTCGGTAGGTCTCACGTGAATCGGCGATTATCGGAATTCGTTGAGAAGGGCCTCGTAAGGCGTATCGAGCGCGGAAAGTACGAAATCACTGACGATGGACTCGGCTATCTCTCTGGAGACGTCGACGCGTCTGAGCTATAACCACGAGAACTCGCTTCTTCCTACTTGTCGCGTGGGTCGCTCACGAACTCGAAGAGCCGCGTGGATTCGTGGATGAGTTTCACATGACCACGGGCTTCGAGTACCTCGAGACGATTGTACACGCTGTTGCGTGAGTACCCTGTTTCATCGACGAGATATCCTTTCGTTGCGATACCCCACGGCCCATCCGATTCTCGACCGCGTTTGAGCACGTCAAGAATAGCTTCGTCAGTTCCGGTGAGATTAGGAGTGCTCATAGCTGCTCTTTGCTGTGACTATGCTATAAAACATGGCTTACTAAATGTGCAGAACAACTGTGCTGAATGCACATTATTAAGTAGATGCAGACCATAGCTATCAGTGAGAAGTCCTGGTTTCGCCGTTCGCAGAAAGGCCACGTGCGCCAACACGTGACCGGTGGCTTCTCGATTGAGGCAAGAAAGCCAATGTCAACTACGCACACCGCGCCACAAGAGCGTACCGCATCGCTAGCCAGCCACCTCACCGACGCCCTCGCGCGCTCGTTCACCCTCGGTGTCGACGCTACGGGGTCGACGCATCACTATTACCGTCCCGCCGACGCCGTCGTCGTCTTCGACGGACGCACGTTAGATCACTACCAGCCACTCGATGGCCGTCCGCTCGCAGAGTGGCAGGCGTTCGTCGCCGACGAGCGTGGGTGGGCTTCGACCGGCCAGTTCGCGCAGCTCGGCCTGCAGCACGATTTGGAGCGCAAGGAGGCCCACGCATGAGCGCCCGCGAGGAGTTACAGATGCACCTCTCGCAGGCGTTGTCGCGGACTGAGGATGCCGAGGTGCAAGCGCATCTGCACGCGGCCTTGGAGTCTACCGAGGCGTTGCCGCCGACGCCGCTCGTCGAGTGTCCGGTGTGTGGGACAGTAGGGTTGCCGGAGCGGATCGAGATGCACAACTGCTAGGTCATATAAACTGATATAGCTAATACTCCTCTCAAAATTTCACTCGCTTATTGAGTACCTGGACAGTCCGAGCTGGGCACTCGGGTACTGGCGGGACGAACGAAACCCGGTACCAACTGAAAATGCTTCGAGGTACCGATTGTATGAATACAACAATGTCTAGCCAGACTCCGGCGTCTGAAAGTCATCAAGGCGCTCACTGATTAATCCTACTTCCGCGATTTAGTAGAGCGGCGTTTCGAGCTCGTTTTCGCGTGTTACCGAGGAAGTCTCTTCGCAGCGTCTGTGCCGTTTCAGCGGCTGTGAGTTCTCACGTTGGCTCACGGAGAAGCGTGTTCAAATCGGTGACGTCTTCCCGATTCGTCCATAAAAAACCGAGAGACTGCACTGCCTTGCAGGAAACCCGTGCTACACGTTCAGATTAAACTGCGGAAGTAGGATTAACCAACCGCCAGCAAAACACAAATCAACAACCACAGAGAAGGGACGATATGCGCTGGGATGCAATCGAACCTGGAAATATGCAAGGCGTATATGCAATTTTCGTCAAAGGGACCGAAAACTGCCTATACGTAGGTCAATCCAGCAACCTCAGAAGCCGAATCAACGGCCACTACAACAACAGCAAATCATCTGATTTACGCAGTCACGTACAACGAGATAACGACTCTCCCGTTGAAGCCAGAGAGCTACAGTTCCTCACAGAGGTGCGAATCATGCAAATGCCCGGGAGCGAAAAGTCGCATCGAATAACCATCGAAAAGAAACTCACCAACAAACTCGAACCCATATACCCGAGATAGTCACGCGAAAACGCAGTCTAGCGCGAATTACTTCCTCCAAAGTGCAGGGTACAATTCGTCGAAATCGAATCTCTCCACACAATCCTCAGCATCCACAATCTGCACTGTAACGTCATCGTCTCGACTATCTGCTATCGCCTGAAGACACCGGCCACACAACCCCGATTCTCCATCTTCAGAAAACACAGCAACCTCAGAAACCGAACCTGTACCCTCAGACACAGCCTTCGAGACTGCTAGCTCAATCGCGTGCACTCCCCACCCCTTTCCTTCGACTGGACAACCTGTATAGACATCACCATCAGCAGTTACAACAGCAGCACCAATACCCGCTGACGCCGCTTCAACCGCTGACTCTCGCAACTCACCAGCTCGCTCTGAATCGGTTAATTGCTCGGTGGGGTCCTCGGGAGAAGCCACCTCAAGATCCTCGGGCGATAATCGTCGAACTCTCCCCCGCGAGAGAATCGAATTCTCGTTACCAAGCCGCATCTGGGTTTGCTCACTCATATTCTTCGAAGCTCTCCGCAGTAATATTCGAGTCGCCCGTTTCGTACAGATGCGCGAATGCTGACCCACCAAGATCGTACCCAAACTCCTCAGTATACGCAGATACGACCGTATACGCTGACGGGTCATCGGTCTGAAACGCGAAGTCTCGGAACAAGTACGCCGCGACGGACTCTACAGGGATTTGCTCGCCGTCACATATGTGATGGCGCGCAAGTTTCCAGTGCTCATCACCTAATCCCCACTTCGAGTTGTGACCGCCCTCTTCAAGGGTCGCTACTTGCATCAGCGGTGATTTCGCTCTGAGTGACGATGGTGCATACGTCCCAGCTACGTTCGCGTTGAACCACAGTGTAGCGTCTGCTGGATTCTCTGCCTGTGTAAAGGGAACTAGGTACGGTTTGTCACCGTCGAGAACCCGAAAGTACGTGTCGAAGAAATCGTTGTATGGGAACGACAGACCCATCGTTCTCCCGTCGAGATTGGACTGCTGCTGAAGACACAGATACCCGGGGAAGAGCCTGTGTATAGACGACTCAACGAGCCGCCAAAAGCAATCTTTGACTACTTCGGGTTTCAGGACGTACTGAGTCATTATTGATACTGTGACAGTGACTGATTCTTGTCGAAGTTGGAGGTATCGAGGTCTGTTCCCCACGCATGGAGCCCCAGTTCGTTAGCGACCTTGATGGTGGTTCCGGAGCCGCTGAACGGGTCGAACACCATTCCAGGCCCATACTCCGGTTCCTCGCAGTCGCACTCAGTCCATCCCTCAGTAATCCACTGAGGGAACGTAAACTCTCTAAAGTAACCGCCTAGCACCTCTTTCGCTTCCTTCGCTAGCTCTTGGACGTCTTTGGCGTTCTCACCCGCACCATCCTGGAATTCCTTCGCCTTGCCAGCGTCAGAAATCCCAACCGCCTGAACCGCCTTGATATGTCGCTCTTCGAGATCGGACTGATTATACAGCTCAAGGGCTCGCTCAGCCTGTGGCCGACTCGTGTCCAACTCGGTCGTCCCTCTCACCCGATTGCGCTCACGCGCCACACCACACTTCGTACACACTGAGTGCGGACAAGCGAGCGTGATCGCTCTCCGAACCAGTTCCTCCGGGTATGGTGCGAGGTGTCCACCGGTGTTGCGGTCATGGTTCATTCGCCAGACGTCTCCCGGATTCGAGCCGTTCCCGAAGACCTCGGCGTATCCGTGGAGGTCGTAGTAGTAGTCGTCAGCATCCCACACGAGATGGATGATATGCTCATGGCGTGGAACCAGTCGGTCCTTTGCCGGGGACGGCATGCCATTGTCTTTTGCCCAGATGATGTCGTTACGAATCGTCCAACCAGCTTCCTGCGCAGCACGGACGAACCGGCCAGGAATTCCAACACGACTCTTGTTGTTGTAGCTGTCGCCGATATTGAGGAATATCGACCCGTGTGGGCGCAGGAACGCGCGCCAGTGCTCGAGCGCCTTGACGAGGTTCTCAATGTACTGGTCTGGATCCGACTCCTGACCGAGCTGGTCGTCGACGCCGTAGTTGCGCTTCCGCCAGTAAGGCGGCGACGTTATTATAAGATCGACTGATTCAGATTCGATTTCCAGTCGTTTGGAGTTCTCAGTGTCGGCGTCTTTGTCAGCGTCAGACGGGATGACGTAGCGAGCATTCGCGTGCTCAACCTTCGCCTTCAGTTCGTCAACATCGGGACGCTCATCGTGTTGTGCCCGAATGTCCTCAGCGGTAACACTCCCATGGTGCTCTAACTCGTCTTTGATTGCACCGTGGAGTTTCTTGGCGACATCCGGATTTGAAGAGAGAAAGTTGTAGACGTCCGGCGTGCTCGGTTCCTTCGGCTGGTGGGTTCCGTCCAGGAACTCGTCGAGGCTGGAGACGTTGTCGACGTCGTCAATATGCTCGCTAATGATAGAGATAAGCTTTCGGACTCCAGGGTCGAGCCGCTCCATAGTCAACGGCTCCTCTTGGTTTTCGAATTCATTTTGGCTCATTGCTTGAACAAGATTTTTCTAGCCATTTGAGTACTTCGTAACTCTCGCAATGTCTGCTGCGAAACCGATAGATGGTTATCCTTCATACTCTCCAACGACTTCTATCGTTAGTTCACTCAGTGCATCATCTTCGGGCCCGAATACCCGTCCATGCAATTTGTCAATTCCGCCATTCGCGTATTCCTCAGCGATAGTGTAGACGAGGCGCTTATCCTGCAAAACATCGAGAGTACGCTCTTCTCGCACCGCAACTGCCTCGATGATACCCTCTTGCTCTTCACGGAGTGCAGAGGACCGACCGAACAGCGCATGCTCCTTCCCCTCAAGCTCGACTCGTCCGGCCTTCTTACGACCGTAACTTACGGCGAACAAGAACAGATCGTGCAGCTCGACGTCGTAGAACGGCGAGGTCTCTTTGGTTCGTAGGTCCTCGTACAGACTGCGCTTCGATTTCTCAATGTGAACGTCACGCCGCGGCTCGGACTCCTCATACTTGTGGGATTTTTGCTCGCTCATTCTGTCGTCACCTTCGTTACCTCATCAGTGTACTCCAGATGGTATTCGTGGGCGACATCATTCTGTAGGAAGGCTTTGACCTCGCTTGTGTATTCTTCGTCGGTCATTAGGAACGTCACCTGGCTATTTTCCAGATAGTTCGGGACGTTCTGTGCGATTCTTCGTTTCGGTTTACTCGAAATCCGCCCCAGTGGAGTGTCGATAACAACTGGTGCAGAGAACCCGCTAATCTTCGAAAGCCCCGACATGAACGACAGCGCGAGCACTTGCCGCTCACCTGCCGACAACGACCCGAGCTTTTTCTCTCCAGACGGGCCGTAAACGCGCACTTCGTAGTCCTCAGTGAGCTCGATGTCGTAGTGCTCGTCCTTCCAGATGAGGTCGTTGAAGTACTGTTCAAGTGAGGTCTCTGTCTCGTCGCGGACCTGCTCAAGAATCTTGGTCTCGATACTCTCTACCTTGCCCCGGGCGTTCTCAACGAAACGAATCTTCCGAAGAAGCTGATCGTGTTTCTTCTCCTTTTCCACTTCTCGTTTCCACTTATTCCTGCGCTCTTCGACTTCCTCGCTTTGTTGCTCGATTTTCCCGCGAAGTTGCCCGAGCTCCTCGCGCATGTCCTTAATGCGAGCGTCGATTCGCTTGCGCTGTTTCTCGAGGTCGGCCACATCGACGTCGTCCGGGATGTTCTTACTTTCCAACTCAGCAGAGATTTCGCGCAGTTCTTCATTGATTTCGTCGATGTCGTCTCGGATGTCCTCAACGCGTCCCTTCCGTTCTTTCGCTACATCGACCATGTCATCTGCACGCTCAAGCGCGCGCTCTACCTTCCGCTTCCCGTTGGCACTCTGCGTCGCTGTCTCAGCAACGGTTTGTTTGAATTCTTCGAGATGCCGACGTTTCTCTTGCTCAGTTTCGATGTCGGTCCCACAGATACATCTGCCCTTCTCGAGCAGCTGTTCGAGCCACCACTCGGGGATATCTGGTGGTTCTTGACCGCTGGTCTCCCATTCGCGGAACCGATCAAGCGTGAACTCCAAGGCATCTTTGTTGTATGCAACTGGCCCCGCGCGAGCGAGTGCCACAGCGGCGTCTTCACGAGCGTTCTGGAGCTCCTCCTTCCGGTCCTCGAGGCGCTCGTTCAAGTAGCGTCGACGCTGCTGCTTCTCACGAACATCTGGGTTGGTACTGTCAGATAGCTCCTCGTCGATACCCTCTATCTCCTCGTTCGCATCGCTGATGTTCCCCTCGAGTATCTTCTCTTCTTCCTCAAGCTCCTCAAGCGTTTCTTGGGCTTCCTCGTACTCATCGTGCAAGTCTTGAGGCGTCCCCTCGACATCCGAGGCTTCCTTCTCGAGGTCTTTCTGAACCGACTTGAGATGGTCTACTGCTCGTTCCAGCAGTTGAATATGAGAGACGTCGAGAACGGCGTCTTGCACACGCTCAGTGTACCCTTCTTCGAAGAACTGGTCGAGCTGCTCGCCGTCGAATAGGAAGTATTGGTGGACGTGTGTCGGTAGGATTTCTCGGAGCCGGATGTTGGGGTTGTCGACGTTTTGCCAATCCGGACCGAATCGTTGTCGGAGCTGGAGGTCGTCAGTGACGCTGCTGTACTCGTCCTCATCGACTTTCGCGGTTCGGAATTTTCGGGTAAATACGTACTGGGGTTCCTGCTTCCCGAGAGTAATCTCGATATACCCACGTACGGCCTCGCC
This sequence comes from Halogranum rubrum, assembly GCF_900114455.1. GTDB lineage: Archaea > Halobacteriota > Halobacteria > Halobacteriales > Haloferacaceae > Halogranum > Halogranum rubrum. The sequence goes on along the minus strand of NZ_FOTC01000012.1, from coordinate 22,484 downwards.
CACATCGATTTGTCTTAGTTCCTTGAGATTGACTAAGGGATCGGCACCTAACCCCTGGTTGTCTTGGTTGTCGATATGAGGTTCTTTGTCGTAGAAACAAAGCGTAATTGCATTCAGCAGGTTAGATTTCCCCGACCCGTTCTGCCCCTCGATGACATTGATGTGTTTGTCCGGAGTTGTTGCGAGGTCAATCTCCTCGATACCTCGGTATTGACGGTAGTTTTTGAGCTCTATGTCGAAGATCTGAATGTTATTCATTCGTCAGCGTAGTCACCAAGACTTTCGTTAGTAGCATACGAATCGATTAGCGATCGGTACTTTTCCGCATACTTCGGACGATCCTGGTCTAGTTTCGTCCGCTCGTGCTTCAGAATCTCCCGAATAAAAGAGCGATAGTCGTCTTCCTCGATCTCATCCGTTTGGTCGAGGATGAGCGAGTGTACCTCCGAGTCCTTCATGTCCTAACTCGTGATACCCACGTATCATAATACATTCGTTCGCAGACGTTCTTCGTCTCACGAATCCCCTATATCCGGTATTTTACTCGGATGCTGTCGATGACGTTTAAGGCGGTGTGACGGTTCTTTGCGTTCTCAGCGAACTCCGAAAATCGATCCAGTTCTTTTTTGAGCAGGTTCTGCTCCGACGTCCCGATCTCCTCGGGCGGGTGTAACCACGGCACCACGACCATGTCGTAAATCGTCGCCTTGTCTTTCCCCTCAGATTGCCGAAGAACACGTCCACGTCGCTGGATGAACTGCATCGGGTTTCCACTGTTGCTCATCAGGATTGCTTGCCTAGTCGCCGGGACGTCGACACCCTCGTCCAAACACTTCATCGCCACCAATGCGTCCCACCGGCCCTCATCAAATCCCTCAAGCAGCTCTTTACGCGTCTCTTCGTCCTCCTCGTAGGTGAACTTGTGATGGACGATGCCTTCTTCGTTAAGAATTTGTTGGACAGTGTCAATCTGTTTCGGGTTTGTGTATACCAGGAGATGGTCCGGGTTGTTCATCTTCTGGAGCAGGCGTCTTAGATGCCGATACTTGTTCTCGGCGCCCTTGACAATCGCAGCACGCTTCATTGCAAGCCTCTCCACGATTTCGTCCTCGACATCGTCACTACCAGCAGCAGTTGCTAGCTTTCGAGACTCTTCCCGATACTCCTCTAACTCGTCTTCCGTCATCTCTACAATGATCGGATCATATTCGTAGGGAGTGAGATATTCGGGAATCGCGTCGCTGAGGGTGTACTCGTACACAGTCCCGCCGAAGTAGTCCAAGAGGAACTCTGTGCCTTCTTCGTCGTAGTGACGTTCTGGTGTTGCTGAGAGACCAATGCGAGCAGTGTAGTTCTCGAGGAGCCCCTTTCGTTGCTCCTCCGACCCGAGCCCGTGGACCTCGTCGCCGAGAAGAATGACATCGCCATCTATGCTACTGACCTTCTCGCGGAAGTACTCCTCACTAAGGGTTTTGTGGGTGGTAATGACGATATCGTGGTCCCGAATCCCGAGCTTGATATTCGACACAACCCGAGAGAGATCGCTTTTCCAGTCGCTGTTCGCTGTGCCGAAGAGGAATCGCGGTGATTTGAGGCCGAATATCTCCATTTCTTCGGCCCACTGTGTGGCGAGGTGGGTAACTGGGACAGCGATTACGCAGAGAACGGGTCCGTCGTGTTGGTCGATATATTCGTTGAGAGCCGCGAGAGCGGTGAACGTTTTGCCCGTGCCAGTGGCCATCCGAAAGAGCCCGATGCAGTCGTTCTCGAACCAACTATCCACGGCCTCGCGTTGGTAGTCACGGAGCGTGATTTCTGGACCCGCTTTCTCCCCGTTGGCTGGGTCGTCTAGGTTGTCGAACGGGGTATCGTATGGACGGTTGTCGTAGTCTCGGAGTTCAGCGATATCCTCTGCTACTCCTTCCGGAATAGTGTACGTATTGACGTTTGGGTCCCGTCCATTCCAAAGATCATCGAAGCGCAGTTCATGAGTATCGACGCCTTCTGCGTCTCGTTCACCGAGCCAATCACAATCAACACTGTAAGCCTCGTAGTTCCGTAGAGCCTGCTGGCTATCGTTCTGGGACCCATGGAACGCAACTCGGTTGCCATCTGTGTCGTAGAAGATACCGAACTTGTCGTGGAAGTCGCCACCAGAAAGTGATTCGGTTGGAACGGCTAGCTTGATTTCGAGGAGTCCGTCAGCAATCATCCAAGCGACAGCGTTCCGCGTGTCGTATTCGAGGTCAAAACGTAAGTTGGTGATTGTCTGCTGGAGGGTGTCTCTAAGTACTTCGTCGCTACGCGCCTCCTCGCCTTTCTTAATGGCTTCCCAGTCTTCTTCGGTGAGCTTGGGGCTAGTAATCCACTTGGCAGTTCCGTCGTTGTTTGCCAGCTCTGCAATACCTCTCGCTGCCGATTTTATCCAGTTTGTTGTGAAGAACCCAACACCCCGTTTGTACTCGACAGAACGCGACAAAAGAGGCTGATAGAACTCTTCGACAAAATCAGTGGTCGACGTGTTGAGGACACGAGGGAGATCGAGGGATTCGAATGTAGTACCGTCGGAAGCCATCGCTGTTGGCAGAACTGGTTTCGGAGGCGAGTTAAGCGTGTTGTTGGCTAAATTGGATTACTTCTCACAAATTTAAATAGGCCAGAATTTATTGGTATCAGCATGTCTACTGCCCGTGATTTGGAGGACGATTTTGTATCTAGAGGTAAACAAGAAGATAAGTCGATCGAGGTCGACGTTAGCTACCAAATCATCCGACAAGTCTCATCACAGCTTTACACGAACCCACGGAAAGCTGTGGAAGAACTCGTTTGCAATAGCTACGACGCTGGTGCAAGCGAATGCCACATTAACACTCCTGAGTCGGAGTCTGACTATCTAGCTGTTCTCGACGACGGCTCCTCTATGGATATGGGTGGATTTGAGTGGCTCTGGAGTGTGGCAAAGAGCCCTAAAGCCAATCAGGAAGATGAAGACCGAGTGAAGCATGGCCGCCAGCAAATCGGCAAATTTGGTGTAGGGAAACTCGCTGCATTTGCGTTAGGGCGGAAACTGACACACATCGCAGCAAAGAATGGTACTGTTCGTATTGTGTCTGTTTCAGAAGAAGAAATAAAGGAACGGGATGATGGGAATCCTCCCAGCTTCAATGTTCACAAGATGGGGCTGAATGAGGCTCAAGATGTAGTTGCTGGGTACTTCGAAGAGAAAAACCTTCCCAACCCATGGGAGAAAGACTGGGATTCTTGGACCCTAGCCATCGTCGACGACATCGAAGAACAGTACACTGGGAAGGCGTTGCAACCCCAGTATCTTCACCAGATGATTCGCACCTCAATACCTCTCTCTGCTCAGTTCCAGGTATCCCTGGACAACAGCAAAATCTCGAGAAGGGAACCAGATACTGACGAACGCTTCACTGCTGATCTCTTGGAAGAGGACGTCCGAGGGGAAATCGAGAACCGACTCCAGTCGTTCTGGAAAGAACGAGACGAGCACGACAACATGGACGACGTACCCGAGAGCAAGTATGAGTGCAGTGTCGGGGAAACAAGCCAGTATGATAACGTTAAGGAGGACGTTCGTGCACTCGAAGTCCCCGAATTAGGACCGATCACGGGGAAGGCAACCTACTACGAAGATCTCTTAACGAAGGGGAAACGGAAGAAGAGAGGTCTCAAAGATCACGGGTTCCGCATTACCGTGAAAGGAAAGTTGGTCAATCGTGAAGACCCGCTATTCGGACTTGACAACCCACCTCACGGCGACTTTGGTCGTTTTCTAGCGGAAATTGAGGTACCGGACCTTGACGATGCAATTCTTGTTCAACGTAATCAGGTCTCTGAGGAACACATCGAGACACATCTCGTAAGAGAGGTAATTCAAGCGTTGTTCAATTACTGCCGTCGAAAGGCCAACCGATTAGACCAGCAGAAACTGGAGGAGATTGAGGAAGACGAACAATCGGTGCGTACGTTCGGAACCCGACTTAATACTTTGGCTCCATTCGATGCGACACAAGGACTCAGAGGACTATCCAGCGATGGATTTCCTGAGGGTGGTCTTGGCTCCATCGACGTCAAATTCAGCTCTTATGACGAATCTGATGAGATCACGTACTATTCTTCGGACGATCAAACCATTTTTATCAACGAATCACATCCTCTGTTCAAAGCACTCGAAGAGAGTAACAAGATGTCCAACGAATTCAAACAAGTGTTTGGAGAAGCAGTCGCTGGGAATCTGCTTGCCTCTGGGTATCTGGAGTACCACGGTGTCGAACAAGAACTGTTAGACATCTCCAAAGAGGTTTCCGACGATGCACTGCGTAGTGCTGCTGGTTACATTCGAGATGAGATTGAGTACTACATCAACGAGATTCATGATGCTTCTCTCGAGGGCGGGTCGCGGTATGAAGAGGTGATTGTCGACGTATTCCGGCAAATCAACGTATCTGCTCGACACGAGGGAGCTTCTGATCGACCAGATGGGGTTCTAACGATACCACAAGCAGGTTCCAAGAACCTTCGCTTCTGTATGGAAGCAAAGGGCTCGAAAGGCATCGTGAATCACGAGGATGCGAAAGAGGCGACAGTCACCCGTCATAAAGAAGAAGCAGAGTGTGATCATGCCGTTGTGATTGCACGAGAGTTCCAGTTGGATGGGAAATACGGCAAGGATAGCGCTCTTCTACGGGAAATGGATGGTAGCGCATCTCTACTGACTAACGAAGCCATGGAGAAACTGCTCCGGTTACACAAACGACGTCGGTTTACCCACCAACAAATCGTAGACATACTCACCAATGACCAACACCCTGACGAACTGGTCGATTACGTTGGAGAAATATGGCAGGAAACGCCAGAGCCCGGCTTAATGAGAGAAATCTTGGATATTGGTTGGGACGCCCAGACAAAAAACCCGGTTAACAAGCCTGCTATCGGGATGGTGTTAGGAGATGAGAATATTCTGGAGAGGGGAATCGAGAAACAGAAGGTTGCAAACGTTATCGAAGCGGTAGCTGTCTCTACCGGGATGGTGGATTATGACCGCGGTGAACAGGAATTCGAGCTGTTCCAACACCCAGACGTTATTTTGGAGCAGATGATGAAGGTTCCCGAAGAGGATGCAGAGTAGGAGATACTGTGACATATTGGTGAGGACTCCACTGAACACCAGACATCGAACCCCCTCACCGCACGACTCACTAGCAACCCACTGATGGCGTCGTCGCTCACCACCTGACTCGAGGCGCTTGAAGCCCGCTCCCCACAACACTACAGCACCCTCCAACGGTACCTCCCACTCCTCCAGACAGCACTCGACGACGCCACCCGCCCCTACCCAACGGGCCGGCAACTGTACACCCACCTCGAAGCCCCACCCATCCCGTCACGGACCTTCGGCCGCCTACTCACACTGCTCGTCGATCTCGCAATCATCGACATCTACACAGAGCGCGCCAGCGCAAATCGCTACGACATCCGTGGGTACGACGCCGCAGCGCTCGAAGAACTCAACGCGTTACTCGCGTAAGCAGCCTGTTAAGAGGACACTTGGCAGTCATCTCCCCATCTTGGCGACGTGCAGTCGGGTGTCCATCGCCTCGCTCACGTCGGGTGTCAACGCTGTCGCTACTAGCTGGGTGTCTCCTCACGACGCCAAAACATGTGGGTGTCGACAGCGTTGCTCACGAGTCTGTCACTCGGCGACGGTGCCACACAAAGCCACCCTGGTCGCTGTTAGCAGCTTCGTACTGCAGGACGCGGGGTCTGTCATCACGGACTCGTCGTCACCAGTGATGTGTTCTTCGGTCATCGAACAGACATGCAGTTTCCCTTATACCCTACTGTCAACCACGATTATTATTCACTAATAGATATGTCGGTCTTTGAACCATAGGAATTTATCATTCCGTCACCTAAATTGGATAGTATGAGCAGTGAATCCCTGAGCGAGCTCTACATCCCTGAGATGCCTGTGGATGAAGAGAAGCTAATCGGAGCACTGAAATCGTATTTGAGGATTGTTCCAGAACCAAATCGATTCCGGTTCGAAGAGCCTTATCAGCAACTGAACGAAGAAAATCAAATCCTCACAATCTTGCTAGGTCAATTAGCCTGGCGTGAACTCGTAAACGACTCTAATAGCGCCTCTCTCACGCCGATGGAAGTGAGTAAATACAGTGAGATTGGATTAGGGCGATTGTATCCAAAACTACGAAGACTTGAGCAGGAGGGTATCGTAGAGAACGCTCAAGGACGGTACTATGTGAATACAGATCGCCTCAACGAAGCTATCAAGAGAATTCAAGGAAAGGTTCCTGCGGGTATGGTCTAGCTCGGAAGATTGCCAACTCTCCGAAATAAATAACTGTGGTTGGGCTGTTGTGTTGATATAAAATGGAGGGACAGCAGGGATTTGCGCAGTTCAACTTATATGATATTTTCTCGAGCTTCTTTCCTGGTGCATTATTTTTAATTGGGGTGATGATACCGTACGTTGGCAGCGGCATCGTCACCACCGAACTGAAGATCGGGAACTTGGTCGTTTGGGTAATACTGGCTTTCGCATCAGGACAATTTCTTCAGACGATTGGGGGATACGTAATTAGCGGCAGCGATGCCTTTGAGACTCGGATGCGCCAAATCACGGAAGAGGAAGAGTCAGAGTATGAAACAACTCCGATGGACATCAAGTTTGTTGAAAACGTTCGAGAAGATTTCGAACTTGATGCAAACTATGATGCATGGAAGAGAATATACAAGATGATTCTTGCTCAACTAGAGTCAACTTCGCGAAATCGGACCCTCCGGCTACAAGCACTATATCTCGCGATGAGAGGGACCGGCGTTGCAATGTTCTTGCTGGCATTCCTCTACGTTATCTCAGTCATGCTCAACGATGCAGATATCATCAAACTCTCGGTCCCAGAACTTGCTCTGCTACCGATGATTATAATCACGGTCGGGCTTGGGGGTGCTTCTATAGTGCGGGCAAATGAGTTCAGCGAGGACACCGTCTCGTATATGGTATTTGAGTATCGGTTGGAACGAGACGACGCCTAAACGCCCTTGGCCAGAGGGCGTCGTGAAAACCGGAATGCCATGCGCATTCCACCCTTCCCGGGATTGTGACTGCGCAGCGGGGGAATGCATTCCAAGCTTCGTCCCTCACGCGGTTACGTGTAGTGGCCAGCTGTGACAATTCTTTGCAAGTATATCTACTGTCACGAGCCGCGCTGGTCGTTGCCTCGATGCGGACACTTCAGACTCAATGGCTGAATCACGGATCACCAACAATGACGTCTCTGTACCACCAGTAGCCACGCGGGTTGCCTCAAGGGTGTCCACCTCGGGTGTGGCTGCTTACATAGCGAGACCCTCCGAGGATACCCACTCGAGCCCACAGCGACACCAAGGTCACTTCGTGATTTTGAGGCCGTGTGTTGATTCGTACAGATATCCCTTTAGCAACAGCTGTTCGAGAAGGTCCTGTGCCTCTGGCCGTTCAAACCCGCCGTCAGTAATGTATCCCACTGCTGTCTCGGAACTGATTGGGTCGGTTTCAGCATCGATATGCTGGGTGAGTTGGTCGAAGGCCGTTCGTTGTGACGGTGTGAGTGTGGTGGTTGGATTCCGCATTACTGGTCTTGTAGGCAACTTCGACACGAAATTGTTCGGGTCGTTTTGTCGATTCAGTCGGTGACTGTCAACTACAGCGTTACTCGAGGCGCGCGCTTACGGCCACTCTTTTCGGCGACGTCGTCTCCTTGCCTTCGACGGACACGTGAGATATGCCGCTCTCGCTCAGACAAGCCCGAGCCAGTTTTTCAGCACAGAGCCATGCGACTGCTCGTTGGGTGGCCGCGTTCAGTACGGCCGCCGGTGACGGACATCCAGAGGCATTCCTCAGGGGTATACTGGTAGAATCATCATCCAGTGAGTCGGTAGAGTATCGTCATCCTGCGCTGGGGCGTACTGAATAGCGTGGAAAGGGAGGTGCCTCTGACACACGACTCCATATTTAGTGGATGTCGCAAACAGGAGTTTCAGACACTCAGACAACAAGTTAACGGCCTGTTTGTTAACGAAGTGGTTTGTATTGGATGTGTATTTTTGTGAGTGGTATCAACGCCTGACAGCGGAGGAGGTGGGTCGTCTGTCTCACGGACCCACCCGAGTCGTCGCCAAGACCGGTCGACACGAAATGCCGTTACAAGAGTGAATCTGGATAATTAGTTATTCAGTTCCCCCTTAATTACAAAAATCACCCACAATTCGTTGAGATATGATGTTGATGAATGACTAAGTATTCAGAATGCAATCTATGTAGGGAGGGAATGGGAATGAACGAAATGTTTGGGTTGACGGGGTTCCAGCGAGACCTCCTCGTGATAGCGAGTGGGCTCGAGAAACCATCGGGACAGGACATCAAAGACCACATCGAAGCGGCGATGGGCACATCGGTGAAACACGGGCGGTTGTACCCGAACCTCGACACGCTGGTCGAACATGGGTTACTCGAAAAAGGTCAGCATGACCGCCGCACAAACTACTACCAAATCACCGAAAAGGGGAAACTGACCATTCAAGAGCGACTGGAGTGGATGCGATCGGAATCCAGAGCACTGCCAGCCTGACACTCTTTTAGTCAGCCCTCTGCCCTGAGTCGGACGCTTCAGCGTAACGCTTTGATGGAAAAATATCGAGTCTCTGCCATCTCTAGCCTTGGTCACAGCTGAGACGTTCTCACAAGATGGTACTCATAAGCCCGCTATTTACGCACACAAGCCAATACAGTAGTATGGAAACAGCATCCACCAGAGACGTCGCCTCCCGCGGAGAAAACTTCTACCTCCATGCACTGTTGGGCGCCGTCGTGACCGTCGTTACGTCCTTCATCCCGTTTTCACCACTCATCGGTGGGGCCGTCGCAGGCTACTTGCACAACGAAGGGACGAGCCGTGGCACACGAGTTGGGTTCGTCTCGGGAATCTTCGCGTCGCTCCCGTTGGCAGCGGTGTTCTTTTTCATGTTCACCATCATGTCCTTCGGCTCGCTCACCACTGGCGAGTTCGCCGGTCCAATGTTCGTCATTATCATGATCGGGCTTATGCTCTTGATCGCCGCAGTGTACATCCTCGGCCTCAGTGCAGTAGGCGGGTATCTTGGTGCGATGTACGCCGAATCGCAGGCTCAAGCACGTGCCACAGAAGAATCCCCCGACGCGACGTACGCCTCAGTTCCCGACGACGAGGCTGCCGATACCGTTGATAACCAAACAACGAAGTGAATCACCCACCATCCAGTGGGCTTGGTGACGCTGAACGGAGCGTAGCCGGAGAGTGGCTCTGTCGTCGCTTGAACAGACGAAATGTACTCTCCCTATTGACGACGTCGACAACACACGCAGCAGTGCTCACACAACGATGACCTACCGTCGCAACTCAATCCGCCAACTCAGACACCGACCATCTCTTTGACGAACTGCGCATACTCGTCGACGACCCACTCCCCACGTCCGGTGAGCGTGTACTCTCTGTATCGCTTGTCCGTGTCTTTCGTCTGCTTGCTTACCAATCCCGCATCGACCAACCGATCGAGACTCGGATACAGTCGCCCATGGTTGATTGGTTCGGGATAGAGTGCTTCAAGCGCCGATTGCAAGACCGCTCCATCTGTAACATCGAAGCGATAAATGAGACACAAGAGATACGCTTGAAAGGCCGTCAAGTCGGTTGGAAGATTATACGCCTCAAAGTCTATCTCGTGGTTACTGTCCGCTGCATCGGACGCCGTCTGGTCCTCCGGTGAATCCGAATCCGAATCAGCCATATCTCACTCTTCCAGCGTCGGCGCGTATAGTCACATAGGTTCAGGAGACACTCGTATCGAGTCGACAGACCAGTCAGCGTATCCTGCCAGCTAACGTGTTTCGAACCCGCTGTCCAATCCTCCTCTACCGATTCGCGTGCTTCTCAAGAAACGTCTCCACCAATTCTCCATCGGGGTTGTACTCAATCTCCGATTCAAGGTTCAACAGCACTTTGCACGCGAGAATGTAGGCCTCCTCCGTCGAGATTCCATACATCTTCCCCAGCTCTTTCATACTCCCGTGAACCCCCTCCGGAATATCGGCATTCGGTCGTGTCATTACCGGCCCACACTGGTCAGCACCAGCACAAAAGCATTTGGGACAGTCTTTCAGTCAGATATGTTAAATTTGGCCGATAGTTACTAGTAATACAACCCCAATCTATCAAATAGAATACGACATTATGTCAAAGAAATCAACCTCTGTCTTGCCTGAGACATTCGAATTAGAAGAATCGAACAGCTGTTCATCGAGTGAACAGCACTTCATGTCACAAATTGGTAGAGTCGGCTGCCAGACCGCTGTGACTACCGGAGCTCTTCTCGTCGCGGCGAGCACGACCGTCGCTGCTCAGGAGGGTGTCGGTAGCGGCGTTTGTGGCACTCCGATTGCCGAGACAATCAATCAAGCTGCCCCACTCATTGTTGGGACGCTCATGATTGGGGCGTCGATTCTCGCGTACATCCTCCACACGGCTGCAGCCTTCCCGAAGGACCCTCAATCCGTCCAAACGCTCAAAAATTGGCGGAATCGTGCTGCAACAAGTGCGATCACGACGCCGCTGTTTGCCGTCGTCATCGAGATGTTTATCGGCTTCACGGGAACGTCCATCTCGGACTGTATCAGTCTCGTCCCCTTCTTCTGAGGGCACTCACGCCACGATTCACCCTTCCATGACACGTAACTCACGACTCGCAGTGGTGGTTGCACTGACGCTCGTTGTGAGTGCTGGGGTCGTCCCAGTGCTCGCTGCGGCGGCGACGCCGACAAGCCACGCGCAACTCGGCACGACTCCCGAACAGACACCGACTGGTGAGGAGCAAAGCGGCGACTCGAACGAAGAAGCAGGCTACTGTAGTGGCATCGACCCCGTGAGCGGACAGGTGTGTAACGGCGTCGTCGACGCCGTCCGCGCAATCGCCCAAGGCTTCCTCGAGTTCGCTCGCGACGTCGCCGAGTGGGCCGTCGAGTTCCTTGTCTCTCGGCCCGTCCCCATGGACGACGGCGAGATAGAACTCGTTGAGCGCCCGACGAACGCCCCGATGGGCACCGCCTACGACATGTGGTTCACGAAGGGCTTGCCAATCGGCCTCGCCTTGTGGGGTTTCGGGATGCTTGTCCTTCGACTCACGACGATTCTCCCGGGTGGGTCGGCGGCGGCCCACCGGAGCAAGACCTTGCGTCAAAAAGGGTGGTTCGGGTTGTTTTTCATCCTCGCCTCGTGGATGTGGGCGGCCGTCATCTTACATCTCTCACAGGGGATGATCCTCGCCGTCGCCCCTGATGGCGCTGACCTCGTCGCCGACCTCGGGTCAGTCGGAGGGAATGCTGCAGCGAGCGGCCTTGGAATTATTCTCGTGTGGTTGTCTTCGGGTGTGTTGTTCCTGATGATCGCGCTCGTCTTTGGGCTCTCGTGGGTGTCGGTGTTCATCTTCGCCCCCGCACTCCCGATTTTCATCGCCCTCTCACTGGTCGACTTCGGGCCACTCAGCATCGTCTCCAACGTTGGAAAGATTGGCCGAGACTTGTTCGTCACCGTCTCGTTCTTGCCCTTCCCGACAGCGTTGGTGTTGGGCTTCGGCTATCCCGTCATCAATGCCGCTCGAAGTGCCATGCCTGGCCCGGCGTCGATTGTGCCCGGCCTCGGTGTCTATGCGCTCTTGACGTTGTGTTTGTGGGTCATTGCACTCCTATCGCCGATCATGCTCTTCGTCGGCATGCGCTCGATGCGTCCGTTCTCATCGATGGCCGCTGGTGTGCTCGGTGCCGTGTCGGCGACGAGTCTCGCGAGTGCCTCCAGTAAAGTTGGGAAGGCAAGTAGTGCAGCCACGAGTGCTGCCGGGTCAGCTGCAAGTGGACGTGTCGATCCGATCCAAGGTTCGCCGTTCTCCAGCGATAATACGAGTTCGACTGGCGCTGTTGGCGCGACCGGAACAAGTGCTGCTGGTGCTCTGGGGAGTGCCTCGAGAGGGCTTGCCCGGAGTGGTACCTCGGCGACGACGAGTATGGGTGCTGTGGGCGCTTCGAGTACCTCGAGTTCGTCTGGTACTTCGAGCGAATCCTTCAGCGATACCCGGATTCCCTCTGGTGTTTCCTTGAACGAGGTTGCAGCACGATCAGAGTTGGATAGTGAACAGGACTACCGAACGGGATACTTCCTCTCGAACGGGGATTTCAAAGGGGTTGGTGGGACGAGTTCAAATCGTGACTGGACTCTTGATACGGGATACGAACGGCTCGATAAGATATTCCCAGAGGAAACACTTGTACTCCAAGGTGCCGACGACGAGCAGTTCTACGATGTCCGAGACGTAGTGAGTAGTAATCGGTACGGTGGTCCGTATTCGTACGCCCAACAGAATGCTGAGAGCAGAGAAACAGTGTTCAACACGCGAGGGCAGAACGAATGAGCCATCGCGATCCGTCTCGGCGAATTCTCGATGAGTTCGGAGCGAGTGACGAGATTTTCGGTATCGAAATCGACTACAGTCTCAACGATCTGAAGTTGTTCATCCCTGCTGGGGTTGTTTGTGGGTTCATTCTCCTTGCGACGCCGCAGTGGCTGAACGTCGTCGGTATTCTCCTAGCGGGTGGTATTCTGTTGATGACCGCCGCATTCGTCTTCATCACACCTTCCCACAAATCGCCCCAGCAGTGGCTGGCGGACATGATTATGTTTTCACGAGCAGCACACACTAAAACCGCAGTCGCTGACACACCTGCCAAACAGACTGACTCGCTCACACAGGTTGAGCGCATTCTGCCAGTGTCGAACCTGGTTGAGCGTACTGATGGTGACCTCGTCGCCGCCCTCCGAGTGAGTCCAGCGAACCTCTCGCTCGCGACTGACGAAGAGTGGGAATCGATGGCCAACTCCTTCGGCAGTGTGCTGAACGCACTTGACTTCGACCTACAGATTCATTCGACGGCCCGTCCCGTCGAACCTGAACGAATCACAGCCGGATACGACAAGCGGTTGGATGATCCCGACGTCGTCGAGAACCCAGCGCTCGGCGACATCATTAGCGTCTACCGAGAGAAGTTCCCCACAGAGTTCGAGAGTCGTGGAACGTGTGTTCGCGAGTATCACATTCTCATCCCCGTCAGTATCCGCGAAGTGCAGCTCGCTGATCGCGGTGCACTGGCAAAGCTCTGTGACCTCCCAATGATTGGTGGGTGTATCCGAGTATTGGGAGCTGAAAGCACCAACCTCACTCACGAGGAGATTCGCGAGCGACAGAAAGAGGAACTCGAACGCCGACTCCGGGCAGTCGAGAGCGGGATTCGTGACCTCGAAGGTTGTGACGCAGAGCGTGTCTCAGCCGACGAACTCTCTGCCCTACTGGAGGAGTACTGGAGTGGCGAACGAACACACTACGGGCCGAGTGCCGGACAGCGGAACGAGCGGATTCGTTCGATCCCCGTCGTGATCGGCGACGATTCGGGGAGGTTCTAACAATGCTCAAGACACTCATCGAGCGGTTCACCAGTCTCGAAGCGAACGCCGTCGACGCTGCTGACGATCACAACCGGGTACACGCGCAGAACGTCGCCCCGTCAAGCATCAAACTCGAGTCCGACATCGCGCGGACGGGTGAGCGCTGGGCGAAGACGCTGTTCTTTGCAGATTTCCCGGCAGCAGCGACTCCCGGCTTACTCGATATGCTCACAACGCATCCGAGCGCCGATATCGACATCTCGATTCACGCAAGCCCGCGTGAGTCAGAGCAGGCGATAAAGCAGTTCGAGCGAGCAATTACCGACCTTGATGCAACGAGACGAGAGAAACAACAGCGTGGCGGGGCCTCGCTTGGCGCCACGCAACGCCGATTGCAGGACCACAAAGAAGTTCTTGCCCAACTCACCGATGGTTCCCAGCGTGTCTTCGAGGTCTCCGTCTATCTCACGATTCGCGGCAACACCCGGAAAGAAGTCCAAGAGACGACCAACCGCCTACAATCGGAGCTGATGAAAAAGCGGCTCGTCACGAAGTCTGTCGATTACACGCAAGACGAGGGGCTCGTGAGCAACAGTCCAATTGCGAAAGACACGCTCGGACAGACGACGCCGATGTTGGGGAAAGCCGCTGGCGCACTGTTCCCGTTCTCTGCAAGTACCCTCATCGAAGAAAGCGGCGTACTCGTCGGCTACCATGCGACAACGGACGCCCCAGTCGTCATGGACCGCTTCGACCGCGAGAACGGCTACAACATCCTCACCGCCGCGAAGATTGGCTCGGGAAAATCGTTCGGGACGAAGTTGCTGAATCTGCGGCAACTCGCAAAGGACCCCGACACGATTCTCATCATGATCGACCCACTGGAGGGCTTCCGCAGTCTCTCTGACGCTCTCGATGGCGAGCACATCGTGGTCGGCGGCACCAGAGGATTGAACCCACTCGAAATCAAGCAAACACCAACACACGTGCTGCGAGACGCTCCCGACATCGACCCGTTCAGCCAGCGTTTCAGCAGCGTTATGGGCTTCTTTGATACCTTCTTTGCCCACGTCGGCAACGGCCTCGACAAGAAAGAGCGTGCCGTCCTCGGCACCACTGTTCGAGAGGCCTACCGCCGCAACGGAATCACATCGGACCCCTCCACACACGGCAATGCGAGTCCAACCATCCGTGATGTAATCGGTATCCTCGCCGAGATTGCAGAGGACGCAGCGGTGTTCCTCGATTCAGTTGACACCGAGGCTGCCGACCCAACTGACTTAGAGGTCGAGAAGTGGCAAGAACGTGCCGCCGATCTCCGAATGGCGATGCGTCCGTTCATGGGCAACGGCGAGTTCTCGAACCTCGCAGGTGAAACAGAAGTCAACATCTCCGATGAGAAGGTCGTCTATCTGGACCTCCAGCAAGGCGAGGCCGATCGTGAGATCGCGTTGATGATGCAGCTGCTCTTCGACAGCGTCTACCAGCGAGCCAAAGAGACGGACAAACGCGTCATCCTCGCCGTCGACGAAGCGCATTACCTTATGGAACACGAAGGCAGCCTCCAGTGGCTCGACCGTGCCACACGGCACTCTCGTCACTATGATTTGAGCATTCATCTGGTGACACAGGAACTCAAGGACTTCTTCGTCCACCCACGAGCGGAGACCATCGCGAACAACTGCTCGATGAAGATTCTCTATCGGCTCCCGGGTCTCTCCGAAGAGAACCGGGCGAAGCTTGGACTCACTTCCCGAGAGGCAGAGTTTATTCGGAACGCAAAGCCGGGTGACAGGGACCGTGGATATAGCCATGCACTCGTCTCGGTCGAAGATGAGGGGACGTACCCGGTCAAAGTAACTGCACTCGAGGAAGAAGCACAGCTAATCGAGACGTCTGACGAACCTCCTAACAACACTCACAGGATGTAGCCATGCCGGACGACAACCCCCCACCGGACTACGATATGGCCGGTATGTTCCAGAAAGCCCTGGGAAGAGAAAGCTCTCACTGTGAGGCTTGTGGGAAGGTTGTCGATGGAAAGGACATTAGAGATTTCAACGTCCTCCTTTTGGATGACAACGTCTTCACTGTCGAAAATCACGTTGTGCTTTGTCGTGACTGCGAAGAGCGCGATGATTGGAAGGAAGCCGTTCGAAAGAAGCGTGCAGCAGAGCAACCACAACCACCGACGTCGCTCCGTGGGAAGCTACGGAACTTCCCGGATTCCGTTCGCGACTACGTCACTGACCCGACAGCGCGTTTCCTCTTTGCGCGTCGCCTCGGCGTGCTCACAATCCTCCTCATCGGCGTTCTCCTACTCATCCCGCCGATTGCCGCCGTCGTTGGCGCGTTATTCGTCTCTCCCAACACGGGCATGGAGTGGTTCGACCAAGCAATCACAACCATCACCACCGTAAGCAACACGCCGAGAAACACACTCGCCTGGGCATTCACTGGGCTATTCGGCCTCATCTACTTCGCCCACGTCGCCGAGAGAGAACGCAACGACCCCACAGGCTGGGCTGGTGAGTGGAACCCCCCGAAGTGGTACACCCTCGCCGTCTACTCTGCCATCGGCCTGTACGGGGCGGTCACACTCATCCTCGTCGCCGTCGGGAGCGCTCCGATGGGTCGACAATTCGGCGCTCGAATTTTCTGGTTTATCGGCTCTGTGGGCATCGCCTACCAGATCAAAGACGCACTCCGATTAGACCTCGTTCGGATGGTCTGGAAGCCCCGGCGTGAACTCTGGGAGTTCCCAGCCCGCTATGGGTTCGTCCTCGCACTGACCGCATTTGCCGTCGGTCCCCCCGCCTCGCTTCCGACGTTCACCACGCCGCTCCTCGCAGCCCTCACACCAGCCATTAGTACCGCCTACATCATCGCTCGACTCCCCCACGACCGGGTGTTTCGAGACAAGTGTATCGCCGCACAGGACCGCCTGCTCGAACTCCTTCGCATCCGCGACAATGACGACAACTAATCCACCCCGACAGCCGCACTACCCAGTAACTCACACCCCCCAGCGAGGAACCTTCGAATGACCCGCGAGTACATTCGGGTCACGCCCACGTCGGAGACACTCCCGACCACGCAAATTCCGACCGCACTCGAGAGTCTGCACAAACTCACAGCCGAAGAATCCTCGTTCACGCAACGATTGAACCCGCTGCACTCGACGACGCCACCGACGTTCGAGTTTCTTGTCCTCAGCAAAGGCGTCGACGAACCAGTCGAGTTCTACTACGGCGCCGACAGGCATCTCGACACGCTCGAAGAACGCCTCACGCGAATCTATCCGTCGTCGTTTGACCTCTCGCGAGAATCCTTCGACGTCGAATCGAAACTCGTCGCCGAGGACATCACCCGTGAGGATCTCTCACCACGCGGCGTGCGATGGCAAGGGTCGAGCATGCGGAAAGACGACTGGATGATGCTGCTCACGCGGAACGACGCCGAACCGTTCGCAGACGACGACCTGTCACTCCCACTCGTTTCACTCGTTGACGAACTCGCTGACGTCGAGGCACCCACCGTCTTCCAAGTGTTGTTCCAGCGCAAACCCGACTGGTCACCGACGGCCGAGGGTCGCAAGCTCGACCTTCGGAATCAGACGGACACGCTGATGGACAAAGCCGTCGACGCTGTGTTCACAGACACACGGACGCTGGCCGAGAAAGAACAGCATCTGAGCGACGGGGCCACTCAACGACTTGAGGAACTCAGTGCCAAGAACCCCCGTCGAACCTTCACTGTCAATCTTCGTGCCGTTTCCGTTCCCACAGTCGATGTCGACGAGCAACCAGTCGACGCCCAACTCGACGACCTCATGACGGTCTTCGATTCGATTGGTGGGGAGTTCTACGAAGTCGAACGTGAACGCTTGCGAGCGAATCGACATCGTGCGTCGTCGAAACGGAAACACGCCCTCGCTGTGTTCGACCAACTGCTGGACCGAGAACTCGTGACTGGCCGGGGCCGAACGACACCGGATTTCGTTTGTAATTCCCGCGAACTCGCGCCGTTCATTACCATTCCGTCGGGAAGCGAGTTGAGCGTTGAGGGGTCGCGACGAACGCGCTCCGAACAGGAGAGTCGGAGTTCACTGCCCTTGCCACATCACGACCACATGGAGAGCCTTCGTGAGGGGATGGCGATCGGCCACGCCGTCGACGAGAATGGGACGCCCGAAGACGACCCAGTGTGTATTCCGACGTCGTCGTTGGTCACGCACTATCTCCGGGCGGCGACGACGGGTGGTGGGAAATCGAAAGCACTGCTCAACGACATCCTCTCGGCGTCTGCCACCACTGACGGCCCGGTCATCGTGCTTGATCACAAGGGCGACGGGCTGGCGGAGAACTACATGCGTGCGCACGGTCGGCGCTTCGGGATGGATGATCTCGAGGAGAACGTCTTGCATTTCACCGTCCCCGATATCTTGCCTGGCTTCTCGTTTTTCGACCTCCGGCCGGATCTCTCACGGGGGGTTCGACGGACGGACGCCGTCAAGCGGAAAGCCGACCAGTACAAGCAGATTCTCGAACTCGTGATGGGGAAAGACCTGTTCAGACGGGCAGCCACCTCCCCAATCCTCATCGAGTCGCTCATCAAGGCGCTGTTCGACGAGGAGTACGGTCGTGAGAACGGGAGTTACCGTGAAAGCGAGGACTACTTCGGCCACGAACAACTCGAGAATGCGTCGGACCAACTCGCAGCTGCTGGCCCACCCGAACCGAACGAGGCGGCCCTCCCAAAGACGACCGACGTCGCCGCCCAGCGTGAACTCCGTCGGAAGATCAACACGGATGCGAAGACGTTCTCGACGATTCTCACGGGGCTGAACAACCGTCTCGCATATGTATCCCAAGACACCAATCTCCGTCGAATCTTCAACAACACTGCTCAGCAACTCGACTTCAACGAGATCCTCGACAGTAACCAGGTCATCCTCTTCGACCTTGGTGGTTTGAGCGACGAAGCGGCGAAATTGCTGACTGGACTCATCCTCGCCATGTTGGAAGACGCACTCCGGACGCACGAGGGCGACCTAGCGCGTCGGGACGATGACTACGTGGTTAACCTCATGATTGACGAGGCTGCCTCTGTGGCCGCCTCTGACGTTCTCAACAACATGCTTGAGAAAGGTCGGAGTTTCCGACTCTCGGTGGGACTCGCGATGCAGTTCCCCGAGCAGATGCAAGCCGAGGGTGGCCGACGACTCTACCTCAACCTGCTCAACAACATCGGAACGCTGCTCGTCGGGAAGATCAACGTCGACCGCGAACTCGCGAACGCAATGGCCCACGAAGAGTTGGACCCCGAGGCATTCGCGAATCGGATTCGGTCATTGCCACGGGGTGAGTGGATCGCCCAACTCCCGAGTCCAACCTTCGGCAAAACTGGCCCATACCCGTTCAACGTTAAACCCCTCCCGATTCCAGCGGGCCACCCGGAGAGTGAGGCGCCACTCACGGGCGTCGAAGAACAGCGGTTCCAAGACGCACTGTCTCACGTGCACGAACGGACACAGGAGGAGTTCGGCGTTCCTCGAGACACCAGCCAGCCGACGGCGACGACGCCAGACGAACTTGGCGAGTTGCTCGATGTGCACACCGACGATTTGGACGTCGCCATCGCGAAAACCGTCCGGAGTGTGCAACTCCGCAACGGCGTTCGTGACGACAACGAGTGGGTGAATGTCGAGACAGTCGACGAGACACTGCGGGAGTTATACGAGCGGGTCGACGCAGAGCCTCCGGCCTATGAGGAACTCACGGAGATACGCAAGCGGTCGCGATTGCTCGACACCACGGTCGATATCGACGCCGACGAACTCATCGTCCGACTCACTGAGGCTGGAGAAATCGAAGCCGAACCCGACACGGGCGATGTGCGATCTGCCGGTGGGAGCGATCACGATGATGCGCTCTTGGAGATCGAACAGGCGTTGTCACCGCTGGGGTTCACCGTCTCGATTCTCACGCAAGACGGCAGTGAGAAACCAGACGCGAGAGCGACACATCCGGACCTCGAAACTCCGTTCGCGATCGAGGTCGAGACGACGACGCCAGAGTACCCAACGAAGGTTCTCACGAATCTCAAGAAGGCACAAGCAGAGAGCACAGTTCCGCTCTTTGTTGTCCGAACAGGTGAGACAGAGGCCTACTGGGCTGAACGAATCGAGACCATCCTTTCAC
Organism: Halogranum rubrum; assembly: GCF_900114455.1. Classification (GTDB taxonomy): domain Archaea; phylum Halobacteriota; class Halobacteria; order Halobacteriales; family Haloferacaceae; genus Halogranum; species Halogranum rubrum. The sequence continues at coordinate 2,731 of NZ_FOTC01000012.1, read as the reverse complement.
CCCCAGTTCGTGAACTTGCAAACGGAGAGACGCGGTTCTATACGCACGATTCGCCGTTGACATTCAATGGCGGAGCAACTGAGCACGGTGGCGTGACGGCCATCCGGCCAGTGAACGGGAGCGACGACTCGAAGCGCTCTGTGTGGGTGAAGGAGGGAGACGAGATTGTCCTCCGCGATGGCAGTGGTACAGAGTATCTTCGTGCTTCTGGCTGGGACAACGTGACGAAGGACCGTGTGCCAGCAACCTACAGTTACGACCACCCGGTAGAGGAGTATCTCGTCTATGAACGTGGGGAAATTCACGTCTATGAGTCGAAAGCGGCACTCGAAGCTGACTGGGCCACAATCAAACAGCCGTTCATCCCAGCAACGGAGTTGACGAATCCGACATATGGCACAGACAGCTACGCAATCGTCACTCTCCGTGAAGATGATGAACCGGTCGTCTACAGGGACGGATCGACGAGGCCTCTTGAGACAATCCTTGGGAATACCGAGCAGTCTGAGGAAACTCCACCTCAAAACTGGAAAGACGATTCCGATGCCATCGTTGGGCAGTTCATATCCGAGTGGATTGTCGAAGAGAAGGGCAGTTCGGTCCCCGCTGCAGACGTCTATTCGACGTATGAATCGTGGGCCAAACAACACGAGATTACTCCCGATTCACCGAGCTGGTTCAGCCGACGCCTCAGTAATCAGATAGAATTTGAGCGGACAACTGAGCGCCACGATGGGGAGGCGATTCGGTGCTACAAGGGGATTTCGCTCGCAAATCGGAGTGTCGACGATGAATGCTGAAATCAGGCAGTGTACGCCTTCAAACGCGACTCTACCGCATTTCACGATGGCGTTACGCCAACCGGCGGTTGCGATTCGCGAAAATCCGCAAAAACGCAAGACAGCGTGGTGTTACGGCAAAACCGAGAATGCCGTAACACTGACCCCTGCTCAGAAAAATGCCGTACATGGCGTACGCCTGTATCTCAGCGTCTCTATTGCGTATTTGGTGATTCTGTTACGGCAAAAACCAACTAGTATAGAGGGGGGTGAGGGCGTTGGAAGTGAGCGAAGCGAACGCGGGGGGATTTTTTCTGGCGCCAAAAGGGGCGCGGCTTCCAGAGGAGATACCCAATGAGTGAGGAACCTACCGAGATGCTGACACAGGAATCGATACCCGACGAATTAGTCGACCGACCCCAGTGGGTGTGCTGGCGACGGGCGGAGCGCGACGGGAAAGCGACGAAGATTCCGGTGGTCCCAGGGGTGGGGTCGTTCGCGTCGTCGACGGACCCAGAAACGTGGGCAGACTTTGAGACTGCAGTTGCGTATCTCGAACGTGGCCGGGCCGACGGCGTCGGGTTCGTGTTCACTGAGGCGGACCCAATCGTTGGCGTCGACTTGGATGACTGCCGCGACCCTGAAACGGGAGACGTTGACGACGACGCGAAGGACATCATCACTCGGTTGGACTCCTATACGGAAGTCTCACCATCGGGAACGGGGTATCACGTACTGATTCAGGGGAGTTTGCCGGAAGGCCGCAACCGACGAGGGAAGATCGAGTGTTACGACACAGCGCGCTTCTTCACTGTCACCGGCGACCGAGTGACAGGAACGCCCACCGAGGTGTCGCAGAGACAAGACGCTCTAGAAGCAATCCACCGAGAGTATATCGCCGACGAAGAACCTGCACAGGCAACAGACAGTCCTACGCGTGTAACGGAATGTGAGGAGACCACATCTAGCACGTCACTCGACGACGACACCCTCTTAGAGAAAGCGAAGAGCGCTTCGAACGGCGCGAAGTTCGACCGACTGTGGAACGGCTCAACCAGTGGCTACGACAGTAACTCGGAAGCGGACATGGCGTTGTGTTGCATACTGGCCTTTTGGAGTGGCGGCGACACGACCCAAATGGACCAACTGTTCCGCCAGTCGGAGTTGATTCGCGAGAAGTGGGACGAAGTGCACTACGCCGACGGGTCGACGTACGGCGAGAAGACCATCGAACGTGCGATCGAACGGACGTCGGAGTTCTACGAACCACGGTCGAAAGAGGCAGAGATAGACGCACCCACCACCGATAGCGACGACGCCGACAACACGCGTAGTCGAGCATACCTCGTGGAGAAGAATCGCTTGCTGCGAGAGCGTGTGAACACCCTCGAAGCAACGCTTGAGGAGCGAGACGAACGTATCGACGAACTCGAGACAGAAGTGGCACGGCTCACTGATGCCGATGCAGTGCAGCCCAGGCAGTCTGACGCCGTCAACGACGATAGACGCACGGAGGCGACTGATGACGACGCAGAGTCAGAGGCGACGTCGCTGTGGGGTCGAACGAAGCGACTCTTCGGGGAATAAACGACGCCTTCACAAGAGTATACTGCGCTTGTAGACAACTATATTAGTCAGCCAACCGAATATACACGCATACGCCATGAGTGACCCATCGTCGATTGATTTCGCCGCCGAGTGGGAGGCTGAGCTCGACGGTCGGACGACGGTCGAGAAGATTTACGACGTCGCCCTCCAGCTCGCTGAACCGCTGCGTGTCGCAGACATCGCAGACCGGGCGGGAGTTGCGCCGGATACCGCACGGAAGTACCTCGGCTTCCTCACAGAGACCGGCGTTGTGAAGAAAGCAAGCGACGACCCAGCCACGTATCGTCGCAACGACGACTACCTCGAATGGCGGCAAGTTGACCGGCTCCGAACCGAACATACGG
>NZ_FOTC01000007.1 GCF_900114455.1 Halogranum rubrum | reverse complement strand
AACAGAGGCGAGTTAGTACCTTAAAGGCACCGAACTTCGCTCGTTCAGGGCTCCGATCGCGGACCGAGTTGAACGGCCCGCAGTCGCAGTGTGTCTGTATTACGTCCGAGTGCACTTAACCACTTAAGGGCACCGGAACGAGCTCGGCGTCGTCGTGTGATTTCGCCGAGTTCTGCGTACTTCAATCCGAGTGCCGTTTCCCACTTAAGGGATTCGGATTTAGGCTCGGAGAGACGGACGGTGACTCGTGGGGTACACGAGTCATCGCACGTCTGGGACGCCCGGGTGACCCGGGCGCCCTTCACATTGCATTCGATGGGAGTGATACGTAAAACGGTGCCGAAGAAAGTCGGCTTCGGCATGCAGTTTCATGCCCTGCGGAAGAGACTCACTAGTGTGGGTCGAAAGCACTCGTCCGTTCCCGTGGCATCTGCGCGCGCGAAGTTGCGAACAGAGGAAAGACCACCAAACAGAGGGGGAAAAACGAGATGAGCGAGGGAAGTAGGTACTGGTTATTTGTTGATTCGCGCGTGCGTGTGAACCGGCAATCCACTTTATAAGGCCTGCCTTTATAAGGACGCGCGAGGAAGCTGTATCAAACATGACGTCGCCGGCAGATTCCATCGAGATTCAGAACGTGGTTGCATCGACGGGCATCGGGCAAGAGCTGGACCTAGAAGCGCTCGCAGACGACCTCCCAGGAGCAGACTTCAACCCTGACAACTTCCCAGGGCTCGTCTACCGCACACAGAACCCGAAGGCAGCAGCACTCATCTTCCGCTCCGGGAAAATCGTCTGTACGGGGGCGAAGAGTATCGACGATGTTCACGAGGCATTAGACATCATCTTCGACAAACTGCGCGGGCTGAGCATCCCTGTCGAAGAAGATCCGGAGATAACCGTCCAGAACATCGTGTCGAGTGCTGACCTCGGACACAATTTGAACCTCAACGCACTCGCAATCGGCCTCGGTCTCGAAGACGTCGAGTACGAACCGGAGCAGTTCCCCGGACTCGTCTACCGGATGGACGAGCCGGAAGTCGTCATCCTCCTCTTCGGGAGCGGGAAAATCGTCATCACTGGCGGGAAACAGACTGACGACGCGACGACAGCCGTCGAGCAAATCGTCGAGCGTATCGAGAACCTCGGTTTGCTCGGTTAACGGTCGGAGTTGAGTGGCGACGAAGGGTGAACCACACCTCCGAGTCAGCGTTTTTCTGCGAGCGACTGCATCACTGACAGACAGTGAGAGTACAGCTCCCGAAACCGTGATAGCTGTGCCTCCGTAGTACAACGTAATGGGTCCACGTGAGAATATCGCCTTTCTCGTCGGGTCATCGAGTCGAGTCGACCTACTACGAGCGTTAGCCGAACGGCCGTACCGACCGACAGAGATAGCGAAGGTGTGTTCGTGTGCCCGCGAAACTGCTCAGCGGACACTCGGTGGATTTGTCGAACGTGGATGGGTCCAGAAGTCGGAGGCACAGTATCAGCTGACACCCGGAGGTGTGACCGTTCTCGAACAGTACGAGAAGTTGGCCGACGTCGTCAAGAACGCAGAACGACTCGAGACGTTCTTGACGAACGCTGGAAGTGCAATCGAAGACCTACCGACAGAGACGTACGACGAGCTAACGGCCACAGAGGTATCGAACTCCAACCCACATGCACCAATCGATAGATTTCTCACCGTCTTGGGTTCGACCCCCGTCGAGTCGTTCAAAGGAATTACACCTGTCGTAAGCCCAGTGTACAACGAAGCCGCGGCTTCCGTCATCGGTCCCGAGACGGAGATGGAGCTCGTCATCGACGATTCGGTACTTGCAACCTCAGAGTCTGAATACCCCGAAGCACTACAGCGTGCGATTGAACTTCCTCAGTTCAGTCTCTATCTGACTCCTCGAGAGATCGAGTTCGGACTGACTATCGTCGATGGGCACGCCTACATCGGGGCGTACGACGAGTTCAACAACATCGTCGCGAGTGTCGACGGCAAGAGTGAGGCTATACTCACGTGGGCACAGACACTCTATTCCGAGTATCGGCGTTCTGCGACGCTCTTAGAGTAACGGGACATATCGGGGGAAAGACGGCTTCGAACGATCAGTTATGCGGTGAGACCAATGAGAGACAGAGGAGAGCAGGGAGGGGCAAAGAGACCAGTAGATGTTCTCGTGTGTGATTGGGGCAGTCACTGGTGATAATTCCAGTCACCGACTATTGTGGTAAAATATAAGTCGCTGGTCACGAAGGTTCGCTTGCAGTGGACGTGAACACGGTTGGTCCCCGAATCCCTACTTCGGCCCTCTCTCTTTCGCCGACTAAGTGCGTCTCAGGAGTCGGTGTTCTCAGTCAGGACGTCTTTCACCACAGCTGGGTCTTCGAGAAGTTGATGCTTCGTGTAGCTCCCTTCAGCACTCCCACCACTGTGTTTGGACTGTTCGATGATGTCGAGGAAGGCGTGTTCTTTCAAGAGGTCACGGACCCGCCGAAGTGAGAGACTGTCGGATCCCTCTTGCCGACAGATACTCTCGTAAATCTCGTAGACGCGACTCGTTCGAAACCCGTCTTTTCGTTCGTTCGACAGCGAGAGGACGGCGAGTGCTTGGAGGACGTATCGAGAGTGTGGTGTCGACCCGCGGATGAGTTCGCGGAACCGGTCGGTCTCTGCTCGTTCACGGGCTTGCGTCACGAAGTTCTCGCGGACCGTCGAGGCCCCGTTCGATTGGGCTATCTCGCCAGCGTACCGGAGGATGTCGATTGCTTTCCGTGCATCGCCGTGTTCACGGGCGGCAAGTGCGGCAGCGCGTGGAATCGTCGACGGGTCGAGGACACCGTCGCGGAAGGCGTCGCTCCGAGCGTCCATGATGTCTCGGAGTTGATTCGCGTCGTACGGCGGGAAGACGAACTCTCGTTCACACAGGCTGCTCTTGACACGCTCGTCCATCCGCTCTTTGTACTGTATCTTGTTACTGATGCCGATGACGCCGAGTTTGCAGTCGGCGATCTTTCCGGCCTCGCCTGCGCGTGAGAGTTGCATCAAGATATCGTCGTCGTCGAGTTTGTCGATCTCGTCGAGGAGGATGAGGACGACGTCGTAGCGAGCATCGAGAATCCGCCACAGTCGCTTGTAGTACGTCGACGTACTGAGCCCCTTATCCGGGACTTTGATACCGGTATCGGCGTCGTCGTTGACGCTATCCGCGATGGTTTGGACGGCCTGTGTCTCGGTCGTATCCTGTGCACAGTCGACGTACGCGAACGTCGCGTTGACGCCCTCCTCACCTGCAGTGTCGACGAGGCGTTGTGAGACGTACTTCGCACAGAGTGATTTTCCCGTCCCTGTTTTCCCGTAGATGAGAACGTTGCTCGGGCTCTGACCGAAGATGGCCGGATTGACCGCGTTCGCGAGATTCGAAATCTCGTCGTCGCGGCCGACGATGCGGCCCTCGCCTGGAAGGTGGCTGATTTCGAGAAGCTCCTTGTTTGCGAAGATGGGGTCCTCACGCGTGAAGAGATTGTCCCCAGTGTCGGACATATCCATTCACACCACGTTTCCGGTGAAATCACTTACCCTTCGAAGTCGTCGTCTCGGACCGCCCGATGTCTCCGAACTGGTCGATTGATGCAGCACACACACACCACGTTTCCGGTGAACGACGAAAGAAGGGGGGTGTTGCTCCAGTCGAAGCAGGGGAGAGGGGTTCACCGGAAACGTAGTGTCCATAGTGTCCAGGTGCCCTGTACAGGAGACTTTACAGTTCGCTTCGTTCAACTCTTTCCGCAGCACTCTTCACCGAGATTCTGAAGCCATAGAAGTCGTCTCGCAGTTACTTTCGTGTCTCTTTCTCACTCGTACTCACCTCCGCCTCGTTTTCAGTTCCATCCACTCCCAGAGAATATGGAATACCCCGATTCCAAGGCTGCTCTCGACGTCATCATCTAGCAAGACCAGACTCTACTCACTCTCTCGTGAGCCCCCTCTTCGATTGCAACAGTAAGCAGAGCTTCCCATTTCTTGTTTGCAGAGGACTTGGCGGACTTTTCTCAGTAGGTGTATTTAATTGTGTCCTTTCAACCCCAACACGATTCGTTTCTTTCTTCCATCTTTCTCACTCTCTGCGCCAATCTCTCCCCCTCTCCGACCGCATTTCACCGGAAACGTGGTGTGTCTGTCTCCACCTCTACGCTCCCCCTCTCATCTGTATGTTCTTGTTTTTCTGGTCGTTCTCACTTGCCACCCACCGTCGACGGTTTCATCGGAAACACGGTGTGTTACTCTAGACACACGCTCTCGCCGACGCTGACTGAGTGGCGCGTTCGCACACCTCGTTTCCGGTGAACTGGCCGTTCAACTCGTTTCTCAAACTCTCGATTCCACCGTACATCCCTTCTCCTCCGCAACTGGCCGGTTTGTCGCTCCTTCCACCGGAAACGTGGTGTGCGTCTCTCATCGGCGGCGCAATGAGTTCGATTAGTGGTTCGTTCAGCTACCATCTCACCCAGTGCAGAACAGTGTCGCATTTCACCGGAAACGTGGTGTGTTCCCGACTCCAGTCGTCTTCCTCCCGATGGCGTCTGTGCGGACTCCGTTTCACCGGAAACGTGGTGTCCTCTCCGCAGGCAAACACGGCGTCGTTACGGGCTGGAATGATTCCGACACTACCGGCCGTAAACACATATATTCTGGAACCCCTACTGTCGGTGTGGCTTCACATCAGGGTGGGGCGGACGACTCGCCGACGCCAACCTCACGGCTGTCGAACTCACGGACGCCCAGTTCGCGACGTACTCCGTGGGATGTTCCGCCCCGCGACCCCAGTCTGTACGCGGTCACGAACCACTTTCGGCGTCGACTTCGGCAGCGGGGAAGATACGTCACGCTCCCGACCGTCTCCCAGTCGATTCGTACCGGCCAACTCCGTTGGAACTCGACCGACGGCTGGCGGTTCGCTCTCGCCCGCGAGGGTGTTCGATTCGTCGTCGTCGTCGGTGACACGGAGACGGACTCGCCCGTCGTCGTCACTGGGTGGACGAAGATCGACTCGTGGAGCGATGCGATGGCGTCGGACCGGTGGTCGGACGACGACCTACACACGATTCGGCTGCGCACAGATTTGAGTCAAAACCCCGAGCAGCAGATACCCGGACACATCCGCCCCCGTATCGTCGACCGACCGCTCGAAGTCGGTAGACACCGCATCACTACTTCTGCCGGGGCCGCATACGTCGTCTGTGTAGACTGCGGGGCTCAATTCCGGTCGAAGGCAGCACTGTGCGGACAACGGTGTACACAGACTCGGGGGTGAGTTTTGGCACCACGCGAACTCAGAATCTTGAACCGACGACCCCGAACTGACGACCTCGAACCGACGACCCCGAACCGACGACCCCGAACTGACGACCTCGAACCGACGATTGTTCCCGTGCGTAGGTTGACTCGACTCACTCGCCAAACGCTGAACTATAACTCCTTGGCGCACGTACTCTGTAACAATCGGCCACAGTCGAATCCGATATCCGAACGTCGACAGGTGAGCGTAACCGTCTACGACACCGCCAGGAGAGACAGAGCGAGTGCTTCGAGTCACGCGTTCGACTCGTTTCTGCTCACTCGGACAGGCGATTTCGCTTCGAACTCCGGAGTTCACTCGACATCACTCACTCTGTTCTCCCCTTCGGCTCTCCCGCTTTCGTCCCCCCTCGATCCGTTCGGTCTCCGATTCGCGAAGCCGTGGAAGGAGCACACAGGAGCATGAGCAAGTCGGCCAGCAATCGCACGAGTACGAGTCGCACGTATCAGTCTCTCGCAGACGCGACGAGATGGACAGAGATCTTCGTTCGTGATTTCGTCTCGTGGCTGACGCCACCGTATCGAGGACGGACAATGACGACCGATTGGGAACGAGCGTGGCTCGCCCGCCGAGAGGTTCGTTGGCGGCGCGGGATGGAAGTCGTCGAGTGTTTTCGCTTCGCCGATGGTTACGTCGCTACCGTCGAGTACACCGACCGTGACGTGACGTGGCAACTCACCGCCGGCCCAGTCTCGCTAGCAGGTGCGCTGTTCACCGTTGCACTCTACATACAACACGGCGTCACGCCGCAAATCGACCCGGACGGCCGGATGTTCACCGCGCTTGGCGACGACGGACCACTCCAGGTGTTCACTGAGACGGCCGACCAACCGGTCGAGTACATCTACGTCGATACCTTCCGGACACTCGAAGAGTTTCCAGACTGCATCGCCACCGGACCACTCGAAAAAGCGTTCCAACGCCTCTCGTACAGCCCGCGACGCGAACTCCGCTCCGAGTGACGAATTCCGCTTCGAGCGACGAACTCCGCTCCGAGCGAGAGTCTGATTCACCTCTCTGCGACGTCGTAACTCGCTGGCTCGCCTACCGGTCTTCTCGACCGTTTGTCGTGTACAACCGCGTGTCACCATCGCCATCGACGGCGAGGACGCCCCACAGTGACCGAACCGAGGCGTCGAACAGATGCTCGGGCACGAACGGCATCGGAATCGGTTCGTACGCGGCCGCACGTAACGACCGAACGTCGGTGAACACGCCGACTTCGCGCCCGGACGCATCGGTCACGTGGAAACACTTGTCCCGTGCGTCCCGCCGGTAGGAGTATCGGAACGCCGATGCAGGTGGACAGCCGAGTCCGTCGACGTCGTCGAAGACGGCTACCGTCTCGTCGCCGTCGGCGAGGACGAGATGCTTGCGGTCGCTCCCGCTTCTCGCTTCGGTGCTCTCCTCGCCGTCTTCGCCGACGGTCTCGAACCACCGAAATTCAGCGTCAATCGACTTGTGAAGCGCGTATCCACCACCGGCGAGCGCGATTCGGTCCGGTCCGTTGTAGAACGTCCGACAGCCGTCATCGTCTTCACTTGCGACGCACGCGGGTGCCGAGAGCAACCCGGCGACAGTCTCTGCAAGTACGTCGGCGTCACTCCCCGGCACCACGAACAGACTCCGTCGACCGTTGGTGCTGTTGTTCCAGAGACGCGAGATGACTATCGTCGGGTCGACGTCGCTCGAATCGAGCGGTTCGAGCGCGATGGGGTCGTCGACGTCGCCGAACAGCGGTGTCGGCGCCGACGTGCTCTCGGCGTCTTCGTTCTCGCTGTCACCAGTATCGCCGACCGGTGCAGTCGCGATGGCGTCCGGAAGCCACCCCTTGTTCGGTCGTTCGGTTCGGTAGCCGTGTCGCTCACAGACGTCGAGGCCGGCGGCGAGAAGCGACGCGTAGGTCGTCATCGACTCTCGTTAGGACCGCGGACACAATACGATTGTGTGTACGGGTGCGACTCCCCTCTCTGCTTCGCTCGGGTCGCAAACCGTTTCCCGCTGGCACTGGTAGCTCGACCGATGACTGACGGGGACAGCCCTGGCGACCCGGAACGCACCGACGAGCAAACCCACGACGCACCGGCGGAGTCGACTCCTATCGTCTCGCTCGACACGTTCTACGACGCCATCGAAGCCGAAGGCCGCCCCGTGATGACTGCCCAGCAAGTCGCTCGCCGACTCGACTGCTCGCAGGCGGAGGCGATGGACGCCCTCGAAGCCCTCGCCGGTGACGGACTCGTCACCCGCGTCGACGTCGAGGCGGACCCTGTCGTCTGGTACCCCTCGGAGTGGGAGGACGTCGCCAGCAGGGAACGGGTCATCCTGTTCTCCGAGCGCCGCGAAATCGTCGTCGACCAGCCCACGCAGTACACCCGCGCACAACTCTCGCAGTTCGCGCACCTCGTCGACGCGACAGGCGAACGGTCGGACTCCGCCCGCCAGCGAAACCGGGGCCGTGGCTACCTCTACAAGATTCGTCAAGAGGACGTCTGGCAGGCCCCCTTCGAGACGCTCGACGGCCTCCTGACGAGCATCCGTTCGGTCCTCCCGCGACGTTCGCCACACCTCGAAGCGTGGGTCGAATCACAGTGGAAGCGCGCCCACCAGTTCACCCTCTACACGCACGAAGACGGCTACACTGTCCTCGAAGCCGCGACGGACAACCTGATGGGCAACGTCGCCCGCCAGAAACTTGACGACGACCACATCCAAGCGCCCCTCTCGGACACCGAGTGCTGGGTGTTCGACGAGGCCGTCGCCGAGATAAAGCGCGTCCTCTACGACGCGGGCTACCCCGTCCAAGACAACCGTAACCTCGAAACCGGTGATCCGCTCGATATCGACCTCACCATCGACCTCCGGGACTACCAACGGGACTGGGTCGACCGGTTCGAGGAGCAGCGCTCGGGCGTCTTTGTCTCTCCGCCCGGCTCCGGAAAGACCGTCGCCGGAATCGGCGTCCTCGCGGCCGTCGGCGGCGAGACGCTGATTCTCGTCCCGAGTCGCGAACTCGCCGCGCAGTGGAAACAGGAACTGCTCGCGCACACTACCCTGACCGAAGACCAAATCGGCGAGTACCACGGCGGCGAGAAGGAGATTCGCCCCGTCACTATCTCTACCTACCAGACCGCCGGGATGGACCGCCATCGCGCGCTGTTCGACTCTCGAAAGTGGGGACTCATCCTCTACGACGAGGTCCACCACGTCCCGAGTCGCATCTATCGTCGGAGCGCCGACTTACAGGCCAAACACCGTCTCGGTCTCTCGGCCACACCGGTCCGCGAGGACGACAGAGAGAAGGACATCTTCACGCTCATCGGGCCACCCATCGGCACCGACTGGGACAAACTGTTCGACGCCGGGTTCGTCCAGGAACCCGAAGTCGAGATTCGCTACGTCCCGTGGACCGACGACATGTCGCTCAACGAGTGGCGCAGCGCCGACGGCCGTGAACGACACATGCTGGCCGCGATGAACCCTGCAAAACTCGACGCCGCAGAACGCCTGCTCACCCAGCATCCGGAGTCGAAGGCGCTCGTCTTCGTCGACTACCTCGACCAGGGACGGTTCTTCGAGGAAGAGTTGGACGTCCCGTTCATCAGCGGCGAGATGCCGCACTACCGCCGCGAGCAACTGTTTCAGTCGTTCCGCGACGGCGACATCCGAACCTTGGTCATCTCTCGCGTCGGTGACGAGGGAATCGACCTCCCGGACGCCGAACTCGCCATCGTCGCCTCCGGCCTCGGTGGCTCTCGCCGACAGGGTGCCCAGCGTGCCGGTCGAACCATGCGCCCGACTGGGAGCGCACTGGTCTACGTCCTCGCCACTCGCGGCACGAGCGAGGAAGACTTCGCGCAGCGACAGATGCGACACCTCGCCGAGAAGGGAATCCGCGTGAACGAGTACGACGAGGGGAGCATAGAGAACGGTGAGCGTATCGCTGACGACGAGCGCACAGACAGCGACGGCGACAGTGGAGACGAAGACGGTGAAGACGAAGGTAGCGACGAAACCGAAGCGCACACCACGGACGCCGCCGACGGGAGAGATAACTGATGCACACCGACCGTTTCGACTTCGAACTCGTCGCCGTAGAGGAAGCCAGTACGTTCTCACGGGACGTCACCGCCACCGTCACCAACACCTCCGACGACACCGCCAACGACGTCAGCCTCTCACTCGACATCGCCGCCGGCGGCAACCACGTCCAGACCGTCGACGTCGACGTCGGTGACCTCGAACCCGGCGAGACCCGAGAGATAACGTACACCCTCTCGGTGAGTCCGACGCAGGGCGTCGCGCTCATGGCGCAGGGTGCGGACCTCGACTTGACGATTACGGCGGACGGCGAGACCGAACAGACAGAAGGAACACTCGACGTCTGAGCGCCGAGTCGGCCTCGTTCTCTGTCGCTTCGACTTCTCTCTCGTCGATTCGCTATCTCTCTCTGTCTTGTCGATTCAGCCTCGCCATTTCGCCGCTTCGACACCTGCTCGTTCGGCGTCGGCGACGCGGTATCGTGTCGCGGAGCCACCCGAACCACCGACCTGTTCGACTGCACCACGTTTCCGCAGAAAGTCGAGGTGCGACGCCGCCTCGCCTGCACCCATCTTGGCGTGGATGCCCGACAACTCGCCGAACAGCGTCCTCGCTACGTCCCACGGCGTCGCTGTGTCGGCCTCGTTTTCCTCGAGACACGTCGCCAGCGCCGCGACGGTTCGCCGACTCCGCTCGTCGTGGTGGGCGACGATTTCGTCGACTCGCTCGCCGAGTGCCAGCGGTGCGCCGTGGCCGGGTGCGACTGTCTCGACTCCTTCGGCCGCCGCGACCTCTCGAATCCGTCCGAGACTCGCTAGATACGTCGCCAGCGCATCGTCCAACCGTGTGTCGCCGCCGCCGACGTTCGGCGTGTAGGTCGGCAAAACGAGGTCGCCGACGAACAGGTCCCGTGTCTCTGCAGTCTCTCTGTCCGTGACGAACGCCGCGTGGCCGAGCGTGTGCCCCGGCGTGTGAATCGCGGTCAACCCTGCCAGCGACTCGCCGTCTTTCACCGTCTCGACGGCGAGTGAATCGGGTATCGGCGACGGTCGGTCGCCCGACTGCAACGCCTCGACGACGGCGGAAGGAACGCCCCACTCACGCAACCGCTGCGCGTCTCGTTCGACGCGCCGTTCGCGTTCTCGGCCGTAGTCGGCGACGAGCGGCGCGTCCGTCTCGTGCATGACCACTGTCGCATCGGCGGCCTCGGCCAATCGCGGCGCGAGTCCCGCGTGGTCGGCGTGCCAGTGGGTCACGAAGACGAACGCGACGTGTTCGACACCGAGTCCCGCCGCCTCGACTCCCGAACACAACCGCTCCCACGCCTCGTCGGTCGGCGGTCCAGGGTCGACGACGACGCCCGACTCCGGCAGGACGTACGCGCTGTTCGCGCCCTCGGGATTCCCGACGTCGAGCGTGATTCGTGTGGGTTCACCTGCCATCTCGAACTCCTCCACTACTCTACTACTCCACTATTCCGCGAGCACCGTCTCCAGCGCGTCCATCACGTGGTCGACCTTCGCTCGCTCGGCGTTGTAGCCCATGTGGCCCACTCGGAGGATGTCGTCCGCGAGGTCACCCAGTCCGGTCGAGAGGACGACGTCGTGTTCTTCCTCTAGTTCGGCTTGCACCTGCTTCGCTTCGCCCGGTAGGTGGAACGCCGTCACCGTCGGCGAACTCCGCGTCGCGTCGGGGTAGAGGTCGAGACCCAGTTCGTCGCCGCGTTCTCGGCAGTGGGCGGCGACCGACTCGTGGCGGTCGTAGGCCACGTCGAGTCCCTCGTCCAGCAGCATCGACAGTGACTCGTCGAGTGCGGCGACGTTGGCCGCGAGGTGGGTGTAGGGGAACATCTCGCTCGTGTCGCGCCACGGGAGGAGGTTCGTGTAGAGCGACCGTGGGTCGCGTTCCTCGGCGACGTCCCACGCTCGGTCGCTGACGGCCACCGTCGTGAGGCCGGGCGGCGAACTGAACGCCTTCTGGGACGCGCCGAGGTTGATGTCGATGTGCTCGCTCGGGACGGGCGCGCCGCCGAGCGACGAGACGGCGTCGACGACGGTGAGCACGTCGTGGTCGTGGAGGAGTTCCAAGATTGGGCCGATGGCGTTGAGCGTCCCCGTCGGCGTCTCGCAGTGGACCATCGTCGCCACGTCGTACTCACCCTCTGCCAGTGCTTCCTCGACACCCTCGACGTCGATTGGGTCTGTGTAGTCCGCACCGACGAGCGTTGCCTCGCCGTCGTAGTTCTCGACGAAGTCGGCGAAGCCGTCGCCGTAGAGACCGTTCGAGACACACAGCACCTCGTCGCCGGGTGCGACGGTCGATGCGATGGCCGCTTCGAGACCGAGGATTCCCTCGCCACCCATGACGATGACGTCGTCGTCGGTGCCGTAGACGCGTTGGAGTTTCTCGCAGACCTCGTCGTAGAGGTCGAAGAACGACTGCTCGATATCGGGGTTCGGCATCGGGTCGCTCATCCGGTCGCGAACCCGCGGCGGCACCGCCGTCGGGCCGGGTGTCATCTGCATGGTCGGCCGTTTTGCAGGCACCGGCTTAGCCGTGGGGGTCGGAGTCGAAGTAGATGGTCAGCAGTTGATGATGGAGTGTCGAAACTATCGACGGACGGGAAGGCACAAAAGCACTCCTCACACACAGGGTAGCATGAGCAAACTCTCGCCCGCGGACCTCGACCGCTACATCTTCTCGCGGACGGGCGCGGCCAACGACGACCTGCTGGTCGGGTCGGGATACGGCGAAGACGCGGCCGCCGTCGCCGTCGACGACGAGACGATGGTCGTCAGCACCGACCCAATCTCGCTCGCGGCCGAACGAATCGGCACGCTCGGCGTCGCCATCGCGAGCAACGACGTCGCGGCCTGCGGCGGGTCGCCGGAGTGGCTGGTGAGCACCATCCTCCTCCCCGACCCCGACGTCGACGTGCTCGACGAGATAACCGCGCAACTCGACGCCGAGGCCGAGCGGTTGGGCATCACCATCGTCGGCGGCCACACCGAGACGGTGGCCGGACTCGACCGGCCGCTCCTCTCTCTGACCTGCATGGGACCGACCGACCGCTACGTCCCCACCTCGGGGGCGACTCCGGGCGACGCGGTGATTCTCACGAAAGGCGCGGGAATCGAGGGAACCGCCGTCCTCGCGACCGACTTCCGTGCAGACCTCGAAACGAAGGGTGTCGACACCGACACCATCGAACGCGCGGCCGACTACTTCGCCGACGTCAGCGTCCTCCCCGAATCCGCCGTCCTCTCACCCGTCGCTACCGCGATGCACGACCCGACGGAGGGCGGCGTGCTCAACGGACTGGTCGAACTGGCCTGCGCCTCCGAGGTCACCATCGACCTCGATGCGTCCGAACACGACGTACCAGTCCGTCGCGAGACCCGAACCCTCTGTGACGTGATGGATGTCGACCCGATTCGCGTCCTCGGATCGGGCGCACTGCTGGCGACGGTTCCCGTCGAAGACGCCGAGGAGACGCTGACGGCGCTGGAAGCGGAAGGAATCGAGGCGACGGTCGTCGCTACGGTCGACGAACCCGACGCCGAAGGCCGACCGGGCGTCGTCTACGAGGGTGACCACTACACCGGCGGCGTCCGAGACGACATGTACGACCTGTGGGAGTAGTTAGCGGTCGTCTTCCGACGGTTCGTCCCACTTGGCGTCCTCGGCGACTGGTTCCAGCGCGTGGCGAATCTGTTCCTCCGTGTAGTCGATGTCGTCGAGTACCATCGACAGTCGCTGCCAGCGCGCGCTGACTTCGCCTTCGCCCTCTGGACCGACACGCGCGCCACGCGTCTTGAAGAACTCGGTGCCGCGGCCGCGACGTTTGCCCTCGCCGGTGTGACCGTCGAAGACGGCGTCGAACTCCCCGTCGATGTCGAGGTCACCGACCGGAAAGTCGTGTGACGGTTCCTCGCCGCGTTCGTACGCCTCGGCGCGTTTCGCGGCGACCTTCTCGAAGTACTCGTCGGCGTTCGAGGCCTCTCGCGAGGAGGTCGCGCGTGCGGCGGCGAGTGCGGCCTGAATGCCACAGAGGCGGCCGCGCCACGAGTCCATCTCCCACTCCTCGGCGAGTTCTTCGTATCGCTGGATGTGGAGTGCGACGTCTTGTCCCGCGCGTAAGTCCTCGACGACGTAGAGGTTCAAGCGGTCCCAGAGGTTCCACCCGAACCCGGAACGAGCGAGTTCCCACGCGGCCCAGGCGGCGACTTCCTCGTCTGAGCGACGGACGGCCTTCTGGAGGAGACTGGAGACGACGTACCGACTGTACCCGCCGTTCGTCTCGTCGCCCTCCTTCTCCTCGCCGAAGTCGTTCGCGCCCGTCGCCTCCGGCGGTGTGTCCGTCTGCAACTCTCCGTCCGTGCCGAACGTGGCCTGTCGGTCGTCTCCCATTGCTCTGGGGACGACGACGAAACCCTCCGATAAAGCGACTGTGGCCTCTATCGCCCCGATTATCCGCGGTCTTGTGAATACCCTGACACACACGGGCGCACGACTAAGCTCACAGTTGACTGACTTGTAGGGAGAGTACCGTGAGCGGACGCGACGCGAGCGACGCGCGACGGCTACTGCACGGCGGCGGCACGGAGAGCGGCGTCCTCGTCGCGTATCGCACGGTCGGTGCCGACCTTCTCGCCGCTGGCGATTCGCTTCTCACGGAGGCGCTGACGACGTGGACTGACTTCGTCCGTCGACAGCACGGGTCCGTCTTCGTCGAGAGCATCGACTCCGAGGCTCCCGAAGCCGAAACCGACGTCGTCGCACGCGACGTCTTTCTCGACACCTTGGCCTTCGACTTCGCCGTCGCTCGCCTCCTCCGGTCGTTCGAAGGCGCGTTCGGCCTCTCCATCTCGGAACCCGACCCCACGGCGACGACAGACGCCTTCTCGGTCTCGTTCGACGCGGTCCACGAACGTGTCGCTGACGAACTGTCTCCGTCGGTTCTCGCCGATGCTGGTTTCGACAGACTCGGTGTAAGCGACTTCACTCGCGTCGACCCGACGGCTCTCGGCGACGCGTACGAACGGGCCGTGTCGCGTTCGGCCCGTCTCGCCCTCGGCGAGTACTACACGCCGTTCGGCGTCGCCTCGTTGGCGCTCCCCGAGAGGACGGCCGCGGCGTCGGCGACGGTCTTGGACCCTGGCTGTGGCGCTGGCGTCTTCCTCGTCGCCGCCATCGAAGTCAAACGCGAGGCGATGAAGTCGGATGAATCGACTGACTACCCACCCGCCGACGCAGTGGCCCGCCTCACCGATTCGGTGTTCGGCATCGACCTCAACCCCGTCGCCGTTCGAAGCGCGAAACTGGCCTACGCACTCGCACTCACACCCCTTCTCTCCGACCCTGAATTCCCGACTGCTGACACGCAGGAACTGTCGATTCCAGTCGCCTTCGGTGACGCCCTCGCACTCACCGACGACGTTCCGCGTCTCGACGGCGCAGCGTTCGCTCCGACCGTCGACGTCGTCGTCGGCAACCCGCCGTGGCTGACGTGGGACCGCCTCGACGGCGAGGTCAAAAGCCGCTGGCGCGAGCGCTACGTCGACGAACTGAACCTCTTGCCGACGCGAGGACCGAACTCGCTGCTCGGCTACGCCAACGACGACCTCTCGGTTCCGTTCGCGTGGGTCTGTCTCCATCGATATCTCCGCCGCGGTGGACAGGCTGGGTTCGTTCTCAAGCGTGACCACCTGACCGGTCCGGCCGGGCGACTGTTCCGACAACTCCGCGTCGGGGACAGACGGCTTCGGGTCGACGCCGTCGAGGACTTCGCCGACCTCGACCCGTTCGGGACGCAGGTCGGTGCCGACGCCGCAGTGTACCGGTTCACGGCCGACGTCGACGCCGACGAATCGCCGTTTCCCATCCCGATGCGAGTCTGGCAGCGGCGGTCCGACTCCCTAGCCGTGTTCGCTTCGGAAAGCGCGATAGGCGAGTCGCTGACGACGACAGAGACGACGCTTCTCCCCGTCGACCCAGACGACCCGGCCGGGACGTGGGTTCGCGAGGACGCCGAACAGGGGGTACTCGGAGCGTGTGACTACGAGATTCGTCACGGCGTCAAAGACGACGCGAAGGCCGTCTTCGGTCTCGACCGCTCGCAGCTATCCTGCCTCGAACCCGACCACGTCTACCCCTACCTCAAGTCCCGCCACATCGTCAAGTACGGACTCTTCGGCTACGACCTCCAGTTGGTACCGATGCGGCAGGCCATCGAGGACAACGAGGACGAACTGGCCGCCGAGACACCCGAGACGTACGCGTATCTCCGCGCTCACCGCGACGAGTTGATGGCTCGTTCGTCGACGTGGTTCGACGAGGGGCCGTTCTACACGCTGTTCGGTCTCGGACCGTACACGTGGGCCGACTACAAGGTAGTCTGGTGTCGCCTCGGGTTCAAACCGCACTTCGTCGTCGTCTCGACCGTCGACGACCCCGAGTTGGGCGAGAAGTCGGTCGTCCCCGGTGACCACTGTATGTTCCTCGCGACCGACGACGGCGAGGAGGCGCACTACCTCTGTGCACTCTTGAACTCTGCGCCGTACCAGCGGTGTCTCCTCGACGTCGCCTCCAGCGGGAAGTCGAGTCTCTCGAAGACGCTCGTCTCGCAGTTGTCACTGCCTCGCTACACCGGAACCGACCGACAGCGACGACTCGCTCGCCTCTCGAAGCGCGCTCACGACATCGTCCCGCAGCACACGAACGTCTCGAAGCGGGCGTACAACCGAACCGAGATTCCCCCACTCGCCGCGGTCCAAGCGGACATCGACCGCGTCGTCGAATCGATACTCGCCGACGGGGCGAATGAGAATTCTTAAGTTTTAGAGTGGGCGTAGTAGTCAGTAGCCGCTCTTAGCTCAGCCTGGCAGAGCAGCCGACTGTAGATCGGCTTGCCCCCCGTTCAAATCGGGGAGAGCGGACTGAACTTCAACACCCGTGAGCGCAGCGAACGGTGTTGAATGTGAAGGATACTTCGGCCCGATTTGAATAGGGAGCGGGAGGTGAGCGAGCACTGCGAGCGAACGGAAGCGAGTGGATTCAAATCACCGTGACTTCACTGCGCTCGTCACGAGCCCTCGTTCGCTTTACTCACGAGGACGGGGAGAGCGGACTTCTCTTGCGAACTACGTGAGCAGGGACCGCTGAAGCCGGCGGTGGTGAACAACTTTACCAGTCTTCTTCGAAGAGATGACCATGAAGCGACAGTTGTTGCTCGCCCTCTGTCTCCTCTCCGTCGCTGGATATGCTGGTCTCTGGTGAGTCGGCCACTCCAACTCCTGTAGACGACGACCCGTGGAAACACCGAGTCGTCGTCGAGAACGGCTACGACGTCCCTCGAACGTTCACCGTGACGCTGGCGACCGAGAGCGGTCAGTCGGTCATCAACGAGTCTCACCGCGTCGACGCTGACGAACAGTGGGTCGCGACGACGCTGACAGAGTCAGCACACGGTGACCGAGCGTACGTCCTCACCATCTCGACGGCGGAAGACGGTCGACTCACGAGTAGCCCGTTCGATGCGACGCCGCAGGACGGCGTGACCTACACGTCCGGGGCGACGCTGTACGTGTTCAGCCCCAGTAGCTCGGAGGTACACGTCTGCGGCGAGAACGTGACCTGTCACGCGCAAACGACCGACTGAGACCGCGAACACACGCAACATCACCTTTCGGCCACTCACTCCCTCCCGCCCCACACTCGCTTGTCCTCGACCAGTTCCACCACGAGGTCCGCTTCGACCGTAATCTGACACGAGAGTCGCGGATAGCCGAACCGCGCGGCGAGTTCGTCGTGCCAGTGCGTCGGGTCCGGACCCGCCCGGACGCGGACGCCACACGTCGCACAGAGTCCGCGCCCACCGCAGTTCAGTCGCTCTGTCACCGTCGTGTACGGCGAGAGTCCGCGTTCGAGCAGGAGTTCTCGAAGGTTCGTCCCCGGTGGCGTTTCGAGGGTCGTCTCCGTCCCGTCGTGCCGAACCGTTACCGTCACCGAGGCGTCGTCGGTCGGGTTGTCAGAGCGGTCGGGGTCGTCCATCGCTCGAACTGTCGCGTCAGACATACTTCACTATTCTGTCACTGGTTTCTGTCGACACGGGGTAGGTTGCGGCAGTATTTTCCCGCTATTCTTACACATCTCAGGAATTAAGAGTGTCGAGCCACTGAATCAGTCATGGCTCACACTCAATCGAAGCAGGATGTCGAGATGGTACGCATCAGGCGGGAGATGAACGACCATCACACGATGACGGTCGAGGTGGTCGACTCGAACGCCACTCGATACGTCGTCGAGTACGACTCGGCCGACCTCGAACGGACCCTCACGGCGCTTCCCGTCGGTGCGACCGTTCCGCTCCAACTGGAGCCAATCGGCGCGCGCTCCAACGTCTGGCGCGCCGTCGGCATGGGCGCGTCGACCGCTAGCCGGGACGAGACGGCGGTCCCGCTCGTCGACTGAGCACCGTCTTACCGTCTCACCGTTCGACGCCGACCCCGTGGCTGGCACCACGGACCCCACTTTTCGAGTTGTTTGGCAGGCACGCAGAGCGACGCGTCGTCTCACCGTTGATAGGTTGATACGTCTCCCGTACGAGACCCAACCATGGCACACGCAGCGTACGCGACCAACGACGGCGTCTCGTTGTGCTACGAGCGCGAGGGACCGCACGACGCCGAGACAGTCGTCTTCGTCGAGGGACTCGCCTACGGGCGCTGGATGTGGCGCTGGCAACGCGACCCGCTGAGCGAGATGTACGACACCATCGTCGTCGACAACCGCGGCACGGGTGACTCCGACGCACCGCCCGGTCCGTACAGCGTCGAGACGATGGCCGCCGACCTCGACGCCGTCCTCGAACACGCGGGCGTCGAATCGGCCCACGTCGTCGGCGCGAGTATGGGCGGGATGATCGCTCTGCAGTACGCGCTCGACTACGACCGCGCCGAGTCGCTGGCGCTGTTCTGTACGAGTCTCGGCGGCGAAGAGGCAGTCCCGACGCCCCCAGAGACACAGGCCCAGATGTTCGACGTACCGGAAGAACTCGACGAACGGGAGGCGATTCGGTACAAGATGGCTCCCGCGATGACCGAGGAGTTCGCCGCTTCGAACGACGACCTGCTCGCCCAAATCGTCGACTGGCGACTCGACAGCGACGCCGACGAGGACGCCCGAACCGCGCAGGCGACGGCGGTGGCGACGTTCGACGTGAGCGACCGACTGACGGAACTCACGCTCCCGACGCTCGTCCTCCACGGAACCGCCGACAGAGTCCTCCCCATCGAGAACGGCGAGCGACTGGCCGCGCGCCTCCCGAACACGACGTTCGAGCGCGTCGACGGTGGCTCACACCTCTTCTTCGTCGAGCGTGCCGACAGCGTCACCGCTCGGCTCCGGGAGTTCCTCGATGGTCACTGACGGCGGAGAGAGCGGAGACAGCACACAAACGGCACCGACAGCACAGACGTTCGAGTGGGTCGGTGCGTGGAGCGAGCGTCGCGCCCGTCTCTCCCCAGAGAAAACTGGACTCGTCGACGCGACGAGCGGACGGGCGTTCACCTACCGCGAACTCGACGCGCGGGCGAATCAGACGGCCCGTCTCCTCCGCACACACGACGTCGCCGACGGCGGGCGGGTCGCCACACTGTCTCGAAATCGACCCGAACTCGTCGACTGCTTCTTCGCCACGGGCAAGACCGGCGGCGTCCTCGCACCGCTCTCACACCGACTCGCGCCGCCCGAACTCGCCACGATGCTCTCGACCGTCGACCCCGAACTCCTCGTCGTCGAGTCGCCGTTCGTGGACCTCGCCCGCGACGTGCTCGGACACGACGACTGCAGCGTCACCGCTGACGTCGAGGTACTCGTCGTCGCTGACTCATCCGACGACGGGAGTCACCCGGACGACTGGTCCCGATACGACGATGAACTCCCTGACGACGATTCGCCCGTCCACCGCGCCGACGTCTCCCTGTCGGACCCGCATCTCTTTCTCCACACCGGCGGGTCGACCGGCGTCCCGAAGGAGACAGTCGTCACCCACCAGAGCATCGTCTGGAACTCGTTCAACACCGTCACGGCGTGGGGTCTGCGCCCCGAGGACACGACGCCGATGGTGTTTCCGATGTTCCACACTGGCGGGTGGAACGTACTCACCGTCCCGCTGTTTCACGTCGGCGGCACCGTCGTCGTCGCCCGCGAGTTCGACGCGAGCGCAGTCCTGCGTTCGATTGCCGAGTACGACGCGTCCGTCCTCGTGGGCGTGCCCGCCGTCCTCCGGACGATGTGCCGCCACGACGACTGGGCCGAGACGGACCTCTCGTCGCTCCGGTTCGTCAAGAGCGGCGGCGGCCCCTGCCGACAGGCCGTCATGGAGGCGTGGTGGGAACGCGACGTCGACCTCTCGCAGGGCTACGGTCTCACCGAGTGCGGACCGAACAACTTCGCGATGCCCGAAGGAAGTTTCCAAGAGAAGGCCGACAGCGTTGGCGTCCCCGCGATGCACGTCGACGCTCGCATCGTCGACGACGACGGGCCAGTTCCACAGGGCGAGGTCGGTGAACTGGAACTCGCCGGATTCCACGCCGCCGACGGCTACTGGCAGGCTCCGGCGGAGTCCGAAGAGACGTTCGGTGACGGCTGGGTGTCGACCGGTGACCTCGCTCGTCTCGACGACGACGGCTACTACTACATCGTCGGTCGCACGAAGAACATGTACGTCAGTGGCGGCGAGAACGTCTATCCGGCCGAAGTCGAGAGCGTCGTCTCGACGCATCCGAAAGTCGAGGAGGTCGTCGTCGTCGGCGTCCCGGACGAGCAGTGGGGACAAGTCGGAAAAGCTGTCGTCGAAGGCGACGAGAGCCTGACGCTCGACGAGTTACGCGACTTCCTCGACGGGAAACTCGCTCGGTTCAAAGTTCCAAAGAGACTCGCGTTCGTCGACGAGATGCCGACGAGCGGTCCGTCGAAACTCGACCGCGAGGCGGTCGAAGCGGCGTTCGGCGAGTCGTAACTCGGTCTGCTCGGTCGGCCAAAGCCGACCGGGGGACGACCGAGGCCGAGCAGAAACTCTTTCGAGCGCGCCGGAACAGAGCCACGTATGGGACTTCGCTCGTGGTATCTCTGGAAGGGTGGCCTCCCCTTCGCGGCGCTCTTCGGTCGACTCATTTGGCCACGAGCGACGGCAGGCGTGCTCGTTCTCCACGACGACTGTGTGCTCGCTATCGACACCGGTGACTACCTGATGCTCCCCGTCGGCGGGTTGGAAGCGGGCGAGACGTTCACCGACGCAGCGCACCGCGAGGCACGCGAGGAGACTGGTGTCGACGTCGTTCTCGGCGACTGTGTGAACGAGGGACTCAACGCCTACGGCGGCGTCGAACGCCTCTTCGTCGGCGAACCGAAGCGAGAGACTCCCCTCGCAGAGTCGTCGTGGGAAGGCAGGCCGACGTGGGTATCGTTCGACGACGCTCAGGAACGCCGTTGGCGGTTCGACCGTCCGGTCGGCCGGTTTCTCGACTCGGTCGCAGAGAACGCGACCGACGAATAACCCGGCAAACCCCGCATCGACCACCGTGTTTTCACCTGCGGCGTGTGGGTCTCTCTGCATGAGCGAGTTCAACCACGAGACGACCCTCTCCGTCCGCTACCGCGACCTCGACCCGTGGGGCCACGTCAACAACGCCGTCTACGTCACCTATCTCGAACACGCCCGCGTCGACTACCTCGACGAAGTGCTCGACGCCGAGTTGGAGGACATCGACATGGTCATCGCCAACCTCGAAATCGACTACAAACAGTCGGTCACGCTGGACGACGAGGTGACCGTCGCGATTCGTGTTCCCTCCCTCGGGACGTCGAGTTACCCGATGGAGTACGAGGTTCGCGTCGGCGACGACGTCGTCGCCACCGCCGAGACGACGCAGGTCATCGTCGACGCCGAGACGGGGAAGCCGACGGCTATCAGCGACGACCGACGCGAGAAGGTTGCGGCGTTCGAAGGACTGGACTGACTCGGTCTCGCCCAATCCAGCTCCCCTCCCGCGATTTCGCGTCATCGATTCCCACAGTATCGGCTGGTGAACACGGTTTTATACCTTCGAACGATATTCTCTAAATATGACCCAGAGAACACTCGGAGAACCCACCGAGGCGGGACTCGCAGGAACCGGCGCGCGAGTCCTCCACATCGGGCGAGACCGACCTATCCGCATCAGTTCGGGCCACCGACTGATGCACCACGACGGCAAGTGTAGCCGCCCGCACGGCCACAACTACGAGATTTCCGTCCGTATCGTCGGCGACCTCACCGAAGAGGGATGGGTCGTCGACAAAGGCGAGGTCACCTCGGTCATCGACCGCTGGGACCACCGCTTCCTCTTGGAAGAGGGCGACCCCCTCGTAGAGGCGTTCGAAGCTAGCGGCGACGGTGACGCAGTCGTGCTCTTCGAGGCCCCGCCGACGGCGGAAGTGATGAGTGTCGTCCTCGAACGACGTCTCGCCGAGGAACTGCCGGACAACGTGCGAGACGTCTCGGTGCAGGTGTCGGAGACGAGCGAACTCTGCGGCGGGTCGTTCTGATGCCGGTCACGTCCACGGTCGAGCGCCCCGACGGCGCTCCCGAGGGCGACGCGCTTCCCATCAACGAACTGTTCGTCTCCCTCCAGGGCGAGGGAACCCTCGCGGGTGTCCCGAGTGTCTTCGTCCGCACCAGTGGCTGTAACCTTCGCTGTTGGTTCTGCGACTCCTATCACACCTCGTGGGAACCGACCCACGCGTGGATGGACCTCGACGCTATCGTCGAGGAGATTCAGGAGTACGACGCCGACCACGTCGTCCTCACCGGTGGTGAACCGCTCGTCCACGAGTCGTCACAGGACTTGCTCCGGCGACTCGGCGAGTTGGGCTACCACACCACCGTCGAGACGAACGGCACCATCGTTCCCGACGCCGACGTCCCGATAGCCCTCGCGAGCGTCAGCCCGAAACTCGCGTCGTCGACGCCAGTTCAGGAGAGAGACCCGAAAGGCGACGGCGAGTGGGCCGAGCGACACGAACAGCGCCGCATCGACGTCGGGGCGCTGGCGACGTTCGCAGAACGATACGACCGCCAGTTCAAGTTCGTCGTCACCGGTCCCGAGGATATGGACGAAATCGAGTCCTTACTGGCCGAGATTCGCGCCGGGGCGGACGTCGACATCCCCGACACGGACGTTCTCTTGATGCCCGAAGGACAGACTCGCGAGCGACTCGCCGAGACCCGTAACGTCGTCGCCGACCTCGCACTGGAGTACGGCTACCGGTACACTCCGCGACTCCACGTCGACCTCTGGAACGACGCACCCGAGACGTAGGTAGACTCTCTCACCCATCTATGACCGACACAGACTCCGACTCGACTGAAACCGCCGAATCGACCGAATCGACCGATTCGACTGAACAGACTCCCAAACGCGCCGTCGTCCTCCTCTCTGGCGGGATGGACAGCGCCACCGCCGCCTACGAGGCCAAAGAGCGCGGCTACGACATCTACGCGCTCCACACCTCTTACGGCCAGAAGACGGAGTCGAAGGAACTCGCCTGTGCCGAGCGACTCGCTGACGAGCTAGGGGCAAACGACTTCCTCCACATCGAGACCAGCCACCTCTCGACCATCGGCGCGTCGAGTCTCACCGACGACGAGATGGCCGTCGAAGACGCCGACATGAACAGCGACGAGATTCCGACCTCGTACGTCCCGTTCAGAAATGCGAATCTGCTCTCGATGGCCGTCTCCTACGCCGAGGCCAACGAGTGCGACGCCGTCTTCGTCGGCGCGCACAGCGAGGACTACTCCGGCTATCCGGACTGCCGCCCGGAGTTCTTCGAGGCGTTCGAGGCGATGGTCGACGTGGGCACGAAACCCGAGACGAGCATCTCGCTCGAAGTGCCGTTCGTCCACGATTCGAAGACCGAGATTGCCAGACGCGGCGTCGAACTCGGTGTCCCCTTCGAGCACACGTGGTCCTGCTACCGCGCCGAGGAACCCGCCTGCGGCACCTGTGACTCCTGTGCCTTCAGACTCCAAGCGTTCCAGAACATCGGAACCCGTGACCCCATCGCCTACGAAGAGCGTCCGCAGTACGTCGACGCGGAGTAAGCCTGTCAGTCGTCACGAGCACACTCCTTCGCAGTTTCTCCTCTTCGAGAACGACTTTTCTCGCCACCCGACGAACCCACTCCCATGAGCGACCAGCGACGCGACGACCACAAACGCGACACTGCCGCGAGTTTCGGGGCCGCCGCCGAGGACTACTTCGAGAGCGCCGTCCACCGCGGGAGCGACGACCTGCGGACGCTCGCCGCGTGGTGTGCCGACGCAGACCGCGCGCTCGATATCGCCACCGGCGGCGGGCACACGGCGGGCGCACTCGCCGCCGCTGGCGTCCCGTTCGTCGTCGCGGGCGACGTCTCTCCGGAGATGGTCACGGTGGCGACTCGCGAGTACGACGTGGAGGGTGCGCTCGCCGACGCCGAACGCCTCCCGGTTCGAGACGACGCCTTCGACGCCGTCACCTGTCGCATCGCCGCCCACCACTTTCCCGACCCGGAATCCTTCGTGAGCGAGGTGGCTCGCGTCCTCGAACCGGGTGGCACCTTCGCCTTCGAGGACAACGTCGCGCCCGAGGAGGCAGACCTAGCGACGTTTCTCAACGGCGTCGAGCGACTCCGCGACCCGACGCACGTCGAACTCTATACGGTAGAGCAGTGGCGCGAGTGGTTCGAGTCCGCGGGACTCGCTATCGAGACGGTCGAGTCGGCGGCCATCACGCTCGACTTCGAGGCGTGGGTCGAGCGGACCGACGTATCCGAACCCGACCGTGACGAACTCAGAGAACGGTTCCGAGAGGCTCCCGAGGGGGCACACGAGCGGTTCGCCGTCGAGTTCGACGACGCAGGCGACGTCCAGTCTTTTGCCAACCCGAAGGCACTGATTCGAGCGACGAAGCGGTAGCGTGGCAGCGAGTCGCAACCGCTAACCCACCCACGGCCGAGGTTCACCTGTGTCGTCACGACTGTCGCGACTGGACCGCCACGTTCCTCCGCTGGCCGCCCTCGCCGTCGCCATCCTCGCAGTCAGCACCAGCGCCATCCTCGTGACGTGGAGCGACGCACCGAGCCTCGTGAAGGCGTTCTATCGAGTCTTGTTCACGACGCTCCTACTCGCACCGTTCGCCGTCACGCGACACGCGAGTGACTTCCGACAGATACGACGACGAGACCTACTCGTCGCCGCCGCCTCCGGCGTCGCTCTCGCGTTCCACTTCGCCTCGTGGTTTGAGAGTCTGGAGTGGACCACCGTCGCTGCGAGCGTCACGCTCGTCCAAGCACAACCGCTCTTCGTCGCGGTGGGCGCGTGGGCGCTCCTCGACGAACGCGTCACGGGACGGACGGTCGTCGGCATCCTCGTCGCCGTCGTCGGCATGGTCGTGATGTCCGTCGGTGACCTCCTCTCCGGTGTCGCCGTCGCCGCCCCCAGACCGCTGTACGGCAACGCACTCGCCGTCGTCGGTGCGGTGACGGCCGCGGGCTACGTTCTCGCCGGGCGCTCGCTCCGCCAACGAATCGCGCTCCTCCCGTACGTCACCGTCGTCTACAGCGTCTGTGCCGTCGTTCTCCTCGGCTTGACCCTCGCCGAGGGCCACGCACTGGTCGGCTACCCACCCCGTGAGTGGATACTCTTTCTCGCGATGGCCGTCGGTCCGGGGCTGTTCGGTCACACGGTCATCAACTGGGCACTCGCTCATCTCGAATCGAGCGTCGTCAGCGTCTCACTCCTGGGCGAACCGGTCGGGAGCACCCTGCTCGCACTCGTCCTCCTCGGACAGGTGCCGACGGGTCCGACACTCGTCGGCGGTGCAGTCGTCCTCGGCGGCATCTATCTCACTTCCAAATCCGATAACCCGCCCGACAGTTCGCCAGAGGGAGCGGAGTCGACACCGGCCGAATGACTATCAGTCTTGATAATATCGTCACAAGAGTCAATACACGCACCGTGTCAATACCCGTATGGTACGGTCGGACGCGCCGGTACGAGTCCTCTACGTCGACGACCAGCCAGTGCTTGGCGAGTTGGCTGCCACGTATCTCGAACGGTACGAGGCCGACGTGACTCTCGAAGTCGTCGCGGTTGGGAACGCCCGCGAGGCACAGGACCGACTCGGCGGGTCGCATATCGACTGCATCGTCAGTGACTACGAGATGCCCGAGACAGACGGTCTCGAACTCTTAGAAGCAGTTCGGTGCCAATACCCAGACATCCCGTTCATCTTGTTCACGGGGAAAGGTAGCGAAGAAGTCGCCCGCGACGCTTTCCAAGTCGGGGCGACCGATTACATGCAGAAAGGTCCCGGCACCGACCAGTATACGGTGCTAGCGAAGCGTATCCACAACGCCGTCTCTCAACACCGAGCGGAGGCTACCTCCGAACAGTACGGTGCGGCCATCGAGGCACTGGAGAACGCCGTCTACGTCCTCGACGGTGAGGGCCGTCTCACGTCCGTCGACGACGTCTTCTTGGAGATGACCGGCTACGACCGTGAGGCGGCGCTCGGGACGCCGATATCGGCACTCGATGCCGACGGGACACTGTCCGAGAACTTCGCGTCGCTGGTGGACGCCGAGGGTCCGGATACGGTCCAGTTCGAGGCCGACGTCGTCAGTGCGAGCGACGAGGTCCGTCGCTGTCGCTGTCATCTCACCGCGCGTCAGTTCACCGGTGAGAGTGCCGAGAGCGTCGTCGGCGTCCTCCACGAACTCACCGACCTACAGTACTACGACGGGTTGACCGACCTCATACTCGACACGTCGACGACACTCATGAGCGCCGAAGCCGACGAAGTGGACACGAAACTCCGCTGGACGCTCCAGAGCGTCGCGGAGTACGTCGGTGCGGGCCGAGCGACGGTTTTCAGCGCTACCGAAGGTGGCGACGTCACTAGTGTGGATGTCTCCACTGGTGGTCTCGACGTCTCGGTCGGTCTCGAAGATATCGAGAAGACACACGAGTGGTGTGCGCCGGGCATCACTCCTGCCGACGCGACGGCCGACGGCTGTGCCGGTGCCGAGTGGTGGCTCGACCAGTTCCGCCGCTTCGAGAACGTCCGCGTGGAGTCGCTCTCCTCGATGCCGCCGGAAGCCGACTCGCTCCGCGAACGGTTCGAACGGCAGGGTGTGACGTCTCTCACCGCCGTTCCGCTGGTCAGTAACTGGTCTCTCTGTGGCGTCGTCGAGTTCGCCAGCCACGACGGCGAACGGGTTTGGTCCGACCGAGAGGTTCGTCTGTTACGGACGCTCGGAGACCTCGTCGCACAGACGCTCGAACGCCGTCGACGTGAGCGCGAGATGGCACGGTACAAGACCATCATCGAAACCGTCCCGGACGGCGTCTTCCTTCTCGACGAGCAGGGATATCTGACACAGGTCAACGAAGCGTTCGCGTCGAGTTTTGGCTTCGACGCCGACGACCTCACCGGTCGACCGTTCCTCGATCTCGTCGACGAGGGCTGTGTCCCACCGGACATCGCAGACGAGTACGTCGAAGGGATCAAAGCGATGCTCTCGGGTGACCGGGAGAAGAACGTCTTCGAAGTCGAGGTCAGCCTCTCGGAGAACGTAGAAACCCGAGTCTACGAAGCACACACACGACTGCTGCCGTACGAAGATTCGTTCCGTGGCACCGCCGGTATCACTCGTGACGTCACCGACGAACTTCATCACCGCGCTCAACTCCGGCGGCAGAACGAACGCCTCGACGAATTCGCGAGCGTCGTCTCCCACGACCTGCGAAACCCACTGAACATCGCACAGGGCTTTCTCGACGTCGCGCGTGAGACGGGTGACGACAGCTATCTCGACCGAGTCGAGGGCGCACTCGACCGTATCGACCGCCTCGTCGGTGACGTTCTCTCGCTCGCACGCCAGGGACAGGCCGTCGGCGAGACGTCACAGTTCGACCTCGCGCAGTCGATATTCCGGACATGGGATGCCGTCGAGACGTTCGACGCGTCGATAACGCTGACCGGTGATTTGGGGTTCGCCACGGCCGACGAGACGAGATTCTCGCAGGCCGTCGAGAACCTCTTTCGGAACGCCGTCGAACACGGCGGTCACGACGTCGCTATCGACGTCGGCCCACTCACCGACGGTCCCGGGTTCTACATCGCCGACGACGGTCCCGGGATTCCTCCCGACCGACGAGACGCCGTCTTCGAACACGGATATACGACCTCACGAGGGGGAACCGGATTCGGACTCTCTATCGTTCGGACCATCGTCGAAGCGCACAATTGGTCGGTCGGTGTCACCGAGAGCGCCGACGGCGGCGCCAGGTTCGAAATCACCTACCAACCCGCAGAGACGGACGCTCCGCCAGTCGAAGCCGAGTCGGTGAAGTGACCCACTCGACGCTCAGTCGACACGCCCCGGCGACTCTAACAGCTCTCTGGTCTTCTTGTGTCGGTATCGAAACATCGGCTCGAAGCCGACGACGGCGAACGGACCGAGGGCCGTCCCGAGTCCGTCGAGCGGGAGTTCGTACTCGACGTTGTCGTGGACGATGGTGCTGTCGTCGTCGGCGACGAACCGGTGGGTGTGGACCCACTTCTTGAACGGACCACCCTGCATGTCGTCGCGGAAGATTGCGCTCTCGTCGTCGCGGTCGCGGTAGATGATGCGTGAGACCCACTGCTGTCGCGGACCGACGCCGAGCGGTCGCATCGACATCCGGACCTGTGCCCCCTGTTCGAGCAGTTCGGGGTCCGCTTCGCCGTCGGGGCCTCTCGCGGCCTCGACTTCGAGGTTCATCCACGTAGGCGTGAGTGCTTCGAGTCCCGAGAGACGCGAGTGAAAGTCCCACACCTCGTCGAGCGGCGCATCGACCCGAACCTGCCGGTGGTACGTCGGCATGTATCAGCGTTAGAACGGCGCGGGGAAAAGCGCATCCGCCGCGGTGGTCCGTGCCTACTCTGTTCGACACACCGCCTGCCAGCGACCTTATTCGACTCGCACCCGTGGTACACACGATGTCGTGTCGCGACTCAATCTCGGTCGGCCTCACCGACGAACTCTCCTCTGTACCGAGCGGTGACGCTTGCGTTCTCTGGCACCGACGTGACCTTCGCCTTCCAGACAATCGAGCCGTCGAGTACGCGACGGCCGAGTACGACGTCGTCTGTCCCGCGTTCCTCTTCGACCCGCGGTTCTACCGGTCGACCGGTCTCGCTTGCGACGCTCGAGTTCGGTTCCTCCACGAGTGTTTGACCGACCTCGCCGACGCCTACGCGGACGCTGGAACGTCACTCGTCTACGGGCACGGGCCGCCGGTCGAGATACTCGACGGCGCACTCGACAGCGGATGGGACGTCGTCGCCACCCGCGACGTGACAGGTCGGTACGGCGAACGCCGAGACGAGACAGTCGAGGCCCGCGACCGAGTCACCTTCGTCGCCGAGGACGGTATCAGACACGACCAAGAGAACAGAGATGGGTGGCAAGAACACGCCCAGTCGTACTTCGAGGCGTCGCCGAACCGACCGCACGAGTCGGGGTTCGGTCGCCACGCCGTCTCGGCCGAACTCACGCCCGACGTCGTCGAGCGTGTCGAGCGAACGTACGACGTCGACCCGTCGAAGACGGCGGTCCCTTCGGGCGGGCGGACGGCCGCACTCGCCCGTCTCGACCGCTTTCTCGACGTCCTTCACGAGTACCAAGACCACATCAGCAGCCCACTCGGCGCGGAGACGTACGCGAGTCGCCTCTCGCCACACCTCCGGTTCGGGTCGCTCTCGGTCCGAGAGGTGTACCGGGCGCTCGACGACGCTGTCGACAGTCGGGGCAAGGAGTCGTTCGTCTCGCGGTTGTTCTGGAACCGCCACTACACGCAGAAACTCGCCGACTGGTCGGGGTGGATGGACACCGCGGTCAATCCGGTGCTCGAAGACCTCTACGCGTCGAACCACGACGAGACGCTGATTCGCGCGTGGAAACGCGGCGAGACGGGGTTTCCGATGGTGGACGCCTCGATGCGCTGTCTCCGCGGGACGGGATGGCTGAACTTCCGGATGCGAGCGATGTGTGCCTCCGTCTTCAGCCTCGTGTTCAAACAACCGTGGCAGGTCGGAGCGGACTACATGTACTACCACCTCGTCGACGCCGACCCGGCCATCAACTACACGCAGTGGCAGAGCCAGAGCGGCCTGAAGGGCGTCGGCGCGCTTCGCGTCTACAACCCGCGCAAGCAGGTCCGCGACCACGACCTGGAGGGGACGTTCGTCAAGCGGTGGGTGCCGGAACTCGAACCCGTCCCGACGACGCATCTCGATAGACCCGAGCGGATGCCACTGCACCTGCAAGACGAACTCGGCGTCGACGTCGGCGAGGACTACCCGTATCCCGTCGTCGACTACGACCACGAGCGAGAGACCGTACTGGAGACGTTCACCGACCTCCGCGAGGAGGCGCGTGAAGCGCTCCGCGACCCGGAGGTGTTCCGCCGAGCGTCGCTGTCGCGGCAGGGACAGAGCAGACAGGACGCGTTACAGAAGGCGCACCGCGACGACGACGGCGAAGAGACGGACCAGCAAGCGAGTCTCGAACGGTTCTCGGAGTGAGCGACCGCCGGGTCGGTTCTTCGTCCGACCGTTTCCGCGGTTCTCGGCGTCTCAGAGCGTCGCCACCAGCGCCCGCCACGTGTTGCGGCCGACGACGCCGTCGACGGCGAGTCCCGCGCCGCTTTGGAAGCTCTCGACAGCGCTCTTCGTCTCCGACCCGTAGTAGCCGTCGACGCTGATACTGTACCCGTGGCCGTCGCGGAGGTTGTGCTGTGCGGCGTAGGTGGCCCAGTAGGGGTCGTCGCTCGCGCTGACGACGGGCACGTACAGCGCCTCCCACGTGTTCGGTCCGACGACGCCGTCGACGGAGAGTCCCTGTGTCGCCTGAAAGTCCTCGACTGCCGTCTCGACTTCCGACCCGTAGATGCCGTCGAGGTAGGTCAGGTCGTAGCCCTGCGCTTGCAGGAGGTACTGGACGGTGTAGACGCCCTCGCCTTGGTCGCCGTTCGAGTAGTACGGCCACGCGTACGACGACCCGCCGCCTCCGCTGCCGAAGTCGATGTGGTCGGCGAGCGAGTTCATCACGCCCGCGATACCGTTGGCCCAATTCGTGTCGGTGGCGTAGTGCTCGTTCATCCCGGCGAGGTGCGGTCCCTCGTAGTAGGTGCCGCCTTCCGTGAGATACAGGTCGCGGACCCGGGGCATCACGTGCCGGATGCACGCCTCGAACGACGAGAACCGCTTCGCGCCGTCGTAGGGGTCGCTGTCGTACGCGCCCCATCCGTACAGGTTCTTCTTGTCCTGAGCGATGTTGCTCGTCCCCCACGCCGACTCCCACGCGGCGTGAGCGGCCATGTAGACGGCGTTCATGCTCTCTTGCTGGCCGACGTCGACCCAGACGTCGCCGAGGCCGACGAGCGGACAGTCGCCGCGAACCTGCAGGATGGCGTCGTCGAGTTCACTGCCGGTGACGTTCGCCGTCCCGCGGAGGTCGGTGTAGACGTCGTACCGCGCGGCCGCCGCAGTGCCGGCGAGTGCCGACGTGCCGAGTGCTGTGAGTCCGGTGCCGCCCGCGAGTCGAAGGAAGGTCCGTCGTGAGTGTTCCATCGGTTCGAGTCGACACTCTCGCCACAATTATTTCACACTTTCTATCAGAAATTATATGGAGAATATAGGTCCACATCGCTCGAACTGTTCGGTCGAGACGGTCTCTCGACTGTTCAACTGTTGGACTAGCCGGGGAGTCGTCGAGGTAGTCGACACTCGGTGTCTGTGTCGCCGATGCCGACGTCGACATCGAGCGTCGAGAATCGCGGTCGAAAAGACGCGTTCGCTGGTCGCCGAGTTACAGCGTGAATCGGCGAACCGTCGTCCCCGCCTTGGTCAGGTCTTCGTCCGTCGCGGCGGCGACGGTCACTTGATTCTCTCCGTACTCGATGCTGACCGTCGTCTCGAACTCGCCGTCTTCGGGTTCGACGAGCACCGTCTCCGTCGGCGTCCGGACGGCGACGACTGCGCCCTCCGTCTCGCCCATCACTTCGAGGTGGTCGCCGCTGAAGCGCGTGTCCACGCGGAGACTCGGGCCGTCGGGTCGCTCTGTCTCGACGTAGCGCTCGTAGACGAACGCGGGCATCTCGACTGGTTGGCCGACGTCGATACTGTGTGCGAGGCGAACGTACTGGGCCATACTCCACGCCAGCGGTGTCGCCGACCCGGTTCCCTCGCCGATGTGCCAGTTGTACGCCGTCGTGTGTTCGCGGTCCCACACCTGCTCGGCGAGCATCCGCCCGGAGTTCGCGAACCCTTGCATCGTCTGGAGCAGTCGGTTCGGTTCGAGTGGGCCTTCCGAGGTTCCTTTGAGTAGTTCGTACTCACCGCGCTCGCCGGTGAAGATGGGCCACAGTCGGCCTTTCCCCTTCGTCTCGATGGTCCACGGCGCACCCTCGGCGTCGGCACCCTGTTCACCGTAGCCGTCGCCGTTGTATCGGTACCACGCCGGACCGTGCGGCGTGTCGACGCGGATAGTCTCGTCGGCTTCGAGGATGGTGTTCAAGATAACCTCGTCGTCCCACGGTTTGATTCCCAACCGCGTGAGTTCGAGGAACCCGCCGTCGATGATTTCACGCTCGTCGAGTGTCGGCCCGTTGTTGGCGAGCGTCCGGAGGTGTCCCGCTTCCGGGTCGCCGTCGCGAGTGACGCGAACGTAGTACGGCGTGTTCGTGTGGAGGTCCGACCCCGTCTCCGTGGCGGTCCACTCCTCGACGCGGTCGGTCCACTCGTCGGCCAGTGCCAACCAGACCAGCGAGTCGGCGTCGTGGCCTTCGTCGAGACCGATTGCGGCCGAACACGCGAGTCCGGCGATTTCGGCGGCGATAGAGGACGGCGAGTAGCCCGCCTCCTCCTCCCAGCGCTCTTGGGCCGTCTCCGGTCCGTTGCGCGCGACGTAGTCCGCAGAGCGCTTGACGTGCGTGAAGTCGTAGTCCGTGTCTTCGAAGTCGACGCCCGACTCCCAGAGCATGTACGCCATCACCTGCGGGAAGGAGATGTTGTCTATCTGTTCGCCACCCCAGCGGGTCTTCCCGTTGAGGTAGGTGTTCTGCGGGATGAACCCTTGGTCGTCCTGTTGGTAGTTGTAGATGTACTCCAGCGCGTCGGTTCCCGTCTTCAGGTCGTCGACGGCCCAGAAGGCAGTGAAGACCTGATAGAGGTCGCGCGACCAGACGAAGTTGTAGCCGTACCCCTTCGACTCCTCGGCCGCGACGGCTTCGCCCCACGGCACCGACGGCGAGGCGATACCCGCTCCGAGGAAGGTCTTGTCTTCGACGGCACGGAGACCCATCAACGAGGCCTTGTACTGGTTGGCGAGAGACCGGTCGTCCGCGACGGACGCCGGCATCGGTTTGTCTTCGAGGAACGACTCCCACGTCTCGACGTACTGCGACTGAACGGCCTCGTAACCGCGAGTGAGCGCCCCGACGGCTTCACCGAGTGCGGCGGCGGTGTCGGCGTTCTCCGCGAACCCGAGTGCGAGCGTCTGCTCGACGCTCGTCCCGCCACCCACTCGGCCGACGAGGACGACGTTCTCGTCGTCGATGCGCTCTTGGGAGTCCGGAAGCTCACCCTGTCCGAACAGTTGCGCGAGGTAGTCCGACCCGGCGACACCGACTGTCGCCCAGTCGAACCGCTCCGTGGCGGTCAACGCGACGGCGATGCTGTACTTGTTGCCGTCTTCGTCGATGAGAAGCGGGTCGTCCTCGTGGCCCGTGTCGTAGGCGCTGGCGTCGCGTGCGACGAGGTGGTATCGACCGGGTTGGCCGAGACGGAGGCCACGGTCCATGTTGCCCGTGTTCGTCAACGCCGTGTCGGCGATGGCGTAGACTTCGTACTCCTTGTCGTCGTCGGCCTCGAACTGCATGTCCGTGAGCAGCGCGTCGTGTTCGGGGTCCGTGGCGTACTCGACGGTCAGCGTCCACTCGTGACCACGGCCGTCACCTTGCTCGGTGATGGTCTGCCGGAAGACGAGAGCGTCGTCTTCGGCCATCTCGGCGCGCCGTTCGATGGTGTCGGCGTCGTCGTCGCGACGGGTCTCGTTGTGTGTCCGTGCCGTGTACTCGGATTTCGGGTCCGTGTCGACGACGAGGAAGTCCAGCGTCCGCAGGTTCATCAAGTCGACTCGAGGGAAGCGAACCTCGGTCAGTGCGCCTTCGGTCAGCGTGAACCAGACCTTCGAGGGGTCTTCCTCGGTGTGGTCGGCGACGGTTCCAACACCGTACTTCTCGCCAGTCGTCCACCGTGGGCGACCTTCCGGACCGGACGGCGATTTCTTCGCCGAGGGGAGTGCGTCGTACTTCCGGAGGAGTGCCGTCGTGTGCAGACGGATGGCGTGCGACCATCCGAGCGGGGCGGCGCTGTCGGGTGTGCCATCGTCGAACACCTGTTCGGCGAGGTAGCCTGCGTTGGTACACAACGGTCCGTCGTCTTCGATGAGTTCGTAGAGTTCGCCGGCGCGGTCGAAGAAGAACTCCGCGTCGTCGGTGCGTCCGTAGGAGTCGAGCATCGTCGCGAGTTGGGCGGCGACGTTCGCCCCCCACGCCGTCGACACCGACCACACTTTCTCGTAGTCTTGGTTCTGGCTCCGCCAGTAGTCCTCTTCGAACCGGATGATTCCGGCGACAGGACTGCCCGGTGGGTCACGGTAGAGGCCTTCGAGCGTCTCTTCGACGTGGGTCGTGATCCGTTCGAGGTCTTCGGCCGTCAGCCCTTCGAGCGAGTCGTACTCGTCGAGGGCGTCGACGAGCGCGAACGTCGCCGAGTCGTACCGTGTGTCGAGGCTGCCGCCCTCTAGACGCAGTGCGTAGATTTCGCGGTCCTCGTCCCAGAGGTCGTCGAGCGCGTCGTAGACGCACGTCGCGCGTTCGGCGGCGTGCTGTCGAAGCCCCTCGTCGACGGGTGCACGAGCGACGGTGGTGTACGCCTTGAGGAACGTCGCTGCAGTGTGCGTAAACCGGCCGTTCATGTTCTCCCAGAGGTTCTGACACCGTTCGGGGAGGCCGTCCTCTTCGAGCGTGTCGTCGAGACCGGAGATGCCCGCACGGATGCTCTCGCGAATCTCGCTCGCGAGGTCGTGTGGCAGGCCGTTGCCGCGGTGCCGGAGGAGCGTCGCGAGATAGGCGACGACGCTCGCCGTCTGGTCGGCTTGGTACTCCGGTTGGTCGGAGCCTTCGACGCGAGCGTGTGCCCACCCGGGGGCGAGCGACCCGTCGACGGCCCAGACGCGGTGCGGCCACGTGCCGTCGTCCTGCTGTGTATCGCAGTAGAAGCGAGCACTCGTCTGTAGTTGCTCGTCGACTTGGAGGTCGAGAACGCGGTCGACGTCGAGCAGGTAGCTGGCGACTTCGGCGTCGTCTCGGAACCAGGTGTAGCCGTATCCTCCCGTGTGCGCGTAGAACGGGTCGAACTCCGGCCCGGCGATGTGCGACCCGGTCGGGGCCGTCAACAGCGAGAGTACACGGAGGTCCGCGCGGACGAGATTCGACCGTGGGGCGTTCTCGGGGACGGTCACTTCGGCGTGCGCTCGGCCCGCTTCGCGGAGCGAGTCCGCGTCACCGTGGTGAATCGCACAGTGGCGAAGGTCCGCAAGCGCCTCTTCGCGACTCACTTCGTCGTGGTTCGAGAGTTGGGTGACGAGCGTCGTCTGGGCGGCCCGGCCGGTCCGTTCGAGCGGTGCGCTGACGACGACGTCGCCGCTCAGGTGCGTGTCTTCGTAGCGGTTGAGCACTGCCTCGCGTGGGAAGTCGAAGTAGTCGTCCGAGAGCATCTCGTCGAAACGCTCGGGAATCTGGCCGCGGACGTCGTCGAGACCGGTCGAAGCGGTGACGTAGTCGTGTTCCTTACGGTGGAACACTTCGACGGCTTTCGTCCCGTTGGGACCGCCGTTCTCGTGAATGAGTCGGCCGACTCGGGTCTCGCGCCCCTCGGGGGCGAACGTGAGGAAGGCTGTGAGGTGGGCGTTGGGGGGGATGGCACCGCGCAGTTCGACGTGTGTCACGTGGGCACGACCGAGCGTGAGGTCGTACTGGTGGACGGTGAAGGCCCCGGCGTCGTACTCCGTCTCGACGAGGTTCGTCTCGCGGTAGTAGTGCTGCCGAACCGGGTCGAGTTCGTCGAACCAGTAGGTTTCCTCGGCCGTCTCGATACCGAAACGTGACCGGTCGATA
Organism: Halogranum rubrum; assembly: GCF_900114455.1. Lineage (GTDB taxonomy): Archaea > Halobacteriota > Halobacteria > Halobacteriales > Haloferacaceae > Halogranum > Halogranum rubrum. The sequence goes on along the minus strand of NZ_FOTC01000007.1, from coordinate 151,188 downwards.
CCGTACAGCCCCGACAACGGCGAGGAGTAGTCGCGAATGAAGCCACCGGGGTCGACGTAGACCAATCGGTCCCCGTGTCCCGAGAAAGCACCCGACGCCGTCGGACACTCTTCCGGGAAACGCGCACCCCGATTGCGTTTGTAATCGTTCAGCGCGGTTCGCAGTCGCATAGAGTGACACGCGAGTCCCACTACATAAATATTGGCGGAATCCGCAAGGCACGTTTCTGAACTCCGGATATAGCTCACGCTCTTCCCGGTGAATCTGCGGTCTCCCACCCGTGTGCTACACAGCAGTGGTCAGAGCACGCTTATAACTGTTACTACGAGTTTTACTACGGGTGTACACAATACTTCGACAAGGAGAAAAACAAAAGTAGCGCTGATGGATGGAGTGATATATGCATCATCCTGGGCCCCCCCGGTTCGCTGCGGTCGGCGATACGCTCGAACTCGCCCCGCGCGACCCGGACCCCACTGCGACGTACAACTGGCACGTCAAGAGTGCACCCGTCTCCAGTCAGGCGACGGTCGGCACCGACGACGTAGAGGAGTTCACTCCCGACGCACCCGGTCGCTACACCATCGAGCTAGACGCACCAGACGGTATCCACGAACTTACAATCCGGGCGTTCCCCGGGTCGCTCCGCCCCGTCGGCGGCACCGGTCTCGGTGCCTCCGGCATGAGCGGGATGAGTGGATGGAGTGGCGTCTCCGGCGTCTCCGGTCTCTCTGGTTCCAACGTCTCCGGTCTCTCTGGCTCCGGTAGCGGCGCACGCGGCGCGGAGAAAGAGAGCGAAGAAGGTGGCCGTCCTCGCATCCAACTCCACGGTCGCATCGAGGGCGACACCGTCGTCGTCGAAGCCCACCCGCAACCGCACCCCAAGAGCAAACTCTCGGCCGACGACTTGGACGTCGAGTTCCTGCTCGACGACCGCGACGACATCTCTCGCGGCGACGTCTCCATCGGTGACCGCGAAGTCCACATCCCGGTCGACGCCTTCGGTGACCGCGTCCGCGTCCACGGCGTCGCCATCGCCGAGTCCTACTCCGTCCCTGACTCCATCTCCGTCGAGAAGGCTGGCGAATCCGTCTCGTTCGTCCGTCTGAACGACCCGCCGGAGTGGTCGAAAGACGTCACACTCTACGAGATTTACGTCCGCGGGTTCGCCTCCGACGACGAGGAGTCGGACAACACCTTCGAGGCACTGACGAAGCGTCTCGACTATCTCCAAGACCTCGGCGTCGACTGTCTCTGGCTGACGCCCGTCCTTCAGAACGACCACGCGCCGCACGGTTACAACATCGTCGACTTCTTCGACATCGCCGAGGACCTCGGCACGCGCGAGGACTACGAGGCGTTCGTCGACGCCGCCCACGACCACGGGATGAAAGTCCTCTTCGACCTCGTGATGAACCACTCGGCACGCGACCATCCCTACTTCGAGGACGCGTACAAGAACCCCGATTCGGAGTACTACGACTGGTACGAATGGCAGGACAGCGGCGAACCGGGGACGTACTTCGACTGGGAGTTCATCGCCAACTGGAACTTCGAGAACACGAAGGTCCGCCGGTACCTGCTCGACGCCGTCGACCAGTGGGCGCGCGTCGCCGACGGGTTCCGCTGTGACATGGCGTGGGCCGTCCCCAACGCCTTCTGGCAGGAACTCCGTGACCGCGTGAAGTCCTACGACCGCGAGTTCTTGCTCCTCGACGAGACCATCCCGTACATCGCCGACTTCCACAACGGGATGTTCGACATGCACTTCGACACGACGCTGTACTTCACGATGCGACAGGTCGGCAACGGCAACCAGTCGGCCGACGCCATCCTCGACGCCATCGAACAGCGCACCGAAGTCGGTTTCCCGGACCACGCGTCGTTCATGCTCTATCAGGAGAACCACGACGAGACGCGCTACGTCGTCGAGTGCGGCGAACCGGCGGCGCTCGCCTCCGCGGGCGCGCTGTTCACGCTCCCGGGCGTCCCGATGCTCTACGGCGGACAGGAACTCGGCCAGCAGGGTCGCCGCGACCCACTCGCGTGGGAACACGCGAACGAGACCCTCCGAAGCCACTACGAGACGCTCATCGACACGCGAGACGAGATTCCCGCCCTCCAGTTCGAGGGCGACTTCCACCGCGTCGACTACCAGTCCGACTCCGACCGCGTGACCTCCTTCGTCCGCCAAGACGGCGGCGAGGGCTACGTCGTCGCGCTCAACTTCGGCGCGGAGCGAGCGACGTTCTCCGTCGCCGAGTCCGTCGAGACGCGCGACGTCGTCTCCGGCGAGGACGTCCTCGTCGACGGCGAGTTGACCGTCGACGACGTCGTCGTCCTCCCGATTCAGGGCTGACGCCCCGACTCCATTTTCCGTGTACCGCCGACCGACTACATCCCGATTCACAGACCCGAACACAACCACTACATGAGCGACACCTACGGAGACTGCACCCTACTCGACGCCCAGACCGCCGAACTCGTCGACTGGCACGACGACGTTCGCGCCAGCCACGACCAAGAATTTGAAGCGATGAAAGAGGTCGTCCAGCGCCTCGGCGCACACTACACCGACGGCCGCGCCGAAGTCGGCTTCTGGACGCCCGAACTGCTCGACGCCGACATCGCCGAAGGCGACGTCTACCTCGAAGTACTCACGCCGACCGAAGACGTCCAGCCCTACGGCCACGACTCGCTGACGTTCACCCGCGAACGCGTTCCGCTCGAACGGAACGGCGAGTTCCACTGGGGCGTCGTCGACGGGATGAAACCCGGCACACGCGAGCAACTCGGGTCGCTCTACCAACTCGCCTACGAAGACGACGGCGAGTGGAAGACGGTCCCCGACCCACTGGCTTACTCCGTCCCGTTCGGTGCGTTCGCGCCCGCCGAACTGTACGACATGGAGCGATTGGACCGAGAACGCGCCGACCGCGACTACTTCCAAGCCTTCGGCACCGACGAGGAGCGTATCCCGACGAGCGAAGACGACGGCGTGCCACGCGTCGACCCGGCGACGAGCATGGTCGAGATTCACCCCGGCACGGCCACGGAAGCGGGGTCACTCGGTGGCCTCGCTCGCCAGTACGAGGACATCGGCGACAAACTCCGCGCGGGCGAGGACCTGACGCCCGCCGAGCGCAACTTCGTCGGCTACGACGCGATTCAGGTGATGCCGGTCGAACCCATCACCGAGAACGAGGACATCCACGAGTTCTGGGCCGTCGAGACGGAGGGCGACGAGGCGGGCGAAATCGAGGTGGCCGTCGACCGCCCGGACATGATAAACTGGGGGTACGATATCGTCATCTCCGCGTTCTCGGCGACGAACCCCGCGATTCTGGAGACTGGTCGTCCGGACGAACTGGTCGACTTCATCGCCACCTGTCACAACCTTCCAGAACCGATTCGCATCGTCTTCGACGTCGCTCTCGGTCACTCGGACAACGGCGGTCTGAAACTCCTCAACGACTACTACTTCGAGGGACCGGGGATGTACGGCCAAGAACTCGAATATCCCCACCCCGTCGTCCGCGCGGTCCTCTTGGAGATGCAGCGCCGGAAGATGGACTTCGGTGCCGACGGCATCCGCGTCGACGGTGCGCAGGACTTCACCAACTGGGACCCCGAGTTAGAGGAGAGCATCCACGACGACGACTACCTCGCGGAGATGGACCACATCGTCCAGGAAGTCGGCGGCCAGGAGTACCGCCCGTGGATGATCTACGAGGATGGCCGCCCGTGGCCGCGAGAGGACTGGGAACTCGCATCGAGCTACCGAGCGCTCATCGAACAACACCCCCACTCCTTCCAGTGGTCACCCATCACGTTCGCGCACAACACGCCCGCTCTGCTCACGTTCTGGGCGACGAAGTGGTGGCGCGTCCGCGAAGTCGCGGACTTCGGCGGCAACTGGCTGACCGGCGTCGCCAACCACGACACCATCCGCCGCGGCACGCAAATCGACCCGACGGTGGAGTTCAACCAGTCGCCCGTGAACCCCTATCTCGGCGAGACGTTGCCGGAGACGCTCGACGAGGCCTACAACAACCCGGCGTCGTCGATGCTCTTTCACTGCATGCTCCCCGGCGTCCCGATGGACTTCATCCACGCGAACATGCGTGCGCCGTGGGGGTTCGTCCGCGACACGGACTCGCTCTGGAACGTCAAAGTCGTCTCCGACGAGTCGAAGTTCCTCTACTGGCAGGTGCGCCCACAGGACTTCCAGCACGAACAGCACTTCCAGCGCATCGAGGAGATGGGCTTCGAGAGCAGAGACCAGTTGCGCAAATTCATGAACGCACTCTCGGCGACGGTGAAGGCCACTGACTACGACCTCGACGTGATGGCCGAGATGCTGTCGGCGATGGAGCAACCGCTCGGCGACGACCTCTCGGCTGAAGACCTCGAAGCCTACGCCTACGCGTGGATGCAGGACGTCCACGACTTCGCCAACCTCACGCACTGGCACGACTCCCAAGACGACGACCGCACCGCCTTCGACCTCTCGGTTCGCGAGTTCCGCCAAGAACGACAGTGGTTGCTCGACGACTTGGACTACGACCGCGAGGACTTCGGTTACGTCCACCCGACGGAGGGAACCGTGGTCTACTACGGTCTGCGCGAGTCGCCCGACGGCGACGAGCAGGTGCTGTTCGCCGCGAACATGGAGGGCGTCCCCGTCGAAGTGTCGCCGGCGTTCCTGCGCGAGGAGATGGAAGTGCCTGTGGCGGCAGAGGGGTGGAACGTCGAACTCGCCGCGCCCGGTGTCGACGAGGATAGCGATGAGTTCGAGTTAGCGAACAGTCAGGCCGTCGTCTGGACGCGCGAGTTGTAGACTTCCCTCCTCACCTTTTGTCACGCTGTATAGGGGACCGTTCATCTCCGAACCCCCGTTCTGAACCAGCCTTCGAGAAAGCCCACACACTCTCGACTCCCGCGACTCGTTGTGCTCCTCGTCGCTCGTTTCACTCGCTCCTGCGGTGCTTTCGTCGCCGGGGTTCGTCGAGAGTGCGTCCCCTTTCAGCCCCGCCCACGGTACAGCCACACCCTCCCCAGCCGACTCCTTCGGTCACTCGCGTTCGCTCGTTTACTCAGTCGTCCCTCGCACGCTGACTGGCGATTCACGGAGGAATCGCCAGCGCGCGCCATGTGAACTCTCCGTCCTCACGCCGTCTCGTTCACGACTCGTGCCTCCGTCTCCACCGACACGCCCGACACGTAGTCTCCCTCCGGACCGACGTACGTCCCCTCCGTCCCGCACTCCGTCGTCGACCGACAGACGCGCGTCTCCGGCGGCCAGACGACGCGGACACGCTCGTCGCTCACCTCGACTGTCGCCTCTTGCCGATACGTCACCGTCGCGCCCGACTGCGTGACGAAGGTGACGACGAGGTCGACTTCGCTCGCGCCCGCTGGAAGCCGCACCGCTTCGTTCGCTGTCGCCGCGGGGAGGTTCGTCACTCGCGCGTCGTCGGGTCCGACGGTCCACTCGGCGGTCACTGTCCCATTCGGATTCACGTCGGCGACGTCGTAGCGGGCGTCTCCTTCTACCGTCTCGATACGGACCGTCGCGTTCGACGCTCGCGCCGGGACGCCGAGCGTCGACGTCGCGTTCACTCGCTGGCCTTCCAGCACGTCCAACTGCTGGAGTTGGGGCGTCACCGGGTCGACTGCGCCCGTCCACTCGCCGCGGTAGGTGAACCGATACGGCGTCCGATTCTCGGTGAGGCCCAACGTCTCGAAGTCTCGCTCCGGTTCCTCGTCGAGCACGTAGAGCACCTCACCGTCGAATCCGGGGTCGTTCCGGAGATACTGGAACGGATGCTGTTGCCAGTCGCCGTAGGGGGTGGGAAGGAAGACGACGGCGTCGTCGAACTCCGTCTCTACAATCGGTTCGTACGTGCTTGCCAGATTCGCCGTCCGCTGGCCGTTCTCGGCGAAGGGGTCCGAGAGCACCTGCATCTCCGTCGTCGCAGCGACGGGGACGGAGACGACGAGGGCGAGGAGGAGCACGCCGCGAACCTCCGCGGGGGAGAACCGCGCTCGCGACTCTCGGCGGAGCGTCCGGGCAGTGGTCAGGATGCCGGCGGCGGCGAACGCCGAGAGCGGAAGCAGGAGGTCGAAGTAGTAGAACGGCCCGAGCAGGCGGACGAGTCCGTTCTGTAGGCTGTCGAGCGTTCCCCAGAAGAAGGCGTTGCCGAGGACGACACTCACGACGACGGCGGCGAGGACGAGCTGGACCTCGCGTTCGGGCATCTTGGCGGCCGCGCGGCCGCGCTTCGAGAGCGGCGACGGGCGGCGGGCCGGTCCCCTTCTCGTCAGCGCCCGTCGAAGCGAGACGCCGAGACCGACGACGAAGGCGAGCGTCCCGACGAGACCGGCAGTGGTCCACTTCGTCGCGAAGAGCCAGAGCAGGCGACCAGTCGTCTCGACGGCGAGTGCGGGCGTGTAACTCTGCTCGGCCCCGAGACTCTCACGGTGCCCGAGTCTGAGTCCGTCGTCCGGCGCGAACGCCGCGTAGGGGAAGACGAACGGGTCGCCCGTCACCACGGCGTTGTAGACGAGCGCCAACACGACGACAGCGAGGCCGGGGACGGCGATAGCGAGATACCGTCGCAGGACTGCCTCGAATCTCGCTCCTTTCCGCGCCCGCCACAGCGACATCAGCGAGTGAGCGAGAAAGGGGAGCGCGAACAGGACGCCCGTGGAGGGTCGCGCGAAGAAGGCGACGCCGATTGCCGTTCCGGAGAGTAGACTCCAAGAGAGACTCTCGCGGCGGGTGGCTCGAACGTACGAGAAGCCGAACAAGAGGGCGAACAGCGTCGTCGGTGCGTAGGGGAGGAACGTCGCCGAGGTGACGAGAAACAGCGGCGACCCGAGGAGGAGGAGTGCAGAGAGCACGCCCGTCTCGCGGTCGAACGCCTGTGCGGCGATACCGTAGACGAGTGCCGTCGTCCCGAAGGCGACGACACTGAGCACGACGTCGAACTCTCCGGTCGACGCTTTCGAGAGCGCGAACAGCGCGGAAATCACCGGAGAGGCCTTCCCGTACATCTTCACACCGCCGAGTTCGGCGGGTGCGTCGGCGACGACGAAGGACCACGGGCGGACGACGTCTGCCAACTGACCGGGGTGGAGAAACATCTGTCCCTTCAGGAGCATCGCCGCCTGTAGGAGAGCGACGCCCTCGTCGTCGTTGACCGAGTGGTACGGAAAGAGGTTCGTCGCGAGGAGCGCGACGACGACGCCGGCGAGGAGCGCGACGACGAGACCGAACAGCGCGTACAGTCGTTCTCGACGTTGTCGCCGCATCAGTCGTCGGTGTCGAGCGGAACCGTGTCGTGTGTGCTCTCGTACGCTCGAATCGCCGGAACGACGACACCGGTGTCCTGACTCATTGTCGTCCGTTTTTAGCCGGGTGAAGAATAGCTGTTGTTTACGCTTTCGTCCTTCAGTTCTCAGACTAGAGAATTTCTCACAAACTTACATACCTCTTCGGCATCGAGAGACCCTCATGGGCGAATCTACGAACTCGTTCCGGGCGCTCGTTCGCGACGCACTCATGTTGGACTCTCTCGACGGGCCGGCAGAGGTCTCTCGCGCACGAGAGAGAGGTAGTGTCGGGCGACTCGTCGCCAGCGGGTCGGTGAGTCTCACCGGACTCGCACTGTTGGTTCCACATCTCATCCACCTCGCCGATGGCGGGCCGATACTCGGCGTCGTGCTCGCGACTGTTGGCTCGCTGGTCTCACTCGGCCTCCTCTTCGTCGGCGTCGTGCTCGCACGTAGTGGGTTCTCCACGACGAACGTCGTCCGCATCTCCGTCTGGAACCTGCTCGGCGTCGTCGTCCTCGGGTCGGTGATGGTCGCGAACCTCCTCTACCAGGGGCAACTCGGGACGGAGCTTCGAGAGCCGATGTTCACCATCGCGAACCTCTTGGCACTCGGTGCGGCCGCACACGTCATCATCGGGTTCTACGACGCTCGCCGTGTCCGGGCCGAGCAACTCGCCAAAGAACGCCAGAAGATAGCCGTCTTGAACCGCGTCATCCGACACAACCTCCGCAACAGCGCCACCGTGTTACAGGGACACGGCGACATCCTCGCCGAGAGCGTTACCGACGAGTCGCTCGTTCGCTCGGCCGAGGTCATCAGTCAGCACGCCGCGACTATCGGGAGCCTCGCAGAGAACGCCAAGCGCGTCATTCAGGTGTACGAGCGTGGTCCGAGCGACGTCCGCCCGCGAAACGTCACTGCAGCCGTCGAGGAAGTCGCCGACGAGACAGCGAACTCGTTCCCCGAAGCGTCCGTCACGGTCACTGTCGACGACGACGTCACCGGCGAGTGCCGGGCCGACGCCGACTCGGGGCTCTCGCTCGCACTCTCAGAACTCGTCGAGAACGCCGTCGAACACAACGACTCGGAGACGCCGTCCGTGGATATCTCGCTCGATGCGGACGACGAGTGGGTGACACTCGGCGTGCACGACGACGGGCCGGGCATCCCCGTCCACGAGAAGACGCTCATCACCGGCGAGAACGAACTGACGCAACTTCAACACGGGAACGGACTCGGCCTCTGGGTCGTCAAAGCCGTCGCCGACGTCTCGGGGGGCGTCCTCGGGTTCGAGGAACCGGAGCACGGAGGGTCGACGGTGATGCTCCGACTCCGTCGGTCACACTCGACAGCGCAGTAAGCTTCCCGAAATCGTGCTGAATGTAGAGCACTTATTTCGCAAGTCAAGTCGCAGAGTTAGTTCTGTGTGACTCCCGAGTTCGCCTGTAGTAGCTGTAACTGAAAACTGTGCCGAGTAGGAGAAATGCCAACGACGTACCTGTCCCCAACGTCGAGTCTCCCTCTGTGAAAGCTACGAAAAGGTCTAGAGAGCCCGCAGAGAGGTTGACGACAGCTAACGTCAGTAACAGTCGATTAGAGATTTCACCCGGTTCGGACATGAATCGAAAGTTGGTCTCAGGGAATCGCCGTCGTGTTGTCCCTGGAGTTGTTGGATACAGCCCTATATTCGGCACGCGAGTTCTGACCACTTCTGAGTAGGTTTCAGCAAGCGTGCTGAATAGAGAACGGGAGTGCATCGATTCAGGTGGGACTGACGGGTGCCTATGCACCCCCAGACCCGATTTACGTATCGGCGAGTTCGGACCAGTAGAGGTCTTTGAAGAGGTTATTCTGCGCTCGCTTCAAACGGCGACTGAACGCCTGTCGGGAGATACCGAGGTCGGCGGCCAGTTCCTCCTGTGAACGTCTGCGTGGTATCTCGAAGTAACCGCTGCGGATTGCCAACAGGAGCGCTTCGTGTTGTTTCTCCGATAGTTGGTCGGCTCGGCCGAACGATGCGCTCGGGTTGTGGTACACTCGGCGGATGTCGAGGTTGACACCAGCGTCGAAGCAGGTACTCTGAAACGACGAGAGCTCCTCTTTGGTCGGCGCTCGGAGTCGGAAGAACCACGTGCCGTCGCCGCTGGTCCGCCCCTCCTCGACCATGATGTCGTGGTCGTGTAACGCTGTGAGGAAGCCGTTGACGTCGTTCCACTCGATACGGTACAGGCGGGCGTCGACTCGCCCATCGAGATTCGTCAACGACGCGACCCGCCCGTTGGCTCGAACGGCCGCTTCGAACTCGTCGCTGTCACCACCGTGTTCTTTCCAGAAGTACGGGACGAGTTGACCGTTGACGGGGATGAACTGCGTCAGTTCGATACGGGTCTTCGTGGCCGAGAGGGCCTGCCCGATATCGAAGTCTTCGGCTGCGATGGCGATACCGGCAATCACCGTCATCAGTCGATACCTCTAGTAGTCAGTCGAGGGGAGTCGCTGTAGTGCGCGTGCATGAGGGATGACGGACGGCACTCCCCGCCGTCAGTGGGTACCGCCGTATGGACGGACGCGAGTAACCCCTCACGTCGTCCCGCTTCGCACTGGAGCGGACCATAGAACGAGAATCGAGGGTGTGTATGTGTGAGCCGTGAATACGGAGTGCTTACCCTCTCTTTGTTCCCGACACGGATACTCCTACTGGGTGCATTCGCACTGCTCTTAAAAACAAGTATGCGACGACTCTCGACGCGGAGAGACTAGCAGTTCGAATGCACTGACTGGTTTCTCTTCACTTATAACTGGGGTACGAAGTCACCCGTCGGTACTACCTGGGGTCAACTGATGTAACGAAGTACATGTGCTCTGACGGCCACACCGAGGGTGAAGGCTCGGTCCAGGGAAGTGTGGGAGACGATTCCCGTTGCTGTGCCTGATATGCCTCTGACAGCCCTACACAGCGTCAGTAACCACCGTCGACACATGTATCGATTCTCTCGGTGAGGAGCGTCTCTGACACGTTTCGACCATGTGACAGCCATCGTGTGCCTCAGACAATCCACTTGTGCTGTCGCGTGGTCTCCCATCGACTGTACTCTCCGACGCGGCCACCGCCGACGAAGGTAGCTGCACACACTGGGTAGGGCACGCTCTACCCTCTACACGCCGCTAATTATTAGATTCATTTCAATTCCGCAGAGCCGTTCTACTCCCTCTCACTCTTCGGTCAACGCCCGCAACAACGCCACGGCCGGTTCCTTCGCGAGCGGTTCGTTCGCGTTTCCACACTGCGGTGACTGCACGCAGGCCGGACAGCCGTCGGCGCAGTCACAGTCGTCGATGAGTCGAGCGGTCCGAGCGAGCAGCGTCTCGATGCTGTCGAACCCGCCGCGGGTGATGCCGACGCCGCCGGGGTAGCCGTCGTAGATGAATATCGTACTGCGGTCGGTGTGGGCGTGGTACGGCGTTGAGATGCCGCCGATGTCGCCGCGGTCACAGAGCAACGAGAGCGGCAGCAGCGAGATGGTGCCGTGTTCGGCGGCGTGAATTCCGCCGTTGAACCCCCACTCGCCGTGGTCCTCGCGCAAGTCATCTTCGACGTCCGGCGGAACGGTGTAGTAGAGTGCCTTCGTCCGGAGCGTCGTCGCCGGGGGGTCCAACGACTCGCGACCGATGGCCTCGCCGCGTTTCGGGTCGCGTCGCTCGAACCCGGTAATCTGCGTCGTCACGGTTACGTCGGCGAATCTGACCTGTACGTCTGGCCGCGCCGACAACGGCTTCGTCGAGAGGTCCGCCTCCACGACGATGTCCTTGTCGCTCAGGATTCGGGTGTAGTAGTCCGCCCACGTCGGTTGCAGTTCGGCGACGTCGCGGTCCAAATCGAGGGCCGTCACCTCGTAGGACTGCCCCTGGTGGTGGTAGATGGCGCCGGGATGTGCGTCGCGCAGGCCGTCCGAGAACGAGAGCGACCCGATGACGTCGTTTCGACGGCTGTCGAGGAGGTCTATCTCTCTGTCGTCGATGGTCCGCAGGCTCATCTCGTGCTGTGGACTCCCACTGGCGTTCGTCCACCGGATTCCTCCATCCGTATCGCGGCGTTCGAGTCGGCCCGTCGCTTCGAGGTCCGAGACGACGCCGGGAAACAGCGACCCGAAGTATCGCTCGTCGTCGGTCGAGAGCCAGTTCTCGCTAGCCGCCGACTGAATATGCCCTGGAAGCAACTGGTCGTTCTCCGGGTTCGAGAGCGCCTGCTCGGGGTCGGCGTCGAAGAAGTCCTCAGGGTGGTTCAGCAGGTACTGGTCCAGTTGGTCCTCGCCGCCGACCATGACGACGAGCGCTGGGTCGTCGCCGCGGCCTGCACGTCCTGCTTGCTGGAACGCCGACATTCTGGTTCCGGGGTAGCCGTCGAGGAGCACGGCGTCCAGTCCACCGACGTCGACGCCGAGTTCGAGCGCGTTCGTACTCCAGACGCCGCGAACGTCGCCCGCGTGTAGCCCCGCCTCTATCTCGCGGCGGCGCTCGTGGTTGAGCGCGGCCTGATACGCCTCGATGCCTCCGGCGGCGTCGTGTTCGCCGCGCTGTCGGAGTTCCTTCGAACTGTCCGTGGCGTACCGCTCGGCGGCCTGTCGCGCGCGGGTGAACGCCAGCGTCTGGTAGCCCTGCGCGACGAGGTCCACGAAGAGGTTCTTGGTCTCGACGTGACTCGACCGGCGACGACCGCTTCCGCCTCCTCCCCCTTCGTACTCCGGCGGGTTCCACAGCACCCAGTGGCGCGGCCCAGTCTTGCTCGCGTCTTCGTCGACGAGCGTGAACGACGACTCGTGTTCGCCGGTCACGCGTGCCGCGTGGTCGACGGGGTTGCCGATGGTGGCCGAACAGCAGACGAACTGCGGATGTGCGTCGTATCGGTCGCAGATTCGTCGCAGTCGCCGGAGTGTCAAGGCGACGTGGCTCCCGAAGACACCGCGGTAGCCGTGAATCTCGTCGACGACGACGGTCTCCAGCGACGAGAAGAACCAGTCCCACAGACGGTGGTTGTGCGGGAGCAGCGCGTAGTGCAGCATGTCCGGGTTCGAGAGCAGGACGGTCGGCATCCGGTCTCGGACCTTCCGCTTCTCGGTCTTGCTCAGTCGCCCGGTGTACTGTGCGACGGAGACGCGACTCCCGAAGCCGAGTTTCCGCTCTAACTCCGACAGCGTCTCCTCTTGGTCGGCGATGAGCGCGTTCTGCGGGCCGAGATACAGCGTTCTTCCACCGTGGTCCATCGCCCGCTCGAACGCCGGAACCGTGTAGGCGAGGCTCTTTCCACTCGCCGTCTCGGTGGCGAGGACGACGTTGCCGCCGTCGCGGACGGCCTCGATAGCCTGCGCTTGGTGTCGATAGAGACGCGTGATGCCTTCGTCTTCGAGCGCCGACGCGAGTCGAGATTCGAGTTCGACGTCGACGAAGGTGGGGTCGCGGGCGGGGACCCGGCGATGCTCGCGAATCTGCCCCTCGTAGTACGGTCGGCTTCGAAGCCACTCGACGATGTCGTCCACGGTCGAACTCGGGAGCGAGCGCGCCTAACGGTTGTGGTCAGGTAATCGACTACCCACCGTGGCGCGCGCTGGCAGTCGCTCCGTCGACTGCCGAGTTCGTGCGAGGGAGGAGCGAGTAAACGGAGTGCACGAGCGAGTCGGCTGGGGAGGACGTGGTGTCTCGCCTGTCAAGCAGTCGTAGGCCGCCTCGCGAGTGCTGTCGTCGCTGTCTCGAAGACGAACTCATCCGAACTGCCCTAACTGTACTCTGAAAAAAGAACTCGTCCTACCGCACCTCACTCCGACCGCTCTTGCTCCCACTCTGCGCGTTGCTGTAACTGACGGAGCGCCTTCTCCTGCTCACCTCGCGCTAACCCGCCGGACTCGACGTGGCGGCCGTCGTACTGCCAGTCGGGAATCGCGTCCCAGACGCTCTCGCCGTCGGCTCTATCCCCTCGTCGCCGAGCCACGACGGCGGCGGTCACGACGCCGACGAGTCCGACGAAGAGGCCGACGAAGGCCCACCACGTGAGACTGCCGAGGATACCGAACGCGGTGAGGAACGGAAACACCAGTACGGCGACGGCGACACCCGTCAGGACTGCGCGTGGGAGCGACGAACCGGTCGTTTCGGAGGCCATGCTCGCCACTTGGCACGCTACTAACAAATAGTTTGACACCTCAGCGGTTGTGTCGCGAGTGGGTGTCGCTCTCGTCGCGTCGCGTCTGTGCGGACTCTCGTGACCACGCGTCGTCGGCGTCGACGTGTGGGTCCGAGGCGGCGTGTTCGACGCCTTCGACTCCCTGCTCGGACGTCACTTCCCAAACCGTCTCCATCCGCGTCCCCGCGTCGGTGAGTTGGCGGGACAACACGGCCGCGACGGTGACGCTCGCCAGCGTCAACAAGAGGCCCGCGACGCCCCACCAGGTCGGCGGCGTCGCCGGGTCGACGCTGCTCGTGAGCACGCTACCGAGCGTCAGCACCCAGAGCACCAGCAACCCGCCGACCAGGTCGGCCGCACTGACCGAAGTGAGCGAGTCGAGCGTATCGGAGAGGGGCGTCATCGTTCGTGCTTCCTACCCATCTTCGGAGGTACAAATACGCTCGGATGTGGTCAGATACCGCCAGTCGCTCGCTGTTTACTCAGAACCGACTCGTTACTCGAATAGCTTCGCTCGTCGCTCGGCCGCCTTTACTCACCACCGGCGCGGAGGTAGTAGAAGACGTACGTCTGTGCGTAGCCCGCGTACTGCCCCCCGAGCGCCTCCCGAATCGCCCGCGACGTCGTGGCGTAACTCCCCTGCTCGCAGTCGGGGTAGTAATCCGCAATCGCGCTCTGAATCCACGTGTCCAGCGGAACTGCCTCCAAGAACCCGAGCGAGAAGAGGAGCACACAGTCGGCTACCTTGTCGCCGACGCCGACGAACCGCGTCAGCGACTCACGGGCGTCTTCGTACGCCAGACCGAGTGCTTCGTCCGGGTGCGCCTCGCCGTCGGCGACCATCTCCGCCGTCCGCTGGACGTAGGGCGCCCGGTATCCGAGTTTCAGGTCACGGAGTTCGTCCTCCGTTCGCGCCGCCAGTTGCTCCGGCGTCGGGAACGCGTGGTACTCCTCGCCGTCCATCTCGACGCTGCTCCCGAACGCTTCGGCGAGCGCCATCTGCATCCCGTGGATGCGCGAGACGCGCATCTGCGCCGAGCAGATGAACGAAATCAGACAGGCGAACGGCGGGTCGCGCACGAGGCGCATCCCCGGATACGCGGCGTAGGCCCGGTCGAGCAGGCCGTCGTCGGGTGTCGCGTCGAGAATCGCATCGAGGTCGTCGTCGAGACGGAGCAGATGCGTCAGAATCGGCACCGCGTCGGTCGTCGACTCCCACTCCAGTACGCCGTCGGTCTGGCGCACGCGAACCACGGCCTGTTCGTCGGAGACGCCCGAGAGCGGCGGGACGACCGTCTCGTACCACTCGTCGCCGCCGTGGACGCTCATCTCGTCGTACATTCCGCCGTCCGCTCGGTCCCAGAGATAACTCTGTCCGCTCTCGACGGTCGCCTGCAGGTCGAAGTCGCCGTCGAGGTCGGTCAGCGGAATCGCGCCGGTTTCCATCGAGCGAACGAACGGAGAGCGCGGCTTTCGGGGTTTCGGTCGCGGTCGGTCGCCAGCACCCCTCAGTCGCCCGTGTTATCTCCGGTCACCGCCGCCCCTTCACCGTCGGCCTTCACCGTCGGCGTAGACCGCGTGAACGGTTCGGTCTCGACACCGGTCAGCGGTTGCGACCGACAGGGAATCCGACGCGGTCCGGATGTTCGTTGAAACGAGTGAGTATCCGCCGGTAGAGTTCGTTCTTGACTCGTTGCCCGCGGCGCGGGTGGACGAGATAGCGCAGACGGAGTTCGACCCACGACTCGCCCTGTGCGACGTTCACGGTCGGTCGGTCCTGCACTTCGAGTTCGACCGGTGTCTCCGAGAGTTCCTCGCGGTACCGAGCGATGTTGGCCGCCATCTGGTCGCCGAGGTAGTCGTCTGCCTCGGCGGCGATGGTGTCACAGGCGAACGCGAGGTCCGTCTCGTAGGACACCTGAATCGAAATCTCGTTCCAGACGAACGGGAATCCCTCGCCGCCGAAGGTGACTATCTGCGAGGAGAGAACCACACTGTTCGGGACGGTGACGACTCGTCCCGAGGGTTGATTCGACGAGACCAAGTCGCCGTTTATCTCCCAAATCGTCGTCGCGAGGAAGTCGACGGCGATGACGTCGCCTTTCGACTCGGCTATCTTCACCCGGTCACCGACGGTGTAGGGTCGCCGCAGCATGATGTAGACCCACCCCAGAAGCGAGAGCAGCGGTTGCTGGAGCGCGAACGTCACCGCGAATCCGACGATACCGAGCGAGAACAGCACGCCGACCCACTGCTCGGTGACGATGCCGAGGACGGCGAAGAGCGCGACGGCGCCGAACACGAGACGAAAGAGGTTCCGCACGTCGTGTGCGCGGCGCTTGCTCACGCTCCGGTCGACGAGGAGTCGTGTCACGAGTAGATAGAGGCCGTTCAGCCCGAGCAGGACGGCCGAGGCGAGGAGGACTTTGGCGACGACGACGTCGAGGGAGGTATCGCCGACAGCGACCGAACCGAACGGGGCCGCTGCTTGGACGAACCCACCGAACAGGGCGGCGACTGCCGCGAGGACGAGCGACACGTATCCGAGTGGCCGTTTCACACTCGCTCGTCGAATCGGCGTGACAAAACCGTTGTGTCACCTCGCCGTCTGTGCTGTCTCACGCGACCCTGCTGCAACACCGTCACACGACACTCCCGACCATGGCACAGAGAAGCGCTGAGCCTCCCGAACGTGCGGCTTATACGGCTCTGTACCGGAGTACATCACCATGGATACACTCGAAACGGCCTCGTTCGGAACAGTCCTCGGTTTCGTCCTCGTGGCGGCCGGTGAACTCCTCACGCTCGCGACGGTGTCGACGTTCGGTGTCGCACTCGCCGGTCTCTGTCTCCTGGTCAGTCTGTTCGTCACGACGTGGCGACTCGTCCGCGCGACCGGCCGTCACGTCGGCACTCGTGATCACTTCGTCAACATCGACGGCGTCCTCCACCCGCGACGGTAACGCGTCCGACAACCACCCACTGACGGTAACGCGTCCGACAACCACCCACGACTGTCTTTCTCCGTCTTCACGCGCTGAATAGCTATGGCTGACGCTCGACGATTGGTTCGACTCCAGGGGTGTCGCTGTCGAGGAGTGAGAGTGGGGATTCGAGAGAACTGAGAGGCTGCGAGAGAACGAGAGAGTGCGAGTCGGGGAGCGTGCCCGAGTTACCGAATGTGGATGTCCGTCAGCATGGAGAGATGCCCAGACACGTCGTCGGCGAACCCGTCTCTCGTACAGCGCCAGTCCCAGTTGCCTTCGGCCGTTCCGGGCGTGTTGAACCGAGCGTGACTGTCGAGTCCGAGGAGGTCCTGCATCGGCGCGAGCGCGATGACGGCGTTGGAGTTCCAGACGGCCTCTATCATCGACCAGTGGATGTCGCTGCCGTCGACACCGAGGTTGTAGTGGAGACAGTCTTTCTGTTCGTCGGGGAGCGAATGGTAGTAGCCGACGGTGGTGTTCGTGTCGTGCGTCGCCGAGTAGGCGACGGCGTTTTCGGGGTAGTGCATCGGTTGGTTCGGGTCGCCGCCCTGACACCAGTTGGCGTAGTGCGGCACCTTCATGCCGGGGAAGTCGAACTCCTCGCGGAAGTCGATGAGTTGCTGGTCGATGAACCCGAGGTCCTCTGCGATGAACGGCAGGTCGCCGAATTTGGCTTCGACCGTCTCGAAGAAGTCGTAGCCGGGTGCGTCGCGCCACTCGCCGGCGGCGGGACTGTCGGCGTCGGCGGGAATGGCCCAGTACTCGTCGAAGCCTTTGAAGTGGTCGAGTCGGGTGACGTCGACCATCTCGAACAGACGGTCGAGTCGGGCGATCCACCACTCGTAGCCCGTCTCTTGCAACGTCTCCCAATCGTACAGCGGGTTGCCCCAGCGCTGGCCGTCGTCGTTGGCGTTCGGCGGGACGCCCGCGACGGAGGCGGGTTCGTGCTCGTCGTTCAGGTCGAACGCCTCCGGGGCGGCCCACACGTCGGCGCTGTCGAGGGCGACGTAGATGGGCAAGTCGCCGACGAGTTCCACGCCCTTCTCGTGGGCGTAGTCGAGGACGTCGTGCCACTGGCGGTCGAAGACGAACTGGACGAACTCCCGGTACCGGATATCGTCGGCCAGTTTTTCTCGATACTCGTCGAGGGCGCTCTCGTCGCGGACCTTCACGTCGTGAGGCCACTGGGTCCAGAGCGCGCCGTCGAACTCTTCTTTGAGACTCATGAACAGTGCGTAGCCGTCGAGCCACTCGGCCTCGCGTTCACAGAACGCCTCGAACGCTTCGCGGTCCTCGTCGCTCGCGGACTCCTCGAACCGCTCGAAGGCGGTGCGGAGCAACGGTTTCTTGTACTCGTCGACGGCCCCGTAGTTCGTCTCGTGGGGGTCGAACGCTTCGGGGACTGGTTCGAGGTCGTCGTCGGTCAGATAACCGGCGTCGACCAACCGTTCGAGACTCACGAGAAGCGGGTTGCCGGCGAACGCCGAGTAGGCTTGGTACGGCGAGTTACCCATCGCGGCGGACGTCGGGCCGAGCGGGCAGACTTGCCACAGTGACTGGTCGGCGTCGGCGAGAAAGTCGACGAAGGCGTAGGCCCCGTCGCCGAGGTCGCCGATGCCGTGCGGGCCGGGGAGAGAGGTAACGTGCATGAAGACGCCACTTTGGCGGTCGAATCGCATGGGTGAGGTATGTCGTGGAGGGGGTTTGAAGGGTTTGGTCGTACACTTGTTCGGAAGATGGACGTTCCCCGTCTCGACGACTGGAACCAGACGTGACGGGTCGTCGAAACGTTTGTGAGTGTGGACGTGCGAAGTCGCGTATGGACATAGACAGCGGTGACGACATCTGGGGCGCGGGTGGGTACGAGGAGGAGGCCCACGACGTCGAACGCCTCTCGGAGTCGACGAACCGCAGCGAGTCCACGCTCACCGCGATGGGATACAGCGAGGGCGACGCCGCGGTAACCGAAGACGCCGCCATGTCGGGCAGCCCGCTTCTCAAATCCGTGCTGTACAAAGTCGGTGTCACCCTTCTCGGACTCGCCGGGTTTGCCCTGGTCTTGGTGCTGATATTCGTAGTCCTCATCTAATCGCAGTTGAAAAGGCTTTCTCGGCACTGATACACCGCCGCGCGTCTCAACAACACTTATCCGAACGCTCCGATTCCGTTTTCGTATGAGCGACATCGTAGTCATTCTTCCCGACGGGTCGGAACTCTCCGTCCCCGAGGGCTCCTCCGTAGCGGACGCCGCCTACGAAATCGGCCCGGGTCTCGGCAAGGACACGGTGGCCGGTGTCGTCGACGGCGAACTCGTCGACAAGGCGACGGCACTGCACGACGGCGCGAATCTCGTCATCGTCACCGACCAGAGTGACGAGTATCTCGACGTCCTTCGACACTCTGCGGCCCACGTCTTCGCGCAGGCACTCCAGCGACTCCACCCCGAAGCCAAACTGACCATCGGCCCGTGGACCGACCAGGGGTTCTACTACGACGTGACAAACGTCGACCTCGACATGGACGACTTGGAGGACATCGAAGCCGAGATGGCCGACATCGTCGAGGAGGACCTCCCAATCGAGCGCGAACTCGTCGACCGCGAGGAAGCGCTGGCGAAGTACGAGGACAACGAGTTCAAACGCGAGATTCTCGAAACCGAGGCCGCCGGCGACGACCCCATCTCCTTCTACAAACAGGGCGAGTTCGAAGACCTCTGTAAGGGGCCGCACGTCGAGTCGACGGGCGAAATCGGCGCGTTCGAACTCCTCAACATCTCCTCGGCCTACTGGCGCGGCGACGAAGAGAACGAGACGCTCACCCGTGTCTACGGGACGGCGTTCGCCTCCGAGTCCGACCTCCACGACTTCTTGGAGATGCAAGAGGAGGCCAAAGAGCGCGACCACCGAAAGCTCGGACAGGAACTCGAACTCTTCTCCATCGACGAGACGACGGGGCCGGGTCTGCCGCTCTATCACCCCAACGGGAAGCGCATCCTCGACGAGTTGGCCGACTACGCGAAACAGCTCAACCTCGACGCGGGCTACGACCCCGTCGAGACGCCACACCTGTTCCGGACGGAACTCTGGAAGAAGTCGGGCCACTACGAGAACTACGTCGACGACATGTTCCTCCTCGACGTCAACGACGAGGAGTACGGATTGAAGCCGATGAACTGTCCGGGTCACGCGACCATCTTCGACCAGCAGTCGTGGTCCTACCGCGACCTGCCCGTCCGCTACTTCGAGGACGGCAAAGTGTATCGGAAAGAGCAGCGCGGAGAACTCTCGGGTCTCTCGCGCGTCTGGTCGTTCACTATCGACGACGGTCACCTGTTCGTCCGCCCCGACCAGATTGAAGACGAGATAAACCTCATCATCGACAACATCTTGGAGGTCTTCGACACGTTCGACCTCGAAGCCGAAGTCGCCCTCGCCACGCGCCCCGAGAAGTCCGTCGGCAGCGACGAGATTTGGGAGCAGGCAGAGACGCAACTGAAGGCCGTCCTCGACGACAGCGGTATCGACTACGGTATCGAGGCCGGCGACGGCGCGTTCTACGGCCCGAAGATAGACTTCGCATTCAAGGACGCCCTCGGTCGCAAGTGGGACGGTCCGACCGTGCAGTTGGACTTCAACATGCCCGACCGCTTCGACCTGACCTACACGGGCGAGGACAACGAGGAACACCAGCCGGTGATGATTCACCGCGCGCTCTACGGCAGTTACGAGCGGT
Organism: Halogranum rubrum; assembly: GCF_900114455.1. Taxonomy (GTDB): domain Archaea; phylum Halobacteriota; class Halobacteria; order Halobacteriales; family Haloferacaceae; genus Halogranum; species Halogranum rubrum. The sequence goes on along the minus strand of NZ_FOTC01000007.1, from coordinate 130,953 downwards.
TCTTCATGGTGCTCATCGAGCACTTCAACGGGAAGTTCCCGTTCTGGCTCGCCCCCGAACAGGTCCGAATCCTCCCTATCAGCGACGACCAACTCGGCTACGCGAAGCGCCTCCAGAACCGCGACTTCGGTGACTTCCGCGTCGGCGTCGAAGACCGCTCGTGGACGCTCGGCCGGAAGATTCGCGAAGCGCAGGAAGACCGTGTGCCGTACATGATCATCGTCGGTGGCGACGAACAGGAGACGCAGACCATCTCGGTGCGTGACCGGAAGGAACGCGAGCGCAAGGACGTCGAAATCGACGACTTCCGTGCTCACCTCGAAGACGAACGCGAGGAGAAACGCGCCGAACCCGACTTCCTCGACGAGTAACTACTGCGCTACTGCGCTTTCGGTTCTGATTCGTCTGTTCTCGCTTCGTTCACTGCTTCTAACGCTTCGAACTCCGATTTCACTCGGTCTCTGAACTCGTCGTGTCTGAGCATCTGCATCAGCACACCCATGTGTCGGACGTCCCACTCGACGCGGTTCTCAGGAGGAACGTCCCACGAGTCGAGGAGCCACCGAGTCGTGTCGGCCGGAGCGACTTCGTCTCGTGACCCGGTGAAACAGACGACGCGAGCGGGGTCGATACCGCACGTCGTCGGCGGGTTCAGAAGTGGTCCGAACTCGCCGAGTCGCGCCGGTGTCCACCCGGCCGCCCGAAGCGCGTCACCGGTGTCGAGGAGTTCGAGCAAGCGACTTCGGACGATAGTCTCGTCGATGACGCCGGGTGCGCCGACGGGGAACGCGAGGTCGGGCCGAGTCGACGCCGGCCACGACCCACAGTGGCCGACGACGTGGAGCGTCGTGATGCCGCCGAGGCTGAGGCCGCCGACGGCGACGGCGGGTGCATTCTCCCCTCGCGCCCAGTCGACGAGGACGCCGTTCTCCAGCGCCGCCGCCGAGAACAGATGGAACATCCCCACTGGCCCCTTCGCGAGGTACGGTTCGCCGCTATAGGAGCCGAGTGCTTCCCGGCGACCGTGCCACGGTGCGTCCGGCAGGACGACGCGGTACCCCTCGCGAGCGAGCGGTCTGGCGAGGGCGGCCTCCGGTGGCCAGTACGCCATCGTATCGTTCATCATGCCGAGACCGTGGTTGAAGACGAGCGTCGGCAGTTCTCGTCTCTCTTCGCTCGGTTCGTACACGCGGGCCGTCGCCGTCTCGAAGTACGGCGACGGCGACTCGAACCGCAGGAACGACTCGCGTGTACCGGGACCGCGAACCACCCGTGAGCGCTCGACGGTCGGCAGGGGGCCGTCGAACCCGTACAGTCGTTCGGGTGTGTTCAGATAGCCCTCCCACTGGTGGACGGCCTCGTCCGGTGTCGGCACGTCGTACTTTACGGGTGGCAAGAGATGCTCGGTGTCGAGGAATCGGAAGAGACCAGTCGGTTGCGCGCGGTGGTCGGCCGCCTCACGGCGTTCGCGCTCGACGGCGACGAGTTTGCGGACGTCGACGTCGTCGGGTCCCCAGAACGCCGTCTCCCAGCGCTCGTTCGCTTCGTCGAACGCCTCGCGCCGTGTCGCGTACTCGGCCAGTGCGTGCTCGATGCGGTCGTGGAGATGCGGTGCGGGTGGGGCCCCGACCGCTTCGAGAAAGGCAGCGGGACCGTGGCCCAGCGAGACGTCGGCGGCGGCACGGGCACGCCCGATAGCGAACTGACGACGAAGTCCACGGAGACCCAACCGCTCTATCGTGTTCGTCTCCAGTAGCCGGCCGACTGGTGAGGTCAAAACTCGGTGAATTGGGGGTGTAGCGAGTGTGTCCATACCGACTGTACGGCCGTTGCCGTATTGACACTAGGCCTGCAACGGGACTCCCGCGACGCCCGCGACTCTCGTGACTCCCGCGACTCTCGCGACTACCACTCGGTCAGTGCGCTCGGTCCGTGGAAGTACGAGAGGACGCCGAGGAACGTCAGCACGCCCGTGATGGCCGACACACCGCCGACGTAGAACACCCACTCCATGCCGACTTCCGCCATCAGGTAGCCGCCGAGGAGCGGTGCGACGACACTGCCGGGACGCCAGACGAGTTCGCGGATCCCGAAACTGCTGGCGACGCCACCGTCGTCGGTTCCCTCGTCGGCAAACAGTGCCATGCTCGCCGGTTCGCGGAAGCTGTCGGCGACGCCGAGGAGGCCCGAGAGCGTCACGAGGGGGATGAACGCGGACGAGAGCGGGCCGAGGACGGGGAGCGTCGACGGGAGACCGAGCGCCGCGCCGATGGCGGGGGAGAAGGGGACGGCGAGGGCGACGAGTCCGTAGAGGCCGCCGCCGAAGAAGATGAACAGCGCGCGGCCGCTACGGTCGGAAACCCTCCCCGTGTAGGGTTGCAGTAGCATGTTACAGAACTTCTCTGCGATGACGGTGAGACTGACCGCGAGTGCGCCGTAGGCGAGACCACCACTGGCCGCAGTAACGCCTGCGTAGATGGGAACCCACGTCCGGACGAGCGTGACGGCGACGGCGTACTGCGCGCGGAAACTCGTGAGCGAGATGATGCGGCGGTTGAGCGCGAGGTCCGAGAACGGAAAGCCGTGGATTCGGGTCCGGTCTGGGTTGAGTGACAGCCACGTGAGGACCGTCGCAACGGCGAGGATGACAGTGATGAGTGCGAAGATAGGCGTAAATGCGTCACCGTCGGAGCCGAAATAGTCGTAGAGGCCGCCCGCGGTGGCTGCGCCGATGATGGAGGAGGCGAACCGCGACGCGTTGGCCTTTCCGATGTGATTCGCTCGTGTTCCCTCGTCCGCAATCTCACCGACGAGTGCGAGCGACATCAGCCCCGCACCGGTGACGGCGACGCCCTGCAGGCCGCGTGCCAGGATAAACGAGAGACTCGTATCTGCCAGCGGGAAGAGCGCGTAGGCGACGACGCCGAGGGCCATCGACCCGACGAGCACGAGTCGTTTGTCGAAGCGGTCACCGCCCCACGCGAGGGGGACGACGGCGAGCGTCTGTGCGAGCGTGAATCCCGTCTTGTACATCCCGATGACGAACCCAGCGCTGAGTGAGAAGCCAAGCAGCGTCACCGCTGACGGTTCGAGATAGTCGATGAACTTCGGAAGAAGGGTGACGAGCGTGATGAACCCGAACCCGCCCGCGAAGCGCGTCAGATAGAGGGCGTAGAACTGGAGTTTTGTGTCGTCCACGGTGGGGGTGCGACGAGACGGCGAAAAGTGATTTCGATTCGTAGGGTCTTTTGCCCACAGTTGGCGTCAGTACCCCGCGTTCTGCATCGCGTCTCGCATCGCCCGTGCGAGGTCGTACGGTCGCTGTGAGCCGATTAACAACTCTCTGTCGTCGGGCCGACCGATTCGGACGCCCTCCGACCCGCTGACGTTGTAAGCGAGTCCACCCTGTCGGAACCGGATTCCCCACCCGCCGTACTCGCGAAGCGGTCGGTAGGTCACCGCCTCGACGGAGTCGACGTCGGCCCACGCGACGTGCCGGAACGACCGATGAAGCGGCGCGAACTTGACGTAGAGACCGTCGGCTCTGACCTCAGTCTCCAGTTTCAACGACCACACGAACGCGACGATGACACCGGCGACGATGACGCCGATGGGACCGCCCGCGACGACAGAGACGACACCGACGAAGGCGAGCAGTGCCCACAGCCACGGCTGTCGAAATCGTTGGACTTCGCGGAACGAGACGGTATCTGTACTGTTCGACATAGCTGCACCTTGTCGCCGGGACACGTATCAGTTTGCTCTAGTGTCTTTCGATTGTGTGCCACTCTCACCCATAGAATTTTACATTATCGTTCGTACAAGACTACATGGCGGCTGACCAGCCAGCGAGTGGCCGACACGACTTCGCGGCGTTCCAGGCGACACGGGACTACGACGTCCGTGACGCTGCGGCGTACACGGCACTCGCCTCCGACCTCCGCGAACACGTCACTGGTGACGTGCGGTTCGACGAGTACAGCCAACTGCTCTACGCGACGGACGGCAGTATCTACAAGGCCCGGCCAGCGGGTGTCGTCATCCCGCGCGACGTCGACGACGTGCAGGCGGCCGTCCGCGTCGCGGCCGAACACGACGTGCCCATCCTCCCCCGCGGGGCCGGGTCGTCGTTGGCGGGACAGGCCGTCGGGCCGGGGTGTGTCGTCCTCGACCTCTCGAAACATCTGAACGACATCCTCGACATCGACCCCGAAGAGAAGCGTGTACGCATCCAACCCGGCGTCGTGCAGGACCACCTCGACGCCGCACTCGAACCCCACGGGCTGAAGTTCGCTCCCGACCCCGCCTCGTCGAACCGTGCAACCGTCGGCGGGGGCATCGGGAACAACTCGACCGGCGCACACTCGGTCAGGTACGGCATCACCGACGCCTACACCGAGGAACTCGACGTAGTGCTCGCCGACGGGTCGCTGATTCACACCCGAGAGGTCGTTCTCGACAGCGAGGAGTGGGACGATATCGTCGAGCGAGACGATAGAGAGGCCGAACTCTACCGAACTGTTCGAAGGCTCGTCGAGGAGAACGCCGACGAAATCGAGACGCGCTACCCGAAATTGAAGCGGAACGTCTCGGGGTACAACCTCCACAAGGTGGTCTACGAACGCACGGACGGCGAGCGAGTCATCAACCTCTCGAAGCTCTTCGTCGGTGCGGAGGGGACGTTGGGTATCGTCGTCGAAGCGACGCTCTCACTCGTCACGAAACCCGAATCCACGGCGCTCGTCCTCTACTGTTACCGTGACCTCGTGGAAGCGATGGAGGCCGTCCCTCGGGCGCTCGAATTCGACGTGAGCGCGGTCGAACTGATGGACGACGAGGTGTTTCGACTCGCGCGTGGGTCACCCGAGTTCGCACAGTACGCCGCACCGATACCCGAGGAGGCCGCCGCCGCGCTGATGCTGGAGTTCGACTCGGAACGCCACGACGACTTCCGAGACGCGGTCACGGCGACAGACGCACACTTCGTCAGTGAGGGTAACGCGTTCCACTCGGTTCACGCGTACACCGACGAGGAACAAGCCGACCTCTGGAAGCTTCGGAAGGCGGCGATTCCGCTCCTCATGTCGATGGAGGGCGACCCGAAACCGTACCCGTTCATCGAGGACGCGACCGTTCCACCCGAAGAACTCGCCGAGTACGTTCGGAAGTTCGAGGCGGTGTTGGCCGACCACGGCACCTCTGCCGCCTACTTCGCACACGCCGGGTCGGGGACGCTCCACATCCGGCCCATCCTGAACCTCAAGCGCGACGAAGAGATTCAGACGATGCGGAGCATCTCGGAGGCGATTACCGACCTCGTGTTGGAACACCACGGCTCCTTCTCGGGTGAACACGGCGACGGCCTCGCGCGGACGCAGTTCAACCCGAAGATGTACGGTCCCACTCTCTGGGCGGCGTTCAAAGAGGTGAAGTCGACGTTCGACCCCGACTGGCGGTTGAACCCCGGCAAAGTCGTCTTTCAGGACGACGACCCGACGGACATGCGCGAGCATCTCCGGTACGGTCCGGCCTACCAGTCGGTCGAACCGCAGACGACGCTCGACTTCGACGGCGACGGCGGGTTCGCCCACCTCGTCGAACTCTGTAACGGCTGTGGAACCTGTCGACAGACAGGGAGCGACACGATGTGCCCGACGTATCGCGCGTCGAAGGACGAGGCGGAGACGACCCGTGGTCGGGCGAACCTCCTTCGAGCGGCTATCAGCGGTGACCTCCCGCAAGAGGAACTCACCTCCGAGCGGTTCCAGACGGAGGTGTTAGACCTCTGTATCGGCTGTAAAGGCTGTCAGAACGACTGTCCAACGGGGGTCGACCTCGCGAAACTGAAAGCCGAGGTGAAACACCAGTCACACGAGCAAGGGAGCGCGACGGTCCGGGACCGTCTGTTCGCGAACATCGACCGAGTCGCCTCGGTCGGGAGCGCACTCGCCCCCGTCGCCAACGCCGCGTCGAGAATTCCGGGTTCGGGGAGACTGCTCGAACGAGTCGGCGGCATCGCCGCCGACCGAGACCCGCCGACGTTCGCCTCGGAGTCCTTCGAGACGTGGTTCAGTCGCCGTGGGAGTCGCGTCGCACCCGAGACTGCCGAGCATCGCGTCCTGCTCTTTCCCGACACCTACACCAACTACGTCTACCCCGAGGCGGGGAAAGCCGCCGTGCGCGTGCTCGAAGCCGCGGGTGTCCACGTCGCCGTCCCGTTCGACGCCGCACCGAGCGGTCGGGCGGCGTACTCCGGCGGCTTTCTCGATTTAGCGCAGAAGCGGGCCGAGCACAACGTCGACCTGCTCACGCCGCTCGTCGACGAGGGGTGGTCCGTCGTCTTCGTCGAACCCTCGGACGTGGTGATGTTCCAAGACGAGTACGCGGACTTGCTCGCAGGGGATGCGGTAGCGCGCGTCGGCGCGTCGAGTTACGGCGTGTTGGAGTTCCTCGACACCTACCGACTCGCCACGTCGCTACCGGTTCGAGAGGTGACACAGCGAGTCACGTATCACGGCCACTGTAACCAGAAGGCGCTCAACAAAGACCACCACGCGGCGGCCGTCCTCGCGGCCGTCGGCTACGAGGTGGACGCCCTCGACTCGGGATGCTGTGGGATGGCCGGGTCGTTCGGCTACGAAGCCGAACACTACGACCTGTCGCAAGCGATTGGGTCGATTCTGTTCGAACAGGTCGACGAGAGCGGCGGCGACGTCGTCGCCGCATCGGGTGCGTCGTGTCGGACGCAACTCGGCGACAGAGCGGGCGCGAGGCGGCCACCGCATCCGGTCGAGTTAGTCGAAAAAGCGCTGCGCTGAACGGGTTAGGAGTCGAAGAACGCCACCTTCGGCACGGTCAGATGCTCCGAGAGCACGTACGCGCCGAGAACCAGCACGATGACTCCCCCCACGAGCACCGCCCAGACGTTCATCCCCATCCCCGCCGCGAGGAACAGCACCGTCGCGATAGACCCGGCGAGCAGCGCGTAGGGAATCTGCGTGTTGACGTGGTCGACGTGGTCGCTGGCGGCGAACATGCTCGACAGCACCGTCGTGTCGCTGATGGGCGAACAGTGGTCACCGAACAGCGACCCGGTGAGGATGGCGGCGATGGTGATGTCGAACGGTGCGCTCAACGACGCTGCGAGCGGCACCGCGACGGGGAACAGGATACTCATCGTTCCCCACGACGTCCCGATGGAGAAGCTGATGATCATCGCCGAGAGGAAGATGATCATCGGGAGGATGGTGGGCGTGATGATGCCCTCGGCGACGCCCGACACGTACGCGCCGACGCCGAGTGCCTGACTGACCGCACCGATACTCCACGCGAGCGAGAGGATGGCGATGGGGAACATCACCATCTTGAACCCCTCGAAGATGGAGTCGTCGACGTCGTCGAGGTCGATTCGAGCGTGGCCGGCGAGGATGGCGAGGATTGTCGCACAACCGGCGAACGCCCCCCAGAGGATGGCCTTGCCGGTGGCCGCGTTACTGAGCGAGTCGACGACTGAGCGGCCTTCGAGGATGCCACCGCTGTAGAACAGGCCGAACGCCGTCACGGCGACGAGTGCGACGATGGGCGCGGCGAAGTACCACCAGCGCGGGTCGACGTGGTCGGGCGTCTCGATGTCGTCTTCCTGTGTCTCGATGAGCGGCGTCGAGTCGTCGCCGACGAGTTTTCCCTCGTCGCGGGCGCGGCGCTCGGCCCGTTGCATGGGTCCGAAGTCCCATCCCGCGAGGACGACGACGAAGACGAGTGCGAGTGCGAGCAGGCTGTAGAACCGGAACGGGATGCTCTGGAGGAACACCACGAACGGGTCCGCCTGCACGCCGACGGCGTCGAACTGCTGTTTGATGAGGCCGACTTCGAAGCCGAGCCACGTCGAGACGACGGCGATACTGGCTGTCGGGGCCGTCGTCGAGTCGAGCAGGTACGCGAGTTTCTCGCGGCTGATGTCGAACTTGTCCGTGATGGGACGCATCACCGACCCCGTAATCATCGTACTCGCGTAGGAGTCGACGAAGATGAGCATCCCGAGAAGCGACGTTCCGATCTCTGCCTGCCGGCGGGTCTTGATACGACTCGCGATGCGGTTCGCGAGTGCACTCATCCCGCCGGAGAGGAACACCATCCCCAGCATCGCGCCGATGAGGAAGGTAAAGAGCAGTATGGTACTGTTGAACGAGTCGGTCACGTTGGCGATGACGAACTGGAGCGAGCGTGCGGCCCCGGCAATCGGGTTCCATCCCACGAGGATGGTCGACCCGATCCAGATGCCGGCGAACAGCGACATGAGCACTTGTCGCGTCGCCAACGTCAGGACGATTGCGAGGAACGCCGGAAGCAGGCTCACCAGTCCGTACGTCTCTGCAGGCATGACGTTGCCCGATTTTTCGAACAACAAGTTAACCGTTATCGCCGTCTGTCGATACACTAACCCTTTTCACGCGCGTCGAATGGGGCAACGACCGGCCACTCCCATGGCTTTTTAATTCCTCACGAACGACCAGTGAGTATGCCACCCACACCCGATGTCGACGAACTCACACCACCGGAACGAACGCTGATGGGTCCCGGCCCGAGCGACGTTCACCCGCGCGTGCTCAAGGCGATGAGTACGCCGCTCGTCGGCCACCTCGACCCCTCGTTCATCGAGATTATGAACGAGGTGCAGGAGCTCCTGCGCTACACGTTCCGGACGGACAACCAGTGGACGATTCCGGTCTCCGGCACCGGGTCGGCGTCGATGGAGGCGGCCATCGCCAACCTCGTCGAACCGGGTGACACCGTGCTCGTCCCGACGAACGGCTACTTCGGCGGGCGGATGCAGAGCATGGCCGAGCGCGCCGGCGGCGACGTCGTCCACGTCGACGCGCCGTGGGGCGAACCGCTGGACTCCACCGACGTCGCCGACGCGTTCGACGAACACCAGCCAGACATCTTCGGGTTCGTCCACGCCGAGACGAGTACCGGTGTGAAACAACCGGACGTACCGGAACTCACCGACATCGCCCACGACCACGACGCCTACGTCGTCGCCGACTCGGTCACCTCGCTCGGTGGCGTGGAACTCCGCGTCGACGACTGGGACATCGACGTCGCCTACTCCGGCCCACAGAAGTGTCTCTCCTGTCCGCCGGGCGCGTCGCCGCTGACGCTCAACGACCGCGCGATGGACAAGGTGCTCGGTCGAGAGACCGAGTGCCGTTCGTGGTACCTCGACCTCTCGCTGCTCGAAGGCTACTGGGGCGAGGAACGGGCGTACCACCACACCGCACCCATCACGAACGTCTACGCGCTCCGCGAGGCACTCCGACTCGTCGCCGAGGAAGGCATCGAAGAGCGCTGGGACCGCCACCTCCACGTCGCAGGTGCGCTCAAAGCGGGTCTCGAAGGGATGGGCATGGAGATGAACGCCCCCGACGAGTACTGGCTACCGAGTCTCAACGCCGTGCGCGTCCCCGACGGCGCAGACGACGGCGAGGTCATCTCCTACCTGCTGGAGAACTACGACCTCGAAATCGCCGGCGGTCTGGGTGACCTCGCGGGCGACATCTTCCGTATCGGCTGTATGGGCTACTCGGCACGCCCGAAGAACGTCACCTACCTGCTCTCGGCGCTCGGCGAGGCGCTCGACGCCAACGGCGCGGACGTGACCCCCGACGCCGGGATGGACGCGATGGCCGACCAACTGTCGGACTGAGCGTCCGGGGCCGCCAACCATACATATTCCCCGTCCGTTGAGACAGGTGTCATGAGCGACAGCAACGAGTCCGCCGACGACGTTACAGAGACGACTCCAGAAGAGATCAGCATCGACGCCGAGCAGATCAAAGAACTCACCGACGCAGAGCAGGGCGTCGACAAAGAGACCATCAAAGAGGCCGTCCGCGAAGTGCTCGCGGAGTCGACGCTCCAGTTCGTCGACGACACCGAAGAGGAAGACGTCGACGACGACAGTAGCTCCGGTCCCGGACTAGGCACCGTCGTGCTGCTGCTTCTCGTCATCGTCTTCGCCGTCCTCGCACAGTCGAAGGGCGTCGGCCCGTTCGGTTCGTCCGACGACGACCCGAGCGTCGACGTCGACTTCGACGAAGAGACCGAAGACTAACTCCCGAGACGACCCTCACTTTCTCTTCGACGCAAAGTCGATAGCGACTGGTGTCGGCGGCCCACCTCTATGCACGCACAAACCCACAGAAATATACTCACCGACTGATTAGATGGTGGACATGAGCGGCGACACAGGAGTCGAGCATCGACAGGTTACTGCGCGGGCAGTTCGGGACGGTATCGTCGGTGCGGTGGGAGACCTCTTCTGGACCATCGTCGCCGTCGTCGCGATGTGGGTCGGTGCGGCGATGGTGCTGTCGCCACACGCCTCGCCGAATCTACTCGGATACGGATTCGGCCTGTTTCTCGTCGTCGACGGCGTGCTGTTGCTGTATCTGGTGTGGTGGCGGTGGCGGGGACTGAGTCGCTTTTTCGAAACCGATTTATTACTGCTGAATGAGGGCCGATAACAAATGGTCGCCGAACTCGTCTTCCCTCTCGTCGCCGGTTTCGTGTTCGTCATGGGCGCAGCGTACGCCGGAACGTTGCGTGCGCTCGAAGTATACTTCGACCCTAAACAGGACAGTATCTTCCTCTCTGACGACTACGAGCCGCCGAGGAGTCGGTGAGAGATACGTGAGAGCAGGGCACGATTTGAACCACGGTCACTCCACTCGCTGACGCTCGTTTCGTTCCCTGATTCAAATCGCTTCGACACCCGCACCCGCGAAACTGCGAGTTGCGAGCGCACGAGGCGCTCGCTGTCGAGGTAGTTCCGAGAGAAGCGGGCCGGGCGCGATTCTCACCAACGTCGGGCGTAGCCCGACTAGCCCCCGCTCACACAGTTCGCGGGGAACACGACCGTCGATTACGAGTCAGACGCGAACCTCAAACGCGACACAACGCACACGAGTCCTTTGCAGGTGAACGCATGAGCGAACTCGAACCAATAACACCTGCCGACGCGAAAGAAATGTACCTCGCCTCACGACAAGACGAGGTCACAGAAGCAACGTACAAAGCGCACAACTACCGACTCAACCACTTCATACGCTGGTGCAACGAGTACGACATCGACAACCTCAACGACATCAACGGGCGTTCGGTGCATCGTTACCGACTATGGCGGCGTGACGACGGCGACCTGAACAACGTCACGTTGAAAACGCAGCTCGACACGCTCCGCGTGTTCATACGATTCTGCGAGGGCATCAACGCTGTCGAAGACAACCTGCATGACAAGGTTATCTCGCCCACTCTGAAACACGGCGAAAACCAGCGTGACGTGATGCTCGAAGCCGACACAGCCGAAGACGTACTCGAATATCTCCACAAATTCGAATACGCCTCCTGTCGTCACACCCTTCTGGAGATCCTCTGGCACACAGGCATACGAACAGGGAGCGCACACAGTCTCGACGTTGACGACTACTACCCACGCAAAGCTTGTCTCAAACTCAGACATCGGCCAGAGACCGAGACACGGCTGAAGAACGGCAAGCAAGGCGAACGATTCGTCGCACTCAACGAACGTGTCTGTCGTGTCGTAGATGACTGGCTCGATACCATCCGTCCAAACGTGACCGATGACTATGACCGAAACCCATTGTTTGCGAGCAAGCGAGGACGATTGCATAAGAACACGATGAGAGCGTACGTCTACCACGTCACTTCACCTTGCTACTATACCGGAGAATGCCCGCACGGGCGTTCAATCGACGACTGTGAGGCAACGAGTTACGGACAGGCACATGGATGTCCATCGAGTATCAGCCCACACGCGATTCGGCGTGGGAGTATCACGCATCATCTTTCGAGTGACGTGCCTGAGAAAGTCGTTAGCGACCGCATGAACGTCGGGCAGAAAGTGCTTGATGCACACTACGACCGGCGTAGCGAGGAACAGAAGCTAGAGCAACGACGTGGCTATCTCGGAAACATCTAAAAAAGAAAACCTTGTGTAGCCTCGCAGCCGTGTCGCAGAAGTGAGGCTACGAAGCGTCTTCGTCTTCTTCCGGCTCGAAGTCTCTCGCCATTTCGTCTGCGAGACTGTATCCGCTCGGTGTGAAGCGGTATTCACTCGCTTCTGAGACAGTAACGAGAACCGTTCGGCCTAGCGTACGGTTCACCGCGTCCCGAACGCCGTTGAAGTCATTCGAGTTGACATTGCCGAGAGCACCTCGGCCCATGCCTTCTCGGTCCAGAACTTGGTCTACGACCGAGTGAAGTTTGCTTGCATTGCCGTACGGGGCCGCGTTCGTGTTGTCACGGTCCTTATCATACTCGAGGTCGAGGATGATAGGGTTCTTACCGCCCTGATACTCCTTGACGAGATACCCGTCTTCGACGAGTCCGTTCAGGAGAGTTGTGTACTTCAACGAAGTAAGGACGCTATATTTGTCGTCGATAGAATCCTCTACCGTCGTTGACGCCTTCACGTCCTTGCGGAGTTCGGGGCGTTCAAACGTCGATGGGCCGTGAACGTGGCTGATAGTCTTTGCAACTCGCTTGCGCGAGCGGGAGAGGTCCTCCCAGTTCGTCATCCCGTTGCCGGGGTTAGATGAGTTTGATGTGGAGCTCAAATGTCTCAGTGACACGTCACCTTGAAAGAAGGGTAATGTATATTACTAGGGCCACCAAACGTTCGGCTAAGCCCTTGATACCTACCCAACGAGGGGCCTGAATCCCTCGGCAACTGTGCCGGGTATCAATGTGGCTATCCCATCGACCCGCGAGTTTCCCTGCCAGGAGTGCGCGGGTCGAGTTTTCCTACGTGTTTACCATCGATTAGGTCGGGAAGTCCGACGTATATCTAACTGACAATAACGCACCTTCTCACTTAAGGGTTTTCCCCAACCACCATACTATCTATAGTTCCATAGTACGGTCAAAGCCGAACTAGTACGATAGTCACAGAACTTTAGTACTATGGGAATGAGTCCCAACGTATGGGATTGAGTGTTCGTGAACGGATTCACATCATGCCGATGGGATATGAGGTAGAGCGTATTGTCCTTCCAGCAGAGAATTTTCGAGCAGACAAAGTTGAGGTCGTCACACATACCGAAAACGACCCTGAAGCAGACGAGTGTTTAGAACTAGTTGAAGAAGGTCTCTCACAACGAAACATAGACTATGAGATCCATCGATGCGACATTTTCAACCTGTATGAATCACTCGGGAAGATTGCAGAATTGATATTTGAGCACGAAGACGATGATGTCTACGTGAATGTTTCAGCCGGGAGCAAAGTAACCGCCATCGCTGGTATGATTGCGTCGATGGTAATGGGCTCAACAGCCTACTACGGTAAAGCGGAAACATACAAAGAACGACCATCGGGCATTGGAGAGGTCGCTGAGCTCCCGAGTTATCCGATTGATGCACCAGCATCAGAGCAAGTCACTGTCATGGAGTACATACATCGGTATCTAAATCAAGAAACCGTTGAGGAACCTCCAACAAAGGGTGACATCATTCATTTCAGTGAGCGCGCTGGTCTTCCCTACATTCGTCGAAACGTTGCTGGAAAAGGGAAATACCGTCTATTGGACACCGATATTCTTGAACCATTAATGGAGAGAGGATGGGTGGATGTAACGAAACAAGGTCGAAACAAGGTTATCAGTATCTCTCGAGATGGTGAAGCCGCATTGAACGCGTTTCGATGGATGGTTGACGTGGACCAGAACTGGGATATATTGCTAAGCGACGAACAAGAAGACTGAGCAGTCGAATTCCACATTCTACACAAGTTCTCCAAACGGTGATGCCAGAACTGCCGTTGTCCTAACACCAAGTATCCTGTAGAACTATTGCATCCCCTTCGTTGCTCGTAACTAAACGTTGTGACTGTCCTCTAATTCAAGCTTTCAGGCGTTGATTGCTCTCCACGTAGTGTTCGGGGATAGACATAATACCGTAGCCTCTCGCATTCGAATATGGGATGGAATAACATTCACGACGGCACAAATGGCGACAAACTCCGAGAGCTATACACAGACCTCGTGGGGACACTCGAAACAGAAGCCGACAACACAGACGGGTTGCACGACCACCTCGATGCCCTGCGCAATCAGGACTATCACGACCTTACCGACGAGCAGATCTTCGAACACATGATTGCGAGTGTGTTCTCCTCGGGATTCAGTTGGTCAAAGTACCTCGCCTTTGCGCCACGACTACGCGAAGTATTTGGCGACTACGAACACGCCGCTCATTACAGCGAAGACGACATTCAACGCTTCCTCGACGATTCCTCGCTCATTAGGCACGAGGGGAAAATACGAGGGATGTCCGCGAACGCCGCGACGTTCAGCGCAGTTGTTGATGACTACGGGTCATTCGCGTCGTACCTAGACACCTTCGACGAACCGGCTCCCGCGATAACCGATGTGAAGTCCAAGTTCAAATTCCTCGGCCCCGAAACGACCCGTGAGTTTCTCAAGGAAATCGGTTATGCCTCCGTCATCAAGCGTGACGTCCACGTGAAGCGCATTGTGCACCGAATCGGTCTCATTGAGAATGAAGAAGACATCAAGGGTATCGACAAAGTGCTAGAGGAGATGTCGGACGTGACGGGCGAATCGCTCAGTCTCATCGACCGCGTGATTTGGCTTCATGGTGCTGGACTTGATGAAATCGGGCTTGCTCCTGTTTGTGCGAAAGCTCCGAATTGTTCTCGATGTCAAGTGTCCAACTGCGAAACCCGACAGACCCCGTACCAGGGTTGACGAACGTGAATCACAACGCGAGCAAACGCGGAGATATACGCGAGAAACAAATTCACGTTATCAATCGACGTTCGCATCCCGGCAAACAACAAAACGAGTCTCCACGTCGGTCTCTTCGAGATGTGCATGAGAAAATCACCGGACTTGTTGACCTACCCAAGTGCTGTCAGAAGTCGCGTGCTGAATATAGAGAGTGTATCTCGCAGTGTCTCAAGAACATGTCCACATAAACTACTTACACTGTCCCGAATATTACCTCGTATCTATCATGAACTGGAGTCGAACACGGATTCTAGCTGTCCTACTTCTCGTATGCTATCTATTTTCACTTGGGTTCATCTACTCAACAAAAGGCGGTGGTGGGCTCAACACCTACTACATCATAGGTCAGGTCATCGGGCTAGGCTTCAGTGTCGGTCTCGCATTCACAGTCGCAACTGAACTCGTACGAAACTACTCATCCATGTTCAGAGTTCCTGTGGCCATTCTGGTCGGTCTAGTTCTGTATCTTGGCTTGCTCGTTGCCCGCTGGGCGGTAGTTCCGTCGACCAACATCGATCGCGTCCTTCTAAACAACGGATTCGCGATCGTTGGCATCTACGCGGTCTCGGTGTTCATCCTCGAACTACTCGTCCGGATACTAACCAGCCAGACTAGTAAGTCGGGGTCTGAATACTGAGTGGCCCAATGCAATCGGTGCTGCGTTTCCGCACCACCCGTCAATCACACTATTAGTTATTTTCTCATGATTGGGCTTCGAGATGACGCATGTCTCGTGACCGATTCGCGCGCTCTATTCAGCACGCCCACAGAAACCTCACCGAACGCTGTCAGAAGCGTGCTGAATCCATCCCCTGCCAAATTCGAGATAGAGGAATAACGAGTGACAATTGGGACGGACGGACCAACCGGACAAGTGCAACGAACGAGGAGAACTGCTCTCTGTATCCTCACATACCCATCGAACACTCTTCGTCATTGACTGTCTCACTACAACTGTAGACATCTACTGTCTAATTCGTATCAGAAAGTAAAAGTGTAAAAGGGGAACGGGTAGGCGTGCATCTACGTCAGTACTGTAGCTATCAACAGGACTCTATCACACACCAATGATTTTGTTCGATACTCGTACACGCCCACCTGTTCCGGCTTTACACTTTGAAAAATTGAAATGAAGGTGTGCGGTTAGAAGTCGGGCATGGAGATGTCCGATGGCCAGTCGAGATCTGGGTTCCGTGTAATCCGCTTCGATTTCCCTCCTTTCACAGTATCCTCAGAGCAGTTGCCGATTTGAAGCGTGTTCATGAGTTCTATCCGCTTCACTGCTGTTGGCTTGCTGATGTTCAGGAGGGTCTCTACGTCCCGCGTTCGCAGCGACCCGTTCGAGCGTAAGAGTGCTCGAACAAGCGGGCGTCGTTCTCGTGGCATCGTACTCAGCGCGACACGAGCACAGACCTGCAGGTCGTTCTTTTGGAGAACCTGTCGACCATTGATGAGCGCGTGACCACGCGCCAAGTTGTGGAGCAACCCCATCACTCGTTTCCGGTCCTCAAACCCCGCCGTTCCATCGTCATGAATCGGCGCACGAGCATGGCGAATGAGGTTGGCCAAGTAGCCGATATGCTCCTGCAGGATTCGCGTCGGTTGGTTAGAGCAATCGGCACTATTGACTCCACCGTATGTCTCCCATAGCTCTTTGAGCAATGCATGGACGACCTCACGGACCTCCTGTACTTTCTGTTCGTATTCGTGCGCACCGAAGACTGCCTCGATATCTGCTTCTTCGTCATCAGTCGAGGTCATCTCGTGGAACAGGAATCGGTTACCCGTGTGTCCCATCAGTTTCCACGCCTGTCGGTCAAGAGGCGTTGTCGCACCGATGAAATTGAACGGGTAGTCGCCCTCGTAACCGCGACGTCCATGTGTTCCAGCATCACGGACGTAGCCCTCACCGTCCATGACGCGGACGAGGACCTGCATCTTCTTACTGCGCTCGGCCCAGTCACCGGCGAACCAGTTGGCCATGTCCGGGTTCAGCACGGTCTTGTAGCGAATACGTGGGAGGAGGTCCTGTTCTTCGAGCTCTTCGTCGGTGCGCGACGAATCCTGACTTACGAGTGAGGCAGGGGTAAAATCGTCACTACGGTAAAACTGACTGTCGAGCCCAATGAACGGCCTCAGACACGTTGTTTTCCCTGCTCCTGACGGTCCTTCGACGACGAGACCGAAGCAACTGCTCGTCCCCTTGATGAGGTGAGTCGCGTGAGCCGAGAGGATAACCTCGATGACGTTCCATGCTTGGGCGTCAAAGTGCTCAATGACTCGCTCCTCTACGTCTTCAACCGAGGTTGGCGCGCTCTCATCAATGCTATTCTCATCGCCGTTCGAGTTCGACGATGTGCCTGCGGGTTCTATTTGGTCGAGCCAGTTCCCACTTGAGCCGTCATCGGAGGACATGAAGAATAACCTCCTTGCCCTCGATACGCAGATGTCCATCATCGCACGGTCGTAGGGCGAACGCGTATCCGAACTCTCGGAGAGCGTGATACGCCTCATCCTTCGTACACCCGTCCTCGCGTGCGATGGTTGATGCGACCGCTTCGATATCCGCCTCGTAGATTAACCCGTGCGTGTCTTGTCTCGCGCCAGTCGTTTGCTTTACGCGTTGCTTCAGGGGGATGACCTCCCACGTTGCGAGGAGGTCACGTCCATCGAACTGTTCGACGTTCTTGTTTGCGTTTGTGTTCATTTATCTAGAGTTTGGACTATCGCTAGGGACACAGAGGAGGTGAACGCATACAGGCGAACATTCAATGACTCGGCGATTGAACGTTCACCCGCAGGGCGTTTCTGCGCTCTGTGTTGGTCGAAGTGCTTTGCGACCAATTTAGGTTAAAGTGAAAAATCGTCGCGTGGTCGTTCCTTGTCCAGAGAAGACGACCACACGCCGATTTCTCGATTATCAGTCACATACGAGTAACGTGTGGTGCTAATATGATAAACGGTACGGCGAGGCGACGCTGTCTGTCGATTATCTCCAAACCGGGCTATAAATGTTGGATAGAGATAATTAACGGATTGAATAGCAAAGTCTCGAGATAGACGCTTCCTGGTATTCCTACTCTAATATTCGGTGGATAAAGTTCTACCAGCACACTGTTTTCTCGTATGTGGCTAGCTTTCGATATATCTCGGGAACTTGTTTGCGTTGTAGATGTGGGCAAAGCCTATGCTAGCACGGCGCATTAAATCATACGCAAAGGCACGATAGCGGTGACTCGCGTTTCGCTACAAAACAGAATCGCTCGCGGTGTTGACGACGAGTATATACGAGACACAGAGCTGTCTCGTCAATGCAAAGTGTTCCGAAAGGAAGCGGGCCGGGCGCGATTTGAACACGCGACCGTCTGATTAAGAGTCAGACGCTCTGCCTAACTGAGCTACCGGCCCTGTGTGCATTCACCCGTTTCGGTGGTACGTTAAAAGGCGTTTCCCTTTTCGGCAGCGTCGGCAGTGGCTCTCACACCCGTGATGGCGGCAAACGGTGGGTGTTAAGTGTCGTCCGTGGATAGCTGACCCTACTGATGAGCACTGGGGTCAGCATCTCCTCGATGTCGACGTACGCGATTCTTGGCTGCGGTAGCGTCGGCCACATCGTCGCCGAGGAACTAGTCGACGACGGGAAAGACGTCCTCATCCTCGACAAGGACGACAGCCGGGTCGAGGCGCTCCGTGACCAGGACCTGAACGCCCAACAGCAGGACATCAGCGAGGGTGAAGTCGCCGACGCCGTCTCCGACCGCGACGTGATTCTCATCCTCGCTTCCGACGTCGACGCGAACAAAGCCGCCGTCTCGGCCATCCGTGACCACGGCGGCGACCAGTTCATCGTCGTCCGCGCCTCGGACCCCGTCTCCGAAGACGAACTGAAGGACCTCGGCGCCGACATCGTCATCAACCCTTCGACGGTAATCGCCGACTCTGCACTCCGGACGCTCGAATCGGGCGAACTGGAGTACAAAGCCCGGCAACTCGCCGACATCCTCACCGAGACCGACGAGACGCTGGCCATCCTCACCCACGACAACCCCGACCCCGACTCTATCGCCTCCGCCGTCGCGCTCCAGATGATCGCCCGCGAGTACGACCTCGAAGCGGACATCCTCTATCGCGGCGACATCGGTCACCAGGAGAACCGCGCGTTCGTCAACCTCCTCGGTATCGAACTCACTTCGCGTGAGGAGTCGCCCCCACTCTCGGAGTACGGCGCCGTCGCCCTCGTCGACCACATGAAGTCCGGCGACTTCGAAGGCAACGTCGACGTCGACATCTTCATCGACCACTTCGAACCCGACGAGGGCATCGACGCCGCGTTCATGGACGTCCGCCCCAACGTCTCCTCTACTTCGACGATTCTCACGAAGTACATCCAGGAGTTCGACCTCAGTCCGTCCCAAGCGGTCGCTACCGCGCTGCTCTACGGTATCCGCGCCGAGACGCTCGACTTCAAACGTGACACGACGCCGGCGGACCTCACCGCCGCGGCGTACCTCTACCCCTTCGCGAACCACGACACCCTCGAACAGGTCGAGTCGCCGTCGATGTCTCCCGAGACACTCGACGTGCTCGCCGAGGCCATCCAGAACCGCGAGGTACAGGGCAGCCACCTCGTCTCGAACGCCGGATTCATCCGTGACCGCGACGCGTTGACGCAGGCCGCGTCCCACCTCTTGAACTTGGAGGGAATCACGACGACGGCCGTCTTCGGCATCGCCGACGACAAAATCTACCTCGCCGCTCGCTCGAAGGACATCCGCATGAACATCGGGAAGGTCCTCCAAGACGCCTTCCAAGGCATCGGCGAGGCCGGCGGCCACTCCACACAGGGGAGCGTCGAGATTCCGCTCGGCATCTTCACCGGTATCGAGACCAGCGAGAACAACCGTGACACGCTGCTCTCGCTGACCGAGGAAGCCGTCCGTCGAAAACTCTTCCAGGCGATGGGTGTCGAGGGTGCGAGTAGTACGACCACGGGTGAGAGCGCGAACGGTAACTGAACGGAACCGGGACCGCTCGGTCAGGTCCGACTACTCGAAGTCGAAAGTTCGACACACCACCGTCGCGCCGCTCTTCGCTGGGTCGACGTCGGTAGAAGTGAGAGACTCTTTGTCGCTACGTCAGTCGTCTAGGCGACGACTTCGTTGTCTTCTTCGGGCTTCTCGAGTCGCTCGATGACGTCGTTGACGAGGATGATGTCACCGACGGCACGGACCCAGCGATACGGCAGTAGGACACCCATGCCGCGTTCGATTCGTCCCCCGAACAACTCGTCGTTCAGCGCACCGAGTGCGAGGCCGGTGACGACCTCCTGGTCGAGATCGAGACGAACGTCTTCGACCTCGCCGACGAACACGCCGTTGTTCGAGTAGACCTCTCGCCCGACGAGCGTGGTAATCTCCTGTGGTGTCTCGTCCATACGACTTCTGTTGAAGTCCCGGGCCTTAATTGTTCGTAGAAGGTCGTTCAGAGGGCCAAAAGCAACGAATTCGCGGCGTACAGACAGCAGACGACCGTCAGACGAACCGACGGATTACGTCAGACAATCCGTGAAAATAGACTGTCTGTCTGTCCCCTTCGATGCCCATCGTCTGACAGCACTCTCCACTGTCCGACACGTGCCCGACAGCGTCGACGGGGCGGTTCGTAGTCCTCGACCAACTATTTCGGTGCGACCAGTTCGACCGGATGCTGCGTCGGTCGCGAGAGCAACGCGTCCAGTTGTTCCAGACACGACGTTCCGCTGGCGACGACGGTTCGCCCCTGCCCCTCGGGGGCCGTGAACTGGTCTTGGAGTCGACTTCCGACGTCCATGCTCAGTTCGTAGTACTCGCTCTTGTAGCCGAACGACCCGGCCATCCCGCAACACTCCGTCTCCGAGGTGAGCACGTCGTAGCCGAGGTTCTCCAACACCGCGACAGTGTGGCCTTCGAGTCCGAGCGTCCGCTGCTGGCAGTGACTGTGGTACGCGACAGCGTCGGTTTCCGCGGAACGGTCGCCCGCGTTCCGTAGCACCGACGCGTCGCCGCCGTTGTGGAGCAGTCCGTAGAGATACTCCATCACCTCGTAGCTGTGTTCACTCAACCGTTCGTGTGACTTCGCGGGCAGGAACTTCTCGTACTCGCGGTCGAACATCGCCAAGTCCGAGGGTTCGACGACGACGATGTCTCGCTCGGCGTCGACGTGTTCGGCGAGTGCGCCGTACACCTCGTGGGCGTGCTGTTCGGCGGTGGCAATCATCCCCTGCGAGAGCGGCGCGCGGCCACTGGACGAGATATCGGGAATCCGAACGTGAACGTCGAGTGCTTCCAACGCGCGGACGGCCGCCTGTCCACGCTCGACCTGCACGTGGTTCGTGTAGAGGTCGGGGTAGAGGACGGCCTCTCTCGTCGCGTCGGCGGCGTCCACTCGTGACCCACCACGTGTGTCGAACCACTTCACCAGCGTCTGGCGCTGGAAGGCGGGTAACTCGCGGCGACGGTCGATACCGAGTACGCGCTCCATCGCGGTACGCGCGACACTCGTCTGCGCCACCCAGTTCGACAGCGGTGCCGTCGCGCTTCCTACCTTCGCGACAGTCGAGAAGTTCCCGAAGAACCGCTTTCCGAGGTCCATCCCTCCCGACTCTTCGTCGGGCGTCAGTCCGTCGACCAACCAGTCGAACTCGCTACTCTCGCCGCGGTTGATTCGGTCGCGGACGACCGTGTTTATCCACGGGATGTCGATTCCGACCGGACAGGCCTCGACACAGCGACTACACCCGGTACAGAGGTCGTTGAACTCGGCGGCAGTGTCGAGTCCCTCGATACCGGCCTCCCACCCCGTCGCGATACCGCCCGAGTACGTCTCCCCGCCGAAGGCGTGCCCGCCGACGCTCTGGAAGTTCGCACAGACGTTCGAACACGCCGAACACCGGATGCAGTAGAGCGTCTCTTTCAACTGTTCGTCTTCGCGCATCGCCAACCGACCGTTGTCGATGAGCACGAGGTGGAACGCTCGGTCGGACTTACTGCCTTCGGCTATCGGCGTCTCGTCGTCCGCGAAGTCGACCGGCGGCGACTCGACCGGCGGCGTCAGAAGCGAGATGTAGGAGGTGATGTCCTGTCCCGTCCCGGACCGACCGATGAGTTCGACGAACGGTTGGAGGTCTTCGACCGAAGGCACGATTTTCTCCACACCTGCCACAGCGACGTGCGTGTCGGGGACGACGGCGGACTTCCGGGCGTTCCCCTCGCTGGTGACGAGTGCGAGCGTCCCCGTGTCGGCGGTGATGAAGTTCGCGCCCGTCATCCCCACGTCCGCACCCTCGATTTTCTCACCGAGTTGCTCGCGAGCGAACATGGTGAGTTCCTCTGCCGTCTCCAACGGGTCGTCGAGTTCGTCGGCGAACACCTCGTTGAACAGGTCGGCGATTCCCTGTCGGGATTTGTGGATGGCCGGGGCGACGATGTGAGAGGGAGCTTCGTCGGCGACTTGCAACACCCACTCGCCGAGGTCCGTCTCCACGACGTCTATCCCCGCCGATTCGAGGTCTTCGTTGACCTCTATCTCCTCGGAGGTCATCGACTTGCTCTTGACGACGCGTTCTGCCGCCTCGTCCTCGCAGACCTCGCGGATGTAGCGGTTCGCGTCGGCCGCGTCGTTGGCGAGATAGACCGTACCACCGTTGGCCTCGACGGTCTCGCGGACCTGTTCTAACAGCTCTGGAAGTCGCTCGATGGCGTCCTCCTTGATGGCTCGCGCCTCCTGTTTGAGTTCCTCGTAGTCGTCGAGGTTCGCGACGGACTCGTAGCGTCCGGTGTTGAATCCGCGGGTGTTCGTGGCGACGGCGTCGCCCTCCGTCACCATCAGTCGGCGAATCTTCTCGGCTTTCTCGTTACGGGACGTAGACTTACTCATCGACTCTCTCCGCTTCGTTTTCGTCTTCGTCGTCCGCGACGATGACTACGTGGACCGCCTTCGGCCCGTGGGCGCCACGGACGAGCGACCCCATGTCGGCCGTCGCGCTCGGTCCCGTCGCCAGAATCGCGCTCTTCCCGTCTGTGCCGCCCTCACGGAGACGCGGTCCGAGCCACGAGAACGCCTCTTCCATGCCGTCGACGATGTCCGACTCGTAGAGGACGGCGACGTGCAGGTCCGGAAAGAGACTCACCTGCTCTGCGCCCTCCGGCGTCGATTCGAGGACGAGACTCCCGTAGTCGGCGATGGCGAGACTCGCCATCGTGACTCCCGTCTTCGCCTCACGGAGGTCCGCGGGCGTCGGGTCGCGTCGAACCGATTCGGGGAGCGACAGCGACTCGGCGAGTGCGACGCCGACTGCCGGTCCACGTATCAACTCTGCGAGCGTCGATTCGACTGCTTCGGGCGACGTCCGTGTCCACCCCACATCCAGTCGTTCGAGGGAGTCCTCGAAGGTTGACACCGTACCAGTTGCCATATGTCACCTTGTCGCAACCGAGGTATTGGTCTTTGCCTTCGCCCGATGTTGGCCGCCTCCTCAAGAACTCAGGAGAACAGTCGGTCACGGCCGTCGGCCGCGTCGACCGTTCCGGCGGCCCGTCGCTTCCCCTGTATCGACCGGACGACGGCGTACGTCTGCACGAGGAAGAAGATGGTCCAGAGGACGTACCCGCCTGGTCCACTCCCGACGACGCCTGCGGTGGTGCGGAACGTCTCGCCCGTCCACGTCGCCAAGGTCTGTCCGACGAGGAGGACGCTGAAGTAGCCGTAGAAGCCCGAGGCCCACCACATGGCGACGACGCGGAGCCACCCCGGTTGGAGGTGTTCGGGCAGACGCGTCGTGTTGATAACGAGCGTCAACGCCGTGTAGGGCCACATCATCACGCCCGACAGCGCCGCGCCGACGACGAGGAAGAAGAACGGCTCTTGGCCCTCGAACGGTGTCGTAAAGAGCAGGATGATGAGCACGCCCCACGCCGTGAAGACGGTCAGGAGTCGCCAGAATATCTGTGAGAGGTCCCACCCGGCGTCGCGACCGAACACCTCGTACATCGCGTCGGCGCTGTTGCGCACGAACGACTCGACGATGGCGTACTCCGTCGTGAACAGGGCGACGAAGAGGACGACGAAGACCAACAACGCGCCGACGCCGCCGAGGGCGGGCGCAATCTCGGTGAGCCACATCCCGATGGCGTCCGTCGTCGTCCCGGGTGCGTACTTGCTCGACACGCTCATGAGAATCGTCGCGACGAACAGGAGGCCGACGACGAACGTGAAGAAGTGCTCCAACTGGACGGCGCGCCACCAGCCACGCCAGCGACGGACGTTCAACTCCGTCGGTCGGAAGGTGAACCCGTCCCGCTCGATAGGCTCCGGGTCGTCACCGATGAGCGGGTTCTTCACTCGGCCCTGGTAGTTTCCCATCCCGTATCCCTTCTCGCGGACCCACAGACTCTGTGAGAGGTTGAGGTAGCCACCGGCCCCGGCGAACGCTAACCCGCCGAGGAAGACGGCGATGTCCATTCCTTCGGGAAGTCGGCCGACGTTGACAACCGCCGCAGAGAGGTTCGTCAACTCGCCGAGAGAGCCAGCGTAGAGCACCAACACGACTGCTGTCCCGGTGGCGATGAACAGCAACCCGACCTGAAACGCCTCGACGGCGTTGTACATGACTGACGAAATCTGATACGAGAGCCAGATGAGAAGCATCAGT
Source organism: Halogranum rubrum (assembly GCF_900114455.1). Lineage (GTDB taxonomy): Archaea > Halobacteriota > Halobacteria > Halobacteriales > Haloferacaceae > Halogranum > Halogranum rubrum. Next base: position 106,434 of record NZ_FOTC01000007.1, on the reverse strand, counting down.
CCGATAGCGAGGAGCTTCCAACTCGGTAGCGTGAGACCGAACGCACCGACGCTCACGCCGTCGAGTCCGAGTGCCGTCGTCGCCACTTGCGCCGCCCCGGCAGCCCACCCCGGCCACCCGAGGCTGGCGAACCCGAAGAGGAGAAACAGCGTCGGCCACCCGCGGTGGATGCGAGCCATCGACCGGAAGATACTCTCGCCGGTGGCGACGGTCCACCGTTGAAGTTCGGTGTTGATGAAGAACTGTGTGAACACGCCGACGACGAACGCCCAGTAGACGGCCCAGCCGTGTTGGGCGACGAGGACGGGCCAGAAGAGCGTCTCGCCGCTGCCCAACGATGCGCCGAGCATGATGGCGCTCGGTCCGAGAATGTGCCGCACGCGCGGGACGCGCGGCAGGTCGGTGAGACGGAACGCACCGCCGTCACCGCGTTCCGGGTAGTCGTCGGACTCGGGGGCTTCTTTCAACTGGTCGTACGGGAGCGGGAGATACCACGTCCCGCGGTACTGGCGCGCCTCTGCCTCCGAGGCGTACACTCGTTTCTCGCTGTCTCTGTTCGCTTCGCTCTCCGCATCCGCCTCACCAGCGTCGGCCGCTCCGTCCTCCACCGTCGGCGCGTCGGAGTCATCGAGTGTCATCGCTTCCCACTCTCCGTGTGTCCTCCGAGGCCATCGCCTGGCCGTCGCTGTCTCCTCGTTGCCACTAGTTGACGCGGGGTGCTATCGCATGATAAACCCCCGTGATTAGCTGTCAGTCGCCACCGAGGAAGTGCCAGAGGTGACCGCGTTCCTCCGGCGGGTCGACACCGGGGAGTCCTTTGAGTGCGGGTTGAATCGCGTTCCACCAACCTTCGGCAGACTCGTAGCCGGCGGTGTGGTCATGGTAAACGTCGCGAAGGAAGTCCGCCTTCGTCGCCTCGGGGTGTTCGGTGAGATAGTCGTAGGCTGCCGAGAGCGCTTCTCGACGGGCTTCGAGTGTCGGCCCGCTTCCAGGTAACGTGGCCGTTCGGATCGCGGTGGAGACGGCGTCGGACCGATTCGACTCGTCGCCGACGCCCGCCGGGCGTTCGATGGGAACCCACCAGACGCGACTGCGCGCGCCGACCTTTCGAGTGTCGAGTGTCCCCCGCTCGACCAGCGCGTTGAGTTTGTTGTGCGCGGTCCGTCGCGAGCAGTCGAGAGCGTCCATCACGTCGCTCGCGGTGAGCGGGCGCGCGCGGTCCTCACGTGCCTCGAACACGTCGACGACTGACTCGGGCGGAATCCGGTCGGCGTACTGCCCGTGTTCGTCTCGCGTCCGGTCGCGCGCCGTCTCGTCCATGCGATAAGTCACCGTCTGAGCCGTGATAAGCCTATGCACACGAGTACATTCCCTGTTCATTCGTGTGGACTTCCCGTTCGTCGCTCGCTAACTCCTCTACACTCGTATTACGTGGCGCGGCGCGGTCCGTGTCACCGTCGAACAGCCGAAATCGAAAGACGCCACATCGTAGTCTGAAACGGCGATGTAACCGATGCACACGTGTTTACTGGAGTGCTACACACGAGTGTACCCGTCTTCGAAATCTATCACGAACTGAAACGAACGATGCTTATTTATCATCGCCTTTGTAGAGTTGCGCTCATGCCACACCGAATCAGGCATGAAGCTGGCACGGTACCGTCGCCCGCGACGCACACAGCACGCGGGAGTCGGCGCTCACACATAGACGGGCAGCGAGACAGGAAGACCACTGGAACCACGGAGGTGACCGATGGTTAGTCTCGTCGACGCGACTATCGCGTTGCTCCCACTCGCCACCATCGCCGTCCTGATGGTCGGTCTCTACTGGCCCGCCACGCGAGCGATGCCGGTAGCGTGGCTGGTCGCAATCGTCGCAGGCGTCGTCGGGTGGGGAATGAACGCCCAATGGATCGTCGCTTCGACGATAAACGGGTTCATCACCGCCGCGAACATTCTGTACATCGTCTTCGGGGCGATACTGCTCCTCTACACGCTCAAACAAACCGGCGCGTTCGACGCTATCAACGCCGGGTTCGCCTCCATCAGTGAGGACCGTCGCGTGCAGGTCGTCCTGCTCGTGTTCCTCATGGGGTCGTTCATCGAGTCCGCCGCCGGATTCGGGACGCCCGCGGCCATCGTCGGTCCGCTGCTCGTCGGTCTCGGCTTCCCGCCGATGGCGGCCGTCGTCGTCGCACTCACGGGCAACCTGATGGCCATCACGTTCGGCGCAGTCGGCACACCGCTCATCATCGGGATGATAGACATCTTCGAGAGCGTCGAGTCCATCACCACCGACGTCGTCGCCAACGGCCCATTCGCCTCCATCGCCGCGTGGGTGACCGAAATCGCCGTCTTCGCGGCGAGTTTCCACGTCATCGTCGGCGTCGCCCTGCCGTTCATCGGCGTCGCCATGATGACGCGTTTCTTCGGTGAGGAGCGCTCTATCAAACCGGCGCTCGAAGTGCTGCCGCTCACGCTGTTTGCGTGGGCGTCGTTCTCGATACCGTACTTCCTCACCGCCTACTTCCTCGGGCCGGAGTTCCCGGGCCTGCTCGGGTCGATGATCGGACTGGCCGCGACGGTCGGTGCGCTGAAGGCCGGGTTCTTCCACCCCGACGAGGAGTGGGACTTCGCGCCGGAGTCGACGTGGCCCGACCACTGGGTGGGTGACATCGAACCGGGCGAGTCTACGAGCGACGACGTCGCCGTCGCCGCCGACGGTGGTTCCGTCCAGTCCGGTATGCCGTCCTCCCTGAACACGATGCCGCTCTGGAAGGCGTGGATGCCGTACGCGCTCGTCGCGCTGCTGCTCGTCGTCACCCGCGTCGTCGACCCGGTGAACGCGTTCGTCACCGCAGAGTTCTTCACTATCACGTGGAGCGAACTGCCGTTCGCCGGTGAGAGCATCCTCGGCACGGGCCTCACCAACGACTTCGCACTGCTCTACCTCCCCGGTGCGGTGTTCGTCGCCGTCCACCTGATGACGATTCCGCTCCACGGAATGAGCGGTGCGGAGATCAAAGCGTCGTGGGCCGAGACCATCGAGAAAGTCGCTCCGGCCGTCGTCGCCCTACTGTTCGCGGTCGCGACGGTGCAAATCATGCTCCAGTCGGGTGCGGCGACCAATACGGACAGTATGCTCATCGTCCTCTCGGAGGGGATGGCAGATATCGCGGGCGGCATCTACCCGTTCTTCGCGGCCTACGTGGGCGCGTTCGGCGCGTTCCTCGCTGGGTCGAACACGGTGTCGGACATCCTGTTCGGCACGTTCCAGTACGGCGTCGCAGAGCAGATTGGCACGTCGAAGACCATCATGCTCGGCGCGCAGGCGGTCGGCGGAGCTATCGGGAATCTCATCGCCGTTCACAACGTCGTCGCCGCCCTCGCCGTCGTCGGTCTCGTCGGCGAGGAAGGCCGCGTCATCCGACTGGAACTCATCCCACTCGTCTACTACGCGACGGCGACGGGCATCCTGACGCTGCTGTTCAGTTACGTCCTCTTCCCGGGGACGTTCTGATACTGCTGGCTGCACGTCGCCGACGGCTATCCGAATCGTCCGCCGAACACCCGCACGGGTTGCAGTAGTACCCGGTTTTTATACACAGACACACCAAGGACTCACAAAATGGCATCTCACCCTTCAGAACACACTCACGGAGACCCCGCTACAGAGGGGAACTACGACTACACGAGCGGCGACGTCGCTCGACCGGGCCTCGTCGACGACCTCGAATCGCTCGTCGACGGCGAGGTCCGGTTCGACTCGTACTCGCGAGAACTCTATGCCACGGACGCGAGCGCCTACGAGCAGACGCCCATCGGCGTCGTCATGCCGGAATCGACGGCGGACGTCGCCGCCGTGATGCAGTACTGCGCTCGACGCGAGATTCCGGTGCTCCCGCGAGGCGGCGGCACGAGTCTCGCCGGACAGACGGTCAACAAGGCAGTCGTCCTCGACTTCATGCCCGAGATGAGCGACGTCGTCGACGTCGACGTGGGGTCGGAGACGGCCCGCGCACAGGCCGGTATCCGACTCGGTGACCTCAACGCGACGCTGGAACCGCACGGCTTGAAGTTTGCCCCCGACCCGGCGTGGGGCGACAAGTCCGCACTCGGCGGAGCGATTGGCAACAACTCCACCGGGTCACACTCGCTGAAGTACGGCAAGACCGACTACTACCTCGAATCGGCCGAAGTCGTCCTCGCCGATGGAACGGTCACTCGTCTCGGCGAGATTTCGGTCGACGAGTTGCGCGAAGACGCCGACGCCGATTCTGACGACTTGCTCCCACGAATCTACGCCGAAGTCGTCCGCATCCTGGACGAAGAGGCCGACGAGATAGACGCCCGTTACCCCGACCTGAAGCGGAACGTCTCGGGCTACAACCTCGACATGCTCCTCGACGAGTACCGCGGTGAGCGACGGACGCCGGACGACAAGGGTCTCGACCCCGACAACGAACCGGGAACCGTCAACCTCGCGCGTCTGCTCGCCGGGAGCGAAGGGACGCTCGGTATCGTCACCGAGGCGACGGTGTCGCTCGAACCGATTCCGAACACGGCTTCCGTCGCGCTACTCACCTACGACGACGTCCTCGACGCGATGGAGGACGTCGAACCCATCCTCGAACACGACCCCGCGGCAGTCGAGGTGATGGACGACGTTCTCTTGGACCTCGCTCGACAGACCTCGGAGTTCAGCGACGTCGTCGGGATGTTACCGGAGGGGACAGACTCCGTACTGCTCGTCGAGTTCTACGCCGAGGACGACGACCACGGGCGTCAGCAGGTCGCAGACCTCGTCGCGGACCGAGTGCCGGGCGAGATAACCGAAGTCGACCCGAGCGAGACCCGCGTCAGGACGGAGAAAGACCAGTACGCGGTCAAGGCGATGGAAGCGCACGACGCCGACACCCGCGCGAAGTTCTGGAAGATGCGGAAGTCGGGGCTGCCAATCTTGCTCTCCCGGACGACGGACGACAAACACATCGCCTACATCGAGGACACGGCCATCCCGGCGGAGAACCTCCCGGCGTACGTCGCCGACTTCCAGGCTATCCTCGACGAACACGACACGTTCGCCTCGTACTACGCCCACGCCGGTCCGGGTGTACTCCACATCCGTCCGCTGGTCAACACGAAGACGGTCGACGGACTGGAGACGTTCGAGGCCATCGCCGACGCGGCGACGGACCTCGTCGTAGAGTACGGCGGGTCGGTGTCCGGCGAGCACGGCGACGGCCGCGCCCGAACCCAGTGGAACCGAAAGCTGTACGGCGACGACCTCTGGTGGGCGTTTCGCGACCTGAAGACCGCGTTCGACCCCGACTGGTTACTGAACCCGGGGAACATCTGCGGGCTGAGCGACGACGAACTCGACGCGGGCGACGGCAACGCGAAACCCGCACACGACATGACCGAACACCTCCGGTTCTCCCCGGAGTACGAGTTCGATGCCGGGTTCGAACCGACGCTCAACTGGGAGAACGAGAACGGCTTTCAGGGGATGGTCGAACTCTGTCACGGCTGTGCGGGCTGTCGCGGTCCGCAGGAGACGACTGGCGGTGTGATGTGTCCGACCTTCCGCGCCGCCGAAGAGGAGATTCAGGCGACCCGGGGACGAGCCAACATGCTCCGGCAGGCGATGAGTGGTGACCTCTCGGAGGGCGAGCAGTTCACGGACGAGTTCGTCCACGAGGTACTGGACCTCTGTGTCGGCTGTAAAGGCTGTACGATGGACTGTCCCAGCGAGGTCGACATGGCGAAGATGAAAGCCGAGGTGACGCACGCCTACCACCAGCGCAACGGCACCAGTCTCCGCGACTACGTCTTCGCCAACATCGACACCTTCTCCAAACTCGGCTCTGCGTTCGCGCCGGTGTCGAACTGGGCGACGAAAGTTCCCGGCGTCCGCTCACTGATGGAGTCGACGCTCGGTATCGCCAAGGACCGAGAACTACCGACGTTCCACCGTGAGACGCTGGAAGACTGGTTCGACGACCGCGGCGGGGCGAAGGTGAGTAGGTCGGAGGCGACACGTTTTGTCCTCCTCTTCCCCGACACCTACACCAACTACAACCACCCCGAGGCGGGCAAGGCCGCCGTCAGAGCGCTGGAAGCCGCAGGCGCCCACATCCGTATCCCCGACGGCGTCGCCAGCAGCGGCCGTCCGGCGCACTCGAAGGGGATGCTCGACAAGGCTCGCGAGGAGGCGAAACAGAACGTCGAGGTCCTCGCCCCGCAGATTCGCGAAGACTGGGACGTCGTCGTCGTCGAACCCTCCGACGCGGTGATGTTCCAACTCGACTACCTCGACCTACTCTCGGGGGCGAACGTGGCCGAAGTCGCCGCCAACAGCTACGGCGTCATGGAGTACATCGACACGTTCCGACTCGACGAAGAACTGACGTTCCGCGACACCGACGAGTCGCTCATCTATCACGGTCACTGTCACCAGAAGTCGACGCGGAAAGACCACCACGCGGTCGGTGCCCTCCGCCGTGCTGGCTACGACGTCACCCCGCTCGATTCGACGTGTTGCGGGATGGCCGGGTCGTTCGGCTACGAGGCCGAACATCTCTCGATGAGCAAAGCTATCGGTCGACTGCTCTACGACCAAGTCGACGCCAGCGACGGCGACGAAGTCGTCGCCCCCGGCGCGTCCTGTCGGTCACAACTGGCTGAGAAGACGGGACAGACGAGCGACCCGCCGCACCCCATCGAGCGGTTCGAAGCCGCGATTCGATAGCCCAGTCACCGCCGGCGCGCCGAGGGTTTACTACCCATTACGCGGCCACTCTCGCTGTGACCTGACCATCGGCACGGAGTGGTCTGCGGGAGTACGGCGCACTACTTCGTGACTACTGCCGTAACATCGTGCGTCGTCTGTCTGCACACTGTTTCAGCGTCCAAGGAGCGATGCCGCCGCTACAGCGACGCTAACACGTCACCGAGCACCGACAGCCCCTCGTCTATCTCCTCCGGTGACCGACCGAGTGAGAGACGGAACGACTCTCCTTGGTCGAAGAAGCGTCCTGGAACGACCAACACTCCCTCTTCCCAGGCTCTCTCGGCGACGGTGTCGCCGTCGGCAGTGTCGTGAGACAAGAGTGCGAAACTGCTTCCTTCGTAAACGGCTCCCGAGAGATCTGTCCGTTCCTCGACGAACGTCGTCAACCGCTCGTGATTCTCTCGGAGGAGCGACCGTGAGTCCGCGACGAGCGTCTCGTCGTTGTGCAGCGCCCGTCGAGCGAGGGCTCGACTCGGTTGGGCGACGGCCGGGACGTGCATCGTCGTCGCCTTCGCACGTCGAACGAACGACTCGGGGCCAATGAGCCAACCGATGCGAAGTCCGCCGAGTCCGTGGAACTTCGTGAGCGACCCGGTGACTATCGTGTTCGGTAGCCCTGCGGCCGTCACACCACCGAACGCCTGGCCGTTCGTCGCCGTCTCGACGTACGGTGCGTAGACTTCGTCGACGAGGAGATACCCACCGGCATCTGCAGCGGCCCGTGCGACGGCGGCAAGCGACTTGCGGTCGGTCAACCGACCGGTCGGGTTGTGCCGGTTCGTCACCGTCACGAGCGATAGGTTGTCACTCGCGGCGTTAGCGACGCGTGACGGGTCGAGTGCGTAGTCGTCTTCGGCGAGGCGAAGGAATCGGTCGACACGGGCACCGACTGCTTCGGGTGTCGCTACGAGCGGTTGGTATCCCGGCTTCTCCACGAGTATCTGCTGTTCGGGTGGTTCTTCGCCTTCGCCTTCGTCTGTCTCGCCGAGGCCGAGCACCGTCGCCGCCGTGAGAAAGTTCGCGTGTGTCGCACCGGCGGTGACGAGAACTTCCGTTTCTTCGACCCCGTACGTCGCAGCGATCTGTGCTCGGAGCGTCGTCCCGTCGGTCGGATTCGGAAGGTCGACGAGTTGCTCGGGGACGACGTCGTCTGTCGGAGTTCTTCGACGGAGATCGCTCGACCCGAGGTCGTAGCTCGCCTCCTCGGGTCGTCCCTCGATCCACTCCAGATACGGCATCGGGGAGAACATAGTAGCTCGTGTCACTGCGGGTGTGAATAGCTATCTGTTGTCTCCTACGCCTCAGGGAGGGGCGTCGAAGCGTTCCAGTACTTGTCGAAGACGCCTCGCGCCCACTCGACCGCACCGGGTGTATCGTTCCCGATGAATCCTTGAACGCCGCTGTCGGCGTATATCAACAGTCCCATCTCCGTACCTTCGTCTGTCTCTGCGACGACGAGGCTGTACGGTATCGACCTACCGGTCTGGCGAACTGACAACCGGCCGGTGGCGAGTGACTCTCTGAGCTCTACCCCGTAGGCGCTCACCAACCGTTCGACGACGACGTCGGTGACGACGAGTCGTGCATCGAGTGTTCCCTCGACGAGTTTCGCGTGGTAGACCTCGACCTGTTGTGGAAGTACTGCCGGAGCGATTGCGTCCACCTCGTTGGCTCGGTTCACCAAATCACTCAGCGACTCGACCGGGACGAGCGGTGAGTGTCGCTCGGCGGCGACGATGGTCGCGTCTTCGAGGACGCACGTATCGAACGGAGTATCTGCTGGTAGTAACGAGACGATGTCGACGCCCGTGACGAGTCCGTCCATTCGACTCGCGAACTGGTCGTATTCGGAAAGTGCGAGTTCGCCCGGAAGAGTCCGACAGTACCTCCCGTCGTCTTGTCGTTCGATGAAGCCGATTGCCTCCAGTTCGCGAACCGCTCGGTCAATCGTCGACCGTGAGACGGACAACGCCTCGACGAGATCACGTTTCGGGACCCCCTCCGTGTCGACTGCCCGCAGCACCGTTCCCCGGCGTGCGACGACAGCCATCACCTCAGTGGGGTCCGGTCGTGCCATCGGCTAATTTAGTCGGCACTGCGACTATAAGGGTTCGGATGCGCGTATACAATATAAATGACCACAGCGTTTTAATAATAGGATTCATCCGATGACGAATCTCGCCGAGCCGTGAAGTAAAGATGGAACACTCTGTAGACAGAGACGCCGGGGTGCCTCTGACAAACACCGGCAGCGAACACGGTCCTGTCGTTTCTGCCCGGATCGACGGGACCGTCGTGGGAAGAACGCTTCCCTTCGCTATCTTCATCGGTGGACTGGTCTTGCCCGGACTGGTCCGCCGCGAGGGGTTTCCCCTCATCTCTCTCATCGACTCATCGATTTCGCCTGTGAGCGTCCCGTACGTCCGCTTCGAGTTCTTCGACCGACGGGCGGAACGAGAGGTGGGAGAGACACGTGCAGTCTGACGACCCGAAGCCGTCGACGGGACCGCTCTCGAGTGCCGACGCGACGACACACTCGATATCGGTCTCTCGCGTCACGACGACACTGGTTATCGAAACCGAAGGGTGGCCGAGTAGCGAGTCGATGTGCCAGTGGCGAACGTCGTGTTCGCCCGCGGCGACGCGGCGATGTCTCTCGACGCGTGACAGTCCACCCGGACCGAACGCACTCCCAGTGTAGGCGTACCCACCAGCAGGCAACTCGACGCGGCCGAGTGCCCCTACGTCGAGTCTCGTCGTCTCCGGTAGTTCGGCGACGAGCGTGTACGTCCCCGGTTCCGAACCGTATTCACTCATGTAGCGGAACCACACGCTCTCGTCGGAAATCGTTAGTGACCGGTTCGACCACCCTTCTCACTCCGGCCGAAGCTTCTTAGACGATGATGAACAAACATTATACATGGATTGTTGTGTCGTCGTCGAAGCAGCAGTACCCGTCTACGACGTCGAAACCACCGACGAAGCGGTCCGAATCGCTATCTCGAAGACAGGTGAGATGTTGAACCCTGACCTCAACTACGTCGAAATCAGCATGGGCCACCGCGAGTCACCGTCGGGCGAGGAACTCTCTCCGGCGTTCATCGCAGCAGACGAAGCGCTCGTCGCACTCGAACTAGAGATGACTGTGTTCAACGTCGAACGTGAGGAACACGCGAGACGTATCGCTCGCAAGGAGATCGGAAAACGGCTCGAACACATTCCGCTGAAAGTCCTCTCCGTCGAAGTTCTTCCGGGCGAAGAGACCGAAACGGGCGTCGAGGCCGACGGCAGTGGTGAAGAGGGCGACGGCGGAGCAAAGTAGAGCGCAACCGCTCAGTGGTGTGAGACGTAGCGGGGACAGATGTCGAATTAGTCGGCTTTGGGTGCCAGTGGTTCGACTTCGGGTTCGTCTACCGACTTCGTGATTCCTTTGGCGAGTTTAAAAACAGCGGCTTTGTGGTCCGTCTTTGATTTGTGTATTGATGTTGGTCGCACGCCGAGTTCTTCATACTGGGTCATTGGGAATTCGTTCCCCTCCCATTTTTCGCACTGGTTCTGTACCTCTGCAAGCAGGCCGTGAAGGTGGATGAGCTCCTGCTTCTTCATGAGCAACGCGAAGTTACCGCTGGAGGGTTATATTATTATCTTGAGCCTCGTTAGCACACGACCCCGTCAGAACCCTGAAAAACGGCAGATATCGCCGCTGAGACTTCAATGGTTCTGAACGTTTTTTGGCTCCGAAGTCGGTACTGACTGTATGGGCTACGAAGACCATCTCGACCGCGCCCTGGAAGAGACACCAGACGTCCAGGACACTGGAAGTCGCTTCGAGGTCCCCGACCCGGAGGTTCGCTCGGAAGGGAACGCCACCATCTACGAGAACTTCCAGTCGACGACCGACCGACTCGGCCGCGACGACAGTCATCTCCTCCGGTTTCTCCAGTCGGAACTCGGGACGAGCGCGCACCTCGACGACAGAGGGCGCGCACGATTCACTGGTGAGTTCAAACAGCGACGCGTCGCCGACGCACTCGAAAGCTACGTCGCGAAGTTCGTCCGCTGTTCGGAGTGTGGACTCCCGGATACGAGACTCGTCGACGAACAGGGAGCGACCGTCCTGAAGTGCGACGCCTGTGGTGCGCTGTCGTCGGTTCCCGACTCGTAAGCGACGGCGACGCCTTCAGTTCGTCACTCGAACTGACGCACGATTTCGAGGTCGCGTTCTGTCCGCATGAACTCCGTCAGCCGACGTGTCGCGTGACAGTTCGGACAGCTGAAGTTCTGACGGGTCTCTGGCAGGTTGGTGGGAGTCGACTCCCACTCCTTCGTACACTCCGGGCACAGAAGACGGACAAACGCTTCGACCATACACACAGTGCGTCTGCCGACTCAATAAACGTTTGCGCGCCAACAGACTGTTATACGGGCGTACCGCTGGCGCTCTACTCGGCGAAATACCGGAAAAACGTTGGACGGACTGCCGTCCGCGTCACCCAATCAGGCGAACAGACCGATGTTTGCGGCTTCGAGAAGCTCTTTGTATCGGTTGCGGATGGTGACTTCGCTGATGTTGGCGACGCTCGACACCTGACTCTGCGTGACCTTCTCGTTGGTCAACAGTGCAGCGGCGTAGACGGCGGCGGCCGCGAGGCCGACCGGCGACTTTCCGCTGTGGATGCCGGCTTCTTTGGCCGTGCGGAGCAGTTCGCGTGCTCGACGTTCGGCCTCGTCAGAGAGACCGAGGTCACTGGCGAACCGCGGAACGTACTGTTCCGGGTCAGCGGGCTGAATCTCCAGTTTGAGTTCGCGGACGACGTAGCGGTACGTCCGAGTCAGTTCCATCTTGTCGACGCGAGAGACGCTCGCAATCTCGTCGAGGCTCCGCGGCGTGCCGGCCTGTCGAGCCGACGCGTAGAGAGCGGCGGTCGCGACACCTTCGATGGAGCGGCCGGGGAGGAGGTCTTCGGCCAGTGCGCGGCGGTAGATGACCGACGCCGTCTCACGGACGGCCTGTGGGAGGCCCAGTGCGCTCGCCATGCGGTCGATTTCGCCGAGCGCCTGCTTCAGGTTGCGCTCTTTGGAGTCGCGGGTGCGGAACCGCTCGTTCCAGGTGCGGAGGCGCTGCATCTGCTGGCGCTGTCGCGACGACAGCGTCTTGCCGTAGGCGTCTTTGTCCTGCCAGCCGATGTTGGTCGATAGCCCCTTGTCGTGCATCATCTTCGTCGTCGGCGCACCGACGCGGGACTTCGAGTCACGTTCGGCGCTATCGAATGCGCGCCACTCCGGACCGCGGTCGACGTTGGCCTCTTCGACGACGAGACCGCAGTCACCGCAGACCAGTTCTCCGTGCTCTTCGTCGGTGAGGAGACGGCCGTCACACTCGGGACAGGTTCGTACCGACTCTGTCTGCGTTCGCTCCGTTTCGGAGGTGCTGGTGCGGGTCTTGTGTCGTCTGATGTTCGTTTCGCTCATGATGGGTGGGCGGACGGCGACCTCTCGAGGAAGGGAAAGAAGAGAGAACTTCCGGGGGTAGCGTCCTTACACATAGTAAGCACGAAAACTATATAAAGTTATCGGTGCTGTGCATATCTCGAAACCAAGCGATAGCGCCCATTCTGGCCCAATTTACTCCCAAATCTGACTCTACTTTGGCTGTGGGGTACGGTATTAACTGTTCCGCCGTTCGGCTGTGTTTTAAGAATATAAGCCTTTCTTTAGAATTCCTCAGAGCCACCCCTCTCGTCGGAAGTAGGCGAGGAGAACGAACGAGACGGCGGCCATCCCAAGCATCACCGCCGGATAGCCGTACGCCCACGTGAGTTCGGGCATGTTGAACGCACCACCCGAGAAGTTCATCCCGAAGATACCGACGACGAGCGTCAGCGGGAGGATGATGGTCGCGACGACGGTCAGGCGCTTCATCACCTCGTTGGTCGACTGCGCGACGGCGTTCTGGTAGATGTCACGAGCGCCTCTGGCGAGGTCACGGTACGTCTCGGTCAAATCTGCCAACTGGACGAGGTGGTCGTACACGTCGCGGTAGTACTTCTCCGTCGTATCTCGAACCTCGTCCGGGTCGCCACGAGCGAGCACGTTCACCGCCTCTCGCGTCGGCCACACGACCTTCCGAAACGAGAGCAGATCTCGTCGGACGGCGTTCAGTGCTTCCAATACGTCCGGGTCCGGACCACCGAGGATGCCGTCTTCGATAGCTTCGATGGTCGTCTCGACGTCGTCCAAGAGGAGGAAGTAGCCGTCGACGATGCGGTCGACGACACGGTAGGCTGTGAAATCGGGTCCGAAGCGACGCGCCCGCGACTCGCCGTCTTCGATGTTGTTCCAGACCGACCGGACGGCCTCGACGTCGTCGACGGCGAGCGTCACGAGCCAATCTGGACCGAGAAAGAGACCGACCTGTCGCGTGTGAATCTCCTCGTCGAACGTCGTCTCACCTCGCCGCAGTGTGGCGGTCTTGACGAGCACGAACGTGTGGTTGGGGAACTGCTCGGTCTTCGGCCGAATGTCGCGGTAGATGTCTTCGACCGAGAGTGGGTGGATGCCGAACACGTCCGCGACGCGTTGGAGTTCCTCTGTATCGGTCGACTCTGCCCGCACCCACGTCGTCCCGTCTGCACGTTTCGCTCGGTCCAGGTCGGTGTAGCGGTCGACGCTCTCTGCGGTGTACACCATCGCTTCTATCACTGGTCTTCCTCCCCGGACCCGATTGCGAGGAGCGTGAGTCCGACCATCACGCCGGTCAGTGAGAAGGCTCGACCGGGATACGGAGCGGCGACGCCGACGACGTAGCCGACGACTCCGAGGACGGTGAGGACGACGCCAGCGACGCGTTCGGCGTTCATACCCCCGCGCTTGCGGCCCGGGGTGAAAAGCGTTGTTGGGCTTGCCTCTTCAGGCCGGGTGGACCGCCGCCGCCATCATCGACAACACGTTGTTCTCCTCGTTCAACTGCGTCGGATAGACGCCGAAGCAGACGACGAAATCGGCTTCGTGGCGCACTTTCCCGACGTGGATGTTCACGTCGAGTTGCTGCCCGGAGAACGCCGCCTTTCCAGCGTACTTAGTCACTTCCGTGTCGCTTCCGAGGACTGTGACGGTCTGCGAGGAAACTTCTCGAACGTCGCTGATTCCCTCGTAGTTGCTCTGGAGCATCCCGACGAGTCGGTCGTTGTCGTAGTCCCCGACCGGGTTGAACGTCTGATTCGCAATCTCGATTGCGGGCGTCGAGATGGTCGCGAAGACGCCGAGTCTCGCCTCGCCGAGGAGTGGAATCGACAGTGCCTTCTCGTACGTCGCCACCTTGTTGACGACTGTGACCGTCTGTCCGGCGAACTCGCGTTCGACGGTCAGGTCTTCGACACCCTCCAACTGGTACCCGGCGCTCGATGCGGCGTCCGTCTTCGCCGGTTTCGCCTCCCACGACTTCGCGTCGTCGAGTATCCCGGTACAGCCACTCCCGAGCGCCAGGAGGCCTGGAAGCCCCACGAGAAGACGTCTGCGTGTGGTCATACGTGCCCGTACGTTCTGTCTTCCTGATAAACCGTCCGGGTGCGTGTGTCGAACACGACCCCCGGTTAGGTCCCGGGGAGGATGTCACCCAGTGCTGCGCCGATTGCCATCGCCACGAAGCAGACGCTCACCTGACAGGCGGCCAACCACGGTGTCGACCAGTCGACGCGTCCCCAGGCGGTCATCAGCATCGTCGCCGTCACCACAGAGATGGTGAGCACGCCGACCATCCGTCGGGGAACCAGTCCGAAGACGGGGTCGACGATTTTGACCTCCTGAAAGTCGGCGACGTAGAGCAACCCGTAGACGAGTGCGACGGTGAACGCGAGCGTCCCGAGGAGATAGCCGACGTGGCTCGCGACGAACGTCCCGACTTCCAGGGTCCCGCTTTCGACGAGCATCGGAATCCCGAAGACGACGCTGCCGACGAGTGCCTCTGCGGCGTCGGTCCGGTCGAAGCTGGTGACGACGTTACCGAACGGGCCACGTGTATCGAGTCGTCGCGCCAGCCGAATCGTCTCGGCTAACTGCTCTTTGGCCTCTGGTGCGTGAACTTTCGCCTCTAGCACCTCCAACTCGTCCAGTAAGTCGTCGACTTTCGGGCGTGTCGGACGCTCTCCACCCCTCGTCTCGCTGTTCCCGACTCGTTCGTCGTCGTCACCTGCGCCCATATCTCTCGCTCCACCGCCCCATCTGAAAAACCTACGCGCTCTACGCTATCGCCCGCGCCACTCGGGGTCGCGGTCCTCGAAGAACGCGTCGATGCCCTCGTCTTTGTCCTCGGTCGCGAAGAGACCGACGAACAGTTCCTTCTCGTAGTCGAGTCCGGCGTCGAGGTCCAGCCGTGACGCCGCCTTCACGGCCTCCTTCGCGCGCTGCAGTGCGAGCGGGCTCTTCGAGGCCATTTTCCCGGCCAGTTCGTCCACTCGCTCGTCCAGTTCTCCCGGCGACACGGCCTCTTCGACCAGGCCGATGTCGGCCGCCTCCGTCGCGTCGATTAACTCGCCCGAGAGCACGAGGCGCATCGCCTGCCCCGGGCCGACGAGTCTGGTCAACCGCTGGGTGCCGCCGCCCCCGGGGATGATGCCGAGGTTTATCTCGGGTTGCCCGAGTTTGGCGTCCTCGCGAGCGATGCGTACGTCGCAGGCCTGTGCGAGTTCACAGCCACCGCCGAGGGCGTGACCGTTCACCCGTGCGATAACCGGTTTCGGACAGTCGGCGACGGCCTCGTACACTCGCGGGCGCTCGCTGGCCTCGCGCTGTTCGACGACGCCGCGTTCGCGGAGTTCTCTCACGTCGGCCCCGGCGACGAACGCCTTCGCCTCGTCGGCCCCGGTGAGGACGACCACTCGAACCGCGTCGTCGTCGGCGACGGCGTCGAAGATTGCCTTCAGTTCCTCGCGAATCTGGCCGTTCAGCGCGTTTCGCGCGTCCGGCCGGTCGATGGTGACGGTGGCGACGTATTCGGCGCGCTCACCCACCTCGGCGCGGACGAGACCACAGTCGGCGGCGACGTTGAGGACGCCCGTCGTGTCGTCGGTCATTCGTCGTCACCCTCTCCAGAGACGCCGACTATCTCGCCGTCTTCCCACACGTAGAACCCCTCGCCCGACTTCTTACCCAGTTTGCCTGCCCGGACCTTCTTCCGCAGAATCGTCGGCGGGCGGAACCGCTCGCCCAGTTCCTCTCGGAGATGTTCGAGGATACCCAGTCGGACGTCGAGGCCGACGACGTCACCGAGTTCGATGGGACCCATCGGGTGGTTGTAGCCGAGTTCCATCGACGCGTCGATGTCGCGGGCGCTGGCGACGCCCTCTTGGACCATCCGCATCGCTTCGACGCCGAGTGCGACGCCGAGTCGCGAACTCGCGAATCCGGGCGAGTCCTCGACGACGACGGCCGTCTTCCCGACTCCTTCGACGAACTCCTCGGCGAACTTCCGGGTCGACTCGCTCGTCTGTTCGGCGACGACGACTTCGACGAGCCCCATGATGTGAACCGGGTTGAAGAAGTGGAGACCGATTGCTCGCGTGGGGTCGTCGAGTGCGCTCGCGATGCCCGTCACCGAGATAGAGGAGGTGTTGCTGGCGACGACGCAGTCCGCGGAGACGTACTCTTCGGCCTCCGAGAGCACGTCCCGTTTCAACTCCTCGTTCTCCGGCACCGCCTCTACCACGAGGTCAGCGTCGGCGACGGCGGTTTCGAGGTCGGTCGTCCCGCTGAGACGCTCGAGCGTGGCGTCGCGCTCAGCCTCGGTTACTTTCCCTCGGTCGACGCCGCCCTGGAGGTTCTCTCGTACGTGGTCGAGACCCCGTTCGACGATGTCCTCGTCGATGTCGCGGAGCACGACGTCGTGGCCGCCCATCGCGCTGACCTGTGCGATGCCGTGGCCCATCGTCCCCGCACCAAGTACACAGACGTTCATGAGGAATCGCCACTCTCCGCCCGATTAAATCATTCTCTTCGGTCGACGCCGCGGGCCACAGTGTTATCCCCTTCTCGCTCTTTCCTCACTCCATGGGTGACACGAAGCGAGGGCGCGTCGAACAGGCACGAAACGAAGTCCGCCGTCAGTACCGCCGCGACATGGAGGAAGCCGTTAGCCGAGGTGACGAAGGCGAACCGGCCGACCTCGACACCGCGGAGGACGTCGATCTCGACTACGACGAGTCGGATGCGCCTCGCGAGTGCCACCGTCGCGGCTGTGAGGAGTCTGCGGCGTTTTCGGTCCTCGAACGGTACATCGAAGAGACCACCCAGAGTCCCGTCGAGGCCGTCGCACTCCTCTGTGCCGAACACACCGAAGAGGAAGGACCGACACGGCTGGAAGCCGCCTACGACGACTACGTGTTCCGTATCGAACCGCTCCCTGAGCGAGAGTCGTAGGACTCCACTTCCCGTCTCATTTCTTCTGCCACGTCGGTCGCTCGCGGCCCGATGCCACATTGTGACCACCGACTGACCGGGTGACTGATAACCTGCGAGTCGTCGGCGAACGTAGACGAAGCGGATGGTTACATATCCGCTCGTCTCGTAGCCACTTCCATGCGCTTCGAACTACTGGACTCGGAGATGAGCCTCGACGAGTCGCACCTCGATATCGACGAGGACACGCTCCGAGCACAACTCGCCGCCTACGGCCGCGGCGAGCGACGCGAGTTCGACGTCCCCGTCTCCTACCCAGAGGGACTCGTCGGCGACGTGATGCGACTCATGGCTGCCATCCCCTACGGCCAGACGCGAACCTACGGTGACCTCGCTGCCGAACTGGACTCCTCCGCACAGGCGGTCGGACAGGCCTGCGGAGCCAACCCCGTGCCCATCGTCGTCCCCTGCCATCGCGTCGTCGCCGCCGACGGACTCGGCGGCTTCTCCGCGGAAGGCGGCACCGACCTCAAGCGTCGGCTACTCGCACTGGAGAGCGGCGAGTCGCTCGCGCGGTTCGTCTAGTTTAGTTACTCGCCTACTAGCCGGACCTTCGTCCCGTACCGCGTCACACCCTCCTGCGTGTAGATGCGTCGAATCGTCGCCTCGACGGTGTCGCCCGCGGCGACTGCCTCGGGGGCGGTGTCGACGACTTGGACGGGCATACTCACTCGCTGGCCGTCACGCTCGAAAGCGACGATTGCCACCGCGAAGTCGCCACCCTGCGCACCGAACTGTGCGAACTCCGGCGGCGCGCCGCCCGGCGAGGTGGTCGTCACCGTCTCTACTTCCCCCCGCCGTGGCAACGCCACACGCTCGAATTCGCCGAGCGTGTGGCACGCTCGACAGGCACCTTCTGGTGGATACGTCAGTGCGTCACACTCGGGACACTGCCCGGCGACGAGTCGGTACCGAGCCTCACGGGTTCGTCGCCACGACGGCACCGAGACGGCTGCGCCGCCACCGGCGGGTGGGTCACCTGTGAGTTCACCCCGGAGTCGCAGATACTCGGCGTAGGTCACTTGCTCGCTCTCCGCCTCGGAGCGCTCGACTGCCGCCGAATCGCCGTCGAACAACAGCGCGTCCGCCCCGGAACCGCTCCCGTAGCCGACGGTCAGGATTCGCTCGTGACCAGTTTCGAGGGCCGTCGCCAGTGCGACGAGCGGACTCGCCGCGCCGAGGTCACCGAACTCGTGGACCGGCGTAACTGAAGCAATGGCGTCGGTGTCGACGCCGAGCACCTTCGTCGCTCGATACGGTAACTTTCCGTCCGGTGCGTGCAACGCGACGGTGTCCGGGTCGGCGTCTTCGCCGAGTTCCCCGACGGCCCCGCCGACGCACTCGACGAACGCCTGCCGGTCGTAGGCGCTCACGCCGAGGCCTTCGACTCGGTCGCTCCCGACTTCGCGGAAGCGTGTGCCCGGGTAGTCGACGGCGTACTCTGCGTGCTCGGCGAGTCTCGTTGCACCACCTTCCGTCAGCACGAACGCCGCCGCACCCGCACCAGCGGCGTGTCCCTCTGGACTGTCTGGTTCGCCGCGCGGGCAGTCCGCGGCGACGACGAGCGCCGGGAGTGCGCCCGTCCCGACAGCGGTGAGCAGTGCCTGCGTCCCCGCGCGTGTGCTCCCCGTCAGGAATCGTCGCGTCGCGTCGGCCGGAACGCCGAGGAACTCGCCGAGTCGCGGCGTCGGGTCCTCCTCGGCCAGCGGCGGCGTCGTCGTCCCGAACGCGAGACAGCGAATCTCTCTCGCTTCGACCTCAGTGGCGTTGAGTGCTCGGGTCGCCGCGTCGGCGGCCATCGTCAGACTGTCCTCGTCGGCGGCGGCGACGGCCTTCGACCGAACACCTGAAGCCCGAAACCGCCCCCACGCTTCGCGAATCTCGTCGGCGTCGATGCGGTACCGCGGGAGGTAGATACCTGCACCTACGATACCGACGCCGACAGACTGGCTCTCGCCGCTCATCTCACCACCTCCGTGTTCTCGTCGTCTGCCACTGGGTCGGCGTCCTCGCGCTCGAAGACGTGGACGACGGCCGCGCCGCCGCTGCCGCCGACGTTGTGCGTCAGACCGCGCTGTGGGTCGTCGAGTTGGCGCGCTCCCGCCTTCCCCGTCAACTGCTTGAACGCCTCGACGGCTTGGCCAGCACCGGTCGCGCCGATCGGGTGGCCCTTCGATTTGAGGCCGCCGGACGTGTTCACCGGCATCTCGCCGTCGATGGCTGTCGCACCGGACGTCGCGAGGGCACCCGCTTCACCGCGTTCACAGAAGCCGAGGTCCTCGTAGGCGAGCAGTTCGGCGATGGCGAAACAGTCGTGGACCTCTGCGAAGTCGAGATTCGCTGGACCGATTCCGGCCATCTCGTACGCCGCCTCGCCCGCCTGCTTCGACGCCGGAACCGACGTGTAGGAGTCGCGCTGAAAGAGGCCAACACGGTCGCTCGCGGCACCGACACCCGATATTTTGACCTTCTCGTCGAACGATTGGGCCACCGCTTCGCTGGCGACGAACACCGCCGCCGCGCCGTCGGAGGTCGGACAGCAGTGATACAGTGTGAGCGGGTCGGCGACGACGGGGCCGGACTCGGCGTCTTCGACGGTGCAGGTGAACCGGAGGTGTGCATCCGGGTTCTTCGCGCCGTTCGCGTGGTTCTTGACCGCGACGTGCGAGAGCGCCTCGCGGGAGACGTCGTGCTCGCGGAGGTAGGAATCGGCCATCTGGGCGTACACTCCCGAAAAAGTCGTCCCGGCCATCCGCTCCCACTCCGTCTCGCCGCTGACGCCGAGCCAGTACTTCGTCGCCTCGGTGGACATGTCGGTCATCACTTCGACGCCCCCCGCGAGAACGAGGTCAGCCATCCCGCTCTTGACGGCCATCACGGCCTGTCGGAGGGCGTACCCGGAGGCCGCACAGGCGTTCTCGACACGGGTACAGGGGACGCCGTGGAGGCCGACGTGTTCGGTGACTGCCGGGCCAGCGAGACCCAGTTGCCGCCCGCCGACGCCGAGGGTACCGACGAACGCCTCGTCGACGTCGCCGGGGTCGACACCGCCGGCGCTCTGCTCGGCGGATTCGTAGGCAGTTCGGAAGAGGGACCGATAGCTCTCGTCGGGGAAGGCACCGTAGGGAGACTGCCCTGCACCGACGAGATAGACGTCCGAGGCGGTGTCACCACCGCCGGTCGAAAGAGACATGTTCGGACGTTCCGGGTCGTTCGTGATATATCTCGTGGTCAGTCGGCCGACTCGGTGGTCCCCGTGGTCTCGCCCGAATCACTCGGGTCGGTCGACTCGGGTGACTCGGCCGACTCCGACGGCTTCTCACGCAGGTTCCGACGCTCGTTCTCGCGCTCGATGCGCCGTCCACTGTAGAGGTAGTACGCCAGGGCGACGAAAGGGAGTGTGAACGCCGCAGCGAACCAGAGGTGACGGGTGAACCCCCAGTCGAGTCCCTGCCGGCGGAGGCCCTTGATGTCGGCGTAGACGAGGCCAGCGAAGAAGATGTGCATGACGAGTACGACGGCGAACGTGGCGTCCCACCCGAACGGGAGGACGAGGAAGGCGAGGACGGCCCCGATAACCCAGATGACGGGAAGGATGTTCCGGTACAGCGACCGGACCCGTGGCCGGGTTCGGTTTCGCTCGACCTGTTTCCCACGTCGGTAACTGTCCATATACGACACCAACAGTCGTCTCCTCAAAAGCCGTTCGACGCTCGCCTGCCAGGAGAGACTCGTGAGAGACCCGACGCCGACTCACACGCGTTCGAGGAGTGCAGTCCCCGTCGCGAGCGCCGCCCCGAACAGGAAGCCGACGCCGTGGGCGAACACGTTCGTCAAGCGCCCGTCGACGACGAGCGTCGTCGGGAACAACCCGTAGACGAGCACGGCGACGAGTGCGACGAGCGAGGCGACGAACAACGCGTCGACGGTCACCTGCCGCCGCGAGCGCTCTGTCGGCACGGTTCCGCGACGTCGTTCGAGACGGATGCCCATCACCGCCGTCGTGAGGCCGAGTACGGCGACACCAGCAGCGAGCAGCGAGAGCGTCCCCGTGTAGATGAGCGTCACCTCCGCGAGCAAGAAGAGGAGCGTCGCTTCGGTGACGTACACCGCGACGGGGCGTCCGTAGTCGTCTGCGACGAGGACGACGACGGTGACGAGCAGAAAGCCGCCGAAGCCGGCGACGACCCCCGAGAACCCTCGGTTGACTGGCTCCATCCACGGGAACCACGTCGCCAGTGCGAGGTAGTTCGCGAGGTTCACGAGCACCGGCAGCGCGACGAGGAGGAGTGCCGTCGTCAGCCAGAACCACCGTTCGCGGTCGAGTTGGCGGCAGAGGAGGTAGGTGACCGACGCGACGACGACGTAGCCGACGAGGTTCCCGAAGAGGTGGGCGTCGTCGACGTGAACGTAGGCGGCCGTGAGAAGCGAGAGCAACGTCGGTCCGTCGTGGTCGAACGCGAGTCGAGTCTGTAGCGATGCGGGGAGAAACGCGTGGATACCGACGAGGAGGGCGGCGACACCGAGTAACACGCCGATACCGACACCGGCGCTGGCTCGCTTTCCGCCTCCTCTCCACGACGTCATAGCGGTGAGTACGACCCCCGATGTATAACGTTCCGGGTCGTTCTGGTGTTTCGAACCGAACCCACAGGTATATAGGTTCTTCTGATAGAGTAGGTGGTGGAGTAATTGCGAATGGCAAAAGGTACTGTCGCTTTCTTCAACGACACAGGCGGATACGGATTCATCGAGACTGAGGACGCAGACGAGGACGTGTTCTTCCACATGGAAGACGTCGGCGGCCCAGACCTCGAAGAAGGGCAGGAAGTCGAGTTCGATATCGAGCAGGCCGACAAGGGCCCGCGCGCAACGAACCTTCAGCGGCTGTAAGGCCGGACCCTGTAGCATCGGCACTAGACGGACTTTTCACGTTTTTCACCCCGACGAGCAGTCGCTATCGCTCTCCATCTACCCGAGTCGCTTCACCAGTATCTCGTGTGGCCCTGCCTCCGTGTCGACAGTGACGCTGTCGACGAACGCATCGCGGACGGCAGTTCGCCACGATTCGACGGCCTCCGTGTACGCTGACCGGTGCGTCTCGACGTCGTACTCGCCGCGTTCGCGGAGTCGGTCTTCGACCTCGTCGACGTCGGGATAGGGTGGAGCGTCGGCAGCGAGAAACCGCTCGGGTGCGAGGTGAATCGGGTCGGCGTCGACGTTTCCCTCGTAGTCACCGTAGTCGCCCTCGCCACCCTCGCGGTGGATTCGGGCACGCATCCGGCCGTAGAACGGCGGGGTGATACGGAGGACGAGTCGAGGCCGTCCCCGTTCGGCCGCCTCGACGGCCGCCACCACGTCGTCGACCGTCACGGCGACCGACCGAATCACGCTCGGGTCTGGACCGCCGACGTCGTCTCCTCGTTCGTCACTCATCGCTCTGTCTCGCCGTAGGAACCACGTCGATAAGACCACTCCGGACTCGCCTACCTCGCCTACCTTCTCGAACCCGTCGACTTCTCGCACTCTCTGGACGCTCTCGAAGCTCTCAGGCGCCTCTCACGACTCGGAAGACTCGAACACGCTACGCTCTGGAGAGACTGCCGAGGCGTCGGAGATTCGTTCAGCCGTTCGCCCGCGTCGGTTTGAGTCCCCCACCGCAGTCGGGGCAACACGACCGATAGGCCATCGAGCTCACGCGGGTGTTACACTCTTGACACATGAACGGGCGCCGTTCTAACATCGTGCCGGTGTTTGGCACGACGTGTGTTAAATGTTACCGCCACTGTGTGACCTCTACAAAGGACATAATTTTTTACCATCGTTACGGGAAGGGAGGACATGGCCTACAGTTACGAGCCACACTACTTCGAAGATTTCACCGTCGGGACGGAGTTCGAGAGCGTCGGTCGGACCGTCACCGAAGCGGATTTCGTCATGCACTCTGCGCTCTCGGGTGACTGGACCGAACTCCACACGAACAAGGAGTACGCCGAGGACACGCAGTTCGGCCAGCGCATCGCCCACGGCCCGATGACGTTCGTGCAGGCGACGGGGTTCGTCTACCGCTCTGGCATCGTCGAGCGCACGGCCATCGCCTTCCTCGGGATGAACTACATGGACCTCCCGGCCCCCGTCTTCGTCGGCGACACCATCACACAGGAGATGGTCGTCACCGAGCAGAAAGAGTTGAGTAGCCGTGACGACGCCGGACTCGTCGTCATCGACTGCACGACGACGAAACAAGACGGGACTGTCGTCCTCGAAGGCGACATGAAGTTCCTCGTCAAGACCCGCGCGGCCGACGAATAGTCTACTCTCGCTACGGCCGAATCTTTCGCACGAACGCACCGACGACGACGGCGTGAGCCACGACTCCTACCACGAGGTGGAGCGCGACTGTCGTCGCCGATGCGCCACCGAGACCGAGAACGAACGCTCGGAGCGGCCAGAACGGTGGGAGAACGCCCGCGAGATAGACCCACGGCGTCGAGACGACGGCGATGGCGACGAGCGGCACCATCACCGTCACTCCCATGAACTTGCTCACCGCGATGCCTTCGACCGAGTTACTGGCGAACGTCGCGAGCAGGAGCGCCGACCCGAACGCCCACAGCGACCCGACGAGCGAGACGGAGACGAGAAGCGTGAGCGGAACAGACACGAGGCCGACGAGCGGGGCGACGACGAGCATCAGGAGGAACGAGACGGCCGTCACCGAGATGCCGCGATAGAGGAGGTAGCCACGTCCGGACAGCGGCGTCGTCCAGAGGGCCGCAAAGACGTTCTGCTCGCGCTCTTCGAGCATCAAGAACCCGGTGACGAAGCCGAGAACCACCGGCGAGATGAACAGAAACATCGCGACGACGAGCGGGTAGTAGGGGACGATGTCGAACGTGGGTCCGAGGAGCGTCGCCAGAGACGGCGTGAGGAAGCGTCCGACGACGGCGTAGAGCAGCGGAACGGTGGCGATGAACGCCAGAAGCGGGTCGCGGAACCAGTTTTTCAGGTCTGCGAGTGCGAGCGTCGCGACGGGGCCGAACTCTCGGCCAGCGCCCACCGTCGAACTGCGCGGGACGGCCGTCCGCGACGTAGCACTGGACTGCCCACGGACGATGTGACGCTGGAACGCTCGTCGGGCGAACGCGGCGGCGACGACAGTCGTGACACTGAGGTAGCCGACACCGTACGCCAGTTGCCACGTCGGTACTGGCTCGAACGCCGCACCGATGAGAACGAGCGAGGCCTGTGTCGGAATCAGGTAGAACAGCGGACTCTCGACCAGTCCGAAGTAGTCCAGAAACGGCAGTCCCGTGGGGAACAGGTAGACGAGCGACGTCATGAAGTAGGCGTTGAGCGTGTCGAAGCGAGCGACGGCGACGAAGCCGACGAAGACGAAGAGCAACGAGGTGAGCACGACACCCGCGAGGAACGGTGCGAGTGCGAACTCGATGCCAACGGTGAGGAGGACGATGGCCAGACTGGCGACGACGGCCAAGAACGTGAGTGAGAGTGCTTTCGAGAGCAGATACTCGTCGCCGCGGAGCGGCGAGGTTGTGAACGCTTCGAGGACGCCCTCGCGCTTCTCGAAGAGGACGAGGGCGGCGATGAAGTAGAACCCGAGGAACGCCGGGTCGCCGAAGACGACGAGCGTCAGCGCCGTCGGCGTGAGTTCGGGGCTGAGTTGCCACAGACCGAGAACGTAGATAGCGACGAGGACGGCGTAGACCGCGTAGAAGCCGTACCGTATCTGCAACTGGACGTCCCAGCGGAGCATTGACGAGAGACGACTCGTCGCCGTCATCGTAGTTCCTCGCCGGTGACACGCAAGAAGACGTCTTCCAGCGTCGCCTCCTCGGTGTGAATCGTCTCGACGGTTCCGGAGGCCAGCAGGTCGTCGAACGCGGCGTCGTCTGCGAGACCGTCTAACGCGAACTCTGCCGTCTCGACCGCTCCGTTTCGGCGAACTTCGACACGAACCCGTCGGCGTCCGTGGCGCACTTTCAACGCCTTCGGCGTGTCGACGACGGGCAACTCGCCGTCTATCATGAACGCCACGCGGTCACAGAGTTGGTCGGCGACGCTCA
Source organism: Halogranum rubrum (assembly GCF_900114455.1). GTDB lineage: Archaea > Halobacteriota > Halobacteria > Halobacteriales > Haloferacaceae > Halogranum > Halogranum rubrum. The sequence continues at coordinate 81,102 of NZ_FOTC01000007.1, read as the reverse complement.
TGTCGTGGGTGGTGACGAACACCGTCGTCCCCGCGTCGCGCAACTCGCGGACGATGTCCTTCACGTTCCGGGCGTTCCCCGGGTCCAACCCGTTCGTCGGTTCGTCGAGAAACAGTAGGTCGGGGTCGTTCAGGAGCGACCGCGCGAGGTTCAGTCGCATCCGCATCCCTTTCGAGTACGCTCTTACCGGTTGGTCGGCGGCGTCCGAGAGGCCGACGAGCGCGAGCAGTTCCTTCGGGTCACGAGTCTCGCCACCGTAGAGCGAGGCGAAGAGCGCGAGGTTCTCGTGTCCCGTCAGTTTGAGGTAGTGGTTCGGTGCCTCCGCCGAGATGCCGATGCGCTCGTAGTAGTCGCCGCCGTGGTCGGCGACTTCGGTTCCAAACACTGTCACAGACCCTTCGTACCCGTCGAGGAGGCCGACGAGAATCTTCTGTGTCGTACTCTTTCCGGCACCACTCGGCCCGAGGAAGCCGAATATCTCGCCCTCCGCGACGTCGAAGCTGATGTCTCGCACCGCGGGTTCGTCGCTACCGGGATACGTGTAGGTCAACCCGTCGACGCGAATCGCTGGGTCGGCGTGGGACGTTCTCGCCTCGGTGTCAGCGTCGACGGGGGACGTGTCGACGTGGTCCGTCTGACTCATACGTTCTCTCTCGGTGTGCGAACCTATGAATATATCGTATTTTCATTTTCGGTTGGTAGAGCGTCTGTGGCGACCGAACACGGCGAATGAATAGCGAAAAATTAAGCGTTCACCGATTCATGAGTGGTGTGTGAGAGGGTTCACCGACGACGAACGCGACCGGATTCGAGATGGCTTGGTAGAGACGGGTCAGGAGCTGTTCACCCAGTACGGCTTGAAGAAGACGACTATCGCCGAACTCACCGAGCCAGTCGGTATCGCGCCGAGCACGTTCTACCAGTTCTTCGACTCCAAGGAGGAGTTGTACGCGGAGATTCTAGAGCGCGAGAGCGAGGAGATAGTCGGCCCCATCATGGCGAACTCCTTCGAGTCGACGGACGACCCCGAGGAGGCGATTCGTCAGTTCTTGCGACTCCTCCTCGACGAAATCGAGTCGAATCCGCTGTTGCGACACGTGCTCGTCGACGGGACGGCACACGAGTACGTCGCCCGCGGTACCGAAGCCGAGAAGCGAGCGGAGCGAGAGGACGAACTGGCACAGATTCTCCCGTACGTCGAACGCTGGCAGGAGCAGGGAAAAATCGGCGACACGGACCCGACAGTCGTCGCGAGCGTCATCCGCGCGGCGGTGTTCATCACACTGCATCAGGACGACATCGGCGAGGACCTCTATCCCGACACGCGCAACCTGCTGATCGACGCCGTCGCCGCCGGCCTCTCAGACCTGTAGAACTCACCCGCGAGCACTGTACTCGAAGCCGCTGCATACGTTTTTCTCGTCACCAACCCTTTCCGGTCGTATGCCACGAATACCCATCCTCGAAGCCGAGGACGAACCTCGCGCCATCGACACTCACGCCCATCAACCGACCGCGGAGTTCCTGAGGGACGCGGGCGGTGAGATGATGCAAGACGCCGCGAAGAAGTTCGGCACCGACATCTACACGTGGGACTACGACGCGATGCTCGAAGAGTACCACGACGCCGGTATCGGGCGTGCGGTCATGCTCGGGTGGGACGCCGAGACCAACACTGGTAACCCACCGGTTCCGAACGACTACGTCGCCGAAGTCCGCGACGACTACTCGGATTTCCTCATCGGGTTCGGAGGCATCGACCCGCTGAAAGACGACTGTATCGAGGAGGCCCAACGCTGCGTCGAGGACCTCGACCTCTCGGGGTTCAAGTTCCAACAGATTGCCCAAGGGTTCGACCCAAGTGCTCCCGAACACGACGAACTCTGGAGCACTATCGAGGACCTCGGCGTCCCCGTCGTCTTCCACGGCGGCAACTCGACGCTCGGCGCGGGCAGTCCGGGCGGCCGGGGATTGAAGATCAAGTACGGAAATCCGATGCTCATCGACGACGTCGCCGCCGAGCATCCGGACCTCCAGATACTCATCGCCCATCCCGCCTTCCCGTGGGAGAAACAGCAACTCGCCATCTGCCAGCAGAAAGGGAACGTCTACATGGACCTCTCGGGGTGGCTTCCCAAATATATCGACGAGCAAGTGCTCCACTACGCCGGAACGGTCTTGAAGGACAAGGTGATGTTCGGGACGGACTACCCGATGATTCGCCCCGAGAAGTGGCTCGACCAGTTCGAGGAGTACACCGACTTCTCCGACGAGGTCGAGCGAAAGATTCTCTGGGAGAACGCGGAGACGTTCTTCGGGTTGTGAGTGACGATGAGTAGTCACCGAAACCGAATGCACGTCGTCGACGTGTTCGCCGAGGAGAAGTACGCGGGTAACCAACTCGCCGTCGTCCACGACGCCGCCGACCTCTCGACCGAGGAGATGCAAGCGATTATCCGCGAGACCAACTTCTCGGAGGCGACGTTCATCGAGTCAGTAGAGCCACGTGACGGCGGCTACGACGTTCGGATCTTCGACCCCGCCGAGGAGATTCCGTTCGCGGGTCACCCGACGCTCGGTACGGCGGCCGTGATTCGAGAGTTCGTCTGTGAGGACCGACCGGACGAACTGACGCTCAACCTCGGCGTCGGGCAGATTCCGGTGTGGGTCGAGGAGGACGCAGTCGACGAACAGTACTGGATGCGTCAGATTCCGCCGACGTTCGAAGACGAACTCGACCACGAAACCGCCGCTCGCGTGCTCGGACTCGACGCGAGAGACGTCGACGAAGATTTCCCCATCCAGTTCGTCTCGACCGGTCTGCCGACGCTCGTCGTTCCACTCGACTCGCTCGACGCCGCCGAACGCGCGTCGACGAATCACGGCCCGTACGAGAGAGACATCGTCGACCCCTACGGCAACGTAAACATCCTCGTATTCACGACCGAGGCGGTCGACGATACCGACCTGCACGTCCGCGTGTTCTCCGACTCCGCAGGCGTGCCCGAAGACCCGGCAACAGGGTCGTCGAACGGTTGTCTCGCCGCGTACCTCGTCGAACACGAGTACTTCGGCTCACGCGACATCGACGTACAGGTCGAACAGGGCTACGAGATGGGCCGACCGTCGCGGCTTCACCTGCGAGCGACGAAGGAAAACGGCGACGTCGACGTCCGCGTCGGCGGGCGCGTCGTCCCCGTCTTCGAAGGCCACCTACTCTAGCTCTCAGAACTCCGGCTCACGTTTCTCCAAGAAGGCGCTCACGCCCTCCTCGTGTTCGGGTGTGTCGTAGGCACGCGCCTGCAGCATCGCTTCGCGGTCGAGGGCGTCTTCCCACCCGCGTCCGGCGTTGCCGTGGATGCCCTCTTTGATGAGACCGATGGTCTGAGTCGGTCGCTTCTTCAGCGTCTCGACGAGTTCGGCGACGGCGCCGTCGAGTTCTTCGGCGCTCACCGTTCGGTTCACGATTCCCATCTCGGCCGCCTCCGCGGCGTCGACAAGACGCCCCGTGATGGCGAGGTCTTTCGCCGTCCGGAGACCCAAGAGTTGCGGCATGAGGAACGTACCCCCGGTGTCGGGCACGAGGCCGACTTTGACGAACCCCGCGCCGAAGCGCGCGGAGTCGACGGTGATGGCGAAGTCCGAGACGAGCACGACGGCCATCCCGGCGCCGACGGCGTCGCCGTTGACCTTCGCGACGATGGGTACCGGTGACTCGATGGCTGCCTCGGCGACGCGGCCGAACGTCGTCGTCATCACCTCGTAGGACTCTTGGGCGTTCCAGTCGCGGTCAGCCATCATCTGGATGTCGCCGCCGGCGGAGAACGCTTTCCCCTCTCCCGTGACGATACAGGCGTCGTGTTCGTCGGCGTCGAGCGATTCGAAGGCGTCGGCGAGGTCCGCGGCGATGTCCGTCGTCATCGCGTTCATCGCTTCCGGTCGGTCGAACGTCACCTGTCGAACGCCGTCCTCGTCAGAGATGCGCATGCAAGGGCATCGTCGGGGGTGGTTGTAAAGTCGCCCCTGTCGGTCAGATGTCAGACGAAATCTAGAGAAAGGAAACCGTTTTCTTTCACCCGGGTCTCAACTGAGTTGCTCGTCGACATCCAGTTCGCCGGACGAAGCGGCGAGTTCCGTCTCAGGCAAGACGTGACCCGTGTGGTTTCGTGGCGAACGCTGACGCGCCGCCACGCGTCAGCGGACCACTTACCGCCGAAGCGACACTTCTGTTGTAAACTCACACTCGTCGTTAGCCGAACACTTGCGTCATGAGACCCGACTGTCCGCGTCGCAACCGTTCCAGAAACGCCGACTTGCTGATTCCTAACTCGCTGGCAACCTCGCTCGCCGTCGCCTCTCGCGGCACCGAGAAGTAGCCCATCGAGAGCGCCGTCCGAATCGCGTCTTCCTGCGCCGGTGTGACGTCCCACCGACCCGTCGTCGACGTCTCTCCCTCTGGACCCAGTGGGTAGACCCGTTCGAGGGTGACGCCGACTGTCGCACCTGCGGCTTCGAGGACGCCGCGGAGGACGTCGTTGCCGACGACGGCACCGGTGTATCGCTCCTCGCCGTTGCGGTACGTGAGCGACTCGGCCATGAACCCGGCGTCGGTCAACTCGTGGACGACACAGGGCTGTTTCGAGAGACATCGATACTCGTCGCGGGCGGTTCGCTCGCTCCCGGATGAGCGATGGAGGTAGCGAATCCGATTATCCGAATCGAGCACCGACGCGAGTTCGTCGCTCGCGGGCGCACCGAACCGCAGGAGCGCGTTCCCGTCGTCACGAAGTTGTGGTGGTTGGCACTCGATGGTCAACCCGGCCGCCGCCGACGCCTCCGCGAGCGGGCAGTCGTCGCCGGTGACGCGGAACTCCACGACGAGACACTCGTCTATCATCGGTCACTCACGAGCGTCTGGAGGCTGTCAGAATATATAAATCCAGTCTATAGACGGGCCAATTCGTATGTGGTCGGATTTATAATTATCGTACATGGACCTCGACACCGTCAAGGAGCGTGCTGGCCCGCGCCAGTTCAGCCCCAAAGACGACATGCCACAGGAGTACCGCGAGGCGGCGACGCGGATGATCCAGTTCCACGCGAACTCCGAGGTGATGGGTGGCTACCTCGAAAAGCCGTTCATTCGGCAAGCGCCGAGTTTGGACCGAAAGCTCGCGTTCTCCGCGAAGGTGCAGGACGAAATCGGCCACGCGCAGTTGCTCTACCGCGCCGCCGAATCGCTGGGCGTGAAGACCCGCGACGAGATGCTCGACGAGTTGGCCGAGGGGAAGGGGAAGTTCCTCAACTGCTTCCACTACCCAATGAAGACGTGGTACGAAGTGCCGATGATCGGTTTCTTCGTCGACGGCGCGGCCATGCGGCGGCAGGCGACGCTGAAGAGCACGTCGTGGGAACCCTACGCGCACGCGATGGACAAGGTCTGTTTCGAGGAGGGGTTCCACGTCAAACACGGCGAGGACATGCTCCGCGAACTGATGACGTCCTCGAAGGCCAACCAAGAGCGCACGCAGGAAGCGTTCGAAGAGTGGTGGCCCCGCGTCATCCAGTTCTTCGGCCCCGTCAACTCCCAGAGTACCCACCACGGGTTCGCGGCCGAAGTCGGCCTCAAGACCAAGAGCAACGACGAACTCCGACAGGCGTTCCTCAACACGTACATCCCGAAGGCCGAACGCTACGGCCTGGAGATTCCGGACACGCCGGAGATTATCTATCACGAGGACGAGGGCCGCTACGAAGTCGTCGAGGAGGACCTCGACTGGGACCAGTTCTGGACCATCGCGAAGAACGACTACGACGGCAGCTACGAGCAGATTGGTTCCCGCGCCGACCGCCAGGAGGCGGTCGAGTGGGTCCGCGAACAGATGGACAGCTACGAGACCGCACACTCGGGAACCGCCCCACAGGCGGCCGACTAACTTAGAACCATGATTTGGGAAGTCTTCAGACAAGAGAAACCGGGCGGCTACCACCGACACGTGGGGAACGTCCACGCACCGGACCGCGAGATGGCCAAACTGTTCGCGCAGATTCAACACGGTCGGCGGATGCAGACGCACAGTATCTGGGTCGCTCCGCAGGACGAGATTTCCGAAGTCGACGACGAAGACACCTCGTTCGGCGGCACGACCGACAAAGCGTACCGCTGGGCGATGACGTACAACCGCGTCGACGCCAGCGGCATCCAGGAAGTCGTCGAGTCCGAAGCCGAACAGCGCGCCGCCGCGAAGAAACGCGAAGCGGCCAAGAAAGAGGAGGCTGACTCGTGAGCCTCGACGGCCCCCACTCCCTGACCCCCGACGAACGGGACGCAGTCGAGGAACTGCTCTTTCGGATGGCCGACGACGAGTACGTCGCCGCCGAGCGCTACATCGAGTGGCAGATATTCGCGCCGACGCTCGAATCCGACCTCGCACTCTCGAACATCGCACAGGACGAGTTCGGCCATGCACGCCTCTGGTACGACCTGTTGCAGGACATGGGTTACAGCGAGCAGGAGTGTATCTGGGAGCGCGACCCGGCGACGTGGACGCACTCGACGCTCGTCGAACAGCCCTTCGAGGAGGGCGATTGGGCGGACGCCATCCTCCGGAGCTACCTCTACGACACCGCCGAGAATCTCCGGATGGAGGCGCTCGTCGACTCGTCGTACCCACCTATCGCCGACCGCGTTGCGAAGGTGCTCGCCGAAGAGCGCTACCACCGCGAGCACGCCCAGAGTTGGCTCGAACGGCTCACGGGTGGTGAACACCACGAGAAGGTCCAGGCCGCCGTCGACCGCTTGTTCCCGTACGCGCTGACGCTGTTCGCCGCCGGGCCGAACGAGGACGCCATCGTCGAACTCGGTCTGCGAACCGAGAACCTCGACGACCTTCGCGAGGAGTGGCTCGAAATCGTCGTGCCGTTCCTCGAATCGCTCGACCTGACGGTGCCCGAACCGGACGAGGTGGCGTTACCCGAGGAGACCGGCCGCGACGCCAGCCACACCGACGCGTGGTTCGACCTCTACGAGGACTTCACGCACACCTACAACGAACTCGAACTCGAAGAGCCGATTCGGCTCCGGGGTGAGGGATGAGCATGGACTCCGGTGCGCCGCTCGGTTCCGACGCCTGCGCCTACACCGATTACACGCCGGGTGAGGCTCCTGAGGAGTTCCCGAAGACCGGCGAGGGCGCGACGGGCGTCGAAGCCGAGATTTGGGAGGCGCTGTACGAGGTACAGGACCCGGAGATGCCCGTCAGCGTCGTCGACTTGGGGCTCATCTACAACGTCGAGGTGGACGGGTCGAAGGCTATCGTCGAGATGACGCTGACCTACACCGGGTGCCCCGCGCGGGACATGATTCTCAACGACGTCCGGTGTGCGGCGATGACCGCCTCGGGTATCGACGACGCCGAGGTGAACCTCCGCTACAACCCGCCGTGGAACGTCAACATGGTCACTGAACAGGGCAAAGAACATTTGCGTGAGTTCGGCCTGAGTGTGTAACTATGAGACGCTCGTTCGACCCGTCGATTTCGACCAGCGGCGAGACGGAGGGTGCGGAGTGTCCCTACTGTGGCTCGACGGAGACGGTGCGGGAACACCCGAAAGGACCGGGTCTCTGCCGGTCGATGCACTACTGTAACGGCTGTGAACAGCCGTTCGAGAAGTTTGGGTAGGTCGTCGTCGGCCGAGAACCGTCAGAACTCGTGACCGTCGACGTGGTAGACGCGGTGGTTGGGGATTTGAATCGTCGATACGAGCGGGTCCCCGTCGTCACGATGGAGTGCGTAGACCGCAACCACCGTCCAGTAATCTCGCTCTGAGTCGTATTCCAGCGGTTCTACGAGCCACAGTTCGTCGTTACTGAGGGTTGTCTCTCCTTCGAACCGTTCGTAGGTGATGCTGATGTCGAGCGGTTGCTCTTCGGGAACGGTGAACTCGGGTGCTGTCCGGGTAGAGGAGGCGTGGTAGACTCGGTGGTCTGGCACAGTGACTGTCTCTGCCTCCGATGCTACCATACGGTCCCCCTGCGAGAGTGCCCGAGACGGGAACTGCCAGAATCCGTCGTTCCAGCCGAGTTCGTCGATTCCGACCCTCGTCTCGGAGGTGGCATCTTTGTAGAATCTGGCAACCCCCCACTTCCTGTCGGGGCCTTCGAAGAGGAGCGACGCTTCGTTGTCGGCTCTGTTCATCAGTTGACTGTTCGTGGTGAAAACGCAATAATGCTCGTCTGGGTTTCGAGAAGAGATAGAACTGAGAGCACTTCGAAAGCCCCGCCCGCGACAGCCTCAGTCCTCCCCCATTCCGGAAGAGTTCGTCTTCCGTCGTCCCGTTCGCGGTGCTCGCGGGACTCTCGGTGCTGGCACGAGAGCCAGCACCTCCCTCGCACAGGCGGCTTCCGGCGACGCAAGAGCCAGAGGCTCTTGCTGGTCTCCGCTCGATTCCCTCGCGGAGACACGTAGGCTGGAAAGCCGCGCGCCGTTTCGTCTTCTCACTCCGACTGGAGGAAAAACAGCTCTGCGGCCTGCTCCATGTCTTTGTCGCCACGACCGGAGAGGTTCACCACGATAGTCTCGTGTTCGCCCTCTTCGGCCAACTGCTTCGCCAGCGCGAGCCCGTGGCTCGACTCCAGGGCGGGGATGATGCCCTCTGTCTCGCTGAGCGTCCGGAACGCTTCCAGCGCCTCGTCGTCGGTGATGCCGCGGTACTCACACCGGCCGATAGCGCGAAACATCGCGTGCTCCGGGCCGACGCCGGGGTAGTCGAGTCCGGCGGAGACGGAGTGGACCTCTACGTCGTCGTCGATGACCCTCGTACGCATCCCGTGGATGACGTCGTCTCGTCCTTTGGTGAGGGGAGCGGCGTGGCGCTTGGAGTCTGCGCCCTCGCCGCCACCTTCGCCGCCGTAGAAGGCGACATCGTCGTCGCGGAAGGCGTGGAAGAGGCCGATGGCGTTCGACCCGCCGCCGACGCAGGCGACGGCGGCGTCCGGGAGCGAGCCAGTCTGCTCTCGAATCTGCTTTCTGGCTTCCTCGCCGATGACGGATTGGAACTCTCGGACCATCCACGGGAACGGGTCCGGGCCGACGGCGGACCCGACGAGGTAGTGGGTGTCTTCGACGTTGTGGGCGAAGTCTTCGAGGGCGGCGTCGACGGCGTCCGCGAGGCCCTTCCCACCGCGGGTGACCTCGTTGACCTCCGCGCCCATCAGCCGCATCCGAAAGACGTTCATCCGCTGGCGGTTCGCATCTTTCTTCCCCATGTAAATCTCGGTGTCGAGGTCGAACAGCGCGCCGACCATCGCCGTCGCCGTCCCGTGTTGGCCCGCGCCAGTTTCGGCGATGAGGCGCTCTTTCCCGGCTTTCTTCGCCAGCAGGGCTTGCCCGACGGCGTTGTTCATCTTGTGTGCGCCGCCGTGCAACAGGTCCTCGCGCTTGAGAAAGATGTCCGCGCCGTACTCTTCCGAGAGGTTCGCGGCGTAGTAGAGCGGTGTCGGCCGTCCGGCGTACTGTTCGAGAATCTCGCGGAACTCGGCGTGGAACTCCGGCGTCTGGACGATTGTCTCGAACGCCTCGGTCAACTGGTCGAGCGGTTCTTCCATCACCTCGGGAACGTATCGGCCGCCGAAGCCGCCGAAGTCGCCGGAATCGTCGGATTCGTCGGACTTGCTGGACTCGACTGCATTACCGGAACGGTCGCTTGGTTCGTGGTCACTCATAGCACAACTGCTTTCGTTCGCTCACAAATGTGTTGCGGTGGTGACAGCGTTCGCTCCACTCTCGTGGTGTCGTGGCCTGTTCTCAGCGCTGGCTCTGTCTGACGAACTGGACCCACGCCGTCGTCCACGAGGACCAGACGCGTGCCCAGTTCTGGACGGCCTTCGGCGACGGGCCGAACGGTGTCGCCTGTGCCGTCGCAGGTGTGGGTCTCGGCGTCGAGTCGAACACGGGCCGCCGCTGAACCAGTTCGTGGCAGACAGGACAACGGTAGGTGAGTCCACCGCACGTCTCGCGAACCCGCCAATCGCCGTCGAACGGGCTGGTGTGTTCACACGACGGACAGAACAAGACCCCTTTCCGGTCTGGGGCGAGGGTCGTCTGCGGGGACTGTGACCCATAGTGAGTCATCACTCGTCGTCCGGTCTCGGGCGGGATAAGCCTCCTCCTTAGTGAGTTCAACGGAATTAATACCCTTGTGAACGCCCCGCATGTCCTTGCGGTTCGCGCCGGCGCACCTGTCGCTTCGGTTACCGGATATGCCGTACCCGTGAGGAGTCGAACGAGGCACGTTTAATCCGGGGGGCGGGAAAGCCCTACGCATGACAACCGACGCGTGGTTCGCCGGGGTCACCTCCGACGAATCCGACGGGCCCGACGACACGGACGAGGCGGTGGCGCACATCCGCGAGGGGCGCGCCGACGCTCCGGCCGACTGGCCAGCGCAGGCCGTCGAGAGCGGGTTCGCCGCCACCGAAGAGGAGTACTATCAGAAACTCCGCGCCGCGACGCTCGCCGCCGCTCGCACGGCCGCCGCCGAGCGCGAACGCGCCGACGACAAACAACTCGTCCACGCCGTGAGAGCGATGGACGACGCCGAACGCACCGCCAACGAACTCGCCGAGCGACTCGCCGAGTGGGCCGGGACGCTGTTCGACGACGCCGGGTCCGGCGTGGGCTACGCCCGCGAGTTGGCCGGAAGAGAGGCGGAGACACCAGCAGAACAGCCCGTCGTCTCCTTCGCCGGGCGCGTCGCCGACCTCGCAGACGAGGCCGACGACCTCCGGGAGTTCATCGAACGACGCGCCCCCGACGTCGCGCCGAACCTCGCGGAGATGGCCGGGCCGGTGCTCGCCGCCCGCCTCATGTCGCTGGCGGGTGGTCTCGACGCGCTGGCGAAGAAACCGAGCGGCACCGTCCAAGTTCTCGGTGCCGAAGACGCCCTGTTCGCTCACCTCGCCGGTCGAGCGACGTCGCCGAAACACGGCGTCATCTTCACCCACGAGTACGTCCGCGGCACTCGCTCCGAGGACCGTGGCTCCGCCGCTCGCGCCTTCGCCGGGAAACTGACGCTCGCCGCCCGAGTCGACCACTACGGCGACGAGTTCAAGCAGGAACTCCACGACGACTTGCGCGAGCGCATCGAGACGATTCGTGCACGCGCCGACGAGGGCGACGAAGACGGAGGTGACGACGAGTGAGCGACCGCGACCAATCGCTTCCGTCGGGTGTCGAACGCCGAACCTTCGACGAGCGCGAACGTCTCGCCACGCAGGGACTACCGGTCTACGGCGAACCGACTGACGGCGACTGGCGTGTCTGGGACGCAGGGCGGTCGAAGCTCGGCGCGATGCTCGAACTCGGGATGGACACTGGTCTCGTCGGCGACGAGACGGTACTCTATCTCGGCGCCGCGAGCGGAACCACCGTCTCGCACGTCGCCGACTTCGCCGGACCGACCTACGCCGTCGAGTTTGCGCCTCGACCCGTCCGTGACCTCGTCGGCGTCGCCGAGGACCGAGACAACCTCTTTCCGCTGCTGAAGGACGCACGGAAACCCGAGACGTACGCCCACGTCGTCGAAGCCGACGTCGACGTTCTCGTCCAAGACGTCGCCACCCGCGGGCAGGCCCGCGTCGCCGCTCGCAACGCACAGTTCCTCCGGGACGACGGCCGACTGCTCGCGGCCATCAAGGCCCGCAGCGAGGACGTAACCGCCGACCCGAGCGACGTGTTCGACGACGTCGTCGACGAACTCGCGGAGGCGTTCGAGATTCTGGAGACGACTCGACTCGACCGGTTCCACGACGACCATCTCGGTGTGGTCGCTCGACCGAAGTAAGCCTCTGTTGGCTTCCTCAGTCGCTGTATTCTGTGGTTGTATCATCTAGTGGTATTTTGTTCTTGGACGAGAACGGTCCACTATGTCGTTCACCGACGAACTCCGTGACGACGCCGACGAGGTCTGGTCGGCCATCTACGACCATCCGATGGTCGCTGGTATCGGCGACGGGACGCTCGACGAAGAGAACTTTCGCTACTGGCTGCGACAGGACTACGTCTATCTCGTCGACTACTGTCGTCTGTTTGCGCTCGGGGCGGCGCAAGCACCTACGCTGGAGCGGATGGGGACGTTCGCGACGCTCCTCTCGGAGACGCTCCACACCGAGATGGACCTCCACCGCGAGTACGCCGCCGACTTCGGCATCTCTGCGGCCGAGTTGGAGGCGACGACGGCGTCGCCGACGACGCAGGCGTACACCGACTTCCTCGTCCGCATCGCTTCGATGGGGACCTTCGGCGAACTCGTCGTCGTGCTGCTCCCTTGTATGTGGGGGTTCAACGACACTGGACTCCGACTGCGCGAAGACGGCTTACCGGACGAGGAACGGTACACCGAGTGGATTCGAACGTACAGTAGCGACGAGTTCACCGAACTCACCGAGTGGTGCAAATCCCTCGTGGACGACGTCGCGGCGTCGGCGACGGAGAGCGAGCGCAAGCGATACAGAGAACTGTTTCTCACCTCGGCCCGGTACGAGTACGCCTTCTGGGACGCCGCGTGGCGACGAGAGGAGTGGTCTGTATGAGCGAGTCACGCCTCCCCTCGTTCGCCGAGAGCGACGAAACTGGGTTCTCCGAGTGGCTTCGTGCACAGTCGGAACCGGCGTGGACCGACGCGACGACGCACGCGTTCACCCACGAACTCGGCGACGGCTCGCTCGACTCGGAGTGTTACGCCGACTATCTCGTGCAGGATTATGCGTTCGTCGAGTCGCTCGTCAGTCTCGTTGGCTACGGCGCCGGCCAAGCGCCGACGATGGCACAGAAGCGCCGACTCGTCGAGTTCCTTAACACGGTCACCGACGACGAGGACGACTACTTCGAGCGGTCCTTCGAGGCACTCGGTGTCGCGCCAACGGCCTACGAGAACCCGCCGCTCACCGAACCGACGGCGGCGCTATGCGACGTGGTCGGGAGAGCGGCGACGACCGGTGGCTACGCCGAGACGTTGGCCGTGTTGCTCCCCGTCGAGTGGGTGTATCTGACGTGGGCCGAATCGGTCGACACGCCGGACGACCCGTTCTCCTACCGAGAGTGGGTGACGCTCCACGACAACCCCGGGTTCGCGTCGTTCGTCTCGTGGCTTCGTGACGAGATGGACACGCTGGGTCCGACGCTCTCACCGCGTCGACAGCGACGCGTCGCCTCGCTGTTCGTCCGAGCGGTCCACCTCGAAGTCGCGTTCTTCGACGCCGCGTATCGCCCCGAGTGACAGCCTTCGAACACGGATTCGGCCGTGCTGAACGCTGTCGGGCGTGTTCGTCTACTCTGCCAATGCCAAGACCTATTTAATGGACCGACTCGAAGGGGCGGGCAATGGAGTTAGGGTCGCCGGAGTCGTTCACGCGACTCGGAACGCTCGGAGTCGAAGAGGAGTTCTACATTGTCGACGACGCGGGACGACCGACCTCGGGTATCGACGACCTGGTGTACGGGGACGACGAACCCCCGGAACCACTCGCAGGACGCCTCGACCACGAACTGTTCCAGTTCACCATCGAGACGCAGACACCGCTCATCGAACACCCCGAAGACGCACCGGAGGCAGTCCGCTCGATTCGAGACGCACTCGTCGAACACGCCGACAACCACGGCTACCAGATTGCGGGCGCGGGTCTCCACCCGGCCGCGAAGTGGCGCGAACTCGACCACGCACAGAAGCCGCGCTATCGGGCGCAACTCGACCGAATTCAGTATCCACAACACCGGAACACGACCGCGGGGCTTCACGTCCACGTCGGCGTCGACGACGCGGACAAGGCGACGTGGATTGCGAACGAACTGCGGTGGTTCCTCCCGCCGCTTCTCGCCCTCTCGGCGAACTCGCCGTACTGGAACGGTTTCGATACGGGCCTCCACTCGGCGCGAGCGAAGATTTTCGAGGGACTCCCGAACACCGGGATGCCGTCGGCGTTCGAGGACTTCGAGGCGTTCCAGCGGTTCGAGCGTCGAATGGTCGAACTGGGTTCGATCGACGACCGAGGCGAACTCTGGTACGACGTCCGCCCGCACACCGGCCACGGGACGGTCGAAGTCCGGACGCCGGACGGGCAGTCGGACCCCGAGGCCGTCCTCGCGTTCGTCGAGTACGTCCACGCGCTCGTGATGGACCTCGCCGAGCGGTACGACGACGGCGAGTCGGGAACAGACATCCGCCGCGAACTGCTCGACGAGAACAAGTGGCGAGCGATGCGCTACGGCCACGAGGCGAGTTTCCTCGACCGCTCGTGCGAGGAGACGGTGGACCTCGCGACGTTCGTCGACGACGAGTGCGACCGACTCGGCGTCTCCGGACTACGCGAACTGTTCGACCATGAGAGTGGGGCCGAGCGACAGCGCCGCATCCACGAGAAAGAAGGACTCGATGGGCTCTGTACGTCTGTCCTGCTCTGATTACTCTAATCGCTCTAATCGCTCTGATCTCTCTGACAAGCAAACGTTTTTCCCGGCGTAGTTCTGACCTGCGGTGCAGAACACATGTCCGCAGACGATGCTCCTGACGAAGCCACAGAGAGGACCGATTCGGGAGACGAGACGCCGAGTGACGAGGGACGAACGGCACGCGAGCGAATCGAAGAGAGCGCCGACCGGGCCGTCGAGGAACTCGACCAGAGCGTCATCGACCTGCTCGCGTGGCTTCTCGACACCGAGACCCGCGCCCGTATCTACGTCTATCTCCGAAAACGCTCCGAGAGCACGAGCGAGGAAGTCGCCGACGGAACCGGTCTCTACCCGTCGACCGTTCGAGAGGCGCTCGCCGAACTCCACGGCGAGGAAATCGTCTCACGGAAGAAACGCGAGAGCGCTGGTGCGGGCAACAACCCCTACGAGTACGAGGCGATTGCCCCGAGCGAACTCGTCCGTGGCGCGGTCGGACAGGTCCAACAGCAGTTGAACACGGTGTTCAACCTCGACCAGCGACTCGACGACGAGTCTCGCGACGCAGAGAGTGGCCCGGTCACTATCACCGTCAACGGTGACGACCGCTCGACTGTCGTTGCACGAAACGACGAGTAACCCACCGAACCGCAATCAGCCGACCGGTTTAAGTCCTCCCGCATCTACGCCGAAATATGGACGTCGTGCTCGGCGGGACTTTCGACCCGATTCACGACGGGCACCGTGCGCTGTTCGACCGGGCGTTCGAACTCGGCGACGTGACGGTCGGACTCACTTCTGACGAACTCGCACCCACGACGAGACACGTCGACCGGTACGTCAGACCCTACGAAGAGCGAGCGCACGACCTGCGCGCCGAACTGACTCGGTTCGCCGACGAGTACGACCGGGAGTTCACGATTCGCCGTCTCGACGAACCGACCGGCATCGCGACCGAAGCGGGGTTCGACGTGCTCATCGTCTCTCCGGAGACGGTCGACGGCGGCGAGCACGTCAACGAGATTCGTGCAGAGAACGAACTCTCGCCTCTTCGTCTCGAAATCGTCGACCACGTCCCCGCCGAAGACGGCGAACGAATCTCCTCGACGCGTATCGTCATGGGCGAAATCGACGAACACGGCAAGCTGACGCCGGAACGCGACGGCCGCGAGAAGACGTCTCTCGACTGAGACACTCGGTTCACTACCGCTCTACCAACTCGGCGGTCGAAACCCCGCATCTTCGAGAATCGTCTTCCATCGCTTTTGCACGCTGAGTCGCGTCACACCCATCGACTCGGCGACGGCCGTCTGTGATCGTTCTTCGCCAGCGATGAGTGCGCCGGCGTAGATGCTCGCGGCGGCAGTCGCCGGTTTCGACCGGTCGGCGTCGGGGACGTGTGACAAGAAGAGATCGGTGGCGTTCGAGCGTGCCTCCGACCCCAGTTCGAGGCTGTCTCCGGCCCGGTCGATGGCGGCCAGCCACTCCTCGTTGTCGACGTGGTCACGAGCACGATACATAGACCGACCTTCGGCGCGACGGGATATAAACGGTCGGCGACGACGTCGAACGACACCTTCTTACTGACGTTTCCTGTAGCAACGAACGCGCGTGGGTAGCCAAGCCAGGAAACGGCGCAGCGCTTAGGACGCTGTCTCGTAGGAGTCCGCCGGTTCAAATCCGGTCCCACGCATTCTACTGCGAACGAAGTGAGCAGTGAATGCTCACGAGCGGATTTGGGGCAGGGAACGGAGCGACGCGGAGTGACCGAGGTTCAAATCCGGTCCCATGCATATTCTGTCCGAACAGCAGTCAGACACGTGACTGTGGGGCGAGGCCGAGTTGAAACGGAAAACGGCGTCGTACTCGACAATCCCTCTGCCATCTAAATACTTATTTAGATATCTATCTACACGACTGGTTCTACTTTTGCTGACCGTATTCGGCTCTAACTCCGAGGCACTCTCCAGTTCCATTCGATTATGTGTTCACTGGCACTCTCGCTATCCCCAGTCTCTCTGGACAGCCGTAGAAACTCACTACCGGTTCGTTCGCACTGGCAGTGTGATTCGTTCACTGTATGACAGAGTATAACGGATTCCGCCGAGAAGAGCCAGACATGAAGAGACGAGAGTGTCTCACGCTGTTCTCTACTGGCTGTGTCGTCGCCAGCAGCGGCTGTTTAGAGGCCGCTGGCTCGCGTTCTCCTCTCCTTCACGGGTTTTATCCCGGTCGGAAAGCGGCGTCGCCAGCGACTTTTCGACCGTTCGAGAAGTGGCTCGGCCGGGTTCCGACTGTACTCACGCTGTACGTGAACGCCAATCTCTCGGAAGACAGCATTCGGGACTACCTCGACACGCAGTTGACCCCGGTCTGGCAGACGGGACACGTACCGGTGATTACGTGGTTGCCCTACCTCGGCACTCCCGAACAGACGCCGGCGGATATCGAGCGCCGAATCCACACCGGCCAGTACGACGACATCATCGACAGATGGATATCTGCACTGACGGAGTGGGTTCTCGACGGCGACGGTGAAGACAGACGACTCTACTTTCGGCCACTGCCCGAGATGAACGGAAACTGGCTGCCGTGGAGTGCGGTCGGAACAGAGACGACGCCGGCCGACTATCGGTCCGCGTGGCAGTATCTCTACAACCGGTTCCGAGAGGCGGGGCTGACAGCGACACACGTTCAGTGGATGTGGAACCCCAACTTCAGAGAAGTCGGCGGCGTCGCAACTGAGGAGTACTATCCTGGTGACGAGTTCGTCGATTGGGTCGGAATCGACGGCTACAACTTTGGGAGCACGCAGGATTGGTCGGAGTGGATGTCGCCCGACGAGGTGTTCGCTCCCATGCTGTCGAGAGTTCGTACGCTGACACAGAAGCCAGTCGCGTTTCCGGAGTTCGGGTCGACGTCGTTCAAAGAGGGGACTCCACGTCCGGCAGCGAAGTCACAGTGGATTACCGACGTCTACGAGTTCATGAGACGCGAAGACGTGAAGATGGCGTGTTGGTTCAACGTCGACAAAGAGACCGACTGGGCCGTATTCGATGGAACGCGAGGGACGGACACCTACGAGACCGACGACCGCCAGTACAACGTCTACGACTCGTACAAGCGTGCGGTGACACGTGACGTCCTCTCGAACGGAGAGCGGCCAGAACGACTGTTGACGGACGATCAGTTCGCCGGTAACTTCTGAGCGAACTGTTCGCGCTCTCGATGGGGTGTGACACGATTCGTCGTCGAGTTCGACGCCGTCGTCTCTGTCGTGTAGAGATAGACCTGTACACTTCCGAACCGGCGATGCTCACGGAGTGTGTACGACGAGTTGATCGCACCGAGCCACCCAGTCGATTGCTCGTACGTCGTCGCAGTCACGACCCAGAACCGTCGCGTGGACACCGTCCTCTCTGGATCGGGCCCGTCGTCGAACCCGCTGGCCGCAGGTGGAACGGTCTCGAACGTGAGGTTCGACCCGTTGAGGTAGTACGTCGTTGGGCGGTCGAGGTAGGACGGTGTGAGAAAGACGAGTTCACCAGGTTCGGACTCCGAATCGATATACTCCCCTGCGCTTTTCCACTGCTCACTGGAGGGAGTGGTGTGGTAGATACCGGCGGTTATCAACAGCCCACCGACGAGAATAGTAGCCATCGTTCTCCGGATAGCCGGCGAACGAAGTGTATCGACTCCGCGGCTTGCAAGAAGATAGAACGCCGGGAGTGCACCGATCGTGTAGCGGGTGTAGTAAATCGGTGTGACGAAGAGTGAGAAGGCGTAGGGAACCAAGACCGCAGCGGCGCCCCACGTGAGAACGACGCAGTACCGTCGGAGATACGCACGGAGTGAGTAGTCCATCGTTTCGGAGCGATAGCCGAGGAATGCAACCCCCACCGACGCGAGGGCGACGAACAAGACGACGAACGAGATGAGATAGCTGTAGAGTTGGTCGGACCAAAACGGGTAGTTCCTCACGTAACCAGTGTACGAGAGAAGCGTCTGAAGCAGCGTCTTGAGCGTCGGTTCGGTGAGCCAACCGATGAGCGACCCACCACCTCCTTCGAGCACGCCGAGGAGGTAACTGCGGATGAGAACCAACCACGGTGCGAACGCCGCGCCGAGGAGTGCCTGTAATCCGACCCAGACGGTCAGACGAGGCTTCAACTCCGACCCGCTCCAGACGGTAACGAAGAGCACGTAACTGTTCTGGGCGAGGATAACGAACAGCGCGAACATGTGCGTATACATCAGACAGATGCTACCGATGGTGTAGCCGAGGAAGACAGAGACCGTTCTCTCCCCTTCGAGTAGTCGGACGAAGTAGTACATCGAGACCACCGTCAAGAAGCACAAGAGTGCGTACATCCGGGCCTCTCGCGAGTATTGAATGTGCATCGGTGATATCGCGAGGAGGAGTGCGGCACCCAACCCGGTCCGTGGTGTGAACAGTCGACGGCCTATCTTGTAGGTGAAAAAGACCGCTCCGACCCCACAGACGACAGAGAAGAACCGCGCTGCAAACGGGGTCGTCCCGGCGAACGAGAGCCAGTAGTGAAGCGCGAGGAAATACCCTGGCGGATGAGGCGAAGAGTTGACCGCCACTGAGATGAGTTGCTCGACGGGGAGGTTTGCCCTCGCAGTGAGTGTAGTGACTTCGTCGAGCCACAGGCTCGTACTCGTCAAGCGGTAGAGCCGAAGCCCCATCGCAACGAGCAGAATACCGCCGAGCGTTAGCTGCGTCCGCGTAATCGATGGGAGCGCCGATACGAGCGTACTTCGCCGAGATTCGTTCGATTGGTGAGCCATAAAGTGTCTCTGGATATCGTCGAAACTGTTGTAGGGTGGTCGAGAGGTGTCAGTCGGAGCGAGTCTCGGGTTGCGTGTGAGTTGCTGGCTTCGACTGGTCACGCTGTTTGATTCTGCTTGCACTGGTCCACTGCATATCGGTGTCTCGAACGACGTCGATCAGGCTCTTGACCATGATCGCGTCGTGGAAATGCTTGTAGCCGATGACGAACAGCGGCGCATAGAGGATGTGTTCGAACTCTTCTCCCTCGATCTTGAGCGCGAGTACGTTGATGAGAATCACGATACTGGTGAAGAACGCAAACAGTGCGATGGTCTGGGCGACGAGTCCACTGACGAGCAGATAGACGATGACACCGAGGATGACCCAACTCGCGAAGGGGAGAAAGAACATCTCGACGATGCTGAGTGGGAGCCAGAGGCGATGGACCATCCTGTGTCTCGTGTCCATCAGGTCGTCGAAGTGTTTCAGGAAGGTCATGAAGTTCCCGCGATACCACCGTAGCCGTTGCTTGTAGAGGTCTTTCCACGTATCGGGTGCCTCGGTAAACACCTGCGCCTTGCTCACGCGAACGTCGTAGCCGGCTTTGAGCACCTTCACCGTGGTATCGAAATCCTCTGTCAACGTCTGGGGGTCGTACGCGCACACCGCCTCCAGTGCATCTCGTCGATACGCACCCAGACACCCTGGGACGATTGGGACGACGCCGAAGTGGTCGAACACTCGGCGATAGATGTTGATTCCGAAGATGTATTCGAGCGATTGACACTTGGTCACCAGCGAGTCACGGTTGGAGACTTTGACGTTGCCTGCGACGGCCCCGACGGTCGAATCGGTCTGGAGTGGAGTGACGATCTCCGTGAGTGCAGTCGGGTGGACGACACTGTCCGCATCGACCGTAACGATGAATTCGTCGTCGGTGAAGAGTAGTCCGTAGTTCAGCGCCGAATACTTTCCTCCGTTCTCTTTTCGCACCACGGAGACGATGTCCGACTCGTAGGCTGCGGCCTCTTCGTACGTCTCGTCTGTACTTCCGTCGTCGACGACGACGATGGAGAGTTTGTCTCTCGGAAACTCGGTCGCGAGTAGCGCCTCGATCGTTCCGCCGATGTATCCCTCTTCGTTGTACGCAGGGACGAGAACAGAGATCGGTTCCGGTGAAGAGAGCGGAACGAACTCGTCTTTCGCCCGTAGTTCGTGGTACAGTGCGATGACCATGACGAGCCAGTACGAGAAGAACAGTACGAGCGCCCCGAGGTGGACGAACGCGACCGGTGACGGCGGCACCCACTTGAGTAGGACGACGCCGACGGCAGTCAGTACGAGGACGACGGCGAGACCCCGAACAGAGAAGACGGACTCGTACTCGGGACGCCACTCCACGACGTAGTACGACCAGAGGAGATAGCCCGCGAGTACGACCGTGAACGTCGCGATAGCGAAGAACGTGCGCTGGGGAAGCGTTCCCAGAAGTAGGCCATACGGGATAAGTGCGACGAGGCAAATCAAGGCCGAAATCGCATCAGAGAGTTTCGAGGCCATCGACTCAGTTCACCTCCTGTTTCAGCAGCCGAACGTCTGGCTCCGTGACTCGGACCGTCGAAGAAACCTTCTCGCCTATCTCGTGCATCCAGCCGTCGACACGGTCGGAGAGTGTCGTCGTGGAACTGTCGCTCTCCTCCCACACTAACCACCCATCGTCGACTCGCTTCAGTTCTCCCGACTGGTACTTCTCTGCGAACGACCCTACGGTCATGAACCGAACGCCTTCTTTCGACTTCATGTGTTCGATGACACCACGCAGTGTCTCCAGCTTCGACTCGTCGGTGAAGGTCGGATAGTGGAGCATCTGCATGTACAACGACTGATTCTGGTATGCTCTATCGAACCGCCGCTCGATCGCTCGCTCGCTGTAGAACTCGTTCGTGGACCAGTTTTTGACGAACGACTGTGAGTTCGGGACGTGGAGGAGACCGTTCGTCTCGAACGGACGGGTCTCTCCGTAATACTGGTTCGTGAACCATCCTCCTCCGGAGACGACCGTATAGTTCGCTTCTACCAGTGCACGTACCGTATTGTTGTCGTAGGTGTCGAGCGGCGGAATGAACGTGCGTGGACGCTCTCCGATACACGATTCGAGCGTGCGCGTCCCTTCGCTGATTCGGTGGTGTTGCTTCTCGTAGGCCAGTCCCCCAAACTCACTTCCACTGTGGAAGGAGGTCAACTCCTCGTGGGTGTAGCCGTGCAGTGCGAACTCGAAGAGATCTGGATGCGCCGTCGCTCTGTCTCGAAGATACTGACAGAGCTGTTGGTTCGGGTCGAGTGACTCGTTGTCGTTTCTCGGAATCACTCCCTGTGTGACTGGTACTCCTTCTTCGACGAACACTTCGTCGACGGCTTCCATCTCTGCCCGACGATAGTACGGTTGGATATCGTCGTTTCTGAAGATAACGACCGACTGGTACTGTTTCCAGTCGCCACTCGACTCTGCTTGGTCTTCCAGGAGTGGTGCGGTCCCTACCGCAGTCACAACTGCCGACGAGATGATAAACAACATGAGAAAGACTGTCAGTGCCTTCCGAAACACACGCCCACCGACTGGAAGGGTGAGTCGGTCTCCTGTTCGTGTATTTCCGTTCCCGAACGAGGGAAGCGAATCCCGACTGAACGACGTCTCTCGGTCTCGAACGTCATCTGATGCGACGTCAGAGTCGTATCGCTTCCCACAGTCCGCACAACTGACGAGCGAGCCACGGCCGACAGAAGAGAGACTATCTGTACTACAGTCCAGATGGCAGTCTGGACACTCGTACCCCGACTCTACTCGAAACTCTTCGAGCGGTTTTACGGCGCCGCACCGTTTGTGCTCGGCAATCTCGAGAGGAGAAATCTGAGAGGACCCACACGCTGGACACGGTGGACTCCTCTCATCCGAGTCCCTGTTGGTCATGTGTTGGGCCCTGCGAGAGAAACGACTATTGTAATTCTGCGCGTACTATCTCCTTAGCCCGTCGTTACGTCTGTCTTTCATCCGTAAACCTGACTAATACGCACTCTGCGTAGAACGACAGTCGTGTCTCTGAGTGACTCTCTCCTCCCATTGCTATCCATTATTTATCATGTCCCTGTATCGAGAGACACCGAGAGAACTCGCCTACACAGCGCCGACAGATCTCGACATTTTTCAGGAACGTAACTAGAACGGCAAAAATAACGTATGCTTATCCGACGCCATACACGGTTCGAACTACAGTCATAGCCTGCGTGCTTCGTAACCAGAGAGACGGATGCAACCGAACGTAGTAGATAACCCAACAGTAAACCGACATTAATCGGCACTACGCACTGACTGTACGACCGACTGCCACCCGGAGCGATTTCACATCTCGCCGAGTTCTGGTTGTACCGAACAGTCACCTCTCTGTGAAACTCTGTGAGTACGTTATGGGCTACCTATTCGTTGCGGCCCGCCAGTACAGAATATCACACCTTCGGCCATAGTTATAAATTCAGCAACATTTTTCTTGGATCCTGTAAACACTATTCTCGAGAGCAGTCAAACGAATGCGACACTCCACCACGACTCACTATCGATGAATGAGACAACTCTAACGACGAAAACCCTCGACTGGCAGGACGTCTTCTACGTACTGAGTAACGCTCGTCGCCGCCACGTCATCGAGTACGTTCGACAACACGAGCGGACGGCTCTCGACGAACTCGCAACATTCATCGCTGGCGAAGCGAGCGACGAAGACACCTACAAGAGCGTCTACGTGTCGCTTCAACAGACGCATCTTCCCGTGCTCGACGAACGGAACATCGTCCACTACGAAGACGAGTCGAACACGATACGCCGGGGACCTCGACTGGACGACGTGGAGTTATACACCCACGCTGGCAACCGACGTCGGTACATCAACGTACTCGTGTTCGGGTTGAGTTTGGTCAGTCTGGTGTTTCTCTCTGCGGTGTTACTCGGTATTCTTGGCCTCGACCCGACGAGCGCCGAGTTTGTGAGTCTCGGTATCTCGTTAGCGATTTTCTTGGTTGTCGCTTCGAATCTCTTCACTGGCGACGACGACTATCGCCGGGTCCCGTGAGTCTACGCGAGAAGACGAGAAACGACCGAAACCGTCGGTCTACCCGACAGCGATTCACTCGTACAGCCAAGAATACCCGCTCGGTTTCTTTCGACCGAGGCTCGAATCACTTCTTCCCGCGACTTGCGAGGTGGTACGTCAGTACCATCTTCATCCCCTCGACGAACGCGTCGATATCGACCGACGACGCCGTCACTCGTCCACTCTTCAAACTACTGTAGCGCGTCTCCCACTCGGTCATGAAGTACTCCTCGACTTGGTGGTCACGGATTCGTTCGGCGAGTTCGGCCTTCTCGTCGACGTCGTCACTCCGGAGTTCGTCGACGGTGACGATGTCTCGTTGGAGGGCGTACACGATGACGCCCGAGGAGAAATCGCCCTCTTCGAGTTCTCGCTCCCACGTCGTGACCCAGTTCCCGATACGGGCCATCATCTGTGCGTCCCAGACGACGTCTCGGAGTTCGACGAGTTCGTCTCGTTCGAACGACGGCGAGTGCATGAGGTCGACGTCGACGTAGGAGAAGACGACCATGTTGTGTGCGTCGTACTGCTCACATCCGCCGAGTGTCGAGGCGTCGGGGTGTTCGTTCGTGACGAGACTGTAGTCGATAGCGTTTATCACTTGTCGGAAGTCGAACCGGAACAACTCGACGAACTCCTCGTATCGAGGTGCCGTCTGGAGACGTGTCTCGAACGCCTCCCACACCTGCTGGGCGAACTCGACGAACGCTGTATCGACGCCGTCTCTGTCAGAGACTGGGTGCTCACTCGGGAACGGAATCTTGCGTGCCTCTTGGAACGTCTGGCGGTCGCCGTCGTGTTCTGCGAGGTCGTCGAGCATCGTCACGAACATGGTGAGTATCGACTTCTGCTCGAGAGCGTGCTCGTGGTTCGAAGACGGCACACACGAGAGTTGGAACTGCTGTGAGACCGAATAGAACCACCGCCAGATGTACGAGTCTCGTGTCTGTACGACGGCCTCGTACGTCTCGACGAGTTCGGTCAGCGACTCCGGGAGCACGACGTCGTCGATCTCCTCGATCGGAATCTTCGAGCCGTCGGCTCCTCTCGATTCTTTCAATGTGTAATTTCTCGTATTAAGAGTCACTGTTTTACCGTTATTTCTCGTCGTCTATAAATTTCACTGTCAGATAATATGTACTCCGCTCCAGAACGGACGCTGTACTGTCGTGTGCGCACAATGTTTATCCACGTCGCTGTCAGATTCTTACTAACGAATGGGTGAGGAGATAGAGCTAGTCGCATACAAGCGGGCGTTCCGGGAGACACCGAACCCTGCCATCATCGCGGGGAGAGACTACGTCATCCGCGACGTCAACGATGCCCTCTTAGAGTTTACCGGGTACGACCGAGACGAGATCATCGGTCAGACGCCGGACGCACTCATCTCCGACCCCGAACTGTTCTTCGGCGAAATCGCCCCAGCACTGTACGCGGGAGAACCGTGGATCGGAAGTACCGAACTGAAGGCAAGAGACGACCGATTTCGCTACGGCTACGCGACGGCGACCCCGCTCTACGACGGCGACGAAGTCATCGCCTACGGTGGCGTCTTCGTGGACATCACGAAACGACGCCGTGCCGAACAGACGACGCGCATCCTGAACCGTGTCCTCCGACACAACCTCCGGAACGACGCCAACGTCATCCTCGGTCATCTGGACCTCCTCCGAAGCGCTCTCGAACCTGGTTCGGAGGAAGCAGAGAGCATCGACATCGCCGAATCCCGGTTGACTCGCCTGCTCGCTCGCGCAGACACTGCTCGCGCGCTCGAAGACCTGCTCTCGGCAGAGGAAGAGATCGACATCAAGCCGGTTCGTGTCGACGAGATGCTCCTTCGAGAGGTCGACGCGATACGTGAGCGCTTCCCGAACGCAGAGTTCTCGGTCGGAGAGTTCCCCGAAGCCTACGCAACAGCGAACACCGCGCTCACGAAGGCGTTCGAGGCCGTCCTCGAAAACGCCGTCGAGCACAACGACGCCGAAACTCCGATCGTCGACGTCTCGCTCGACGTCGACGAGAAGAGTGTCATCGTCACCGTCGCCGACAACGGTCCGGGAATCCTCGAAGAAGACCTCGATCTCGTGCTCGGACTCGAAGAAGGCGACCAGGTTCGACACGGCCAGGGTATCGACCTCTTTTTCGTCTCCGAGTTGATGAACGAGTACAGCGGCCGTATCTCCCTCGAACCGAACCAGCCACGCGGAACCGTGTTTACCTTCTACCTTCGCCGTCAATCACCGCCGTAACAGTCCTCTTCGACCCTGCTTTCGTCTCCGTCTCGTTCGATTGGTGGGGCCGTGGTCCGAGGACCACGCTCGACGAGCGTCCGTCCGACGTCGACGACGAGTTGTGGCGCGTCCCGCTGTGGATTCTCTGGGTCTCTCACTTCACTACCGAACTCGTCACTCCAGAGGAGGTAGACGAGCGAAACTGCGTACTCGGGGTGGTCGCCGTCGAGTCGGTAGAAGTCGACACGCGTGGCCGCCCAGTCGAACTGTCCACCTTTCTCGTGTAGTTGGACGATGTCGAACCCGACTGCTCGCCACGTCCCTGGCGTCAAAAACTCGAACAGGGGAGGCGTCTCTTCGACATCGAACTCGGCGAGTTGCCCACGTGAGTGGTACTGTCCATCGCCCTCGTGGACCAGTACGTACGGTCTCTTCGACCCGACGATACTGTTGTCGGGCGTGAAGTGAAAGTCGTAGTGCAGAACGGTTCCATCGTGTGTCTTCAAGAGCGCACTCGTGTCGAACAGCACTCCGCCGGGGTCGAACCCGCGAAAATCTGTCGGCCCGTCGGGGTACTGAAACGCGTTGGGTTCGGTGCCAGTACCTGTGTAGACGGCGAAGTAGGTCGCCGTTGGCTCCAGCGGTGTCAACTCCTCATCGTCTCCTCCGTCTGCGCGGAGCGCTGTCGAGACAGTGACGTCGACGTCACTCGTCTCGAATCGCTTCAACGCAGCAAGCAGCTTTCGGCGTCCGATTCGGTCTGTGAATATGGTTGGTGTCGTCATCTCGCCTCTCCAACCGCTCTGTCTCGTCGACTCCTCACCCTTCTGGGTGATGACAGAGGGCAATCGGCAGAGAGTTAGGTGGGACGTTTATAAACTTTGACACTGTTCAAATAAACTGAATAACGACAGCCGAGTAAGATGTACATCAGCGACGAGTAAGTGAAACGAGCACACGACCCACGTCGTCGAGTCGCAAACGACCGGGCACTCTTACTACCAGTACCCGCTCACAAACCTTTTTCTCCGTAGCCTGATTTTTACGTGCCAATGGCGACGTTGAGCGAACTCCTCGCGGACCTCGTGGTGGATGTCGATGGTGTGTTTCTCTTTTCTCCAAGCAGCTCGTACTACGAGCGCTTTACCGAACTCGACGAGGAACTCGTCGTCGTCGCACCGGAGAACACCGTCGGTGCAGAGACGTTCGTCGAACTCCCTCTGGAGTTCGACAACGTCCGTGACCGAGTCAAGTTCTCTATCGAGGGGGCGATGGACCGTGGCATGTTCGAGGAGGGTGACGTCGTCGCCTGCGTCGTCTCGACGTTCGGTGGTGACATCGACACCACTATTCGGGTCCGCGTCGGGGAGTCGATGCGCTCGGGCGTCTACGACCTCTTCGTCAACTCTCGAGCCGACCCCGGCGTCATCCGTGACGTCTTCGAAGTCGCCATCGAACTCGGGCAGAAGGGACAGAAAGGCAAGCCCGTCGGTGCGCTGTTCGTCGTCGGCGACGCGGGCAAGGTGATGAACAAGTCTCGCCCTCTCTCGTACAACCCCTTCGAGAAGTCCCACGTCCACGTCGGTGACCCCATCGTCAACGTGATGCTCAAGGAGTTCTCGCGACTCGACGGCGCGTTCGTCGTGAGCGACTCGGGGAAAATCGTCTCCGCCTACCGCTATCTCGAACCATCTGCAGAGGGCGTCGACATTCCGAAGGGACTCGGCGCACGACACATGGCGGGCGGGGCCATCACGCGCGACACCAACGCGACGGCCATCGTTCTCTCGGAGTCCGACGGCCTCGTCCGGGCGTTCAAGGGCGGGAAACTCGTCCTCGAAATCGACCCGGAGGAGTACTGAGATGCAAGCGCAGCAGTTTCTGACCGAGGTACCACCACGGTGGTGGCTGGCACTCGCCGTCCTCTTCATCGGCATCCTGCTCAGTTACGTCGTCACCGTCGTCAACCGACGACTCCTCGAACGGGCGGGCGTCCCTCGCGCTATCGAGGGAACCGCCTTCGAGCGGATGGCCCACGAACTCGGGACGTCGACCGTCTCTATCGTGGCGAAACTCAGTGGCTACTTCGTCTTCTTGCTCACGTTGTTCGTCGCGTTGACGGTGGCGCAAATCGAGTACACGACGCTCTTCTGGAGCGGCGTCGTCGGGTTCCTCCCCGGCTTGTTCCTCGCCGTCCTCATCCTCATAATCGGTATCGTCGTCGGGGACAAGGTCGAACTCCTCGTCCAAGAGCGACTGCGCGGGGTCAAAGTTCCCGAGGTAAACTTCCTGCCGCGACTCGCGAAGTACAGCGTGTTCTACGTCGCCGCACTCATCGCGCTGAGCCAAATCGAAGTCGCGACACTCGCACTCATCGTCCTCCTCGGCGTCTACGCGCTGGCTATCGTCCTGTTCAGTCTCGTCGCGCTCCGCCCGATGCTGCAGTCGGCCGCCGCCGGGACCTATCTCCTGCTCACGCAAACCTACGGCATCGGCGACGAGATACGCATCGGCGAGCACAACGGTATCGTCCAAGAAGTCGACGTGCTGGTCACTCGCGTCGAGACCGACGGAGAGGAGTACATCATCCCGAACCGTCAGGTGTTCAATCAGGGCATCGTCCGCGTCCGGTAGTTCGTCGCTTACGCTTCTTACGCTTCGTTCTCGTCACTGTCGCCAACGTCGCCAGCGTGGCCCATCTCCTGTGCGGGGACACCCGCAACCGTCGCTCCCGGCGGGACATCCCGTGTGACGAGCGAGTTGGCGGCGACTTGTGCCCCCGCGCCGACGGTCACACCCGGCAGGACGATGGCTCCCGCGCCAATCATCGCCCGTTCGCCGATAACCACCTCTCCCGTCCGGTACTCGTCCTGCAAGAACTCGTGACAGAGGAGGGTGGCGTCGTAGCCGACGACGGCGTGGTCTTCGAGCGTGATGAGGTTCGGCCAGAACACGTCCGGCGTCGCTTCGAGGCCCCACGAGACGCCTGTCCCGACGGTCACGCCGATGGCTTTGAGCAGGTAGTTCTTGAGCTTCAGACTCGGCGAGATGCGGATGAGCCACACGAGCAGGTAGTTCCGCGCGACGACGAGCGGTGAGCGAGCGTTCGTCCACGACTGCAGCGAGTTTCGCGGGCCGGGTGTGGGGTGGCGAGTGACCCGGTCGTGGCGGGAGGTGTCGTCAGTGTCAGTCACGTCACGGGATTCGACGGCCGGGGATAAAACTGCAGGCGGCGTGGCAGTGCGAAAGTTACGCTCGTTAGTTCTACAGACGAGAAGCAAGCGAACAACTCAATCTGGGGTGTCAGTCTGTGACCCCCACCGAATAGTCGTTTTCGAGTGCGAACTCACACAGAGCGATGGAGCGGCGCTCCATGCTCCACAACGGGTCCCAGAAGTCAGGGCCGACCTTTTGCTCCTTAGACACTGTGCCCGCCTCCCGAAGTAGTTGAATCAGGTCGATGATGCGACGACCTTCGATTGGCTCTCGTTGTCCGGAAGCAGATTCGAACACGCTGTATATCGGCCGTCCACCGTACGTCTCGACGACGATACGTGGGATGTCTTCGATAATGTCGAACCCTTCAGATACGTTTTCGGCCAGCACCTCCCCAACAGAGAGATGCTTCTCACGTTCGTCGGGGTCACTTGCTTTCTCTGCACAGAATGCATGGTACGCTCTAACGAGTCGAGGTGTCTCAATGTCGTCCGGAGCCAGAAGCACGAGTTCCATGTGGTGGTCTCACTGTGTGGTTCAACGACACAACAGTGTTGTCGAACAGTACGTTTGGTCCCAAACGTGATCTGCGACTCTACTCCCGCAACTCGTTCATGTGGTCGATGCGCTGCTGCACCAACTCACTCTTGCCGATGTCGTGGCGGATGTGGAACCCGTCGCCTGCCGCTTCGAGGGCGCTCTCGGCTTTCTCCTCGGCCTCACTGATGCTGTCGGCGACGCCGACGACGGCGAACGAGCGCGAGGTAGTCGTGTACAACCCGTCGTCGCGTTCGTCGACACTCGCGTAGAACAGCAACGCGTCTCCTGCACTCTCCTCGTCGACTTCGATTTTCGCGCCTGCGTCGGGGTCCGTCGGGTACCCCTCGGGGACGGCGTACTTACAGACTGTCGCCTGTTCGGCGAACGCCAGTTCGGGAATCGGCGCGCCGTCGCGGGCGGCGGCGAGGACGTCGAGGAACGGCGTCTCGAGGACAGGGAGCGTGTTCATCGCCTCCGGGTCGCCGAAGCGGGCGTTGAACTCGATGACTTTCGGTCCCTCGCTCGTGAGCATGAACTGGCCGTAGAGGATGCCTTTGTAGCCGTCGAGAGCGTCGACGACGGCCTCCAGCACGGAGACGGCATCGGCGTAGTCCTCCTCGGTCATGAACGGGAGTTCGAACGTCGTGTCGCTGTAACTGCCCATGCCGCCGGTGTTCGGCCCCTCGTCGCCCTCGTAGGCGCGTTTGTGGTCCTGTACGGCGGGCGTCGTCACGAGGTCACCGTTGGCGACGAACGCTTGGACGGTGAACTCCTCGCCGACGAGGCGTTCTTCGAGGACGATGCGGTCGTACTGCTCCTCGCGCAGGTACTCCTTCGCCCCCTCTTTGTCGACTTGGTCACCGATGACCTTCACGCCCTTCCCGCCCGTGAGACCGGCGGGTTTGACGGCCAAGTCGCCGCCGTAGGCGTCGATGTAGTCGCAGGCGGCCTCGGTGTCGTCGAACGTCTCGAAGTCCGGATTCCCGGGAACGTCGTTGTCGTCCATGAACTGCCGCTGGAAGGCTTTGTCCGTCTCGATGCGGGCCTGTTCGGCCTGCGGACCGAAGGTGTAGACGCCGGCGTCGTCGAGGGCGTCGGCGACGCCCGCGGCGAGGGCGGACTCCGGGCCGACGATGGCGAGCGTCGCACCTACGTCCTCGGCGTAGGCGACGATGTCCTCGCTCGCCGTCTCGTCGAGTGACTCGAACCCGACTGCGAGTGACGCGATGCCGGGGTTGCGGTTGCTGGCGCAGGCGTAGAGGTCGCAGTCGTCGGCGAGTGCGCGGGCGATGGCGTGCTCACGTCCGCCGCCGCCGACGAGGAGTACGGTCTCCGTCATACCCGGAGGTGGGTACGCACATCGGTGTAAAGGTTGTCCTTGGCGCAGACGAGAGTGTGCACGAACGAGCATACGACAGTCTCGTCAGACGTTCACACCCACGGGTAGAGATGGCGCGCAACTGACGTGCCTACAGGCTTTACAATGGGGCGCTCGTAGGGGGGGTATGACCACTCCTACGGGCCACAACCGACTCGGCGACGAGCAGAGCCCGTATCTCCGTCAGCACGCGGACAACCCCGTCAACTGGCAACCGTGGGACGACGACGCGCTCGCCGAGGCGAGAGAGCGTGACGTGCCGATTTTCCTCTCTATCGGCTACTCCGCGTGTCACTGGTGTCACGTCATGGCCGACGAGAGCTTCGAGGACGAAGCCGTCGCCGACGTACTCAACGACGAGTTCGTTCCCATCAAGGTCGACCGAGAGGAACGCCCGGACCTCGACCGGGTCTACCAGACCATCTGCCAACTCGTCTCCGGGCGCGGTGGATGGCCGCTCTCGGTCTGGCTGACGCCCGAGGGCAAACCGTTCTACGTCGGGACGTACTTCCCACCCCAGGCGCGACAGGGTGCGCCGGGCTTTCTCGACCTCCTCCGAAACATCTCGAACTCGTGGGACAGTGAAGAGGACCGCGCGGAGATGGAGAACCGCGCCGACCAGTGGACGACGGCACTGGACGACCAGCTAGCGGACACGCCCGACCCCGCCGACGAGACGCCGGACGTCGACGTGCTCGGGACGGCAGCGCAGGCCGCGCTCCGCGGTGCCGACCGGGAACACGGCGGGTTCGGCAGCGGTGAGGGACCGAAGTTTCCCCATCCGGGTCGCATCGACCTCCTCCTCCGAACCTACGACCGAAGCGGCCGCGGCGAGGCACTCAACGTCGCCACCGAGACACTCGACGCGATGGCCAACGGCGGCCTGTACGACCAGGTCGGTGGCGGTTTCCACCGCTACACGGTCGACCGCTCGTGGACCGTCCCGCACTTCGAGAAGATGCTCTACGACAACGCCGAGTTGCCCAAGAGCTACCTCGCGGGCTATCAGGTCACGGGTGAACCACGATACGCCCGCATCGCCCAGGAGACGTTCGCCTTCGTCGAGCGTGAACTCACGCACCCCGACGGCGGGTTCTTCTCGACACTCGACGCACAGAGCGAAGGGTTCGATGACGAGAACGACGAGAGCGCCGAGAGCGCCGACGGCGACGACAGTGAGGGCGGCGAGGCCGAACGAGAGGAGGGCGCGTTCTACGTCTGGACGCCAGAACAAGTTCGAGCGGTACTCGACGAGGAGGACGCAGAACTGTTCTGCGACCGCTACGGCATCACGAAGCGCGGGAACTTCGAACACGGAACGAGCGTCCTCAACATCTCGACTCCCGTCGAGGAACTCGCCGAAGAGTACGACATCGACCGCGCGGACGTGTCCGAGCGACTGACGAATGCCCGAGTGGCACTGTTCGAGGCTCGCGAGGAGCGACCACGACCCCCACGCGACGAGAAGGTGCTCGCCGGGTGGAACGGCCTGATGATTTCGTCGTTCGCCATGGGCGCTCGCGTCCTCGACCCTGCACTCGCGGGTGCCGCCGAACGCGCGCTCTCGTTCGTCCGCGAACATCTCTGGGACGACGACGCGAAGCGACTCTCTCGGCGGTTCAAAGACCAAGACGTGAAAGGCGACGGCTATCTCGAAGACTACGCGTTCCTCGCCCGCGGCGCGTTCGACCTCTATCAGGCGACGGGCGACGTCGACCACCTCGCGTTCGCACTCGACCTCGCTCGCGTCATCGAGGCCGAGTTCTGGGACGACGAGAAGGGGACGCTCTACTTCACCCCTGCGAGCGGCGAGCAACTCGTCACGCGACCGCAGGAACTCACCGACTCGTCGACGCCGTCGAGTCTCGGCGTCGCGACCGACCTCCTCGTCGACCTCGACCACTTCGACTCGGACGCCGACTTCGGTGACATCGCCGAACGCGTCCTCAAGACGCACGCAGACCGTATTCGCGGGAGTCCGCTCGAACACGTCTCGCTGGCACTCGCCGCCGAGAAGTTCGCCCGCGGCGGCCTCGAACTGACACTCGCCGTCGACGAACTCCCGGACGACTGGTGGGAGGTTCTCGCCGGGCGATATCTCCCCGGTGCGGTCGTCTCACAGCGCCCACACTCTGACGACGAACTCGACGAGTGGCTCGACGTGCTCGGTCTCGACGAGGTGCCGCCCATCTGGGCGGGCCGCGACGGCAAGAACGGGAAGGCGACGGTGTACGCCTGCGAGTCGTTCGCCTGCTCTCCACCGCAGACGGACATCCGACAGGCACTCGACTGGGCGACGAAGAACTAACTGTCTCGGTTCTGAAATTTGGGCTTCCCCCGCACTGCGCGAAAAAGCGCTGACGTAGCGCTCGAAAGTCGTCGAAACTGAGGGTATGTTTCTCTCCCCGGCTAAAATATATTTTAGCTAACATATTTTTTAACCCCGTTCCAACGGTCGGTCGACGATGGAACTAACTCGAACAGACCACGACGGCAGGAGAGACCGACTGAACCACGACTGGCTTCGACCGCCCGAGGGTGAACAGCATCACTCAACGGCACCCGACGGTGTGACGTACTCCACCGGGACGACTATCGTCGGCGTGACGACGGCCGACGCCGCCATCCTCGCCGCAGACCAGCGGATGAGTCTCGGCGGCCGGTTCACCGCGAACAAGAACGCCCAGAAGGTCGAACAGGTCCACCCGACGGGCGCTATCGCCATCTCTGGCTCTGTCGGCCCCGCCCAGCGGCTGATTCAGTCGCTCCGGACGGAGGCGAACCTGTACGAAGTTCGACGCGGCGAACCGATGAGTCTGCGAGGGCTCTCTCAGACTACCGGCCACCTCGTCTCCGGACTGCCCGTCGCACCGCTGTTGGCGGGCGTCGACCAGACTGGGCCACAGGTCTACGAACTCGACGGCGGCGGGAGCGTCCTGCGCGACGACTACGCGGCGGGCGGCAGTGGGATGCAAGTCGCCTACGGCGTCCTCGAACGCCGGTTCGACCCGGATGCGTCTACCGAGAGCGCCAGACGGACCGCCGTCGACGCCGTCGCCGCGGCCAGCGAACGCGACACCGCCAGCGGCAACGGCGTCCACGTCGCCACCATCACGGCCGAGGGCGTCGACATCGACGGGGCCGACGACCCCGAGGAGGTGCGGTGATGCAGTCGAACGACCAGCGGGCGTACGACCGCGGGACGACCATCTTCTCACCCGACGGTCGTCTCTATCAGGTCGAGTACGCCCGCGAGGCAGTCAAACGCGGTGGGGCGACGGTCGGCGTCCGAACCGCCGACGGCGTCGTGTTCGCGTCGAACGGCCCGCGGCGGTCGCCACTGCTCGAACCGGAGAGCATCGAGAAACTCCACGACGTCGACGGACGAATCGGGATGGCGACGACGGGCCACGTCGCCGACGGCCGCCGACTGGTCGACTACGGTCGACGGTACGCACACCAAGAGCGACTCCGATACGGCGACGCACCCGACACAGAACCCGTCGCGAAGGCGATTGCCGACTACATCCAAGAGTCCACGCAGACCGGCGGGACGCGGCCGTTCGGGACGGCGCTCCTCGTCGGCGGCGTCGACGACGACGGACCGCGACTGTTCGAAGTCGACCCGTCGGGGACGCCCGCCGAGTGGCGAGCGGTAGCGGTCGGCAACCAGAGCCGAGAGGTTCGCGCGTTCCTCGAAGCCGAGTACGAGGATGGTCTCGCGCTCGACACGGGGACGACACTCGTGCTCCGAGCGCTCGCCGACAGTCTCGGCGAACTCGACGCTGTCGACGTCGACGTCGCCACGATGGACGCAGACGGATTCACGTCACTCGCCCTCGACCAGCGACGCGCGGCGTTCGAGGCGGCGGGTCTCGGCCCCGCGTCGTAGCGTCGTCTGCTACGCTGCCGCGCCGTCGACAGTCGTGCCGTCCTCGCTGGCGTCGTTCGTCTCCTCGCTCTCGGTCTCTCTGTCCGTGACGGACTGCCGTCGAGCGTCGACGACGCGGCCGTCGCGGGCGACGTAGAGGTGGAGTTCCTCGTCGTCGAGTC
This sequence comes from Halogranum rubrum, assembly GCF_900114455.1. Taxonomy (GTDB): domain Archaea; phylum Halobacteriota; class Halobacteria; order Halobacteriales; family Haloferacaceae; genus Halogranum; species Halogranum rubrum. The sequence goes on along the minus strand of NZ_FOTC01000007.1, from coordinate 46,303 downwards.
GCGTTCTGATACCGAGACACCACGGGTCGCGGGAGATGCGTCGCTCGCGCCACTCGCTTCCGACGTTCCAGAGCGGTCGACTCGTGATGTCGACGCCGTGGTCGTGGTAGAAGGCGACGACGGCGGGATGTGAGAGGACGGTCAGTGAGACGGGACAGCGGAGACTCGACCCACACGTCTCGCAGTCGAAGGCCGCCTGAATCGGCACGTGGTCTTCGTCCGTGGACGCCTCGTCGTCGCTCTCGACCGGTTCGACTGGCCGGAGTCTCGCGGTGACGACACCGCCGCACTCGGGGCAGACGCCGTCCCCGAACGCTTCGATTCGGTGGCGATGGTGGGCGTCGAACGCGGCGGCGAGGTCGGCCTCGTCTCGCCCCCGGTAGCCACTCGGCGGGAACGACAACCGAAGCACCGGCGAGTCACAGTCTCGACAGAACACCCGCGTGACGTTGTCCTCGACGGTCGCCGCGAGTGCCGTCTCTCCGCAGAACGGGCAGTCGTCGTCGAGACCGATGTCCTCTCGGTCGACGCTCTCGGTGTAGGTCCCGGACGGAATCGCACGGACGACGGCGCGCCCCGCGTAGGTGAGTTCGTACCGCTCGTCGTCACGCTTCTGGACGAACAGCCCCGTGAGTTGTCGGAGGTGGTACGCGAACCCCGCAGTCGTATCTTCGCTGGACGCGTCGAACAGTTCCGAGAACGTCTTCGGTTCGTCGTCGGCGAGCGACCGGAGCACCGCCATCCGACTCTCGCTCCCGAGTGCCTGAAACGCGTCACTCGCGGGCGCAGTCGACCCCGCTTCGTCTGCCATATTCGCTCCTAGTCCGGCGTCGACAAAAGCTCTGCCGCCCGGTCGAGTGGGGTAAATCGTCTGTACGCAGACGACAGCGTCCCGCTCGATATGCTACCCTCTAGCGGAACCGGACGCCGCCGACGTAGAGGCCGTTGCAGACGACGAACGTCCCCAACGCCGTGTAGAGAACGGTCGGCACGAGCGGTGTCGCTGGCGACGTCGCCCAATCGACGATACTGTAGCCGACGAACGCGAGGACGAACCCGCACAGTTGACGAGTCACCGACCGAGGGCGTATCTCGACCGGACCGACCGCCCGAAGAGTCCTGTCTGTCGAGTCGTGGGAGGGCATCGGCGGACAGTCGCGAGGACCGTACAAAGCCGTTCTCCCTCAGCCATCGTTCGACGCCGACCGGCGATGGCGGGTGCTACGGATGCGTCCGCAGGACACCTGCACGCTCTGGATTCTCCTGTGAGAAGTTACAGACGAACGCGCGTCCGGGTTCGGTCGGGTCGAAGACGACTTCCGACGGGAACGACAGCGGGTCACCCTCGACGACCGTCTTCACCTCTCCGGACGGTGTCAGCCGAACGATTCGGTTCTGGCTGTTGAGCGCGGCGTAGAGCTGTCTGCCCCGTGCGGTGAGGCCGTCTGCACCGAACAGTTCCGTCCCCTCTGCGAAGGTTCTCGGCGCCCCGGCGCTCCCGTCGTCGTTCACCGGTACGCGGACGATTCTTCCGCTGTCGCCGGCGCGGGTGACGGCGACGTAGACACAGCCGCCGATTCGGGTGATACCGTTCGCTCCGAAACTGGACGTGTCGAGAAGCGGGTCCTGTACCCACACTCCCGGGTCGCCGCCGTCGAGCGGTATCTCGTAGACGGTTCCGCCGAACGACTCGGTGGCCAGCAGTCTGTCGCCGTCACGATAGAGGTCGTTCACGAACCCCTCTCCGTCTGGAAGCAGCGTCGCCAGTTCGTTCGGGCCGTCGTCGCTGTCGAGTTCGACCGCGTAGACGCCCCCCGATTCGCCGTTGACCGCAGTGTACAGCGTTCCGTCGCTGACGAGCACGCCCGCGACCCCACCCGGATACGTCGCGACTTCGGTCGTCGCGTCCAGTCCGAGGCCACTCTCGTCGGTTCGGTCGGCGGGAAGCCGACGGACGCTCCCTGCGACGATGCCGACGTAGAGGTTCCCGTCGTCGTCGAAGCCGATGTTCTCCGGTACTGGACTCCCCGTCGAGAGAACCCGGTCGACTGCACCGCCGCGACGGGCGGTTGCGTTCCCGACGAACCCGCTACCGACAGTGACTCCTATCGCTCCGAGCATCGCTCTCCGTGTGATGTGTTGCACACGCTCACCATCGGCTGTGAGCACATATCGGTACAGCTCTCGGAAAGCAGCCCCGCGAGCGAAATCTGTATACTTCCCCAGACGATACGGTGGTTCTCGTCGGGATGTCGGCTTCAGTCGAATTTCGTTTACCTCGTCCCTCAGAAGATGAATCCGCCGCCGAGACGTTCTCAATCTCCGACGTCGTCTACCGTCTGGCACGCTCTCGACATCCATCAAACCGACAACAGGAATCGTTCGAAGCTACCTCGTTCGTCGACCTGTTACTCCAACTGCTCTGCGAGATAGACCGAAATCGGCAGGTCCTCCTCTTCGACGAAGCGGGCGACTTCTGCACCGTCCAACTCGACGACGACGGTCGGAATCAGTTCGATGCCGTACTCTTCGACGCCGGGGCCGGTCTTCGACCCGTCGTCTTCTTTCTCGACCGGGTAGTGCTCAATGCGGTTCTCGGGGACACCCGCGGCGTCGAGTGCGGCGGCGAAGTCCGGTAACTGCGCCCGACAGTCCTTACACCAGTCGCCGCCCCACACTTTGAACACGTACTCCGCCGACCCGAGCGTGTCGATGGCGTCTCTGTACGCGACGGGGTCCCACGTCGGATTCGGCTGCATCGTTTCGAGTTGCATTGTCACCCGGTTTGGGACAGTCGAAGTTAAACCGCGCGTTGGCGGCGACGTTCTCGTGTCTCGGAAGCCGAAGTCTGGTGGGAGATACCAGCCACCAATGTTGCCGGTGGTCGCCATGGCTTTTATAATGACTTCTGTGAGTCAGTACCGGTCCGACCACACGACGGTATGCGGTCGGACCGGCAAACAGTTACAGTAGTCGTTATCAGTCTCGACGGTGTAGCCGCCACCAATGGACGAGAGCATCCTCGACACCATCGGGTCACCGCTGGTGCAGGTGGACGCACCCGAGGGCGCGACAGTCGCGGCCAAAATCGAGTCGAAGAACCCCGGCGGGTCCGCGAAGGACCGACCCGCCCTGCAGATGGTCGAGGCCGCCGAACGCGACGGGACGCTCGAACCGGGCGACACCATCGTCGAACCGACGAGTGGCAACACGGGCATCGGTATCACCGTCGTCGGCGCGGCGAAGGGCTACGACGTGCAGATCGTCATGCCCGCCTCGAAGTCGCCGGAGCGTCGGCAGATAATGAAGGCCTACGGAGCCGAGTTGGTGCTCGTCGAGGGCGACATCTCCGACGCGAAGGACCGCGCCGACGAACTCGAAGAAGCGGAAGGCGCAGTTCAACTGCGGCAGTTCGAGAACCCGGCGAACCCCGAGGCACACTACCGGACGACGGGCGAGGAGATCGTCGAACAGGTCGGCGACCGAACCGTCGACGCCCTCGTCGCAGGCGTCGGGACAGGAGGCACGATTTCGGGTATCGGCCGCCGCCTCCGAGAGGAGTTCCCCGAGATGGACGTCGTCGCCGTCGAACCCGAGGACAGCGCCGTGTTGTCGGGACGCGAACCGGAGGGCGACAGCTTCCAGGGGATGGGGCCGGGGTTCGTCAGTCCGAATCTCGACCGCGACTTGCTGGACGACGTCATCACCGTCTCGCTGGACGACGCCGAAGACGAGTGTCGCCGTCTCGCCCGCGAGGAAGGTATCCTCGTCGGGCAGTCGAGTGGCGCGTCCAACCTCGCAGCCAAGGACGTTGCCGAGCGACTCGTCGAAGACGGTGTCGCAGACGACAGAGACGAAGCGCCGTTGGTCATCACCGTCTACTGGGACTCTGGCGAGCGCTACATGTCGACCGGGATGTTCGACTAAGCGTCCCCGTCCAGAAAGTCGGCGACGAAGCGAGTGAACGTCTCTGGCATCTCTCGCGGCGGCCAGTGGCCGCAGTGAGGCAGTATCCGCACCTCGGCGTCGGGAATCAGCGTCCCGGCGCGAACCGACCACTCGACCGGGATGAGCGAGTCGGCCTCGCCGTGAATCAGCAACGTCGGCACCGACAGGTCCGGCAGTCGGTCGACGTAGTTCGTCCGGACGCCGTCGAATCCGACCTCGCTCCGCTGGAAGGCGCGCCACGCCCGGCCGTCGTGCTCGCGGGCGACGGCCAACACCTCGTCGACGAGTTCCGGCGTCAGGTTCGCGGGGTGGACGACGCCGCGGAGACTGAGCGCCACCAGTCGCGAATGTCGGGCGAGCACGTGTTCTACGGCTTCGGGAAGCCGCGGAATCCGAAGGAACAGTGTGCTGAGCGGCCCGCCGGGAACTTCTCTCCCGAGACCGTAGCTGTCGACGAGGACGAGTCGCGAGACGCGTTCGGGACGGGTGAGTGCGACGTCGAGGGCGACGCTGCCGCCGAGCGAGACGCCGACCAGCGCCGCCGTGTCGATACCCAGTGCGTCGAGGAAGCCGACGACGAACGCGCCGTACGAGTCGACGCTCGGCGTCCCCTCGGGCAGGTCACTGTCGCCGTACCCCGGTAAGTCCGGTGCGTAGACGGTGTGTGTCTCTGCGAGCGTGGGTATCGTCTCGCGCCACGAGAGTGCCGCCGAGTCCCACCCGCCGCCGTGGAGCAACACGACCGGCGGGCCGTCGCCGGCGACGTGGTAGAAGACGTCGTGGTCGTCGACGAACACGCGGCGCGTCGTCGCACCGGGAAGATTGCGATGAGAGATTCGAGAGCCGTGTCGACTCATGGGTAGTCGACGCTCGCCGACGACAAAAAGTCAGCCGCTGAACTCGGCTTCGGTCACGCGAACGACGACGGTGTCGTCGACGTCGCGAAGGTCGTACTCGGGGACTTCGCCGCCGACACGCGTGAGAAACATCGGTTCGACCAGTTCGCCGTCGACGACGCCGTACACTTTGAGTAAGTTCTCCGTCTCGCTCGGGTCGACCTCGCTCTCTCGAATCGCCGTCGCGAGTTTCCGTGAGAGCCACTCGTCGGCACTGATGCTCGGTTCGCGGACGAGTGCGTCGTCGACGTAGCGAACGAGATACCAGTTGAGGTCGTTCATGAGCGACACCGCCGCACCGACGCTGACGGTGTCGAGTGCGAGCGAGTTGTAGAACGGTTCGGCCAACTCGTAGGTCGAGAGGGCCGCTCGGGCCGTCTCTCTGGAGAGCAACTCGTAGCTGAGGTCGACGTCAGGTGCGCCGACGAGACAGACCCGCGTCACGGTCGACCTGTCGGCGTGTCCGGTAAAAGGGGTTCCGCTCCGTCTCTCGTCTGCGCGCGACGCTACTGCTGTATCCACCCGTCGGCACAGTCGGCGCTACAGAAGACCAGTTGCTCGTGCTTCGACCGGAGGCGACGCCCCGTCAACTCGACGTCCTGTGCGACGTCGACTCGGTGGTGCCGCTCACCGAGGTCGACCGACGCCCCGCACTTCGTACACGTATCGGTTCCGCCACTGTTGAACGACCGCTCGACGACTTGCTGGACCGTCCAGCCGGGACCGAGGGAGGGTGCTGCTGCACCGCGACTTGACTTAGACATTGTGTGTATGTTTGTCACAGTAGTAGAAATAGTTTCGGGCTACAGGACAGTCTCAAGAACGGGTCTCTTCGGGCGTCACCACCTCGACACGGTCGAGGAGCGTTTCGACGCGGTCGAACAGGTCGTCCGGTTCGGCGGCGGCGACTTCCGCGGGCGTCGCGTTCGTCTCCGGGTGGGAGGGTGCGACCTGCTCGCATCCGACCGTGATAGTCGAATCGTCGAACGTTCCGATGGCGCGCGCTTGGTCGACGATATCCGTCTTGTCGCGTGTGAGGAGCGGTCGGTGGACCGGCAGCGAGGTAGCCGCGTCGGTGGCCGCGAGGTTACCGCCGGTCTGACTCGACTTCTGGCCGAGCGACTCGCCGGTGACGACCGAGTGCGCCCCGACGTCGCGGGCGACGGCTTCGCCGATGCGGAGCATGACGCGCCGAAGCGAGAGCATCCGGGTCGACCCCACTTCCGCCATCAGCGTCTCGACGAGGGGTCCGGCGGGAACGATACGGAGCGAGAGGTCGTCGTCGGGCGCGTAACGAGCGAGTTCGCCGACCGTCGACAGCGCCCGCGCTTGGTGGTCGACGCCGCCGTAGGGGCCGAGGTCGACGTAGACCGGGACGATGCGGCACCCACGCTTCATCATCTCCCACGCCGCGACGGGCGAGTCGAGTCCACCGCTCAGAAGGACGACGGCCCGTCCCTGCGTGCCGAGCGGAAGCCCACCGGGTCCGGGTCGTTTCTCGGTGAAGACGAACGCCTCCTCGGCGCGACACTCGACGTAGTAGGTTCGGTCGGGGTCGTCTAGGTCGACGGTCGCACCCGTCTCTGCCTCCACGACGCTGCCGCCGTCGATTTCGAGGTCACGACTGGAGAACGGATGTCTCTCCGAGGACCCGGCACGGCTGGCCCGGACGCCGAACGTCGCCCCGTCGGGGTGGTCGGCGGCGGCCGCGACGAGCGCCTCGCAGATGGCCTCGCTCGTCGGGTCGACGCTTCGGGCCGGACTCGCGGAGACGACGCCGAAGGTGTCGCAGGCGGCCGCTACCGCCGCGTCGGTGTTGTCCGCGTCGTCGGTTCGGAGGAGGATTCGCGACCACTCGTGGTCGATGGCCGCCTCGACGTCGCGGGCGGCGAGCATCGATTCGAGGTTCTCGCGGAGCAGTCGCTCCATGTCACTGCGGACCTTCGAACTCTTCGTCCCGATTTCGCCGTAGCGGACGAGGACGGTGCCCGGGCCGTGTTCCATACCCGGAGAGAGTCGGTCGGGAGTATTTAGAACGTGGAGATGTCGCCTTCGATGACCTGTCGGGTCACGTCGGTGACGTCTGCGAGTTTCTCGTCGACGACGGCGCGAATCTCTGCTTCGATGTCGGAGACGGCGAGGCCGTCTTCGGTGACGACCTGCGCGTCGGCGACGTGTGGTTCGTCGATGGGACGACCGATCTGGCTCAGGAGACGAATCTGGAGGTCACGGATACCGTCGACTTCGGCGACGACTGTCTCGGCGATGTCCGTCGAGAGGATGTTGTATATCTTCCCGATGTGGTTGACCGGGTTCTTCCCGGAGGTGGCTTCCATACTCATCGGTCGGTTCGGCGTGATGAGTCCGTTGGCGCGGTTGCCGCGGCCGACAGAGCCGTCGTCACCCTGCTCGGCGCTCGTGCCGGTGTGGGTGAGGTAGATAGAGCCGTTTTCGACGTCGTCGGCGGTGTTGACGTCGACGTGGACGTCACGGTCGGTGAACTTCTGTGCCAGTTCGGTGACGAACTCGCGGACGGCTTCGACCGTCTCCGTGTAGTCGGTGATGGAGGTGACGTGTTGGTCGACCATCGCGGCGGCGACGGTGATGTCGATGACGTCGCCCTCGCGTTTGCCCATTATCTTCACGTCCTGTCCGAGTGCGGGATGCTCGTCGTGGAACGTCGTGTTGAGTTCGCGCTCTGCGGTGTGGACGATTTGCTCCGTCTCGGTGAGCGGTGCGTGGCCGACACCGAAACTCGTGTCGTTGGCCATCGGAATCTGACCGCCTTCTTCGCCGAAGACGGTCTGGAGGTCACCGCTCCCCTCGCCGAGTTTGACGTCGACGACGACGTCGGTTTCGAGGTCGAGTGCGGGGAAGTGCTCGCGGAGGTAGTCGCGGGCGGCCTTCAGCGCGATGGAGTCGACGGGGATGTGCGTCCCCTGGTACTCCTTCGTCGCGCGGCCGACGACGAGGATGTAGATGGGTTCGATGACTTCGCCGCCTTTCTGTCCCTCGGGTTGGTCGCCGTTGGCGAAGCGTGGAGCGGCCGTTCCGGCGGCCAGTTGGGTCTCGTCGGTGTTGTAGTGGAGGACCTTGCCGACGCGGTCGAGATACGCCTGTGCGAGCGCCTGCGAGACGCTCTCTGCGATGCCGTCGCAGATGGAGTCGGGATGGCCGATACCCTTCCGCTCGACGATCTCGACCTCCTGGTCTTCGACAGCGAGGCGGTCGAGTTCCGCAACTTGGATGTTCCGCTCGGTCATTGTTCGGGCTTGGCTTGGGGAGGTGCTATAACTTGCGGAAACCTCCGACAGTCGAGTAATTACTCGTGGGTATTTTCTAGCAGCAAGCCGAGATACGAGGTCCGAATCTGGTCGTCCGGGTCGAGTCCGAGATCACGGAGTACCTCGAACGCGCCCTCACGGGCCTCGTCGACTGCTGACTCCTCGACTTCACGCTCGACTTCGACGAACGCACCCAGGTCCGAGACGGCATCGAGTGTAATCGTATAGCGGTCGACGGTGTAGAACTCCCGGTCTTTCTCGACGACGGCCGCCGGGTCGAATCCGAGTCCGTCGAGGACGCCAGACATCGCGTCGTCGTCGTCGACGGCCGTCTCGAACTCCTGTCGCGTCTTCGATTCTGCCTCGACGAGCGGCCCCTTGTAGGTCACTTTCGTCGTCGTCTCACCGCTGTCTCGGTTCGTCTCACGACGGATTCGGAGTGCTTCGTCCGTCTCGGCGAAGTTCCGATGCGGCGCGTCGTAGTAGGTGTCGACCTGTTCGACGCTGCCGACGTGTTCGGCGTCGAGTTGCCCTAGTCGCTCTCGAACGCGCTCGTGGTCTGCTTCGACTTTCACTTCGACCTCGTACATGTCTCGGCCGAAGCGGCGGGCCGGCAAAAGGATAGTCTCTCGACCGTCTCGCTGCGGCCCCCTCGCTCATGTTACTGGCAGTCCTAACGGGGACGTATGCCCTCTCGCCGACAGCTACTCGTGACGACGACGTCGCTCGCGCTCGCGACGATAGCGGGCTGTTCGGAGTCGTCACCCCAGACGTCGTCGCCGGCCGACTCGCCGACGGCGACGAAACCGACGGAGACGACGCGAACGGCCACCGGGACGCCGACGTCGACTGAGACCGCTCGTTCGACCACTTCCCCACAGACGACAGCGACAGCAGAGACGACGGAGACACCACAGAACGCGACGCAGACGAACGACCCCTCACCCACACCGAGCGGTGCGTTCTCGCTGTCGTCACCGTCGTTCGAGGATGGGGGACCGATTCCGGAGACGTTCACTTGTGACGGCCAGAACGTGTCGCCCGCGTTGGATATCGCCGACCCGCCGTCGGCGACGGAGGCGTTCGCACTCGTCGTCGACGACCCGGACGCGCCGCGTTCCGACCCGTTCGTCCACTGGTTGCTCTGGAACGTCCCGGGTGACACGCAACGTATCCCCGTGAACGTCCCCCAGACAGAGACAGTCGAGGGACTCGGCGGTGCTCGACAGGGGACGAACGACGCGGGGAGTGTCGGCTACACCGGGCCGTGTCCACCCGTCGGCGACTCGCCGCATCGCTACCGGTTGGTCCTCTACGCACTCGACAGTACGTTGTCAGTCGAGGCTGGTGCGACGCGCGACGACCTCTCGGGGTCACTCGCCGAGCGCCAACTCGATACGACGACGCTCGTGGGAACGTACGCCCGTCAACAGGGCCAGTGAGAGTCGCTACTGGCGAATCTGTCTCACTCTCCGGGCGTTCGAGACGCGAAGCCCGAAACGTGATTCTTAAGGGTAGCACGGGAGACATTCGAACCATGAGTGACGAACAGCAGGCGGAGACGGCCGACGCGCCGGACACCGAGGAAGAGGTCGAAGAGACAGAATCGGGAATTCAGGACGGCGACTTCGTCAAGCTGGACTACACGGTTCGCACGAAAGAGGACGAAACCGTCGTCGACACGACGAAACAGGACGTCGCCGAAGAGGCCGGAATCGACGACGACGACTACGAGTTCGCCCCGCGCGTCATCGTCGTGGGTGCAGGCCACGTCTTCCAGGGCGTCGACGACGACCTGATGGGCAAGGACGTCGGCGACGAGGGCAGCGTCGACATCCCCGCCGAAGAGGCGTTCGGCGCGTTCGACCCCGACGACGTGAAGACGGTCGCCGCCGACAAGGTTCCGGAAGACAACCGCTACCCCGGTGCACAGGTCCAGATCGACGGCGAGCAGGGTCGACTGGAGACCATCATCGGCGGCCGCGCACGCGTCGACTTCAACCACCCGCTCGCGGGTGAGGACCTCGAATACGAGTACGAAATCGTCGAAATCGTCGACGACCGCGAGGAGCAGGCACAGGGTCTGCTCGGTATGTACCTCCAGCAGTCGCCCGAGGTCTGGATTGAGACCGACGAGGTCGAAGAGGAGCAGGTCGTCGAATCTGACGACGAGGACGAGGATGCAGAGCCCGAGACGGAGACGGTCACCGTCGAGAAGGAGACGCTCTACATCGAGGCCACGCCGCAGATGACGATGAACCAGCAGTGGATGTTCTCCAAGCAGCAGATCGCACAGGACATGATGCAGCGACTCGGCATCGACCGCGTCATCGTCCAGGAGACCATCGACGGCTCCGGCGGTATGATGGGCGGCATGGGCGGCATGATGGGTGGCGCTGGCGGTGCAGGCGGCGCTGCCGACATCGAGGACGCTCTCGAAGACGTCGACGTCGACGCCGACGAAATCGTCGACGAACTCGAAGCCTCCGAAGCCGAAGAGACCGAAGAGTAACTCGGTCTCCTCGCTGACCACAAATCACCGTTTTCTTTAGCGCTTCCCGACCAGCCTCCGGTATGGATTCCACGACGGAGACAGAGCTCTCGATTCCCGACGACGTGTGGGTCGCCCTCGTCGCCGCCGTCTGTACGGTCGGCCTCTCGCTCGTCATCCGGTTCGTCCTCGGCCAATCGACGAGTCTCCTCGTTCGACTCGTCCCCATCTTTCCCTACTTCGTCTACCTCTTCGTGAAGAAGAACGCCGACTCCGGCCCGCTCTCGTCGCTGTGGACGTGGGTCGCGCTCATCGTCGTCGTCACGCTCGGCGTCCTCGGGTTCGTCGCGCTCTGAGCGTCGTTACCGGCTCCTGAAGTCCCAACCTGTCACTGCCCGTGTCGAGTCAGCGTCCCTCAGTTCGGCGTGTTCACGCTGTCGCCCGGCCCGCCCGCCGAGAGGTGGTCGAACTCGCCTGTCGGAATAGTTCCCTCGACCCAGACCAACCGGTCTTCCGTCTGTACGTCGAGACCGTCGTACGCTCCGAAGCGGTCGGACTCGTTCTCGATGTACGCCTCGAAGCCGCTGTTCGCCGCCGCCTCGGCGTCGGGGTAGGTGTTCGCGAAGGTGAGCCGTGTCGTCTCGGCTCCGAAGCGCCACGTCTTGAGTTCGCCCGTGATGACGTCTTCGCGGAACCCGCGCGACGTCGACCCGTCCATCGCCTCCGGGTAGCACCAACACGCGTGTGGGTCGTCAACGAGTTCGAACATGGACGCCACGTACTCGTTTCCATCGGCGTAGCGACCCACTTCTCCGGCCTGCGCGTCGACGAACGCCTTCGTGAAGTCGAGTGGGTCGCCTCTGTGCATCGGTGAGACGTTCATCACGGCGTCTTCGGACACGGCGTAGATACGCTCCGTGCCGTACAAATCGAACCCTCGGTACTGGTTCAGTTCCGGTTCTGGAGTCGGCGTTCGCGTCGGCGTCGTCGCCGTCGACGCTGTCGGCTTCGACTGCCGTTCGCTCGCAATCTTCTCGCCGATGGCGTCGGGGTCGAACGACCCGAGCGCCACGTTCATCACGAAGTCGACCTGCAGTGCCGCATCGACGTCGTCGACGTCGACGAACCTGTGGGGGAGCGTCGCCGACATCTCGTCTTCGAGTCGGCTGTAGGACCGTGGATGGATGTCGGCTTCACGTGCCCGAATGCTCGCCACGTCGAAGCACTGGACACCGTAGCCATCGGGAAGGAGTGTCTCTGTCGGGTCAGGGAGCCACTGCTCGAACGTGTCGAACGTCGTCGCCGTGGACTGCTCCGGTTCGGCCGACGTCTCTGGCTCGTCGGTCTGCGTCTGTGTCGTCGCTTCCGTGGTCGACTCGTCTCGCCCAGCGCCGCCGCCAGTTGGTGCACCGGCGAGGCAACCGGCGACCGAGGCGAGCGCCAGACTACCGAGTGTACCACCAGTCGCTTCGAGGAGGGCGCGTCGTGAACGAGGCATGGGGAGGCGTTCTTTGTGTTTCGTGATAAGTTTTCTTCAACTACATGCTGAGAGAAACGTCGAACCGTTCGTCCGACTGCGCTATCGCGGACTCGCAGATAACCGCCGTCTCTCCTCTCGGGTGAAGAGGGCCCCGGCTCAGGCGATGTCGCGACTGGTGTCGACGGCAACCTGCTCGGCCAGTTTCAGCTTGATAGTCTCTTCCATCGCCGCGCCGCCACGGAACTTCGGCACGGCGAGTCGGTTGACTATCTCTTGACCCTTGATGTCCGTCTGGAGGTCGAACACGAGGTCGGCCATATGTTCGGTCAGGTCCCGATTCTTCGGGATGGAGCGACCTTTCATCGCGTGCAGAATCGCGAGACCGTCGGTGTTGACGATCTGTGTCTGCAGTTCGTTCAAGAAACTCCGGTAGCGCGCCGGTTCCGCTTCTTCGAGTACGTCGACGACGTCGATGATGAGGTTCGCCCCCTCGGGAAGCGCGCCGACGAGTCGGTTCGCGTGGTCCAGCGGTGCGTCGCTGCCGATGTCGCGAATCGTCGGATTGCCGACGCGGGTGTTCGCCCGTTTGAGCGCGTCGGACACGGCCGCCTCCGAGCGAACGGTCGTCAGATAGAGCGTCCCGCGCGTGGCCGTGAACTCGTAGAGAAAGAGTTCGGACTGGCTGGCAGGTGGTGCTTCGAGGAGGACGATACTCCCGGGAGGGATGCCACCGCCGAGGCGCCGGTCGAGCACCGTGATTCCGGTCGGCAGGCGGCCAGACATACGTCCGTATTGGCGACGCAGTCATAATAGGTCTTCCTCCGCAGTGAGTGTCGACGCAAGCCGCGCGTACGCCGCACGCACGACACGGTCGTCGAGTACCGGTGGACGAACTTCGGGGATAGAAGCCACCACCGAGCAGTCGAGGAGGTCTGCGACACCGGGTGGGCGAAGACGAGTCCGCGTCAGCACCGCGCCGACGACGGGCGTACCGAGGGTTCGTGCCATCGCGGCTGTCTTGGCAGCGTCGCGGAGGGCGGCCGCACAGAGCGGCGAGACGACGAGAACGCCGTCGGCGACGCGGAGCGGTGCGACGGCGTCGACACTGGCCCCCGCCGGGCAGTCGACCAGCGTCCGAACCCCACCTCGTTCGCACTGGAGACGACCGAGCACTCGTCGCATCTCGTCGTCTCTCGTCGTGGCCGTCGCTTCGGCGTCGCTCCGTGTCGGCGCGGGCAACACGCTCACGTGCGACTCGTCGGGGTGGTCGTGAGCGACGCACGCTGGTTCCGTCTCGTCGTCGACGGCGGCCAGCGTCGGCGTCCGGTCGACGCCAGCGAGTGCGTGGAGATTCGGCATGTCACAGTCGGCGTCGACGACGAGCGTCGGCCCGTCGAACGCCGCGGCCAGACCGAGCGTCGTGGTGGTCTTCCCGCTTCCTCCCTTCCCACCGGCGATTGCGAGCATACCGTCGATGGTCGCGGCTTCCGATTTGAACTCTTCTCTCACTTCATCGCATCTACTCCAGAACGGTCACGTCGTAGACGTCGCGCCAGCGGTAGCGACGGCCACCCCACTCGAACTCGGTGGCGAGCAGTCCGTAGGCGACGAGCAACGGCGCAACGAGGAGCGCGGGGTACGCGAGCAGAAACGTCGAACGGCGCACACCGAAGAACCAGTACACGGCAGCGACGGTGGCCGTCGCGAGGCCAGCGACCGGTATCGGCCACAGGAGTCCGGCGAGGGCGAACGCGAACACGCTGAACACGAGGCCGGCCGTACTCGACGTCTCCTCGAACCGCACCGTCTGCGTGAAGCGAACCATCCGGTTGCGGACGGACTCGACGTCGCCGTCGACGTAAATCTGTTCGGTCAGGCTCCTCGCGGCGGTCACGTCGTGTAGACGCCCCGAGAGCAACCCGTCGTCACTGACGGTCCGTCTGAGGTCCGCGACGAGTCGCTCTACGTCTACGTCGTCACGGGTGAAGGTGACGCAACCGCCCCACACCTGTCCGCCGAGATAGAGCCCCAGCGACCCGGTGAGTGCGGAGAACGGTTCGGCGAGTCGCCACCAGTCCTCGCCGACGAAGACGGGGACGCCGGTGACGACGCCGTGTTCGTCGGCGAGTGCTTTCACTCGGTTCAGCCAGTCGTCGCCGTGGTCGAAGTCGTCGTCCGTCCAGAGAAATCGGTCGCCGGTCGCTCGCTCCATCCCGTAGGCGAGGGCGTTGGCCTTCCCCGAACAGTCTTCGGGGTCGCCGGCGACGAGGATACGGACTTGCTCGGGTGGGTCGTGGCCGGCGACGGGGTCTGCATCGGTGTCACAGACGACGAGTAACTCGTCGTCCGCTCCGAGTTGGCTCGCGACCTGTTCGCAGGCGAGGCCCCACTCGACGGTGGGGAGGAGGACACTGACCATGGCTGGAGAACTACTTCGAGTGAAGAAGAGTTAGTAGCTACGTCTACACACGGGCGAAGAGCGCCCGGCTAGTCCTGACAGCACCCGCCCGCCTCGCCGCCGAAGTCGACGGCGAGCGGTTCGGAGACGGCGCGGTTGATGGCTTCGAGTCGACCTTGAAGCTCACTCTTCGCCTCGAGGAACTCCGACATCACGGGGAGGCGGTGCAGTTTCTCCTGTGCACGTTGGACTTCCTTGACGTCCTCTTGACTGGCCTGTCCGGTTTGACGAGCCATCATGAACTCCTGTCGGAGTTGCTCGAACTCCTCTATCTGCGCTTGGGCTTCGTCGTCGTTCTCGACGGCTTGTCGCGCTTCTTCGAACTGCTCGTACTCGGGGGACTCCGCGATTGCGTCTCCGAGTTCACGTCCGAGCGACTCCAGTGAGGTGGTTTCGACGCTCATAGCCCGGCTTAGGACTCGACTCGTTTAGGCTTGCCGAATGTGTCTCTCTTTGGCACACCGGTGAGCGGAGTACACACACCGACAAACAGTGGCTCAGTACTGTTCTTCGACGAACGCCACCAACTCTTGTAGTTCCTGTTGGCCGATTCCGTGGGGGGCTTGATAGACGTCGTAGCGCACGTCTGCGCCGAGTTCTTTCAAACGATTGGCGGCGCGTTCGACGCGTTCGGCGGGGATAATTTGGTCGGACGCGCCCGCGCCGAGGAAGACGGGTTTCCCTTCGATGCCGTCGGGTTCGAGGTCGGCGTGTGACTCGGCGAGGTAGCCGTGGAGTCCGACGACCCACGCGAATCGGTCGGGCGCTTCGAGCAGGAGGCCGAGACTCGTGATACAGCCTTGACTGAATCCGAGAAGCCCGATGCGGTCGGCGTCGAGGTCGTAGGCCTCGATAGCCGCGTCGATGGTCTCGGAGACGAGGTCGAGACTGCGGCGGTACTCGTCGGCGTGCGGTTGGCTCTGGTGGAGTCCGCCGGCGGAAGTGTCGAGTTCGTACCACGTGTACCCGCCCATCAGACGGTCGGGCGCGCGCAGACTGAGCACGTGGAGTTCGTCGGGAAGGTGCTGTGCGACCGGGAGGAGGTCCTCTTCGTCGGCACCGCGCCCGTGGAGGACGACGACGGCGGGTGCGGGTCCGTCGGTCGGTTCAGACGGTTCGACGTGAACGTGGTCCAGCGGCAGGTCGGCACTCATCACTGCCACCTACTGTCTCCAGTCGTTTCAATACCCGAGTGACGTCGGTGTTACCGATTTGAACGGCTCTCGTCGAGGTTCGACTCTCTCCCCGACACGACGTGAGCCTATACAGTTAGGCACCACGAGTACCCCGGTGACGCACCTTTGTATAGATGCAATTTGCCCGGCAGTTCGCTGTCAGGAGTTTTGGTACGCAAATTGCGGCATTCCGGTTACGAGACGTCCACCTAGCGTGGACGTCTTTTTACCGTAATCAGTACGCTCGTAGCCGTTCGTTCACATCTTCTAGCTAGTGGCGGATACAGCAATAATCGGCAAAGCTATCATGTCTAGTCACTTTCGGTCCTACACCTATGCGTATTGCATAGGTACAATCGGAATGTCACCACCGAAGGGATGCCTCGAACGGGGCATCCCCTACTCGGTCGCGTGCTGGCCGTCCTGGACTCGCGATTGCAGCGGCGTTCGGCGACGCTGGCACAGTGACATCCGTTCTAGAGACTCACCAGAGACTCACACGCTACTGGAACTTCGAGCGTCCCGCTCTTCTAGCGCCTTACTCTCGTCTCGTCGAGTCCGGCGTCTAGCCGGTCGTCAGCAACGGTTAATCTCTCAGCGGTCGATGGTATGTCATGTCTTCGTCTGACCGTTCTCACACGATGCGTACCCGACTCGCCGACGGCGAGGTTCTCTTGGGTGTCCTCGACAACGTCTACGACCCCTCGCTCGTCGAGTTCTACGGCGAACTCGGCGTCGACTTCGTCTGGCTGGACCTCGAACACGCCGGGCCGAGTCCGTGGGACGCGCCCGCACTCGAAGCGTTGCTCCGCGCTGCCGAACGGACCGGTATCGAACCACTCGTTCGACTCCCCACGCTCGACCCGAGTGTGGTTCGCAAGGTCCGAGACGCCGGTGTCCGGTCGTTGTTCCTCCCTCGCGTCGAATCCGTCGAAGAGGTCGAGCACGCGATTCGCGCGGCGTACTTCGAGTACGACGGCGAACCGGGTGACCGCGGACTCGCCAGTCCGCGCGCTCGGCGGTGGGGACTCGCAGACGACTACGTGCGTACGCAAGACGAGTCGGCGCTCGTCGGCGTCACTATCGAGACGAAGGAAGCGGTCGAGAACCTCGACGCGATTCTTCACGTCCCACATCTCGGCTTCGTGTTCATCGGTCCGCTCGACCTCTCGGTGTCGCTCGGCCACCCGAACGAACTCGACCACCCTGACGTCGTCGACGCCGTCGAGACGATTCGACAGAAGGCAACGGATGCGGGCATCCCCGTCGGCGGTCTCGGGTTCGGTACGGACGACGTGAACGAGAAGATCGAGCAGGGCTATCAACTGCTGAATCTCGGGAGTACGACGGGCGCACTCCAAGGTGTCGTCTCCGGGTGGCTCGACGACGTCGACCGACCGTAACTCCCGTAACTCCCGTCGCTCACGCAACTCGCGCTCGGCCCGTCGAAACGCCGACGTTAAACCTCCTGACCGGTTAGGCCCCATCAATGAGTCAGGACGCCGCTTCGGAGGGTGACCTCCGAAACACCGGGATGTCGCTCAAACACGACCGAGAGTGGGACTACGAACTCGAACGCATCGTCGAAGAAGTCGAAGAACGCGACGCGAAGAAGGTCGGCCTGCAGTTCCCCGAGGGACTGAAGCGCCGCGGCCCGGCCGTCGCCGACGACCTCCGGGAACTGTGCGACGACGACGTGACCTTCCTCCTCTCCGGACAACCGTGCTACGGTGCCTGTGACCTCGACACCTATCTGATGCGCCGAACGGACGTCTTCGTCCACTTCGGGCACTCGCCGATGAAAGAGTCGGACAAGATCATCTACGTCCCGCTCTTCTCCAACGTCGACCCCTACCCCATCATGGAGGACTCGCTCGAAGAGTTCGCCGACCCCGACGACGACCCGAACGTCGGTCTCGTCACGACGGCCCAGCACATGAACCTCTTCGGCGACATGGTCGACTGGCTCGAAGAGCGCGGCTACGACGTCCACACCCGCAAGGGCGACGACCGTCTCACCTACGAGGGACAGGTGCTCGGCTGTAACTACGCCTCCGCCGACATCGACGCCGACCAGATCATGTACGTCGGCGGCGGGAAGTTCCACCCGCTCGGACTGGCGATGGAGCACCCCGACAAGAAAGTCGTCATCGCCGACCCCGTCAACAACGTCGTCAAGGTCGCCGACACGGAGAAGTTCATGAAACAGCGCTACGGCGCGGTCCACCGCGCGATGGACGCCGACAAGTGGGGCGTCATCTTCTGTACGAAGATCGGGCAGGGGCGCTGGGAAATCGCCGAGGAGATCGTCGAGAACAACGAGAACGCCTACCTCATCACGATGGACGAGGTGACGCCCGACCGACTTCGGAACTTCAACATGGACGCCTTCGTCAACACGGGCTGTCCGCGCATCACCACCGACGACGGCCCGCGCTTCCACAAACCGATGCTCACCCCGCAGGAGTACAAGATTGCCATCGGCGAAGAGCCGTTGGAGAACCTCCAGTTCGACACCTTCCACGGTACCTGGTAACTCGCCGTTCTGCTGAGTCTCCGTCTTCTTCCTCTCTGCTTTCCGAGCCGCTCTCTTCTACTATCCAGATATGCCGATTAGCGCAGCAACCGTGCGCGAAATTGTCCAAATGGAACTCCTAATCGCGGCAGGCGTGAAAATCTACTAGGAATACTATGTGTGTGTATTCATCTAGACGGGAGTACTAAGTCAAAAGAGTCACTTGGTAACACTATCCATGATAGAGACTAGCCTGGATGGACTGTTCACGGACTCGTCACCGACCGTCTCGCCGACTACGATGGCGGCGGATGCTGCACAACAACTGCGTACACCCAAGACGCACGCGCTCGTCGTCGTCAACGAGACGGACCGTGTCGTCGGCATCGTCACCGAGTCGGACATCGTCGCCCTCATCGCCGAGGAGCGTACCGAACTCACCGTCGCCGAGTTCATGTCCTCCCCGCCGGTCACGACGACGCCAGAGACGAGCGTGCTGACCGCCGCCAAACTGATGCGTGAGTCGGGCGTGAAACACCTCCCCGTCGTCGCCGACGGTTCCTACCGTGGACTCGTCAGTGCCTCTGACTTGGTCCCGTACGTCTCCCGTCGACGACTCGAAATCACGTGGCAAGGCGAGCCGTTCAGCGCGTCCGACGTCACAGAGACCGACGACCCAGAACTACAGGTCGCCGACTGATTCGATTCGTTCTCTCGATTCTCACTTACCTCACTCGCTCACTGCTCGTCTCCACCTGCTGACGCCGACGACTCCTCCGCGCTGAGACGATACTGTACTCCTTCGTACTCGACGACTCGCGGCGCTGCATCGCCCGTCGGCTCCGACCGAGTTGGTAACTGATTCGTGGTGTCACGCATCCGAACGCAGTAGACTAGCGCGTCCAAAGCGCCACAGACCCGTACTTCACTCCCTCGCAGATTCGACGAACTCTACCGCCTCCTCGGGCGTTGCACAGGCCTCGACTCCCTCGACGTCGTGCGTCCCGATTCCCGCGATGGGTTTGTCGAAGACGAGTGAGTATCCGACTTCCGTGAGCGTTCCGCCGCCACCGTCGATGGCGACGACGGCGTCACCGTTCATCACGACGAGCCCGTTTCTCGCGTGGCCGAGACCCGTCGCTATCGCGACGTCGACGTACTCGTTCGCGTCCGCTCGCCACTCGCTGGGGAGGATACCGATAGTCGTCCCCCCGGCCTCCTTCGCCCCGCGGCAGACCGACTCCATGACGCCACCGAGGCCGCCACAGACGACAGTGTGTCCCCGTTGGGCGAGGAGTTTTCCGACTTCGACGGCCGTCGCTTCGTCGCTCGGGCCGATACGACTGCCGCCGATGACACTGACGCGCATAGTCGTCGCTTGCGGCGTTGGGAGTCAACGGTTTCGATGGAGTCGGTATTCGCCCGCTATCACCGAATCCCGTCGGTCATCGCTGACGCTCGACGGTGTCCACAAGTCTCGGGAGGACGTCGGTCACGTCCGCTCGAAGGTCGACGTCCGCACGCCCACTGTACGGCGTCTCGTCGAGGTTGACGAGGACGAGCATCCCGCCCCCGGCGGCGAGACCCGGCAGCGACGCGGCGGGTTCGACCGTCAGCGACGACCCGATGGCGAGAAACACGTCGCTGTCGCGGGCGAGTCGCCGTGCCGCTTGGAGCGTCTCTCGCGGAAGCATCTCGCCGAAGAGGACGACGTCGGGTTTGAGGACGCCGCCGCAGTCCGAGCAGCGTGGCGGCACCTCACCGTCTCGAACACGCTGTCGGGCGTCGGCAGCGTCGCTGCGGTGGCCACACGACCGACAGACGACGCGGTGGGCGTTGCCGTGGAGTTCGAGGAGTGATTCGGTACCGGCAGCGGCGTGCAGTCCGTCCGTGTTCTGTGTGACGACGGTGTCGAGAACACCCGTGCGTTCGAGGGCGGCGAGTGCGTCGTGGGCGGCGTTCGGTTCGGGGTTCGCGGCGAACATCGCCTCGTGGAGGTCGAGGCGGTCACGCCAGAACCCGGCGGGGTCGGCGTCGAGTCGTCGGATGTCGAAGTCGTCGGGGTCGAACTGTGTTCGCCAGATACCGTCGTCGCCGCGGAACGACGGGATTCCGGACGCGGTACTCATCCCTGCACCGGTGAGTGCGACGACAGTGTCCGCAGTGAGAAGCGCATCTGCGACCGTCTCGATGTGGTCGGTGCTGTCCATGGTCTCACTGGACGGCGCGGTGACGTAACGTCCCCGGAACGCCCGCTTTACCCCACCCACGGGTCGGGTGCGAACGGTCCGACCGACGACGTGGTCACCTCTTGGATGGCTCGGACCATCTCTGCGTAGGACAGCGTCAGCTCGGACGAACGATGGTTGTTCATGCTATCGATACACACAGTCTTGAAAGATATAATTATTGGCTAACTTCTCCGCCAGATGGTCCCATGCACTCGGTAGGTGACGCCGCGTCCACAACGCTTAGCCTCCCGGCCGACGCACTCCCGGACATGACCGTCAGTGACTGGGGCGATTGGCTCCCGCGTGCCGTCGAAGACGCCGAACCGGACACCGTCGCCGTCTGGTACCTCGGCTGTAACGGCTTCGTCATCAAGGGTAGCGAAGGAACGACGCTCTACGTCGACCCCTACGTCGGCCTCGGCGACCCACCGCGGACCGTCCGGATGATTCCGGTCCCGTTCGACCCCGAGGACGTGGCGGAAGTCGATGCAATCCTCGCGACGCACGAGCACACCGACCACGTCCACGGACCGAGTCAGGCCCCGATTCTCGAAAACACGGGCTGTGACTTCTACGCGCCCGACGACAGCCTCGACGTCGCCTTCGACGACGAGGAGTGGACCGAGAACTGGGACGTCTCGGAAGACCAGTTCCACGAAGTCGCAGAGGGCGACACGCTCGAACTCGGCGAGTTCACCGTCCACGTCGAGTTCGCCGACGACTCGGACTCGACGCATCCGGTGAGCTACGTCTTCGAACACGAGTCGGGCACCATCTTCCACGGTGGCGACACCAAACCGCACGAGGACTTCCCGGACCTAGGCAGTAAGTACGACATCGACCTCGGCATCCTCGCGTTCGGCGCGATTGGTAACATCCCGGACAAGGAGACCGGTGAACCGGTCCGCACGAAGTGGTACTCGTCGGAGAACGAAGTCGTGAAGGCCGCGAGCGACCTCCAGTTCGACCGCTTCGTTCCCAGCCACTGGGACATGTGGAAAGGGATGACGTCGGACCCGAAGGTACTGCACCACCACGCTCGAAGCTACGAGTACCCGAAGACGCTCGAAGTCACCGAAATCGGCGACCGAGTCGACCTGTAAGCCGACGCTCGTATAAGCGTTGCTTCTGTTCCTCCCGTTTATCCAGTCTATAAGAAAGTTCCATCTTCGAGTAGGACGACCTGTGTCCTCGTTGACTGGACGCCCGGTCGCTGTGGATACAGCCTGACACATGAGTATATCGACGAAATTCGGAACTGCCACACTAGTTGTTGTATTGCTCGCGTCCGCCGTCTTCGGGGCTGGTGCGCTCGTCGGGGGCGTCGCCGCCGTAGACGCCGGTGACGGAGGCGACAGTATGGAGAACGCGACGGCCATCGACGTCGGCGACTCGACGAACGGGACCATCGAGTCGACGGACGACGCCGACTGGTACACGGTCGACGTCTCCGAGAACCAGACGTTCATCGCGTCCGTCGCCGCGCGGAACATCTCCGAGAGTTTCCGCGAAGCAGAGAACCGGGACCTCGAACTCCGTCTGTACGACGCGGACGGAGAGCAGCTCTCGTACAGCTCGACGAAGATTCTGTTCTACGGCTACGGCGCAGAGCACGCTCTCTCGCACCGTGTCGTCGAACCGGGGACGTACTACCTCAAGGTCAACGCGTCCTACGACGAGTCGAACGAGGGTGCGCAGGGGTACACCCTGAACACCTCGGCTATCGACTCGGACCCGTACGAACCGAACGACGACCGCGAGAACGCCACGCAACTCGACGCTAACGCGTCGATTTCGGCGTTCACCGTCGGCTTCGACAGCGACCACTTCGCCGTCGACGTCGACGCCGGTGACACGGTCACCGTGAACTACGAAGAGACGACGCAAGCCTTCACCTCCCATGAGGCTCAAGTCACCGCTCCGAACGGGACGTCTCTCGGAAACGACCCGGGTGACTACTACGGCGACGGTGAGGGTGTCACCTTTACCGCCACCGAGGACGGGACCGTCTACATCGCCATCCAGTCGGCCGCGAGTTTCGGCGACATCGACGGCGACGACATCAACCCGTACGACCTGACCGTGACAGTCGACGACGGTGAGGACGAGACGGACCCGGTCGACGATGGGTCGACGGACGACGACACGTCAGATGACGACACGTCTGACGACACCCCCACCGAGGGCGACACGCCGGACGACCACGACTGCTGACGACGCTGAGCACTGTCGACGGCTATCCGTCCGGTTCTCTCATCTCGACTTTTTCCACCGCACATCGTTAGAGTGACTTCCAAAGTCTCCGCGTGAGGACATATTCTGCCAAAAAATAATGTCTTGAATTATTGACTGAATTATCATCTTTCTGATGCTCGGTTGATTTATGTAGTCTGTATGGCTTGTATTCTCCATGAGCCAGGACCCGACCCATGCAGGCCCACTCACCGTCTCGGCCGGTGACGTGTCCGTCGAGAAGTCGTTCGTCGCCGACGAGTTTCCCGTCCCCGCACTCAAGTTCGTCATCCAGTCGACGAGTACCGAAGCGGTCGACATCCGTCTGACCGACGACGTGCCGACGTCGTTTCCGATGGACTGCGTCGGGTTCCACCCCGACTACGAGAACGACAACTGGACCGCCTACGAGGACCACCGCGTCGAGTTCGTCCGGACGCTCGCACCCGAAGAGTCCGTGACGACGGTCTACGGTATCCGACTCGAAGAGACCGACGAAGAGAGTGCGGCGTTCCTCGTCGAACCAACCCTCGACCTCGTGTCGACTCACGAGAGTGGTGGCCCCGAAGCCGAAGGCGTCGAAGACATCGTCGGCGAGGAGTCGACCGACGTCGTCCGCGACGTCTTGGCCGGTGACGCCGACACGGTTCCGGGGATGGAGGACTCGGACCTGGATACCGATGCCGACGCTGACGCCAACACCGAGGACCCACTCGCTGCCGACATCGAGACGGCCGAACAACTCGACGAAGTCGACGCCGCCGAGGTAGTCGAAGCGGCCGAGCGTGCAGAGAACGTCGACGACATCGAAGAGTTGGACTTGGAACTGGACCTCGACGTCGAAGACCCACTCGTCGACGACGAGCACGAACAGGAAGCAGAGCCAATGGAACCGTTGGCACTCGACGACCCGCTCGCTGCTGATGACTCACACCCCGCAGACGCATCTGCTGACGAACCAGTGACCGACTCCTCGACTGCCGAGACGGTCGAACCACGTCCCATCGAGACCGACACCGTCCCTGCCGTCGTCGCCCGTTCGACCGAGACGGAATCCGAACTCGACGCCAGCGAGGAGGAAGACGTCGAAGTCGACCCGGAGGCCGGTCAGGCGGACGCCGCTCAGTCTGATGCGGGCGACGTCTCTGAGACAGCTACGGAAGCCGAAACAGCCGACGTAATCGACACGCCTGCATCCGACCAGTCGAAACCGGGAGCGGTCACGTCGACGAGTATCGCTGCGACGCTCGCCACGGAGATTCGAGAAGGCAGTGTCGACGACGACGACCTCTCGCTGTTGAAGCGCGAACTCGACATCGGTGTTCCGACGAGCGTGGACGTTCGAATCGGCCGCCTCCAGTCACAGATGGACGACCTCGTCGCCTACAGCGACGCGCTGTCGGAGTTCATCGACGAGGAGGGAACGGGCGACCAACTCGTCAGCGAGTTCCGCGAGGAACTCGAATCGGTGTCGTCGTCGCTCACGATGTTGGAGACGGCGCTCGCCTCGGCCGAGTCCGACCGAGTCGACCTGCGCGACGACGTCGACAACGTCGCGACGACGGTTACGGCAGTAGAGAAGCGTGTCGAGACCAACACACAGGACCTCTCGTCGGTCGCCGACGAAGTCGAGGCGTTGGCCGCCGTCGCCGACGATATCGACACGCTGGCGGAGACAGTCGACTCACTGGATACGGAGATGGGTGACGTCCGCGCCGACGTCGCCGACGTCGACACCGACGTGACAGAGACGCGTGCAGAGCTACACGCAGAACTAGAGACGGTTCGCGACGACCTCACGACACAGGTCGACGACTTGCAGGCGGGTCTCGCCGCCGACGTCGAGGAACTCAGAGACGAGATGGACGACGTTCAGTCGGAACTCGTCGAGTTGAAACAGTTCCGTGACCGCCTCGGCAGCGCGTTCGGCGGCGACAACTGAGTCGGACAACTCCGTCAGTCTTCTCAGTCTTTTCAGTCTTCGTTCTGTTTCGAGTCACCGAACGACCCGGGGAGGTTGTCGGGTGTGATGCCGAACCCGTCACCGTCACTGTCGCCAAACGCCGAGAACTCCTGTTGCTGTGAGTTCTCTGACGTGGCGATTCCGCTCGTGATGATGCTTCTGACGCCTTCTTCGACGGTCATATCGATGTCGTTGATTCGCTTGCTCGGGAGATGCGTGAGGAACCCACCCATCACGGGGTTCGGTGCGAGCGGGATGAACATCGTGACCATGTCGTCGTCGCCGACGGTATCCTGCACCGACGACGGTGACTGGGCCGTCTCGAATCCGATGACGTAGGTGTCGTCGTGCGGGAACTCGACGAGTTTCACCGACCGGAAGTGGTCCATGTCGCTTTCGAGCATCGCATCCCCCATCCGTCGAAAACTCTTGTAGATGGCTCCGATACCCGGAATCGCCATGATGACGTAGTCGAAGTAGTCGATGAGACGGTCACCCGACTGCGAGCGGGCGACGATACCGATTGCGACGACGAGGACGGCCAAGAGGGCGAGTGCGACGATTTCAGCGATGACAGAGACGACGTCGCTGTACAGATTGAGGTCGATGAGGATGTCCGCGACCACGAACGTCTGTCTGACGTCGCGGACGATGCCGAAGTGTTGAAGCAGGATAACGATAGGGCGCAACGCGTTCGTGAGAATATCGAGCGCCGCTTTCAATACATAGATAGTGACGACAATCGGGAGGATAACTGCGATACCGGTCAACACGACGTCCAGCGCAGCGCGATACGCCGACTGCCCCGCCTGTTTGGCTGTCTCGGTGTGTTCCTCCCTCGGCTGCGGTACCATACTGCGACTCACGTAGACCTGCCGGTTAGTGGTTATGGCACTTGTCCAGACGCTGCCGAAAGCGCAACCGGTTTAGTTCGCGACCACTAGCGTCCGCTAATGACAGAAACGGTCTGTGTTGCTGTGCCCCGTAAGGGACGGCCCCTCGAAGCAGTGCTCGAACGCCTCGCCGCCGGCGCAGGTGTTCACGCACTTGCAGACGAGGTCTCCTCGACGCTTCGATACGAGAAAGCCGTCACCAAGGGCCGACAGCATCCGGACCGCGACGTGTACGAACGGCTGGCCGACTACAGCGACCTCTCGGACCCCACGTCGCCAGAGTACACGCTCCTCCGAGACGACCGAGACGGCAAACCGCGGCGTATCGTCTTCGACAGCGTCACTATCGAGACCGACGCCGTGAACGTCCAGCTCGTCGGCCGTGAAGAGCCGTTCCGGTCGCTTCGGACCCACGAGTTCGCCCTCGGCTTCGACAGTGCAGATCTCGTGCTCGAAGAGGTCGTCTCGCTTCGGCCCGACGGTCTCGACAGCCTCGCCGACGTGAACGCCCGTATCGACCCCCGCGAGTCCGACGTCCGCGTCGTCACCGGACTCGGTGATACGGTCTACCACACGCTGATGGCAAAGCCCGAAGTACTCCCACCGGGTGCGGAGCTCGACCGTGAGTTCGTCGCCGACTACACAGGTGACCTCTGTATCTCGCCGCGCTACGAACGGCTCGTCGAGGCAGTGCTCGGCACCGACGCACTGACCGACGTCGACTTCGCGTATCCTGCGCCCGACGCCGACGAAGAAGAGGCCGCCATCGCCGACACCGGTCTCGGTATCTACCTCACCGTCACTGGGTCGACGGCGCGTGACTACGGTCTCGTCCTCGGAGAACACCTCTTCCCGAGCGAGACGGTACTGATGGAGAACCCGACAGAGGCGAGCGACGCCACCGAAGACGTGAAAGAACTCCTCACCGACCAACAGCTAGAGACGGCAATCGAAGCCTGACGTTCACTCGGAAGTACTGAACGGCCCGAAGTCGTCGACTGGCATCACCGAGTAGTCGATGCTGAGCGTGTCTTTCGTCGCCCGGAGCTTCCCGACGAACGTCGAAATCTCTTCGAGTGACCCTTCGAGGACGAACAGTTCCATGCAGTAGTGGTGGCCGACGTGACTGTGGAAGTTCGAGGCGACGAGATCTTCGTGCTCGTGACGAAGTCGCATCATTCGCTCTTCGACGCTCGTCGTCTCGAAGTCGAAGAGGACGGTGACGATTCCCATCAGTTCGCGGTCCTCTAACCGCTTGTCCTCGAACTCGCCGAGGAGGTTTCGACTCGCTTCGCGGAGCACCTCGCTTCGCCCGGTGTAGCCGTGTTCGTCGGCGAACTCGTCGATTCGGTTGAGTAGCTCTTCGGGCATGGAGACACTGACGACGGTCATGTATTAACTCAGCGCGGGAATCTTGTTAAACTCTCTGTATCGAGGGGTCTCTGTGTGCGACGTCTCGAGCGATTTCGGTGTGTCACAGTCGATGAATTCAACGAGTGGGACTCTCTCGCGGCACTGAGGCTACTTCTTGGCTCTGTAGACCGTGAGTCCTCGGTTCTTCGAGAATCAAAAGAACAACTATTTGACACTACTTTTGAGCACTTGCCCACCCAATTCTGTATAGCAGTATCTAATTTATTTGTCGCTGTTGAACCGTTGCTCGATGACAAAGCTGACGACAAATTCTCGACGACGACGCTGTTTTTCAGCGTGACCGAACCTGTTGGGACGCGTTCTAGCGTCGAGCAATCTTCTTTGAACTTCTTTCCACGAAACTGTTCGTAGGTCTCGAAGCCGTCTCACCCGACACTCCCTTACGCAGACCGCTTCAGCTACGTCCACCGCCGTGCGAGCGACGGTGTGAGACGGGGTTGCGTCTGCGCCCCACTTTGTGTCGTCTCTTCTATTCTCTCCTCGTGATCTGTACAAATGAATAGTTTGTCCCTGTATTTTCTTATTTAGACATTTATCTACATTATTATCTACATGTTTAGATGGTATGAAATGCTGCTGGATAGTCTTACAATCGTCAAACAAGTTCTCACGGTTGTTGGCGCATTCGTGTTCTCTCTACTGTCCTCTCTCTGTGACCCGCTTGTCTGACGTGTTTTTATTAGTGACTCTCGCGCAGAGACAACCATGCCGAACGCAGTTACCTTCTGGACAGAGGCTGGTGGGACGGGAAAGACGACGTTCACCGTCAACACCGCCGCTGCGCTGTCTCGCCGTGGATACGACGTCCTCGCAATCGACTTCGACCCGCAAAACGCCGGGATGACCGACCACATGGGGTACGGTGAGTGGGCAAGTCGCGACGACTACGAGAACATCGCCGACCTCCTCGTCGACGAGACTCAGCGACTCGACGAAATCGTCATCGAGACGCCCGAGTTCGACCTGATTCCGACGCACAACGACCTCGCGAACATCGAGTCGAAAGTCGAAGCCGCCGACGGCCTCGACTCCGGGAGTAAACACTGGCTTCTCCACCACGAGATGGAGCAACTGACCGAACTGTACGACTACGTGCTCGTCGACCCCCCAGCGACGACGGGGACGCTCGTCTCCAACGCGATGGTCGCGACACAGAACGTCGTCGCACCCGCCGAGATGACCGATAAAGGAATCGCCGCCATCGGTGGCCTCGAAGAAGAACTCGCCGCGATGGAACGCGGGTTCAACCGGATTCCCGGCGTCGATGTCTCCTTTTCGATCCTCGGTGTCGTTCCGAACCGCGTTCAGAAGCGTGAAACGAACAAACAGCAAGAAGTGTTCGCCGAACTCGAAGCGAGCGACCGACTCATCACCCCGTTCGTCGTCTACAAGCGGAGTAAGATCAGCGACGCCTGGGGAGAAGGAATGAGCGTCTTCCGCTACCACGACGAGTACGAACTTCGCGACTATCAACTCGACATTCTCGACTCCTTCGAGAGCGTCGCCGATCTCGTCGAAGGGACTGCTACAGAAACTGATGACCTCGAAGCGGAGGTGGCGAACTGATGGCCCGAGACGACAAGTACTCCTCAGCTGGCAGCGATGCCGACTACTCGAAGAGTCCGTTCAAAAATTCGGACTCACCAGCCGTCTCGAACGACGCCGAAACGAACGAGGCTGTCCCGAATTCGGACTCGACTGACTCGTCCGACGACGGCTCTACTTCCGAAACGTCGAAAGCAGACGAAACAGCGCCGCCTTCACTCGGTGTCGTCACCCGAAACGGCCTCCCGTACGCGATGGCTCGCTCCAAGGTCACCGACGACCGACAACAGAAGCAGTTCCAGTTGTTGAAAGAGACGCGATTCGAACTGCAAGACGCCGTCGCCGAACTCGTCAAACAGTACGACGACGAAAACCTCTCGGAGACGGACGCGCTCGAAATTATCCTTCGAACTGGTCTCGCTCACGCCGAAGATTACGACGACGCAGCGAAGTCGCTCGGGTTCGGTCTGGAGAACGTCCAGTTTACGTTTTCGGAGTAACTCGACTAGAAGAGTCTGTCGTCTCTGACGCAAATCACCGATACGTTCTCTTCATTGTTCGTTGCCCGGGGCGAGGTCAATCAGTGCTGATTCTCTTTCGACATCATGATTCGAGATTGTCCAGGACGGGTCGACTGGCCGATTGCTGTGGAACGTTCTCGTTTCTCCCACCGATGAATCTTATATCTGGATATCTGAACCCACCACAGAACCGACGATGTATATCCCGAAATCTGTGCCAAATTTGCATGTTATGCGAACATCTGTGCTTATCACTTTGCTCCTCTGTGGGACTTTCTCTCCGCATAAGTGACTTTATCCGGATGTGTGGGGATAGAGTGAAGTGAGTCGCGTCCGAGACTCAGTCATGGGCGAGGATCCAGACACGAGTCGGAGTGCTGTCAGGACGTACGTGCCAGCCTATCAAAAAGACGCGTGGCAAGCCCACGCCGACGAGATGGGAATGAGCCAAAGTGAGTTCGTTCGCACGATGGTACAAGCCGGTCGAAAGGGGTTCGACCTCGACCCCGAGGAAGGTGCTCCTCCTACCACAGACCCCAGGGGTGGCGGCCTCGAAACACGCCTTCTCTCAGTACTTAAAGACCACGACTACATGTCGTGGGATCAACTCGTCTCTGCACTCACCGACGATATGGAGGACAGACTCGACGACGCACTCGGTGAACTCCAAGGGTCGAATCGAATCAGATACAGTGGTCGCCACGGTGGCTACACACTCGTGACCGATGGGAACTGAAACGACACCCGAGGATTCGGAGGAGACCGAAGATCCGGTCGGATACTTCCTCCAAGACCTCGTCTTTCACGGAAAGACCGAACGGACGCGACAGTCGTACGAACGAGTCCTTCGGCGATTCGAGTCGTTTCTGGCGACACCCGAAGCGAACCCGTTTGGGCAGTCGATTCTCCCTGCCGACGCGACGCACCGACACTGCATGGCGTGGGTCCACACCCTTCGCGGCGACGTCGAATCGAGTACGGTCGCCACGTACGCAGCGTATCTCCACCGGTTCTACGCGTATATGACGCAGGTCGGAGTCTTCGAATCGAATCCGATGACGCTCGTGATGGAGGAGATGGACGAGACCATCGACAAAGACCCGACTCGGCGCGAAATCGACGTCCCCACCATGCGGCGGTTCGTCGCGGACCTCGGCCATCCACTCCATCGAGCGGTCGTCGTCACACTCCTCAAGACTGGGATGCGTGTCGGTGAACTCTGCAATCTCGACCTTCGAGACGTCGCTCTCACCCACACCGATGCCGAGCGTGCGTACGAACTCGGCAATCGAGCAGAACTCGACGGTCGCCCCGACTCGATATTCGTCTCACCCGACCCGTCGTTCGGAAAGTCGACGAACGGTGAGGAACGGACGGCGTCGAACAAACGAAAACGGGCGACGGTCGTTCCTATCGACGCCGAACTCAAACACGTCCTCGTCCGATGGCTTGCGGTACGTCCGGATGCGGTTTCACCTGCCGACCCGTTGTTCGTCGGTACGTCGGACCGATGGGGCGAACGACTTGACCCCGAGTCGGTTCGACACATCGTCGAGATGCACGCTCGCGACTGGGGATGGTACCGAACTGGCGGTGGAGCGAGCGAGAACGTCACACCGCACTACTTCCGACATTTCTTCACGACGCACCTCCGGGACCGGACCGGTGATAGAGGAATCGTCAAGTACCTCCGCGGCGACGTCGCCGACGACATCATCGACACCTACACCCACAACTGGGGCGACAAAGTCAGAGAGACGTACGAAGCCAACATCTACTCGCTTCTCCCCGCTTCGACGTAACCGCCTCGAAGCGGGAGCTCCCAACCTTTACCCCCGGAGTTACGTGCTCGATGTTGTGTCCCTTCTCGGAGCACGGTCTTGGGTTTCGCTCTGTTTGGTTGCACCACTATCACGTGACAAGTTACTGTCGTGTTACGAGCGGGTTTATCGACTGCTGACAACGAGACGATTCGATGGTGCCTTCGGTTGCTCGTGTCTCACATCTCGTTCTCTCCGGGTTCCGAGTGCTGTTTTTCGACTTGCTCTCCGCGACGTGTTCCTGTAATCTGAGTGAGTGTCTGGGTGTGATCGTCTGTTCTCCACCAGATATACTCTATATTGCTATATGCAATCGGGACCACAACCTTACTACGTCTCCCACTCGAACGGTAGCAGACTGAGGGAATCCTCGGGTGCGGACTGCCCGACGAGAAGACGCCGCACTCGGACCGAGACACGTCGTTCGTTTTCGGACGTGGCTCGGTGAGTATCTCGGGAACGAGGCGACTACGTTACTGTGATTGACAACAACGACACACTCACGACGGTATCGTTCGATACATCTGCTTTCGAGGCGTTTCGGAGCGAGGGAGCCATCCTGTGAACCAGCCGAGTCGAGAGCGCCTCGGGTGGTGGCTCTACATGCTGGTCCTCGCCAGTGTCGCGGTGTATCTCACGTACTCGTTCGTCGGTATCTTCGTCCTCGGGGTGTTCGGCTACTACGCGACTCGGCCCCTCTGTGACCGACTCGGCCGAGTTGTCGACTCCGAACGACTCGCGGCGACGTTGACCGTGCTGGTGGTGTTGCTTCCAGTGCTGGTACTCGTCTTGTACACCGGTACGCAGGTGGTCCATCAGGTTCAGCAGCAACTCGGGGGGAACGCGGCGTCGATGCTCGCTGCACGCCTCTTCGGTATCGACGGCTTCCCGGCCTCGGGGCAGACACGACTCCTCTCGTTGCTCGACAACCCGTTCTCGGGCAGTACGCTCCAAGGGTCTCTCTGGTCGCTGCTTCAGAACGGCCTCAGCGTCGTGCAAGCGGCGTTCGGAGCGGTCATCCTCCTCGGACTCTCGGTGACGCTCTCGTACGTCCTCCTCGAACGGGACGATGCGCTGGCGGAGACGTTCGTCACGTTGGTCGGCGGTCGTGAGACGACGGCGTACGCGTACGCCCGCGCCGTCGACGACGACCTGGAGTCGGTTTTCTTCGGAAACCTGGTGTTCGTCGTCGTCATGGCCGTCATCGCGACGGTGCTGTACGCGGCGACGAACGTCGTTGCCCCGCAGGGGCTACAGGTTCCGATGATACTCGCGTTGGGGTTCTTGACGGGACTCGCGAGTCTCATCCCCATCGTCGTCGGGAAGGTGGTCTACCTCCCTGTCGTCGCGTATCTCGCACTCCAAGCGACGCGTACGAGCGGGAATCATCTCCCCTTCGTGGGCGGTGCATTCCTCGTCTACGCGCTCGTCTTGGACATCCTGCCGCAGTCGTTCATCCAGCCGTATCTCTCCGGGCGACAGTTCGACACGATACTCCTGTTGTTCGCGTACGTCCTCGGCCCGATTCTCCTCGGTTGGTACGGGTTCTTCCTGCTTCCCATCGTCGTCGTCCTCCTCTTCGAGGCGGTTCGAATCGTCCTTCCGCAGTTAGTTCACGGCGAGACGCTCGACGCCGAACCGATGTTGGCAGCGGAAGTGGGGTCGAACCCAACCAACCTTCGAGACGAGTACACTCAGTCGGACGGAGCGAGCGACGACACCGAGTCGTCCTCCTGACGACCTGTCTCGACTGCTCTCTCCTCGAACCATCTCAGTGTCACACTCCCGTCCCGACTTCTTCGATGAGCGCTGGTCCGTCGTTGGCCGGACTGTTCACCTGCGTCGAGACGGGGTACGCCTCCATCGCGTCGTCGGGATACGGGTCGAGGAGTGACTGCACTTCGTCGGCGTCACCGGTCAACCACGTCTCCTCTTCGGACTCGTCGAGGACGACGGCCATTCGGTGGTGGAGTTTCGAGACGAGTCCGTTGGGTTCGGTCGTGATGACCGTGAACGTCTCCAGCGGTTCGGGGTCGGCGTCGGGTGCGACACCACCATCGAAGTCGCTGAGACCGGTCTGCGTCTGCGGCGGCGTCCATCGTTCCCACAACCCCGCCATCGCGAACGGTCGGTCGTCGGTGAACGCGACACGGTACGGCTGTTTTCCCGACTCCTGTTTCACCCACTCGTAGAAGCCGTCGGCGAGGACGAGACACCGACGCTGTTCGTACGCCTCGGCGAAACTCCGTTTCTCGTGGACGGTCTCTGCGCGAGCGTTGATGCGTTTGTTGCCGACCGACTCGTTGTCGGCCCACGAGGGGACGAGTCCCCACTTCAGCGTCTGGATGGTGTCGGGCGCGTCGTTCGTGATGACGGGGAGACGCTGACCGGGAGCACAGTTGTATCGCGGTTCCAGCGGCGACTCGGCCTCGGCGTCGAACCGCTCCTCCAGCGTCGGTTGCGGGGTGAACAGCGTGTAGCGTCCGCACATACCCGAGAGAGGCGTTCGACGGGCAAAAGGGTACCCCGAACCTCGAACACCGAGAGTCGGGGTTCCGTACGCGGGCGAGTGCGAGAGGTTTACGTCGTCGCGGCAGTGGTATCTTGACGTGCGAATCGAGAACAGTTTCATCCCGGTCCGCGGCGTGGGCGCGAAGACGGAACGTCGCCTCTGGGAACACGGTATCACCCACTGGGACGACTTCGACGGGTCAGTCGTCGGCGAGACGACGGCGCGGCGTATCGCGGAGTTCGTCGACGAGGCGGCCCCACGACTCGCCGACGGCGACGCGCGGTTCTTCGACGGTGCCTTCCCGAGCAAGGAGCGTTGGCGACTCTACGAGAACTTCCGCGACTCGACGTGCTTCTTCGACATCGAGACGACCGGTCTCGACGCGGCCCGCAACGACGTGACGACGGTGACGTTCCACCGCGGCGACGAGACGACGACGCTCGTACAGGGAGACGACCTCACCGCGGCGACTCTCCGCGAGCAGTTCGCTCCCGCCGACCTCATCGTGTCGTTCAACGGCAAACGCTTCGACGTCCCCTTCCTCGAACAGTCGTTCGACCTCACCATCGACGTCCCTCACGTCGACCTGCTGTACCCCTGCAAGCGACTCGGTCTAACTGGAGGACTGAAACAGGTCGAGAAGGACGTCGGCATCGAGCGTGACCGCCCGGACCTCTCGGGACGCGACGCCGTCCGCCTCTGGCGTCAGTACGAACGCGGCGACGACGCGGCACTCGACACCCTCGTCTCGTACAACCGTGACGACACCGAGAACCTGCGGACGCTCATGGACCTCGTCACCGAATCGCTCCACGACGAGACGTTCGTCGGGTCCGCCTGAGACGTACGGAGGCTTAGGCTTATCCGACCCGGTGCCGACTACGCTCTATGGCCGACGAGCAGGCGTCTTCCGACGCGGAAGAACGCGACGACGAGACGGACGGACAGCACGACGAGACGTCGGAGAATCACGACCCGAGTGTTCCGCAAGTCGAACTCGCTCTCTATCAGTTGAACGTCAAGGTCAGTGGGCAGGCGACGGACGAACTCGCCGACGTCGAAGAGTCGGCGATTCGTCTGATGGACTATCTCATCGAGCAGACCGGGACGCTCGAAGACAAGCCCGACGGCCGCGGACTCGGGTAGCTGTCGAGTGTACTGGCCCATGTAGTGACATCCGTGTAGTGACCTCTATCTCTCGTCCGCGCGACTAGTAGAGTATGAATCGTCGTCGTTTCCTCGGCGCCGTCGGTCTCGCTGGTCTCGCCGCCAGCGCTGGCTGTTACGAGCACGTCCGCCACTGGAACGAGCGCAGCGACGTGGTCGGCCCACAGCCACCTCTCTCCGGTGGAGACAGTGCGAACGACGCAGACGTCTCTTTGTCCTCGAACGGACTCCATCGTGGTGCGGCCAAAGACGGCATTCCCGCCATCACCGACCCCGTGTTTGCCACGGACTGGTCGTCTGTCGGGCAAACGCTCGGCGAGGAGGAACTCGTCGTCGGTATCGACATCGGCGGTGACGCACGGGCCTACCCGCTCGCTATCTTGAACTGGCACGAAGCCGTCAACGACGTCTTCGAACCACGCTCGACGGACGGTCGGACTCCAGCCGACGCGGCGTTCGGCCGCCCACTACTCGTCACCTACTGTCCGCTCTGCGGAAGTAGCGTCGTCACCGACAGGACGGTCGCGGGTGCGGTCCGAACGTTCGGCGTGTCGGGGCTACTCTGGCAGTCGGGTCTCGTGCTGTACGACGTCGAGTCCGAGTCGCTCTGGAGCCAACTCTCGGCGACGGCCATCCGGGGGCCGCTCACTGGGACCGCACTCACACGTCTTCCTTCGACCATCGCGACGTGGGGCGAGTGGCGTCGTGAACATCCGACGACGGTCGTACTCCTTCCACCGCCAGCGTCGGATACGGTGAAGGGCTGGCAGTCGCGTGACTACGGCCGGAACCCGTACGTCGGCTACGACCGCTCGGAGCGCGTCGGCGTCGGCGACAGCCGAAGCGTCGACGAGCGACTCCATCCCAAGACGATGGTGGTCGGCGTCACGTCTGGAGGGGCCGCCTGTGCGTATCCGCTCGCTAGCGTCGAGAGACGTGGCGTCGTCAACGACACCGTCGGGACGCTGCCCGTCGTCGTCGCCGCGACTCGTGCCGGGTCGTTAGTCGCTTACGACCGTCGGGTCGGCGGACGCGCCCTCGACTTCGAACGTGACGGCGACGAACTCGTCGCCGGGGGGTCTCGGTGGCCTCTCGTGAGCGGAAGGGCGGTGGACGGCCCGCACGAAGGAACGAGGCTCACTCGTGTCACTGGTCACTCCCCATTGTACTGGTTCGCGTGGGCGAACCTCTACCCGAAGACAGAGATATATGGAAACATATTTGGATAGCTTTACAGATATATTTACACCTTGGCAACAGGATACCGGCGAGAGACGACCCATCGAGTGCCGAAGATAGTGCGACGAGGAGAGACGCCGATTCAGGACGCTTTGAGAATGTCTTGGACGCGCCGCGGTTCGCCGCTGAGGTCCGGGTTCTTCTCGACCATCTTCAGCACGTCGTGGTCGGTGACGTCGGGGTAGGACTTCTGCGTCGCCTCCTCGATGAGTGCCTTCTCCAGTCGGAACTCGGTGCCTTCGTAGACCACGTCGACGCCGTCGTCGTCGAACGAGAGAACAGTCATAGTCGCTCGTTGCACAG
The DNA here is from genome assembly GCF_900114455.1 of Halogranum rubrum. Lineage (GTDB taxonomy): Archaea > Halobacteriota > Halobacteria > Halobacteriales > Haloferacaceae > Halogranum > Halogranum rubrum. The sequence continues at coordinate 10,196 of NZ_FOTC01000007.1, read as the reverse complement.
CCTGCTATAAAAGGGCATCACCAGCAGGACGTCTCAGTTATATCGTCAGACGCACGTCTTGCGCGCCGTTTAATAGGAGCCACGTACAGGTTCGCTCTGTGTCACTCGGTCAGGACCCACTCGACGAACTCCGCATCCCCGACGGGACGACCGTCGAGGAGCACGACCTCGTCACGGACGGTGACGTTATCGTCGGCGGGCAGGGGACGGTCGAGTTCGGCGTCCGCGGCCGGAACGTCATCGCTGGCGAACGCGTCCAGTTCGGCGGTGGCATCGAGGCCGAAGGCGACTGCCGACTCGACGTCTGGTGCTCGGTCGACGGAAACGTCCTCGTCGGCGAGGACGCCTACCTCGGCGAACGAGTCTCCATCGACGGCCGCCTGATGGTCTCCGGCGACTTGGACATCGGCGACGACGTCGACATCGACGAAGGCTTCGAGGCCAACGGTTGGATCGTCATCCGTAACCCGGTTCCGACGCTCGTCTTCTACTTCATCGTCCTCTCGCAACTGCTCCGTCTCGGCGAGCAAGACGCCGCCGACGAACTGGCCACCGCGCTCTCGGACGACGAGGACGACGACGTCTCGCCGCTCGTCATCCCGCGTGGGGCCAGCGTCTCCGACGACGCGTGGCGTGTCTCGACGCCCGCGACCATCGGCAACGGCTGTCGACTCCACGGCAACATCCGCGCGTCGACCATCGACGTCGGCGAGGACAACAACATCTTCGGCAGTCTCCGCGCCCGCGGTGACATCACCGTCGGGTCGGGGACGCGCGTCCACGGCGACGTGACGACCCGAAGTGGGTCGGTCACCATCAAGAAAGGGGCGCAGATTCTCGGCGACGTCTCCTGCGGGGACCTGCGTCTCTACGACGGCGGCACCATCGACGGCACCGTCCGCGCCACCGGCGACATGAAACTCGTGCGGAAGAAGACACCCCGGGATGCCGAGTAGTTCGGTCGCGTTCGTGTAAACGTACAGTCTTTATATCCGACGCCTCGAAGGAAGCGCGTAGCGTATGCCAACGGGTATCACAGGAGCGTTCGGGTGAGTCGCTCGACACGGTGGCCGAGGGTGGCCCGACTCGTCGAGCAGTCACGACGCGAGTGTGCAGCGTTCGACCCCGCAACCGACGACCCACAGCGCTGTCTCACTCGCGGCATCCAACCCATCGTCGCGCTCTACGTCGAGGTTCGACAGGCCGACGACGACGCGCTCTCGCCAGTCGAACAGTCGCTCCTCGAACGCGCGCTCAACGACTGGCTCTCGCTCTACGCGGCCGGTCACGACGCCGCGTTTCACGCGCACTTTACGGTCCACGAACTCGCCGTCGCCTACGCGGCCCACGGCGAACTCCGAGCGACCGTCGACGACCTCTTGGGTCTCTGAGAGACGTCAGCAACGCCTCCGAACGTTCGACCGTAAGTGTCCAGACCGACTCGAGTTGTCGCTGTATCGGTTGGACTCGCGACGCTGGGAACTGCACGAACACCAATCTGGATAGACGACGGCTGTAGGAGAGTCAGACAGTACCTATCGATGGACAACGTCGCCGCCGAAGGCCTTCACGACGCCATCTTTGATGCCATTTCGGAACAGGAGGGTGACGATGTCTCCGCGCTGGAACTCGGCATCACCTTTCGGTGTCACCATCGAATCGCCTCGTTCGATCGCGACGACGAGTACGTCGTCGGACAAGATACCATCAGTCGCGGCCTCGGCGATGGTGACGCCCACGACAGGTGCCTCTTCTAGAAGACGGAGTTCCGTGAGTTCGGCATCTCCTGCGAGACTCATGAAGCTCTTCCCCGCCTGGCCGGGGTCACTATCTGGACCGTACGGATGGTACGGATGGAAGTACTCCTCTTCGAGAAGGCCCTCCTTTTCGACTTTCAAACCGAGTTCTGTGAGCGCTTGGCTGAGTCGACCGATGTCTTTCGTGTCTTTTCCGACGGCCATCACGTGGAGGTTCTCCCGGCCGGTCATCGCCCGCCGGACGTTTATCACGCCTGGCACTTCGAGCGCCTCTCTCGCGAGACGCTCTCTTTCGGAACTCGGCGCGTTGCAGATGTAGAGATGCGTGAGTAAGTTCGCCGCCTTCTCGTAATTCACTGTGGCGTGGTACCCCTCGATTATCTTCTGGTCCTCCAGTTTCTCGATTCGATTTCCGATGGTACCAGGCGAAACGTCGACCTCTGCGGCGATCTCTCTGGCCGTCGTTCTTCGTGCATCCCGAGCGAGATGATAGAGAATGCGTTTGTCGATTTCGTCCAACCGGTACGTCATGCAACAGGGTTGAAGAGCCAGCGACGAATACGTTCGGAATATCTCCGAGAGAAGTACCGAACAGTGACGCTGTGAGAGCAGTCCGGAGTCGGGCCAAGGACGCTATGTCTGTTGGGTCGCTGAACGACTCGGTCTGGAAGACCGACGGAGAGACCGCGTTGAATGTTCCTCTCATGGGCGGCTACCTTCGACGCAAACGAGATGTACCCGGAGTTATCCGAGTCGTGGCTGCTCTTCTTTCGCGAGAGTCTGTTCGTCCGTACGGGACTCGCCGCTCTCGACCCGCTGAACCGCTGTTCGGGTCGTACGAACTGTTCGTACTTCGGTGAGTGAGCGTCTACTCTTCTCCAACTGAGAGAGTTCTTCGCTGAATCGCGCCGCAACTCGGGCAGACGTGACGGTACTCGACGGTATCTCCGGTCGTCTGCGTCTGCCACTCACCTTCCGTATCGTCGTACCCGCACTCGTGGCACTCTAGGTCGGTCTCTTCGTAGTGATGCTTCAACTTCTCGAACGGGCTACGTTCGTGATCTCTGTTCTGACTCATCACTCGAGTAGAATGGATTCAATGGAATAAGTCTGGGGGTATATTGCAGTAAATCCAATAGATGTGCTCAGGAGTGGCTGAGTTAAGTTGTCCCGTGGTCGTCCTCGAAGACGTGACACCGCGCCAAACAGACGCTCCCTCTCGTGCGCTCCGAGGGCCGGCGGGACCGAAAGGCAGTTTTCCCGGACGGGTAAAGTGAGGGCTATGTTGTCTATCGCGCTCGCGGGCAAACCGAACGCGGGCAAGTCGACGTTCTACAAGGCCGCGACGATGGCCGACGTCGACGTCGGGAACTACCCCTTCACGACTATCGACCCGAACCGCGGCGTCACCCACGTTCGTACCGACTGTCCCTGTCTCGAACAGGAGGAACGCTGCGGCAACGAGCACTGCCACGACGGGAAACGGTACGTCCCCGTCGAATTGCTCGACGTCGCCGGACTCGTCCCCGGCGCACACGAGGGGCGTGGCCTGGGCAACCAGTTCCTCGACGCGTTGACGAACGCCGACGTCATCATCAACGTCGTCGACGCCTCCGGCGGGACGAACGAAGAGGGCGAACCGGTCGAAGTCGGCACCTACGACCCAGTCGAGGAAGTCGACTTCATCGAGGAGGAGATGGACCAGTGGCTGGCGGGCATCATCGACCGCAACTGGGAGTCCGTCGAGCGCAAGTCTCGCTCGCCCGACTTCGACATGGACGACACGTTGACCGAACTGCTCACCGGGTTCGGTGCGACGGAGGCCGAAGTCGCCGCCAGTCTCCGTGACCTCGACTACCCCGAGAGTCCGCTGTCGTGGACCGACGAGGACAGAGAGACACTGGCCCGCGACATCCGCGCTCGGACCAAGCCCATCATCCTCGTCGCCAACAAGGCCGACATCGCGCCCGAGGAGAACATCGAGCGCCTCCGTGAGACGGGGAAACCGGTCATCCCGACGACGGCCGACGGCGAACTCGCGCTTCGCAAGGGCGTCGAGGCGGGCGTCGTCGACTACGACCCCGGCGACCCGGATTTCGAGATTCTCGGCGACCTCAGCGGTGCTCAAGAGAAGGGCCTCGAACAGATTCGGGACGTGATGGCCGAGTACGGTGGGACGGGCGTCCAAGAAGCGCTCGATACCGCCGTCTACGACCTACTGGACCACCTCACCGCCTTCCCCGTCCAGAACGAGTCGAAGTGGACCGACGGCACGGGAAACGTCCTTCCAGACGCGTTCTTGCTCCCACAGGGGTCGACGCCGAAGGACCTCGCCTTTGCCGTTCACTCGGACATCGGCGAGGGCTACCTGCACGCGGTCAACGCCAAGTCCAGTCGGCGTATCTCCGACGATTACGTGCTGGAGGAGGGTGACGTGGTCAAAATCGTGAGTACGGCGAAGTGACCGAGGCGACTGAACCACTTCACACTCCCCCGGGCACACATTGATGCAACTGGCGGTCCACACAGGAGGTATGTTCCGCGCACATTTCCCCGACGGCGACATCCAGTGTGACCGCTACGAACACACCGACTACGGCGTCGACCTCTACGACGAAGACGACGAGTTCCTCGCGTTCATCCCGTACACGAACCTCATCGCGCTCCTCAACGAGGACATCGAACGCGACCCAGAACCGTCGATTGCGGACTAGCACCTCCCGCTGTCAGTCATCCACTGGCGACGAGTGACCATCCTCGTCGACCGCTCCGAAGACACTTATCCGAGGAGCGGAAAGTCTCGACGAATGCAACGTAGACAGGCGGTCCTCCCCGTGCTCTTGGCAGTCCTCCTCACGCTGGCAGGCTGTGCGGGTACGAACCAGTTGACCAGTCCGAACGAACCGACCGACGAAGAACTCCCGCCCGGCGTCTCGCAGTCCGGTGTCGAGAACGCCTCGGCGCTCGTCGCCGCCCACACCGACGCGCTCAACGAATCGGGCTACGCCTACCGTATCACCCTCGGTGGAACGGTCGCCACCGGGTCCGGAAACGAGAGTTCGACGGCCTACGAGACGAGTCTCTCACAGACCTCTCGTGCAGAGGCAGGTGGTCGCCCCGCGTTCGTCACCGCCCGGACGAACATCTCTAGCGCGATGGGGAACCAGTCGCAGGGCGTCGCCTACTGGTGGAACGACTCGACGACCCTCGCACGCATCTCGTCGGGCGGGAGCACCCAGTACGTCGCCCTCGACCAGATTCCGGGCCAGAACCAACTGTACGCACCCGACGAACAGTACCTCGAACAGGTCATCAGCGCCAGCAACTTCTCCGTCACCGGCGTCGACCGCTCGGGCAGCGAGACACTCGTCACGCTGACCGCGACGGAACCGAACGCGACACTGGAGGGTGTGACGTCCTACAACGCGACGCTCGTCGTCGGGTCGTCGGGCCGCATCCACGAGGCGACGCAACACGCCGTCGTCGAGAGCCAGCAGGGCACCCAGACGGTGGACCTCCGCTACAAACTCACGGAGACGAGCGTCCAGACGGTCGAGCGACCGTCGTGGTCTGACAGGGCACTCGCCAACCGGACGGCAGCCTGAACGAAACCTGAACAATCGGGATATTTCAGCGGAAACGAGGTGTGATCCTTTTTAACGTCAGTTAGAAGCCGCCGTGGTCGACTCGGCGCTTCGGATTTGCCACCAAAGAACACCGATAGCGAGGCCGGCGAGAAAGACGACTAACCCAACCAGTTGTACTGCTGGCGCGGTGACTCCGGCTACCTGCTCGGAAAGCTGAAACAGGCTGTACGCGAGCCACAGAACCGACACCGCTCCCAGACCGTACGCTTTCGTTCGCCGTATCGCTTTACGCCGATACCGAACGACGGTCACGCCGAGGATTCCACCCCACGCGACGAACACGAACATCTCGACTGCGTCTATCAGTGACGGGAGGGCCATAGCTGGCTGTCAGACGGCGTGTACAAAGTGACTTCGCAACGACAGGATAGTCCGACTTACTGCACCGCTTCCGTCGCTTCGCGCATAATCTCTAGCGCCTCTTCCAACTCTTCCGTGCTCGTCGCGTAGGAGAGTCGCGCGTAGCCCTCACCCTGTTCGCCGAACGCTTCGCCGGGGACGACGATGAGGCCGCGAGAGATACACTCGTCGACCCACCCCTCGGGTACCTCGGGCATCACGTAGAACGCACCCTTCGGCGTCGGCACGTCGAGTCCCATCTCTTCGAGACCGTTCACGACGAGGTCACGACGTTCTTCGAACGTGTCGCTCATCTCTTGTACGACGTCTTGGGACCCAGAGAGGGCCGCTTCGGCGGCGAACTGCGCCGGTGCGGAGGTACACGCCTGGATGTACTGGTGGACGCGAATCATACGCTCGATGCGGCGACTCGACCCGGTAATCCAGCCGAGTCGCCAGCCAGTCATCGAGTAGGCCTTCGAACAGCCGTTGACGACGACGACGTTGTCCGATTCGGCGAACTGAATGGGTGAGTAGTGCTCGCCGTCGAAGACGAAGTACTGGTAGACCTCGTCGGAGATACAGAGCACGTCGTGTTCGTCGGCGATGCGGGCGAACTCTCGAACGTCTTCCTCCGTGGACACCGCACCCGTCGGATTCCCGGGGCTGTTGACGACGAACGCCGCCGTGTCTTCGGTGATTGCCTCCTCGATTGCCTCGGGGTCGATGGTCAGGTCGTCACGCAGCGGGACGGGAACCGGTTTCCCGCCGGCGAGTTTGGTCAGCGCGTCGTAGGCGACGAAGCCGGGGTCGGGAAAGATGACCTCCTCCCCCTCTTCGACGTGGGCCTCCATCGCGAGGTGGAGCGCTTCGCTCCCGCCGGCGGTGGTGATGACGTCGTCCGGGTCGACGTCGACGTCGAGGTCCTGGCTGTAGCGCGCCGAGATAGCCTCGCGTAGTTCGTACATCCCCTTGTTCTCCGTGTAGGCGTCTGCTTTCCCGGCTTGGATAGCGTCGACGGCGGCTTGGTGGGCGTGGTCGGGTGCTGGGAAGTCCGGTTGCCCGAGTCCGAGATTGATGGCGTCGTCGCCCGCTGCCTCGAACACTTCGCGGATGCCGCTGATAGAAATCTGCTCGACGCGGTTGGAGAACGTCGTCATACGCTACCCCGCGTCCTCCGCCGAGATAGTTCTTGCCACCTACGGGGTCTCTTCACCGCGAACCTCTCAAACGGAGTACTCTATCCACCCCAATATGGGGAAACTATTGCCGATAGCTATGACGAACGAGACCAGCCGAACACTGGATTCTGTGGGATTGACGGGCTGATACCGTCGTATTCCGCCGTTTCCCGGGACGACAGCTTTGCCATGACAGTTACCGCAGACGAGTGCGGATTAAGTACTCACCGCTAACACGGACTAATGACTGACTCACGCAGTAGCGGCGCATCGCGCTCACGACGACGGTTCTTGCAGGCGGCGGGTGCAGCAGGACTGGCTAGCTTCGCTGGTTGTACCGGAGCGGTCGGCGGTGGCAGTGGTGGAAGCGGCGGGGGCGGCCTCGACGAACTCAACGTCGCTTACATGCCCATCTATCCGGATATGCAGTACTTCGTCATGCAGGAAGAGGGGTACTTCGACGAACTCTCCGTCGACGTCTCGGGTAAACTCTTCTCCGACGGCCCGAGCATCGTGCAGGCGTCTGCGAAGGGGAACTTCGACGTGATGATGTTCGGTATCGTCCCGGCGATGATCGTCATGGACAAAGGCATCCCCTCGAAGATTACCGCCGCGAACATCCGAGACGCGATGGAGATTCTCGCCACCGACGAGTTCGCCGGGATGTGGGACGAGTACGGTAAGGAGGCGTTCACGAAGTTCGAAGAGGAGAAGGGCCGGAAGTTCAAGTTCGGGACGTTCCCGCCGGGGTCGGTACCGGACATCCTGCTCCGCTACTGGCTCCAAGACACGGTCGGTGTCGACCCCGAGAACGACGTCGAGATCACGGCGCTCGGCGGCGCAGGCCCGGTTCGACAGGCGCTCCTCTCGGGCAAGATAGACGGGACGAGCATCATGGAACCCGTGCCGACGGTCATCGAGTCGCGGGACGCCCCGTTCCAGCCAATCGCGTGGGCGGGTGACTTCATGCCCGGCCAACCGGCGGCGGTCACGCTGATGCACGACCGACTCCGCGAGGACAACCCCGACGTCGCGAAGGCGTTCGTCGAGCAGCACCAGAAGGCGACGGACTTCGCGCTGAACAGTCCCGACAAAGCGGCACAGCACGCCTCGACGGTCATCGGCGAGGAGGCGCTCCCCGTCGAGACGGCGAAAAAGGCGATGGAGTCGCGCGCGTCGGCGTTCATCACCGACCCCCACGAGATCGAAGATGGGGCGAAGATCTTCAGCGAGTACGCCGAGCGCGCTGGCAAGATAGAGAAACAGTTGACCGTCGACGAGATGTTCGACTACGGCGTCTACGACTCACTATGAGCAAGGAGAGTGGAACCGTCGGTGTCGCGGGTGTGAGTGTCGGTGCGGGCGACGAGGAGTCGCTTCGCTCTCGCCTGTTCGGTGACGAGTCCGGCCTCCGCAACGTCGGCCTCGGTCTCCTCGGCACCGTCGCCTTCCTCCTCGTCTGGCACCTCGGGGCGCTCGCGGTCGGTGGGATTCTCCTGCCGACGCCGCTCGCCGTCGCCCAAGCGTTCCTAACGGAACTCACCGCGCCGGTGACGTTCGTGCTCCCCGTCCTCGGGACGGAGATTCCAGCGACGAGGCTCCCGGTCAAACTCGTCGAGAGCCTCTATCACTACATCCCGGGTCTCCTCATTGGGAGCGTTCTCGGTATCGCTTCGGGCGTCGCGATGGGGTGGAGTGGGTCGCTCGACGCGGCGCTGACACCAGTCACGCGCGTCCTGCGACCGATTCCGCCGCTGGCGTGGATCGCCTTCGCCATCATCTGGCTCGGCGTCAACCACAACGGCGCGGCGTTCATCGTCGGCATCGGCGCGTTCTGGATCAACTTCTACAACGCCTACTCGGGCGTCGAAGGCGTCCCGACGGACCTGAAGGAAGTCGCCGCCAGCCTCGGCGTCGACGACGACCTGACGATGATTCGGAAGGTCGTCCTCCCGGCCGCGTCGCCCTCGATTATGACGGGCATCCGAACGAGCATCGGTCAGTGTTGGATGATCGTCGTCGCCGCCGAACTGTTCGGCGCGCCCGGCGTCGGCTTTCAGATCATCAACGCCGCACAGAACCTCTCGATGGACGTCTCGGTCGCCTACATGCTCGTCATCAGTGCGGTGTTCCTCGTGAGCGACGGCGTGTTCCGGCGCGTCGAGCAGAACGTCCTGGAGTGGAGAGCATGAGCACGGAAGAACAGGGCGTCCAGAACGCCCAGAACGCCCAGAAAGTCCACGTCGACGGCCTCGGCAAGCGCTACGAGTCCGACAGACAGACCGTTCAGGCTCTGCAGGACGTGAACTTCGGCGTCGACGACGGCGAGTTCGTCTGTATCGTCGGCCCCTCGGGATGTGGGAAGACGACGCTCTTCCGACTCATCGCCGGTCTCGAAGACCCGACTACCGGGGCCGTTCGCCTCGACGGTACGCCCGTCGAAGGCCCCGGGACGGACCGAGGGATGGTCTTCCAGGAGTACGGCCTCTTCCCGTGGCGCACAGTCCGGGAGAACGTCTCCTTCGGCCTCGAAGAGCAGGGCGTCGAGAAAGCCGAGCGTGGCCGACGGACCAGCGAGATGCTGGAACTCGTCGGCCTCGACGAGTTCGCCGACGCCTACCCGCGGGAGCTCTCCGGCGGGATGAAACAACGTGTCGGCATCGCTCGGGCGCTCGCCGTCGACCCGGAACTTCTCTTGATGGACGAACCGTTCGGCGCAGTCGACGCCCAGACCCGCGACATGCTCCACGAGGAGCTACTGAGCATCTGGTCGGAGACGGAGAAGACCGTGCTGTTCGTCACCCACGACGTCGAGGAGGCGGTGACGCTCTCGGACCGCGTCGTCGTCATGGCCGCCGACCCCGGACGTGTCCGCGAAGTCGTCGACGTGGATTTGGCTCGCCCCCGCGAGCGAACTGACGCCGAGTTCGCAGAGTACGTCGAGCACATTCGAGGGCTCATCGGGGAGTAGTCGGAGTACGGTTTCGGGGAGATGGGAATGCCAAATTTTTGTCTGGTTTTGTGTGCTGAATATAGGGCTCTGTAGCTTCGCTAGACGGAAGGGCTACAACCGCGTTATTGCCGTAGAATACGAAGAGGCAGATTGCTGTGGTATCTGAGATCCGCCTCTTCACCCGTAATGCGGTCGCGAAAGCTAAACTAGTTGTCGCTAATCCTGACGAACCTGCCGCCCCCGCAGGGGGCGGCGGGTTCGCCGAATGGGCGATGCTCGCGCTTCATGCACTCCGCATCGAATTCGGGAAATCATATCG
>NZ_FOTC01000006.1 GCF_900114455.1 Halogranum rubrum | reverse complement strand
AACCGAGTGATGATGTCCTTTGCGTCGTCGTCGACGTCGCCCGTGTCGGGGTCGCGACAGTCATCCAAGTCGACGCCGACGATTGGGTCCGCCTCAGTGAACACAAAGCCGACTCCATCGGCCCGGCCACGTTCAAGATAGTCACAGGCAGTCTCGAAGTCCGACCATGTTTCGGGGTCCGTCGACGACGCGAACGACCCCACCCCAGGCACCACCGGAATCTTCGTCGCTTTCCCGTCGCGTTCCGCTCGTCGCCAACACACCCACTGGGGTCGGTCAGCGAGTTCTTCCGGTATCGATTCCTGTGTCAGCATCTCGGTAGGTTTCTCAGTCATTGGGTATCTCCTCTGGAAGCTGCGCCCATTTTGGCGCCAGAAAAAATCCCCCCCGCGTTCGCTACCACAGCGACGCCGTCTCGCTCACGCTCTGTTGGGATTTCCTTGGATGCGGTGTCGCCGCCAAAACTCACTTTACGTCGTCAATAACTGTCTCTCAGTGGTTCTCGCTCATTATCGCGCTATCAACTCTGTTGTAATCTGTTGGCGTTTCCAGTCTGAGTCAGTACGCCAAGCGCTCAGCGTTATGACTACACAGCGCATATCAATGTACTACGAGGAACAATGCAAGAGGACTCGAACGGAAGTGTTGTGCAGTGGTTCCGCGATTTGGACGCCAAGGAGATCACTGTCACCGGAGGCAAGGGCGCGAACTTGGCCACGCTGACACGGGCTGGTCTCCCCGTCCCACAGGGGTTCGTCATCACCACCGCTGCGTACCGGGATCTCATTGATTCACCAGCGATTCAAGATGCGATCGCTCGATTGGACGCACTCGACCCGGGCGACACCGACGCACTCACCGCGGGCGCCGCCGAGCTCCGGTCGCTCATTGGGTATCGCGAATTTAGTGCAGACGTTGAGGCGGCGATCATCGACGCGATGACCTCGTTCGAGAACACGGACTCCTATGCGGTTCGGTCGAGCGCTACAGCCGAGGACCTGCCGAGTGCGTCATTCGCTGGCCAGCACGAGACGTTCTTGGGCGTGGCGAGCAACGGTATCTTTGACCGCGTCTGCGACTGCATGGTGAGTCTCTTCACCGACCGAGCAGTCACCTACCGGGCGCGTAACGGCATCGCCCACACCGACGCAGAGATGGCCGTTGTCGTCCAACCAATGGTCGATGCGGTGGCCGCGGGCGTTCTCTTCACGGCGGACCCTACGAGTGGGAACCGACACGTTGCGTTAATCGATGCGAGTTTCGGGCTCGGGGAGAGCATCGTCGCCGGCGACGTCACACCGGACCACGCGCTCGTGGACATCCGGACCGACGAGATCGTTGAGTATACAATCGGCACGAAGACAGTCGCTATCGAACTCCACAAGGATAGCACCCCGGATGAGACAGACGGCACCCAGAGGGTCGAACTCCCGCCCGACCGGCGGGAATCACGTGTCCTCACCGACGACCAGCTTCGCACCCTCGTTGGACTCGGTGAGCGGGCCGAGACGCTGCTCGGTGCGCCACAGGACGTTGAGTGGGCGCTCACCGACGATCAGTTCGTCCTCTTGCAGTCCCGCCCCATCACGTCGCTGTTCCCGCTTCCGTCACCAGCACCCGACGACGACCGACTCCACGTCTACATCAGTATGGGTCACATGCAAGCGATGCCAGAGGCGATGCCGCCGCTCGTCCGTGACGTCTGGCGGACCTACACTGGCAACGCGCTCTCCGCCGCCGGACTCAATGCCTCTCTCAGCAACCCGACTGTCGAGGCCGGCGGACGAATCTATATCGACGTCACCTCATTCCTGCGGGACGCCAATACGCAGGCGTGGCTCATCGAGCGACTCGCCGCCGTCAACGAACTCATTTCAGCTGGACTCGACGAAATCGTGTCGCGACGTCCCGAAGAGTTCGAATCCCGCGGCGTCACCGTCAGTGCGCTCCCAGGCTACATGGCGACAGCCGGGCAGGTAGCTCGACTTATCGGTCCGGCAATCCCACGCATCATTTGGAACCTCCTCAGTACGTTGGCTGGTCATGGACCCACCCCCAACGACGGGTCTTGGGCGCGCTTGGGCGAGCTGTTCATCGGAGAGGTGACCGATGATACGACTCCCGAATCCCGAGCCCGTGCCGTGTTCGAGGGCATCGACTTCGGACGCTTCCTCCGGGAGGTCTACCCGCAAATCAGCCCGTTATTCCTTGCATTCGCGCTTGGCGGCTGGCTTACGCGGACGTTCCCTGACCATTCCGAGGACGTGAACGCGGTCGGCAGGGGATTCGAACGCGACGTCGTCACCCGCATCAACCTCGGCCTTGGCGACCTCGCCGACGTCGCCCGCGACCACCCTGAGGTCGCCGCGGCCCTCCGAGACGGTGCCACCCTCGCGGAACTCGAGACCGTGGAGGGAAGTGCTGTCTTCATCGAGGCGTTCGAGGAATTCCTCGACGAATTCGGGCATCGGAGCACCGGCGAGATCGATCTCAGCAGGCCGCGCTGGCGCGAGGACCCCTCGATGCTCCTCGCCGTCATTCGAGCGAACCTCGCTGATGAGACGGCGGGCGACCACCGCGAACGTATCCAACGGCTCGAAGACGAAGCCGAGGCGGCCGCTTCGCGCCTTGAAGCGAGCGTCGACGGCGGTTTACTCGGACCGTTTCGCCGCCGCTACGTCCGCTGGCTCATCCGGACGTACCGCGAGACAGTCTACCTCCGGGAGTACCCTAAACAGGAAGCCGCCCGAGCGTTCACCGCATGGCGAACGGCACTCTTGGACACTGGAGAGTTGCTCGTCGCCGAGGGGCAATTCGATGACCCGGACGACGTCTGGTATCTCCGGAGGAACGAACTATTTGACGCGCTGGAGGGCGAGCGCATCGACGTCGACGTCGCTGCCCGCCGTCGAGAACATGTCCAAAACGCTGACGTGGATGCGCCGCCGGTGTTGACAAGCGAGGGGGAAGCTGTTCATGGCCACCCCGAATCAGAAACGGCTCCTGAGGGGGCTTTGGTCGGCACTGGCGTCTCGTCGGGTGTCGTTGAGGGGGTGGCCCGCGTCATTCGCGACCCGAAGACTGCGACAATCGAACGCGGCGAGATTCTTGTGGCGCCCTCCACTGATCCCGGGTGGACACCGCTGTTCCTAAACGCCGCCGGGCTGGTGTCCGAAGTCGGTGGCGCCGTTAGTCACGGCGCGCTTGTCGCCCGGGAGTACGGCCTGCCCGCTGTCGTCTCCGTTCCTAAGGCGACGAAACGGATTCGTACCGGACAGCGCATCCGCATTGATGGCAGTAGTGGCACAGTCGAACTGCTCGATACACAGTCGGCGGCTGGCGACGAGACGCACGTCGAGCAACCTGAGACTGATTCGAGTAGGGTCGAGTAAGGTTCGTCCACCGCTTTTTCTGATCGAAGAGATTCTCAGCCACCGTCTGTTGCAGCCAGCCACTGTCACTGTCGCTGTGGGTGCCGAGGTGCGACCCTGCCTTCGTTGCCTAGAGCCGTCGCCAATCACCCACCCAGATGCGGAGTTGAATCCGCACACGCTGCTGATTCGCGTTCTCGTAGGCGACACAGGCTCGAAGCGTCGCCATGTCATGGATGGTCGCGATACCTGCGTCGATGAGGTTGGTGGTTGGTGCCTCGAGACGCTGCTCCGGTGTCAGGCCGGTCGATGCTGTTGATTCAGTTGCTTCGTTGCTCATTGAGTTTCGCCTCCAGCCATCTGGTGGCGCGAAAAACCAGCTCTCCGAGCGCTCTATTCTGCCTCGCCGTCGGGTTGAATCTGCCGAGCGTCCTCAGCAAGGTCGTGCAGATAGGCTCGCAGCGTGTCCATGTCTTCGCGGGCCTCCGCAAGCGTTCGTGCTTTGACCTTGGCCGTCAGTTCGTCTTGGTCTCTCGTCGCCGTTCCACGCTTCAGCTTCACCGTCAGTGACACGCCGACGTCGCTGCGCTCGACGAATTCCGTCTGAGTTGCGTCCTCTCGATTCGACTCCGTCGCTGTTGTGTTGTCGTCAGTCATCGGTTTACTGCGAGGGTCTCTGTTCCCCCGCACCCCTCTGGGGGCGAAAAAACTCACTCGGCGCTCACCGAGTCAGCAGGTTCGTCGTCGTCGCCTTAACCAACAGAAATGGCGAAGGTCGCGCTCTGTTGGTTAAGACTATCGTGCCTGTTCTGTCGGGCGATTTCTGGCTCAGTAGTGGACGTCCGCCGGAATAATCCACACCTGCTCGTCGGACTCGAGGACGCGATCGAGTTGGTCGCGATGGCGAATCGCCCGCCGTACCCATCGTAGATGAAGAGCGACGGGCCACGGTACGCCCCGAGGTTGTAGCAAGCGTGTCGAGCGAGCTCTTTGTCGCGCATGAGTTCCTCAGTAGAGAACTCGTCGACGGCGGCTCGCACTCGTTCGAGATTCCGCTCGAATTCTTCGGTCGTTGCGCTCCATCCTCGTTCAAGGAGTTCCGATCCTTCGTCGGAGTCGACCGGGGCCACGACAGGTAATTCACCCCATCGAGCCTTTCCGGCGACAAACGTTGTCTCGTCGTCGAACGTCACATAGTAATCAAAGACGGCGGCGGTGTCTGGCCCGACGCCGACGAGACGGTCGAACGCTGCGTTACCGCTGGCGAGGGCATCGTCTCTATTCGGTGCTTCAACGAGCGCGTAGATGAGTTGGTGCATTGTGGCTCTCGGGACGCGATGTGTGTGACGCCCCGCACCCTTCGGGGGCAGAAAAACGCTCTCCGGTGCGCTCCAGTTCCTCTGTATCTCGTTGCTCTCGGTTACCCCTCAATCTGTGATAGGTTTCTGAGGCCGTGCTGAACTCAGGGCGCAAGTCGGTCACAGGTCAGTCGCGGTGGGGCGCGGGAGCAGAGTGTACAGGAGTGGATTGCTCTGAGAATTTCAGACGCTGTTGTGTGGCTATCAACAGTATAATTCTAACAGAAGGCCACGTCTGATAGGGTTTTAGAAATACGCCTTTTTGATTACGAGCAGTAACCAGACTATCGGAGCAAGAGCAAGTATCAAGCCTAATGTGCCAATCAGATAGTTCCCTTCCACAAGTCCCCGTGCCCATCCCCTTCCGAGGTGAAAAATGAACAGGCCAAGGACAACTAAAATCGCATTACGGAGGGAAAAGTCAAACCCTCCCATATTGGAATTAGTTGGTGACATTACGTGATACTCCGCCTCACCTATTGATAAATGTTCCCTCGGTACGTTCGCACGCTCTTCTTATCGGTCAATTCGATACAACAGGCTTGAAACGAATAGCGACTGCTTGCTGAACTCTCCCTCTGAGTGTTGCACGGCGCTAGTGATAGCACTCGGAGAGTTTTCTGTGGCCGTGCTGAATACAGCGCGCGTATCTCGCACAGAAGCTCTTCGGAAAACCAGTTGGTTGGATCGGTCAATACAGACGACCTCCTGTTCCGTACAGTGGACGTACTTCTTCTCGATTACTCGGGATAGTCGCGCCTGTACTACCTTGTGGCCTCGCTCTCTGACGATCCGAAACAGCCGACGCTCAGGAGGCTAGAAAGGCTATCGTAGCGAGCAGGATGACGAAGATCAGGAACGGAAGGAGGATCCAGACCACATTCCACCAGCTCGACCCAATCGAATCGTCGTCCGAAGGTTCGAGGGAACCAGGAGGGGAGTCGGCCATGGCGCTACCGGGGTCGTTCATGTGTAACGTCTTCCAGCACCAGTCATAAATACTTCCTGTGGTCACCGTTCGGAACGGCGTCGGTCAGCTCTACGTCTCTCGTCCGGAAGCGTAAGTCGCACGTATATCGGCTGGGTGATTCGATTCAGTTCGATCGAAACAAACGAAGTTGACCTGCTGACTACACTCTCTAAGTTCAGCACGCACATTCTGTCACCACCTGGAGAAATAGACCGATAGCTGCTCGCTTTGTGAGCCGTGAACCGGTGCTACTCCGGAAGCGTTCGCTTC
Source organism: Halogranum rubrum (assembly GCF_900114455.1). GTDB lineage: Archaea > Halobacteriota > Halobacteria > Halobacteriales > Haloferacaceae > Halogranum > Halogranum rubrum. Next base: position 185,750 of record NZ_FOTC01000006.1, on the reverse strand, counting down.
CCGGTTCGATAACACTCCCAGCAGGGGAACCCGTCGCCAAGCTCTGCACAGTCGCATTCGTCTGTCTCCCCAGCGTCGCCGTCGCCCACGACGGTTCCGCCGTCGGCGACCGCCTGCGTTGCAGCGGCATCGAGGAGTGGAGTTCGAATCGCAACCGCGACACGGTGTTTACAGGCTGAGGAATATTTCGCGTCGGCTGGACACTCACACGCCACCGGAATCCCGTCGTCGACGGCGACGTGGTACTCGTGCTCTGCTGGCTCGGCGTGACTGCAGTTTCTGACGCGAATACCGCCATTGAGACATTCGAACTCGAATGCCTCATACTGGGCTCGTTTGACGACTCTCCGGGTTGTATCAAGGTGTGCAAATGCGTTCGTCATGGGTCAACGAGGCACCTCTCGAGTGCCCCGCACCCTTCAGGGGACAAATAAAACTTCTCTGCGTGAGCTTATTGACTCGCTCTTGGGTCAGGCCCAAAGCACGGTGCTCCACACAGAGTGCACTCACAGATTGGCTGTCCACTCCACCCACTATCGGCACTCTCCTCGAACTCAGAAACCCGATGTGTGGTCTCTCGACCACACTCCCGACACTGCAGCGACCGCTTCGTTGGTATCTGGTGTTCTTGAGACTCCGAACGCGTCTCCACGGGAGAGTGCTGGAGTGCAATCGCTGGAACGAGCCAGCCGTCGTCGTCTGCGCTCTCGAGGAGCGTCGAAAGGTGCGCTTGATCTCGAATGGCGCTCCCACTCTCGTCGTAGAAGTACGTCGCGTGTTCAGTCGCTGAGTGAGCTGTGCTTCCCCAGGTCGTTCGCTCACGAGCGACTGCAAGCACCTCCTCGCCACGCTTTGAAGCGACTCGCAGCGCAGGGGAGAGCGCTGGCCACGCGTCGGTCACCTGTGCGGCAGGCTCCTCGTCGAAATCGTAGATGAGCTGGCACTCGTCGACGGCGGGGTCGGACTCATTTGTCGCAAGTAGTCTCGCTGCAGCGGCTCCTTTTGCGACGGCGCCGTAGTACGTCGTCGACTCGACGAACAGGTGTACGACGTGCAGGAGCGACAGCTCGGTATCCGAGTGATGCTGCTCGTCCGATGGATCGAGAGTGAGACAGAATCGGCACTTTGGCTGGCCGGGTGGAATCGACGTCCCACAAGAGGGACAGTTGGCCTCTCGTTGTTGAGCCTCGGCTGGGTAGCCTGCGATGGAACGCCCGTTGTTCTGCGCGTCGAAATGAGTACCGAGTTCGCGATCCGGCATCCGGGTTGCTTCACCCACCGGACGGAGTGCTTCGTAGTCGGCGTAGTGGTCAGTCATCGGCTTGTCTCGATTTTATCCGTCCTCGTATTTCAATATCCAGACGACCCCGACGAAGCGTACTCGGGTTGCGTTCGGCCACAGAAGCACTCGTCTTGTCTGTCGACGCTGTCCTCTCCTGAATGAATCCTACGTTGATGCGACTTGGACCTCCCCAACGATTAGCTCGATGAGTTCTGCATGTCGTGCTCGCAATGTCGCCGGCGTCGTTCCGGCGGCCGCTGCAACCTGTGTCTGTGTCAGCGACTGGCCGTGTTCACGACTGGCGAGATAGAGACAGGCTGCGGCGACGCCAGACGGCTGATAACCGTTCGTAATGGACGTCTCATGCGCACGCTCGGCCAATCTCTGCGCTCGACGACGAACCCGTGTATCGACATCGAGTTCCGAAGCGAGTTTGGGAAGTAGCGATTGTGGGGCGACGGGCTGTGTCGGGAGTCCCAGTTCTCTGTTCAACGTTTTGTACGCGTTCGTCACGCCCGAGTGGTCGACACGAGCAACGTCGACGAGATCGTCACGGGCGAGTGGCCGTCCGTGACACCGACAGACTCCGTAGACACTGGCGGCAGCTACCGCTTCGATCGATCGACCAAGCAAGAGGTCCTCACGTTGGGCACTCCGGAAGAGCTGACACGCTTGGTCACGAACTGAACCTCCGAGTCCGAGAGCGCTTGCGACTCTTCGAACCTCACCTAACCCGTGCGCGAGGTTCCGCTCGGCTTTCGATTGGAACCGGCTACGACTGTGTTCACGCCGCATCCGGGCGAGCTGACGTCGTTTCGACCCAGAGAGCGTGCGTCCCTTTCCATCGGTTCTACGCCCAATTTCGGTCGATAAGCCCCGGTCGTGACGGGCCGCTGTGAGAGGAGCACCCGTCCGTTCGCGGTTGTCGCCGTCTTCGAACGAGCGCCACTCGGGGCCGTGGTCGATCTCCTGGTCGGCGATGACCAGTCCACAGTCTTCACAGACTGTTTCCACCGCGTTCGTCGCCACGTGGCCGTTGCATTCGGGACAGTTGTTCGAACTGGACTCACACTGGACGTCTTCGTCGAAGGCCGTTTCGTAGATGTTTCTCGTTGCCATGGTACTCACGAGGGACACCAGACGAATCGCACGTCTCCACGCGCCCCTCACCCCTCAGGGGCAGAAAAACAACACTGCGGTCTCGTCGAATTCCTAAGAGTCTGACAGAATATGCGTGCTGAACTTAGAGGGTGTATTTGACACTGGAATCTTGTTTGCTTAGTCCCAATGGTGCTGAGTTGACCCAGATCTAACACATGTGTTCCTTTCTGATTGTCACAAAATCTATTTGTCTACTCTAATGATTGCTACCTATATGCCCTCCCAGAAAGCAGGAAGACTAGTAGTCCTGACAGCTGTCCCGATAATTGTCTGCTCTGCGGTCTTTGTCCTATATGCCGGTGTAAGTGGCTCTTTACCATCAATTTTTGGCTTCGAGAAAGGGTATGTTATGATAGTTGGTTTACAGCTTATAGCAGCGATCGAGATGTTACTAATGGGCTCTAATTATCGTCTACTATCATACGGTTTTGACTGATAGCTTGCCCATGCATGACAGAGTGATAACTCGCCTGCAAACATACTTAGACAATCCAAACAGTTCATCACAAATTAATATTCTTATAGTGAAAATCTAACATCTGTGACAACAAAAACAATAAATATGACTGCAGAGACACACAATCTGTGAACGTCCTGACTAGCCCCAACGAGTTCTTCCGTAGAGAGTCGGAAGACCCCCGCCTCCTCCAACCAGCGCTTATCGTCACCGCTGTCGCACTGCTCGGCGTAGCCCTTCAGTACGTCCTCTTTTCGACAATCTCTGCATCGATCTCAAATCCCGATACAGCAGGATTCATGAACCTCATTATGTACGTCTCAATGGCGTTCTCGTTCCTCGCTGCATTCCTCGGGTGGCTCATCTACGCCGGAATTTTCTACCTCCTCTCAATGATCTTCGACGGGGAGGGGTCCTTTGGAACCGTGTTCAAACTCGTCGGCTGGGGATACGTCCCTGGTATCTTCTCGGCCGCTGTGACCGGCGTCGCCTATCTAGTTTTCCTCGGTGGTGACTCGGTCAACTCGCCGACTGGGTTCGCAGCGGCCATGCAGAACCCACTTAACGGACCCATTTTGTGGGCAATCTCCCTGTTCGGTATCGTGTTCACCCTCTGGCAAGGTGCCCTGTTCGCCTTTGCTATGAGGCATGGACGAGATCTCACGATGAAGCAGGCCGCACTCGTCGTTTCTCCCCTGATTCTGCTATCAGTCGGTGGGAGTATCTTCACCATCGTTAGCGGACTGGTGTAGATGGAGCGACGAGTCCTCCCGATTGTCGCTCTCGGCGTATTACTGTGTTCGGCCGTCCCGTTCGGAGTCGTCACGGCGGCGGAATCGAACGTTGCTATCGCGAATGTCACCGCGACGCCCGACCAGCCGGCCCCCGACGAACAGTTCACCGTGGAGACGACTATCACGAACGCACAGAACTCCGAAGCGTTCGACGTCGAGAGAGTGACCGTTGAGACGAACAAGGGCGTGACAAAGGCGATCATCAACGACCCCGGAACGATTCCCGTCGGCGCGTCGATGACCGTTCCGTTGACAATGTCACTCGGTTCGACGGGAAGTCAGTCCCTTCGTGTCGAAGTGGAAGGAGAGTCTGCGTCTGGCACACAACGAGAACTCAGGTATCCCCTCTCAGTGATTGTTCGGAGAGGTGGACCCCAACTGGAGATGGGTGTCGGAAAAGCGGCGGTGAACGCACCGACGCCGGTCGAGGTAACCGTCTCGAATGGCGAGCAGGAAGCGATTCGCAATCTCGACGTCCGACTCAAAGGTGAGTCCTTCGATACCGACGGAGCCAGACGCATAAACGCGACACTCGACAGTGGTAGTGAGCGCACCTTCACACTAAAACCGACGCCAACGACTGTCGGAATGCACAACCTTACTGCCGTCTTCCGGTTCACGACCCCATCAGGTGAGAACCGCGTCGTCAGAGAGACGCGGACAGTCGACGTCCAGCGACTCCGTCAAGACGTCAGCGTCTCGGCGCGAGTCGAACAAGTCAACGGCTCGACGACCCTCCCCGTCAAAGTTCAGAACTTCGGGAACGCACCGCTCGCTGGCGTCGTCGTCTCTGCCCGTGACGACGAGACTACTCTCGGTCGAGAGAGTGCCGGAACAATCGAACCGAACGGATCAAAAATCGTCCAACTACCGATGGAGAAGGTGAGCGGTGAAGAGATCGACGTGACTGCGACCTATCTGCTCGGCGACCAACGCCGGAGCGAAGACACCACAGTCGCATACGACGCACTGCCAGGGTCGTTGGACCTCACGGGAACCGCTTTCGAGCGTGACAGTGACGTCTATCGAATCACCGGGAGTGCGAGTAATCTCGGGCTGACAGACGTGGACGGCGCAATCGTCAGCGTCCAGTCAGCCGACGGTGTGACGCCACGTGGACCGAGTAAAGAATACTTCATCGGGACGGTCGAAGCAAGTGACTTCGTCACGTTCGAACTAACCGCTGCACTCGAAGCGAACACGACAGCGATACCAATCGATGTCTCCTACCTCGTCGATGGCGAGCGCGTCAACAAGACGGTTCTCGTCGAACGCGACGTCTCGTCGACAGAACCTGTCGCACGACAGAACAACTCGAACGATGGGTCTGGAGGACTTCTCGTCCCAGCGATAGTCACACTCGTCGTTCTTGCACTCATCGCGGTGAGCGCCGTGATATTCGTGAGGCGGTACAATGACGGCGATTGAGGTCACGAACGTCACGAAAGAGTACCAGACGGGCGAGGAGACGTTTCTCGCTCTCAAGGGAATCGACTTCAGTCTCGCTCGCGGTGAGTTCGTCTCCATCATGGGACCCAGCGGAAGCGGGAAGAGTACGTTCCTGAACATCATCGGCCTCCTCGACCAGCCGACGACGGGATCAGTCTCGCTGGATGGACAAGACGTTACAGAGCTCACGGATCGTCGGCGGACGACCGTTCGCAAGCAGACGATCGGGTTCATCTTTCAGGACTTCTTTCTCATCCCGACGCTCTCTGCCAAAGAGAACGTCGAGCTTCCGGCGATATACGAGATAGACGAAACCATCCGTAGTCGGGCGACGATGCTTCTCGAACGGGTTGGCCTCGGGAACCGACTCAAACACCACCCGGACCAACTATCGGGTGGCCAGAAACAACGCGTGGCTATCGCCCGGTCGCTCATCAACTCACCGCGAATCCTCCTCGCCGACGAACCGACGGGAAACCTCGACAGCGAAACAAGTGAACAAGTTCTGGACGAGTTTACGCGTATCGCACGAGACGAGAACGTCGCAATAATCGCGGTGACGCACGACCCACAGGTGACAGAGTACACTGATCGGACAATCGAACTCCGTGACGGGAGGCTCACGTCTTGAACTTCGGTTTTCTCGACGAGCGGTTTCCATCGTTCAAACTGGCACGACGAAACCTGACGCGGACTCCACTCCGATCGGGACTGGCCGCACTGGGAATCGTCATCGGCGTCGTCGCAATCGCCTCGTTAGGCATGTTTGCGACGTCTCTCCAAGTGAATGCTGAGGACGTGACGAGCGAGACGAACTCGCAAGTGTCAGTCAATCCCGGTCCTGCTGCGCGTGACGGCCGCCTCTCGGAGCGCGACGTGCAAGACGTGGGACGGGCGGTCCCGGGAGCGACGGTCATACCACAGAAGCAGATACAAGTGCCAGTGTCGGCCGGACGGGATAACTCGCTAGAACGAGCGTCGGTGGTGGGGGTTGAACGACCGGATGCGTATCTAGAAGCGAGTGAAGGACAGGTACCAGCATCGTTCCAATCGGGTGTGCTCGTAGACTCGCTCATTGCAGAGACGCTTGAGGTTGAGGTCGGCGAGCGAGTCGAAATCGACGGCCGCAGTACGCGTGTTCGAGCAGTCGTCGACGGTGGGGGATTCTCCGCAAACCTCTACGTACCGATACAGACCGTCGAAGCGGATGGGTACTCCTCTGTCATCGTCATTCCTCCTGAGACACAGACCGCGAACGAGACGGCGACGACGATTCGCGAGCGACTGAACGTCCGAGAGGAACGCGTACAGGTTCCAAACCCGGACCTGCTCTCGGGACTCATCTCCGGTTTCTTCGACATTCTGCGCGGGTTCCTCACCGCGATCGGGTCGATTTCGCTCATCGTCGCCGGCGTCAGTATCCTCAACGTCATGCTGATGAGTACGATTGAACGTCGTCAGGAGATCGGTGTTCTCCGTGCAGTCGGGTTTCAGAGGCGAGATATTCTGAAGATTCTCCTGTCCGAGTCGATGCTCCTGGGCGTTATCGGTGGTCTCGTCGGCGCTGTCGTCAGTATCGTCGTCTCACTCGGTGTGAACTACTACTTGGTGGACGACGCCATGTTGACCTTCCACCCGCGAAACCTCGGCGTCCTCGTTATCGCGTTCGTCTTTGGAATCGTGACGAGCATCGGAAGCGGACTCTATCCCGCGTGGAAGGCTGCAAACGAACAGCCCGTGGAGGCACTCCGAAGCTAGGAGATGGAAAAGACCGTCACACAGTGTGTGTAATGTGGTGTGAAATCAGTCTCTTTGGCAGTTTACGAACGGAAGTGCATCGCTCCCTCAGAAATTAGTAAACGATGATTGATAAGATCTCTATGGAACGGTTGTATATCTACAACAGCGCCCTTGCAGTGGTTGGACTCTCTGTTGGGTTCCCAGCAGCGCAGCCAATCATTTCTGGCAATTACAGTATTTCGACATTGCTTATGGGAATCGGTGGAAGTGGGATGATTATCGGTGCTGGCTACGAATCACTGCGAACTAACCCTGATGAGTTCAACGTCTCTGCCACCGCTCTATTTACGGTAGTTGGTGCCGCTTGTGTAAGTCTCCTCGGAACCGTTCTTTCCATAGTGTGACCGATTCACGCTCTATTCAGCACGGCCACAGCAACCTCACTGAACACTGTCAGAATCGCCGTGACACATACGAGGATGTGTCTGTCAGTAGTCAATCAGCGGGAGTTCCTGTTTGAGGTCGCTCCTCGTCGGTTGATTTGCTCATCTCTGCTCCAAGTCCAATTCCTACAGCTGCGATACCCATCGCGAGCTGCACAAGTGTGAGTCGATGCCCTCCAAGTTGAAGTTGAGGATGGATACTATAGAGAGGGAATACCAGCAAAAGAGGGAGTAGAATCTGTGGGAAGAGATCACTGTCCTTCAGAGCGGAACGATTTCGAGTGAGTAACCAGCCAGCAAGAGCCCAGATGAGACCAAGAGAAAGCAGCAGTTGTGGGTTCCATGAACCATCAATAGAGTGGACCCAGGCTATCACTCCCCCCACGATGACACCGGCGGATAGGGATTTGTAATCGACCATGTCATCAAGACAAATTATGAACACAAAAAGGTTGAGTCAGGCACTAGAAGATCAAATGCTGACTATGCGCGCTGAGTTCAGCATGACCACAGAAACCTCCCCGAACCCTGTCAGAGAGTGCGTGCAACACACAGAGAGTGAGTTCATCATATCGAACCCAGACTTCCAGAACACATATGTTCGCAACTTCCGACTGAGTAAGTAATGTCCACGCTTCAGTCTGCCCTCCTCGATTGGAATCTGAGTCGGATCATAAGAGTCGTCATAAGCGGCACTGCGGTCTTTCTTGCGTTCCGAGTTACTGATGAGGTTCTGGTGGGGCTTGGTGCAGCAGTTGCCTTCGCAATGGTGCTCGACATTCCATGGTGGTTGTACAACCGTCATACCACCCAGTCTGCGGATAAGTGACCAACTTGCGCCCTAAGTTCAGCACGGCCTCAGAAACCTATCATCACTCGAGAACCGTTCAAGATCGCCCACACGGAGCGAATCACCACCAAATGATAGCGAAAGCCCGGCGGCTGGTGAGCCGCCCGGAACGTGGCGGTTGGGTGGGGCGGCGGGAAGTGGGCGAACGGGCACATAGCAAAAAAAGAAGGCGACGTCGTCCAGCTATTCCCACCACCGACCGCGCTCAGGGAAGGTGAGACTCGACCACCCGGTGACGGCCAATGAAACGCGTCCTTCGTACCAGTTCCGCGCCGCGCCATCGATGCGCACCTGCTCGCCCTCGTCCATCAGGGGTGCATTCGACGCCTTCCAGACCGTCACTCTGGTTCGTCCACTATCGTCCGCGATGAGACCCACTTGAGCGATACTTGGATGTGAGGGCACCCACAGCGTCTCGACACGCCCCGCAATACGCACCTCTTTGCGATTCACATCTTCGAGCTTCCCGATGGGAACCACCTGTCCCGGCGCCGTCTGCAACTCCTCGAACACGCTGACGACCGCGCTCATCATGTCCTTCCCACCGGCCACGGCCTCACCGAGTCGCCGCCCAATCGCCGCTCGCGACCAGCCATCGAGCTTCTCACTCAATCGCACCGCCTGTGTGTTCACCGCCGCCAACTGGTCCTGAGTCAGCTCTTCACGTGGATCAGCTCGCTCTGGGTCGGCCCACACATCCACACTCGCCGCTCGCTTCTGGAACTTCGTCCGTCGCTCTACACTCCGTGTCGCCGCCACGTCTCGCGACCGCTTCTCCCGACCGTCCTGCGTTCCAAACGTCGCTCTGGCACTGATGCGCTCTAGCTCTTCCTCGCGACCCCGAATGCGCTCTTCTTGTTCGAGGGTTGCCCCGTAGATGCGCTCGTCACTCGTGTCGACGATTCCGTCCGGGTGGTTCGCATCCACCTTCGCTTGCACTTCCATCTGCACCGTCGCTCTGAATTCCGGCGTCTCATCGACAATCTCGAAGCCGTCCTCGTCGATTTCCGCCTCGTCCGCGTTTTCGAATGCCTGTTCATCGACCGAAACTACATTACTGGTTGAGTTCTTACTCGATATTGCAGTATACCTGAAGGCGCTCACGCGCCCGACACCGCGATGCACCAACATCGCGGACTTCTCACACCGTCACCCGACAGACCCGTCTACGCGCTCTCGCTCGCGCCTTCGTGAGCGCCCCTTGGGCGCGAGCGAGAGCGCCTACGGCAGGCGATACAACCAGCACCGCGCGGCGACCCGCCCGGAGCAAGCGTCCAGCAGAGTAAGCGTGGGGGTGAGCAGCCACGCAGCGCAACCCCTCGCGGTTACCTGCTGGCGTCGAGGGCACATTCATTTTAGCCCGGCAGCCCGCCCGCTACTGCAGGCAGGCAGTCCCGGAATGGTCAGTCGCGAGCGACGCGGAGGTCCCGTGAGCGAAGCGAACGAGACGTCGGTGAGCTTGCTCACCGGAAGGCGGAAGCGGCGAGCGGGGCGTGCCATAACGAAATACTCGTCCAACCGGGTTTGACGCCTGGTGAATCAACCGTTATCCTGGTGGACTCCGAAAGGGCGAGACCGCCTCGGTCACCGGGAGACGACGTCTCCCGAGCACACGGCGCCAAGCGCCGTGAACGTCCCCCGACTCCGCAAGCACTGAGTGAAACGAGGCGCGCAGCGGGGTTCCCGTGAGTGAAGCGAACGGGAGCAAGCGAGACGCAGTCTCGCGTGGTCGCGGGATGCCGAGTGGCCGAGGGCTTTCATCTGTTATGCCCACGTCGTCGACGGAGTCAGGTCTGTGTTGCAAAATACCGAAGTGATTTATATATTGGTTCGCTAGTATGCAACAGTATGCTCACAGAAGGTGAGATTCGCGCCCTTACAGCCCTCCACGGTGAGCAGACGGTCTCTGAACTCGCAACCAGTCTTGATCGGAGTCTCAGCTACACCTCAGAACTCGTCGAGCGGCTCGAAACAACTGGCCTCGTCGAGACACGTCGACAAGGGAAGACTAAGCAGATTCGACTGTCGGACGCCAAGGCACTCGAGTTACTCACGGACCTCACGCAGCAGTATTCACACATCGACTGGCCGGAGCTATTGTCAGGGGCAGCCCTCAGGGTTTGCTACTTCCTCGATACCCCACGGACAGCGACAGAGCTTGCACGCCACGCCGACGTCCACAGAAGTACCGCCCACCGTACGCTTGCCCCGCTTCAGCATCGCGGACTCGTCTACCAAACCGACAACGGTGCGTACGCACTGAATGACGGCTTCGAACAGCTGAGTACATTCGCTCGTGAGCTTGCCCATCAGGTCCACCGCCAGACTGTCGAAGAACAGACCGACACCTACACGATTCTGTGGGAGTCTCTCGACGAGTTCCTTGTCCAAGCGCCGACTGAGATCGCCGACGAACACTTCATTCCGACAGGTCCAGACCAGTTCCAGCGATACGGCCTCCCGCTGTTGGCACGTGACCGCAGACACTACCTCTATTCGGAGGCGACGAGTGAGCTCTCGCCGGAGATGTTGTGCTGTCACATGCTCGTGATCGATTCGGGCGCACGGACTCAGTCATACTGCCTGCTCTTGCTCAGTCACGTCGACATCGACCGCGACGAACTCCGAGCCCAAGCTACCAAGTACGGCGTCGACGACATCGTCGACGCCCTCTGCACCTATCTCGACACCAGCGGTGCCCAGCGGACGTCCCGACTTCCCGAGTGGGAAGACTTCCAGGAACTGGCTGAGGAGTACGAGGTGACGCTATGAGGGCGCGATTCGATAGCGCATACATTCGCTCAGAGCTCGAGCGCATTGGCCAGCAGCTGAACAACCCACTGACTGTCTTCTTGATTGGCGGTGGGTCGATGGCGTTTCGCGGACTCAAAGAGACAACCAAAGACATCGACCTTATCGTCTCCTCCGGCGACGACCTGAGTCAGTTACAAGCGGTGCTTCTCGAGCTGGGATACGATATCGTCCAGGAACCGGACGAAGAGTACGAAGAACTCGGTGCCCAGCGAATCCTTGAGAACGATGATGGGTGTCGTATCGACGTTTTCAACCAGCAAGTGATCGGTAAGCTGATTCTGTCTCCAGGCATTCGTGAGCGGAGCGAACGCTATCTCGACCCGGGGAATCTCGCGGTTGAGCTTGTGAGTCCAGAGGACATCTTCCTGTTCAAAGCGGTCGCTGGTCGGGTGGACGACATCGAGGATATGTTCTCGTTGATGCAGACCGGCCTCGAGTTCGACGTCGTCGAAGCGGAACTCGAGACGCAGGTCGAACTCTTGGAGCAAGAGCTGTTCGTGACGTACGTCAACGAAGCGTTGACCGATCTCACCGAACAACACAACGTGACGACACCGTTGCACGACCCCGTAGCGGAGATCACTGAGCGCGTCTACGAGGAGCTCGAAGTACTGCACGCAATTGAGGAACCGAAGTCGGTAGCTGACCTGCAACAGGAGCTTGACTGGTCTGCAGCGGACGTACAGGAGATTGTGAGACGACTGGAAGAAAAGGACGCCGTGGCGGTAACCGATGGGCGTGTAGAACGTCGCTCAACGGCGATCTGACTACGATGCTGGTTTTAGGGTGAAGATGAAGCCGAGCGTCCGGGGGCTTTCGGGTGTCACTGTCAGAAAGCGACAGATGCTGCACGTTCGTTGTGTGTCGTTGCTGTATCAGATACTTTTCATACTCTGAAAGGGGAACGATATTTACCCCATCGATTCCTAGACTTTCCAGAATGAACATCCAGTTTCAGCATGCGAACCCACGCTCCGGTCGTGAGTCACTCATCCTTCGGTTTGAGGGGCTCCTCGCCGACCAGACCGTCTGTGTGCTCGTTGATGCTGGAGCGGATGTCGATACGACCACACTCCTCAACGAAGATGCTGGGGAGTTCCTCACTGCAATCTGTTTGACGCACGCGCATCTGGACCACTACCAATCACTGGGAGCGAATCTCGATCACGGCCCACCGATCTACACGGGGGGTGATACGGCTCGCATCCTCGAAGACGTCCTCGAAACAGGCCGTGAGCATCACGGCCTCACACAGACCGAAGAGGTCCTCGACCGCCTCGAACCGATTACCACGTGGACGCAGATCGCGCCGGGTCTTCGCGTCCATCCTGTTCCAGCAGGCCACACGCCAGGTGCGACAGGCTTCCTGTTCGAAGTGGCCGACGACGATGTGCGACGAACGATTCTCGTCACTGGTGACTTTACGACACGACGGGCGGCTGGCTATCCCGGCTTCGACCTTGACCTCCCCGTCGACGTCGACACGCTCGTCCTGACGGCGGCAACGAACGAGGAGTTCGAATCAACACTGACCGACGCGATTGGGACGATTCTCGAACGAGCACGTGCTGGCTCGACCGTCCTCGCCACTGCAAGTGGCCTGACTGGGGTGCATGTCGCCTATCTCCTCGGCCATCTCACAGACCAGTGGGACGACCAACTCCCGATTTCCCTCGTTGGGCACGCCGCAAAGCTCTACGAGAGTCTCGGATACTCTGTCCCGAATGTCACCAGCGTCCCAGAGTTCACTGCTCCATCCGACGCCCTCACAGCAGGCGGCGTCACGATTGCCGGCCCAGAAGTCCCAGTCGGTGGCAGCTCACAACGACTCTTCGAGGCAATCCGCGATGACCCCGGTGCAACGCTCGTTCAACTCACGAGCGGCGCGAGTGACCCGCTGTCGAGCGCCGCCTGCACAACCCACCACTTCACACTCAGCAACCACCCCACGTCGGACACTATCGACGCCGTCGTCGACGCGTTTGCGCCCATCCAGACGGTTATCACACATCAACAAGGTGCCGCTGCGAATCAGTACAAAGACAAATACGCCAGTTTCGTGTGGGCGACTGATAACACCGACTGCTACACATTGTTGGACGACGCCGGTTGGACACCACCGCCGTGGGTGACAGACCAGACCACTCGCCGAGTACGAGCAGCAGCGACGACGAACGGATCGTTACTCACTAACGGCTCGGTCGAACTCGAATGTTCGTTGCCCACAGCGACTCGGTGTGACGACGTCGACCTCGCTGCGGAAGGATTAGATCTTGAACAGCTCCGCGCACGGATTCCACCACGACCGGATCCGCAGCTGTCAAACGGTGCTACTGAGACGACAGCTGACGAGACTTCAACGGTGCCAGCAGAGACGACCTCCGAGCCTCAGTCGCCTGCAGACACTGAGACAGCAGAGACACAGACTATTGAGCAGTCACTCGCAGCGATTGACCAGCGCCTTGGGAGAATCGAGTCAGCAGTCACCACTCAAGAACTCACCGCACAGGTTGTTGACGCCGGTGATGGGACGATTCTACTTCGGCTTGAAGACCCTCCTGTAGACCTCGAACATGGTCAGCAACTTCGGGTCCGTCTTTCTAATTGCGAGTTGGACACAGAGACAGTGACCGACCAGTAGCTGGTACTGGTCAAGAAGAGGCTTCAACTGGAACTATATTAACCCGGAGTACAAAGTACCATCATGACCAACCCAGGTGACTCCGCTGTCGACACGCTCGACATTGCTGCCATCAGGGCGTACCTCGCTCAAACGAAGATCAGCTTCGCGATTCTGTTTGGGTCACATGCACGAGGGACAGCAGACGAGTCATCGGACGTCGATATTGCGCTTCGGTTCCCAGAAGAGATACCTGAAGATGAGCGATTCCGTCGACGCAACCGTATCGACGCTGAGCTACAGGAATTCGCAGTGGGGTTTGTTGACGTAAACAATATCGAGTCATTACCGACACACGTTGCGTATGCGGCGCTTCGAGATGGGGTTCGTCTCGTTGGTGACGAAGAGGTGGTTGACGCGTATCGACAGAAGGTCACCGCCACGTATGAGGCAGGCGAGAGTGAACGCGAACAAGAACGTCGTGAATTCATCGACCGGCTTGCGCGTGGAGACGTTTAGATGGTTGATGTGGAAACTGAAACTGGATCGTGTCTTTGAGAGGTGCACTAATTGATTGTCCTTTCGTGCCGGTCATAGGCATCAACGATGATTTCCATCCTGATGTGCTCCTGTCGTTCTTTGTCATAGTCTGACGTAGGGTACCTGAGTAAACCAATGTGTGAGACGAATGACCAACTTGGGGATGAAATTCGGGCTGTTGTTGAGCAACAACTCCAACGCTCTGATCTGGAGGAGGTCAGTCAAGCGGTAGACCGGTTGATGGAGCAAGGCCACTCCAGAGAGAAAGCAATCGACACGGTTGGAGCAATCCTGCTTGAAGAGATACACGAGATGATGACGAAAAACGAGATGTTTGACCGTGAGCGGTACGTCGAACGGCTCCAAGAGCTCTGACCGAGTGCACTGTGTTACGGAACTTCGTAGCCACAGTTCGGACAGAAGTTCTCGTCGCCGTCCAGCAAAGAGAGGCACTCGACACAGAGACGGTTGCTCGGAGAGGCGGCGATGTCCTCCAAGAAGTCCATCGCAGTCCGTGATTCGACACCTGGCCGATAACCGTCAGCGTAGCCTGGGAGTGTCGAGGCCCACCGAACGGTACCCTCGTCATCAACGACTGCGATGTTCCCAGCGATGTCGAGTTTCCCATAGCGTTTGAACGCCTCTGATGGCGTCTGGTCGATAGCTTGGTTCAGCTCTCGGTTGCGTTTGAGGTCGCGCTCGTAGACGTCTTCTGGCGTCGGATACCGTACTTCGCCTGGAAAGTCTGTGATTGGTCCGTGTTGTTCGTCGACTCGGTCGATCTCGACTGTGATGCCGTGCTCGTCGTGAAGCGTTCGCAAGAGTCGGAGCGTGCGGTCGTGCCACTCCGGAATTTCTGCATCGGCGTAGTAGCGGAGAATCACGTATCCTGATCAGTGTTTTCTGCGGCTGCGATGCGATCTGAGAGGCTTTGTGCGAGCCACTCGTTGGCGAGTTCGCTCGCATGATCGACCATCTCTTGATGGCTCATCCCCTCGGTTTCGAAGGAGTTGTAGACGTGCCATTGTTCCGCGCTTGGATCAAAGACGATCACATGCGTCTTCGCTTCCATATCCAGCAGAAACGCTTCGATTGACCCCGGTGTTGAGCCCGGAAACCCCATTGCTCCACGAATTTTTGGATTGTCGCTTTCGCCAATCCGCTTCACGATGTCGTCTGTAATGGGTTGGCTCGGGAGCGCCGAGAGAAACGACGGTGACGTCTCTGAATCATCAGCCATACATGACGATTCGCGGAGCGAAACCTTGAATCCGTGGACTCAAACAATTGCCCAACGTAGCAGTTGGTAATCCGCTACGGAGGGATTCGGCTTTCGAGACCGTGTTGGCGAGAGATCGTGTCGACAGCAGTAGGAGCTATCGATCATCCAAGAGGTCAGATTCTGCCGTTAACTGGCCCAGTTCCGGAACGACGGCGACGATCCAGTCCGAGGGAAGTGACAAGTTCAGCAACGGATCGAGTTCGGATGCGTATTCAATCGTGGGCATACCGATTCAACGGGTACCTCGTACTTCAGAACTCCTCCAACAGGTCGTCCAGCATCGGCCGCAATTTGTACTTGCGATAGTGGTCGTCCCGCACCGTTTCGACGTACTCACGCCACTCGTCAAGTTCGTCAGCCGCCCGTGCTGCCTCGCCAGCGCGTCTGAGCCAGCGAACTGCTGTCGTGTAGCTGTCGTGCTGCCCCTGCTCGATAATCGGTTCGGCTTGGGATTTGCACGTGCTAATCACCCAATGCGGACGCTCCTCCGTGACAACTTCAACGACGGGTTCGATCACGCTGGTTCGGCCCGTCCGGTCCGCGAGTTCAATGGCTTCATCGTACTGTCCTTCGTGGAGAAACACCTCCACCGCCCGGGAAGCAGTGATACCGCTCGGTTCCGTCGTATGGAGGAACTCCAGTAGATCGGTCTTGGTGGTTTCCCAGTCCTCGTCAGCGAGTTCCTCAACTGCCTGGTAGGTGCTCATCGATGGGTTCACTTTGAAGGCAATAACGGCTGCATCCAGTGCGAGTTCGCGGTCGCCAGCACTGGCTGCCCGGTCGCGCAGCCACTCTGCCAGCGTGTCTTTCTGGTGGCCATCGAGTGTCAGGCCGTGTTTGGCTACCTGCAGGGCCGCTCGTGTCTCATCGTGGGCACGGAGCGTCTTGGCCAACTCAAGCACGGCACCCGGTGTCGAGAACCGCCGAATCGCGTAGTCAGTTGCCTCCTCGATGCGCCCCTGTTGAACCAGCATCCCCGCGTATGCTCGGGTCTGGTTCGCGGCTGCTGCCAGGTTGAGATACTCCTCGACACGGTCCTCTCGTTCGAGAACCGCCAGCCGGGCAGTAACGATGTCGTCGCTGTGCCAGGTATCATCGTCCTTCCAGAATTCTCCCCCGTCAAGTTCGCCCGCCATCGCCCGCTGAACCCGTTTGTCGTCCCACCCCTGAGCCGCTGCGTCTGCCGCAGCCAGCAACGTTGATTCGCCCATGTAGTACTCGAACTGCTCGTCCCACTCGATGAGGCGCTCCTCCCAGCCATCGCGATCGGACGCCGTCAACTCGGCGGTGAGAATCGCTTCGGTGAATGTCTTACTGAGTTCTTCGATCACCTCGAACACGTCGGGTACATCATAGGGAAGGAGACTGGCCCACCTGTTGTCCGCGAGTTCGTCCGTGACCGCTGCGAGCACGTTGAGTGCTGTCGCGCCGTCACCGGATTCAATCGCTTTCCGTGCCTGCTTGATTAGTCCGTCCAGTTCCTCAGCCATCCGCTCTGCTTCGGCGTAGGCGTCGTTGTGTCCTCGCTGTCCCGGCTTCGGCAGTGCATGGTTCACTCGCTGACGGACCGACTCGATATTCACCGATACAGCGGTGTCGGTGGACGTCTCCTCCGTGGAGGTGAGGCGAGTCTCGATCCAGTCGGTCACCTCCGGACGGTTGTGGGCGAGTTCGACGAGCAGATCCTGAAGCGTCTCTCGATCTGTGTTGGCGACCAGCTCCGAAATCGGTGGCCGATCGCGCACGCTCTCAGGGTCACCAATACATGTTAACATCACAGCAACCCGGTGCTTGCAGATACCGCCGTGGTCGTAAGGACAAGAACAGTCCGTGCCAGCAACTCCAGCGTCGTCGAATTCGATGGTGACCGTGTAGGGTTGGTACTGACTCCCTCTGACGTCGGCCCGGACTGTCTCACCGCGCCGAACCACGTTACTGACTGCTCCCTGTTCGTAATAGGACTGTCCCCGCTCGTAGGATTTGGACCTGGCCAGTTCCCTGACAGTCGCTTCCGTCAGGGTGGGCTCCTTCCCGCCACTCATGCGTGCGAGACTGCTACGATAGGGCCGGTGTTATATTCTACTCTGGGTCAGTCCGTGATCAGTCGGAGTAGTTGGTTCTAGGTACCGGATTGTCTCGTCGCTGGCCAGTCGGATACGAGATAGCTCCGGTATCACACTCGCCACACCTGCACTGGTCGGGATGTCTGGTTTCCTCGCAGTGTCGAGTGTAGCCGACGCTGAAACAGCCACTGGAGCGGGCGTGGACGATCCACAGCTCGGTCCACGATGCTTGCCACGTGGCAGGATATTGGTTTTTGCCCAGAGAGGTGTAAGCAGTGTCAAAAATCACCGATTGAGGACTTTCAAAGAGGAACACGTTAAATTAGACAGACACTGCGAGATAGAATGTGCCGACACAACCCCAACAGTCTCGGTGGTCGCCCACAAATCTGTGATAATGCGGAACTCGTCGACCCCGCTGACGCCATCACAACAAGCCGCACTCGAATGTATCACGCAGGATCTCGATGAGGACGAAATGATTACGCACGATGCGGCTGTCAACCTCCTCACTGCCGGTGGCTTCGAGCGGCCAGAGGCCGAGGACCTTCTTGAACAGTTGTTGCTGAAAGGGTACGTCTATGAATCGACGAACGGGCTCCGTCTCACTCCGTGACGCGTCCCGACAAGAGCCATGAACATTGCCATCCTGTTAACCAACAACTCCGGAATTTTCGCGACTTACGTTGGTTAACACCGATCTGCAACACCTACGACAGACTCCACTGTTTCCTAAGCTCTCGGGCGAGTATGAGACGTCGCAGTCGATCGATCTCAACACGGTGAGACCCTCGATAGCGAACCAGAATGCTCCTCGTCGTCGAAAGCGAGCCGAGACGTTTTATCTACCGACGGCAAGTGTCGCGTATGCCATTCACTGGGAGTTGGCACACGCTCCTCGAGGAGTGCGACGCACTTCCTGATGAAGCGACACTCGTGACGCCGCTCACGGAGACGCGATTCCGCATTACCGACAGCCAAGCACACCGTGTCGTTATCGAGTTCGTCGACTCCGGCGACTCACAACCGCTGCAGCGCGACCAGTTTGCGACGCTTGCCGAGCGGATCGAGGAGGTCGGTGGCACGTTCGACTTGAGCCGACTTCCACCCGATGCCGAACCCTATGCAGCAGTATTGAGTCTCCATCCACGCTACGAGTGCGACGAGCGAGCGGGGACGATTACTGAAACCAACGACCCGACGAGTTCACAGTTGGTCGAAAGTCGTCCCGCTGCAACCAAAAGTGAGCGTGTCGAACCCGACCTCGACGTCTACGCCGATATGCTGCTTCTCATCGACGCGCTCGAACGACACGACCCAACAGCACTCGCCGAGTGTGAGACGCCGGTGCTCATCAATCTCTACACGCTGTGTTCGGACGTCCAGCGCAACGCTGGTGACCTCCGTCAGTCCGTCCGGGAACTCCTGCTTGACCGACTTCATCACGACCAGCCCGTCCACGGCCAGTACGGATCCGTCCAACGAACAACGCGACGCAATCGGACGCTTAAGGACGATGAAGAGGTGCTGCGTGTCCTCGAAGACGCCGGCATCCCTCGCGAACAGGTTATGGGTGTCGACCGCGGGAAAGTCGACGAGGCACTCGACGTGACCGACCTTCCGGAGTCGGCAGTGTACGATATCGAAGAGCGTGCGTACGTCCGGAAAGCCGACGTCGACGACGAACACAAGCAAACGCGACTGCAAGGGTTGAAAGATCGACTCACCACAAGTGACGATCCGGAAGCCACCCAGTTACGCGAGGAAGTCGAGGCACTCGAACGCCGAATCGAAGAGTTGACCGAGTTCACACCGGGAACCGAAGTCGGCTCACGTTCCTGATGTCCTATAGGACGCTTCCCTTTTTATTCAACCGACTACAGTTGACTGCCGCTGTGGGTCGATGCTGTACTCAGAGATCTCGTCCGACAACGCGTCCGTTCCTCGTCACCGCGAATACTGCCCCATCACCGACGACTGGGCCTCTCACTCTATCCTCTCCAAGCGTGAGCGTCCAGCGGTGTTCTCCAGTCAATCGAGTTGTGGGAGGTCGCCACGTTGTTCCCGTCGTGCGAGGTCGCGGACGAACAACCGAAGCTGACGGACGAGATCATCGCGGTCGTCATACGAATAGACGCGAGCGTCCCACCGGTCTTGAACTGCGGCAATCATCGCACTCCGGACACCGGATTCGTGAATGAACAGAATCCGTTCCTGATGGGTGGCCGTCGGTGCTTGTTCATCGCGTTTGCGAAAAATCGCCTCGAGAACAGAGCCGGTCTCGATGCCGACACCGAGATTATCACCGATCTGCGGGACAATGTAGATGACGGCATTGCTTGCGAGTGCGAATTCGATGCTCTGGGTCGCAGCGTCCATCTCCTCTAGTGGGATGTCGATATCAATGGCCAGAAACGCATTGACCCCCGGATCAGTTCGAAGTCGGTCACGGGCGTACAACAGGAGATCGAGCACTGCCTCCTGTTGGTCAAGGTCGATGTCCGACCCGACAAGTGCACCAAAATCGACCGTCTCTGGAATCGAACTGAGGGCCTCTCGGTTGCCCTCCCCAGCTGCCTCCAGCAGTGTATCGACGTCGAACGTCTTGTATGGACCCATGAGATAGACGAGAAAGCGTGAGTGGGCTAGCTCACCGAGTTCGCCGAGTAAGCGGTCGCGCATTACATCCGCATTGTATGCCTATATATGAATAAGCTACTTTTCTGTAGATGCTGAGTCAGCAAGCACTTATGCGCCTGCTCGAGTAAGTAGTAAGTATGTCCGAAACCGATCGTTCTTCCCCTGACGCAGACGATCTAGCAGGACTCCTGCCGGAGCATAGTCTCCTCTCTCTCGAACAATATCTGGACATGCAGCGAGCGATTGGGAACGAAACCCGCTTTCGGATTCTCCACTACCTCACTGAAAAAGGGCCTCGCAGTGCGAAAGAACTGGAACAAGGATTAGACCTCCCGTCGAACACGCTCCACTATCACCTCGACGCCCTCGTTGATGTCGGACTCGTCGAGAATCGAAAGCGGAAGACGCCCAATCGCGATGGCCTCTATTCGTACTATCAGGCTACCTCACTCGGTGAGGGGATACTTGATCACGGTGTCCGAGAGCTGATGCGGGAGGAATGGGACCTCCTCGACGCCTATAGCGAGTAGCGAAAGGGTGCGTTTCACCCCAAAATACGCTTCTCGGAATTTTATTTCGACATCACGACTCACCAGCCGTAACCATTCACCCCCGACTATTGTCTCACTCGTCGCGCTTACGTGCGTATCTCCATGGAGACCATCGTGACTATGCGTACCATACCCAAACTACAGTTAATACAGTTGCCGCGCTGATTTGTAAGTGACGACCGACACGAAACCCGAATTCCGCACAATGATGAACACGCATCTCAAACCGCGGCCTGCTCGTTCTCGCTTAGCCGCGGTTCGCGTGTTCAGCAACTACCTACAAGACCAGCGTGCGGAGCGTTCGGACGAGAATCGCTGGAGTTGCGTCGAACACGAGAGTGCGACGCGCTCCGGCAATCTCCGGACACTCTTACCCGCATAACTCGGCTCCCACGCGGACTACCCGCCCGGGGCCGGGGAACACGGGACTGCCGTTTACCTTCATCCAGTACCCACTCGGTTCACCAACTCCGGGTAAGTGGACTGGCTGAGGCTCACGGCATTTTGGTCTGCGTTCGTTCCTGAGAGTGGGACGAACGGCAGTTCCGTGCGCGTTTGGCGCGCTCGGAGTTGCTAGTACACACCCCCGTAGCGATAGCTGCAGCTAGGTGAAGCCCCGGAGTCTCCGTTGGCGAGGGACGCCGGACTTTGAATCCGGAGGTCGCCGGTTCGATTCCGGCCGGGGCGATCACCACCTGCCGACGTGGTGTAATCCGGCGAGCATGCGGCCCTGTCGCGGCCGTGATCCGGGTTCGAATCCCGGCGTCGGCGTCGCGCGTGGCGTAACCACGTGGGGATACTCATCGAGGTAGGCAGATTCCGTCGGTTCGGTCAATCCGAATCGTTCCGGCGGTGACGGGCCCAGCAGGGTCTGCAACCTACATGATCCGGTGTGGTATTCCCGGGATGACCCGAAGTACGCCCCACAATATGAACCACAATCACGACTGAGTGGTCGTGATTGCGCAGTTAGAACCAGTCGTACAGATAGATAATCAACTGCCGAGCGTTCGGCAGTCCCGAGAGCCGATAGTCCAGCGGACGACGATCTATGCCTTGAATGCACAGAACCGAGGTTCGAATCCTCATCGGCTCGATGTGCCGTGTCTGGGGAATGGTGACCCCACTGGCCTGCTACGCCAGCCCCGGCAACGGGTTCCCGGTTCGACCCCGGGACACGGCGTGGTGAGACATGCGGATAGGCGACCGCGCTCGGTTTGAAACCGAGAGCCGAGAGGCTTCGGAGTTCGACTCTCCGTCTCACCGCGTGGCGGGAGTTCCCGAGCCCGTCTCTGAGACCGCGTTGGAATCGCGGCCTCTGTCAGGGCACGAGTGCTCGGAACATTCTCCCGCCGTAGCAGGGGGATGTAGTCCAATGGTACGACACCTGCCTCCAGAGCAGGTAATGGCTGTTCGAATCAGTCCGTCCCCACTCCACGGTAGCCAAGTGGCTAACAACTGCAGGCTTACGACCCGCACTGACGGGATCCGCAGGCTTGAGTCCTGCCCGTGGAATTGACTGTGCCGCCATGCCAGAGTGGCCAAACGGACACGGCTGAGGGCCGTGTGGTTAGTCCTTCCCAGGTTCGAATCCTGGTGGCGGCATCCGGCTATTCTGCTGTCAGAAGCCCAACTTCGACATTGCGTCGCCGTACTCAAGTGGTCAACGAGAAGCGGCTCAGAACCGCTGGCGTAGGTCTTCCGAGGTTCGAATCCTCGCGGCGACAGTTCTCCTCGTGGTCTAGCGGCTACGACGCCTCCCTGTAGAGGAGGAAACGCACGTTCGAGTCGTGCCGGGGAGACTGCGGGACGGTAGAAGAGCCTGGTATTCTTCCTCTCACCGAGTTTTCACCGGACACCCGGTGCGACGGTGAGAGTTCCTTCACCTCACATTTAATGAGAACACGCAGGTTCGAATCCTGCCCGTCCCACTGGCCGATGACCCCTTCACGGGCGAGGTCAATCCGCTCCAGTGGAGTAGCGGCCAAACTCACGGCCCTCTCACGGCCGAGCCCCCGGTTCAAATCCGGGCTGGAGCATGCGGGCCCGGAGCCTATGAGGACAGGCAAGCGGCCTTTAACCGCAAGATAGCGGGTTCGAATCCCGTCGGGCCCTCTCGATGCCTGGGAGACCCCCTTGGTGGGGGTGTCGGGCTGTTACCCCGGTTGTGGAAGGTTCGAATCCTTCCCCAGGCGTTCGGAACCACGTGGTTCTCTGCTGTTCATGCTCTCGGAGTCTCCGTTGGCGAGAGACGCCAGCCTTTCGAGCTGGAGGTCAGGGGTTCGATTCCCCTCGAGAGCACTCAGGAATCGACGTTAGCAAGCTTGCCAGCGTCGGTTCCGTCCAGCGTGTGGTCGTCAAGACAGTGCATTCCTTCAGCCTGTAAGGCATACCGGGAGTCATAGCCCGTCGCACCGTCGGTTACCCGACCACACCCGGCGACCGTCGAGTCGAGGCGTTACTTCGCCAGGAACTCGCAGGTTCAAATCCTGTCGGTGGCCCCGTCCATCGAGAACATGCCGGACAAAGAGAGCACGAGAGTGCTCTCGACACCGGTCCCGCCCCGACAGCATTCCGGTCGTCACCTACCAGTAGTCGTCGAGCCGGAGCGATACTTCAATGGCACTCCACGGGTTCGAATCCCGTATTTCGCTCTGGCGGTTTTCCGGCCACTCTCTCGTTCCCGTAGCTCAGTCTGGACAGAGCACCGGCCTTCGAAGCCGGGTGTCGCACGTTCGAATCGTGCCGGGGACACTCGCTGTTCGCAGCATCTGTGGACAGCCGCGTTCGGAGTCGCCTATTGCGGCTCCAAGTGATAGTATGGAGTTCAACAAGCCAAAGCAAACGGTCGCGAAGGCGACGCGAACCACCAACCACGAAGGTGGGGAAGCGTTCGAGCCTGCCGACCCCCGACTCGCACTGTACAAGCGCACGATCAACCAACTGCTGGAAAACTCGTTCTACGAGACCGAGGACGAGCAACTCGCCACTGCCGTTCGACGGTTCGACGCTGCAGCCGCAGAGGATCCGGAGTTCGTCCTGAAGCTCGCCGCGTACGCGCGACAGGAACTCTACCTACGGGACATCCCGCAGGTGCTGCTCGTGTTGGCAGCCAATGACGACCGGTTCAAGGACGACTCTCCTGAGTCTCTCATCCGCGAATGGGCACCGGCGATTATCCAGCGAATGGATGAAACGGCGACCGCCCTCGCAGTTCACGATCAGCTGTTCGGCGGCACGGCGCCATGGCCGCTCCGACGCGGTATCGAAGACGCGCTGGTGGCAATGGCCGACGACTACACGCTCGGCAAGTACAAGCTAGCGCGACGTGAGGTGACGCTGCACGACGTATTCAACCGCGTACACCCAAAGCCGGTCAACGCTGAACAAGAGGTCCTGTTTGAACGGTTCATGCGTGGCGACCTTGATGACTATCCTGACGTCGAACCGTTGCCGTCGCCCAAGACGTGGGAGACCGTCATCTCCGAGCGCGGTAACACCCGCGATGCCTGGGAGACGCTCATCGAAGACGATGAGTACACGCTCCCGATCTTCGCATCGATCCGGAACCTCCGGAACATGCTCGAAGCAGGTGTCGACGAGGAGACCGTCGTGGGCCACCTCGACCTGGGGGCGGTGCGACACGCACCACTGTACCCGTTCCGATACTACCAGGCGTACACCGCGCTGCAGAGTGCGGACGTGCAAGCGCCGGCAGTCGAGCGATGGCTGGAGGATGCAATCGACGCCGCCGTGGAGACGATACCTGACGGACTCGGGGACACGTTCATCGCGGTGGACTTGTCAGGGTCGATGGACATGTCACTGTCTCGGAATAGCACGCTCCGATTGAAGGAAATTGGCGCGTTGTTCGGTGCGATTCTAGCCGACCAAGGTGCCACAGTCGGTGGGTTCGGTGACGACTTCCAGACCGTCTCGATGCACGTCGACACGCCAGTACTGCAACGGCAAGAATCGGTATTGAGTATCGACGAAGAAGTGGGGAATTCGACGAACGGCTGGAAGGCGCTGGAGTTCCTCCGCGAGCGAGGCAAGCCTGTTAAGCGAATTGTCGTCTTCACCGACATGCAAATCTGGGACAGCACGCCGTTCACGGCACGAGACGACCAGACGGTCAAGGCGGCGTTCGACGCCTACCGAGACGAGGTTGCACCTGAGACGGCGCTATACCTGATTGATCTTGCGTCCTACGGCGACCTTGTGACGCCGGAAGGATACGAGAACGTCTACAACATCTCTGGCTGGTCAGAAACCGTTCTCTCGTTCATCGGGCACGCCGAGAATCCGATGCAGGTTATCGATGACATTGATGCGTTCCAGCCAGCATAGTGCTGTCTTTTCGTTTTTCTTCGCCAAGCGCGAGTAGTGTAGTTCGGTAGCACGCGGTCGTGCCACGACCGAGACGGGCGTTCGAATCGTCCCTCGCGCACTCGGAGCGGAGCTCGTGAATCAAACAGCTCGTGCGGCGCTCCCCCGAGAGAGGAGAGACCATGGCAACCACCAGCACCAACAATTTTGACATAACCACGACTGCTGACGTAACGATTCGCATTCCGTGTCGGACGGGCAGCGACTTGGTTACGGAGACTAAGAAGCGGCTCTCACGAGCCGAGGGTGTCGCTGGCGTAACGATTGACGAGCTACACAGTCTCGATCCAAAGCTTTCTGCAACCCATGTTACCGTCGGTGTAACCATTCAGTGGACCACGAGAATAACCGATACTGATGCGAAGACGCGTCTTGCCAACGTTCCTGGTCTCGAATCAGTCACTTTTGTGTGAGGGAAATGGGTTCACCTGCGTGACAAAGGGCTGTGACCCAAGCCGTTGTGCGACTCGCCTAAGCAGTTCTTTGTTTGGTGTCGAATCCCCCATTATTCAGTGCGGTCGGTTGAGCGGACGGGACGACAGCCTGGCAGCCCGATTGGAACTGTTCGAGGACCACGGGTATCACGTCCTGTGCTCACCCTCTGTGTGTCCGCGATGTGTTTGTCGCGGCCCAATGCGGTGAGGATCTGGTCGACCTCACTTCGAGCTGCCTCCCACTGACGGAGGTCGGCGAGTGTCTCATCGAGTGTTTCGTAGCCAGCGTCCTGGGGAGCGACCGCTTTGGGCGTGGCTGCCTCGTAGGTCTCCTGATATACCTGAATCTGCTCACTGAGTTCTGAAATCCGTGTTTCAAGCTCTTCGACCGTGTGCTCAGTCCGAAGCCGGTCAACTCGTCGCCACTCGAGGTAGTCGTCGTTGCGACGATACGTGGCTGGGTCGTCGCTTGCTTTCTTCACAATGCCGATCTCTGTGAGGAAGCCGAGATACTTCCGTGCGGTATCCGGCGCAACTCCCGCCCGGTCTGCGATGTCGGCGACACGCAGCGGTTCAGCGAGCTGGAGGGCGACGTCGTAAATCTTCTCGACCGTCGTCCGACCGTCGAGCTCAGCCTCCCACTCGGCGGCGAAATCAACCGACGATGGGTCACTCATGGCGTATGCGTGTATATTCGGTTGGCTGACTAATATAGTTGTCTACCAGCGCAGTATACTCTTGTGAAGGCGTCGTTTATTCCCCGAAGAGTCGCTTCGTTCGTCCCCACAACGACGTCGCCTCTGAGTCTCCCTCATCACCAGTCGCTCCGAGGTGATTGACGTCGTCGACGTCAGGTTCCTTGTCGTCTAGCACATCGGAGCCAGTGAGCCGTTCGACTTCCGCCTCGAGTTCCTCAATACGCTCATCTCGCTTGTCGAGCGTTGCTTCAAGGGTGTTCACACGCTCTCGCAACAAGCGATTCTTCTCCACGAGGTATGCTCGACTACGCGTGTTGTCGACGTCGTCGCTATCACTGGTGGGTGTGTCTGTTTCTGACTCCCCTGTCGACCGTGGTTCGTAGAACTCTGACGTCCGTTCGATCGCACGTTCGATGGTCTTCTCGCCGTACGTCGATCCGTCGGCGTAGTGGACCTCATCCCACTTCTCACGAATCAGCCCTGACTGGCGGAACAGCTGGTCCATCTGGGCCGTGTCGCCGCCGCTCCAGAACGCCAACATGCAACACAGCGCCATATCCGCTTCTGAGTTACTGTCGTAGCCACTGGTTGAGCCGTTCCACAACCGGTCGAACTTCGCGCCGTTCGAGGCGTTCTTCGCTTTCTCGATGAGGGTGTCGTCGTCGAGTGACGTGTTGGATGAGGACACCTCACGTTCCGTTACACGCGTAGGACTGTCTGTCGATTGTGTCTTCTCGTCGGCGATGTACTCACGATGGATCACTTCCAGGGCGTCTTGTCTCTGCGACACCGCTGTTGGTGTTCCTGTCACTCGGTCTCCGGTGACGGTGAAAAAGCGCGCTTTGTCGTAGCACTCGATCTTCCCACGGCGGTTCCGACCCTCCGGTAGGCTCCCCTGAATGAGCACGTGGTACCCGGTTCCCGACGGCGAGATCTCGGTGTAAGAGTTCAACCGAGTGATGATGTCCTTTGCGTCGTCGTCGACGTCGCCCGTGTCGGGGTCGCGACAGTCATCCAAGTCGACGCCGACGATTGGGTCCGCCTCGGTGAACACAAAGCCGATTCCATCGGCCCGGCCACGCTCGAGATACTCCACTGCAGTCTCGAAGTCCCCCCACGTTTCTGGGTCCGTCGACGACGCGAACGATCCGACGCCTGGGACCACCGGAATCTTCGTCGGCTTCCCGTCGCGTTCCGCTCGTCGCCAACACACCCACTGGGGTCGGTCGACTAATTCTTCGGGTATCAATTCCTGTGTCAGCATCTCGGTAGGTTCTTCACTCATTGGGTATCTCCTCTCAGAGCCGCGCCCCTTTTGGCGCCAGAAAAAATCCCCCTCCGTTCGCTTCGCTCACTTGCACCGGCATACCCCCCATCTATACTAGTTGCACTTTGCCGTAACAGAATCGACAAATGAGCAATAGAGACGCTGAGGTGCAGGCGTACGCCATGTACGGCATTTTTCTGAGCAGGGGCCAGTGTTACGCCATTCTCGGCTTTGCCGTAACACCACGCAGTCTGGCGTTTTTGCGGATTCTCGCGAATCGCAACCGCCGGTTGGCGTAACGCCATCGCGAAATGCAGTAGGATGGCGTTTGAAGGCGTACACTGCCCGATTTCAAAATTCATCATCGACACTCCGATTTGCGAGTGAAATCCCCTTGTAGCACCGAATCGCCTCCCCATCGTGGCGCTCAGTTGTCCGCTCAAATTCTATCTGATTACTGAGGCGTCGGCTGAACCAGCTCGGTGAATCGGGAGTAATCTCGTGTTGTTTGGCCCACGATTCATACGTCGAATAGACGTCTGCAGCGGGGACCGAACTGCCCTTCTCTTCGACAATCCACTCGGATATGAACTGCCCAACGATGGCATCGGAATCGTCTTTCCAGTTTTGAGGTGGAGTTTCCTCAGATTGCTCGGTATTCTCAAGGATTGTCTCAAGAGGCTTCGTGGAACCGTCCCTATAGACGACCGCCTCGTTATCCTCACGGAGAATGACGATTGCATAGCTGTCTGTGCTGTTCGTTGGGTCGACCAATTCTTCTGTAGGGATGAACGGCTGTTTGATTGTTACCCACTCAGCTTCGAGTGCCGCTTTCGACTCATAGACGTGAAGCTCTCCACGTTCATAGACGAGATACTCTTCGACCGGGTGGTCGTAGCTGTAGGTTGCGGGCACACGGTCTTTCGTCACGCTGCCCCAGCCAGAGGCACGAAGATACTCTGTGCCATCCCCATTCTGAAGGACAATTTCGTCTCCATCCTTAACCCACACAGAACGCTTCGAGTCGTCACTCCCGTTTACTGGCCGGATGGCCGTCACGCCACCGTGCTCGGTTGCTCCGCCGTTGAACGTCAACGGTGAATCATGCGTATAGAACCGCGTCTCTCCGTTTGCAAGTTCACGAACTGGCGGTGAGAGGATAGTCTCGATTCGTTCAGCCCAATAAGCCTCTGTCTCACCTGTTCGGACGACAAAGAGCGGAACTGCGCTCTCCGCTTGTGCCTTCTTGAGATTCGTAAGAACCTTGGTTGGGTACTCTGGCGTCGTCGTCTCAACCTCGATCGCGAACGGTGTTTCGAGGTCCGGATGCGTCGCTCTCGCGTCTGGCTTTTCACTGCCATCTTGGGTGAGAATCGAGACGGTGAAGCCCAGCGGTGACAACGCCTGCTCAATCTCCAAGAGCGCATCGTCGTGGTCGCTCCCACCGGCAGATCGCACGTCGCCCGTGCCCGGCTTAGCTTCTGTTTCACCCGCCTCGGTGAGCTTGACGATGAGTTCGTCGGCGTCGATATCGACTGTGGTGTCGAGTAGTCGCGACCGTTTGCGAATCTCCGTGAGTTCCTCGTAAGCTGGTGGCTCTTCGTCGACCCGCTCGTACAACTCTCGCAGTGTCTCGTCGACTGTCTCGACACTCACCCACTCGTTGTCCTCACGAACGCCCTTGCGGAGTTGCACACTCCGGACGGTTTTCGCGATGGCGACGTCCAAGTCGTCGGTGGTGACATCGAGCAGCTCTCCAAGTTCGTCCGGCGTCGTCGCCGTCGGTTGGCTGGTGTCTCGGGGGACGCCGAACTCCTGTTGCGTTCGCTCATGTACGTGCTTAAGCGCGTCTTGGAATCGCTGTTCTTCAACGCCCGTGAGTGGCGACTCGCTCTCTGGGTGGCCCTCCGGAATCGGGAGTGGTTTGACGTTGAACGGGTACGGCCCTGTCTCGCCGAACGTCGGACTCGGCAGTTGAGCGATCCACTCACCGCGTGGCAGCGACCGAATCCGATTCGCGAACGCCTCGGGATCTAACTCCTCGTGGGCCATCGCGTTCGCGAGTTCACGGTCGACGTTGATCTTCCCGACGAGCAAGGTCCCGATGTTGTTGAGCAAGTTGAGGTAGAGTCGCCGACCACCCTCGGCTTGCATCTGTTCGGGGAACTGCATTGCCAGCCCCACTGAGAGTCGGAAGCTCCGCCCCTTCTCAAGCATATTGTTGAGAACGTCAGAGGCGGCCACAGAGGCAGCCTCGTCGATCATGAGGTTAACCACGTAGTCGTCGGGCCGCTGCGTTAGGTCGCCCTCGTGTGTCCGTAGCGCGTCTTCGAGCATCGCGAGGATGAGTCCGGTCAGCAGTTTTGCCGCCTCATCACTCAACCCACCGAGGTCGAACAGGATAACCTGGTTACTGTCGAGGATCTCTCGGAAATCGAGTTGCTGGGCGGTGTTGTTGAAAATGCGGCGGAGGTTGGCGTCCTGTGAGACGTACGCCAAGCGGTTGTTCAGACCCGTGAGAATCGTCGAGAACGTCTTCGCATCCGTGTTCACTTTCCGACGAAGCTCACGCCGGGCGGCGACGTCGGTCGTCTTCGGCAATGCCTCCTCGTTCGGTTCGGGTGGTCCAGCAGCTGTGAGTTGATCCGAGGCGTGTTCGAGTTGCTCGTGGCCGAAGTAGTCCTCGCTTTCACGGTAACTGCCGTTCTCACGACCGTACTCCTCGTCGAATAGCGTCTTGATGAGCGACTCGATGAGGATCGGAGAGGTTGCAGCGCGTCTGAACAAGTCCTTCCCCATCACGAGTTCGAGAATCTGCTTGTACTGGTCGGCTTTGCGCTTGACGGCGTCCGTCCGTCGAACACCACGCGAGAGGTCTGCTCGGAGATCGAAAAACGAGAAGCCGGGCAGGATATCGGGGACGGTAAAGTGTAGGACGTTCTCCTCGAGATCGTCCATCCCGAAGCGCCGACCGTGCGCACGCATGTAGTTCTCGGCCAGTCCGTCGCCCTTGTGGTCAAGCACGATGACCGGGCCGTCAGTGGTGGCAGACGCCGAGAGGATATCGTTGAGCAGTGCTTTCGACTTCCCACCACCCGTCGTCGCCGCCCGAAGGTAGTGGGTCACTAGTGAGGACGTCGGAATGCACACTGGGTCGTCTTCGGGTGTCCCATTCTCGTCGACGGCGTGGCCGATCGCCATTCCCTCACGAAGGCTCTCCATGTGGTCGTGGTGTGGCAGGGGCAGTGAACTCCGACTCTCCTGTTCGGAGCGTGTTCGTCGTGAGCCTTCGACGCTCAGTGTATTCCCCGACGGAATGGTAATGAACGGCGCGAGTTCGCGGGAATTACAAACGAAATCCGGTGTCGTTCGACCCCGCCCAGTCACGAGCTCTCGATCCAGCAGTTGGTCGAAGACAGCGAGGGCGTGCTTCCGTTTCGACGATTCCCGATGTCGATTCGCTCGCAGGCGTTCACGCTCGACTTCGTAGAACTCCCCACCAATCGAGTCGAAGACCGTCATCAGGTCGTCGAGTTGGGCGTCGACTGGCTGCTCGTCGGCGTCGATCGTGGGTACGGCGACCGCCCGGAGATTGACGGTGAAGGTTCGCCGGGGGTTCTTGGTGCTGAGTTCTTCGAGTCGTTGAGTCGCGCCGTCGCTCAGATGCTGTTCTTTCTCGGCCAGCGTCCGCGTGTCTTTGAACACGGCGTCGACGGCTTTGTCCATCAGCGTGTCCGTCTGATTCCGGAGGTCGAGCTTGCGACTCTCGGCCGTCGGTGACCAATCAGGTTTCCGCTGGAACAACACTTGGAAGATGGTGGGTGCTTCGACGTCAGCGAGCTCGTCGACGAGTGAAACGAGTGGCAGGGAGAGCGTCTCGTCTGCGAACGGTTCGGTTTCGTTCCGCGTGAGTAGCATCATCCAGTCGTCTTTCCGCATGCTCGACGCCTGCCAGCGCACGCCGCGTGGTGAGAGGTCCTCACGGGTGGTGTCCTCAGAAACGAGTTTTGATTCGACGTCGAAGGATTCTCGCGAGAGGTCGAACGACGACGGATAGATTCGTGTGAGTCGTTCTTCGAGTGTGTCGAGATGCCTGTCGGCGCCGTAGTAGAACTCGACTGGTTCGTCGACGCCTGTGCTGAGGACGAGAAACTCATTGCAGGAACAACATCGGTGAACCGCGAATCAGATGGCGAACCGAAGACGGGTCCGTCGCTGGTAAATGGGGTACCCTCAAATTCCCGGAAGACCGTTCACGGTCGACCCACACCCCGTATATGACAATGGAAGTTTCCGAACCGACGTTGGTCTTCGGTCGATTCGAGAAGAGTACGCCAACGATATTCGATATGCCTCGGGACTCACTCAAACTTCCACCACGAATTGGGTCGACGATTCGTGACGAGCTAGAAGCTCTCGGGAGTCCAGCCCAGCGAGAGGCAATCTCAGACGACCCCCATGCATTCCCGCCAGCAATAACAGACCCGGGCCTCCCACTCGAACCAGCGACGTGGTCACGGGTTGGATGGAATCCTGACGACCAGATTATGTGGTATCGACTCACGAATTACCCGAAGCCTGGATCGACAGAGTGGGACCAAGAAGCGGTGACGTCACCGCGACCCTATCAGATCGAACGAGGGACGCTCACTTGGCGAAAGCACCACATCACAGGAGCAAGCGGGTCGCCAGATGAGCTTATCGACCAACTTGAGTTAGAAGAGATATCGTAGTGTTACAACCTTAGGATTCACCGACTTCGGAGGCTCAACATTCGACTCGGTGTCGAGATTCCCTTGAACGTCTCACCGGGATGAGGAAGACCAAGTTGGTAGCGGATTGCGTCCTGTGCTTTGAGCGGTTTGAAGATTCGCGGCTCTTCTAATTCCCAGATTTTGCAGTACGGTGCTCGTACGCCGCTGTGCTTCAGAATCGCGTTTACTGCACGGCGAGCGGCCTCATTTGCACTTTCCATGCTCGCGAGATCCGTATTGGTTCGAACGTAGTCAGACGCCAAGACGAAGTTCGCTAACTTGGTGGCTGCACTCGGTCGGTAGCGAAGCGACCCAGCGGTGTTCACGAGGAGTGGCTCGCGATTGACGACGCCTGTGTCCGTCTCCTCAATAGCAGGATTGAGGAACGTCTCGACAAGGACGTCGTCGGAGAGGCGCTCAGTCCCGTTCCGATTGAGGTGGGCTTTCAGTTGTGCCCACGTCTCGGCTTTGATTTCATCAGGAGTGCAGTCACGCGCTGGCTTATCATAGAGGATTCCGGGCTTGTCCCAGTCTGAAATGATGACTGAGAGCACACCATCGATGGTTCCATCGCTCTCACCGGAGAGGATGTACTCCTCCCAGAACTGTTGCTGTGAAATAGAGGTGAGTGCCCACGGGGAGTCCAAGTAGAGCTGATGTCCGTGTACGAGTTCGATATCTTCGGAGAGATAGAACTGAATCCCACTCATCCAGCCAGTGTCGATTCGATCGAGACGCGCGAGCGACGGCGCACCCCGACGAAGTTCTTCAGTTAACAACTCGACCATTGCTTCAACTGGTAGCGCAGCCACGTAGTAATCGGCCTGTACTTCTTCCGTTGAACTCGTTTTGTCGACGGTGACACTGGTCACCCGTTCGCGCGTACAATTGATGGCAGTGACTGGAGCATCGTGGATGAACTCGACACCGTTGTCCTCAAGGTACGTGACCCACGGCTCAATCCACGCTTTGCTCGTCGGACCGTTGAGGATTCGCTCGGCCTCCATCGAAGGGTCTAGTTGCCCCCGAATCAGCTGGAGATAGATTTGTCCGAAGGTTCGAGCACTCCCATCTTGGGGACGAAGCGCGACAAGCAACTGTGTTACTGCTGCAAGCTGCTGGTACGGTTCGGACATCCGCTCTGCCTCGATATAGTCCCACCACGAGATGTTCTCCAGCTCGTTCTCGCGTCGTTTGTCACAACTCGTGAGCAGCGTCAGCATCCGCTCAGCGAAGAACCGTGCTTCACTGCTCGATAGCGTATTCGAAGAATTGCCGGGTCGAAGCGTCTCTGCCCACTCGTCAAGCGTCTCTGGAGTCTTTGTAGAAGCGACTGCTTCCTCGCCGGTCATCCGTGCCATGAGCGACTGAGAGGTTGGCACAAGATTGTCGGCAACTGTGTGGTGTTCTCCATACGGGATACGGCTCATCGTGTCTGTGACGTGCCTGTAAAAGCCGGGGAAGAACCGAAAGCCGTGTTCACCGAGAACCTGTGTCTCGTCCGAAATGGGGATACTTCGTGCTTTCCCACCGAAGCGGCCCTTTACTTCGTAGACGGTCACCTCAAACCCTCGCTCAGTAAGTTCGTGAGCGGCGCTTAGGCCACCAATCCCTCCTCCAAGGATTGCAACAGTTTGTGTCACAACCTCCCTTGGTTTGTACACACTTGAACCGTTGGGTGGCGGAGTCTGTCACTCGTAAGTGGGACTCTTTTCTTGAGAGACCCGATGCAGATATTCCGGAGGGGGTTCACGGCAGTATGAAAGAGCTGGGCACTCTGAGACTGCACGACTGCTTGCAGATCCAGGCAGTCACATTGGGTACTGCTTACAAGTCAGAGATTTCCTCCAAAGGATTCCCTGGCCACCAGAGGAGAACCTGTGCTGGTTCCTTACAGAAATGGCACACAAATGTGAGTGCATTCTGTGTTGAGGATACCTCATCAAAACGAACGCTCCCACATGACTCGCAGACGAGCGTTGATGCCATACTATAACTGTTGCTCTGCCCAGCAAAGAACGCGCTTTCGAGAGAATCCGTACAGTCTCGCCAGTGGACCTGACTCGATCTGTGTAATTCTCAACTACTCTCACGATGGCGACGTCTGGCGTGAGTAATACCTACCCGTGAATCGACCTCATCAACGCCGCAAACATAGTGCGCGGTATTCTCCGAACGTTGAACGTACTATGCAGGTAGCGCTTGCGATTCCGACCGCATCCACTCCAACTGCTCTTGAATGGTCAACTTCCCCTTCTCTGTGATTTGATAGTAGTTGGTCCGCCGGTCGTGTTGACCCTTATTGAGTAAGCCC
This sequence comes from Halogranum rubrum, assembly GCF_900114455.1. GTDB lineage: Archaea > Halobacteriota > Halobacteria > Halobacteriales > Haloferacaceae > Halogranum > Halogranum rubrum. The sequence goes on along the minus strand of NZ_FOTC01000006.1, from coordinate 151,208 downwards.
TGCTCAACGAGGGTGTCGAGATTTGGGTACAGTCGCCCGTGTTTCACCGCTTTACCCATTGCGTCTTCGATGCGCTCTTTGATCTCCTGTCCAGAAGGTTTCTCCAGTGCACTCGCTACTACAAGCAGATCTCGCTGGAACCCCGTCAACTCAAACATTTCGTTCATTCTCATTACCTCCCTTTATAGATTGGTTTATTCACATTTATTTGTTCGCTGACGCAGCTATTTCGAAGAATAAACAGAACCAATGTGAATCTAGTAGGAATGAATGATGGGTTTTCTTGACATTCTTTGAATTGTATACTTGAGGGGGAAGTCCGTGAAGACTCAATCGAAAGTCGGTGAGTGAGTCGCTCGGTCCGTGGAGTTTCGCCTGCACTCGCAATGGCCGTGTTTCTGCGAGTAACGCTGCCAGCTCATTGAAGGCTGTGGCGTCATACCCACGAATACCGTAGCGATTCGCGCTGGAGCGCTCGGCGTAGATATCGATAATCTCGAGGTCGACTAAGAGGGCCAGCAAGCAGCCGAAGGTCCGTGACGGGATTGGTGGGTCCTCGAGGTGAGCGTACCGTTGACGGCCCGTCGGGTAGGTACGGGTGGCGTCGTTGAGCGCTGTCTGGAGGAGTGGGAGATGCCGTTGGAGGATGCTGTAGTGTTGGGGCGAGCGCTCACGGAGGGCTCCGAGACGAGTGGTGAGCGACGACGCCATCTGTGGGTTTCTGAGTCGTCGTGCGTTAGTGGTGCTACGTGTTGTGATGCAACCAGGTGCTAGGCGCGCGTCGGCGTCGGTGCGTGATACGAGCGATTAGAAACGGAACGTAGCAATATCGAGTGAGCCACAACGTGGGCACATGGTGTCCGTGCGCGTGCACGTCGTCCCACACTGCCGGCATTCATAGATGACCGTCGCCGTCGACAACAGCTGTGTGAGCCGACTGCGGAGTGTGTCACTGCCCGACATATCTGGGGTGTTTGTTGGCATTCATGCTAAGTGTTTCTTTCCTGACTGTCTGTGTGTTGTACTGCAGTAGAGGCAAGCGAGTCAGGACAACGTTCGGATTTCACAACGGTGTTTTCGGGGCTTCTGTCGGAGTCTTCGGCTTGTTGTGACTGGCTATTGAGACCTTGAGTACGAGGGAATCGGCTTTCGAGGGTTGTAGAAGAATTGTCTCAGAGAGAGCTCGGCCGTGAGAACGCCAACAAGCACTACTACTGGACGAGAAGTCGTGTTTGAGCACTGAAACAATCAGTCTTTGCTGTCTTCTAATCCCATTGAGATCGGTGGTCAGTCTGGGATACTGCTCCGCCAGCAATGTACCCCTCCACGGCAAAGAGACCCATCGACAGAAGAACGAGCACGATTCCCAGAGTGTTTCCCGTGTACAGCCACGGTAGTTGCTGGATTCCAAGAGGATTCGTAGCGAGCAGGTAGTTGATTGCCCACATGACACTGTATTCGGCACGTGGGATGGCGTAGCTCATGCTGAACCAGAGGGTAACGCCGAAAAGTAATCCGCCGAGGAGTCCGGTCAAGAGCGCATGAATAGCTCGTGTGTGCCACCCTCCACTCGTTAACCGCCCAGCAACTAGTCCACCGGCCAGCCCAGTCAGAAGCGAGAGGACGACTCCAATCCATACGAATGCTCTTGGGAGTGAAACAAAGTTGGCCACGAGTATCACCATAGCCTCGGCCAGAACACCAAGAGCAATTGCAGTTTTATGAATCATTGTTCGATTACGAGACGGGGAGAGAGCCACGACCTGCCCCGTGGCGTCTGCGCCAAGCCTATCATGGTATAACAGTCTTTGATTCCTCTCGCACTTCCCCGTTTGGTTGTGTTGCCTCACACCGATAATCGATGCCTTTCTCGTCGGTCGTGAACAGTTGTCTCTGTTTTGTGTGCCGGATCCATGCTCGGGCACTTACCACGAACTCGGAGAAAAATGTAGTGGCCATCATATTGAATTAATATTTTATGAGAAATAAATACTAATTCACAAATACTGAACTCTAGCTAGATTCGTGCACGAGATACAGCGGACGTCTGCCGCAAGGGGTTTCGTCAGTTCGAACGAGCCATGACGAGACAACGATCATCTTCGTAGTGTCAGATGAGCCGATGGGTCTGGCTAGTATACGTTTACTCCTCTGCGTCGATGACCGACTGTATCGTCCCATCTCGAAGCAATTCGGCGATGGCCTCAATTTTATCGTGTAGATGCACATCGCCGTTAGGCAGTGGAACATCCTCCGAGACAACATCAACGAGGGCGGTTAACCGCTCGCTCAACGGGGGGTCATCGGCTAACGAGGCGAACTGAACAGCAGTCAAGAGTTCGATTGCGATGACAAGGGCGACATTCTCCATGACCGTATGGAGATTCCGAGCTGCAATGGTCCCCATACTATGGACGTCTTCCTGCCCACCAGAAACAATCACCGAGTGGTCGCCAGCGCTGTCAAGGAGACGCGATTCGTTGACGAGACCAGTGGCAGTGTACTGTGCAATCATGAGACCGGACTCAAGTCCTGGTTCGTCAGCGAGGAATGGCGCAGGGACGTTGTCACTATGAAGGAGCTTATGGGTTCGTTGATCACTTGCTTCAGCGAGTTTTGTGAGACTGCGTGCGAGTTGGTCGGCACTCTCAGCAAGCGGCTGGCCGTTGAAATTTCCACACGAGACCAGTTCTCCGTCCGGATACACAAGTGGATTATCAGTGACGCTCTCAAGTTCCGTCTCGACGACGTTACGAGCGTTCTCTAGCTGCATCCGCGTTGTTCCGTGAAGTTGGGGAATCAGACGAAGCGATAGTGGATCCTGTTCCATCGACTCGATACCGACATCGTCGGAGAGAAGCCGGCGGACATTTTGGGCGGCAGTTTGGTGGCCCTCTTGTGGTCTCTCAGCAACGACACGCTCAGCAAAGGTCTCTGGACAGTTCCCGATAAGACTGAATGTGAGGGCAGCGACCGCGTCAGCTGCCGTGAGGAGTCGCTCTAGCTCATCAAGGGCAATCGCAATCAGACCCGTCATTATCGGCGTTCCACTGAGTGTTGACAACCCCTCTTTTGGAGCGAGCGACAGAGGTTCGAGACCAGCATCGGCGAACGCCTCAGCGGCATCCATCTCTTCGTGTTGGTATTCGACGCGACCCTCACCAAGGAGCACTCGTCCGAAGTGTCCGTTGGCACCAAGATCATCGGTACTACCTTCGAGGGGAACGAGCGGGTGGATGTTCGAATTTAACAGATCAAGGAACTGTTCGACGAGAGCAGGGCGGACACCGGATCGACCGGCTGCAAGCGTGTTCGCCCGACTAAGCATCGCAGCGCGAACGACCGGTGTTGGGGCGGGGTCACCAACAGCCGCCGCGTGACTCCGAATGATATTCTCTTGAAGTCGCTCGAGATTCTCACGGGAGATCGCGACGTCCTGCAACTTCCCAAATCCGGTGTTTAGTCCGTATACTTGCTTTTCATTTGTCTCGATTACCGACTCGACGACACGCCGAGTCTCTTCCATCGCTGTGGCAGCGTCTGCAGCGAGTGTGACTTGTTCACCGTTGCATGCAACTTCGACGACATCGTCTAGTGAAAGGCTTCCGTTGAGTTCTATCATAGTCTCTGTTGAAGGGCTGGTATAGGGGGGCGGTGAAATGGCTACTTTTAGGCAGCCGAGATTTCTGTATTCTCCTTCGTAGTTGATGTCGCTGGCGTGACGACGCCTTGGAGGCGTTTGAACAGCTGATCGAGGACAATAACGAGTGCAGCACCCGGGATAGCCCCCGCCATCGTGATGTGAGTGTCTAGCTGCTGCTGGCCGAGAACGACCCAGTTACCGAATCCACCAGCGCCAATGAACGCACCGAGGTATGCGACGCCGACAGACATGACGGTTGAAGTCCGGATCCCCGCGAAGATTACGGGCATGGCAAGTGGAAGTTCAATGCGGGTAAGGCGCTCGAACTGTGTCATTCCCATGCCACGCCCAGCCTCGACTTTGGAGTCATCGACCGACCGGAGTCCGGCAACGGTGTTCTTTAGGATTGGCAAGAGTGCGTAGAAGAACAACGCTAGTATCACAGGGTTTCGGCCGAGTCCGAGGAAGGAAAACGAAATGGCGATAACCGCAAGCGGCGGGAGCGTTTGGGCGATAGCGCCCATATTCATCACCATCCATCCGAGTTTGTCGTGTCGAGTCACGACGATGCCGAGGGGGACGGCAACGACGATAGCAGCACCGACACCTACCAGCACGATGGTCATATGTGTCTGTAATAACGTGAGGAATACCCCCCAATGATTGGCAATATATTCCAGTGCCTCAATGACTGACTGGGTGTACGAGCCGAGGCCTGCAAGAATAACAGAGCTATACATTCTGGGCAACCCCCTTTCCGCCAAGGCTCTGGTCGCCGTCGACAACCACCTTGACTTGTCCCCGAGTGACAGTGCCGACGCGCGTCCCATTCTGGACTACGGGGAGTGCATCCTGATCAGATCCGAGGAAGATCTGAGCAACTTGCTTAAGATCCTCGGTTGGCTGAACCGAGGGAGCATCAAGCGGGTCGGTTTCCTCAGTCATCACATCAGCGACGCTCACCGTAGAGAGATGCTTGAAGTGTTGGTCTTCGCCAACAAAGTTTGAGACAAACTCGGTCGCGGGGTCCGAAAGGATGGTCTTCGGGGTGTCACACTGCACAATGTCTCCATTGCGCATCACAGCCACCTTATCGCCCATCTTGAGGGCTTCGTCGATATCGTGAGTGACGAAGACAATAGTCACATCAAGTTCTGATTGAATCTCGAGGAACTCATCTTGGAGACTGTCACGAGTGATTGGATCGAGTGCTCCAAAGGGTTCGTCCATGAGCAACACCTGTGGGTTAGCCGCTAACGCTCGAGCGACCCCGACGCGCTGACGTTGCCCACCGGAGAGTTCACTTGGGTACTGCTTGCCCGATTCCAGCGGCAGTTCGATTAGTTCCAACAATTCATCAACCCGATTTTCGATACGATCATCGTCCCAACCAAGGAGGTCTGGGACGATACCGATATTCTCGGCGACCGTCATGTGATCGAGTAGTCCAATCTCTTGAACGACGTACCCGATAGACCGCCGCAGTTCAATCGTGTCACAGTCATCGATGGATACACCATCGATAGAGATGGTACCCTCAGTGGCTGGAATGAGGGCGTTTATCATCTTCATCGTCGTTGTCTTTCCACAGCCCGAGGGGCCGACGAGCGTGAGTGTCTCGCCTGCCTTGACCTCGAAAGACAAACCATCAACTGCAGTGGTTCCGTCGCCGTAGGTTTTCGTTACGTTTTCGAACTGTATCATGCTCATGCGTTGTTCACCTCACTACCGGGAAGGAAGCGCTGAACGCCGTACAGACTCGCATCGACCATAATCGCAATAGCCGAAATGGCGATTGCACCTCCCAAGATTTGTTTCGTGCTTCCGAGGCTGATACCACGGAAAATGCTCTGTCCGAGGCCAGGCGCTCCAAAGAACGCCGTAATGGTGGTGATGGCCACCAAGAGGACTGCCGCTTGCCGAATCCCAGCCATAATGACTGACATTGCCTGCGGGAGACGCACTTTGAGGAGAATTTGCCGATCAGTCATTCCCAATCCACGTCCAACCTCGATTTTCGATTCATCGACGCTCTCCAGGCCTACATAAACGTTCCTCGCAATCGGGAGCGCCGAGTACAGCACAAGTGCTGACACCGCCGCTGGAATCCCGATTCCCACGAGCGGGATTAACATCGACAGCATCGCAAGGCTCGGAATGGTCAACAAAACGCCGAACACACCGAGAGCCGGGTCAGAGAATCTGTCATACCGGTAGATGAGCACTCCCGTCGCCCCCCAGAGGATGATCCCAAAGACGAGAGCCGTGAGGGCGACATTCATGTGCTGGATGGCCTGTTCGATGAGCAGGGCTTGATTGTCGATCATCCATTCGATAACGGCTATTGCAGATGGCATTGCTCAGATGTACCCGTTCTCTTTCAGGAAGTTCTTTGCAACTGTCTGTGCACTCTTTCCTTCAATCGTGACTTTCGCGTTCAGCTTCCGTTGGGTTTCGGTGGTAAGATCTTTTGTAGGCTTGTTGAGCGTCGCTTTTACGTCCTCAGTGAGTGCCTCGGTCGGGATGTTCGGTGCCGGGTTATAGATGTTGAAGAACGGCTTGGTGTCCTCCACGACAGGCAGGTCATGTTTGTCGATCTTGGGGTTGGTTGCGAACCCAAAGCCGAGCTCTGCTTTCCCCTGACTTACAGCTTCGTAAACGAGACTGATTTTCATCTGAACGACTCCGATATCCTGTTTCTTGCTGTTGAACCCGTAGGCCTTCGGGAGGCCGCCCCACGCGTCGTCACGTTGTTTCATCTCTTGGTTCATGGCCACCTTGAAATCGGTGTTCCCCTCGTTGACGTATTTCGCGAGGTCTTCCAGCGTATCGATACCGTTCTGTTTCGTCCACTCGGGGTTCCCGACGAGTACGTAGGTGTTGTTGAATGGCGCGTATTTGAGCCAGTCAATATCGTGTTGCTTGTTGTAGGCGGAGTCAACTTTGTTGTAGAGTGACTCGGGGTCGGTAACGAATTTCTCTCGGTTAAGCACGTTCGCCCAGGCAGTCCCAGTATACTCCCAGTACAAATCTGATTCGTCGTTTTTCAGGGCCTTGAAGTTCGCTGGTGATCCCCCGAGGCCGGTCTTGTCCTCAACTTCGTGGCCGGCGCTCTTCAGCAACTCCATGCTGATGTTGCTAAGAACGAACTGTTCAGTGAAGTTCTTCGAGGATACGACAAACGTCTTGCCGCCACTACCACCACCGATGACGCTCAGGCATCCCGAAAATCCAGTACTCACGCCTGCGAGACTCCCGCCCGCGACTTTGAGTGCCGTTCGTCGGTCAACAGTTCTCGCCATGGTATAACATCACTTGCTACTCCGGAGTAACGGTTATCCCGCACAAATAGGGTGTTATATGTGTATTTCTTGACGCGCCCCGTCGAATATCAGCTATTTTTACAGACTACGAGATGATGTCTGCGAGAAGTGCGACACGGTGGTGAAGGCGGATCCATGGTGCGGAGAACATTCGGCAAACGGTACTCCCGAGTCCTCCGAGTGAGAATAAGGAAAACAGCTGGCCTTGCCAGTGGTTCGCCTGTTTGACAGTGTTACCGCGAGAACAGGTCCCAACTACGAACCATAATCTCCTAACTACGGTTGGAATTCCGCGTCTTCAGGCGTGGGAGGATGTCAAGGAGACTCCCGCTCAGCAAGAATTTTCCCAATATGCCCCATGCCTCGTCGGAGATGTTCTCCCACTGTACTCTTCTCAATATCTATGTGGGCTGCGATGTCGCTCAATGTCGCCTCACGTGGTACCGAAAAGTAGCCTAATTCGTAAGCGACCACAATGACCTCCCGCTGACGGTCGGTCAAAAGTTCCTCAAGACTCCCCCAGGTAACCGGACTAGGAGTAAACACCATCTCGATGTCGCTGACAACACGATCGATACCGACATCACCAACGGACCCGAGACGGTCGACGAGTTCGGCTAGTCGATCGCGGTCTCGAATGAACAAATCGAAGAACTCGTAGCCGTTCTGAAGGATGGTCGGATCCAGTGGCATGTAGTCGTTCTCCAGCATGATGGTGTAGGGTGTCGGTTCCAAGAACTGAGCGAGGGTGAGTACAATCGCGTAACTGGCAGACCCATTAGTACCCCGATCGATTACTTCGACGGACTTGAAGTAATCGGCAGATTCGGCCAGTTCCACTGCCTTGTCGATGTTATTTCCCCGAAACCGGTAGAGCGCTGTGTACTGTCGCTCATGTAGGGTCGCTGTATAGACATCACCTCGAATATCATATTGGCCGAGTTCTGCTGTCCAGTCATCTGATAGATGAACCCGAATTCGAGCCCCAAACATACCACCTGTTTGAGAACCATTCGCATAAAATGTCGCGTCAACTAGTTCTAGTCTGAGTTCCTTGTGTACAGGCTATGTTGTCTTTGGAAAGAATCGAGAGGCGTAGATTCGCTTTTCTGGAGATAGCTCAACGATGCATCTGTTTCATCCATTTGTTGCGTCGTAGTTCGGATGGTCTTCGATGTCTGGTGCGTATTCATCCCACATCTCCTTCTCCTCGCTTCCATATCGCTCGTCGAGGCGTGCTATCGATCTGTGAAGCGAATACGCGTTTGAGAGGCGTTCAGTATCGTCTGTGATTTCCCAACAGGAATCCTCGTGCACAACCAGTCGGCGTTCACGCAACTGTGGAAGGATGGTCGCGACTTCCGCATGGGTGAGGCCCGTCTCTTCTACGACCTGTGGGGTGGCAAACTGCTGGTCCTTGTTTTCGGAGAGGAAAATTACGATGCGCTTGGATGGGTTCTCTCCGGAATTGGGCATACTCGACCCACGTCTTCGAGCGTGTTAATCCAGCCGGTCAAGCGAGCCGTAGAGTTCCTCGTTCTGAACGTGCGTACAGAACTGTGCACACAATCGACAGCAGTCGGTGGCATCCGTGAACGTCCGGATGCTCGCATCCCAGCGTGCATGAACTGCTCCAAGCATCGCACTCCGAACTGATGGTTCGGTAATAACCATCATTCGTCGTGCGCGCTCTGGGGGTGTGGTATCGGCCACTGGCCCCTGCATGCCGTCGCCCGACAGTACGTCTTGGAGGACGCTCCCGATCTCGATGCCGACACCGAGATTATCGCCCACCTGGGGTGCGATGAACACAGTCACATTGCTCGCTCGGGCGAACTCGATGCTCTGTGTCGCTGCATCCATCTCATCAAGTGGGATTCCGACGTCGATTGCGAGGAAGGCGTTGAATCCACGCTCGCGGAGACAATCACGTGTCTCTTGGAGCAAGCGAAGGACGTCGTCCTCGGCGTACTCACCGCTGGCCTCGTTCCATGTCGCGAACGAGGGCACGTCAGTCTCAGCATCAGCATCTGCCGGTAGGAGGGCGTCGACGTCGAACGTCCGATACGGACCCATCACATAGACGAGAAACTGCTCGCGGCGAACCGGACGAAGGGCGTCCGAGTTACCGACCGCCCGAGGAAGATTTTCGATAATCCGGTCCCGCATTCGAATCGTCGGTTCGGAGAGTCGATATATAAATCCCGGCGTTTTCAGGAATCATCTACTAGAGAACGGCTAAGTACGTGGCACAACAACGCTCGACTGAGACAACCCCATGGCCGAAACTGACCGTCGCCCCACAGACGAGGTTCGCCAGCCGGAGCCGCCGCTCCCCGAAGAGAGCGGGCTGACGCTCGAGGAGTACCTCGCGATGCAGCAGGCGATCGGCCACCCAACGCGGTTTCGCATCCTCCGTACGCTCGTCGCCAATGATGAACTGAGTGCCGCTGAACTAAAATCCGCAGTCGACGTGGAACCCCACAACTTCCACTACCATCTCGACGAGTTGGTCGATGTCGGGCTGGTCGACAAGCGCCAGCGACGGACGGCCGACAGCCAAGGGTTCTACACGTACTACCGGCCGACTGCAATGGGACGCGGCATTCTCAAACACGGCGTTGAAGAGTTGATGCGTCGGGAACGCGAGTTCGACGACGCCTATTCATAGCGGACACGTGGGTATCATTGAAGCTGACAACGGCTTCATTGACGACCGTATTGTTGGTATTTTGTTCGGAAGCGTAGTGGATTGCGACTCTCTGGGCATGAGGAGCCAACGCGTATCAGGAACGACGCAGTCGGCGCAGAGACAACCAAGTCGAGAGCTCAACTGTTATGGAAGCGATTCACAGGCAACACCATCGTCATCTCCATCAAGACGGTGCGGATCACCCGAAGAGTCGTCTAAGACCTGCTGGGCTTGCTCTTGCGTATCGAAGTGCGAACAGTCGTAGTCACCATCGGCCGGGAGGGGAGGGATGTCGCTGTTCGAACTGTCGGGTTCCTCACTTCTAGGGGCTTCTATCGGGGTCGATGTATCCTCAAAGTCCCACAGCCCTGTCGAAGTTCGTTGAGCAGTGCTCTCTGCCGAGCGGAACGCACTGCGCTTCGAGAACGAGCTATCGTACATTCGAGCGTAGCCATTGGTGAGCAACCGCTTGTTGAAGTTCTCACTGTCGGCGTAGATGTAGACGAGCAGTCGGCCGTAGTACCCACGCCGGTCAGCCTGCGCGTCAACGACAATTGTCACTTGCTTGCCCTCGAGTTCATCTTCTGCGAATTGCGTGGCTTTCTGGCCCCAGTTATAGAGGTGGTCACGCCCGGCTGTCGTCTCCGAGATGCCCTCGAACTCGTCGGGCGAGACTCGACTGAGGGTCGTTTCGGGGGTGTCAACACCGAGGAGCCGAACGGTGTCCGTCTCCCCGTTCGGGAACCGAACCTCCATTGTGTCGCCGTCGATGACACGGGTCACCGTTACCGTCCATTCGGTACCGGTCGCAGGCCCACTCTGCGTTGGCGACGCAGTTAGCGTTGGAGTCGGTGTAGGTGTCGCTGGAGTCGGTGTAGGTGTCGCGGTTGAGGTCGGTGTGGGCGTCGCCGTTGCTGTAGCAGTCGACGTTGCGGTTCCTGTTGATGATGCTGTCGTCGTCGATTCGCTAGTCGTTGCACCACTCGTCGGTGTGGCTGTTGCAGAGCTTCCGATACTTGATGTAGTTGAAGTTGTGGACTCCCCTGTTTGTCCAGTACAGCCGGCGAGGAGAACAGTCACGACGAGAAAGCAAATCAGTATCCGATTCAGGCTTCTCACTACCTACACAGTACACTGTGGTTACAAGAACTGTCCGGTGACAGTATTGAATCTGGACGTCAGTGTTCAAGCAGCACCGCAAGTTCCTCAAGCGCCGCCGCGTCGTACCCGCGAATATCGTAGCGATTGGCGCTGGAGCGCTCGGTATAGATGTCGATAATCTTGAGTTCGACGAGGAGCGTGAGCAAACGCCCAAAGGTGTGCTGGGATCGGTGGGTCCTCGAACGTCTCGTACAGTTGCCGACTCGTTGGATACGGGCGGGTAGTGGTGTCGAGGGCCGTCTGGAGGAGTGGGAGGTGACGAGTGAGAGTACCGTAGTCTTGCGGCGAGCGCTCTTGGAGGACTGCAAGCCGAGTGGTGAGCGACGACGTCGACATTTCTGTTTCCTGCTAGTATTGTGTTATAGTTGATGAGTGTTGTGGTGAAATTTGGATGGGTATTAGGTGTGCACAAGCGTCGCGTGCTAGGAGCGATTAGAAACGGAACGTAGCAATATCGAGCGAGCTACAACTCGGGCACACAGTATCCGTGCGCGTGCACATCGTTCCGCACTGCCGGCATTCATAGATGACCGTCGCCGTCGACAACAGCTGTGTGAGCCGACTGCGGAGTGTGTCACTGCTCGACATATCTGGGGTGTTTGTTGGCATCCATGCTAAGTGTTTCTTTCAGTACAGAGTGTGAATTATCTCGGGACATCCGCTGTGAATTTTCGACAGCGGCAAAGAGTATTGGACCCAGTCTTCCTGAGCCGACTTATGTGGCCGGTTCTGGCGCAGACCCGACGCCGTAGGCGTATGTGTAGACACACACCAGCAAGAGGCCGCTGAGCGCAAGGAGATTCGTCAACCAATCAGTGATAGTGATGACATTGATGAGCGAGAACGGCGTCAGGAAACACAGCCCGACAGCCAGCCACTTTACGCAGTCACGTCGTGGAAGTAACAGATCCCGCTCTCGCTGCCTGGAATCGCCGTTGAAAACTGGCCAGTATACGCCACAGACTACTCCAATGGCGAGTACCAGTATGGTAAAGAATGAAAGGAACGACGGGTGCCAAAAGAGGACGGTCTCCACTGTGAGTGGTGTGAAGTCGGTTACGGCAAGGATGAACCCACTCCCCAGGGTGTAATAGAGGAGGAGTGCTGTCATGGTCCACTGGGCGGCTGTAAAGAGTTGTGTTATCGGCGACGGTCGGCCAATCGATACTTTCTCTGAGATCATAGTGTGATATTGTCTAACAAAGACAATAGCTTATCTATTTTGAGTACTATGCTGACAAGATCTGACTGGATAGTGGCCAACAATTTCCCAAGTATTTATCAAATATTCTAGTAGAATATATGTTGTTTGAGAGACTACCTACTGTGGAATGGCGTCAAACGACACAGAGCGCGTGGTGGTAGTAGGAGGGGGGCTCGCTGGCATGACTGCGGCATACGAACTCAGTCAACGGGGCTGTCGAACCACCCTGATTGAAGCAAGTGACCGCTTAGGTGGGAAAGCCGGTGCATCAGTCGTCAACGGGAATATCGAAGAACACGGATACCATATCTTCCCGTTATGGTATGAGAACGTCTGGCGACTCATCGACGAACTCGATATCCGAGGTTCCTTTGAGGATGTTGAAAACTTCCATCAGTTACGTCCCAACCAATATCCGTCCTATTCGACCTACCGAAATCTGACGTCAGCCCGCTATTTCTTCCGAAATTTGCGTGCGGGGGTGCTATCAGTACCAGAGCAGTTCCTGTTCTTCTATGCTGCACTGGACTTGATGAGTCAGCCGTACCGATACCGGGCGAAACTCGACCAGATCACCATCACTGGGTTTCTTCGATCGCGGTTCTACGGGGTCGACTCTATTGCCGAGCAATTTGAAGACCTTATGCTCAAGGGAATTTCTGTCCCGATTCACGAAGTCAGTGCGATGACGATGCGGAACACGATGCGCTATTGGCTCCGCTATCCACTGCCCATGCATCGAATCCTGAACACAGACCTCCAATCAGGGTTCATCACCCCGTTTGAAGACCAGCTCGTCGAACACGGTTGTACGATCGAGACAGAACAGCAGGTCGTGAAGTTGGTCCCAGACGATGGGCGCATTCAGTCGGTCCGTATCCGTAGTGAAACTGGCGTGGAGCAAGAGTACGACGTCGATGCTGTTGTCCTCGCGATTCCAACTGAGCAGGTCCTCTCTCTCCTCGATGATGAGCTATATACTGCAGCTTCGGACTTGTCCGACCTCAACTATCTCACTGCACGGCCCATGGCTGCGCTCCATATCCATTTCACGGAGCAGCTTCCTAGTATCCCTCGTGATCACGTGAACCTCCTCGAATCTCGGTACGGGCTCTCGTATGTCGACGTCTCTCAATGGTGGGACGAACACGATCCAACAGTCCTCAACGTAATTGCCTCTGATTTTCGTCCACTGGTAGGGCTGTCTGCTGAAACCGCAACCCGTGAGCTCATAGCGGATCTTAAACCGTACCTTCCACCATTCGACGAGAGTGCGATCCAGACCACGTATCTGCAACCACATGAGACTGAGCCGTTGTTCACGAACGAAGTCGGTGTGTGGCCGTATCGGCCCACTGCTCGAACGAGTCTCTCGAATCTGTACATGGCAGGCGATTACTGCCAGTCGCACGTGGATCTTGTTTCCATGGAAGGGGCTGTTACGACTGGATTACACGCGGCAAAGGCTGCCTGTGAGGATCTCGATAGAGATTCACGCGTCGATATTCGCGTCCCTAAAACATACCCACGGGAACTGCTCGTGTTGGGAAAAGTTGCACTGGCACCAATCGCACTGCTTGCACGGCATCTGATCAACCGAGAGGCAGCACCTGAGTCTGTGCAGTAGCTGTCTCTCCTGAGGACACGTCTTTAAAATTGTGTAGTGACAGAGGATACGTAACTCTCGACTGCGATGGGGGTATTGTGGTTCACTCGAAGCATCGGTCTCAGATAGATTACTTCATGCGTTCGGAGGGTGTGTCTACAGAGGAAACAAGGCGAATGCCTCGGGGTCAAGCCCCGAGGCAGTTCACTACGGAATAGCTAGAACCGCATCATTCCGTCGTCTGTGACGACCGTCTCGAGCAGCCGCGTCGGGGTTGCGTCATATGTTGGGTTCCCAACATTGAACCCTTCAGCTGGTTCACGTAGCACTTCGGAGTTGAGGCCGAACTCATTCGTAAACTGGAATCCACTCCCGATGAACTTGGATGCTGACCCGACGACGGTTACTGGTACTTCTTCAGAGGCAGCCGTAGCAACGAGTGGATAGGTTCCAATGTGGTTGTAGACAACCTCGTCAATGAGACAGTTCATACCGATGAACACGCGGTCGACCTCAGACAGATAGTAACCTGTGGCACCGTCAACGATGAGTGTCGCGTCGACACCCACTCGATTCGCAAACTGACGGATCATCTTTCGGCCGAGATACTGTGGTCGTGATTCGGTGACGTACAACTCGAATTGCTTTCCCGACTCAAGCGCATTGTTGAGTGTCGCGATCACTGTCGATGAGCATTCGTGAGTAAGAAGTACGTCGCCATCGTCGATGAGTGTTGCTGCCTTCTCGGCTGCTTGTTCCCGACTCGATTCAATCTCTGTGGCAACGTCTTGAGTGACAGTCTGAAGTCGCTCTTGGGCCGCAGCCACAGTTTCTGGGTCGGATTCGTTGACCTTGGCAATGATTCGTTGCTGGGTCGTGTACAACATCGCATGAGAAAGATTCGCTTGCCTGAGTGTTCGACTGTTACGAACCAGCGAGCGCATGAAATCCTCGACGGTGTGATACTCCCGATTGGACAATACATTGAGTGCTTCGGCAGCTTTCACAGCGACGATAGAAGCACTCTGTATCTGTTCGTCCTGAATTTGCTGTACTGTCTCATCAATCATGAATGACACCGTCACAACCCACTGCTATGGGTGTTCCCCCCCAACCTGGGTTTGTATGAAATAACACCCCACTCGTTGACGATGATGGACACCCAAATGAACGTCGTCGGTCTCGTCGGTGGCTCATACGAGCAACGCCTCAAGCTCCTCAAGATCAGCCGTATCGTACCCGCAAATATCGTAGCGATTGGCGCTGGAGCGCTCGGCGTAGATGTCGATGATTTCAAGCTCGACCAGCAAGGCCAGCAAGCGGCCGAAGGTCCGAGCTGGAAGCGGTGGCTCGTCGAAGTGAGCGTACCGTTGGCGGCCCGTTGGATAGGGACGAGTCGCGTCGTCAAGGGCTGTCTGGAGGAGTGGAAAGTGGCGTTTGAGGGTGCTGTAGTGTTGCGGTGAGCGCTCGTGGAGGGCTTCGAGACGAGTGGTGAGCGACGACGTCATTCGTTGAGAGTTCTCACGAGCTAGTTATCGGTGTTGCTGAATCGCGTGATAAATGTTGATTTTGGTACTGAAAATGCATGGGCGTTGAGGGCTATTTGGCCACTACGTCTCGGGACATGTCCGCAGATGAGAGGGCAACGCGCCTTTCAGTACGTCGCCACCACAGAATGGACAGTCCTGTGTTTCGCCTGCCTCCCAGCCACCGGGGTTTCGGTCGGGGTTCGGTGGTGACTCCTCGCTGAGGACTGTCGATGCAGCGGCACTCCACTGTCGACCGTGTCCTCGAAACAGTTTCACTAACCCACGTCGATCAAGGCCGAACAGGTGCGACTCCGTCTCGAACAGTACTCGGACGACCTCGACTGGTTCGTGGTCGTCAAAGAGATAGGCGATTCGGAATGGGCCGCCGAACGACTGGGTTCGGCCGTCGCCAGATTTGAGTTTAAACACGGCAAGCCCTTCGGCGCGTTGCGGTGCCCGTATCTCATGTGGGAGGTCACTGGTCGGCACCGGCCCGTGTTCTCGAAGGTGCTTGAGATTCCCCATCTCCATTTTATCGAGAATGTCCCGCAATCTCAAATAAGACCATCGACGTCTGAATGTTCCTCGAATAATTCATCGAAGAGCACACAAACGGACCTGGCAAGACGAGACGCCCCCGAAGGCTAAACTGACGGTGCGCGGAACGAATGACAATGACAGAGGACTACCCACTTGCAGAACTGGCGAGCCTCCCCAGTTTCTACCACCCGGCGGCGTCACCCAGTGGCGACGAAATCGCGGTGTACTACGATGGCAGCGGTCGTAACGAGTTGTATCTCATCGACCCCGAGACGGGTGCAAAGACTCAACTCAGCGAAGGAAACGTCCCCCGAGACGCCCGGTATCCGTTCCGGTGGGCGCCCTCGGGCGACGAACTCTACTTCCACCAAGACCGGGATGGCAACGAGCAAAACGACATCATGGCCATCGGCCGCGATGGCGCGGTTGAGGCGGTTGTCGAAAACGAAGGCCAGACGATTCTCTCGGACGTCTCCGAAGACGGCCGGTACGTACTGCTCGTTAGCGACGTCGGCCAGCAGATGAACCTCTATGAGCACGACCGTGAGCTAGACACTACGACACGGCTCACTGAGTATCGCCAGCCCGTCCGCGGCGGCGTCTACGGGCCCGAAGCGGACCAAGTGGCCTACACCACGAACGAATCCGAGGACTTGGACAATCAAGACGTCTACGTCGCCGAAATTTCGCGTCACGATGACGGGGAGGAACACGTCGAACTCACTGACGTGCGTAACTTGGAAATCGGCGAAGCGGGTGCCGAAGCCGGAGTGAGTGACGTCGGACCAGAGGGTGACCGGCTGCTGGTCTCCGATAATTCTTCAGACAAACCCCGCGTCGGGGTCTATGATCTCACTACCGACGCCGTTACGTGGCTCACCAATCCCGACCATGTGGAGTCGCCGACGACGTTCCTGCCCAGTGGTGAGGGCGTTCTCGCGACTCGTACGCGGAAGTGTGCGGTAGTGCCGGTCGTCCACGAGCTTACTGGTAAGAGCTATGAACTGGACCTCCCCGAAGGCGTCGCTTCGTTCCCCGGGTACGGCGATGCCGCACTGCTTTCGGACACCGAGGTGCTGGTCACCCAGCAAACCCCGACTGACCGCTCGACATTGCTCCGAGTGGATCTCGAAAGCGGTGCCAGCCACACGGTGCTCGAACCGGAGTACGGAAGCCTCGACCCCGACGGCTTTGTCGACTGTTCGTACGAGACCTTCGAGTCACACGACGGGCTGGAAATCGAGGCGCTAGTGTATGACTCCGGACGTCGGCCCTCGCCTGTCGTCGTCAAGGTCCACGGTGGCCCAGCCGGGCAAGACCTCAAGCAGTTCGATCTCTACACGCAACTCCTCGCCACCCGTGGCTACAGCGTCCTCCAAGTGAACTACCGCGGTTCGTCCGGTCGCGGGCGGAAGTTCAAGAACATGATAAACGGGGACTGGGGCGGCGCCGAACAGGGCGACATTGCTGCGGGAACCCGCTGGCTCGCCGAGAAGGAATGGGTTGATGCGGATCGAATCGCTGTGATGGGTGGCTCCTACGGTGGCTATTCGACGAACATGCAGCTGGTGACGTACCCCGAACTCTACGCGGCAGGGATTAGTCAGGTTGGCATCACGGACCTCAAAGCGTTGTACGAGGAGTCCATGCCTCACTTCAAAACTGCCCTAGAGCGGTATCTCGGCGACCCGGAAGCGAACGCAGCCCTCTACGAGGAGCGCTCGGCAGTCACCCACGTCGACAAGCTTGCCGCCACGTTGTGTATCATCCACGGCGTCAACGACCCGCGCTGTCCCATCTCACAGGCGCGTTTGTTCCGCGACGCGCTGTTGGACGCTGGGTACGAGGAAGGAGATGGCGGCGACTTCGAGTACAATGAGCTCGGTGAGGAGGGTCACGGCTCGACCGACATTGACAACAAAATCCGCTCGTTCGAACTCGTCGCCGACTTTCTTGAACGGCGGATGCCGGTTGAGGAGTCCGCCGACACCAGTGACTAATCCGGCCACTGTTTCGGTCCGATAGTAGAAATCCACCATCGACGGAGAACGAGACCACTCGACGAAACGTTTCTGTCACTTGCGTTCAAATCTTGGAGCGATGCCCTCCAATCAGTCGTCCGAATCGCCGTCGCATCGGAGACGTCTTGAGTTGAAGTGGCAACTGGCGATTGCAGTTCTTGTTTCGCTCTCGCCAGCTTACAGTGTGTACACAACGGACTCGTTTTCACCGATAGCCGCCCTGTCCGGGGGTGTCATCTTGGGACTCGTGTTTGGTCCGTTTGCTCAAACGCAGTTGGGGTCGAGAATCGAGGTTGTGGTCAATAGATACGGCGCTTTGGGGCGAGTCGCTGTTTTTGGTCTCCTCATAGTCGTCATTATCGTGGGTGTTCTGTGGGTAGCGCCACCTGAAGGCACTATTCTGAGTGCGACACTTGGCGGTATCGTCGGCGTCACCCTAGCTGAGGTTTGGCGAGCAAGAATTGCATCATAGAGCCTGCTGCAGATCGCTGTCGTCACAGAATCTGTGAGCACACACACAGTGAAAATTTTCTTGGTGGTGGTTACCATACTCAGTCTTCAGGAGAAGATCTCGGCGGCGAGCACGAGCAGGGCGTCGCTGTTCGCGTCGTCGACGTCGTCTCCGGTCTGGATTTACTCGTGGAGGCTGTCAACAAGCTTCCGTTTGTCGATTATCTACTTTGGTCGGAGGAGAAGGAGGCTCTGAACGGCGAACAACCTCAAAACCGAGCATCGCACCATCTATATTTAATATGAAAAGACGAATTGTTGATACCAAGGAATGGATGATGAGTTCGATTCAGTTGCAGACCGTCAGAAAGTCACCCAAGCCCGTGTCCACTCAGAGCTCACGGCTACTGCTCGTGAACGTGTCTGCCAACAGACTCTAGACCCTCTGAATGTGTTCATTTCAAATCCACTCAGCGGGAGTGCTATCCCTCCTACTCTCATTGGCAGAGCAATTTCAAGAACGTATGAAAACACAGGCTACTCAGCGTTAGAACCTCATCTGGTTATCGAGACACCAGAGGCACACAAGACATTCCCGGCGGATCAGTCAATCCCGTCGAAAGAGGTGAACGAAATCAAATCACACCGAGAGATTGTTGAAAACGCGGATACCATCACGGTTCTTGCCTACCTAGAGCACCTCATCACTTTCGTAAGGCACTCGCGGGAGCATAAATGGGACCAAATAGTTTCACACGGTGTTCTGCGTAGTCGCGAGAAACGTGTTCCTCAGCTCGTTAAGCGAATCAACACCGCTCTGGAAACAGAAGGTGTGCTTTGGAAGTTGACCAATGACAATCAGGGCTTCAACTTTCGCCCGATTGGTTCAGAACTACTTGAGGAGTCAGACAAAGAGTTTTCGAGAATTACCGAAGACCAACGTTGGAAGTCTGTAGTCTCTCCTTACGAGTCGGCATTCGAGCTCTACAAAGACCGCCAGTATACGTATCAAATACCAGAGAAGCTCTACAACAGCATTGAGGAACTAGCTCGGACAATCGTTGTCGATTTAGAAGGTTGGGAGGATAATCGAGAGATGAATCTTCAGAAATACCTGAATTCAATGCGTGACAATGGACTCTTCGAACCTAACAACATCATGTACGCAGAGCTAAACGATCTCATCTCATCGATGGAGAAAGCATTCCAAAAATCGGGTGCCCACCGCAAGAACCGCCATCAAGAGATTGGGAGAGAGTATTCCACTCTCCTTCTCCATCAGATATCTGCATATCTCACGTACATTATCCGGATGTACGAGAACAAGTACGATACGGACTGAACTCCAATCTCCAAGTGAAAGGTATTGAGGCCGACGCATCGGAGGTGACGGCGGAATGATCACCGCTGTCTCGACTGCCATGGCCCCGGTTCACCCCGACTCAGAGACTTGTACTTGCTAGGACCATCAATGGGATTGCAGGCACAAGTTTAGTTTCTCTATCCAATACGTAGAGAAAAATAGAGCATAGAATAGATGTACCTCTAACAGTCGTGCATCTCAATCCGCTCTGGCAGTCCCACTTTGCCACACACGGGACACTCGACGAGCGGCGTCGGCGGCAACGCCTCGGCAGACTCTAACGCCGCGTGCAGATACGCTTGCACCTCCGCGTCGTCAGTCCGCGACAGCGCCTGTGAGAGATGCATCTGTAACTCTTCGCGTGCGCTCACGCGTGGGCCTCCTTGCGCTCTAAATCGGCCTGCAGGCCAAACTGCGCAAGCTGACCGGTTGAGTGCCACCCACGGTCTTCGGCGACGAACGCCTGCCACTCTGCGAGCGGGCGGCCGTTGAGTGGTTGGTAGTGGTCGAACTCGCGCCCGTCGAAGACGACGACGGCGTCGGCGGGGCGGTAGTAGTGATGCGTTGACCCCGTGGCGTCGACGCCGAGGGTGAACGAGCGGGCGAGGGCGTCGGTGAGATGGCTGGCTAGCGATGCGGTACGCTCTTGTGGCGCGGTGTGCGTAGTTGACATTGCTTCTTGACTTCCCTTGAGAAGCACCCGGTCACGTGTTCTAGCACGTGGCCTTTCTGCGGACGGCGAAACCAGGACTTCTCAGTGATAGCTATGGTCTGCATCTACTTAATGATGTGCATTCAGCACAGTTATTCTGCACATTTAGTAAGCCATGTTTTATAGCATAGTCAGAGCAAAGAGCAGCTATGAGCACTCCTAATCTCACCGGAACTGACGAAGCTATTCTTGACGTGCTCAAACGCGGTCGAGAATCGGATGGGCCGTGGGGTATCGCAACGAAAGGCTATCTCGTCGATGAAACAGGGTACTCACGCAACAGCGTGTACAATCGTCTCGAAGTGCTCGAAGCTCGTGGTCATGTGAAACTCATCCACGAATCTACGCGGCTCTTCGAGTTCGTGAGTGATCCACGCGACGAGTGAGCAAAAGAGAGTTCTCGTAGTTACAACTCAGACGCGTCGACGTCTCCAGAGAGATAGCCGAGTCCATCGTCAGTGATTTCGTACTTGCCTCGTTCGACCCGCCTCACAAGACCTTTTTCAGTAAACTCAGAGAGTCGATTATTCACATGGTTCCGAGTGAAGCCAGCGTTGAACGCAATTATACTGGGTGATAGCACAAGACCAGAATTACCCAGTATCTCGAGAATTTGGTCATCAGTTGGCTTCATCCATTCCCCCCGTTTGCGCATACAGAAGCACTTTGCACGGTAGTGTTAACCGAACCGATGTATAACACAACAAACACTATACGAACAACATTGTTGGCCAAATAGTAATCAGAATAAAGTAGCTGGGGTGAGTGGTGCAGCGTAACGACTCACTGGATCATTTTGGGCCTCTTAGAAAGGACCCGTGTTAGAGCACGGATCCGGTGCGGTCGTTGGACACTAAACCGCATGTCTTCGAACACGCCACCCACCCAAAAAGGTCTCGTCGCACAATCGCCCGTCGCTACGGAGGGCCACAAATGAGCGCAACCACGAGTCCGGCTCTCGCCGACGAACTCGAGACGCTCACGTCCCGAATCGACGCCCTCGAAACGAAGAACGAACAGCTCGAAGCCCGCGTCGACGAGCTCGAAACCCAAAACCACGAACTCACAGATCGCGTCGACACCCTCGAAGCCGAAAACACCGACCTCAAAGACACAGTAGAGAACCAAACCGAGACGATCGAGTCCCAGCACGCCGACCTCGCGGAGTACAAAGCCCGCGTGCGCAAACTCGAAACCACGACCGAATCAGCGAGAGACCACCGCAAGCGCCTCCAACAGCAGTTCCACGAACTAACTACGGACGACGTCGCCACGACCGACGACGTTTCATCACTCTCCCCACTCCAGCAGGTCGTCGCCTTCTCGAAAGACGCCGTCCAGAAACTCACGTCCAACGAACAGCGCGCTCGCTACATTGCGAAGGGCATCAGCGACTACGCAAAGAAAGTCCCAGCGGGCTACACAATCGATTCGAGTACCATCAGTACCGTCCTGCGCTCGAGGGATGGCGAGAGCCCCCACACGGAGACCGTCTCGCGAGTGATGGCGTTCCTCAACCGCTTCGGCAAAGACGAGACGAAGATCGTGAAACGCCGCGGCACCAAACGCGTCGTCTTCACAGAACAAGCGGTCGCGGACCTCGAGTCGACGACGAAGGAGTCGCGCAGTATCACAGACGTTGTGATGTGGTGGCGACAGTAAGGGTGTGATAGCCGCCGAATCACACTAGACACACGATAGGCAGCGAACACAAACCGCGGGGACGCACGGTCGTACTAGCAGCAGGACTCGGGAAAGTCTCAGTCGTTGTAGGAGTAGTAGGAGTGTATAAAACAGATTCGAGTGGTTCGCTCGGTCGGAGCCTATCACAACGGGTGTGATGAGACGGCCGCCACGAGTCGGGTAGAACATGGGACTCAGCGGTTCGGATGGCCGACACTCAACCCCAACAATCACCTTCACAGCGACGCACTGTACTCTTAATGCGGCATTCCGCAAACCGGTTGACCCCAACACAACAAACAGCCTTCGAGCAGATCGAACAGGCAGTTGCGACAGACGAGCTATTCACACCCGAGACAGCAATCGACTGGATCAGTGCTGGCGACGTCGAGCACGCCGAGGCTGAAGCGCTCCTCGAGAAGCTGCTGTTGAAGGGGTATCTCTACGAGACCGACACCGGCCTCCGAATTACGAAGTAACGGCCGCGACGTGTTCTACACGGTGTGTCACGGCGCTCCTGACAGCGTTCGGTGGGGTCTCTGTGGGCGTGCTGAATACAGTGCGCTAGTCGGTCAAGTAATTCTATTATTCAGCGGTAGATTGGACCTGCTGGCTCTGAGTGAGATTTCATAAGCTAAATTATGCTATTTATAGATGGAACAAAGCGGAGATCCATTGTCGGTTGACGGTCCACATCCAGCAATTATACTGCGATTCTGGCGTTATGTATCAAAGGAACAACACCCATAAGAAACTTAAAATTCCCAATAGAAATTTGATTGTTCCATCGAATGAGTCTACTCAGTGAACGACAATCCATCGTGCTGGAAGTGGTGGCGCAAGTGTCTGTCGTTGTGTATTTCGTAGCAATCTATCCCTATGGGCAGCTCTTATCACTTGACTCCTTCCAGCCGTTGTTGTATGGTCTGGGTATAGGAGCCGCCGTCGGAATCGGATATATTCTACTTGACGGAAGACAGCCGAGTCCGGGGTCCTCGCTGGATACTCTAGGGGCGTTTCTACTCCTGATTGTAATCGGCGTCCTTCGAGACGTCTTTCCACTAGTTACACCAATTCTGATAGTAACACCGGTTCTCGTAATTCTCATTGCGCGAGGACCAAATTACTTCAGACTAATCTTTCACTCAGAAGCAAGCTGATCCATCGTGCTGTATGCACCCTCTGAGTGTTGCACGCCACTTCTGACAGCGTTCGGTGAGGTTTCTACGATCGTGCTGAATAGAGCGCGCGTATCTCTCAGGCGGTTCGGCAATGAGAGTAATGACAACTCAATGCCCCATCTCGGATAATGTAGGAAGTACAGCATTGTTGCTGGTCAAACACGGAGGGAAACACGAGTAAGTGTCCTAACTCATCTCTGAGGAAAGCCTATAGGAAGTGTGACAGAGTACATAGGTAGAATGAGAACCAAAGCATACAGGCTGCCGACTGACAAAACCTCCCCCTCCCTCCTACTCAGATAACTCATGGATCCCAGAAGATATATTGAGAGAGCAAATGACCTCCTTGACGAGGGCAGATACGAAGGAGCAGCAGCTGGATTCAATGCTGCAGCACACGGTTGGCTAATGAGAGTCTATGATCTCGATAGCGAAACCGGCTCAATTTATACGTCTCCTCAAAACTTCGGACTGTTCGCGGACTACTCGCTAGCCGCAATCCTTTGCTACCGCTTGGTAGAGAGCAAACGGGTTCCCTTCCTTCGCGAACAAGTACAAAGTATCGTGAAGGAGTTTCAACAATTCGAGATTCCACACTCAAACCTATGGTATCCCGCTCATCAGGGATTGTGTGATGAAATTCTTGGTGACGTAGTAATATACTCCGGCGAATCAGGCGCAATTGAGCACTATGATGCCGCGTTCAAGATCTACGAGAATACTGAGAATCATCTCGGATGGCAATCTGAATTTGAGTTCGATTTTCTTATTCAGCCACCGGTTTCGCTAGCAGACCAAGTGGGTGTCGAACTAACTCAAAGAAAGCGCGAGGAGGTGACTCGAACTGATTTGTGCAGTCGCATTTCTTGGAAGAAAGAATATCTCTCGGAAATAATCAGAGACACCCTTGCACAGGGAGAAATAAAGCGCGGGATTTTCTAACAAAAACTCGTGACTTCTGACAGTGACTGGGAAGATATCTGTGGTCGTGCTGAATAGAGCGCGCAAGTCGGTCAGATCAACCTCGTTACTGAGGAAGAGTCGAATCGGTGAGCTTCGATGGTGCTTTTATCGACTCCTAGTGGTTTTTATTTGCACAGAAGGAATTTAGAAGAGATGGACATAGATAGTGGATCCGATGTGTGGGGGGCAGGAGAGTACAAAACCAAGGAGGAGGTAGACGCTGCGGATTCTGAGAGTTCGAACCTCGCGGCATTAGGATATAGCGCAGGTAGAGAGGTTGATACGAGTGAAGGTGCAACAGAGTCAGGCACGTCACTCCTCAAATCAGTGTTATTCAAGATCGGAGTGACTCTTTTGAGCTTTCTCGTACTGTGCTTACTTTTGTTTCTAATATTGGGTTGAACTTCCCACCCACCAAAACTAAACCAAACAGGAGCCCGGTGCTGCATTCAGCCTCTGAGTTCAGCACGCCACCCCTGACAGCGTTCGGTGAGGTTCCTGTGACTGTGCTGAACAGAAAGCGCATATCTTGCACTCGACGAAGCCGATGGTTGCGACACTCGCCAAGTTTGTTGAACATTCAATTGGTCAGCAATGATGAAAGTACTTTTCTGCTGGCTCCGTTACCAGCACAATATGCGGTGGTCCCCGCTTGCACGCAGTGAATGTCGAAAAGTCGTCACCTCCAAAGGAACGTGGATACTCACCGTGTTCATCGTGCTGTGGGGTTTTCGCCCCACATATGCCGGATGGGACGCGGTTGGGCGCAACCTCACAGTCGGATATGTACAGATTGGAGTCAGTTTGTTCCTTCCGGTTGGAGCGTTGCTTCTCTCGTATCAATCGCTCATCGGTGAGCGAACGACGGGCAGTCTCAAGTTCCTCCTCGGGTTACCGCTGACGCGAACCCAGGTTCTCTGGGCGAAAGTAACAGGTCGGACTCTCGGCATCGGCGCAGCAATCGTCGTTGCAACGTTCGTCTTGGCCGTCATCGGTCTGCTCAATCATGGGATGTTCGATATGCTTCCTTTCGTTGGCACACTCCTCGCGACGCTGGTTTTCGTCAGCGTGTTGGTCGCCATTGGCATCTGTATCTCGACGGTCACCCACCGGACGGTGACTGCTGCGACAACCATATTCGGGTACGTACTCGTGACGCTGTTCTGGAGTCAAATCGTTACGACGATCTACACCGCTGTCACTGGTGTCCCGGTCGACCCATACGATGCTCCGGCGAGTGGGCCGCTCTTTCTCGCGCTTCGATTGACACCTGACGGTGCCTACAATGTCCTAACGAACTGGTTTCTCGGTGTCGGTAACTCGACGGAGCTGTTCCACATCGTCTACACGAAGCTTGCACCCGGTGTGTCGGTGAACGCCTTCGTTGTCGAAGCCGCGTTCGGTGGACCTGGACCGTGGTATCTCCACCCTGTAGGAAGTATACTCGTACTGCTTGTCTGGCTGGCAGTGCCGTTGGGACTCGCTCGTCGAGTCTTCACACGTGGTGATGCCATATGACTGACGTAGACACAGCGATCAACGTTGACGGGCTGACCAAACAATACGGCGACGTTCGTGTCGTCGAGAGTCTCAATCTGACGGTTAAACAAGGGGAGACCTATGGCTTTCTCGGCCCAAATGGGGCCGGAAAATCAACGACGATCGGACTGTTACTCGATTATCTGCGACCGACGTCGGGGACGATGCGTGTCCTTGGGCGTGACCCACGAACCGAGGTGGTCGAGGTTCACGAGCGAGTCGGCATTCTCCCCGACCGATATGGGCTCTATACAGATCGGTCTGCACGCCAGCACGTTGCTCTCGTCGTCGAGACAAAGGGTGGCTCAGACGACCCGAAAGCCCTGCTCGAACGTGTCGGACTCGGTGACGCTGTAGACCAAAATGCTGGAACCTTTTCTGCCGGAATGGAACAGCGCTTGGCACTTGCGATGGCACTCGTTGGTGAGCCGGAGTTGCTTATTTTGGACGAACCATTCAGCGGCCTTGACCCACATGGTGTCCGGCTCGTCCGTGAAATCGTCGCCGAGGAAGCTGAGCGTGGAGCGGCGATTTTCTTTTCGAGTCACGTCCTCGGGCAGGTTGAACTCGTCTGTGACCGAATTGGCATTCTCCACAATGGACGGTTAGTCGCTGAAGGAACCCTTCGAGAACTTCGGGACGGAGCTGAAGTGGTCGCCGACGCGACAATGGAAGACATATTCGTGGAGCTCACTGACGCTCGCGTAGATGAGGGTGGCGATAAACGATGAAGCGTCGAGACTTCGTAGCGGCCGGAACCCTCTCAGTGGTTGGTCTCTCCGGCTGTCTCGGCGATACTGAGTATCGTCTCACAGAAATCGTTGCAGATGACTCAGCAGGGCCTCTTTCGGTGTCGGGGCGTCTCGCGGTCACTGATTCGACTATCGAACATCCTGCTGAACTCGTACTCACGCTGGAGAATACCGGCGATGAACCGGTTCGAGTCCGCAGCTACGGCGTCTGGCCGTTTGGCGTGCTCGCAGTTGCGTCGTCGCCGACGCCCGACGACGAAACGTGGAAGACGACCTTATTCTCGCAATCTTACGAGGCTACTGACCGTGTCGAAGCCAGCCGTGGCGGGGCGTCGATGTCGATGGACGGAACGCCGATAACAAAACCGCTCGGAGTTGGGGAGACTGTTAGCAGACGCTACGAGCTTCGGGGTGATGACCTCTCACGTGCGGGCACGTACTACGTCGCCGAGAGATTCGATGGACGAGCGTCACAATTCCAGACAGATAATGACTGGGAGATGTTCACTTATCGAGTCCGTATTGAAATCGAACAGAAGACGCGAGTGCCGCTACAGCAACGCTAATCAGCGGTTCAGGAAAGACGATGCTCATCCAATAGAGTGTGATGTAAATCGGCCAACTACTGCTGAAAAGCGCTTACGAGGACTCGTACATTGAGACCGGTCAATCTGAACCCTGCAACCAGACACTACGGTTCAGACCCAACAATCTCAGCGAAGGTGACGGTCTCTCGAACTGTATGCACCTCGATTTCTATAGTTTCACCAGGCTGTCCGCCGTCAACGATTACAACGTATCCGCGTTCAACCTTCGCGATGCCGTCTCCCTGCTCACCGAGCGTCTCAATCATGACCTCACGGACGTCTCCCTCCTCAACGGGTGGACCCTGCTGAGCATCTGGCGATGTATTCGGGGCGGCGTCGGGGGAGTCACTCGGCGACGACGCGGCAGTGTGCGTGAGCACGCCAACACCATAGTCTTCACCGACATCGAACTTACTCTCTTCAATCTCCCCGCGTGGAACTTCGATCCTGTACGACCCCTCGTGTTCGGTCACAGACGCCGAAAACAGACACCGCAATGAGTCAGGAACCTTGACCATCGAAGTAGGGGTCGCTTTGGAGAGATCACCCGATAACGATGTGGGTCACTCACCCAAAACACACCACCACTTCCAATGCTCTGGCCGATCTGTCGTCACAACGAGTTCCCTCTCGGCGACGACGATTCGAGAGACTGTATCGGAACTATCGGAAACGACCCGCTTCCGTTTATCGTCCTGCATCTCAAACACGTCTCGTATGATAACCGATGCTCGCGTACTCCAGTCCGAGTTCACTCCCAGAGAGGTCGAGCATCGGAACCAAGAGGTGAACCACCTCTCAAATGCCCTCCGCCCAATCATGGACGGTCACAGTGCCGAAACCACCCTCTTGACCGGTCCCTCTGGTGCGGGGAAGACCTGTATCGCCCAGTATACAGTCGAACGACTCCGCGAGAACGTCCTCGATATCAACTCCCAATACGTCAACTGTTGGCAGGACTACACCCGCTTTCGCGTCCTCTATCGCGTTCTCGAAGGCATCGACAATACGATCGATATCCACCGTCGATCGACACCGAAAGACGAACTCCTCGAACGGCTTCATCAGTATGACGGCCCACAATATGTCGTCATTCTCGACGAAGTCGACCAACTCGAAGACAAAAGCGTTCTGTACGACCTCTACCAGACACACAACGTCTCGATGGTGCTCCTCGCAAACCGTGAGAAGGACCTCTTCTCACAGTTGGACGGCCGGCTCACCAGTCGGCTGCAGACGTGCACTCGGATCCCATTCGAGAAATACCATCTCGACGAACTCGTCTCGATCCTCGAAGCCCGAGCACGGTGGGGATTATCGGAAAACGCTATCGGAAAGCAAGAACTGGCCTTAATCGCCGATGCTGCAGCGGGAGACGCACGGGTCGCGATCGGCATCCTCCGTAACGCTGCTCGACGGGCCACCCAACGGGGAACAGAGACAATAACAACCGAAATCCTCGACGAGGCAATCCCCGGCGGGAAAGACGAAGTCCGGGAGCAAACAGTCAGTAAACTCAACCAGCATCAACGCGCCCTCTACGAGATTTTACAGACTGAAGGCCAACTGAATCCGGGTGAACTCTACGAGCGATACACCGACGAAGTCGACGATCCAAAGACGAAGCGTACCATGCGAAACTACCTCTCGAAAATGGTTCATTACAAGCTCGTCATCGCCGATGGCGAGAAGCGTGCTCGGACGTACCGAGTCCGCTGAATTCGGCTATCGGAACTATCGGAACCAACCCTGTCTTGCCTATGTATCCACCTGCTGAAAGGTACAGGTGTGATGTCCCACCGACCATCCAACAGTCCCGAGTTGCCGACGCTCGACGCTGGCGTCACGCTCCTCGAAGCAGACCAGCGTGCAACAGGCGCCTTGCAATCGCTCGTGCTCGATCACATCCTTCTGGAGAATGGCCCGGCAGTCTGGGTCGATGCAAAGGGCCACGGCACGACCCAGACGCTCGCACAGGTCGCCCCGAGTATGCGGACGCTCGACCGAGTCCACATCGCACGGGCGTTCACGCCGTGGCAACATCAGAGTCTGCTTCGTGACCTCACTGAGACAGTAGACGAACAGACTTCGCTTGTCGTCCTCCCATCGTTCGATGCGTTCTATCGCACGGATGACCTCAGACGCGGCGAGCGCAAACGGATGCTTGAGGCGGGAGCCAGGTTGATTGGAACCCTCGCAGCCGACTACGAAATCCCTATCTTGGTGACCCAGTGCCGGACGGACGTACTCACAGCGCCGCTCCGCGCCAAGGTCGATGCCGTCGTTGCGTGTGAACTGACGAAGTTCGGCCCCCGATTCGTCGGCGACGAATTCGAGTCACTGGTCTATCCCATTGGTGATGGGCTCGTCCAGACGACGATTGCGTTCTGGCAGCGCGTTCTTGAGACCCGTCATCCGGCCATTGCAGCAGCGACGAAACCGGAGGTGTCGACCGTTGGGTCGCACTAACTCAACCTATCGAGACCTCTTGCGGGCCACCGAAGAGCGGTGGCACCCCTATCGCCGTGCACTCCGTCGACACGACCAAGATCACTTTGACCGCTTGTTCGAACACGCCCGCGCACACGCCGATGCCGCAGGCTATCTGAATCACCAGTCGGTCGAGGTACGGATTCTGGTCTCAGTCGTACTCGAACAGGAGAAACGAATCGACGATTTGGAGTCGACGGTCGAGGAACTCGCCGTCTCGTTGACGCTCCGCTAACCAGTCATGCCGTTCAAAATCGACTACCGCGATGGCGACGTCCTTGAGTGGACGCTCACCGACGATGGGGCCGAGTACGTCCGTAACAGTTCCTACACGCCGACGCTCTATGTGTCTGTCCACGGGCGCGCTGATCTCGTCGACCTCTATGGGACCCTCCGGGACCATCCCGACGTCGTCCACGCGAGAACTGTTGAGAAACGTATCGGGTTCCGCTACGACTCAGAGTCCGTCCTCCGCGTCGACGTGACCAGCCTCGACGCCGTGACGACGCTCGCACACGAGATCTCGGGATGGGCAAAGCCCGGCGACTATCGCCTCTACAACGTCGACTTCTCCAGAGAGTTCCGGTACTGTCTGGAGCGAGACCTATCGCCCATCCCTGAACGAGAGTTGTCGGTCATGGAACTTGCCGTTGACGAGTCGGTCCTCGCAGCAGATTGTCTCACAAAGCTACTGGTTGATGAGGAACGACTGTCAGGCGACCCCGAAGCGGTTCTCGCGAAGCTGTCCCAGCGAGTGACAGACACTGACCCTGACGTGCTGATGCTAAACACCAGTGAGGTGGTGCCCGCACTGTACCAAGCGGCCGAGAGTTGCGATTTCGACGAGTTCCAGTTAGGGCGTCTCCCAGAGTGGCAACAACTTGCTGGCGAGTCAACTTACGCGAGTTATGGGCGGGTCGGCCACTCGCCCGCTCGCTTCAACGTACCGGGACGGGCCATTGTCGATCGTTCGAACACGTTCTTTTGGTCACAGTCGAATCTCGATGGTTGTATCGATCTCGTCGAGCGGTCCGGGAAGCCATTGCAGGAACTGGCGTGGGCCTCGATTGGGACCATCCTCACGGCGATGCAGATTCGTGAGGCTCGGCGTCGCAACGTGCTCGTCCCGTGGCACTCGTGGCGCCACGAACAGCTCAAGACGATGCGGCAACTCCACGAAGCAGACAGAGGCGGATTTACGTTCGCACCCGATGTCGGCCTACACGAGGACGTCCACGAGTTAGATTTCTCGTCGTTGTACCCCAACATCATCGTGAGCCGGAACGTGAGTCCTGAAAAAATTCGGTGTGAGTGCCATGCTGGTCGGGAGGATGTTCCCGGCCTTGGATACTGTATCTGTGACGAACGCGGATATCTCCCCGACGTGCTCGAACCGCTCATCACTGACCGTGAGACGATGAAGACCGAGTTACGGGAGACTGACGACGCCGAACGAATCGTCGAATTAGAAGGCCGGTCAAGCGCCATCAAGTGGATCCTCGTCTCGTGTTTCGGGTATCAAGGCTTCTCGAACGCAAAATTCGGTCGGATCGAGTGCCACGAGGCAATCAACGCGTTCGCTCGCGAAATCTTGCTAGATACGAAGGAGACACTCGAAGCGAACGGCTGGCGCGTCGTCCATGGTATCGTCGATTCGGTGTGGGTGACGGCTGTTGAGGGTGAAGAGCAGACACCACTGGCTGAAATCACCGAGATAGTCACCGCCGACGTTGGCATTCGATTGGAATACGAGGCGCACTACGACTGGATTGCGTTCGTCCCACTGCGGAATTCCGAGGCTGGCGCCCTCACCAAATACTTCGGCAAAGTCGCTGCCGAGGACGACTACAAGTATCGCGGCATCGAATGTCGCCAGCGCAGTACCCCCCAGTTCATCGCGACTGCGCAGAAGGATATGATCGAGGCTCTCGACGAACACCGTGATGTAAAGGCTGTGTGTGAGCAACTGAAGCGGTGGCTCCAGCGGTTGCAGGCTGGCACTCTCGACGTATCGGAGTTAGTCATCACAAATCGTGTCTCGAAACCACTCGATGAGTATACACGGACCACGCGGAACGTCGCTGCGTTGGAACGCGCAGAGACTCGTGGGCTGTGTCGGAATCCGGGACAGAACGTTGACTATGTCGTCGTCGATGATAGCAAGCAGACAGCGGACCGTGTTGCGCTCGCCACAGAAGGGGTTGAGGAGTACGACATCGAGTTTTATCGAAAGCAGTTGATTCGTGCCGCAGAAAGCGTCCTCTCACCGCTTGGGTGGCGTGAAGCAGATATCACCCAGTATTTAGCGGACTATAAGGATATCTCGTTGCAGACATTTGGAGAGGGATGAATGAGGACTCGAAGAGCGTGGATGAGTCGACAGAGAAAGAAGGCGAGTGCCTCGGGGCTTGACCCCAAGGCAGTTCGCAGGTTGCAGTGGAAACCGTCCCACCATTATCGATGTGTGAACTCCAGAGCAAGTACGTTAGTTTGAGCGAAAGACTTCCAGGAAGCCATACCCACCTACTCCGCGACTGACTCCGTGAGTTGAGGCCGAGGAACACCGACAATTAAGTTGCCTCTGTGGGGTGGCCCGCCCACACGCAAGCCCACGACGTCAGTCGTGGGTCACTGACACGTCATGTCTTCCTCCGATGCGTGACCTTAAATCGAACTGACCAGGGAGACCACCACAGCTCAGCGGTTGCCCAGCTGATTCCTGTAAGTCCCCCTAGGAGCAATGCAGTGAATTCGACGAATCCGACCCATGAAGGTAGCACGTACAAGAGCGGATTGATGAGCATGCGGGGTAGTAGCTTTCGGAACCACACCAACCCCTTGCCAGTCACACTCGAGGAAGGGGTTTGGGAAATCGTTGCTTCCGACTTGCCATCTGTGCTATCAGCTGGTAGTGAAGCTTGTACACTGTGACCACCCGTACTTTCGTCCCCCGTTCCAAGTCGTTCTGCGTCGTAGGCCCCCTTGAGTTTAACCTGCCAGACAATCTCACCACTTTTGTTGACTTCGACGATGCGGCCACCGTTTGAGTCGGTGATGAGTGTGTGTCCGTTTGGAAGTCGATCAACATCTCGTGGCCACATGAGATGTTCGTCTTCCCAACTCCACGATTGTTTCCACGTTCCGGAGTTTGTCCGGCAGTACTCCACCACTCTATTGTTCTCTGAGTCGGCAACCAAAACTGCTGGTCCTCCCCGCGCAGCAGGAATGTAGTCGGGGTTGTGTTGTTCGTACAGTATGTCGTAATCATCCTCCGACCCTAGTGTCCAGTTCTCTTGCAAGCCGTGTTGTGGGTGGATGAAGACGACCTGGTCTTGGTTCCGAAGGCTCACCATCACGCGGCCGTCTTTAAGGCGTTCGACGTCGTTCACGTGTGTCCAATCACCTGGGAACAGCCCCCCTCCCGACAGTGGAAACTCATTTTGGGCGTGCCACTCCCACTCAGTAATCCCACTTGTCGTATTTACCACGAACGCCCGGTCAAGCGCAATATCTGCAATGAGGAAGCGAGAATTACCAACGCGGTCCACATCGTGCCACTGGCCCCGCCCTAGCGCGGTGATGAAGGTGTAGTGCCGTGTTGTCTCTCCGGTGGTTAAATTCACTTCTTCAACGATATTCTGCCAACAGGCGGTCGTCGCACTGCACTCGTTTCGTTCGAGACGGTTCGAAGCAACATACAGCACTGTCGAGTGAGTTCCTTCGACAGGGTCGACGTCGTTGTACACACGATGGCTGTCGTTGTAGTATGCAACATCGCCAGTTTTTGTGTAGGCGATGAGTGCGTTATCTCGCTCCCCATCCGTTCTGCGTTCGCTCGTCGTGACGACAGTCAGGTGTGACCCACGCTGTAGTTGCGTACGACTCTGCTTCGAATCAAGCTCTTCGCTTTCGCTTGAGTACGTAATGTATCCTTGTACAACGGTCGCTCCAGAGACAAGAATGAGCGTAGCAAATATCGCTCGAATTAGGTACTTGAGTTTCCTTCGATTCAATTGGTTCGGTCTCATGATAGTCTCACTTTTTGAAGTGGGCTCTGTGTTCGAATCCTGCAGATAATCTTTAGTATCTATGACCAGTCTTGGTTGCTGCAGATGACGTAGTTATATCTTCACAATCAAGGAATATAGCTGTTATAGCCGGCCACTCTTTGTTCATATCTGTGTAATGTTCCGGCATTCGAGCATTCTCCCCGGGCACGGTGATAACGACGTAAAAGAGCAGTTCCAGAAGCCATTACGGAAGTTCAAGGAGAAAGATCTCGATTGTGCTTGAGCGCGCGTACAACACGATTCATCGATAGCTACCCGTCGATTTGACTGATCAACGATACATTCTCGGCACACCCCTCGTTGCCGCTGCAACCAATGTCAGAATGACAACCAGACTAATCGGCGTCAGCACACGCCTTGATGACGATTGTCGGCTTGACTTCGGAGAGACGATTGACCATATAGTTGCCCTGTCCTTGCCCCTTACCGCGAAGGTCTTGGTCGATAATCGAGAGGAACTCGAGCTCAGAAAGGATATCTCGGATGCGGCGCTTCTTGAGGGGTTCAGCTCCGTCACCCTTGCAAACAGTACGGTAGACGTCGTAGATATCGTTGGTCGGGACCCATGCTTCGTCGTCGCCGCGTTGCTGGACGATGTTCGCGAGTGCGATGAGGACGAAGCGACTGTGCGGCGTGCTCTTCGAGATGAGGTCCGCGACACGATTCTGTTCCTCTCGCTCGTGGGCTTTGTTCACATGGGCTTCCCTGACGACGCTGTCGCCTGCATCCTCTGCAATCTCACCAGCAAACCGGAGGATGTCGATTGCTTTGCGTGCGTCACCATGTTCACGAGCGGCAAGTGCAGCAACGCGCGGTGGCACTGCATCAGAGAGCGCGCCGTCTCGGAACGCATCCTGTCGTGACTCGAGAATTGCCCGCAGCTGGTTTGCATCGTACGGCGGGAAGACGAATTCTCGCTCAGAGAGGCTTGATTTGACTCGCTCGTTGAGCGTGTCCTTGTACTGAATCTTGTTACTGATACCGATGACCCCAAGCGTACTACTAGTGAGCTTGCCAGACTCGACTGCACGCGAGAGTTGCATGAGGACGTTGTCACCGTCGAGTTTGTCGATCTCGTCGAGGATGACGATGACAACATCGTAGTAATCGTCGACAACAGTCCAGAGCTTCCGATAGTAGTCGCCCGTGCTCAAGCCAGCAGCGGGGATTCGGAGTTCGCCACCGGCGTCGTCGTTCAGTTGGATGGCGATCGATTTGACCGCCTGCGTTTCAGTCGAGTCCTGAAAACAGTCCACGTAGGCGGTCCCCACACGAACGTCGTCTGCTGCGGCTCGAGTTTTGAGCTGGCGAGCCATGAACTTCGAACAAAGTGACTTCCCTGTCCCCGTTTTGCCGTAAATGAGGACGTGGTTGGGAGTCTGGCCCTTCAGTGCAGGTCGGAGTGACGAACCCAGATCGTTCAACTGTTCGTTCCGACCGATGATGCGGTCTTCGTCTGGAAGGTATTTGACTTGGAGGAGATCCTTGTTTCGGAAGATGGCATCGTTCCCTCCAAAGTAGTCGATTGAGTCCGACATCCGTTTGTGAATGGTGCTCTCGTGAGAGAGTATCAATGTTCGCATTACAACATAGGTCGTTGCCGCTGGAAACACCCCACGTTGCCGCTGCAAATGAGTGAGATCTTGCTCGGCCAATTAAGACACGAATAGCAAAGTGGCAAGGGGTAGCCACACTGAATCCAGCTTATTAGAGCTTGTAGCGCTTGGTTCTGGACAGTGAGTTGGTTGAATAATCGTTGCTCAGATATATGTCTGACACCCCTTGTTGCCGCTGCAAATAGCC
This sequence comes from Halogranum rubrum, assembly GCF_900114455.1. Taxonomy (GTDB): domain Archaea; phylum Halobacteriota; class Halobacteria; order Halobacteriales; family Haloferacaceae; genus Halogranum; species Halogranum rubrum. The sequence continues at coordinate 115,896 of NZ_FOTC01000006.1, read as the reverse complement.
CTGCGTTGCCGCTGGAAGAAGACCTTGTTGCCGCTGCAAGTGGTTGGTCGCCCGTCTTCACGTGGAATATCTTTGGGCGAATCTGCGGTGATACAGCCGAGCACACACACCCCTCGTTGCCGCTGCAAACTGAGCGAGCGTGTCGGGTGATCTTGCTTAGAGAAATTGTCCGTTTGAGCGAGGTAGAACGCGCAGAAGGCTAACTCGCCAGACAAACACACAGAGCGGTTGAACCGCTGTGTCGTGACCGAAGTCACTCCTAGATGTTGCTATGTGACTCTTGTATGATTTGGTTCGACTCATTGGTATTTAATTCTGTCGGGATAGAGAGGTCACGATGTATCTCTAACTAATACATCCGCCCTTCGCCTTGCCGTTTGCAGCGGCAACGAGGGGTGTGTCTCCGAGTTACTTCGAGAGCAAAGACGGGTTCGACATTTGCAGCGGCAATAAGGGGTGTCTGTCTTGCCGAGAGAAGATCCCGACTGCTGCTCGAGAAGTATCTGCGTTCTCACAAAGGCGAATCTTGATTGATCACCGATGAACCGCGTTTTATGCTTGAGGCAGATCCCCGGCATCAGTACAACAGCTTTCCACTCACCTCGTGAATCCTCTAGCTCTGGATATTCAATCCGTGTCGAATCTATAATCAGATATTTTTGGAATTCTTCGCACAGTGCGACAATGAGGACGTATACCACGTGGAAACCACACGGGACGCAGCTCAAACTGCACGTATTTCTTGGTTTGGTAGATGCAATCTACAGTGACGTCCATTTCTTGTTGCTTTCTTTGGGCTCATCATGGAACCCGTCTCAATCTTCAGGCTTGGCTTCGGCGACTGTTTGACGAGACTTTTGGTGACCCAATTCCAAACCATTCATCAACTGCCGACAGCTGGGGATCGAGTAGGTAAAATCGAACACTTCTTCAAGAAATCTGTCGAGAAGTACCGGTGTCCACGCCAGCGCGTCGACTTCAGCTTCAGTTGGTGGTGCTGAATCGCTTACTCCAACTTTTTCTGTTAAGACTTAATTAGCTTCCGAGGTCTCCCCGAACAACGGCCGTCCAGAACAGCCTGCTCAAGCTGCTCAACTTATAGTGAAAGAATAGAAGCCCTGCGCACAGGTTTTCACTTTCGAGACACTGATAGGTAGATTTGAGTTCGGTTCGACGACGCAACACTGGCCGAAGCAAGATTCCAGAGAGGAGTACTCTCAGTAGGTGATCCCAGAGCTGAGTAGTGTGGTGACGGCTACGCGACTGTATTCTTCCAATCTACTGTGACGCGCCGGAGCATATCAGATTGGGCGTGTTAGCAACCTATACCCTGCCATTAGACTCTGCGAGGTGAACCGTGGTTACACAAGGGAGGATCTAGCTGCGTGGATGACGATGGTATTTTGAGAGGGGCCAGGGATTCGATCACCACAAACGATGTGTTTCGAATCCTGCTACGCTCGTCACCAACCCCAAACATAGTTGTTTCGTATTAGTGAATTTTATTATGGTGGGCGAGTCAATCTCTCACAATGGAAAATACAGGCGATAACGGGTGTGAAGCGTCGGACGATGGGCGAACGCTGAAGAGTCTCGAGCGGTCGTTCGCTATCATTTCAGAACTGAAAGAGCGCGAAGTCGCTGGAGTCACAGAACTGGCGAACGCGACGGGACTATCGAAGGGTTCCGTTCACAAGCATCTGGCGACACTTCGAGCCGGCGACTTCGTCACAAAAGACGATAGAGCGTACCGCCTCGGTCTTCGGTTCCTCGACATCGGCGCCGACGTCCGGAACCAGATAGAAGGGAATACGCTCATTCAGGAGAAACTCCGGGAACTCGCTGAGGAAACCGGTGAGACAGCGCAGTTCACCGTCAGAGAGCACGGGCGAGCAGTAGTTCTGTATCGTGAGACTGGCATGCAGGGTGTCTTCTCAAAGGGGCGGGTTGGGAAGCGGTTTCACATACATCACACAGCCGCAGGGAAGGCCATGCTGGCGCAGATGCCCAGAGAAGAGGTTCAACGCCTCATCGACACATACGGTCTAACAGCTGCGACTGAGAACACGATTACTACTGAGACAGCGTTATTCGACGAACTCGACAAAGTACGGAAACAGGGATTCGCAATTAATGAAAGTGAAAGCACCAGAGGACTGCGTGCCGTGGCCGTCCCAATCGTGGATTCAGATGAAAACATCCTCGGTGCGTTTGCCATTGCTGGGCCTGCTCACCGCTTGAAGCATGAACAACTGGAGAATGAGATCTCAGACCTCATTCATCGGAGTGTAAACGAACTGGAGCTCAACCTCGCCCACTCTTAACGCAGATTCTATACTTGGTTGATTTTCTGCTCTTTTACGCCTACTTCGGGAGGGCATGTATTGGTTACTCCAACACGTCCCTCCCCTACTATCCCTCACTTTCAGTTCTCCAATACGGTGGATCACAGATTAAAATTCTGCCACTGAAACTCAGGCTGTCTCTGTGACGTGATGAAGGCCGGAATTTAGTGAACACTCGTATGACGGAGGTTGATTGTGAGTTCTCAGGAAGCGAGTGTTACAGTCTTAGTATTGTAATATCAATCCTATTGCGATGGTTTGTTCAGTGAATACTACTCTCTCGTATCGGATTCACTGTTTCATAATTACGAACGCACTCTGAAGTGTCTCGGTTCCAACTTCTCCTCCAGTCGTATCCCGTCCAGGACATTTGGGTTGTAGATAGTCAACACTTACCACGGAAGATAGCAATGCGTTTCTTAATAAGAAACATCTTGACAGCCGACTCGCGATAAATGGCACAGATTATGCAACAGTCGGACAAAGAACCATCAGCAAGACGAACTCCATTTCCACCGTTCTCTCTCGAAAGGACAAGATAGCGCGCCAACCAGATCTTGGTCCGTGACGATTAGCCCACCATACGAGTATCGTAACGGCTGCCAAGGAACGATCACCTCAATCCAGGCGTTCGGGATTCACTCCCAGCTATCGACTCGACAGCTGAGAGAACCGTGTGACGAACAAGTTCCCGGCCCGCGTTTACTCGCCAGAGAATTCGGCTTCACGATTCTGCAAGAACGCATCGATTCCTTCGTTCTTATCCTCGGTTGCGAACAACTGGACGAACAGTTCGGATTCGTATTCGATACCATCATCGAGACCCAGCCGAGAACTCTTACGAATAGCCGACTTGGCGAGTTCGAGCGCGATGGGACTCTTCTCCGCCATCGCACCCGCCAAGTCGTACACCTGATTGTCGATATCGTCTTCGTTGCAAACCACGTCGATGAGCCCGATATCGGCCGCTTCAGTAGCGTCGATAAGTTTGCCCGAGAGGACGAGCCGCATCGCCTGACCCTCTCCCACGAGCCGGGTCAATCGCTGTGTCCCGCCACCGCCTGGAATCAGACCCAGGTTGATTTCCGGCTGTCCGAGTTTTACACCCTCCTGAGCGATGCGGACGTCACAGGACTGTGCAAGCTCACAGCCCCCACCAAGTGCGTGCCCGTTGATGCGAGCGATGACCGGGATCGACAGCTCATCTGCGGCTTCATAGACGCGTGCTCGCTTGCTCGCCTCGAGTTGGTCGACTAGGTCGCGTTCGCGTAGCTCGGTGACGTCGGCACCAGCGACGAATGCGCTTGACTCATCTCCACCGGTTAGGACGAGGACCCGAACGTCGTCGTCGGCCTCTGCGGTGTTGAAGGCATCCTTCAGTTCTGTACGGACCTGTTCGTTCAGTGCATTTCGAGCGTCCGGGCGCTCAATAGAGACTGTGCCCACGCGGTCGGCGTGTTCGCCGACTGTCACCGAGAGCAGTTCGTACGACTGCTCTGTCAGAGACTTACTCATTTCCTTCCCCCCACTCACCGCTCATACCGACCTTCTCACCGTCTTCCCAGACATAGTATCCCTCGCCTGTCTTTTTCCCGAGTTTCCCGGCACGAACCTTGCGACGGAGTGCCTGCGGTGGTTTGAAACGCTCTCCGAGTTCCTCGCGCAGGTACTCTGCGATGTGAAGTCGCACGTCGAGACCGACATGGTCACCGAGTTCAATCGGCCCCATCGGGTAGCCGTAGCCCTTGCGCATCGCCGCGTCGATATCCGACGGTTTGGCAACGCCCTGTTCGACCATCCGAATGGCCTCCAGACCGAGTGCGAGCCCCAATCTCGAAGTGGCAAAGCCCGCAGTGTCGCGGACCACAACGTCCTCTTTCTCGATGCTCTCGACGTACTCAATGGCGCGGGCCTCTGTCTCGCCGGTCGTCTGCTCCGCGATGATGACCTCCACTAGATCCATGATGTGTGGTGGATTGAAGAAGTGAAGACCAATAGTCCGGCCCGGGCGCTCCAGTACGGATGCCATCTCGGTGACAGAGAGCGACGAGGTATTCGAGGCGATGATAGCATCCTTCGGGGCCGACGCTTCGACGTCCTGGAAGACGTCCTGCTTGATGTCCATGTCCTCGGGGACCGCCTCAACGACGAGGTCAGCGTCCGAAACGGCGTCGGCGAGGTTGGTCGTCCCAGAGAGTCGGTTGAGCGTCGCCTCCATCTCCGATTCGGTCACCTTGTCACGCTCGACACCCGCTGTGAGGTTCTGTTGAATCCCCTCGATACCCTCAGCGACGAGGTTGTCTTCGATGTCCCGAAGTACGACGTCATGACCACCCATAGCTGATACCTGCGCGATTCCGTGACCCATACTACCCGCTCCTAACACTGCAATCTGCATACCAAGTCCCACAGAAGCAGCTCTCAAAAACGTTTCCTCGTACGAATGTGAGAAGCACGCTCAGGGGAAACCAGAGGAATCGTTTGCGACACGAGTGAGTTCCAAACCGTCGACAGCGGACGGGTCTTCGACAGGCCCTCGACCGAACTATTAATATTGTCGCATCTTACCTGTTAGGTATGCTCGACTATGTAGATCTGGAGAGTGAGCTATCCGAAGAAGAGCGCATGGTTCGCGATACCGCACGTGAGTTCGTCGAGGAAAAGGTCAAACCCGACATCGGCCAACATTGGATCGACGGCACGTTTCCGATGGATCTCATCTCCGAGATGGGTGAAATGGGCTTCTACGCGCCGAATCTGGACGGCTACGGGCTCCCAAATCTGAGCGAGACGGCCTACGGCCTGCTTATGCAGGAACTCGAAGCCGCTGACTCGGGGCTTCGCTCAATGGCGTCCGTCCAAGGAGCACTCGTGATGTACCCTATCCACGCGTTCGGTTCTGAAGCACAGAAGGATGAGTGGCTACCGGCACTGGGTACCGGCGAAGCCGTCGGTTGCTTCGGCCTCACCGAACCTGAGCACGGCTCGAACGCCTCTGCGATGGCGACGCACGCCGAACGCGATGCAGACGGTTATGTGCTGAACGGCGCGAAGACCTGGATTACGAATTCACCAATCAGTGACGTTGCGATCGTTTGGGCGAGAGACCGGTCGGTGGACGACGACCCGGTTCGTGGCTTTCTCGTCGAGACAGAGTGGGACGGCGTGTCGACCAACAAGATAGACGAGAAGCTCTCACTCCGAGCATCGATCACGGGTGAAATCGGTCTTAACGACGTTCGCGTTCCCGAAGAGAACGTCCTCCCGGGCGTCGAGGGGATGAAAGGGCCGCTCTCGTGTCTCACGCAGGCACGCTACGGCATCGCCTGGGGCGCAGTTGGTGCCGCGATGGACTGTTTCCAGACGGCACTCGACTATGCAACCGACCGCGACCAGTTTGGCAAGCCCATTGGTGGCTTCCAGATTCAGCAGGAGAAACTCGCCGAGATGGCGACCCAAATCACCAACGCACAATTGCTTGCCCACCGCTTGGCGGAGCTCAAAGAGCGCGGTGACCTGAAGCCTACACAGGTGTCAATGGCGAAGCGCAACAACGTCCGAATGGCACGTGAGCAGTCCCGCGTCGCCCGCGAGATGCTCGGCGGCAACGGCATCACGGCCGACTACTCGCCGATGCGCCACATCACCAACCTCGAAACGGTGTACACCTACGAGGGAACCCACGACATTCACTCGCTCATCATCGGCCACGACCTTACCGGCATCCCCGCATTCGAATAGATGGTGACAGACACTGACCCCGTAGTCGTCGGTGCCATCCGAACACCGCAGGGGAAGCAAGGCGGCGTGTACGCTGGAGTCCGGAGTGAGGACCTCTCGATTCCCCTCGTGAACGAATTACTGGCCGAGACCGGGCTGACAGGTGCAGACGTCGATGACCTCCAGTGGGGCTGTGCGAAGCAGGTTAAAGAACAGGGGAACAACCTCGCACGCGTCATTGCGCTCCTGTCTGACCTCGGCGAGCGGGTCCCTGCGACGACCATCGACCGTCTCTGTGGGTCGTCAGCGCAGGCAATCACCTCCGCGTCTGACTCCATCCGCGCTGGCCAGCGTGAGTGCATCATCGCTGGTGGCGTCGAGAACATGTCGCGGGTACAGCGCGAGCAAGGCATCGACTCCTATCCTGCCATCCGTGAGCAGTACGACACCGATGCACTCCAGATGGGGATGACCGCTGAAGCCGTCGCCGAGCGGTTCGACGTCAGTCGCGAGGTACAGGATGAATACAGCGCTCGATCTCAGCAACGCGCTGTCAAGGCGACCAAAGAGGGTCGCTTTGACGAGGAGATACGTCCCATCGACACCGGACAGGAAGTCGTTACGGAAGACGAAGGCCTGCGCCCGGGAACGACTACGGAGAAACTCGCCGACCTCCCCACCGTGTTCAAAGACGACGGCACGGTCACGCCCGGAAACGCCTCGCAGATTTCGGACGGGGCGGCCGCCGTCATGCTCACGTCCAGACAGTTCGCCGAGAAGCACGGCCTTGAGATCATGGCTGAGATCGGAGCCCACAGCGTCGCGGGCGTCGACCCCGAGATTATGGGTATCGGCCCTGTTCCCGCGGTCAGAAGCCTCATGGACCGTGCAGGGACGACCATCGACGACTACGACCTGGTCGAGCTTAACGAGGCGTTCGCGAGTCAGACGCTGTACTGTCAGCGCGAACTCGGCATCGATGACGACGTCTTCAACGTCAACGGTGGTGCCATCGCCATCGGACACCCGTTGGGTGCCTCCGGTGCGCGCCTGCCCGTGACGCTCATTCACGAACTCCACCGCCGCGACGCCGAGCGTGGGCTTTCAACGATGTGTATCGGTTACGGCCAGGGTATTGCCATCGAGTTCCGCGTTCCTTGAACCAACGACTCTTCTTTAAACACAGCCGACAGAAAGCAGCGATAGCAGGTCAGACGAATCGTGACGCCTCTACAGGAGTCGGTCGGCGATGATGTTCTTCTGGATCTCGCTGGTCCCCTCGTAAATCTTCGTGATGCGAGCGTCCCGGTAGTAGCGCTCGACAGGGTGGTCGGAAACGTACCCTGCGCCGCCGTGTACCTGGATGGCCTCGTCAGCAACGTCGACAGCGTGTTCGGAAGCGAACAGTTTCGCCATGCTGGCGAACTTGGCTGCAAGCTGGTCGTCCCCGTTCTGGACTTGTGATGCGGCGCGGTAGGTCAGCGACCGTGCTGCCTCGATATTGGTCGCCATCTCGGCGAGTTTGTGCTGGATGGCCTGGAACTCCCCAATCTTCTGGCCGAACTGCTCGCGCTCACCGGCGTAGTCGAGCGACGCGTCGAGCGCAGCCTGTGCGGCACCGACGGCTTGGGAGGCGACACGGGTGCGGCCGGAGGCGAAGAAGTCCATCAGTTGGTAGAACCCTTTGTCGACTTCGCCGATGACGTTCTCTTCGGAGACGCGCACGTCGTCGACGATGACCTCTGCCAAGTCAGAGGCACGGATACCAAGCTTGTTGTCGATCTTTTCGGTGTTGAAGCCGTCAAGGTCGGTGGGCACGAGGAAAGCAGTGATGCCGCGGTGACCTTCGTCGATGGACGTCTTCGCCATCATGACACCGACGTCTGCGATTGTCCCGTTCGTGATCCACATCTTGTTACCGTTGAGGACGTACTCGTCGCCGTCTTTCTCCGCACGGGTTTCGATTCCTGCGACGTTCGAGCCGTGGGCCGGCTCGGAGATGGCAGAGTACGAGACAGCCTCCCCACCCGCGATCTTCGGGAGCCATTCCTCTTTCATCCAGTCGTCACCGTACTTGATGATCATGTTCGTCCCGAAGCCGGCACTGCTGACGGCACTGCCGATACCGGGGTCCGAACGCCAGAGTTGCTCGGTGACGAGGACAGCGTCCAGGAGGTCCATCCCTGCACCACCGTATTCGACCGGGATATGAGGAGCAACGAAATCGAACTCTGCTGCCTTCTTGCGGAGTTCCTCCGGATAGGTCCCTTCCTGGTCGTGTTTCTGCGCGATTGGTTTGATTTCGTTCTCGCCGAACTCACGGACAGCCTGCCGAATAGCACGGTGCTCGTCCGATAGCTGGAACGCCATAGCATACCATTACAGACTATGTGTGAAAGAGATTTTGATGCTGCAACACTGCGGCTAGTGACGAACATCATACAGCAAGGAGACAAGTAACAGGAGCGGCGCGGTTGCTCAGTTCTCGTTCCGGAGTTCGTACTTCTGGACCTTTCCTGTCGTCGTGCGTGGCAATTCGTCGCAGAACTCGACGATTCGTGGGTGCTTGTACTCGGCAATGTTGTTTAGCGCATACTGTCTAATCTCGTCCTCGGTGACGTCCTTGCCGGGTTCGACCCCAGGTGCAGGGACAATGAGTGCTTTGACCGTCTCGCCACGACGCTCATCCTCGATCCCGACAACCGCGGCGTCGGCGACTGCTTCGTGTTCGTAGAGAAGCTCTTCTACCTCGCGCGGATAGACGTTGTACCCCCCGGTGACGATCATGTGCTTCTCGCGGTCGACGATGTAGAAGAAGTTGTCCTCGTCCCAGTATCCCAGGTCTTCTGTGTGGAACCAGCGGGTGCCGTCCTCCCAGGTGAACGCCTCTTCGTTGGCCTCCGGAAGTCCGTAGTATCCCTGCATGACGTTCGGGCCGGAGACGACGAGTTCGCCGACCACTTCGTCGAGGTCGACCACAGATTCGTCGACCGGGCCCGTCTCGACGCGGGGCATCTCCTCAAAGTGCTGGTTCACGATCTTCGCCTTGACAGCTTCGACGGGCTTGCCGATACTTCCCTTCCGACGGACGCCGGGCCAGTTCGCGTGGGTGACGGGACTCGTCTCGGTCAGCCCGTAGCCCTCGAACAGCGCCGTTTCGAACAGTTCCTCGAACGTCTCTAGCACCTCCATCGGAAGGCTCGACCCACCAGAGTTGACGAATCGGAGCGAGGAGAGGTCGACCTCGTCGGCGTTCGGTTGGTTTATCATGTCGTTGAACATCGCTGGTACCCCGTACATCACGGTGATTCCCTCGGATTCGATTCGGTCGAAGACGACCTGTGGGTCCCACTCGGCTACGGGGTAGTAGGTTGCACCCGTGAACACAGCGGCATTCATTACAGCAGACATGCCATAGATGTGGAAAAGCGGGAGCGTCCCGAGGAGGTTATCCTCCGGACTGATAGGTGGGTCTGGCAGGGTCATATTCGACCGCGTGTTCGACGCGAGATTGTAGTGCGACAGGAGAACGCCCTTGGGTGTTCCAGTCGTCCCAGAAGTGTACGGCTGGACAGCCACGTCGTCGTCAGCACGCTCGACGACTGGCACGGTCTCGTTTGCGAGGAACGCTTCGAAGTCGGTCGCGTCTTCAACCTCTGTACCGATACTGACGATGGTGTCGACGTCCGTGTCGGGCTGGACTTCGGAGACTGCCGCGGCGTTCTCTGAGAGCGTGACGACGGCCTTCGCGTTACTGTCCGAGAGCAGGTGGCCGATCTCGCGTGCCTTGTACTGTGGGTTCATCGGGACGACGATACTACCTGTCCGGAGCGCGCCGTAGAACGCGGTCACGAACTGTGGGAGGTTCGGGAGATAGATAGCGATGCGGTCGTCCTCGCCGATGCCATGGGCGTTCAGCGCGGCCGCGAACTGGCCACTTCGCTCCCAGAACGTTTTGTAGCTCTGTTCGGTGCCGTCGAAGGAAATGGCCACGGAGTTGGGTGTCTCCGATACAGTCTCCGCGACCGCTGTAACGAGATTCGTCATTGCAGTACCCTGCTGTTGCTACCGCGGTACAAAAGTTTTCTCGAAGAATATTAATTAACATGGGAGTCGCGATTTGACCGTAGGCTAGTCGTGGACGAGTACGTCCACCACGTTGACGCCGCCGCTGTCGAGCGCCGCGCCGAGTGCCGGCCGTATTTCTTCGACCGTCTCAACCCTACAGGCTTCTGCGCCGTGGCTTTCGGCGTTCTTAACGAAGTCGATGGGCGGGTTAAAGTCCATTCCTACGTAGTCATGATCCTCGTCAGACTCACTGAGTATCTTCTGCGTGTTGTCCTTGAGGATACGGTAGTTACCGTTGTCAGGAATGACCACCGTGAGGTCCAAGTCGTACCGTGTCGCGCTGTAGATGGACTGTGGATAGTAGAGGTACGAACCATCACCGACGTAGCCGACAACGTCGCGTGACTTCTCACGCATGGATTCGGCGAGTGCGGCCCCGATGGCAGCGGGGAGGCCGTAACCGAGACCACCGCCCTTATTCGAGATGAACTGTTCTGGTTGAAGCTGCCAGCGAATGAGCAGTGGATACTTCGCGGTGATACTTTCGTCGACAATGTACGCATCGGATGCAATGTCGCGCATGACGTCGACGAGTTCTGCCTTGGAGGCACGGGTGCTGCCCGCCGGCGTCTCGTCCTCACTGATGCGACGCATGGTCCCACTGACCGAATCTTTGACTTCTCGGACTCGTTCGACGCGCTCTCTGCGGACATTGTCTGGAATCCGGTCCTGGAGTCGCTCCGCCAGTTGGTCCATGACGAGGCCAGGGTCACCGATGACCGCAGCATTGGCTGGGTGGTTCTTTCCAACCTCCCAGGCGTCGTCGGCGACGTGGATACAGGTCGTCTCGGGGCTCACGATATCGCTGTCGTGATTCAGCAGCGTCGTGTTCGTCGAACAGCCGACAAACACAATCGTATCGGTGTCCATGAACATCGTCCCAAGCTTCTCATCGGGTGGCATATGCGATATCCACTGCTCGTGGTCGCTGGGGAAGTTTACCTCACAGGAGAGCATCTCGGCGTGGACGCGCGCTCCAGCGGCCTCCGCGAACGCGACGGCGGAACCGACGGCATCCGTTCCCGACCGGGCGACGTGATCACCGACCACCAGTAGCGGCTCGTCAGCGTCGGCAAGCAGGTCCACTGCCCGTTCGATCTGCGTAACGTCACCACGGCCTGCGTTCGGAATCGGTCCGAGGGGTTCAATCTCCTCAGCGTCGGTCTCTTCAAGCATCACATCCTGTGGAAGTGCCAGGAAGACCGGGCCAGTTGGGGGTGTCAGCGCGACGCGGAACGCCCGACGGAGCATCGTTGGAAGCGCTTCGACATCAAGAACTTCGGCCGACCACTTGGTGAACTGCTCGACCATCTCGACGAGTTCACCATGCAACAGGGGCTCTTCGTGACGGAAGTCCCGCTCGTGGTTCCCTGCGGTGACGACCAACGGAGCACCGGTGAAGGACGCACCGTAGATGTTGCCGAGGCCGTGTGCGAGACCCGGGGTGATGTGAAGATTGACGACGCCGGCAGGCATGATGTCGTCCTCGTGGTGGCTGTGGTATCGGCGTGTGCTTGCATACCCGGCGGCCATCCCAACGGCGATGTCTTCGTGGAGACCAAGGACGTAGTCGAGGCTGGCGGTACTGATGGCGTCGAGCACCGGGATTTCAGTCGTACCGGGGTTGCCGAATACGTGTTTGACGCCGTACTGTTCGAGGGCGTCAACGAACAGGTCCGCACCCGTATAATCGTTTGACATACTGATACCTGATGTGGGACCGCCACTATGTTAATAGTTGACTTCCCTTTAAATCGAGGCATAGCAGGAATCCCTGCGACACTATTGGTGACGGGGCAGAAGCCGAAGTCGGAGAAGGAAGACGGGAGCGAGTTACCGATCGCGCAACTCAGCGGTGGGTGTGACGACGTCGGGGAGACGGTCGAGTTGGGCTAGCGTCAACCCGACGAGTGCAATCGTCGCGGCCCCGACTTGGAGCGTCGTCGCAGTACTCGGTCCGATGTACTTCGAGAGTACAGGTCCGTACAGAGCCACCAACGTGAGGGCGAGATAGGCGAACCGGTGGGGAATTCCAAGCACGTGCCGGCCGTCGAACCCGATGGTGACGGCGGTCAGTGCGACAACACCAATAAACACACTGAAGGCGGCCACTGGCGTCCCGGTCACCGTCCAGGTGACGAGGCTATCGTTCGCCACCAGAGCAAACGGGATGAGGAAACCTGCAATACCGATTCGGAGCGCCTGTTTCGCCGAGACGAGGAAACTGCTATCCGCAATGCGTGAGGCAACGGCAACCCCGACGGCGACCGGCGGCGTAATCGCCGAGAGCATCGCGAAGTAGAACACGAACAAGTGAGCCGTGATTTCAGCTACACCCAGTTCCTGCAGCGGTGACGTCAGCAGAGCCGCAACCAGCACGTAGGCTGCCGGAGTCGGCATTCCGAGACCGAATAGGATGCTAGTCAACATCGCGAGAATCAAGGCAACGAGCAGGACGCCACCTGCCAGCGCGACCATTCGGAGGCTAATTTTCCCAGAGAGCCCCGTCTGCGTCAACATCTTGATGATGACGCCCATCGCAGCAAGGACGCCCACGAGGGGTGCCATATCGAGTGCCCCTTTCATGAACCCGCGGAGGGTCTTGACCGTCGTGACGAACAACTGCTTCGGGATGGTGCTCCTGAGACCGGGGGGTGAGGAAACCCCGTCGTCTGCTCCAGCAACCCAGGAATCTTCAGACTCGTCTCCGATGATCAGTAGCGTCAGGTCGCGGACGTACATGACGGCAATAAGGGTCACCACCGTGTAGAACCCGGTTGCCAGTGCGGACAGTTGCATCACCGCAAGTGCGTAGACCAGCACTGCCAGCGGGATGAGGAAGTACCGGGCCTGGAAGAACTGCTCGATGGAATCAAGAAGTTCAGTCACTCCACTCTCAGTAGACGTCGTGACAACGCCATGGGCGAACCGCCCGAGCAAGAGCACACCGATGGTTGCGCTACCCGAGAGAACGAGTGACAGTTCTCCGATCTGGCGTACTGCGTAGAACGCCCCGCCAGCGAGCGCGAAGTACGCGACGATGACCAACGCGCTCTTGCTGAAGAGGATCTCGTATATCCCGGTATCTTCGCCTCTGTCGCTGGTCCAGCCGTGTCGGAGCACAGTGAATTGGACGGCAACGCCCACGCTGAAGTAGAAGAGGAGCGCCGGGAGTAGAGCGGCCTGGATGATACGGACGTAGGGAACGCCGACGAAGTCGGCCATGAGGAAGGCGGCGACGCCCATGACCGGGGGCATGATCTGCCCACCACTGGACGCGACAGCTTCAATGGCCGCGCTGAAGTCCTCGCGGATTCCCTGGCGTTGCATCATCGGGATGGTGAAGCTCCCTGTTGTCGCGGCATTGGCTGCTGCACTCCCAGTGATTGACCCCATGGCCATCGAAGAGAGGACTGCGACGTGGACGATCCCACTCCGGAGTCGTTTCCCCAGTTGTTGGCTCAGGTCAAGGACGATATCTAAGATACCGTAGGCCCGGGCCAGCCCCGCAAACATGATGAAGATGGCCACGTACTTCGCACCGGCCTGGGTTATGAACCCATACACACCAGACCGTTCGACCTGCGTCGCACCGTACAGGGCGACGTCGGTCGTACTGAGCCCAGTGTGCTGGAGGAATCCAGGGAACACCGACCCGAACAGTGCGTAGAAGACGGATGCGATACCGACCAGTGCGATAGACCACCCGTACGCCCGTCGCGTGGCATCGAGTGCAATGACGACGACGACGAGGCCGAGTGTGAGGTCTATGGTTGAGTAGCCGAGGAGAACCGCGTCCCCCGTGAGTCGGCTGTAGCCCGTGACGAAGTAATACCCAACGGACGCTGAGACGACTACGGTGGCCAGACACACTACCGTATCTACGCGGGCAACGAGACGCTGAACCGATTCATCGAACCTGCTGACGATTGGCCCATCGATTACCGATGTGCCCTTCACGACACGCTCGTATGCGAGATGCAAGTAGTACAGCGAGAGCCCAAGGTGCAGAAAGACCATCCCGTGAATGATCTGCGTAAACGGCCGCTCCCAGGCGTAAAATATCGTATAGCTCGTCAGAGCGACCGCAAGGAAGATCACGAGAGCTAACAACACCGTCTCTGCGAGCGGGCGGTCAGAGAGTTCCCCGAGCAGGTCGCCCGGTGAGGTTGCTGCTTCGTTGGATGTCTCGGTCATGAATTGATAAGAGTCTTCTCAACCCTACTGTTCTTTTCCGCGTTCGAACTTGTCGGACCAAATGCCTTTTTCCTGGTAGAAGTCTGCTGCTGCCGGATGGAACGGGATACCCGTGTAGGTGTTCTTGACCCACGCATTCCCCTCGGAGAGCGGTGCGAGGAGTCCCGTCTGCTCTTTCAGCCCCTTGCGTTGTTCCCAGAGAGTCTCGAGGAACGAGTATAGGGTGTCGTAGTCGTGGTCCTCACGGACGATGAAGTTGTACGCCAGCGTCGGCGTGCTGAGCGTATCTGGTGTGTGTGCGTAGTCTTCGAACTGGCTCATATCGATGTCCGAGACGACGATTGCGGGGTCATCTTGTAGCTCCGAGACGACATTGTCGGGCCAATCCAGCACACGGAGGCTAGTAGTGGACTTCATCTGTTGGAGCCAGCTTGGCTCGATGGAGAGATTCACGTATGTCGCGGCGCCGACGTCCAGTCGACCTTCGCTCATCGCACCCGCCTGATCACCGTAACTGACACTGGTTCGTTCATAATCGTCGACTGCGAAGTCGAGCGCGTGTGTGAGCATCTCTGCGGTCCCAGAGCCACTCGGGGTGGGCGAGACCGTCGAGTCGGATTCGATATCGGTCACACTGGTCCAGCCGTCGTTCGCCGACGCCAGAAACCACGCCAGATCGTACAGGTGGAAGACCTGATACGGCTGCTTATCGAGGTCGCCGAACGGTTTCTCACCCTGTCGAATCTTGTTCGCTGTCCAGTTCTGGATGTACGCGATTTCTGTCTTGCCCTGGACCACTTCGGAGACGTTTCGATTCGTCCCTTGACTTGGTCGCGCGTCGACCGTAACGTCTGAGTTCTGGCTGACTGCCGAGGAGATTACCTGGCTCATCGAATACGCGGCTGTCGTCTCCGAGGCCGTCTTCATTATCATTTCCCCATCGGCACCAGGAGCGTCCTCGTTCGTTCCGCCAGAGTCACCGAAGCATCCTGCGATTCCGGCCATTCCAACTACGCTAGCACTGCCGACCGAGCGTCTGAGAAATGACCGCCTGGCTATACCAGCTGCATTGCGATTATCACGCATAGAACCTTCGTTCCCATTCACATCATAAATAATCTTGTATTATGAATATGACAGACCTAGAGTGACATGGTGAAACAGTCATGCCTGACTGAAGAGAGAACACTCCAACCAGCCGCCATGTCGTAACCCCCCAGTAGATATTCTCAACACCCGCTTCTCTTCGTACCGGCCACTCTGCAGAGACCCAGTATTGGTCCATCTAACATGTAGTCGGAAACACTTAACAAGCATGAATCGAGACTCACTGACGAGTATGAAAGTCCTTGTCACGGTAGCGGAAGTGGCGGAAGTCGAAGACAAGTTCGAGGTTTCGGACGACGAAATCGCAGAGCAGTATCTCACATACGACCTCAACGAGTGGGACGATTACGCTGTCGAGGAAGCCGTCCAGCTCAGCGAGGAGGAAGAGGACGTTGAGGTCATCACCGCGACGATTGGTCCGGAACGGTCCGAAGAGACCATCCGGATGACCCTCGCGAAAGGAGCCGACCGCGCTGTTCGCGTGTGGGATGAGGCCATTGAGAGCGCCGACTATTTGGATATTAACTCCAAAGCGGACCTCCTAGCCGCGGTCGTTGAGGAAGAAAACCCTGATCTCGTGCTTTCCGGTGTTCAGTCAGGTGACAAAGCCAACGGCGCGACAGGTGTCTCCTTGGCCCAGAAAATTGGCTTCGAGTGGGGTGCTGTCGTCAACAAACTGGAATTGGACGTCGACGGTGGCGTCGCAACCGTCCACCGCGAGCTCGAAGGCGGTGTCGAGGAAGTGACAGACATCGAAACCCCTGCGGTGCTGACGATCCAATCGGGGATCAACGAACCGCGGTACGCCAGCTTGCGTGGTATCCGCCAAGCACAGCGGAAACCGCTGGACGTCCAGACGCTGGAAGACATAAGTCTTGATGCGGACGTTGTCGAGAGTCCGCTAGCACAGACCTCTATGTACAAGCCTGAATCAGAGAGCGATACGACTATGTGGACCGGTAGCCCCGAGGATGAAGCCGCACAACTTGCTGACCTCCTGCGGAACAAGGGAGTTGTCGACGCATGAGTGACGTCCTCATCGTGACGGAACACCGCCGTGGCGAACTGCGTGACGTCTCATTCGAGATGATCTCCGCGGGCCGGGAACTCGCCGACGAGACAGGTGGTAAGCTCCACGCGGCCGTCATCAGCGGAGATGTGGACACGTTCGCTGACCAGGTCAACCGCGACGGTGTGGACGCAATCCACACGATATCTGACGGAGAAGAGTTCAACCATGACATCTACACACAAGCACTCGAACAACTCGCTAACGAGTTGGACACGAGCTATGTACTGATACCGCACTCGGTCAATGGCCTGGACTATGCACCAGCTGTCGCCGAAGCACTCAGCCTACCGCTCGTGACTGATGCCGTGGCTCACTCGTTCGACGGGACACTCGAGGTCACCCGCGAGCAGTATGGTGGGAAAGTCGAGACGACCATTGAGGTCGAAGCCGACCGTGCAGCCCTCACTATCCGTCCCGCCGAATGGCCGCAGGCCGACGGTATGGGTGAAGCCGACATCTCTACGTTCGATGCTGCCATTGACGAAAGCGCGATCCGGTCCACCGTCACCGGCTTCGAAGAAGCCGCTGGCGGCGACGTCGACATCAGCGAGGCTGATGTCTTGGTCTCCATCGGCCGCGGAATCGAAGAAGAAGAGAACCTACCGCTTATTGAAGCACTCGTCGAGGCGACCGACGCGACGCTGTCCTCCTCGCGTCCGGTCGTCGACAACGGGTGGCTGCCAGCCAACCGGCAGGTCGGTCAGTCCGGGAAGGTCGTTACACCAGACGTGTATATCGCCATCGGCATCTCCGGAGCAGTCCAACATGTCGCCGGAATGAAAGGCGCGGACACGATAATCGCGATTAACACGGACGCGAACGCCCCAATCTACGACCTTGCTGATTACGGCATCGAAGACGACCTTTTCGACGTCGTGCCAGCACTCATCGAAGAGTTCGGCGGTAGCGTCCCCGACATGTGAACTATCCCTATCCTCAACGAAGTCGAGGACGTCTCATCCCTCGCCTTCGAAGTGCGGAAGAACGGCCCTGGGAAGGAGTCACTCCTCTATAAGCGGGACATTCTCGAAAATCGTCTCGCTACAACGACTGACTCTGACGAGTGGACAGGTTATCTGTTCCCCCCCTCACCATACGCACCGAGAGTACACATTTTACCTTGGACAGTTTGGAATCGGGTTGGCCAACTTGCCGCTCGTGCTGTATTGTCCGAGACAATTGACGGCGAACCTCTGTCGCCAAAGATGGAGACACCGATTCTGGTATGATGTATATTCGTCGCTAATCGACGTCATCTCCGGAATTCTCGACGAGTTCGCGGCTGAACAGGGTAGTAACTATCCTATCGAATTCAGGAGACTAGCCGATGAGAGGCTAACTCTCGTACTGCCTTACTATGAACCACAGGCAAGAGTACAATCTCAGTTGGCTGCAGACTGGATCGCTTGAATATATAAAAAGTTTTGTGGATTATGCTGACAAAATCGCACTCAGATATCTGTCTGCCACTCTTTGTTGACCCCGAGGCAATTCATGGCAGCGAACCTCCCACGAATTGGTATTAACCAACAAAATTGATTGTGTTGGTTAATTGGTGCCACGTCGACGCCGAGTACCAGCTACGCTCTTACGCAAAGCTACGGAAACGATGGAGGGCGAAGCAATCGATGAGTGCGAACAGCGACGCGCCGATCCTGTTCAAGGATCGAACGCAGCCGAAGGTGTGAGCGGCCTGTTCCAAGCCCTGCTTGGACAGGCCGCGGAACTTCCGCAGCCACGGATGCAAGAGTGACCACAAGCACTCAACCTGGTTGATGTGGACGCCGTCCGGCGAAACGTACCGCTCCTTGTGAACGACCGTCCGGTGGTCGTACTCCATCCAGCGATACGCTTGGAGTCCATCAGTCCAGACCTCTCCCAGTGGCTGGGAGAGGTCTTCAGCCTCCTCAATTACCGGTCCAAGATCACCCTCGTAGCGGATTCCTTTCTTCGCGCGAATGACAGTGAGCTCGTCGCGGCAGGCCGCGACGAGCGTCAGTTGATCACCGTGACGTCCTTGCCATCGAGTGCGTCCAGTTCGAGACGACCCGCCGCGAGCCCGTCCGGGCCGCGGCGGGTCTTGGCCCTTGTATCCTGAACAGACTTTGCCACTCTCGTCAATTTGTAACGGGCCGCTGTGCGGTCGTTTGAGACGGTTCCAGACAATCGGGAAGCCGCGCTCGAGCGCGGCTTCCAGGTCACGAATTGCTGTGTGAATCGTGTTGTACGCGCGGTCAAGCACAATCGCGATTTGATTGATGCTGAGCAAGGTGTCTGCGTAGAGGATGAACGCGAGAAGGACCTCGCCTGCGGGGAGGTCCTTCTCGCTGAAGGGTGTGCCGTAGGTATAGGCGGGTTTGAACTGGCAGCTGCGACACCAGACACGATCGGAGTGCGCCCACGTTCTGATCGTCCGATTTCCGCAGCGAGGGCACGGTGTGTGCTCCCAGAGTTGCTTGAGACGCCGCTCGACGAGGGCGTCGAGCGGCTCGGTCCGAAGCTCTAAGATACCGTCGTCGATTAGGTTTCGAAGCATTCCGCCGAAGGCTGGCTGGGTTTTAGACATATCCGCTAGACGTCGGCGGAATGCACTGACTTTTCCGTAGCTTTGCGTAAGAGCGACCAGCTATAACCTACAAGAGACGTCCTGATTAACCAACAGCCGTAGCCGTTCCCGATGATCTCGACGTACAACTCTCATTGGCGCTTTCTATACGTGCTAATCGTTATCTGGTGAACGAAGGTCAACTCCTGTACGAGCAATCTATCGGTCGTCGACCATTCCACGGTCGGTACCGAGTCGACGCGGTGAATACCAGTGGGGAAATATCGGTTTTGTTACTATTGGGTTTAATTGCTTTTCTGACGTCAGCGACTGAGTGGTCGGCCATAACTACCGGTAGGTCATCTCTCCGTGGATAGCGAGTCAACACAACGACAAACATCGAGAACAGAGACCAACCCTGAGACCACGAGATCTGAGAGTGAGGTAAATTGGTCGTCTACGTCGACAACATCAGTCAAGGCTCGCCAGCGGTGGATAGTTGAGCTAGCAGAATTTCCATAGGTGAACTTAGAGGATAGATTCATCAACGAGAGATTCGCCACCGGTCTAGTGCGGTCGTTGGTCGCGGGGAGATGTACGTATCCGCTGAAGACTCCTCTTGAATTTGTAACCAACTAGGATGCGGTTTTAAATATGTTAATACGCTGTCTCAACGTGAGGAAGCACCATGAGTGAGACTGACCAGACGAAGGTCGCCATCGCATGTCAAGGAGGAGGCAGCCATACCGCGTTCACCGCGGGGGTGCTGGACCGCCTCCTCGAAGAGCATCGTTCAGATTATCGGATTACGGCATTCAGCGGGACGTCGGGCGGGGCGGTTTGTTCACTTGCCGTGTGGTATGGCCTTCGAACTGGTAATACGCCAACAGCGGGTGACAAGCGGGCACGTGAGCTCTTGGAGCAGGTGTGGGACGATATCAAGGTGAAGACATATGTCGAACAACTCACCAATACAGGCCTTATACAGATGCAACGTTTCGCCGAAATGGGATTTCCCGTCCCTCAGATCGCCCCGAAACGCAATCCATTCACCCCTGCAGGTGAGGAACGGTTTCGCGCGATTCTTGAGGGAATTGCCGATGAGGATGCGATTGAGGAGTTGGTCCAAGACCTCCCAGAAGATGAGTCAAACGAACCTCCGAAGTCGCCAGAGCAACCGTGGCTCTACGTCAGCGCGGTGGACGCGATCGACGGGAGTTTCGAGATCTTCTCCGATTGGCCGGAGGACTCGGGGAATCCGACGACGCGAGCGATGGAGGGTGCCCACACCTCACACGCCTCGAACGAGGAGGTGCCGTTCCGGTACCTCTATCAGGAACTGCTCACGGATGTTCGCCGTCCGCTTACACTGGACGCGGTTGTTGCGTCTGCCGCCGTTCCGACGTTATTCAGTGGTGTCCGGCTCGGGAATGATGATAAACGCATCTACTGGGACGGCCTCTTCTCACAGAATCCTCCGGTGAGAAACTTGTTACGGGGAATCAAAGACAGAACCAAAAAACCGGATGAGATCTGGCTTATACGTATCAATCCGACGGTCCACGAGCGAGAGCTTGACGACCTCGAGGATATCGCCGATCGGCGGAACGAACTGGCAGGAAGCCTCTCACTCTATCAGGAACTCTACCACATCAGGCGAGTGAACAAGTGGTTGAAGGAAGGAAAATTGAGACTGCCGCTAGATGATGAATCGGAAGATGTCCAGAGACGATACAAGCCGATCAAAGTTCGGCTGATTGAACTCGAAGAAGGCGATGACCAGCCGATCGAAGAATTACGGAATCTGACCCCGGCCTCGAAACTTGACCGCCGACCGGAGTTCATTGAGCAGCTCAAGACACAGGGTCGAGCTCAAGCCAACCAGTTTCTCGCTTCGTATCGGCAAGGTGTGAAAGATAACGTGATCGTCGGCGCAGAAGCAGAAGAGGACTAACTAGTTCCAATCCAATTTCTCGGCTCTGGTCGACCCAGTAATCAGACGGTGCTAACTCCGACGCAACAGTGAACCCTCCTAGCACGTATTGTGTGATTGTCCCAACATTCTTCGCTTATTAACATAGATCTTCACAATTATTGGTGATAATTATATCGGCGCAAAACGTATCGAACTCCACAGTGGTCGGTGATTCTCATTTCCGACCCGGAGAACCTATCAATGAGCGAAGAAACTCAGCCGACGGAGAAAGACTCTTAAAACGACCAAGCGGGAATCGGTCGGCGATCGATTCTCCGAGCAGGCGCGGCGACAGGAATCCTGTCGGCGATACCCTGGAGCGTCCACCTTGCTCGGGCGCAGTCGGCCCAGATGTTAGAGGGAGACCCGGAATCGCAGATGAACAAGTGGGTGAACGAACTTCCCAACCCACTGGACGACGCATTCCTGATGGAACCCAATCAGTCGGGGAAGGAGTACGACGTGTCGCTGGTGAATACGACGCACACCTTCCACGAGGACAACGAAATGATGCGCCCGATGAGAGTCGGTAGCAGGTCGAGATAGTCTCCATCGAACAGCAATGGCGAGAGCCCCCCACCCCGAAACCGTCTCTCGGGTGATGGAACTTCGCCATCGATTCGGCAAAGACGAGACGAAGATTGTGAAACGTCGCGGGACGAGGCGCGGCGTCTTCACAAAACTGGTAGTCGCAGACCTCGAGTCGACGAACGAGGAGTCGCGCAGTATCACAGACGTGGTGACCCCATTGAGAAGAGCCGAGTGCTTCTGGCAGTCTGCACCGCCGAGGGCCTGCTTCCCTCAGAACGGTTGGAAGACGATGAGGAAGAGCAGGAAATACACGATGGGGAACACCAGCAGGACCAAGCCATACAGCACGTGAACGAGGGCCCACTCGCGCCGGGCCGTAGCCAGACCACGGTCGAGATGGGCCTCGTTGGCCGGGAGCCACCGATACGAGACGACAGCCCAGGACCCAACGAGAACGATAAGGACAACGAACACGCCCGCACCGGTGGAGGCAAACGAGAGGAGTCCGCCGACATTGATTGCGATGAGGGCCCCGAGTGCTGTGACCAAGATGCCGACTATCGAGAACGCCAGCAAGATCCCGATGCTCGCTAGCAAGTGAGCAGCCAGCGTCTGTCCGCTCGTGATCTGGTCATAGGGCCGTCTGAACAGCTTCGTGGCGAGGATGCGTGGTGGCGCGTCAGAGTAGTGGAGCCCTCGGATAACTCCGTACAGTGCAAGTCCGCCGAGGAGTCCGGTGAATAGCGCTGCCAGTAGTCCAATGAACAGTCCATTTAGGGGCGGGTTTGCCGCCAACCAGTCGATGAACCCGCCAACCGCTCCTCCTGGTGATGCGGTCCCACCCTCTGCGAGCGCATAGACGTGGAACGGAGCCGGCCCGACATACACGGTGTCCTCAACAACAACCGGTGAGGTGTCAAGTCCGAATCGATCGTCGAGCGTGACGGTCCAGACGGCATCGCCTGTCTCACGGTCGAACGCTTCAACCGTCCCGCCGACCGTCCCGACGTAGACGTGCCGTGATCCGACAGTGGGCGATGCGGTAATCTCGTAGCCGGTCACCCCCGTGGTCCAGCGGGTGTCGCCGGTGTCAAGGTCGAGCGCAGTGAGCGACTCGCCGAACCCGGCCGCGTAGTAGAGCGTGCCTTCGGCCAGCGCGGGCCGTGAATTGGGGTAGACCGAAGCGTTGTAGGTCCGGACGACTGAGCCGTTCGCGGCGTCAAGCGCGGCCAGTTGCGGCCCCGGAACGTATACTCGATCACCGGCAGGCAGAGGCGGCACGCCGCGGTACTCGTTGGCGAATTCAGTAGTCCAGCGCACGGTCCCGCCGGTCACGTTGAGCGAGACAACGCTCCACGGTCCCTCGCCGGTGTTCGGCGAGATCGTCGCGTAGACCGAGTCGTTCGCGACGGCGGGGATACTGAAGCTACTGGTTGTCGTGTCATGTCGCCACACCTGATTCCCATCGACCACGTCAAACGCGAGTACCGCGCTACCCGAGTCCTCGGGATTGCCACGCGCCTCGAATATCGAAAGGTAAACGTGATCCTCAGCGAGGACGACTCCGGATTGGACATCAACCCATTGGGCATCTTCACCGGATAGTGGCGTTCGCCACAGTTCCTCGCCGGAATCGGCGTCAACAGCGACTAGACTGAACTCATCGTCAACGAACTCACGTTCGTTCACCTCGTCGCGAACGACGACGATGACACGACCATCACCGACTGCGGCCGTCGTGTGGACGCTGTCACCGAGATCAGATCGCCAGTCGACAGCCCCAGACTCGGTGTCGATAGCGAACAAGACTCCACGACCGCCACCGCTGTACTTCCCGCTCCCAACGTACAGTGTCCCGTTGACGACGCTCGGCTGGATGTTCGACGCCGGCCCGTCCGTGTGAACGACCCATCGCGGTCCGACCTCTCCTGTCGGTCCGTTTGCTGACGGATTATACCCTGTGCCGGCAGCGTCGTGCTGGAGCATCGACCAATCCGCAACTGCGCTCTCTGACTGGGCGACAGCTGAAACACCGGCAGATGCAATAACGAGGGCTATGGCCAAAAATACTGTAAAAATAGCGGTTAGAGGGTTCGGTTGTTTCATAATGAGCTATTAGATGTTGAAGTTAAAAATGGCATCTGTGATTCTCAAGCGTTGAGATACGCGTCTGTGAGTTTGGAGTTAGACAGTACAAAGGACCTCTTTTGTACTCGTCGTACCGACTGCACCAGCTGCCGCCAAATATGTCCGTAGTTGTTTACTTTCGGCCTTGGCTCGCTTATCCACTAGCCCAAGCCCGGCTCACTGGCTCTCAATAGTAGATAGAACTGTCCGTAGTTCCTCCGCTGAGGGGTTCCTACTAAATCTGATGACATAATTCGAAAGTCTCGACGGTGACCGGTTCTTCGCGTGGGCAGTCGCGACGCCGTGGCTGCTCGACTTCACCGACTTCATGATTCTCGTCGGTGAGACCCTACGTAGGAGGAGATGTCACTCAGCAAGCTGCACAGCCAGCACAGGAACCTCTGCCGTTCGAATCGCCGTTTCAGCAACGCTATCTAGGAGATGGTGGTCGATGCCAGACCCCCCGTGAGTTCCGAGGACAATCAGATCGGTTCAAGAGTCAAGAACTCCGACAGGACTGCTAGACGTACGCTTGAGAAGTGATGAAGGCAGCGATGGCGATACAGACGAGACCCAGGGCACGGACGATCCATGCCCACATTTTGGGGATCTCGGCGTCTGTCCCGTAGCGCCCCTGACGACGACGTTGTGACCCGAGAAACACGGACAGTCGGAGTGCTGTTCGTGGCGCTACAACGAGCATCACACCGAGGCAGAGACCGAGGGCAACCGCGAGGAGTTCACGGATTCCAGGCATCTACGAGCGGAGTCGCTGAATGCGTTCTTCGACGGGTGGGTGTGTCGAAACTAGCTTCGTGAGCAGACCGGTGCTCTCACCGAAGATACAGAGTGCGCTCACCTGTTCGTCGACCTTCGACTCGCGGGCGCGCTGGTTACCGTGCTGGATTTTCTCCAGAGCGCGAGCTAATGGGTCACCACTCCCGATGGCGCCCTTCGCGTCAGCATCTGCGACGTACTCGCGGTACCGTGAGATTGCGAGTACGAACAGCATGACGAAGAACTGGACAATGTTTCCAACAACGATTGCAAGGAAGAAGTCCGCGAGATCGTTGTCACCCGTAAAGAGGACGAGATACTGGGCGACGATAGCCACGATAGACGCGATTCCCTGCCCGATGACCATCGTGACGACGTCACGATTCGCGATGTGTGCGAGTTCGTGAGCGAGAACCCCTTCGAGTTCATCCTGGTCGAGTAACTGAATGAGTTCCTCGGAGACGACGACGACGCCGGCGCCTTTTCGGCCGACGGCGAATGCGTTCGGGACACCCATACGGGCAACCTTCAACTCTGGTTTCTCGATACCCATCTCCTGGGATAGTTCCTCCACTCGTCGGTGGATGAAGCTATACTGCTGTTCGGGCATGTCTTGGGCCCCGACGCTACGGAGTGCCGCCCACTTGCCGACCTTGTACTGCACGCCGACTAAGAGGATACTGCCGAGGATAGCGATGGGCCAGATTCCCGTTCCAAACACGACCATCGCGGCGGCGACTACGACGAGATAGAACGCAGCAAGGATGGTACCGACGACGGCCATCCGTATCTTGAGTCCGAGATGTGGCACAGGAATGCGTTGTGGAGTTGGACATAAAAACTTCTTGAAGGAAGTGGAACGCCAAATCATCTGAACGACCCCCCAAACCACTCGTGAGAGGGTTCAATACCGCCGACTTCGTGCTTGTAACCGCATTCACGACGACGTTCTCAATTACTCCGGCGAAGAGTCACCAAATCTGAGACGCTGAGAACGTTCCATCTTGTTACCCGACAACTTTGACATTGTGCGGCTGTGTCGGTTATTTTGTGTCGGTTCTGCTGTTCACGCGCGGCTCACTGTCAAGTATGGGAAATCAAAGAGAACAGGAGTGTCCGGGAGTCTCGATGGGCAAGTGAGACTCCCGTGCATCAGTCGAAGACCATGCACCAGTCCAATCTGGCCTGCTGTGCGACCCGAATCTCCTCCCACATGCTTCGTGGTCGCACTAGCTGTATAATCAGTGAGAAGTAAAATACTACCGGCCACATTTTCCGTTTAAACACTGTCATTAAATCAGACGTATTCTCACGGCGCGTCGGGGTCCGACGTCGGAAGTGCCACCTGTTCCCAGCTCCCAGAGCGGAGTCGGTTGCGCTCGTACATCGCCTCGACGAACCCAAAACGAAGAATCAAGCGAGTTCGAGTGCTTGGATTCTCCACCATCTGTACGTTATACATGAGAGTCAGTATTTGTCATGGTTCGGATTGGTTTCGGGGAATCGGCCTGCTATCGAACGTGGTTTGTGTAATGGGTGTCGGCTTCCTCCCGCGCCTAAAGTCGCGGGTTTCCGCTTTCGCGGTCATTATGAATAAAGTGGGCGCTTCGGGGCTAGACCCCAAGGTGGTTCTCGTGTGACTGATTATCTCGGACCCACCCCCCACGTTTCCGACGTTCTGACGGAATTAGGGACTACCCCCACCCCTCGTTTCCGACGTTAACATGGAAGTCGATCGTCGGTTGAGAAGAAAACACGATCCCGTGTGTCAGACACAGGGCAGACACCCCGTGCTTCCGACGTTAATCGAAAGCAAGCAATGGCCTTACCAAGTGACTCACACCCCCCACGTTTCCGACGTTCTGACGCAATGGATACGACCTCTCAAGCAAACGCAAGTCTTCGACAGCAACGCTAACGAATTTGACTCGAGAGGAGAACCGTCACGAAGACCCGACACCACCCAAAGAGAAAGGGGCGGTCCGAAGGATGAACCTCGAACGGATTCTCGGGTAACCCCCACCCCACGTTTCCGACGTTAACGCCCCCGAATCGGTCCCCATCTGAAAACTCTTCTTCTTTTCACCCGCCAACAGCATTCTAGCAACCCTTTTGAGCTAGCTTGGTGAACTATTTACGCTGAAGTGTAATAACTGTATACCTGGCAATAGTTCTCCGTGGGATAACACTTGTGCAGTAGAAACGTCGGAAACGTGGGGTGGGGGTGTTCGAGTTGAACGTCGGAAATACGGTATCCACCTAGAGTTACATTTCAACACGAGTAACCGATGTAGAACCGCTCTAGCTATGATTAACGTCGGAAACGCGGGGTGTCCACAGAAAAAACGTCGGAAACACACCCGATTCTCCCTCATCAGCGGATTCTGATGAATCCCACCGTGAGATAGGCTGAAAGTGTGGTCAAACGTCGGAAGGTGGGGTCCGGGTGAACCCCTTGGTTTTAATATAGATGTTTGTTACCGCTTGTGTATGGAAGATGATTCGCCCGAGGACACCTCCGCGCCGGATGAGACAGCGGATCCTCGAGATGACGAACAAGTCAACATTGCCAAAGAAATATTTTCTCGACAGGAAGACCCCATCTTTGCCAATAAGAGTCTGCTCGAGATTAGTCATATCCCGAGTTTCGAGCGCATTGTCGGACGAGACGAGGAAATCCGCAAGTTGTCCGAGGAGCTCCGTGGAGCAGTGCAGGGTTACTCGCCCGAGAACGTAATCGTCTACGGAAAGACTGGGACGGGGAAATCGCTCGTCTCGAAGTACGTCTCCTCACAAGCAGTCAGTAACGCCCACACTGACGTCAACATCGGCTTTCAGTATCTCGACTGTTCGACAGATAACACTGAAACACAGGCTGCTTCGACACTCGCTCGCTCGTTCAATGATTCTTCGAAGACTGGCTTCGATATCCCCGAACGGGGGCTTTCGACAGCTGCCTACTACAAACGTCTGTGGCGGACACTCGAGGAACTCTATGACGTTGTGATTATCATTCTCGACGAGGCGGACATGATGGCCGACGACAACCTGCTCATGAAACTCTCGCGAGCGGGTGAGTCAGGAAACACTGATTGCCGCATCGGTGTAATCGCGATTTCGAACAAAATAGAGTGGGCCGACGACCTCAACGAGCGAGTCAAAAGCAGCCTCCAGCCGAAGGAGTTGTCGTTTCACCCCTACGATGCTGACCAACTTGAAGAGATCCTCCAGCATCGTCGTGACGCATTCAAACCCGATGTCCTCGAAGACGGTGTGGTCCAACTCTGTGCGGCGTATGCAGCCTCTGATTTCGGTGATGCACGGAAAGCCATCGACATTCTCCGCCACGCCGGGAACATCGCCTACGAGCGCAATGCTGCCAACGTCACTGAACAGCACGTGCAAGACGCACGGACGAAAGCTGAGAAAGATCGATTCAAGGAACTCATCGAAGGGATTCCGCAACAGGCGAAAGCATCGTTGCTCGCACTGGCAATTCTCTCGTTGAACTCGGAGCAAGAGGAGTTCCCGACCCAGCTCGTGTATCGCCAGTACCAGAATATCTGTGAAAACATCGACCAAGGCGTTCGTTCGGAACGACGGTTCCGTGACATCCTAAAAGAACTCGCCTTCCTAGGGATCGTCGACAACCGCAAGGAGAATCTCGGCCGCTCGGGTGGGATTACGCTCTTGAACCGACTCGTTGAGGAGCCTGAGATCGTCTATGAGATTATCCGTGAAGATTCGCGTTTTGCGTCACTGACGAACCACCTTTCGGACAACTGAACTCAACAGTCCAGAGTGCGTCTTCTGTCCTGTCCCATCCCCCGTGTTTCCGACGTTCTCATCGATATATATTTCTAACCAGTCTGGGTTCGATATCAATGAAAAGAGGGACCGTGAAAGGTTCGTTTACGTCCGATTCAGCAAAGTCGGTTGGATGAAGATTCTTGACGACCAATCGATTCCCAACCACGCCATCACCAAGGAAGCCACGTTTAGGGGTGTCGCCTATTCGTCCGAGATTGGACCTTTGTACTTCGACTTGATCGACTCACCCTCTCTCCACTGCCAGTAGTAGTAACGATTGTCGTTGATTTCTTTCACTGTGATTGTCGCCTTACAAGGAACGCCATCCGGGCGGTCTGCTTCCGCTTCGAGTTCGTCACCAACAGCGGTGGAACCATCCAGATGACACACTGAATACACCACTAAGACCTTACGTCGCAATTACACTGGTATGACTACGCCAGAGGATATCGAACGTTACCGTCGCAATCGGCAAGACGAAATCGATAGTGCGACGGTCTACATGGCGATGGCGGACGCCGAATCGCAACCACAGGTCGCAGAAGTGTACCGGCGGCTGGCCGGAACGGAGCGAACCCACGCAGACTTCTGGACGGAGAAGATTCGGGAGGCTGGCTCTGACCCAGGAGATGGCAAGCCGTCTCGGAGAGCGAGAGTACTGGCGTGGCTCGCTCGTCGATTCGGGCCAGGACTTGTACTATCCTCGATGCAAGCCGGAGAGGCCATCGGCGGGCACGACTATTCGACTCAACCGGAGGCCGTAGGAACCGGGATGGCCGCCGACGAACGCTCACACGGTCGTCTCCTGACGATGGTCGCG
Source organism: Halogranum rubrum (assembly GCF_900114455.1). Classification (GTDB taxonomy): domain Archaea; phylum Halobacteriota; class Halobacteria; order Halobacteriales; family Haloferacaceae; genus Halogranum; species Halogranum rubrum. Next base: position 86,742 of record NZ_FOTC01000006.1, on the reverse strand, counting down.
GAAACGCCTGGGCAAGGGGTGCGAGGAGATATCCTCGCGCAGCTCGAAGGCCGTCACCGGGCGACTAGCGGCAACGCACTCCGTGCCGCGGTTCTCGGCGCGAACGACGGCCTCGTCTCCAACTTGAGTCTCGTGATGGGCGTCGCCGGCGCGGCACTGGATTCGACGGCGATTCTGATTACGGGTCTCGCCGGGCTCCTCGCTGGGTCGGGGTCGATGGCGATGGGTGAGTGGCTCTCCGTCCAGAGCTCTCGGGAACTGTATCAACGCCAGATCGGTATCGAGGCCGAAGAACTCGCCGAGATTCCCGAAGAGGAGAGAGAAGAGCTGGCGCTCATCTACGAGGCGAAAGGGCTCTCGAAAGAACGCGCCAGAGAGATTTCCGAGCAGTTAATCGCCGACGAGGAGATGGCCCTGGACACGCTTGCTCGCGAGGAACTAGGCATCAATCCCGAGGAGTTGGGTGGTTCAGCATGGGAAGCGGCCGCGACGTCGTTCGTGCTCTTCGCACTCGGTGCCATCGTCCCCGTCCTCCCGTACTTCGTGTTGAACGGACTGGTCGCCGTCGGCGTGAGTCTCGTGCTGAGTGCAGTCGCACTGTTCGTCATCGGAGCCGGCATCACGCTTCTCACGGGGCGTTCTGTTCTCTATTCTGGACTGCGTCAGGTCGGCATCGGACTCGCTGCTGCAGTTCTCACCTATGGTGTCGGGAGCCTGATTGGGGTGACGCTCGTCGGCTGACGAATGCGGACCGTCAGATAACGGCCGAGTCGGCTGGCCAAGAACAAAGTCAGTTCGGCACGAACTGTACAGGGATCACGAGACGGGAAACTCGGAAGAATTTCCACGCGCTTCACCACCAGTTCCATGAAACCGATCGAGAGAGGAAAAGTCACGCTCGACGCCTGGCGGGCCAGAGGAGCGACCCGTGCAGAGATAGAGGCTCGGCAGCGACGGCGTCTCGCTGAGATGCTCTCGTTCGCTCGAAGACAGTCACGGTTCTACAAGCAACACTACGCCGACGTTCCCGAGGGAAGCGACCTCACACAGTACCCGCCGGTGACGAAGTCGATGCTCATGGAGCACTTCGACGACGTCGTCACGGACACGGCAATCACCAAAGCCGAGATTGACGCGTTCGTCGCTGACGAGACGAAGGTCGGCGAGCGCTACCTCGGCATGTATCCGGTTTGGACGACGTCTGGGACGACCGGGGAGCCGGGCATCTTCGTCCAGGATGAGACCGCATGGACCATTTCAGACGTGCTGGGTGATCGATGGGTCGTGCCCGCAATGGTCGGTATCTCGCCGCTCTCAAAGCTCGTCACGCAGAATCTCCGTATTGCACTCATTGCCGTTTCTGGCGGACACTTCGCCGGTGCGGCCGGCCTCGAGATGATGCGTCGAGAGTCCGTCTATGGAGCACGTCGCCTTCGACTCTTTTCCCCGAAGAGTCCGATCGACGACTTGATCTCTGCTCTGAATCAGTACCAGCCCGCCATCCTCGAAGGCTACTCGACCGTCTTTGTGGAGTTGGCACGAGGTCAGCAAGACGGCCGTCTCGACATCAGTCCGGCACTCGTTCTCCCCACGGCAGAACCCATCTCTGAGACCCAAAAGCAAATGCTCCGAGACAGCTTCGATTGTGTGGTCCGAGAACTCTATGGGGCGACGGAATTCGTCCCGATTGCCGTCGAGTGTGAACACGGGAATCTCCACGCCAACATCGACTGGGTCGTGGTCGAACCGGTCGATGAAAACTATCAGCCGATCGAACGAGGGACGCCGTCGGACACCGTCCTCATCACGAACCTCTCGAACCGAGTGCAACCGCTCGTTCGGTACGATCTCGGGGATAGCATCACGATGTACGAAGAACGGTGTCCATGCGGGAGTGCATTCCCCATCATGGAGGTCGGCGGACGGCAAGGAGATGTCCTCCAGTTCGAAACCGACGAGGGAGAGGCGGTCCCGATTTTCCCACTTGCACTCTCGAGTGTCGTCGAAGAAGTTCCGGGCGTCCATCGAACCCAGATCATCCGCACAGCCCCCACAACACTTCAGGTCCGTTTTGATGTCACCCCCGGTGCAACCGAGGAGAAAGTCTGGAAGCATATCGAGCGGGAGCTCCAGTCGTTCCTTCGCACTCACGGGATTAGCCGCATAACCGTCGAAACGGCATCCGAGCCTCCACAACGAGAGAAACGAAGCGAGAAGTTCCGGCACGTCTGGTCCGAACTAGAAGAGTAGTCCGACCGATTCGGTATGCGACCGCCCCAAGTCGAAGAACTCGACCGAATCGACGTCCTCCCCGCACTGAAGCGTGGAGATTCCCACCAGAAGCCCAAACCCGCTGAAGAACAACAGCTCCGTGTGTGTCCCTGTCAGTATCCCTTCAGCAGCCTCACAAACCGTCACCTACCCACCCGAAACAGTCGTGCTCATGGAGTAAGATCGACCCCCTTGAGTCGGCGGGCGTTGATCGCTACGATGACCGTCGACAGCGACATGAACACCGCGCCAATCGCCGGCGACAGGAGGATGCCGATGGGTGCGAGAATCCCTGCGGCGAGCGGGAGGGCGACGACGTTGTAGCCGGTCGCCCACACGAGATTCTCCTGCATCTTTCGATAGCTCGCCTTCGAGAGCCGAATGAGCCGTACCACGTCCACGGGATTATTGTCGACGAGGATGATGTCGCCCGACTCGATAGCGACGTCGGTTCCGGAGCCGATGGCGATACCGACGTCTGCTCTCGTCAGGGCAGGAGCGTCGTTGACACCGTCACCGACCATCGCGACGAGTTTTCCCTCCGACTGGAGTTGCTCTACCTTGGTGTCTTTCTCCTCGGGCAACACCTCTGCGAAGTACTGGTCGATACCGAGTTCCTCAGCGACCGCCTTTGCGACGTCTTCGGAGTCGCCGGTCAGCATCGCCACCTCGATGCCCATCGAATGTAGCGCCTCGATGGCTTGTCGGCTCTCCTCGCGGATAACGTCTGCAAGGGCGAAGGCTGCGACGACCTCCGATTCCTGCCTAATGAGGTAGATGACGGTCTGGGCGTTCGAGCCTGCCTCATCGGCGAAGGAGACGAACTCGTCGGACCGGTCGATTCCGAGTTTCTCGAGCAGGTTCGGCCCACCGAGGTGCACTGTGTCACCGTTAGCGACGGCCCGAACACCGAGCCCACGAAGGTTCTCGAAACTCGAGACGCTCGCTCGCTGAACCCCCCGCTCCTCGGCGGCGGTTCGAATCGCGCGAGCAATCATGTGTTCGGAGTCGCCTTCGACGCCAGCGGCGATCTCGAGCGCTCGCGCTTCGTCCCAGCCGTCCCCCGTCTGGATGCCGACGACGCCCTGTTCGCCCTTCGTGAGCGTCCCCGTCTTGTCGAACATCACCGTATCGAGGTTTCGGGCCTCCTCCATCGCAATCCGGTCGCGGATGAGCATTCCGTTCTGGGCAGCGGTCGAGGTGTTGATGGCGACGACAAGGGGGACGGCGAGGCCGAGCGCATGGGGGCAGGCGATGACGAGGACCGTGACGACCCGTTCGAGGACGCCGATGTTGAATCCCACCGCGGCGACCCAGGTGACAGCCGTGATTCCTGCGACGGCGAGCGCGATGTAGAACAGCCATCCTGCTGCACGGTCGGCAAGCAGTTGTGTGCGTGATTTCGACTTCTGTGCTTCATCGACGAGACGCATGATACCTGCGAGAGTCGTCTCGTCCCCGGTCTTCGTCACACGGACGCGGAGACTGCCGTCTTGGTTGACCGTCCCCGCGACCACTTCGGATTCGGGTTCTTTGTCCACGGGTCGGGACTCACCCGTTATCATCGACTCGTCGACAGATGACTCGCCCTCTACGACCTTGCCGTCCGCAGGAACCGAGGCACCGGGACGGACGAGCACGACGTCATCCTCAGAAAGTTCGGAGACAGGAACTTCTTCGGTGTCCCCACTTTCGGTGATGCGCTCGGCGGTGTCGGGCATGAGTTTCGCTAGTTCGTCGAGTGCACCGGAGGCCTGCCGGACCGACCGCATCTCCATCCAGTGGCCCAGCAGCATGATGTCGATCAGCGTGACCAGTTCCCAGAAAAACGGCGTCGTCCCCTCGAGAAACAGACTGGCGATGGAGTAGACGAACGCGACGGTGATGGCAAGTGAGATGAGCATCATCATCCCCGGTTCACGGTTTTTCAGTTCGGTACGAGCCATCGAGAGGAACGGCACGCCGCCGTACGCGAAGACGATCACCGAGAGGACGGGCGTAATCCAGACGCTCCCAGGGAATGTCGGTGCCGTGTAGCCGAAGACATCCTGGATGAATTCGCTGAAGAAGATGACTGGAACCGAGAGGACCAGCGACACCCAGAACCGTCGGCGAAACATCTTCTCGTGGCCCGAATGGTCGGTGTGGGCCTTGTGGTCTACGTGTCCACCTTCGTGGCCGTGCGCATCGTTGCGAGTGTCGTGAGTGTGCTCTGCCTCTACAGGAGGGCCGTGTTCAGTTTCGGCTGGAGGGTGCCTGTCTCCGGTTTCGTGTTTGTCTTGCGTGTGTTCGGGTGCCGTAGTAGCCCCGCCCGCCGCAGTGTGATCTCCGTGCTCCGATGAGTGGGAGTACTGTTCGGAAGAAGATCGGCCTGTTGCTCGCATCTCCTCGTCTGCTTCTAACTGGCAGACACGACAACAGTAGACGGCTCCCTCGGATTGAGGCGAGGGGTGGGGGTTCTGCGAGGTATCCTCGCAATGGTCGTTGTCTGGATGGTTGCTCATGGTATGTTATTCGGTGCCATTATCCATCATATTACCTGACCCCTGGTAGTGAGGTGCCGTTGGGAGAATTGGAATCGAAAGCGAACCACGGAACGTTCGTTAACGTACGTGTCGGCGATTCTCAGGCGTGTGAGCGCTACGCGTGTAGTGAACTTTCCGACGATGAATTCGAACGGCGGCGTGAACAGCTGAAACGTGCCGAGTGACCCATTCGGCGTCGATTCCAATGTGGATGGCTTCACCCGTGACAACGGCTTCGGAACCCCACAGTTAAGTCCTCCACTAGTGTACTATATTGTGCGATGTACACAATACAAAAGTCTGTATCCGGTGACTTTAACCAGGTGGTTGAGACGACGATTGACGCGCTCAAGGACGAGGGATTCGGTGTCCTCTGTGACATCGACGTGCAGGCGACGCTCGAGGAGAAACTCGGCGAGGAGTTTCGACAGTATCGTATCCTCGGTGCGTGCAATCCGGCGCTCGCGCACGAAGGTCTGAACGAAGAGATCGAACTCGGCGCACTCCTTCCGTGCAACGTCATCGTCTACGAAACCGACGGCGGCGAGGTCATGGTGAGCGCGGTCGATCCGCAACAGCTCGTCGGCATCGCCGACAACGAGGCGCTCGACTCGATTGCAAACGAGGTCCACGACCGGTTTGAACGCGTTCTCTCGACTGTCGGCCGCGAACTCGAATCCGCGTCGGAGGTCTAAGTCACGATGTCGTCATCGAACCAACTCGACACCACAACCATCGTCCTCCTCATCCTCGGAGCGATCATCGCCCTCCCACTACTCACGATGGGGATGGGGTTCGGCGGGATGATGGGATACGGGAGTATGATGGGTGGGTACGGAACGACCGGCGGCTGGTGGCCAGTCGTCGGGATGCTCGTCCCACTGGTCTTCCTCCTCGTCCTTCTGGGCGGGGGGTACCTCCTCTTCCGTCGTGTGACGGACTCACAGTCGTCTCGGAATCCTGCGTTGGAGGAGTTGCGCATGGCGTACGCCCGTGGCGATCTCACCGACGAAGAGTTCGAAGCGCGTCAGAACAGGCTCGAACGCTCGGAGTGAATCTATCACGTTCTGGCGTCTCTCGACCTGGAATCGGAGTGTACGGCTGGTCGGCTACCGAAATATGTTTTTGATTCGTGCCCGTAGCGTAGGTATGTCTACGACCGTCGAACTTCCCGACACCGACGAGGCCTGTGCGTACTGCGGGTTACGTATCTTCGACCACGACCCGATCTGTGTGCGCGACTGTAGCGACGACTGTGGTTCGCCGACGTACTTCTGCAACTACGCGTGTCTCTCGACCTACGTTGACGAAAACAACTTGACGACTGGTGACGCGTGCGAGTGGTCTCCTAACGACCCCGACTGCTGTTGATTACTCTCTCCTCGGTGAATACACGCAGAGCAACACGGTCGTTGCCACCCGAGACTTAGTCTCGGATGCGTCGCGTCGTCTCGACTGCCACGACGTGGAAAGTCGGAATGGTGGTTTCGCTACGAACCGTCGCTCGCTTGCGAGAGTCGCTCGTATCGATCCCGAAACAGCGATTCACACGACGAGCAACAGAGATAGTACGTCCGTTCATCCGTTTCAATCGTCACCTCTTCGCCGTGAATCGATTTCTTGCACTCTGCACACGTCACCTCGAACCCAGTGGTCCCGAGTTGCGGATTCCAGTCAACCTCGGCGACGTTCTGCACCTCGTACGAGAGGAGCGTGTGACCTTCGAGCGCGTCACTAACGTACTCGCGGAGTTCGGTACCCGATAGATGAACTAACGCCGTGACTCGTGCATCGCACGTCTGTATAAGATACTCTACTTTGTGGAGTTCCCGTAGTGCATCGACGACAGAATCGATGTCGTCCGGCCGAACCTGTATCTCGAGGAGGGTTGCATTTGCTTCGGTCAGCATCGAGCGGTCGACGTCGACCGTGAACCGTCGAATGACACCTCGCTCTCGTAATCGGCTAATTCGATTAGAGACTGCTGGCGGTGAGAGGTCTACTTGCTCACCGATCTCTCCGTAGGTTTGCTGTGAGTCCTCGACCAGGAGCTGAAGAATCTGCATATCGATATCGTCCAGTGTCCCCATGTGTGTGGTCTTCTCCGTGGTTGCCAAAACCGGTTGTGGCAGTTTTCGTGAGTTGAGACTGAACAATATTAACTGACGGCGACTGTTAGGACGGGTTCGTTCGGTGAGAAAGTGAGAGACAGAACGCTGTAAGCCAGAAGTGCAGAAAAGGACCGGTGCGTAAGACTAGACGCAATGTCACTGTCAGACACGGTTTCCGAACTCGAGCATCTGGACGACGAACAGCGCAACTGTATCGAGAACTGTCTGGAGGCAGCACAGGCGTGTGAATACTGTGCTGACCAGTGTATCGATGAAGACGGTATGGAAGAGTGCATCCGGCTATGTCGAGACGTTGCAGACGTTGCCTCGCTCCACGCACGCTTCATGGCACGTAACTCGAACTACAGCACGGAACTGGCCGAGGTCTGTGCCGGTGTCTGTGAAGAGTGTGCCGAAGAGTGCGACCAGCACGACGCCGACCACTGCCAGACGTGTGCCGATGTCCTCCGCGACTGTGCCGAATCCTGTCGCAGCATGATGTCGGCGTAGAGTCGGGCCATCGAATCGTGACGCCGTCGCGCTCAGTCGTCAGCCGACTTGGGTGCGACTTCCTGAATTCGGTTTCTTCTTTGAGCGATTAGAACACGAACGGTGGTTACAGCGACCGTCTCGACTGCCGAGTCGGCGACGGAGCAGTGTGTGCTTCAATCTGCTCTGTGCCGCTGCTCGTTCGACGAGCGGGATTCCGAGCGTTCGCTTTGCACCGACTGGCGAGTCACGAACAGAGAGTAGAGTATCAGTGCCATCCCTGCAGCGACGAACCCCGTCTGGACCATCCCCGAAACGAAAACCGAGAGGTGGACGATATCGTAGAGTACCCCTTCGAGGACTGATCCAACGGTGATGAGCGCAAATCCGGCGGCGACGAACAACATTCGGTGGCTCTGCTCTCGACGGTACGCCCGAAATCCTTGATACGCGATGAGCAACCCGAGGAAGATAACGACTAGTTTCGCGGCGACGAGACCGAGATGCATCACTTCTCACGCCCCTGCATTGCATCCCAGATGCCACGGAACCGGTCTGGTGCGTCGTCCCGTCTGGCCAGTTCGACATCAAAATCGCCGTTTTCGAGCGTGACGTTGAGGTGGTCTAAGTTCGCCTCGTAGAGACCATAGTGGTTTCCGTCGGAACGAACCGCTGTCTCTACCTGCAGGAGTTGATGCTCGAGGAGGTCTTCTAGCCGCCGATAGATGGTCGTGAGCGACGCGTCACAGTGCTCGTCTAACATCTGTGCCGACATCGGCTCTTTGTCAGTCGCTGCGAGAATCCCTCTGACGGCGTCGTCACCGAGTAGTGTAAGAAGCTGATTGTTCGTGTTCCCGCCCTGCTGCATACGCATAGTGACGGATACTCCTGTATATCCTTACTGGCCACGTGCCTGCACGATGAGAGAACTGTCTTCCGTTTTCACGACTGCTTACCAGTAGTTGCACTGGCTGAAAATACGCACCACCAGTTAATCTCTCCGAGAGAATATTCCGCTGTGGATGTCAGACCAATGGCGAAGAATCGGCCGAGTACTGCTCGTTGCGAGCGTTGTCCTGTTGGCGATTTCATCGGGCATCGCGGTCGCAGACGAAGAACACGGGACGGAAACACCGACCACGACGACTGCCGGACACAGCGATGAGACGGGCCACCACGACGAGGCGTCGACGCAGACCTCAGCCGCTGGGAGCCACCACAACGGGACGTCGCCACAGTCGGGAACATCTACCCAACACGGCGACGACGAACATGCTCACGACGGTGAGGAGACGGGCACGTCTACGACCCCTCACAACGACTCCGCCCAGCAGGGTGACGATGGACACACGCACGAGGGCGATGGACACAGTGAGGAGGGGCTCTTTGGTAGCTGGCTATCCGTCGTTGGCGGACTGTTTCTCGTCGGTGCGGTAGCGACGGCCCCAACGTACAGATACCTTTCCTCGAATCGTGACGGGTTCGAGGCGACTGCTATTCACTTTGCTGTGGCGTTGTTGGCTCTCTTCACGGCCGCTGTTCATCTGTATCTGTTCATAGAACACGGTGAAGTCATAATGCTGCTCGCTGGGGGAGGGTTCATCGGCGGAATCGTCCTCTTCTTTACCGGATTCAATCGTCAACATCTCTACGCGAGTGGAGCACTGTTTACGCTGGCCCAAATTTCATTGTGGATAGTCGAAGGGATGCCCCATCTGGATAGCTTCGGTCTGCTCGATAAGGTCGTGCAGGTGCTCTTCGTTCTCCTGCTTGGCTACCTCTTCCTTCAGAATCGATAACAGGGTCCGTTGATAGAGACCCGATTCCAAACCCCTCGAACCGACACTCACCAGCGAAGAACCCCCGAGATACTTCACCGATATTCGAACACACGAGCCATCCCTCCTTCGAGGTGGTACGCATTGTGACAGTGGAACAGCCAGTCGCCCGGGTTGTCAGCGACGAAGTCGAAGGTGACACTGCCCATGTGAGAGGGGACGATGACGGTGTCTTTCAGGGCGTCTCCGACGCGGAAAAAGTGACCGTGTAAGTGCATCGGGTGGAGCATCGCGCTCCGGTTGTCGAGTTGCACGCGAACGTGGTCACCTTCCTGAATCGGAAGTGAGTCCGCGTTGGGGAACCGTTGGCCGTTGATGACCCACGACCCAACCTCGGACCCTGTAGAGAGCGTTAACTCGAATCGTTTATCGGGACTGCCGCTGAATGCGTCGAGCGATTCACGCGCCTGTAGATCGTTATACCGTAGTTGACGGCCGCCGAACGTCGGTTCGGTTGGTGTCGTTGCTTCCGAACCATCGTACTTCAGGACTGCGCGGGCTGGCGTTTCGTTTCCATCGACAGGGATGGCTTGTATTCCCCACGTTCCGAGTTCGTCTGCCGTGACGATTGTATCGTATCGCTCTCCAGCCCCGAAGACGAACGAATCTACCTCGACGGGGTTCACTGGACGGCCGTCGGCGTGTGAGACACGCATCGTGTGCCCACCGATACCGACGCGGTACGTCGTCGCACCACTCGCGTTGATGAACCGGAATCGAATCTGTTCGTTCTCGGAGACGGTGAACTCTGTGGGTGAACTCGGACCCTGACCGTTCACTAGATGGCCGGCGTACGGCGGCCGCCACGTCGACATCATCCCGCCTCCTCCACTCATGCCACCCATCCCTCCCATCCCTCCGCCAGAGCCACTACTACCGTTTCGCCACTCCGATTCTGGCTTCGGAGCCGTGGTCAGGTAGTCGTTCAGGAAGACGATGACGTCGCGGTCGTACTCGACGTGCGGTGACTCTTCTTCGACGATGAGTGGGCCGAGTAGCTGTCGTTCGAGTTGAAGCCCGACGTGGCTGTGGTAGAAGTACGTCCCTGGTGGCGTCGCATCAAAGACGTACGAGAAGGTTTCACCAGCGCCAATCGGATCTTGTGTGATTCCCGGAACGCCGTCAGCCGGGTTGCGAACTGGGACACCGTGCCAGTGAACGGTCGTCTCTGCATCGTTGGGAAGACCATTCGTCACGTCCACGCGGAGCCTCGATCCCTCGGGGATCCGAATCTCGGGACCAGGGACTTGGCCGTCGTACAGCCATGTCTGTAGTGACTCTCCAGTTGGACTGTACTCACCTGCTGTCGCGCGTAGTGTCTGTGCTTTGTCTGCCGAATCAGGAGGGAGTGGTGTGATGTCTGGGCGTGTTGAGCCCCCGGAATCACCGATTGTTGGTACCCCAACGCAGCCAGACAAGGAAGCGAATCCAATTGCACCAGTGGCCAACGCCTGCCGTCGAGTCAATGTCGACTTCATTATCGGACTGGAGTCTCAGAGCGGTTTGGTCGAGAGCTCATTTCGGGGACAGGAGCTTGCCTTCCGTTTTCAGCAGTCATCGTCTCAAAGTAGTAGCCACCGACCGATGTAGTTTTGGGTTTCTATCCCACTACTCAACACAACAATTCTCTATAGTGTCGGCCACAGGTCGCGAGTACACAGTCAGCAACACGTCTCTCACGACCGTGACGTTTCCCGGTTTGCAATCTGAGCCACAACCTACGTAAAAGAGAAACACGTATGTAAAGACGAGTATGCTCGTCCAGCAGTCGCTCGTCGAGACGACAGTCCCATTGGTGTCCGGTGGCTGGCTGTCCGGCATCGCCAAGCAGATTGAGCACGCGTTCGCCCCAGCACGAGAGGCGATTATCCCGATTCTCTCGAGTCCGACCGTCGTCGGTATCTGGGCCGTACTCGTCCTGGTCTCGGTTGGCGTTCTGTGGTGGGATCTTCGGAAGAACAATCAGGCGATTGCTTCGATGATGCGCGGAGTGTGGTCGCTCGTTGTGCTCTACTCCGGTCCGTTCGGATTGCTCATCTACTGGTACACGGGACGGACGCAGATTTCCCACGATTCGCTGTGGCGACGTGGCTTTCGGTCGACCGCACACTGTTACTCCGGCTGTGGCGCCGGTGAGGTCGTCGGTATTACGCTCGCTCAGGGGATCCTTGCACTTGGGACGGCGTACGTTGCAGGGGTGACGTTCACCTTCGCGTATCTGTTCGGATTCGCACTCACTGTTGGTCCACTCATGCAGGATGGTGTTGGATTCAAAGAGGCGATGGCTGACGCACTCTATAGCGAAACGCCATCGATTACCATCATGGAGATATTCGCCATCGGGACGGATCTGCTACTGGCAAGTCAGGCGCACATGGGTGACATCCTCTTCTGGTCTGCACTTGCCTTTTCCCTATCAGTCGGGTTTGTCGTTGCGTGGCCCGTCAACGTCGCACTCGTCTATTTCGGCGTGAAAGAAGGAATGAGCAACCCCGCGAAGATGGGATCACAGAGTACAGCAGGCGACTAATCATTCTCGGAGAGAAGTTCGGTGAACGGTTTGTCGTGTCGCTTGTGGAGATGTACGGTGTTACCGGATAACCGATGGTATCTAAGCGACCGACGTCTCTATTATCGCTTTCTCGAGGAGAGTTTAAATACAACGCTATTACGTTACACACGTAGTAACGTAATAGTGGCTTCACATAGTATGGGTCGGAGTGAGAGCTAAGCGGAGAATCGAAGGAAAATATCTGGAACACGGCGGAGAATCACTCAGAAAACACTCGTACCAACCGTCTGCGTGTTGAGAGGCAGTATCAGGAAATAAAGTAAGGCACATATAAAGCGAGCTTCGGAGACGAAAATCAAGACCAATGGTACATCGTCCCACAAGTGATAGGTGTTTTATCTCTTGCCAAGATAGTATAGACGATGCCCATTACACGGCGAACTGCAGTCCGCACATTGGCGACTGCCGGTATATTCGGTGTTGCTGGATGCCTCGGATCGTCCGATGCTCGTAACTGGGAAGTACGCGTCGTACTTGCGTGAAAATATCGACGGGAAACTGACCGAGACCGTCCCCGAAGACATCGTTCGCATCAAAGAGAAGTATAACGTTCCCGAAGACCTGCGTAGCTGTCACACGCTCGTCTTGGAGGACTACGTCGTCGAAGGACATGTCCCGGCACAGGTAATCGGGAAGCTCCTCACGGAGAAACCGGCGATTGATGGCGTCGCACTCCCTGGGATGCCAGCCGGAACGCCTGGTATGGGTGGGACGAAACAAGGACCATGGACTGTCTACGCAATCGGTGGGGAGCAAGCCCAAGAGACGTACGTCGAGCTCTGATTCGGTACTTGGCGGCACCAAGTCTTGGTGTAAATTTCGGCTCAGTCACATGATTCAATCGCCTCTGTCGATTAGTATTGTGCGCTAAGTTCAATACTAACGTCACTCTATCGGCAGTTGATCGAAGCGTTCACAACAACGACGAGGACCGCTCATCCTCAACGTCCGGAACGAAGCTGACTACGAATTGTGTTCGTATTTCTCACTATCTGATCTGAACTCTGACTGCTAGTCTAGCTGTGGATGAGTGGTGAAGTACTACACAAAAAATGCCGCCAGTATTGCTAATAAGCCACACTACACAGCCCAGCGAACGCAGTGGTTGACCGAAGTCGAGACCTACCCGTCCGAGAGCGAATCTAGATTCCCTTTGGAGTCCCAAATTTTCATCAGGAGCGTCGCGAACAGTTCGGTCCGCCGGGGGTGACCGCTTTCACCCGTCTCGTCGAGAGGGCAGTCTCGAACGAGTGTCGCGAACTCGCTCGTGTGAGTCAACCGTTCGACGGCGTCCGGGACGTCGATGGTGAGTTCGTTGTCGTCGTCGGTTTGGAGCCACGCGGTACTCGCTTGTGCGTCAGTATATGTGAGCGTGTACGTCTCGCCACCGACGAGGTCGGCGACGGCAGCCATCGACCCGACTTCGATCCGTTCGTCTTCGTGGACCAGAGAGAGTTGTCCGTCGTCGACCACTGTTTCGTAGCGAACCATATCCTGATGTCTACTCCACCAGATGGGAGACTCGGATATAAACGGTGGGGTCACCATCGAGAGACGTCGACCGGAGCGAAGCTATCGACTTCTCAGTGTTAGCTCCGTGTTCGCGACGTGGGAACAGAAGGCGGAGCCATGAGGAAGCGACCCGACGATTACCCCAGTCCGACGACAGCGCCGACGGGGTGTTGGAGTCGGGGCTCTTACTCTTCGAGTCGTTCGATGGAGTCAACTTCTCCCCACCGCACTGTCGCTCCCTCGTTCGGCGCCGCCCAATCGACCGCGTTACAGATCACTCTTCGAACCTCCGACTGGTAGAAGATCGGATACGCTTCGTGGCCCGGCCGAAACGCGAAGATGCGACCGCGACCACGGCGGTAACAGACACCCGAACGGAACACCTCTCCTCCTTCGAACCAGGAGATGAACACCGTTCGGTCCGGTTCCGGGATGTCGAACGGTTCCCCGTACATCTCGGTCGATGGAATCTCGAAGTACTCGTCTAAACCGTCGGCGATCTGATGGCCCGGATCGGCCACCCATATCCGCTCGGTTTCACCCCCGTGTCGATACTTGATTCGACAACTCGTTCCCATGAGCCGTTTGAACGGTTTCGAGTTCTTCCCCGAGTGCAGTGGGACGAACCCCATCCCCTCGTGTACACGCGCGACGACGCGATCTGCAACGTCGTCGTCGACTTCGTCGTTCGCACAGTGGGACCACCAGACGAGGACGTCGGTTTCGTCGAGGACAGACTCGGAGAGGCCGTGCTCCGGTTCCTGGAGTGTGGCCGTCTGGACGCTGTATCGATCCGCTTCGAGAGCGTCGGCGACCGCACCGTGGATACCGTCGGGATACCGGTCTGCAACGTCTGGTTCCTCTTGTTCGTGAACGTTCTCGTTCCACACAGTGACATTGATCGTCATTGGTGCTTCCTCATCGAAGCGGTGTACGTGTCGGGGTGGTATTACAGTTATTGTGTCGGGCGTGCCTACGCTCGACGTGATAGCGGTTTGACCAGACCGCACGAACCGCCTTCGTTCGTCTAGAGAGAACGTGGGTGTTACATCTGTAGTGCTGTAACGCTGAGCGTGAACGATTCTCTTCGATCCGACTGTTTCCCCGAGTGTGCCAAACAACCGCAAGCGGCGTGTCTCGCTATGGGGTTGACTGCGAGGCTAGTCTGGTGGGAGTGCCGTACGGAATGATTCCACCGATCCGAATCTGCGTACTGCGTACTACGTATCATCGAATCACCACATCATCGGTTCCCCTCTCGGGAACAGGTTTAAGTAAGTGTAACAGCGAAGCTAGCATATGCCACCCCAAACGGGAAACAGGCCCGGTCGAACGATTCGGTCCGTGAAGATAGCCTTCAATATCATCGAGGTTCTCAAGGACCAGAACGACGTCGGCGTGACCGAGTTAGCAAACGAACTGGGGCACTCGAAGAGCACCATACACAGCCACTTGCGAACGCTCGAAGAGATCGAGATACTGGTTCGCGAGGGCGACGGCTACCGACTGAGTCTCCAGATTCTGGATATGGCGAATCACGTCCGCGACCACGCAGGCAACTACGAAGTCGTTCAGAACGAGGTAGAGTCGCTCGTAGAAGAGACGGGAGAGATCGCCCACTTCGGAATCGAAGAGTACGGTCAAGTCGCCTATCTGTGCAAAGCGACAGGTGAGCAGGCCGTCGAAACTGCTTCACGCGTCGGGACTCGACAGCCGATGTACTCGACTTCGCTCGGGAAGGCGATACTCGCCTATCTCCCTGACAGCCACCAGGAGGCAATCGTCGACACGATGGAGTTCGTCTCGAAGACGCCGAAGACGATTTCGTCTCGCGAAGAACTGTACGCCGAACTCGACCGCATCGCCGAACAGGGCTACGCGCTTGACGACGAGGAGAACATCGAAGGGCTTCGCTGTGTGGCTGCGCCGGTCAGAAACGGACCGAAAGTGCTCGGCGCAATCAGCATCTCCGGTCCGTCCAGTCGGTTCACCGACGAACGTCTTCACGGCGAACTCTCCGACTCGGTCCTCCGGGCGGCGAACGTCATCGAACTCAACACGAAGTTCTCGTAACGTCCTTTGACGGACCACCGCTCGTCTCTCTCGTCTCTTTCGGGCACTGCTCTCCGCGACCAACGTGATTTATACCGCTGTGTTTGTATGTGGCTGCCATGGAGATTGCTGACATCCGTGGTTACGCGCTCTCGTCGCCGATCACCCCACCACAGCACCGTTCGTTCTCGGGTGGAACGCGTTTGCTCCACAAACGAGACGTGGTGCTCGTCGTCGTCGAGACGCGAGACGGAGAGCGAGGTGTTTCGACGGCCGGTGCGAGTAGTTCTGCGATGCGTGAGTACTTCGAAGGCGACTCACAGGGGACGTTCGCCGACCTCGTCAACGGCCCCGTGGCCGACGCCTTAGAGGGCGAAACGCTCGCACACATCGCCGATGCACACGACCTGATTGCCGATGCCGGACTCCCGTCTCACTTGCAGAACGAAGCGATCTCGGCTATCGACGTCGCGTTACACGATATCCGCGGGAAAGAGGTAGGTGCACCGATCTACGAACTTCTCGGCGATTCGGATGATCCCGATGATCCCGCCCCGACCACCGAGATACCGCTCTACGCGAGCGCGGGGATGTACATGGAACCAGATGGCTACGCCGAGCAGGCGGCGACGATAGCGGATCTTGGGTTCATGGGCTACAAGTATCGCCCGGGTATCGGCCCCGACGCCGACCGCCGAACGGTCGACCTCCTCTCGGAGACGCTCGACGAGACGGAGTTCATGCTCGACGTACACACGTGGTGGAAGGTTCGTGACGCCTACGACCGAGAGACCGTTCGCGAACTGGTCACCCACGCGGCAGACCGGGGCGCGTACTGGATCGAAGAACCGGTCGAACCGGACGACCGTCAGGGCTACAGAGAACTCGCAGCGACGGGCGCGCCCCTCGCCGGCGGCGAGAGCGAGGAGTCGGCGGCGGGGCTCGTCGAACTGGGACGTACCGAGGCCGTCTCGTTCCTACAGGGTGACGTTCGCCACCACCAAGGGTACACGGGCTGTTGGGACGCAGTCGAGTTCTGTCACGGGCGAGACGTCGAGTTCGTCCCCCACAACTTCGGGACGTGGGTCGGTCTCCTCGCGAACGCTCATCTCGTCGCCGCCGCACCCGACGTTCGTCTGCTCGAATACCCTGTGTTCGAGAACGACCCAGTACTCGACGCTGAGCAAGACCCCGGAATGTATCCCTTCGACTTGGCTTTCGACATTATCGAGGGGCAGCCATCCGTCTCCGACGGTGTACTGACCCTGTCCGACGACCCGGGTCTCGGTCTCGACGTCGACCTCGACGTCGTAGAGGAGTACCCCTTCGTCGACGGTCCGTGGACAGAGTTCCGATACGAAGACGACACCTGAAGCAAACAACGTCCCGTCGCTGTACAGCGTCGGCCGCGGCGCTCGCGTGGTGACGTGTGCGAACTGTTGACGGTCGGTGGTTTTTTAAACTGATACGTACATATCCTCTTTGATGCCGCTAGCAGTAGACGAGGTTAAGGACCGTCTGCGGGGTGTCGCCGCCGGACTCCTTACACCGTTTGACGAAAACGGAGAGATCGAACACTGGAAGATCGAGGAGAACGCACAGTCGCTCTACGACAGCGGCTTACGTTCGTTTCTCGCCGCCGCCAACATCAGCGAGTATCACTCGCTCACACAGAACGAACGTGTCGAGGTGACGGAGGCGGCTCTCGACGGACTCCCTTCCGACGCCTGTGTTCTCGCCGGCGTCGGTGGGAGTACGGCGAGTGCACAGGAACTGATTCGAGCGTACGACCGTCTCGGAGTCGACGCTCACATGATCATGCCACCCGATCACACGTACGTCCACGAACAAGGGCTCCTGGATTACTTCGACGACTTAGCGTCGGTGACGGAGACACCGTTCGTCCCGTATATTCGAGCGTTCGAACCATCGGTCGACTTCCTGGCCGACCTCACTCAACTCGAGAACGTCGTCGGGGTCAAGTATGCGATCAAAGACCCCGTCAAACTCGGTGCCGCGGTCGCCGCCGGTTCCGACGACGTCGTCTGGGTCAACGGACTCGCAGAGCCGTACGCGGTTAGTTTCTGGGGAGAGGGTATCGAAGGGTTCTCCGCCGGTGTGAGCAACTTCCGCCCCGAAGTCGGACTCGAACTGTTCGACGCACTCACCGCCGGAGACTGGGAACGGGCCCGCAAACTCCGAAACATCTGTCTCCCGTACCAGAACTTCCGTGACCGGACCGGACAGCGCAACACGCTCGAAGGTGCAATCAGCGTCCCGGCGGTCAAGAAGGGCCTCGAACTCGCCGGATATCACGGCGGAAACGTTCGAGAGCCGATACGCTCACTGTCACCGCAAGAGGCGGACGAGGCAGAGGAGATCTACTACCAGTTGGACGACGATATTGACCATCTCGTTCACTGATACGGTATCGGAGTCGGCGGTCGCGACGCAACCAGCCAGTGTAGGGGCCGACACCTCTATTCTGACACACAGTTCTCGATTCGGTAGTGGCGGCGCGGGACGCGCTGTAACTGCGCTACAGCACAAGGTATAACTGGTCTCACTCGGTGAATTCCGTATGAAAATCGACGATGTCGAAGTGATACCGATCAGTTCGACGCGCCCCGAGGGAGAGGGAATCGGTGACGCACGCGGATTCGGTCGAACGCGCGAGACGACACTGTTGCGGGTCGAAACCGACACCGGGACCGTCGGATGGGGTGAAGCGTTCGCACCCGGTCGCATCGTCGACGCTACGTTCGAGGAACTCTTTCGAGACGACGTCGTCGGGATGGACCCCTTCGACGTCGAATCGCTCGCCGACGACGCGTACACCGACTCCTATCACTTCGCCGGCAACGTGTTCAGCCAGAGCGTCGTCAGCGCGGTCGACGTCGCCTGCTGGGACATCATCGGCAAGACGGTCGGTCGTCCCGTCCACCGACTGCTCGGTGGTGAGGAGTGTCAAACGCTCACTCCGTACGCGTCGACGATGTACTTCACGGAGACCGACCGGCCGATCGAAGAGCCGATGCAAGCAGCCGTCGACGAGGGGTTCACGGCGGCGAAGATCAAAATCGGAACGGGAGTCGACGAAGACACCGAACGCGTGCGAGTGGCGCGGGAGGTGCTCGGCGACGACGCGACGCTCATGGTGGATATGAACGGAAACTACCGACCTCGACAGGCGATCAAGACGGCCAAAGCGATCGAACCGTACGACATCACCTGGATCGAAGAGCCAGTACCCCCAGAGAACGACTCCGGCTATCGGGAGGTCAAGCGTCACGTCGACACGCCAATCGCCGCCGGAGAGGCGCATTACGGCCGATTCGAGTTCAAGCACCTCATCGACGACCGAGCAGTCGATATCGTCCAACCCAACCTCGGTCGCTGTGGTGGGTTCTCGGAAGCGCGACTCATCGCGGATATGGCGACTACCGAAAACGTCGCCGTTCGGCCCCACATCTGGAACAGCGCGGTCGGACTGGCCGCCGCCGTCCAGTTCGCCGCGAGCGTCTCTCGCTATCCGAACACGCGAAACGTTCCGGAACCGATGATGGTGGAGTTCGACCGGAGTGAGAATCCGCTCCGAACGGATATCCTGGAGACGCCGTTCGACCCCACCGGCGGCGTCCTCGACGTGCCACAGGAACCCGGCCTCGGCGTCTCTGTCGATGAAGCAGCAGTCGAACAGTACAGGTCGTGAAGCCCCCGGCAGTCGCTCGGTAAAGCGGTAGCTACTTTTAGCTATACTCCCATGACGAATGTGAGCATGCAACGAGCACTCGTCGTCGTAGACGATACTGACGCGCACCGAAAGCTCCTGCAGGAAGCAGCGGAGTTCACGAAGAACACCGACTCGGAACTGGTGCTGTTCTCGTGGCTCACACCTGAGCGAGTCGAAGAGAACTTCGACGCCCTAGAGTCCATCGAACGGATGGAGGGGACGACGTACAGCGAACCTGACGCGCTCGACGCGGCGCGTACGTTTGCACGCGAGTTCGCAAACGAGACGCTCGGACACGCCGAGGGAACCGTGGAGTACGAAATCGCCACCCGTATCGTCGACGACGACGACGTCGGTACCGCCATCCTGGACACTGCAGACGAGAAGGGCTGTGACCACGTCTTCATCGCCGGACGGAAGCGGTCGCCGACGGGAAAGGTACTGTTCGGAGACACTACTCAACAGGTCATCCTCAACTTCGACGGGCCGGTGACGACGATGATGAACTGACTCACGGGGGCCGTCGAAAGACTCGGTGACCCGGTTGTTTTATTATCGAAACGCTCTCGGTATAGGTATGCGCGTCTTAGTCACGGGTGTTTACGGACGCTGCGGCACCGCCATCATCGACCATCTCCACGACCGAGAGGAGTACGAGTTCACGTACTACAACCGTTCGGACCGGCCCGACGACCATCCGTACGGCGGCTACGACACCGTCGTCGGCGACATCTCCGAATACGAGAAACTGCGTGATGCCTTCGAGGGGCAGGACGCCGTCGTCCACCTCGCGGCGTACCCCTTCACCGACGGCGAGTGGATGGACATCTTCGAACCGAACATCCTCGGGATGTACAACGCACTGGAGGCGGCCCGAGAGGCGGAGGTAGAGTCGTTCGTCTTCGGGTCGACGAACCACGTCATGGGGATGTACGAAGAAGAGCATAGTCCGGAACTCTACGACCCCGGGTACGGCCTCGTCGTCGGTCACGACGACCCCGTCCGACCCGATTCCTACTACGGTTCCTCGAAGAGTTTCGGCGAGGACCTCGGTCGGTACTACGTCGAGAACTACGAGTACCCCAAGCGGTTCTACGCGCTTCGCATCTGCAGCGTCCGCCACGAGGAGAACGACCATCCCTACGGCGACGCGGAACAGGGTGTCGAAGACGGCGAGTGGGAACGCGGCAGCGACCAGTACGAAGAGGAAGTCGCCCGGATGAAGGCGACGTGGCAGTCGCGGCGGGACTTCGCACACGAGATAGACTGCTGTCTCCAGGACGACTCCGTCGAGTTCGACATCTTCAGCGGTGTCAGCGACAACCGGAGTCGATGGTACGACCTCGAACACGCGCGTTCAAAAATCGGATACAACCCGCAGGACGACGGCAGCGAGTGGGACGAACCGCCGGCGTAACGCCCTCTCTTCACCCTCTTTTCATTCTTCGAGAAGCGGCTTCAGACGCTCGGCGAGGTTCTCGCCCATCCGTATCATCGCGTCGTCCCCGGGGTGGGTGAGGTCGGTCGTGAGTCCGCCGAGACCGTCGAGCACGTCCGGTCCCTCTATCAGCGTGACGTTGTCGTGTGGCGTCTCTCTGACGACGTCTCTGAGCGCCTGACGGAACTGTTCGCAACGTCCGTCTTCGTCCTCACCGTCAAGTACGTCGCGGCCGTTCGGATATATCGTGATGCACGCGACTGGTCTCTCGGGGTGTGCGGCGGCGACGGTGTCGACCAAGTTCGCCGCGCGTTCGCGGAACTCCGCCACCGAGAATCGGTCGACCATGTTCACCGAGATGGCGAGCGTCGCGACGTCCCAGTCGTCACGGGCGGCGATGTGGTCGGCGATTGCGGCGTCGCAGAAGGCAGTCCCGCAGGACCCGAGGTTGAGCAGGTCCGCGTCGAGGCGAGTGGCGGTCTGCGAGACGTACGTGAGGTGTTCGCCGAGTGCGGCCTCCCCTTCGGTAATCGAGGTCCCGTACGCGAGGTAGCGAGTCGACGGTCGCTCTTCGGCGCGCGGCGGGCGCACGTCGCCGTCGACACCGTGGTACAGGACGTGTCCGCCCCGATGTTCACCCGGTAGCCGCAGTCGACAGACGCGGGGGTCGAACGCCAACTCCTCGACTCGGTCGGGGTCGAGACGGCCGAGTTTCTCCGGGAACGTCACCTCGATTTCGGTCGGGTCGGGACCGACGACGAACTCTTCGGGACTCTGGAAGGGGCCCCAGAAGACGCGGACGACACTCTCGCGGACGCGTGTCGAGAGGACCAGACGGACCGTCCCCTCCGGAACGAAACGTATCTCTGCACCCGCCGGATGGCACATCCGGTTCTGTGCACCCTCGTTCAACTCGGTACGGACGTTTTCCGGAACTCGCTGGAGGAGGAGACCGTCGTGGTCGTCGAGCGCTCGCGCTTCTTCGACGTTGTGAAACTCGATGGAGTCGTGTAGCACGGTCGTCTTTCGTCGATACGGACGAAGTATGTTTCGCCGTGACGCGCGAACGAGCGACAGTGACTAATGCGTCGACTCGGAACTCACGATAGAGATTCACATGGACCGGGAGTTCGACCACGACTACACTCGCTGGATGGAAGATGTACTGTCGACTCACGACCGGCCGTTCGCGTACGACGGGGAGACCGGAACGGCGTTCGAAGCGTGGCAGACGAGGCTTCGTGAGGGGTTGCAGTCCGCCCTCGGGTTCCCCGCGATTCGGGAACGCGACGTCTCGGACGCCGCTCTCCGACGTCACGGGACGACGCTCACCGAAGATTTCGAGCGACAGAAGTGGAGTATTCAGACCGAACAGGGGTTCCGCGTTCCGTTTTACCTCCTCTTGCCAGCGACCGAAGACCCGCCGTATCCGGTCGCTCTCACGCTCCACGGACACGC
Source organism: Halogranum rubrum (assembly GCF_900114455.1). Taxonomy (GTDB): domain Archaea; phylum Halobacteriota; class Halobacteria; order Halobacteriales; family Haloferacaceae; genus Halogranum; species Halogranum rubrum. The sequence continues at coordinate 64,743 of NZ_FOTC01000006.1, read as the reverse complement.
CGAGAGCGGTAAAGAACTCGCCGTGGGGGAGTCGCCGACCGTCGGCGACGAGGAACGAATCGTCGACGAACGACGCGACATCGCTCGACAGGCCGCCGAGCGCGGCTACGCCGCCCTCGTCCCGGATATGCGAGCCTTCGGAGAACTCGCGGACCCGGAGCAACCTGAGGATGGACGACAGTGTACTCGCCTCCAGAAGAACCTCCAACTCGTCGGGCGCACACTCGTCGGAGAGCGCGTCTGGGACGCCCTGAAGTTAATCGAGTTCGTAGAACGTCGCCCTGCTCTCGACGCCGACCGATTGGCCGTCACCGGCCACTCCGGCGGAGGAGTCGTCGCGCTGTACGCGGCCGCACTCGACGAACGGCTCTCGCCCGTCGCCCCGTGTGCCTCGGTGTGTCCGTTCGCCGACTCTCTCGTGCCTATCGATCACTGTGTCTGTAACTACGTCCCCGGAATCCGTCGGGTTGGAGAGATATGGGACATCGCCGGGGCAATCGCCCCACGGCCGCTCCGCGTCGTCGCCGGCGCGGACGACTCGATTTTCCCCATCGACGGGACGGAGCGAGCGTTCGAGCGCATCCGAGCGGTGTACCGCGGTGCCGGCGTGCCGGACGCCTGTGAACTACACGTAGGCGACGGCGGTCACCGCTACTATCCGGCCGGTGTCTGGCCGTTCGTCCGTGCTCATCTTTGAAATCGCTGCTCACGTCTCCTGCCGCCGGCTATCGGGACGACGCTTCGCGTGGCGAGAGCGGTCAGTAGTTCAGATAGACCGTCTTCGTCGACGTGAAGAAGTCGAGTCCGGCGTCGCCCTGCTCGCGGTACGTGTTCGTCGAAGACTGTTTGTAGCCGCCGAACGGGACGTGCAGTTCGAGTCCCGTCGTCTTCTCGTTGACCTTCGCGACGCCGGCCTCGACGTCGTCGACGAAGTGGTTCGCCTCCGAGAGGTCCTGGGTGATGATGCTCGCCGAGAGTCCGTAGTCGACGCCGTTTGCGACTTCTACGGCCTCCTCGAAGTCGGAGACCGAGATTACGGCCAGCACCGGGCCGAATACCTCCTCTTGGGCGATTCGCATCTCGGGGGTCACGTCGGAGAAGACGGTCGGTTCGACGAAGTAGCCGTCGTCGTAGTCGTCGCCCGTGAGTCGCTCACCGCCCGTCTCGAGAGTCGCGCCGTCGTCGATGCCGACGTCGACGTACTCCAGAGTCTCCTCGAGTTCACTCTCGGTGACGTGCGGCCCCATGTCGACGCCGCTGCTGCCGTCGCCGACTTCGAGTGTCTCTGCGTGGTCGACAATCGCGTCGAGGAAGTCGTCGTACACGTCCTCGTGGACGATTGCCCGGGAACAGGCGGTGCAGGCTTGACCGGTGACGCCGAACGCGCCGGTGGCGACGCTGTCGACGGCCATCTCCAGGTCGCCGCTCGGCATCACGACGGTCGGGTTCTTCCCGCCCATCTCACACTGGACGCGCTTGAGGTCGTCTGCGGCCTGTTGTGCGACGCTCGTTCCGACGGCCGTACTGCCAGTGAACGAGACGGCGTCGATGTCCTCGTGGTCGGCGAACACGGACCCGATTTCGCTGCCCGACCCGGTCACGTAGTTCGCGACACCGTTGGGAAGTCCGGCCTCGTCGAGTGCTTCGAACAGCGCCCGAGAGACGCCCGGTGCGACCGATGCCGGTTTGAACACGACGGTGTTTCCGGTGGCGAGTGCAGGCGCGAGTTTCCACGCCGGGATGGCAATCGGATAGTTCCACGGCGTAATCAACGAGACGGTCCCGAGCGGTTCGGGCTTGGTGTAGAGCTGTTTGTTCTCCGCGCTGGCGGCTTTCGCCGTACCGCCGAGGTCACGTGCCTTCTCCGCGTAGTAACCGAAGATATCGATGGCGCGCTGGACCTCACCGCCGGCCTCCGCGTGCGTCTTCCCCTCTTCTGCGGTGAGCAGTTCGGTCAACTCCTCTTTTCGCGATTCCAAGATATCGGCCGTCTCTTTCAGTATCGCCCCGCGTGCCGGTCCCGGAGTGGATGCCCACTCGTCCTGTGCTGCTACTGCAGCCTCGATGGCCGTCTCGGCATCCGCGCTCGTCGCGGACTGATAGGTTCCGACGACTTCGTCCGTGTCTGCCGGGTTTCGGACCTCGAAGGTCTCTCCCGACTCCGACTCTATCCAGTTGCCGTCGCTGTAGATTCCGTGCTCTGTCGACATTTGCGTATGGTAGTGCTAATTCCACCCATACGAATGTTTTGGTGGGGACAAGAACGTGCTCTGTCCGTCGTCTCACGTATCGATACTTCGCGAACCGCTCTCTCGATCGTCCGTCTCTCGCTCGAATCCCAACCGATTTATAGTGTTATTGCGTACCACACTAGCAATGAGCTCCGTACAAGAAACCAGTGAAGCCAACAAGTGGGTAACTCGAAGGCAAGGTGTAATCGGAACTATCACTCACTCGGTGACACTCTGTATCGCGTTGTTCGGTCTCGTCTTGTTCCTCGCCGGATTCGCCATGCAGACTGGAGTGTGGGCCGCGATATTCGCCGTCTGGGGGACGGCACTCGTCCTCTTCGGGGCGACCGTCTACACGCTCCTCTGGTTGCAGCGACGGTAGCCGTCGTTACGGTCGTATCGTTCGTATCGCTCGTTTCGTAACTGTCAACCGACTCTCGTCGAACCGTGTTTTCGAACCTCTCTACCGATGCTGAAGCTGAGACACGTCGTGTTCGCCCGGTCGACGGTGCAGCGACAACCCCTCTACCTTCCGGATCGTGAACTCGCCGAGGACGTTCACCTCGCATCCCTCTTCGAGGTGGCCGCCGACCATCCGCTCGCCGTCGAACGCCGTGACGTGGAGGTGGGGTTCGCCGTCGGCGACGACGCCACCGACGTTCGTCACCTCCCACGCCCCGTCGAGCTGTACGTCGACGTTTCGGTCGGCTTGTTCCTCCGGGAGGTCGGTTCGGTCGACGTAGTGGATGTTGAGGTTGCTGAACGTCGCGATTCCCGAGACAACGACGCCGGTGTCGACGTCGTGGTCCTCGCAGGCATCGGTGAGTGATTCGAGTGCTCGGTCACCGCGGTCGAGACGGACGATAACGTGCCCGTCGTCAGATTCGAACGTTTTCATCGCTTTCTCACTCGTCGGTGCGGCCCCCGCTGTGATAAATGTTCACGTAGGAACTACCGACGACAGGAGCAGACTATCCGACGAAGTAGTTATCTCCCGCGAGGGAGACGGTACGACCATGTCAGACCGCCTCAGCGGAACGACCGCCGTCGTCACCGGCGGCGGCAGTGGAATCGGCGCAGCGACCTGTCTGCGGCTTGCGACGCACGGAGCGTCTGTCGCCGTCGTCGACTGTGACCGCGAGGCTGCCGACACGACGGTAGCCGAGATTCGCTCGCAGACAGATCGGCGTGCACTCGCCGTCAAGACGGACGTCGGCGACGAAGCAGCGGTGAGACGGCTGTCCGAGACGGTCGCCGACGAGTTCGGATCCGTCGACGTACTCGTAAACAACGCCGCCGTTCGCGTCGACCCGCGACCGGTCACCGAAGCCGACGAGGAGAGTTGGGACCGAATCCTCGCGGTGAATCTGAAGGGCGTCGCGTTCTGCTGTAAATATCTGGTTCCGCTCATGGACGACGGCGGCGCTATCGTCAACGTCGCATCGAACGGTGCGACGGTCGCCCGTCCGAACTGGTCGCAGTACGACGCGACGAAGGGTGCAGTCGTCTCGATGACGCAAGATATGGCCTGTGACTACGCCGCCGACGGTATCAGGGTGAACGCCGTCTCACCGGGGTGGGTCATCACGGAGTACCACCTACCCGACGACGAGGCCGCTGCTCGGCGGTTCTTCGAGGAACGGACGACGCCGCACGCGGACGGCCCGGGCGTCCTCAAGCGAGCGGCCGCTCCGAAGGAAGTCGCCGATGCGATCTGCTTTCTGGCCTCCGAGGAGGCATCGTTCGTTACCGCGGCGAACATCCCCGTTGACGGCGGTGTCGCAGCGGTCGGAAAGGGACTCTCGTGGGAATCGTTCGGCGGTTCGGACTCCGACGAGGTGAACTGAATCGGTAGTTCCGGTCAGGCGTCGACCCGGTGCTCGTCGATGAACTCCCAGTCGAACGAGTAGCCGAGGCCGGGTGACTGCGGGACTCTGACGTAGCCCTCGTCGTCGAGTGGGTCGGGTGTCTCCGCTAACCACGGCGTCGCCGCGTCGTAGTCGTACTTCGGATGGAGGAGCCCTCGTTCGTAGTACTCGCCCGGCGTCGCCATCGCACCGAGAAGATGGAGGTTCGGTACGTTCCCACCGTGAACTTCACACGGGACGTTGAACGACTGACAGAGGTGGACCGTCTTGAGCGCCGGTGTAAGACCCCCGACGTCCGCCACACCGACCCGACTGATGTCGGCGATACCGCGTTTGATCCACTCTGCACGCGTGTACATCTGCCCCTCGGCCGTCTCGGGACCGACGATTGGTACGTCGACGTTGTTCGTCAGCCACTCGTACGAAGACATCGAGTGTTCGTCCATCGGCTCTTCAAACCACTTGAAGTTGAGGTCCGTGAGCGCCTGCCCGATTCGTTTCGCCTCCGTGCGACTGTAGTAGTGGTGCGAGTCGAGCATGAGGTCGACGTCCGGTCCGACAGCCTCTCGAACCGCGCGACAGGCGTCGACGACGCGGTCTGGGTCGGCGTCGTACGGCGGCATCCACGTGTGGAGTTTGAGCGCCCGATAGCCTTCTTCGAGTAGTTCCAGCGCGAAGTCGGCGTACGCCTCCGGCGTCCCCAACCCGTCGGGGTCGTCGTCGCCGACCATCGTACTCCCGTAGGCCGGGATTCGCTCTCTGTGTCCGCCGAGCAGTCGGTAGACCGGGGCGTCGAAGTGCTTCCCGGCGACGTCCCACAGAGCACAGTCGATACGACAGACGTTCGAGTCGCTGAAGGTCCCCTTGTGGAGGCGTTGCGACCGGTTGAGTTGCTGCCAGAGCTGTTCTCGTTCGAGCGGGTCCTTTCCGGAGAGATAGTTCGCCGCCAACTCGTTCGCTCGTTCGTCGCCGCCGGTGCAGTAGCCGTCCGGCCCGCCCTCGACGACGACGTGCGTGATACTCCCCGTCTTCTGACGCGGCGGACCGGGGTGGGAGTGTCCCTTCTCGTCGCGAACCTTCGTCGACTGATACGTGAACCGGATGGTCTCGATGTCTCTGATTTTCATCGCTGACTACGTCTTGCCACGGCTGAAGGGGGGTTAAGCGTTTGGCCGAATGACGAGTGGCGGCCACCACCTCGGGTACAGGTTCCGTCACGATAGGAAAGGAGACCACGTGACGGGTGATGAAACAAGTGAAACGGCGTGACAGAACAGCGAGGAAATCAGTTCAGCCGTCGAAACTCTCCTCCTCGTCGACGATCGAGTCGCTGTTCCAGTACTCGTGGTCCTCAAGAGTGCGGAAGCAGGCCGCGCGGTGACTCTCCGCGTCCGAGGCCTGGTAAGACGCGGGGCTGTCCGTCTTACAGACCTCTCGCGCCTCGGGGCAGCGGGTGTGGTAGTGACAGCCACTCGGCGGGTTCGTCGGGTCCGGGATGTCGATGTTCCGTATCGGCGATCCGCCGGTCTGGTCGTCGCCCATTCCGGCCGCGAGTTCGAGTTCTGGCGTCGCCCAGCGAAGCGCCTGCGTGTACGGATGCTGCGGGTTGTGGAGAATCTGCTCGGGCGGACCGATTTCGACGAGTTCGCCGAGGTAGACGACGCCGATTCGACCGCCGGTCTTCTCGGCGATGTACCGGGCGTTCGAGAGGTCGTGACTGATGAACAGATACGACGTGTCGAACATCTCCTGCAGCTGAATCATCAGGTCCATCATCTCGACGCGCAGCGACACGTCGAGTGCGCTCACCGGTTCGTCCGCGAGGATGAGGTCGGGGTTCATCAGCATCGCGCGGATGATGGCGACGCGTTGCTGTTCACCCCCACTCAGTTGGTGCGGGTAGCGCTCGAAGTAGTCCTCCGGCGGAGACATGCCGACGTGGTCGAGCAGTCCCAAGATTCGCTGTTTCCGGTCGTTGCCGTCGAGGTCGTCGTGCCAGCGTTTGAGCGGTTCTTCGAGGCTCGTCTTGACCCGGCGGTGGGGGTTCAGCGAACTCCCGGGGTCTTGGTGGACGATTTGCAGCGAGCGACGTATCTCGCCCCAATCCAGCGTGCCACTCCCGCCCGAGTCGTGGACGTCCCAGATGTCCTCACCGCGGTAGTTGATGCTCCCACCGGTCGGTCGCTGCAGTCCGACCGCCGCCTTGCCGAGCGTGGTCTTTCCGCAACCGGATTCGCCGACGAGAACCACCGCGTCCTGTTCGTAGATGTCGAGAGAGATGCCGTCGACCGCTTTGACCGTCTCGGGGTCGGAGAAGAAGTCGAAGAAACCCTTCTCCTTCTCGAAGTGGACTTCGACGTCGTCCAGCGACACCAACGGTTGGTCGCCGCTTCTGCGCGTCGCTCGGGTCGTCGGACGGTCGATACGGTCTGTCGGGCTTTCGACCGACGTCGACGACTCCGTCATTGGTATCGCGTCGGCCGACTCCTCCCAGTGGTGACAGTGGACGTGGTGGGTGGCGTCGACGTTGTACGCCTCGGGGTCGTTCATCTTGCAGGTGTCGTCCGCGAGCGGACAACGCGGGTGGAACGAACAGCCAGTCGGGACGTTCACCGGGTCTGGGGCACTCCCTTCGACCGGTTGCATCTCGTCTATCGGCGACTCCAAGTTCGGCGTCGACTTCAACAGGAGTCGCGTGTACGGATGCGCAGGCCGCTCCAGCATCTCCTCGGTCGGCCCGAGTTCGGCGACTTCGAAGGCGTACATCACGGCGATACGGTCGGTGAGGTCCGCGATGAGCGGCAGGTCGTGCGTGATGAAGACGATTGTGAGGTCGTACCGCTCCTGAATCTGTTGGAGCAGCGAGATGATCGACCGCTGCATCAGCAGGTCGAGTGCCGCCGTCGGTTCGTCCATCACGAGCACCTCCGGTTCGAGGATGAGACTGAGCGCGATGAGTGCCCGCTGTTTCATCCCGCCGGAGAGTTCGTGCGGGTACGCGTCGAGGACCCGTTCCGGGTCGAGATAGAGGTCTCGAAGCAGTTGCTGTGCACGCTCCATCCCCTCCTCGACGTTGTAGTCGTGGGCGTTCAACGTCTCGATGAAGTGGGTGCTGATCTTTCGGACCGGGTTGAACGAACTCATCGCCCCCTGGAACACCATCGACACCTGTTCCCAGCGGAACTCTTTGAGTTCCTGCTTGTCGAGGTCGAGGACGTCGACGGGCGTCTCGTTCTTGGGGTAATAGGTGACGTCGCCCGTGAGAACGCCCGGGTCCACGATGGCGTCGAGCAACGCAGAGGCGAGCATCGACTTGCCGGACCCCGACTCGCCGACCACGCCCAATACCTCGTTTCGATGGACGTCGAGGTCGACAGAGTCGAGAACACGCGAGTCACCTCGTTCCATGTCGAACGAGACCGACGCGTTCCGTATCTCCATGATCGTTTCGCCTTTCGCCGAACTGCTTTCGTAGTCCGTTTGTGAGATAGTCATGTTGTGTCTCCGTTAGAGTCCACCGACGACATCCGTGTTCGTTCCGTCACCCTCTTCGGGGTCCTCCGTCGCTTCGGTCGTCTTCTCGTGACGCGCCCGGACGCGCGGGTTGAACACTCGGTCGAGCGACTGACCGAGCAGTATCAGCCCGATGGAGATGAACACGATTGCAACCATCGGAACGATGAACCAGTGAAGCGCCTGTGGTCTGTAGTGTGCGCCGGCCGTGTACGCCAGGTTCAGCGTCACCCCCCAGTTGAGGTTCTCGAACGGGAGGATGCCGAGGTAGTACAGCGCGGCCGCCTCGAAGATGACCCGCCGTGCAGCGTTCGTGAGGTTGATGACGACGAACGGCATCAGATGCGGGATGATCTCCTTGAAGACGATCTTCGGCGTCGGGACGCCGATTGCGCGAGCGGCCTCGATGAACGGTTCCTGCCGAAGCGTCAACACCTGCGACCGAATCGCTCGGGCGAGTCCGCCCCACGAGGCGACACAGAGGAGAATGCCGATCACCCACGGGTTGCCGCCGATGGGGAGCAACAGCGCCAGCACCATGACGAGCGGGAACGCCGGAATGTTGATGAACACGTCGGTGATGGAACTCAGCACCGTGTCGGCCGTTCCACCCTTGTAGCCGGCGATACCGCCGACCGTCGTACCGACGATGACCGTGAACAACGCCCCCGAGGTGATCATCTTCAGCATCTCCGGTGTCGCGTTGACTACCTGCGAGAAGAGGTCCCGACCCATGTCGTCGGTTCCCAGTGGGTACGCCCAGTTCTCGAACGGTTGTGCGAGTGCCGGGCCTTCTGCGACGACGGCCTCGTCGACGAGTAGTGGACCGACAGTCCCCATCAGCAGATAGAAGGCGACGATGGTGAACCCGATCCGTGCACGCCAGTCCTTCCAGATGATCGAGACTGGGGCGTAGACGTAGGCGTCGTACAGCTTTCGGTACCGGTCACGACGTGTCTCTTCGTACTGTGAGACGACGTCGAACGGCGAGGTGACACTGCCGCCGTCGGTTCGAGCGTCGCCGTCGTCCGGCGTCTCGGTCGGTTCGTCGTCGCTCAGTAAGTCTTCGATGGTGTGATCAGTCATGGCGTCACTTCTCCCGTGTCGCGTACTCCCCGACTCTCTTGGTGAGACAAGGTGTTCGGGGTTCCGAATCGCTGTTCAGTACGAGTCACTGTTCTGTCCTCCTGCGCGGGGGTCGACGAGTCCGTAGGTCAGATCGGCAATCAGCAACGCGAGCACGACTGCCACCGTGATCAGGACGAACCCACCCATCATCAGGGGGTAGTCCCGTTGGTAGGTCGCCGCCAGGAGGTAGTACCCCAGTCCTCGGTACTGGAACACCTGCTCCAGAACGACCGACCCACCGAACATCTCGCCGATGCTGATGAGGAACGACGTGTACATCGGGAGAACGGCGTTTCTGGCGATGTACTGCGTCGAAATCGTCGTGTCAGAGAGTCCTCGTAGACGGGCAACTCGGAGGTAGTCCGACCCAAGTACACGGATACTGTTTCCGCGCATCCCCAGCGAAGCGACGCCCGACGCGACGAGCATCGAGAGGACGGGTAAGGTGGCGTGGTGAACGATTCCTTTGATGAACGGCCAGTTGAACCCGGCTGGGACGCCAGTCGGTGCGCGCCCACTCGTCGGGAACCAGTTCAGTCTGTACGCCAGGAAGATGAGGAGCAGGAACGCCAACACGTAGTACGGGATAGAGCCCATCAGAATCGCCCACGAGGTCAAGCCGACGTCGAACTTCCCGCCCTCCCAGTAGGCCATCAGTGCGCCGGCCACGATACCGATAAAGAAACTGATGAAGAGCGACCAGCTAAGAACGAACAAGGTCCACGGCATCGCCTGTGCGAGAATCTGCGTGACTGGCTCTGCGTAGTAGACGGACTGTCCCAGATTCCCGGAGAGGACGTTCACGATGTAGTCTACGTACGCGATCGGAATCGGTTCGTTGGGGTCGATCGTCAACCGGAGTTCGACGAGCTGTCGCGCCCGGACCGGGTCGACGCCCTGTTGCTCTAACTGTCGAACCATCGCCCCCATCGGATTTCCGGGCATCAGCCGTACCAGAACGAACGAGAGCGTGGTCACAGCCCAAACAGTGAACACTGTCTGCGCTAGTCGCCTTATACGCCAGTCAATTGTTGCCATGGTGTGGGTACGCAAATCGTTTAGAGACCACCCTAATGAATGTTACTCATGAACCCAGTATTGAGATTCTGGGTAGCAACCTATTCGTACTCGACCTACTGTCGGCTACTCCGAACTCTCGACTCTAGTGGAAGGAAGGCGGGACGCTCTCGGACGATGCTCCGCGTCGAGTGAACCGACACCCAGTAGAGTTCGAGCGGTTCACTCGAACGGGTCCCACCCGGTGTAGATCAAGGCGATACACGCGATGAACGTGAGCGCAATCGGAATGAGCGTCACCTGTGCGACGACGTACGATTTCGACCCTGGCTGGAGATAGAGAAACGAGAAACCTAGCAGGAGCAGGATGAACACGTCGATGCTCAGCACAGTTCGTGACGCCGACTGTAGTAACCCCATACGCGTAGGTACGGTCGAATCCTAATAAGTATTCAGTTGCCACAGAAAACACCGTCTCGGGTGCAGAGAGGGACAGGCGCGTTCCGCCAGATGTCGGACCGCGTCGAATGTCGTCGTGTGCTTCGCCGAATCGCTCAGTCGCCCACGTAGCGCAGTGCTCCGTCCGGCATCTTCGGTGCGATGTAGAGAGCGTCGTCGACGCCGTTCAGGATTCCGTCTCTCACGTCCATCTCCCAGTTCGTGGAGTTGTACGCACCGGCGTCCGGCTGGTACATCATCTCTGCCTCGGGAAGCGTCTGGTTCCACCACCACAGCAGTTCCTTGTGGTACTGGGAGTCGCCCGTCGTCTGCCACTGTCGGATGTGTTCTTCGACGTTGATGGTCTTCGTACCGCTGCCGCCGTCGGGGTCGCCGACGGGCATCGGAACCTCGCGTTCCGGCTTGAAGTGCGTAATCGACTGAATCCAGTCCGGAACGAGACCCAGCGACCAGAGCGCTGTGACACCGTTCGCGGACGACCCGTCGGGCATGATGTCGTACCGGCCGTTGTTACGCCGCTCGTCGAACGTCGCGTCGTCGACCTGTTCCTGCGTGACGTCGATGCCGAACTCGGTCAGGTTCCGCTTCAGCACCGAGATGTCCTGTCGGTCCGCACCGTTCATGATACTGATTCCGAACGCCTCTCCGTCGGGCGTCATCCACTTGTCGCCGTTCTTCGAGTAGCCCTCCATTCGGAGAAGCTCTGCCGCCCGTTCGGTGTCGTTCTGCCCGTATAGCGTGAAGTCTTCGACCCACTCGGCTGCCTCGTGATCGCCTGCTTCGAGCACCTTCCCGGGGACACGACACGGTGCCCACTCAAACATCCGGTTGACTCCTTGGAGGAGTGGCTTGACCTGTTCACGGTTGAACACGTGAGCGACGGCCTTGCGGACGTTCGGACTCTCGAACGGCGTATCGTACCCTTCGACCCCGTGACCGCAGTTGAACGCGAAGAGTTTGTTGCTCGACCGTCCCTCGCGGAACAGTTTGTGGCCTTCCGGGAGTTGGCTCTTGAGGTCGTCTTGGACCGGGAACCCCTTGTGCGCGGCGTCGACCTGTCCCGTCGAGTATGGCTGTGTCGGCTGGTTGGACGAGAAGAGGTTGAGCGAGAACTGATCGAAGTTGATGTTGTCGGCGTTCGGGTGGTCCTCGTACTTCTCCATGATGACGATGTCGTCACCGACCTCCGCGATCTGGAACGGGCCGTGGCCGATGGGGTCGTCTGTAACCTTCGGATACTTCGTCGTGGTAATCTCTTCGACGGCGGCCGACTTCTCTTGGCCGGACCCGTTGACCAACCGTTCGTGCCAGTCGACCCACTGGTCGTCGTCGTGCTTCGTGAACACACCCCGAGCGAGGTTACCGTTGTAGATGCCGATGGTGTTCTGAACCGCGAAGATTTCCGAAAGCTCGGTGTTCAGTCCGATACGGATGAAGTGGTCGTCGACCGCTTCGACCGAATTGATGAGCGGTTCCGACGCGTCTTCGCTCGCAGCGCGAATCGCTAGCTCCATCTCCTGTTGCATCACCCAGTCTTGGGCGACGAACGTGTCGCCGTTGTGCCAGGTCCACTGGTCGTTGAGCGTGACTTCGAGCGTACTCTCGTCGGCCATCTCCCACGACTTCGCGATGAGTGGGTACGCTTCGTTGTGGGTCGGACTGTAGACGGCGAGACGGTCGAAGACGGCTGCGCCCGGGTGCCAACATCCCGTCTGGGATGGGTTCCACGGGTTGAAGTGTCGCTCCGTCGGGGTGGCGCCGCTGGTCAGTGGGTCGAAGACTCGGAACCGATTCCCCGACGCTTGTCCGCCTCCGCCGCCGCTGCCGTTCGCGTTACTCCCTCCGTCGCCGCCGGGTGCGGGTGTTCCCTGGGTTTCGCCGCCGGAACAGCCGGCAATCAGTGTTGCCCCGCCGACTGCACCCATCTTGAGGAAACTGCGTCTGGTACTCAGGTCGTCCCGCCAGTTGCTAGAATCTGGCATGGTAAAACAATACAAAGTCCCCTATATATATTTAACTATCATTATCTCTGCCTATACGGTCGTGTCAAAAAGAACGCGTTCCGCAGTCGAAGCGGCCCAGAGCGTCTCAACGAGGGCAGTCTTCGAGGGCGGGGTAGTGCTCGACGATGTCGATTCGCTCGTCGCGCCGACCCGACTCGTAGGCGGCCATCGTGACGATAGTAGCCCAGAGCGCGTCTCGTGCTGTCGACGGCGGTTCCGTGCCGTCGGCGATGGACTCGACGAACGCCGCCGCTTTGCTCCCGCAGTCACTGGGGTACGGTCTGTGTTCCGTTCCTTCGGTGTCTATCGTGTAGGCCGTTCGGTCGTCCCACTCACGACCTTCGAAGTAGACTGCACCTTCGTCGTCCCAGATGTGGATGTGTTCTCTCGTCCTCGGCACGATACCCGTGTCGGCGATGTTCGCCACGGTGCCGTTCTCGAACTCGACGAGCATGGACGTCTGTTTGTCGAAGAGTTGCTCCTCGTCGTGGAATTCGATGTTCGCCGTGACGTGAGTCGGCGTGAGGTTCGTCATCCAGAGAATCGCCTCGATGATGTGCGTTCCCACGTTCAGGAGATGGCCACCACCGCTCAGTTCCGGGTCCATCCGCCAATCCGTCATCTCCTCGTAGTACTCACGCCAATCGTGGGTAATCTCGCCCGTGATGAACGTGGGACGGAGTTCGCCGAGCGCCCAACGTTCCCGCCCGGCGATGAACGCCGGATTGAGGTGACGTTGGTAGCCCAACATCACTACCTCCTCGCCCGACTCCGCCCGCCGGGTCAGGTCGAGTGCGTCGGAAACTGTCGTCGAGAGCGGCTTTTCGCAGAGGACGTGGAGCCCTCGGTCGAGTGCCGTCGTCGCTTGGTCGTAGTGGAGGCCGTTGGGTGTCGCAATCGCCACAGCGTCGAGCGACGCTTCGTCCAACATGGTCTCGTACTCCGCGTACTGTTCGGACATCGGCACGCCCAGTTCGCGACCGGCCGAACCCAGAATCTCTTGACTGACATCTGCGAGTGCGACGAGTTCTGCTCCCGAGAGTCGGTCGAACTCGCGGCCGAGACGGATTCCCAGGCTCCCCAACCCAACCAGGCCGACACGAAGGGATCCTTCCGAATGCATTTCGTTCTCCATTGTTGCTGTGTTGTCGTTCTATGAACGATCTATAATAGCTTTTTGCACAGATGCTGTCGATTCACTCGTGCGAAGGGGGAGTGCTAGCCTGGTCACCCGGTACTTTGTTCCCCAAGGGGGAACACCCCGCGCTCGCTCTCTCTGCCTTCATTACACATTTAGAACTGTAATCCCAACCGACGACACCGAAAGTGGTGGAGAGTGATTATTCTGATTGCCCCGAAGACAGACCTACTGTCGACACGGATTGGCCCAAATCAGCTTGCGAAGGAGAACGTAGAGACCATCCCTTCGGTTCGTTTGACAACTGGTGTTCGCCGGTAAACGACAGGATACTGTTCGCGAGGGGGGAACAGACAGGCTTCGAGCGGGCGGCGAGAGCAGTCGTCTCGAGAAAAAGAGTACGTGTCGAGGCACGCGAGCGACAGTCGATAGAGAGCTACCACTAGTCAGGATGGAGAGAAGGTCACGTAGCGCGCTTCTACAGGACGAATGCGACGGTAAAAACACGACAAAGAGGCGGCGAGAGGTCGTCGAGTGTCAGTTTTCGAAACTCACCCGTACGAGCGCACTACGACTACTGGACAGTCGTCTCGGTTGCCGTCTCGGTGAGTTCGATACGCTCGTCGAGGCTCTCGTCGTTTCCAGAGAGCGTCACTGTCTGAGTTGACGATCCACCGACCCTGAGGAACGGTCCACTCGAGGAGGGAACATGACAGCCGTGAATCCGCGTCGTCCCGACGTCTCTCACTGTCACGGCCGGTGTGTGTCCGTCGCCGCGGAGTCGAAGGCCGTCGATAGAGACCGACTCGACTTCCTCGAAGGCCAGTGCGGGGCTCTCGGGGACCGTAATCTCGACGTCTCGAAACGAGACGTCCCCGAGTGACTTGCAGTAGAAGGTGTGCGACGCGTCGTAGTTCTCCGCCATCGCGGGCGAGATATCCGTCGCGTCGAGCGCGCGCGTCGCGTCGATACTGACGTTGCTGAACGAGAGTCCCTCGAACGGCTGTTCCGGCAACCCCGCGAAGAATCCCGCGTACGAGACATCACGAGCGGTGATGTTGTGGAAGTGGACGTTCCGGACCATCGGTGTCGTCTCGTCGACGGGGACCGGGTCGCTGTCGATGTCCATGAAGTAGTACCCGTTGATGACGAACGGACAGGTCACCCGCCGCATCACGATGTTGTCGAAGCGAAGGTCCTCGACGACACCACCGCGGTCACGTTGCGTCTTGATACGGACGCCGCGGTCGGTGTCCGTGAACGTACAGTTGGTGACGGTGACGTCCCGTACGTCCCCGGACATCTCACTGCCGATGACGATTCCACCGTGTCCAGCCTCGACCGTACAGTTCGTGACCGTAATCTGAGCGGCCGGGCGACCGACCTCTCGTCCCTCCGCGTTCTTCCCCGACTTGATGCAGATGGCGTCGTCACCGGCGTTGATGTAGGTGTCGCTGATGCGGACGAACCGTGAGGAGTCGATGTCGATTCCGTCTCCGTTGGGAGCATCCGCTGGGTTCTCGACGTTGACGTCGTGGAGCGTGACGTTCTTCGAGTAGACGATGTGAGTGTTCCAGAACGGCGAGTTCCGAAGCGTCACACCCGAGACGGTGACGTTCTCCGACTCCGAGACCTGAAACAGCGGCGGACGAAGTGTGAAACTGCTCACGTCGTCGGCTTTGTCGTTCAGGGCGTCGAACTCGGCCAGTCGCTCTTTCAGTCCGTCGGGATACTCGGAGTCGGGCATGTCGTAGAACTCCCACCAGTAGTCGCCCTGTCCGTCGATTACTCCTCGACCGGTGACGGCGACGTTCTCGGCGTCGTCGACGAGTAGACAGGGGTGGAATCCGGCTTGGTTCCACCCCTCCCATCGACTCTCGACCGTCGGAAACGCCGTGTAATCCCGTGCGAACTGCAGTGTGGAACCGGCTTCGAGATGGAGCGTCGTGTCGTCGCCGACGCGAAGCGGTTCGGTGCGATACGTCCCCGGCGGCACGTGTACGGTGCCTCCGTTCTCGGCACAATCGTCGAGCGCACGCTGAAGCGCATCTGTCTCGAGTGCGTCCCCGTCGCCCGTCGCCCCGTATTCGCGCACGTCGTACGGGGAGGTCGCTAAGTCTGACATCAGTCGATGGTTTCGGAGTGTGGGGATAAACGTTACGCCAAGAACGGTTCGCCGGCCAGAAGACGGGCGGTCTCCTGTAGGTTCTCAGTCGGCCGCTTCGACTTCTCGGGCCCAAGACCGGAGCCACGCACGTGTGCCCGCCTGCGGTACGTCTAACTGATGACTTTGCTCCGGGAGTTCAGGATAGCCACCGACCTCCTCTTGGCTGTCGATGACGCTTCCTCCGCTCGTTCGGACGTTCTCGACGATTCGACTGTCCTGTGCGGTCCGGTCAGCGGGACGCGCACCCGCGTTTTCGAGGTTGTGCTCCGCAACGCGACCCGTCTCGAGGCGCTCTAGCCGGTCTGGCCACAGGGGTCGCGAGTCGAGTCTGGTGATTTCGTCACCCACTATGGCGACGTCGGCGTCTCCGTCGAGGACGTTGTCTGCGGCGTAGACGCTTCCCTCGCCGAAGATGTTCGCTTTGTCGCTGGTCGGCCACTGGAAGACGTTCCCTTCGATGCTGTGTGCCGTGTCGGGGTCGGCCCACATTCCGTCTTCGTACCGGTGGATGAGGTTGTTGACGACGACGGTTTCGGTCCCCTCCTTCAGTCGGGGGTTGCGGTCGGTCGCGTAGGCGAGGACGTTGCCCACGTACGCGACGTTCTTCGCACCGTCCCCGATGATAGAGTTGTAGCCGTGTTCGCCCTTCGAGTGGGTCGCGTCGTTCAGCGGTTCTGCGATCAGACAGTTCGAAATCGTCGTGTCGGTGGTGTCGTAACCGACGTTGATGTTCTCGTCGACCGACCACGTTCCGGTACAGTGGTCGATGACGTTGTTCGACGTCCCGTCGCCTGTCTGGATGGCGTCGGGTTCCCACCCCGTGTCCTGACCGGCGTCGCCCGGTCGGACGCGGAGGTGCTGGACCACGCAGTCGTCGGCGGTCAACCAGAGACCACCCCTAATCAGCGTGATTCCCGGCGACGGGGCCGTCTGCCCCGCGAGATACAACTGGTCGTTGCCGACGGTGAGCCGTTGGGCTTCGAGGTCGATCGTACCGCTGGTTTCGAAGACCACGAGTCGTGGTCCGTCGACGCTGGTCGCCGCCTCGAGTTGCCGACGCGTCGGTTCGGTGATTTTGATGACCGGTGTGTCGTTGTCGAGCCACGGGGCGACGTCTGCAAACCCGTCACCCGGATCGAACGCCGAGACACTCGATGGTCCGTGTCCGCCGTTTCCGTTCGAGCGACTGGGCGTCCCGAACGTACGCGTCGACCCCGTCGCCACGTCGTCGTCGCTCACGTCGGCGACTGCCCGCACCTCGTAGTACCGTCTGCTGGTCAGCTCGTCGACGTCAGCCGAGAACTCGCCCGTCTCGGAACGGGTCTGCGTCGCCGTCGCCGTCCACGACTCCGTCGGCACTTCCCGATACTCGAAGTAACAGTCGGCGGTCTCTGCGCCGCCGAAGTTTGTCAGTTCTCCGCGTAGCGTCACCGACCCCGAGGTCACGTCCGTCGGTGACCCGGTCGAGACGAGGGGAACACCCTCTTCGACGGAGACGCTTCCGGCGACCTCTATCTCGCCGATGTCTCGATTGGTCGTGGGTGAAATTCCAGAGAGGTTGCGGAGTTTGGCGGTACAGAGCGTCCCCACCTTGTGACTCGTGACGGGCACGCCGACGTACGTACTCGATCCGAGTTCGAGGTTCTCTGTGCCGAGCTGTGCGATTCGTGTCCAGTCGTTCCCGTCCGTGGAACCGTACGCCTCGACAGTGTCACCGCTCCGCTTCAGCCGTACCCAATCGGCTTCGATACCGCCCCCTTCGACGTCGCTCTCGTCTTCGCCGCCCGAGGTCGTACTCAGCGTGTCTGCGCCCGCCTCCGGCCGCCACTGGAGCGAGACCATCCCGTCGGGCGTTCGGCGAAGCATCACGTTCTTCGCGTCGGCGTCGAGCGACTCTCGGACCATGAGTCCCGTCTTCGCGTTAGCGTCGGTCCGTTCGAGTTCGGCGTTCTGTACCACCACGTCGAAGTCACCTGTCAGCGACTGATAGTAGAAGTGGAACGCGTCTTCTCTGTTCCAGATGTCCGCACCTCCTCCCTGAATCGTGATTATCGTTGCCGCCGTAGCAGTCCCGCCCGATAGCGGTAACGCGGCAGTGCCGATGCTCCCCGCTCCGATCGCTCGCAGAAACGTCCGTCTGTTGGACTTCATTGTGTGAACTCCGACGAAAAGGTGATACCAATAGTGCATAAATGTTGTGGCAATATCGACTAGAGATATCGTCTCCGCGCGACGCTAGAAACCATCTTTCGGACTGACGCGACCGACGACGTCAAGACGGGATTACCCAACCCGACCCGAAAGTTCATGTTTCCGTACGTGGGCTACTTGCTAGAGAACCCGTGACACTACCAGCGACGCTCGTCGACTCCATCAGGACCCACGCCGACACCGTTGTCGAACACGGACGCGACCGATACGGTGACGAACGAACGCCGTTGTTGGCCGACGCTCTCGACGGGGAGACGATGGAGGCGCTCCCGTACGACGCGCGCGACGTCGACGGCGACCGCCGACTCTCGAACTTCGCATTCCAACAGGAGTTCCTCCGGGTACTCGTCGGCCTCACTCGTCTCACCGGAACGAGAGAGTACTCCGAGGAGGCGGCGACCATCGTCACCTGGGTCTTCGACGAGTTGACCGACGACGCCGGACTCGTCTACTGGGGCGGCCACGCCGCTTACGACCTCGATAGGGACGAGGTCGTCGTCCACAAAGACAGCCACGAGTTGAAGTTCGAGTATCCGTTCTACGAGTTCCTCTGGGAGGTCGACGAAGCGCGTACGCGACAGTTCATCGAGACGTTCTGGGAGGCTCACGTCCGAGAGTGGGAGACGCTCGACTTCAATCGACACGGGGCGTGGACCGACGAACCTGACGTGGATGCCACCTCTGAGGTACCGTCGCCGTGGAACCACGAATACGAGGGTGGTGACGTCTTCTTCTGGGGCGACGGATTGACCTTCGTCAATACGGGGAGTGACCTCTACTACGCGGCGGGCGTACTCGCTTCCCTCACCGACGACGACGGACCACTGGCGTGGAGCGAGAACCTGGCTCGACGGTACGTCGAGACGCGACAAGAGCCGGGAATCAGCGGCTATCAGTTCAGTCAGCATCCGAGCTACTGTGACGGCCCGTCGATTCGTGGTGACCGTGCCCAGTATCAGTTTGCTCCGTACATCCACGGGGATCACCTCGTGTACGAGGGGACGCTCTTTCGGCCGAGACCAATCGTCCAACGGCAACAGTTGACGCTCGGCGAACGACTCGGTGAGCGGGGCACGTCGTTTACGCAGTGGGCGGTCGAAGAGCTTCGTGCGTGGCGTCAAGCGGCGTATCGGCCCGAGACGAACGACTTCGAACCGATGCTCACGGACGGGTTCAGTTTAGAGGGGTTCGTCTGCCGTCGCGACGGATACTTCGGACCCAAAGGACGCATCGTCGGCCCCATCGAAGCCGGTTCCGACTTCTTCTGGCTGTACGCACAAGCGTATCGAGCTACGGGTGACTCGGTCTGCTGGCAGATGGTTCTGGATATCGCCCGCGGTCTCGGTTTAGGGCATCTCGGCCCGCAAGCTGGTTCGCCAGAGATTCACCCGACTGACACCGCCGAGCCGCTGGATTTCTCGACCTTGTACGGTCTCCTCGAACTCTACGAAGCCACTGGTCGCGACCCCTATCTCGAAGCCGCTGCGACCGTCGGTCGCGAACTGCACGCGACCGGCTTCGACGACTCGGCCGGAGCGTTCGTCGACGAACGCGGGCGGATTCTGCTCGACGACCCACGGCCGTTGGCGTTGCTCCACCTCGCGACGGTACTTCGTGACGGTGAGCGAACCGCCCTTCCGACACCGGTGGGCGACCGTCGGACACCGACCGGCGGAATCTGAACCTGCCGCTGCGACCGTCTTTGGCCGGTCGTTGCCACAGTTGTGTGAGATCTGTCGCCACCGTCGCGAACCGGCTCGACCGTCGGGAGAGCGCCGGAAGCTTATTGCGGACGACTCTGGTACTGTCGTCCATGACAGCGTACGAGGTTCGCCGCGTCGACGCGGAGACGACGGTGCCGTTGACCGGCGACGTCGACGAGACGGTGTGGCAGCACGCACGCGTAGCACGACTCGACCAGTATCCGTGGGGCGACGAACCGGGTCCATCGACGACCGCTCGCGTCCTCTACGATACGGAGGCTCTCTACCTCCAGTTTCACGCCGACGACACCGAGATAACTGCGGACGTAACCGAACTGAACGGGCCGACGTTCGCCGATAGCTCCGTCGAGTTCTTCGCCACGCCGGCCCCAGCGACGAACGAGGATCCAGGGAACTACTTCAACTTCGAGGCGAACTGTTGTGGGACGTTCAAACTGGCGTGGCAGGAACCGAACTGGCGCGAACGCGAAATCGGTCGCAGTCTCGTCTCTCCCGCCGCTGCTGCTTCGGTCACCGTCGAGACGTCCGTCCCCGGGCCGACGAAGTCCGCTTCGCCGGACGACGTCTCGTGGTGGCTCGCAGCACGGATTCCCTGGTCGACGCTCCGTTCGCTCACCGACCTCTCGCTTCGACCCGACTCCGAGACGGTGTGGCGCGGGAACTTCTATCGGAGTGGCGTCCCGGACGAAGCGAAAGGGACGTGGAACCGTATCGGCCTCCCGACGCCGGTGTATCACTCTCCGCGCTTCTTCGGCCGTATCGACTTCGAGTAGAGACACTAAACAGTTCAATCGAGAGACGGTCTCGAAGACTCGTTCGGGAACGTCTGTGGAAGTGGTTCCGGCCGTTCTGGGGTGCGATCGGTCGTGAGATGGGTTTCCTGCTCGGAAGCAGCACGGACGCTCGTCAGGACTTCGAGGACGTGGGTCGCGAAATCACCGCTCGTCCGATGGCTCCACTCGCCGTCGCGGATCGTACGAGCGAGGTCGGCGACCCCCGCACCGCGTCCGGCCGTATACTCGTGCGTGAGTTCGACTTCCTCGAAACCATCGCTATCGTGTGTCGAGACGCGAACGGGTCCTTCGAAGTGGTTCGGGTCCGGGAGTGCGAGCGTCCCTTCGGTTCCGTAGAGTTCGAAGGTCGGTTCAGGTAACGTCGAGTCTTGGACGTCGAAGGATGTCGTAATCGTCGCGACCGGTCCATCGGCGAACTCTAAGATACCCGTCTCGTGGGTCGGGACTTCGACGCTGATTTTCTCGCCGTGTCGGGGGGCACTCGTAATCGTCCGCTCGTCGTGTGGTCGTGTTACCGACCCGGTGACACGGTCGACCGGACCGAGGAGGGAGACGAGCGCCGTCACGTAGTACGGCCCCATATCTAGGAGTGGGCCGCCTCCCTCTTGGTAGTAGAAGTCGGGATTCGGATGCCACGACTCGTGGCCGGACGAGGTGTACACGGCGGTCGCGCCGATCGGATCGCCAATCCGTCCTTCGTCGAGCACTCGCCGGCACGTCTGTAGACCAGCCCCCAGAAACGTGTCTGGGGCGGCCCCTACTCGTCGCCCGGCATCTTTCGCTTTATCGAGAATGCGCTGAGCCTCGGCGAGACTCGGTGCGAGCGGTTTCTCGACGTAGACGTGCTTTCCAGCGTCGAGAGCCTGTTCGCACGTCTCCGCGTGTACCGACGGCGGTGTGAGGTTCACGATGATCTCGACGGCTGAATCGAGAAGCCCCTCCGGGTCGTGGGGCTCTAAATCGTACTTCTCGGCTTTCGCCCGAGCGAGTTCTTCGTCGATATCCGCACACGCCACGATCTCGTACTCGTCGAAACGCTCTGCGGCGTCGAAGTACCTGTCGCTGATCGTTCCACACCCTAGGACGCCAGTCGGTATAGAGGCCATCGTACAAGAGATGGCTACAGACTATCGCTTAACGTTTGGGTCGGGGAGCCGACCACAAAAGCTAATCTCGTGACAATCGAGCAGTCGGTATGGAGAACTCACGGCACGTCTTGGTGATCGGCGGGAATCGCTTTCCCTTCCATCGATTCGAGGTACACGGCTCGCTGATCGCGGACATGATTCCCGACGCGTTCGATGTGACGCTCACGACGGAGAAGGAGAGTCTCACTGACCTCAGTGAGTACGACGCAGTGGTAGACTACCTCACTGACAGCACGTTCACTGACGCTCAACAGAGAGGGCTTCTCACGTTTGTCGAAGAGGGTGGTGGGTATCTCGGTTTACACTGTGCTGCGGACCTGACGAGCATCGTCAGCGACGACCCAGACTCCCACATCACACATCGCGACGAACCGTTCTCGGCACTTCGTGAACTCGTCGGTGGGCACTTCCGCACCCACCCTGAACAGACCACGTTCGACGTCCGTATCGTCGATCACTTCCATCCAGTGACGGCGAACCTGAGCGACCTCCGTGTCTACGATGAACCCTACGTCCTCGACGTAGACGACGATGTTCGCGTTCTCGCGCGTATGGACCATCCCGACCACGCCGACATGCCCGTCGTCTGGACGCACAACTACGAGGAAGGGAAGGTCTTCTACTGTTCACTCGGTCACGACGAGGCCTCTCTCACGAACGGAGACGTCCGCTCGTTGATTGCGAATGCTATCCGATGGCTCACTCGTGCGTGAGCGTTCTGAGTCACTAACTGATTGTTCTCCTGAGTTGGCGTCCGTCCACCGGGCCCTCGATGGGTTATCCATCTTGGAGGTGAGATGTTGTGTATGAAATTTATTGGACTAATAGACTCGCTTCGTCGGGTGCGAATCTCATCGCTGCTGACGCCATCACCTATCGACGGTTCCGATAGACACGGAGCCGTCGGTGGCTCGTCAGGACCGCTCTCGCCGCCGACTTGAGCCGAGAGCACGGCATCCCCTTTGTCGAGCGGCGTGGCCCACGACCGTCACCTCGTCGAACAGAATAGGACTACTGCCCCAACGATTACGCCCCTTTTTCTCTTCCTCGGGGCGTCTTAGACACGATTTCGTCGAGCCTGTTTACTCTCTGTCGTCTCGACTTCGTCGCCCCCGTTATGTTAGTTCTCTCTTCAGACACCTGTTGGTCCGTTTAGACGGCAACGGGCTCGATAAATCCAATGTACTCTGTATTCAAATCGCTGCTTGGTAGTTCGGAGCTCCCCTACATTACAAATCTAAGCCTGTAACTTGGAGCGCCGGTTCACCATCCGAATTGCAGCGTAACGACCCTCGCTTCTTACTGAACAGCGCCTGTCTCATGGTGAACAACTCTCGGCTCTCACGAACCGGATTCGCTGCCGACGCACCCGGCCAGGTCCATAGACTCGGAGTTCCAGAGACCCCGCCAGCTGCTTGCACGCCAGTGGCTCGTCGTCGTGAGCGAGAGCTGTAAGCAGCTCCCACACTGAACGGCTTTCTCTGTGAGGGAACACAGCCGGCGAAAAAGCGGTACGACCCTCGCCGATAATCGACCGGCACGTCTCCGTCCGGTGGCCGGCACTACAGAGTGACGTGGTCGACACTCCGCTCAGTTCGTCTTGGGGCGGTAGACCGACAGAATCCACAGAAAGCGCCGTTCGAGACCTCTCCACGGAAGGCCGTGACGACGTGCTCGGCCGTGGGCGTTCTCAGACTGACTCGAACGTCCAGAGCTTGTTTCCGTCCCCGCTCCAGGCCCACTGCTGGACGGTGGCACCGTCTTCGGTCGACGTCGCGCACGACGTGACGGCAGCGACAATGGCGAGAACAGTACCACGACCGACGGCGCTACCGAACTCAGCCGTCGAGCGCGTCTATGACGGCGTCGTAGGCCGGCTTCGGCCGGTTGCGGTCGTCGAACAGCAGCGGGTCACCCGTGTACCGCTCCGAGAAGTCTCGGAAAACCCGAATCCACGAATTCGCGTCGCCGACCCCCCACGTGACGAGTGTGTCGACGCCGGTATCGAGACAGACCTCGACGACGTCCCGGTAGAACGCCGCCTGCCGTTGGAGGGCATCCTCGGGGGCCTCGCCGGCGGGGAAGGCCACGTCCATCTCGGTGATCTGGACGTCGAGCCCGAGCGCCTGAAACCGTCGGATGTTCTCCGCGATGGACTCGCAGTCGGGCCACTCGCCGAGCGCGTGTAGCTGGAGTCCCACACCGTCGATGGGGACGCCACGGTCGAGGAGCCGTTCGAGCAGGTCGTAGACGGCATCTGATTTCTCGTTGATCGCGTCGGCTCCGTAGTCGTTGTAGTAGAGGTCAGCCTCGGGGTCGACCTCGTGGGCCCACTCGAAGGCACGGTCGAGATACGTCTCGCCCATGGCGTCGTACCAGACGGTCTCGCGCATCGTCCCGTCGTCGGCGACGGCCTCGTTCACGACGTCCCAGACGTCGACCGTCCGTCGGTAGCGGCCGACGACGGTCTGGATATGCTCGCGGAGAAACCGTTCGAGCTGGTCGTCCGTGTAGTCCCACGGCTGGAACCACGTCGGCGTCTGGTTGTGCCAGACCAGCGTGTGACCGCGTACATCCATGTCGTTCGCCCGCGCAAAGTTCACGATGGCGTCGGCGTCGCCGAAGTCGTACGTCTCCGGGCTGGGACGGAGCGGCCCCATCTTCAGTGCGTTCTCCGGCGTCAGCGTGTTGAACTCGTCGCGGACGCGTGCACGGTAGCTCACGTCGTTACGGAGCGCGTCGGGGTCGACGGCGACACCGAAGTTGAACCCGCGCTCGTCGGCTGTCTGTCTCAATGACTTGTCGGACGGCATCGTCTCCATGTGCACACAAGAGCGCCAAAAAGCTACGCCCGCAAAACGCTCCTCGCTCGGGTGGCTGTCGACGCGACGACCCAAATCGTTGCGACGACCCGAAGCTTTACTCTCAACGGAGCGGATGCCGTGATATGGAGTATCACAACCCCGTTCTCCCGGGGACACATCCGGATCCGAGCGTCTGCCGCGTCGGCTCGACGTTCTACCTCGCGACGAGTTCCTTCGAGTACTTTCCCGGCGTGCCGCTGTACCGCAGCGACAACCTGGTCTCGTGGGAGCGGGTCGGCCACTGCTTCGACCGCGAGTCCCAACTCGACCTTCGCGAGACCGACAGCTCCGACGGCATCTACGCGCCGACGCTTCGCCACCACAACGGAACTTTCTACCTCGTGACGACGGACGTCGGCGGACAGGGTAACGTCCTCCTCACGGCCGACGACCCCGCGGGCGAGTGGTCGGAACCGACACGGCTCGACGCGCCCGGCTTCGACCCTGACCTCTTCTTCGACGGCGACACTGCGTATCTCTCCTACGCCCACGGGCCGACGCTCCCCGAGACGACGATCAAGCAGGCGACTGTCGACCTCGATACGGGTGCGGTCGGCGAGCCGCGTGAAATCTGGCGCGGCATCGAGGGGACGTTCGCCGAAGCACCCCACCTCTACGAGATCGATGGGACCTACTACCTGCTCACCGCCGAGGGCGGCACCCACGTCAACCACATGGTCGTCGCCGCTCGGAGTGACAGTCCGACAGGGCCGTTCGAGCCCTGCCCCTCGAACCCGATTCTCTCTCACCGTGGTCATCCGATGCAACCCATCAAAGCGGCCGGCCACGGCGACATGGTCAGCGCCCCCGACGGCTCGTGGTGGCTCATCTTCCTCGGCATCCGTCAACAGGGGGGCCATCCCGGGTGGCACCAGCTCGGCCGCGAGACGTTTCTCGCACCCGTCGAGTGGGTCGACGGCTGGCCCGTCGTCAATGGCGGCGACCTCGTGACCCCTCAGATGACCGTCGACACACTCCCCGGCGACGACTCCGAACCCGACCCCGCCGCCCCGGTACAGGCGACCCGAGCCACTTTCGACGGTGAGACTCTCGACCCGGCGTTCGAATACCGTCGGAACCCCGACGACGCCGCCTACTCGCTGACCGAGCGACCGGGGAGCCTGACGCTTCGGGGACGGACCGACAGTCTCGACGACCCCGGCGCGACGTTCGTCGGTCGCCGACAGGCACACTTCGACTGTCAGATCGACACACGGGTCAGCTTCGACCCGGGGGAGGGTGCGGAGGCCGGACTGGCCGTCGTCGCCGACGAGCGTCACCACTACGAGGTCGGTGTCACCCGCCGCGACGGCACTCTGGTCGCTATCGTCCGACTGCGGATCGGCGACGCCACGGAGACGGTCACCGAGCGGGTCGACGGTTCCGAGCACTCGCTCCGCGTCGACGCGACGCCCGAGGAGTACAAACTCGGCTACTGCGACGGGGACGACTACGTGGTGGCGGCGACCACGTCTTCGAAGTATCTCGCGACCGAAGTCACCGGGGCATTCACCGGCGTGTACGTCGGGCCGTACGCGACGAGCGGTGTGGAAGCGACGTCACCTGCGGCCGTCGACTCGTTCGTCTACGATCCGGCGCGAGACGTGTGAGTCGGACGGTACGTCTACTAGTGAAATAGAGAACAATAGAGAACAGGAGAGAACAGGCGTAGTTCGTCCGGTGCGGGCCTACGAGTAGTTGTGTTCCAGTTCGACGACGTTCGCCGTCCCGAGCACCGCGTCGGGGAGTTCGTTCTCGAACCGTTCGTCGTCCACTCGGTGTGCGGGACAGGCGACGCTGATCGCGGCGATACTCCGGTCACGGTCGTCGGTGATGGGAGCGGCGAGACAGCGCAGCCCATTGAGTCGTTCCTCGCGGTCGATGGCGTACTTCCGCTCCCGGGTGCGGTCCAGTTCCTCGAACAGTTCGTCCCTGTCGGTGATGGTGTTCTCCGTCGTCCGTGGCAGCCCGTGGCGCTCGACGACGTCTAAGACCGCCTCGCGGGAGCGGAACGCGAGGATGGCCTTTCCGAGCGCGGTGCAGTGGAGCGCGACGCGCTTTCCCTCGTAGGTGTCGAGTTGGACCGCGTTCGCTCCTCTCGCCTGCGAGAGGTAGACCCCACGCCCGTTCTTCTCGACCATGAGGTTGACCAGTTCGCCCGTCTCTGCGGCCAACTTCTCCACCTCGGGCTGTGCAGTCTTGTAGATCTCCGTCCGGTTCCGTGCGTACGCCCCGAGACCGAGAAACGACAGTCCGATTTGGTACTCGTCGCCGTGCTTGACGACGTACTCTCGGTTCTCCAGCGTGCTCAGATGGTTGTGGACGGCGCTCTTGCCGATGTCGACGCGGGCTGCAATCTCTGAGACGCCGGTCCCGTCGAGCTCTTGGATTATCTCCAAGATTTCGAGCGTTCGATCTACCGCCCTCACCGAATGCTTCGGTCCGGCCATACGTTTCGCACGAACGTACATTATATATAGCTTGTTCTGTCTCGCCCGATAGCCGTTCTACAGCAATCTCCACGAACCTGAGTGGATTTAGCGGCTCCGACGCTGTAGCGCCGAGGGCCACATCGAGGCGACGACGGTACACACCGATTCGACTGGGTGTCGGGCTTTCTCTCGTGGGGCGTCCGCGACGGCTACCCGGAGCAGAGTTCGGCGCTCGACAGTCTGCCCACGAGGTGTGCCGGTGTGCCCGGCCGGCCGGCGACAAAAACACCGACAGCAGCTCTGAGACCCCGAGACAAATCGACGAGTTATACTGAGCAGTATAATCGCACGACGAAGGCAGCGTACCGGAGGTATCAGTTTCTCGTCCTCGTGGGTTCTCGGGCGCTTGTGGGCAGTAGCTTCGGACCGCCCGTACTCACGTGGCCGACGTTTCGACCGTCGCCCCCGGCGTTTATCCCTCCCGAACGGCAACGGTCGGGCGATGAACGACGAACAGGCGAACGGGCGGCAGTCAGAATCCCTTGCGCCAGCGGACCGAGCGGATGCAGCGACCGCGACGACGGTCGTCCTCTCGTACGCTCCGGCGACGGAACGGGTCGCGACGGCACTCAGCGCGGAGTCGTACCGCACGTATCTCTGTCGCACGCGGCGTGGTCCGGTCGCGGTCGGCGACGAGTTCGAGGAGTTCGTCAGCTGCGGCTGTGGGACGACACGCGACATCACACTTCGCGTCGAAGATACTGTCGACGGTGCTGTCGTCACGAACGAGACGCGGTTCGTCTTCGAGCCACGCGACGAGCGTGGCGGGTGACTCCGGTCGGCCGACGGCGACGCTCGTCGGTGAGAGAGCTCGTCCACAGAAAACGGCCACGAGAGGACTGTTCACGAGCGGTGGGGACAGACGTGTTCCTCCCGTCGACGCTGTGAGGGTGTAATGATTGGAGACACTCACACATGGCCCTCTGTCTCGGGCCGTCTACTCCTCTGTACTGGACATACACAAAAGACGATGTTAGTGAAAGTATTGCCACCCGGTACGAATCATTGGCACGAATACGACGATTGTCGTAGTTAGAATTAAGTAGATGTCGTAGACAGCTTGTTGTGTATGCGTTGCCCAGAGTGTAGTCACACGCTTACCGTCCACGATGAGTTCTACGACAGCGAGTTCGTCTGCGACCGATGCGGATATTTCGTCCCGCGGGGTGCGGACTGAGCAGGTGGTCGACCGTGTGGCAGGTCGCTCCGTCCTCTCTTCTCGCCCCCATCAGTGGCCGAAGACCGGGACCGGTTCGTAGGGTTCCTCCAGATAGTCGAGTTCCGAACCGCTCAACGTCACGTCGACGGCCTCGACCGCGGCTTCTAGATGGTCGACGCTCGTCGTCCCGATGATCGGTGCATCGACGACGTCCTTGTGCAGCAGCCAGGCGATGGCGACCTGCGCCATCGTCAACCCCTTCTCCTCGGCGAGTTCGGCCACGCGTTCGTTTATTTCCGTCCCGCCGGCACGGCGATACTCCGGGTTCGGGTTGTGCTTCTGGTCGGGGTCGCCACGCACCGTCTCGAACAGTTCCTCGTGTGGACGCGCGAGATATCCTTGTGCGAGCGGTCCCCACGGAATCAGCCCGACGCCTTCGTTCCGACACAGCGGGTTCATCTCGCGCTCCTCCTCACGGTAGACGACGTTGTAGTGGTTCTGCATCGTCTGGAATCGCTCGGCGTGCAACCTGTCTGCGGTGTGGAGCGCGTCGGCGAACTGATGGGCCCACATCGACGACGCCCCCAGATAGCGGATCTTTCCACGTCGGACGGCGTCGTCCAGCGCCCGAATCGTCTCCACGATGGGTGTCTGCTCGTCCCAGCGGTGGATCTGATAGAGATCGACCGTGTCCATCCCTAAGCGTTCCAACGAGTTCTCTAGCTCCTGTTCGACCGTCTTCCGCGACAGCCCCGAGGCGTTCGGATGGTCCGTCCCCGGGTCGAACCGGACTTTCGTTGCGACGACCTGCTCGTCGCGGTCGTAGCCCGCGAGCGTCTCGCCCAGAATCTCCTCGCTCTCACCGTTCGAGTACGCGTTGGCCGTGTCGAAGAAGTTGATACCGAGGTCGATGGCCCGTTCGATGATCTCTGCGCCTTCCTCGTCGTCGAGCATCCAGTCGCTCCCGCTGCCGAAGCTCATACAGCCGAGACAGATGCGGCTGACTTCCATGCCGGTAGACCCGAGGGTTGTGTACTCCATAGCACATGGCTGACGTTCTCTCAGTTATAGTTCAGTGAATCGGCAACTGGTCCGTCGGTTCCCCTCTATCACCGGTGCGTTCTTCCTGTTCGCGAGTCTGTTCTGAGATAGAGAACTATGCCCGGGTCGCGTGGTCACGATTCGCGGTCCTCGACCAATTCTACGCGCTCGACGGGCGCGATACACGCCGACTGGACGAGCGTTCCTGTTCAGGCGGGAGGTGAATTACAGTCGTAGTAGTGTAACGTTTCTCCTGGTCCCTCCCTGTCACTCGCTACGACGCACGCGACGAGGGGGGTTGCCTCATTCACGGCGCCTAGTTCTCTAAATCAGAACGTCTCGGTGGCTGCCGAATTTGGTTTTGTGGAGGCCTCTCAGTGTCACTCAGTATTTTCAGCCTGTGGCTACCCCACCGCGTCGTCCGCTCTCGGCTATCGACGCGTGTTCTCTCGTTGGGAACTGCTCTACAGTCGAGGCTCGTGCCCACGGCGACACGCTTCAGACGTACGCCGGTCGGTCAGTCCGAACGGTTAAGACACGGGATTGAGTGAACAATGATGATGCACACTGGTTCAGACGGCGGAGTTCACTCACCCGCCATCGAACGACGCGTCGCCGACCTCCTCGAACGAATGACGCTCGCGGAGAAGGCCGCACAGCTCGGGTCGGTCAACGCCGAGAAGCTCCTCACCGACGACGGCACGCTCGACGAGGACGCGGTCGACGAACATCTCTCGGCGGGTATCGGCCATCTGACACGCATCGGAGGCGAGGGGAGTCTCCCCCCGCGCGAGGCGGCCGAGCGGACGAACGAGCTTCAGACGTATCTCCGCGAGGAGACGCGACTCGGTATCCCCGCGACCCCACACGAGGAGTGTCTCAGCGGCTACATGGGACCCGAGGCGACGACGTTCCCGCAGATGATCGGCATGGCGAGCACCTGGTCGCCCGAGCTGTTAGAGACGGTCACCGGGACGATTCGCGAGCAACTGGAAGCCATCGGCACCGCCCACGCGCTCTCGCCCGTTCTCGACGTCGCGCGCGACCTCCGGTGGGGCCGTGTCGAGGAGACGTTCGGCGAGGACCCCTACCTCGTCGCGGCGATGGCCTGCGGCTACGTCGGCGGGCTCCAAGGCGACGGTGACGGCATCTCGGCGACGCTCAAACACTTCGTCGGCCACAGCGCCGGCGAGGGCGGCAAGAACCGCAGTTCGGTCAATATCGGCCGACGCGAGCTCCGCGAGACCCACATGTTCCCCTTCGAGGCGACGATCCGGACGGCCGACGCCGAGTCGGTCATGAACGCCTACCACGACGTCGACGGCATCCCCTGTGCAAGCGACGAGTGGCTGCTGACCGACGTCCTTCGCGGCGAGTGGGGCTTCGACGGCACCGTCGTCTCCGACTACTACAGCGTCGAGTTCCTCCGCAGCGAACACGGCGTCGCCGCCGACGAGCAGGAGGCGGGCGTCGCCGCCGTCGAAGCCGGAATCGACGTCGAACTCCCCTACACTGACTGCTACGGCGAGCATCTCGTCGACGCCGTCGAGGCCGGCGTCCTCTCGGAGGCGACGCTCGACGAGTCGGTCCGTCGCGTCCTCCGCATGAAGGCGGAGAAAGGTCTCCTCGACGACGCGACGGTCGACCCCGAGACGGCCGCCGAGCCGTTCGGCACCGAGGAGGCGGACGACCTCACGACGCGTGCGGCACGCGAGTCGATGACGCTCCTGAAGAACGAGGACGACCTCCTGCCGCTCGTTGGCGACGACACCGACTCGGTCGCGGTCGTCGGCCCGAAAGCTGACGACGCCCAAGAACTCATGGGCGACTACGCCTACCCTGCTCACTACCCCGAGGAAGAAGTCGAGTTCGACGCGACGACGCCGCTCGACGCCCTCCGCGCCCGCGGCGAGGAGTACGGCTTCGACGTCCTGCACGAGCAGGGCTGTACGACGACCGGGCCGGAGACGGACGGCTTCGACGCCGCGGCCCACGCCGCGAGCGACGCCGACGTCGCGCTCGCGTTCGTCGGTGCCCGCTCGGCCGTCGACTTCTCGGACTCCGACAGAGAGCGCGTCAACATGCCGAGCGTCGCCACCAGCGGCGAAGGCTGTGACGTGGTCGACCTCGGGCTGCCGGGCGTTCAGGCGGAACTCGTCGGACGGCTCGGCGAGACGGACACGCCGCTCGTCGTCGTCGTCGTCAGCGGGAAACCCCACTCCATCGAGTCCATCGCCGAGTCGGTGCCAGCGGTCGTCCAAGCGTGGCTGCCCGGCGAGCGTGGCGGCGAGGGCGTCGCCTCGGTACTCTTCGGCGAGCACAACCCCGGCGGCCACCTGCCCGTCTCCATCCCGCGGAGTGTCGGCCAGCTTCCGGTTCACTACAACCGCAAGCCCAACACGGCCAACGAGGAGTACGTCTACACCGAGAGCGACCCACTCTACTCCTTCGGCCACGGCCTCTCCTACACCGAGTTCGAGTACGGCGACCTCACACTGTCGACGGAGGAACTGCCGCCCGCGGGGACGGTGACGGCAACCGTGACCGTCGAGAACACCGGCGACCGCGCTGGCCACGACGTGGTCCAGCTCTACGCCCGCGCGGTCAACCCCGACCAAGCGCGGCCGGTCCAGGAACTCGTCGGCTTCGAGCGCGTCCGTCTCGAAGCGGGTGAGACGGTGCAGGTCGACTTCGAAGTCGCGGCCGACCAACTCGCCTACCACGACCGGGATATGGACCTCACGGTCGAGGAAGGTCCCTACGAGTTCCGCGTCGGCCACTCCGCGGCCGACATCACGTCGACGGCGTCGCTCGCGGTTACGGCGACGAAAGAAGTGCCGTCGAACGGCCGGACGTACTTCAGCGAGACGGACGTCACGGCCCTCGAATAGGGGGTCTCACGGCCGGCAGTCGACCGGTTCTGTTCTCGAGTTCTTTCAGGTTCGACGGTGACAGGGTGCAGTATACGGATCGCTTGGTTTCGTCGGGTTCGTTCTCGTCGATGTCGTTCTCGTCGATGTCGTCGCGCCGCTCAGACGATGACGGTGTCGTTGACGAGTCGACCGATGTTGTCGATGTCGATAGAGACTCTGTCACCCTCTTCGAGTGTGAACGTCTCTGGCGGAACGAGTGCCGTGCCCGTTAGCAACACGAGCGTCTCGGGGAGGGTGTTGTGCCGTCGGAGATACTCGACCAGCGTCTCACAGGAAGTCGCCATCTCGCTCGTCGAAGTCGAGTCCTCGTAGGCAATCTCCTCGTCGCGCTCGATAGTGAGCGACATCGTCAGGTCGTGGGGGTCCTCGACGGTTTCGGAAGTCGAGACGCAGGGGCCGACGGAACAACAGCGGTCGTAGACCTTCGCCTGCGGGAGGTAGAGCGGGTTCTCGCCTTCGATGTCACGGCTCGATACGTCGTTGCCGACGGTGTATCCGACGACCTCGCCGCGGTGGAGAACGATACCTAGTTCCGGTTCCGGCACGTCCCAGTCCGAGTCGCCGCGAACACCGATCGAATCGTACGGGCCGACCGTCCGCGAGGGTGTCGCCTTCAAGAACAGTTCGGGGCGCTCGCTCTCGTAGACGTCGATGTAGACCTCCGGTTTTCCACTCTCTGCCTTTCGGGCTTTCTCGCTGATACTGTACGTCACACCCGCCGCCCACACCTCGTCCGGGACGACCGGCCGCAGGGCGTTGGCTTCGATGTCGTCGAGGTTGCGCTGGTCCGCTTCGGAGATTCGGTCGCGGGCGATGGCGTCGATGCTCTGGTTGCTGGCGTTGGCCGCCCGCGCGAGTTCGGTGAACGAACCGAGGTCCTCGGACGCTGACGTCAGGTCGTACGCGTCGCCCTCGTCGTCGATGACGACGAGTGACTCGGACGATGACTGATGCTCTCCGCCGGGAAGTCGATAGTACCGC
The DNA here is from genome assembly GCF_900114455.1 of Halogranum rubrum. Classification (GTDB taxonomy): domain Archaea; phylum Halobacteriota; class Halobacteria; order Halobacteriales; family Haloferacaceae; genus Halogranum; species Halogranum rubrum. The sequence goes on along the minus strand of NZ_FOTC01000006.1, from coordinate 31,872 downwards.
ATACCCGATGATGATTACAGACCACTAAAAGTGTATCGTCGCCCTGAATGAACCGACGAATCAGAAATGTTCTGGCTCGACGAGTCGTTTCACTCCTCGTCGAACAACACAGAGCGAGGCTCTGTGAGCACGACGAAGTTACTCTTCGTCGAACACGGAAAATCAGAGATTTTCCTACTTGATGAAACTATGCTTCATCAAACAACGTATCACCTTCGACCATGTGCTCCTCGACGACGTCGAGGTCGAGCGTTAGGCCGAGACCGGGTTCTTCGGGAATCTCCATGCGACCTTCACTGATGAGGCCGTTCTCTTCGACCAGGTCCTCCCACCAATCGAGTTGGTAGGAGTGGTACTCGACGGCCAGCGAGTTCGGGATAGCGGCGGCGACCTGCGCGGACGCCATCGTCCCGATTGGCGAGGAGACGTTGTGCATCGCGACTGGGACGTAGTAGGTGTCGGCCATGTCCGCAATCTTCCGCGTCTCACGCATCCCGCCGACGCGGGGGAGGTCGGGTGCGATGATGTCGATCGCCTGTTCTTCGAGGAGTCGGCGATGGCCGTGTTTCCGGTAGACGTTCTCACCCGCTGCGATTGGCGTCGTCGGTGCCGAAAACGTCACTTCACGCTGGACGTCGTGGTTCTCCGGCGGGACGGGGTCTTCGAGCCACCAGACGTCGTAGTCAGCGATGGCCGCCGCGAGACGCTTCGCGCTTCCACCGGCGAACGACCAGTGGCAGTCGAAGGCGACGTCGGCGCGGTCGCCGACGGCCTCGGTGACCGCCTCGACGATTTCGACCTTGTGGTCGATCTCCGGGCCGCGGAGGTGACGGTTCGCTCGGTCTTTCTCGTGGCCCGACGGAACGTCCAGGTCGAACTTGATGGCGTCGTAGCCGAGTTCCTCGACGACACGTTCACCCTCGGCAGCGCAGGCTTGGGGGTTAGCCTCGTCTTCTGTGTGGAGGTCACAGTAGATGCGAACTTCGTCGCGGTACTTCCCGCCGACGAGTTGGTAAGCCGGGATGTCGAGTAACTTGCCAGCGACGTCGTGGAGCGCGATCTCGATACCCGAGATGGCCGAGACGGCCTTCCCGGAGATAGAGCCCTCGCCGGACATCTTCTGGATCAGGTGCTCGTAGAGTCGGTCGATATCCAGCGGGTTCTCGCCGACGAGGAACGGCTTCATCCGCTCGATGATAGCTGTGTCACCGCCGCCCCAGTACGACTCACCCGTGCCGACGACGCCCGCGTCCGTGTAGACGCGAACGAGGATCCACGGATAGTTCCCGTCGACCATCGTCGTCTGAATATCCGTGATCTCCGCGTCGCGGACGCCGCCGCGTTCGTTGGTGATACCCATCGTCTCCGACGACAGGTCCCGCATCGTGTACTCTGCGTTCGGGTCGCTAAGCTTCGCGTACTCGACCATTGCGTTCGTATATCCCGAAACCCGATACTAAAGCTTGTGGGTCGGTAGCGATTCTGCCAGACAGAGAAGTGAGACGCGAAAACGAGAGGTGGTGCGGACGTCGCTCAGTTCGACTCGTTCGTACCGTAGTCGACGATGGTCTCCACGCCGTCTCTCGTGAGTCGTACTTGCTGGTCGGCTGCGACGTCCTCGTAGGTGCGCTCCTCTCCGTCGGGCCAGGTGACGGTCAGGTCGACCCGCTCGCGACTCCCGAGGCCGAGGTGGGTGACGCGGCTCTCTTGAGAGAGGAAGTCCGACTGCACCGTCTGTTGGACGACCGTCTCCCCGTCGGGCGTCGTCGCGGTGACCTCCGCGCCGTAGACGGTCGAGCCCGCGTCGTCGACGACGCGGAACGCGATGCTGTTGGCGTCGGCACCGACGCCGACGTTCTCGTAGACCGTCACCGTCCCGTCGTAGGGCGCGACGATGACGTCGCGGTCGCCGTCGCGGTCGTAGTCGAGCGTCACCAGCCCGCGGCCGTCGTGTTCAGTCAGGTTGCGCTCGGAGGCATCGAGGCTCTCGAACGACTCGCCCTCGCGCTCGAACAGCATCGGGTAGGTGTAGTGCGGGTCGTCGGGGTTGATCTGAGTGACGTACTGGGTCGCGTGGATCAGGTCGCGGTCGCCGTCGTTATCGAGGTCAGTCAGGCTTGCTGCCCAGCCCCAGCCACCCTGCCGGACGCCGTAGGCGACGGCGCGGTCAGTCAGGTTGCCCGAGCCGTCGTTGAGCATCAGGGTGTTACCCTTCGTCCGTCCAGATTTGATGACGTTGCCGAACAGCAGCCTGAGCCGTTCGTGGCGCTCGTCGTCCTCGACCTCGTCGAGCGGAAGGTAGATGTTCGTCGTGAACACGTCCTGGCGACCGTCGCCGTTCACGTCGGCGATCTCCGAGGACATTCCGTTGCGTGAGGTGTTGCCGCGCAGGACGCGCTGTTCGAAGCGACCGTCGCCCTGATTGAGGTACACTGCGTCGGTGTTGTAGTCGTTGGCGACGTGGACGTCCGGCAGGCCGTCGTCGTTCAGGTCGACGAAGCTCGCTGCGAGACTCCACCGGTCGGCCGCGCCCAGCCCCGAGTCTTCGACGCGCTCGAAGCCGTCGTCGGTGTTCTCGTAAAGGACGTTCTGGTTGCCGTTGTCCTCGTCGACGAACTGGTAGAGACTGAAGTAGCCCTCGGGCTTGCGGTCGACCCAGTCGCCCGACTGGTAGACCAGGATGTCGGCGTCGCCGTCGCGGTCGTAGTCGGCCGCGGTCGCCCCCATCGGATAGGTCAGGTTGCCGAGGTCGGTTCCCGACTGTTCGAACACCCCGTCGTCGTTGTGCAACAGCACCGGTTCGGCGTGCGAGCGCAGGACGAGCAGGTCCTCCCAGCCGTCGCCGTCGTAGTCGACGAAGAGCGCGCCTTTGACCGCGTCGCCGAACTCCGGGAACCCATCCACGCGCGCGAACTCGCCGCCGGTGTTGTGGAACAGCGCCGGGCGCTCGCCGCCGACGGCCAGCACGTCCTGCCAGCCGTCGTTGTCGTAGTCGGCAACGTAGATACCGTCGTCGCCGTTGCCCGCGCCGCCGCCGTCGGTTCGGTAGTCGAGCCCCGAGGACTCGGTCGATTCCCGGAACTGAATCTCGGTGTCGACGCTCGCCCCGCCCATCGAGCCGAGACAGCCCGCGCTCACGACGAGAAGCACGAGCGCGAGGGTCGCGAGCGTGAGGGTTCGTCGGTGTCTGGGTCGTCCGGTTCGGTCGGGCCGTTCCGTCATCGTCGACTCGGGAGCGCGCGGTCTGCGCGCGGTGGGACGAGATAGGTGCTCCGTGAGAGCGTCCCGAGGTAGTCGACGATACCGTGTCTGTCGTCAGGGACGTCGGCGTCGAGGTCGTACTCGTCGATGTTCATCGCCTTCCGCACGGAGACGAACTTCCGGGTGTCTGTTTGGACCGACGAGAAGTTGAACGTCGACCCCTCGACGTCGTCGGTGGCGACGCCCTCCGAACGGCGGAGAATCTGCGTCTGGAACTCCTCGTCGCGTGCCGTGGCGACCTTCTGGGCGTGGCCGACGATGCCGTGTTCGGCTGCCAACTCCTCCATGTTCTCGACGTTCTCCTCCGTGATCCCGCTGTGGCTACCCATCCGGTCTCCGATGTCGCCCACGTCGTCGTAGTCGTGAGCCGGACAGTACATCTCCTTCGTCCGCTGTTCGTGCGGTTGGTCGTACCAGTCGTCGAGAGAGGTGCGGATGCGCGAGACGGCGAGTGTCGTCCCGCCCGCGAACGGCCCCTCGTCGAACGTCGCAGTGTCCTCCGGCGGTAGGCTGTTGTCGAACCCCGCGCGGAAGCCCATCGACAGCGGGGCTTCCTCCGGGATGTCCTCGTGACCGATCTCCTGGGCGGGCCGGCCCTTGCCGAGGACGCCCGACCGACGCTCGACGACCTCGAACACGCCCGACAGTCGGCTGTCGACGTCGACGCCGTTGAGCTGTTCTTTCTCCCCGAACAGCGCCTCCTCGGCGGCGAGCAGGATCGAGGCGTAGTCGCTGTCGAGCAACAGGAGCGCGTCGAAGTTCGCAGCCAACGAGGGGTCTTCGCCCAGTTCCTCCAGCACCGTCTCGGGCGTCTGGAGTTCGGGTAGGTCGATGTCGACCTGTTCGAGATACTGGGGCGCGTAGCCGACGAGAAAGAGGAGTCCGTTGTTGATACTACCGCTCGTGTCGAGGCCGCTGCCCCACTGGAAGGCGCGTTCGAGGAGGCGGAAGGCGTCCTCGACCTCTCTGCGCTCTGCCTCCGTCGGCGGCACCGACCCCTCGTGAGAGAGGCCGAGCAGCAGTTGGTGTTGGCTCTGAGTCACCGTCCCGTGGGCGCTGTTGACGAGATAGTCGTCCCAGGCGTGTTGGCGGTCGGGCAGCGCCGACCGGTCGTCGGTGCCCCGTGGATACTCCGGCGGGTCGGGCGTCTCGGCGTCCGGCGACCGTTCGGCCTCCTGGCAGGCGGCGAGGGCGCTCGTCCCACCGATGGCGAGCGCCGACCTGACCAGCGCTCTGCGCGAGAGTCCGCGCGAGTTCTCTGACGTCATCTTCTCTCTGTTGCGACTTGACCAGTAAATGATTTTTTATCATATTTGGGAGATGTTCGGCGCACTGGCGTCACGGTTCCGGAGCCTCGGAGCAACCCCCACGTATTTATCTCCCGCTTCGCATCGTAGGGCCATGACGACGGACTCGTCGAAGCCACTCGACGGTATCACCCCCGAAGAGACGACGCCGGGCGACGTCGACGACGCGGAGATACGCGCCGCACTCGCCTCGTCCAGTCCGCTGGTTCGCCAGCGCGGCGTCGAAGTCCTCGACTCGCTGGCCGCCCAGGACCTCGACGCCGTCGACCCCTTCCTCGACGAAGTCGCCGCGGCGGCCGCCGACAACAACGTCGCCATCGCGCTGGGGGCCATCGGCGTCCTCGACACTATCGCGGCTACCGACCCGACGCGGCTCGACGGCCGGCTCGACCATCTCGTGAGTGTGCTCGACACCGAACTCGTCGACGTCCAACTGACCGGTGGGAAGCTCCTCGCGACGCTCGTCGTCGAGGAACCGGACCTCGTCAGCCCGTACGTCCGAGAGCTCGTCGTGGCGATTCACGAAACCGAAATCGACGAGAACCCCCCGAACTTCGCTGAGGTCGTCTCTGACCCCGTGACCCGACGGACGCTCCAAGAACACGAACAGGGCGAGCGCGAGCGGTGGCTGTCCAGCCGTCGCACCCTGGTCAACGTCGTCGTTGCTGTCGCCGAGACCGACCCCGAAGCAGCGGCCGACGCGGTCGACGACCTCCTCACGCTCCTCGACGACGTAGACCCCTCGGTCGCTGGCGGTGCGGTCGACGCACTCGGTGAACTCGCAACGAGCCACCCCGAGACCGTCGCGCCAGTCGCCGACCGACTCGTCGGTTGTCTGAATCACGGTCACAGCCTCGTTCGCGCGCGGGCCATCCGGGCGCTCGGCTATCTCGGCGACGAGTCGACGGTCCCGGCGCTCCGGGAGGTAGCCGAGACCGACGACGACGAGGACGTGCGGGAACTCGCGGCCGACACGGCCGAGTTCATCGTCGAGACGGCACAGCCGTGAGAACTGAACCCGGAAGCCGGAGACGATTCACATGTCCATCGCGCGCTTGGTACAGTACCAGTAGAGCACGCTGAAGAAGACGAACAGGACGACGACGAGGACGATGTCGATGACGAGGATGGGGTACGCCTGGTCGCCCGGTTCGACGAAGAGCGCCGACAGACCGAGAAAGAGCGCCGATGCGATGAGCAACGCGAGCAGTATCTTGATCCGCTCGCGCTGCGAGCAGACGATATCGACCAGCACCGACGTGTTCGACATGGTACGTGGTCCGTAGACACACTAAAAAAAGCCAGCGGTCGGGTCGACGTCCCGACTCGGCTGAGTCGACCCTCCAGTCGTCGGTTCAGTTCCCGGGGCGGTTACCGTTTCCGTTGTCCCCACCATTGCCGGGCGACTCCGGCTCGACGGTTACAATGCCGATGTCGCCATCGTTCTCGCCGGCGAAATTCCGCGAGGAAGTGGCGTGGACCGAGATACTCCTCGATGACATCTACGAGACGGTCGGCGCCGACTGGCCGGCGCGTGTCTTCCGGTTTCCCTACGGCGACGCCGACCACGCCGTAGCGTGCAGGCGTCCTCGTGGAGTTCGAAGAGCCTCTCGGCCTCGTCGAGTAAGCGCCCCCGTCAGTCGTCGCCGACGCGACCCTGCTCGTCCGGAACGCCCGAGTGACTGTAGAAGTAGTCCGTGAGGACGTCACGCCAGCGTTCGGCCTGCGCGACCTGTTCGTCGAACCGTTCGGCGACGTGTCGGAACCGTCGCTCGTCGACCTTCCCGTCGAGCGACTGCCACTCCGCGCGGAGTCGCTTGGTCTCCTCGACGCCGGCGAAGCAGTTGTCGTAGAGCCGCTGGACGACGGTCGTCCCGTCGTCGAGTTCGTGGGTCCACGGCAGATGGTGGAAGAACAAGAGGAGCTCCTCGGGGCAGTCGGCGACGGACTCGTAACGCTGGGCGACCGGGTCGCGGTACTGGCCGGCGTAGCCGCTGCCCGTACTCGTCCGGTCGACGCCGATGCCCTCCTCGGTCGCGCCGTGGTAGCCTGGCCACTCTTCGGGTGCGGGGTCGTAGTGGTTCTCCAGATACTCCTCGGCGTTGTGCATCATGTGCATCAGGCCGAGTCCGCCCGTCTCGTAATCGATGCAGACCTCCCACGAGTCGTGGAGGATTCGAGTCACTGTATCGCCGACCTGCTCGTCGGCACCGAACGTCTGATGGACCCACTCTTCGGTCACCGATTCGGCCGACGCCTCGGGGTCCCACGCCAGCCGGCCGAAGGCGTAGAGGTTCGCCTGCGCGAGGTAGTGACCCGTCCAACTGTGGTCCTCGCCGACGCTCCCGACGCCGACGATACCCTCGCCGTCGTCGCGGAACAGCGACCCGACCGGCGACCCCGGCCCGTCGGCGTGGGTGTCGAAGTCGAGTATCTCCTTCCACATCGGGAGATGGTATGTCGCATGAACGCCTTGGCCGGTGTACTCGCCCGTAATCTGCAGCTCCAACCCGAGGTCCGTCTCGGGCATCGCGCCGAACAGCGTCGAGACCGGCTCGCGCGGCTGGAAGTCGATGGGGCCGTTCTTGACCTGGACGGTGACGTTGTCGGCGAAGTCGCCGTCGAGCGGCTCGAAGGTGTCGTAGGCCTGGACCGCGCGGTCCTCGTGGGTGCCGTAGACGAAGGCGCGCCACCAGACCCGGCCACCGTGTGGTTCTAACACGCGGGCGAGAGCGTTCGCGCCGTCGACGTGGTCGCGGCCATAGTCGTACGGCCCGGGCTGGCCCTCCGAGTCGGCCTTGACGAGGAAGCCCCCGAAGTCGGGGACGAGCTCGTAGATCTCGTCGGCCTTCGCACGCCACCACGCGCGAACGTCTTCGTCCAGCGGGTCAGCCGTGTCGAGGTCGCCGACGAGCATCGGCGCGGCGAAGTTCACCGAGAGATACGGCCGAATCCCGTAGCGGCGGAACACCGAGGCGAGGCTGGTAAAAGCCTCCAGTCGGCGTGGTTCGAGCAGTTGCCAGCCCTCGAAGGCGTCGAAGGCCACGTTCGCGCTCGGCCGCGCCGGCTTCGTCGTGTTGACGTTGTTGAAGACGACTCCGTTCACACCCACGGAGGCGAGCAGTCGCGCGTAGTCCTCGTAGCGCGGCCGGAGGTCAGGCAGTCGCTCCCAGTCGAAGATGGACTCGCCGCCGTACCCGCGCTCGACCGACCGGTGGAAGGGCGTGTCCCACTGGTCGAGCAGGCGGTTTTCGTAAGCCGGCTCCTCGCGTACGTCGAGGTCGGCGACGGGTTCGTGCGTATTCAGGAGGCGTAACAGGTGAAACGTCCCGTACACCAACCCTCGGTCCGTCGACGCGGTGACGACGAGACAGTCCTGCCCGTTCCACGTCACCGACTTCAGCAGGTAGCCGCCGTCGGCGAGGTCGTCGACGACGTCGGTCGGAACTGACTCGGCGATCATCGCCATGTCGTCGGGCGTGCCGACGGCGAGAAAGCCCTCGGCCGTCGTCGGCGGATGCTGCCACAGATGCGGATCCGTTCCCAGGAGAGCCGGGAGCGCCCGTCGGAGTTCGTCGCGGACCGCACTCAGTTCGGGTGCCTCCTCGGCGACGTAGGCGTGTCGACACCGACGCCGGTACGCGTCGAGACGGTCGTCGGGAACGCACTCGTACCGAAGCCAGCAACTGTCGTACTCGTTCATCGTATCTGACTGAGCAGTCGACACCCGGGACTAAAACGCTAGTCCTCGACCGAACGATCGAGGAGGCGGGAACCGACAGTACCGAGACACACAGTTTCCTCACGACACCATATTGGCAGATTCTCGAACTAAATCCGGTCGGTGTGACGAGGGAGAAGTTCCATCTCGAGCATATTTCATGAGATATAACCCCATTATAATACACAATGTTTATAATCAACTATAGAATACTACGCCATGTTATGCCATCTGATAGCAGGCGGGAAGAGTACGACAGATACATCAGTCGTCGAAGGGTGCTGGCAGCGGCCGGGGCCTCGGGCGTCGCCGCACTCGCCGGCTGTTCCAGCGGAAACACCAATCCGACCGAGTCGGGTTCGGGGTCGAACTCGGGAGACTCGACGAGTGGGTCGGGTGACTCGGGGGGCGCGGTCAACGACGCGACGTTCGTCAACGCCTACACCGGCAACCCGGTCGACTTGCACTTCAACTCCTCGGCGAGTCAGAACTTCGCGTGGCCCGCCGGACGGGCGGTCTTCGCGCCGTTCCTGAAGTACTCGTTCAACAAGTCGGAGTTCATTCTCGGGGCGCTCTCGGATCTCGAGATCGACGGCCAGGAAGTGACACTGACGTTCCGTGACGACCTCATGTGGAGCAACGGTGACGAGTGGACGACCGAGGACTTCGACGTTCAACTCCAACTCGCCCAAAAGACCGGGAGTTCGCTCTGGGGCTATCTAGATGAGTACGAGATCGTCGACGACAAGACCGCGCGACTCCTGCTTTCGGGGCCGACGAATCCACAGATAATCCAATTCGAGCTGTCGAACTTCTTCGTCGACACGAAGGCAGAGACACACGAACAGTGGCTCGACAAGGGCGAAGCCGAGTTCCTCCAGTGGGCGTGGGAAGACCCCGTCGCAAGCGGGATGTTTCGGTTCGTCAACAAAGACCAGCAGGCCTTCGAGTTCGAGCGCAACCCCGAGTTCTACAAGTCCGACAACGTCAACTTCGGGACCTACCTGCTCGAAAGCTACGGTGGCAACACCGCCCAGCACCAGGCGCTCATCTCCGGCAGCGAGGTGGACGCGTCGACCAGTCTGTTCACACCCCCGGAGATCGCCAACCGCTTCCCGGACCACGTCGTCGAGGTCAACATCCCGGCGAAGTGGGGTTACGGCATCGTCTTCAACCACAACGACCCGCACTTCGGCAAGCGCGCTGTCCGCCAGGCGGTTGCCCACGTCATCAACCGGCAGGCAATCGTCGACAACGCGGGCCCAGAGACGAAGTTCGTCGCCCCGACGCCGTGTGGTATCGCCCCGCGTGACCAAGAATACTGGCTCGGCGACTGGTTCGACGACTTCGAGACCTACGGTGCCGACGAGATTCAAGCCGAGCAGGCGACGCAACTGCTCGAAGAGGCCGGCTACACGAAGCAGAACGGCACCTGGCAGGACAGTAGCGGCGAGACCCTCGGCGGGGAGTACTACTCGCCGTCGGGCTGGACGGACTGGACGACGATGACCCAGACGGTCGTCAGCCAGCTCAACGAGTTCGGCTTCGACTTCTCAATCAGCACGAAGCCGACGAACGACTGGTTCAGCCAGTACTCCAACAGCAACTTCAAGATGGGTTCGTTATACTGGCTGCCCGGTGGCTCGCGTTCGTCGTTCCCGTACTTCCCACTGTACTACCAGCTGTGGGCGACCGACATCGGCGGCGGTCACGGCTACCGCGAGAAGGCCGAGTCCGAGCAGACAATCCCCGGTCGCGACGGCGGGGAGACGACCATCACCCCGTTGGAGGTCACGCGGGAAATCGCTCGACAGCCGAACGACGACGAATCACGGCCGTACGTCCAGCAGGCAGCGTGGCACAACCACATCGAACTGCCGTTCCTCGGACTCGTCTCGAAGTACGAACAGTCCTGGGTGACCAACGACGACTGGACGGTCGCCAGCGAGGACAGCCCGAACCGCCAGGTCAAGTGGCCCCCGTTCTGGTGGGTCCACGAGGGCGAACTGCAGTACCAGGGATAAGACACCCCATCCAAAAACCCACTAACTTCAACAATGAACTACTACCTCAGACGAACGGTCAGAATCCCCCTGACCATCCTCGCGGTCGCGACATTCACTTTCGGGCTGATTCGCCTTCTCCCGGGTGGCCCGTTCACGCAACTGCGTATCCAGCTCATCCGTCAGGGTGTCCCGGCCGAGCAGGTCAACGCTCGCATCGAAGCGCTTCAGAACATCAGGCCGGACGCACCGCTCTGGCAACAGTATCTCGACTACCTCATCGGCGTGGCCCAGTTGGACCTCGGCCGGTCGATCTCGCTGAACGCACCCGTGATCGAAATCCTCGCGCGTGCACTGCCGTGGACGGTCTTTCTCGTCGTGACGTCGACGGTTCTGATGTTCGTCATCGGCGTCCTCATCGGCGCGATTCAGGCGTACAAGGAAGGTTCACGGTTCGACAAGGTCGCCTCGGGGAGTTCTATCTTCCTGATGGCGGTCCCGTACTACATCTTCGCCGTCCTCTTCCTGTTCTTCCTCTCGTTCCAGCTCAACCTCTTTCCGACCGGGAACGCGGTCGAACGGGGGATCGAAGCTTCCCTCAGCGCGGAGTACTTCCTGAGCGTGCTCCACCACGCCGCGCTGCCGATCATCGCGTTCACCATCGGCGGCGTCGGCTCGACCGCGCTCAACATGCGCGGCAACGGGATCCAGGTGCTCGGCGAGGAGTACGTCGAAGTCGCCCGGCTACGCGGACTGCCCGACAGCCGTATCGCGACGAAGTACGTCGCGAAGAACGCCATCCTCCCGATGTACACGGGACTGTTGCTTCTCATCGGCTTCCGTCTCGGCGGAACCGTCGTCCTGGAGCAGATCTTCTCGTACCCCGGGCTGGGCTATTACCTCATCTCCGCGGTCAACGCGAACGACTACCCGCTGATGATGGGCTGTTTCCTCGTCATCACGGTCACGCTCGTCATCGCGGTGTACATCGCGGACCTGACCTACGGGCTCATCGACCCCCGCATCAGCGCAGGTGATTCCGATGGTTACTGAAACCGACTCCTCGTCCCCGGACGATATCGACTGGCGCTCGGAGACCTCTTCGGCCGAGATGAGCCAGCGCGACCGACTGGCGGAGTTCTACGAGCAGAGCATCTACGAACCCGCCGTCGTCGCGTGGTCCGACGTGCGAACCCGACTCGGTATCGTCATCCTGAGCGTCTACCTGCTGATGGCGCTCGTCGAGGTGCTCGGGCTGTGGCGCAACCCGGCTCCGAACCAGGCACCGCGGCTGCTCGCCCCCTTCGTGAACATGCAGTATCCGCTCGGGACGACGCAGTCCGGCGTCGACCTGTTCGCGCTCATCGTCGACTCGACGCCGTTCATCCTGTTGATGGTGCTCGCGGGCGGCGTCTGGGCGACCAGCGTCGCCATCGTCGTCGGTACCATCTCCGGCTACAAGGGCGGTACCGTCGACACCGTCATCACGTCTATCTCGGACTTCTTCATGGCGATTCCGGGACTGCCGCTCATCATCATCTTAGCGATCGCGCTGAGTCCGGAGAACCCGATCCTGCTCGGCGTCATCCTGACGATCAACTACTGGGCCGGCCTCGGCCGGTCGATCCGGTCGCAGGTCCTCTCGATCCGCGAGGCCAGCTACGTCGAAGCCTCGCGGACGATGGGGACGAGTACGCATCGGATCATCCTGAAGGACGTGTTGCCGAACATCATGCCGTACGTCATGGTCAACTTCGTGCTCGCCGCACGGTACACCATCTTCGCGTCCGTCGGGCTGTACTTCATCGGCGTCCTGCCCTACACGGGACAGAACTGGGGCGTCACGCTGAACAACGCGTACAACCAGGGTGGGCTGTTCACTCTCGAAGCGCTCCACTGGCTGCTCGTGCCCATCGTGGCCATCGTCGGCCTCGCATTCGGGCTCATTCTAGTCAGTCAAGGCATGGATCGCATCTTCAACCCGCGGGTGCGGACGCGCCTCACCGGTAAGTCCGAGTCCGTCGAAGAGGAGAGCGACAACGAAAACACGTCCGCGTGGGTGTAAATAACATGGCAACCAACACAGACACGAACACGTCACCGACCGACGACACGGCATCGAAAAGGGTCGTCGACGACCCAATCCTCGAAATCGAGGACACGAACGTCACTTACAGTGAAGGCGACACCTACGTCCTCGAAGACGTCAACGTCACCATCGACCGCCACGAGGTGCTCGGCATCGTCGGCGAGAGCGGCTCTGGAAAGTCGATGTTCGCCTCCGCACTGCTCGACGCCGTCCCGGATCCCGGGCTCCTCACCGGGAAGATCCACTACAACCGCAAGGACGGCTCGACCGTCGACATCCTCCAGATGAGCGACGAGGAACTGCGGCAGTTCCGCTGGGAGGAGATCTCGATGGTCTTCCAGGGGGCGATGAGTTCGTTCAACCCGACGATGAAGGTCGGCTCGCACTTCAAGGAGACGCTGCGGACCCACGACAAGAACGTCTCGGAGGGGATGGAGTTCGCCCGTGAACTGCTGGAGAACCTCTATCTCGAACCCGAGCGCGTGCTCGACTCCTACCCACACGAACTCTCTGGCGGGATGCAACAACGCGCGCTCATCGCGCTGAGCATGGTGCTCGACCCAGAGGTCCTCGTTATGGACGAGCCGACAGCCGCACTCGACCTGCTGATGCAGCGGTCGATTCTGCAACTGTTGGACAACCTCCAGAGCGAGTACGACCTGACGATCATCTTCATCACGCACGACCTGCCGCTGGTCGCGTCGCTGGCCGACCGGATGGCCATCATCTACGCGTTCCAGTTCGCCGAAATCGGGCCGCGCGACGAGATCATCGGCAACTCCGCACATCCGTACACACGGGAACTACTGAACTCGACACCGAACCTCGACGCGCCGCTGGAGGACATGCAACCCATCGAGGGCGAGGGGCCCGCACCCGTCAACGTCCCCTCGGGCTGTCGCTACCATCCGCGCTGTCAACTCGCGACCGAGAAGTGTCGGACCGACGACCCGCCGTTCTCGCCGGTCGACGGCGGGGGCGGCCACCGCTCGGCCTGTCACTACCGCGAGGAGGCCCGCGAAGAGATCCCGCTCAACTTCGGCAAGACGGCCGAGGATTTCGACCAGCAACTCGTCTCCGACCCGACGGACGGCCCGAACGCCGGTTCGACGGCCACTCTCGAGACGACGAGCGACACGCCGTTGTTGTCGCTCGACGACGTCGAAGTCCACTTCGGGGAGGAACAGAGCCTCATCGAGCGGTTCACGCAGGACCCGACGGTCGTCCGCGCTGTTGACGGCATCTCGCTGGACATCGAAGAGCAGGACCTCGTCTGTCTGCTCGGCGAGTCCGGCTGTGGGAAGACGACGCTCGGCAAGACGATGATCGGCCTCCAGAAGCCGACCGGCGGATCGATCGAGTACCGCGGCCACGACATCTGGGAGGCGAAAGCCGGGAACACCGACATCCCCTACAAGGAGGTTCGTTCGGCGCTCCAGATCATCCACCAGGATCCCGGCAGCGCGCTCAACCCCAACCGGCGCATCGCCGACATCCTCACGGAGCCGCTGCGCCACACTCACCCGAACATCGGCCGTGCCGAGCGTCGCGACCGGATGCACTCGCTGCTCGAACGGGTCGGGATGACACCCGCGGGCGACTTCCTCGAACGCTACCCGCATCAGCTGTCTGGCGGCGAGAAACAGCGTGTCGCCCTCGCGCGGGCGCTGTTGATGGACCCCGACGCCATCCTCGCGGACGAGGCCATCAGCGCCGTCGACGTGAGTCTCCGTATCGGCATCATGGATCTGATGCTCGAACTCCAAGCTGAGTTCGACACGTCGTTCCTGTTCATCAGCCACGACCTCTCGAACGCGCGGTACTTCGCCGAGCACGGCGACGGCCGCATCGCCGTCATGTATCTCGGCGAGATCGTCGAGATCGGCTCCGCCGAGCGGCTCATCCACGACCCGCGACATCCCTACACGGAAGTGTTGCGGTGGGCGACGCCGAACCTCGACCTCGACGCGATGGACGCCGAGGATCCGCCGATTCGCGAGATCGACGTCCCCGACCCGGTGGATCCACCGTCGGGCTGTCGGTTCCACACGCGCTGTCCGGTGGCGCGTGAGGCCTGCCGCGAAGAGCAGCCGAAGCTGGCGGAACTCGACGACGGAGACGGTGCCGCGGCCTGCTTCCGCGAGGACCCGAACCACGCGTACTGGAACAGCGAACCGCTCGACGGCGCGGCCGAGAACCCCGAAGGCCTCGAACAGCACTGAGCGCGCGGCCGCTCTCTTTCTCGCCCTGATTTCGGCCAGTAGCCGAATCGCCATCGCACCGAGACACCGACAAGCTATTACTACCCACACTAGCATAGTCGATACTATGACACGGTACACTCCGGAGTGCGTGGACGACACCCTCTTTTTGGTCAGTGAGGACGACGGCACCCGTATCGAGGTCGGCACCGTCGACGACATCGTCGACGCTGTCGGCGGCGAGACGTACGTCATCGAGTACGACGACAAACAACAGGCCCAGCCGTGGCTGGATACGGACGACGGCGTCCTCGAAATCGACGTTCGTGAGGTGGTGACGACCATGTCACACACCGAGGAGATGGTCTCGGAACTCGCCGACTACGATATGTCGACGGATAGATACGGCCTTCCTACCCGGACGGTCGAGTTCGCCAATCAACTGGTCGAGATTCTCGAACGACAGGGCAGTTCGTAGGACGCGTTTCGCAGAGCCAAGACAACCCGTTCCGATCGGTTCGGACCGCTCACAGCGAGTCGAGCGTGACTTCCTGACCGGTCTCGGCTGCCTCGTAGATCGCAGCGAGCGAACGCATGTCGACGAGCGCGTGGTCGCCGTCGGGCGTCAGTGGCTCGTCTCGCAGGACGTGGTCGGCGAAGTAGTCGAACTCCTCGGTCATCTCGTCGGCAAAGACGTCGCGACGGCCGTCGTCGAGTTCGACCTCGCGGCCGTCGAGCGTCCGGTAGGTCAACGTCTGTGGCGACTCGCCGAGGAACGTCGGTTCCAGCAGGAGTTCACCCTCGGTACCGACGAGTCGGAGATGCCCCGAGAGATGCGAGTGCTGGCTCGCCGTACAGGCAGCGTAGGTGCCGTCGTCGAACTGGATAGTGAACGTGGCGTGTTGGTCGGGGACGTCGCGGAACGCCTCGTCCTCGGAGTGCATCTGGGCGGTCACGCTCACCGGGTCGGCCCCGAGGACGAACCGCGCGGTGTTGAGCGGGTAGATGCCGAGGTCCATCACGGTCGCGCCGTAGCCCGCGAGGTCGGGGTTCAGCCGCCACTGGTCGGGGTCCCCGGAGACGACGTCGAGCATCTGCTGGCCCATGTGGCCGTGGACGGCCACCGGATCGCCGATGGCCCCCTCGGCGACGAGATCCCGCATCAGTCGTACCTGCGGGTCGGTCTGCATCCGGTAGGCGACCATCAGCGGCACATCTTCGGCTGTGTCGACGAGTTCCTCGGCGCGTTCGAGCGTCGCCTCGACGGGCTTCTCACAGAGGACGGCTTTACCGTGTTCGGCGGCCGCGGCGACGTAGGGGAGATGGAGTGCGTTCGGCGTACAGATGTAGACGGCGTCGTATTCGTCAGTGGCCTCACCCTCGACGAACTCGTCGTAGGTGAGGCCGGTCGTGATTGTCGGTGTCGCCGCCACGGTCTCGCCGGCTTTCTCGTGGCTGCTGCTGACGGCGACGGTCGCTTCACAGAACTTCGAGTTCTGGATGGCCGGAATCGCCTGTTGACGGGTCCACCAGCCGAGGCCGACGATGGCGAGTCTGAGCGTTCCGGAGTCCAGTGCTTCCCAGTCACGGGCGCGGACACCCTGCAGTAGGTCGTCGAGTGACATACTACGAGGGTACTCGGCGAGTGGCAAAAGTGTAGTGGACGGGGTGAGAGTCGCAGTCGGCAGGTAGTTGGGGAACCGTAAGAGTAGTATGCGTGAACCGTGAACACGTGGCTGATGACAGAGACGAGAGCCAACTACGTGAACGGAGAGTGGGTCTCCTCGGAGACGGGCGAGACCATCGACGTCGAGAACCCCGCGAACCCGAGCGAAGTCGTCGCGCGCTACCAACAGTCCAGCGCCGCCGACGCGGCCGAGGCGGTCGACGCCGCCGTCGACGCCCAAGACGACTGGGCGACGACACCCGGACCGGAGCGCGGCCGTATCCTCCGAGAGGCGGGGACTATCCTCCAAGAGCGGAAAGAGGAACTGACCGACTCGCTGGTGGCCGAAGAGGGCAAAGCGCGCCCCGAAGCGGCCGGTGAGGTCCAGCGCGCCATCGACATCTTCCACTACTTCGCCACCAAAGCCGCCGACCTCGGCGGGACGACGAAGTCGCCGAGCGGGCGCCGGAAGAACCTCTACATCCGCCAAGAGCCCGTCGGCGTCGCCGCCCTGGTTACGCCGTGGAACTACCCAATCGCCATCCCGGTCTGGAAGCTCGCGCCGGCGCTGGCCGCGGGTAACACGGTCGTCCTGAAGCCGGCGTCGCAGGCCCCGGGTGTCGTCCTCGACGTAGCCGAGGCACTCGATGAGGCGGGTCTGCCCGACGGCGTGTTGAACGTGGTGACCGGCCCCGGCAGCACGGTCGGCAACGAGTTTATCGAGAACGAAGGCACCGACGCCGTCTCCTTCACCGGTAGCAGTCACGTCGGCGAGATGGTCTACGAACAGGCGACCGACGCGGGCAAGCGCGTCCAGACCGAACTCGGCGGGAAGAACCCGACGCTCGTCACCGACTCGGCCGACCCCGCCGAGGCGGCCGACATCGTCGCCACCGGCGCCTTCGGGACGACAGGCCAGTCGTGTACCGGCTGTTCGCGCGCCATCGTCCACGAGGACGTCTACGACGACTTCGTCGCGGAACTCGTCGACCGAGCGGAGTCCATCGACGTCGGCCCCGGCAACGACCACGAGATGGGGCCGCAGGCCAGCGAGAGCGAACTCGAGGGGACACTCGACTACATCGAAATCGCGAAAGACGAGGGCGCGACACTCGCCGCAGGTGGCGGCCGACCCGAAGGTGAGGCGGTCGAGGAGGGCTACTACGTCGAACCCACCGTCTTCACCGACGTCGAGAGTGACATGCGAATCGCCCAAGAGGAGGTCTTCGGCCCGGTCGTCGCCGTGCTGAAGGTCAGCGACTTCGAGGAGGGACTCGCCGTCACCAACGACGTGGACTACGGTCTCTCGGCCAGTGTCGTCACCGACGACCACACCGAAGCGAACCGCTTCGTCGACGAGGCGGAAGCCGGCGTCGTGAAAGTCAACGAGAAGACGACCGGTCTCGAACTCCACGTCCCGTTCGGCGGCTTCAAGCGCTCCTCCTCGGAGACGTGGCGCGAACAGGGCGACGCTGGCCTCGACTTCTACACCATCGAGAAGACCGTCTACGACAACTACTGAGTACGACCGACCGCGTGACGCACGACCGACACACCACCCCGTCGGCGACAGTCCCGCGCCGGCACCCCCAGTCACGCCACCTCACCACGACGGTTTCCACCCCGACGACGACTTTTTCGGACTCGACTCCCCGTGAATCACCGAGTAATTATATAGGGGGCTGTCGAACACGGGGATATGGAGGACGCACTCGTCGTATTAGAGGACAGAGACGCCTGTGCCGACTTGCTCCGTGAGGCAGCCATGTACGCGAAGGGCGCAGACAGCGAACTCGTGCTCTACTCGCCGCTGACCACAGAACAGTACGAAGAGACCGCCGAGACGCTCGACGAGATCGGGCGAGTGGAGAACCGAGAGTACGGCGACGACCAGGCGCTCGGCGTCGCGTTCACGTTCGCCCGCGAACTCGCGAACGACGCGCTGGCTGACATGGACGTCGAGTGGACCATCGTCGCCGACGTGGTCGAGGAGCGGACGGCCGACCACATCGTCGACATCGCCGAGGAACACGACTGTGACCACGTCTTCACGCTCGGCAACCCGCGGTCGCCGACGGGGAAGGCCGTCTTCGGCGACACGACCCAACGACTCATCCTCAACTTCCCGGGCTACGTGACCACGCGGATGAGCTGACCACGGCCGACCCGCCACCCGAGCGAGTAGCCGAGAACCGACCGACGACGAAGACTGTGCTCGGTCGGGAGGACCGTGACGAGGAGATCGCGACCGTCGAGCGACTGCTCCGGAACATGGGTCGCATCGACATCGGCATCGGCATCTACTCGTTGGGTCTGGACGGAGAACCCCGGCGGCGTGATTCACACCGCCGGCTCGGTTCCGTTGCGGGGCGGTTCGCGGACGACCGCTTACTGCCACGAGCAGTCCGAACGCGCACCCGACTACCCCGTCGACATCAGCGAAGGCGAACTCTGGTCGAACCTCGAGTACTTCCTCGGCGATGGGTGCGAACGTCGTCGTCAACTCTCGCTCACAGAAGCGCGCCGACGAAGTCGCGCAGACCGGCTTCGTGACCAGTGAGGTGCTCTACGCCGACGGCGGCTGGCAGGCCTACGGCTGGGCACGGGCGACCAGTAGCGAAGGGGATACGACGTCGGACTGACGCCGCTCTCCTCCTTGCGACCCGTATTGGGCCGCAGGTTCGACACACCGACCACCGTACTCGTCACGAGCCGCCACCAGCCGTGACGCAGATACCGTCACGCCGTGACGGCGAGAACGAATTTCTCTATATCAGAACACCGAGGAACCGTTCGTCAGCAGAAGATTACACTGTTAGGTTTGTAACGGGGGCTGTGTAGAGAACAGAACAGGCGGTGGGTGTGAGCAGAACGCCGTCTCCCTGTCCGAGCGGTGTTTTCTGAAATAGAAAACAGAGTTCAGTAGTTGATGTTGAGTTCGACGACGTTAGCGGCGCTGAGGACACGTTCGGGGAGCGCCTCGTAGAGGTCCTCGTCGCTGACGCGGCTCGCGGGGGCCGAGACGCTGATCGCACCCAACACCTCGCCCGACGAGGCCTTGACCGGGGCGGCAAGACAGCGCAGTCCCTCTAGTCGTTCGCCGTCGTCGATAGCGTAGCCGCGTTCGCGGACGTCGTCGAGAACGTCGTACAGTTCCTCACGTGTCCCGATACTCTTCGGCGTCTTCTGCTCCAACCCGCGGTGGTCGATGATCTCTTCGACGCGCGACTTCGGGAGGTTGGCGAGGATGGCCTTGCCGAGTGCGGTCGTGTGAAGGTTCGTCCGCAGGCCGGCGTAAGTGTCGAGGTCGACGGCGTCGTCACCCTTCGCCCGCATGAGATACACGCCCAGTCCCCGTTCCTCGACGAGCAGGTTGGCGAGTTCGCCCGTCTCGGCGGCCAAAGACTTGACCTCGGGCTCGGCGACCTCGTAGAGCTCCATCGACTTTCGGATGTGACCGCCGATTTCGAGGAACTTCAGCCCGAGGCGGTACTCGCCGTCGGTCTTCAGCACGTAGCCGTGACTCTGGAGCGTCGTCAGGTGGTTGTGGACGGCGCTCTTCCCTATGTCGAGCCGATTCGACAGTTCCGTCACTCCACACGGACCTGCCTCCATCAGTTGCTCTATCAGCAGGAGTGTCTTCTCGGTGGTTCGCACCGGGTGCTTGGCGTCCATGCTATTGACTAGCACTTCAAGGCGATAAACGTTCTGGTTTAGAGAACAGGATGTCGTCACAGTGACCGCCGTTCGTCGACGACGACGTGACGCAGTCGCTCGGTTCCGTGGGTTCAAGTGGCTGTTCGCCGTCCGTACAGGTGTGATGTCCGAATGTACGAGTGTCGTCGTCACCGGAGCGCTCGGTGGTGCCGGCCAGTGGACTGTGGACGGACTGCTCGCCGACGGCTACGACGTCGTTGGACTGGACCAGCGACTCCCCGCGGACGGCGGCCCCGACGACGCGGACTTCTTCCAAGTCGACTTGACCGACCGAGGTGAGACGGCAGAGCTCCTCTCCACGTTCGAGCCCGACGCCGTCGTCCATCTCGCGGCGATTCCCGACCCGACGAACCACGCCGGCAGCCGCGTGTTCGCGAACAACGTCCTGAGTACGTACAACGTCCTCGACGCGGCCGGCCGGGCTGGTGCGCGCGTCGTCCAAGCGTCTAGTGAGTCGGCGTACGGCTTCCCGTTCGCACAGAACCTCCTCGTTCCCGACTACCTCCCGATCGACGAGTCCCACCCACTACGGCCCGAGGACCCCTACGGCGTCTCGAAGGTCACCGGCGAGGCGCTCGCGGGCATGACTACCCGACGCTATGGCGTCCCGGTGGCATCGATCCGGCCGTCGTGGGTGCAGTACCCCGGTGCGTACCAAGCGACGACCA
The DNA here is from genome assembly GCF_900114455.1 of Halogranum rubrum. Lineage (GTDB taxonomy): Archaea > Halobacteriota > Halobacteria > Halobacteriales > Haloferacaceae > Halogranum > Halogranum rubrum. Next base: position 11,239 of record NZ_FOTC01000006.1, on the reverse strand, counting down.
ACCGTGAGGCGTTCGACCTCGACGAGTTGGCAGCGCTGCCAGCGGGCAGGTCCCCGAGCGGCGGTGCGGGGAACTTCTGGTCGTACATCGACGTTCGGGATTTCGTCTCGATGGTCTCGGCGGCGCTGACCGCGGACGTCTCGGGCCACGAGGCGTATCTCTGTCACGCCGCGGAGAACTACCTCGGCGTCGCGACGAGTGATCTGATCGACGCACTCTACGACGACGCGCCGCCGTGCCCGGTCACGGGTGACGACTCGGCGTTCACGACAGTCAAGGCCGAACGAGAGTTGGGTTGGGCTCCCGAACACACGTGGCGCGAGGCTGCGGACGCCGACGTGGCCGGCCCGAACTTCGGCTGAACGTCGCGACTCTACACCGCGGAGTTCGTCGACAGCGACCGCATCGAAAACGACACTCGCGTCGTGCTGCTGTCGCGTCCGACGGGCACGGAAGGACGTATCTGGGTCTTGTCCGATGCACAAGATTTAATCTATGGCAATTTTTAACACAATACGACATGTCCGAAGACAGCGTCAGAGACAATTTTGCTCAGTCGATCAGCCGTCGCCAGATGTTGGCCGCGGCTGGCTCGTCGGGTGTGGCTGCACTCGCCGGCTGTGCTAGCACAGATAGTGGTGGGACGTCGAGCGGCGACACCGCGAACACCGCGACATCGGGGTCGAGTGGACAAGTGTACGACGCGACGCTTACGAACGCGTACGACGGCAACCCGGTCGACCTGCACTTCAACTCCTCGGCGAGTCAGAACTACAGTTGGCCCGCGGGCCGTGTGGTGTTCGCACCGTTCCTGAAGTACTCCTTCAACAAAGACGAGTTCCTCTACGGTGCGTTGGATAACCTCGAAATCACCGACGAGGAAGTGACACTGACGTTCCGCGACGACCTCATGTGGAGCAACGGCGACGAGTGGACGACCGAGGACCTCGACGTCCAGCTCCAACTCGCCCAAAAGACCGGAAGTTCACTGTTCGGCTACGTCGACGACTTCGAAATCGTCGACGACAAGACGGCGAAACTCCTGCTTTCGGGGCCGACGAACCCGCGCATCATTCGCTTCGAGTTGACGAACTACTTCGTCGACACGAAGGCCGAGACGCACGAACAGTGGCTCGACAAGGGCGAAGCCGAGTTCCTCCAGTGGGCGTGGGAAGACCCCGTCGCGAGCGGGATGTTCCGGTTCGTCAACAAGGACCGCCAGGCCTTCGAGTTCGAGCGCAACCCCGAGTTCTACAAGTCCGACAACGTCAACTTCGAGACCTACCTGCTGGAGAACACCGGTGGCGGGTCCGCCCAACACCAGGCGCTGATGTCGGGGACGGAAGTCGACGCGGCGACGAGTTCCTTCACGCCGCCGGAGATTGCCAAGCAGTTCCCAGACCACGTCGTCGAGGTCAACATTCCGGCGAAGTGGGGCTACGGCATCGTCTTCAACCACAACGACCCCGACTTCGGCAAGCGCGCCGTCCGGCAGGCGATCGCCCACGTCATCAACCGGCAGGATATCGTCGACAACGCCGGCCCCCGAACGAAGTTCACTGCGCCAATCCCCTGTGGCATCGCCCCGCGCGACCAGGAGTACTGGCTCGGTGACTGGTACGACGACTTCGAGACCTACGGCGTCGACGAGAGCCAGACCGACAAGGCGACGCAACTGCTCGAAGAGGCCGGCTACACGAAGCAGAACGGCAAGTGGCAGGACAATAGCGGCGAGACCCTCGGCGGAAGCTACTACTCGCCGGCCGGCTGGAACGACTGGACGACGATGACCCAGACGGTCGTCAGCCAGCTCAACGAGTTCGGCTTCGACTTCACAGTCACTACCAAGCCGACGAACGACTGGTTCAGCCAGTACTCCGGCGGGAACTTCAAGATGGGCTCGTTCTACTGGCTGCCCGGTGGCTCGCGCTCGGCGTTCCCGTACTTCCCACTGTACTACCAGCTGTGGGCCTCGGACATCGGCGGTGGTCACGGCTACCGCGAGAAGGCTGAGTCTGCGCAGACCATCCCCGGTCGCGACGGCGGCGAGATGACGCTCGATACGCCGTTGAGCACCGTCGAGGAGATCGCGAAACAGGCCGACGACGAGGGGGCACGGCCGTTCGTCCAGCAGGCGGCGTGGCACAACCACATCGAACTGCCGTTCCTCGGGCTCGTCTCGAAGTACGAACAGTCGTGGACCACGAACGACGAGTGGACCGAACCCGGCGAGGACGACACGAACCGCCGTGTCAAGTGGCCCCAGTTCTGGTGGGTTCACGAGGGTGACCTGCAGTACGACCCGAACTGACTCGACGACCGAACCGGAGCGAGCCGACGGACCGAACCGACAGACGAGCCAAAGAGACGGCGACAGACAGAGACTACACCGTCGCTCGACCGGCTCGGCTGTTCGTCTTTCGTCTTCAACGAACAGTCGAAGAGATTCTTCGAAACCGACCCATTGCAAATATTCACCAGCTCACCGTCGATTCCTACGACGCCCAGAACTTCGTACCCACCGCCGGACAGCTGCTCTACGGCCGGTACGTGGCTTACTCCTTCGCGACCGACGAGTTCCAGCCGGTCGCTACCGACGTGGGCGATTCACGAGGGAGACCTGACCACGAAACGGTCGTAAGATACGGAAGTTTCCAGTAACGTCATGTGAGCGGGCACGAGTGTGCCGGTATGCACTCCGACAGCTACCCCTCCGTCTCCTTGCACAACGTCGCGGAGACGGTTCCCGCCGAGTGGACCGACGACGGGGACCGGCTGTGTCGCGTCCCCGACACGGTCGGTGCAGGCCTGAACGAGACGGCTCGTGACCGCGTCCGACATCCCACCGGGAGTGAACTGCGGTTCGTCCCGGGAGACGACGACACCACGGTCGAGGTGACGCTCTCTGTCCCCGAAAGAACACGAGTCCGGGTCTTCTGGGGGCCGTTCCAGCCGTGGGAACCGACCGAGTTCGGCCCCGGGTCGGAGACGCTCAGGCTCCGTGTTCCGGAGCGTGTGGCCGACCTCGCCGCCGGGACCGGCCTCGCTTCCGACGCCGACCTCGGCGGGCGGTTCGACTCGCGGGTCTGTCGGCTCCGATTCGAGCGATTCACACCCGTCGCGGTCCACGACGTCGTCGGCGACTGCCGGCCGCCGGCCGACGACGAACGCCCCGAGACGCGATATCTCGCCTACGGCACGTCCATCACCGAGGGGGCAACGTCGTCGGCTCCGCAGACCAACTACGTGACACAGGCCGCTCGCGACTGTGGCTACGACGCACTCAATCTCGGCTGCTCGGGGTCGGCCTACTGCGAGGCCGCCATGGCCGAACATATCGCCGCTCGCGACGACTGGGACGTGGCGACGCTCGCACTCTCGGTCAACATGGCCAACACCGGCGGCTTCTCGGTCGAGGCCTTCGAAGCCCGCGCCGAACCCTTCGTCGACACCGTCGCGGCCGCCCACCCCGACAAGCCGGTCGTCTGTATCACCTTGTTTTCCTACTTCGACGACCTGACCGATGCCGGCGACGCCGACCACGCGGAGGCGTACCGCGAGACGCTCCGTGAGATCGTCGCCGCCTCGCCGCACGACAACCTCTCGCTGGTCGAGGGGCCAGCGCTGTTGCCCGTCTCCGGGCTGGCCGCCGACCTGCTTCATCCGGGCGACGCGGGGATGCGCGCCATCGGCGACGGTCTCGCCCGTCGACTGCAAAGCATCGTCTCCGCGTCGCCGTGACCGCGCGTTCTGCCCGGCGGGAGCGGCAGTTCGTCTCGCGGCCTGCAGTCGTCGCCGTCACACCAACAGTTAACTCCGTGCCGACACCGACACGAGGGTAGTGGTACGGGACAGAAACCCCCTCAGACTGTTTCTCGTCGGTGTCGGCGCGGTGCTCGCCAAACTCGGCCTCGTCACGCCCGAGAAGGCCCGCGAGACGACCGACCTCGCGTGGCCGCGCATCCTGACCGGCCTCGCGCGGATGTCGAATAGCGTCGCCGACGCGGCCATGGTCGGCGTCGCCGTCGGCCCCGTAGCCATCGCCGGGATGGGCTTCGCCGGGCCGTACTGGGGCATGACGTTCGCCGTCGGCGGCGGGATGGCCGCGGGCACCATCGCACTCGTCTCCCAGCGCTACGGCGCGGGCGCACACGACGACCTCGAAGGTGTCGTCCGGTCGAGCGCGCTGCTCGTGACGCTCGTCGCGCTCCCGGTCACGCTGCTCTTTTGGACCGTCCCGACCGAACTCGTCGCGCTCCTGAGCGACGACCCCGCCGCCGTGGGTTACGGGGCCGCCTACCTCCGTATCCTCGCGCTCGCGGTCCCGTTCGCCATCGTCAATCAGATCGGCAGCAGGGTTCTCATCGGCGTCGACGACGCGTGGACACCGATGGTCGTCCGCTCTGCTGGGGCCGCCGCGAACGTCACGCTCAACGCCGTGTTCGTCTTCGGGCTCGACATGGGCGTCGTCGGCGCGGCGACCGGGACCGTCGTCGCGAGCGTCCTCGTCACGGCCGCGTTCGTCGTCGGCCTCGTCGCCGGCCGACTGCCGCTCGTTGGTGACTTCCCCATAACCGTCGACCCGGCCGCGCGGTATCTCGACCGCGAGGTTTTCGCCGACCTGCTCGCCATCGGCCTGCCGGTCGTCGGCCGGAGCTCCGTGTGGACAGTCGCGCGTTTCCCCATCCTCGTCTTCGTCGGCCTGCTCGGCCCGAACGTCGTCGCCGCCTACGTCATCAGCCGTCGCATCTGGGGGTTGATGAACACGCCCGGGTGGGGCTTCGGCCTCGCCGCAAGCAGCCTCGTCGGACAGGCACTCGGCGCGGACGACGAGGCGAACGCCGAGGCCTACGGCCGCGAGATTACCTACTTCACCGTCGCGACGTACCTGCTCGCGGCGGCATTCGTCGCGGCCTTCGCCCGACCGGCCGTTCTGCTGTTCGTCGACGACCCGGTCTCGCCGGCGGTGCCCATCGCCGTCGACTTCGTCTACGCGGCCTGCGTTGCTATCGTCCCCGCGGGTGTGACGAACGGTATCGCCGGCGCGCTCGACGCGACGGGTGACACGCGGTGGCCCTTCTACGGCCGCGCCCTCGGGATGTTCGGCTTCGCCATCCCGCTGACCTATCTCGCCACGACGACCTCACTCGGCCTGTTCGCCGTCTCGCTGTCGTTTCTCGGCGAGAGCCTTCCCTCGATGCTCGTCAACTGGTATCGCTTCCGCTCCGGAAAGTGGAAGGCGATCAGCCGCGCCTACCGGCCGGGCGCGGCCGACGACTGACCGACGGTTCGCTCTCGTCCCCACCCCGCCGTACCCCCGGTCGGCAGTGGGTTCGTGCCAGCACTTCCGGCAACGACTGTTCGCGCACCGATACTTTATGTTGGTGAGCGGTGAACGGCGCGTATGACAGCAATCGGCTTTCAGCTCTACAGTCTGCACGGGGTCGCCGACCCTCTCCCCGCAGTCATCGAACGCGTCGGCGCGGCCGGCTTCGACGGCGTCGAGCTCGCCGGTCTGGACGACCACGACCTGACCGAGATAACCGACGCCCTGACGGCCGCGGACCTCGACGTCGCCGGCGCACACGTCGGCCTCGACGAGATCGAGGAGGACCCCGAACAGGTCGCCGAGACCTACGGAACGCTCGGCTGTGACGACGTCGTCGTCCCGTGGCTCGGCCCAGAGCACTTCGAATCGGTCGCGGCCGTCGAGGCGGTGGCAGAGCGGCTGGACGCTGCCACAGTGTCCCTCGCGGACTACGGCCTCTCGCTCCACTACCACAACCACGACCAGGAGTTCACCACCCTCGATGGCGAGCCCGCGCTGTCGACGCTCGTCGCGGCGACCGAACACGTCGGCTTCGAACTCGACCTCGGCTGGGTCGGCGCGGCCGGCTACGATCCGCTCACCGTCCTCGGCGACTACGCCGACCGCGTGCGCATCGTCCACCTCAAGGACTACAATGCCGAGACAGGCGACGTGGTCGAGGTCGGCGACGGCGACTTGGACGTCGCGGCCGCCATCGCGGCCGTCCGCGAGCACGGCTGTGACTGGCTGGTCTACGAGGCCGAGGAGCGACCGGACTCCTACGACACGCTGGACCACGCCGCCGACGTCGTCGAGACGCACTGGTAGCTCGTCGTTGCCGCATCGGGTTCCCGCTTCGGTCGATCCCCGAGACGAAATCACTATACGACATCCCGACACAGGGATAGCCGACGGATGAGCACTTACACTGTCGCAGTCATCGGTACCGGCCCTGATCCTTCGAACCCTAGCGTTCAGGGGTTCGCGATGGGCTACAGACACGCGGAGGCGTACGCGGTCGACGACCGGTCGGAACTTGTCGGCGCGGCCGACATCGTCCCGGAGAACGTGGCGGCCTTCGCCGAGGAGTTCGACCTCCCGGACGAGGCCGCCTTCACCGACTACGAAGAACTGCTCGCGTCGCTCAACCCAGACGTGGTGAGCGTCTGTGTCCCGCCGGCCATTCACCGCCGTGTCGTCGTTGACTGCGCTCGGAGCGGCGCCGTGGATGCGATCCACTGCGAGAAGCCGATGGCAGACACGTTCGCCGACGCCCGGACGATGGTCCAAGAGTGTTGGCGACAGGACGTCCAACTGACGTTCAACCGCCAGCGTCGGTTCGGCAAGCCCTTCACCGAGGCGAAGAGGCTACTCGACGAAGGCGAGATCGGCAGCCTCCAGCGCGTTGAGATCGCGTGGGGCGACTTCTACGACACTGGCGCCCACACCGTCGACCTCGCAGGGATGTTCAACGACGAGCGCCCCGCCGAGTGGGTGCTCGCGGGACTCGACTACCGCGAGGAAGACATCCGGTTCGGTAGCCACCAAGAGAACCAGATGTGGGCACAATGGCGCTACGACAACGGCGTCTACGGCGTCTGTTCGACCGGCGCGGGCTCGGACATCCACGACGCCGCATTCCTGCTGCGCGGTACCGAAGGCGCCATCCGCATCGACGTCGACGACGGGCCGATGCTCGAACTGGAGCGTGCCGGCGAGCGTGAGGCGGTCGACGTCGGCAGCGAGACGATGCACCACACCGGCGAGGAGGAGGGGCGGTTCGGGTCGCACTTCCAAGACCGTGCCGTCGCGGAGATTCTCGACGCGCTCGACGAGAGACGCGAACCGGTGTTGAGCGGGAAGCGTGGGCTCAACACGGCCGAGATTCTGTTCGCAGGGTTCGAGTCGGTCCGCTCGCGCGGCCGCGTCGACCTCCCACTGGACCTCGACGACAACCCGCTCGAAGCGATGGTCGAGGATGGCGACCTCACCCCGGCGGTTGTGGACGACGAGTGACCGGTCGGACGTTCTCGATCCGACCGGGTCGAGACAGTATCGTTTAGAGACACCGATGTGGACGGTGCGTCGACGCCAAGCAGTCGATTCTGTCCATGCTCCAATCGTAACTGGGTCAAAGACCGAATCGAAGAGTTACATCGACAACATACGACTTCGATGACCGACGATTCGGCCCAAAACTTGGCCAATCCTCTGAACCTCTGGGGACGAAGAGGACCAGAGTTTGATGTAGCACAATGCAGTTTATGAAGTACGATACGTCGCGAGTCGTTATTTTTGGTGTTCACACAGACCCCAGCGGTCAGTTTGTTCCCAAAATATATAATCTATCCAAGTAGTAGTCTCTTTCACCAGCTAATGACGCGCTTAGAATCAGGAACTCACTCACTGAGGCGGCTACCGACGATTCAGGGCCGGATTTACCAGAACCGATGGTGTGCCGACCGTGAGTGAGCCAGCACACTCGTCTCAAAACCGAGACTGGAACGATGCCGACGACGTCTCTTGGACGCTCCTCGACCGCGAGGAACTCGTCGACGCGTATTGGGAGGTCGTCGCACCGGCGTTGGAGGCTGACGGCCTCGATTCGACACGAGAGAAGCCAACGCACAACTGGTTGCGTAAACACGACTTCAGACCGCTGCTCTACGCGCTTCGGGCGTACCACGACACCACGTTCGGAGACTTCTGGTCCGAAGACCTGGGGCTCGAACCTGCAGAGACCGGCTACGACTGGGCAACTGAGCACGAACGGACCATCGAGGCACTCGAATCTTTCCTGATGTCACGCCGCGAGCGGAAAGGACTCGCCAAATCGTCGATCGAGACGCTCCGTTATCGGTTGAATCGGTACGTGAGTGCCTACCGAGACGAGAACGAGACAGACGATCTCGTGACACCCATCGGTCGCGAGAGCGACGTGCCGGCATACAAGGCAGTCGATGGCTGCTGGGCGGCTTTCGACCGCCTTCACGACGAACTTGACGGCGGTCAGACGAAACGTCGCATCCATCTGGCGGTCTCGAACTGGTATGCGCATCTGGTTCGACGGAAATGGGCTGCGATAAATCCGGCTGACGGACTCGACGACGAGTTCGACTGGTCGAACGGGAGCGGTGGCAGCGACGCCGATACACCCTGTCTCGACGCAGCGCACGTTCGGGCGCTCTACACTGTGGCAGTCGACGACGAAGAGCGACTGCTCGTGCTTGCGCTCTGCGCGTGGGGGCTTCGACCAGGTGAGGTCGCTCGACTCCACACCCACCAGTTCGTTCTCGACCCGGACGACGGCGACGTTCCGGTCATCGCCTTCGAAGAGCGGAAGAACGGACCCGGTGAGGTGTCACTTCTCTACGGGCGGGATGTTCTCGCAGACTGTCTCGCTGCGATTGCCGACGGCGACGAGTGGGACGGCTATCTGTTTCCGTCGCCACACGCTTCTGGCGGACACATTTCTCGTTGGACGGTCTGGAACCGATTTAAGCAACTCGCCGATCGTGCCGGGCTACCCGACACAATCGGTGGGGAATCTCCGTCGCCAAAGATGGGACGGCGGTTCTGGTACGACGCATATTCGTCGTCGCTCGACGTCGTTCTCGGGAGTCTCGACGAAATCGCGGCTGAACAAGGAAGTGCAAGCGCCGACGTAGTCCTACAGAACTATCTCTCGGACGCACGTGCGCGGAAGTTACGGCGAGAGTACATGCGAGAACAACTCGCTGCTGCGTTCGAGAGAGGGACCTCTCAGGAGTAGATGGAACTCCCTATTGTCTAATCGATTCCGCATCTCTTTCGGCTCTCTAACGGAATATTTCACGCGACACCGAACCCGATAGCTCGAACAGTTCACGAACTACGTCGCGTCAAGGTCGTAACCCCACTCGCGCAGTACTTCTGCGATGAGTTCCGGGTTTCGCTGTGCAACAACCATGGCAGCCTCTCGATAATCGGATTTGTAGACACTCTCGCCCAGTAGCGTTTCGAGTGTGTCTTGCAGTTCGCCCTCGGCTTCGATAATCTCCTCTCGAAGGAAATACGGAACTTGCTCTCGCCCTTCGTTCACCTTGTCTCGCCGGAGTTTGTACGGAATCGACTCCATCGTCGGACGCTGTGAGACCGATTTGGAGCGTGGCTCCGTCTCGGTCTGTTCGTCTGTCGTTTCGGATGGAGAGGTGGTCGGAGACGCGTCGTCTTCAGTTCGAGGCTCCTCCTGTATCTGCTCGTCAGACGGTTCGACGTCGTCTTCGGAGTCGTCGAGACCAGCGTCCCGCGACCCTGATTTGAGTCCCATTATGCAGTCACCTCGGGAGTTTCGAGTCCGGCTTCTTTCTCGAGATAGCGAGCGAGTTCGTCGAACTGGTCGAGCGTTTCGAGTTCGTATTCACGCTTCCTATCGCGGTGTTTCTCGACGTACGTGTACGGGCTACACTGCTGCATCCAACTCCCCTCCATCAGCGAGCCACGTTCGCCGATGACGACGGGGACTGGGAAGCCGCTTTCGCGGAGTTCCCGGAGGATCTCTCGCTGGTCTCGTGTATCCTTGTAGCCAATCGGGAGGACGGCGAGCACGCCGACGTCGACGTCGATACTCTGCTCTAACCCGTCGACGAGATCGTCGAGACCTTCGATCGATTCCTGCCCTTTCGCAGTCGCCTCGAACGGGATAACGACGTTTCTGACGGCGACCAGTGCGTTGTAGAGGATCGGTCCCGCTTTCCCGGCGGAGTCGACGATGATAACGTCGTACTCGTCTCGAACGTTTGCATCACGCAACACGCGGTGGAGTTGATGATACATGCTGTATGACTCGCCGAAGTTCTCGGCTTGCTGCTTCTCGTTCAGCAGAAACTCGTGTAGGTCTTCGAGCATGTTGTGTGAGGGGACGAGGTCGATTCCACCCTCGACTTCGATGGTGAGGTCACGAAAGTCACCCTTCGGGCGGCCGACGAGATGCCGAACGAGGTTGTCGACCTTTGGATCACCACGGTCGTAGTCTGGACCGAAGAAGTACGTGAGACTCCCGTTCTGCGTATCCATATCGATGGCAAGGACATCGTGTCCAGCACGCGCGTGGCTCGCTGCGAGCGTCGCCGCCGTGGTCGTCTTTCCGACGCCTCCAGCCTCCGAAACTGGAGCATACGTGAGCATTATAGGCGATAGTCGAACGCAATGAATATAAAGGTAAGTCAGACAGTACAGCCATAAAAGATAGCTATAGTTGCCAGCTATAATGTCGAGCTATACTTTATAGCTATAACATACACCGGACTTATTCCACTATCGTGTCTAAATATAGTATATCTCGGTCGTACTCGTGGGACTCGTGATCAGACTACGACTATGACACCGAGATACGGTCACTATCTATAGCATCTAACTATATGTTGTAGCTATAGTTCACAGCTATAACGGCCAATCAGAGAACCGTTTCCTTCGGAGAGTGAGAAAGTTCGTCACCAACCCAAACCACGACACGACGAATCGACTGTGAGAGGTTGCGTGTCTGGTGTCGTCCCCACCAGTCTGCTCCGAAGCAATTTCGAACCGAATCTTCTGGGAGAAGGTCATGTTCTGGTTGGAGGGCGCTGGTCCAGCCGGCACTGTCTAGATAAGGAACGAGCAGGTCGAAAAGTTAGTGATCTATGCTACTCTCAAACCTGCTCAAGCAGAGTTTAGACACCGCTACGCTTGAATGTTGGCAGCGGGAGTGGACGGCGACGCCCGTCAGGGCGTTCGCCGTCCGACTCCATGCTGCCGGTTTGTCGCTTAGAGAGACAGAAGCGATTCTTCGGCTGCTCGGCGTAGAACGCTCGTTTCAGGCAATCTTTCAGTGGGTACATCGGCTGGCTGACAGCGTCTCAGACCCGCCGAAGGCGACGCCGAGGCGGGTCGCGGTCGACGAGACCGCTGTCA
>NZ_FOTC01000005.1 GCF_900114455.1 Halogranum rubrum | reverse complement strand
CAAGAATCATGGGACTGATCCGGCGGCTGCGTTTCTCCACGGCGTTTGCGAGAAACACGACTGTTCAGACGCGGTGTTTCTCGCCGATGCCTTCGGTTATCGGACTGCCTTCTCTCGATTAGGGTTGAACGGTCGGGTCGACTACACAGAGCGAAACCTGATCGAAAAGTGGTTTCACACGTTCAAAATGAGGGTCGACCGTTTCCACAACTCATGGGTGGGCAGTCGGCTGAGCGTCCGCCGGTGGCTTGCAGTGTTCGTTCATTACTATAATTTTCAGCGACCGCATCAATCGCTCGGTGGTCGAACGCCAGCTCAGGAGGTTAACTAGACAGTGCCAATCTAGTCTATCTGAAAGTCAAAAGTTGACCTACTTCTCCCCTTCAGCTATTGGGGGTGAATGCCGCTACGAGTCCGACTTATCGCTAAGTACCAGCTCTAGAGCTGCCGGTTTGGGATGACCATTCAGCTGCCACGTGATTAATGTGGTTTCTATATGGGTGTCACTGTAATCTGTTTCCTTCTTTTCAATCGTGGCTGTCATTCGCAACGAATCTTCGCTGATGTCGGTGACTTTCGTCGTCAAGATTTGGTCTTCACGGAGAACAGCGTGGACAACTGATACAACGTGCGTAGAGTAATCAAGTGAGAAGTAACCATTCTCAGCAGGATCGAACACTTTCGTGCTACGGAAGTGTTCTCGCGCATCTGCAGAATTCTGAATGAGTACCCCATGTAGCGAACCAGGCTCTGTTGGTGCGTCGCTGAGGAGGGGTGAATCGGAGATAACGGTTGAAACTTGCCATGCATCGGGTGATTGAGTGAAGGTGTTGAAGACAGGTCGAACACACCCACTAATTCCACTTACAGCAACAAGAGGAATCAAACGGAGGAAGTCTCGGCGTGTGGAGGTCATCAATTAAAAAAGAGAGCACCATAGTGGCATAACAGTAACCATAATTCTGAAGTAAATAATCAGACCACCTCTGACGGAAACTGGGAGGTTTCAATGAGCATGCTGAACTCACCCTCTATATTCAGCACGCGGTTCCTATCAGTTCCCGGCCATCAACACGGCAGAACCAGAGCCACCACGACGAGGGAGCGATGTGGTTTTCCACGGCCCACCCGAACGCCGAGTATGAACCTGAGAGACCGCCCACGTCGGCTTCGGACCGACGGCGTTCGCCCGCTGGTCAGCGAGACGCGACTCGACGCGACGGACCTCATCGCGCCCGTCTTCGTCGACGCGACGACGGACGAACGCGTCCCCATCGAGACGATGCCGGGCCACGAACGCGTCCCCGTCGACGAGGCAGTAGCGCGCGTCGAGGAGATTCGTGAGACGGGCGTCGAGGCGGTGATGCTGTTCGGCATCCCGAACGCGAAAGACGAGTACGGGTCGCGTGCGTGGGCAGAAGACGGCGTCGTCCAAGAGGCGACGCGCCGTGTGAAAGCCGAGACGGACACCTACGTCATCACCGACGTCTGTCTCTGCGAGTACACCAGCCACGGCCACTGCGGCCTGGTCGAACCCGAGGCGGAGGAGAACCCGCGATTGACCGTCCAGAACGACGAGACGCTCGAACTACTCTCGAAGACGGCCGTCTCGCACGCCGACGCCGGTGCCGACATGGTCGCTCCTTCCGCGATGGCCGACGGGATGGTCCGTGCGATTCGCGAGGGACTGGACGAGTCGGGCTTCTCGGACGTGCCCATCATGAGTTACGCCGCGAAGTACGAGTCGGCGTTCTACGGCCCGTTCCGCGACGCCGCCGACGGCGCACCCGCGTTCGGTGACCGCCGACACTACCAGATGGACCCGGCCAACGCCCGCGAGGCGATGCGCGAGGTCAAACTAGACGTCGAAGAGGGTGCGGACGTACTGATGGTCAAACCCGCGCTTCCCTACCTCGACATCGTCCGCGACGTGCGCGAGGCGTTCGACCACCCCGTCGCCGCCTACAACGTCTCCGGCGAGTACGCGATGCTCCACGCCGCCGCCGACAAGGGGTGGCTGAACCTCGAAGAGACGGCCGTCGAGTCGCTGCTCTCCATCAAGCGCGCCGGTGCCGACCTGATTCTGACGTACTTCGCCGAGGACGTCGCCGAGTCGCTCTGAGCGTCGCCGAGACGAACAGAGTGGCGCTGACGTGAGGACGTCACGACGTCGGCGAGAGGGTGTCAACGCCACCCATGCGCGTGGGTGAACGGCCGACGACGACACATTATTTCGCCGACAACTGTTTCACAACTACTGGTAGCCACTGTCTACAACTGGACGAAATACAACCTTATACTGGTTATATTGTTACCGATTTTGTCCATATGCCCACAAACACCACCCATAATTAGGAGTTTGCAACCCTACACTTTATGTAGTACGTTGTCCTGAAGCTCGACCGTGATTGACTTCATGAATGCGAAGCAAACCAGCGAATCAGTGGATGGACGTGCAGCGACCACCCCGAAAGGAGGTGTGTTCAGGTGATGGGACTTCCCCTGCAGGCCGACCCGGCGACCATCGCCAACGGAATCAACTACGTCTGGATTCTGGTCGTCTCGTTTCTCATCTTCTTCATGCAGCCCGGCTTCGCGCTGCTGGAGGCAGGACAAGTTCGTGCGAAGAACGTCGGCAACGTCCTGATGAAGAACATGACCGACTGGGCGCTGGGCGTGCTCGTCTACTTCGTCGTCGGTGCAGGTGTCGCGACTATCGTCGGTGGCCTCACGTCGACTGGCACGGTCGACCTCGCCGGCGCGTTCTCGTACATCGGTGACGACACGGTGTGGATCGACTGGCTCTTCGGGGCCGTCTTCGCCATGACGGCGGCGACCATCGTCTCCGGAGCCGTCGCAGAACGCATGAACTTCAAGGCGTATGTCCTCTTCGCCGCGGTCATCACGGGCTTCATCTACCCCGTCGTACAGGGGCTGACGTGGTCCGGTGGCCTACTCTCCGGGGGCGGTTTCCTCGGACAGGCGCTCGGCGTCGGTTACCTCGACTTCGCCGGTGCGACGGTCGTCCACATGGTCGGCGGTATCGCCGGTCTCGTGGGTGCGAAGATGGTCGGCCCGCGGAAGGGTCGCTTCGACGAGAACGGAAACAGTCGAGCCATTCCCGGCCACTCGATGCTGCTCGCCGTCCTCGGCACGCTCATCCTCGCCTTCGGTTGGTACGGCTTCAACGTCGGGACGCAGGCGACGGTGCTCGCCGTCGCAGAAGACGGTAGCCTCCAGTTCATGGGTGCGGCACTCGGTCGCGTCGCGCTCGTGACGACGCTCGGCATGGGTGCCGGTGCAGTCGCCGCGATGCTCGTCTCCACCTCGTGGCAGGGCAAACCCGACCCGCTTTGGATGGCAAACGGCCTGCTGGCCGGTCTCGTCGCCGTGACGGGCGCGGTGCCTCACGTCACGTGGTGGGGCGGTCTCATCCTCGGCGCACTCGGCGGCGCAATCGTCCTGCCCGCCTACCGCTTCACGGTCGACACGCTGAAGATCGACGACGTGTGTGGTGTCTTCGCGGTTCACGGTGCGGCCGGTGCGCTCGGCACGGCACTCATCCCGGTCTTCGGTGTGGGTGGCTTCATGGGCGTGAATCAACTCATCATGCAAGTGCTCGGCGTCGCAATCATCGCACTGTGGACCATCGTCGCCTCGGGCATCGTCTTCGCCATCGCCGACGCGGTGTACGGACTCCGCGTCTCCGACGAAGAAGAGAGCGAAGGTCTGGACCAGGGCGAACACGGCGTGACGACGTACCCCGAGTTCGTCGGCGACAGCGGCCCCGAATCTGCCCTCGGCAACCCCGTTCGGGCGGACGGCGGGTCCGAGTCGGTATCGACTACCGACGAGGTCGGTGGAGTTGACAGCAACCTCGGTGGTGACGACGAATGAGCGACGAAGAAATCGACGTCGACGACAGCGACGAGGTCGAACAGCCGAACGACGGTAGCATCAAACTCATCATGGCAGTCGTTCGCCCGGACCGACTGAGCGAGATCAAGACCGCACTCGCCGAAGTCGGTGCGCCCTCGCTCACCGTCACACAGGTCTCCGGTCGCGGGAACCAACCCGCGAAGAAAGGCCAGTGGCGCGGCGAGAGCTACACCGTCGACCTCCACCAGAAGGTCAAAGTCGAGTGCGTCGTCGCCGACATTCCCGCCGACGACGTCGTCGACGCCATCCGGGACGCCGCGAACACCGGTGAACCCGGCGACGGCAAGATATTCGTCATCGACGTCGAGAAGGCCGTCCAGGTGCGAACCGGCAAGGAGGGAACCATCGCCGTCTGAGCGCTCCGCTACGTCGGTAACAGGTCCCCGCGACTGAGTCTCCAACCATACCCCTCCCCTCCGTTCGGTCTCTTTTGTGCCGCTCGTTCGAACCGTGAGTCGTCCCATCCTACCACCCAGCGCGCGCTGGATGTGAGCGACGAGCACGGGTGAGTCGACACGACAATCGTCCACCCATCCGGCAACATTTGTCCGAAGACACCGTAGACAAGGACCTTATACACACTATATTCGCTTGTAGTTCTACCAAACGTCCATTTTGAGCCTGTATAAATTTTCTTTTTCGTCATTATACTTATTACCCTCTACGTGCTGACTGTTGAGTACAAACGGTTGACAAACATGGTAGCGAATTCGGAAAACATCGACAACTGTCCAAGCAGCACCACCACCACCAACGCACCACCGGAGGAACCAGCATGAGTCTGGCGAGTCTCCCACTTCAGACGGGTATGGACGCCATCGTCACTGGCGTCAACCTCGTGTGGGTCCTCACTGTGACCTTCCTCATCTTCTTCATGCACGCCGGTTTCGCCATGCTCGAAGCCGGACAAGTGCGTTCGAAGAACGTCGCCAACCAGTTGACGAAGAACCTCCTGACGTGGAGCGTCGGGGTCATCGTCTTCTTCCTGGTAGGGGCGGCCGTCTCGACTATCGTCGGCGGTCTCACCGGCGGCGGCGGCGTCTCCATCACCGAGGCGTTCATGGCCATCTACGCACCCGACGCCGCGAGCGTCACCGCGTGGACCGACTGGCTCTTCGGGGCCGTCTTCGCCATGACGGCGGCGACCATCGTCTCCGGCGCTGTCGCCGGACGCGCGAAACTCCGTGCGTACATCAGCTACACCATCCTCCTCGCGGCCGTCATCTACCCCGTCGTCGTCGGCTTCACGTGGGCCGGCGGCTTCCTCGGGGCGATGGGCTTTCACGACTTCGCGGGCGGCATGATCGTCCACGGGATGGGCGGCCTCGCCGGTCTCACCGCCGCGTGGATCATCGGTCCGCGGATGGACCGCTTCAACGCAGATGGAAGCGTGAACGTCATTCCCGGCCACTCGCTCTCCTTCGCCGTTCTCGGCACGTTGATTCTGGCCTTCGGCTGGTACGGTTTCAACGTCGGCACCGCCGCCGCACCGCTCGCACTGAACGATGCGGGTGAGGTCACGCTCGGTTCCTTCGCCTACGTCGGGCGGGTCGCCCTCGTGACGACGCTCGGCATGGCCGCAGGCGCAATCGGCGCGGCCGCCGTCGCGATGCAGAAGACCGGCAAGGTCGACACGCTCTACGTCGCGAACGGTCTGCTCGCAGGCCTGGTCGGCATCACCTCTATCGCGGACGCCATCGTCTGGCCCGGCGCAATCGTCGTCGGCCTGCTCGCCGGCGCACAACTACCCATCGTCTTCGGCTTCATCGAGAAGCGCCTGCACATCGACGACGTCTGTGCGGTCTTCCCGGTTCACGGCTCTGCGGGGATACTGGGAGCACTCATGTTCCCGTTCTTCGCGACGAGTTTCTGGAACGGCAGTGCGTCGTTCGTCTCGCTGGCGATTCCACAGGTCGTCGGCGTCGCCGTCATCGCGCTGTGGACGTTCGGCGCGACGTACGTCGTCTTCCGCGGCATCCAGGCGACGGGTGAACTCCGCGTCAGCGCCGAACACGAGCGCGAAGGCCTCGACACGTCCGAACACGGCGTCGACACCTACCCCGAGTTCGGCAAGCCAGAACCCGTCACCGACGGTGCAGGCGTCCCGGTCGACGGCACGGTCCGGACTGACGGAGGGAAAGACGAATGAGCGACGAACCCAACGACGGCGGTATCAAACTCGTCATGGCCGTCGTCCGTCCCGACAAACTCGCCGACGTGAAGCAAGGCCTCGCCGAGATTGGCGCACCGTCGCTCACCGTGACGAACGTCTCCGGCCGCGGGAGCCAACCCGCGAAGAAGGGTCAGTGGCGCGGCGAGGAGTACACTGTCGACCTCCACCAGAAGGTCAAAATCGAGTGTATCGTCGGCGACATCCCCGCCGACGACGTCGTCGAGGCGATACGCGAAGCCGCGTACACCGGCGAACCTGGCGACGGTAAGATATTCGTCATCGACGTCGAGGATGCGATGCAGGTCAGAACCGGTTCGTCCGGTCCCGAAGCAGTCTGACGCCCTCGGCCGACGTCTCACCACCACGTCCCACGTTTTCTTTTGACGACCACCGCCACGAGCAACTGCGTCGACGAAGTGACTGCGTCGGTGAAGGGAGTCGGGGAGACACGAAACACCGAAACAGCGAGACAGCGACGTGACGGCGACGAAACTAAGTCACTCGCACGTCGTCGTATGTGTATGTCTGACACAGACCTTCCGAACGACGGTGGTATCAAACTCGTCATGGCCGTCGTCCGTCCCGACAAACTCGCCGACGTGAAGCGGGGACTCGCCGAGATTGGCGCACCCTCACTCACCGTGACGAACGTCTCCGGCCGCGGCAATCAGCCCGCGAAGAAAGGTCAGTGGCGGGGTGAGGAGTACACCGTCGACCTCCACCAGAAGGTCAAAATCGAGTGCATCGTCTCCGATATCCCCGCCGCCGACGTCGTCGAGGCGATACGCGAGTCGGCCACGACGGGTGAGCCTGGCGACGGCAAGATATTCGTCGTCGACGTCGCCGACGCCGTCCAGATTCGGACGGGTGAACGGGGTCGCGACGCGGTGTAGTCGGGAGCCAACTACGCGCCGACCAGTTGCGCACGAATCGCCCGGCGCTTGACGAGCAGGAAACCGACGACGATGACGCCGAATCCGAGGGCCGTCGTCGCGACGAACGGTTCGTCGAGCAGCGCCCATCCGACGAGTGCCGCGAAGACGGGAGAGACGTAGCCGACGAGATTTATCTCGACCGGTCCGAGTCGGTCGAGTAGGTCGAAGTAGAGCAGGTAACCCAGTGCGCCTGCGAAGGGGACGAGATACACGAACGCGATGACGACACTCACGGAGAGGTCGACCGACTGACGTTCGCCGAGTGCGAGACTCCCGAGGTGGAGCATCCCGCCGCCGAGGAGCATCGTCCACCCCTGATACGCCGCGAGAGGAAAGCGAGGTCCCACCGGGCGCAGATAGCGCGTGACGACGCCGCCGAGTGCGAACGCTGCCGCCGACAGCAGGAGGATGCCGACCCCGAACAGGTCCGGCGTGGTGGCGATTCGTGGATTCGGTGCGGCGATGACGACGACGCCGACGAGACCGATCAGGATGCCACCGACGTCGAGCGGCGTGAGTCGTTCCTCGGGGAAGACGGGCCGGGCGAACCCCGCCGAGAGGACGGGAATCGTGCTGAGGATGATCGCACTCACCGCGCTCGTGACGTAGTCCTGTCCGACGAACAGCAGGCCGTTGTGGACGGCGATGAACAGCGTCGCACCCGCGACGATGTTCGGGAGGTCGGTGCGAGACGGTCGCCAGCGCCGGTCGCTGACTACGACGTAGCCGAGGACGAGCAGACCGACGAGATCGAACCGGAGTGCTGCGAAGAGAATCGGCGGAAAACCGGCGAGGCCGGCTTTGACCGCTGGATACGACGCACCCCAGAGAACAGCGAGGAGGAGAAACGCGAGGAGATTTCGGTGCCGAGTCACATCGACTCTCGTCGGGCGGGAGTGGAGAGCGTGTCGGTCCAACTCTGTCGGACTCGTCGACCGATCCCAGAAACGACTATCCGGCACCCGTCCGAAACGTCGAGACATGAACCACGAGCGATCACGCGACCTCTACGACCGTGCCCTCTCGGTGATGCCCGGCGGCGTCAACTCCTCTGTTCGTGCGACTCGACCGTACCCCTTCTTCGTCGAGCGCGGCGACGGCGGCCACGTCATCGACGCCGACGGCAACCGCTACGTCGACTACGTGATGGGCTACGGCCCACTGCTCTACGGCCACGACGCACCCGAACCCGTGCAGTCGGCGATTCAGAAGTACGCCAGCGCGGGGCCGATGTACGGCGCGCCCACGGAGATCGAGGTAGAACACGCCGAGTTCGTCGCCCGCCACGTCCCGTCGGTCGAGATGATTCGGTTCGTCAACAGCGGGACGGAGGCCACCGTCTCGGCCGTGCGCCTCGCCCGCGGTTACACCGGTCGCGACAAGGTAGTCATCATGCAGGGCGGCTACCACGGCGCACAGGAGTCGACGCTCGTCGAGGGCGACGCCGACCATCCCCGACCGAGTACGAGCGGCATCCCGCAGGAGTTCGCCAAGCACACCCTGCCGGTGCCGTTCAACGACGAGGAGGCGATTCAGGAGGTGTTCGAAGAACACGGCGACGACATCGCGGCGGTGCTCGTCGAACCCATCCTCGCGAACATGGGAATCGTGATGCCCGTCGACGGCTACCACCAGACGCTCCGTGACCTCTGTGACGACTACGGGTCGCTTCTGGTCTTCGACGAGGTCATCACCGGGTTCCGTGTCGGTGGACTCGGCTGTGCCCAGTCGAAGTTCGGCGTCACACCGGACGTCACCACCTTCGGGAAGATTGTCGGCGGCGGGTTCCCGGTCGGTGCCATCGGCGGCAAGTCGGAGATTATCGAGCAGTTCACACCCGCCGGCGACGTGTTCCAGTCGGGAACCTTCTCGGGCCACCCGGTGACGATGGCGGCGGGCCACGAGTATCTGAAGTACGCCGCCGAGAACGACGTGTACGACCACATCAACCGACTCGGCGAGAAACTGCGAGAGGGAATCACCGACATCTGTGCCGACCAAGCACCGGAGTACACCGTCGTCGGCACCGACTCGATGTTCAAGACAGTGTTCACCCGCGAGCAACCGGCGATGCTCGACGGGCAGTGTGAGGCTGGCTGTCAGCAGCGACCCGACTGCCCGCGCTACGACCACTGCCCGAAGACCGGCGGAGACGTCGCCAACGCCGAGACCGAACGCTGGGAGCGCATCTTCTGGCACGAGATGAAAGAACAGGGTGTCTTCTTGACGGCGAATCAGTTCGAGTCGCAGTTCGTCTCGTACGCCCACACCGACGAAGACATCGAACAGACGTTAGAGGCGTACAAACACGCCCTGTAGGTGTCGTCGAGCGAGTCACGTGCAGTCGGTGCGAACCGTTCGCCGTCGCTCTCGAAGTCTGCGAACCGAACGAAAGCGTATATCGCTGGCGAGCGTCTGTCGATGTGAATTGGACTGTCCGAACGAGTGGACGGGGTTCGACTCGGCGACCTCACGATGCGGAGACAGAGAATGAACGAAGACGCAGTCGACAGACGGGATGGCGAGCGACACACGACCACTGGTCCGGCGAGAGAGACTCCGCTCGTGGGGTTCGAGTTGACACTCGCGCGGGACAAACCGGTCGAGTGCAGACTGTTTCTCATCGACACGACGGGAACGGTGAGCGAAGGTGCGTGGATTACGGCTACCGAAGGCGCGTTCGTCGACCTCGACGTGATGCAGTAGACAGTGAGCGTATAGCCGACACCGTGGATGGTCGAGACGAGTCGAGTCCTCGCTGGACGCGACCCAGTTCAGGGTGACCGGTCCCGGTCGAACGTCGTGTCGAGATGTGCTCGCGCGTCGCGCCACGCCTCGACGAGACGGTCGGGTGTCGGGTCCGACTCCCACGAGTCGATTCGGTCGTGGTCGTCCAACCACTCGACGGTCCGGCGGACGCCCTCCTCCCACCCGATGGTCTGTTCGTGACCCAACGCCGCGCGCGCCTTGCTGTTGTCGAACACCGTACTGTACTGGAAGTGGTCTCTGAGCCCCGTCGTTCGCTCGGGGACGAGGTCCGTGAGCACCTCGGTCGGGACGTGGACGAGGTCCGGTTCGGGTGCGTCGAGGGCCGTGGCGACCGTTCGGTGGTACTCGTTCCACGTCAGATGCTCCTCGGCGGTGACGTGGTAGGCCTCGCCCTCGACCCCCTCTGTTTCCACTGCAGACACGAAAGAGCGAGCGACGTCGTCGCGGTGGCAGGGTGCCCACACCGACGTGCCGTCGCCGTGGACGACGATAGGTTTGCCCGCCCGAATTCGGTCGAGATAGCTCGTCGCGTCGCCGAGTGTGTGAATCAGTTGTCCACCCTCGCCGTAGGTGTGCCACGGGCGGAGGATGGTGACGGGGAACCCCTCGTCCGCGTAGGCCGCGAAGAAGCGGTCCTCGGCGTCGGCTTTCCCCTCGCCGTACTCGCTCGTCGGCGGATGTCGCGGCGTCTCCTCGGTGAGGGGCATCCGAGCGACGGGACGGGAGTAGACGTCGATGGTGCTACAGAAGACGTAGCGGTCGACGCGTCCCGAGAAGGCGCGGATAGCGCTCTCGGCGTCCTCGGGTGTGAAACAGACCATGTCGACGACGGCGTCGACGTCGAGGTCGGCCATCTGCGCTTCGAACTTCTCGTAGTCGGTACGGTCGCCGTGGACGAACTCGACGGACTCCGGGATGCGGGCGTCCGTCTCGCCGCGAGTGTAACAGGTGACGTCGTGGCCGGCGGCGTCGAGTTGGCGAGTGATTCCGGTGCTGATGAGGCCGGTGCCGCCGACGAGAAGTACGTGCATAGCCGACCCACTCGGGGCGAGCGTAAGTAGCCACTCGTCGCGGCACGCTCGGCGACGGGTCGACGCGGATTTATGCGCGATGCCGCCCTAGTTCAGCTATGGATAGCCCTCCATCCACGAATCGGTCGGTCGAGCGACAGTCCACAGACGGCGCGATAGGTGACCTCCTCCCGCGTGCGAGCGTCGACTCGAAGTGGTGGTACTGGATAGCCGCCGTCCCGCTGTTCGCGCTCCTCGGGACGCTCTTCGGCGTCACGTTCGCCGTCGTCGGACTCCTCAGCTTCGTCGTCGGCGTCGGGTTCGACGCCGGGATTCTGTCGGTACTGCCGTTCTTCGCGGCGGTGCTCGCAGTCGTCTTCGTCGCCCTCGTCGGCGGCCTGTTGACGCTCGTCTTCCCGCTCGCGATGTACGTCGACGCACGCGCCATCACCGAATCCACCGCAGACTACGAGTGGCGGCCCGACCCGACGCTCTACGGTCTCGTCGCTCTCGCGGGCGCGGTGACGACGACGTTCGTCGTGACCGTCCCCCTGGCGCTGTACTACCTCTACAAGCGTCACGAGACGGTTGGAACGCCCTGAGTCAGTCGAGCCAGTACAGTCGAGCAGTATCGACGGCCGCGCCTGCGACCACCCCACACGCGGGCGACGGGAACTGGTGCCCTTTTCACGGTCGACCGCAGAGACGTGTGTATGAACCGTGGGACGCTTCGAATCGCGACGCGGGGGTCGGACCTCGCGCTGCGACAGGCGGCGAGTGTACAGGAGGCGCTCGAAAGCTATCGTTACGAGGTCGAGATTCAGGAAGTCGAGACGCGCGGTGACCAACTGCAAGACGAACTCATCCACCAACTCGGGAAGACAGGTGCGTTCGTCCGCAACGTCGACCAGCGCGTCCTCGACGGCGACGCCAACCTCGCCGTCCACTCGATGAAGGACATGCCGACCGACCAACCGCCGGAACTCACCATCGCGGGCATCCCCGAACGTGCATCTGCCTTCGACGTCCTCGTCTCGCCCGACGGCTACGAGTTCGAAGACCTCCCGGTCGGGTCCACCGTCGGCACCTCGTCGCTCCGCCGGAAGGCACAGATTCTCAACGCCCGGCCCGACCTGACGGTCGAGCCGTTGCGCGGAAACGTCGATACGCGCATTCAGAAGCTCCTCGCCGCCAGCCTCCAAGCGGAACACGAGAAACGACTGGAGGCGTCGAAAGACAAGAAAGGAAACGCCGGAGACGAGGACTACGAGGCCGACTACGACCAGTCGGTCGAAGAGTGGTTCGACAGCCTCTCGGAACTCCAGCGTGGCGCACTCGAACACGATTTGGACACCGAGTACGACGCTATCGTCCTCGCGGAGGCGGGTCTGCGCCGCAGCGGTCTCCACCACCACGTCGAGTTCGAGCGACTCCCTCGGGCGAAGTTCGTCCCCGCGCCCGGACAGGGAGCCATCGCCGTCACCGCCGCCGACCCCGACGTCGTCGAAGCGGTCCACACCGCCGTCGACCACCCCCGGTCGCGCGTCGAGACGACCGTGGAGCGGACGGTGCTCGAAGAACTCGGCGGTGGCTGTGTCGCCCCTATCGGCGTCCACGCTATCCTGCAGGGGTCCTACGTCCACACCGAGGTGCAGGTGCTGAGTCAAGACGGCGAGGAACTCGTCGAGTCCAAGCGTGACCTGCCGGTCGACGACCACGCGAACGCCGCCATCGAGATGGCCGAGAGCCTGCGTGACCGCGGTGCGGCCGACCTCATCAAATCCGCCAAGCGCGACACGCCGAGCGAGGGAACCCGAGACGAATGACCTCGGTTGGCAAGGTCTACCTCGTCGGGAGCGGTCCCGGCGACCCCGAGTTGATGACCGTGAAGGCGCGTCGTCTCATCGACGAGGCCGACGTCGTCCTGCACGACAAACTCCCCGGTCCGGAGATTCTCGGACTCATCCCCGAAGACCGTCGCGAAGACGTCGGCAAGCGCGCCGGTGGCGAGTGGACGCCGCAGGAGTACACCAACAAGCGACTCGTCGAGTTGGCCCGAGAAGGCAAGACCGTCGTCCGCCTGAAGGGCGGCGACCCGTTCGTCTTCGGCCGCGGCGGCGAGGAGATGGAACATCTCGCGGCCAACGAGATTCCGTTCGAAGTCGTCCCCGGCATCACCTCACCCATCGGCGGTCCCGGCGTCGCAGGCATCCCGGTCACACACCGCGACCACACGTCCTCCGTCTCGTTCGTCACGGGCCACGAAGACCCGACGAAGGAGGAGTCGGCCGTCGACTGGCAGGCACTCGCCGACACCGGCGGGACCATCGTCGTCCTGATGGGCGTCGGCAAACTGCCGCAGTACACGCAGGCGCTCCTCGACGCCGGTAAGGACCCCGAGACGCCGGTCGCACTCGTCGAGCGCGCGACGTGGCCCGACATGCGCGTCGCGACGGGCACGTTAGAGAGTATCGTCGACGTCAGAGACGAAGCAGGAATCGAACCACCCGCCATCACCGTCATCGGCGGAGTGGCGGCGACCCGTGAGAAGGTAGTCGAGTTCTTGGCGAACCAGACCGGCGAGTGGGACGGAGAAGGGGAAGAAGAATGACGCAGCAAGTCCGTGTCGCCGTCTTCCGCCCCGACGACGAACGCCTCGCAGACGCCGTCGAACTGCTCGACTCGCTCGGCGCGACGCCCGTCCCCGACCCGATGCTGGAAGTTCGGCCGACCGGCGCGAGTCCACAAACCGACGACGCCGACTACGTCGTGTTGACGAGCAAGACCGGCGTCGAACTCGCGAAAGAAGCGGGATGGGAACCCGGTGACACCACCGTCGTCGCCATCGGAGAGAGTACGGCGGAGGCGCTTCGGAAGGCGGGCTACCGCGTCGACCGGGTGCCCCAGGAGTTCTCGTCGACGGGACTCGTCGAGATGCTGGCCGGCGAAGTCGACGGCAAGCGTATCGAAGTCGCCCGTTCGGACCACGGGAGTCCGGTGCTCACCGACGGTCTCCGAGAGGCGGGTGCCGACGTGAACGAGACGGTGCTCTACCGACTCGTCAGACCAGAGAGTTCGGGCAAATCCGCCGAGATGGCCGCCGACGGCGAACTCGAAGCGGCGCTGTTCACCTCGTCGTTGACCGTCGAACACTTCCTCGACGCCGCCGAGGAGCGCGGCATTCGAGACGAAGCCATCGACGGGCTGAACGACGCCGTCGTGGGGACCATCGGCCACCCGACGAAAGAACGCGCCGAGTCCCACGGCATCACCGTCGACGTCGTCCCCGACGTCGCGGACTTCGAGGAACTGGCGTGCGCCGTCGTGGAGATGGCCGCACCGAGTTATCACGAGTAGTTTAGCGTTTTTGCGAATTTATCAACCGCCGTGGCGCGTGGCTTCGTCGCCTCCGGGCGACGAGTCACGCACGCGAGGGATGAGCGAATGGGCGTCAGCGAGTGAGTGAATCGGTTGGGGAGGGTGTGGCTGCGGTGGGTGGGATTGAAAGGGACGTATTTTCGACGACGGCGGACGACGTAAGCACCGCAGCCGAGTGAAACGAGGCGAGGAGCACAACGAGTCCGCCGTCGTCGAAAATACGTGGACATTCGAGCAATCTACCGATAGTTAGTAACAGACGTGTTCGTACTCATCAGCGTCTCAGGTTATCTTACCAATGGAAACCTGCGTTGAACTTAGAGGGTGAGTCTATCAGCGCGGAGTTGCGCTTAGCGAGGTAAAAACGTGCAATCAGAACAACCATACGACTCTATATCAAATTATTATCTATGGTGTCCCTCCCGAACAGACGAAGTCTTGGTATCCTCGTCGCAGCCATTGTTGCAGGGTATATAGTCGGATTAGCTATTATCGCACTTGTTCAGTCCCCCGCAGCAAGTCTCGATACGGCAACGAGTCCCGTCTATCTCATCGCAGTAACCATCGGTACCGTCGCGTTCACCCAATCGTTCTTAAAAACGAGAACAGCAGCATAGAGTCTCACCGGAAGTTACCAACTGACTGACTAGCGCGCTGAGGTCGGTACGACCACAGAAACCACCTCAGTTCCTGTCAGAAAATCATATGTACGGGTCTGATATTATTCTGACATGGACATCGGACGTCTCTCGTCGTCTTCAATTCGATTTGCGCTTCTATTCGTGTTTGCGCTGGCCATCGCGTTCGTTGCAATGTTGTTCTTCGGTATTTCCCTCGTGACAGCATTCACCGTGGTAGCAAGCGTTGGATCTGGAATGATAATCTGGAGGAGAATATTCTCAGCTGGAATCACAGACCAATAAACGGAACCCGCTTAAACATAGTCGGTAAACCCATCCTGCCGAGATGCGACAATAATGAGGGTATTCGTCTCTTCGCCGAAGATTAGGCATTTTCGTCTATCCACTCGCAGAAGGCATCAAAATCGTTTGCTCCGGCACTTTCGGCGATGCTTCGGAGCGTCCCGGTACGGAGTTCGCTATGCAGCGGGACGGTCACTTGTCGGCGGTCCGCTTCGTTCGTCGGGTGTTCGTAGTACAGTTGGGCGTGGTCGCCGGTCGTACGTCGCCACTCGAACCCACCGACGTTGACCAGCACCTTCACTACCTCCGTTCCAGAGAACGTTCGCCGACCCATCGATTAGTCGAGGACGTCCGGCGGTTCCTGGTCGCCAGTGGTGTTGTTCTCGGGGGAGATTCCCAGCGCACGAAGTTCTTCGTCCGTCGGTTTGCGCCCACGTTTCCCGGTATGGACTGCGACAGCGTCGTCGAGGTGGTCCAGTGCCTCCTCTCTGGACTCTCCTTGCGTGGTCACGCCCGTATCGACGTCCTTCGCGACCCACCAGCCGTCCTCTTGCCAGAGACGAATCTCACCATCGTTGGCGTCGCCGTTCCGAGTCGAACTGGCCATCTTACCTCTAGTTGCCCAATGAACCGTATAAGCATTCGGCATACCGCTCTCGCTGCGAAGACGTAACCGTGGTTTCTCCAGTAAGGTGTTCAGATCGAATGAGCATGATGACCGATTTGCGCCCTCTATTCAGCACGACCAATCTCTCAGCCACAGAAACTCACGTCAGTCGAACGTATAGGAGCTTCCGTGACCTGCAATAACTCGCAACCGATACCGCGAGTAACTCGACAGTTCTCGACGAGTCGTCAGAGAGTCGGACGAACCAGTAAACCCGGCCGCACTCGTCACGGTTAACCGACGCACCCACCGACTCTCTACCAGTGGCAACCGAGTCGAACGTCGCGAGTACGTCGAGAAGTTGGCGGTCGGTGGCGACGGTGGCCGGATGGCAGACGGCGGCGAGTCTCTGTTACTACACCATCTTCGCGGCGACCGGGTTCGTCCGCGACGCCTTCACGCTCTCCGAGTCGCTCGTCGGCGTCTTTCTTACGGCTGCACTGCTCGGCTACACGGTGATGCTCTTTCCGAGCGGTGCGGCCGTCGACGGCTTCGGTGAGAAGCGCCTGATGGTCGTCGGCCTCGCCGCACTCGCCGTCGCCGCCGTCGGCGTCTCACTCGCGCCCTCGTACGGCCTCCTGCTGGGCGCGGGCGCAGTGCTCGGCGCGGCTTACTCGACGGCGATGCCCGCCTCGAACCGCGCTATCGTCGCCAGTTCCCCGCCGGGGCGACAGGGCCTCGCGATGGGGCTGAAACAGGTCGGCGTGACGGCGGGAAGCGGGGTGGCGTCGCTCCTCATCACGGGCGTCGCCGCCGTCGCCGCGTGGCGGATTGGCTTCTGGGTCGTCGCCGCGCTCGCCGGTGGGTACGCGCTCGGATTCGTCGCGCTCTACGACGGGTCCAGCGGGAGCGGCGAGTTCTCGCTGCCGGACCTCTCGGGACTGTGGGACAACCGTGCGTACGTCCTCTTGGTGGCCGCCGGTCTGTTCGTCGGCGCGTCCATCTTCTCGATGCTCGGCTACACCGTCCTCTACGTACAGGACGCGGTGGGTGCGAGCGCCGCCGCGGGCGGCATCGTCCTCGCGCTGACGCAGGTGACGGGGAGCGTCGGCCGTATCGGTGCCGGGAGTCTCGCGGACCGCCTCGGCGGCGCGAAGGGTGCGGCCACCGTCGCCCTCGGGCAACTCGCGTTCGCCGTCGTACTGTTCGGCGTTCTCGCAGGCGGGTCGTGGTCGCTGCCCGTCGCCGTCGTGCTGTTCGTCGGTCTCGGTCTCTCGATTCACGGGTCGACGGGCGTCTTCTACTCGTGTCTCTCCGAACTCGTCGACAGCGACGACATCGGCGGGGCGACGGCGGGCGGACAGACCGCTATCAACACCGGCGGCCTCGTCGCACCGCCGCTGTTCGGCCTCCTCGTCGAGACGAGTGGGTACGGACTCGGGTGGGGCCTGCTCACCGTGACGGCGCTGATTGCGACGGTGCTCTTCGCGGGCGTGCTGTGGCGACTCCAGACCTAGGAACGAATCCGCCACGGGCGCGACGCGTGCATCGGCCACGCGCGGTGATACCGGACTGTCGGGTCCGCCGTCGGCGACGGGACGCCTGCGGCCTCGAACAGCGTGTTCTCCTCGATTGTCGCCGTCGCCGAACGAAACGACGGTGTCTCGCGGTCGATGTCTAACGCCCAGAGTGTCCCGCCCACCGCGCCGAAGACGCGATGGTGACCCACGAACCACCGGTCTCTGTCGCCTCCATCGAGGACGCCCGAGCCGTCAGTGCCGCCGTCGACGGTGACCGTCGTTTCGAACGTCGCCGACGGCGCACCGATCTGCTCGCGGCGACTGTCGAATCGAATCGCTCGACCGTCGCGCTCGATGTGACTGTCGGCGGTGAAGTACGGCATCCGCGACGTGAGTCGAAAGAGGTGGGCGACGAGTCGGTCGCTCGCGTCGATACTGAAGAAGTAGCGTCCCGGCGTCCCCTGGTGCCAGACGTAGGTCTGGAGGCGGAGTTGCGGAAACGACCGGCCGCGTGACGATGGGAGGCCCCGCGGCCGGACTCCCGTCGCCCGGAACGCGACGACGGAGAGCCACGCCGTTCCGTCGAACAGCGAGAGGTCGAGCGGGGCCGGCAGGCGAGGACTCAGTTCGTCCGGGTCGACCGGCCAGTGGAGACAGCACACGTCCTCGGCGGTCATCGTCAACACCGGGAGGCGTGAGAGCGGGAACATCTGTACGTGTTCGAGAGTCACCCCCGATACTCATGACGGTTCTGGCGAAGCGAGTGAGAGAGCGAGTGTTTAAATCCGAAACCGCCCCAGTCGGGAGTGATGGCAGGTCCCGTTCCCGAACTTCACGACCGCGCGGTGGCGTGCGCCGACCGCTTGCGCGAGGCCGACTCGGTACTGCTCGCCTCGCACATCGACGCCGACGGCCTCACGAGTGCCGCCGTCGCGGCGTCGGCGCTCGAACGCGCAGAGATTCGGTTCGACACCGTGTTCTCGAAGCAACTCGACGCCGAGGAAGTCGCCGCCATCGCGGCGACGGACCACGAGACGGTGCTCTTCACCGACTTCGGGAGCGGACAACTCGACGTAATCGCCGAGCACGAAGCGGCGGGTGACTTTACGCCCGTCATCGCCGACCACCACCAACCCGCCGATGTTGAGACTGAATACCACCTCAATCCCCTCTTGTTCGGTCTCAACGGCGCGACCGAACTGTCGGGCGCGGGCGCGAGTTACGTCCTCGCGCGGGCACTCGAAGCAGAAGACGGAGACAACCGGGACCTCGCCGCCCTCGCCGTCGTCGGGGCAGTCGGCGACATGCAGGACTCGGAGGGCGGCCTGCATGGTGCGAACGAAGGTATCGTCGCCGAGGGCGTCGCGGCGGGCGTCTTGGACCCGGCGAAAGACCTCGCGCTCTACGGGCGACAGACACGACCGCTCCCCAAGTTACTGGAGTACGCCAGCGAACTCCGAATTCCGGGCGTCTCGAACGACCAGAACGGCGCTATCAAATTCCTCTCGAATCTCGGTCTCGACCTGAAGGAGGGGGGTGAGTGGAAGCGGTGGGTCGACCTCACCCAGGAGGAACGACAGACCGTCGTGAGCGCACTCATCAAACGCGCCGTCACGAAAGGTGTCCCACCAGAGCGAGTCAACACGCTCGTCGGGACGACGTACAGCCTCGTCGCCGAGGAAGTCGGGACCGAACTCCGCGACGTCAGTGAGTTCTCGACGTTGCTCAACGCGACGGCCCGATACGACCGCGCCGACGTCGGCCTCGCGGTCTGTCTCGGCGACCGAGGGGAGGCGCTCGACCGAGCGCGGACATTGCTCCGAAACCACCGCCGAAATCTCTCGGAAGGGTTGCAGTGGGTCAAGACGGAGGGCGTCACCGTCGAAGACCACGTCCAGTGGTTCGACGCGGGGACGCGAATCCGTGAGACCATCGTGGGCATCATCGCCGGGATGGCCGTCGGCGCGAACGGCATCAGTCGCCGTAAGCCTATCCTCGCGTTCGCCGAGAAGAACGCCGAGGAGGTGAAAGTCTCCGCACGCGGCAGTCACTTCTTGACGAAGCAAGGACTGGACCTCTCGGTCGTGATGCGCGAGGCGTCGCGGAGTGTCGGTGGCGATGGCGGCGGCCACGACGTCGCCGCCGGGGCGACGATTCCAGCAGGGAAGCAAGCCGAGTTCGTCGCCGAAGCGAATCGACTCGTCGGCGAGCAGTTGGCGTAGCCGAGCGAGTCGGTGAACCAGCGAATCGGCCGGCGGCCTTACCACGGTGCTGTACGTCACTCTCTGTAGAGCAATGGCTGAAGACGAGGCGACGAGAGACGGGATGGAACGGACGATGTCGAGACGGGGCTATCTCGCAAGTGGTGTCGCCGCACTGTCTGTCGGTACCGCTGGTTGTGTGACGACGGGGCTTCGACTGGAAGTAGAAGGGGTAGACTCCTCGGACATCTTCGAGTCGATTTCACTGGCGGAGTCGTGGACGGCGAGTAACGCGACGGCGACGGTGACGCTGACCGATACCGCGGCGAAAGAGGCGAGTATTCGCGAACTGGGCGTCGTCGACGCCAAAGGAAGCAGTGTCTGGGCAGGGGCTGTCGACCCCGGCCAGAAGAGCGTCTCGAACGTTCTCTTACCCATCAAAGAGTCAGCCACCGTCGTCGCGGCCAACGCGAGTAAGGAGTTCGTCGACGAGGTGACGGTCCGCGTCGTCGGGTCGACGATTCCGTAGTGCAGATTCTGTATCGCAGTATCGAGTTTATCGCGACAGTTGAGTCCACGCTGAAGAGAACACACGAGACGTGCGTCTGTGAGAGAAAAGAGGTTCAGCGGTAGGTCAGCAGTTCGATGCGGTTGCCGAACGGGTCGCGGAACGAGAACCGCTCACGGCCCGGAATCGGTGGTTCGTCGAACGTCTCGACACCGTGGTCCGTCAGATGAGCACGCATTCTTTCGACGTCGCTGACTTCGAACGCCGGATGGCGCTTCGAGTGGTCGTCACCCGCTTCGACGCCGAGGTGGAGTTCGTCGTCGCCGACGCGGAACCAGAGGCCGCCGTGTTCACGGAGCGACTCGGGTTTCGGAATCTCGCTGAGTCCGAGGACGGTTCCGTAGAACTCGCGCGCTTCCGACTCTGCGCCGGGGGGAATCGTGAGCAAGACGTGGTCGATTCGTCGCCAGTCGGTCATACGTCAGGTCCCATCGCAGGGCACGTAACTCTACTCGTGTGTGAGAGTCGTACAGGAGTCGTTCGGCGAGAAGAGGGCCACGAGAGGCGTCAAGACAGCGGTATTCGCGAAGTGCTCGATGAGACCCCCTCGATTCCCGTAAAGTACACTATGCGATATAGAATACTGCCCACGACGACCAATCGTCCGACTTTTCTCTCTGCCCGTGAACCTCCGAGTATGCCCGAGTTCGACCCCGAGAAGTTCGAGGACAAGTACATCCACTACTTCCAGCAACTCCAGCGTGCCTACAAGAACGCCTTCAACACGATGAACGAGCGTTACGAGTCGGACCTCATCCACGGTATCGACCAACAGATTCTGAACGAGTCCGAACCGTTCTACGAGGACGGCGAGTTCTACGTACAGTTGCCCGACAATCCCGCCGACCGTCTAACAGGTATCGTCGTCGACGACGAAAAGTTGGAGACGACACTGGAGCGGTACGTCGACGAAATCGAAGCAGAACTCCACCGCGTGTTCGGTGTCGACCGACCGCAGTGAGGTGAGGTGTAACTCCGCGCGCACGCGTGAACCAAAGGCCTAAGAACGCAGACCTCTAACTCCGGAACATGAGCACGGAGAGTCAGGAGACGGACGACCTCAAAGACCGCGTGACGAACTTCCTCCGCCGGAACTTCCCGCAGATTCAGATGCACGGCGGGAGCGCAGCCATTCAGAACCTCGACCGCGAGACGGGCGAGGTCACCATCCTCCTCGGTGGTGCCTGTTCCGGCTGCGGTATCTCGCCGATGACCATCCAAGCCATCAAGACGCGGATGGTCAAGGAGATTCCCGAGATCAACCAAGTCCACGCCGAGACCGGCATGGGCGGCGACAGCGAGATGGGCGGCAGTGGCGGCATGAGTCCCTCGTTCCCCGGCGAGACCAGCGACGACGACGGCGGCAGCAGCGACGAAGGTCCACAGGCTCCCTTCTAATTCGCGAACGTTCTCCGTTTTCTCCACGTCGTGAGCGACGGCTTCGGCGTCGTCGGCCGACCGACAGAACAGGAAGTTTATCCTGTCGACACGCGCATCCACGAGTATGACTAGCGAGTCCCCCCGGAACGTCCTGTTCGTCGTCATGGACACCGTCCGGAAGGACCATCTCACGCCGTACGGCTACGATAGACCGACGACGCCGGGACTGGAGACGTTCGCCGAAGAGGCGACAGTCTTCGAACAGGCAGTCGCACCCGCACCGTGGACGCTCCCCGTCCACGCGTCACTCTTCACGGGGATGTATCCGAGTCAGCACGGTGCCGACCAGGAGAAACCCTACCTCAAGGGTGCAAC
Source organism: Halogranum rubrum (assembly GCF_900114455.1). Lineage (GTDB taxonomy): Archaea > Halobacteriota > Halobacteria > Halobacteriales > Haloferacaceae > Halogranum > Halogranum rubrum. Next base: position 191,111 of record NZ_FOTC01000005.1, on the reverse strand, counting down.
GACCCTCGCACAGACGCTCTCCGCGGCAGGGTACGACACCGCCTGTTACTCCTCGAACGCCTGGATTACACCGTACACCCATCTAACCGACGGGTTCGACGACCAGGACAACTTCTTCGAGGTCATGCCCGGCGAGTTCCTCTCGGGACCACTCGCGAAGGCGTGGCAGACGCTCAACGACAACGAGGCACTTCGTGCCATCGCCGACAAGCTAGTGAGCCTCGGTAACACCGCTCACGAGTATCTCGCCGGCGGCGAGGGAGCAGACTCGAAGACACCCGCGGTCATCGACCAAGCGATGGAGTTCATCGACGACTCCGAGCAGTTCTTCACGTTCATCAACCTGATGGACGCTCACCTCCCCTATCACCCGCCAAAGGAGTTCAGAGACGAGTTCGCACCGGGTGTCGACTCGACGGAAGTCTGCCAGAACTCGAAAGAGTACAACTCGGGTGCGCGGGACATCTACGACGACGAGTGGGAAGACATCAGAGGGCTCTACGACGCCGAGATCGCCCACATCGACTCGCAGTTGACCCGACTGTTCGACCACTTGAAAGAGACGGGTCGCTGGGAGGACACGATGGTCGTCGTCTGTGCGGACCACGGCGAACTCCACGGCGAACACGACCTGTACGGTCACGAGTTCTGCATCTACGACCCGCTCGTGAACGTCCCGCTGATGGTCAAACACCCCGAGTTGGAGGACGAACGCCGCGAGGACCAAGTCGAACTCATCGACCTCTATCACACCGTCCTCGACTCGCTCGGTGTCGAAGGCGGGACGCCCGCCTCACCCGGTGACGACGTCGTCGCCCTCGACCGAACGCGCTCGCTCATCTCCGGAAGCTACCGACAGTTCAAACAGGCGAACGACCCGAGAGACCCCGGTCAGCGCGGCGACGGCAAGTACGCCTTCGTCGAGTACTCTCGCCCAGTGGTCGAACTGAAGCAACTCGAAGAGAAAGCCAAGAAGGCGGGAATCACACTGCCCGAAGACTCGCGGTACTACTCGCGGATGCGGGCGGCCCGTCGATTGGAGTCGAAGTATATCCGTATCGACCGCATCGAGGACGAAGCCTACCGCATCGACGACGACCCCGAGGAGACGACCAATCTCGCACAGTCGGACGACGACCTGATTCGAGAGACCGAGGCGATGCTCTCGGAGTTCGAGTCGGATATCGGTAGCGCGTGGGACAGCGCAGACGACGCCGACGTGACAGACGACGCGGTGCAGGACATGGACGAGGAGGCGCAAGAACGACTGCGTGACCTCGGCTATATGGAGTAGTTCGGCCGGTATCGCGGTCGAAACAGCGATATAGCTCTTTTCGAGGTGTACGTGTCCACGTACGCGGGCGAAGGTTCAATGAGACGTATAATATATCAATAACGAATCTAATGAATCTCGAATCGACCATTCCGACCTACTTGCTCTTCGTCGCGAGTGTGATTCTCGTCGGACTCGCTACGTACAGTTGGCAGTACCGGCACGAACCGGCCGCGAAGTGGTTCTCGGTTCGTCGTCACCGGCGTGAGCGTCGAAGACGACACCCCGGCGTCTCCGGCGTCGAGCGTCTCGACATCTCCGGACGACGCAGAACGGTAGTTCACTCGTTCACCCGCTCACGCCGTCACCTGTAGCCCGACGATACCGGCGACGATGGTGGCGATACAGCCCAGTCGAACCGCCGTCGCCGGTTCGTCGAAGAGGACGATACCCAGTATGGCAGTTCCGACCGCGCCGATACCGGTCCAGACGGCGTAGGCGGTGCCGACCGGCAGGGTCTGGACCGCCCTCGAGAGGAGTCCGACGCTGAGGGCCATCGCCACGACCACGACGGCCGACGCGCGCAGATTCGAGAAACCGTCGGCGTATTCGAGGTTGACCGCCCACACTATCTCGAAGAGTGCGGCGACGACGAGCGTCGCCCACGCGAGTCGACTCATCGAAGCCCCCGCTCGGACTCCCACGCCCGCAACAGTCCCGCGAGGACGCGGTTCGTCGGGACGTCGATGCCGTGGTCGTCGCCCTTGTCGACGACGACACCGCTGATGGCGTCGACTTCGGTTCGCTTGTCGCGCTCGACGTCCTGTAACATCGAAGAACGGTTCTTGGCCGTCTCCTCGACGACCGTATCGAGTGCGTCGCGAGCGACGCGGTTCGGCAGTCGAACGCTCTCGGCGCGAGCGACACGGGCCGTCTCGCGAGCGGCGGCGTGGCCCACGTCTGCGGCGTCGCCGTCGGCAAGTGCGCCGTTGTCGACGCGGGCGAGTGCGGTGACGGCGTTGATACCCGCGTTGACCGCGAGTTTCTCCCAGCGTCGCCGAGGCATGTCGCTCGCGACGAGCGTCTCGATATCGGCGTCGCGGAACGCCTTCCCGATGCGTTCGGCGTGTGACGAGGTTCCGCCGTCGAGTGCCCCGAGGACGACTCTCCCGACACCGGTACACTCGACCTGCCCGGGTTCCAGAAGCCGTGCGCCGTAGGTCGCGGTTCCGGCGAGGACGGGGGCGTCGAGTCGGGTGGTCAGTAACTCCTCCGTCAGTCCGTTCTGGAGCGAGAGGACCGCCTCGAACGACCCGCTCGCGAGTGTGTCGGCGGCGTCGGACGTGTCGAACGACTTGACCGTCACGATGGCGAGGTCGGCGGCGAGGTTTCCGCCGTCGGCGACGGCGTCCGGGTGGACGTGGGCGGTACGTTCGCCGGTAATGTGGAGGCCCGTTTCCCGAACCCGGGACACGTGTGGGTCACGGCCGACGAGCGTCACCTCGTGGACGCGAGCGAGTAAGCCGCCGACGAGGCTGCCGAGGCTTCCCGCGCCGAAGACGACGATATCCATACGTGGACCTCGAACGGCGACCTGAAAACAGAGTCGTTCGCGGACGGACGAGCAGTTCGGTCAGTCTTCGGTCCAGTAGAACAGGTTCTCCTTCGGCGTGTCGCAGTTGGGGCACGTCTCCGGAAGGTCGGAGTCGATTTTGCCCATCTCGCCGCACTCCGCACAGCGCCAGACGAGTTCCGCCTCGCCGAACTCGTGGCCCGACCGCTCGTGTTCGATTGACATCCCGACCACGCCCTCGCGTGTCGTCACGAAGAACCCGTCGTCGCCGAGTCCGCGGATGGTCCCGATTGGTTCGCCTGCCTCGGTGTAGACGGTCGTTCCCACGGTCACCTTGGTCGATTCTTGGCTCATAGACGTATGTGTACGCGTGCCAAGGAGATAAATCGCGGTACGACTGGTTCAGACGGCGAGGCAGCCCTTGGAAATCCGAACGCGCTACACGAAGTCCGCGATACCGGACTGTTTGTTCTTCTCGTTCCACCTTTTTCATCGCCGAGTGGACACACCACTCGGCTCGAAAAGTCTGGACCAAAAAAACAGCAGGTGCTAAGCTCTACATGAAGTCCGCGATACCGGACTGTTTGTTCTTGTCGTTTTCGAACACGCTCTCCAACGAACGTTCGAGAATCGCGAGTCGCTGTTTCGTGTACTCGCGACAGCCGAACTCCTCGGCCACCTCGATGGCGACGTCCATGTACTTGTTCACCGACCCCTGATGGACGGTCAGGTTCACGCGCCCACCGCACTCGCGGCAGTCGCCGGTCAGCGGCATCCGTCGGTACTTCTCGCCGCAGTCGAGACACCGCGTCTCCTGTCGGGAGAACGCCCGGAGGTTCCCGATGAGGTCCGGCAGGAAGTGCCCCTCGATGACGCGTTCGGCGACGTCCGTCTCGTCGACGGCGCGGAGTTTGCGTGAGAGAAGCAACTGGGCGTCCATCTTGTCCATCATCGACCCGAGCGTCTTGTACGCCGAGAGGTCCGGGCCGAGCGCGATGTTCGTCGTGTCGTGGGTGTGGTCGAACCCGGTGTACTCCAAGTCGGTGCCGAGGTTGTCCTCCGCGATGGTGACGATGTCCTCGACATCGCCGGGGTCGGCCATCTCTCTCGTCGCCTCGTAGAACTCGCGCGGATACTGCCGGACGATGTCCATGTTGTGCGCCTCGTCGTCGATTTCCGAGGGGTCGATACGCGAGGACATCACGAGCGGCGCGTCCATCTTCCCGCCGCGCTTGTCGGGGAGGAACTCCTTCGAGAAGTTCAACAGACCGTCCATGAGGAGCATGACGCAGTCCTCGTCGCCGTCACAATTTCTTCGTTTTGCTGCATGAAAGTAAGGATGTGCGTATCCGACAGCAGCGCTAGTGAATCCTACGACTCTCCCGACCGTCGCCGCCGACGTGTGCGGAGCCATCCCGAAGACCAGTTCACCGATGAGGTCGTCGCGTTCGTTGACCTCGTAGAAGGGTGGGAGGTCGTAGAACTTCTCCAGTAAGTCGTCGACGAAGTCGGCCGTCTTGAGCATGTGTTCGGCCGCGCCGTCCGAGAGGACGATGTCTTGGACTTTGAGTTCGACCAACTGGTCGTCGAACCTGAGGGGTTCGCCGTCGATGTCCTCCTCGTAGCCGAGTTGCCGGAAGTGGTCGGCGGTGACGTCGAGTTCGTCGGGGCGGACCGACGTGACGGGGAGGTCCGTCATGTCGTATCGGACGGTGCCGTCTTTGAACGCGGTGACGCCGTTCTTCGCGCGGAGGACGCCTTTCTCGATTGCCTCGGGAGTCTTGTGTGCCGAGGTGAGCCCCTTCACACCTTTCAGAATCTTGAACGAGGCTTCGCGCTCGCCGACCGTCTCCATCGCCGAGTGGAACTCGCTGTTCAGGTCGACGGTCTGCCACTCGAGGCTCTCGATTTCGCGTTCACACCGGGGACACTCGACGCGGCCCGACTCGTCGGGTTCGGCCTCGATGTCGCACTCTTCGCAGACGAAGCGTGGTTCGGTGTGGCCGCCGCACTCGGTGCATTTCGTCTTGTACGTGTGGTGTCCGCAGTCGGTGCACTCGCGAGCACCGATGAGGAGGTCCATCACGCCGCGTTGGCCCTTGTCGTTCATCAGGCGGGCGGCGTCGGCGACGTTGCGCTGACTGCCGCCGGCCTCGCTGATGGGAAAGAGCGTGTGAACCGCGGGAGAGAGGTCACGACTCTCGGACTTCTCCGGGCGACCCATCCGCGCGCCGATTCGGGTCGGCGCACGCTCTTGGACGGTGAAGGGAGCGACTTCCTCGATAGCCTTCATCGCGTTGTTCCCGTCGTCCCACGCGCGGGCCGACTCGGAGAGGTCGTCCCACTCCTTTTGCAGACCGTCAGAGAGACCGAGCGTTCGGACGAACGGCCGCCACTCCGGGATACGAAGCGCGTCCGGCGTCTGTGAGTGCGGGAGGAGAATCGCTTCGAGCGCCGTCCGTGTCGTCTCGGTGTGTTCGATGGCGAGGACGCCCTCGACGACGTCGCCGGCGGCGACAGCGTCGGCCAGCATCTCGAACTGCTCGACCGTGATGTCGTGCCAGAGGTAGGTGTACGCCGGATGGAGCGGCGCGTCGTACTCGTCGGCCCACTCCAGTGCCTCCTCGATATCTGGCTGTTCGAGGTCGATGTGGGGGTCGTCTTCCATCGCCTGTACGTCGACACCGGCGTGTTCGAGGTCCTGTAGCCACCACTCGTGGGTGTAGGACGCCGGGGCGAGCGGATGGTTGTTCTCGACGAACTCGCCGTAGTTGACGAGATACTCGCCGAGGTCCAGAATCTTCTCGACGCCGTTTCGGAGTTCGAGCGCCGTCTCGGGGTCGTCGATGCGGCGGACGTCGCCGTTGGCGAGACGGACCGTCGGCCCTTCGATGGAGTCGACGGGGATGACCCCGCCGGCTTTGCCGGGTCGTTCGGTCTTTATCTGCGTGCCCGTCGCGAGGAAGTCGTCGACGAGGTGCATCGTCGCCGGGTGGACGCCCGCCGTCGCAAAGCCGTGGTTTCGGGCGCGACCGTAGCGGAGTCGGAACCCGCCCGCTTCGCTGGGATGCCCGAAGACCGGGCGGCCGGCGATGAGGTCCCGGAGGTACTTCGTCGCGGGTTCGACGCGGGGGGGTCCCTGTGGTTCGTCGGGTTCGAGGTCGTCGTCGCCCTCGACTTCGTCTGCGTCGGCGTCGGCTTCCTCGCTATCGTCGGAGTCTGCGTCCGCTTCGTCGCCACCGTCGCTATCGTAGTACGTACCGTCGATGAGGTCTTGGAGCCACGGCCAGTCGACTTCGTCGAGTTGGCGGGTGTAGCGCTGAATCTTCGGCGCTTTCAGGGCGATACCCTCGGCCATGACGAGACACATCCCTCCGCGGGCGCTGTTGGTGTCGACGCGTTCGAGGTCACGGAATCCCGAGACCTCTTCGTCGCCCGTCGCCTCGCCGTCGAGCATGATGGGCATGTGCTCGGCGATGAACTTCGTCTCCTTGTCCTTCGGCGAGTACTGGAGTCCCGTCTCTTTGTCGTAGAGCGCGACTTCCTCGGCGTAGCGTTCGACCTCGTCGGTTCTGGCCTTGTACTCGTCGATGCCCAGGAGGGACCGGGCGTAGTCGGCGACGAGCACGGAGAGCGCCTGTGCGGTCCCACCCGCCGAGCGAATCGGCCCGGCGTAGTAGACGTTGACGAACTCGGTGCCGTCGTCGTTCTGGAGGATTTCGACGCGGTCGATACCCTCGATGGGAGCGGCGACGACGCCCTCGGTGAGGAGGGCGACGGCAGTTCGGACTGCACCTTCGACCTTCCCGGCGTCGGTGTCGTAGTCACCGACGCTTCCCTCGACGAAGTCGGTGACGAGTTCGAGAGCAGCCTCTTCGCGGGACATCTCGCCTTCGAGTTCGCGGACGCGTTCGGCGACGCCGGGTATCCCGAGGATGTTCTCGACGCGGTCGGCCATGTCTTTGGCGACCGGAATCTCGATTTCGGTCGCCGGGTCGTAACCCTGTTCGCGGGCCGCCTCGGCGCGTTCGAACGCCTCGTCCAGTCGGCCTTCGATGCGGGCGAAGTAGCGTTCGTCTGCTGGTCTCATAGGCTGGGGCGACTCACAGCCACAGGTCGAGGTCGGTCACGTCGTCGTGTTCGCGTTCCAGCGGCTCGTCGAACGCGCGGAGGTGGAGTTCGCCGGCGAAGACGGTGGCGGCGTTGAGGTGGCCAGCGAGTGCCTGCCCGCTGCGACGCGAGAGCACGACGTGTGTGTGAGCGAAGTGCTCACCGTCGAGTAGCGAGACGTTGCCGACGCAAGAGGCGACTTCGAGCGGTTCCTCGAACGTCACCGACTGGTACTCTTGGTCGTCTTGGTCGTAGAACCAGACGTCGGCGTCTTGGACGGCGCCCATGGCGGTGAACCACGCGGAATCGATGCCTTCGCGGGCAGCGAACTCCTCGATCTCCTCGCGCCAGTCCGCACCGTGTTCGAGTCGGGCGACGAACTCACGACTCGCAGTGACTTCCCGGTAGTTCATAGCCCGAGCGACGGGAGACGGCGACAAAAATCCTACCGTTTGAGCTACTACATCGGAGACAGGAGAGTGCAGTCGCTCGACGGGGTGAGTAAAACGGAGAACGTGGCGACTCGTCGACTACCGCCAGTCGTCGAGCAACGGCGCGTCGTCGGCCCGGACCGACACCCACGCGTTGTCGCAGGTAATATCGGCGATAATGAACTCCGCCGATGCGGAAGTGGAGTCCACCGAGGCCATGACCTCGGGAGCCGACACGTCGATGGCAGTCGTGTCTGTCGCCATGTATGTTACTCACTATCACAACCATATAAACGCGTCGAAATTCAGGCAGAATTGTCTCTGGATTATGAGTGAAGCGACGATTTTAGCCTACGACGGGTTCTTACTTCGGGAGCAATGAGTGGTTGGGTATGGTGTACCGAACCACGGAAAGAGGACACATTGGAAGTATTACGGACTATCGTGTGAATACGGTAAATTTATCCGGACCCATCAAAAAGGAGGAGTGGGATGACAGACAATAACAGCCTTTCACGCCGTCGCTTCCTGCAAGCGACGGGTGGTGCAGCCTCGGCCGTCGCCATCGCCGGATGTACCGGTGGTAACGACGACGAGGAGACGCCAGCAGATGGCGGTAGCGGAAACCAGAGCGGTAACGGGAGCACTGGCGGTGGCTCCGACCGCGACGTCAAAGAGAACTACATTCAGCTCACCAACTCCTCTATCGAGACCCTCGACCCCGTCGCCAACACGGGTACCGCGGGTGGGGTAGTCATTCAGCAGACGTACGACGCGCTGATGATGTACCCGGACGGTGAGGCAACGGTCGAGCAACTTCTCGCCTCGGAGTACGAAGTCTCCGACGACTACAAGACCTACACGTTCACGCTCAACGACGCGACGTTCCACAACGGTAAGGACCTCACGGCGAGCGACTTCGTCTACTCGTTCGAGCGCCTCGCAGCGTCCGACAACAGCCGTCGGTCCTACTTCATCCTCGACTCGCTGGGCGTCGCCCACGAGACCGAGACAGTGACCCAAGACGGCGAAGAGTCGGAAGTCTACAAGCCCGGCACCCTCGGCGTCGAGGCTGTCGACGAGAAGACCCTCGAAATCACGCTCGCACAGGCGTTCCACGCCTCCCTCGAGATGCTCGCCTACACCTCCTTCGCGGCGGTTCCGGAAGGCATCGTCGGCGACGTCGAAGGGTTCGAAGGCGAGATGGAGTACAACCAGTTCGCCAACAACCCGGTCGGCTGTGGCCCCTACAAGTTCGAATCGTGGGAGAAGGGAACGTCCGTCGAAGTCAGCAAGTACGAGGACTACTACGGTACGGTCGCCAAGACCGAGGGTATCCACTGGCAGATCATCGAGGACACCCAGGCACTGTTCAACTACGGTCAGAACGGTAACGCCGACATCATCGCGATTCCGTCCTCGGAGTACAACGCCGACAACATCTCCATCGAGTCGGAGGACGACGAAGGTCGCAGCATCGGTACGTACGGTCCGATGCGGAACGGAAAGACGGCCAACTACATGTCCGTCCCCGAGATTTCGGCCTACTACATCGGCTTCAACATGGAAGCCGTCCCGAAGCCGGTTCGCCAGGCGTTCGCCTACGCGCTGAACCAGCAGACGATGGTTCAGGAAGTCTTCAAGAGCCGTGGCGAGCCTGCGTACCACTTCACGCCGCCGTCCATCTACCCGGGCGGAGCACAGGAGTACACCAGCCACGCCGAAGGCAGCTACCCGTACGGATACAACGAGTCGCAGCTCGACCAGGCCCGTCAGGTCATGGAAGAGGCTGGCTACGGTCCCGACAACATGTACGAAGTTCAGTGGACCCAGTACCAGTCGACGACCTGGGAAGACATGGCGAAGATTCTGCGCGACCAGCTGCAGTCGGCGCACATCGACATGAGCATCGAGAAGGCACCCTTCTCGACGCTGCTCAAGCGCGGTCGCAACGGCAACATGGAAGTCTACACGCTGGGCTGGATCGCTGACTGGCCCGCAGCGGACAACTTCCTCCAGCTGCTCAACCCGCCGCAAACCGACACCTCGCAGCCGGCCCCGACCTCCTACATCAACTGGAGCTCGGAGACGGGCAGCGAGGCACAGGCAGCATCAGACGCCTGGACGACGGTCTCGGAGAACCTCGCACCGACGGACTCGGCAGCGAGCGCACGTGCGGAAGCCTACGTCCAAATCGAGGAAGCGAACTGGGAAGACGTCGGTTTCCTGCCGATCTACCACTCGCTCGGCGAGCGCTTCTGGTACGACTGGCTCGACGTGGCACCACACGGTGGCATGGGCCCGAGTCGCCAGATGTACAACGAGGCGACGCTCAGCGAGCGGAACAAATAATATAAAAAGACCGTTGGTCTAGCGACCATTTTTTAGACGATTCGGCGATTAGAGACCGCATACGGCCCCGTTTACTGAAAAGTATGGGCAAAGGTTGCACGAAGCAAAACGGAAGACATAACCATGACGATTCGAAAACAAACGCATAGTATGACCTGTGGTATGGCACAACAGAGGGTCGTTCCATGAGTCGGTGGCAGTATTTCCTCCGGCGGATACTGCTGTCGATTCCCGTGGTGCTGTTCGGGACGACCGTCACGTTCATGATCATCAGACTTGGCCCGCTCGACCCCGCAGCGGCCATTCTGGGACCGACGGGAGACCCCGCCGCGTACGACCGTATACGTGAGCAACTCGGACTCACCCAACCGCTATGGCAACAGTACTTCGACTTCCTCTTTCAGTTGTTCACCTTCGACCTCGGTAACTCGTGGGTCATCGGCCCCGGACGTACTGCCTACGAACTTATCCTGATACACGCCCCGCGAACCATCTGGCTCGGCTTCTGGTCGGTGCTCATCGCACTGTTCGTCGGGATTCCGCTCGGCTTCTACGCTGGGCTGAACCCCAACACGTTCAGTGACTACACCGCATCCTTCGGTGGTATCGTCTGGCGGGCGATGCCGAACTTCTGGCTCGCGATTATCTTCGTGAGCGTTCTCTCGCAGTCCGAAGACCTCCTCTTCGGCTTCGAGTGGTCGAGTTGGCTCGTTCAGACGAACGTCGTGACGCCGCCGTCGCTGGCGTTCATGTCCGAACCGCTCGCACTTCTCACGAATCCGGGAGACACGTGGCCGCAGTTGATCGGTGCGATCAAACAGATCGCACCCGCGGCAATCGTCCTCGGTTCCTCGTCGATGGGCAACGAGATGCGTATCGGCCGAACCGCAGTGCTCGAGACCATCAACTCGAACTACGTCGAGACCGCCCGTGCGAAAGGCGTCTCGAACCGAACCATCGTCTGGAAGCACGTCTTCCGGAACGCACTCATTCCGCTCGTCCCCATCATCACCGGCGAGGCGTTCCTGCTCATCGGCGGGTCCGTCCTCGTCGAGACGGTGTTCGCGATCAACGGACTCGGCTGGCTGTTCTTCCAGGCGGCCATCCAGGGTGACCTCCCACTCGTGGGGTCGCTCATGTTCATCTTCATCCTCATCTTGGTGGGAACGAACATCCTACAGGACTTCCTGTACACGATCATCGACCCCCGCGTCGGCTACGACCAGAGCTAACCAATGAGTAACACACAACAAACCGAAGAGGTACCGCTCAGACAGCGAATCAGCGAGAACCCCCGACCGGCACTCGTGTGGCTCCTCGCCGGCGCACTCCTCATCGCCATGGAGTTCGGCGCACTCGTCGGCGTCTTCGTCGACCTGTTGAGCCTCATCGTGAACCTGATTCCGGGGAACCCCGGTATCGGTGCAGTGAACGCGCTGGAAGCGTTCGTCAAGAGTATCCCGACGTTGCTCTCGCGCGACGTCATCCCGAATCAGGGCTACTGGAACGGACAGGGCTGGGAAGCGACCTTCCTCGGTCTGGAACCGAAGTACGCGTGGCTCGTCCGCACCATCTTGGTGTACGTCTACGCCGCACTCGTGTTCGCGTGGGCGTGGAACGGCTACACCCGCTTCCGACGCTACTACCGTTACGCCGATTGGACGCCGCGTGACGACGTCGTCGACCGACTCCGCGGTCACACGTGGGGACAGTTCGGCTTCGTCATCGTATTCCTCTTCCTCGTCATGGCCATCTTCGCACCCGCACTCGGGCCGACGACGGTGGAGGCGAACATCCTCGACCCCTACTCGAACAGTGTCCAGTACTGGGACGGTGAGGTCGGGACGTCGAACGGCGAAGTCGCCGAAATCACCGTCGGTGAAGCGAACCTCGGGTCCGGGTCACAAGGGACCGCAAGTGAGAACTTCGGGCCGTGGACGTACGACGACTACAATCGGTTCCACCCGTTCGGCACGACGACCAACGGGAAGGACCTCTTTACGAACATGGCGACCGGTGCGAGGGTCTCGCTGAGCATCGGTCTGGCGTCGATGGGTGCCGCAGGTATCATCGCACTCGCACTGGCGATGATCACGTCCTACTACAAGGGACTCTCCGACCTCATCGTCATCCTGACCTCTGACTCGATTCAGGCGCTCCCCATCTTGATGATTCTCATCCTCGTGATGGTCGTCTTCCAAGGGACGTGGTTCGCCGAACTCTACGACGGGGCGCTGTTGATGATCGGCATCTTCGTCCTGACGCAGTGGCCGTTCCTCTGGCGGGCCATCCGTGGTCCGGCACTCCAGACCGCAGAACAAGAGTGGATCGACGCCGCGAAGAGTTTCGGACAGAAACCGTTCGTCATCATGGAGAAGCACATGGCCCCGTACGTCATCGGGTACATGCTCGTCTACACCTCGATGAGTCTCGGCGGCATCATCATCGCCGTCGCCGGCCTGTCGTTCCTCGGTCTCGGCATCAACCCGCCGACGCCCGAGTGGGGCCGCATCATCTCCGACGGGCAGCCTTACGTCGCGAGTGCCTCGTGGCACATCTCGCTCATCCCCGGTCTCCTCATCACGCTCATCGTGACGGGGTTCAACGCACTGGGTGACGGCATCCGCGACGCTATCGACCCGAAGAGTAAGACTGGCGAAGGCGAGAACACCGAAGCGATGGCAGGAGGGTCCGGCGCATGAGTTCACAGACTACGACGACACGCGACCGCAGCGGCGAAGAGCCAATCTTGTCGATTCAGGACCTCCGGACCGTCTTCTACACGGACAAGGAGGTCATCCGCGCCGTCGACGGCATCAGCTTCGACATCTATCCCGGTGAGACCGTCGGCATCGTCGGCGAGTCAGGTTCCGGGAAGTCGGTGACCGCCCGCTCCATCATGGGACTCGTCGAGAGCCCCGGTCGTATCGAGAACGGGAGCATCGAGTTCAAAGGCGAGAACCTCGTCGGCAAGACGCAGAAACAGTGGCGGAAGATTCGCGGGAACGGTATCGCGATGGTCTTCCAGGACCCGCTGACGTCGCTGAACCCGGTGTACACCGTCGGCAACCAGATCAAAGAGTCGCTGCGACTCCACCAGGGTCTCACGGGACAAGAGGCCACCGAGGAAGCCATCGAACTCCTCGAAGCCGTCGGCATCCCCGACGCTGGACGGCGGATTCGCGAGTACCCCCACCAGTTCTCCGGTGGGATGCGCCAGCGGGCCGTCATCGCGATGGCACTGGCGTGTGACCCCGAACTCCTCATCTGTGACGAACCGACGACGGCACTCGACGTCACGATTCAGGCGCAGATTCTCGAACTCCTCAACGACTTACAGGAGGAGCGAGACCTCGCCATCATGTTCATCACGCACGACATGGGCGTCATCGCCGAGATCGCCGACCGCGTCAACGTGATGTACGCCGGCGAAGTCGTCGAGACGGCCTCGGCTGTCGACCTGTTCGGCACGCCGAAACACCCCTACACGGAGGGGCTTCTCCGGTCTATCCCGGGCACCCACGACCAGGGTGAACGGCTGTGGACTATCGAAGGCGACGTCCCGACACCGAACGAGCAACCGACGTACTGTCGGTTCGCACCGCGATGTCCGAAGGCGTTCGACGAGTGTGAGCAGGTTCATCCGGTGTCCGTCCCGGTCGACGAGAACACACACGACCACACGGCGGCGTGTCTCCTCTACCCCGAAGACCGTTCGCAGGCGGAGGCCGTCGCATACCACGAATCCCGTTCGACGGGAGGTGCCGACCAATGAGCAACCAAGCGAGTATGCAATCGACGAGTTCGCAATCCGGTGAGCCGCTCGTACAGATCCGCAACCTCAAGAAGTACTACGAGGGTAGCGGTCTCTTCGGTGGACAGCCAGTGAAGGCAGTCGACGGCGTCAGTTTCGACATCAACCGCGGCGAGACGTTGGGTCTCGTCGGCGAATCCGGCTGTGGGAAGTCGACGCTCGGCCGGACGCTCATCCAACTCGAAGAAGCCACCGACGGCGAGGTGCTGTTCGACGGCACCGACGCGACGACTATCTCGGGTGCAGAGCTCAAAGAGTGGCGTCGGAACTCCCAGATGGTCTTTCAGGACCCCGAGTCGAGTCTCAACGACCGGATGACCATCGGTGAGATCATCCAAGAACCGCTCGACGTCCACGACATCGAGTCGCCGCGAGACCGCCGCCAGAAGGTCAAAGAACTGCTCGACACGGTCGGGCTTCGACCCGAGCACTACTACCGCTACCCCCACCAGTTCTCCGGCGGCCAACGCCAGCGTATCGGCATCGCTCGTGCGCTCGCGCTCGAACCGGAGTTCATCGTGCTCGACGAACCCGTCTCGGCGCTCGACGTGAGTGTGCAGGCGAAGATTCTGAACCTCCTCGAAGACCTCCAAGAGGAGTTCGGCCTCACGTACCTGTTCATCGCCCACGACCTCTCTGTCGTCCAGCACATCTGTGACCGCGTCGCCGTGATGTATCTCGGTAACATCATGGAACTCGGTCCGACCGAGGCGCTGTTCGACGACCCGGCGAACCCCTACACCCACGCGCTGCTGTCGGCGATTCCGGAACCGGACCCGACAGCCAACCGTGACCGCATTACGCTCCGCGGGACGCCGCCGAGCCCGCGCGACCCGCCGCAGGGCTGTCCGTTCAGTACGCGCTGTCCGGTGAAGATTCGCCCCGAGGAGTACCGTGACCTCGACGACGAGTTGTGGCTGCGCATCGAAATTCTCCGAGAAGTCCTCCGCGAGCGTTCGCGTGCCGAGAAGTCGCTCTCGGACCGTGCGCGGGAACTGCTCGGGATGGAGACGCGGTTCTCCGACATCAACGAGATTCACCAGGAACTGTTCGGCGACGTCGACGTGCCGCCGCGTATCCAGACGCACATCGACGAAGTCGAGCAGTACGTGCAGGCGACCAAAGACGACGAGGCCCGCCAGTATCTGCTCGAAGAGTTCGGCAGCGAGTGCGACGTCGAACAGCCAGAACACCACGTCGTCGGCGACACGGGTCGTGTGAGTCTCTGTCACCGACACAAAGGTGAACACGACGAGCCGAAGACCGTCTACGAACAACAGCTCACCCGATAGCTTCGATGAACAGCCGACGACGCGGCCTCCAAGCGCTCGACACGCTCATCTACGCAGTCGTCATGACGGCGGTGCTGTTCGTCGTGTCGACGGTAGTGAGCCTCCTCTTCGGACGCGGCTTCGTCGGGACGAAGCATCTGCTCTTCTTCGTGGGGTTCGCCATGTTCGGCTACGGTGCGTTCAGTCTCCAACCGGTGAAGCCGTGGAAAGACGACGACGGCGACACGCGTAGAGACACGCCGAAAGGACTCCAACGACTCGCCGAACGAGCGATTCCCCAGACGTATCGCGTCTCGTCGAGAGACCGACTGTCGACGGGGGCGAAACTGTTCGTCGCCAGTCTGTTCGTCCTCGGAACCTCGGCGGCGATGGAGTTCGTGTTCGGTGTCGGCAGTGTGTGAGACCGAGCGCTGGCGTGTGACTGAAATGCGTTTTTGAGAGTTCGACACGTTTTACCGCATCCATCGTCGAAGAGTGAGTATGCCAAACACCACCGAGGGAGACAAACCGGACTACGCCGAGAGCCTCGCTGGCAGTGCGGAAGTCGGAAAGAACGCCTGGCAAGCCACACTCGACGAGATGGACACGATGGCCGAGGAACTCGAAGCGGAGGGGTGGCAGACCGTCACCATCGCCGCCGGCCACACCGCACCGGAGAACCCGTCGTCGGGCGACAACGACCGTTTCGGTCTGACCCACGTCGTCCCGAACAACAAAGCCGAGGAGTTCGCCGAACTGTTCGAGGAGGGCGCGTTCCCGCAGTACGAAGTGTTCCGAAACGAAGTCGAGGGTCGTGAGTTCGTTCTCACCGTCCTCTCGGACCCCGAGAAGCAGGCAGCTATCCTCATCGCCGGGTCGTACGAACTCCGTCACGCTCCTGGCTGTGTCAAGGCCGCAAAGCGCGAAGAGAAGATGTACACGCACGTCCAGACGCTCGACAAGACCCATCTCGGGTCGTTCGAACACGACGACTACTCGAAGTTCTTCCCGCACGCCGACCGGATCGAGAACTGGGTCACCGGCGGCAACTGAGTTCTTCCTCCCTGTCCCACGGTCGCACCCCTTCGTAGAGTACAAGAGGCGGCGGACTGTACGCAGGGTATATGAACGTAGCCGACGCGATGACGCCCCGCTCGGAGGTCGTCACTGTCGAACTTCCCGGTACCCGTGACGACGTGTTAGAGTACCTCCAAGAGCGCGGATTTTCCTCTGTCCCCGTCGTGAAATCGACCGACGACGGCGAGGAGTACCGCGGTCTCATCTCCCGCGACGACCTCATCGAACATCCAGACGAAGACCAACTCGCCATCTTGATGCGCGAGGTGCCGACGACGACGGCCGACACCAGCCTCGAAGACGCCGCCCGGATGATGGCCAGCGAGGGTGCTCGTCGAGTCCCCGTCGTCGACGAGAGCGGCGACGTCCCGGAACTGAAGGGTATCGTCACCGTCACCGACGTGGTTCGCGCCATCGCTCGTGGCGACATCGACGGCGAGACGGCCGTCGGCGAACTCGCAGCGACCGACGTCAACGCGACCTACGTCGGGACGCCGCTGACCGTCGCCGAACGCGAAATCTTCTACGCGAACGTCCCCTACGCCATCGCACTCGACGACGACGGCCGAATGGCCGGCATCCTCACCGAAGTCGACATCATCGACGTCGCCCGCGTCGTCGAAGGCGAAGACGACACCGGCGAGAGTCTCGCCGACGAGGACGACGAGTGGATGTGGGAAGGCATCAAAGCCGTCGGCAACCGCTATCTCCCGACGCGGAACGTCGAACTTCCGAACGAACCGGTCCACGAGTTCATGAGCGACGACGTGGTCACTATCTCCCGCAAGAAGTCTGCGAAGGAGGCCGCACAGATGCTCATCTCGAACGACATCGAACAGATTCCGCTGGTCAGCGGTGATTCGCTCGTCGGCGTCGTCCGCGACGTGAATCTACTGGCAGCGCTGTAAGGAAGACGTCGACGGCGGGACGACCCACTCGGACGAGAGCCTCGTCGGTCGGAGTCGAGACGCACAGAGACTCAGTCGTGGCGAGACAGTGCTGTGATAGAGAGTTACCAATAGTGGGCCAAAATGGTTGATACGGAGACTGGCGTCATCTTCGAAAGACAACCCCAGGCTCACTATGCGTGTACTCATCATTCCAGAGTTATATCGTCCAGGCGACGTGAGCGCTAACGCGACGGTCAACGACGCCGTGACGTGGGTCGAGCAGTGGCTCGAATACGATGAGACGCTGCACGTCTACTGGTTGCTCCCCCATCGGGGCGACGCGAACTACGAACGGGACTACGTGCTCGCGGACCGAGAGCGAGTCACGCTCATCGAAGCAGACCAGTTCATGGGCGACACAGAGTTCAGCTATCTGTTCACCGGGAACGGCTACACCGAGGACCAACTGTTAGCGCTCAAACGTCGAATCTACGACGAGTTGGGCTACGTCGACATCGTCGTCGACCAACTTCGAGAAGGACGAACCGTCCTCTATCGATGGCTGTTGTTTCTCTCGGGGCATCGGGCCGGCGACCCGAACCCGTTTGCGGTCATCGCAAACGTCCACGACCTGATGGTCCCGTTCAAGTATCCGAGTGACGGCCATCGTATCGACTACCACCGGAAACTGGAGGTAGCAGAGGCGGCCTTCTCCGACGGCCGATGGTTCAAGGCTCGACTCGATGCCGACGAGATGCCGGTCTACGGTCAGCAGTTCCTCCAGCAGTCGGTGCTGGCGGAGGCGCTCGACACGTCGGTCGTGACCGACAGCCCAATCGACTTCTCCGCGTTCGACGAGGCGTACGCTTCGCAACCCCGATGGCTCCACGTCGCCGGGTCCGGATGGGAGAAGAAACACGGTGAACTCGTGATGGACATCGCCGCGACGCTGTACGAACGTCTCGGCATCCGGACCCTCCTGACGAGTATGGACACCATCCCCGCGAAGTATCAAGCACTGGAGTGGGTCGAGGCCCACCCGGAAGCACCGCGAGATTTGTACGAAGAGATGCTCCGCAAGGGCGATATGGCCATCTGTGCGACGGAGTACGACACGCTCGCTCGGACGTGGTTCGAACAGGCCGCGAGCGGGCAAGTACTCGTGCTCCGTGACGAACCGTGGATTTACGACTGCGTCCCGCGAGACAGCAAACTCGTCGCCCCGGTAGACGAACTCGAAGCGCGCGCCGTCTGGGCCGCCGAACACTGGGAAGAGGCGGTTGCAGAGAACAGACGAGTGATGGCGCACGTTCGGGAGGTGCGGAGCCCTGAACGGACCGGCCAGAAGACGTACCGAGATATGGTGCGACTCGTCGACGAACGGCGCGACGAGTTCGAGAGTCCGAAGGCAAAGCGGATAGAGCGCATCGTCGAAACGCTCGACGAGTCGACGTTCGGTCTCGACGAGTTGAACCGGGCGTCCGCACGATACACCGAGAACGGCAAGCCACTCTTGGACCAAGAGTGGTGTACGATTACCGACCTCGTGTTCTCACTCCGTGAGATGGGGTACGTAGACGTCGGCGACGGGGGGACGCCGACGTTCGCGACGACAGTGCAACACCAACGTTCCCCCTCCGAGGCGACGGGCGCCCAAGAGCAGTCGCTCTCGCCGTTCAATCGCCGAAACCAGCGACGCCGGTGATTCGATGACTCGGCGATTCGGTGACTCGTCCGAGAGAGACCCCGTGTCGCTGTATTTAAACCACTCGTCGGTATAGAGGCGTACATGAGAGACGAACGACGGGACGCGAGTCGCGAACGGTCGCGGCCAAGCCGTCGCACAACCGCGCGAACGAACACGAGGTGTGAGGCGTGACGAACGCAGAGAAACTCACCGAACTCGCCAAACGCCGTGGCTTTTTCTTTGGGTCTTCTGAGGCCTACGGCGGCGTCGCCGGGTTCTACACGTTCGGTCCCGAGGGTGCGGCGTTGAAGCGTAACGTCGAGTCGTCGTGGCGCGAGCAGTTCACGACCAGACTCGGCAACGAGGAGATAGAGGCGCCAACCATCATGCCCGAACCCGTCTTCGAGGCGTCGGGTCACCTCGACGGCTTCGACGACATGCTCGTCGAGTGTGCCGAGTGCGGCGAGTCCCATCGTGCGGACCACCTCATCGAGGACAACACGGACATCGAAGAGGCCGAGTCGCTGCCGATTGCCGAAGTCGAGGAACTCATCGCCGAACACGAGTTGGAGTGTCCGAACTGTGGCGCGCCGCTGGCCGGTCAGGACGTCGTGGACTTCAACCTCATGTTCGAGACGTCGATCGGTCCCGGCAACGGTCACCCCGGTTACCTCCGTCCGGAGACGGCACAGGGTATCTTCGTCGAGTTCCCGCGCCTGAAGGAGTACGCGCGGAACCAACTCCCGTTCGGCATCACGCAGGTCGGTCGTGCCTATCGCAACGAGATTAGCCCGCGGAAAGGCATCGTCCGGACCCGCGAGTTCACGCAGGCAGAGTTAGAGCAGTTCATCGACCCCGAATCCGACGAACCGCCGCTGGAGGACGTCCGTGACGTCGAAGTCGTCCTCTATCCGGCAACCGAACAGGAGAAAGAGTCGGTAGAGTACATCGAGACCACCATCGGTGACGCCGTCGACGACGGCATCATCGCCAGCGACTGGGTCGCCTACTTCCTCGGCGTCGCACAGGGCTGGTACGAGTCGGTCGGTGTCGACATGGACCGCTTCCGGTTCCGTCAGCATCTCCCCGGTGAGCGTGCCCACTACGCGAGCGACTGTTGGGACGCCGAATCGGAGTTAGGAGGCGACTGGGTCGAAATCGCCGGCTTCGCCTACCGCGGCGACTACGACCTCTCGAAACACGAGGAGTACGGCGACGACTCGTTCACCGTCTTCCAGCAGTACGACGACCCGAAGACGGTCGAGCGCGCCGTCGTCGACCCCGACATGAGCGCACTCGGTCCGGAGTTCGGCGGGCAGGCGATGGCCGTCGCCGAGGCGCTACAGGACCTCGCCGACCGGAATCCGGACGCCTTCGACAGCGACGAGGTCACCGTCGAGGTGGACGGCGACGAGGTCACCGTCGACACCGACCTCGCGAACTTCAGCGTCGAGGAGCAGACCGAGTCCGGCGAACACATCACGCCGCACGTAGTCGAACCCTCGTTCGGTGTCGACCGCACGGTATATACCGTTATCGCGCACGCGTACGCGAAAGACGAAGTCGCCGACGAAGCGCGGTCGTTCCTCCAACTCGACCCGACTATCGCCCCCACGTCCGTCGGTGTGTTCCCGCTCTTGAGTAACGCCGAGGAGTTGACCGAGCAGGCACACGACATCGTCGACGCCCTTCGCGACGTCGGCCTGTCCGTCGCCTACGACGAGTCGGGTAACATCGGCCGTCGCTACCGGCGACAGGACGAGGTCGGTACGCCGTTCTGTGTCACCGTCGACTACGAGGGCCTCGAAGGCGACGGCCCCGACACGGTGACGCTCCGCGAACGCGACTCGACGGCACAGCTTCGACTCCCGGTCGACGTGCTGGTGGAAGAACTGGTGGCCGTTCGGAGCGGTGCAAAGCCGTTCGACGCCCTCCGCGAAGACTACGAAGCGGTAGACTCCGACGACGCGTGAGCGAAATCGGCCGGCGACTCGTCCACGTCAGCGGTACGGCGCTCCCGGCGCTCTACCTGCTGGGCTGGGTGACGTGGGAGCAGTTAGGTATCCTGCTCGTCGTCGGCTCAGTCGTCGTTGCTGTGCTCGAATTCATACGCCTGCAAGTGGGTCTCGACTGGTGGATCTACCGCGAACTCACCCGCGAGTACGAACAGGACAACCCGGCAGGCTACGCGCTGTACTTCTTCAGTATGACCGCCGTCGCCTGGGTGTTCGAACCGTACGTCGCCATCCCCGGGATGTTGATGCTCACTATCGGCGACCCCATCAGTGGTGTCCTCGGGTCGAACGACGCCAGCACGGGCAAACAGGCCGGTGTCCTACTCGTCATGTTCGGCGTCTGCTTCGCGTTGGCGTGGCCGTTCGTCGACCCACAGGCGTCGTTTCCCGTCGCCGTCGCCGCCGCGGGGTTGGGTGCACTCGGGGCGACACTCGCCGACGGACTCAAACCCGTCATCGCGGGGTACGTCGTCGACGACAACCTCTCGATTCCACCCGCGGCGGCAGTCGGTATCTGGGTCGTACTGGCGCTGTTCGGCTGAGTCCGGAGCGACGAATCGGCTGACGGCAGGCCTATCCTTATTAGGTACCTTCGAGTAGCATCGACTATGACCGTCTACGAGAGTGACCTCCCCGGCGTCGGAAAGAAACACGAGATAGAACTCGACGATGGCTCGCGGTTGGTCGTCGTCACACACCACGCCGGAAAACGGGAGGTGTATCGACGACCCTCGGAAGATGCCGACTCGGAGAAGCTGTTCGAACTGTCGGACAAACTCGCTCGGCAGGTCGGGACGATTCTCGAAGGAGCGTACTTCCAGCCCGTCAAGACCGACCGTATCGAGACGCTCCTGGCGGGTAACGTCGTCATCGAGTGGATCGACGTCGCTCCCGAGTCGCCGCTCGTCGGCGTGACGCTGGCGGGGGCAAACATCCGTCAGAAGTACGGCATCTCTATCATCGCCATCCAGCGAGGCGACGAGACGATTCCGAGCCCCGCTGCCGACACCAGCATCGAGTCGGGCGACACGCTCGTCGTGCTCGGGCAGAAAGACGCCTGCCGGTCGTTCGTCGGCCACGTTACTGGTAACGAGGACTGATGGCGGCAGGGCTCTCACAGATCGGACTGCTGTTTTTCGGCGTGGCCGTCGCGGGGGTCATCGCGGCCCGTATCGGCCTGTCGGTCATCCCGGTCTACGTCGTTATCGGTATCGTTCTCGGGCCGAACGTCGCCGGCGCGTTCGACCTACTGTACGTCGAGTCAGGTGAGTTGACGACCGTCCTCGGAGAGTTAGGTATCATCCTGTTGCTGTTCTTTCTCGGACTGGAGTTCAGCATCGACCGTCTGCTCTCGACCAGACAACGCATCACGAGTGCGGGCGTCATCGACATCGTCATCAACCTCCCGGTCGGCATCGTCCTCGGGTTGGTGCTCGGGTGGTCGCTCGTCGAGTCGCTCCTCCTCGGCGGTATCGTCTACATCTCCTCGTCGGCGATAATCACGAAGTCGCTCATCGACCTCGGCTGGATCGCCAACCCCGAGAGCGAACCGATTCTCGGCATCCTCGTCTTCGAGGACCTCGTCATCGCCGTCTATCTCGCCATCGTGGCGTCGCTCGTCGCTGGGGGGAGCGGACTGCAAGAGACGGCGACGAACGTCGGCGTCGCGATGGGGTTCCTGCTCGTCCTCGTCGTCGCGGTGTACTACGGCGAGCAGTGGTTCGAGCGTCTCCTCGACGTCGACGGCGGCGAACTGTTCGTCCTTCGGGTGCTCGGCATCGCCGTCCCCGTCGCAGCACTCGCGCTCGCGTTGGGCGTCAGCGAAGCAGTCGCAGCGTTCTTCGTCGGGATGGGGTTCTCTTCGACGGACCACAAAGAGCGCATCGAGGACCTGCTGACACCCGTCCGCGACGTGTTCGCGGCAGTGTTCTTCGTCTGGATCGGCCTCGGTACGGACCCGGCAGTCGTCCTCGACGTGATCGGCCTCCTGGCAATCGCCGTCGTCCTGACCGCGCCGGCGAAGGTAGTGAGCGGCTACTACGGCGCACGACAGTTCGGGCTGGACGAACGGCGGTCGTTCCGAACAGGTGTGACGATGGTCACGCGTGGGGAGTTCTCGCTCATCATCGCAGCGACCGCTGCCGCGGGGACGACCGAGGTGATGACGCAGGTGATTCCGGCGTTCGCGGTCGGCTACGTCCTCGTCATGAGCGTACTCGGGTCGGTGTTGATGCAGTACGCCGACCAACTCGAAGCGGTCATCCTGCGGCGCGGGTCGACGAGTTGACCGGAGAGGACTTTTGACGTCGGGGGCGGAAGAGCGAGCGTATGCGCCGCCGTGCCCTCCTCGCTGCCGGCGGAGGTAGCCTGGCTGGACTCGTCGGTCTCAGTGGCTGTACCTCGTCGACGGGGTCGAACCCGGACGAGATAGCTCACCCACCCGTCGAGACGAACCCGGGGACGACCCCGCCACCCTCACCAGCGGAACCGACCGGTGACGAGACGGTCGTCCCACTCAGTGTGTCGACGAGGACAGTCGAGGCCACCGACGGCTACGCGACGACGGTGCAGTTCACCGTTCGCAACGACACCGACGAGAGCCTCCGATTCAACCCCTACTCGTGGCGCCTCTGGTCGTGGACCGGCGACGAGTGGTATCGGTGGAAGCGAGAGAGTATCGGGAGCGGCTTCGTCGACGTCGAACCCGCCGAGACCGAACAGTGGTCGCTGGCGGAACTCACCGAGCACTTCGGATATGGGCCGCCGACGCGCTCGGGCTGGTACGCCGTGCAGCTACGGTCGGTGTCGACTCGTCCCGTCAGATTCCGACTGGTCGAGCCCTGACAACGGGCTGAACGTAACCATTGCCGCCCCGAAAGCGTTTAATAGCCCGCATAGACAATGCTCCAGTAATGGTGGAGACTCGTCCGACCGACGCTCACACGCTCGTGAGCGCCGCGTCTCTCCTTCTCCGACCGCGACGAGTCCGACGACGGGCCCTTTAGGCCCACTACTATCTCTCCCCCGACAGTCGAGTTCCAAACTACAGACTCACAAGCCTTCGTATCGTCTATAGACATCTCTGAGACTTTATTTCAAAATTATGAAACCAAGAATTTAATACCCTCAAAGCGGGAGAGTGTAGTACATGACAAAGCGCGTCGCACTCGCATTCAGCGGAGGACTCGACACGACAGTTTGCGTTTCCCTTCTCAAAGAAGAGTACGGTTACGACGAAGTCGTCGGCGTCACCGTTGACGTCGGCCAGCCCGAGTCGGAGTTCGAAGAGGCCAAAGAGACGGCCGACGCCCACGGACTCGACATCCACGTCGTCGACGCCAAAGACGAGTTCGCCGAACTCTGTTTCGACTCGGTTCGCGCGAACGCGACGTATCAGGGCTACCCACTCGGGACGGCGCTCGCCCGCCCCATCATCGCCAACGCGATTCTCGACGTCGCCGAAGAGGAGAACTGCGACGCCATCGCTCACGGCTGTACGGGCAAAGGAAACGACCAACTTCGCTTCGAGGCCGTCTGGCGTACCTCCGACCTGACGGTCATCGCCCCCGTCCGCGAGATGGGTCTCACCCGCGAGTGGGAGAAGCAGTACGCCGACGAGAAGAACCTGCCAGTTCAGGCGGGTAACGACGGTATCTGGAGCATCGACACGAACCTCTGGAGTCGCTCCATCGAGGGCGGCCAACTCGAAGACCCGAGTTACATTCCGCCGGAGGACATCTACGAGTGGACCGACGACCCAGCCAACGCGAGCGAACCGGCACTGGTCGAAATCGAGTTCGACGACGGCTATCCCGTCGCCGTCGACGGCGAAGAGATGGACCCCACCGACCTCATCGAACACCTCAACGACCTCGCCGGAACGTTCGGCGTCGGCCGCACCGACATGATGGAAGACCGCATGCTCGGGCTGAAGGTCCGCGAGAACTACGAACACCCCGCGGCGACGGTGCTTCTCACCGCCCACGAAGGCCTCGAACAACTCGTCCTCACGAAAGAGGAGCGCGACTTCAAGACGCAGGTCGACAACCAGTGGGCCGAGAAGGGCTATCAGGGTCTCGTCGACGCACCGCTCGTGAAGTCCCTCGAAGGGTTCATCGGTGAGACGCAGAAGAAAGTCACCGGAAGCGTGACGGTCAAACTGCAGGGTGGCCAGTGCCGTCCTGTCGCCCGCGAGTCCGAGTACTCGGTCTACTCCGAGGAAGTCGCCTCCTTCAACACGAAGACGGTCGGCGACATCACGCAGGAAGACGCCACCGGCGTCGCCAAGTACCACGGGTTCCAGGGCCGCCTCGCCAACGACGTCGCCGAAGCGGTCGAGAAGCCCGAGTTGGCCGCAGACGGCGGCGAAGAGAGCGAGGAGTAACCGATGAGCGAGGACCCCTCCGAAGGTGTCGTCCGCCGCGACCGCTTCAGCGGCGGCCCCGCGCGGGGGTTCCTCTCTAGCCTCGCGGCCGACGAACGAATCTTCCAGGCGGACCTCGCCGTCGACCGCGCCCACGTGGTGATGCTCGCCGAGCAGGACATCGTCGACGACGACACTGTAGGCGAGATTCTGGCCGCACTCGACGACGTCGAGTCGGCAGGCCACGGCGCACTTCCGGACGGCGAAGACGTCCACGAAGCCATCGAGTCGGCCGTCATCGACCGGATGGGTGCCGACGGTGGAAAGATGCACACCGCCCGCTCGCGCAACGACGAGGTGGCGACCTGCATCCGCTACCGTCTCCGCGAGGACGTACTCGGCGTCGTCGAAAACACCATCGCGCTCCGCGAGGCGCTGGTGAGCGTGGCAGAGAAACACACCGAGACGGTGATGCCCGGCTACACACATCTTCAGCCAGCGCAACCGACCACCGTCGCACACTATCTGCTCTCGTACGAGGCCGCAGTCGCCCGCGACACCGCGCGCCTGCTCGACGCGTACGACCGCATCAACCAGTCGCCGCTCGGTGCGGCGGCGTTCGCGGGGACGCCGTTCGACGTGGACCGCGAGCGCACGGCCGAACTTCTCGGCTTCGACTCGGTCATGTCGAACTCGATGGACGCCTCTGCAGCACGCGACTTCCTCGCGGAGACCCTATCGGCGCTGGCGACGTACGCCACGACCCTGTCGGGGTTGGCGGAGGACATCATAATCTTCGCCAACAAGGGGTACGTCGACCTCGACGACGACTACTCCTCTACGTCCTCCATCATGCCCCAGAAGAAGAACCCCGACACGCTGGAACTCGTTCGCGGAACCGCGGGCGACGCCGTCGGCGGGTTGACGGGGCTCTTGACGACGCTCAAGGGACTCCCGCGTGCGTACAACCGTGACTTGCAGCGCGCACACGGCCACGCCTTCGACGCCGTCGACGCCGTGGGGAACGCGACGGACGTCGCCGGCGGTGCGGTGGCGACGGCGACGTGGAACACCGAACTCCTCGCCGCCGAGGCCGCAGATGGCTTCTCGACGGCGACCGGTGTCGCCGACCTGCTGGCGATGGCCGGACTGCCGTTCCGGACGGCCCACGAGATGGTCGCCGAAGCGGCCGCAGAGGCCAACGGGGAGAATCCGACCGTCGCAACACTTGACGCGGTCGCAGAGGAGGTATTAGGGGCGTCGCTATGGGAGTACGTGAACCGCGACGCCGTCGAGGCCGCGCTCGACCCGACCCAGAGCGTCGCGTCCCGCGACTCGCAGGGCGGTCCCGCGCCGTCTGCGGTCGCAGACGACCTCGACGCGGTCGTCTCGGCACTCGACGCCGATACGGCGGCGCTCGCGACTCGCCGTGACGCTCTCGCCGCGGCCGACGAGCAGTTAGCGACAGAGGTGACGCGCTATGACTGAGCAACTCGTTCGACAGCGTCGGCGACGGCCCCGACGGAGCGTCGTCGTGGAACCGCGCCCGCGGCCACCACGACGACGACCGTCCCCGTTCGGGGACAACTAATACTATCTGAATTCCGATATTTAATTCAGACACGACGTTTGGAACCCTCCTACACACCCGTAGCGAAGCCTGTACTTTCTATAATTATTTTGATAACTTCGATGGGTTTATGGTACCGAACGGCGAACGCTGGGGTACACAATGACCGAAGCAGAATGCGTCGAATGTGGGGGCGACGTCGCCCTCTCGGACGACCTGGAGACAGGAGAGATCATCGACTGCGGAACCTGTGGTGCGGAGCTCGAAGTCATCGACGTCAACCCGCCAGTCCTCGACCGAGCCCCGGAGCTCGAAGAGGACTGGGGGGAGTAAATTGCACGGTACGAACTCCCAGCGTCGGCTGACTCGCGTCGACCGGAGGTGGTCGGCGTGAAGGTCGGCATCCTCTACTCCCGTATCCGCAAAGACGAGAAGCTTCTCCTCTCGGAGCTTCGCGACCGCGGCCACGAGGTCACGAAGATAGACGTCCGCAAACACCAGTTCAGCCTCGACGGAACGACGGCACCGGTCGAAGGGTTGGACATCGTCGTCGACCGCTGTCTGTCGACCTCGCGGTCGCTCTACGCGACGCAGTTCCTCGACGCCTACGGTGTCACCGTCGTCAACGGCCCCGAGACGGCCGACGTCTGTGCGGACAAAGCCAAGAACAGCCTCGCGCTCGCTAAGGCGGGCGTCCCGACCCCCAAGACGGACGTCACGTTCACCAAGGAGAGCGCAATGCAGTCGATAGAGAAGTTCGGCTACCCCTGTGTGCTGAAACCCGTCGTCGGGTCGTGGGGCCGCCTGATGGCTAAGATAGACTCCGAGAGCGCCGCCGAGGCGATTCTCGAACACAAAGCCACACTCGGACACTACGAGCACAAGGTGTTCTACATCCAGGAGTTCGTCGAGAAACCGGGCCGCGACATTCGCGTCTTGGCGACTGACGGCGAACCGGTCGCCGCGATGGTCCGCTCGTCGGACCACTGGCTGACCAACGCCGCGAAGGGCGCGACGGTCGAACCGTTCGAACTCGACGACCGCGCACTCGAACTCGTCGAGAAAGCGAGCGCCGCCGTCGGCGGCGGTCTGCTCGGTGTCGACCTCATGGAGACGGGAGTCGTCTCCGACGATAAGTCGGAGGCCAGCCAGACGGAGTCTGGCGTTGACTACACCGTTCACGAGGTCAACCACACCGTCGAGTTCAAGGCGCTGAACGACGCCGTCGGCGACGACGTCGACGTTCCTGGAAAGGTAGTCGACTGGCTCGAATCGAAGGCCGCCGAATCGGCCGATAAGGAAGCGGAGGTGTCGGCGTGACGAATACGCTCTCGGCCGCCGTCGTCGGTGGCTCCGGCTTCACGGGCGGCGAACTGCTCCGCCTCTTGGACACTCATCCCGAGTTCGAGATTGCGCAGGCGACGTCCCGCGAGTACGACAAGAAGACACTCGGGTCGGTCCACCCGAACCTCCGCCACCTCGACGTGCGGTTCAGTGACCCCACGGACCTCGAATCGGTCGACGTGCTCTTTGCTGCGACGCCGCACGGCGTCTCGATGCAGCACATCGACACGTTCCAAGACGCCGCAGACACCGTCGTCGACCTCTCGGCGGACTTCCGTCTGAACTCGGAGGAACAGTACGACGAGTGGTACGACGGCCACACGTGTCCCGAATATCTGGAGAAGTCGGAGTACGCACTGCCCGAGATTAACCGCGAGAACCTGCCCGGTGCGGACCTCATCGCGTCGGGTGGCTGTAACGCGACGGCGACGATTCTCGGCCTGAAACCGCTGTTCGACGCCGGAATTTTGGAAGGCGACGAACAGGTCGTCGTCGACGTGAAGGTCGGGTCGTCGGAAGGCGGCGCGAGCGGTGGCAAGGCATCGAGTCACGCCGAGCGCTCGGGTGTCGTCCGCCCGTACGCGCCGACCGGCCACCGTCACGAAGCGGAGATAGAACAGTTCCTCGGACTCGACGTCTCCTTTACCGTCCACGCCGTGGACATGGTTCGCGGCGCATCGGCGACGTGTCACGTCTTCCCCGACGGTCCCGTCTCGAAGGGCGACATGTGGGGGGCATATCGTGAGAGCTACGAGGACGAACCGTTCATGCGGATGGTCGCGGGCGGCGGTGGCGTCTATCGCTACCCCGAACCGAAGGCCGTCGCCGGGACGAACTTCGGCGAAGTCGGCTTCGAAGTCGACCCGTCGAACAAACGCCTCGTGGTCTTCTCGGCCATCGACAACATGATGAAAGGCTCGGCCGGGCAGGCGGTTCACGCCGCCAACGTCGCGCTCGGCCTCGAAGAGACAGCAGGGTTAGACTTCGCGGGGTTCCACCCCATTGGAGCACCCTAACGAAGATAGCGAACTCGAACACCAATGACCAACGGATACACGCGCGAGGAACTCCTCGCCGCTCACGACGACCTCATCGACGCATCGGCCAGCGACTGCCTCTACACGGACGGAGGCGAGCCGCGAGAGCCGCCAGTCGTCGTGAAAATCGGCGGCGCCCGCGCCGTCGAACCGGAAGGTGCGGTGCAGGACATCGCGCATCTCGTCGCCAACGGCCGCAAGGTCGTCGTCGTCCACGGCGGTTCGACAGCCGTCGACGAGACGCTGGAGGAACTCGGCGAGGAACCGACCTACGTCGAGACGCCCTCGGGTGTCTCGGGACGCTTCACCGACGAGCGCACGATGGAGGTGTTCACGATGGTGATGCCCGGCAAGTTGAACACGGAACTCACCGCGACGCTGCGTGGCGCAGGCGTCGACGCGCTCGGTCTCTCCGGCGTCGACGGCGGTCTCCTCACGGGTAAACGCAAGTCCGCCGTCCGCGTCGTCGAGGACGGAAAGAAGAAGATCAAGCGCGGCGACCACTCGGGCAAGATTACCGACGTCAATACGCAACTCCTGGAAACGCTGCTCGACGGCGGCTACACGCCCGTGGCGACCGTTCCGATGCTCGCAGACGACGGCGTGCCGGTCAACGCCGACGCCGACCGCGCCGCCGCGGCCATCGCAGGCGCACTCGGCGCGGAACTCGTCGTCCTCACCGACGTCGAAGGCGTGTACGAAGACATCGACGACCCCGAGTCGCTCATCGCGTCGGCGGCGACGCCAGCGGAGTTTGAAGCGGTGAAGAACGCCGCCGAGGGCTTCATGACGAAGAAAGTAATGGCGGCCACCGAGGCGCTGGAAGGCGGGGCCGCGAAGGTCATCGTCGCCGACGCCAACGTCCGCGACCCCATCACGACGGCGCTCAACGGCGGCGGGACGCACGTCGAACCCGGCGTACTGGGTGACACCGTCGAAGCCGAGGAGGTGGCCAAATGAGCGGTGGGTTCGTCTTCAACGAGAAACCCATCCAAATCGAGTCCGGCGAGGGGCCGTACCTCTACGCCGACGATGGCACTGAATACCTCGACATGGGGGCAAACTACGCCGTCACGCCACTCGGCCACTCCCACCCGAAAGTCACCGAGGCGATTCAGCAGCAAGCGGAGAAGCTGACCTACGTGCAGGCGTCCTACCCGGTCGAGGTCCGTACCGAGTTGTACGAGAAACTCGCGGCCCTCGCACCCGGCGACTTGGAGAACGTCTGGCTCTGTAATTCGGGGACCGAGGCCAACGAGGCGGCGATGAAGTTCGCCCGCGCCTCGACAGGGAACTCCAAAATCGTCGCCACCAAGCGCAGTTTCCACGGTCGGACGATGGGCGCGCTGGCGATGACGTGGAAACAGAAGTACAAAGCGCCCTACGAACCGCTGGCTGGCGACATCGAGTTCGTCACCTACGGCGACAGCGAGGAGTTGGCGGACGCCGTCGACGACGAGACGGCCGCCGTCTTCCTCGAACCCGTCCAAGGCGAGGGCGGCATCCACCCCGCGACAGTAGAGTATCTGGAACACGCTCGCGACGTAACCGAAGACGCGGGCGCGGCGCTCGTCTTCGACGAGATTCAGACCGGCATGGGCCGGACGGGAACGCTCTGGGCCTGCGAACAGGCCGGCGTCGTCCCGGACATGCTCACGACGGCGAAGGGTATCGCCAACGGCCTCCCCATGGGTGCGACGCTCTGTGCGGACTGGCTGACCGAGGACTTCGGTGACCACGGGTCGACGTTCTCCGGCGGTCCCGTCCCCTGTGCGGCGGCGAACGCGACGCTCGACGTGTTGGTCGAAGAGGACTTACCGGGCCACGCCGGTGACCTCGGGTCGTACCTGATGGAGAACATCCAGGCAGCGAGCGAAGAACACGACCTGCCCGTCCGCGACGTGCGCGGACAGGGGCTGATGGTCGGCATCGAGGTCAAGCGCGGCGCGAACCGCCTGCTGAAGCATCTCGCGCTCAACCACGGGATTCTCGCGCTGCCTGCGGGTCGGTCCGTCCTTCGGCTCTTGCCGCCGCTCGTCGTCGACGAGAGCCACGCCGACCGCATGACAGACGCGCTGACAGAGGTCCTGCAATGAGCAGTATGGGAAAGATGACAGAACAGACGATTGCCGCACTCGACTCTGAAGCACGCCAACTGCTGTTCGACCTCGTCTCGACGCCCTCACCTTCGGGTGAGGAGGAAGCGGCCGCACAGATACTCGTCGACTTCTTCGAGGCCCACGACCGCGAGGTGTGGGTCGACGACGTCGGCAACGTCCGTGCGCCCGCAGACGACCGCGTCCTCTTGACGTCTCACATCGACACTGTCCCCGGCGACATTCCCGTCGAAGTCAAAGACGGCGAGGAAGACGCTGGCGAATCGCTGTGGGGTCGCGGCAGCGTCGACGCCACCGGACCGCTGGCGGCGATGGCCGTCGCCGCCGTCGAGACCGGCATGAGCTTTATTGGAGTTGTTGGCGAGGAACTCGACTCCCGCGGCGCACTCCACGTCGTCGAAGAGGGCCGCGCCGAACCCGGCGCGGTCGTCAACGGCGAACCGAGTGGCTGGGAGGGTATCACTCTCGGCTACCGTGGTCTGCTCGCGGGAACCTACGTCGCCACGAGCGAGTCCGGCCACACCTCTCGGCCGGAGAACAACGCGATTCAGGACGCCCTCGACTGGTGGCGAGCGGTCGAAGACGAGTTCGAGGCGGACGAGTGGACGCCCGTCTTCGAGCGCGTCACCTGCAAGCCGGTCAAGATGGCCGGTGGGACGACCGACGACGGTCTCTCCGTCGAGTCGACGATGGACGTGCAGTTCCGCGTCCCGCCGGAGATGACAACCGACGAGGTACAGGAGATGGCCGACTCGAAACTCAACGGCGGGACGGTCCGTTGGTACGACGACGTGCCACCCGTCATGATGAGTCCACGCACAGACGTCGGCCGCGCGTTCCGCGTCGCCATCCGGCAGGCAGGCGGCGACCCCCGCCTCCTCCGGAAGACCGGCACGAGCGACATGAACGTCTTCGCGAAGGTGTGGGACTGCCCGATGGTCACCTACGGTCCGGGCAATTCGGACCTCGACCACGCGCCCAACGAACATCTCCCGCTCGACGAGTACGACACGTCTATCGACGTGCTCGTCTCGGTCTGTGAACGTCTCGGTGGTACGGACGAAGAGGGAGGCGAGGACTGATGCTCGACATCGACCACCTCGTCGACATCGACGACCTCTCACCGGAAGACGTGAAGACGGTGCTCGACCGTGCTTCGGCGCTGAAGTCCGGCGAAGACACGACCCAGTTGTCCCAACAGACGCTCGGGATGCTGTTCGAGAAGCCGTCGACACGGACGCGCATCTCCTTCGAGACGGGGATGACACAGTTGGGAGGACACGCCATCTTCCTCGGGCCAGAGGACATCCAACTGGGCCACGGCGAACCGCTGAAAGACACCTCGCGTGTGCTCTCGCGCTACGTCGACGTGGTGATGGTTCGGCTGTTCGACCACGCCGACCTGCTCGAAATCGCGAACTACGCCGACGTCCCGGTCGTCAACGGCCTGACCGACGAGGCGCATCCCTGCCAGACGCTCGCCGACCTGCTGACTATCAAGGAAGCGTTCGGCGGGTTCGACGACGTGCAGGCGACGTGGGTCGGCGACGGCAACAACGTCGGCCAGTCGTTCGTGCTCGGCTGTGCGCTCGCCGGCATCGACCTCACGGTCTGTACGCCACCGGGCTACGAGATGAGCGACGCCGTGTTGGAACGCGCCGCCGAGTTAGGCGACGCACCCGAAGTGGTGGAGTCACCGAAAGAAGCGGTCGCCGACGCGGACGTTCTGTATACGGACGTCTGGGTCAGCATGGGCCAAGAGGATAAGCGCGAGGAGAAACTCGACGCCTTCGACGGCTATCAGGTCAACATGGACCTCCTGAGCGAGACGGACGCCATGGTGATGCACTGTCTGCCAGCACACCGCGGCGAGGAGATTACCGACGACGTGTTGGAGTCGGACCGCGTATTGGTGTGGGACCAAGCGGAGAATCGGCTTCACGCCCAGAAGGGTCTCTTGGTCGAACTGGTGGAGTAACGCCGCGACTCGAGCATCGTCTCGGACTCTCGGTCTATTCTTCGAACCCGTCCTCGAACCGAAAGACACCGTTCCGCTGGACGACGTCGCCATCGAATTCGATTCGCGCGTCGTGGCTCATGTCGACGAGCATGTCGACGTGCGCCGCGCTTCGGTTGAACGCATGATTGTCGGGAACGCACTCTTCGAGCGCGTTTCCGAGGGCCAGATGGACCGTGTCGCCCATCTTCTCGTCGAACAAGAGCGTGTGCGTGATGCGGTCGATACCGCGATTCATCCCGATGCCGAGTTCGCCAAGTCGGCGCGCACCGTCGTCGGTGTCGAGAACACTCGCTAGTACCTCCTCACCACGGCGTGCAGCGTAGTCGACGACGACACCGTCTTCGAAGACCAGGCGTGCGTCCTCGATATCTCGGCCGTTTCGACGGAGTGGAAGGTCGAACGTCACCTCTCCCTCGACTCCGTCGGGAACGGGAGAGGTGTACACCTCACCACCGGGGAGGTTGTATTCTGCGTCGTCGTTGCCAGCGCGCATCCCGTCGACGTCCAATCGGAGGTCCGTCGTCTCGCCGCTCACGAGACGGACTTCGTCGGCCGAATCGAGCAGGTCGGCCAACTGTTGCTGGAACTCGCGTTGTTGGTCCCAGTCTCTGTTTACGGCGTCGTAGACGAAGTCACACCACGCCGCGGTGCTCATCTCGGCCTGCTGTGCGGCGGCAGCGGTCGGATGCTGTGTGATGACCCATCTGGTGTCGAGACGTTCTTCGAGAATCGGCTGGCGGGCACGACTGGACGCCGTCGCCTTCGTGGGGTCGACGTCGCTCGTCTCGGCCGTATTCGTCGCGCCACCGACGAGAATCACGACGTCTGTCTCCTTCATCGCGGCGAGTTCGTGGTCTCTCGTGCGGAAGTCGTCGTCGTCCATCGCTCTCGCGTACGCACGGCCAGTGCGGGGGTTCCGCCAGTGGGTCGTCGGCCGCGCCCCGCGCTCTCCGAGCACTTCGTAGAGTGCAACGACTAGCTCTTCGGCGGGAGTCGGGGCTCTGATGAGGACGTTGTCGTCGGCGGTGACGTCGGTGCAGTGGTCGACGAGGAGTTCGGCGTGAGTTCTGACGCGGGGATCCATGGGTATCGACCGACTCGTGGGAGCTGCAAAAACGTCAGCCAAGTAGAGTGAAAGTGAAACAGATCACTCTCCCGCGTTCACTCGATTTACAGTTCTCGCACGAACGGGAACACTGCGCCTACGACCCCACCGTACACGAGGTGGCCGACGAGGCTCGTCGGGTTGAAGTTCGGCAGCGGCGGCGCACCGGCAAAGCCGACCGCCGAGAGCCAGATTGGCATCACCAGCGCGGCGAGGACGACCCACAGAATCGCGCCGTAGACGACGCCGAGTCCGACGCTTCTGGGGAGGTTCGTCCCGACGCCGGCGGCGTTGGCGAGACCGGCGAAGACGACGCCGAGAATCGCCGAGTGACTCATGTGGATGAACCAGCCTGCGGCCCCACCCGAGAGGCCGTACATCGCGGGAATCGCGACTTCGATGACGGGTGTCATCATCGTCGTGAGCATGACGCCCATGACTGCTCCGCCGACGAGGCCCGCACCGACACCACCCTTCCACGTGCTGTTCTCGGTTACACCGACCGTCGCTGTCGTGGTCTCTGTTGACATGCTACTACAGATTTCGCAGAGGTGAGCAAAACGCTACGTCGGCGAGGCGTCGACGACGCACCGAGGACATAGCTTCATGTCGCCTACGCGCGTACTGTACCCGTTCGAAGCGGGGTCGGACCGACACAACCTACCCCGGTTCCCGAGTGTTTTAACCCGATGACGACCAAGGCCACGTAGTGGCTGAATCGACCGGACATCTCCGCTTCTTCCCGTACGACGAGCCCTATCCGAACCAGGAGGAGGCGATGGACCGCATCGCCAACTCGCTGGCACGGCAGCAGGACGTCCTCCTCGAAGGGGCACCCGGGACGGGCAAGACGCTCTCCGCACTCGTCCCGGCACTCGACTACGCTCGCGAACACGACAAGACAGTCGTCATCACGACGAACGTCCACCAGCAGATGCGCCAGTTCGTCGAAGACGCCCGCGCCATCACCCAACAGAAGCCGATTCGCGCGGTGGTGTTCAAAGGCAAGGCGTCGATGTGCCACATCGACGTCGGCTATCAGGAGTGTCAGACGCTCCGCGATACGACTCGAAGTGTCGTCGAGAAACGCGCCGACAAAGCCGAGTTGAAACAGCGCGAGCAAGCCCTGCTAGACAGGATGCGCAGCGGCGAGGACGGCGCGGCCGACGCCCGAAGCGCCGTGATGGACGAACTCGACGCCATCGAACAGGACCTCGATGAGATGGAAGACGGCAACGTCTGTGAGTACTACTACAACAACCTCGTCGACGACACCGACGAGTTCTTCGGGTGGCTGTTCGAGGACGTCCGCACGCCCGACGACGTCTACGAATACGCGGAGGAACAGGGCTACTGCGGCTACGAGTTGCTGAAAGAGGGGATGGAGGGCGTCGACCTCGTGGTCTGTAACTACCACCACCTCCTGGACCCGATGATTCGCGAGCAGTTCTTCCGGTGGTTGGACCGTGACCCCGACGACGTCATCACCGTCTTCGACGAGGCGCACAACATCGAGGCGGCCGCGCGGGACCACGCGACTCGCACACTGACCGAGAACACCCTGGAGAGCGCACTCAACGAACTCGACGACGTCGACGACTCGCGAGCGGAACACGCCCGGAACGTCGTCGGCGCGTTCTACCGGGCGCTCAAGTCGACCTACGAGGAGAACCTGCGCTCCTCTGACCGCGACGACGTGGGTGAGAACTGGTACGACGTCGCCATCGCCAACGACGACCGCCGCGACGACCTGACGATGGCCTTTCTGGACGCGTACGAGGGCCGCGGCATCGACGCGGAAGTCGAACTCGCCCTCCAGTTGGGGAAGTCGCTCGACGAGGAGTACGAACAGGCGTACAAAGACGGCGAGACGACGACGCGAAAAGAGTGTCAGACCCAGCAGGCCGCGGCGTTCATCGACTCGTGGATGAGCGACGGGAACAAACTCGGTCAGCATCCGATGTGTTCGGTCCGTCGCGACGGCGGCACCGAGGAGATTTACGGCCGTGCGGAGCTCTACACCTGCATCCCGCGGGAAGTGACGAAAGAGCTCTTCGACGAAGTCTACGCCAGCGTCCTGATGAGTGCGACCATCCGCCCCTTCGACGTGACCGAGGACGTCCTCGGCCTCGAAGACGTCGCCACGCTGGCCTACGGACTGGAGTACCCCGAAGAGAACCGCCGGACCTACGCCGTCGAGGGACCGGCGCTGTTCGCCAGCGAACGCGGCGAACGCGATACGCAGGAGATAATCACCGCGACGCTCCGCGACGTCGTGCGCTTCACCCCGGGGAACACACTGCTCTTCTTCCCCTCCTACTCGGAGGCGCGCCGGTACTACGAACGCCTCGGCGGGGGTCGAGGGCTGACCGACGGCGACAGACACACGGAGTTCTTCCTCGATGAATCGGGCACACCCACCGAAGACCTCAGACAGGGGTTCGTCGCGAGCGAGAACGGCGCGCTGTTCACCTCCCTGTGGGGAACGCTGGCGGAGGGCGTGAGCTTCGACGGTGACGACGCCCGGACCGTCGCCGTCGTCGGCGTCCCCTACCCACACCTCTCCGAGCGGATGGAGGCCGTCCAAGCCGCCTACGACCGCGTCTACTCGGAGCGCTCCCGCGAGGCCGGGTGGCGCTACGCCGTCGAGATTCCGACGATTCGCAAGACTCGGCAGGCGCTCGGGCGGGTCATTCGGTCCCCAGACGACTTCGGGGTGCGCGTCCTGCTCGACAAGCGGTACACCGACGCCGACATGGGGAAGTACAGCGTCCGCGACTCGTTCCCACCGGAGGAGCGTGAGGAACTGCTCGACATCGGGCCGGACAAACTCAAGTTCGCGATGATGAACTTCTACACCGACCACGACGCGTACGACGGGCCGCCGCCGACGCCGTGAGAGACTCTCAACCGAGCGCGTGGGCTTTCGAGGTACGCGAACTGTAGTCACTGCTGACGGATAGAAATGTCGTACCTACTAACATCACAACTCGCCTCCCTACTGGACTGTGTGTGCTGAAGAGAGAGGGTGTATTCAGCACCACGAACAGGGTCTAATCAGAGCTGACGGTCTGAATCTCCGGTTCAGTAAGACGTTGAGTTCACCACTGATGGCCGCCGATACTAACAATCGATCCACACTGAGCACATTCGGAGACGACGAGCGAATCGGACGGAGACTGGTGCGTTACGATCTCGTCTGGCCCCGTTGGGCCACCGCACCGCTTGCAGATCTCCGAATGTTGCTGTTCCATTGTGGTAGTCTATACGGGTCTGACGAAAATAAAGTGAGCTAGCTGCTACCATCTTTCTTGCCGTTATCTGCCACTTCGGACGATGGACACTGCTGAGTTTTTTCATGGCCGACCAGCGCCCTCTATTCAGCACGGCACTTCTAGCAACTCTGAGAGAGCACACGAACCAATGTGTACCGCATTCTGTCTGGCGGTACAGAAAGAGTCTCTAGAAGACGAACCGACACCCACCGCACTACCAGCAAGCGCGTTCGTAGGCGAGTCATTCATCCCTCTCCACCCCAACTGGATGTATGAGTATCCAACCGCCGGGACCGAAGGGCGTCCCGGTCTTCGGAAACAGCGGGCAGTACTCGAAGGACCCCTTCTCCTTCATGACGGCCTGTGCGGAGGCCTACGGCGACGTCGTCAAATTCGACCTCGGGCCGATGCCGGTCTACATGCTCACCAACCCCGAGGACATCGAACGCGTCTTGGTCAGCGAGGACGCGAAGTTCCGCAAGCCCCGGTTCCAAGACGACGCGATGGGCGACTTGCTCGGGGACGGACTCCTCCTCAGCGACGGCGCGGAGTGGCGGAAACAGCGCGAACTCGCCCAACCGGCGTTCAACCCGGCGCGAATCGCCACGCTCGGTGGGATGATGAGCGAGAAGACGACTGCGATGCTCGACGACTGGCAGGACGGTGACCTCGTCGACATCCAGTTGGAGATGGCTCGATTGACCGTCCGCATCATCGTCGACGCCATGCTCGGCGCGTCGTTGGACGAAGAACGCATCCGAACGGTGCAGGAGAACCTCGAACCGCTCGGCGCACGGTTCGAACCGGACCCCCTCCGCGTCATCGTTCCCGACTGGGCACCGACACGGGAGAACCGCGACTACAAGGGAGCAATCGAGACCATCGAGCGCGTCATCGACGACATCGTCGCCGAGCGTCGCGGGAGCGAGTTCGGAGCGTCCGACCACGATGGCCGCCGCAGTGCCGACGCGGTCGACGACCCGCCGATGGACCTCCTCTCTATCATCCTCCGCGCCCAACAGCGCGGTGAACAGACGGACCAGCAACTCCGAGACGAGATGATGACGATGCTGCTGGCGGGTCACGACACGACGGCGCTCACGCTCACGTACTTTTGGTACCTCCTCTCCCAACACCCCGATGTAGAGGCGAAGGTCCAACAGGAAGTCGACGAGGTACTCGGCGGTGAGACGCCGGCGGCGGCGGACGCCCGTCAGATGACCTACACCGACCGGGTACTCCACGAGACGATGCGGCTCTACCCGCCGGTGTACACGATGTTTCGCGAGCCGAGAGTCGACGTCAGACTCGGCGGCTACCGCGTTCCCGAGGGGTCCGGCGTGATGCTCCCGCAGTGGGTCGTCCACCGGTCACCGCGGTGGTACGACGACCCCGAGACGTTCGACCCGGACCGGTGGCTCCCCGACCGACGGAACCAGCGCCCGCGGTTCTCGTACTTCCCGTTCGGCGGCGGCCCGCGCCACTGCATCGGCAAACAGTTCTCGATGCTGGAGGCGAAACTCATCGTCGGCACCGTCGCCCAGCAGTTCGAACTCGACTACACCCGCGACGAACCGTTCTCGCTTCGCGGGTCGCTGACGATGCACCCCCGCGAACCGATGGCGATGCGGCTTCGGTCGAGATAGAACGATAGAGCGACGGTGGTAGAACGGTAGCGCGGTTATCGAAGCCGAAGCGTCGCCGCTGACTCGCGAAACTTCCCGTTCCAGAGGTCGAGCGTGGAGACGGTCCACGTGACCGGGTCGATATCGAGGGCGGCGAGCGCTTCGGCGTCTTCGAGTGTCCCACCACGTGCGAGCGTGACGTGTGGAACGTAGTCGTCGCCTTCGAGTCCGTCGATGGAACCGAACTCCTCGCAGAGTCGGTCGTGAAGCGCGAAGAGACCGGGACTCTCGACGACGAGGTAGACGACCGGAGCGCTTCCCTTCGTCGGACGCTCGAAGAAGTCGATTCCCGTCACGCGAGCCTCGAAGGGCGAAACGTCGCGAAGCGGGAGACGAAGCCGTTCACGGTGTCTGTCGAGCGAGTCGTCGCCGAGACGTTTCGCGACGAGCGTGTGGCGGTCCCGAACCGTGTCGAACGCCGTGAGTCGCGGATGTAACTCGCTGGCGAGTCGCCGGACACCGCCCGGAACGGGAACGTTCAGGCTGTACACAGAGACAGATTCAGGAGACCAGAAGAAAAGCGTCGTGTTCCGTAACGTCAGAGTCGGTCGGTGAACCAGAGCACGATGAGGACGACGATGAGAATGCCCAAGAGCGGGCGGAGCGGCCCGAGAAGCCCGGCGAGCAAGCCGAGCACCTCACCGACGATTTCGAGGGCGAGCCACACGACGACCAACACGAGGACGATTTTCAGCAAATCTTCGACGTCTACTTCGGCGCGCATGGTCGTCGAATCGACCGAGTCCTACAAAA
Source organism: Halogranum rubrum (assembly GCF_900114455.1). Taxonomy (GTDB): domain Archaea; phylum Halobacteriota; class Halobacteria; order Halobacteriales; family Haloferacaceae; genus Halogranum; species Halogranum rubrum. Next base: position 151,349 of record NZ_FOTC01000005.1, on the reverse strand, counting down.
ACGCACTGCTGGGAGGCTCGAAAAAGAGCTGTCGACGGAGAAAGAGGTAACTACCCGCCCGATAAACGCGAGAACATGGCTAGTGTCTTCCGCTTCCTCGGCCGCCTGAGTGCGCGAGGGCTCCCGACGAACACGATTCTCGCCGTCACGCTCGTGCTCGTCGGCCTGTTCGCCCTCACGTTCCTCCCGCCCGTCGCCGTCGTCGGCCTCCTCCTCGTCCTCCTCGCCGTCGCGGCAGTCGTCAGCGCCGTCGAACTCGTCCAAGCGTACGAAAAGCGCACGCTGACGGTGTTCGGCGAGTACCGCAAACTGCTCGAACCGGGGTTCAACCTCGTCCCACCGTTCGTCTCACAGACCTACTCGTTCGACATGCGGACGCAGACGCTCAACGTTCCTCGGCAGGAGGCAATCACCGAGGACAACTCGCCCGTCGTCGCCGACGCCGTCGTCTACATCAAAGTCGTCGACCCGAAGAAGGCCTTCCTCGAAGTCGAAGACTACCAGAACGCCGTCTCCTACCTCGCCCAGACGACGCTCCGGGCCGTCCTCGGCAGTATGGAACTCGACGAGACGCTGAGTCGCCGAACCGAGATAAACAGTCGAATCCACAATCAGTTAGACGAACCGACCGACGAGTGGGGCGTCCGCGTCGAGAGCGTCGAAGTGCGCGAGGTGAAACCCAGCGCCGACGTCGAGAACGCGATGGAACAGCAGTCCTCCGCCGAGCGGCGTCGCCGCGCGATGATTCTCGAAGCCCAAGGTGAACGTCGGAGCGCCGTCGAATCCGCCGAAGGGGAGAAACAGTCGAGCATCATCCGCGCGCAGGGTGAGAAACAAGCGCAGATTCTCGAAGCGCAAGGTGACGCTATCTCGACCGTCTTGCGAGCGAAATCCGCCCAGTCGATGGGCGAGCGAGCGATTATCGACAAGGGGATGGAGACGCTGACGAAAATCGGCCAAGGCGAGTCGACGACGTTCGTGCTGCCGCAGGAACTGACCTCCTTGGTCGGTCGCTACGGCAAAGCGCTGACCGGCAGCGACGTCCAAGAGAACGCGGGACTCGACTCGAAGGCGTTCGACGAGGAGACCCGCGAACTGCTCGGACTGGACGACATCGACGACATCGCCGACGGACTGGAGACCGAAGACGGCGACCGGCCGGACGTGGAGAACCTCGACGCGTTCGACCGCGAAGTCGAACAGTAGCGGTCTTTTCTCGTCGTGTTCAGTCCAGCGTCGGCGACGACGGCGACGGCAGGTCGCCAGGTAACGCGTCAGTGTCGAGACCCGTCACACGCGAGAGGTCCCAGAGCGTCGCGAGGTTGCTCGTGACGACCGACACGCCGCGTTCTGCTAACTCGTCGACGACTGCGAGCGTCGGGTAGTTCGTACACGAGACGAACAGCGTGTCGACGTCGGGTGCCGTTTCCAATACTGCGAGCGCCTGTTCGCGGGCGTCTGCGGGAGTGAGTCTCCCGATGTCGGTGTTTCGCTCGATGCCGCGACCGTCGAGACAGGCGACGTCGAACCCCGATTCGTCGAGGTACGAGCGTTCGCGTTCGTTCAACTCGTCGATGTACGGCGTCGCCACGGCGACGCGAGACGTGTCGAGGGCGTCGAAGAGCCGACGAACCGACAGCGCCGTCGCCACCGCGGGGACGCCCGCGGCGTCGCCGAGTCGGTCTTCTAACTCGGCGTCGAAGCCGTGGCCGTGGACGAGACTGCCCGTCGTGCAGGCGTAGGCGACGGCGTCGACGTCGGCGTCCGCGAGTCGCTCGGCCGCGGCCACCGCGTCGTCGGCCATCGTGTCGAGTCCGTCGACGGTCACGTCGACGAGGCGCATCCGGGCCGCGTGGACCGACGCGTTCGAAACCCAGTGGGCGAACTCCGGTTCGACCGTCGTGTTCGACGAGGGGACGACGACGCCGAGTTTCAGTCGGTCGCCGTCGGCCGTCGGGTCGGCGAAGTCAGACATCGTCCACCGTCTCGCCCTCTTGGGCCTCCTCGACCTTCTCGTCCAGTCGGTCCCGTTCTCGCAGTTCCGGGTCTCGCTCGGCCGGGTCGCCGTGACCGCCGCCGCCGGGCGTGAGCACCGTGACCGTCGTTCCGGCGTCGACGTCGACGGACGTCTTCGCGGCGACGGGTTCGCCGTCGACGAGATTTCGACCGACTGCGCCGTCTTTGCCGCCAGCCAGACCTGCAGGCGGGATGCGCCGCCGTTCGGTCAACAGCGAGACGGTCGCGTCCTCTTGGACGGTGACCGAGCGTTCGAGACCGAGACCGCCGCGGAACCGGCCGTCGCCGCCGCTGTTCGGCCGCAAGCCGTAGCGTTCGACGTGGAGCGGGTAGGCCGTTTCGAGTGCTTCGACGGGTGTGTTGAGCGTGTTGGTCATGCCGACCTGTACGCCGTCCATCCCGTCTTTCGTCGGCCGCGCACCGAACCCGCCGCCGATGGTCTCGTAGTAGGTGAAAGAGCCCGTGCGACTGCCGACGATGAGGTTGTTCATCGTCCCCTGGCCTCCGGCCGGGACGCGGTTCGGCACCGCCTCGCCGAAGGCCGCGAGGACGACGTCGGTGACGCGTTGACTGGTCTCGACGTTGCCGCCGACGACGGCGGCGGGAAGTTCGGGGTTCAGTAAGGAGCCTTCCGGAACCCGGAGCGTCACCGGGTCGTAACAGCCCTGGTTCGGCGGAATCTCCGGGTCGGTCACGCATCGGACGACGAAGTAGACGGCGCTCTTCGCGACGGCCAGTGGCGCGTTGAGATTCCCCGGTACTTGGTCGGCCGTGCCCTCGAAGTCGACGAGAATCTCGTCGCCGTCGACGGTGACGGACGTCTCGATGGGAATCTCGACGCTCTCGGGGTCGACACCCGACTCGTGTTCGAGGACGCCGTCGCCTTCGAGCACGTCGCGGGCGGTGTACGTCCCGTCGGGGAGGTCACGAATCTCGCTCGCGATGCGTTCTCGGGAGTAGTCGATGACCGCGTCGAACGCGTCGAGCACCAACTCGCCGTGTTCGTCGATGAGGTCACCGAGTCGCTCTTCTGCTCGCTCGTTTGCCGCGATTTGGGCGCGGAGGTCCGCACGGCGCTCGTCGGGCGTCCGGACGTTCGCGAGGATGAGTGCCATCACGTCCTCGACGACGTCGCCGCCGGCGACGAGTCGGGTCGGCGGCAGACGCAGGCCCTCCTGATAGATTTCGCGTGCACCGGCGGGCATACTGCCGGGTGTCATCCCGCCGACGTCGGCGTGGTGGGCGCGCGAGACCGCGTAGCCGACGATTTCTTCTTCTGGCGCGAGCGGCGAGACGAGCGTCACGTCGGGCAGATGTGTCCCGCCGTCGAACGGGTCGTTCAGGACGAACACGTCGCCCGGTTTCGGGTCTCGCTCTCTCACCGCGTCGACGGCTTCCGGCATCGCCCCGAGGTGGACCGGGATGTGTTCGGCTTGGGCAATCATCCGCCCCTCGGCGTCGAAGAGGGCCGTCGAGCAGTCCTGTCGCTCCTTGATGTTCGGCGAGTACGACCCGGTGATGAGCACTTGGCCCATCTCTTCGGCGACGCTCTCCAACTGGTTGCGGAGGATTTCCAGCGTCACGGCGTCGACGTCCGTCTCGCTCATGCCGTCACCTCCGTGAGGACGAGCGACCCATCGACCCGCACGGTCGCCTCCCACGCTGGCGGGACGACGACGGTGCTCTCGTCCTGTTCGAGCACTGCCGGCCCGGACACGGTCTCACCGGGCGGGAGACGTTCACGGTCGTAGATAGTCGTCGCGTACGACCCGTCGGCGAAGTGCGCTTCGCGTTCGTCGACGACGGCGTCGCCAGGTGCGTCGTAGGAGACCGAGGGGTCGGGCCGTTCTACCACCGCCTCCGCACGGACGTTCACGAGGTCGACCGACTCGTCCATCCGGTAGCCGTAGGTGTTCTCGTGGGCGGCGTGGAACCGCTCTTTCGCCGTCTCGGGGTCGAACGGCCGGTCGGCGGGCACGGTGAGTTCGAAACTCTGCCCGGCGTAGCGGAGGTCGGCGCGGCGGGTGACGACGGCCGCCTCGGGGTCGCTACACTCGTCGCGAACCGACGCTTCCAGTTCGTCGTAGGCGGTTTCGACGTTCTCGACGTCGACGGAGGCGAGCGACTGTCGTCGCGTCCGGACGGCGTCGTGTTTCTCGTCGGCCGCGAGCAAGCCGAACGCCGAGAGGACGCCGCAGGCACGCGGCGCGACGACCGTCCCGATGTCGAGTCGGTCGGCGAGGGCGGCGGCGTGCATCGGCCCCGCGCCGCCGAAGGCGACGAGACCGAAGTTCCGCGGGTCGTAGCCGCGTTCGAGCGTGACGGCGCGGATGGCGCGCGTCATCGTCGCGTTGGCGACGCGGTACATCCCCTGTGCGGCGTCGAGCGGTCCGTCGAGTCCCGCCTCGTCTGCGAGTTCCGCGAGAGAGTCGCGGGCGGCGTCGACGTCGATGGAGAGTTCGCCCCCGAGACTGGTGCTGTCGCCGATGTAGCCGAGGACGACGTTCGCGTCGGTGACGGTCGGAACGGTGCCGCCGCGACCGTAGCAGACCGGGCCGGGTTCGGCACCAGCGGATTCAGGACCGATTCGGAGCGCGCCGCCAGGGTCGACCCAGCCTTTACTCCCGCCGCCCGCGCCGACGGTCGTCACGTCGACCATCGGCGTCTTGATGGGTCGACCGTTGATTTCGGCGTTCGTCGTCTGTTCGACGTCGCCGTCACGGACGAGACTGACGTCGCTGGAGGTGCCGCCCATGTCGAAGGTGACGAGGCCGGTGAGGTCACGGTCGGCGGCGACGTCGCCGACACTCGCGCGAGCACCGACGACACCCGCCGCCGGCCCAGACATGCAGGTCCGGACGGCGTGTTCTCTGACTGTCGTCGCGTCGGTGATACCGCCGTTGGCCTGCATCACGCTGGGTTCGGGGACGCCCGCGTCGGCCGCTCTGTCGACCAGTCGCCCGATGTAGGCGTCGATGGCCGGCGTGACGTAGGCGTCGGCGACGGTAGTCGAGGTGCGCTCGTACTCACGGAACTCCGCCAGTACCTCGTGAGAGACGGAGACGGGTACGTCGAGTTCGTCGTCTAAGACGCTGGCGACGGCCGACTCGTTCTCCGGGTGGGCGTAGGCGTGGAGGAGACAGACGGCGACAGCTTCTGCCTCCGATGCCTTCACCGACGCCACCACGTCGTCGAGGGCGTCGGCGTCGACCGATTCGGTGACGCCCTCGGGCGTGGCGCGTTCGTCGACGGTGAACCGTCGTCGACGCGGCACCAGCGGCGTCGGTTTGTCGGCGTCGAAATCGTAGAGCGACGGACGCTCCTGTCGGCCGATTTCGAGTACGTCGCGGAACCCCTCGGTGGTGACGAGCGCCGTCTTCGCGCCGTCTTCTTCGAGGAGCGCGTTGACCGAGACGGTCATCGCGTGCGCGAAGTCGTCGATGGTGTCGGGAGCGACGCCCGCCTTCTCGCAGGCCTTCTCGATGCCGTCCATGACGCCGACGCTCTGGTCCGCCGTACTCGGCACCTTCGCGGTGACGAGACTGTTGTCCCGAAGCAGGACGACGTCGGTGAACGTCCCGCCGACGTCGACGCCGACGGTCGTCTCTGGCGTCTCACCGTCCATTCAGAACACCCCCGCCAGCGAGAGCAGACTCCGGATGCCGAGCCAGACGACGATGAGTGTGACGAGTCCGCCGAGGACGTTCTGTGCGGTGGTGTTGACGTAGTTGCCGAGTTTCGCGCTGTCGTTCATGACGAGGATGAGGAAGAGGGCGATGATGGGGAGCAGGACGCCGTTTGCGACCTGTGCGAACAGGATTGCTTGGACGGGGCTGAAGCCGACGGCCGAGAAGACGACGCCGACGCCGAGGATGGTCATCCAGACGGCGCGGAACTTCGTCGACGAGAGGTCGTCGTCCCAGCCGAGTGCGCCCGCCGTAGCGTAGGCACCTGCGAGCGGGGCCGTCGTCGCGCTGGTGAAGCCAGCGGCGAAGAGACCGATACTGAAGAAGATTTTCGCGTACGTGCCGGCGACGGGTTCGAGCTGTTCGGCCATCGTACCGACGTCCGAAATCTCCGTGCCGACGGGGAAGGCGGCCGCGGCGGTGATCATAATCGAGAGCGTGATGAGGCCACCGACGACGATGGAAGCGATGGTGTCGGTCCGACATTCGCCGAGGTCCTCCGGACCGGCCCACCGCTCTTGGACGCTGCTGGCGTGCAAGAAGAGGTTGTAGCCGACGACGGTCGTACCGACGAGACCCGTGATGAGGAACGCCGACCCCTCGGGGACGGTCGGAACGAATCCGGTCGCGATTGCACCGATATCCGGGCCGATGAGGATGGCGTCGATGAGGAAGGAGATACCCATGATGGCGACGAGCGCGACGAGCGCCCGTTCGATGAGTTCGTACTTGCCGGTCCACAGGAGTGCTCCGGCGATGATACCCATCAGCGGTCCCCACAGCGAGGCGGGAATACCCGTGACCGTCTCCAGTCCCGCCGCGCCGCCGAGGATGTTACCCGTCTCGTAGGCCGCAGTCCCGATACCGATGGCACTGACGACGAGTGCGACGCTGACGTACTGGAGTATCTGGTTGTCGAAGCGATTGCGTAACGCTTCGCCGAGTCCTTCGCGGGTGACGAGGCCGAGTCGGGCGCTCATCTCCTGTAGGACGATGGTGGCGACGACAGAGAACGCGATGGTCCAGATGAGCGCGTAGCCGAACTGCGCGCCCGTTACCGACGCCGTCGTGACCGTCCCCGGTCCGATGAACGCGGCGGCGACCATCGCACCCGGTCCGATAGCTCTGAGTCGTTCTACGATGCCCACTCCGACCACCTCTCGTGATACATGTTCACACGAAACGCAATATAGACCTAAAGCGTTGTTATGCGGGGTGTGTACGGGATGCACACGTCGTACGAACGAATGTGAACGCGTATGCGAAAATGCTCCGCGTGACGAGACACTCGTGTTCGTTACGTCGGTCGGCGTTCCGTAATGAGCACCTTCGAGACGCTCTGTTCGACGTCGAGTTCGAACGGGAGGTCACGGACGCTTCGCTCGATGAAACGGGTCATGAACCACCGGAGTTCGGCCGACGGGAAGACGACGTGGTAGGTGTCGCCCTCCGTCGCTCGGACGGAGAGGAACCCGCAGAACGAGAGCCACTCCAACAGGTCGCCGACGTTGTCGAATCGGTCGGCGTACTCGCGGGCGTGGTAGTCCGAGACGGTGTCGGCCGCCGCCGCGAACTCCGGGTCCGGGTCGCCGTTCGCGTCGGTGACGTGGTCCAGAAAGCAGTGCAGAAAGTCGATGTCGAGTAGGACGTGCTCGCCGCCAGAGAGCATCCGGTGGTAGGCGGCGAGATTCGGTCCGGAGTCTGTGCTCGCAGCGTCGAAGTTCGCAGCGTAGAAGGTGAGTGCCCGACGGATGACCTCGCTTTGGCCCTCGCCGGTTCGGTCGGTGAGGTCCGCCAACGCTGCTGCCGTGTCGTCGTCGAGTGAGACCGTCACGCGGTCGGCAGGCATATACACACGAGTGAGACGAGTGCGGGTATAGTTGACGCTCGAAACGAGAGAGACGAGACGCTACCAGTCGAGCGACCCGCCGGACTGGTACTCGGTCACCGTTCGCTCGAAGAAGTTGCTCTCCTTGTTCAGGTCGACCTGCTCGGAGAGCCACGGGAACGGGTTGTCGGTGCCGTACACCTCGTCCATCGCCAACTGGTGGAGTCGCCGGTCGGCGACGTACTCGACGTACTCGACGAACTGGTCGGCGCTCATGCCGAGGATACCCTCCGGACACGCTCCGCGGGCGTAGGCGGCTTCGAGGTCGACTGCCTCGCGAATTAGCGACTCGACTTCCGCTTCGAACTCGTCTGTCCACACGCCGGGGTTCTCCTCGCGGATGGTGTTGACGAGGTCGATACCGAAGTTCAGATGCAGCGACTCGTCGCGCATGATGTAGGCGAACTGCTCGCCGACGCCGACCATCTTGCCCCGGCGTTTCAGCGCGAGCATCATCGCGAACCCGGCGTAGAAGAACACGCCCTCCATGACGACGTAGAAGCCGACGAGGTCACGGAGGAACGCGCGAACGTCTTCGTCCGTCTCGATGGTGAACTCCTCGCGGTCGATGGCGCGGGTCAGGTCGACGACGAACTCGTCTTTCTCCTGAATCGCGGGCACGCGGTCGTACATCCCGTAGAGATAGTCGGGGTCGAAGCCGAGTGAGTCACAGCAGTAGATGAACGTGTCCGTGTGAATCGCCTCCTCGTACGCCTGCCGGAGGAGGTACTGGCGACATTCGGGGGCCGTGACGTAGTCGTAGACGGCGAGGACGATGTTGTTGGCCGTCAGCGACTCGGCGGTGGAGAAGAACCCGAGGTTCCACTCGACGAGTTGGCGCTCTTCGGGCGTGAGTTCGTCGTTCTGCCACTGGCTGACGTCGTCCTGCATCGGCACCTCCTCGGGGACCCAGTTGTTGGCGACGCCGTCGCGGTAGTACTCGCGGGCCCACGGGTAGTCGATGGGGAGAATCTTGTTCGGGTCGTGTTGGCTGTCGGTGTTGATGATGGGCATTGGTGGTGAGAGGGGAGCTATTGGCAGGACTCGCAGGTCGGGTCCTCGACGCTCGGGAGGTCGCAGGCGTCGGATTCGGTCGACTCTTCGTCTGTGACACCGCTATCGCCACGCGTCTGCGTGTCGCTGTACTCGCGCATGTCGAGCGTGGATTTCTCTATCTGACTCGCGCCGAGCGTCCGGAGGTAGTAGGTCGTCTTGAGGCCGAGTTTCCACGCCGTCTTGTAGACGTCGTCGAGGAGCGACCCGTCCGTCGACGGGAAGAAGACGTTGTGCGACTGGCTCTGGTCGATCCAGACGCCGCGTTGGGCAGTCAGCCGAAGTTGGTGTCGTGGGTCGATTTCGAACGCGCCGCGGTGCAGTTCCTGCACGTCGTCGGGAATCTCGTCGAGTTGCTGTATCGACCCGTCGTGGTACTTGATTCGGTCGCGAGTCTCTGCACTCCACAGTCCCTCGCGTTTCAGGTCCGCGACGAGGTGGTCGTTGACGACGGTGAAGTCGCCGGACATGTTGGACTTGACGTAGAGGTTCGAGTAGATGGGTTCGATGGAAGGCGTCGTTCCCACGATGGTCGAGATGGTCGCCGTCGGCGCGACGGCAATGGTGTTCGAGTTGCGCATCCCGTGGGCGGCGACGTGTTCTCGGACCGCGTCCCAGTCGAGGCGTTCCTCGGAGTCGACCGGAATCTCCCGACCGCGCTCGGCTTCGAGCAGGTCGAGAGTGTCCTGCGGCAGGAGACCGCGGTCCCACTTCGACCCGTCGTAGCTCTCGTAACTTCCTCGCTCCGCTGCGAGACGCGAGGAGTTCAAGATGGCGTGGTAGGCGACGAGTTCCTGTATCTCGCTCGCGACGGTGAGCGCCTCGTCGCTCGCCATCGGAACGCGCTGCTGCATCAATGCCTCGTGAAAGCCCATCACGCCGAGGCCGATTGGCCGATGGCGCATGTTCGAGCGTTCGGCGTTCTCCGTCGGGTAGAAGTTCAGGTCGACGACGTTGTCGAGCATCCGCATCGCCGTCTCGACGGTGTCGGCGAGTCGCTCGCGCTGGAAACCGTCACCGTCGCTGGCGATGCCGTCGCCATCGCTTTCGACGTGCTTCGCGAGGTTGACCGACCCGAGGTTACAGACCGCCGTCTCCTCGTCGCTCGTGTTGAGCGTAATCTCCGTACAGAGGTTCGAGGAGTTGACGACGCCCGCGTGGTCCTGCGGCGACCGGACGTTCGCGGGGTCTTTGAACGTTATCCACGGATGACCCGTCTCGAAGAGGCGCGTGAGCGTCTTCCGCCAGAGGTCCGCGGCGTCGACGGTGCGGTACTGGCGGAGTTCGCCCGCTTCGGCTTTCTGTTCGTACTCGCGGTACAGTTCCTCGAACTCCTCGCCGTACGTCGAGTGGAGGTCCGGAACCTCGTCGGGCGAGAAGAGCGTCCACGCTTCGTCCGCTTCGACGCGCTTCATGAACAGGTCGGGAATCCACGCGGCGGTGTTCATGTCGTGGGTGCGTCGGCGTTCGTCGCCGGTGTTTCGTCGCAGGTCGACGAAATCCGGGTAGTCGAGATGCCAGCATTCGAGGTAGGCAGCGGCGGCCCCGCGGCGCTTGCCCGAGCGGTTGATGGCCGCCGTCACGTCGTTCGAAATCTTGAGGAAGGGGACGGTTCCGGTCGACTCCACGCCAGTCGACTCGATGAGCGACCCCGAAGCGCGGAGGTTCGTCCAGTCGTTGCCGAGGCCGCCCGACCACTTCGAGAGTTTGGCGTGTTCGTGGTAGGACCGGAAGATGTCGTCGAGGTCGTCGGCGACGGTGGTGAGATAGCACGACGAGAGTTGCGGGTGGGTCGTCCCGGCGTGAAAGAGCGTCGGCGTCGAGTGGACGAACCGCAGCGTCGACAGCACGTCGTAGAACTCCTTCGCGTAGGCTTCGCGCTCGTCGGGGTCCTCGCGCAATGCGACGCCCATGGCGACGCGCATCCAGAACACCTGTGGGAGTTCCAGACGCTCATCGTCGTTCGTCTTGAGGAAGTATCGCTGGTAGAGCGTCTCCATCGCGAGGTAGTTCAGTTCGTCGTCCCGGTCGAGGACGAGTGCGTCGGCGAGCGCGTCGAGGTCGTAGTCGGCCATCCGCTCGTCGAGCAGGTCGGCATCGACGCCACGGGCGACGAGGTCACGAAGCGAGTCTCTGTACGCCTGCTCACGGTCCTCGTACTCACCGAGTACCTCGTGTTCGTAGCGCTCGCGGAAGGCGCGGGCGGCGACGGTCTTGTACGCCGGGTCGCGTTCGATTCTGGCGGCGGCGGCGTCGACGACGGCGTCGTACCGCTCCGCTCGCGTCGCTCCCCCGTACAGGTTGCGTTCGACGTCCGTAACGAGACGGTCGACCGACTCGTCCGTGACGCTGTGTTCGAAGCCGCGTCGAGTACGCTCGACGACGGCGCGTATCCGGTCTCGCTGCGTTGTTGTGGTTTGACTCATGTCTGAGGTGACTCGTTCTCCCGTCCGTTCGGCGCGACCGAGACGTCGGACAGTGTCGCCACTCCTCGTGAGCGGTGAATACCGCCCGACGACGGCGCGACTGAACGGCCGTGGTCCGTACTGTTCCCTGCGCAGACCATAAACATTGGCAATCGAAATTGGAGTATTGAAAGTTTAGTTGTTCTTCTGGCAGAGGCTCTCGGGTACGTAGAGTAGAGAGACGAGTCACACAGACCGGACGGCCCACACGACTAACCACCCCACCGGCAAACAGCGAACACGATGGACGACACCGAGGGCGGGGGTGTGATGCCCGACGGCGAAGAACCGTTCGCGGCCGACGAACAGCAGCGTATCGCCGTCGACTTCGACAAGACGCTGACGAAGGGTGAAGAGGAGTACATCACCGAAGAACCCGAGAAACCGAACGAGGAGATGGTTGAGTGGGTCAACTACCAGTACCGGCAGGGTCACACCATCATCGTCTGGACGGCCCGTCCGTGGGAAGCGGCCCAAGAGACCGTCGCACGCCTCACCGAGTGGGGCGTCGACTGGCACGGCCTCCGGATGGAGAAGGGCCACGCCGACGTCTACGTCGACGACAAGGGGTCGACGCCGACGGAACAACTGCTCGACCACGGCTTCGACGGCGACGGCGAACTCGACGACGGCGAAGGACTCGTCGACAAGGAGAAAGACGGCGACTTCGACGAGGCTGGAAACACCTGAGGCGACCGACGGCGTCGGGGTGAACTATATCTGTCGTCGGTCTGTCTGGTAGTCGATGGCAAGCAAGCAGTCGTGGTTCCACGGCTACACGGCGTGGTACACGCGAGCAGTCGTCTGGTTCCTCGAAGTCCTCCTCGTCGGTGCTCTCCTCCAGACACTGCTCGGGACACTCGGCGTGGTGGTGACTGGACTCGTCGGCGCACTCCTCCTCTTTCGACACGTCGAGAGACACGTGCAGCAAGAGCTCAACCAGTAGTTCGCATACCAGAACTGCCAAACGGTCGATACCGGCGGACAGACGACGTTCACCGATGGTTCCGCCCTCCACTGCACCCGCGTTCGTCGTCGCCGGAATCGCCCTCGTCGGGTCGCTGTTCTGGTTGGTGAAGACTCGTCGCGGCTACAGAGAACGAGTGAAAACACGAACAGGGCCTCCAGTGCGGACACTCGCCGAGTAGGTCAGTACGCGAGAGACGACGTCCGCAGAACGGTTCGACGAGTCAGCGGTGACGAGGCGAGACTACGACTGAAGCGGATGACGAGCGCCCGAAGTGGGCGCCGTCAACCGGAATGCCACAATCCATCGGTCGATCTCCGGGCAAGGGATCAGTCAATGGATTGTAGTCGTACGTACGCATTCCAGACAGTAGAATTTTCGCTTCACAATCGAAACCGAATATACGGACCTTCTCTCCTCGAATCGAGAGACGCAACGCTGGTGGACAGTGAGTAACCGACGAAGGGATGCTCTCTCGACCGAATGGAAGTCACACGAGAAGGGGAACCGAATCACTAGAGTGCCCCAAGGCGTACCAGACCGCCAAGCGTCGAGAAATCGAGAACCGAGAGGGTGAGGCCGCCGAATTACGCGATACCGGCGGCCATCAGGAACAGCGCGACGGAGATGATGGCGAAGAGGACACCGACGAAGTTCTTGATGGTGTCCGTCTCCAGCGCGTTCGAGACGTACGGGGCAATCTGGCCGCCGATGACCGTCGCGGGGACGGTGAAGACGACCATGTTCCACGGCGTCGACGCGAGACTCAGCGAGTGGCCACCGACCAGTCCACCGCCGAAGACGTGGACGAGCGACGCGAGCACGGCGGTGAGTGCGACGACGATGTGGTTCGTGCCGATAGCGACGCGGACGGGAACCTTCGTGCTGAGCATCGAAATGATACCGAGTTCGCCGACACCGAAGCCAGCGAGTCCCTGGAAGATACCACCGATGCTGTAGTTGCCGAACCGCCTGAGGTAGCCACCGCGGGTGTACCGGTAGTCGTCGCCGTCACGGTCGACACGGGTAACGTTGCCGTCGGCGTCGGTAGCGACACCGGCCGGGCCGAGTTTGTCGGGGTCGTTCGGTAGGTCTGCGGCGACACCACCGTCTGCGGCGACGGCCTCGTCGCCACTCTCGCTGGAGCCTTCGTGGCCGAGGTCTGCCTTGAACAGCAGGTACGACGCGGCCAACAGCGCGACGCCGAGCAGTGAGTGGAAGACGACTTCGGGAATGATGAACGACAGCAGCGCCCCGCCGACGACGAACGGTACCGCGCCGGCGACGAGCGTGAGCGCCAGTCGACGGTCGACGAGACCGTACTGGATGAACGCGACCGACGAACTGGAGAGACCGAACGCCTCGCTGATGAGTCCCACCTTCACGATTGTCTCCGGTTGCAGTGGCTGGGCGAACAGCGGGAAGATGAAGATGAGGAACGGGACGAACAGCGCCGACCCGCTGATTCCCACCGTGTTGACGATGGTCGCCCCGAGCAGGAACGCCGGGAAGAGCCACCAGTATTCGAGCCAGTAGTTCGTGCCCACGTCCCCTGTCGGCGCCGCAAAGTACACGCTCGTGACGAACAGCACCGGAGCGAGCAGGACGAACACGTGTTGATACTTTAGGAACGACTTTTGGATGCGACTTTTGTGCTGAGAACTCATCGGTCTGTAGGTCTAGTTGTAAGTTGCACTCACAGTATCCAGTGTCGAGGATACTGAGAACATCGCGCCGTACACCGGTGTTTCAGCGGAATCGAACCACGCACGCACGTCCGCCACGTTTTCCTGTGTGAACAATCGGGAACAATCTCCAATCGAACAAGGATGGTGACAGTCGTGTCCGTCGTACTCGTCCGCCGAGTCGCGGGTCACGGTCGGTACACCGAGTTGATTCTGCATAAGTAAAAAAACTTGGGCTAAAACGTCGGTGTGAGACCCTGAACCACACGATTATTGTCGTTTCCTAATACTCCTTATACAGCGCGACCACCACCTCGGGAATCAAATGTGAGCCAACTCACACCACCAGTACCCGTTCGACGAGCGCCCGCTCGTTCGCGTAGGTGAGTCTGTCGAGGGCATCGCTCGGAGCGACCCACGCGCGTTCGTCGACTTCGTCGCCCGCTTCCGGGGCGTCGGGCGGGTGTTCGTCGACGAGATGCATCCGCCAGACGAACACCCCTTTCGGCCCGTCGGCGTCGTACTGGTAGCGACCCGCGTATCGGCCACACTCGACCGCACATCTCGTCTCCTCTCGGACCTCCCGCACCGCCGCCTCGACGAGCGTCTCGCCGGGTTCGAGTTTCCCTTTCGGAATCGCCCAGTCGTCGTACCGCGGTCGGTGGACGAGGCAAACGGCGCCGTCGTCGCGGACGAGCAAGCCACCGGCCGCGAACGTCACCACGGTCAGAAGTCCGGTTCGGCCTCGGGTTCGACCCCGAGGTCCGCGGTGTTTAGGTCGAACTCCTGCTGGAGTTCTCTGATTCTGTCGCGAATGTCGGCGGCGAGTTCGAACTCTAAGTTACCCGCGGCCTCGTTCATCCGTTCTTCGAGCAGTTCGACTTTGGCCTCGGCTTCCTCTTCGGTCTCGATGTCGTCGACGGAGGTGTCGGAGGTGTCGGTCTTACTGCCGGGGAGACTCATCTCGCCGACCGCCTTCTGAATCGTCTCGGGTGTATAGCCGTGTTCCTCGTTGAACTCGGTCTGAATCTGCCGGCGGCGTTGGGTCTCGTCGATGGCGGCGGCCATCGCGTCCGTCGTCTCGTCGGCGTAGAGGACGACTTCGCCGTTGACGTTGCGGGCGGCACGGCCCATCGTCTGGACGAGCGTCGTCTCCGACCGGAGGAACCCCTGCTGGTCGGCGTCGAGGATGGCGACGAGCGACACCTCGGGGATGTCCAATCCTTCACGCAGGAGGTTGATACCGACGAGGACGTCGATGTCGCCGAGGCGAAGTGAGCGAATCAGTTCGTGACGCTCCAGGGTGTCCGTCTCGTCGTGCATGTAGGCGACGTTCACACCGGCCTCCTCGAAGTACTCGGTGAGGTCCTCGGCCATCCGCTTCGTGAGCGTCGTCACGAGCACGCGCTCGTCGCGTTCGACGCGTTCGTCGATGCGGGCCATCAGGTCGTCGACCTGTCCCGTCGCCTCCGAAATCTCGACCTTCGGGTCGACGAGATGCGTCGGTCTGACGATCTGTTCGACGATCTGCTCGGAGTGTTCCCGTTCGTAGTCGCCGGGCGTCGCCGAGACGTAGAGCGTTCTATCCGTCTTCTCTTGGAACTCCTCGAACGTCAGTGGGCGGTTGTCGTACGCAGTCGGAAGCCGAAACCCGTTCTCGACGAGCGAATCCTTCCTCGATTTGTCGCCCGCGAACTGCCCCTTTATCTGGGGCAGGGTGACGTGGGATTCGTCGACGACGGTGAGGAAGTCGTCCGGGAAGTAGTCGAGCAGCGTGTAGGGTGCCTCGCCCGACTCGCGGTTGGACATGTGAACCGAGTAGTTCTCGATACCCGAGCAGTAGCCCGTCTCTCTGAGCATCTCTAAGTCGAACGTCGTTCGCTCTTCGATTCGTTGGGCGGCGACGAGGTCACCCTGGCGCTCGAAGTAGCGCACGCGGTCCTCCATCAACCCCTCTATCTCCGTGCAGGCGCGTTCGAGGAGTCCCTCGGGAATGGAGTAGTGCTCCGCCGGGTGGATGAGGACGGCCGGTTCTTCGGATTTGACCTCGCCCTGCAGAGTGTCTATCTTCATCATCCGGTCTATCTCGTCGCCCCAGAACTCGATGCGGACGGCGTAGCGGCCGTACATCGGGAAGACTTCGACGGTGTCACCGCGGACTCTGAACGTCCCCTGCTGGAAGTCGATGTCGTTGCGCTCGTAGTTCAGGTTGACGAGTCGTTTCAACAACTCGTCGCGGCCGACGTCTTCGCCGACTTCGAGTTCCATCGCCATGTCGACGTAGTTCGTCGGGTCACCGAGACCGTAGATAGCAGAGACGCTCGCGACGACGATGACGTCGTCGCGGGTGAGAAGCGACCGGGTCGCCGAGTGACGGAGTCGGTCTATCTCCTCGTTGATGGACATGTCCTTGTCGATGAAGGTGTCCGTCTGCTCGACGTACGCCTCGGGTTGGTAGTAGTCGTAGTACGAGACGAAGTACTCCACCGCGTTGTCCGGAAAGAGGTTCTTGAACTCCTCGTACAACTGTGCGGCGAGCGTCTTGTTGTGCGCGAGGACGAGCGTCGGCTTTTGAATCTCTTCGACGGTCCACGAGACGGTGTTGGTCTTACCGGAACCGGTGACGCCGAGTAGCGTCTGTTTCTTCATCCCGTCTGCGTAGCCCGCGGCTAGTTGTTCGATGGCCTCGGGTTGGTCGCCGGCAGGCTCGAACGGCGCATCCACACGAAACGGGCGGGCAGCCTCGGGACGGTCCGGTGAGAGTGGCCCGGAATCTGTGTCACTCACGGTTGGCTGACGTTGGACCCGAAGGCACTTGACCCGCTCGTTTGGGGCAGTGTTGTGTACCTTGGGCGGGCGAAAGAGGACTCGTTTCAGTGTTCGAACGACGGGGCGTCTGGTACCTCGACGACTCTCCATCGACGGACGTCGTCACCACTTCCGGACAATTTCGCCAGCGACGAACACTTTTCGGGTTGACCGTCGTACCAGGAGGTATGGTACGAGACGAACTCCAGCAGGCGAGCGACACACTTCGAGAGGCATCGGAACTCGTCGACGAGGAGACACAGCAACGGCTCTACGACCAGTCGAACCAACTCGCGGAGTTGGCGACGCGTGACGCGGACCCGGACCACGGGCGACTGGACCGACATATGAACGTGCTGCACGAACTCGGCCGGGAACTCGACGGCGAGGCGAGCGAGTTGGTACAGTCCGCTCGTAACTCGGTCAAAGAGTACCGTAAGACGGTTCCGGGCGTCTGAATCGGCTCTCAGAACCCCCTCATTTCCGGTGGAGAATCAGTTTCTGCGAACGGTTCTCAAACGATGCAGTGCGGTCGAGTAGTGGTGAGCGACCGTTCAGGCGAACTTTCGGACGGTCATCTCCAAGGTGTCGAGGTCGAGAATCGGCGCGTACCCCGAGTCGGGGTCGATGTTGACGCTCTTCTGGAAATCGGTCTGCGACTGCCAACAGCCGGAGTTGACGGCCAGTACGTTGTGGTACTTCCCCCAGCCGAGTTTGTGGACGTGGCCAGTGTGGAAGACGTCCGGGACGTCCTCGATGACGAGGTAGTCTTTCTCCTCGGGTGCGAGTCGCATGTGCCCGCCGTACTGCGGGGCGACGTGACGTTTCTTCAAGAGTTGGTACATCGCCTTGTGTGGTTCGTCGTAGCTGGCTTTGTCCGCCGGGAGTTCGGCGATGACCTCGTCGAGTGAGACGCCGTGGTACATCAGGACAGAGACGTTCTCGACGGTGACCGTCGAGGGGTTGCTCGTGATGCGCGCGTCGTGTGCGGACATGATGTCGCGGAGTTCGTCGTCGAACCCGGGTTGGGGTTCCGCGAGACGAACCGCGTCGTGGTTGCCCGGAATCATCACGATCTCCATGTCGCCCGGCACCTGCTTGAGGTACTCCGAGAAGCGTTCGTACTGGTCGTAGATGTCGATGATGTCCAGTTCTTCGTCCTGATTCGGGTAGATACCGACGCCCTCGACCATGTCGCCGGCGATGAGGAGATACTCCACCGGGTCGGCTTCGGGTGTGTGAAGCCAGTCGGTGAAGCGGTTCCACGCGTCGGCCATGAACTCCTGGCTGCCGACGTGGACGTCCGAGATGAGCGCCGCCTGCACGTGGCGGTCGGCGGTATTCGGGCGATGTGTCCGGGGAATGTCCGGGAAGTGAATCGTGTCGACGAAGAGGATACCCGCGTCGTCGGCGAGCGTCCCCTGCACCGCGATGCACTCGTCCATCAGCATCTGGTCGACGAGTTCGGCGATGTTCTTGTCTTTCATCACCAGACACGGGAACGTCCCCGTCGTGTCCTCCAGTTCGACGAGCCAGTGGCCCGACGCCGTCGACCGGACGTCGTTGACGAGGCCGATAATCTCGGCGTCGCTGCCGCCGGGCATCTTCTGGACGGCCTCGGTCGGCCGGTGGTTCACGCGCCCACGGAGTAGTTTCGACAGCCGTTCGTAGCGGTCTTTGAACGTCGTGACGAACTGCTTGTACTCGCCGGTTCCGGTACTCTGGCCGGTCATGTCGTTCGCGATGTCGGCGGGTTTCGGCGTGCGAGTGTGTGTCGACGTCGACGACGCCGATGAGTTACGAGGCGTCGACTGGGTGGACGAAGTCGGCTGCGACGGTGTCGACTGAGTCGAAGGCGACTGGGCTGACGGCGACTGTGACGACTTCGACCCCCCTGTTTCGACTGGAGACTCTGCCGCCGTCTCCGACTCCGTGGGTGTGTGAGTCGTCGACGTGTCTGTTCCAGTCGAAGGAGAGGGGTTGGGCTGCGCCGACTCCGGGGTGGAGTCAGACATCTCGGCAGGTGTCGTCTGGGCATCCGCAGAGAGTTTGTCGGTGTCGAGGATGGCCCGGACGTGCGCGACGGTGATGCGGAGGGCGTCGTCGGGAGCGTGTTCGACCGTCCGCTCGAGTGCGAGCGCCGGATCAGCAGCGTTCGCGATGAGCGTGATAGCCTCTCGTTCGGCGTTGTATCCCCGGCGAGCGAGTTCCTTCACGAGGCTGGACGGCGTCGAAAGCGGCACAGAGATGAGAGTGGACGCGGGAGAGAAAAGGATGCCGGAACCCAGAAGCTTGAAACCCGGTCCTGCCCAACCTCGTTTCGATGAGTTCTGGCGATAGCCGCCCGCCCTCCGACGATTCTGACACCTCCGATACAGCCGGTTCTCCCGGTAGTCGCGACACCCGCGACGTCCCCTCGACGACGCTCGGTTCCGACACCGACGAGGGCCTCGTGACACGGTTCCGAACCGCACAGAGCGGCCCGTTGCTGTTCATCCGCGAGATGCTCACGAGCGTTCTCGCTGTCGTCGCCATCGGACTACTGCTCTTCGCCATCAGCGGCGTCTGGCCGCCGATGGTTGCCGTCGAGAGCGGGAGCATGGAGCCACACATGGAGAAGGGTGACCTCATCTTCATCACCGAACCCGGGCGGTTCGCCCCCGACAGCGCCTACGAAGACACCGGCGTCGTCACCTATCAGGCAGCGCAAGAGACGGACTACCGGACCTTCGGGTCGTACGGGTCGGTCATCATCTACGACAATCCCGACTCGTTCGGTCCCCCCATCATCCACCGCGCGCGTTTCTGGGTCGACGAGGGTGAGAACTGGTACGACGAGGCGAATCCGGACTACGTCGGCGCGGAGAACTGCCAGCAACTCCGCTACTGCCCGGCCCCCCACGCCGGGTTCATCACGAAGGGCGACAACAACGCCGAGTACGACCAAGCGAACGGCATCGCACCGCCCGTTCGCGCAGAGTGGGTACAGGGAATCGCACGCATTCGCATCCCGTATCTCGGTTGGGTCCGCCTCGGCTTCTCCGGGGCGGCGTTCGCGTCGCCTGCCGACACGGCATCCGCTGGAAGCGGTGTCGAGGTGACGACGACCGGTGGCGGTGGAGAACTGGTCGGGTCGAACGTGAGTGCGTCGAATACGAGTGCGGCAAATGCGACGAGCGGTCCGAGTGAAGCGAATGCGGACCCGACGAACGAGACCCTGAGGGCGGACGCGTCGGTGGCCCTTGCTTCGAGTGGAACCGCAGGGGCTGTATCGGCGTAGCTTCTTGGAGAGAAGGGCACGAGTTCGAGTCGAGGAAGAGTGAAGACGGAAAGAGACGAGAAGGAGAGAGATGAGGCGAGTCAGTTGTCGAATCGGGCCTGGACGAACGGTTGGGCGTCTTCGATGTTGCCGAGACGAGAGTCAGAGAGGAGCACCGCCTCCGTCTCGTCGATGGGAACCGAGAGGCTGATCTCCTTCGTCCGGCCGTAGCGACCCTTACTCACGACGACGGCGTTGACGATGCCGAGCATGTCGAGTTCGCTGATGAGGTCGGTGACGCGCCGTTGGGTGAGGATGTCGGCGTCTATCTCCTCACAGAGTCGCTTGTAGATGTTGAACACTTCGCCGGTGTTGATGTTGTGGACACCGTTCTTTTCGAGGAGGATGATAGAGAAGAGGACAATCTTGCTCTGCGTCGGGAGGGTTCGGACGACTTCGACGACGCGGTCGAGTTCGATCTTATCCTGTGCCTGTCGGACGTGTGCCTCCTCGACGGTGTCGGCCTGACTGCGTTCGGCGAGTTCTCCCGCGGTCCTCAGGAGGTCGAGTGCGCGGCGTGCGTCGCCGTGTTCCTGTGCCGCGAACGCCGCACAGAGCGGGATGACGTCGTCGGTGAGCGCGTCGCCTTTGAACGCGATGTCCGCGCGGTGTTGCAGGATGTCTCGCAGTTGATTCGCGTCGTACGGCGGGAAGACGATCTCCTCCTCGCCGAGACTCGACTTGACCCGAGGGTCGAGGAAGTCGGTGAACTTCAGATCGTTCGAGATACCCATGATGGAGATACGGGAGTTATCGAGTTCGGAGTTCATCCGCGAGAGGTTGTAGAGCGTGTCGTCACCGGACTTCTCGACGAGTTTGTCGATTTCGTCGAGCATGATGACGACGACGCGCTCGTTGTAGTCGACGGCTTCGAAGAACGTCGAGTAGACGCGGTCGGTCGGCCACCCGGTCATCGGTACCGTCTCCATCTCCTCGCGGTCGGTTTCGAGGTCCGCGATGCGTTCGTCGACGTCGTCGACGGTGTCGAAGCGCGTATCGGAGAGACGTTCAGAGTCGTCTGCAGCGGTAGACCGGAGGTCACGGAGTGAGTCGAGTCGGTCGTCGATGAGCGCGTGGTTCTTCTCGATGAACTTGTTCGCCAACTGGGCGAGGACACGATACTGCGTGTCGGTCACCTCGCAGTTGATGTACTCGACTTCGCAAGGGACGTCGTACTTCTGTGAGGTCGATTCGAGTTCTTGGCTGACGAACTTCGCACTCGCCGTCTTCCCGGTCCCCGTCTTCCCGTAGATGAGGATGTTCGACGGTGTCTCGCCGCGGAGCGCAGAGACCAGAATCGTCGCCATCTGGTTGATCTGGTCGGTCCGGTGCGGGAGTTCGTGCGGTGTGTAGGAGGGTCTGAGGACCTCTTTGTTCTCGAAGATTGGCTCGCCGGAGAGCAGGTCGTCGAAGAGTCCCTTGCTGTCGTCTTTCGTCTCTTCGAGGACCACTTCGTCGAGGTCGACCCCCGTCGACTCGGTGGACGAGCCGCCGCCGTTCTCCAACTCGACGTCGAGGTCGTCGAGGGTATCGTTTCCGATGCTCTCGTGGATGTCGATGTCCGACGGACGAACCGTCTGCTCGTCGTCGTCACCCGCCTCTTTCTGCTCCTCGCGTTCGTCCTCTTCGGGTTCGTCCATACTGTCGGTCGTGTCTGTCGTGTGCCTGTCTGTCTCGTGTTCCGTCATAGTACCCCCAATACCCCTCCGTTTCGTGTGGAGACACACCGGATACCATCGATATCAAGCTATCACGAGCCGATGTTCCCGGATATTCGACTCGAGAAATCGAATCGGTGCGTCCAGATGATGCAAACGAACCAGACGAACAGGTGGTACAAAAGTATTCTCCCTTTCTCCGAGTCACCTGGGTTTTCACCCCTGCTGCGGAGTGGTTAGCCCATCGTTTCTTGTCGAGCGGACTCTCGTCGGCGACATCATCAGTATGAGTAGAAACGAGTCGAGTGAGCGCCGGTGCGGACGACCAGTAGCGACGACGTTACAGAGTGGGTGTAGTCGAACTGTGTCGGAGTAGAGTCATTACGAGTGTGGCGGAGTGATTCGACAGGAAACGGTGGGGTTACTTATTCTTGATACGCGTGAGCCCGAGGAAGTCGGCACGAACACCGACTGGGAGTCAGACGAGTCGAGTACGGAAGAGGAACCAGAGCGGGACTGACGCGGTGATTGGTCCCGAGTGTCTCGACCTACTGTCTCCACCCGAGAGTTCGGGGGTACCCCCCACCCCTTCGTTTCGGGTGGAACCCACTCCGAGAGGGGGTGGGGGTGGTCTCGGAGGTTTTTGACAAGGCGTGGTTTTATTTACTCGGCTGTGCAACCAAACCCGTAGCACAAGAAGAACAGTATATTTTGGGAGATTGGGTTGGGATATTAACGGCACCGGTGCCGACGACGACGAACCGTGGACACCCTCGGCCCCGTCTCCACTCGAAACGAAGGGGTGGGGGTGGGCTCGTGAGTCTGACTCTCACTCACCGCGTCCGTCCTCCTTCTGTCGAGAAGTTCTCCATCGACCCGTACCGACAATTCAACGAATCATACATTCAGAAATCGCAAGACGTCGACCTGGAATGAGAGGACCGACCGGAGCGAGTCGCTCTCCGTCATCGGGTTCTGTTCGTGCCATGTATCTGGAGGATGAACATTGTCTGACGCAGTACTTAAGTAACCGCGGTGACGCTATACCCGCATACGCCCCTCCACGAGAACGGACAACCGGGAGGAGCGGGAGGCCATGGATGGGACTGCTAACAGAACTTAGAGACAGTATCTCACGGGTTACAGACCGGCTGTTCTCGGCCAGCGAACCGAAACGAATCGGTATCTACGGGCCGCCGAACGCCGGAAAGACGACCCTCGCAAACCGTATCGCTCGCGACTGGACTGGTGACGCCGTCGGCCCGGAGAGTCACATTCCACACGAAACACGCCGTGCCCGACGGAAGGAGAACGTCACCATCGAACGTAACGGTCGGACGGTCACTATCGACGTGGTCGACACGCCGGGTGTGACGACGAAGGTGGACTACAACGAGTTCCTCGAACACGACATGGAGAAAGACGACGCTATCCGTCGGTCCCGGGAGGCCACGGAGGGTGTCGCCGAAGCCATGCACTGGCTCCGTGAGGACGTCGACGGCGTCATCTACGTGCTCGACTCGTCGACGGACCCGTTCACGCAGGTCAACACTATGCTGATTGGCATCATCGAGAGCCAGGACCTGCCGGTGTTGATTCTCGCGAACAAAGTCGACCTCGAAGATTCGAACATCCAGCGTATCGCCAACGCCTTCCCCCAGCACGAGACGATTCCGCTCTCAGCGCTGGAAGGAGACAACATGGACGAAGTGTACGACAAAATCGCGGAGTACTTCGGGTGACCGACATGCCTGAAGCGACTCCAAACACCGACGGTGTTCAAATCGACCTCATCAGCGGTGCGCGGATGGACGGACTCCGCAGTATGGAGAAGATTCGCCTGATCCTCGACACCGTCCGCGACGGTAACATCGTCATCCTCGAAGAAGGACTCTCGCCCGACGAGGAGTCGAAACTCATCGAGGTGACGATGAACGAGATCAGTCCCGACGAGTTCAACGGCATCGAAATCGAGACCTATCCACGGTCACAGACTGGCGACAAGAGTTTCCTCGGTCGGTTGATGGGCAAAGAAGAGACGAAGAAGCTGACCGTTATCGGCCCCGCAAACCAGATCGAGACGCTCCACAAGGACGAGAACCTCATCAGCGCGCTCGTCTCTCGGAGATAGTCAATGCCTCATCAGTGTACGAACTGCGGCAAGACGTTCGACGATGGGTCGAAAGAGATGCTTTCGGGGTGTCCTGACTGCGGTGGCAACAAGTTCCAGTTCCGCCCGAAGCGAGCCACGCAGACAGAGCGCGACAGCACCGAATCGGCGTCGACTCCTCGTGCTGTCTCCCCGAGCCAGCCGTCGGACGACGACCAGCCGACCACCGAGCGGACCGAAGGGACCGAACAGTCCGACCGCAGTGGCGTCACCGGAACCGCGGCGAAAGCGGGTGCGTCAGTTCGCGAGTGGGTCGGCAACCGAACGTCGAACCCCGACGAGACAGACGAGGCGACCGACACACCCGCGAGCGACGACGTCACTATCGAACCGACTGACGACCCGTCGGACGAACCGCAGTCTGTCTCTGCTGCCGACGATGCTTCCGAGCGACCGGCCGAAGGAGAGAGCGCCGACCTCGATAGCTCCGACACCCCTGACAGCATCGACAGCGTCGACAGCATCGAGAACACCGAAGACCGAGCACAAGCGAGTGCCCGGAGTGACGTCGTCACACCCGAAGAGCTATCCGCCGCAGAGCAGCGGCCCACGCCCGAACAACCGTCCGACGCCGACGGAACCGTCGTCGAACCGAAGTCCGACGACCGACCAGACCTCTCGGACCTACGTGAAGAACTGAACGACCAGTTCGAGAGCATCAAGATTCTCAACCCTGGCCAGTACGAGTTGAACCTCATGGAACTGTACGACCGTGACGAGTACATCATCTCGCTGCGCGAAGACGGTCGGTACGTCATCGAGGTTCCCGATAGGTGGCAGAACACCGGTCGAGACGAGTAGGGGCGACCTACGCACATCTACGCACACACCTGACTGCGACGGCCCACGAACAGTCTCCCGGTTCTTTCACTCTCTTCGCTTCTTTTCGTCTCTCTTCGTCGCCCGTGTACCCCTTCACTTCCTCTGGAGATGGTTCGCGTTCTCGACTGACCTTCGACTCCACTCGAAACGGAGGGGTTCGAGCGGTGAACGACGCCAATATCGACGATGGAACCGACGCCACCGATGCCACGATGTCGCCGACACCACGATGTCGCCGACACCACGATGCCGCCGATACCACGAAACCACAATACCACCGATACCACTGATGCCGCTCAGTGTCGATGCTGGCGACCATCTCATCTCTCGAATCGACTCGGCTATCGCCGTCACGGACTGAAGCCTTTAAGCGGGATGGGACACACCGTGGCACTATGAGCCAAGCGACGAAAATCGTACTCGGAACCATCGGCATATCTGCGGTTCTCGGTCTCGCAATCCTGTTCGGCCTCGCGTTCGTCTGAGCGATGTTCTCAGAGCGGACGCTCCGTGACGACGTGGAAACAGTTCGGGCGACTGACGCGCCGGACTGTCTCGTCCTCGACGCCGACAACGACTTCGAGACTATCCCCCCAGCGGCGGCCGAAGACCTCGGGTTACTCGCCGACTCTCTCGACCCGGCGACGTATCCGACCGAGTGGCTTCCCGACGACTCTCCTGCACTGCTCGTCCGCTATGCGGGTGGAACGTTCACTATCGGGATGCCCGGTGACGGAACGGTCGTCTGGACTCGACAGACGTCGCCGCCGACGGTCATCGCGAAGAAACGTGCGGAGGGGACGCCGGAGGGCTTTCTCGACTTTCTGTTCGCCGAGGCGTTCGTCCAACTCGGTCTCGACGTTCCCGAACACTTCCTCCCCTTCTTCGGCGAGCGCTACCGTGACCTCGACCGAGCGATACCGCTCGGCCCCGCAGACGTTTATCAGATTGCTGCCGCACTCTACGAGGCGTGGATCGGCCTCCAGACACGAGCGGTGTTCCGAACGTGGGCCGACGACGCGCCCCGACTCCACGAGGCGTGGGTCGATGCCGGTGAACGACTCGAAGGACGACTGACCGACCTTCCGAGTGCCGTCGCGACGGGACAGACAGAGTTCCCGGCGGCGACGGAGTTCGCTTGCTCGGCGGTCAAACACGACCTCGACTTGCCCGCTCCGTTCGCTGCACTGGACACGGAAGCGTACGTCGAGTACGGTCCCGACTACGCGGTTCAGTGGGCAGAGAAGACGTTCGCACAACTCGTCGAGGAGTGAACGACCGGTCGACGTCCGACTGGCGTGGTCAGTTGCCCACTGTCGTTCTCGCTCTCGTATTCGTTCTCGTTCTCGTGTTCGTTTTCGCTACCGCTGGTCGTCGTAGGTGACCGCACCGTCGTCGTCGAGCGTCACGACGCCGTCGAAGAGTTCGCGGAAGCGGTCGACCGTGTCGTCCTCGTGGACCTCGTTCGAGAGGTGGAACAGACCGACGGCGTCGTTCTCTTTCAACAGTTCGATGAGTTGCTTCGTCGCGTCGTACGCGCGGTCGACGTCGGCGTAGTAGGCCATCTCGGTGACGGAGTCGACGCTGACGCGTCGTTTCCCCTCGTGACTCTGTAAGAAGTCCTCCGTCTGCGTGACGATACCGTCGAAATCGTCGGGTGAGGAGACGTAGTGAACGTTCGGCGAACTGCGACGGGAGTAACCCCGTTCGACCGAGAGCGTGTCGAGAATGACTGCTCGTGACTCGTCGACGTCGTAGTAGTCCAGTTTCTGTTCGACCTCACGCGCCGTCGTCCGCGTGGAGATGACGAAGAAGGCGTCGGTGTCGGTTTTGAAGAAGTCGGTATCGATACGGTCGGTCTCGCCGATGCTTGGGTGCAAGAGAAGGAGAGAAGTCCCTCCCGGGATGGTCTCTGGGGCGTTCTCGATGGCGAGGCTGTATTCCATACCCGACACATCACCCGAACCGACTTAACGATGCGGGCTGACACCTCGGGTCAGAGGTCGATAGCTTCGGTCTTTCTGAGAGTGACAAACAGAATACACAACCGTCAGAACACGCTGTCGGCGGTGGCCGCGCCGATGACGCTGAACACCGACCCGATGCTCATCGCCTTCAGCGTGACGAACACCTCGGTCTGGAGGGTGATGTCGACCGGGTCCATGTGGTTCGGGATGAGCGTCGCGGGTGCGTCGAACGAGAGTGCGAGGATGAGCACCGAGAGGTAGGAGACGAGGATTAGTGAGATGAACCGCACCGGAATCCCTCCGAACTCGACTTCGCGGTCCGGGTCTCGGTCGTCGTCGGCCTTGTAGAGCGTGCCGTAGCCGATGGCGAGGACGATTGCCGCAGTCAAGACGGCTTGGTACCACTCCATCCCCACAGCGAGCGCCCACACCTCGTCGGTGACGACGAACGGGCCGGCGAGGAGGAACCCTCCGACGACCTGCTGGGCAGTGTCTGCGAGTTTGAACCGACGATGTCTGCCGACACGGACCATGCAGGCAGTAGGAGCGGTGTCGGTGAAAAGACGTTCGGCACTGCCGTCGTCTCCGTCTCTCTGTTCTCTTCGTTCTCTTACTCTCCGCTCCCTGCGCTTCTACTCTCTGCCCTCCTACTCTCTGCTCCCTATTTTTCTACTCTCTCTGCTCCGAACCCGTTTTACCGGACGCGACCGACCCTCCGGTATGAGTGTTCGCGACGAGTTCGACGCCTGGGCGGCCGACGGCCGCGACAGAGGGATGGAGGACCGCCACTGGCACACCGCAAAGCACGCACTGGCCCGGATGCCGGTCGAATCCGGCGACGTCATCTTGGACCTCGGAACCGGCAGCGGCTACGCGCTCCGCGCGCTTCACGACACGAAAGACGCTGGCCGTGGTTACGGTCTCGATGGCTCTCCCGAGATGGCGCAGAACGCCCGTCGCTACACCGACGAAGCAGACTCCGACGACGTCGGTTTCCTCGTCGGCGACTTCGACGAACTCCCGTTCGCCGACGACAGCGTCGACCACGTCTGGTCGATGGAGGCGTTCTACTACGCCGCAGACCCACACCACACCCTCGAAGAAATCGCTCGTGTCCTCAAACCGGGCGGCACGTTCTTCTGCGCAGTCAACTACTACGAGGAGAACACCCACTCCCACGAGTGGCAAGAGCACATCGAAGTCGAGATGACCCGCTGGTCGGCCGAGGAGTACCGGACTGGGTTCCGCGAGGCCGGCCTCCACGTCGCCGAACAGGACAACATCTCGGACCGCGACATCGACATCCCGCCCGCCGCCGAGTTCCCGACCGACGACTGGGAGACGCGCGAGGCGATGGTCGAACGCTATCGGACGTTCGGGACGCTTCTGACCGTCGGCGTGGCACCGTAGCCGTCCGTAGTCGCCAGCAATCGCCCTTTTCTCCACCGAACTTGACGCTACGACACTACGACACTCGCCACGCGTCGTCGGCGTCGAAGCCTAACTCGACTGCTCCCGACGGCACGTCCGTCGTTCGTAGTGTCACCGACCGCCCCTTCCAGTCGAGGTGGACTCGCGTCGTCTCGCCGAGGAACTCCGACCCTTCGACGGTCGCGGTGAAGCGGTTCTCGCCGTCGCCGACTCTCAACTGTTCGGGGCGGACGCAGAACGTCACCGTGTCGCCGACGGCGAGGCCCTCACTTCGCCCGTCGCCTGCGACCCGAAACTCTTCACTATCGACGTCGACGAGATACCCCTTCGTTTCGTCTGCAGAAACTGACAATTCGCGCATCGTTCCTTCGAAGAGGTTGTTGTCGCCGACGAATTCGGCGACGAAACGCGTCTCGGGTCGACGATAGATGTCGCGCGGCGTGCCGACCTGTTCGACTCGCCCATCGCGCATGACTGCGACGCGGTCGGAGACGGCGAGCGCCTCCTCCTGGTCGTGGGTGACGTAGAGCGTCGTGATGTCGAGTTCCGACTGAATCTCCTTGATTTGCATCCGGAGTCGCTCGCGTAACTGGGCGTCGAGCGCGCTCATCGGTTCGTCGAGGAGGAGGAGTCGCGGACTGGGCGCGAGCGCCCGCGCCAACGCCACTCGCTGCTGTTGGCCCCCGGACAACTGATTCGGCTCTCTGTCGCCCATCCCGCCGAGGTCGACGAGGTCGAGCAACTGGTCGACGCG
The DNA here is from genome assembly GCF_900114455.1 of Halogranum rubrum. GTDB lineage: Archaea > Halobacteriota > Halobacteria > Halobacteriales > Haloferacaceae > Halogranum > Halogranum rubrum. The sequence continues at coordinate 122,660 of NZ_FOTC01000005.1, read as the reverse complement.
TTCGGACCTCGACTCGCCCTCGGGCGGGTCGGTGAAGCGCAGACCGTAGCCGACGTTCTCGGCGACGCTCATGTGCGGGAAGAGCGCGTAGTTCTGGAACACGACGCCGACCCCCCTCGCTTCGGGTGGAACCTTCGCCATCTCTTCGTCGTCGAACCGAACTCGACCATCTGTCGGCGACTCGAATCCGGCGACGAGGCGGAGCGTCGTGGTCTTTCCACACCCCGAGGGGCCGACGAGCGTGAAGAAATCGCCGTCGGCGACGTCGAGGTCCACGTCGACCAGCGCCGTCGTCTCGCCGTAGCGCTTCGACACCGAGTCGAGGTGTATCTCAGACATCGTCACCACCCCACTGACCGCCATAGCGCTCGATGACGACGAAACTCAGACTCGTCACGACGAGAAGCACGCATCCCATCGCCGTCGCTGGACCGAGACGGCGACCGAGGAAGCGTTCGACGGCGACGGGCATCGTGTAACTGCCCGACCCGGAGGCCAAGATAACTGTCGCATCGAACTCGCCGATGCTGATGGCGAAGGCGAACGCCGCACCGGCGACGACGCCCGCCCACACGAGAGGTAACTCCACGTCGAGCAGTGCCCGAAACCGACTCGCGCCGAGACTCCGCGCCGACTCCACGAATCGGGAGTCCAACGTGCCGAGGAGCGGCGCGACGTTTCGCGTGACGAACGGGTACGCCGCCACCGCGTGGGCGGCGACGATGGCGACGGTGCCGACGACTTGCACGCGCGTGTCGCCGATGCGGATTCCGAAGACGAGTCCTCGCAACATGCCGAGGCCGACGACGATACCGCTCACGGCGAGCGGCGCCATCGCCAGCGCGTCGATGACCTTCCGCCCGCGGAACCGCCGCGTCGTCAGCACGGCCATCACGACGCCCATCGGGAGCGCGACCAGGAGCGTCCCGAGTGCGTAGAGTAGCGAGTTCTGGATGGCCGGGAGCGGTTTCACCTGATAGCTCGCCCCCGTCGCCTGCCGCTGGAGGAGGAACTCGTAGTGTCGGAGCGTCAGTTCACCCTCTGGCCCCGTCACGCTCGCCAGTATCATGCTGACGATGGGACCGAGGAAGACCACCGCGACGACGACGCCGTAGCCGAGGACGGCGAGTCGCGTCAGTACCGACTCGACCGACGAGCGGTCCGGACCGAGCGACGAGAACGCCGGAAGCAACGAGTGTCGCGGTTGCGGATGGGCGCCCTGTCCGGCCCCTCGCTGTCTCCCCTCGTACTGGAGGTACGCGTAGGTCAGCACGAGCGAGAGAGCCGTCTCGACGACGGCGAGGGCGGCCGCCTCGGCGTACTCCAACTCGCCGACGAGTTTGTATATCCAGACTTCGACCGTCGCCAACTGGAACCCGCCGAGTGCGAGCACGATGGGAAACGAGGCGAAGGTGAAGACGAAGGTGAGCGTCGCACCGACGAGGACGGCGGGTAACAGTTGCGGGACGACGACGTCCAGAAACGCTCTCGTCGGATTCGCGCCGAGGCTTCGGGCCGTCTCGACGGTTCGGGCGTCGACGCTCTCCCACGCCGCTGTCGTGATGCGCGTCACGAGCGGTGCGTTGTAGAAGGCGTGGGCGAGGACGATGGCTTCGAGCGTGTAGAGCAGGCTCACGGGGCCGAGGCCGACGAACGAGAGCACCTGATTCAGCGTCCCGTTCTGGCCGAACATGGCGACGAACCCGATGGCGACCATGATAGAGGGGAGGACGAACGGGAGGATGGTCAGCGACCGGAGTGTCTCGCGGCCGGGAAAGTCGAAGCGGGCGAGAATCCACGCGCCCGGCAGGCCGAGTGCGACGCTGGCGAGGGTCGACAGCGCGGCTTGCTTCGCCGTGAACCAGAAGATGTCGACGAGGTAGAACCGGTCCGTGAGCACCTCGGCGATAGGGTCCGTCGACAGCGCGCCGTCGACGGTGACCGCCTCGACGAACACCGTCGCGACGGGGTAGTAGAAGAGGACGAGGAGTGCGAGCGCCGTCGCTGCGGCGACGAGGACGAGGGCCCGTCGTTCGAGTCGGTCGAGTGTCCCCGACAGTCGGCGACCGGACGCCGTCACGCGAGACTCACGAGACTCACGAGACGTGCGAGACGAACGCTCACCGTCACTTGCTCGCGAACTGTCTCGCCCACGCGTCGGTCCACTCACTGAGGTTCCCCTTCAGTTCCTCGTAGGAGAAGGTGACGGCTTCCTCGGGTTCGCGGGCGTACTTTGCGAACTCTTCTGGCAACTCGGCCGTCGTCGTCGCCGGGAACTGTACGTTGCGGACGGCGATTTCGGCCTGCACTTCCGGACGGAGGAGGAAGTCCATGAACCGGTTCGCCGTCTCCACGTTCTCGGTGTCGGCGAAGCGGGCCATCCCCTCGGGATTCGCGTACCCCTGTCCGTTCAGGAAGCGAATCTGGTGTTTGCGCAGGTCTGCGCCGTCGGCGTTGGCGTACACCTGGTCTGTCGAGTAGGAGACGACCATCGGTGCCTCACCGTTCGAGTAGGCGGTGTAGGAGTCCTCCCACGTTCCCAGGACGCGCACGCCGTTGTCTTTCAGCCTCTGCCAGTAGTCGAGATAGCCGTCTTCACCTTTCGCCTTGATGGTGTGGAGGAGAAACGCCTTTCCCGTCGCACTCGACGTCGGATTCTGCGTGATGAGATCGCCCTCGAACTCGGGGTCCAAGAGGCCGTCGAACGTCTCGGGTGCAGTGGACTGGGTCTCGTCGTAGACGAGCGAGATGTAGCCCGTGTCGTACGGAACCGCTCGGTTCTGCGGGTCGAACTCCAGTGACTCCTTCACGTCGCCGCGATTCGAGAGCGCACCCGACTCGACGGGGGCGAACAGCGGGTCGTTCAGTTTCTCGTCGAGTCGGATGAGCATGTTCGTGTCGAGGCCGACGTAGAGGTCCGCGCCCGGGTCGACGCCTTGCAACTGACGCTCGATGAAGTAGTTGAGTTCGTTCTCGGGCGTCTGCCACTCGATTGTCGTGTCGAACTCCGACTCGAACTGTTCTTTCAGCCACGGCCCGGGACTCGAACTCGGCGCGTCGACGAAGGCGCTGTAGGTGGCGACTCTGAGCGTCTCGCTCGACGACTCCGTCGTTCCCGTCGTCGTTCCGGTGGAACCGTCGCCGCCCGTCGTCGACGATTCACTCGTCTCACTCCCTGCTCCGCCGTCCGCCTGCTGTGTCGTACACCCTGCAACGAGTGCAGTCGCGCCGACACCTGCGGAGCGGAGGAAGACTCGTCGTTTCATTACTCGGTAATTGAACTGGGTCATACTTAGGCGACGTGGTTGTTATTCAAGCCACATCGGTCGAAATCGGGACAACCGTTTTGTCCGTCTCACACACAGGTCGAGTATGAACGTCTCTCGACAGTACGTCCTCGGCGGACTGTTCGTCTTCGTCACGCTCCTCGCAGCGGCGCTTCTCGCCGACGTACTCTCGACAGTCTTCTTTTCCGTTACTCTCGCGTATCTGTTGATTCCCGTCCGACAGCAACTCTCCCATCGCGGATTGTCACCTCGAACGGCAAGCCTCCTGACGACACTCGCCGCCTTCTTCGGGACGCTCGCGCTCGCTGCACCGTTCTTCGTCGTTCTCGTCTTACGGTTGGAAGGTATCCTCCTCGTCTTGGAGTCGCTTCCCGACGAAGTCGTCGTCGAACTGGTCGGATTCACGTACACCGTCACCATCGAGGAGGTGTCGACGTTCTTCGTCGGACTCGGTCGGACCTTCGCGAGGGTGGCAGCGACGGCCGCTCCCGTCTTGCTCGTCAAGTTCACGTTGTTCGGTCTGCTCGTCTTCTCGCTCCTCCACCACCAGAGCGACGCCCGAACGGCGATGCTCGCGCTCGTCCCGCCCACCTACCGCGACGTCGCCGAAGCGCTCAACCGACGGACGCGCGAGACGCTGTTCGCCATCTACGTGCTGCAGGCGGCGACGGCACTCGGCACGTTCGTCATCGCACTGCCCGTCTTCTTCGCGCTTGGATACGAGTTTCCGCTCACGCTCGCTGCCATCTCTGCGGTCCTACAGTTCATCCCCATCGTCGGCCCGAGTGTCCTACTCGCCGTCCTCGCGGGGTGGCACGTCATCGCCGAGCAAGTCACACAGGCCCTTCTCGTCTTCTTCGTGGGTGGACTCTTCATCGCCTGGTTGCCGGACATTCTCATCCGTCCTCGACTCGCCAAGGAGACGGCGAACCTTCCGGGGAGTCTCTACTTCGTCGGGTTCGTCGGCGGCCTCTTGAGTCTCGGCCCAATCGGATTCATCGCGGGTCCGCTCGTCGTCGCGCTCGTCATCGAACTGGCGAACCTCCTCGCCGCCGAGTTACGCGACGACGTCGTCGGGATGGATACGCTCGAGTCGCCCGAATCGCCTAACTCGCCTAACTCGCCTAACTCGCCTAACTCGCCCGAGTAGCCCGAATCCGTCGACTGAATCTCTCGCGTCGGCCGACGGACCCGACTCTCGACACCCGATTTCTCCTCACTCCTCGCTCTCGTTTGTTTCGCCCGTCTCGCCCGTCTCGCCTGTCTTGACGGGTCCACCGCGTTCGTCCCACTCGGTCAGGCTCCCCTCGTAGAACGCGACGTTCTCGTACCCCAGATGTCGGAGCACGACGTAGGTGTGGCTGATGCGTCGGGCAGTGTTACAGTAAAGGACGACTTCTTTCTCGGGCGTGATTCCTCGTTCGGCGAGCAGTTCCTCCAGTTTCTCGTCCGACTTCAGACCTCGACTCCCGTCGTCGACCAGTCCCATCCAGTCCAACTGGACGGCACCCGGGACGTGGCTCTCCTCGTACTCCCACGCCTCACGGGTGTCGACGATGACCGTCTCTGCGTCTTCCCCTCCTGTTTCGACGCGCTCGACGGCGTCGAGGACGTAGTCGTAGCCGACGAGTGGTGACGACTCGGGGTCGCGTACCTCGTAGTCGCTCTCGGGGTAGTCGACGGCGTCGCGTTCGACTTCGTGTTCTCGGCTCCACGCGCTGAAGTCGCCGTTCAGGAGGTGTAGGTCGCGGTGGCCGTAGAGTTCTGCGGTGACGAGGAAGCGTGCGGCGAAGACGCCGTGAGTGTCGTCGTAGGCGACGAGTGTGTCGTCGGCGTCGATTCCGGCTTCGTCCATGAGGTCCGTCCAGACGTCCGTCCCGGGGAGCATCCCCTCGTCGCCGACGTCGCTTCTGAAGGAGTCGAACGGGATGCTCACCGCACCCGGTACGTGACCGATACCGTCGAACTCCCACGCGTCGCGCACGTCGACGACACGAACGTCGTCCAGATTGTCGGCCAGCCAGTCGGCCGACACGACGAGATTCTCGTACATGCGAGGGCGTTGACCCCGGACCGTCTTATCGTTCCGGGCTTCGACACCAGCGGCCAGCGAACCTAGATAGCGGCAATTTAGTCCGAAAGCTCGGCCGGTAGTCGACACTCATTACACAGCAGTTATGGACGAACGGTGCGTCTGCGTCTCTCGCTTCCGTCTCCAGCTGTCCGCGGCAACAATCTCCGCAAGTCGGTAGGAGAGGCGAACTATGCCCTGGCTAGTGGTATTATACGACTTTGTGGAGTATATGGGGGTGCAATGTCTGATTACGCAAAAGACGTTCTCGTCTCCGCGGACTGGGTGGAGGACCACCTCGACGAATTCCAGAGCGACGACTCTAGCTATCGACTGGTCGAAGTCGACGTCGACACCGAAGCCTACGACGAGGGCCACGCCCCCGGGGCCATCGCCTTCAACTGGGAGACCCAGCTGCAGGACCAGACGACTCGTGACATCCTGACGCAGGAGGATTTCGAGGAACTGCTCGGTTCTCACGGCATCAGCGACGACGACACCGTCGTCCTCTACGGCGACAACTCCAACTGGTTCGCCGCCTACACCTACTGGCAGTTCAAGTACTACGGCCACGAGGACGTCCGCCTGATGAACGGTGGTCGCGACTACTGGCTCGACAACGACTATCCGCTCACGGAGGAGGCACCGGAGTTCTCGGAAACCGAGTACACCGCCCGCGGTCCGTTCGAGTCCATCCGCGCCTACCGCGACGACGTCGAGAAGGCCATCGACAAAGGCCTGCCGCTGGTCGACGTTCGCTCGCCCGAGGAGTACTCCGGCGAGATTCTCGCACCGCCGGGTCTGCAGGAGACGGCGCAGCGCGGCGGTCACGTCCCCGGCGCGCGCAACATCTCGTGGGCCGCGACGGTCACCGACGACGGCACGTTCAAGTCGGCCGACGAACTGCGTGAGATGTACGAGGCCGAAGGCGTCAACGACGACCAGGACGTCATCGCCTACTGCCGTATCGGCGAGCGCTCCTCGATTGCGTGGTTCGCACTCCACGAACTGCTCGGCTACGACAACGTCACCAACTACGACGGGTCGTGGACGGAGTGGGGCAACCTCGTCGGGGCGCCCATCGAGAAAGGCAACTAAGCCGAACTCGCTGAATTCGCTGAACTCACTGAACCCGGCGAATTCGCCGACTGAGTCGATTCGGTCGACTCTCACCGGTTCTCACCGATTCTTTCCTTCTTTCACCTACCCGCCGAGGACGAACGCCGCGATTCGCGGCGTCAGGAACGCCTCGATGAATGCGGCGACGACGAAGACGAGTGCCAGTCCGACGAGCACTTCGAACGCTCGGCCGAGTTCGTCGCCCACGTCGGCCGCGTCGAGTCGGCCACGGAACCAGTCGAGTCCGACACGTCCGAGGTGGAAGCCGAGTCCCCCCGAGACGGCGAGCGCCGGGAGTTCGATGACGCCGTGCGGTGCGACCAGCGCGACGAAGCCGACGCGGTCGAAGAGACCGGCTAGCGCGCCGATGAACACGCCGTTGAACAACAACTCGGACACTTGCGGGACACCGAAGGCGAGTCCACCGTAACTTCCGCCCGTCGCGACCAGCCAGTTGTTGGCCGCGATGTTGACGAAGGGGCCGATAGCGACGGTACCGAACACACCAGCGACGTCTTCAGGTGGTTGAATCGACACACCGTACGGAGCGGTGAGCATCCACCCGGCCGCGATACCGCCGGTGAGGACGACGGCGGCGGCGACGATTGAGAGGGGATGACCGACGACGAACTGCCGGAGCGCTCGCCATCCTCGACCGAAGCCACCGGTGAGTCGCCGGCGACGTGACCGTTCGTCGTGCTGTCCGGAAGGTTCGGGGAGTTCGACCCCGGCGTAGAGCGCCGTTTGGAACCCCCCGAGCGCGGGAGCGACGAGGAGCGGGGTCAGTACGCCGACGAGTCGACCGGCCCCCGCGAAGTTAGCCAGCGCAGCGGCCGTACCGACGGCGAGCGAGACGCCGATAGAGATGGCGAAGAAGAGGACGAACGTGACTGGATTTCGGCGGATGAACCCGAGACTGCCGCGGACGCTTCCGCCGACTCCGACGTCGTCGACGACGACTGCAGGGCCGACGAACGAGAGCGCGAGCGAGACGACGAGGAGGCCGACGAGAGCGAGGAGACCGACCGAGACGCCCACGACGACGCCGAGCGGACCACTCACCGCGAGGCCCGCGGCGACGCCACCGGCGACGACGCCGACGGCGACGAGCAAGACGAGGAGACGGAGGAGTGCTAGGCCGACGAACGCCCGCCAGTGGCGAACGATACCTCGAACCCCGTCGGTCAAGGGGTCGCGGCCGTCGAGTGCCGCGTAGACTGCCGAGAACGTTCCAGCGGAGGCAACCGCCTGCGTGAAGATCCAGACGACGAGCATCGCGAGGAGTGCGACGCCGAGAATCCCGACGACCGTCGGTGTCACCAGTCCAGTGACGGCTTCGTCGAGTCCGGATGGGAGCGTCGTCGGGTCCGAGGTGTCGAGTTGGTTGGGTTGGAGTCCGTCGAGTGTGCGGACGAACGGTTCGAGACGACCCTGCACGTGGAGCAGCGAGATGGCGGCGGCGAGTCCCGCGACGAGCGGAACACGCGCGACGACGAGGCTGCCGGTTGCGAGCAGGTAGAACGGGAGGACGGTCCAGGCGTACTGGACGGGCAGTCGAACTCCCGAGCGGAGGGCTGATGCGAGTGTCACAGTCGTGGCCTCTCGTGCCAGACTCCTAACTGTTCTCGTCGCCGTGTCTCGGTCTCGGTGTCCACGCGCGGACGCTTGCCGATGCTTACAAATCGTCGGCGAGAGTACGGCGGCGTATGGACGGACACACCTTCGTCGGTCAGCTTCGTGACGACCACGAGACCGCACTCTCGCGTCTCGGCTCCTCGAAATCACTGTACGCGCTCACGGGCGGCGAGATGAACGCTCCGAACGTCCGCGCCGCCGCCCACGACGAGGCGTCGACGGCCGCTCGTCTCTTCGCGGACTGGGCCGACAGCGAGGACGACCCGGACGCCGCACCCGTCTTCCAGCAGGTCGCCGACGACGAGGAGGCACACGTCGACGCCATCGGCTCCGAAGAAGGCAACCCAGACACGTCGCAGGCGATGTACGAGACGCTCGAAGGGTTCTCGGACTTCCCGGCGCGACTCGGCGCACTCGCCGGACGGACGCTCGTCACGAAGAAGACGGCCGAGCAGATGGTCGGCTTCTTCGTCGGCGACGCCGACCCCTCGTCGGCCAACACGTTCCGCGGCATCCGTGACGACTACGACGACCACCTCGACGCCGTCGCCGATGCGCTCGACAAAGCCTGTAAGACGGACGAACAGTGGGACGAGGCGAAGGCCGCTGCCGACGCCGTCGTCGAAGCCGCCTACGACGACTACGTCGAGACGCTCGAATCGATGGGCGTGAAGCCGAAGAACGTCTGCTGAAACGACCTTTTTCTTCGTCGGGTGTGCTCGCTGCGCTCGCACACCACTCCTCGAAAAAGCTCTCTTCGCGGTTTCACCGCGAAGGCTTGGAAGACGCGAAGCGTCTTCCCGTGGGCCAAAAAGGCCGCTCGCTCGGCCTTCGGCCTCGCTCGCGGTACAACAGGATTACCGCCGTACCGCACAGCTGAAAGCCTGCCTACCGCCGCGACGACGCTCCCTACTGCCTGTCCCCTGACTGATTGGCGGACGCTACCACATGTTCAGTGTGCGGGGCGTGCAACTCCGGATTCAGTATTTCCCTGTGCCGTCCCAAGTGCAAGCGATGTCAGAGGAATCCGACGTGCTCTTCGAGTCGTTCGACTTCGACGATGTGTCGCTGGACAACCGCGTCGGCCTCGCGCCGATGACGCGAACGAGTGCGACCGACGACGGACGCGCCACAGAACAGATGGCGCGCTACTACGCCAAGTTCGCCCGCGGTGGCTTCTCCTTTCTCGTCTCTGAGGGCGTCTACACCGACCACGAGTACAGTCAGGGCTATCTGAACCAACCCGGACTCGTCACCGAGGACCACGTCGAGTCGTGGCAGCAGGTGACCGACGCCGTCCACGAGGCGGGCGCACCTATCTTCGCCCAACTGATGCACGCGGGAGCCATCTCGCAGGGGAACCCGCACGCCGACGAGACGGTCGGTCCCTCCGCCGTCCAACCGGTCGGCGAGAAGTCCGGACTCTACGGCGGTGAGGGTGAGTTCGAGACGCCGCGGGAACTGCTGACGAAGGAACTCGTCGGCATCCGGCAGTCGTTCGTCGCGGCCGCACGCAACGCAGAGGAGGCCGGATTCGACGGCGTGGAACTCCACGCCGCCAACGGCTATCTCTTGAACGAGTTCCTCGCGGCCGACGCCAATCAGCGCGACGACGAGTACGGCGGCGACGTCGAGAACCGCGTGCGCTTCCCGGCCGAGGTACTGGAAGCCGTCGACGCGGAACTTCCCGACGGTTTCGTCGTCGGCGTCCGCGTCTCGCAGGAGAAGGTCAACGACGACGAGTACCGCTGGCCCGGCGAGGAGGACGACGCCGAGGTCATCTTCTCGGCGCTCTCGGAGGCCGGTGCGGACTACATCCACGTGACGGGGACGGACGCTACGACGCCCGCCTTCGGCGACACGGGACCGACGCTCGCGGACCTCGCCGTCGAGCACAGCGGCGACGGGACGGCCGTCGTCGACAACGGTGGACTCGGTGACCCCGACGCCGCCCGGCAGGCCATCGAGGCCGGGTCGGACCTCGTGACGCTCGGGACGAGCGCACTCTCGAACCCCGACTGGCCGAAGCAGGTCGCCGCGGGCGAGGACCCTGACCCGTTCGACTTCGAAGAGATTCTCCTGCCGAAAGCGACCATCGGCGACCACGAGGTGCCGGACGCCGACGTCGCGTCGCTCGACGACTGACGACGGTCGATTACGTATCCGGCGAGAGACGGTATCGAACCGTCCGCTCACCCTCGAACATCGGCCCGCTTCCACGTTTTTCGAACCCCACCGCTTCCACTGCAGTTCGCATCGAGTCGTCGCTCGCGGTGACGACTATCTCTACCTCCATCCCTTCGTTCTCGGCGAACCGAACCGGTTCCTCGAGGAGTCGCTCGCAGGCCTCCGGCGACCCGCCGAACTGGGTGACGTGGACGACGTCGTCGCGGGCATCGAAACTTACGAACCCCGCTAACTCGCTGTCTCTGCCGTTCTCGGCTTCTTCGCCCTCGGGGGGTCGCTCGGCGACGCTGACCGCTCGGTCGTGGATACTGTCGCGAACGACGTCCGCCGGGAGGTTTGCGAGCGTGGCGAGCCCGTCGGCGTCACTCTCGACGGCGTCTCGGACGTGCAAGCTACTCATGTCCCATATCCACGGGAAACAGGCGTAAAACTCCACGGGAACCGAGGGTCTCCCGACGACCGTGTCACTATCTGTCCAATCGGCAACCGTTGAGTAAGTGGACACAGTTATGCGGCTCCCCACGCTACGCTGTCGCATGTTTACGCACCAGTCCGCAGTGTCGACCGTCTTGGAGGGAGTCGCATGCGCGTAGTCGCGAAGTTCGGCGGGACGTCTCTCGGAAGCGGGAACCGAATCAACCGCGCGGCCGACTCTATCGCTGCTGCCGTCGAACACGGCCACGAGATCGCCGTCGTCGCGAGCGCGATGGGCAGTACGACCGACGACCTGCTCGACGACATCAAGTTCGACGCCTCGGATTCCGACCGCGCCGAAATCGTCAGTATGGGCGAACGGACGAGCGTCCGGATGCTCAAGGCCGCCCTCTCTGCTCGGGGCGTCAACGCACTCTTTCTCGAACCCGGTAGTGAACAGTGGCCGGTCATCACCAACGACCTCGGCGAAGTCGACGTTGAGGAGACGTCGAAGCGCGCCGCCAAGTTGGCCGAAGAACTCGACGGGGTCGTCCCCGTCATCACTGGCTTCCTCGCCCAGAATCTCGAAGGCGAAGTGACGACGCTCGGCCGCGGTGGCTCAGACACGAGTGCCGTGATGCTCGGCAAGTACATGGACGCCGACGAAGTCGTCATCGTCACCGACGTCGAAGGCGTCATGACCGGCGACCCACACGTCGTCGAAGGCGCGCGAAACGTCGGGCGTATCACCGTCGACGAACTCCGAAACCTCTCGTTCCGCGGCGCGGAAGTGGTCGCACCCTCTGCGCTCTCGTACAAGGACGACACCCTCGACGTCCGCGTCGTCCACTACCAGCACGGTGACCTCCTGACCGGCGGTACTCGCATCGAGGGGAAGTTCACGAACCTCATCGACATGCAGGAGAACAAACTCGCCTGCCTCACCGTCGCCGGGCGAGCGATTCGGAACCGACCGGGTATCCTCGCGGACCTCTCGCAGGCACTCCGCGGGTCGGAGATAAACGTCGAAGCCGTCGCGAGCGGGATGGACTCTATCACCTTCTACGTCGACATCGACCTCGCCGAAGAGGCCGAGAACGTCCTCCACGGCGAAGTCGTCAAAGACGACCTGCTCTCCTCGGTCACCGTCGACGACGAAATCGCCGTCGTCCGTGTGACGGGTGGCGAACTCCCGAACCGACCAGGCGTACTCCAGAACATCGTCACGCCGCTGGCCGAGGCCGGAATCAACCTCCACGACGTCATCACGAGCGCCACCTCAGTCGCCATCTTCGTCGCGTGGGACGACCGCGAAGAGACGCTCAAAATCGTCCAAGACAAGTTCTGAGCTAGCTCTTCTTTTCGCTGCCTCACTTCCCGTCTAACAACCGCGTCCCGATTCGTTCTGGCAACCCGGCCTCCCGAACCGCGTCGACGACGGACCGAATCGAGTAGTCGACGCGGCGTTCTTCGACTTCCATCGCATCGAGGTCGAGAACCGCGTAGGCGGCGCGCTCGTCGCCATCACGTGGTTGGCCGACGCTACCGGGGTTCAGTACGATTCCTTCGTCGTACACTTCGTGATGTTGGACGTGGGTGTGGCCCATGACCAGGACGTCCTCCTCACCCAGTAAGTCGGGGGCGAACTCGTGTGGGCGGGTGTAGTGGTCCGGGTCGTCGGGGTGGCCGTGCACGACTTTGACTCGGCCGTCGGCGACGGTTCGTTCCGTCGGTAACGTCCCGAGCCACTCGATGCTCTCGGCGTCGAGTTGCTCGCGGGTGTAGTCGACGCCGGCGCGAGCCATGCTGTTGAAGCCGAACGCCGACCCCGTCGAGGCGGCCCGGTCGTGGTTTCCCTGCACCGTCGGTATCGCTCGCTCGCGGACTTCGGCGACGCACTCTGCGGGCCACGGGTTGTAGCCGACGACGTCGCCGGCACAGACGAGTCCGTCGACTCGTGGCATATCCTCGAAGACGGCGTCGAGTGCGACGCGGTTCGCGTGGATGTCGGAGAGTACGCCTAGTCGCATAGCTACCTGTGCGTGAGCGAACGTGTTAGAACTCGTGGCCGGGTGCGACGCTACTCGCCGTTCTCGATGGCCGTCTCGACACCCGAGTCGGTCACGCGGACGCCGGCGGCGCAGACGGCGTGCTCGAACTCTTGGTCGTAGGCCTCAGTTGCCGCTGTACTCGCCGTCTCGGCGTCGAACTGGAACGACCGCGGGGTGTCCTCTTCGTAGGTCGCGACGAGTGTCGGTTCGTCGACTTCCTTCACGAGTAGAGCGTCCTTACGGACGATGCCGATGTAGGCTTCGTCGGCACCGACGACGCCGGCGATGCGCGGCGTGTCGTAGTCGTCTTTCTCGTAGTCGAGTGCCAACAGCGTCTCGGCGAGAGCGTCGCGAGCGGGGTAGCCGAGACCGAGTTTCTCCGTGATGGGGTCGACCTGTGACCCGTTGCCGACGACAGCCTTTCCGTCGACTTCACGGACGCAGTTGTAGGAGATGTACGGGTTGTCCGTCTCCGGTGCGTCCGGCGTCGGCGCGACCGTGAGCGTGCCGTCTCGGTCGACGACCTGCCGGTTCGGGAACGAGCGCGACGAGACGCGATACGCGCCGACTTCGGGACCGATGACGATGAAACGTCCGATATACATACATGACTCTGCACAACTAGACCCAAAAAACGTGGCGGTTTATGCACAGTCGGCCAGTCTGACAGGAATCCGCACAGTCCAACAATCACGCAATACTTAAGAAGGATGCAGCAGTAGATGTGGGTGCGAACGAAGTTCCATGGGGTAGTGGCCAATCCTGTTGCCTTCTGGGGGCAACGACCCAGGTTCGAATCCTGGTGGAACTATTCTCTCACATTCGTCTTCTCCAGCGACGTCGTTCGCCGACGAGGCGGTAACACCGTCGACCACTCCAAATATACACTGGTGCTATCACTCGTTCCGTGGCTTTTAGTGAGCTATGTCGACGCAGTCTGTCGGTCTCCAGTCGAAACAAAGGGGTTAGACGAAACCGAAACTTACTTCTCTACGTCGAGGAGCGCGATCCGCTCTAAGACGAGATCTTCGACGCTCCCGGCCGTCGCTGTGAGTTCTGTCTCTTGTATCTCGAAGTAGTCACGAACCAGTTCGTCGTCGTAGTCGCCGAGCGTCTCCGCAGGGTCGAGTAACTCACGGAGTGCTGTCTCGGCGTCGGCCTCGTCGCTCTCGTCGTCGCCATCGACTAGGGCCACCACTGGTGTCCGTCCCTCGTCGACACCGAGCGTCAGCGCCCGGTCGATTTGGCGACGTCCCGCGACGTAGCAGAGAATCTCGACGGCTCTGTCGCGAGCGACGTTCTCGCCCCGTTCGATGGCTCTGTCGGCCAACTCGACGGCCCGTTCGAGGTGGCGTCGGGAGACGACGTACCGGGCGTCGAACACCTGTACCGTCACACCTGCTTCGTCGGCGATGTCGCCGATACGGGCGACGAACGCGCCGACGTCGTCGACTTCGACCACTCCTTCGACGAGTCTCATCCGAAATCACCCAGACTGGCCTGTCCGTCGTCGTCTTCGCTCGCCCCCGCGGCGACGCGAGTCGAGGTGTCTTCTTCGATTTCGTCCATCGAGGGGTCGCGCCGCCCGACGGCTTCGAGTATGTTCTCGGCCGTCTTCTGACGGCCGCGGAGGGCGGCGAGCACGACCGACTTGTCCGCGTCGCGGAGGTCCGCGCGGGAGACGATACCGGCTTCGTAGAGTCTCCGGGCGCGCTTCCGACCGACGCCGCGGACACCGGCGAGGTTGAGTAGTTCCTCGCGAACGCCGTACTCGACGCGCTTTTTCGCCTCGCGGACGGCGACGTTGTTGCCCAAATCGAGGTCGCCCGCGAGTTGTTCGGCCGCGCCGAGCAACCACTGGGCGGTGTCGACCTTCCCGCGGATGTCGCCGGGGCCGACGCCGTAGCGGTCGGTGATGCGGTCCTCGTCCGTCTCGCTGGCCCAGTCTTCGAGGAGTCTCGCCGTCTTCAACGCCGCGAGCCAGTCCTCGAAGGCGACGTCCTCGTACTCCGACGGTGTCCGCCCGAGGAACTCCGCCTCGCGCTCGTAGCAGAGTTCGGTGTACGTCTCTCGGTCGCCGGATTTGAGGTAGAGTTCGTACATGTCCGGCGTGCGTGAGACGAGGTGGTAGAGGCCGAGCGGCGTCGGATAGGTCGTCTCGAAGTCGTCGGCGTCGAGATTCTCGTCGTCTCCGTCCTCCACGTCGTCGTCTTCACCGTCCCGTTCGGCCTGCAATTCACTCGCCGTCGTGAACCCGGCAGTCTCGTCCGGTTCGTTCTTCGATTTCGACGGCCTCGACGATTTCGACGACTTCGACGCCGACCCGCCTCCTTCGATGACTCGGAGTTTCTCGACGCGTTTGTCGGCCGCGTAGCGCAGGCCGTCGATTATCTCGGCGGCGCTCATCGGGTCCAGATAGAGCCGCGAGACGGTGTGGCCGATGTTGGTCGCGCGGATGGTTCCCTCCTCTCTCTCGATGAACTCGTTCGCTTCCAGATACGCGAGGACGGTGTCGGTCACCGTTTCGAGTCGACCCGACTCCGTCGTCTGCGTCGCGTAGAGCGTCTGGTCGAGGAAGTCCAAGAGCCCCTGTCGCGTGTTGGCGAACCCGGAGGCGACGGTGGCGAGCAGATGCGTTCGGAGGGCGGGTTCGGCGGCGAGTTTCGAGCGCACGTCTTCGGCCTCGGCCCACACGTAGCGCTCGAACAGTTCGTCCATCGTCTCCGAATCTTTCGCGAGCAAGACGGCTTCGCCGTAGGGGTCGAGTCCCGGCCGACCCGCACGGCCACACATCTGGTGGACTTCGAGCACGTCGAGCGGTTTCATGCCGCCGAACTCGCCGTCGTAGCGCCGCCAGTCGCGGACGATGACGCGCCGACTCGGTGTGTTGACTCCGGCGGCCAGCGTCGGCGTCGCGCAGACGACTTTGATGAGTCGGTCGCGGAACGCCTCCTCGACGAGTGCGCGGTGTTCGCTGGCGAGACCGGCGTGGTGGAACGCCGCGCCCTTGGCGACGGCGTCGGCCAAGTCGTCGCTCGTGTCGGTGTCGGAGACGTCTCGGAGTTCCTTCGCCAACTCGCGGAGGTCGTCTCGCTCCTGTCCGGTGAGTCGCGCCTTCGTCACGTCGGCTAGTCGTCGCGCCTCGGATTCGGCGTTTCGACGGGAGTTGACGAAGACGAGCGAGGAGCCACCCTCTTTCAGCGTGTCGTCGACGAGTGCGGCCGTCTTCTTTTGGCCGCGTTCGACCGGCACCTCGCGTTGGCTCCCGTCGTCGAAATTTATCGCACTTCCGTAGTGGACGCCCATCTTCAGGTCGATTGGTCGCCAGTCGGACTGGACGAGCGTGGCGTCGAGCCAGTCGGCCACTTCGTCGGCGTTGCCGACGGTTGCGGAGAGGGCGACGGTCTGGAGTCCGGGGTTGATCTTGCGCAACTTCGCGAGCGTCACTTCGAGTGTCGGCCCGCGGTGTCTGTCGTCGACGAGGTGGACTTCGTCGGCGACGACACAAGAGAGGTCGTCGACCCACGGCGCGCCGTTGCGGACGAGCGAGTCGACCTTCTCCGACGTCGCGACGATGATGTCACGCGAACCGAGCCACTCACCCGACGACTGATAGTTGCCGGTGGAGACGCCGACGGTGACGCCGTACTCGGCCCACCGCTCGAACTCGGCTTTCTTCTCGCTGGCGAGCGCACGGAGGGGGACGATGTAGAGCGCCTTCCCGCCGCGCTGGACTGCAGAGAGCATGGCGAGTTCGGCGATGAGCGTCTTCCCACTCGCCGTCGGAATACTGGCGACGACGCTCTCGCCGTCTAAGATACCGGCGTCGACGGCGTCGCCCTGCGGGGGGTAGAGCTCCTCGATTCCCTCCGACTGGAGGTGCTCGGGGACCCCCGGCGGGAGGCCGTGTAGGTCCGCTGTGTTCATTGCACCGAGGTTGGACCGTGCTTCGGTTTAAACTGTCGGACGGGGAGTCACCAGCCCATCTTCGTCTCCGTCTCTTCTTTCGACTCGTACGGATACCGGAGCGTCACTTCCCATTCGCTCCCGTCGAGTGTCTCGACAGTGTGCTCTTCGACGTGGATTCTCCCGCTGGGTCGAGGGCGTCTCCGGCCGCCGTCCTGCACCGGCCGTGTCCGTTTCGTCGGTCGCATTCCCACGTAGCGGCCGGTGACGTCCTCACGGAGCACTGCGAGGTACGGGGCGGCGTCGTCGGTTGTGAGGTCCCGTTCTGTCTCGGCCGTCGACGACATCCCTGTGCGTCGGTCGACGAGGTTGCCAGCGTTCCCCGTCAGCACGGCGTTGACGATGGCACCGAGAAGCAGGACGATGCCACTGAAGTAGAGCCACGTGACGACGAGAATGAGCGTTCCGAGGAGTGCGGCGTCGGACCCGCCTTTGACGATGGTGTACACCTGAAAGACCCCTTGGAGAATCGCCCACCCGACCGCCGCGACGACGACGCCCGGCAGCACCTCGTGCGGTTCGAGGTCGACGTCGGGAAAGACGTAGAACAAGGGGAAGAACGCGACGCAGAGTCCCACGAAGAGAGATACGGGACTGAGGAGACCGACGTACGGAACCCACTCGAAGTACGAGAAGGCGGCAGTCGCGAACACCATCCCGACGACACCGACGAGCAGCGCGAACAGCACGACGAGACCGTCTCGAAGTTGGTCGGTGAACGAGTTCTGTACGTCGGACTCGAAGATTTCAGAGAACGCCGTGTCGAGATTGCGGAATATCTTGAGCGACCCCCACAACGACACGACGAGACCGATGACCGAGGCGCTCGTCGTACTGCTGTCGCCGTCGACCACTCGTTCGACGAGTCTGCTGACGCTCGGCGTCAGATACTGGTTCGCGAGCGTGAGGACTTGACTCTCCAGGTCACTGTTCAGAACGTTCACCGCGAGGAGGAGCACGACGAGTAACGGGGCGAGTGAGACGAACGCGTTGTACGCGATACTGCCGGCCATGAACGTGACGTTCTTCTCGCTGAACTCCGCCCCGATTGCTCTCACTGCGGCGACGACCCGAGACCCGGTTAGCATGTGTAACACTGTTCGCTTCGCCCCACAATCAACGCGGTGGCCCTTTTAGACCTCTTTGGCCCGATCGAATCCCGAAATCGTCGCCACGAGCGAACCGTTCGTCATCGCTTTGTAACCCACGACCGAACGGAGTGACATGAAAATCGAGTACGACCGCGAGACCTGTATCGGCATCTTCCAGTGCGTCGACGAGTGGGACGCCTTCGAGAAGAACCTCGACGCGGGGAAAGCCGATTTGGTAGACGCCGAAGAAGTCGACGAACAGGTGTTCGTCCGTGAAGTCCCCGAAGATGCGGAGTTCGATGCGGAGTTCGCCGCCCGCGTCTGTCCCGTCGACGCCATCACCCTCTACGACGACGACGGCGAACAGCTCGTCCCCTGATAATGACTGCTGTAACTGTGTACCGATCCGACCGCACGACGGCATGCGGTCGGATCGGTACCGACTTACAGCAGTCATTATGAGTCGCCTCCGCTCGCCGCGTCAGCCGCCTGTCGGACACAGCGGGTTCGAGACGAACAGTTTGTTTCTTCGCCGACACAACCGTTATATATCTTGATTGAGATACACCTTTCGAGGGCGAGAGCATGAGTCAACAGACACGCAACCGAATCGCGGAGTGGGCGGACCTCGTCGGCGCGGAGGTCCCCGAGGGCCTCGACGACGGCGCCGTCCTCACCCGCGACCGACGGCTGAACCGACCCAACTGACCCCCTATCCCGCCGCCGCGCTGACACCCCGGGGCGACGGCACGATGACACGACGGTGTCGTCGACCAGTTCGACTCCGTCCCCTCTCTTTACTTTCACTGCGGTTCACCAACGCTTATTCACGACGACGACGAACGAGGCCCAATGGCCGCTACGGACGACGTCGCGTACGTCGAGCATCCTCTCCTCGCCCCGACGTTCATCGAGCGACGACTGTACCAGATTCGCTTGGCCGGGGCCGCCCGCGACGACCACACGCTCGTCTGTCTCCCGACTGGTCTCGGTAAGACCACCGTGAGTCTCCTCTTGACCGCCGAACGCCTCCACGAAGTCGGCGGCAAGTCGCTCTTTCTCGCGCCGACGAAACCCCTCGTCCAGCAGCACGCCGACTTCTACCGCGAAGCCCTCCAACTTCCCGACGAGGACATCGTCGTCTTCACCGGCGAGGTTCGCCCCGACGACCGCGCCGAACTCTGGGAGAGCGCGAAGATCGTCATCGCCACGCCCCAAGTCGTCGAGAACGACCTCGTCGGCAACCGCATCAGCCTGCGGGACGTCACGCATCTCACCTTCGACGAGTGCCACCGCGGCACCGGCGACTACGCGTACGTCTACATCGCCGAACGCTACCACGCCGACGCCGCCGACCCGCTCGTCACCGGGATGAGTGCCTCGCCCGGCGGCGACGAGGAGTCCATCCTCGAAGTGTGTGAGAACCTCGGACTCACCGAAGTCGCGGTGATGACCGAGGACGACGCCGACGTGGGCGAACACACCTACGACACCGAGGTCCGGTGGGAGAAGATTCAGCTTCCCGAGGAGATTCTGGCGATTCGCGACGCGCTCAACGAGGTCATCGTCGACCGCCTGGAGCAGTTGAAGGAACTCGGCGTCAGCGGCACGACGAGTCCGGACCTCTCACAGAAGAAACTCAACGCGATGCGCGGGCAGTTGCGAAAAATGATGGACAACGACCAGTCGAAAGGCTACAAGGGAATGTCCGTCCACGCCGAGGTGATGAAACTTCGGCGTGCCGTCGAACTGGTCGAGACGCAGAGCGTCGAATCCGTCCGGAGATACTTCGAACGCCAGCGCAACGCCGCCCGCTCGTCGGGTGCCTCGAAGGCCAGTCAGCGACTCGTCTCCGAACCGAAGGTCAGAGAGGCGATGCGGAAAGCCGAGTCGTTCGATGCGCTCCACCCGAAGTTCTCGAAGACGCGCATCCTGCTCGCCGAGACGCTCGGCATCAACGACGGCGAACGCGTCATCGTCTTCACCGAATCCCGTGACACCGCCGAAGCCCTCACCGACTTCCTCTCGCAGTCGTTCTCGACGCGGCGGTTCGTCGGGCAGGGGAACAAAGAGGGTTCCGACGGGATGAGTCAGAAGGAGCAACAGGAGACGCTCGACGCCTTCCGCAACGGCGAGTTCGAGGTGCTCGTTTCGACGTCTGTCGCCGAGGAGGGACTGGACGTTCCCGAAGTCGACCTCGTGCTGTTCTACGAACCGGTCCCCACCGCGATTCGCTCTATCCAGCGAAAGGGTCGAACCGGCCGCCAGACAGAGGGGAAGGTCATCGTGCTGATGGCCGAGGACACCCGCGACGAGGTGTACTTCTGGATCTCTCGCCGCCGCGAGTCGAAGATGGAGAACGAACTCCAGAAGCTGAAGACGGCCGCCGACGAGCTAGAGCAGCAACTCGACAAGAGCCAGCGGTCGCTCGGCGAGTTCAGTAGCGAAAACGGCGAGAGTCGCGAGAACCGTCTCGGACCCGGACTAGCAGACTTCGACGAGAGTGAGGTCGACGAAGACCACGCAGACGACGCTGAACAGACGACGGCGCAGGCGACGACGGCCGACTCGACCGAGCCAGCCGACTCGGGAGCCACGAGAGAAGACGAAGATGCCGAGGCAGACGAAAACGTCGAAACAGACGAGGCGGAAGACGAGAGCGTCGTCGCCACCGCCGAGAGCGACCCCGAAGCGGAGGTGGTCGAAATCGTCGTCGACCAGCGAGAACTCGACTCGAACATCGCCCGCACCCTCTCACAGCGCGACGGCGTCCACACGCGCCTCGAAACCCTCGCCGTCGGTGACTACATCCTCTCGGACCGCGTCGCCGTCGAACGCAAGTCCGTCTCTGACTTCCTCGACACGCTGACCGGCGGCGACCGCTCGATGTTCGAGCAGGTCCGAGACATGTCGCGACACTACTCGCGGCCCGTGGTCATCGTCGAAGGTGAGAACCTCTACGGCGAGCGCAACGTCCACCCGAACGCCATCCGCGGTGCACTCGCCTCCTTGGCTGTGGACTACGGGGCGAGTGTCCTCAGAACCGAAGACGAGGGCGACACGGCCGACTTGCTCGAAGTCATCGCCTCGCGCGAACAGACGAAGCGTAAGCGCACCGTGAGCGCTCACGGCGAGAAGAGCGCGAAGACGCTCTCGGAGCAACAGGAGTACGTCGTCGAGTCCATCGCCGACATCGGTCCGGTGACGGCACAGGCGCTCCTCGACCACTTCGGGAGCGTCGAAGCCGTGATGATTGCGCCGAAAGACGACCTGCTGGAAGTGTCGGGCGTCGGCGAGGTCACGGCCGAGCGGATTCGCGAGATTATCGGCAGCGACTACTGACCCAGTGCCGGAGTCGGGGAACGCCTGTCACCGGCACTACCTCCACCTGTGGGGCTTTCACCAACTGCGAGCGAGCGATAAGGAGTCGGATCAGCGGCGAAGCGCGGCGAGCGTCTCGGCGGCCTCGTGGGCGGCAGCGAGCAGTTCGCGGGCGCGCCGAGGGTCGTCGGTTCGCTCGGCCTCCTCGGCGTAGCGTGTCACCGTCCGGCGGAGGGCGGCGCGGGCGGTGTCGAGGTTCGCGTCGTCGCCGGTCGAACTCGTCTTCGTCTCTGCCGCCCCTCTCGTCTCCGGCGACGTCGCCGCCGTCTTCGATTCGTCGGCCGCTTCGCTCGTCGGCACCGGCGGTTGCGTCGGTTCGACAGCGGGGCCTGCTGTCTCGCCGTCACGGGCCTGCGGGGTCTCTTGTGCTTGTTGCGCCTGTTGCGCTTGCTGTGCTTGTTTCGTCTGCTGCGCTTGCTGTGTCTCGGACGCTACCGTCGCCTCACGCTCCGACGAGTCGGTCTGCGTCTGTGCCGCCTGCTGTCCGCTCGGGTTCCGAAGTCGAATCTGCCCGCCGGACACTTCTGCATCTTGGCACGACGGACAGAACTCCTGTCCGTCGAAGCGGAAGACGGGGTCACCGCAGGTGTTGCAGTGACTGTTCGTCATCGTCGCACCCTTCAACAGGAGTTCGCTCATTCGTTTCGTACTCTGTCGTTTCTCGTCGTCCTTCGCGAACTTCTCGCGGAGTTTCTCTCGTTCGGCCTCTTTGTCGAACTCGCTCATGGCTCTACTCTCGTTCCTCGCATCGAAAAAGACAACGGGACGCCGTCGTCTTCGACGATTGTCGTATGTCAACAACGTCGGAACCGTGGGTTTCCGCCCGTTCCGAAGCGTTTAATCGGAATCCGCGGGCAGGTTTACGTGGTATGACGAAAGTTAGCGTGGTCGGCGCCGCAGGGACGGTCGGTGCCGCCGCAGGATACAATCTCGCACTCCGTGACGTGGTCGACGAACTCGTCTTCGTGGACATCCCGGACATGGAGGACAAGACGATCGGACAGGCGGCCGATACGAACCACGGCATCGCCTACGACTCGAACACGACGGTTCGACAGGGCGACTACTCGGCCACCGAGGGGTCGGACGTCGTCGTCGTCACGGCCGGCATTCCGCGGAAGGAAGGCCAGACGCGTATCGACCTCGCGGGCGACAACGCGCCCATCATGGCCGACATCGGGTCGTCCATCGCCGAGTACAACGACGACTTCGTCTCCGTGACGACGTCGAACCCGGTCGACCTGCTCAACCGCCACCTCTACGAGGCGGGCGACCGCGACCGACACAAGGTCGTCGGCTTCGGTGGCCGACTCGACTCCGCGCGCTTCCGCTACGTCCTCTCGGAGCGCTTCGACGTCCCCGTCAAGAACGTCGAGGCGACGATTCTCGGCGAACACGGCGACGCACAGGTGCCCGTGTTCTCGAAGGTCCGCGTCGACGGCAAGGACCCCGAGTTCAGCGAGAGTGAGAGAGAGGAGATTCTCGGCGACCTGCAGGAGTCGGCGATGGACGTCATCAGCCGAAAAGGTGCGACGCAGTGGGGCCCGGCGACGGGCGTCGCCCACATGGTCGAAGCCATCCTGCGCGACACCGGCGAGGTGCTGCCCGGGTCGCTCGTCCTCGACGGCGAGTACGGCTACGAGGACACTGCTTTCGGCGTCCCCGTCAAACTCGGCTCGAACGGTATCGAGGAAGTCGTCGAGTGGGACCTCGACGACTACGAGCAGAATCTGATGGACGAGGCCGCCGAGAAACTGAGCGACCAGTACGACAAGATTTCGTAAGCGGCGTCGCCGCAGAAACCCGTCTTCTTCACCATTTTGGCAGTCCGCTCAACTCCTTCAGTTACTTCTGTCACTGCTATCACCTCCGTTACTCCCGTCAGCCCGAAACGAGGGTGACCTGGCGAATTCTACCAGACCCGACGCTTTTTGCTCGCTGCCAGCATCTGTAGCCGCATGTCCCTCCAGCAATCAGACAGTCATTCCATCGAGACACGTCGTGTCGCCATCTTCCTGGTCGTCGCCTACGGCGTCGCGTGGGCGACGGCGGCGGCGCTCTTTCTGACCGGTGGACTCACCGACAGTCCCGAACTCCTCCCCGGTCTCGGTATCACGCTCGCGACGGTACTTCTCCCGACGGCGTACATGTTCGCTCCCGCTCTCGGCAACGTCGCTGCCCGACTCCTCACTGGCGAAGGGCGAAAGGACCTCCAGATTCGCCCGCACCTCAGGGGCTCACTCCGTGTCTACGCCGTGGCGTGGTTCGCTCCGGTCTTGTTGACGCTCGTCGGTGCAGGCGTCTACTTCGCCGTCTTCTCGGCCTCGTTCGACCCGGAACTCACGACGTACACCGAGGCGCTTCGGCAGGCCGCAGGCGGCGACATCGGTATCGACCCGTGGACGCTCGTCGCCATCCAACTCGTCGCAGCGGTCACCATCGCACCACTCATCAACATGCTGTTCGCCTTCGGCGAGGAGTTCGGGTGGCGCGCCTACCTGCTCCCGAAACTGCTCCCACTCGGAACGCGACAGGCGACGCTCCTTGTTGGACTCGTCTGGGGGGCGTGGCACTGGCCGCTCATCGCGATGGGCTACAACTACGGCTTCGAGTATCCCGGTGTGCCGTGGACCGGTTTCCTCGCGATGTGTTGGTTCACCCTCACGACAGGTGTCTTCCTCGCGTGGGTGACGCTCCGAAGCGAGAGCGTCTGGCCCGCCGCCATCGGCCACGGCGCCATCAACGCCGTCGCCGGTCTCAGCGTGCTGTTCGTCGCCGGGCAGCCGAACCCACTGGTCGGCCCGACGCCGCTCGGACTGGTCGGTGGTCTCGGATGGACCGTCGCGGCGGCGTGGTTACTGTGGCGCAGCGAGGTGTTCACCGGGACGCCGCCGGTAGACGACGCCTCGTCGAGTGACACCGCCGACGCTACCACAGCAGAAGCGCGGTGAACCCGACGAGCGCGACGACGACTACCGCGACGACAGCGAGATTTCCCGAAGACGCCGCCATGAAGAGCAGTGGGAGGCCGAGAAAGCCTACCACGAGACCGACCACGCCGTAAGCGTACCCTCTCAGTTCCGACCGAATTGCCTTTCTCGTCTCTTCACGGGCGATTTCGCGGACTTCGTCGGCGGAGAGCTCTGTGGAGGGCATCAGCTTCGACGACGGAACCGCCCGTCAAAAATGTCACTGTCGAGCAGGGTCGCCCCACGCCGTCACTCTCTGTTAGTGCCAAAGAGACTCGTCGCCCCCAAACCGGCGACGAGGAGTAGGAGTACGCCGACGACGACGAGGATAGCGGTCAAGATACCGCCCGCCTCTATCGACTGCCCGAGAATAACGAAGCCGAACAATCCAGCGATGATGCTCCCGAAGAGGCTCCGCGTCCGTCGTATCTCCTCGCGGACGACGTCGCGTGCCTCCGTTCGTATCAGCTCTCTGAGTTCGTCGTGTGAGAGTTCGACCGGGTCGTCGTCGGCCCCCGCTGACTCGTCATCGGCCATCGCACGGTAGTCGTTCGGTGTCTAAGAAGAAAGTTCGGAATCGCGATACGTATGTCGGAGAGTCGACGCTCTCCTGTCGAGTTCTGAGAGCAGAGACGAATCAGTTACACCAGTTACTCACCTTACAGCCGCGACTGGAGGGCGTTCGCCGTCTTCTCACCGACACCGTCGACGTCCAACAAGTCGTCGATGGAGGCGTTTCTAATCCCTTCGACGCTCCCGAACCGCCGCAGGAGTCGCTTCCGCGTCTCGGGGCCGATACCGGGAACGTCGTCGAGCACCGTCTTCACGTCGTCGCGGAGGGTCTGGTGGTACTGGACGGCGAAGCGGTGGGCCTCGTCACGGACGCGCTGGAGCACGTGGAGATGCGCCGCGTCCTTCGGCCAGTCGTAAACCTGCGTGTCGGTGATGACCAACTCTCGGTCCTTCGCGAGGGCGACGACGGGAACGTCCCACCCGACTTCCTGCAGTGCGTCCTGTGCCGCCCCGAGTTGGCCGTCGCCGCCGTCGATGAGCAGCAGGTCGGGGTCCGGTCTGTCGTCGCGGCCCGAGACGGCCCGCTCGGCCCGCCACTTCACGAGTTCGCGCATGTTGGCGTAGTCGTCGTTGCGGTCGGTGAGTTTCTTTCTTCGATAATCCGCTTTCTCTGCTGACCCCCCCACGAAACAGACGTCGCTGCCGACGACAGACCGCCCCTGCGCGTGACTCACGTCGAACCCTTCGATGCGCTCGATTCGCGGGAGGCCGAGCGCCTCGGAGAGTGCGCCCAACTCGTCGCCCTGTCCGGGGCCGCGCCGGGCGTTCTTGAGCGCGAGTTCGACCAACTTGGCTTCGCGGCCTGCGCCCGGAACGCGGACGGCGACACCCTCCGCGTCCAGCCACGCCAGCAACTCCTCGTCGTCGGGTCGCTCCGAGAGCAAGAGCGCGTCCGGCAACTCGCGTTCGGCGTAGTACTGCGCGACGAACGCGGCGAGCACCTCGGCGACGCCCTCCTCGCTGTCCTCGGGTGCGTCGAGGCGGTGTCGCGACCGGTCGACGAGTTGGCCGCGTTCGCTGTGGAGACGGGCTACGATGGCGCGTTCGCCTTCGAGGGCCGCCCCGAGGACGTCGACGGCGCGCTCTCCGGACTGGGAGGCGACTGCCTCGCCGCCGCCGCCGTGGAACGACTCGACGACGTCGAGCCTATCTCGCAGGTTCGCGGCGCGTTCGAACTCCTGGTCTTGCGACGCCTGCTCCATCTCTCGGCGGAGCGGGTCGGCGAGCACACCCGTCTCGCCCTCGAAGAACCGAACCGCGCTCTCGACGTCCTCCCGATACCTCGCCTCGCTAATCTCACCCGTACAGGGGGCGGTGCAGAGCCCCATCTCGTAGTCGAGACAGGGTCGTTCGCGGTTCGAGTACTTGTGGTCCGAACAGCCCCGAATTCCGTACGTCTCGCGAATCGCCTTGACGACGACGTCGACCCGTCCCTTGTCGGTGAAGGGGCCGAACACCGTCGCGGCCTCGTCGGGGTCGCGCGTGACCTCGATTCGCGGAACCGGATGAGCCGTCAACTGGACCAGCGGGTAGGACTTGTCGTCTTTCAACCGGACGTTGTACCGTGGTTGGTGGCGTTTGATGAGGTTAGCTTCGAGCAGCAGCGCCTGCGTCTCCGTGTCCGTGACGGCGAACTCGAGTCGGTTCGCGCGAGCGACCATCCGTCGAATGCGGTCGCTGCGCGGGTCGGCGTAGGACCGGACTCGACTCCGGAGGTCGACCG
This sequence comes from Halogranum rubrum, assembly GCF_900114455.1. GTDB lineage: Archaea > Halobacteriota > Halobacteria > Halobacteriales > Haloferacaceae > Halogranum > Halogranum rubrum. The sequence continues at coordinate 96,193 of NZ_FOTC01000005.1, read as the reverse complement.
CTTTGCCGACGTAGAGCACCGTCTCTCCGTCGTGGAACTGGTAGACGCCGGGGTCCCGTGGGAGGTCGTTCGCGCGCTCGCGGACCTCGGTCACATCCATCTCTCCACGCTTGCATCCGAACGGGCTTGAGACTGACGTCCTCGCTACATCGGTTCCAATTATCAACCTTGAAATTTACTGGGGAAGATTAAGGAACCGGACGTGAGGATACGGCAGTATGCTCCGCAATTCGGTCCGAACACTACTCTCTCGACTCGCGGGCGACGAGTCGAGCAAGACGTCGATGACTGACGGTGGTGTCACCGTCACCGACCAGAGCGAGGGGTCTCCGGGAACCGACTCGTCGCTCCCCGACGCCTCCGGCGGCGAGTTCGAGTTTCAAGACGAAACCGACCTCGCCGCCGACGAGTTGAACATCGACGACGACGTGCTGCTCGACGGTGTGGGGATGCCCGTCTTCATGCTCCGTACCGACGGCGAAGTCGTCGCGTGGAACCACAGTTTCGAACAACTCACCGGCGTCTCGGCCGACCAAGCACTCGGCAGTCGGGCCGTGAGTACGGTCTTCTACTCCGACGCGCAGCGCCGACAGACGCTCGCGGAGAAAGTGCTCGACGCCCCCGAGACGGCGGACCGAACCTACGGTCTCGCACTCGAAGACGAGACGCTCTCACTCTACGCGGAGGAGGAGACGCTGACCGACCGCTACGGCGACGAGCGCCACTTCCGATACACGTCGATGCCGATCTACGAAGACGGCGACCTCGTCGCCGTCGTCCAGACCGTCCGCGACCGAACGGACGAAGTTCGACGCCACAGCGACATCGAGGACCTCGTCGACGAGGTCCAACAGACGCTCCACGCGCTCGTCGACGGCCATCTCGAAGCACGGGCCTCTTTCGACCGAGAGGGGCGCGTCGTCGAAGACAGACTCCTCACGGTCGTCGACGAACTCAACGGGATGGCGGAAGGGTTCGAAGACGTCGCGATGCGCGTCGACACCGAGACACAGTCGTTGGCGCACGCGGTCGAACGGACGGCGACGGCGGCGAATCAAATCGCTCGGAACGTCGAAGAGCAGAACGACCTGCTCTCGGAAGGGGCGAGCGAGATGCAGCGGTTCAGTGCGAGCATGGAGGAGGTCGCCGCCACCGCAGACCAAGTCGACGTCGCGGCGACGCAGGCCCGTGACGCGGCAGCGCAGGGTCTCGACGCCAGCGAAGACGCCCGGACGGCGACGAACGAAGTCGTCGACATCGGCGACGACGTGGTTCGGAGCGTCACCGACCTCGGCGAACGGATGGACGACATCGAGGCGGTCGTCGAGGTCATCTCCGACGTGGCCGACCAGACGAACCTCCTCGCGCTCAACGCCAACATCGAGGCGGCCCGCGCGGGCGAAGACGGCGACGGGTTCGCCGTCGTCGCCGAGGAGGTCAAGACGCTCGCCGACGAGACGCGGACCCACACCGAGCAGATTACGACGAGCATCGAAGAGATTCAAGCGCAGACGGACTCCACCGTGGACGCCGCCGAGGAGTCACACGAACGCATCAACCACGCGGGCGAGCAGATTTCGGACGTGCTGGAGGCGTTCGAGGAGATTGCCGACGCTATCGACGAGGCCGCCGACGGCATCACCGAGGTGTCGCGAGCGACGGACGACCAGGCGACGACGGTCGAAGAACTCACGGCGACCATCGAGAACGTCCAAGAACGCGCCGAGGAGACCGAAGAAGCCGCCGCACACATCGTCGACGCCACCGACGAAGGGACCGACGCCATCGACGAACTCGCGGGCGCGGTCGGCGAACTGCGCGGCGAACGGTCGCACTGAATCACCGCACGAACTCGTTCGCTTCGGCTTCGGCGCTGTAGCGTCTCTGACCGACCAACGGAGCACTTTTCGGACCCGATTCGACACTCGACATTCGAAACGTCAGCGTCCCGAACAGTTATTCGGTCCCCGCTCTTCGTCGTCGCACGATGCTCAGACCCCGAGCGACCGCACGGAAGACGCCGACGTGGCCGACACCGACGCCCGAACAGGTCGACGTCGTCCTCCTCGGTACGTACCACATGAACGAACCCGGTCTCGACACGGTGAACATCAGTACCGACGACGTTCTCGTCGACACCCGACAGCGAGAACTGGAGACACTCGTCTCGAACCTCGAACGTGCGGACCCCGACCACGTCGCTGTCGAACATCCCGCTTCGCAGACTGACGACGTGAACGAGGTGTATGCACGCTACCGAGACGGCGACGTCGCTTACGACGAGGAGCGGACGTTCGACCCGCAGCATGTCCACCACGACGCCGACCTGCTCTCTTGTCGGGGAGAGTCCGTCCAAGTCGGCTTCCGTCTCGCCGACCGACTCAAGCACGAACGCGTCGTCCCCGTCGACGTCCCCGAGAGACTCGGTTCCGGGCCGGACTTCGACGCGCTGGAAGAGAGAGACGTAGACACGACGCCGAAACTCGACGTGCCTCGAATCGACCACGACGAACTCCAGACTTCACTCGACGAACGCCTCGCCGCGTCGTCGATTCCGGCGTATCACCGTTTTCTGAACGAGGAGGCCGCTCTCCACTACAACGACGGCATGTTCGACAGATTCCTGCGGCACGGGGAGGGCGACAACTACGCCGGGCCGGACGCCCTCGCCAACTGGTACCGGCGAAACCTCCGGATGGTTCACAACCTCTGGCGGGTCGTCGACGACGACACCGACCGCGTCCTCTTCGTCGTCGGTGCCGGCCACGTTCACGTGCTCCGACACCTACTCACTCAGTTTTCGCAGTTCTGCCCCCTCAGCGCGCTTCCGTACCTCCCGGACGACGAGTGAGCGGCGACGACGCTCGGTCACAGAGTACAAGGACCGCTCGTGCGAACACAGCCTAATGACCGACAGTTCGGAGTCCACTGACGCCACAGAGACCGTCCAACTCTGGTTAGTCGAACGGACCTACGACGACCGAAATCTCATTACGCTCGTCTACGCGACGCCCGACGGCGAGCAGATGCTCCAGAAGGAGATTGCGGCGACCCTGATGCAACAGCGTGGCACCGGTGCTACCGCCGCCATCGACGTCGAACCCGACCGACTGAACGACACGCCCGACGAAGAGACGCGCGAACGCTACGCGACGGAGGCCGAGCGGACGGCCGAGCAGTACGACCCCGACGAGGAACTGTAACCCCGTCGGTCGAGTCGTCGCGAGACCGGCCGACGACGGCGTCTCGGACGCTGTTCGTCGCTGCGACGATTGTCAATCTGTCGGCTCTGGAGAGACCTAAACCCTTTATGCGGTGGTCGTACAAGCCGCAACCATGGCCGCTATCGAACTGACCGGCGTGACGAAACGCTACGACGACGTCACCGCCGTCGACGGTCTCGACCTCACGGTCCCCGAGGGCGAGGTGTTCGGCTTTCTCGGCCCGAACGGTGCGGGAAAGTCGACGACCATCAACATGATTCTCGACTTCGTCCGACCGACGACGGGCGACGTCAGCGTTCTCGGCTACGACGCCCAACGTGACAGCGTGGCCGTCCGACAACGCACCGGTGTCCTCCCCGAGGGGTTCGACATCTACGACCGCCTCACCGGTCGTAAACACGTCGAGTTCGCCATCCGCTCGAAGGACGCGACCGACCACCCCGACGAGATTCTCGAACGGGTCGGCATCGCCGACGCCGCCGACCGAAAGGCTGGTGGCTACTCCAAAGGGATGCGTCAGCGTCTCGCACTCGGAATGGCGCTCGTCGGGCAACCGGACCTCCTCATCCTCGACGAACCCTCCTCCGGACTCGACCCCGCTGGAGCGAAAGAGATGCGCGAAATCGTCCGCACGGAGGCCGACCGCGGCGCGACGGTGTTCTTCTCGTCGCACGTGCTCGGCCAGGTCGAGGCGGTCTGTGACCGCGTCGGCATCATGCGCGAAGGAACCCTCGTCGCCGAGGACAGCATCGAAGGCCTGCGCGACGCCGCTGGCGGCGAAGAACGCCTCGAACTCACCGTCGACAGCGCGTCGAGCGACGACCTCGACGCCGTTCGCGCCCTCGACGGCGTGGAGTCCGTGTCGGGCGACGGCGGCACCGTCGTCGTCTCCTGTGAGAGCAGCGTGAAGACGAAGGTGCTCTCGACGCTCGAAGCGCGCGGCGTGACGGTGAAGGACTTCGAGACGACCGAAGCGTCGCTGGAAGACCTCTTTCTCTCGTACACCGAAGGGCAGAAACAGGAGGTGTCGGCATGAGTTGGGAAGCAATCGCCCGCAAGGACTTCGAGGACGCCGTCCGCTCGTGGTGGCTCATCGGCCTGACGGCGCTGTTCGTCCTGCTCACGTCGGGTATCGCCTACTTCGTCCGTCCGCCCGCGGGGCAGACGGCGAGTTCGAACGACATCCTCAACATCCTGAGCGGGACGCTCGTCACGACGCTCATCCCGCTCATCGCGCTCATCATGGCCTACAGCGCAATCGTCGGCGAGCGTGAGACGGGTAGTCTGAAACTGCTGCTCTCGTTGCCGCACTCCCGCGCCGACGTGGTGTTCGGGAAGGTGCTCGGCCGCTCGGCGGCCATCGCCACACCCATCGTCGTCGGGTTTATTCTACCGGCGCTCGCGCTCGCCATCGGCCCCTTCACCTTCGACGCCGGGTCGTACATCGGCTACATCCTCCTGACGGCGCTCCTCGGCACCGTCTTCGTCGCCATCGCCGTCGGCTTCTCGGCGGCAGTGCGCTCACAGCAACTCGCCACCGCGGGCGCGATGGGACTGTATCTCGTCTTCGTCCCGCTGTGGGGTGCCGCGCAGTTCCCGCTGCAGATTTACCTGCAACTCAGCGGCGGCGTCCCCGGATGGGTACCGCTGACGGGTCAGCAACTCTTCCGGATGATTCGACTCCTCAACCCGACGGGGTCGTTCAAAATCGTCTCGGGTGCGTTCCTCAACGGTGAACTGTTCTCCGGCGGTGACGTGACCCTCCAGGTGGCCGCGATTGCGATGCTGCTCGGCTGGTTGTCGCTACCGCCACTCTTGGGTCTGTGGCGGTTCGAACAGGCCGACCTCTGAACGGTTGTGCGTTCTCGTCGATGTGATTTTCCAATCGCATCGCTCGGCAGTGTCGGCGTCTGACAAGAAAATCATTCGAACTGGCGACAATCTATAATTATTGACTAACTGGTAAGCAGAGCATTACCATCTCCTCTCTTCGCTATCGCTCGGATAATGAACCGTCGGAATGCAACGGAGAGCGAGCACGTCATTCTCCAGAAACTCCCTTGCCGACTCGACTCTTCGTTCGGTGGAAGAACTCTTCGGACGAGCCTCACACTATGTCTGCTGTTGCTCGTTCTGTCGTCGGCAGTCGTCACCCCAGTGGGTGCAGTATCGCAGTCAGAAGCACAACCCAGTTCGGACGGAGAGTGGAAGCACCATCAGTCGATTGTTATTTTCAGAAACGACGACATTCAGCCATACTATCGCCAACCGGAGATGCGTGCGGTCGACCAGGTGTTCGTCGATGAAGGTGTTCCAGTCACTCAGGGAGTAATTCCGACGACTGCAGATGGCGCAATCCTGTCTGAGGGACAACTGTGCCAGTACATCCGAACACAATCGACCACCCATCCCGACACCTTCGAGTACGTACTCCACGGCTACACGCACAACGCGACGACGACGTTCTATGGTGGGAGCGAGTTCGGAGACGTTGCCTACGCGACTCAGTATCAACAAATCAGTGATGGCACTGACATACTCGAGTCGTGTACGGGTGAGCGCTCGACGACGTTCATCCCTCCGTTCGATACGTACGACAACAACACGGTTCGTGCCCTTACTCGACAGAATTATACAGCCATTTCCGGTGGCGGTTGGTTTACTATTCAGTACTACAACGAGTCAGAACCGTTCGAAACCGGAGGTATGCTCCACGTGCCGAACTCACATTCTTTCGTCAAGGACTGGTCGGCAGACGAACTCTACACCGAGGAAGAACTCGAAGAAGCGTTCGACGCCACGCATCAGAACAACGGCGTCTACGTGCAGATGCTCCACTACCCGACGTTTACCGACGAATCGCGACTCCAGACGCTTCGCGGACTCATTCACCACATGAAGTCCAGAGAGGGGGTACGGTTCATGACGCTCGGCGAGTTCGCCGAACGGTCGCAGCAGGGTAAACTCGAGCGAGTCGACGACGGCTGGCTCGTCTGGGAGTCGAACACACTGACGGAGACGAGCGAACCGGAACTGGCCGAGGACTCGCCCGCGGAGCGACCCGAACAGGAACAAGTTACCGAACCGCTCGCCGAGACGAGCGAAGAGGCCCCACCGAAGTCGGGCTTCGAGCGACTCTACGCTGTCGTCCTCGACTTCGTCAAGCAGTTCGTCGGATAACCCACTCTGCCAGTTGGTACGTCACTCTTCCTCGCTCGGCGGATAGTCGATACCCTTTTCGGCCAACAACGCCGCGAACGCTTCCTCGTCCAGAACCGGCACGTCGTTTGCTTCCGCGTCGTCGCGTTTCGACTGCCCAGGGTCGTCGCCAGCGACGAGGTAGTTCGTGTTGCCCGAGACGCTCCCCGTCGCGTTCGCGCCGTAGCGTTGGACGAGTGCCTGCGCGTCGCCGCGCGTGACCGACAGCGACCCGGTGAAGACGAAGGTCAGGCCGTCGAGTGCGTCGAGGTCTTCTTTCTCCATCTCGACTTCCTGGGGCGTCACGAACTGGAGTAAGTCGTCGATGACGGCGGCGTTCTCCTCGTTTTCGAAGAACTCCCGAATCTTCTCGGCGACTTTCGGTCCGACGTCCGGCACGTCCTGTAGGTCTTCTTCGCCCGCTTTCCTGACTCTCTCGAACGTCCCGAACGCACGGGCGAGGTTGCGCGCCGTCGCGCCGCCGACGTCCGGGATGCCGAGTGCGGCGAGGAAGTTCGCTAACTCGGGTTCGCGGGCCGCCTCGATTTCGTTCACGAGATTGTCCGCGCTCGTCTCGCCCCAGCCTTCTAACTCGGCTACTTCCTCTCGGTCGAGACGGTAGAGGTCCGGCAGCGTCTCGACCAGTCCGGCCTCCCGCAACTGTTCGACGCGTTCGCCGCCGAGACCCTCGATGTCCAGTCCGCCGCGACTGGCGTAGTGGTCGATGGCGCGTTCGAGTTGGGCTTCGCAGGCCAGTCCGCCGGTACAGAACGCGATGGGCCCGTCGCGTTCGACGTCGCTGCCGCAGACGGGACACGTCTCGGGGAACTGGTAGTGACCTTCGCTGTTCTTCTCGACGACCTCTGCAACCTGCGGGATGACGTCGCCCGCGCGTTTCACGCGGACGGTGTCGCCGACGTTCACGCCCAGACTCTCGATCTCGTCGGGGTTGTGGAGCGTCGCCCGCGAGACGGTCACGCCGCCCACGTCGACGGGGTCGAGCAGGGCGACCGGTGTGAGTCGGCCGGTTCGGCCGACCTGCACGACGACGTCCTGTATCGTCGTCACCTCCGCGCGGGCCGGGAACTTGTAGGCGAACGCCCAACGAATCGCCCGCGACGTCTCTCCGAGTGCATCGCACTGCTCGCGGTCGTTCACCTTGATGACCGTCCCGTCTATCTCGTAGTTCAGGTCTTCTCGGCGCTCTTGCATCCCGTCGCGGTAGTCGATTGCGTCCTCAATGTCGTCGACGAGTTCGACGTCGTCGGTGGTTCGTAACCCCCAGTCCGCCAACTTCTCGTACTCGACCCAGTTGGTGTCGGGGCGCTCTGTCGCATCCATCACGTCGTAGAAGAAGCACTCTAAGGGCCTGTCGGCGACGACGGCGGGGTCGAGTTGGCGCAGACTCCCCGCCGCGGCGTTTCGCGGGTTGGCGAAGGGGTCCTCGCCCGCCTCGACGCGCTCACGGTTGTACTGGGTAAACTCGTCGCGCGGCATGTATATCTCGCCGCGGACGGCGAGAGAGTCGGGGTAGTCGCCGCGAAGCCTCTGCGGAATCGAGCGAATCGTCCGGACTTGGGCGGTCACGTCGTCGCCCTCCTCGCCGTTCCCTCGCGTGGCGGCACGGGTGTACTCTCCCTCCTCGTAGACGACTTCGACCGAGAGGCCGTCGAACTTCGGTTCGCAGACGTACTCGATATCTCCCATCTCACCGACTTCCTTTCGGACCCGTTCGTCGAACGCGCGGACGTCTTCGGCTTCGCCGCTCTGCTCGATAGAGAGCATCCGGATGACGTGTTCGACAGTGTCGAGTTCGTCGATAGGTTCGCCGCCGACCCGTCGAGTGGGACTGTCTTCGGTCTGGAGGCCGAAGACGTCCTCTATCTCTTGGAGTCGGGAGAACAGCGCGTCGTAGGTCCGGTCGGCGACGAGCGGCTCGCCCTCCACGTAGTACCGGTGGTCGTGTTCGCGAATGGCCTCGCGGAGCGACTCGGCTTGGTCTCGCGCCGCGTCTTTGTCTAGTGCTTCGACCGGGTCGAACTCGGTCGGCGGGTCGCGCAGGTAGGGGTTCTCACTCGACGCCTGCTCGGTCATTGGTGGAGGTTCGAAGACGGACGACAAAAAACACAGCCAGACAGGTGTACAGGAGACATGTTTCGACCACGTAGTCCGGAGTAGTTCTCTGGAGAGAACAGCGCTGCAACCGAGCGGGACAGTACGGCACTCCTCGTCGCGGCCACGACGAGCAGTACCGCTGGAGAGACGCACGCTCACGGCTGACGAGCGTTCCTCGTCTTAAACGAAAACCGACATTAATGCGCATCTAATAATCTCTCTTCGCTGTGAACCCTCTACCGGGGTATGAAGGGAGTCAACTCGCGGCACCGTCTCGTCTGGGCCGGCATCTGCTGTTACCTACTTGTCACACTGGCACTCGTCGGGCCCGCTCACGTTGCCTCGGCGACGCAGACCGAAGAGCAGATAGACGCGACACCGAACGTCAAATTCGTCAACGTCTACATCAACGGTACTACGAAGCTCTGGCCTTACACCAGCAGAGAGAAGGATTTCAGTACACTGACGCTCCCTATCAACGTCGTGTTTCACGAAGACGCGGACACCGTCCGCCGACTCTTCGTAGCCAGTAACGAGGACTCGGACTCTCAGTGGACGACCAAGACTCCCTCGAACGAGACGGTCATCCTCAACGGGACGAGCACGCGGTGGAGCGAATCGGACGGCGCGACGCGCTACACCTACGTCGAGACGGAGTCGGGCGGCGTCTGGAAAGACGAGACGTACCAACTACACGACGGGTCGTACTTCGGGACGCGGTATCATCTCCGACTGTACGAAGGCGGAACGCCGACCAAGCGGTGGACGGCCGTCCAGGCACACCACGAACACTGGGACTGGTTCAGACTCAGACACACAGTCAACAGCCTCGCAGAGGCCCAGCGTCACGTCGAACGGGATTTCTACGGGACGCGCTACCTCGGCGCTATCGAGCGGCAACGCTACGGAAACGGCGGTATCATGGACACCGACGGCTGGGTGACGGTCATCGACCTAGTCGACTGGACGGTCGGTGGTCCACAGTTCTTCGTCCTCCCCGTACTCGGACTCCTCGCGGCCGTCACCGACCGTTTGGGTAGCGTCAGAGACGTCCTCGAAGACTCGGAACTCTCGCACCGTCTCTCCAGCAGCCACGTTACGCTGTTTCTAACGATGGCTAGTCTCCCGTTCACCGTTCGTCTGGTCAGTATCGCCCTCGAACAACAGACGCCGCTCGGGGACTCGCCGAAGGTCATCGCAGCTATCTGCTTTCCCATCCTCGCGTTCGGATTGCCGATTCTCGCCTCGTATCTCGGCTACACGCTCCGGGCCGACGACGGGTTCGTCGTCGCCGCCATCGGCCTGGGAGTCGGATTCCTCCTCGACTACTCGGCGCTCCAGATTACGACGCTCCCTATCGCGGTAGTCGTCCACCGGGTCACGCTCCTCCTCGCCATCGGTCTCATCGCCGCTGGCGGTGTCCGCTGGAGCGACGACGTGGTCACTCGCCACGGGTACACCCTCGCCGGCGCGACGCTCTGGGTCGGTGCCCTCTGCTGGTCGTTGCTTGGATTCTGAGACCCCCACCGGCCGTACCGCTCCTCGTCGCAGGACGGAGATGCTTGCCGTAACTTAGGGTTATAAGTTGGTGGGGAAATATGCGCCACATACATGACTCGTGGTTTCCACACCCGGAGCCTCCACGCCGGACAGGAACCGGACCCCGCGACAGGGGCGCGCGCCCCACCAATCTACCAGACGACGTCGTACGTCTTCGACGACGCCGACCACGCCGCGGCGCTGTACGCGTTGGACGAGGAGGGCGACGTCTACTCGCGCATCTCGAATCCAACTGTCAGGATGCTCGAAAAGCGCCTCGCTTCGCTGGAAGGCGGCGTCGACGCCGTCGCCACTGCCGCCGGGATGGGCGCGTTCGACGCCGCGACGAGCATTCTCGCCTCCGTCGGCGACAACGTCGTCGCCTCCGCCGACATGTACGGCGGTACCTCTACCTACCTCACGAAGATGGCCTCCCGACGAGGTATCGAGACGCGCGTCGTGGAGACGCTCGACTACGACGCCTACGAGGACGCTATCGACGACGACACCGCGTTCGTCCACGTCGAGACTATCGCCAACCCGTCGCTCGTGACGCCGGACTTCGAACGTGTCGCGGAGATTGCGCACGACCACGCCGTCCCCCTCGTCGTCGACAACACCTTCGCGACGCCGTACCTCTGCAACCCGCTGGAACACGGCGCGGACATCGTCTGGGAGTCGACGACGAAGTGGATTCACGGGTCGGGAACCACACTCGGCGGCATCCTCGTCGACGGCGGTACCTTCCCGTGGGACCACCCCGACGCCGACTATCCTGAAATCTCGGGCGAGAACCCGGCGTTCGGTATCGACTTCACCGAACGGTTCGGCAAGCGTGCCTTCGCGATGGCCGCCCGTCAGCGGGCGGTTCGCTCGCTCGGCAACCAACAGTCGCCGTTCGACGCCTGGGTCACCCTCCAGGGCCTCGAAACCCTCCCGCTTCGCATGAAGCAACACTGTGCGAACGCGAGAGCGGTCGCCGAGTTCCTCCGCGACCACGACGAGGTCGGGTGGGTGCTCTACCCCGGATTCGAGGACCATCAGACCCACGACAACGCGACTAAGTATCTGGCAGGTGGTGCCGCGAGCGACGCGAGTGGCACCTCGACGGGCGGCACGTCCGTCGGTGGGTACGGCGGCATGATTACGTTCGGTCTCGCCGACGGGTTCGAGGCGTCGAAGACGCTCTGCGAGGAGGTCGAACTCGCCTCTTTCCTCGCCAACATCGGCGACTCGAAGACGCTCATCATCCACCCGGCGTCCACGACGCACGCCCAGTTGTCCGAGGAGGAACAGCGCGCCGGCGGCGTCCGACCGGACATGCTTCGTCTCTCGGTCGGTATCGAAGACGCCGACGACATCGTCGCCGACCTGCAACAGGGTATCGAACGGGCGACGTCGGGGCGCTGACCATGCCGGTCGAAACTGACGCCGACGTCGCCGAGTTGGGGGAGTTCCGCTTCGAGTGCGGCGAGTCAATCGAGAACCTCGAAATCGCCTACGAAGCCTACGGCGAGTTCACCGGCGACAACGCGGTGCTCGTCTGTCACGCGCTCACCGGGAGCCAGAACGTCGCGAGCCACCGCACGCAGGGTACTGCGGGCCAGGCCCGCGCGTGGTGGTCCGACATCGTCGGCCCCGGGAAGGCCATCGACACCACCGAGTACTACGTCGTCTGTGCGAACGTTCCCGGGTCGTGCTACGGGAGTTCCGGCCCGGCCAGCGACGCGCCCGACGGCGAACCCTACGGGACGCGCTTCCCGCCCGTCTCTATCGGCGACTGGACGCGCGCCCAGCGAGCGCTGCTCGACCACCTCGGTGTGGGTCGTCTCCACGCCGTCGTCGGCGGCAGCGTCGGCGGGATGAACGCCCTCGACTGGGCCGTCCGCTACCCCGACGACGTCCAGCGAGTCGTCGCCGTCGCCGCCGCGGCCCGCCTCGACCCGCAGTGTCTCGCGCTCGACGGCATCGCTCGCCGCGCCATCACCACCGACCCGAACTGGAACGGTGGTGACTACTACGACGCGGCGGAGAAGCCGAAAGACGGTCTGGCGCTCGCCCGCCAAATCGGTCACGTGATGTATCTCTCGAAGGCGTCGATGGACCAGAAGTTCGGCCGCCGCGCCGCCGGACGCGACATGGTCCGCGACACCTTCCCGAGCGACCCCGCGGCGGACTTCTTCCCCTACCGCGACGTGGAGTCGTACCTCGACTACCAAGCCGAGAAGTTCGTCGACCGCTTCGACGCCAACTCGTATCTCTACTTGACGCGAGCGATGGACGACTTCGACCTCTCGGAGGGGTACGAGTCCGACGCCGCCGCACTCGCCGCGTTCGAGGGTGAGGCGTTACTCATGTCCTTTACCGGCGACTGGCACTTCACGACGGCCCAATCGGAGTCCGTCGCCGAAGCGTTCCGTGCCGACGACGTCCCCGTCGCCCACCACGTCGTCGACTCCGACCACGGCCACGACGCCTTCCTCGTCGAACCCGAGAACGTCGGCCCGCCGCTGCGAGACTTCTTCCACGACGGCGTTCGCGGGCGAGCGGTCACAGACACCGTCGACGACGACGACGGCGGCGAACCCGAGTTCGCGCCCGTCCATACGAGTCTGTTCTCGGGGTAGCGCGAGCCGCTCGAACGTCGCCGTGGCGTCGCGTCACAGACGGTGGCAGCACCTGTGACTGTCGTACGGTTTTACGCATCTGCACCTCTACTCGTGGACCACCATGTCACAGGACGACCCCACAGAGAACCGTGGCTTTGCGACGCGGAGTCTCCACGCCGGTCAAGAGACGCCCGACCCGGCCACGAACGCCCGCGCCCCACCCATCTACCAGACGACGTCGTACGTGTTCGACGACGCCGACCACGCCGCGCGACTGTTCGCGCTCGAAGAACCGGGTAACATCTACTCGCGGCTGATGAACCCCACGTCGTCGATGCTGCAGGAACGACTCGCGTCGCTCGAAGGCGGTGTCGGGGCGCTCACCACCGCCTCGGGGATGGCGTCGCTGGACCTCCTCACCTTCCTCCTCGCCTCTGTCGGCGACAACATCGTCTCGGCATCCTCACTGTACGGCGGGACGTACACCTACCTCACCCACACCGTCGAACGCCGGGGCGTCCACACGCGCTTCGTCGACACACTCGACTACGACGCCTACGAGGAGGCCATCGACGACGACACCGCGTACGTCCACCTCGAAACCATCGGCAACCCGGCGCTCGTGACGCCGGACATCCAGCGCATCGCCGACATCGCCCACGACCACGGGACGCCGCTCGTCGTCGACAACACCTTCGCGACGCCGTACCTCTGCAAGCCGCTGGAGCACGGCGCGGACCTCGTCTGGGAGTCGACGACGAAGTGGATTCACGGGTCGGGGACGACGGTGGGCGGCGTCGTCGTCGACGGCGGCGAGTTCCCGTGGGACGAGTACGCCGACGACTACCCCGAAATCGCGAAACCGAACCCCGCCTACCACGGCGTCAACTTCTCGGAACGCTTCGGCGACGCGGCGTTCACCTACGCCGCCCTCGCCCGCGGCCTGCGTGACCTCGGCAACCAGCAGTCGCCGTTCGACGCGTGGCTGACGATGCAGAAACTGGAGACGTTGCCGATGCGGATGCGCCAGCACTGCGAGAACGCCCAGACCGTCGCGGAGTTCCTCGACGACCACGAGGCCGTCTCGTGGGTCAACTACCCCGGCCTCGACTCCCACGAGACGCACGAGGAGGCCAGCGAGTATCTCGACGGCGGCTACGGCGGGATGATTACCTTCGGCCTCGCTGACGGTTACGAGGCGGCGAAGGGGACGGTGAACAACGTCGAACTCGCCTCGCTGCTCGCCAACGTCGGCGACGCGAAGACGCTCGTCATCCACCCGGCGTCGACGACCCACCAGCAACTCTCAGACGAGGAACTGGCCGCCGCGGGCGTCACGAGCGACATGGTCCGACTCTCCGTCGGCGTCGAGGACGCCGACGACATCGTCGCCGACTTAGAACAGGCCATCGACGCCGCGACCCAGTAGGCCGACGCTGCCACGACTCGACGGCGGTGCCGCCGAACCTCGGTGACGGCGACGCTGCCGCAACCGGTTTCCTTTACTCGCGCTCGTACACAGTCGTAGCCATGACCCGAAGTCACTTCCCCGAGTTCGAAGTCGTCCCCGCCGTCGACATGCAGGACGGCGAAGTCGTCCAACTCGTCCAAGGCGAGCGTGGCACCGAGAAGACGTATGGCGACCCCGTCGAAGCGGCCGAGCGGTGGGTCGACGAGGGTGCGGAGACGCTCCATCTCGTCGATCTCGACGGCGCGTTCGAGGGCGAACGGGAGAACGCCCCGGCCGTCGACGCCATCCTCGACGCCGTCGACGTGGACGTCCAGTTGGGCGGCGGAATTCGCACGGCCGAGGACGCCGTCGACCTGCTGGACCGCGGCGTCGACCGCGTGATTCTGGGCACGGCGGCCATCGAGAACCCCGAAATCGTCGAAGAGATTTCGGACGAACACCCCGACAGTGTGATGGTGAGTCTCGACGCGAAGGATGGCGAAGTACTCGTCTCGGGGTGGACCGAGGGGACCGGTCTCGACCCAGCAGAGGCCGCAGTGCGCTACGAAAAATTGGGTGCAGGTGCGATTCTGTTCACCGACGTCGACGTGGAGGGCCAGTTAGACGGCGTTCAGACCGACGTGGTACAGGGCGTCGTCGACGCCGTCGATATCCCCGTCGTCGCCTCGGGTGGGGTCGCGACGCTCGACGATATCGAGACACTTCGGGAGGCAGGAGCGGCGGCAGTCGTCGTCGGGACGGCGCTCTACGAGGGGCGCTTCACGCTCCGTGAGGCGATGGACGTCTGAACTTCACGCCGTCCGCCACACGACGTCCCAGAGCGTCTGTGAGAGGCTCTTGACGCTCACGACGACCGACAGCAAGACGAGCGGCAGGCCGAACACGACGCCTTCGGCCGTCAGCGAACTCACGAGGAGAACGCCGATGCAGAACGTCACTGCGGTCAGTACGAGCCGTTTCATTGCACGCGTTTCGAACTCTTGATATATCAATTGAAGGCAGACGCGCGTCAGACGACGGGCACACGAGGGCTGCACACGCCGAGCGCAACCGTATTAGGCCTCCCACCCCGAGGTTCCGATATGTCAGAGACGACCGACCGAACCGCCTCGGTGACTCGCGAGACGGCCGAGACGACCATCGAGGTCACGCTCGCCGTCGACGGATCCGGCGACGCCGACGTCGACACCGGCGTCGGCTTCTTCGACCACATGCTGGAAGCGTTCGCCAAACACGGCCTGTTCGACCTCGCCGTCTCCTGCGACGGTGACCTCCACATCGACGACCACCACACCGTCGAAGACGTCGCCATCGTCCTCGGCGAAGCTTTCGAGCAAGCACTCGGCGAGAAGAAGGGCATCGTCCGCTACGCCGACCGGAAAGTTCCCCTCGACGAGGCTGTCGCCTCGGTCGTCGTCGACATCTCCGGCCGTCCGTTCTTCGACTTCGAGGGCGACTTCTCCCAGGAGTCTATCGGCGACTTCACCAGCCACATGGCCGAACACTTCGCGATGTCGCTTTCGATGAACGCCGGTCTGACGCTCCACGTCGGCGTCGAGGGCGACAACGCCCACCACGAGGTGGAGGCGATGTTCAAGGCACTCGCCCGGAGTCTCGACGACGCGACCAGAATCGACGAGCGACGTGCAGGGGATACGCCGAGTACGAAAGGCGCGCTCTGAACGCGTCCGTACTGGTCGTTCTCGAATCGCGGAAAATCACTGCTATCACGGTCCCTACTATCTTTATGACTCTTTCTCGCCTTCTGAGAGAGTGATTCACATGGCATCGACAAGTCGGTTGGCGGTCGAACCGGAGACTCGAGCCCGGACCTTCGGCGTGGGTGGATTACACCGAGCAGGCGGTATCGCGGCACTCGTCGAAGCGGCACTGTATCTCACCGCAATCGTGTACTTCCTCGTGGTGTTGGACTTCGCGAGCGTCACCGACCCGGCGCAGATGGCGAGACTACTCGTCGACAACCAGACTGGACTGTACGTGATGAACTTGCTCTCCTACGTCGTCTTCGGCGCCGTTCTCGTCGTCTTAGCGCTCGCGCTCTACGACCGGTTGAAGGCGGACGCGCCGGTGACGATGCAGGTGGCGACGGCGTTTGGACTCATCTGGGCCGGACTGGTCATCGCAAGCGGGATGATTGCGAACATCGGTGTGTCTGCCGTCGTCGGTCTCTACGGCACGGACCCGGCGCAGGCCGCGACGCTCTGGCAGACGCTCACGCCCGTCGTCGACGGACTCGGCGGCGGCAACGAAGTCGTCGGCGGTGTCTGGACGCTCCTCGTCAGTGTCGCCGCGTTACGCGCTTCGGCCTTCCACCGCGCGGTGAACTACCTCGGCATCGTCGTCGGCGCGGCGGGTATCCTCTCGGCGATCCCAGCGCTCGGTGAAGTCGGTGGCGGCGTCTTCGGACTGACACAACTCGTCTGGTTCGCTGCGTTGGGGGTGCTCATGCTCCGCGAATCGCCGAGGACCTAGTTCTTCCGCAACGTCCCGTCGTCGTCTACGAGAACACCGCGCTCCACAGCGTGGTCGATGATTCGGGCGACGTGGTCGTCTTCCATCTCGTAGGCTCCGGCGGTCAACTCGGCGAACTCCGCTCTGTCGACGGGGAACTCGCGGTTGCTCAGGAGACGCATCACCTTCCGGAACTGGTCGGGTTCGTCGCCGACGTCGTTCGTCTGTTCGGCGTCGTCGCCGAGTGTCACACCTTCGTCGTCGGCTTCGTCCACGTCGGATTCGTCAGCCATCTCCGAACGTCCGATAGCGATTCCCTCGGCACGGGCCGTACTGTCGACGGCGGCGCTGGTCGGCGACTGGTCGCTGTCGTCTCGGGAGGAGTCGTTCTCGACAGTCGCCGCCGTCTTCGCAACTGCCTCGGCGTCGCTTTGGTCGCTCTGTTCGCTCGTCTCTCCCCGAAGAAACGGTTCCAGTACGTCTTCGAGCGTCGTCCGGCAGCCCTCACAGAGGGCGATTCGTCGCTGGTCGGCGGCGGTCTGGAGGAACTCGTCGGGGACCACTTCGAACGTTCCCGCGGCGTCGTCGCCGCAGAAGTCACACGAACTGAGTGCGCGCATGGCCGGGAGAAAGAGAGAGGAGACGAAAAGTGTGGGTGGTCGCCGTGGACCAACACCCGCACGATTAAAGCACCCACTGGCCAACCTTCACGGAAAGGATGTTCGACGAAATCATGGGTAAGTTCGAGGGGAGTCCGAGCCAACAGGCCGTGATTCGCCTCCTCCTCGAACGTGGGTTCTCCGTCAACGACGAGGGTCGTGTCGTCTCCGGCGGCATCGAGATTCCGAACACCGGCATCGCCCGCGAGATAGGTGTCGACCGCCGCGTCGTCGACTCGACGACGAACGCCATCCTCGCCGACCCGGAACTGAAGCGCATCTTCCAGAACATCTCGTCGATTCCGAGTCTGATGGATTTGGCTCCTGTTCTCGACTTGACCGTCCTCACCGTCGAAGTCGAGGACGCCGACGAACCGGGTATCGTCGCGAAGGTGACGACGATGCTCGCCGACGCGGGCATCAGCATCCGCCAGACCATCAGCGAAGACCCCGAGTTCACCGACGACCCGAAACTCTACGTCGTCACCGACGACCCGATTCCCGGCGACCTGCTCGTCGAGATTCGCAACCTCCCGTTCGTCCGTAAGGTCGAGTTCTGAGGCTCCGCTTTCGAGGCGCGTACCACTCGATTTCGACAGATAGACACGCTCTTGTCCTTCCACCCTCCAGCGCACGTATGAACGAGACGACCGAATCGGTACTGCACTTCCTCGGCGTGCAAGGGACGCTCGTCTCTGCTCTCGTCCACCTCTGGATGGGCGTCCCCATGCTCGTCGTGTACCTCCCGCTCTGGGAGTTCTACGACCCACGCGGCTACCTGTTCGTCCCCTCGGCACTCTTGCTCCTCGTCGTCCTCGCGGGCCTCTACTTCGACCGAGCGGTTCGCCCACTCCTCGCACTCGGCGTCGTCATCTTACTCGGCTACGTCGTGGGCTACGTCTGGTGGCATCTCGGTGACCACGGCGGCACGGTCCCCGGCGGTCACACCCACGAATCACCGCTCTCGCTCGTCGTCGAGCACTTCGTCGACGACCCGGTGGCGTTCTTCTCCATCGTCGTCGAACTCGTCGGCGCGGGGTCGCTCCTCGGTCTCTTGGCCGGCGGCTACGGCACGGAGTGACCGACCGCTGAGCGACGGAGAAAACACTTACCACGGACGCTCTTCTCGCTCACTGTGAACTATCGACGAACCGCCCTCGCCCTCCTCGTCGTCGGCGTCCTCCTCACACCCAGCGTCGGTTACGTCTTCGCTCTCGACGACGTCACCGGCCCGGACCGCTATCGGTCGTCGTCTGGTTACGTAGCGACCCCAGTCGACGCCTCGAACGACACGTTCCTCGCTGACCGCTACGCCAGTCGTGTCACCTTCCGTGCGGACTCCCTGCGGTACCGCCACGTCGCCACCGACTACGACGCGCCCAACGCGACTCGCCGTGTCCTCGCCGACGCCGTCGACACGGGACGAGCGACCACGCGGAACGACTCGGTTCGTGCCGACCTCGCCGCCATTGACGACGAGTATCCGTTCGTCACGAACGACAGCACCCGCGACGGCGTGTACGACCTCCGTCTCTCGACTGAGGCTGAGACGACTGTCGTCCGGACGACTCGTGCGAACGACTCGGTCATCGCCGACGTCGTCCGCCGTGACCTCTCGGTGTCCTACGAGTCACTCCCCCCGGCCGAACAGGCCACGTTCGACGCGATTCGGAACGCGACCGAACACGGTGAGTTCGGCTATCGCCTGTGGTCCGACGAGCCAGTACCCGACGCACCGCTCGTCGAGAAGCAGGGAACCACCTACGCCGTCTGGGTGAACCTCCACGTCGACGACTTCAACTTCCCCGACGGCCTTCTCTTCGGTCTCGTCGCGTCGGCGCTCGGCGTCGTCTCACTCGTCGCCGCTGGTCTCGTCGCTGTCGTGGGCTACGTCCGCAGTCTACCTGTGGAAACGGCGACGGAGTAGCTACGTCTGCCGTCCGAGTGTGCGAATTCTTTTGCCGTCTCCCGGGCCAGTCAGTGACATGACAGAGGCCTACCGCACCGTCGCCGACCGCGCCGAGGCATCGTTCGAGGTGCAAGGCTCGGAGTTCATCGGCTACGTCGCCCCCGCCGACACCGTCGCGGAGGCGGAGGCGTTCGTCGACGAGATTCGCGCACTTCACCCCGACGCGACGCACAACGTCCCCGCCTATCGCGTCCCCGCCGGAGAAGCGTCGAGTAAGCGCGCGCCCGGCGACGTGATGCTCCGAGAGTACCAGAGCGACGACGGCGAACCGACTGGCTCCTCCGGTAAACCCGCGCTGAACGTGCTCGTCCAACAGGACATTCGCAACGTCGTCGTCGTCGTCACGCGCTACTACGGCGGGACGAACCTCGGCGTCGGCGGGTTGGCGAGAGCCTACAGTCGAGCGGTGAAAGAGGCAGTCGAGGCGGCGGGCGTCGTCGAGGAGGTACCGCACGAGCGGTTCGGCGTGGTCGCCGAGTACGACGACTCCGGCACGGTGCGCGGCATTCTGGAGAGCACCGGCGTCGAGTTCGACGCCGCCTACGAGTCCGACGTGCGCTTCGAGGTGCGAGTGCCGCTCGACGAGGCCGAGGCGTTACGCGACCGACTCAGAAGTGCGACCAGCGGCCGCGTCGAAATCGAGTAAAAATCGAGTGAATCGAGTGAAAAGGAAGTGACTATTCTGCGGGCGACTCCGAGCCAGTGCCGACCGAACTCGGTTGCTCGCCGCGCTTGCTGCTCTCGCGGTTCTTGAACGTCAGTGCGCCGAACAGGAGTCCACCGACGACGCGCAGTGCGAGGTCGAGTGTCAGCACGCCGGCGGTCGCGCCGATACCTGGGAACAACGTGAACACCGGGTCGAGAAGCATCTGCGGCGCCATGAGCAGAATCGACGAGACGGCGAACAGGGCGCGTTCGACACCGCTCACCGGCGAGTAGAAGTAGCCGATGATGGTCGGCCCGAGTGCGAGGACGCCGAGGAACAACCCGACGATGGGGACGACCACCTCCGGGATGAAGTAGCCTAAGTCGGCCACGTCGGCGAACGTGAGGATGTGGTAGTTCTCGGTGCTCTCACCGCGGATGAGCAGGATGCCGGGCGAGAACACGAAGGCGAACGGGACGATTGCCTTGTTGAGCGAGAGCGAGAACGCCTCGATACCCGTCTTGAACGGGTCGGACTTCGCCACCCCGGACGCGGCGTAGGCCGCCACGGCCACCGGTGGCGTGATGTCGGCGATGACACCGAAGTAGAGGATGAACAGGTGCGCCGCCAACAGCGGGATGTTTGCGAGCTCCGCGATTGCGCCGCCGAGGAGTGCGACGAGGATGATGTACGTCACCGTCGTCGGCATCCCCATCCCGAGGATGATAGAGGAGATGGCGGTGATGAGGAGCAGTAAGATGAGCGACCCACCGGAGACGGCCTCGATGAGTGCGACGAGGTTCGGTCCGAGACCGGAGACGCTGATGACGCCGGGGATGACGCCCGCGGCGGCGACGGCGATGACGACCACTGTCGCGGTCCGCGCACCGGACTCCATCGCCTTCAGGACGAACGTCCCGAAGCGGTAAGCGTTGTTGCTGGCGAGCGACTGGCGGCCGAACGCGTCGGCCGTCGTCTCGGCGGCGGTGTCGACGGCACCGTCGTACTCCAAGAGCGGTGCCGGAAGGCGTGGCCGTGCGACGAGGAACGCCGCACTCACGAGGATGATGATGATACCGAGTTGGCCGGCCGCGGCGTCGAGCGCGGCACGGGCCGAGACGCCACCGGTACCAGCGCCGGTTATCGCGCCGACGAGTCCTGCGCCAGTGAGGAAGTTCGCTACTGCTTCGAGCGCGAACAGCGCACCGATAGTGCCCAACAGCGGGAGACGGTTCTGTTCGTTGTAGGCGGCGACGAGTGCGATGAGCGCGACGATGGCGACGATGGTGTACCACGCCGAGCGCGACACCGAGTATCGGATACCGATGAGGTAGACGAGCAGCAGTCCGATGGGTGCGAGGTAGAACCACCCGCTACGCAGGTGTTTCGTGATGCTGATGAGTTCGGATGGGTCGACGCCACCGATACCCGCGCGTGACGCTTCGAGGTGGACCATCACCCAGACGCCGAAGAAGAACACGATGGCGGGAATCACCGCCGCGATGATGACGGTGTCGTAGGAGACACCCACGAACTCGACGATGAGGAACGCCGCCGCTCCCATCACTGGTGGGAGAATCTGTCCCCCGGAGGAGGCGGAGGCTTCCACACCCCCGGCGAACTCGGGACGGTAGCCCGAGCGTTTCATCAGTGGGATGGTGAACGCACCGGTGGTGACGGTGTTCGCAATCGAGGAACCGCTGATGGTCCCCATGAACCCCGACGAGAGGATACTCGCCTTCGCTGGGCCGCCTTTCCGCGACCCGGTCATCGAGTACGCGAGGTCGATGAACCACTGCCCGGCACCGCTCATCTCCAGGAACGCTCCGAAGAGGACGAAGATGTAGATGTACCGGACGCTCACTTCGACGGGAACGCCGAAGACACCGTTGGCGGTGTTGTACCAGAGGTTCTGGATGACGGAGTCCCACGACGCCGACGGCGTCGACAGGATGCCGAGATACGGCAGGTCCTGCGGGATGTTACTCGCGTAGCGCGCATAGAGGATGAACACCGAGACGATGCTCATGAGCAGCGTTCCGAGTGTCCGCCGCGTGGCTTCGAGCACGAGGAGGACGCCGATTGCACCCAGCACCGTCGCGTACGACGTCTGGTCGAGCGGGATGCCGAGCGCCGAGACGACGTCGACGACGGGGGCGAGGAAGGGATAGATTTCGGCGATGGTGCGACCTGACCCGAGACCGAGCGCACGCATCCGTTGAATCTCGTCGTAGTCGGTTATCATGTACGCCGCCGTCAGCATCGACAGCAGCGCGAAGAGGATGTCGACGGGCGTCACTCGCCGGCGGTGCGGGTCGGCGACGACCCAGCGAACCCCCGAGCGGACGCGCGTCGCCGCTCGCGTCATCGGGTGCGAGGCGCCGAAACGGCTGTCGAGGTTCGGGACGACCGGCGAGAGTCGTCGCGAGAAGAAACCGTCGCTCGACGTCGCCGGATAGAGCATGAACGCGAGGATGAGCGCGAAGACGACGTGAATCGCGCGAATCTGCAGCGGTTGGAGTGCGGCGAGACGGAACGTCCCGACGACGGGCAGCGTCACCTCGAAGATGAACCCGCGTGCAGCGAGCCACATCTGGAACGCCGAGAAGAGAATCCCGACGACTGCGACGACGACGGCGGCGACACCGCGGAGGCTCCGTTTCCGCTCTAGTTCGTCGATGAGTTCCTGTTGCTCCTCTTGGGAGAGTTCTTCGTCTTCCGGTGGTTGGTCGTCGGTGGTCATGGCATCATGCGTTGTAGTATACTGCGGTGTTCGATGTGAATTCGAACGGCTTCACCGTTCGAGCGCTCGACGAGGTCGTACGTCTTCTCGCCGACGTAGAGTTCGTGTCCAGCGACGTAGCCCGGCGAGACGTACAGTTCGGTGAGTCGAACGTCGTCCGGGTGCGAGACGAACGTGCCGTTGACTCGGGTGACGTTCGCCTGCGCCGGGAACCCCCAGCCGTACGACGCGAACTCCATGCGCGTCATCACGAGTCGGTCGCCGTGAACGGCGTAGACGTCTCGGACGGGACTTCCCTCGACGCTGTGGTTGTACGCGAGTGTCACCGTGGTTCCGTTCTCGATCGGTTCGACGAGGAGTCGCTCGCCGGTGTCGGCGTCCTCGACGACGAGCGCCCGCTCGGGCGACATCGCTGCCGCTCCGCCGGCGAGCACTGCTGCGAGAACGAGTACCGACGCGAACACGACGCTCGCTGTCCGTCGGCTGAATGCGTCGCTCATGGGCAGCACAGGAAACAGGTGGTTGGTCGAAAGTGCATCTGTACAGGTCAGTGAACGGCGAGTCGAGAGGCGACTGTCCGAGTCGCGTTAGCTCGACTCGTTGCCGGTCGTCTCGTTACCCATCGTCTCGTTACCCGTGGACTCGTTGCCGCTACTGCCGCCCATTCCGGCGGAGTCGAAGTACGCTTGTGCGCCGGGGTGGAGTTCGATGGACATCCCGTCTTGGGCGCTCTCGGCGTTGATGAAGTCCTGCTTGATGTTGAGTTCGTCCGTGTTCTCGAAGATGGCCTCGGTGACCGACTGGACGACCTCTTCGGACTGCTCTTCGTTCGTCGCAATCATCGCCTGCACGGCGACGGTCTGGACCGGTTCGTCGATACCGCTGTAGGTGCCCGCCGGAATCTCGTCGTCGGCGAAGTACGACCCTGCCTCTTTGACCTGCTGGCGTGCGTCGCCGGAGATTTCGACGATACGGATGTTGCTGTTGTTCGCGAGGTCTTCGATGGCACCGACCGGCCATCCGCCGACGACGAACGCCGCGTCGACGTCGCCGTTCTGAATCTGCTCTGCGGCCTGCGAGAAGTCGGTGTTCTGCTCGGTGTAGTCTTCGATGCCGACTGCCTGCAGAATCTGGCGTGCGTCGACCTGCGTCCCACTGCCGAGGTCACCGGTGTTGATGACCGCGCCGCTGAGGTCTTCGACCGACTGGATGTCGGAGTTCGCGGGCGTCACCACGTGGATGGTCTCCGGGTAGAGCGTCGCGACACCTTTGATGTTCGGGATGGCGTTCCCTTGGAACGCTTCGATACCCTCGCCGTTGACCGCGAAGTAGGCGACGTCGTTCTGGAGGAGCGCGAAGTCGGCGCTACCGTTGCCGAGACTGCCAGCGTTCTCGACGCTGGCTCCCGTCGACTGCACCTGCAGCGTGTAGTCGGTGTTGGCCTCGACGATGCTCTTGAACTGGTTCGACAGCGGGTAGTACGTGCCGCCGGTTCCGCCGGCGTGCCACGTCAGCTGGTTGTTTCCACCGCTGCCGCCGTCGCCACCGTCACCGCCACTGGTTTCGGTATCCGTCATCTCACTGCCGCCGTCTCCACCGTCGCCACCATCGCCACCGTCTCCACCGTCGCCGCCACTGGCACAGCCAGCCAATCCGACGACACCTGTGAGACCTGCCGCTGCGATAAACTCACGACGGTTGATATCTTTATCCATGCCTCTATATACTGATAGTCAGTACTTATGCTTGTCCATGCTTTTCGAGACGCGCTAGCCGATTCCTTGACGATATTCACTTATCGAGCAACTTTGACCTTGTTTGCACACTATACGTCGAGAAATCTTCAGGGAGCTATCCTTTCTGATGGTGTCTTCGGGACGTTCGGACCCAATGTGAACAGTTCTCTATGGAGCTATCAGCGGTTCGCTTCGTTCCCACTCTCGTACCGTATACCGCGGCGCAGTCTGTCGATTTCGACCGGAAATAGAGGGGTTCGACTGCCTCGCCGGACGCTTCCGCTTTCCGAAGACTATTCGACTCACGCCCGAGAGGCGTGTCATGCACCCCGTTACCACGGCAGACTACTACGATTTCGCCAAGCCCAGCGACCCACAACTCGCTCCGGACGGTGAGAGAGTCGCCTTCGTCCGGTCGGTTCCCGACGGCGACGAGCAGTACGAAGCGACGGTCTACGTCGTTTCTGTCGGCGGTGACGACCCACGACAGTTCACCGTCAGCGAGGGCGTCGACAGCCAGCCACGATGGAGTCCGAGCGGCGACCGACTCGCGTTCGTCAGCACCCGCGGGGCCGACGACGACCGACCGCAGTTGTGGGTGCTGCCGACCGACGGGGGCGAGGCACGACAGGTGACAGACGTCCCCGGCGGCGTCGTCGGTGCGGTCTGGAGTCCCGACGGGACACGACTCGCGTTCGTCCAGTCGACGACGGCGACAGAACGCGAGGCGGGTCTCGACTGCGACGTCGGTAGCGAGGAAGACGGAGACGAGTACGAACGCGAGACGCCGGACCCCCGAGTCATCGACCGACTCGTCTACCGGCGAGGGACCACGTACACCGACGGTGCACAGAGTCACGTCTACCTCGCCGACCTCGCAGACGACACCGTCTCCCGCGTCACCGACGCCGAGTACGACCACTACGCGGTCGAGTGGGGCGACGAGACGACGCTCTACTACGCGAGTAGCAGGACGGAACCACTCGACGACTCCGCCGTCATCGACGTGCTCTCCTTCGACACCGACGCCGAGACGGAGACGCTCGTCACGCAGACGACTGGCTGGGGGGCGTTGCTCGCCGCCACCGAAGACGGTCGCGTCGTCTACCCTCGAACACCCGAAGAAGGGCTGTCGATGCGACAGACCGACCTCGAACTGTACGACTGCGAGACGGGAGAGTCGACACTGTTGACGACCGACCTCGACCGGACGGTCGACCTCGACGTTGGGTTCTCGTGGGACCCGGACGAAGAGCGCGTGTTCTTCGCTACCCCCGACGAAGGCCACGTGGTCGTTCGCTCCGTCGCCGGCGACGGGAGCGAGTCACCGGTGAACGCGACGACGACGGGTCACACGACCGGATTCAGCGTCGCCGAGGAGAACGTCGCCGTCGTTCGTTCCGAGTGGGACCATCCGGGCGACGTGTTTCTCACCACGCGCGAGGGGAGCGATGGCGGTGATGGCGGCGACGGTGACGATGACGACACCACTCGCCTGACCACCCTCAACGCCGACTATCTCGCCGACCGGGCGATTGGGGAACCGGAGGAACTCCGCTTCGAGTCGGACGGTCACGAGATTCAGGGGTGGCTCTTGACGCCGCCGGAGTTCGAGGAGACGGAGACGTACCCACTCGCCGTCGAGATTCACGGCGGTCCACACGCGATGTGGAGTACGACGGACACGATGTGGCACGAGTTCCAGACGCTCGCGGCGCGCGGGTACGTCGTCTTCTGGTCGAACCCGCGTGGGTCGACCGGATACGGCGAGTCCCACGCGATGGCCATCGAGCGAGACTGGGGGGCCGTGACGATGCGCGACGTGATGGCGGGCGTCGAACTCGTCTGCGAACGCGACTACGTCGACGGCGACGACGCCTTCGTCACGGGCGGGAGTTTCGGCGGGTTCATGACCGGATGGCTCGTCGGCCACACCGACTTCTTTACCGGCGCCGTCGCCCAACGCGGCGTCTACGACCTCTCGTCGTTCTACGGGTCGACGGACGCGTTCAAACTCGTCGAGTGGGACTTCGGAACGACGCCGTGGGAGGAGAGCGAGTTCCTCTGGCAGCAGTCGCCCGTCGCGCACGTCGAGAACGTGACGACGCCGACGCTCGTGATGCACGCGGACGACGACTTCCGCGTTCCCGTCAACAACGGCGAGATGTTCTATCTGTTCTTGAAGAAACTCGGCGTCGACACGCGACTCGTCCGCTACCCCCGAGAGGGACACGAACTCTCGCGCTCGGGCGAACCCAGCCACGTCGTCGACCGATTGGACAGAACGATTCGCTGGTTCGACGGCTACTCCAGTCACCACGACGTACCGCGCGCGTTGGACCGCGGCGACGACGGCCTCTCTGCAACAGAAGACGGCGAGGACGACACAGATAACACGGACAACGAGGCCGAACGGACCGAGTAACACGTCTCTGCCGGTACGACTACGTTTGACAAAGAGACGGTCAGGTGGACGGTTTCGAGTCGGTCGGGTCGAACGAAGAGCGCCCGACGGGGACGGGGGTTCGACCCGAAGCGAGGGGGTTCGGGTCACACCCTACTCACGTTCCGTACCGCTCAGAACGCGCCACGGAACTCGCGTTCCGTCAGTCGTCGTCGGTCCGTCGGATGCGCACCGAGGACGGACGGTCGATTCAGCACTTCACGGTAGGCGTCGTAGACGAACACCGTCTCGGCACCGCTCGTCCACGTCTCCGTGCCGCGGGGGCCGCCGAAGACACCCCAGTCCGTCTCCTTCGTGTGGTTGAACCAGCACACCATCTTGATACCCTCGGCCACCGCGTAGTCGTAGAACTCACGAATCCACACGGCCTTCCGCGCTGTGTCGTTCCCGTCTTCGACGTCGCTCGAACAGCCGACTTCGGTAATCGCTATCGGCGCGTCCGTGACGCTCCGTATCTGTTCGAGTGCTTTGCCGTAAATCTCTGCAGGTGTGTTCCACCCGCCCCAGCGATGCCAGTTGTACCCGTTGACGCCCGCCCAGTCGACCACGTCGTCGCCGGGGAAGTAGTGTTGAATCGCGATGCCACCGCGACCCTTGGCGTTCGGACCCCACACCCACTGTACCTCCGACTGGGTGAGTCCCTTCGACATCAGTCGGGCGTGCGCACGGCGAAACATCGCCACGTAGTCGTCCGGTGTCGACCCACCGGCCGGGGCACCCCACGGTACCCAGTCGCCGTTCATCTCCGGTGCAAACTCCAGATAGAGGCGTCGGTTCGCGCGACCCAACCCTCGCTGAAGCCACCCGGTGAGTGTATCACGCCACGCGTCCAGTTCGGCGTCGTAGTCTCCGGCGGCGACGTCGGTGGCAATCGTCGTCGGCGTCGACTCGATGGACCCTATCGTCGGTTCTAACACCAACATCGGGACGTGACCGTGCGCCCACGTCGCTTCGAGTCGCTCGACCGTCTCTCGCCGTTCTGGTCCAGACTGCCCGAGTGTCGCGTAGTAGACGACGACGGCGTGTGGCGTCCCCGTCCAGCGGTCGAACCCGTCGAGCGTTCGAAGCATCGGCTCTTGTACCGAGACACCGGCGAGTAGGTCACCTGCTCGCGTCGTACCTGTGCTCGCTACGCTTCGCGACATCCCCATCGCTCCGACGAGGGTGCCCCCCGTCGCAGCGCTCAACCCCAGAAACCGGCGTCGATTCATGCGAGACAGATTGCTCTACACGGACGTGAGTACGCGACGCCTGCCGACGTTTTTCGACGGGTAGGAGACGCCATCCCGGTTGGGTAAGCAGTCTCGTCCAACCGGCCCGGTCCTCGTTCTCTCTGGCCAGCAAAACATACCGATATACTGAGATGTTCTTCTCTCCACCAACGATGGAACGTACAGAACTAGCCTCGAACTCGACGAGAGAGAGAACTGAGGCCACGGAGAGAGCCAGACGAGTCGCGCAGGCCGACTGCCCGTCCTGTCGTTCGGGCCACGTTCGCCGCGTCGGCGTGTTCGAACACACCACGTGTGGGTTCGTCGACGTCGCCGCCCGGTTCGGCGGCATCGAGACACGTATAGACTGCCCGAAGTGTGAGACGACGCTCTCTGTGACCAACGACCACCTTCGATGTGTCGCGTTTCTCTTCTGCTGTTCGGGGTGCAACCGTCGGTTCGACGGTGTCCCGCTCACGACATCTGCACTACAGGCTGGCGAGTGTGACTGATGCCCGCTGAACGACCACACGACCACGCTGCTGAGTGGGCTGTCCGTGCGCCTGCCCAACTGGCCGTCTTGCTCTTCGTCCTCCTCGCGGGCGTCGCCTTGTTCCCACTCGCGCTCGTCCTCGCACCGCTCGGTTTCGCCGCCGTCCTCGCTGGACTCCTCTTCGGTGCCGTTCGCTGGCCCCGCCTGTTCGACACGTTGTTCGGCGTCGGACTCCCGTTGCGTGGGTGGGTCGTCGCGTCGGCGTTCGTCGCGTCTGCGCTCGTCGGGACGCTCGTCTTCGTCGAGCGATACACCGTCGAAGCCGCGGCGTTCGCGCTGGTCGTCGCCGTCTGCCTGCCGTGGGTCGTCGTGCTCGTAATCGACGGGCGCCTTCGAGCGGCAGCCACGAGACCGATGCGTCTCTCCGTCTGGCCCGTCGTCGTCTTCACGTTGCTCGTGGTTACCGGGGGGTTGGTGTTCGGCTGGCGAACGCCCGAACCGTTCGACTTCGCCATCTTCGGCGGATTCATCGTCGTCGCTTGTCTCGTCCTCGTCGTCTTTCCGATGACTATCGCACAGGCTCACAGTCGTCGTGAGTCGGATGAAGATACGTTGGCCGATACGCCGTTCGTGAGTGTCCTCACCCCCGCGTACAACGAGTCGAGTTACATCGGTGACTGTATCCAGTCCGTTCTCGCTTCCGACTATCCGACAGACAGACTGGAGGTCATCGTCGTCGACGACGGGAGCACCGACGACACCTATACGGAAGCCGCCAGTCACCGGAACGAACGCGTCTCGGTCTTCACCCGCGCCAACGGCGGCAAACACGCTGCACTCAACTTTGGCCTCTCGTGTGCCCGTGGAGAGGTCATCGTCGGGGTCGACGCTGACAGCACGCTCCACCCGACAGCCCTCCAGCGAGCAGTCGCCCGACTTCAATCTGATTCGCGCATCGGTGCCGTCGCGGGCACCGTCGTCATCGACAATCCGCAGGGTATCGTCGGTGGCGTGCAGGCGTTAGAGTACGTCCTCGGTATCAATACGCTCCGTCGGGCGTTCTCCTACCTCGGAACGGTGATGGTGGTACCCGGCTGTCTCGGTGTATTCCGTCGAGAGGCATTGGAAGGTGTCGGTGGCTACGACGCCGACACGGTCACCGAGGACTTCGATCTGACCGTCCGGCTCATCAAAGCTGGATGGCGCGTCGAGTTGACGGAGAGTATCGTCTACACAGAGGCTCCGTTCTCCCTCGGCGACCTGCTGAACCAGCGACTCCGCTGGACGCGCGGGAACATACAGACGCTCCTCAAACACCGCGACGTGTTCACGAGCCCGCAGTACGGGTTCCTCCACCGCTTCGCGTTCCCGCTGTCTGCACTCTCACTGCTGTTCGTCCCGTTCGCGAGTCTCCTCGTCACGGTGACGCTTGTCTCAGCAATTTTCGGTGGGAGCCTGTTCGATGTCATCCTCGCTGCGGGGTACTTCCTGCTCGTGCTCGCAGTCGTCTCGGCGATGGCACTGGACCTCTCCAATCACGACTTCCGACTCCTCGCGTACGTACCGTTCCACATCTTCGGCTACCGGCAGTTCCTCGACTTCGTCATCCTCCGAACGATGGCGAGTCTCCTCCAGGGGACGGGAATGCGCTGGGAGTCGGTCACGCGGGCGCGTCAACAGGAATCGTCGACGTCGACCACCTCACAGCCACAGGCCGTCGTCGACGACTGACCGACCGACAGACTACAGAACACGCGGCAGAACGAGGAGAGAACAATCGACGTCGAACAGTTGTTCGGTGTTACTTCGTGCGGAACGCGCGGTCACCGGCGTCGCCGAGGCCGGGGACGATGAACCCCTCGTCGTTGAGGTAGTCGTCGATGGCGACGGTCAGCAGGTCGGCCTGTGGGAACTGCTCACCGACGCGAAGGAGGCCGTCGGGGGCGCTGACCGCCGAGAGGACGAACAGGTTCTCGTAGGCGGGTGCCTCGTCGAGGACGTGCTGGAGGACGGTACACATCGTACTGCCCGTCGCGAGCATCGGGTCGGCCACGATGACGGTGTCCTTCTCGGTGATTTCGGGGAGTTTCACGTAGTCGATGGTGATGGGGAACTCGCCATCCTCGTTCATGCCGGCCTCTTCGTTGCGCCCGGCGCTGATGACGCCCTGCTTCGCGCGGGGGAACGCCTTCAGGAGTCCTTCGACGAACGGCGTCGCGGCCCGAAGGACGTTGATGATGACCACGTTGTCGAGGCCCTTCACGCGCTCGCCTGTCGTCTCTTGGAGCGGCGTCTCGATGGTGACGTACTCGGTGTCCATCGCGCCGTCGATTACTTCGTAGCCGCAGATACGGCCGAGTTTGACGAGGCCCTTCCGGAAGGCGACCTGCTCGGTTTCGACGTCTCGGAGCCTCGAGAGGGTGTCTTTGGCGAGGGCGTGTGTGATGAGATGCGCGTCGTCTCGGTCTTCGATAGGCATTGTGTGAAACGCGGTACGCCGAGCGACATAAGTTGCATCCTTCGCCCGCTGAATCCTGTTCGCCAGCTATCGTATCACGAGGTAGGTGAGAACCATCAACACCGCGGTGGCGGCGACGACTAGTTCGACGGTGAACGACAGGATACCGATGTAGTCGAGTCCCCAGACGACGGCGGACGCGAACAGCGCCGACAACACGAGGTTCATCACGAACAGCACGCGGGGGTCCCCCTGCGAGTTGGCCATGCGTCCTGTGGTGAACCTCGGAACTTATAGTCACTCGTGCATCGCTCCCGTCGACCCCGCCGCTTTTTCTCCCCCGAGTCGAGACGGAGAGCCATGCACGAAGTCGAGGTGTCGCGGTTCGTCCGCGCGACGCCCGCCGAGGTTCAGCGGGCGTTGACGCCCGCCGCACTCGTCGAGTACGAGGGGAGCTTTTCGGTCGTCGACGTCGACGAACAGGACGACGGCACCACCGTCGTCACCGCCGGGTCGCGGGGGCTGAGTCTCGCGCTTCGGTTCCAGGAACTCGCGGACGGTCTCTCCTACACGCAGGAGGGCGAGGCGGGACCGTTCGACGAGATGGAGACACGCGTCTCGGTCACCGCCGAAGACGACGGTGCTCGCGTGACGATGTGGTCGGCGGTGAGTCTCGGGTTGCCGCTCTCTAGCCTCACCGACCGCCTCGCCGCGTGGAAGCGGAAAGGCGAGTTGAAACGAGCACTCGACGCGCTGGCGACGGACCTCCGCTGAGTCGAGAGAGACGACTGGCGACTCAGACGGTCGGTTCCGCGACGACGACGGACTCGCCTTGCTCCTGCGGGAAGGGGTCCTCGAACGTCCACTCGCCGTCCATCTCGGCGTCGGTCAACAGACAGTCGTCGAGTGCGGCGACCAGTCTCTCTTCGTCCATCCGCTGTCCGATGAACACCAACTCCGTCTTTCGGTCGCCCCACTCGTCGTCCCACTCCAGATTCTTCCGGTTCGAGCGGTAGAGCTTCTGGTCGAGTTCGGGGAGGCTGGCGACCCACGGTGCGCCCGCCTCGACGCGAACCGAGGGGCCGGCCTGTCCCATCACCTGCTGGTGGTCGTTGCCGGCGACCCAGCAGGTCCCCTTCGAGCGGACGACCGAGTCGGGAAGTGACGAGAGGAACGCGTCGAGTCGCTGTGGATGGAACGGTCGGCGGCGACGGTAGACGAACGAGGTGACGCCGTACATCTCGTCAGGGTGGGAGTGACCGGTGTGGTCGTGACCATCGTGGCTGTCGCCGTGGCTATGGTCGTCGTGTGTGTGGCCGTCGCCGTGTGCATCCTCCCGTTCGTCTGCGTCGTCCTCGTTCAGTGCTTGCTTCCATCCGGCGGCGTCCGCCGCAGTCGCGGGGTCGTAGAGACCACGACCGAGCAACTCCCCTGCGGCTACCTGTCCGAACTCGCTTCGGAGTATCACCGCGTCGGGTCGGAGCGTTCGCACCAACTCCTCGACGGTGTCGAGTTCGTCTTCGGAGAGCAGATCTCGCTTGTTCAGGAGAACCACGTTCGAGAACTCTACCTGTTCGACCAAGAGGTCCGAGAGCGGGCGAGTGTCGTCGTCCGCGGTGCCGCGGCGCTCCACCCGCTCATCGCCGCCGAAGGTGTCGTAGAAGAGACGAGCGTCGACGACGGTGACGAGCGAATCCACCTCGTACAGCGCCGCCGCCCGCGACCCGGTGGTGAAGAGGCGAGCGACGGGTTCGGGTTCGCTGATGCCCGACGACTCCACGACGAGGTGGTCGAAGTCGCGCTCTCTCGCCAGTCGGACGACGGCGGTGTTCAGGTCGTCCTGTAGCTCACAGCAGATACAGCCGTTCGACAACTCCGTCACGCCGTCGTCGACGTCGAGTTCGGAACTGTCGCTCACGAGGGCGGCGTCGATGTTGACCTCGCCCATGTCGTTGACGAGGACGGCGATGTCCCGGTCGGCGGTGTGCAGGAGGTGGTTGAGCAGCGTCGTCTTGCCTGCGCCGAGACTCCCGCTCAGAATCGTCACCGGAATCGCGTCACGAGCCATACCCCGTGTTCGTCGAGGTGTGCTAATAAATCTCGCCGGTCGTGTACGCCAACCGCTGACCGATTCCCGACACCCTTTTGCCCGCGAGACGGGGAGGTTGTCACCACATGACACCCGCAGACCGCATCGAGGAGTTCCGCCGACTCCTTGACGAGTGGCTCCGTGGCCTCTATCACGGCCTCATCTCCCATCCGGCCTACGAGAAGATAGAGAAGGAGGCCGAGGACATCGAGGACACGTTTATGCTCGCGTGTTTCCCCGACGCCTTCGGCATCCCGAGTCCCGTCTCGTACTACACCGCCGAACTCCTGCCCTACCTCGAAGACGAGTTCGAAGCGTGGGAGCGGCGGATGTGGGACCGCGGGTCGGTCCTCGAACGCAAAGGGCAGCAGTACCACTTCTGATGCGTAAGTTCGTCTTCTTCGGCGGGAAAGGTGGCGTCGGCAAGACCACCGTCTCCAGCGCCTACGCGCTCAAGTGCGCGAACGCCGGCCTCGACACGCTCGTCGTCTCCACCGACCCGGCCCACAGCACCTCCGACGTGTTCGACCAGCAGTTCAGCGACACGCCCCAACCCGTCGACGGCGTCGGGGGTCTCGACGCGATGGAGATAGACCCCGACGACGAGGTGGAGCGTCACCTGATGGAGACCAAGCGCGCACTCGGCGACCAGGTGAGCGCCGGGATGGTCAACGAGATAGACAGACAGATAGAGATGGCCCACCAGACGCCCGGTGCGTACGAGTCGGCGCTGTTCGACCGCTTCATCGAGGTGATGCGAGAGAGCGACGAGTACGACCGCGTCGTCTTCGACACGTCGCCGACGGGCGGGACGCTTCGACTCCTCTCGCTTCCGGAGTTCCTCGAAGGCTGGATAGAACGCCTCCTGATGAAGCGGAAACAGAGCGTCAAACTGTTCGAGCGCGCCGCCATCGGCAACAACGAACCACGGCGGATGATGGACGGCGACCCCATCATCGCCCGACTGGAGGCGCGAAAGGAGCAGTTCGAGTTCGCAGGTCGGGTGCTGCGAGACGAGGCGGCGTTCTTCCTCGTCGTCAACCCCGACGAACTCTCTATCCGCGAGACGCGCCGCGCCGTCGAGAGGTTGCACGACTACGGCCTCGACGTGCAGGGACTCGTCGTCAACAAACTCTCACCCGAACCGGGCGAGGACGAGGAAGGTATCGGCGCACAGTTCTTGCGCCAGCGCGTCGCAACCGAGCGCGAGCGCCTTCGAGAACTGCACGACACGTTCGACGTTCCGGTCGTCGCCGAAATCGGGCTTCGCGTCGCCGAAGTCAAAGGGGACCTGCTGACGACGGTTGCCGCAGAGATAGACGTCGACGTCGAACCAGAATCATAGAGATGACTATATCGAGGGTAAATATTAATCGATATTGCATACATCTTTGCTCCCGAGTCGAGGGTATCTCTCGAAATCGTGTAGAAGACCACGTCTGTCCCTTGTAGACACACGGCGCTGGAAGCTAATGTTTATATGTGGTATACACACATGCACGATGTGGTAACGTAACATGGTCCAGATCATCTGGCTGGTGGCGGCGGTACTCGTACTGTTCAGCCTGGGGTATTTCGGCTACTCCCGGTACCTGGCGCAGTTCGTCGAACTCGACGATGCAAACACGACACCGGCGCACAAGTACGAAGACGGACAGGAGTACGTTCCGGCGAAGAAACCGGTGCTCTTGGGGCATCACTATTCGAGTATCGCGGGCGGCGCACCCATCGTCGGCCCGATTACGGCCGGCGTCGTGTGGGGATGGCTTCCCGCACTCCTGTGGATTGCCATCGGTAACCCACTTCTGGGCGCGACCCACGACTTCGTCTCGCTGTCGGCGAGTCTCCGACACGAGGGGAAGTCCATCGGCTACATCATCGGCCAGTACGTCGGCGAGCGAGGCAAGAACATGCTCTTGTGGTTCGCCTTTCTCACCATCGTCCTCGTCGTCGCCGTGTTCGCGCTCGTCGTGGCCATCGTGTTCAACGCGTACCCGGAGGCCGCGACGGCCAGCCTCATCTACATCGGCCTCGCCGTCCTGTTCGGCGGGTATCTCTACCAACTGAATCTCCCCTTCATCCCCGGTACCGTGGCGTTCGTCGTCGCGATGTTCGTCGGCGTCTACCTCGGGATTCTGTACCCGCTCGCACTGTTCGAACCGGCGGCGCGCGCACCTGCCGAGACGTTCGTGCTGTTGGAGGGTATGAGTGGGTCGTGGCTCCCCGGTGCGGCGTCGCTCGGAGCCAACACCGCCGCGTGGGTGCCAATCATCATCCTCTACGGGGCGCTCGCGAGCGCCCTCCCGGTGTGGGTGCTCTTGCAACCGCGTGACTACCTCTCGTCGTTCCTGCTGTACACCGGTGTCGGTGGCGCGCTACTCGCCATCATCGTCGGCACCGTTCTCGGGACGTCGAGCCAACCGCTCGTGACCAACCTCGAACCGTTCTACGGGTTCATCGGCCGCTCCGGCGCGCCGCTGTTCCCGCTCTTGTTCATCACCATCGCCTGCGGGACCATCAGCGGGTTCCACTCGCTCGTCTCCTCGGGGACGACGTCGAAACAGCTCAACAAGGAGTCCGACGCCCGAGTCATCGGCTACGGGGGTATGCTCGGCGAGGGGCTCTTGGCTATCGTCGCGCTCTCGACGGTCGCCATCGTCTCGCCCGACGTGGGCGGCGGTATCGGCCTCGCGCTCCCGACGTTCGCACAGGGTGGCGGTATCATCCTGACGAGTTTCGGTATCCCGACGACCTTCGGCGGCCCGTTCATGGCGCTCGTGCTCGTGAGTTTCCTGCTCACGTCGACTGACACGGCCGTCCGTCTCGGTCGTTACATGATGGAGGAGATCGTCGGCACGCCCGAGACGTCGATACAGAAGGCGGCGACGAACCGCTACAGCAACGCCGCGGTTCAGGGGATTCCGGCGTACATCCTCATCACCAGCGGGTCGTGGCTGACGCTCTGGCAACTGTTCGGCGGTGCGAACCAGCTGCTGGCGGCCCTTGCACTGCTCACCGCGACGGTGTGGCTCGCCAACTGGGACGAGAGCAAACAGCTCATCAGCACCGGTGTGCCGATGGCGCTGATGGTCTTCATCACCGTCCTCGGTCTCGGCTGGCTGGCGTTCCACGACAACCTCTACGTGAAGTTCATCCAGGGCGAGTGGGGTGGTGCACCGACCCTGTTCGCACAGCTCTCGGCTGTCGTCCAGATCGTGTTGGCACTCACGCTCATCGGACTGGCGCTCGCGCTCGTCGTCATCGGCTATCAGAGCATCAGTAGTGCTCGCGGTCGTGGTAGCGGAACCACCGTCGCAGACGGCGGGTCGCCCAGAGACGACTGACCGTCGCTCTTCGTCCGACTCTTTTCGTCGTTTTTTCACTCGTTAGCGGCTGTCCGCTGCACATCTCACGGCGACTCGTCTCCGAGTGTCGACTGTGGAACTCGTGAGACTGAGGCGACTAGTGATAGCCCGTGATAGCTCGTGAGAACTCGGAGAACTCGTGATGACTCGTGACGACTCGTGGTCGTCTCAGCGGAGTCGACCGAAGAGTCGAGAGAGAAAGCCACCGCGTTCGTCGGTCGACGGCGCACCCCACAGCGTGAACGCGCGGACGACGTCGGCGTTCTCACTTACGACCACCGTCTCGTCGTCGGGTGCGACCACCGCGAGGTTCACCTCGTAGTGTCCGTAGTAGCCGTACTTGAGGAGGTTTCGGTCACTGTAGCCGTCGACGAACTCGCGGACGTCGTCGGGAATCGACGGCACGACGAGGACGAAGGTGAAGTCCGTGCCGTAGTGCTCTTCGTCGGCGACGAGCCACTCCGGGTGGTCGGTGAGTTCGTGTGCGAATTCGACGAGCGCTTCGAGGTCGGCGACGGTCACGGCGGTGCGACGCTGCGCGAAGAGATACTCCTCGGAGGTGTGGTTCGCGTAGTTCAACGCCGGATGGAAGAAGTGCTTCTCGCTCTCGACGCGCATCGTCCCGAACATCTCGAACGTCCGGCCGCGGACGGTTCGGTCCCGTTCGAGGTCGTAGTTGAACGCGAGGTTCGCACCGACCCGGTCGAAGTACTCGTCGTCCCACTCGGGGACGTCGTCGGGGAGTTCGACGTCGACACGGTTGCTCTCCCGTTCGGGCGCTCCCTCTTCACGCCGCTCGTCGGCGCTCATTGCTCGGGTTCGTAGGCGTGGGCGTCGCCCTCGCTTGGCGGTGCGCCGACGGCGACGACGTCGACGGCGCTGTCGGCGTCTTCGGGGTTGAACGCTCGCTGTGGGCTGCCCGGTTCGACCGTGAACAGGTGGTTCGGGCCGACTTCGTAGGTCTCGTCTGGCGTCTCGACGTGGAGCGTTCCTGAGAGGACGTAGAACGCCTCCTCTTGGTCGTCGTGATAGTGGTAGGCCAGCGGAATCTGCTCGCCCGGTTCGGCGACGAAGCGGTTGACGGCCATCTGTGTCAACCCGCCTTCCTCGGACAGCGCACGTTGTTCACACGGACGGTCGGGTGCCGGTTCGACCGCGTCTGTGTCGACGACTCGGTATCCCATATGTGGTGAGACAGCAGTAAACACACAAAAGTCCGTCGGGGTTCGACTCTCGGCGTCGTCTCCCGGTTGCGTCTCTCAGTCGCGTATCGAGCGGCCAAACGGACGGCGCTGCACGGTCACAACGCTTACCAGTGTGGTTCTCCAACGACTGTGTGAGAACGACCCATGGGTAAACAGACCGAACAGTGTGGCCGGTGTGCGATGTCTTCCGTCGTCGACTTCACGGAGAACGGCGGCGACGAGGACGAAGAGGCTTCCACCCGCGCCGCCCGCGCCGACCGTAACCCGTTCGGTGGTGACCGAATCGAAGTCGACGACGACGAACTGCGAGCGACGTCACCGGCGGCGTGGTTCGGGGGGCTCACGTCTCGCCTCGACGACGTGGCGACGCGGGTCATCTACGGCAGATAGACGCAGAGAGACGCTAGCATACCACAGTCTCGGCCGGTTACGCTTTATAGGCCGCGAACACGTAGTCAGTGCAACGGATGGAAGAGAGCATCTCCGGCTTCAAACAGCGCGGATCGTGGGGCGACATCGTCGAGCACGGCGAGCGTATCACTCGCGCGCTCCACGACGCGGGAGCAGATGGCGCCGCGTTCGACAACTGGAACGAGTGGCGACCCAAGGCGCACGAACGGCTGAACGAGGACGTCAACGACAAGACGGCCGAACAGGCCGCCGTCGGTGAGGGTGAAGGTGAGAAAGCGGGCAAAGCACCGGACGAGGACCTCCAGACGGCGGGTGAGAAGATTTCCGAGTCGTACGAGAAGGTCGGCGAGGGCGACAACGAAGGTGCGCTCGAATCGTGGCAGGACTCAATCAACCACGTCGCGCGCGCCGCCGACTCCGCCGGGCGCAAGGCGCTTCGCGCCGTCGAGGGAACCGTCTACCGCAAGGTGATGACCCAACTCGCGCCCTACTACTTCGACAACGAACTCGTCAGCGCCAACATCCAGAAGACGACGCGCGGCGAGGGCGAAGACACGTTCATCTTCGAGGTGAACGTCAACGACGACTACCTGAAAGACGAAGTGAGCAAGCGCCTCGGCGAGTACGAGAACGAAATCGACCGCTGGCACGTCGACACCGAGAAGGAGACGGCGACGGTGGAAGCCGTCGAAGGGGTCGAACCACCGGAGTCGAAGTTGGACTCGAAATCCACTCGAAACTGAAGCGCTCTTGGCGCTCGTACTTTGGAGTGGATTTCGAAGAAGTCGACTCGAAACTGAGAGGGCTCCCGGCGCTGGTACAGATTCACTGAACTATTCTCCGCCGTCTCTGACCCGGTCTGACACCGCGAGCGACCCGAGGACGACAGCCAGTATCGACACCATCCACACCCATATCGGAACGAGTGGGCCGCCACTGGTCTCGACGAGTCCACCGACTGCACCGACGGCGACGAATCCGACAATCATCAGTCCGGCCGCGACTGCGGCCTGCGGGTTTCCCGTCCGATATGAGTAGACGCCGGCGATGGCGACGGCGGCTCCGACGACGCCTGCGACGACTTGCACCGCACTGATCAGGAACGCCATCGGTCCACTGGATTCGGGGAGCGAAACGAGCGGGAGCACGGCGACAAGTACCCCGAGAGCGACGACGAGGGCGGCAATCACGCGGTAGCGGTGCTGACGGGCGTGGTCCGACACCGTCACAGCCATCACACCGACGCGGTCAGTTCGCGGAGGTTCTCGATTCGCTCTGCCGTCGACGGATGCGAACGCGCCGAGACGCGGAACTCCGTCTCGCCACCCGCCTCGAACCCGTGTGGCAGGAAACAGAGACCGCGGACCGTCTCGGTCGCTCGCAGGTCGCTCGTCGGCGTCGACTCGGTATCTTCCAGTCGTTGGAGGGCGCTGACCATCGCCGTCGGGTTGCCCGTCGCCTGCGCACCGGCGTAGTCGGCGACGAGTTCCCGGCGACGCGAGAGACGACGACTCAGAAAGACCACCGGCGAGGCCAAGAGACCGAGTGCGACGCCACCGAGCAGCACCGTCAGCGCGAGCATCAGCACGAACGAGACGAGTGAGGTGACGCTCAGCGGCGTGCCGGGCAGGTGTGGGAGACTGAGAACGTAGCCGACGACGGCGATGGCACCGAAGGCGAGCATCGACGCGCCGCCCAACCGTTCGTCCAGTCGCTCGAACACGTCGTAGTCGCCGTTCGTGAGCGTCGGGAGAAACGACGCGAGCGTCATCACGGCGGCGTCGCGGTTCTGGACGTGCGCGAGTTCGTGGGCGAGGACGGCGTCGAGTTCGTCGCCGTCGAGCGTATCGAGCAGCCCCGTGCTGACGACGACGGTGGCCCGTCGCGGACTGCCGACGGTGAAACTGTTCGGAATCGACGAGTCGACGACGGCGGGCGTCGGTCGGCTGACGTCCATCTGCGACGACAAGCGAGTCAGTCGCGTGACGAACTCGGGGTGAGTCTCGCGGGTCACGTCGAGGGCGTCGACGTCGTCGAGGAGTTCGCTTCGCGCGTAGCGAAGCTGTAACCAGAGGAACGCGACGAGCAACGGGACGACGAGCAGTGTCCACTCTGTGAGCATCGCGAGCGCGCCGGGAAGCGACGTGGTGAGTGCCGTCGTCACGGGACTCACCCACGGTCGGAGGAGGAACGCGAACGCGAGGACACAGAGGAGGTTCGCACCGAGGACGAGTGTGAGCGTCCCCAGCATTCGGAGGGTCAGGGCGGTGTCCTTGGACATCCTTAGTCGGTACGATGACATGCTCGCATAAATGTTTTCTCAGGGACAAGGATTTTAACGCATTACGACCGATGGAAATCGTGGCATACGACCCCGCTCGCGCTGCCCTCGCCCTCCTCTGTGTCCTGGTGGTCGCCTTCGCCGCGTCGCTGTTTCCCGCGACGGGGTTCGGCGCGTACCCCACCGGGACCGGCAGTGGCGGCCCAATCGATAGCTCGCTCGACTCGCCGGGAATCACCGACCCCGACGCGGTCGACTCCGGACCGTCCAGTGCAGACGACACCCCGACGGCGGCACCACAGACAGCGACGCCGACGACACAGACCGAAACGCCCGACGAGTCGAACTCCACGTCGGTCGGTGACGGTGGTGACGGCGGAGGCGGTGGTGACATCGTCGTCGCCATCGTCGGTGCCGGTTTCGTCGTGCTCGTCGGCTTCGCGGGCTTCCTCCTCGTCCCGCTCGGCAGTAACACCAACCTCTCTATCGCCGGTGTCGAACTTCCCGCACTCCAATCGCGTCTGCGCTCCATCGTCGGCGCGATTCCGCGCCGGACGATGACGTTCGTCGTCGGCCTCTCGGCGTCGGTACCGGGACTCCTCGACAGTCTCGGCAGCACACTCGCACAGGTCGGCAGCGGCCTCGGCACCGTCGCCTCCGGACTGGCCAGCGCAGTTGCGAACTCCGCGCGCCTCCTGACGGCCGGTCTCGGCGGCCTGTTCGTCACGCTTCCGCGTGCTTTCGGCGGCCTGTTCTCGGTCTTCGACGGTCTCTCGCGGACCGGCGGGTCGTTCCGCCGCCGCTCCAGCGACGACGCCGACGACGCTACATCCGTGGCCTCGCCGCCCGTCGGCGGAGACGAAGACGACGGCCCCCGCCTCCCGCGCTCCGTCGAGGAGGCGTGGACGGCGATGGTCGAACTCGTCCCGATTCGCGACCGGCGCAGTACGACACCGGGCGAGTACGCTCGCGCCGCCATCGACGCCGGACTGCCGGCCACGCCGGTCCAGCGGTTGACCGCGCTGTTCGAAGAGACGCGATACGGTGACCGGCCGTCGACGGCCGACCGGGTCCAGTCTGCGCGGGCGGCGCTTCGCTCGATTCTCGACAGAGGTGAAGACCGATGAAGGTGACTCGGAGTGCTGGCCGGTTGGTCGGCCGCCTCGTCGGCCGTGCCGAGCGTCTCGTCTCGACGCGCGAACTGCTGCTCGCCGTCGGCACACTGTCGTTCCTGCTCGCCGTCGCCGTCGCCCTTCTCCCGGCCGCGTACGTTCCCGCGGCGGTCACGTGGACCGCCGGGACGCTCGTCGCCAACCGGTCGACGGTACTCTTCGCGGGTGCCGTCGCCGGTGGGTTCGGTGTCTGGGCACTGTACCGTGGCTCTGCTGGCGAAGACGACGCCGACCCGGTCGAGTTCCCGACGCGCCCGCCGGAGTTCGCCTACTACGACGAGCGTCGGACGGTCGGCGGGGCCATCGACCTCGCGACGAGCGACGAGGACCTCCCCGACTGGAAGGCCGGTCGTTCCCGCCGCGATACGCGGACGCAACTCCACGACGCCGCCGTCGCGGTCATCACCGAACGCGAGGGGTGTTCGCCGCAGGTCGCCCGCGACGCGATTGCGGTGGGGACGTGGACCGACTCGCCGCGTGCCGCGCGCTTCCTCGGTGGCACCGACGCCGCGGACCTGCCGCTCAGCGTTCGTATCCGCGACTGGGCCAGCGGTGACTCCTACCGGCGACACGTCGAAGCGACGGTCGACGAAATCGCCGCACTCGACGGCGGTGAGCGCCGATGAGTTGGACGGACTACGGCCAGATGACCCGCGACCCGACGACGCACGTCCCGAAGACAGCGCAGGATGCGGACGACGACTCTCCGGCGGCGTCTGACGGAGTCGAGTCGGACGTGCAGCCAGCATCCGACTCGCCAGCCGACGTCTCCTCGTCTGCAGACGGTTCGGACGGTTCGGACGGGTCGCCCCGTCGGCCGGATTCGACCAGCGCGAGGGTAACGACCGAGTCGTCGACGGCGACGAGTCCCGTTCGCTGGGACGTCGGCTTGACGGTCGGCCTGCTCGCGGGAGCGACCGGTGTCCTCGTCGGCAACCCGGCCGTCTTCCTCTCGGCCGTGGTCGGACTGACCTACGCGGGCTATCGCTACGCGACTCGGCCGCCGACGCTCGACCTCACGTTCGAGCGAACCCTGAGCGACACCTCGCCGTCGCCGGGGTCGACAGTCGAAGTCACGCTCACGGTGACGAACGAAGACGAGAACTCGGTCGC
Organism: Halogranum rubrum; assembly: GCF_900114455.1. GTDB lineage: Archaea > Halobacteriota > Halobacteria > Halobacteriales > Haloferacaceae > Halogranum > Halogranum rubrum. The sequence goes on along the minus strand of NZ_FOTC01000005.1, from coordinate 53,550 downwards.
CGACCTCCGCGTCGTCGACGGCGTTCCGGAGAAGGTCACCGTCGTCGACGGCAGTCCGCGCGTGTGTACGAGTCTCCGCCCCGGCGAGTCCGACGTGGTCGTCTACACCGTCCGCGCCTACCGCGGCAGTCACGCCTTCGGCGACACCGTCGTCGCCGCCCGCAACGTCAGCGGCGCGGCCGAACGCCGTGCGACGGTGACCGTCCCGACGACGCTGACCTGCGAGGCCGGTCTCGAACACGTCTCGTTGACGAGTCAAACAATCACCAGCAGCGGCCGTGTCGCGACGAACTCCGGTGGTCACGGGTTGGAGTTCTACGCGACCCGCAAACACCAACCCTCGGACCCGATGAGTCGCGTCGACTGGAAGCGATTCGCCCGGACGGGCGAGTTGACGACGGTGCTCTTCCGACAGGAGCGCGCCGCCACGGTGGTCGTCGTCGTCGACACCCGACCCGACGCACACGTCGTGCGCGAGGAAGGCGAACCCGACGCCGTGTGGCTCTCGGCTTACGCTGGCGAGCGTCTCACCGAGGCGCTGTTGAACGCCAGCAACCGCGTCGGGGCCGCCCTCTACGGGCCGGAGGAGTCGTATCTCACGCCCGGAACCGGCCGCGACCAGGCGCTTCGCGTCGGACAGTTCTTCGAGACCATCGAATCGCCCGCCGAGGAGACGGACTTCTTCGGCTCTCGGACGGCCGACTGGGGTTTCGACGCGCTGTTGAAACGCCTCCCGAGTGACGCGCAGGTGGTGTTCCTCTCGCCGTTCGTCGACGACGACCCGACGACGGCCGTCCGGCGACTGCAGGCACACGGCCACGCCGTCACCGTCGTCACGCCTGACCTCTCGGGTGACACGCTCGGCGGAACCGTCTCCCGGATGGGCCGAAAACGACGGCTCTCAGAGCTCAGACGCCGCGAGATTCGGGTGGTGGAGTGGTCGCCCGACGAACCGCTCTACACTGCCGTCGACCGGGCCGCCGTAAGGTGGTCGCCGTGACCCGCGGTTCACGGGAGTTCGAGACGACCGCCAGTCGGTTCGGCGCGTCGCTGGCGCTCGTCGTCGCGGCCGTCGCGGCGTTCGTCCTCGTCGCCAGCACCGGTGAACTCCTTCGTGGCCTCGTCGGCGTCGGCGGTGCGGTGCTCGTCGGTCGAAGCGCGAAGACGCTCGACACGCGGTCGAACGAACAGCGTGCGGTCGGGAGTCTCGGCGTCGTCGTCGGTTCGGCGCTCCTCGTCGGGGCCGTCGCCGTCACCGACGTCGCCTCGGTACTCGTCGCCGTCGCCGCGTTCGCAGTGATGGCCGTCGCCCTCGACGCGACGACCGGTCTCGACGAAGACACCGGACAGAACCTGTTCCGAACGCTCATCCACTCCAGTGTCGCGGTCGGTATACTCACCGTCGTCACGGCGAGCATCGCACTCGGTCTGCCCGCCGCGCTCGTCGCGTGGGTGGCCGAGGTTGGTGAGACGGTCGTCCGGTCGAGCGACTTCGCGGCGTTCGTCTCCGTCCAAATCGGTGTCCTCCTCGTCTCGCTCTTGCTCGCCCGTGCGCTGCCGCGACTCGACCGCTGGACGCCCGACGCGTGGCTTCCCGAGCAGCGCGAACTGCTCGGCCACCTCGCGACCGAACCGTGGGAGGTTCCGCGGTGGGTGTTGGGACTGCTCGGCGTACAAGTCGTCGTCGCACTCGGCGACGGTGGCGGTCATCTGTTCGCGACGCTCCTCGACCTGACTGCCGTGTTCGGCGACGTGTTCCGGTTCCTCCTGCACTCCGGTGTCGTCCACGTCCCGCTCGCCGTCGTGCTCGCCGTCCTCGGTGGCATCGTCCTCGCGGACTACCTCCGTGGAGTGCTCGTCGTCTGGGCGGGCGACGACCCGCCGGAGACGCTCGCACACGCCAGTGGGGGTGTCGCTGTCGGCGTCGCTCTCGGTGTACTCACTGCGGTGCCGATGGTCGCCACGCTCGTCACCGCTCCGTTCCACCCCGAGTCGTCGGCAGCGGCGCTGACGCAGGTGTTCGGACTCGGGACGACGCTACTCGGTAGTCTCGTCGCCGCACTCGTCGCCGTCCTCGCCGTCGTCGGAACGGCGCTGTCGGTGACGAACAGTCGGTACATCCCGCCCGAAGCGGGTGGGTTCGCCATCGGCAGCGGTCTACTGTTCGTCGCGGCTCTCGTGGGAACCGTCAGCAGCGTCCCGCCGTTCGTGACGTTCGTCGCCGTCGGCGCGGCGCTGCTCGTCTGGGACCTCGGTGAGAACGCGGTCGGTCTGGGTCGACAACTCGGCGTCGACGCAGAGACGCGGCGAGGCGAAGTCGTCCACACGACGGGGAGCGCCCTCGCCGTCGGTGTGGGTATCGTCGTCGCCGTCGTCGCCATGTACGGACTCGGCCCGCTGTCGGTGCCGAGCGGCGGTCGCGCACTCCTCGCACTCGTGTTGGCACTCGTCGCGCTGCTGGCGTTCGTCGCTGCTATCGACCGAACGGAGGGTCACGAACGTCAAGAGTGATAACGACGGCTCACTAGCTTCGAGTCGATGCCGGAACCGTTGCACGCGAAAGCGGGTGAACTGTCCGCCGACGAGATTCTGGACGCACTTCGTGAGGGACGGCGTGTCGTCATCGAAACGGAGATGCTCGGCGGCGTCCACAAGGTGACGCTCCGCATCGACGGCGACGTCTACTACTGTGACACGCCGACGACGCTCCACAGACATCCCGACGAAGAGGGGATGCGTACGTGTATCGACAGGATGGGATACGGCCGGCGCGACGAGTAGCTCCCCGAACCTCTCACCCAGACTGCACGCACCTCGCCAACGCAGAGTTTTAATTCCGGTCGTCGCAAATGGTGTGCCATGACAGACCGGTCGGATATGGAGGACCTCCTGCAGACCGAGGACCCCAGCTTCCAGCACGTACTCGCGTGTGTTTTCGGGATTCAGGACCACGAGAGCCGAACGTATCTCGTCCTCCGCGACAACCCCGGAAGCACCGTCGCCGAGTTGGCCCAGAAACTCGACCGGGACCGAAGCAACGTGAACCGGTCGCTCACGACCCTGCTGGAGAAAGGGCTGGTCGAACGTCGTCGACGCCTGCTCGACCCCGGCGGCTACGTCTATCAGTACACTGCGACGCCGCTCGACGAAGCGAAGGAGATGCTCCACGAGGCACTCGACGAGTGGGTCGAGACGGTCCACGCGGCAATCGACGGGTTCGGCGAGGACTCCTGACCCTACCGCTACATCTCGTCACCCGTCGCCAAATTTCCCCAAACCGCCCTCCTTTTGACGGACCGCGACGACCACCGAACCAATGAGTCTCGAACTCTCGACGGAGGCTCCGGAAGCACCGGAGAACGCCGTCGACGGGATGTGGCTGGAGTGTATCGAGTGCGGCGAGACGTTCGCCCCGTTCGAAGCCGTCCGCTACACCTGCGACGACTGTGACAGCCTGCTCGAAGTCCGTTACTCGACTCTCCCGACGTGGGACGACTTCGACGGAGACGGCGTCTGGCGCTACTCGGCGGCACTCCCGTTCGACGATGCCGTCTCCATCCCGGAGGGGTCGACGCCGCTGCACTACGTCCCTCGACTGGAGAAGGGCGTCGGCGTCAACCGCCTCCGAATCAAACACGAGGGGATGAACCCGACGGGGTCGTTCAAAGACCGAGGCATGACCGTCGGCGTCACCGTCGCCCGAGAACTCGGTGTCGACCGACTCGCGTGTGCGTCGACCGGGAACACCTCGGCCGCACTCGCCGCCTACGGGTCGCGTGCCGGTCTCGAAACGCTCGTCCTCTTGCCCGAAGGCAAAGTCGCCGCCGGAAAGATTGCGCAGGCGGCGCTCCACGACGCGCGTATCCTCGAAGTCGACGGCAACTTCGACGAGTGTCTCGACATCGTCCAGGAACTCGCCGCCCGCGGCGAGGCCTACCTGCTCAACTCGCTGAACCCCTTCCGACTGGAGGGCCAGAAGACCATCGGCCTGGAGATTCTCGAAGAGTTCCGTCAGGACCACGGCCGCTACCCGGACCGTATCGTCCTGCCCGTCGGCAACGCGGGCAACACTGCTGCGCTGTACAAGGCGTTCCGAGAACTCGTCCAGGCCGGCGCACTCCACCCCCGTGACGTGCCGAAACTCACCGGCGTCCAGGCCGAGGGGGCCGCGCCGATGGTCGAGGCCATCGAGAACGACGCCGACGAAGTCCGTCGCTGGGAGGAGGTAGAGACGAAGGCGACGGCCATCCGCATCGGCAACCCGGTCAACGCGCCGAAAGCACTGCCCGGTATCCGCGAGACGAACGGGACGGCCGTCGCCGTCTCCGACGACGCCATCACGTCGGCGCAACGCGCACTCGCCAAGGAAGGCATCGGCGTCGAACCCGCCTCTGCGGCCTCCGTAGCAGGCCTCCAGAAACTCGCCAACCGTGGCGTCGTCGACGAGGACGAAGACGTCGTCTGTCTCACGACGGGCCACCTGCTGAAAGACCCCGATGCGGCGTTCGAGGCCGGCAACGAACCCGAACCGGTCCCGAACGACACCGACGAGGTACTGTCACATCTCGAAGGTCAGTCGTCGGGTCGTGGCGGTATCCTGAAGCGACTGCTCGGCCGGTAAGCGCGTCTCCTCGTCTCCCCCCGCGTGACGGGTGTCTGACGCACGCTTTTCACGGTGTGTTACTTATTCACGTGTGTGCCTTCGAGTAGCCTGCCGACCGGGACCGTGAGTCACGCTCGCGGCGACCGGACGCGACCAACCGACAGCGACAGCGACGTGGACGCCCCTCACCCGCCGACGGTGCGCGACCAACGTCTCGCCGTTCACGACGGCGGGTCGCAGTCTCGCCCTGACCCCTCGCGAGACGCACGAGACTCACGAAACTCGCCCGACGACGCCGACGAGGCGGCCCAGCGAATCACCGAACTGGAGGCCGAAGTCGCCGCCCTCGAACGCGAACTCGCGCGACGCGACGCCGACCACCAAGAGATCATCCACCGGTACGAGCACGTCCTCGCCGAGACGAACGTCACACCGAAACAACAGCAGACGGACGTCCATCCCGTCCGTTCGCGCGTCACCGCCGTCTTCGACCGTGCGGAACGTGCCGTCTCCGTCTCACGGACGACAGACGCGAAGAGACAAGCCGATACGCGCCCGCTTCGAGAGCGTCTCCTTCAACTGTTGCCGTGGCGGTGACTCGCCGACCCGCGAGTCGGCACTGACGCGCACGCTTTTCGTCGGTCGATGCCGCTCCCAGCGGCGCTGCTGGCTCTGACGAGGTGACGGAAAAAAGAACGCAGTCGAGGTCGAATCACTTCTCGACTCGGCCTCGTACCTGACTCGACGACCGAAACGATGGCACACGGTCAGCGGTCGAGTCGGTGTTCAATCGTGAATCGGTAGGAACTCGTTCAGCCCTGGTAGACGACCTGGGTCTGACTGCTGGACTGGTCTTGGTCGGCGTCGTTGTTGTAGCCCTTCTGCGTCGAGTCCTGGTCCTGCTCGCTCTTCTGGTCTTGGTCGGCGTCGTTGTGTGCGCCCTTCTGCTCGGAGCGCTGGTACTGGTCGTTCTTCTGTTCTTGGTCAGCGTCGTTGTATGCGCCCTTCTGCGAGGAGTCCTGGTCCTGCTCGTTCTTCTGCTCTTGCTCAGCGTCGTTGTCGTAGCCCTTCTGCTCGGACTCTTGGTACTGGTCGTTCTTCTGCTCTTGGTCGGCGTCGTTCTTGTAGCCCTTCTGCTCGGCACCCTGCTCTTGGTCGTTCTTCTGCTCTTGGTCAGCGTCGTTGTGTGCGCCCCATTGGTCGGCCCACTGGTCTTGGTCGTTCTTCTGCTCTTGGTCGGCGTCGTTACGGTCGCCCTCCTGGCTGACGCCCTGGCGCTGGTCGTTCTTCTGCTCCTGGTCAGCGTCGTTGTCGTAGCCCCACTGGTCCGCCCAACTCGACTGCTCGCTCTTCTGGTCTTGGTCCGCGTCGTTCTTCTCGTCCCAACTCCACGCGGACGCCATCCCGGCGAACCCGCTGAGCGCGATTGTAGCAACTACGAACACGACTAGCACTTGCCGTCCGAATTTTCTTGACATGGTGTATCATCCGTCAGGGCCCCTTCTCGCATCGACTACTGAAGTCGCCCTGACGAGATGACCATGGCCAGGTGTCACATTAGTTACTCGTCATTTTACGTCAGCTTAACCTAGGGTACGCTCGGACTTTCGCTAGCTTGTGAGTGTCGCTCGCGATAGTTAGTGCGCCGCAAGAATTGACTCGTCTCACTTCACGTCGTACCGCTGTCCAGCGATTAAAACCTGGTTTATGCGATAGGACTGGGACGGTGTTCGGCTACTCGTCGCCGTTCAACGTGATGCGTTTCACATCTGCGATGCGGTCGTCCGAGAGGAGTTGCTCGACCACCTCGTCGGTGACGGGCGCGTCGAGGTTGTAGACGGTCAGCGCCTCGCCACCACTCTGCGTGCCGGCGCGGCGAGCGTTGAACATCCCGGCGATGTTGACACCGTGGTCGCCGAGGACCGTCCCGATGAGGCCGATGACGCCCGGTTTGTCGTAGTTGCGGGCGACGAGCATGTGGCCGTGTGGGATGGCGTCGACGCGGTAGCCGTCGATGCGGACGATACGCGGGTCGTCGCCGGCGAACAGCGTCCCGCAGACGCCGAGCGACCCTTCGTCGTTGCCGACGCGGACGGTGATGAGACTCTGGAAGTCCTCGGCCTGTCGGGTCTTCGTCTCGCTGACCTCGATACCGCGCTCCTCGGCGATTCGCGGTGCGTTGACCGCGTTGACCTGCCACTCCAGCGGTTCGAAGACGCCCTTCAGCGCGCTGGCGGTGACGAGTTCGATACCCTCGGCGGCGATGTCGCCCTCGTAGCGGACTTCGACCTCCGAGATACGGCCGTCGAACACCTGGGCGGCGATTTTGCCGGCCGTCTCGGCGAGACCGATGTACGGACGAATGCGGGGGAAGGCGCTCTCGTCGACAGACGGTGCGTTCAGCGCGTTCATCACCGGTTCGTCGTTGAGCGCGGCGATTATCTGGTCGGCGATGCTCGTCGCGACGTTCTCCTGTGCTGCCGAGGTCGATGCGCCGAGATGCGGTGTGACGACGACGTCTTCTACACCGAGAAGCGGGTTGTCTTCAGTGACCGGTTCGTCGGCGAAGACGTCGATTGCGGCCCCGTCGAGGATGCCGGCGTCGACTGCTTCGGCGAGCGCCGCCTCGTCGACGACGCCGCCGCGGGCGCAGTTGACGAGATAGCCGCCGCCCATCAGTTCGAGTTCGTCGAGCGAAATCATCCCCTCCGTCTCCGGCGTCAGCGGCGTGTGGACGGTCAGGAAGTCGGCGCGTTCGAGACACGCCTCGAAGTCGACGAGTTCGGCGCCCAACTGGTCGGCGCGTTCCTCGCTGATGTAGGGGTCGAACGCGACGAGGTCCATTCCCAGGTTCCCGAGTTTCTTGGCGACCTCTTGGCCGACGCGGCCGAGACCGACGACGCCGAGGGTCTTGCCGTTGACTTCGGTCCCCAAGTAGTCGGATTTGGCCCACTCGCCGTTCTTGAGGCGAACGTGTGCCTGCGGGATAGAGCGGGCGGCGGCGAACGCCATCGCGACGGTGTGTTCGGCGGCGGCACGGACGTTCCCTTCGGGGGCGTTGGCGACGATGACACCGTAGTCGGTGGCGGCGTCGATGTCGATGTTGTCGACACCGATACCGGCGCGGCCCACCATGACGAGATTCGGTGCGGCCTCGAACAGCTCCTCGGTGACTTCTGTTCCGGAGCGGACGACGAGCGCGTTCGCGTCGGAGACGGCGTCCAAGAGTGCGTCGCCTTCGACGTCGTAGGCGGTCTCTACCTCGTAGCCCGCATCACGCAACCGGTCGAGGCCGGCGTCGGCGATGGGGTCCGTGACGAGTACCTTCATACGTCGTGTGAGCCATGCCCGGTGGTTAATGCTTTCTTCCTGTGCCGAACATGCCGCGTTCTTGGGGTTGTCACATGGGTTCTATACACATGCGTGCATATTCTCTGCTTCTGTTGCCGGTGAAACTGCCGCTGTCGTGTGGCTTCCCAGCGACCCGTGTGCGTCCCGTGTTCTCGGGTTTCAAATAGGGGTAGTGCAAACGAGCGAATCATGCGGGGACGGAGGTACCTGTGGGGGTAGCCGAGTCACTTCCCATCGACGAGTTGCGTGCCGGGTCGAACGTGCTCGTCACGGGTCCAGTGATGACGGGCAAACGACGACTCATGCACGCCCTGCTCGCACAGGGGAAGCCACACGAACGCGGCACTATCGCGGTCACCACTCGCAAGAGTGCGGCACAGACGGTTCGTGATTTCGAGCGCGTAACGCAGTCGTCTCCAGGCGACCGCCTCTCCGTCGTCGACTGTACCGGTGCCGTCCGTGGGTTCGGCGACACTCGCGACTCGGCCACCGTGTCGTACGTTTCGACGCCCGGCGAACTCACGGGTATCGGAATCGGTGTCACGAAGTTCATGCGACGCTACTACGACGAGGGACTCACCGCTCGTCTCGGTCTTCACTCGTTGTCGACGATGTTGATGTACTCGGACCTGCGTCGAATCTTCCAGTTCCTCCACGTCATGACTGGCCGCATCCGGAACTCGGAGTTCGTCGGTGTCTTCGCACTCGACGATACGATGGTGGACGACGCCAGCGTGGACGTGCTCATGCAACCGTTCGACGCCGTCGTCGAAGTCCGTGACACGCCGGCGGGGACACAAGAACTTCGCACTCGCGGTGCCAGCATCGGCCCGCGAACGTGGACGCCGACCGGTCTCGATTGAGTCTTTTCTGGCCAATTCCTGACTCCTTCAGGTGGTTTGAAACCGGCAGACGACGAGAGTGAACTGTGAAACTCGTTGCCTTCGACTTCGACGGAACGCTCTCGGACTCGGAGATGACCGTCTTGCTCGGCGAGCGGATGGGCGTCGCCGACGAGATGGCCGACATCACCGAACGTGCGATGAACGACGAGATGAGCTACGCGGAGAGTCTCCGCAAGCGTGCGTCTCTGTTGGAAGGGCTCGAAGAAGAGTCGGCCGAGGAGGCCTACGGCGAGGTCGAACTCCGCCCCGGTGCGGCCGAACTCATCCAGCGACTGAACGACTACGGCCACGCCACTGCCATCCTCACCGGTGGGTTCGACCGCGGTGTCGAACGTGCACTCGAAGCCGAGGGCGTGGAGGTCGACCACATCGTCTCCAACCGTCTCCCGGTGAAGGGTGGTCGCCTGACCGGCGACGTCGACGGACCGCTCATCGAGGGGACCAAAGACCGCGAACTGGAGCGTCTGGCCGACGAACTCGACGTGAAGATGGCCCACACCGTCGCCGTCGGCGACGGCGCGAACGACCTCCCGATGCTCGAAGTCGCCGGTCTCGCGGTCGGATTCGTCCCCAAAGACGCCGTTCGCTCGTCCTGTGACGTCGTCGTCGCCTCCATGGACCGCCTCGCACGGGTCTTCGAAGAGCGGAATCTACTACGAGCGGCCGACGAGTAGTTCCCGTTTTGGCCTTCGAACGAGGCCCTGTCACGCTCCCGCGAACGTTCTCGCCTTCGGAACGGCTTTCACCCCGGAACGAGGAACAGAACGTAATGAAGCTATTCGGGTCGAGCGGCACGCGCGGTGTCGCGGGTGAGCAACTCACCCCCGAGTTCGTTCTCCGCGTCGCGAAGGCCGCCGGAACGGTGTGGGAGACCGATCGGGCAGTGGTGGCACGTGACACCCGGACGACGGGCGAGATGTTCACCAACGCCGCCGCCAGTGGACTGGCCAGTGTCGGAACCGACGTCGACCGACTCGGTGTCGCCCCTACCCCAGCAGTCGTGCGGTACTGCGACGCCGAGAGTATCCCGGCCGTCCTCATCACCGCCTCGCACAACCCGCCGGAGTACAACGGCGTGAAACTCGTCGGTGCCGACGGCGTCGAACTCCCCGTCCACCGACTCGAGAAGATAGAAGAACACATCCTCGCCGAGGAGTTCGCCGTCGCCGCATGGGACAGCGTCGGCACGACTCGCCGCGTCGACTCGGCGAACCGCGACTACGTCGACGAGATGCTCGCGACGGTCGACCGCGACACCATCGCCGACGCGAATCTGACGGTCGCACTCGACCCCGGCCACGGCGCGGGCGTACTCACCAGCCCCGACTTCTACCGCGAACTGGGGTGCAAAGTCATCACCGTCAACGCTCAGCCCGACGGCCACTTTCCCGGTCGACAACCCGAACCGGTCGAGAAGAATCTGTCTGACCTCGGCCGCCTCGTCCGCGTCTCCGAGGCCGACGTCGGCATCGCCCACGACGGCGACGCCGACCGGGCCATCTTCTTCGACGAGCACGGCCAGTACATCGAGGGCGACACCTCGTTGGCCGCACTCGCTGCTTCGCAGTTGGACGCCGGTGACACCACCGTCGCCGCCGTCAACGTCTCGCAGCGACTCGTCGACGTCTGCGACGACGTCGGCGCGGACCTCCAACTCACACCCATCGGGTCGACGAACATCATCACCCGCATCCGCGAACTGTGGGCCGACGGTGCGACCATCCCCATCGCGGGCGAGGGCAACGGCGGAATCTTCTTCCCGAACTACCGACTCGTCCGCGACGGCGGCTTCATCGGCGCGAAGTTCCTCGAACTCGTCGCCGAGCGTCCCGCGAGCGAGGTGGTCTCCCCCTACACCGACTACCACAACGTCCGGGTCAACCTGACCTACGAGACGGAGACCGAACTCGACGCGATGCTCGACGCCGCGGCGGCCTACGCCGCCGAGGCCGATGCCGAACCGAACACGAAAGACGGCTACCGCCTCGACTACGGCGACGCGTGGGTGCTCGTCCGCCCCAGCGGCACCGAACCGAAGGTCCGAATCTACGCCGAGGCACGCGACGCCGACCGGGCCGAGACACTCGCCGAAGAGGCACGCGACGCACTCGAAACTGCTCGTCCGTAACGACGTCACCCGGCGTCGTCGGCCAGTTTCTTTTTTCTCACCACCGGTGAACCCTCTCGCATGGACGTTCGCCCAGCGCAGTCACGCGCCGACGTTCGCGGTGCCATCGAAGTCAACCGTACCGCGTGGCGTGTCGCCTACGCTGACATCCTCCCGGAGTCGACCTTGCCCGAACCGAACGCACCGCTGTCGGCCGAGTCGGTCGAAGGACGGTTCGCCGACGTGACGAACCGACGAGAGACGGCGTTCCTCGTCGCCTGTGACGGCGATAGCACGAGTGACCCGAACGTCGTCGACGCGGAGGCTACCGGTGGAGACTCCACTGTCACTGACTCCGCTGTCGACGCTGACTCCGCTGACGCCGACACAACCATCTACGGTTTCGCGGAGTTCGTGTGGGGCGAGGAGAGAACGGAGTTCGTCCCCGAGGACGCCGTCGAACTGCGAGCGCTCTACGTCGACCCGGACCGCTGGCGACAGGGCATCGGGACGGCGCTCCTCGACGCAGTCGCCGACGCGCTTCCGGACGGGACGACGGCGCTCGCCGTCGAGACGTTCTCCGAGAACGAAACTGGGAGGCGCTTCTACGAGGCACGTGGGTTCGAACTCGTCGACGAACGGGCCTTCGACGTCGACGGCGAGTCACATCCGACCGTCGTCTACCGGAAGTCGCTCTCGTCGTCGTCGTCTCGCTAATCAGTCTGCACTCACCGACTCGGCGTCGACGACAGCACCTCGGTGAGTCGCTCGCGTTCGGCCTCCGCCTCGGCACGCTCGTCGGCGACGGCACCGCTCGTCACGCGTTCTCGCTCGTCGTCGGTCAACTCGCTCTGTGCCGCCGCGGCCGTCCGCAACCGCTCGTAGTCGTCACGCTCGGTCAGGTCGCGAATCTCGCGTGCCAGCGCCACCGTCTCTTCGTCTGCGAACCGTCCGACGACGGTGACGAGTTCTTCGCTCCGGTGGCGGAGCACGCCCGCCGACTCGGGCGGCCACGCGACGGTCAGCGGGTCGGCGTCCACTCGTTCGAGATAGGTCCGGTGGACGGCGACGTTCGTCTGTAGCGCACCCGCGTCGTCGACGTAGTGAGCCAGTTTCGAGGCGGAGTAGTCCGCGTACTCCAGCAACTGCGTCACCGACTCATCGCCTGCGGCATGGCTGTCGACGTACTCGCGCAGGTCGCTCGGCGGCGTCTCGAACTCGACGAACGGATACCGGTCTGTCACCGCCACGAAGTCGAGAAAGTCGCGAGCACTCGCCTCGCGTCGGAACCGCTGGAACGATGCGTTCACGCTCTCGTTGTACGACTCGATAGGGTCGCGCAGGAGTTCGACGGGCGCGTCCAAGTCCACCTCGCCGAGTCGCTGGAGTCGGTCCAGTTCGTCGAGTCGCTCGTCTAACTCCGTCTTCCGGCGGTGGGCCGCTCGCCGGGCGACGTGGTAGTCGTCTCGTGCCTCCTCGCGCTTCGAGAGGAGCGCGGCCGTCTCAGCCGCCGGTTCGAGTGTCTCGCGCGCGAAGGCGAAATCACCCTCGTTCAGGCGACGTTTGTCCATCCGGTCGCTCGCCGCCTCGAACGCCTCGCGGTGCGGGAGATCTTCGGGCAACTCGTCGACGAGACCGATGAACTCGTTTTGGAACTGGAGGTAGGATTGGAAGTCGCCACTTCCGGTCGCCGAGTCCGCGTAGCGGTCGAGCAGTCGCGTCGCCTTTCGGTGGGCGTCGGCGACGGCTTCGACACGCGCTTCGCCGACGTCGTCGACCTGTTGTTCGACCGATTCGAGTCGTTCGTAGGCCGTCTGGAGGTTCGAAACGGGGTCACTCATGGCTGGATTACTCGTAGACGTCGTCGGGGTCGAACACTTTCTCACCGACTTCGTCACCGTCGACGGTCCGGTAGAAACACGAGCGGTGGCCGGTGTGGCAGGCCCCGCCCTCCTGGTCGACGAGATAGAGGAGGGTGTCGGCGTCGCAGTCGACACGGACTTCCTGTACCGTCTGGAGATGGCCGCTCGACCCACCTTTCTTCCAGAGTTCGTCACGGCTTCGTGAGTAGTAGTGGGCGTAGCCAGTCTCGCGCGTCCGGTCCAGTGCCGCCGGCGAGACGTACGCGAGCATCAGTACCTCGCCCGTCTCGGCGTCCTGTGCGACGGCCGGTACGAGGCCGTCGTCGCCGAAGTCGACGTCGACTGTCATCGTCGAAAACGAGGCGACTCCTCCCGATAGGTCTTGCGTCTAGAGGCCGAAGAGCGACAGAGACGCGAACAGGAGGTCGCCGACGGTGAGTGCGACGACGAGTCCCGCGAACATCGGGACGACGAACGGGAGACCGGGCGAAATCCACACCTGGTCGCGTTCGGCGACGAGTTCGAGACCCGCACGGAGCGACTCCGGTGAGGTGCCGTAGGCGGTCCCGTCGATGTCGTCGAGAAACCGTGCCGCCGCCCAGGGGTCGTCGACGCCGTCGCCGTCGTCGGCGTCGTCGCCATCGACCGCTGCACGCTCGACTGCGACACCGCCGTCGGTCGCCGGGCCGTCGTGGACTGCACCGTCGGTCGGGTCGAACGTCTGGCCGACGCTCGTGGGGTTACGGTGGTCGACCGGTCGTGCTCTGAGGTCCGCGAGCGTGCTGCCGCGCCAGCGGAGATACATCCGGAGGGCGTCGAGGTCCAGTCCGCTGCGAGTGAATCCGTTCGGCGTCTCCAGCAACCGACCGTGTTCCGTCCGGAGGTTCTCGATAGCTGTCTGCCGACCGAGGAACATCACCGGTGCGACGTCGCCCGCGACGAGGTTTCGAACGAGGAGGACGAGCGGGTACGCGAGTGCGAGGACGACGGTGTTCGTGAGGATGGTCATCGAGAAGACGCCGAGCAGCGGTTCGACGAGGGGAAGACGGAGGTCTCCGAGGGTGTACGCCGGGAAGGTCGGAAAGACGACGGCGAGCGCCATGAGCGCCTTCGCGTCGGCCCCGCCGAACCCCCCGAGCCACCAGAAGGCGTAGCTCAGCGGGACGACGAAGCCGAGGCTGAAGGCGACCCGGACGAGGAACAGTCGGCCGTCGAACCCGGTCAGCGGCCAGCGAGCGACGACGTCCCAGAGGAGAAGCACCGCGCCGAGTGCGACGAGCGGGTACCAGAGCGCGTTCGGAAGCCGCCTGGTCTGGATGTCGCGGTAGGCCGCCCACGCGAAGACGGGAACCACGAGAAGCCGAAGGAGGTCGGAGAGCGAACCGAGCATACAGACGACGTGCGGTGGAGGCTGTTCAACTTTTCGGATATTCTAGGTGACGAACGCTGTCGCTCGACGGCTGAGCGCAAAAAAACGGGATGTGCTCGACTTAGATGACGCGGTTCTGGAGGTAGTCGAGATGCTTCGCGTTGTAGACGATCTGGACGTTGTCGGCTGCCGGCGAACCGATGCAGGTCAGGCGAACGCCCTTCTCGTCGACTTCCTCGTCCGAGAGGATCTGCTGCATGTCCATCTCGATTTCGCCCTCCTTGATGATGGCTGCGCAGTTTGCACAGGCACCAGCGCGGCACGAGAACGGCCAGTCGTATCCCTGCGCCTCTGCGGCTTCCAGGATGTACTCGCCTTCGTTCACGTCGAGACTACCGTAGTCCTCTTCGTCGAGGCCGGCGTCGGCCGCGGTGTCGAAGAGGTCGTCGTCGTCGATATCCCAACCCTGGTCGTCGAGCACTTCGTAGTTAAGGTATTCTACCGTGGGCATCACGACACGGTTCGGTTCCCTCCTCATTAGGCTTTGCTGTTCTGTCGGGGGACCACCGTCTCGTCTCGCCATCTGTCGCCCTGTCAGCCACACGAACGGCCGAACCGTTTATTAGAGCGGGACGAACGCGAACAGCAGGTACGAGGCCAGCGCCGACAGCGACGGCGTCAGAATCCAGAAAAAGATGACGCGCCCCGTCGTGCCGGGGTTGAACAGGTCGTCGGCGAGCAGGTCGTCTTCGCGTTCGCCCATCGGGCGGACCTCTCGAGTCTCGGCGGCCAGTGCGTTGACCGACACCTCCGGTCCCTCGCCGCGGACGGCGTCGCCGAGTTTGACCGTCCGGGTCGCCCGACCCCAGCCCAGTCCCACAATACACATCGTCGCGCTGACGGCGAGACTGGCCGGAATCCCGAGATACGAGAGAAACGTGATGATGCTCGCGCTCACGATTTCGACGATGAGTGCGGCGAGGATAGGCAGGTCAGTGAGGTCGTTGCCGACGGTGTCCAGTGTCCGGCGGGCGATAGTGAACGCGCCGACGCCGATGGCGGCGCTGGCGAGGAGGATGCCCGTCTCGACGTCGATTGCGCCGTTGCCGACGAGGGGTGCGACGGCGTTGGCGGCGTTCGACGCACCCGCAGAGAACGCCATGTAACAGGCGATGGCGACGACGAGCACCATCCCGACGAGTTCTCGCCGCGTCGTCGACTCCGCGAGTCGCGGCCGCGGAAATCCGCCGTCGGTTCGGAGTTCGACGAGCGGGCCGTCCGAGCGGTCGATGGCGAAGCGGGCGTCGAGATACGGGTAGACGTAGCGGCCGATGACGGCGCACACCCAGAAGGCGAGGATGGGGGCGACGATCCACCACGAGATGATTTCGAGCATGACGCCGTCGTTGAGCGTTCCGGTGGCGACGCCGAGACCGGCAATCGCGCCGACGGCCGTCATCGACGTCGACGCGGGCACGCCGAACGTGTTGGAGACGAGGAGAGCGAGACCGACGAAGAAGAGGACGCCGACGCTGGCGATGAGGGTGAACTCGCTTCGGGGGACGATTTCTCCTCCCATCGTCTCGATGACGTTGCGCCCGACGGTCCACCCGCCGAGGAGGGCGAACGCCGTCATCAGTCCGGCCGCAGTGAGTTTGCTGACGACGTTACTCCCGACTGCCGGTCCGAACGCGACACCGGTAGAAGAGCCACCGATGTTGAATCCGACGAAGACCGCAACGAGAAGTCCGACGACGAGCAGGAGTGAGAGCACGTGTGGACATGACCGGCGGGTACACTTATTTTGCTCTGTCCTACACGCGGTCGTTCATCCGTTACTGTCCCGGCGAGTACCAACCTCTCTCGAAGCGCTATACAATCTACAACTATCTCTAACCGAGTGAGATGGTACGGAACGATACGCGACGGACAGCTTCGTTTATTCACCGTTCAGTCGTCTCCTGACACTGCCGATACACATGAGAACACTCACACTCACCCTCGTTGCCGTGACGATGCTCTTGATTGCTGGCTGTGCCGGTGACGATACCGGTGGTAACGCCACCACGACCACGGGAGACACCACAGGCGAAGAGATGACGGCAGAAGCGACTGACACTGCCACGGCCGAACCGACCACCACCGAGGAGTCGGCGACGGACGAAACGACGACGGCAGACGATACGAACGCTACCGAGACGACCGACGACGGAATGAACGCTACCGAGACAACAGACGACGAGACGACTGACGACGAAGTGACCACCACCGAGGACACCGCCGCCACTGCGAACGCCTCGGCAACCACGACCGAAGACGCATCTGCGTGATCGGTCACTCTTCCTCCGAGTTTTGTGACAGATTCGCCTCGTGCTGTTCGGAGTTGCGCTCTCTCGGAGGAAACGTTCCGTTTTCACCGCTCCGATTTGTCGAACCGAGCGACGCGTTAGCGCGCCCGTGCTAGGACAAAAACTACATACGCACCAACGATGTACCTGCGGATATATCCGGGCGCTAACGCCCACCACGGACCATGGAGCTGAGAACGCTTGGTCTCTTGTCTCTCCTGTTGCTCGCGACTACGAGTGGCGTGGCGATGGCGACACATGGAGGCCTGCACATCACGACCACGACGTACGGGGGGGATGCGATTGTCCCGACGAACAGCGATAGCCTCTATCTCTGGAACACCGAACGGTTCAACGCCAACGCAACCATCGAGACGGGGAACGCGAGTGGGAACTATCGGACGTGTGTCCTCGCGCAACCGGTCGAGAACGAGAGCGTCGAACCCAAGGAGTTGGACTGTCGACCCGTCACTTTCGAGTCCAACGAGACGACGAATCTCACGTTCACCGAACTCAGGGCTCCGAACAACGCGACAGGCGAGTACGACCTCACCGTCGTCGTCGACGACGCTCTCCGAGGTGGCGGCCCCGTCGCCACGAACATCACGACGGTGACGTTCCTTCGACCCGAGGGTGACCTCGACAACGACGGACTCCTCAACCGAGAGGAAATACAGCGCGGCACGCGGTTCGACGTCGCCGACACGGACAACGACACGCTCTCCGACGGAGACGAGGTCGACCTCGGAACGAATCCGGTCACAGCCGACACCGACGGCGATGGCCTCCGAGATGGACTCGAAGCGAGTGTCGGTCTGAACCCGAGACAGTCTGCCGTGCCATTCTACGTCGCTGGCCTCGTCCTCCTAGGTGTCCTCTCCTTCCTCGCCTACCGTCGCCTCTCTTCGCGTGGTGGTTTCGGGGACGGTATCGCCTCCAACGGCGCGACTGCCGGGACACCGACGGCCAACGGTGGCGCTGGTCCGTCGACGTCGTCCGACGCCGACTTCATCACCGACGAGGACCGTATCCTCCAGATTCTCTCCGAAAACGGCGGCCGACTGATGCAGAGTCGACTCGTCGAACTCACCGACTGGTCGAAGTCGAAGGTGAGTCGCCGTCTCTCGACACTCGAAGAGGAAGGGCGCATCAGGAAGATCACCCTCGGGCGCGAAAACATGGTTGCGCTGCCCGGCCACGAACCCGACGGCGCACAGTCGCCGTTCGAAGAAGAGCAATAACTCGTTTCTGTCGGCTGTTTCGCCGTTTCGACCTCGCCTCCCCGTTTCGGGCTTTCGACCGAATCGGACACTCTGCAAACACGTCCGGTTTACCCAGACACTCCGTCGCTAGTCACACACTGTCCGTTCAGAACGATCTACGCGGTTTATCGACGCTTCTGCGGTAGTCCTCTGCAATATGAAGCGCGCCACTGCAGTGCTAGTCGCCGTGCTCGTGCTGCTCGCTGGCTGTGGCGGAACGACGTCATCTGCTCCTCCCGCACCCATCGTCGACAACATCTCTGGACCAGCGACTGCGACCTCCGAAACGGCCGACGGTGCCGAGACACCAGTGACATCGCCTGCTCCCGAACCGACCGACTCGGCGGTCACTACGACCGTCTCGGACGCGCCCGACTCGCCGACTGCGACGACGCAGAGACCGGATACACGCTCGAAGTCGAAATCTTCGAAGTCCTCCAGAGACTCGTCATCGTCGTCCGACGACTCTGACACCGACGCCGACTCGTCACCGTCGACGCCAGAGACCCCAGAGACACCTGAAACACCAGCGTCACCAGAGACGCCAGAATCACCAGAGACGCCTGAGTCGCCAGAGTCGCTAGACACTTCGGAGACACCAGAGGCCCCAAACACTCCCGACACTCCGGACACGTCAGAGACGCCCGAGACGCCAGACATTCCGGAGACTCCGGAGACGCCGACGACTGCCGAACCAAGGACTGCAGAACCGACGCCGGAACCCGAACCACCAACGGCCGAAGAGACGCCGAACACACCAAACACGCCGGACGAGGAGACGGAGACGCCCTCGACCGACGACGCCGACGACGATTCTGACGACACCGACGACTCTGACGACACCGACCAGTTCGACGACTCCGACGACGCACCTCGACTGTTCGCCGACATGCGACAGACCGCCCAAGAGCGCATGGAGGAACTTCGCGAGCGTTCGCGAGAAGAGTCGAACGAGCGGCGATCCGGTCGTGACGAAAACGAAGACGAGGACGACGACGAAGACGAAAACGAGGACGACGACGAAAACGGAGACGAAGACGACTAACGACGCCTTCGCTTACCGGTTCAGCGTGTGAATCGCCTGTCCCAGCGCGTTCTCTGCGGCCTCTAAGACCGACTCGGCGAGCGTGGGGTGGGTGTGGATGGTCGCGGTGAGGTCTTCGAGCGTCGCGCCCATCTCGATGGCGAGTGCGACTTCGGCGACGAGTTCGGAGGCCTCGGGGCCGACGATTTGGCCGCCGAGGACGAACCCGCTCTCCTCGTCGGCGACGATGCGGACGAAGCCGTCGGTGTGGCCCGTCGTCATGGCGCGACCGCTGGCGTTGAACGGGAACTTCCCGACGATGGGGTCGAAGCCCATCTCCTCGGCCTCGCCTTCTGTCATGCCGACCGTCCCGATTTCGGGGTCGGTGAAGACGGCAGCGGGGATAGCCTGATAGTCGAGGGCGGCGGGTTCGCCGGCGATGACTTCGGCGGCGACCATCCCTTCTTTGCTCCCCTTGTGGGCGAGCATCGGTTCGCCGGCGACGTCGCCGACGGCGTAGATGTGGTCGACGTCGGTTCGGGCCTGCTCGTCCGTCTCCAAGAACCCCTTCTCGTTCGGTTCGAGACCGGCCTTTTCGAGGTTCAACGTGTCCGTAACCGGCCGACGACCGACGGCGACGAGCACCTCGTCGGCGGCGTAGGTCGACTCCTCGCCGTCTTCCGTCTCGGTAGCGACGACGATGCCGCCGTCGTTGCCCTCGCGCCACTCGGAGGCTCCTTCGCCGAAGTGGAAGTCGATTCCTAACGACTCGGCGCGCTTCTTAACGACGCGTGCAACGTCGTCTTCGTAACCCGGCAGTACGTCGTCGAGCATCTCGACGACCGTCACCTCGCAGTCGAGTTTGGCGAACACGGTGGAGAGTTCCATCCCGATGTAGCCCGCGCCGACGACGACGAGGCGGTCGGGAACGTACTCCAGTGCGAGCGCATCACGCGACGAGAGGACGTGCTCGTCCGCGAAGTCGAAGCCGGGAATCTGCATCGGCCGACTCCCAGTAGCGACGATACAGTGTTCGAACGTGATGGTCTCCGACCCCTGGCCTTCGCCGCCGTGGGCGACTCGAACGCTCGAATCGTCTTTGAACGTCGCCGTCCCCTTCACGAGGTTGACGCCGTTGGCCTTGCAGAGTTTCTCGACGCCCCCGGTCAGTTGGTCGACGATGCCGTTCTTCCACTCGCGCATGCCCGCCATGTCGACGACAGGGTCGGCGTGGATTCCCATCTCTTCGGCGTGGCCCGCGTCGTAGGCGAGGTTCGCGCCCGTGATGTAGGCCTTCGAAGGGATACAGCCGTGATTCAGGCAGGTGCCGCCGTAGGCGTCCTTCTCGACGAGCGTCGTGTCGAGACCGTTCTGTGCGGCGCGGATGGCGGCGACGTAGCCGCCCGGTCCCGCGCCGATGACCAGTACTTCGGTTCCGGTTGAGATGTCTCCGACGACCATATTATTCGAGTAGCAGCAGTTTGGGGTGTTGCAGGTACTCCATGACCTTGTTCGCGAACTGGGCGGCCACCGCGCCGTCGAGGATGCGGTGGTCGATAGACAGCGACAGCGGCAGCGTGTGGCGGGCGACGACGTCGCCGTCTTCGACGACGGCGCGCTCTTTCAACTCGCCGAGACCCATGATACCTACCTCGGGGTAGTTGATGATGGGCGTGGCGTACTCGCCGCCGACGACGCCGAAGTTGGTGATGGTGAACGTACTGCCACGGAGTTCGTCGCGGCCGATAGAGCGGTCACGAGCGCGCTCGATCTTGTCGTTCATCTCCTCGGCGATTTGGAGGAGACCCTTCTGGTCGACGTTCTCGACGACCGGAACCATCAGACCCGCATCCGTCGCGGTGGCGACACCGATGTGGTACTCGTCGCGGAGGACGATCTCCTCGTTCTCCTCGTCGAGCGTCGCGTTCATGTACGGATACTGCTTGAGGGCCGCCGCGATGGCCTTCATCACGAACGGCATGTAGCTCAGACGGACGTCGCGTTCGGCGGCGACTTCCTTCAACTCGGCGCGGAGTTCGACCAGCGCACTCACGTCGGTGCTGTCGTGGTGGGTGACGTGCGGCGCGGTGAACTTCGAGTTCTGCATCGCTTCGCCGATGGTGCGGCGAACCCCTCGATACGGGATGCGCTCGCCGGAGATACCTCCCTCGCTCGTGGCGGATGCGGTCTCTTCGTCGGCGACTGCGCCGGCCTCGGCGACGGCTTGCGCGTCGGCTTCCTGTGCGGCCTGTTGGGCCTCGGCGTACTCTGTCACTGCGGCGGCGGAGACGAACGCCTCGCCGTCGCGCATCTCGGTCGCGGGCACGTCGTTCAGGTCGACGCCCTGCTCTTTCGCCGTGCGCCGAGTCGCCGGTGCGGCCAGCGTCCGGTCGCGGCCTGCGGCCTCGACGTCACTCGGTTGCTGGCCGTTACCTGCCTCGCCGCGCTTCGTCACCGAGGACTTCCTGTCGACGTCGACGTCGCGGGGGCCGTCGCCATCTTGCGCTTCGGATTCTGTCTCTGCACTCGCGCTCGCACCCGCTTCGCTCTCGGCGGCCTGCCGAACGTCCGCGTCGGTGACGCGGCCGCTCGGGCCACTGCCGCTGACGGCGGCGATGTCGACACCGAGTTCGCGCGCGAGGCGTCGGGCGCTCGGGGCCGCGAAGACGCGGCCACCTTTCGCCGACGACTCGGCCTGTTCGGATTCGGCCGTTTCAGCCTCTGCAGACGCTTCTGCGTCCGCTTCGGCCGTCTCCTCGACCTCAGGCTCCGGTTCGGCTTCTGCGGACTCGTCGCCTTCACCCTCGACTTCGTAGGTGATGATGACGTCGCCGACGGGGACCATCGTGCCCTCCTCGACGTGGAGTTCTTTGACCGTGCCGTTGTACGGCGACGGCACCTCGACGAGCGCCTTGTCCGTCTCCACTTCGGCGACGGGTTGGTCCTCTTCGACGGTGTCGCCGGGGCCGACGAGCCACGAGACGAGTTCACCCTCTGCGACACCTTCGCCGACGTCTGGGAGTTTGAAGTCTTTCGAACCCATGTTAGAACTCCACCGCGTTGCGGATGCCTTCCTCGATGCGAGCGACAGAGGGCAGGTAGTAGTCTTCCAGCGCGTACAGCGGGAACGGGACGTCGAACCCGGTGATGCGCTCGACCGGTGCCTCCTGATAGAGGAGCGCCTCCTCTTGGATGACGGCCGTAATCTCGCCTGCGAGGCCGCCCTTCCGGGGTGCCTCGTGGACGACGGCCGCGCGGCCGGTCTTCTTGAACGACTCGACGATTGCCGCCTCGTCCAGCGGGGAGACGGTCCGCAGGTCGACGACTTCCACGTCGATTCCCTCCTCGCTCAGGTTCTCTGCGGCCTCTTGGGTCGGCCGACTCATCGCGCCGTAGGTGAACACGGAGATGTCCGTGCCCTCGCGGCGGACGGCGGCCTCGCCGAGTGGCACCGTGTAGTCCTCTTCGGGAACTTCACCGCGGAACGCGCGGTAGATGAGTTTCGGTTCGAGGAAGATGACCGGGTCGGGGTCGCGGATGGCCGAGATGAGCAGTCCCTTCGTGTCGTACGGTGTCGAGGGAATGACCACCTTCAGGCCCGCTTCGTGGGCGTAGAACGCCTCTTTCGACTCGGAGTGGTGTTCGGGTGCGCGGATGCCGCCGCCGTAGGGTGCGCGGACGACGAGCGGGCAGGTGAACCGCCCACGACTCCGGTTTCGGAGGCGCGCGGCGTGCGAGACGATTTGGTCGAACGCGGGGTACATGAACCCCGAGAACTGCATTTCGGGAACCGGCTTGAGACCGTAGGCGGCCATCCCGATGGCGGTGCCGACGATACCGGACTCGGCCAACGGCGTGTCGATGACGCGGTCGTCACCGAACTCGTTGTAGAGTCCTTCCGTCGCGCGGAAGACGCCGCCGTTCTTGCCGACGTCTTCGCCCATGACGAGCACGTCGTCGTCCTGCTTCATTTCGGTGTAGAGACCGTCTCGTACTGCTTGGACCAGGGTGAGGTTTTGTGTACTCATTTACTCTCTCAGGAATGCTTCGTCGCCGACCTGTTCGCGAAGTTGCTCGAAGTCCTCCATCTGCTCGCGCAGGTGGTCGGGCATCTCTGCGTAGACGGACTCGAACATCTCCGACGGTTCCGGTCGTGGGACGGACTCTGCCTCGTCGATGGCGTCGGCCACTTGCTCTTCGACGGACTGCGTGACGGCGTCGACGGACTCGTCGTCGAGTCGTCCCGTCTCGCGGAGGAACTTCTCCAGTCGCGGAATCGGGTCCTTGGCCTTCCACTTCTCGACTTCGTCGTCGTCGCGGTAGACCGTCGGGTCGTCCGCGGTGGTGTGCGCGCCGAAACGGTACTGGACGGCCTCGATGAGCGTCGGCCGACGTCGGTCGCCGGGGTTCTTCGCCTTCTCGACGGCGTCGCGAGTGACCTTGTAGACGGCCAGTGGGTCCATCCCGTCGACCTGCACGCCGTCGAAGCCGTAGGCGACGGCCTTGTGTGCGATGGTCTTCGAGGCGGTCTGTCGCTCTCGGGGGACCGAAATCGCCCACTGGTTGTTGTTACAGAAGAAGACGTTCGGCGTGTCGAAGACGCCCGCGAAGTTGAGTCCCTCGTGGAAGTCACCCTCGCTGGTGCCGCCGTCGCCGAAGTAACAGATGAACGCCTTCTCGTCGTCGCCCTTCAATTTCGACGCCCACGCCGCGCCGGTGGCGTGGAGAATCTGCGTCGAGATGGGGACGGCGACGGGGAAGACGTTGGTGTCGGGTGTCATCTTGTTGCCGTCCTCGTGACCCATCCAGTAGAGGAGCGTCTGGGTCAGCGGGACGCCGCGGACGACTGCCCCACCGTGTTCACGATAGCTAGGAAACATCCAGTCGTCGTCGTCGAGCGCCATAGTGCTCCCAATCTGGGCTCCTTCCTGCCCAGAGAGCGGGGGATACGTCCCCATCCGCCCCTGTCGTTGGAGGCTGACGGCGCGTTTGTCGAAATGTCGGGCGAGTCGCATCGCCCGGTACATCTCCACGAGTTCGTCGTCCCCGAGGTCCGGTACCTCGCCGACGACACCACCGTTCTCGTCGAGAACCTGTACCTGCTCTTCGGGGTCCCGTTGCAGCGTACTCATAGTCCAACCCTCCGTTGCATGGACGAACCCACTCTCGCCCGCATTAAATGATTTTCGTAAATAGTTTACTATAGTTAGGATTCTTGCCACTCGACTCGAAATCTGTCCACTTTCACCCCGATAATCGGACGAATTTTCTGACGTTGTGAAGTATCTGGACGAATCGGTAATCGGACCGCGCGTTCTACGGTCGTTAATGGACGTACGGGAACAATTGCTGTCACCGGTGTGCTACGTGAACAAGTGGCAGGACGTAGGAATCCACGCGAGAACCAGCAAACGGCACGGAGGCGGCGCACAGCGGCGAGAGACGTTCGAGCGTTTCGACTCAGTTGCTCGCGGCGCGGGCTTCGACACGGGCCTGTTCGACGCCCTTGCCATCGCGGAGGAGGGCGTCGACGAACAACTCGCCCGCTTTGTACGACGAGCGGACCATCGGCCCCGAGGCACAGTAGAGGAATCCCAACTCGTCTTCCGCCACTCGCCGCCACGTCTCGAAGGAGTCCGGATGCACGTACTCGAACACGTCGAGATGAGAGCGAGACGGTTGGAGATACTGCCCGAGCGTCACGATGTCGACGTCGGCCTCGCGGAGGTCCGAGAGCGTCTGGTAAATCTCGTGGTCGTACTCGCCCAGTCCGAGCATGATGCTCGTCTTGGTGTAGATGTCCGACTCTGCCTCCACCTGTTCGAGTACCGACAGCGACTGGTCGTAGCGCGCGCGCCGGTCACGGACGGGCCACTGGAGGCGTTCGACCGTCTCGATGTTGTGGGCGACGACGTCGGGTTCGGCCTCGATAATCTGGCGAACGCAGTCGGGTCGGCCCTGGAAGTCCGGAATGAGTACTTCGACGAGAATCGACGAGTCGCGCTGCTTTATCTCGCGAATCGTCTCGGCGAAGTGTGCCGCGCCTTGGTCCGGCAGGTCGTCGCGGTCGACGGAGGTGAGGACGACGTAGTCGAGGCCGATTTCGGCCACCGCCTCGGCGACGTTCGCCGGTTCGTCGGGGTCCAGTGGCTCCATCCCGCCCGTCTGGACGTCACAGAAGTTACACCCGCGCGAACAGCGGTCGCCCATCAGCATGAACGTCGCCGTCCCCGGGCCGTCCCGGCCGCTCCAACACTCGCCGAGATTCGGACAGTTGGCCTCCTCACAGACCGTGTGGAGGTTCCGGTCCCGTAGTGTCTGTTTGATCTCCGTAAATCGCTGGCCCGCCGGCGGGCGCATCTTCAGCCAGTCCGGCTTGCGCCTGCTGCTCATAGCTCTCTCTTCGTCCGGGAGGGCAAAAACGTGAGGATTACGCCGAGTGCGGTCGGTGTGTCGTCGCGTCGCGACGATGCTGACCGCCCCGACTCTCTGCCAACCAGCGCAGAAACGCCACACTCTCTTTCGGACCGTCGAGCCGGGTCTGTGCACCCTCACAGTCGACACCGACGCTGACGCCGTCGTGTCGCTCGACCGCCTGGAACGCCGGTCGGTCAGTCTCGCCGGCACCGAGATAGACGGGGAGGTAGTCGTCGGGCGCGTCGTCGACGAGTGTCTCCACGCACACGCCTCTGTCCCACTCGACTGTCGGACGAACGTCGATGGCGTGATTCTCGTGGACGACGTCGAGACGTTCGTCTCCGACGTGCTTGACGAGCGCTGCGACTTCGTCGGCGAGTTCGGACGCACGGTCGGCGTCCGCAGGTCCGTAGTGGACGGTGACACTCCAGCCCCTGTCCTCGACGTGGAGACCCATCTCCGTGCGGTACGCGTCGACCAGCGCCGTCCGGACGCGTCTCGTGTCATCCAGCACGCCGTGGACTCGTGGATGGACCTGCGTCTCGCCGTCGGCGTGGCGTTCGACCCCGTCGCTTCCACTGTAGCTGATGTCGTCGAGGCCGACCCGCGAACGCAGGTCGACGAGTTCTCTGTCGCTGACGACGGCGACAGTCATCCGTTCTGTCGCCTGTAGCTGTTCGAGCTGTCGTCTGCACACTGGGGGGAGTCGACCCTCGTTCGCCGTGAGCGCACCGTCGAAGTCCGCACAGAGGAGGACTCGGTCGGCCGCTTCGAGTCGTGCGCCGACGACCGCGGTGGTGTGTTCGAGACCACCGTCGTCGGGCGGTGTTCGAGCGTCACCCATCGGTTTCGAATCCATCGGTCGAGGCACTCTGTTCGCGAACCGCCTCGAACAGGGCGCCAATCCACGCTTCGAGGTCGTTCGTGCCAACCGTCTCTCGGAGACTGGTCATCCGACGCACGCGCTCTTCAGTCGGCATCGTGAGTGCTCGAACTATCTGGTCTGCGAACGCTGCGGTGTCGTACGGTTCGACCGTGAGTGCGTCGCCGCCGAGACTCTCGTCGGCACCGGCGAGTTCGCTCAGGAGCAACACGCCGGCGTCACCCGTCTGCGCGGCGACGTACTCCTTGGCGACGAGGTTCATCCCGTCTCGAATGGGGGTCACGAGTGCGAGGTCACTGTGACGGTAGAGCCCGTACAGTTCCTCGTCCGAGAGCATCTCGTCGACGTAGACGACTGGGGTCCAGTCGTCGGTGCCGAACCGGTCGTTGAGGTGGGCTATCTTCTCGTGGACCGTCTCGACGAGCGTTTGGTACTCGGGTATCTCGATTCTGCTCTTGCTGGCCTTCTGGACGTAGGTGAGCTCCCCTCGCCACTCGGGATGTTCGTCCCAGAAGGTCTCTAAGGCGTCCAGTCGCTCGGGTATTCCCTTCGTGTAGTCGAGACGCTCGACACCGATGGCGACTTTCACGTCGTCGCCGACGCCGTACTGCTCCCGGAAGTCGGCCCACGCGTCCTCGTCACACGTGTTGCTCAACCGCTCGATTCGGTCGGCGTCGACGTTCATCGGGAAGGCGGCGACGCGCGTGGTCCGCCCGTCGTAGTGGACTGTCCCCGCCTCTCGGTCGACGACGGCGTCGTCCAGACAGCCCTCGACGCAGTCGAGGAACTGTTGACAGTAGCGCTCGATGTGGAACCCGAGCAGGTCGTTGCCGAGCAGTCCTTCGAGCAACTCCCGCCGTTGCGGGCAGACCCGGAAGGTGTCCCACGCGGGCCACGGGATGTGCCAGAACTGGAGGAACGTCGCTTCCGGTAGCTCTTCTCGGGCCATCCGTGGGGCGAGCGCGAGGTGGTAATCTTGGAACCAGACGACGGTGTCGTCGTCGGCCCGGTCGGTGACGATGTCGGTGAACGTCTCGTTGACCGCCTGATACCGCTGCCAGAACGACCCCTCGAAGTTCGCCTTCCCGACGAGGTCGTGACAGAGCGGCCAGAGTACCTGGTTGCTGAACCCGTAGTAGTACTCGCGCATCTCTTGCTCGCCGAGCCACACCCGCTTGAGCGTGTACTGGGGGTCCTCCGGTGGTACCTCGACGCAGTTTGCGGTGTTGACGACGTCGGGGTCGGCGTCGCCGTCGCCCCACGCGATCCACGTCCCGCCCGTGCGTTGCATGACTCGGTCGAGGCCGGCGGTGAGGCCACCGATTGGTTCGTCGACGACGATTCGCTTGTCTCCGTCTCCGTCGTCGCGGTAACGGTGCTGGTACGGTTCGCGGTTCGAGACGACGAGGAGGTTTCGGTCACCGATGAGTCGGTCGGCCGGTGCGTCGGATTCGTTCGGTGGCTGTAGCGTCCCTGACATCTGTCGGGTCACCACCTCCTGTCCGCGTCGTCGCTCGTGGCGTCGGCGTCAGCGTCAGCGTGTACGTCGGACCCGACACCGCGTTCGCACACCGCCGCCAACTTCCGGGCCAGCGTGTCGATGTCGATGGTGTCGTCTGCACTGTTCGCACCGTCACTATCGGCGTAGCTTCGCATTCGGTTGTACGCCTGCATCCCATCGAAGATGAGACGCTTCGCTCGCTCCTTCGTCACGGCGTGACCGATAGTCGCGGTCGTCTCCATCTCACCGACTGGTTTCCGGTAGCGGAGTGTCCAGCCAGTACAGTCCTCGATTCCCGGTCGTGGTGTGGAGACACCACGGATGGCCTCGATACACAGCCCCGTCTGTTGGTGGGTAAACTGTAGTGGGTCCGTCTGCGACGTCTGTACCCACCCGACGGGGGTGAACTCCCGATCGGTCGGCCGAATCGTGCTCATGATACAACTAGTCGGTCAACCGGATAGGGAAAACAGGTTTTGCCTGTATATTCAGAACCGCAAGACGGCGTCGAGCAACGGTGTGTCAGTTGTTCTCAATTTTCATCATCAAAATCAGAACTTTCTGGATTAATTGAGTGTGGTCGCGAACGCGGCCACTAGCTTAAATCCTATCACGGTCGCTGTCTACTATATGAGCACGATTGCCGAAATCGAACTGCCGGCCGAGGAGTTCGCACTGTACGAGACGCTCACGGCCTTTCCCGACGCACATTTCGAGGTGGTCCGTATGGCTGCCCACGAAGAGAAGTTGACCCCGTACGTGCAGGTCTCCGGCGACGACCTGAGTGGTATCACGACCGCCCTAGAAGCGGACCCGACCGTCTCCGAGGCCCATCTCGTCGACGACTTGGAGAAAGAGAAACTGTTCCGGATGAACTGGGAGGGCAACGTCGACGTCGTCCTCCACATGGTCGGCGAGGAGGCAGCGGCCGTCGTCGAGATGCACGGCCGCGACACGCACTGGCAACTCCGTATCCTCTTTCCCAACCGAGCGTCGCTCTCGTCGACGAGTTCCTTCTGCGAGGAAAACGAACTGAGCTTCACCGTCCGGAACGTGTACGACCTCCAGCAGTCGGCCGGTCGAGGCGGGTTCGGCCTCTCGGAAGACCAGTACGAGACGCTCGTCGTCGCCGCCGAAAAGGGCTACTTCGACGTCCCTCGGTCGGTCACGATGGAAGAACTGGCCGACTCGCTCGGCATCTCCCAACAGGCCGTCTCCGAGCGACTCCGCCGAGGCCACCGCGCGCTCATCAACAGCGCGCTTCGTCCCGACGAGTCGACCATCGGTTCCTGAACTGCTGGTCGTTGTGCGTCGCTGGCGGTCAGTGTCTGGTATCGCGTGGTGTGGGTGACAAACACCGGCAAGCATTTATTGTAGGTTTGTTTGGACAAATTCATAGTAATGTTCGACCTCGCGAAAGACGAGATCACCGAGGGTTCGATTCCCCGTGCACTCCTCGTGTTAGCCGCTCCGCTCGTCGCACAGAACTTCGCGCTGGTCGCGCAGTCGGTCGTCGACATCTTCTGGGTCGGCCGCCTCGGCGAGGAGGCCGTCGCGGCCGTCGGCCTCGTCATCCCGTACACGGCGCTACTCATGGTGCCGCTCATCATGCTGTTCGTCGGGAGTCAGATTCTCACCTCCCAACGCGTCGGTGCCGGCGACATCGAGGCCGCACGACGTGTACCGTTCAACGCCATCGCGCTCGCACTGCCGCTCTCGCTCGTTCTCATCGGTCTCGTCCTCGCCTTCGGTGACGAACTGGTCGCTCTCCTCGACCCGTCTCCTCTCGTCTTCGACCTCGCAGTGACGTACCTGACGGCGTTTGCGCTCTATGCGCTCGTTCCGTCGGTGCTCAGCGACACCCTCGAAAGCGGGTTCACCGCGTGGGGTGCCACCCGTATCGCCTTCATCGTCAACGTCTCGGCCATCGTCGTCAACCTCGTCCTCGACCCGTTTCTCATCCTCGGGTGGTGGGTGTTCCCTCGGTGGGAGATTTACGGTGCGGCCGTCGCCACGGGCGTCGGGTACACCGTCGGTGCACTCGTCGCACTCTGGTACACGACTCGCGATACGACCGAGTTCACGCTCACGCGTGATGCGCTCTCGTTGCAACCCGACCTCTTTCGTGACCTCGTCGAAGTCGGCTACCCCATCGCCGTCCAGAACGCGGGTCGGCATCTCGCTCGCGTCCTGATGGTCTCTATCGTCTCCCTGGCCGGCGGGGCCGCAGGGCTGGCCGCCTACACCATCGGCGCACGTATCGCGACTCTCGCCTTCGTCCCCGCGAGCGGTCTCGGACAGGCGGCGACGAGCGTCATCGGGCAGAATCTCGGTGCGGACTATCCGGACCGGGCCGAACGGACGACGTGGGTCGGCGTCGCCGTCGCCGTCGTCGGTCTGTCCGCCGTCGGTGTCGTCCAGTATCTCTTTCCTGCTGCCATCGCGCACCTGTTCGTCCGGGACATCTCGGCGGCGGCGCTAGAGTCGACGGTCCGCTACCTCCAGATTCTCGTCTTCGGCTACTGGGCACTCGGTGCCATCTACACGCTCGAAGCCGGGTTCAACGGCGCGAGTCGGACGAACGTGAGCATGTGGTCGACGATGGCGCAGTACTGGGGCGTCCGCCTTCCCATCGCTGCTGGCGGTGCGTTCGTCCTCGGACAGGGTGTCGAGGCGGCGTTCTGGGCCGTCACGCTCTCGAACGTCGCTGCCGCGCTCTGGTTGGGTGGGTACTACTGGTACTCGACGCGCGATGGGATGCTGGAACGGGCGGCAGAACAGGCGAGTTCGACGGCGGCGGATTGAATACAGAAAATTCGGTGCCCGAATTCGGGCGTCGCTATCGGTTGTTCATCCGTGTCGACTCGTTCGCTCCGCAGGTCAGACACGTCGTGATTCGGTACGGTTCTCGTGAGAACTGCGCGTTCACTGGTTTCTTGCTCTCGGTAACTATTCTGAGCGAGACGTCGTGGTCGGTTTCACCACCGCACGGTTCGCACCACTCCGAGAGTATCGTCTTTGGTTGTTTCACGTTGGCATTCCGGTCGAGACGATGGCAGTATTTCGGTTCGTCCGACGGTATGCGGACGCTTGTTTGAATATTAACCATTCTGGCCCCGTGATTGGAGATTCGGTAGCGTCGGACCCTCCGGCGGCCGAGGTAGTCTTCACGCACCGAGGCCGGTTCGCTCGACTGACCGGTTCACTCGCTTCTGGAACCCGGACGGAAACGCCTTTGACTACGTACCCCCCGTTTGTATCCGATGAGCGTGTCCCCAGTCTGCGACGGTGATGACCGGTGAAGGTCGCCGACGCCGTCCCCGAGTTCGCCGACGCGTTCGGCTTCGAGGAGTTCAACCGGATGCAGCGGGAGGCGCTGCCCGCGATTCTCGACGGCGACGACAACATCGTCGCCAGCGCACCGACTGCCAGCGGGAAGACGGCGCTCGCCGAACTCGCCATCTGTCGCTGCCTGCGCGACGGGGGCACCGCACTGTTTATCGCACCGATGCGCGCGCTGACCAACGAGAAGGAGAGCGAGTGGGAGCGCTTCGAGAGCCTCGGCTACTCCGTCTACGTCGTCACCGGCGAACGCGACTTGAACCCGCGTCGCGCCGAACGCGCAGATATCCTCGTGATGACGCCGGAGAAGACGGACTCGGCCACGCGAAAGCACGACTCGCCACGCTACTCGTTCATCACGCAGGTCGACTGCTGTGTCATCGACGAGGTCCACCTCCTCGACTCCGAGAAGCGCGGTGGCGTCCTCGAAGTCACCGTCTCGCGACTCCGCCGCATCTGCGACCCTCGAATCGTCGCCCTGTCGGCGACGATGCCCAACGTCGAAGACGTCGCCGAGTGGCTCGATTCCCCGCCCGAGGCGACGTTCGAGTTCGGCGACGAGTATCGACCCGTCGACCTCCACGCCGGTGTCAAGACCTACACGCACGGCGAGAACTCCTTCGCCGACAAGTACCGGCGACTCTATCGTGCACTCGACCTCGCCGAACCACACATCCGCGACGGCGGCCAGTCGCTCGTCTTCGTCGCCTCGCGACAGGACTCCGTGATGGCCGCCCAGAAAGCCCGAGACGAAATCGCCCAACGCGACATCCCGGTCGGCGCACGCGGCGACTACGACTTCCACAACGACGCCAAGGAACTCTCGAACGACACCCTCCGGAAGTCCGTACTCGACGGCGTCGCGTTCCACCACGCCGGGTTGGCGAAAGCCGACCGCGACAAGGTCGAACAGTGGTTCAAAGAGGGGAAGATTCAGTTGCTCTTCTCCACGTCGACGCTGGCGTGGGGCGTCAACCTCCCTGCCCGCTGTGTCGTCATCCGGGACACGAAACACCACGACCCCCTGGAGGGCGACGTCGACATCAGTCCACTCGACGTGCTCCAGATGCTCGGCCGCGCCGGGCGACCGGGATACGACGACGTCGGCTACGGCTGGGTCGTCTGCGACCGCTCTGAGGCCGACAAGTATCGTCGCCTGCTCAAGGAGGGCAAAGAGATAGAGTCCCGACTCGCCGAGGACCTCGACTCACATCTCAACGCCGAAATCGCGATGGGGACCATCGGCGACTTGGACGACGTGATGTCGTGGCTGGAGACGACGTTCTACTACGTCCGCGCCCGCAACAAACCCGACCGCTACGACTTCGAAGACCTCCGCGAGCGCGTGCGCGGCACCTTGGAGACGCTCGTCTCTCGGGAGTTCGTCGCCACCGACGAGAACCTCGGCGTCGACGCGACGCCGCTCGGAAATCTGGCCTCGAAGTACTACCTCCGTCTCGACACCGCCCGACGATTCCGCGACCTCTGTGCGCGCGAGACCATCACCGTCGACGCGATTCTGGAGACGGTCGCCGCGGCCGCCGAGTTCGACTCCGTCTCTTCCCGACAGTCGGAGAGCGACGCCGTCGAGTCGGTGCTGACGGGCGAGACGAGTCTCGAAGACGGCCACCGGAAGGTGCTGGCCATCCTCGAAGCCAGTATGACCGGGTCGACGCCTTCCGAACTCCGGAGCGACGCGTGGGTCATCCGGCAGAACGCGCTCCGCCTGCTCGCCGCCCTCCGCGAGTTCCTCGACCGGTTCACCGGTCCGCGGGCCGCGAACCTCGCCTCCCGCGTGGAGGCGCGAGTCGAACACGGCGTCGGCCGGGACGCGGTCGGACTGACTGCCATCGACGGCATCGGGTCGCGTCGGGCGAGCACGCTCGCGACCGGCGGCATCACGTCTCCCACCCAGGTCGTCGACGCGGGCGTCTCGGAACTCACTCGCGCGGGGATGAGCGCCGGCGTCGCAGAGCGCGTCGTCGAGGCGGCGCGGTCGCTGCCGCGAATCGACGTCGACTGGGGCGAGTTCCCGACGACCATCGAACTAGGCAAAAACGAGATGTGCGACGTCTCGGTCCGGAACCGCGGCGGGTCGGCCCGAGTCGGCCTGCGCGTGACGGTCAACGACGTCGAGATGAGCGAGACGACGACCTACCTCTCGGACGCGACGACCGTTCCAGTCGGCGTCTTCGGCGCGAAAGACGAACTGGAGTTCACCGTCGAAGTCACGTTCCCGGACCTTCCGTTGCTCCCGTACCGCGAGTCCCGTGTCGTGGACGTACAGTAGTCGTTGTCAGAACCGTTTTGTCGGCAACCACACAACTCGGTTGTAATGCCGGCTTTCTTCGCTTGGCTAGAACTCTTCGTTTCGTTGTTGAAAGTGGCCGCGTGGCCTATTATCGGGGCGTATCTCATCTACCAGTTTGGCCCACCAGTGCGAGACTTCCTCGAAGATCTAAGCGAACTCCGGTTCTTCGGAGCAGGTGTCGAAGCAAGAGCCGTACGGGAGGCGGATGCCGCAGCGTACGCAGGTGCTGCCGTTGGGTCAAAGCGGGGTGACTCTACAGACTCGGTTCCAAAAGAAATCCGCAAACTAAGCCGCCTTCTCTCGGAACACGGTGGGACTACGCTCGGTGGTCGTTCTCTGCTTTGGGTCGACGATCAACCAGAAAACAACAGCTACGAGCGTGAAGCGCTCGAAGCACTGGGGATCTCGGTCGAGACGTGCACATCGACCGATGAGGCACTTGACCAACTCTCACAGCGGGAGTACGATGTCGTCATCTCGGACATGGGCCGACCTGAAAGTGATCGGGCGGGGTATAACCTGCTCGAAGAGAAGCAAGAATCAGGAGACAGGACTCCTTTCGTCATCTATTCCGGATCAAACAAGCCAGAGCACAAGCGAGAGGCACGCCGACGAGGTGCGGTCGGTGCCACCGCGATTCCGACGGAACTGTTCCGCCTCGTGCGCGAAGCTCTTGGTCGGTCGACTCGAACTTAGTCTAGCAGTTCGGCGCGAAGTTCCTGCGGTCCGTTCACGACGACGTCCGCCATCGACAGGTCCGTCTCGGCGTTCGCCTCGGTTCGGTAGCCGACGACGTAGGTTCCGGCGCGGGCGGCCGACGTCGCGCCGTGTTCGGAGTCCTCGACGACGGTGCAGTCTTCGGGGTCGGTGTCGACTTCGGCGGCGGCGTGTTCGTAGATGTGCGGTTCGGGCTTGCCGGGTGCGTCGATATCCTCGGCGCTCAACACGAGGTCGAACGGGCCGAGTTCGAAGCGGTCGATGGTCGTCTGAATCCACGACTTGGGCGCCGACGAGACGATGGCGAGTTTCGTCCCTCGGTCTCGGAGCGTTCCGGTCAGTCTG
Organism: Halogranum rubrum; assembly: GCF_900114455.1. GTDB lineage: Archaea > Halobacteriota > Halobacteria > Halobacteriales > Haloferacaceae > Halogranum > Halogranum rubrum. The sequence continues at coordinate 19,203 of NZ_FOTC01000005.1, read as the reverse complement.
TCGAAGCCGTCCATTATCTCGACTTGCTCGCCGTAGATGGTCTTCGACGTCTCGTTGTAGAGGTCGATGAACTCGGCTTTCGTGACGGTCGTTCCGTACGTCTCGTCGAGGTAGTCGTAGATTTCGCGGTAGTTCATCCCCGTAATCTCGTCGTTCTCGGGGCGAATATCTCCCAGCGTCTCGGGGAAGAGCGTCTCCTCTTCGAAGATGTGCCAGTAGTCCTCGGAGTTGACGATGACGCCGTCCATGTCGAACAGCACGGCGGTCGGAGTGTCGGGCATCGCAGTCATCGTGTTGACGGCCGCACCCCAGCCACAAAGCGTCTCTGGCGACTTCGACACCTGGGCGTCCTCGAAGTTTAACACCGAAGACGGGACCACCGCCTCTCGTGACCGAGACGATGCGACTCTTTGCCGGCGACTGTACCGTCACGTTCGAAGGCGCGCGCGACCGAACCCAGCGAGGCCACGTCGTGGTCGTCGTCAAACCCGACAAGACGGTCCTCGTCCACGACGCCGACGGCTACCAACCGGTCGCGTGGCTGACCCGCGCCGACAGCGTGACCATCGAAGCCGACGACGACGGGTTCGGGGTCACCGCACAAGCGGGTGACCAGATGCTCCGCGTCGTCTCCCACGCGACGACGACGCGGCGAGATGTTCCCGTCTCCGCGGCCGGTGTCCCCGTCGGCACCTGCCCCGACTGCGACAGTGCGCTCGTCCGAACCGGCGGCGACGTCCGGTGTCTAGACTGCGAGGCGAGGTACGGACTTCCCGCGGGTGCGACGGTGCTCGACCGGACCTGCGACGACTGCGGACTCCCCCTCTTGCGTGTCGAACGCGGCGCCGTCTTCGAGGTGTGTACCGACTACCGCTGTGACTCGCTGCCGGAACACGTCACCGAGCGGTTCGACGGCGAGTGGACCTGTCCGGACTGTGGCTCGGACCTCCGAATCGTCCGCGGCAAAGGCGGTCACCTCGTCGCCGGCTGTGACGCCTACCCCGACTGCGAGACGGCGTTCTCGCTTCCGACGGGCGTCGTCGTCGACGACTGTGACTGCGGGCTGCCCGTGTTCGAGACGGCCGCCGGACGGCGCTGTCTCGACGGGACGTGCGAGCGATTCGAGGGGTGACACCGAGTCGTCTCACGGCAGGTAGTCGCCGCGAGACACTGTGTCGTCCCACGGCAGTGAATTGCCGTGAGACACCGAGTCGTCTCACGGTAGGGACATCACCGTGAGACACTGTCTCGTCCCACGGTAGGAGGTCGCCACGGGACACCGACGCCCCTTTGTCCGTCTCTCCCGGTTCCTCCACCATGGACGGACACTTACAGGGCGACGTCGTGCGGGTCGGCGGCGACGCGCGCCAGCGGTTCCACGACTCGCGGGGCTACGGCCGACCGGCCGGCGGCAACGACATCGACCTCTCGCGTGTCGAGGCGGCCCACCTCCTCTTTCGCGGCGACGTCGACACCGTCGACGGGATGGGGTTCGAGGAGTTCTTCGTCGCCTCCACGGAAGCGGGCGAGCGCTTCGCGCTCCGGTTTCTGGTCTACATCGACCTACGCGGGCGAGGGTTCTACATCTCACCGACGCGCGAGGGGTGGCCCGGCGTGAGCGACGCATCCGGGCAGGCGGATTACGACTTCGTGGTCCATCCGCGCGGGACGGGACCGGACGAGGGACGGGTCGAACACCGGGTCCGGGTCGTCGGCGAACGACAATCCGTTCCGGCGGACGAGTTGCTCGACGAGGAACTCGTGCTCGCCGTCGTCGACGAGGAGAGTGAACTGACGTATCTCGAAGCGACGACGCCGAAATTGGACGGGGCGACCGACTTCACGCCGTCGCAGTCGCTGTCTGGTGTACTGCTCGACGACCGCGTCGTCGTCTGGAACGCGCCCGAGTCGCTCTACGAGTACGGCTTCTACGGCCAACCGCTGACGGGCCGCGACGCCGACATCGAGGGGGCGATTCAACTCTCGCTGGTCGAGGCGGCGTCGCTCGCAGACGACGGCGTGCTCTCGGTCGACGAGTCCCAGGACTACGAGGCAATCGTCGAACGCGGCCGCGAGGTCGAAGGCGAGCGGTTCGACCGGCGACTGGCGGTCTATTCGACCCTGCGGGACCGACAGGTCGTTCCCAAGACGGGCTACAAGTTCGGCGCGGACTTCCGAACCTACGACGAGGTGGAGTCGGTCTCCAATCTCTCGCACTCCGAGCACTTGATTCGCGTCCTTCCTCCAGAGCACGTGTTCGCACCGCGCGATTTGGCGCTCGACGTGCGCCTCGCCGGTGGGGTACGGAAGCGAATGGTTTTTGCGCTGACCGACGCCAACGAAGGCATAGACTGGCTTTCGGTCGCCCGACTTACACCATGACCCGAGACACGGACTCTGAGACTGACGTGCAAGACGAAGAGATGCGGACCGACGGCGGCGAGACGGACACCGCTGGCGCCGACGACGTCCAACTCGACCCGTGGGGGTCGTCGACCGTCTCGGACTACCGCAAACTGTTCGAGGAGTTCGGTATCGAGGAGTTCGACGAACTGCTCGACGAGGTCCCCAACCCGCACTACTTGATGCGTCGCGGCGTCATCTTCGGCCACCGCGACTACCGCCCCGTCGCCGAGGCGATGCGCGACGGCGACGACTTCGCCGTCCTCTCGGGATTCATGCCCACGGGCGACCCGCACATCGGTCACAAGTTGGTATTCGACGAGATAATCTGGCACCAACAGCAGGGCGGCGACGCCTACGGGCTCATCGCCGACTTGGAGGCGCACTCCGCCCGCGGCCTGACGTGGGACGAGATAGACGAACACGCCCGCGACTACCTCCTCTCGCTCGTCGCACTCGGCTTCGACGTCGACGACGGCACCCTGTACCGGCAGAGTCAGAACCGCGAGTTGCAGGACCTCGCGTTCGAACTCGGCGGGAAGGCCAACTTCTCGGAGTTTCAGGCCATCTACGGCTTCGACGGCGAGACCAACGTCTCGCACATGCAGTCGGTCGTCACCCAGATGGCGGACATCCTCTACCCGCAGGTAGAGAAACCGAAACCGACGGTCATTCCGGTCGGCCCCGACCAGGACCCCCACGTCCGGTTCGCGCGTGACCTCGCGACTCGGATGCGCTTCTTCAAAGTCACCGAGGCGTACGCGAGTTTCGAACTCGACACGGCCGAGCGACTCGTCGTCGCCGACGCCTACGACCAGTTGCGCGAACTCGTCGACGACGACCACGACGTCCGGTGTGTCGACGCCGCCGTTCTCCTCGAATCGGGTACAGACGCGGTCGACTTCGAGGACCGGCCACGGTACGACGACACGTTCGGCGCTGCCGCCGACGCGACGCCGACGGCACGCGCGATTGTGAAGCTGAAGAACGCCGGGATGGAACCGCTCCGGCCCCGGACGCGCTTCCTCGACAGGAACGCGACCGAGGGGGCGTTCGACGCACTCGTCGAAGCCGTCGAGGGCGAGAAGCGCGTCTTCGACGAGCACGTCGACGCCTTCGACCTCTCACGCACCGAAGCCGACGAGTTGGCACGCGAGATAGAACTCGACAACGACGGCTACGGCTTCATCCCGCCGTCCTCTATCTACCACCGATTCATGACCGGCCTGACCGGCGGGAAGATGTCTTCGTCGATTCCGGCGAGTCACATCAGCCTGCTCGACGACCCCGAAGACGGCTACGACAAGGTGAAGTCGGCGACGACAGGTGGCCGCTCGACGGCCGAAGAACAGCGCGAACTCGGCGGCGAGGCCGACAAGTGCCCCGTCTACGAACTCTACGCCTACCTCCTCTCGGGCGACGACGACGAGTTCGCCAAGAAAGTCTACGACGAGTGTGTCGGCGGCGAACGGCTCTGTGGTGGCTGTAAGGAACAGGCCGCCGAGTTGATGGAGGAGTTCCTCGAAGACCATCAAGAGAAACGCGAGGAAGCCGAGGAGCTTCTGGAGAATCTGGACTTCTCGCTGGAGTCCGACCGTCGCGGTGTCGCCCCGAACGGCGAGTAAGCGATTTTCGACCGACTCCACCTGACCGAACTGTTTTCTCGCGCTCACGCGGTACTGTTCGTATTCGTATGTCGACACCGCTGTCTACTGCGCACTTCCGTGTCGCTCGTCCCACAGACAACCTCGATGCAGTCGTCACCTTCTACCGCGACGGTCGCGGGTTCGACGTACTCGGGTCGTTCGAAGACCCCGATGGATACCGCGTCGTCTTCCAGCACGCCACGTGGGAGTGAAGACGGTAGCCGAATCCGACACTCTTGGGCCGTTCGCTTGGCCGAGGGACTGATATCGTAGAACGCCGTCTCAGTGGTCAGGAAAATCAATGAGTACTGTTCTGAGGTCGTTTTCATGAGCCGTCACCAGACGGGAACCGTCGCGTCTCGACGGAGTTGGTCACACCGTGCTGTCCGACGGCCCGTGCAGTGGGTCCTCCTGTACGGGAGTCGTCGCAGTCTCACACTGCTTCTCTCGGCGGTCATCTTCTGTTGGCTTCTCGCCGTCGGCACGGCGTGGCAGTTCGAGATGGAGACGCTGGTCAGAGAGACGCGTGCCGTCCAGACGCTGTTCAACACGCTGCTCGGTGGCGTCATCCTGTTCGTCTCTGTCGTCCTCTCTATCAACATCGCCGCGCTGTCTCAGGAGTTCGCGCCGCTGCAAGTGAAGCAAGCCCAAATCGAGGACTCCATCGGGTTCCAAATCGAGTTAGAGAAACTCGCACGGTCGGGCGTGAGTCCGGCGGGTCTGCGAGCGTTCTTCTGGTTCATCCTGCAGGCTATCCGTGCGGAGACGGAGAAACTCCGGACCAGTGCGTCGACGACCACGAACCGACCGCTGCGCGACGAACTGCTGTCGCTGGCCGACCGACTCGAAGCCGAGGTGTCCGAGATAGAGGCTCGCCTCCGGACGGAGAACCAGCGGATATCGACGCTGCTCCTCGCCAGTCTCGAGTACGACTACGCTCGCGACATCAACGCGACACGGCGGATTCAAGTCGAACACGGAGAGCATCTGAGCGAGACGGAGTCCAGACTCCTACAGAACCTCACCGAGATTCTCACGTTCTTCGCGTCCGGACGGGAGTACTACGCGACGCTCTACTTCAAGCGAGAACTGCGTAACCTCTCGAGTGACCTGCTCGTCCTCTCGCTTCCCGTCATCGTCTTCACGTCCTACGTATTGCTCGCTATCGATGCTGGCCTCTTTCCGACGTTGTCGGCCTTCGGTATCCAACCACGCCTGCTCTACATCAGCCTCGCGTTCGTCGTCGCGCTCTCGCCGTACGTCCTCTTGAGTTCGTACATGCTCCGCATCGTCACCGTCTCGAAGTACTCGCTGGAGTCGACCGGGTTCACCCTCAACGAAGAGGAGTTGTTCGCCGAGGATGGCCCGAAGTTCGACTAACCAAGCGCCGCCGACCTGGCAGACACACTCTCTGCTGGAGCAGAACGCCTATCGTCTGCTCTCGCCAACTTCGACTGTGGCCCTCCCCCCTCCTTTTCCGACCCGAGAGTCTCTCTCTCGCGGCGAGTCGCACGCCGTCGCCGCTGGCTACGCGATGGCCGGTGCCGCGCTCGTCGCGTCCCTCCTCTTCGTCGTCGTCTCCGGTCTCGACGACGGTGCGGTCGCCGGGTGGAGACTCCAGCGTCGAGCGTGAGACCGTCTCTCACGAGTCCGCAACCGTTTTCAGGTCTCACAGGTATCTTTCGTGTATGACGTCCGAACCCGACGTTGTGAGGCCAGTTCGCGAACTGACGACCGATGGGTTCGGGTTCTTCTTCGGCGTCTGCTAAGGACGGTTGTACCCGTGGTCCGGTAGTCGCCGACAGACCGGACCGACTTACAACCGTTCTTAGGACGGACGGTGGACCTCGTCGCCGTCGCGGTGCTGGACTCACTTCCCGCACAGCGACCCGACGTGCGAACCCGTTCGACTCGGCGCGGCAGTCCGAACGAGTCGCCGACTGACGGCGGACCCGCGGACGACTGTCCCGGAACTGCTAACTGACGACCACACGGTATCCGAATCAACGACCACATGCGACTTCCGGAATCACAAGTCGCGGTGTTAGAAGCCGCGAGCGCGACAGACGCACAGACAATCGACCAACTGGCGGAGGCAACTAGTCTGAAACCCGAGACGGTGACGGGCGCGGCGTTCGACCTCCGAGACGACGGTCTCGTCGCCGTCGAAGAGACCGTCGAGACGAGCGCGACGCTCACCGACGAGGGCGAGGAGTACCTCGCAGACGGTCTCCCGGAGGTTCGTCTCTACCGCGCTGCTCTCGACGCCGGGGCCGACGAGGACCCCGTCGAGATGGGCCAACTCATCGGTGCCTCGGGTCTCGGTGGCCCGAAGGTACAGATTGCCCTCTCGAACTTCGCACGCAAGGGCTACGGCGTCATCGACGGCGGAAAGGTCGACGCCGACCCGGACGCTGACCCCGACGCAGACGAGGAGGCCGCCGCACTCGCCGCCGTCGCCGACGGTGATGCAGGGAGTGTCGACGACGCGGTCCTCGACCAACTGGAGAGTCGAGGCCTCGTCGCTCGCGACGAGCGGACCGTTCGCTCGGTGACGCTGACCGAAGACGGCGTGACGGCACTGATGGAGGGCGTCGAAGCCGCTCAGACCGTCGACCGCCTGACGCCCGAGATGCTGACGACGGGCGAGTGGCAGGATGTAGAATTCACCGAGTACAACGTCGAGGCCGACGCGCCGACGGCGCAGGGCGGCAAGACGCACATCCTCCGGCAGACGGCTGACCGAGTCAAGGACACGCTCGTCGGGATGGGGTTCAAGGAGATGGAAGGGCCGCACGCCGACGCGGACTTCTGGATCAACGACTGTCTGTTCATGCCGCAGGACCACCCGGCGCGAACCCACTGGGACCGCTTCGCACTGGACGTCCCGCCGATTCACGAGGTTCCCGAAGACCTCGTCGACAGAGTCGAAGACGCCCACCGAAACGGCGTCGGCGAGGACGGCGACGGCTACCACTCGCCGTGGTCCGAAGACTTCGCGCGACAGGTCGCCCTGCGCGGGCACACCACGTCGCTGTCGATGCGCTACCTCTCAGGCTATGCACAGGGCGAGTTAGAACCGCCACAGCGGTACTTCTCGGTCGAGAAGGTGTACCGCAACGACACGCTCGACCCGACGCACCTACTGGAGTTCTTCCAGATAGAGGGGTGGGTGATGGCCGAGGACCTGTCGGTGCGTGACCTGATGGGTACCTTCGAGGAGTTCTACCGGCAGTTCGGCATCACGGACATCCAGTTCAAGCCGCACTACAACCCCTACACGGAGCCGTCGTTCGAACTGTTCGGTCGACATCCGGAGACGGGCGAGATGATAGAAATCGGCAACTCGGGGATGTTCCGCCCCGAGGTGCTCGAACCGCTTGGCGTCGAGTGCGACGTGATGGCGTGGGGTCTCGCGCTCGAACGCCTGTTGATGCTGATGTACGGCTTCGAGGACATCCGTGACGTCCACGGGACGTTGTGTGACCTCGAACTGCTGCGGGAAACCGAGGTGCTTCACTGATGCCTGTCGTAGACGTCGACCCTGACGAACTGCGCCGACTCACCGGCAAAGAGGAGAAGAGCGACGACCAACTCAAACAGGACCTGTTCGGTCTCGGCCTCGAGTACGAGGGCGACACCGAGGACGGCCTGATGCAACTGGAGTTCGGTCCCGACAGACTCGACCGACTCTCTGTCGAAGGCGTCGCTCGGTCGCTGCGCTACCACTACGGCGACGACCGCGGTGTCGCCGTCCCGAAGACGAACGACCCCGACTGGACCATCGAAGTCGACGAGTCCGTCCCCGAGGAACGCCCGTACGTCACCGGCGCGGTGATTCGCGGAGCCAACCTCTCGGAGAAGGGACTGGACTCTATCATCCAGTTACAGGAGAAACTGCACGCGACGATGGGTCGCAAGCGCGTCAAGGGCGCAATCGGCATCCACGACCTGACGATGCTGAAAGGCGAGATGCTCAACGAGGAGGGTGGCAACTCCATCACTTACAAGGGCATCGACCCGGACGGCGACACGTTCGTCGCACTCGACTCCGACCGCGAACTGACGCCCGGACAGGTGCTGGAGGAGCATCCGACTGGACGGAAGTACGCCGACGTCGTCGCCGACTACGACAAACTTCCCGCCATCTACGACGAACTGGGTCTGTTCTCGTTCCCGCCGGTCATCAACGGCCGCCGAACGGAAGTCTCGACGGACTCTCGCGACCTGTTCGTCGAACTCACGGGCACCGACCAGTGGACCATCGACCACATGTGCAACATCATCTGCTACGCGCTGGACGCCCGCGGGGCGACGATCGAGCAGGTCGAGGTCGACTACCCGGACGGCACCACTGTCAAACCGGACTTCGACGTGCGGACCAAGACGGTCACGCACGAGCGCATCGAGACGATGCTCGGCATCGACCTCGACGAGCGCGAGACCATCGACCTGTTCGAGCGAAGCGGTCTCGATGCCCGACTCGACGACGAGGCCGAGGAGACGGCCTACGAGGTGTCGATTCCGCCGTACCGCGTCGACGTGCTGCACCCCGTGGACCTCGTCGACGACGTGGGCCGCGCCTACGGGTTCAACGACCTCGTGCCGCGATACCCCGACGTGGGTACCGTCGGCGGCCGACACGAGCGTTCGACACTCGAAGACGCCGCGCGCCGGAGTCTCGTCGGACTCGGTTTCGAAGACCTGCTGAACTTCCACATGATTTCGGGCGAGGAGAACTACGAGCGGATGAACGTCGAGGCCGGGTCGGACGTAGTCGGCGGCGGCGACCCCATCGACATCACGGAACCGTACTCCGAGGACTACACCCAACTCCGCTCGTGGGCGCTCCCGTCGCTCATGATGGTCCTCGAAAACAACACGCACCGAGCGTACCCGCAGGACCTCGCGGAAATCGGCCTCGCGGCCGAACGCGACGACTCTGAGAACACGAACGTCGCCGAACACCGCACCGTGGCCGGCGTGCTCGCTCGCTACGACGCGACGTACGAGGACGCGAAGGGTCGCCTGCAGGCGCTCTGTCGCGACTTCGACGTGGAACTGGAGACGCCCGCGACGGAGCATCCGTCGTTCATCTCGGGTCGCGTCGCGAGCGTCGTCGTCGACGGCGACGAGGTGGGTGTCGTCGGCGAACTCCACCCGAAGGTGCTCGTCGAACACGACTTGGAACTCCCTGTCGCCGCCTTCGAGTTCCGACTGGACGCGCTGGCCGGCGAGTAGTCGACACAGCCGACACCGTCGTTCTCTCTTTCTCCCTTCTGCCCTCTTTTCGCTCGATACCGGATACACCGAATGCTCGCTCGAATAACTGGAGTGAATGTCCAGCCGATACAGCATTCTCTCGAATAATATCGGCAATACTTGCGAAACGCTTACCACACGCGTTCTCATCTGTTTCTATAATGGATATTCACGATAAACGGTTCGAGACGCTGAGCGTGACCCACGGTGAGCACGGGTCGACGATGAGCGACGTCGCCGAGGACGTCGTCGTCCCCCTCCACCTGACCTCGACGTACGCCGTCGGCGGCCTGAACCCGGACGCGGACCTCGAATGCTTGGACCCCGACGCGGGCGAGTACCTCTACTCTCGTCTCTCGAACCCGACGCGGAACGCGCTTGAACATCGGTTGGCGGCCATGGAGGGCGGCGAGTTCGGGATGGCGTTCGCCTCTGGGACGGCCGCAATCGTCTCGACGGTCATGGCGACGGTCCAACCCGGCGACCACGTCGTCGCCTTCGACGACCTCTACGGCGGGACGAAGACGATGCTCTCGCGGTTGTTCGAGGAGCGGTTGAACGTCGACGTGACGCTGGTCGACGCCCGCGACGTCGACGCCGTCGTCGACGCGGTGCGGCCCGAGACGACGTTGCTGTGGATGGAGACGCCGACGAACCCGCTGATGCATCTCTGTGACATCGAGGCGTTGGCCGACGTCGCCCACGACGCGGGAGCGAAACTCGGCGTCGACAACACGTTCGTCAGCCCGTACTTCCAGCAACCGCTCGCACTCGGGGCCGACGTCGTCGTCCACAGTACGACGAAATATCTCAACGGTCACAGCGACTCCGTCGGCGGCGCCGTCGTCACGAACGACGAGGAACTCGCCGGCGAGATTGGGTTCCTCCAACAGGTCGGGATGGGGAACATGCTCTCGCCGTTCGACGCCTACATGGTCCTTCGCGGGACGAAGACGCTCCCGCTTCGGATGGAGCGCCACCAGGAGAACGCGATGGCCGTCGCCGAGTATCTGGAGGCCCACGAGTCGGTGACGGCGGTCCACTACCCCGGCTTGGAGAGCCACCCGCAACACGACCTCGCGCGGAGGCAGATGTCGGGGTACGGCGGCGTGCTCTCGTTCTCGCTCGACGCGGACCTCGACGGCGTCGAGCAGTTCCTCGGTGCGCTTCGAGAGTTCCCGCTGGCGGTGAGTCTCGGCGGCGTCGAGTCGCTCGTCGAACATCCGGCGACGATGACGCACTCGCCGCTGACGCAGACGGCCCGCGACTTACTCGGTATCTCGAACTCGTTGCTTCGGATGTCGGTCGGTGTCGAACACGTCGACGACCTGCTCGCGGACTTGGACCGCGGGTTCGACGCGCTGGATGCGTCCGGTGCGACACAGACGACCCCTTCGGCGTCGGACTGAGTGCGACACGCTCGGCAAGTACGCTTATCGACAATCGACGTGGACGATGAGACATGACCGACGACGCCGGCGATTCGACGGACCGATGGGAGTATCGGGCGATTCGTCCGCCTCGCGAAGCGGCGAAGAAGGAGGCCCGCGACCCGAGTGACGAACTGAACGACCTCGCCGCAGAGGGGTGGCGACTGGTCGAGACGGTCGAGTACGTCGGCGGCGGGACGAAGTACCTCGTGTTCGAACGGCCGTATCGCGACGAGTCGACGGACGACGCCCCCGACAGCGTAGAACGGAGACACCGTGACTGACCGTCAGGGCGGGAGCGACGACGACGACAACGACGACGGTGAAGGCGACTCTATCGGGACGGAGAACACGATGCGCGCCCGCGCCGACGAGAGTCGCCTGAAGGTCTGGGTGCTCCTCAGCGCCAACCGACTGGGTCTCGTCGCGCTCCTGTCGGTCCTCGTCTTCGCGAGTCTGATAGTCTTCTCCGTCGTCCTCTACCCCTCGTTACAGTTGAGCATCCAGCGCGGCGACACCATCGAGACGGGGTTCACGACGATGATAAGCGTCATCGTCACTGGGACGACGCTCGTCGTCAGTATCAACCAACTCGTCCTCTCGCAGGAGAACGGTCCGCTCGGCGACCAACGGCGACGGATGAGCAACGCCGAGGACTTCCGAACGTACACCGAGGAGATGCTCGGGTCGACCGCTCCCTCGGACCCCTCGAACTTCCTCCGGGCGCTCGTCGCCGAGAGCCAGGACCGAGCGGAGAGACTCGACCGACTCATCCACGAGAGTGACTCCGCTCCCGACGAGTTACAGGAGCAACTCGAGGAGTTCGTCGACAGTCTGGACGGGAACGCCGAGACGGTGCGCGAGAAACTCGACGGGTCGCAGTTCGGCACCTTCGACGTGGTCTATGCGGCGCTCGACTACAACTACTCGTGGAAGGTGTTTCAGGTCGACCGGATGGTGAACGAGTTCGGAGACAGCCTCTCTCGGGAGGAAGAAGAGGCGTTCCACGACCTGAAGACCTCGCTGACGATGTTCGGGCCGGCGCGGGAACACATCAAGACGCTGTACTTCGAGTGGGCGCTCGTCAACCTCTCACAGTACATCCTCTACGCGGCGGTTCCGGCCCTCGTCGTCGCCGGCGCGATGTTCATGTTCGTCGGAGATGGGTCGTTCCCGGGGACGACGCTCGGCGTCGACGACATCACGTGGGTCACGGTAGGAGCGTTTACGCTCACGCTCCTCCCCTTCTTCATCTTCATCTCGTACATCTTCCGCGTCGCCACCGTCGCGAAGCGGACGCTCGCTATCGGCCCACTCATCCTGCGAGACTCCCAGCGGTGAGTCCGCGTCCACGTTCGACGGCCTCGCTCGCTTCGCTCCGGCTAACCGAGGTATTTAACAGCGACGCAGGCCGAGCACAACCCAAGAATGCCGAGTGGAGAATACGACTCTGAGACCGTCGAATCCAAGTGGCAAGACCGGTGGGTGTCCGAAGACACCTACGCCTACCAAGGTGAAGCCGTCGACCCGAACACCGTCTTCTCGATCGACACGCCGCCGCCGACGGTATCCGGCAGCCTCCACTGGGGCCACGTCTACGGCTCGATTCTGCAGGACGTCGTCGCCCGGTTCAACCGGATGCAGGGGAAAGACGTCTTCTTCCCCTTCGGCTACGACGACAACGGAATCGCCTCCGAACGTCTGACTGAAGACGAACTCGACGTTCGTCATCAGGACTTCGGCCGCCGCGAGTTCCAGGAGATGTGCCGCGAGGTCACCGCCGAGTACGAGGCCGACTTCAACGAGAAGATGCAGGGCATCGGCGTCTCCATCGACTGGGACCAGACCTACCAGACCATCGAGCCACGCGTCCAGCGCATCTCTCAGCTCTCCTTCATCGAACTCTACGACCAAGGCCGCGAGTACCGTCAGCGTGCTCCGGCGATTTGGTGTCCCGAGTGTGAGACGGCCATCTCGCAAGTGGAGACCGAAGACGACGAACAGGCGTCGCACTTCCACGACATCGCCTTCGAGGTGGCTGATTCGGACGAGTCGTTCGTCATCTCGACGACGCGCCCCGAACTGCTGCCCGCCTGTGTCGCCGTCTTCGTCCACCCCGACGACGACGAGAACCAGCATCTGGTCGGCGAAGAGGCCGAAGTGCCGCTGTTCGGCCAGACCGTTCCCATCCTCGAAGACGAACGCGTCGACCTGGAGACGGGGACGGGCCTCGTCATGTGCTGTACGTTCGGCGACCAGACCGACATCGAGTGGTACCAAGCACACGACCTGCCGCTCCGTATCGCCATCGACGAATCCGGTACGATGACGGAAGTCGCGGGCGAGTACGACGGTCTGCACGCCTCGACCGAAGCCCGCGAAGCCATCGTCTCGGACCTCGACGACGCGGATGTCCTGCTCGACAAGCGCGCTATCACCCACACCGTGAACGTCCACGAACGCTGTGGGACGAGCGTCGAGTTCCTCGTCAAAGACCAGTGGTACATCAAACTCCTCGACAAGACCGACGAGTATCTGGAAGCCGGTCGGCAGATGGAGTGGTTCCCGGAGAAGATGTTCACGCGGTACAAAAACTGGATCGAAGGCCTCCAGTGGGACTGGGCCATCTCCCGACAGCGCTCGTCGGGGATTCCGTTCCCGGTCTGGTACTGTGAAGACTGCGACCACCCCGTGATGGCCGAACGCGAGGACCTGCCGGTCGACCCGCTCTCGGACGACCCGCCGGTCGACTCGTGTCCCGAGTGCGGACACGGCGAACTCGTCCCGGAAGACGACGTGTTCGACACATGGGCGACGTCCTCGCTCACGCCGCTCATCAACGCCGGGTGGGACTGGAACGGAGAGGAGTTCCAGATGGAGTTCCCCGAAATCTACCCGTTCGACATGCGCCCGCAGGGCCACGACATCATCTCCTTCTGGCTGTTCCACACCGTCGTGAAGTGCTACGAGCACACCGGCGAGGTGCCGTTCGACTCCGTGATGATCAACGGGATGGTGCTCGACGAGAACCGAGTGAAGATGTCGAAGTCGCTCGGCAACATCGTCTCGCCCGACGAGGTCATGGAGAAGTACCCTGTCGACGCCGCGCGTTACTGGGCCGCCGGCAGTGCTATCGGCGACGACCTGCCGTACCAAGAGAAGGGACTCGTCGCGGGCGAGAAACTGATGCGGAAGCTGTGGAACGCGTCGAAACTCGTCGAGCATCTCGCCGACGAGACGCCCGACGAGCCAGACCTCAAACCCATCGACAAGTGGCTTCTCGCCGAACTCGACGCCGAAGTCGAGTTCGTCACCGAGAAACTCGACAACCGGGAGTTCTCGAAGGCTCGCGACAGCCTGCGGAGTTTCTTCTGGCACACGTTCTGTGACGACTACCTCGAAATCGCCAAACAGCGACTGCAGGACGGTGGCGACGTGTCTGCGGCCTATACGCTCCGGACCGCCCACCAGACGTTCCTGAAACTGTTCGCGCCGTTCCTCGCACACATCACGGAGGAACTGTGGCGGGACATGTACGACGCCGAGACGAGCGTCCACCGCGCCGACTGGCCCGAACCGGTCGGTGTGGAGGCCGACCTCGAAGCCGGCGAGACGGCGATGGCCGTCGTGAGCGTGCTCCGGAAGTACAAGACCGACAACCAACTGTCGATGAACGCCGAAGTCGACACGGTGCAGGTCTACGGCAACATCGCCGGTCTGGAGGAAGACATCAGCCGCGTGATGCACGTCGACACGCTGGAAACCTTAGAAGAGGAACCCGAAATCGAGTCGGTCGTCACGGGTATCGACCTCGACTACGCACAGGTCGGCCCGCAGTTCGGCAGCAAGGTGCCGGACATCGAGGCCGCGCTCGAAGCGGACGACTACGTCATCGAAGACGGCGTGCTCCACGCCGCCGACGTCGAACTCGGTGCGGACCTGTTCGAGGTCAACCGCGAGCGTAAGTACTCCGGCGAGGGCGAGATGCTCGAAGCCGAGGGTGCGCTCGTCATCGTCCAGAACTAATCTCACGGTCGCCGCTGTTTTCTCTCGGTTCGTCGTCTGCACATCCATGAGCTATCAGTTCGTCCCCATGACCCACGAAGACGCCCACGTCATCGTCGACTGGTCGTACGAGGGGCCGTACTCGTTCTACGACGTGGCGAGCGACCCCGAAGACCGCGACCTCTTTCTCGACGAATCGAAGTGGGAGAACCGGTCGTTCGCCGTCTACGACGACGACGGACTGGCCGGATTCTTCACCTTCGCCGTCGTCGACGACGTCGTCGAACTCGGTCTCGGGATGGAGCCGAGTCGAACTGGAAGGGGGCGAGGAGTGACGTTCGTCGAGGCCGGACTCGACTTCGCCCGCGAGCGATACGACCCACAGGAGTTCCGACTCGCCGTCGCGACGTTCAACGAACGGGCTATCCGCGTCTACGAGTCCGTCGGCTTCGAGAAGGAGGCGACGTTTCAACAGGAGACTAACGGCGGAGCGTACGAGTTCGTGGCGATGTCGTGTTCGGCGACTCCTCGTCTCAATCGGTGAACCACGTCGTATCGACGGTCACGGGGTCGGGGCCGAACATGAACGTCTCGACGAGTTTCTGCCCCACGCGCGTCCGGGCGAAGGGAACCTTCGAGGCGACCCCGAACATCGCTTTCAGGAGCGGACGCTTCACCGCCTCCGGAACTGCGTCGCCGTGGCGGACGTACAGCGAGAGCATCTTCTCGCCCCGTCGTTGGGCGCGCATGACTCGCTTCACGTCCGGGCGACGGCGGTCGACGTACCGCCGGAGGAGTTCCTCCGGAAGTGGTGTATCCCGTCCGCGCTCTCGGTCGAGTGCGTTCATCACCGTCGCGTGCGCGACGACGGCGTCCTGAATCGCGAGTGCGTTTCCCTGTGCGCCGACGGGTGAGGCGACGTGGGCCGCGTCACCGAGGAGTAAGAGTCCGTCGTCGACCCACGTCGTACTGAGTCCCGGCGCGATGTGGAGGAGCGAGCAGTGCTCGAAGTCAGGCAGTGCGCCGGGGAACGCCGCGGACAGCGACGGGTCGACGGCGGCGAGTCGCTTTCGGAACGATTCGATGCCCTCGGCGCGGAGGTCCGGATACGTTCCGCTCTCGACGAACCAGCCGAGTTGTACCTCGCCACCGCCGAGTCCGAAGTAGAGGAGGAGTCCGTGTTCGTTGAGTCGTGACTGTGCGGCGCTATGGGCGACCGTGTCGGGGAGTTTGAACCAGAGGAGTTCGATGTCCGAGTCGAGCAGTCCGGGGTCGATACCGGCGGCCTTCCGCACAGTCGAAAACCGCCCGTCGGCACCGACCACGAGTCTGCTTCGAATGGTTAGGTCCTCGTCGGCCACGCGGTCGGTGGCGTCGACGCCGACGGCCTGTCCGCCTTCGACGACGAGGTCACGGACCGGCGTGCTCGGGTAGTAGGTGAAGTTCTCGTAGGCCGACGCCTCCTCGATGAGGAGTTCCAGCAGTGGCGGCTGTTCCATCAGGATGCCGTAGTTGTACGGGCCGGGAACGTCGTCGAAGTCGAATATCTCGCAGGGGTCGCCGTAGATGTAGAGTTCGCCCGTCTCGATTCGCTCGTGGTCGAGGTCGAGTACCTCCTTCAGCAGCCCCATCCCGTCGAACAGTCGGAGCACGTCGGGTTGGAAGCCGAACCCTCTGAACTCGCGGTCCAAGTCGGCGTGCCGTTCGAGGAGTGCTACCTCGACGCCGCTTCGGGCGAGCAAGTAACTGAGGACGCAGCCACCCGGTCCGGCACCGACGACGACGACGTCGACGGCGAGTTCACGTGTCGAGTCACTCGGCGTCTGCTCTGTGGTGGCCCCTCCGTCCGTTCGACTCCTGTTCGACTCACCGGCCGTCGTATTCGCCGACGCTCGTTCCATGGCTCTGTCAGACAGCGGAGAACGAGAAAAGTGCAGTGTCGACTCGGGAACGAGTGCGGTACTCAGCGGTCAACACCGACGGCGTCTTCGATACTGTCGAACCCGTCACGTTCGAGCAAGTCGAGGAGGCCTTCGTTGATGTCGCGGGCGAGCCCCGGACCCTCGTAGACGAGTCCCGTGTAGAGTTGGACGACGCTGGCTCCCGCACGAATCTTCGCGTAGGCACCCTCGGCGTCCGTGATACCGCCGACGCCGACGATGGGGACGTCCGTCCGCTCGGCGATGAACCGGACCATCCCCGTCGCACGCTCTTCGAGTGGCTTCCCGGAGAGGCCGCCGCGCTCTGCTTTCTCGGGACTCTGTAGGGAGTCGGGTCGTTCGGTGGTGGTGTTGGTGGCGATGACGCCGTCGAGGCCCAAGTCGTCGACGACGGCCAGTGCGTCCTCGATAGCCCCCTCCGAGAGGTCCGGCGAGAGTTTCACGAGGAGTGGGGAGGCACCGGCGTCTTGGAGGGTCCCGAAAATCTGTTCCAGTGACTCGCGGTTCTGGAGCGAACGGAGACCGGGAGTGTTCGGACTGGAGACGTTGACGACGAAGTAGTCCCCGGCGTCGGCGACGCGTTCGTAGGTGTAGAGATAGTCCTCCGCGGCGTCTTCGAGCGGGGTGACTTTCGACTTCCCGATGTTGATGCCGACGGGCGCGTCAGGGAGCGATTGGGTGTCGAGTCGGTCACCGATTCGGTCGGCACCCTCGTTGTTGAACCCCATTCGGTTGACGAGTGCCTCGTCGTCGCGGAGGCGGAACATGCGCGGGCGAGGGTTTCCGGGCTGTCGCTTCGCGGTGACGGCCCCGACCTCGATGTGACTGAAGCCGAGCGCCGTGAGTATCGAGGGAAGTTCGGCGTTCTTGTCGAAGCCGGCGGCGACGCCGACGGGGTTGTCGAAAGACAGGCCGAAGCGGTCGACGGCCAGTCGTTCGTCGTCGACGAGATATCGTCGACGAAGCACGTCTTCGAGGCGGGTGTGTTGGGCGGTGCGGAGGAGGCGGCTGACCGTGAGGTGCGCCGTCTCGGGTGGGAGGGCGAACAGTAGCGGCTTCGCGACGTCGTAGAGGCTCATTGCGCGTGGAGAATCACCGAACCGGTATTAACCCGACGGAGCGGGCGCTGTCGCTCTCGTCGCGACGAAGCGAACTCGCGGTTCAGAAGTCGTGCTCGACGTCGTCCGGGTCGGCTTTCTGAATGATGATCTTGCCGTCACGGACTCGAACGAACACTTCGTCGCCGATCTCCATCCCGGCGACAGCGAGCTCGTCTTCGTGGAGGTTGAGGTGGACGTTGTGGTACTCGCCGTTCTTGTCTTTTGCACCACTCGGGCTGAGCTTCTTTTTCCGAACCATCGGGGTTGTCTATCGAGAGTTCACCGTAGCAAATACATAAGTGTTGTTTACCTCCCCTATTTTGAGCTATTTTGGGCCTGTTCTGTGTGCGCGCAATCGTCTGGCGACGCTGATTTTGTCCGGTTTTCGCTTCGGTCGGTCCGAAAACCACCCGAGAGCGGCGTTGTGGTATATAAGCGTTTGGCTCTATTGTCCTCATTTTGCCGATATATTTATGCCTCGGCATGTGGTCACTTGCCATAGAGGGTAAAATCATGGTACGCGACGACGGTAAACGAAACTTTGCGCTGCGAGAGTCGAACGGTGATGAGTCGAGCGTGTTCTCGGGGAACACTCCTCGGCAGGCAGCGTTGAAGGCTGCCCGCCGTTTGGAACCTGGCTCGTCCGAAGAAGAGACTGACCGTGTCGAACTTCGTCTTCGAGAGAAGGGTACCGACAAGGTCCACATCTACGAGGGCTGGGCGTGGCACGAGACGTCGCCGGACAACAAACCCGACTGGATGCCCGACACGATCACCGAAGCGAACGTCTCGAAGAAGGGTATCGAACACCTCGAAGAGTAGCGTCGAGAGTCCGGCCAAACATTTTCTCATCGCGCACGTGCGTGAAGCAGCACTCGACAGGGTTTTCCATCGGCTCCGAGCACGTTCGTGTGCGCGGCCGACACCCGGTCAGACCAGACGCAAGATGCGTGGGATGACTGTCCGGCCTCCAGCCGCGCGACATTCTCTCGAACACTTGAGCCGAGCACAACAGCATCAGCTCCGTGAGCCTCTCTCGTAGGGTATGAAACCGCATGCCGAAGCCGACTTTCTTCGGCACCGTTTTACGTATCACTCCCATCGAATGCAATGTGAAGGGCGCCCGGGTCACCCGGGCGTCCCAGACGTGCGATGACTCGTGTACCCCACGAGTCACCGTCCGTCTCTCCGAGCCTAAATCCGAATCCCTTAAGTGGGAAACGGCACTCGGATTGAAGTACGCAGAACTCGGCGAAATCACACGACGACGCCGAGCTCGTTCCGGTGCCCTTAAGTGGTTAAGTGCACTCGGACGTAATACAGACACACTGCGACTGCGGGCCGTTCAACTCGGTCCGCGATCGGAGCCCTGAACGAGCGAAGTTCGGTGCCTTTAAGGTACTAACTCGCCTCTGTT
>NZ_FOTC01000004.1:27963-253319 GCF_900114455.1 Halogranum rubrum | reverse complement strand
AGAATCATGGGACTGATCCGGCGGCTGCGTTTCTCCACGGCGTTTGCGAGAAACACGACTGTTCAGACGCGGTGTTTCTCGCCGATGCCTTCGGTTATCGGACTGCCTTCTCTCGATTAGGGTTGAACGGTCGGGTCGACTACACAGAGCGAAACCTGATCGAAAAGTGGTTTCACACGTTCAAAATGAGGGTCGACCGTTTCCACAACTCATGGGTGGGCAGTCGGCTGAGCGTCCGCCGGTGGCTTGCAGTGTTCGTTCATTACTATAATTTTCAGCGACCGCATCAATCGCTCGGTGGTCGAACGCCAGCTCAGGAGGTTAACTAGACAGTGCCGTCCAGCCAATTGGTTACAGTAGCTGTCAGCAGCCATCGTCTGAGAGCGGCGAGTTATAGACAGAAGGTTTCAGGATTTTGACCGACTGAGCAGTTTGGTCACCGCACCTAACGGAGCGATGAGTTGATGCGAGAGTCAACCACTTACCTATCTAGTTATCTCGTTGACTGTTCCTTGCGGCAACAGACACATCTGTATAGCTGCTTCCTCTCGTCGAGGGTAACGGCAATCGAAGGGATGAACACCTTCTGGAAAAGTAATAGAGATAAGACGGCCGTCGACGCGACACTGGCGGCCAAACACCGGTGAGGGAATCCGGATATAAACCATATGATGATTGAAGGAGTCGAACGAGAGGAAGTTGCGCAGGCACGTCAACTCGCAGCCAATGCTGAGCGCGTCATTGTCAAGGCAGGAACGAACTCGCTCACCGATCACGAATCGAATCTTGACGATACGAAACTCGACAAGCTCGTCGACGATATCGTCAGTCTCCGTGAGCGAGGCAAAGACGTCATCCTCGTGTCGTCTGGAGCAGTCGGTGCCGGAAAGGGTCGGGTGGGGTATTCCGAAGAGAACATCGAAGAGGCCCAAGCCTTGTCGACAGTTGGGCAGAGTTACCTCATGCAGCGGTACACAGAGAGTTTCGAGCGGTACGACCAGAAAATCGCTCAGCTTCTGTTGACCCAGCACGACCTCGAAAACCCCGAGCGGTTTACCAACGTTCGAAATACAATCGAGACACTTCTCGAGTGGGATATCGTCCCAATCATCAACGAGAACGATGCCGTCGCAACCGAAGAGATCCAGATCGGGGACAATGACATGCTCTCGTCGACAGTTGCAATCGATATCGACGTCGACTTGCTAGTCACGTTGACCGACGTCGGAGGTGTCTATACGGGGAATCCAAAGGAAGACCCCGCGGTCGAGCGGATCAAAGCTGTCGGACGGAACTACGACGAAGTGCAAGCGATTACTCAGGAGAGCTCGACGAACAAGTTCGGCGGTATTCAAACGAAGGTCCAAGGTGCCCGAAACGTGAGTGAGCACGGTATTCCAGCGATTATCGCGGAGTCGACACAGGAAGATGTCCTCGAGAATATCGCTGCTGGCGAATCGATCGGCACTATCTTCATCCCGATAAACGGAGCCATCAATGACTGAGCACACAGCCGAAACGAAAGTGAAAGAGGCACAGACAGCGGCACTCGAACTTGCGACGCTCTCTGACGACGAGCGACGACAAGGTTTGAACTCGATCGCTGATGCGATTGACGCTCATCACGAAGAGATTCTCGAAGCGAACGAAAAAGACGTCACGGCGGGAGAAGAGATGCTTGCAGAAGGTGAGTACAGTCAAGCGCTCGTCGACCGTCTAGAGCTCTCCCCATCGAAACTCGAGAGTATCGCGGAGATGGTCAGAAGCGTCGCAGAACAGGAGGACCCGCTCGAGAAGACTTTAGCCGCGCGTCGACTCGACACCGACCTCGAACTGTACAAGGTCGCTGTTCCGATCGGCGTCGTCGGAACGGTCTTCGAATCGAGGCCCGATGCACTGGTCCAGATCGCAGCCCTCTGTCTCAGGTCTGGCAATGCCGTTATCCTGAAAGGTGGAAGCGAAGCGAGCCACTCGAATCGCGTCCTCTACGAGATTATTCGAGAGGCGACCGAAACGCTACCTGACGGCTGGGCACAGCTCATCGAAGCACGCGAGGACGTCGATGCCTTGCTCGAGATGGACGATGCAATCGACCTCCTCATGCCACGAGGTAGTTCAGAGTTCGTCCGCTATATTCAGAACAACACGAGTATTCCCGTCCTTGGCCACACGGAAGGAATCTGTCACGTCTACGTCGACGAGGCCGCCGACCTCACCATGGCGAGCAACGTCGCCTACGATGCAAAAGTGCAGTATCCTGCGGTGTGTAACGCCGTCGAGACGCTGTTAGTCCACCGAGACGTCGCCGAAGAGTTCCTCCCCGAGATCACAGCCCGGTATGCAGACGCCGGCGTCGAACTACGCGGCGACGACGCCGTCCGAGAAATCGTCGAGATGGACACAGCAACCGAGGACGACTGGTCGACCGAATACGGCGATTTGATTCTCTCGATTAGAGTCGTCGACTCACTCGGCGATGCCATCAGCCACATCACGAACTACGGCTCGAAGCATACGGAGTCGATCGTGACCGACGACGACGAACGAGCGAGTCAGTTCATGCGTAGTCTCGACTCGGCGAGTGTCTTCCACAACGCTTCGACGCGCTTCAGTGATGGCTACCGTTTCGGTCTCGGCGCTGAGGTCGGCATCAGCACCGGTAAAATCCATGCCCGCGGCCCGGTCGGTCTCGAAGGATTGACTACCTACAAGTACCATCTCGAAGGCGATGGTCACGTCGTCGCCTCTTACACCGGCGAAGACGCGAAACCGTATCTCCACGAGGAACTCGACGCAGAGTGGTAATATTGGTCCGACAGCCCCGAGAGTGAAGCTCTCGGGAGCTAGCCAGAGTTCGTGATCTCCTGTTCAAATCTCGTGACTTGTTGCTCAAGTTGGTCGACGACTGCCCGCTCTCGCTCGTCAGTACGAAGATAAGTCGGTCCACACACGTTCAGCGACCCACAGACACGGCCGAGTTGGTCTTTCACTACTTTACTCACGGCCCAGAGACCTTCGATAGCTTCCTCGTCGTTGAGAGCGTACCCTCGCTCTCGAGTCCGATCTAAGTCGTCGAACAGCTCTGCTCGTGTCGTAATCGTCTTTGAGGTTTCGGCGGGGAGTCCCCACTGGTCGAGTATCTCTTCGACGCGAGCAGTCGGATATTCTGCTAGAATCGACTTACCCGATGCCGTACTGTGCATGTGGAAGAGTCGTCCATCGACGAGGAACGAAGGCGTATCAGTGTAGTTCGTCACGTCGTAGAGTGAGACAGTCCGGCCGTTCTCTTCGACTGTGAAGTCGACTTCTAACTCCGTCTCGTCTGCGAGGTCCGTGACGATTCGCTTTGCAATATCGTACACCTCGTTTTGCTTGCGAGCGAAGTCGCCCAAATGGTGCAGTTTGAGACCGACTCGGTAGCTATTGTTCTCGCGGACGACGTAGCCGTACTGTGAAAGTGTCTGCAAGTGGTTGTGAACAGTACTCCGCGCGAGTCCAGTCTCGTCGACGACGTCGCCCAACGTCGCGCCGTTCTGTTCGACGAGCAGTTCGATGAGTTGGAGAGAGATTTCGGTCGTCTTGAGACCGTTCTCCGTCCGTCGAGGAATCATACAGAGATGATTCGCGCCGATTACTTAGGACTATGTCAACTATTGTCTCTCTACTTCGCAGCTCAGCTAGAACTTCGTAAACGGAATCTGATAACAAATACCCATAGTAGAATACATGATGTTGCTGTTATAGAGATTAAGTTACCACCTGTTCGAATTTCACACACATAGAACCTTCTCAGTAGAGATTCAGCAGAAGAGTTGGAAACACATACACAGAAATTGAATGGAGCTGTGAGTGAATCGGGGGAGTCACAGCATCTCCGCGACCCCACTTAAACGTTCTTCAGGGAGGAACCGAGACCTCCTACCGGCGCCGACTGAACGAGTCCGTTCAATCACCTGAACTGTCGTCAAACAATACCGAAGTTGCTACACAGTTGGTCAGTCGGAGATAGATGCAGGGCCGTCTCTCGTTAACTGACAGCATGCCTCGTCGGATGACCAACGCGAGCACTGCGAAGAGAGAACATGTGTCTCTCCTGATTAGACAGTTAGTCGAATGCTCTTTCATTACACAACTAATGCTGTCATAGTCGCCCCTCGTTACGCGATGACGAGTCAGAGAGTGGTACCGAAGAGAGATAGAAAAACATTCGGCTCTCAGGAACACCAGAGCGACAGCGACTGGACTGAACTGTAGCAGCAGACTTCGGACGAACTATCCCTCGTCTGTGTGGCATCGTGCTCGACGATATTTTGTAAGTCGAGGTGGACGTCACGGCGGCTTATATCCGTTCTATCGGAACCAATCCGAACGGCACGGTGAGATCGAAATCCGTATGGAAAGCAGGAGCGAACCGTTCGAAGGAAAAGTACCCGAGTGGTCGCAGACCACTCGTGAGTCAGTCGTCGTCGCTGGTAGCCCCTCGAGTAGAGTCAGCCTCTGTCGTGTCAGGTTTCCCGTAGAGGGTCGTCTCCTCGCGAAGAAGCACGTTTCCACCCTCGCTACGGAACGTCTTCACGAGTCCGAGTACGGCGATGATACAGACGATGGCGAACGGGCCACCAGTGATAATCGCAGCGGACTGAAGTGCACTCACCCCACCGATGACCATCAGAATCGACGCGACCGCACCCTGGAGAATCCCCCAGAAGACGCGGTTGATCGCCGAGGGTTCCTCCTTCCCGCCAGTCGTCATCATCGAGACGGCGAGCGTCGACGAATCCGCAGAGGTCACGAAGAACGTCGTCACGAGGACGAGGAAGCCGAACAAGAGCAGTGTTCCAACCGGCAGCCCCATGAACTCGATTGCGCCGAAGAGCACGTACCCCGAGACGGCTTCTCCGTACTCGTTGACCGGACCCAGGATGTTTGCGACGCCCGTGTGTTGGTAGATGGCCGCCGTTCCACCGACGATAGCGAACCACGGAATCGTCGCGAGCGACGTCGCCACGATGCCGGTGAACGCGACTTCACGCACGCTGCGACCACGAGAGATACGTGCGATGAACAGACCGGCGAACGGCGACCACGCGAGCGGCCACAGCCAGTAGAAGACGGTCCACGCGTTCGACCACGCGCCACCGTTAGTGTAGTCGGCGAAGAGGCTCATCTTGAAGAAATCGCCGATGAGACCACCCATCGCCTGCGTGCTGAGTTCGAGCACGCGAACGGTCGGCCCGAAGAGGAGCGTCGTCACCATCAGCACGCCGAACAGAATCATGTTGAAGTTCGAGAGGCGACGAATTCCTTTGTCGACCCCGAGGACGAGCGACACGGTGAACAGCGCCGTCATCCCAGTGATGACGCCAATCGTTCCGGCGTCACCGAGTTGGATGCCCCACTGAAACTCGAGTCCGGTGAGGAACTGTTGCCCGATGAACCCGAGCGACGTCGCGACTCCCCCGAGCGTCGCGAACACGGCGAGAATGTCGATGAGTTTCCCGGGCAGATTGTCGACGTTGTCCGCACCGACGAACGGCGTCAGCACGGCGGACACACGGAGCGGTGCGCCGTGTTCGTGAACGAAGTAACCGATTCCGAGTCCCATGACGGTAAAGCACGACCACTGGATAATCGCCCAGTGGAATATGGAGTACTGTACCGCGATGGGAAGTGCCGCTTGCGACTCGGCGGCGACGTCGTACAGGGGTGGGACGGTCGAATAGTGGAGGAGCGCCTCAGCAGGTCCCCAGAAGACGATGCCTGCGGCGAGACCCGCCGAGTAGATCATCGTAAAGTACGAAAAGTAACTGAACTCGGGGCTCTTGTCACCGAGTTTGAGCCGTCCCCAGGGGCCCAAGATGAGAAAGAGGAGGAAGAACACGAACCCCAGCATCACTAACAAGAACGCCCAGTTGAAGTGTCCGAGTACGAACTCCGTTCCCCTCGTGACGAGGTTCCCCGCCGCCTCTGGGTTGAACGCGAAGACGGCGACGAAGAGAAGGGTGATACCCGCACCGAACGCGAACACGATCGGTTCGATCTCTTCGAGGAACTCACTGAGGGGCCCTTGGTCGTTCGGTTGGCTCATCGTCTCTCTCCGTTCTGCGTACAGTTTGGCACGATACGACTCCATCCGCTGTCGTGGTTAGGCGACGTCACGCGACTCCTCCGGATGCCGTGAACACGCCGTGGAGTCCGCTGATAGTCGGTGATGTGCTGAGTTCTCATGGATCGTATGACCACTAGTCATGGCACAGTGTATCTTGTCCCATGACACAACACACCAATTACGAGTCATTTGGATAAAGGTTACGGCTACTGGAGACGAGGTATACGAATGTCGTTGATTCCTTTTAGTTCGTGCCGAAAAGAGACACTTTATAGCACGAATTCTACCACCGCGAGCCTCTGACTGGAGTAGCTGTGGCCGCTCCGCAGCGGGAACGTGCTCTTGTGTGCGTTCGTAACTCTTAATCGGTTTGTACACACAAACTGTGTATGGAAGACGACCGAGACGAAAGCGGTTCTCACGAACGCCTGGCCTTCTCCGCCGACCGCGGGCGGGGTATCTTGACGCCGAGTGACCGGGAGTTCCTCCTCGGTCGCAAGACCGACTACACGGAACACTCCAAGAAACAGAAACGAAACAGAATCCGTCGCCGACTCCGTAACTCGATTCTCGACTTCAGTATCCTCTTCGACCACCTCGAAGACCGTGACCGCGAGACGGTGTTTAATCCCGAAGCAGACGCTCGCGACGACTACACACAGGGTGTCATCGACATGCTCGGATTCCTCCACCTCGGGACGATGGGGTATCACGTCCCGTTCAAGGACATGCTCGGCCAAGGCGTCAACCGTGCAGAGCAGAAACTCGCCGGGTCGGACTACCGGATGGTGACAGTGGACTTCAACGTCGACCCGGTCGGGCAGATCGACGTCGACGAAGTCATCGACAAACTCGACGGTGGAAACTTCGACGAAATCACCGACGAAGAACTGCGCGCGTTCGTTCGACTCATGACCGAATCTGAGGACTTTTCGGCGTCGACGATGCGTGACGAGATGAAAGCGCAGATGACCCAGTTCCTGGAGAAGGTGAACGAAGCGGCCGAACAGCGAAACCGACGCGTCGAAGAGTTGAACGATTGAGGGAGACGCTCCGTCGCTGCCTATCCGAGGTAGGCGATAGCGTCCATCTCGACGCGAACGTCGTCGGGGAGACGTGACACCTCGACACAGACGCGGGCGGGCGGCACGTCGCCGAACTGCTCACCGTAGGCGTCGTTGACGCGGTCGTAGTCGTCGAGGTTGGTCAGATAGACGGTCACCTTGACCACGTCGTCGAGCGACCCACCTGCTTCCTCGACGGTCGCAGCGATGTTGTCGAGTACCTGCTTCGTCTCTGCTCGCACATCTCCGTCGACGTCTTCGCCCGTCTCCGGGTCGACTGGCCCGTAACCGGAGACGTAGAGCGTCTCACCCGCACGAACGCCCTGTGAGTAGGGGTTGTCGTTCCTCGGTGCGTCGTCGGTCGTAATTGGCTCTGGACTCATCGGTTGTGTCCTGTTAGACCGTCTGCTTCGCGGCGGTGGTCGCCTCGATAGCGTCGACGATAACGTCGAGAGCCGTCTCGGCGAGGTCGTGCGTGAGTACGAGGGGTGGGAGCAGGCGCAGGATGTTACCGTGACGACCTGCCTTCCAGACGAGGACGCCGCGCTCGAAGCAGTAGTCTTGAATCGCGTCGGCCATCTCGCCGTCCGGACGCCCGTCGGCGTCGACGAACTCTGCACCGATGAATAGCCCCTTCCCGCGGACCTTCGCGAGATGAGGGTTGCCCTCGCCGGCCTCCCGTAGGCGAGTCTGGATGTAGTCGCCGAGGTCGCGCGCGTGGGCGAGTAGGTCGTGCTCTTGGATGTACTCGATAGCCCGCGTGCCGGCACGCATCCCGACGACGTGACCACGGTACGTCCCGGCGTGGTCGCCCGACCCCCACGTGTCGAGCGATTCGTCGTACATCGTCGCCGACAGCGGGAAGCCGACGCCACCGAGCGCCTTTGCGGAGGTCATCACGTCCGGCGTGACGTCGTACCACTCGCTGGCCCACCACTGCCCAGAGCGACCGAGGCCGCTCTGAATCTCGTCGAAGATGAGTGGCACGTCGTTGTCGGTGGCGAGGTCACGAAGTCCCTGCAGGAATCCCTCTGGCGGCGTGATGACACCACCTTCGCCCTGAATCGGTTCGACGATGATTCCTGCGGGGTTCGCGAGACCCCCGTAGGGGTCTTCGAGAATCGCTTGGACCTCTTCGAGTGCGTGGTCGACTGCCGCCTGTGGACTCTTCTCTTGGCCGAACGGGTACGGGTACGGTGCGTGAACGACGTCGGGGAGCAGCGGCGTGTACGCCTCCTTGAAGCTCTTGTTCGAGGTGACGCTCATCGCACCGCTCGTCGCACCGTGGTACGCGCCACGGAAGGCGATGAGTCCACTGCCACCGGTGTTGTACTTGCCGAGTTTGATCGCTGCCTCGACTGCGTCGCTGCCGGTCGGACCACCGAAGACGACTTTGTTGTTCCCCTGGAGTGCGCCCGGAGCGATCTCGTCGAGTTTCTCGATGAGGTCGAGTCGCGCTTCCGTCGGGAAGTCGACGGTGTGGACGAACTTGTCCGTCTGCTCGTGGACGGCGTCGAGGACGTACGGGTTCGAGTGACCGACGTTCAACACGCCGATGCCGGCGAACATATCGATGAACGTGTTTCCGTCGACGTCACGAACCGTCGCACCTTTTCCCTCCTCGAACGCAATCGGAATGTCCTCGGGGTAGGCGACAGCACTGCTGTCGATGTTCTGTTGCTTCTCGATGAGTGCCCGCGACTTCGGGCCGGGGACGGAGTCGACCGACGGTGCGTCGTCGAAGTGTAACGCCTCTATCGATGGTCCTGCTGGCATACGTGTGCCAATGCGGAACAGTCATAAATAATTTGTCCACAGAAATCGCCCAGACCGTACACGGATTTTGACTCGAATAGTGTCAGCGGACACAGAAGCTTCGGACAGTGTACACAGATATCGTGAAGCGTTAAGTACCACGGGATGTGTTGTCTCGGGTATGCTGCACACACAGGGGCCGCTTCTCACGGTCGACGTCGGGGAGCGAACGGCAGAGACCGAGTCTATCGACGACGTCCTCGAATCGTTCATCGGGGGACGGGGCGTCGCGACGAAACTCGCCCACGACCGGATTCCGTTCGACGCCGACCCGTTCGGAGCGGAGAATCGCTTGTACCTCGCGACAGGACCGATGCAGGCGTCGACGATGAGTTTCACCGGTCGGATGAACGCGACGGCCGTCTCGCCGCTCACCGGCGGGTTGCTCTCGTCGAACGCCGGCGGGTTCATGTCTCGAAACTTCGCGGATACGGGTCACGCCGCCGTCGAGATTACGGGTTCGAGCGACGAACTCGTCGTTCTCCACGTCACCGACGACGGCGTCGAGTTCGAGGCTGTCCCGGACCTCGCGGGTGCGACGGTCCCCGAGACCGTCGCCTATCTCGACGGCGAACACGGCATCGGTGCGGACCAGACGGCCGTCGTCGGTCCCGCGGGCGAGAATCTCGTTCGCTTCGCGTCCATCATGACCTCCGAGGAGCGAGCATTCGGTCGCGGCGGCCTCGGGGCGGTTCTGGGGTCGAAGAACGTGAAGGCGCTCACCTTCGAGGGCGACTCGGCACCCGACATCGACATTCCCGCCTCTCAGATGGAGATTCACCGCGAGGCGGCGACGGACGACCACATCATGAAGCGACAGGGGACGGTCGCGGTGATGGACCTCGCCAACGAGATGAACGGGCTTCCCTCCTACTACTTCACCGAACAGCAGTTCGAAGGCGTCAACGGAATCAACGGCGACGCCGTCGAGGCGAAGAAGTACAAGAAGGGGACCTGCTCTGCGTGCGCGTTCGCGTGTAAACTCCCGACGAGAGACGAGGAGCGTGGCGTCGAGACCGAAGGACCCGAGTTCGAGGTAGCGATGGCGTTCGGGTCGAACTCCGGCGTCGACGACATCGTCGACGTGATGAAGTCGAACGAACTCTGTGACCGCTACGGATTGGACGCGATTTCGGCGGGAAACACCGTCGCCGCCTACCTCGCCGCCGAAGACGAGTTCGGCAACGACGACCTCATCCACGAGACGGTCGAGAAGATTGCGAAACGAGAAGGCGTCGGCGACGACCTCGCGGAAGGAATCGCCCGCGTTCACGACGACCTCGACGTTCCGGACTGGACGGTGAAAGGGATGGACTTCGCGGCTCACGAGGGTCGCGTCCTCCACGGACAGGGCCTCTCCTACGCCGTCGCGAACCGCGGCGCAGACCACATGTACGCCGTGTTCTACTCCCAGGAGTACCCCCTCGTCGACGAACACGACGCCTACGACCCCACTGGGTTCGAGGGGAAGCCCCAGCGTCTCGTCGAGAAAGAGAACCAGATGGCGGTCAACGACAGCGGCGTCGTCTGTAAGTTCTCGCGGGACTACATGACCCCCGAGCGCTACGAGATGCTGTTCGGTGCGGAGTTCGACGAGTTACTCGCCGTCGGTAACCGCATCGTCACGCTCGAACGCCACTTCAACAACCAGCGTGGCTTCGACCGCGCGGACGACACGCTCCCGTACGACCTGCCAGGCTTCGAAGATGCGCTGGAGGAGTACTACGACATTCGTGGGTGGGACGACGGTGTCGTTCCCGACGAGCAGGTGTCGGCGTAACTCCAGTCCGCTCCTTCTTGTACACACGAACTGTAGTCGTCGTCCACAAAAAATTCAAATAGTTGTTCGACGAACCCCTATTTCGAGAACAGGTAGCATGCCACAGTCAGTGTTCACTCCCAGGGAGTACGAGAGACGCATCGAACAGACGAAAGCGCGGATGCGCGAGCGAGAACTCGACGCACTCGTCGTCGCCGACCCGGCGAACATGAACTATCTGGCCGGCTACGACGGCTGGTCGTTCTACGTCCACCAGGCGGTTATTGTGACTCGGAATCGGGACGAACCGGTCTGGGTCGGCCGGGGGATGGACGCAAACGGTGCTCGTGCGACCACGTGGCTCGACGAGGAGAGCATCAGACCGTACAGCGACGACCACGTCCAGTCGCCGAACGACCTCCATCCGATGGATTTCTTCGCCGAAGTTCTGGAGGACCTCGGCGTCGATGACGCACGAATCGGCCTGGAGATGGATGCGTATTACTTCACAGCGAAGTCCTACCTGCGTCTGCAGAAGAACCTCCCCGAGGCCGAGTTCGAAGACACAACCCTCCTCGTCAACTGGATTCGCGTCGAGAAGTCCGAACAGGAACTCGACTACATGCAGGAGGCTGCTCGTATCTCGGAGAACGCGATGGTCGCCGGTCTCGACGCAATCGAAGAAGGTGTTCCCGAGTCGGAAGCCGCCCGTGCCATCTACAACGCGCTCATCGACGGAACCGAGGACTACGGCGGTGACTACCCGTCTATCGTCCCACTCATGCCCTCCGGTGACCACACGGGAACACCGCATCTGACGTGGACCGACCGCCCGTTCGAACGGGGCGACCCGGTCATCATCGAACTCTCGGGTTGTCGGCATCGCTACCACTCACCGCTCGCGCGAACGACCTACGTCGGCGACCCACCGCAGGAGATGCAAGACCGGATGGAAGTCGTCGTCGAGGGTATCAACGCCGCCCTCGACGTCGCCGAACCGGGCGTCACCTGTGAGCGCGTCGAGACGGCGTGGCGCGAGGTGCTTCAGAAGTACGACTTGAAGAAAGAAGACCGAATCGGCTACTCGATGGGACTCGGCTACCCGCCGGACTGGGGTGAACACACGGCGAGTCTCCGCCCGGGCGACGAGACGGTTCTCCGAGAGGACATGACGTTCCACATGATTCCCGGACTCTGGTTCGACGACTTCGGCGTCGAACTCAGCGAGACGTTCCACGTCACCTCGAACGGTGCCGAACTGCTAGCTGACTTCCCGCAGAAGCTGTTCTCTACGTAACCATGGCACAAACGACATCCGAAAGCGTCGACGAGACAGAAACGAACGAGACGACTGAATCAGCCCTGACCACCGCGCGTCGCCAACTGAAGCGTGCCGCGACCCACGTGGACGTCGACAGCGGCGTCGTCGAGCGGTTGAAACATCCGACGAAAGTCCAACGCGTGTCGGTACCGCTCAAACGCGACGACGGCGAGTTGGAGGTGCTGACGGGGTTCCGCGCCCAACACGACGACGTCCGCGGCCCGTACAAGGGTGGACTCCGCTACCACCCCGAGGTCAACGCCGACGAGTGTATCGGCCTCTCGATGTGGATGACGTGGAAGTGCGCGGTCATGGACATCCCGTTCGGCGGCGGGAAAGGTGGTATCGCCGTCGACCCGAAGTCACTGAGCGACGAGGAGAAAGAGCGACTCACCCGGCGCTTCGCCGAAGAACTCCGCGACGTCGTCGGCCCGAAACAGGACGTCCCCGCTCCCGACATGGGAACCGACGCCCAGACGATGGCGTGGTTCATGGACGCCTACTCGATGCAGCGGGGTGAGACGACGCCCGGTGTCGTCACCGGAAAACCGCCCGTCATCGGCGGGTCCTACGGCCGCGAGGAAGCGCCCGGACGGAGCGTCGCCATTATCACGCGTGAGGCTATCGAGTACTACGACTGGGGCATCGAAGACACGACCGTCGCCGTGCAGGGATACGGGAGTGTCGGTGCGAACGCCGCCCGCGCTCTCGACGAGTGGGGTGCGGACGTCGTCGCCGTCTCCGACGTGGACGGCGCAATCTACGACCCCAACGGCCTCGACACGAAGGACGTGATGGGCCACGAGGAACGCCCGGGGATGGTCTCGGGCTACGACGCTCCCGAGACGCGCTCGAACGAAGAACTGCTCGAACTCGACGTCGACGTACTCGTCCCCGCGGCCGTCGGGAACGTCCTCACGGCCGACAACGCCGACGACGTGCAGGCGAATCTCGTCGTCGAAGGGGCGAACGGGCCGACCACGTTCGCCGCCGACACCATCTTCGAGGAGCGCGGAATTCCGGTCGTTCCCGACATCCTCGCCAACGCTGGCGGCGTCACGGTGTCGTACTTCGAGTGGTTACAGG
This sequence comes from Halogranum rubrum, assembly GCF_900114455.1. GTDB lineage: Archaea > Halobacteriota > Halobacteria > Halobacteriales > Haloferacaceae > Halogranum > Halogranum rubrum. The sequence continues at coordinate 240,165 of NZ_FOTC01000004.1, read as the reverse complement.
ACATCAACCGACGACAGTGGTCGCTGGACCGCGTCCACGACGAGTTAGAGTCCGAGATGCTGCAGGCGTGGAACGCGGTGCGCAACGAGGTGGAAAACCGCGACGTGACGTGGCGCGACGCCGCGTACATCGTCGCACTCACCCGCGTCGCGACGGCGAAAGAGACGCGCGGACTCTGGCCGTAACAAGTCGTTCTCGAAGCGAGCTTTCTACTTTCGGCGAAGAAAGAGAGAGTGAGACGTCGCCGCGACTCAGTTCTGCAGTGCCGCTTCGACCTTCTCGACCGGATGAGACGGCGTCTCCCCACCGTCTCTATCGCCGAGTTGGGTTCGGCAAGATGCGCCGGGGGCGACGACTTCGTCGCCGTCGCTGTCGTCGACTTGCTCGAAGAGGATATCTCCAATCGCTTTGCTCATCGAGTAGTGTTCGGCCTCGTAGCCGAACGACCCGGCCATCCCACAGCATCCCGAGTCGAGGACGTCCACCTCGTAGCCCGCTTCGTGGAGCACCGCGGCGGCGTGGTGGTCCTTCTTCGTCGCCTTCTGGTGGCAGTGGCCGTGGTAGGTGAGAGACGCCGAGTCGGCACCTGTCGCCGACGACGCAGACGACTCCGCGGCGTCGAACGAGAGGTCGAACTCGAAGCGGTCGAGGTATTCGAGGATTCCGTAGCTGTTGGCGGCGACTCGCTCGACGTCGCGGCCGGACAGGAGGTCGAGGTAGTCCGACTGGAGCATCACGGCGTCGGAGGGTTCGACGAGGACGACGTCCCAGCCGTCTTCGACGCGCGGTGCGAGCACGTCGACGTTCGTCGCCGCGCGCTTTCGCGACAGGTCGAGAAAGCCCTTCGAGTGCGCCGGTCGACCGGTCGAGGTGACACCCTGCGGGATTCGAACGTGGACGCCCGCCGCTTCGAGAACTCGAATCGCCGCCTTCCCCGCGTCGGGATGGTTGTAGTTCGTGTACGTGTCGGGGAACAGCAGCACCGTCCGTGTCGCCTGTGAGGCAGGCACCTGTGGCCCGCCACGCGCCTCGAACCACTCCTCGAAGCTCTCGCGGTGGAACGTCGGCAGTGATCGCTCCTCGGCGATGCCGACTACCTTCTCCACCACTGTGCGTGCACCGGGCACCTTCGCGGCCCAGTTCGAGACGGGAGCCAGCGTCGACCCGAGTTCGTTGAGTCGGTCGATGTTCGCGAAGAGTCGTTCGCGGAGGCCGGCCCCGTGTTCGTCGTGGTGGGCGTGTTCGACTTCGGCTTTCAACTTCGCCATGTCGACTTCGCTCGGACAGTCGCGGGCACACCCCTTACAGCCGACACAGAGGTCCATGATTTCACGCATGAACTCGGTGTCGACTGCGTCTTCGTCGAGGTCACCGCTCATCGCCTGCCGGAGCATGTTCGCCCGGCCGCGGGTCGCGACGCTCTCTTCTTCGGCGGCGCGGTAGGTCGGACACATCACGCCGCCCGTCGTCTCCTGTTGGCCGCGACAGCCGCCACAGCCGTGACAGAGTTCGACCATCCCCTGAAAGCCGTTCTCGTTGTCCCACTCCAAGGCCGGGTCGAACCCGGCGTCGAAGTCGTACTCCGGACCCATCCGGAGGTTCTCGGTCATATCGACGTCGCCACAGACCTGACCTGGGTTGAGAATCCAGTCGGGGTCGAACGCCGACTTGAGGTCCCGAAAGAGGGACCAGACCTCCTCGCCGTACAGTTTCCGGTTCCACTGGGTCCGGGCACGGCCGTCGCCGTGTTCGCCCGACACGGAGCCGTTGTACTCGACGACGAGGTCGGTTACGGCATCGGAGATAGACTCCATCTGCGCGACGCCCGCCGGACTCTTCGTGTCGACGAGCGGCCGCATGTGCATACATCCGGGGCCGGCGTGGGCGTAGAAGGAGGCGAACGTGTCGTTGTCTTCGAGCACCTCCTGGAAGTCGGCGACGTAGTCCGCGAGGTTCTCGGTCGGGACGGCCGTGTCCTCGATGAACGAGATGTGCTTCGCGTCCGTGGTCCGCGAGAGGAGGATGGGCATCCCGCTCTTGCGGAGTTTCCAGAGCGTCGCCCGCTCCTCGGCGTCGTACGCTTCCAGCACGTCGAAGGCGCGGACCGGGTCGTCGCTCGGCAGAGTTGCGTCGTCTGCGTCCTCTTCGACATTGGGTGACGCAGTCGGCACCCTATCGGCGACGAGGTCTGCGACCTGCTCTCTCCCGTGTGCCTCGTCGTCGGCGTAGAACTCGACGAGTAGCGCCGTCTCCGTCTCCGGCGGGAGCATCGTCGCTACCTCTGCGAACTCCTCGGTGTCGCGGGCGAGGTCCAACAGCACGTCGTCGATAGCTTCGACGGCGGCCGGGTCGTGGTTGCGGACGATGGTGTCGACGTCGGCCATCGCGTCCAGTAGGTCGCGGTAGGTGAGTAGCGCGACCGACTTGGTCTCCGGAATCGGTTCGAGCGACAGGGTCGCCGCCGTGACGACACCGAGCGTCCCCTCGCTCCCGGCGAAGACCCGGGCGAGGTTGACCGATTCGGCCTCTGACTCAGATTCCTGTACGAGTCGGTCGAGGTTGTAGCCCGAGACGTTCCGCTTGAGTTGCGGGTAGACCTCCCGAATCGTCTCGGCCTCCTCGTCGACGACGCGACGGAGCGCGTCGTAGATTCGGCTCTCGATATCGCCCTCGGGGTCGGCGCGCGCGCGAAGTTCGTCGAGTGTGACTTCGCCGAACGTGGTGACGGTGCCGTCCGCGAGAACTACCTCGACCGCCTCGACGTAGGCGTCGGTCTTACCGTACTTCAGCGAGTGTGCACCCGTAGAGTTGTTTCCGATAGCGCCGCCGACCGTGCTCCGGTCGCCGGCGGCGGGGTCGGGCGCGAACTTCAGGTCGTGCGGTTCGAGTTCGGCGTTGAGGTCGGCAAGCACAGCACCGGCTTGCACGTCGGCGACACGCGCGTCCGAGTCGACTTCGTCGACGTCGCTCATGTGGACGCTCAAGTCGAGGACGACGGCTTCGTTCGTCGCCTGTCCGGCGAGACTAGTGCCGCCGCCGCGAGGGAGGACGGGTATCTCACGCTCCGCACAGTAGTCGACGACCGCGGCGACGTCGTCGGTGGACCGCGGGAAGACGACGCCGACGGGCGTCACCTCGTAGGCGGAGGCGTCTGTTGCGTACAGTTGTCGGGAGTACTCGTCGAACCGGACGTTCCCCTCGACGAGCGATTCGAGGTCGGACACGAGTCCCTCTCGGTCGACGGTGCCACCGGTGTAGTCGTAGTCCGCTCGGTCGTCGTCGGCCGGGTCGTCAGCGGCGGAGTCGTCCTGCAAACGGGGGTCCTGCGTCGCCATCGCGGGTCAGTTCTGCTCCGGAGCGAGCACTTGGTTCACCAACTCGTCACCAGTCCCGAGTCGAGCGACGTTCTCACCGACGATGTCGGCGAGTCGGTCCCAGTGCTTCGGGGTGTGACCGCCCGTGTGCGGGGTGATGAGACAGTTTTCGAGCCCCCACAGCGGGTGGTCGGCGGGGAGCGGTTCGGGGTCGGTCACGTCGAGGGCCGCACCACGAATCTTGTTCGAGCGAAGCGCCGACACCAGCGCGTCGGTGTCGACGATGCCGCCGCGGGCGGTGTTGACGAGGACGCTGTCTGTCGGCATCGTCGCCAGTTCCGCGCTCCCGATGAGCCCCCGGGTGAGGTCGTTGAGCGGGCAGGCGACGACGACGTAGTCGCTCCGCGAGAGCGCCTCGTGGACGTCGTCTTCGTCGAACCCGAGCACCTCGTCGGTCGGCCCGCCCTTCGACGGCGTGTATCGGACGCCAATCGTCTCCACCTCGAACCCCTGCAGTCGCTGGACGACGGCCTGTCCGATAGAGCCGAGACCGATGACCGTCACCGTGCTGTCGGTGAACTCGTGCGACTGGAAGTGCCGCCACTCGCCCTGCTGTTTGCGCCGCCAGCCCTCGTGGAGGCGGCGGGTGAAGACGAGCATGTTGCCGATGGCCTGTTCGGCGATACCTGGGGCGTGAATCCCGCCGGCGTTCGTGACGGCGACACCCCGTGATTCGAGTTCGTCCATCGGCACGTGGTCCGTGCCGGCGAACGTGCAGGCGAACAGTTCGAGGTTCTCCGCCCGTGCGAGGAGGTTCTCGTCGATGGCGATTCCCGTGACGACGCGGGCTTCTTCGACCAGTTCGCGCTCTTCTTTCGGTGTGCGAGCGAGCGCGACATCGTGTTCGGGCATGCGCTCTTGAAGCGTTTCGGCGTACGATTCCATCGACAGTCCTTCCGTCCCCTCTCGGAGGACGACAACGTCGGCGTTCTCACTCATAGCTAGCTCACACATGCGTCTGACGAGACGCGTGCGATAGTGTGTGCATTGGCACTGTTCGACTTAGTCTTTCTGTGTATTCGGCATCTACAAATCCTGTGTATAGTTAAGTGAGAGGAGTGTGAATGTGACACACATGTCAGCACCGGTCACAGAGAGACTGGTATCGTTGCGACGAGAGTTCCACCAACACCCAGAACCCGCGTGGCGGGAGTTCTATACCACGCACCGACTCGTCGAGGAGATTCGCCGCATCGACGTCGACGAACTCGCCGTCGGTCCCGAGGCGTACGACCCGGCCGACCGGATGGCCGAACCCGACCCGGACGACCTAGAACGATGGATGGAGCGCGCACGCGAACGCGGTGTCGACGACGATTTACTGGAGACGATGGCCGGCGGCAACACGGGTGCCGTCGCCGTTCTCCGCAACGGAGAGGGACCGTCCGTGGGTCTCCGCGTCGACATCGACGCACTGTTCATCGAGGAGTCGACCGACGAGAGCCACCTCCCCGAAGCCGAGGGATTCCGCTCGAAGTACGACGAGTCGATGCACGCTTGTGGGCACGACGCCCACATGACCTGGGGGCTTGCCGTCTTGGAAGCCGTCAAAGAGAGCGACTTCGAAGGCACGTTCACAGTGTTCTTCCAACCCGCCGAGGAAGTCTCCGGGGGCGGTCACCCGATGGCGGAGAGCGAGTACTGTGCCGACGTCGACTACCTCTTCGCCGTCCACGTCGGTCTCGACCATCCGACCGGCGAAGTCGTCGCGGGCATCGAGCGGCCGCTGGCGATGTGCCACGTCGACGCGACGTTCGAGGGCACGTCGGCCCACGCCGGAAAGGCTCCGAACGAGGGCGACAACGCCATGCAGGCGCTCGGGACGGCGATACAGAACACCTACGCGATTCCGCGCCACAGCGACGGGATGACTCGCGTCAACATTGGGCGGGCAGAGGGTGGGACCGCGAGTAACGTCGTCGCCGACGAGGTGAGCATCCTCGGCGAGGCGCGCGGCGAGACGACGGAACTGATGGAGTACATGAAGGAGAAACTCGTCGACACGCTTCACACCTCGGCGGAGATGCACGGCTGTGACGCCGACGTGGAAATCGTCAGCGAGTCGCCCCGGGCCGACAGCGACCCGGAACTCGTCGACGTCGTCGCCGACGCCGCCCGCGGCGTCGAGGGCGTCGAGACGGTGACGCCGACGGCGGACTTCGGGGCGAGCGAGGACGCGACGTTCCTGATGGAGCGTGTTCAGGAGGAGGGTGGCCTCGCGACGTACCTCATCGTCGGAACGGACCACCCGACGAGCCACCATACCTCGACGTTCGACGTTGACGAGCGAAGCCTCTCTATCGGCGTCGAGATATTGACGAACGCGATCTTGTCCGTGGGAGAGACCGAGTCAGGTGAGAGTCGATGAGCGAACGGTGTGCCACCGATGTCGTCACCGTCGGGGACGTTGCGGCCGCGCACGACCGAATCGCCGACGTTGCCCACCGAACGCCGCTGGACACCTCGACGACGTTCGCCGAGATGAGCGGCGCGGCGTCGGTCGGACTCAAACTCGAGAACATGCAGCGAACGGGGTCGTTCAAGATTCGCGGCGCCTACAACACGATGGCGCAACTCTCGGACGACGTGCGGGAACGCGGCGTCGTCGCCGCCAGCGCCGGCAACCACGCGCAAGGAGTCGCACTCGCGGGTGACCTGCTCGACATCGACACGACCATCGTCGTCCCCGAAGTGACGCCTGCAGCCAAAATCGAGGCGACTCGGGGCTACAGCGCGGAGGTCATCGTCGAAGGAGACATCTACGAGCGTTCCTACGAGTACGCGCTGAAACTCGCCGACGAGGAGCGATTGGAGTTCGTCCATCCGTTCGACGACGAAGGCGTCATCGCCGGGCAGGGAACGGTGGGCCGAGAACTGCTCGACCAGTATCCGGACCTCGACACCGTCCTCGTCTCCATCGGCGGCGGCGGTCTCATCTCCGGCATCGCCACGGTGCTCAAAGAACACGACCCGTCGATTCGCGTCGTCGGCGTCCAACCAGAGGGTGCGTCTCACGCGAAACCGTCACTGGAACACGACGAGATTCGCGAACTCCCCGAAATCGACACAGTCGCCGAGGGAATCGCCGACACTCGTCTGCTCGAAAAGACGTTCGCAGTCGTTCGCGAACGCGTCGACGACGTCGTCTCGGTGACCGACTCGGAGATGAGCGTCGCGCTGACGCTGCTGGCAGAACGGGCGAAAACGGTCGTGGAGACGGCCGGTGCTGCACCCGTCGCTGCGCTCCTGTCGGGGGCAGTCGACGTCAACGACGAACACGTCGCCGCAGTCGTCTCCGGTGGGAACGTCAACCTCACCGAGCACGGTGAACTCGCCCGTGCCGGGTTGATGGAACTCGAACGATACGCCGACGTCGACGTCGCTGTCGCAGATTGGCCAGCGGGCGTGAGTGCGGTGGCGGAGACGGTGGAGTCGCGAGGGGCCGAACTGGACGTACTGGAACGGACACGTCGAACCGCCACGGACGACCCGAACCGGACGCCCGTGAGACTCGGTGTAGAGGGCAGTGATGCGAAACATCTCCGGTCGGTCGTCGACGCACTCGACAGTCTCGATAGCGTGGCCGTCACGTCACACACGCTGGACTGACTGGATAGAACACAGAGAAGACAGTAAGTGTCGTTACTTCGCGGCGGCTATCGCGTCGGTGAAGATGCCGACGCCGAGTTCGATTTCTCGTTCCGTCGAGTCGAGCGGCGGGAGCAGTCGAATCGTCTTCGAGCCACAGCCGAGAGTGAGTAAGCCGCGCTTCAGTGCCTCCTGGACGACCACGTCGCGGCGTTCCGGCGTGTCGAACTCGATGGCGAGCATCAGCCCCTTCCCGCGAACGTCTTCGACGTAGTCGGGTGCGTGGTCGCGAACGAGTTCTTTTGCCTGTTCACCGCGCGTCGTTGCGTTGTCGAGCAGGTCGTGTTCCTCGATGGCCTCCAAGGTGAACACGCCCTGCATCGACGAGAGGAGGTCGCCGCCGCCGAACGTCGACCCGAGGCGGTTCTTCTCGTCCGGGAACAGTTCGGACCGCGAGATGGTCGCACCGACTCGAAGCGCCTTCGCGCTGGCGATGACGTCCGGTTCGATAGGGTAGTGGTCGGATGCCCACATCTCGCCGGTTCGACCGATACCCGACTGAATCTCGTCGACGACGAGGGGGATGTCGTACTCCTCCTTGACGTCTTGGACCTCCTGCATGAACTCCGTGCTCGGGAACCGGTAGCCGCCGACGCCCTGAATCGGTTCGAGGACGATGAACGCCACCTCCTCGGGGTTGATGTGTCCGTGCTTCGGATGGAGCATGGTTCGGAGGCGGGACCCTTCACCGGCGAAGAACCCACAGTCGCAGGTGTCGGGGCTACAGCCTCGGTCGTCGCAGAACGGCACCATCCGCATCCCGGAGAGTTCGGGGTAGTGACGAGTGTACACTTCCTTCGACCGCGTCACCGACAGCGTTCCGAACGTCCGTCCGTGGAAGCTGTCCTGGAAGGCGAAGCCGTACTTCGCCTGCGGTGTGTTGTCGTACGAGATTTTCATACTGTTCTCGACAGCCTCCGCCCCGGAGTTCGAGAGGAACACGGTGTCCATCCCGTACTGACTGGAGACGTCGCAGAGCTTCTCCATGAGGTGGCTCGACCCGGGCACGTCCGACGATTCGGGCGTTTCGCCCGCTCCGAAGTACATGTCCTGCCCGGCGATTTTCATCGGCTCGACGAGGTCGAACTCCTGGAGTTTGTCCAGGACTTTCTCGTTGTTGTAGCCGAGCGGTGCGGCCCCGATGTGGCAGGTGAAATCGAGGAGGACGTTTCCGTCGACGTCTGTCACGAACGGACCGTCGGCCTCCCGAGTGATGTCCCAGACGAACTCGTGGGAGTACTCACTCGGTGCAGCGTGTTTCGTGTGGTACTCGACCCACTCTTTCGCATTGGGGCCTGGGAGAGCCTCCGCTGTCGGCTCCGCGGTGTGCCTATCCATACACAACAGGTGTGAACACCATACATTAAATCTGATGGTGGATGAGTCATGTGTACAACCGACATACACAGAGCGGAGGACGTTGCTCGACGTCTTCTCCGGCATCTCGGTGACGAACATCGGTCACGGCAACGAAACCGCCGTCGAGGCTGCGACCGAGCAGTTAGAAGAGTTCGTCCGCAACTGTTCGTACGTCTACCCGAATCGACCTTCGAGTCCGGTGACCACCTCTCGACGCTCGGGGGCAACCCCGTCGCCTGCGCTGCCGCGTTGGCGACCATCGACGAACTGCAGGACGGCATCGTCACAAACGCTCGGGAGAACGGCGAGTGGCTCTCGGCCGAACTCGACACTCTCGAATCTGACTACGACGCTGTCGGCGAAGCGCGTGGAGTCGGTCTGATGCAGGGTATCGAACTCGTCCAACCGGAGACGACCCGTCCACAGCACGTCGCGCCGAACCCGGACGAGAAACTCGCGAACGCAGTCGGCGAACATCTCCGCGAGGAGTCGAACGTCGTCATGGGTGTGGGCGGTTACTACAAGAGCGTGATGCGCTTCCAGCCGCCGCTGACGATTTCGAGAGACCAACTCGGCGAAGCCGTCGACGCCGTTCGGGACGCGCTGGACGAGCTAGCCTAAACTCGTTTTGTGGGTGTCGGTGTCCCGGCTGTCGTCGGATTTTAGGCGGTTTCCCGTGTGGAAACTGCTTCGGATAGGTTACCACAAGTCGGCTCGGAAGAGAGGTACGTCCTATCGAGTTGATGGTAATCAAACGCTTACGTGGAGAGTACAGTAATGTGGTCGTAGAACTATTTTGTACTAGTGAGGCAGCTACCGTTCCACTGTTTCGTCTCCGCCGAGGAGGCATTCGAAGTTTCGGCTAGAATGGATATATCCCCTTCACTGAATACACTCTTAGAGTGACAACGGTTTGATGAGACATTGTATGGTCTCTGGGGCTGAACTACCTTACCCGAGGAGATTCCCGAAATGAGTCCAAAGCAAAGCCTTACTCGGCGGCGATATCTAGCGGCAGGTGTAGTCGGAGGAATAGCCGGAGTGGCGGGATGTACCACCCGAATTGGCGACGTCGACGAGCGTGAATGGGTTCCGGAGCTCGACGTGCCTAATTCGATAAACTCGCTTCTTACCGAACGAGATGTCGTCGACGTCCGAGGGGCGATTTACATTCCATCGCGAGCATACAACTTGTATCAGATGTGGCAACACTACGAACCGGCAGTCATCGAGCGTGATCTGACCTACGCGACACGCATCAATCTGAACGCAGTCCGGACGTGGTTGTCGTACGAAGCATGGAGAGAGAACCCCCGTGGCCACGAGAGAGCCCTCGACCACTTTTTGCAGGCGGCTGCCGACCGCGACATCTCGGTTCTCTTGGGGCTCTTCGACGGCGTCGGACGGAGTCCAACGCCAAAACGACTGGCCGATACGAATCCCAAGTCAGCGACGGGCTTGAGTTCCCCTCCGAAGAGAGTACTCGAGAATAGACAGCTGTGGGACAGACCACGGCAGTTTGTCCACTGGTTTATGCAACGGTACCGTGACGACGACCGGTTGCTCGGAATCGAAGTCATGAACGAACCCGGTTGGAAAGTCAGTAAGAAGGTGTTCGCCCGTGAGATGTTTCGGACACTCCGTGAGCGACGCGGACGTGTCCCACTCACCGTTGGATCGACGAGTATCGCGAACAACGCCGAGTACGGACGGTGGGGTAACGAAATCGCTCAGTTCCATTACAACTTTGTGAAAGATCGACCGACGTACCGAACGATGCTCTCGCGAGTGTGTCTCTGTCGAGACGCACTGGATATGCCCGTCTGGCTCACAGAGTGGCAGCGAACACGCGATGGTCGAGGGTTCACCGCAGAGCCAAAACCCGGCGAAAAGACGCCCGATTACGCAAGTTTAGCACCCACGATTCACGAGGCTGGCGTCGGGAACTTCTTCTGGTCGCTGATGGTCAAGCCAGCGTGGGTCCAACCACAGCGGAAGAATGGTGTCATCAGCGGCGTGTTCCACGAAGACGGGTCGGTGTGGAGCGTCGAGGACGCCCGAGCGATAAAAGCGATGTCAGGCGATGCAACGTTCGACGGAGAGGAGCGGCCCGAGTGGCCCGAGTGGGCGAAGGCGTAATTCTATGGCTAACCAGATCAAATCACAGACCACCATCACGGAATCGGGAACGTACACCCTGGCGAGAGATATTCAAAATGGGGGAGGGACGCGTCTCTCAGAATCGTTCATCCGAATCGAGGCAGACGACGTCGTCTTCGACGGCAACGGAAGCACAATCACCGGCAACGGAGTAAGTGATACGGCCGGAATCGTCGTGTCGGATGCACGAGACGTGACGATCAAGAACGTCACACTCAGCCGCTGGGATTACGGACTACGCTTCGAGAGCGTACGGGGCGGAGAAGTTCGGAACCTCCGGGTCCACGACAATGGGTATGGAGTGTCACTCGAAGACACGAACCTCGTTGTCCTCCGAGAGAACCGCGTCGTGCAAAATCTGCTAGGAATCGTATCCGACGGTGCGAGTCGCGTGATTCTGTGGGAGAACGAAGTTGAGAACAACGGTGGTGACGACGTCTATCGATACTGAGTGCTGTAGTGCTGTGTTCGGACGGACGAGACACGAACGTCTCGATGCCCTCACCGGTCGTCGACAGCCATCTCGACCACGCCGGCGACGGCGTCGGTGGCATCACCCTCGGGGAAGAGCTCACAGCCGACGTAGCCGTCGCACCAAGTGTCGGCAAGTGCCCCAAGGGCGTTTCGGTAGTCGGGGTCACCTGTACCCGATTCGTGTCGGCCGAGCACGTCACCGAGGTGGACGTGCCCAACCGCGTCGACCTTCTCCGAAGTGTCCAGGTCGGCATCTCGTCCACGATTGCACTCCGAACACATATCTGAGTAGAGATTGCTGTCGATGCTGGCAGTGGTCACGGACTTCCCGAAGTCGCCGTTCACCAATTCGTCGATACAGAGTTGTCCGGTCTCGCGGTAGAGAAGAGCGCTTTGTTGCCACTCTCTCCTCGGTGAGAGCATGGATTGTGTAGCTTCGCGGTGACAGTCGTCGTGACCATTACAGTCGTGACCTAGTACGCAATCTTGTGAGCCCATTGGAATATTAGACCGTACTATCGACGGTGATTCGCGACGGAGAGTGTCGGGTTTACCCCCACGCTAGGACACGGGGCTTTCTCCTCGAACTTCGCTAAAGGGCAATCGATACGGCCACCCTGTATACTGGGAGGCTTCGTCCGCCAACGGATCTTCGTCCCAGGGCCAGCATTCGATGACGAACTCTTCGGCATCACGGTCAACGTGAACAATTCCGTATCCTTCGCGTTTGTGTTGCCGACGATAGAGATGGTGACCCTGCTGAAACCGGCGGAACGTCGCGTACGAGACTGTTGGATTCGCAACAGCGAGCACTCGAAGCTTGTTTCCGAAGGCGTCTGTGAAGTCACCAGTGTTGGGATGTCCGGTGCCGTTCGGTAGCGGAGGTTTCGGCTCGAACCATCGCTGGAAGGTCGTCCCCCCCGCAGGTCCGTTGAACTGCACTATTCCATCGGTATGTTGGTCCACGCCGTGGCGGATGAGTGTCGCGAGATGTTGATCGCCCGAGAGGACGAGGGCGTTCGCGTCACGGAGTAGTCTGATCGCTCGGTTCCGACCGCTCGCAGGATATCCGTTTGCGTCGTAATCACGTTCTGGCCGCCCCCCTGGGCCAGTGTGTGCGGCAGCAAAGCACGTCTGCGTCAAACAGATGGCGGGACCATTTCGCGGGATTCGTTCAGCCCAGTCGGATAAGAAGCGCTCTTGTTGTTCACCGAGGAGTTCGAGTGATTCGTTCGGGTCCGCACGTGCTGGAGGCGGGGATTTGAACTTGCGGTCTTCGAGCAGTGCAAAGTTCACCCCGCCGTATACGAAATCAGTATAGTAGACCGGAATTCCGAACGCGATGGATCGGATAGAGTAGGGGTCCGGGTTGTGCCCACATTGGACTCGCTGAACCTGTTTGACGAACGAGGGCGTGCAAACGTACCCTCCTTCAGCAATATTTTGTTCGCGTTGCCCTCTCCGTATCGCATCTTCGTATGGATGTGGTTCGTCCCGCCGCCCGCGTGCACCCCACAAGTTCGACTGGTAAACGTCGTGGTCGTCGACGAGCGTGATCGATGGTATCGAACGCGTTAGGTCACGGAACGCCCACACCCATAGATACCACTTGTAGAGATAATCTAGGTCCGGGTTCGGTGACTTCGAAGCCCGAGTCGGGCTGCTTTGGTACAGTTGGTCACCGGCGAAGACGAGCAGATCCGGATCGTGAGCGCCCGCATTGCTCACCAGTGACTCGTGGGGAAAGTACAGATTTTCGGGAGTGTATCGACCAAGTCGTCCTTTATCGAACCGTCCACGAGAGCTACTGCCACTATCGAGTCGCCGTGCACTCGCTGCAACACAACTGAACAACGCGATAGTAAGGTTCTCACCGCTGGGCTCTGCCCGAATTCGACCTCGATAGTGACCGACAACGCCGGTACTATCTCGATAGGTGACAAGATACTCCCAGTCACGTGTCGCGTCCCACTCCTCGACTCGGAAGCGAGCAACGTAGCCAGATTCGACAGTGGCCGTTGGCCCCTTCCTCCACGTTGCATCCTCCTCAAACGGACGATAGTTGAGACGGAGGCGGCCGTTTTCGTCTCCGACGGGGAGTAGCTGTGTGGTGAGCTTGAGAACACCCGCAGATTGGGAATACATCGTTCCGGCGATCGGCCCAAACTGTCTCTCGGGATGGACGGCAATCTTGTCTCCGGCGGTTTCGACCCCCTGAAACCACCACCGGGTACCCGCAGTTCGGGATGGTGGCGACGAGACGAGTGAAATACCACCCAGGACGTCTTTTTCAGCGACGTTTTGGCGAGGCGCTCCTGCGAGATATCGTCCAGTATTGGCGTCGTGTACGTTCAAGCGAACGTCGAATCTACCTTCGGGCCGTGGAAAGATATCGAGGGCCAGTTCGAAGTCGTCGTCGGTTGTCGGTCGCTGGGGAGCGGTCATCTTAGCGTGCGTCTCCGAGGATAGTTCGCGGAATTCGAGCGGTCGTCGTTCGTCGGTGTGGTCGCGAAACCGCACCTGTCCGTCCATCTCGAACGTACACAGCATCCCACCACCTTTCCCTGAACTCCGCTGAGCCAGTGCTCTCGCCCGGTAGTCCAACTCTTCGTTGACGCCGATCAGGAATCCACAGAACCCTGCGTGTTTCCGTACCCCTGCGAGACCAGTCGTGACGCGGAGATGTCCAGTAGTATCACCTGCGACGATTTCGCGTGTGAGAAGGGCTACCGTTCGAATCTCGTGACCACTCGTCGACTGCAGACAGACGATTTTTCCGTCCTCGTGTTTCCAATCTTGCAGTCTATTTCCCCACAACCCAGGTCCGAGCCAGTGTTGAGTCGCATCTCCCGGATTCGCTGCAACGGTCTCGAATTCGTCCCCGAACACTGGGTCAAGCCGAACGGTTCCAGTTCCAGTTACATACGTTCCACCACTCAACGACAGTATAGCCCCAGTGTTAGCGATTCCACTCATGAACGCTCTGCGATGTATCGAACAGTCTTCGAATCGACTCATTGGTGATAAATTGACGCTCTATGTTCGTTTACTTTCAACAACAGTACTTGGAATACGCTGTTCCCGGAGTTCTCTAACCCAGGGTCAAGCGTAGTAGGGTATGTCGTGAAACTGCAAAAACAAGTGCCCACAGTCCACCGTTGCTGAGATACTGCTGTGGGAGAGAGATGTGAGTGCGGTAACAAACTCCCGTATATTCCGAACTGAACCGCTACATACGACAGGCGGTTTCTGACAGTCGTCCGGGAGTTCCACCGCTCGTGCCAAATGCAGCGTTACGATTCAGACTCAACAATCTCGGCGAAGGCGACGTTCTCACGAACGGTATGCACGTCGACCTCTACAGTTGCGCCGGGTTCGCCGCCGTCAACGATGATGATGTAGCCGCGCTCGACCTTCGCGATGCCGTCGCCTTCCTCGCCGAGCGTCTCTATCGTGACCTCCCGTATCTCACCTTCGTCGACGGGCGGCCCCCGCACTTCCCGGTGTTCTACACTCGGGACGACGTCGGGGGGTGTATTCGTCGACGACGCGCCGACGTGCGTGAGCACGCCAACACGATAGAACTCGCCGACGTCGAGTCCACTCTGCTCGACTTCCTCACGCGGAATCTCGATACGGTACGAACCGTCTTGCTCGGTCACAGACGCAGTAAACAGACACTGCAGTGAGTCAGGAACTTCGACCATCGGTGTAGTAGTCGCTCTTCGAGGGGCGGCCGTATATCGATGTGGGTCACTCGACACGCTGCTGTCCGCACACACCACCACTCCCAGTGCACTGAGCCGTCACTGTGAGTCAGACCACCTCTGTCGAAGTATCCTACTGTGCGTCGAAGCCACCTACTCACCGCACGGCTCTCGGACGGCGACGTAGGGGCCCACTCTGCGCAAGGTGACACCGCGTTTGCTCCAGCGTGGCTAGTGACTGTTCTCAGACTCCACAGATCTCGTGGAGGTCGTCCAGTGAGTCGATGTCCCAGGTTGGCCAGGTGTTGAGTTCCCAGTCACTGCGGTGAGGACGGCGGATAAAGGCGGAATCGATGCCCGCGTTCTCGGCGGCCTGGATGTCTGACTCGTTGTCGCCGACGTACAGCGCGGACTCCGCATCGAGGTCAGCCAGGGCACGGTTGAGGTAGTGTGGGTTCGGCTTTCGGAGGGTGAGACTCTCGATAGTCGCCTCACGGCCATACGCAGTGTCGAACATCCCGGCGAGCTCGAAGTGTTCGAGGAGGAAGTCGACAGTCTCCTGTTGGTTCGAGCTGACGATACCCATCGTGATGTCGAGGTCAGCCAACGTGTCGATATCCTCGTAGGGTGTCTTCCGTTCTGCACGGGCTTCGTCCTGCTGTGCTTCGGATACGGTACTGTCACGAGTCCGCCAGAACTGTTCCGGGTCGAAATCGTAGACGTCGCTGACGGTAGCGACTCCACTCGGCGTCGCTCCAATAGTCATATCCTCGACGTGGTCGGGGTTTGGCTCGGATACACCGAACTTCGCAAACGTCTCTTCAGTAGCCTCTCGGAGAACGTCAAAACGCGTCCGACCGACGAGGACACCGTCATTGTCGAAGACGACGGTATCGTAACTCATATGCTTTGTTTGGAGGTCAACCTTATAAGGATTTCACTCGAAACCTGTTCGAACGCGGGATTCGACCAAGAGATGACAATCAACAGTTATGTGAGAGACGGGTATCGTCAAGACAGACTCCACGGGCGACCACTGCTTAGTGAATCCCCATCGCTTCGATTTGCTCTTGATACCGGTTTCGAATCGTCACCTCTGTCACTTGCGCTACGTCGGCCACTTCTTTCTGAGTCCGCTTCTTGTTACAGAGCAGTCCTGCCGCGTACAGCGCTGCAGCCGCAAACCCAGTTGGCGACTTCCCAGAGAGCAATCCCTCCTCGGCCGCTGTATCGATGACGTCGTTTGCCTTCTGTTCGACCTCCTCGGGAACGTCTAACTCGGAGGCAAACCGTGGGACGTACTCTTTGGGATCGACGGGCCGCATCTCGAGACTCAGTTCTTTGGCAACGTATCGATAGGTTCGTCCGATCTCCTGATAGGGAACCCGCGAGACGTCGGCTACTTCGTCGAGGCTGCGCGGAATCCCTTCTTGACGACAGGCAGCATACAGACAGCCCGTCGCGACCCCCTCGATCGAGCGTCCACGAATCAAATCCTCGTTGAGGGCGCGCCGGTAGATGACCGAGGCGACTTCACGCGTCGATTTCGGGACGCCGAGTGCCGAAGCCATCCGATCCATCTCCGAGAGCGCAAACTGGAGATTGCGCTCACCAGCATCCTTCGTTCGGACGCGCTCTTGCCACGTCCGCAGCCGGCTCATCTGCTCGCGCTTTCTCGAGGATAGTGAGTTCCCGTAGGCGTCTTTGTTCTTCCAGTCGATCTGGGTGGTCAGCCCCTTGTCGTGCATCGTCTTCGTCGTCGGTGCGCCGACACGCGATTTCGAATCCCGCTCGCTGGCGTTGAACGCCCGCCACTCCGGCCCACGGTCGATCGTCTGTTCGTCGAGGACGAGCCCACAGTCCTCACACAGCAGTTCGTCGCCGTCCTGAACGATTGCCTCCGATTCACACTCCGGACACAGTTGTGTTGCTGACTGCTCGGCCGTCTCTGTCTCCTCTGGTTCGGCTGTCTCGGTACGTTGCGGGGAGAATCTGACCATTAACGCAAGTTCGGTCTCCTGAAACAAAAGGGCTGGGTCGGCGGTATCGGACAGTCCGACTGCACCTCGGCGTACCCACGTTCGACCTTCGTGAGACAGTCACCTTCCGTACTGCGTGGTGTGACCGGTGACTCGGGGTGAGATGGTGGTACCGTCGGCCGTTCTCGTACGCCACGTGGCTGCAGAATCCCGGAAAGCGACGGGTGGCACCTGAAGGGATTATGTTTCTCGGCTACTGAGAGCCGCTATGCAGAGGTGCGACCAGGCGAAGAGGCTGAGGTGCCGAAACCGAAAGTCGAAGAGGCTGATAGCGTGACCGACGAACCGCTCCCGGCCGAACATCTTTCGCCGCTCGCCACGCTCGTCGACGAGGTACTCGGACAGGTAGGCTACGAGATGGGAGCCGCCACCGAGGCTATCGACGACGCTGTCCCTGGTTACGGGGGTCTGTTCGACCCTGCGACCACTTCGACAGAGCTGCGTCGAGCGCTCGAAACTCTCTCCGAATCGGAACTCACACGACCACCTGCTCCCGAACCGACAGGCGACGGATTCGTCCTGTACGTCGACGGAAGTTCACGCGGCAATCCCGGCCCCGCGGGTGCGGGCGCTGTCATCATGGACGCCGAGGAGAACCAACTCGCCCGTCTCGGCCGTCCCGTCGGCTCCCGGGCGGGGAACAACACTGCCGAGTACGTCGCTCTCCAACTCGGACTCTCCGAACTGCTGACTCGCTACGAACCCCACAGAGTGGACGTTCGTATCGACTCGATGACGGTCATCCGTGACGTGTGGGACGGCGACGACCCAACAGAACCGGGCGTCGAGACGTACAGCGAGGCTATCGCAGTAGCGCTGTCGAATATCCCAGAACATCGGTACACCCATTTGGCAGATAGCGACCCGAACCCCGCCGACGCGCTGGCCACAGTCGGCGCCGATATCGCGGCATTCGGACCCTGAGAGTCGGCGGAGTCGTCTTCGAGGACGTTCGACCACGGTCTGCACGGTTGTTTACCGGTGGAGCAGGGGTGAGTTGGTTCGTGTTTCGGGAGTCAGTTCGCTGTACTGATTGTCCCCCTCTTGACGTGCGGCCAGCGAACCGGTCACGGGTGTGCGAGTTTCCAGAAGCCCATCGGGACGGCACCGAGAAACGGAAGAGACATCGGGAGGACCACCCACGGAACGGACGGACCGACTGGTGTGGCAGCCACGACGACGACGCCAGCGGCGATGCAGACAGCCGAACCGACCGCAGCACCGACGAACCGCCGGTCGAGCGGCGAGAGGTCGGTCGACCGGAGCGGAAGGTCGAACGTATCGGTGAACGTCTTCGGGTCGTTGACTGGGCCGAGCGTTCGCTCGGTCTCGTCGTCGCCCCAGCCCGTCGTCACGGTGAGTGTTCGCGTTCCGAAGTGCCGGTCGGCGGGTCGCGTTTCGACGACAGCGGCGTCACGAAGTTCACTGATTGGCGTCGCCCACTGTGGCTCGTCGGTCAAGCGGTCGTGGGCGACGAGGTGGTCGTCGATTCGGTGGTACGTCGTCCACCCGTTCGCGAGAACGGCCTCCACGATGTCGCCGACGAGCATGAGACCCAAGAGGACGAGGCCGGCGAGACCGCTCACGACCCAAAGCGCCAGCGAGGGCGCTCCGTCGCCGAGGAACGAGGGTACGCCGAGCCAGACGAACACGGCCAACACGACGTAGAACGGTCCCGTCGTGGTGGCCGCCCGCCAGACTGCGGCCGCCGCGACCGAGCGCCGGTCGACGTCGATCGTGACTGACGACTGCCCCGCAGGTACGTCGACCGAGTCGACGGTCGTGTCGCTGTCGGGGCCGGAGAGCCAGCCAGTGACCCGTCCGCCGCCGCCACGTTCGGCGCGGACTCCAGACCACTCGAAGAGCACCTTCACGAACACGAACACGACGAGCACAGGCGTCGCTCCGCCGACTGCGACGACGAACAGGAAGACCGAGAGGAAGAACGCCTGTCGAGCCGGAACTTCGACGACAGCGTACGGAGAGACCTCCGCATATCGGCCGCTCCGGAAGTAGGTGTGGGTCGTCTCGACGACCTGGCTGACGACCAGTGCACCGACGCTGAGCAGTACCTCCGGACGGCCGAGGACGTCGAGGAACGCGACGGCTTCCGAGACTGGAGCGAGGACGAAGAAACCGACCCACACGCCACCGCTGACAACCGCGACGGTGAACGGGACGTTCCGGGGATAGACCGGCGGCAAACGGTCGTGAACGGTGACACTCCCCCGTTTGTCCGCGAGGTCGCTCTCGGAGACGCTGAAGACGCCGTTCTCGCGGTCGGAAGCGGGCGGTTTGCCAGCGAACAGTGCCTTCATCCCCGCGAGCGGCAACAGCACCAACAGCTCTAGCGCGTAGATAGCGACGAGCGTTTCGGGGTCCCAGCCGAACCACACCACTCCGGCGAGCGGGAGGACGTTGGCAGCGAGAACGGGAAGAAACCCGAGTGGCGTCTGTGGGGTGTCGTCATGCCGGATGGAGGGCATTGGTTGCGCTCTCTCTCAGTGACAGATATGTCTGATGGAACGGTTGTCGAGACGACGCAGTCTCAGAATCTTGCTGTTCGAAGGTGGTTCGACTCGCACGCCAGGAGAGCGACGGAGAGCAAGAAGGCGTCCGTTCACACGACGAAACTGTGGTCGTGTGAAGAGCGGTCGCTCAGACTGTTCCCGTCGGCTATCGACGAATCAGACCCGTGGATTCAGATGGACAGCAGAGAGCGAATACGAACATGGAACGGCACTTGTTCAGGGGTAGAAAGGTGCTGGCAGTAGAGCCGTCACTCCTCGAACGAGTACAGTTCCCGCAGGAACTCCACGTACGGTGAGTCTTCGACGACGACGTACTCGTCCCACGGTGTGTCTGTCTCGACTCTCTCTACCATTCCGTGTTCGAGGTACTTGTCCCACCGGTCGGACTGCTGCAGCACACTCCCACTGAACGGGATGTTCTTGCCGACGTGCGTTCGCGAAAAGCTCTGAGTAGGGTTTCGAAGCATGTACTGGAAGGCCGAGAACGTCACCTCATCCTTGTAGAGATATCGCTCAAACGGGTCGCTAGGCAACGTCGGGTCGTTTTGCTCACCAATCTCTTTGAGTCGGTCTGCCAACCGGTCGCTCATTACCGGTAGTTGTAGTCGGCGTTCGATAAGTACGTGGTTGATACTGTCAGCCCAGTGGTAGAATAAGACCCTAGCGTGAACGTTGCCGAACGGGTTACTCTGAACAGCGATAGACAGAGTAGATAAATCCAAAGAGAACTCTCAAAATAGGTATATAGAGAGCAAATCTCACAGCAAAGATAGATAGTCTTGCCTCTGAGTTTCAAATTGAGACAAGTTAAACGCACTTTTAGAGCCGATTCTTGGTTATATTCGGATAGAAGCTCTTTATTTAAATTTCTATATTCTAAAGAGTGAAAATTTATTAGAAGAGAAAGACAGATGTGTTCAGATTAATGTGGTTCGGCCATAGCTCATGGCAGTCTGCAGAAACAACCGTCTACGTGGATTCGGTGGGATGTCTTCGTCGGTCCGAGAGACGAGCAGTTCTCGGTCGAGTCGAAACGTCCATCGTCGTATGCATTACAGAACTAACCGCGTAATGCACATCGTCTTCAGGAATATGTAATGTTGACTTCGACCATCTTCGACGCACGGCGGAGGAGGTCAGGTAACTCGGTTCTGAATCGCTCACCGTTGATTCGGCGAGTCGGCCCGGCGACGGTCAACGCACCGAGGAGTTCGCCCGTCTCGCGGTTCTGAATCGGTGTGGCGATACCGCGCATGCCGTCGACGCGCTCTTCGTCGTCGAACGAGAGGCCCGTCTCCCGAATCTCGGCGAGTTCGTCTTCGAGTTCGTCGCGGTCGGTGATCGTTCGGTCCGTCTTCTTCGGCAGGCCGTGTTGCTCGATGACGGCGTCTCGCTCCGCTTCCGACATGTGTGCGAAGATAGCTTTCCCGGCACCGGTGCAGTGGAGACACAACTGAATCCCGAGTCGCGCGTCGGTGCGGACTGCTTGGTTCGCTCGGTCGTAACAGAGGTACACCGCACGTCCGTTCTCTTCGACGGCGATAGCGGCGGATTCGCCCGTCTCCGCCGCGAGCTCCTGCACGACAGATTTCGTCACCGGATAGACCAACTGTCGACTGAGTGCACTCGACGCGAGTCGCAGTGACTTCAAGGCGATACAGTACTCCGTGTCTTCCTTGACGACGTATCCGCACTCGAGAAACGTATCGAGGTGACGGTGGACGGTGCTCTTCGGTCGGCCACTCGCGTCCGCAATCTCGGAGACGCCTGCCGTCCCCTGTTCTTGGAGCGTTTCGAGTATGTCTAGCGCCGTGACGACGGATTTCATCGGTGTGGTGTGTTCGTCTCCCATTGTCTACTCGCATCATTGCGAACGTTCGTTATAAACGTATCCCATCCTGTGAGACGACTATTCCGCAGCGTGGAACACAGTTCGACTAGCGTAGGTTCATAATGATTGTTACTGCTAACTTCCGCTATCTCAGACTCGAATGGAACAGCTGTTCCACGTCGTGGAATTCACTCGAACGAGCTGTTCGATTGTTCTCACTCGATTGTCAACTCCTTCGTGTGGGCAGAGTCCGGTAGTCTCTCCGTGAACCAGCTCTCTTCGCCTTGTGAAGGGTGTCGAGTGACCAATCACTGTACACTCGATGCCGGGTGCACTGTTCTT
Source organism: Halogranum rubrum (assembly GCF_900114455.1). Taxonomy (GTDB): domain Archaea; phylum Halobacteriota; class Halobacteria; order Halobacteriales; family Haloferacaceae; genus Halogranum; species Halogranum rubrum. The sequence goes on along the minus strand of NZ_FOTC01000004.1, from coordinate 218,700 downwards.
ATCTACAATTCTACACAACTCTGTCGCCGCCATGTTCGATAATTATATATAGGGGTAATTCACACATTGACTCGGTGTATCACACCATGAGCATACTCAATGCAGTAGGGATTATCGCAGTGTTTGCCATCTTCGGCCTCCTGATGATGACCGAGTTGGTGCCGACGTTCGTCGCACTCGCGGCGATGGCACTCGGTATCGCGGTGGTCGGTGGATTAGGCTACGAACAGATTCTCAACGACGTCATCGTAGGCGGATCGACACGGTTGAGTGCGGCGTTCGTCGCCGTCTTCTTCGGGGCGGCACTCGGCGCAATCGTCGAACAGACTGGCATCGCCGAAGACTTAGTCAAGACGGCGGCGGAACTCGGCGGCGACAGTCCGTTCATGGTCGCGGTACTGTTGTACATCGCCGTCGCCGTCATCGCGACGAGCATCTCTGGCCTCGGCGCGTTCATCATGATTGCGACCATCGTCTTCCCGATTATGGTCAGTATCGGCTTCCCACGCAAGATTGCGGCGGGAATCGTCCTTCTCGGGTACGCCAACGGCGTGATGTTCAACCCGGCGAACTGGGTCTTCTACGCCGACGTGACCGGTATCCAACTGCAGAGCGTCATGGTGTGGGCACTCCCGACAGGTGCTGCCGCACTCCTCGCTGGATTGGGATACATCACGTTTCAGACGCGGACCTCTTCGTTGCAGGCAACGTGGGCGGCCGAAGGAGGTACCGGTGCGGAGAACATCGAACAGATGGGCTCAAACGTCCCGACGTACGCACTGTTTGCGCCCGTTCTTCCAGTCGTACTAGTCATCGCTGGGCTGCCAGTGCTTCCGGCGTTCGTCGTCGGTATCCTGTTCGCCGCCGTCTTCAGCAAGCCTGGCGCGAAGGGGTTGACGAATCCGAAACAGACGCTGAACCAGGTGACACACGCGTTCCACGAAGGGATTTCGAATGCGGCCCCGGCCATCGCGCTGATGGTCGCTATCGGCTGGCTGCTGAAGGCTGTCTTCGCCGAGTCGGTGGCGACGACGATGGAACCGCTCCTCTCGGCTATCATCCCCGAGAATATGGTTCTCTACGCGGTGATGTTCATCGTCCTCGCACCGCTGGCACTCTACCGCGGCCCGCTCAACCTCTGGGGTCTCGGAAGCGGTATCATCGGTGTACTCGCCGCAATCGGCGTCAACCCGGCGCTCATCACGACGACGGCGGTCAGCGCGCTCCGCGTGCAGGCCCCCGCCGACCCGACGAACACGCACAACGCGTGGACGGCCGACGAGATGGGCGTGAACGTCAACGCCATCACGAAGAGCGTGCTTCCGTTCGCGTGGTTGACAGCAGCCGTAGGAATTATCGCCTCGGTCTACCTCTTCGGAGTCTAACGAACGATGACAAACATACGAGTCGGAATCGACGTGGGCGGGACGTTCACCGACGCTGTCGCTATCGACAGTGAATCGCTCGAACTCCTCGACCAGGTCAAGGTTCCAACGACACACGACGCAGACGACGGTGTCGCCGCCGGTATCGTCGACGCCGCCTCACAGATTCTCGACGAGATAGACGCCTCTCCGGAGGACGTCGTGTTTCTCGCGCACGGGACGACCCAAGCGACGAACGCACTCCTCGAAGGCGACGTGGCGAAAGTCGGTATCGTCGGTATGGGGAAGGGGCTGAAAGGTCGCCGCGGCAGGTCCGAGACAGACGTCGAGAACATCGACCTGAAGAACGACCAAGTCATCGAGACGACGCAGGCGTTCGTCTCGCTGGACGACGGCGTCCCCGAAGACGAGATTCACGCCGCCTTCGAGACGTTCAGAGACGAGGGCGTCGAAGCCGTCGTCGCCAGCCAAGTGTTCGGCGTCGACGACCCGCGTGCGGAAGAGCAGGTCTGTGAGATGGCTCGCGAAGCCGGATTCGCCGCTATCGGGGCGAACGTCGTCTCGAAACGCTACGGGCTGAAAGTCCGGACGCGAACCGCCGTCGTCAACGCGAGCATCCTCCCGCGGATGATGGAGACGTCGCGTTCGACGGCCGCCGGTATCGAAGGGATGGGCGTGACGGCACCGCTCATGATCATGCGCTCCGACGGCGGGGTGATGGAGATAGAGGAGATGCAACGCCGCCCGATTCAGACCATCCTCTCCGGTCCGGCAGCGGGCGTCGCAGGCGCGTTGATGTACGAGAACGTCACCGACGGCGTGTTCGTCGAAGTCGGCGGCACCTCCTCCGACATCAGTATCATCGAACGCGGGCAACCGAAGTGGAAGTCCGCCGAAATCGGCGACCACACGACGTTCTTGGAGACGCTCGACATCCGGACGGAGGGTGTCGCAGGTGGGTCGATGATTCGCGTCGAAGACGGCGACGTCGTCGCCTCCGGCCCGCGAAGCGCTCACATCGCCGACCTACCCTACGCCGTCTACGCCGACCCGGAGGACATCGTGGACCCGAAACTCGTCCGCGTCCACCCGAAACCGGACGACCCGGCGTACGTCGCCATCGAGACGAGCGACGGAACGCGATACGCGCTCACGCCGAGTGGGGCGTCGAACCTCCTCGGACTCGTCGACGACGACTGGTACGCGGCAGGCAACCCGGAGGCTGCGAGACGGGCGTTCGAACCGCTGGCCGCCGAACTTGGAACGGACGTGGAGTCTGCGGCCAGAGCGGTGCTCGACGTGAGTATCGGCACGATTCAGCCCGTCATCGAGGACATCATCGACGAGTACGACCTCAACGCCGACCTCTTGGAACTCGTCGGCGGTGGCGGTGGCAGTGCCACACTCCTCCCGTATCTCGCAGAGAACACCGACTACGACGTGCGGTTGGCGACGAACCACGAGACAATCAGTACCATCGGCGTCGCTCTCGCGATGGTTCGCGACGTCGTCGAGCGGAACGTGATGGACCCAACGGAAGAAGAGATAGAGCGACTCCGCCGTGAGGCAGTCGACTCCGTCATCGGGATGGGCGCGAATCAGGAGACGGTCGAGGCGAAAGTCGAGTACGACGCCTCTCGGAACCTGCTCCGGGCCGAAGCCGAGGGGTCGACCGAACTGCAGACGCGTGACCTCTCGCAGGGAGCGGTGAGTGGCGACGAACGAATCGAAGCGGCCGCCGCCGCACTCGATGCAGACACCACAGAGATCGAAGCGAGTGCGTCGACAGACGGCCTGCACGTCTACACGGCAGAGGCGACGACCGAACGCCTGTTCGGCCTCCTGTCGAAGAAGCGGACGAAGCTCTCTATCGTCGACAACGCGGGCGTCGTCAAACTGAAACTCGAAGACGCCGCCGTCTACGAAGCACAAGGTGAGAACCTCGAACGGAACGTCGAGCAGGTGTTGAACCGCGAGTCGGTGTTCAGCAACTCTGCGACGAAACTGCCGAACATCTACATCGCACAGGGGAACCGGCTGGTCGACATCAGCGGGATGTCCACGCGCGAGCAGGTACTCTCGCTGGTCGACATCGAACTGGAGGACGTCGACGACGACGAACGACTCGTCGTCGTCGCGGAGAAACCATGAGCTTCGGCGACGCACTCCGCGCACAGGACGAGACGCGTCGAGCCACCGGTATCGGTCCCACGGACGACGAACGAGCGAAGACACTCGCCGAAGCCACCGCCCGCGAACTCCGTACAACATACGGGACAGACGACGTCTCCGAACTCGCCGCCGCCGTCGGTGTCACGGTTCGGCACAGCGAGTGGGACGGCGTCGACGGACTCTACCTGTTCGGCACGTACGCAGATAGCGTCATCACGCTGTACGACTCGCAACTCCCACACCTCGCCGAGCGACTCGGTATCACGGCGTCGCTCGCCGCAGACCTCGTCCTCGCACACGAGTTGGGCCACCACGCGCTGGACGGACACGAAGAGGCGACACCGGGACGACCGACGTTGCGTCAGCGTCTCCTCTCGTGGGTCGCCGGAAGCGGGCACCGAGCGTTCGAGGAGCGGGCCGCCCACTGGTTCGCACTCGAACTCGTCGGTGACAAACTCCCGAAGGACGCACGGGCGGTACTCAGGTGAACTGGAGACGAACGAGACGACCGAGACAACACGACAGACACAGCAGACACAACAACCGATGAAGACTCCAATGCAGACAGACGAATCTTACACCACCGTCGTCGTCGGCGGGTCGGCAGGCGGTATCGCAACCGCGGTTCGCGCCGCGCGAGAGGGGACGGAGACGCTCCTCGTCACGTACAACGACAACCTCGGCGGGATGATGGCAGGCGGACTGAGCTACACCGACACGCTCGTGATGAAGCCGCGGTCCCCACTTCTCGAAGGCTTCTTCCAGCGGGTTCGCGACCACTACGAGACCACCTACGGCCGAGCGTCGACGCAGTACGAACACTGCGAAGACGGCTACATCTTCGAGCCACACGTCGCCGAAGAGATATTCGAGACGCTCGTCGTCGACGAGGAGAATCTGACCGTCGTCCGCGGCTACTACCCCGAGTCGGCGACACGGGCCAACGAGACGGTCGAATCCGTCACCTTCCGGGCGTTCGAAGCCGACGACACGTTCACCGAGGACGCCGCAGTGTTCGTCGACGCGACGTACGAGGGTGACCTCATGGCCGCAGTCGGCGTCGACTATCGCATCGGCCGTGAGTCACGGTCGGAGTACAACGAGCAGTTCGCCGGGCGCATCTTCACCGGCATCCGTGGCGACCGGTTCTACCCGCGTGAAGCCGTCGGCAACGAGGACGACAGCGCACCGATGGACCGGCGCGGACCGTTAGACGTCCCCGAAGAGAAACGCCGCGGGAAACTCGATTTGGTTCCGCATCCCGCAGGGTTGACGGAGATTTTCCCCGGCAGCGACGGCACCGGCGACGACGCGATTCAGGCGTACAACTTCCGTCTGTGTCTCTGTCGTGACCCCGACAACCGCCGACTACCGGAGAAGCCAGCGACGTACGACCGTGAAGAGTTTGTGCACGTCCTACCGGACATCGAGGCGTCGGGACTGCGGCACTATCTGACGCTCCGATATCTCCCGAACGACAAGGCAGACATGAACGCGGCAGACCTGCCGGGGACGAACCACGACTACCCGGAGGCGTCGTGGGAACGGCGTCACGAGACGGCACGTCGGCACCGGGAACATGCACTCGGGTTGCTCTACTTCCTCCAGAACGACGACGCAGTCCCCGAAGAGGTGCGCGAGGAGGCGCGGCAGTGGGGACTCGCCGCCGACGAGTTCGAGGACAACGACAACTTCCCGTGGCAGTTCTACGTGCGCGAAGCACGGCGTCTCGACGGACAGTACACGATTTCGGAGTCGGACGCGCGTCTCGAACCCGGACTCGACAGGGCACCCGTCCACGAGGACGCCATCGCCTACGCGGAGTACCCACTCGACTCACACGCCTGTCGAGAAGTCCGACAAGCAGGTGGGCAACCCGAGGGGTTCTTCTACGCCTCTCAGGTGACGCGGCCGTCGCAGGTTCCGTATCGGGCGCTCCTCCCGAAGTCCGTCGACAACCTGCTCGTCTCAGTTCCGCTCTCGACGACACACGTCGCCTACGGTACCATCCGATTGGAACCGACGTGGATGCACATCGGCGAGGCGGCAGGGTTCGCAGCGTCGTTAGCCGACGACCGAGACGTCGCTCCAGCGTCGCTCGACGTGGCCGAACTGCAAGGCCGTCTCGCCGAAGCGAGCGTCTCGCTGTCGTTCTTCAACGACGTCGATACCGCACAGGACGACCCGTGGGCCGCCGCCGTGCAGTTCCTCGGAGCGAAGGGCTTTTTCGACTCCTACGACGTGCGCCCGGAGGACCCACTCACGGAACCCGTCGCTGCGTCGTGGGCGCGGACGGCGGCCCTGCTCGAAAGTGGTGAGACCGTCGACGCCACTGCGCGTGCGGCGTCGACACGGCACGCTGAGGAGGCGTCACCAAGCGTCGACCGTGAGACGTTCGTTGAACTGCTCCGTGAGGAGTTCGACTCGACTGTCCCCGTCGGTGAGAGCGAAGATGACCCCTTCACGAGCGTCGACGTCGATGCCGACACAGACACTCACGAACTCACTCGTGGTGAGGCGTGCCGACTCGTCTATCGCCTGCTCGGCCCGGCGGAAACGCTAGACGCTACCGACGGCGACGCTGTCGAGGTGTCGTCGACGACGGAGTCACACTGACGAGGAGCGACGACGGACAAACGGTGCACGAACACACCGTTCCGTAGTTGAGACTAAATTATAAAATTAATCACTCATCCGAAGAGTATAAGTTCCATGCCATCACTTGACGAGATGGTCTACGAAACAGTAGACTGACGGAGAGCACCAGCTATGCAAGACAGATTCGACATCGAACGGAGAACCGTACTCAAATCACTCGGCGTCCTCGGGGCAGGGGGTCTCGGTCTGACCTCGTCACTGACGGGCGTCGCGTCGGCGTACGAAGGCGCACTCGCCTCGTTCTACGAGTTCGAGGGGACGACTGCAGCCGACTCGTCGGGGAACGGCTACGACGGGACAGTCAGCGGTGCGTCGCCCGGGGCGAGCGGTATCGCCGGTGACTGCTTCTCGTTCGACGCCGGCGACGCCGTCGACGTCCCCCACCCACTCTCGGGTGCGTCGAGCGGAGCCTACTCGGTGTGGGTGAACGCCACCGCACTCGGCGAGGACAAAGCCATCCTCGGCGACTGGCCGAGTGCCGACACGTCGATGTGGTACGACGTCGGTGACGACGTGTGGGGGTTCGCCGCACGTCTCGGTGGGACGTTACAGAAAGTGACCGGCGGGTCGCCGTCGGTCGGTGACTGGACGCACCTCGTCGCGACGTTCGGCGGCGGGACGTTGAGACTGTTCGTCGACGGAACCGAAGTCGACAGCACGTCCGCCAGCGGGCAACTCGCCACGCACGGAAACATCCAACTCGGGGGCGACGAGGGTGACCACGGCTACTGGGACGGACGTCTCGACCAAGTCCGAACGTACGCTCGTTCTCTCAGTGCTGCGGAGGTGTCGACGCTGTACGAGAACCCGGGGTCGGCCGAGTTGACCAGTAGCGACAGCGTGACCGACATCGCGTTCTCGAATCAGGGACTGGCGTTCGACCCCGCACAACAGAGCTACTCTCCCGGCGACGAGTTCATCTTCCCCTCGATCATCGAGACGTCGAAGATAGCCAACCCGCTCGGGAAGTACCACCTCTACTGTGCCCCACACGGAACGTCAGCGACGAAGGACGGTGAGACAGTCGGCGTCGCGCTGTTCTACTCGGACACGCTCGGTGATGGGTCGTGGACCGAGTACGCGGGCAACCCAATTATCGACCCGAGTGACTTCAGTGGCGTCTCTCATATCTCGTCTCCACACGCCATCTTCGCCGACGAGTACGGCAAAGTGCTGCTCTACGCACACGGCGACAACCACGTCACGCGCTGGTGGTACGACAGCGGCGACGACGGGGCGACGTTCGACTACGGCGGTGACGCCGTCGACACCTCGATGTACTCGGGGTCGTCCGAGAGTTCCTACGCCCGGGTCTACGAGTACTCGATTCCGAACCGGTCGAATCGGTACACGATGTTCTTCATGAGCAATCAGGGCGGGACCCGACACATCCGCTTCGCGACATCCACCGACGGGAAGAACTGGACCGTCGACCCGGACGAAGTCATCTCGCCACAACCGGAGCACGACGGCAACGTCTCCGGGCCGTTCTTCTTCCGCTATGACGGGATGTACTGTCTCGCCTTCCACACCTCCGACGGCAACCAGTGGGTCGCCGAGGTGGGCGAGAACATCGACATGGAGAACCACTTGGGCATGTTCAACCAAGCGACGAGCGGTTCGCCCGACGGCGGACGGTGTAGTTCGCCGTTCCTCGTGACGGACGACGGTGGTACGCCGTGGCTGTACTACGAATCGAACACCAGACTTGATGCGGCAATCGGCGTCGAGCGACTGACCGATAGCGACGACGCGGCGAACCTCTCGCTGTTCGACCTCTCGTAGGAGAGCGGCAAGCCGCGAATCGGATGGGGGCGCTCCGAGTTCGGACCTTGTCCGACTGGCCGCGCTCGGACCCATCACTCTCGCGCCGATGCGAGTCGTCGTCGACGAGGTGGCAGACGAAATCTGCCAGACATTGTTGTTCGCAAAGCACAATATAACTCCGAATCAAACCCCGTTCTCGACATCGCACTACTCACACAGCACGGCACCGACTGACGGCAGTTTCTCCGCACGACGTGTCTGCAAAGTACGGTCGCATTGACCCGATAATTATTGTTGAACGTTTGATTGTGTAGACAGTTCTGTGTCACTCTCGAACTGAGACTCAGAGTAGTGAGACAGAATGAAATCAGCGAGACGCTCGCTTCATACGCTGAAGGATGGATCGTGAATCCCCATTCGAAGAGTGACCTGCTGGTCGATTAGCTACGAATTCTTGTGTATAATGTACAAGTCTGCGTCGGTCAACAACTCACACCATCGCTCGACGGTCGAACGTCAGTTCGGGAATTGCAGTCGATGTCGACGCGTAGGAATTACACACGTAGGGTTGTAACACGAGTGGCCCCTCATCATTCGCAACCTGCGAACACGTTACCTCGGATAGCTCGATTCGAGTTCCGTACGCAGTTCGTCTACGGCCTGAGCGAGCGGAACGCGGAACTCAGTCTGGAGCGTCTCACGGCTCACTCGGTAGCTTGGACCGCCAACGGTGAGCGCACCGTAGACACCACCGTCGGCGTCGTCGACGACCATACTCACTGAGCGATATCCGCGCATGTACTCCTCGTCGTTGAGTGCGTACCCCTGCTCACGGACCTGTGCGAGCTCTTCGAGCAGTTCAGCACGTGAACCAATCGTGTGTTCCGTCCGTGTTGGTAATCCTACCTGCGTGACGTACTCGTCTACTCGGCTGTCGTCCCACGTCGCGAGAATCGCCTTCCCTGCTGCGTTGTTGTGCATTCTGTGGTGAGAGCCGGTTTTGAACCCGGGTTCCGCGGAACTGTCTGCTTGGTCGTAGAGCAAGACGATGTAGCCGTACTCTTCGACAGAGTAGTCCGCTTCGGCGTCGGTTTTCGCTGCGAGGTCTTTGACTTTTTTCCGGGCTGCGTCCGGCAGTCGTCGACCCATCGCATCCTGTCCCAGTTTGAAGAACCGGAGTCCGAGGTGATACTCGGAACCCTCCTGAACGAGATACTCTTGGCGTTCGAGTGTCGTAAGATGGTAGACGACTGTACTCTTCGCCAGGTCGAGTCGACTAGCCAGTTCGCTGACCCCTGCGCCACCCGACTCTTGGATAGCCTCGATGAGTCTGAACGAGGTTTTCGTCGCCTGTACCTCACGTGGTTGCGTCGGGGAGTCCATGACAGTGTCTGTCTCGTCTCACAGCTTAACTGTTCGCACTGTGCGAATAGCGTTACGCATAGAAGCGAATTTACTGACGAGATATCGAATAGTGAGAGAGTTGCAAACAGAACGACACGGCAGAGAGACGAAGTCAAACTAAAGTGCCACGTAAATCCCGGATTCTGGAATTCATCCCCGATTCACAGCCACGAAGCTACAGAACTCGTCGTTCGTAGCTCGCGAACAGGATATCAGTTCGGGCGTTCCGCTGGCAGATGTTACGAGGAGAAATATTCATATACACTCGATAGGTGCCTCTGGTATGGGTACGACATACGCCGCGTTGGACGAGCGACTCTCTGATCTCGACGTGGACGGCTACTTGCTAGATGCCGACGGTGAGGATTCGAACCAGTACTACCTCTCGGGCTACCACGCACCGGACCGATTTATCACCCTGTATTCGCAACGTGGTGTCGTATTACTCATGTCGGGGTTAGAGTACACGCGTGCGAAGACCGACAGCAGTGCGGACGAGGTACGGAAACTCTCTGAGTTCGAATATGCAGCAAACGTCGAAGCGTTTGGCCCAACCGAAGGTCGCATTCGGTCGCTCGTGGACTTCCTCGCCGCATACGACATCGACTCTGTTGCCGTCCCCGAGACGTTCCCGACCGGGGTTGCAGACGGACTTCGTGAGTTCGATATTTCTGTCGTCGCCGACGCAGAAGACACAGTCGACACGATTCGAGCCGTTAAATCTGCCGAGGAGATCGAGCACATTCGAACCGCACAGAAGGCGAACGAGGCCGCCGTTCGGACGGTCGAAGCGTTACTCACGGACGCGACTATCGACGGGGAGTTTCTCTATTACGAGGGAGAGAAGCTGACGAGCGAGTTCGCGCGAACCGCCGTCGAGAAGACGCTCATCGACCACGGCTGTAGTCTCGACGACAGCATCATCGCCTGTGGACCTGACTCTGCGCGTGCACACGAACGGGGCAGTGGTCCGCTCCGAGCCCACACGAACATCACCGTCGACATCTTCCCGAAGCACAACGCGACGGGCTACAACGCAGACATGACGCGAACTTTCGTGAAAGGAGAACCGAGTGAACAGGTTACCGAGTGGTACGAACTCACCTACGACGCGTATCGGGCGGCGCTCGACACCGTTCGGGCAGGTATTACGGGCGAAGACGTTCACGACGCCGTCTGCGACGTCTACGAAGCGGCTGGCTATCCGACGCTCCGGACGGACGAGTCGACAGAAGACGGCTTCTTCCACAGCACCGGCCACGGTGTCGGACTCGACGTACACGAAGCACCCCGAATCGGCCTCGGTGGAGAGGAACTGAAAGCGGGTCACGTCATCACCATCGAACCCGGACTGTACGAACAAGGCGTCGGCGGCGTTCGCATCGAAGACCTCGTCGTCGTCACCGAAGACGGGTACGAGAACCTCACCGAGTATCACACCGACCTCGTCATCGACTGAACAGAGTACATCTCGGTGTTCCAGCGATGGGGCTGGGGGATACCTTCATTCGGATGAAAAGTTATTTATAGAGATGCGAGAATGGTACGCACCATGGCAGCAAGTGACGAATTGACACGCAGACGCTTCTTACTCGCGACTGGTGGTGTTGGCTCGGCGGTTGCACTCGCAGGGTGCAGTTCGCAGAACGACCCGAGCAACGACGACGGTGGGACGGCTGACACGGGGACGGAGTCAGAGACAGAGACGACCGAGTCGACGTCGGGCAACGGAGACACGTCGAGCACGCAGACGCTCAATCTCCTCAGTAGTGGTGTCCGGACACTCGACCCGATTCCGGCGACGACGTCTTCGGACGCCGAAGTCGGCGTGAACATCTTCGATGGGCTCATCACCTATCCGAATGGAGAGCCGAACGTCGAAGCCCTCCTCGCGACGGACTACGAGATCTCTGACGATGGGACGACGTATCAGTTCTCGCTCAAAGACGGCGTGACCTTCCACAACGATGCGACGTTCTCGGCAGCGGATGTCGTCTACTCGTGGGAGCGCCTCGCAGCCTCGCCGAACTCCGGACGAGACTACTATCTCCTCAGTACTCTCGGCGTCGCACACGAGACGGACGACGAGGGGAACTACGTCCCGGGAAGTATGGCGGTCGAAGCACTCGACGAGTCCACGTTGGAGGTGACGCTGACAGAGCCGTTCCACGCTGCACTGCAGGTGATGGCGTACTCCGCATTCGCCGTCCTCCCGGAAGGAGTCGTCGGCGACATCGACGGATACGAAGGAGAGATGAGCCAAGAGGAGTTCGCGACGAATCCGGTCGGCTGTGGCCCCTTCGAGTTCGAGTCGTACACGTCTGGAACGTCGGTCTCGGTTACACGCTTCGACGGCTACCACGGCACGAAAGCGAGCGTCGCTGGCGTCAAGTGGTCGGTCATCCCCGACCCGTCTGCGCAGTACAACGCGGCGATGAACGAGAACCTCGACGCGTTCGACATCCCGACCAGCCAGTACGACTCGGCGAAGATTTCGGTTTCGGAGACCGACGACCGCGGCCGCGAGGTCGGCACGTACGGTCCCGCGCGAAACGGCAAGACGCTCAACTATCTCCGGGTGCCGACGATTAGCTCGAGCTACATCGGTTTCAACACAGAGATTATCCCGAAACCGGTTCGACAGGCCGTCGCGTACGTCGCGAACCAACAACTCTTCAACGAACGGGTGTTCAAGAGCCGAAACGTCGCCGCGACACACTTCACCCCGCCGACTATCTACCCCGGTGGTGTCGCCGAGTACGAGAAGCACGCCGAGAACTACCCCTACGGTGTCGACGAGACGCGATTAGACGAGGCCAGAGCAGTACTCGAAGAGGCAGGATACAGCGACAGTAACCGATTCGAGTTCACGCTGAGTACGTACACCGCCGAGTGGGAGTCGGTCGCGAAGATTCTCCGCGACCAACTAACGAGCGTCTACGTCGACGTCGTCATCAAGCGGACAGATTTCAGCGTCCTCGCGAACCAACTCGTCAACGGGAACGCCGAAGCGTACACGCTCGGTTGGTCGTTCGACTGGCCGACGCCAGACAACTTCCTCCAGTTGCTCTACCCGCCGAAGACCGACACGTCCTCGGGCAACAACGTCGGCTTCACGAACTGGGGCGGCACAGACGCGGCGACCCGCGCCACCGAAGCGTGGGACGAGAAAGTCGCCAGTAACCCTGGCCCCAGCGACGCTGCAGAGCAAGCCCGTAACGAAGCCTACGTCGTCATCGAGGAGGCAAACTGGGAGGATATGGTGCAGCTTCCAGTCTACCACGAGAGTGAAGAACTCTTCTCCTACGACCGACTCAGCTTCCCCAAGTTCGGGTCGGGTGGGTCGTACCGACAGAAGAAAAACGAGTTCACGCTCAGCGAGGAACAGTAGTCCATGAACGACCGTCGGGAGTATTCGACCGGGACGACGTGGGAAGAGACGTTCGGCTACTCGCGGGCCGTCCGCATCGGTGACCAGATTCGCGTCTCTGGGACGTCGGCGGTCGAAGATGGGGAGGTCGTTGGTGTCGATGACCCTTACCGACAGGCGAGACATATCCTCGAAACGATCGGCGAGTCGCTGGCCGAACTCGATGCCGGGCCGGAGGACGTCATCCTCACCCGAATCTACGTCGCCGACTTCTCCCTCTGGGAGCCAATCGGCGATGCACATCGAGAGTTCTTCGGTGACGTCCGACCCGCGACGACGCTCATCGAAGTCGAAACGTTACCACGGCCAGAGCTACTGCTCGAAATCGAGGCCGAAGCGGTCAACCACTAGCACCGGTCGTCTTCCCCGACGAACCGGTGCAATCACGCCACCCACCGAGGTTGGCGTCGCGAGTCACCCATCACCGTCCAACAGGAGTTGGAGACCACGGTGAGTTTCAGAGGCACCCACGTCCCCGTTGCTGTCATCCTCCCTCCTTCGACGAAAACGAGTACCGACGCCTACACGCGAATAGTGGGAACAGTAGTTGTGAGTGAATCGTGGAGAGACCGCTGGACAGTACGACACGCCAGTGCTCGCTCACGACCGGACTACGTATCGGAGAAACAGCAGGTGAACGATGCTCAGATGAAGTTCTGCTCGGCAGACGGAGATGCCGTCTCGAATCGGTCGCTCGACAACGTAGAGATATCGACGAGTGAGGCTTCGCCGTCGACGATGAGTTCGGCGACCAGTTTGCCCGTCGCGGGCGCGTGCATGAACCCGTGACCCGAGAACCCGACGGCGTTGACGAACCCGGGGAGCGTCTCTTCGATGATCGGATTGGTGTCCGGCGTCATCGCGTAGAGGCCGGTCAGTCCGTTCGTAACCGCGGAGTCGGGGCCGAAGTATCCACAGACGTCGGCGACGCCTTCGAGTGCTTTCATCGTCCACTCTAAGCCGATTTTCTGTGGGAAGTTGTCGGGGTCTGCGGGTGGATGGTCGTCGAAGTGACCGCCGATAGCGGCGACGTCGTCTTCTTCGGGTCTGAACACCGCACCGGAGTCAAGGTCGATAGTCAGAGGGACGTACTCGGGGAGCGGTTCGTCCGGTCTCGCGAAGGCCAACCGATGTAACTCCGGTGTGATCGGTAACTCGACTCCAGCCATCGCCGCAACGTTGCCTGCCCACGGACCAGCGGCGTTGACGACGTACTCCGCGTCGAGTTTTCGCGTCGGCGTCTCGACACCGACTACCGCCCCATCTTCGACGCGGATGTCGACGACTTCGTCGACGAGGAACTCGACGCCGAGTTCGCGAGCGCGGTCGGCGTAGCCCGTGAGTGCGAGGTTCGGGTCGACGAACTCGTCGGAAGCAGAGTACGACGCCGCGACGAACTTGTCGGTGTAGAGTTTCGGGCAGTACTCGGCCGCCTCCTCGGGTGTCAACAACTCCGTGGTCGCACCGAAGGCGTTCTGCATCCCCACGTCACGACGTAACTGTTCGGCCGTCTCTTCGGTCCGTGCGAGAAAGAGATAGCCGATACGGCGGCGGCGGATGTCGGTGTGGAACTCGTCTTCGAACGTATCCCACACCTGCTTGCTCGCCAACGAGAGTTCGACGTTTACGGACGTCGAGAACTGGACTCGAATGCCACCTCCCGAGCGACCAGTGCTCCCGGCGCCGACGTGAGACTTCTCGATTACGGTCACGTCGACGTCGCGCTCGGCCAAATGGCAGGCAGTTGCCACTCCGATGATGCCGCCACCGATGACTAGGGCTTCCATCGCCAGTACTCTCTCAGGTCGGTGACTAAACAGTTGCTATGTGAGAACGAGACACAAACCCGCTCGTTATATGTGCACTCGAATCGACCTCGTTGGTATGCCGACCGAAGCGTGGCGAGCAGAGTTTCCAGCACTCGCCGAAGAGGGTCGAACACACCTCAACAACTGTTCGGCCTCGCCGATTCCGTATCGAGGACTCGCTGCCCGTCGCGAGTGCGAACGCGTCTGGGTCAAGTCGGGAAACCCGTGGGAGACGTGGCTCGCGAAAGTGAACCAAGCGAAAGCGCAGTTTGCGGCGCTCATCAACGCAGAACCCGAAGAGATTGCCGTCCTCTCGTGTGCCACGCAAGCGTTCGCGCAGGTGGCGAGTGCCCTGGAGTACGACGAGCGGAGTGACATCGTCACGAGCGATTTGGAGTATCCGACGCTGCCGCAGTTTTGGCGAGCACAAGCGAAGCGAGGAGCGACACTCCGCGTCGCCAACTCGGTCGACGGGACAGTCGTCCCGACCGACCGGTACGAAGCAGAACTGAGTGAAGAGACGCTCATGGTCTGCGGGTCACACGCGTACTCGTTCACCGGCGGGCTGATGGACGTCGAGGCTGTCGCCGACGCGGTTCACGAGGTCGGTGGCTATCTCTTCTTGGACGCGTACCAATCGGTCGGCGTGGTGCCTATCGACGTCAAAGCCCAGAAGATAGATATGCTCGTCGCGGGCACGCTCAAATTCCTCCTCGGCGGGCCCGGCATCTCGTTTCTCTACGTCGACCACGACCTCGCCAACGAACTCGAACCGTTCAATATGGGCTGGTTCGGCGTCGACGACATCTTTGACGGTGAGACGGAAAATCCACAGTTCGCCGATGGCGCACGACGGTTCGAACTCGGAACGCCTCCAGCACCGAACGCCTATCAAGCGAGCGCGGGCATGGACCTCATCGAGGAGGTGGGAGTCGACACAGTCCGAGAACGCGTCGTCGAGTACACTCAACAACTGATCGATGGGGCAATCGACCGAGGGTACGACGTCCATTCGCCAGTCGACCCCGACCAGCGAGGTGGTGTCGTCAACGTACAGGTCGAGACTCCCGAGCGCATCGAATCGTCACTGCTCGACGCTGGGTTCAACGTGAGTTCCCGTGCCGGTGGCATTCGCCTGTCGCCACACTTCTACAATACGCCCGAGGAGATGGACGCCGTTCTCGACGCTATCGTCGAATTCGATAGGTAAACACAACAGTCATGCAACCACACGAAGAGAGGCAGTCGATGGAATCGGCTCTACGGACGCAGGCAGAGATTCTCGCCTCGCACTCGACCGACATCGGTGCTGGCGATGCAGTCCTCATCATCGCTCCACACGCGGCCGAAGACCTCGTCGTCGCGCTCTACGACGAAATCGCACGCCGGGATGCGACGGCGATGACCGTGACGAAGAACCCTCGTTTCGAGCGCGCGTATCTCACTGCGACCAGTGAACCCGCTCTGGAACCGCACCTCCTGTCTGCGATAGAGCGCTCGGACGTCGTCATCACGATTAGAGGAGCGACGAACACACACGAGACGAGCGACGTCGACCCCACGAAACGGGCGGCGTACGAGAGCGCACGACAAGCGATTCGGGAGGCCAGACTCGCATCCCGGTGGGTGACGACACAGTACCCGACGCCCGCAGACGCACAAGCCGCGTCGATGAGTACCGCGGAACACCGCGCGTTCGTCTGGGACGCGACCAATCGCGACTGGGACGAACAGGGACGACAGCAGCAGCAACTAGTCGACCTCCTCGACGCGGCAGCAGACGTTCGTATCGCGACTGGCAACGGAACCGACCTCTCGATGAGCGTCGCGGGAATGCGGGTGGTCAACGACTACGGACAACACAACATGCCTGGTGGTGAGGTCTCGACCGCACCAGTCGTCGAGAGTGTCGAAGGGACCGTCGTCTTCGACAAACCACTCGTCGCACAGGGACACGAACTGCGGGACGTCTCGCTCTCGTTCGTCGACGGCGTCGTAACCGAGTATGCAGCAGAACGCAACGAAGACGTGTTGGCCGCTGTCCTCGACACGGATGCAGGTGCGCGTCGAATCGGTGAACTCGGAATCGGAATGAACCGAGATATCACACAGTTCACCTACAACATGCTCTTCGACGAGAAGATGGGAGATACCGTTCATCTCGCACTCGGGCAAGCATACGAGCAGACAGTCGGACCGGCACACGTCCGAAACGACAGCGCGATTCACATGGACATGATCGTCGACATGAGCGACGATTCAGTCATCGAATTCGACGGCGAACCCGTGCAACGAGACGGGACGTTCGTCTTCGAAGATGGCTTCCAGGAGTGAAGAGACGTACCGAGATCTCAAACGTCCTGAGCAGTTACGCGACTGTGACCCCGATTTGACGAAGGGTGTGTCGATGATCATCGCCACCGTGAGTGCCGAGGTTTCGCTGCGCCAGGAGTAGCTGCTGTCGACCCGCCGAGAGAACTTCGAGGGCGTCCGGTTTGTAACAGGAGCCTTGAGTTAGCAGGACCGTCTTCGCACGACAAAAATATAGTCTAGCTAGTTCTGTACACCTGGTTGAATTCCAGAAGTCGTTTTTGAGCACGAATGACGTTGTGTATCATATATACAAGATACTGGGGAGAGAGATAAGAGTGACTTCAGCATGGGTTAGAGAAATAGAGTGCCGAATAATCAACGAAAGCAAGAAATATAGACCTAATTTAAACAGTATCAAGAATTTGCCTAACATAGCAGATGACAACCGGAGAGGATATAGCTCGATTTGGGGTAGAGCTATACAGAGAAATTAAACAGAGTGAGTTAAATCTTTGAAAGGGTCTACACACTGTCTGTATAGCGACTCAGTCTCGCGAGAAGCGCGTCTTTCACGGTGGCCTCCGTTCAGGGTTCTTCGAGTCCATCGACGACGCAGACCGCACAGTGGTCGGCGGAGCCAGGGCGCTGGCTGACGTCGAACACCTGTGCGACCAAGCGGTCGGCAACCTCGTGGGCGGACAGAAGCAACGCGTGACTCGCGATAGTGCTCACACGAGAGATGGACGTTTTGCTACTCGACGAGACGAGAGGCTAACGTTCCCTCCTCTACTTTAGGCCAACCTAAATTCCAAAGCAGCTATTAGGTATTAGACGAGCCTAAAGCGTATGTCAGAAGACACAGGTCAAGGTCGCGGGACGACGAGGCGAGACTATCTCCGGTACGGGAGTGTCGTCGCCACGGGTGGACTACTCGCGGGGTGCGCTGGGCAGTCTGAGGGCAACACGACACCAACAGAAGAGACGACAGAACAGACGGACACCGAGACGGAGGAGACCGAGACGGAAACCTCGACGCCGGAGGCAAGCTACTCGGTCGAGCTGTCACCGGTCGGTGAGGTGACGCTGGATGAGCCACCGACCAACGTGTTCACCCACTTCCCGTGGTTCCCGGATATGGCTAGTGCACTCGGTCAGGGTGACACCATCAACAACCTCTGGTGGGACGGAACCGTGGCGGGACTCGAGTACTTCACCGCTGGGTTCGACGAGTTCGAAATCGAGTGGGCGGACAAGGCAGGAGAGTACGGCTTCGCGAAAGAACAGTTGTACGAACTCGACAGTGACCTCCATCTCGTGGACCCCGCGTGGGTGACGTCGCAGGACAACTGGACCCGATCCGACATCGACGAGATAGCGAACAACGTCGGGCCGTGGCTCGGAAACTACTACAGCAGCTATCGCGCCTCGCCGCCAGAGGAGTGGGCCGAGGGCTACGAGTACTACAGCCTGTGGGAGTTGTTCGACCGTGTCGCAACGCTGTACGGAGAACGCGAGCGGTACGAGGCGCTCACGTCCGTCCACGACGATTTACTCGGAACTATCGAAGACGGACTGCCGCCGGAGTCAGAACGACCGACTGTCGCGTACATCTCTATTTCGACGGACCTGTCGGCCATCTATCTGCTCAGGTTGAACGCTCCCGGATACTGGAACTCCCACACTCGACCGCTCGGCGCAGTCAACGCGTTCGGCGATGCCCAGATTTCGGGGCCGTTCAAGCAAGTCGATATGGAGGCGTTGCTGGAAGCCGACCCGGACGTGATACTCGCACTGTGGACGGTGACGGAAACCTTCGATTTCGGTGCACTGAAGCAAAACCTCGAAGACGACCCCGTCGGAAGCGAGTTAGCCGCCGTCCAGAACAACCGGGTGTACCCACAGGGAACGCGGTGGCAAGGACCGCTCATGAACCTCTTTCAACTCGAAATGACTGCCAAGGAACTGTATCCCGAGCAGTTCGGCGCGTGGCCGGAGTATACGGACGGCGACCTCTATCCGGAGTTCGCTGCCGACGAACAGCTGTTCGACCACCAGCGGGTCGAAGAGATCATCAATGGAGATATCTGAATATGCGTAAACAGACAGACGTATTCGAGAAGGCCCCGACGCGGTGTGACTATCCGCGATGGTGAAGGGTCGCGCTGTCGTGCGCCCGTCGCTCGAATCAACGCTTGGACGTAGGTGACGGTTCCGCCTTCTCGTACACGTCGCCAAGTCGCTCTCTGGAACTCAGCCACGTCCCGAGTGTCAATCCGTAGATGGCGTGGCCGACGTGGAAGACGAGGACGTGTTCGGGTTCCAGTTCCTGATTCAGTACGTGTCGGAAGACGACTCGCGTTCCGAACGCTGATAGAGCGAGTCCGTACACCAACCCGACGGCGACGCCCACTGCGTCGCGGTTGACCGTCGTTCGGGCGTTGCAAACGGTAAACACCGGCCCGAACACCGCACCTGCGGCCGTGCCGTAGAGAAGATGGAGAGCGAAGCCTTCGAGCGGGTACTGTTCGGCCTCGCCGCCGCCGAGGTACTGTGCCCAGAACTCCGCGGTGGGCGGGAGTGCCCGGAATATCGGCATTCGGTACAACGTCATCACGAGGGTAGCAATGAGGCCGCCCGTGCAACCTCGGAGACACGCCCGAATCAGCGTTCCGGGCGAGAGGAAACGGTGGTCGGCGCGGGGGTGGACGTCCGAGCGGTTGACCTCGTGGGGTGGAGATTTCATCTCGCGGTCAGTCGTCGGGTGAGTAGTTAGCTCTGCCGCCACGGTGCGTCCTAGACGGTTGTCGGACTAAGCGAAGCATCTGGAAACAGTGGTTTCGGAGCGCGTTGACGTTTCTAGAGTACTACTGTTGTCTGTTCTTCTGACTCCTCCGGCTTGCATGGGGACAGTCGGTGTTTGGGTCGTGTCGAAGTGCCACCCGAAAGTCCGCAGGGCCCGGTCGACTCCGTTTCGGACTCTTTGCGGTATTCGTTCGACACTCCCGTACCGGGTGTTCCTTCGACGGACGTCCGCCGATGCCACCGCAGGTAGAGTGATTGCAGCGGAACACGAAGGGAGACTATGGCCGTGAACGAAGTGACCTTCACCGTCCGAGAACTGCAGTCCGAGGACGAGAGTCGAAGGATTCGAACGGAGTTGGAGAACGTGGAAGGAGTGATGGGCATAGAAGTCGACGACGAGAGTGGCGAGACGACCATTCGGTTCGACCACGATTTGACCTCCGAAGAGGCAGTCACGAGGGCCGTCCACGACCTTGGATACGAGATAGAGTAACCTCGACCATCGTACGCCGACCGCTGCGTTCTGACAGTGCGGCACTACAATCTGTGCTCGCTGAGGTCGTTCTCCGGACCGATGTGTGCGCTCTCCTCGCGGTTCGAGTTGCCAGTTCGTCATAGAGAACCTTGCAGATTGGCTACACGAAGAACTCTAACACCATCTCTGGTTGCTCTACTTTCACTGAGTGCGACGAGTTATCCCCTCGAACGTTGACGACTGGCCCCGTAATCGGTTGATAGAGTAGACCGATGATGTTCAGGAAGTACTCCCCGCTTGCGCTGGGTCTGAGCACGGATTTGCTGTCACCGGGTACTCAAAAGCACGACTGACCTCACAAGCGAGCGGTCGTTGATTCGACTCTGACAGGATACAGACCGAGTGCTCTCGAGGAGTGCGTTCGAAGAAGTCAACAGTCTCTCTGAGCGTCACATATGTATCAAAATCGGTATCCAGTTTCGGCTATTCGTAGTAGGGTTTTCGCTCGACCACGTCTGCGAAACCGACTGACTCGCTCACGTCAGTGACTTCGACAGTGACTCGTTCACCTTGTTCAGTGTCCGGGACGATAAGAACGTATCCACGGTCGGTACGGGCGATGCCATCGCCTTGTTCTCCGATATCTTCGATATCTACAGTTCGCTGGTCGCCTTTCTCGACCGGTGCGAGACGCTCCCGATTCTGCACCGTTTCGTGGGATGTTGGAGTGTCGTCGGTAGTGTCAGTCGCAAAGACAGCCACGCGGTGAACATCCCCCACTTGGACACCGCCTGTTGTCACTTCCTGTTTCGGCACTTCGAGAACGTACGAGTCTCGCTGCTCATCTACACGAGCACTGAAGAGACAGAGTAAGTTGTCTGGAATTTGCATCTGTAACTCTCGTCCGTAGAATTTTGTCGTTCTCATATCTTAATCTGGTGATTAGCAGCACGCGAAAGTACAATTCGGATACAAGAACGGTCACCACGAAACCGATAACTGACTGACGCGACGGATGAACTTGGAGTGATGGGTCGATTTCTTCTTGGAGACGTGTGTTTCAGGGACTATACTGGAATTGACCAGCGAGTACGCCTCGTCGACGTCCAGGCCTCTCGATGCGAGTGGGTCGGCGTCCCACCTCGCTACGCGGGAATCGGACGATACAGCTGTAAGGCGTGAGCCACTTGACCGAGCAACAACAGCTCGACAGAGGTAATTGGACCACTCGAAGGTTCGGTCGACACTGGCACGGCCTACTTAACCAACGAATCTTTGCCGTCGGCGTCTGTGTTGGTTAACACGACGTGACCATGTCCGACTCCCTACCAACGCTTCCGGAGGAGATACCAGGCAGTATCGCCGAGAAACTTACCGACCAGTCTCCGAACGTGCTTCGAGATATCGCTCGATACGCCGACGAATTCGCCGAGCATCGCGAACGCGAAGCGCAACTCACAGAATGGGACGGGCAGGACGGACAAGATGAATACGTCGAAGCGGAATCAGACGATTTCCCCGACGACGTTCCCTCGAAAGCGACAATCACGGTGAAAGACATCAACGACAACCGCTACTACTACTGGCAGTGGCGCGAGGGAGAGAAAGTCAAGTCGAAGTACAAAGGACCGGTTGGGTCGGAGAGGTAGTTGGCGAAGATGTGTAGGAGTGTAGTTTCACCTGGTTCTCGAGCAACGCGCTACTCGTAGTCGTCCGAAAGTACATCGTGGACGGTATCGTCTGCGGAGAGACTAGCCACGTTCGGTAGTCCACGTGTGCAGCCACTCGGTAGCGAGAGTAAGTGAAAGGTCATCTCTCCTACCACTGCGAACGAGAGACAACTGACCCAAGAAGTCCAACTATTTCAGTCTCGTAGCAGGAGTGTCTATTCACGATGGCTTCCCCAAGCTGAGTCGAGTCGCTGTCGACGACGACGTAGCCGTGTTCGACCTCTGCGATACCGTCTTCCCCTCGCCGCGTGTTTCGATCGTATCCTCACAACTCACACTCCTCGACGAGCGGCCCCTCCTGTTTCTGTGGTTGCTCGCTAGAGACGCATCTGACGATGCAGCGACGAGTGGGGTCAGTCTGTTCCGAGCGTCACTGTTCGGTCGGTACACGCTTTGAGATACTCCAGAGTAGCGTGTTCTTGACGAGACACAGGGTCATCGGTGCCGAGTTCGTCGCTTTCGAACGCGTTGAGGACCGAGCATCGTGCCCTGGCACAGTACGCAAGGAGCCGGTTGACGTCGCTCTCTTCGTGTTGAAACCCGATGGTGGTGTCGTTGACGAAGACGGCAACGGGACTCTGTGGAGCACGGTCGAGGAGGCGTTCGGCACCGGTGGCGTTCTCTCTCGCAAGCTGAAGTAGCTCTGTTTCACTCGTGCTTTCGGCCCTCGGTGCGCGTGCGTCCAAGACGCTGTAGCACACTTCGTCGGGGATGTCGGTGAATCGTGAGAGCCGTCGACCCAGGATTCGCCCGCCGTGTTCGTACTCCGGGCCGAATTCGAACACTACGACAGCATCGGGAGAGTGCGCAGAGACCCACTCGTCGAGTGCACGAGCCGTCAATCGGGTCTTACCGACGTTGGACGGACCGGTCACCAGTGTTGACCCAGAGAGTGGAAACGGCAGACCGTCGTTCATGCGAAGACTTCCTCCTGGCCAAACTTGACACCGAGACCGACCGTGGGCGAACCGAGTACGACGGTGAACACGAGGACGAACAGCGTCGTTGGGTCGCCGACCCCGCTTGCGACCTGCTCGCGAACGAACGATGCTGCGAGAACGGACGTGACCCCGACGAGAACCAGACCACCGACGTTGGCTGCCCGAGAGTTCTGGACTGAAACGACGTCGGGTTTGTTCAGGAGATAGAGGACGAGAACGAGCGCGAACGGCGTCCCGACGAGTCCGAACGCCAAGACGAGTACGAGAAGCGGGAAGAACGAACCGCCGACGAACACACCGCCCGCACTGAGCAGCGCGACAGCGGCGAGCAGACTCCGGTATCGATAGTCCGAGACGTCAGTCTCCCAGCCGAGTTTGTCAGCGACGAGATACGGCGGCACCACGGTGTTACCTCCGAGCGTGGAGACGGACGCTCCCCAGAGACCGAGGAGGAACAACCACTCTGCGTTGGCACCGACCAGTGGCCCCAGCGCTTGCGACGCTGAGATCGCAGTCAACTCCGCCGCTTGGACCCCGGACGTGTGGAGGACGCCCGCAGCCACGAGGAAGATGGCAAGGCTATAGACGCCGAATGCGACGAGCATCGAGGCTCCGATATCGAACGTCGCGAGACCGTAGTTCTCGCGAGTCCACTCGCGCGCTCGCATCGTGTACGACTGCATCGTGACGAGCGTGATATGTACGGCACCACCGAGGATACCTGCTGCGACGAGTGCCTTGTCGACTCCGCCGTCGATGGTCGGAACCAGCCCGCTCACTGCTGCACCCGAGTCGAGAGGAACGATGAGCGCTGAAGCGAGGAAGGCGACGACGACTATGCTGACGAGTACCTTGGCGCCGACCTCGATAACACGGTAGCCGCGACCAGCGAGGCCGACTGCAAGCACGACCGCCCACGCGACGGCCCAGAGTCGTCCGTCGATACCGGTCACGGTCTCAGAGACACTGGCGACCGTCTTCATGATGACGAGTTGTGCGAGCCCAGCTGCAAGGACGACGTCGGCGACGAGAAGCCAAGCCCACTTTCCACCGAGCGCCGACTCGACGACCGAGACGATTCCCGACTCGGTTAGGAGCCCGAGTCGCATCGCGAGATACTGTGCGGTTGCACCGAGAATCGCAGAGAGGATAACGACCCAGAGGAGGTCGTAGCCGAACGTCGCACCCGCTGTGAGGAGACTCGCCATCGTCGCTGGACCGGCGGCGACGGCGCCGGCAACCCACGACGGACCCATCTCGGTGAGATGGTGACCGAGTCTGCCACGGGTGGAGGCCCACACATCGTACCGCGTTTCTTCGCTCATGGATATCGACTCGTCGGTCTACTATAATAGCATTATCGGTTGAGAATATTACCAAGTAATCACACCTGTTTCTTCGTGAGAGTCATCGAGAGCACGTGGCTAGAATCGATTACGAGTTACTCGGGGTCGAAAAATATTGAGTTAGCTACTGTCCGCGTTAATAATATAATTATCACCATATAACCCTAGATATAACCCAACTGTGCTGCACATGATACTGTGGTAAGATGACAATAGAACGTCGAAAGTTTTTGGGGACGCTCGGAAGCCTCGCAGGCGCAAGCGTCTTCAGCTCACAGGCCAGCGGTCACGAGAACAACGACGAGAAAGACGAACAGACAGCTCTTCCGGACGCCCTCGACGGTGATACCGAGTACGATCCGGACTTCCTCCAGAACGACGATCTCCTCGACAACGACGAACTCGAGAAGCTCCTACGGTCTATCGAGAACGTCTCTGTCACGACGATCGGCGAATCGAATCAAGGTCGACCGCTCTGGGAGGCATCCGTCGGAAGCGGACCGACCGACGTGATGGTGATCGCACAACAGCACGGCGACGAGTTGATAATGGCCGAGGGGACCATCGCGGCGTTGCAGTATCTGGCGTGTGCTGACACCACTGCAGTCAAGAAAGTTCGGAAGGAACTGACGGTCCATCTGGTCCCTCGAGTGAATCCGGACGGCTTCGTCGCTCGACAGCGATACAACGTCGATACGGACGCACCTGCGGCGGCCGGTGCCGACATCTTCGGAGCGGATATCGGGATCTTCGCCGCCGACACCCCGTTCGTCGGTTGGGACGTCAATCGGTATCACTGGCCCGAGTGGGAGGATAGCGACTTGTACCAGAGCTATCCCGAGAAGTTCCCCGAAAATCCCGTTCCGGAGGCAGTGGCCGTCGACAGTCGGGTCGAAGACCTCGATACCGAGTGGATCATCGACTTCCACCGTCAAGGCGAGTACGTCGTCGACGAGGACTTGAAGTTCGTCGACCGTCAGCAGTACATCGACGGCGAACTCGGTGAGGAAGAGATGTACCCCCCAGACCCTAACGACCCGGGTGCCGGTCACATCGTCACGTCGTCGCTGTTCTGGCCGATCAACGAAGACGTGCCAGAGGATGCACGAAATCTCTCGAAGCAACTCGTCTATACGATGTACGACGCGATAACGACCGAGAGCGACACCGACGTGCTGACAGTTGGCGACGAGCACACTCCGAACTCGACGTGGTATCCTGGCGGGACTTACGCCGGTATCGCGCGAAACGGCTTCGGTCTTCGGGGTATGGGAAGCGTCCTCTTCGAAGTCTCTGCGGGGACGCTCGGTGATCGTCTCTACCGAATTCAGCACGTCGCCGAGGCGTTCCTCACAGCGGTGAAAGCGACGGCCGATGGCTCGCTGACCGACGTCGACCCTTCGAAGGTCGAAGAGATTCCGGGTCGTGGAAGTAGCGTGACCGTCGAGGGTGAAGCGGACCGCTACGTAGAGTAGGCCTCTCTCGACCGATTTCACTCTTCGAGCGTAGTCACTTCCCAATCAGGAGACCACCCGCTCGACATCCGATAGTACACACTGAGTCGCTTTCGCTAGCCGAATAAGAGTCGGACTACTATAGTCTGACCGCACCGGACGAGTAGCGAGTAGTGACTTTCAATTTACAATTACAGTCCTATTTTTGTAAACATTCGGGATATGTGTTCTAACTCCCAGGCGGATACGAGTGGATTCGTGTTAAATTTCGTATAGTTATCTGCGAGTCTGCGGTGGTCGATTACAGAGTTTGTTACCAGTTCTCGTAAGTTAGTAGCCTACGCCACAGTCCGAGCAGAGATATCATGTGAACAGAGTTCTTCTCTTTAATAATATCAATTACAAAAGTCAGAGCAATTTCTTGTTTCATTGTCAGTTATTAATGGTACACTTATCCGAATAAAAGTGGAGTATAGAGCAGTACTAATAACCGTCTCACGAGATTCACTCGCCGCTGCCGTCTACAATCGGTCAGAAGCTATCGAACGATGAGACGTCTGCTGTGAATTCGAGCAGACCGACGAGATAGAGCGAACGGCGTCGGTACCGTCACCGGTACCGGTGCCGACTATCGGTCTACCCGGTGGCGAAGCGTCTCGAAGCCGTGTACGAGACCATCGGCCAGTGACTGCGCGTCGGTGAGGAACTGGTGGAGACGGTCGTGTCGTGTGAGGTTGTAGTAGACGACTGGTTCCGGGGAGAACTTCGCCTTGTACCCACAGAGGCGTCGCATGTTCGCTCCGACCAGGTCGTACTGCTCGATACCACGGTCACGGGCGGCCTGCATGATGTGCCAGTCTAAGAGGTCCGTCGTGGGAGCGTCCCCACCGTACTTGACGCCGCCCTGCCACCGATAGATGACGTCCTCGGTCTCGAGCGTCACAATTCCCGAGACCATCTCACCGTCCATCTCGGCGACGTACGCGCGGACAGCGCCCTCGGGAAGTCGGCTATAGCAGTCGGCGACGAACGGTACCGGCATCGGATACGATTCGTCCTGTTCGTGATGTCGACGCTCGACTTGCCGAATGATTCGTTTGACGTCGGTTTTGTCACCCTCTCGAACCGTCACACCGGATTCCTCGGCGTCGCGGACGTTCGTCCGTGCGTCGCGGCTGAACGACGCCAGCAAATCGTCCGGGTCCGGCGTGAGGTCGAGGAAGTACGTGTAGAACGGCGTAGCGTCGTAGCCGTTCCACTGGAACGTACGTACGTCGCTAACCACTGGTCCTGCACGGATATGGACGTACGATGGGTCGACGTGTTCGTCGAGCCACGTCTGGACGGCGTCGACGAACTCGGTTCTGTTCCGTTCGGTCTTTCGTCGTTTCATCCCACCCGGTGGGGCGAACACCGGCCCGAGCGGGAAACTCTCGACGAGTCGCGGTGGACTCCTGACGAGTGTCCTTCCCCGCGCCGAACGTTCGTACAGTGGGACGAGCGCGACGGGTTGGTTTCCGTTGTAACCGACGAGCGGATGGAGTCGGCACCCCGAGTAGTCCGCGACGGTCTGTAATCCCTCCCAGCGATGGAAAGGGTTGGTACCGGGGAACCGGTCTACGTAGTCGTTCCAAGTCGTTGATTCACTTTCGTCGATGCGGGAGATGGAGATACTCATTGTGGGTTGTGTGTGTCGGACATATCGATGTTCGGAGACGATGCTAATATAGTTCGGGGACGGTGTCGAGGTTCGTACCGAGTGGCGTGTGACATGCTGTGAGCGCTCCCGGTCATAGATAACCGAGGTCGGCGAGTCGGTTCTTGACGTGGGCCGTCGACCGTCCGTGTGAGTCGTGGGCCGCCCGTGGGTACGTCTCGGTGCCGGGAGCGGTGAACCCGGGGAGGACGTCGCCGTCCATCCGGTCCGACAACGGGACACCGAGCGACGACAACACCGTCGGCGCAACGTCGAGGAGGTGAGTGTCGGTCAGATTGGTCGCGGGAGCGTCGGGGCCACCGACGGCGACGAAGCCGTAGCGCTTGTGATTCCACGGTTCGTGTGGTGGGACGAACACGTCGCCCCCGACTCGTGCACTCGCGAGGTGGTCGAACTCACTCGGGACGGTGACGATGTCCACCGCGTCGTCGAGTTCTGGACCGTGAAACACCTCCTCGCGAGGGAGAACCGACTCGAAGACTAACTCTCCGTCCGGCGTCTCGACGTTTCGGAGCGTCGTCATCAACTCGGCACGGACAGACTCGTACTGAGCGGGGTCGACGACACCTTCGGGTTCTCGGCCGGCGACGTTGAGTCGAATGCCGAGTTCGACCGGAAGTCGACAGTACGCCGTCGACGCCGCGAAGTCGACAGTCTCGTTCGCGCCCGTCTGTCGGCGGACGCTGTCAGGGACGACCCGCATCGCCGCTTCGAGTAAGCCGACACGGTCGAGAAGGGTGGCGACTCGTGCCGGCGAGAGACCGACCGCACCGGCCGTGTCGAGCGCCCGTGTGGTGAGACTCGGGTCCACCGACGTCGTCGACTCGCCCGCGTCGGCACGCAAGTTGTCTCGCCAGATGGGGACCCACGACGGCGAGTCCCCTTCGCGAGTCGTCTCAACGTATCCCTCACGCCGGAGGAACTCGTTGACACAGAACTCGTAACCGTCGTAGGGACCGATGCCGTGGTCGGAGGCGACGACGACGAGGTTCGGGTCACAGGCGGCGAGCGTCTCGCCGAGTTCGTCGTCGATGGCGCGATAAACCGTCTCCAACAGGTCACGGTCACCGGGGAAGTCGTGGACGACGGTGTCGGACTGTTGGAACTGGACGAATCCGAAGTCGGGGTCGAATCGGTCGGCGAGATATCGAAACGCCGCCCCTCGCGAACGAACGAGTGCGGTGTACTCCGCACGTCGTTCCTCGCGGTCGGCGTCGGCGAACTCGGTGCTCCCGTAGACGGTGTACTCACCGATGGCCTCCCGAACGTCGTCGAGGATGCCCTCGGGGTGGCACGGCGGGTCTTCCGGTGCCGTGAACCCCGGAACCACCGCCCCGTCGATTGTGGCAGGCGGACAGGTGACGGGGACGTTGACGACGACACTCGACAGACCGTGTGCATCGAGGAGTTCCCAGAGCGACGGTTCACGGACGGCGTGGGCGTCGACGACGTCCCAATCGTAGCCGTCGTACGTGAGAAAGCTGTACGCGCCGTGGCGTCCCGGGTTTGTCCCTGTGTAGAGCGAGGGCCAGGCACTCGGCGTCCACGGTGGCAACTGTGATTCGAGTGGACCGCTCGTCCCGTCCTCGACGAGCGATGCGAGAGCAGGCAGCGCACCTGCTTCGAACAGCGGGTCCAACACCGGTCCGCAGGCGGCGTCGATACCGACGAGTAACGTATCCATCACTGGTCCTCCACGTTGTCGAGAGAGATATTCGAGAAGTTCTCGGGCAACCGTTCTATCCCGTCGTGGTCGTCGTCGAGGACCGATGTCTGACCGGCGTACCGTTTAGCGAGATGCGTGGTGAGCGGCATCCGAAGCATGCCGAGGAGGATGTATAGCTCGAACTGTCGGTTCCCGTTGACCATGTGGTCGCGGTAGCACTCCAACACCCCCTCGCGGGAAAGATACGGGAGCGACTCGATGACCGCCCAGTTCTGGACGAGCGTCTCGATGCCGAAACTCTCGGTCTGGAGGAGTTTGGCGTGCGGTGTCCACGGACCGTAGCCGAGGTACTGCTTCGGCGGTTCGCCGGGCAGCAGTTGGCGACGGAGCGATGTCGCTCGGGCAGCGGCGTACTGAATTGGGAACGGCCAAGAGACTGCGATACCGGTTCGTGCGTTGGGGATACTGGCGAGGTCCGGCGCGATACGGCTGAGTGCGGCGTTGATAATGTTCCGTCGAAGTTGGTAGCGCCACGGCATCGCCAGCGAGAGTTCGATGAGACGGTTGTCGAGAAACGGGGTCCAGTGTGGCATCGTCTTCGTCAACCCGTAGTAGAACAGGTCGGGGTCGTTCGACATCGGATAGAACTCCCAGCACGCCGCCAGTTCCGACAACGAGGGGTAGCACACGCCTCGGTACTCGATTCCCTCGCTGGTCCTGCGGAGGTCCGGACGGATCACGTCTGCGAGCGACCCGCTCTCCGAGAGGTACTCGGGAAACGGTTGATCGACGACGTCGAGGAAATCCTCGATGCTCTCGATGGATGTCTCTACTGGAAGGTCCAAGTCACCCAGGGGGCCGAACTGAACCGACTGTTTCGGAATCGCCCCGCCTTTGAAGAACGTATCGGCGTACAGCCCGGAGACCAACACGTCACACTCCTCGCGGAGTTTGGTGTGAAAGCCGGTCGTGTGTGCCTGGTCGAATCGACCGTAGAAGTTCATCATCGCCGGGTTGACGTCGAGTGCGCGACGGTGGTGGTCGCGTTCACGACGTAACCAGACGTAGGGGACGCCGGCGATCTCTGCGGACTGCTTTGCGACTCGCGTCTCGGGGCCCTCCCAGTCGGACATGTGATAAGCGGTGGCGGACGACGGAGGCGACGCCACCAGGAGGCGCGAGTCGCTGCCGCCGCTCAAGAGGACGCCGTGTCGCTTGTCCGGGCGGTTGTAGTCGTCCATCACCGTCTGAAATCGCTCGACGAATCGGTCGACGAACCACGAGAACGGCTTGTCGAGCGGTCGGTACCGAGGCTTCCAGTAGCGCCGGCGTGTCGGCTGCTCCCCAGAGACGTACGTCTCGACAGTTCCTGGTGGGACCTCCTCGATACCGGTGAAAGGAGTCAGACAGCCACTGACACGGCCCGTCGTCAGATACTCCGCCATCAGTCGCCCGTCGACCGGGGCGTCCGCGATTCGAGCGAGATGCTGGAGGTCAGTCGAGAACACTACGCCGTCGCCACTCGACGCCGTGTAGAGAGGATGGCTGCCGAGGTTATCCGTGGCGACGTGGAAATCACCGTCGAGATGGTCGTAGACCAGCACCAGAAACCGACCGTTGAGACGGTCGACGAATTCGGTGCCGTATTTGTCGTAGAGGTCCGCACACACCTCCACCGAACGCGACGGGTCCGTCGCGACGTACCGCTCGGCTTCGTAGCCCCAGACCGTCCCCCAGAGCCACAGTGAAGCCGTGTCGTCGGCTGTGGTGGCGGGGGGGTCAGTCTCCATCCTCCGATGAGTCGTGCTCGCCACGGTGAGTTCGCCGTCATCAGTCGCGGTCCGTGTGGCACCCGTCCACCTCGGACTCGAGAGCGAGTCTCGGACGATAGGGTCTTCGGTGCCGAAGCACCCACACAAGCCTACGTCTCCGACAACAGCAGTTGAGAGGCTGTCTACCATACCTCTCCGACAACCACCAAGAGAGGCTTTGTTATACGTCTCTTATAGAACCGTTCCCCACTGTTTCGTTCGCTTCTACCGACTTAGTGGGAGAACAGATTCGATATAGAGAGGATTTCGGAGGCGGTGTAATCGACGTGATTCACAGACCTCCGACACGCTGTAAGTGTTATCCAGCCACTCCAGGAACGACAGACCGTGCGTATCGGAGGAGTGTACGACGAACCGACGGGTGTGCAACTAAGACGAGTCCGTATATCGTGCTTCCTAGCAGGACGAACCCGAGTAAAACAGTAATCGATTCGATAGTAACGAATCTGTCGAGTACGAAGAGAACTACGCCCATCACCGTCGCAGCGACCCCACACCAGCCGAGTTCGAGAGTCGGAGCCGTCAACGGAACGAGGTCATCGAGATACCAGACCCGGAGAATCGTCCCGACGGTGAACGAGAGCGTCGTCGCCAACGCCGCACCGATGAGACCGATCTGGACGACCAGGACGACGTTCAACACGAGGTTGAGCACAATCGAGACGATAGTCGCACGGGCGACGAGGTTCGGACGGTCCAGTCCGAGCAGTGTCCGGCCGACGATTGACTGCACCGCCGCGGGCGCCTGCCCTGCAATGAGGACGACGAGGACGAGCGAGGCTCGCTCGAACTCGCTACCGAAGATGAGCCGGAGACCGTCGGCCCCGATGACGAGCGCCCCGACGACGGCGGGGATAACGAACAGTAACGCCGGCACGAACGTCGCACTCACCAGTCGGCCCACACGGTCTCCGGCTCCTTCGGCGTCCCACGCGCTCGCTTGTGGCATGATGGCGAGACCGATAGAGCCGGCGAGCAGCGTCGTCGCCCCGGCGACACGCCAAGCCACCTCGTACGCTCCGACGTCGCTCTGGGCGAGAAACACCCCGATGATCAGTACGTCCATCCAGTTGTGAACCTGGAGACCGACGGTGGGTATCGCGTTGTACTTCGCGTACTCCAACAGCGAGTCGGCGTCGTCCTTCGTCGGGGTCGCAGGTGCCGGACGAACCTTCACCAGCGCCCAGAGGTCCGAAACGGTCAGTCCGAGAAGCACCCCGACGACGAGCGCTTCGGCACCCAATCCGCTCCAGACGAGGACTGCGGCCACGCCGTATTGGACCGCAGTCTCGGCGATAGTGAGGCTCGCGAGTTCGCCGGTTCGGAGTTCTCCGCGAAGTGCGGCGTTCAGGAGTCGTTGGGCGACAGAGAGACCCAGAGCGACGACGAGTGTGAGTGCGAGGTCGGCCCCGAGAAACCCTGCGGCGACGTCTCGAAACAGGACGAGGCCGAGCGAGAGGACGCTGGCGATACCGCCCATCAACATCGCCCCCGTCCAGAAGACACTTCGGCCGCTGCCCGCGCTCAGGCGCTTCTCGACGGCGGTCGAAAGACCGATGTCTGAGACCAACACGAGCATCGACAACGCCGCCTGAAACAGGAAGAATACGCCGAGGTCGGCGCTCCCTAGTGCGCGGGCAAAGTACGCCAGCGCCGCGAAGTTCAGGACCATCGTCGCGATACGGCCCACGAACAGCCGAACCGACGAAGACGAGACGCTCATTCTACTGCGCTGGCGAGTCGGGCAATTTGGTTCGGACGATCGACGGGAAGGGCGAGAACCGAACGTGCGAGGTCGGTAGCGACGGGAAAGTCGTCGGGCGTCACGTCACGCGGGAGTCGTGGCCACACGAACGCATCGGGAACTTCTCGTGCGCGTTGCAAAGCGTCGTCGACGACCACCGGGAATATCCACGGGCAGACACCGGGCGTGAGGTCGTACATCGGCGCGGTGTCAAGCGTCGCCGACCACCGTTCGTATCCGTCGCGGCGACGATGGACGATCGACTCGGCCGAGAGAACGGAGAGCAGTTTGGCGGTCAACCACGACAGTGGTTCGTCGTCGGCCGCGTAGGCCCGCATCGACTCGTACGGTGTCGGTGGGGCCGGCCACGTCGTCTCCTCACAGTCACCGGACGCGGGGTTCGATCGAGCTATCTCTGGTCGAGGCTCGTGGGTGGTTTCGGACTGTTGGAGTGAGGGGTTGGTAATCCAGTTAGTGAGAAAACATGCGTCGGTGAGCGAGGGTCGGTCTGCGACGCCGAACGACGAGTCGTCGAGTGCTGTCGTCGATTCCGAGAACACCACCGCTCCGTTCGGAACTGGGAGGCTCTTGTGGAGGCTGGTGAACCCAAACGCGTCAGTCGTGCCGAGCAGTCGGCCGCCGGGGGCACTCAACGCCGCATGAGAGTTGTCTTCCACGACAGGCACGCCAGCGTCGGCCGCTATCTCTCGAATCGCCGCGGCGTCCGGTTGCTCGAACCCGAAGTAGTGGACGAGTACGACGGCGATAGTGTCTTCGTCGATACGAGTTATGAGGTCGTCAAGGTCGGCCCCGAACCGCTGAGTCATACGGTGGTATCGTGGTTCGACACCGCGTTCACGGAATGGTTCGACGAGGCCGTGAGGGACCGCCGCGGGGAGGACGACGTTGTCACCGGGGTTGCCACCCAGGGAGTCGAGTATCGCTCGAACGATAACCTTTCCAGCCCCACAGTAGTCCGCAGTAGGTGATGCGTCGGCGAAAACTTCGGTGACAGAGTGGCCGTATTCCACCGACTCGCCGCCGCCGAACAATCGAGCGAACCCGGCCACGAACGAAGTCGCTCGGTTCGACCCGCTGGTCGCAAGAGAGAGAGTCATGCTCAGTTGGACGATGCTCTTTCTTATGGTTGTTACGGAATGTTGCACATCTGTCAAGAGTGGGTAAACATCTCGTTTTTCGATTACTGTCTCGATTTATTTGGTAAGCTGCCTCGGAGGTCTGGCTCAGAAACCTGCGAGTTTAGCTCTATCTAAGAGTGAAGCGAAACGAGATAGAAGTACGCCGTGTAGTTCACGTCGGGAGTCACCCCCTCAGACAAGAAGTAGACTCTTGGCACCATCTCTGCTCTCGAATCGTCGTTGGTAGCGTCACATCGGTGAGTACAGTGGACACTTTTTCGATCATATATTTTCAAGCAGTGTGCCAAAATGACTATTGAGAGGACGGCACAAGAAAGGGGTATGCTCCAGTGGACCGATACGGAGACGAGACCACCGCAAGATGCCGACGGAAACTACTTCTGTTATCGGAAGTGCGCAGACGGAACGCCTTGTCGAAAGATATCGAGAGTACCGGGGATGCCTTGTCACGTTCATTTCGATCAGCCGCCGATGACGCAGATTCGGACGGACGAGTAGCCAGGACAACTGTGAAACAGCGTGTGCCGAACAGGGTGTGAAAGGATAACTGCGTCAAATCGGACGAGCTTCGAGAGACGAGGGACCGACACAGTCCCAACAGTCTCGGTGGTCGCCCACGGCACTTGAACCGATGCAGAACTCGTCGACTCCACTAACGCCGTCACAAGAGGCTGCACTTGGGCTTGTCATGCAAGGTGCCGATGGCGACGAGACGATCACGCACGAGACAGCAACCGACCTCCTCGCTGCAGGCGGTTTCGAGCGACCAGAAGCATGGGACCTCCTCGAACAGTTGTTACTGAAAGGGTACATCGACGAATCGACAGATGAGCTTCGACTCACCGGGTGAAACGTCGACGGCCATCGACCAAGACACAGAGCGCTCACCGTCTTACTGGCAGGCAAATTTCGTTAGACACGCGAAAGGTATCTTGTCTACTCATCCCACAGCGTTGCGACGCGCTCTTCGATCTCGTCGAGGACGAGCCGAAGCACGTCCCGATAGTCAGTTGCCCACGAGGCATCGTCGCCGGGCGTCGGAGCAGTGGGTGGAGGATGGAGATGGTCTCGAGTATTGTGAGGGTTCGGGTGACGGTCCCACCGACACTCCCAGCTCGACTCTGGATGGACCTCTCGATAGTGAATTTTGAAGTCGTCGTTCGTGTACCAGCGGACGGTCAGACTCGCCTCCTCGACGGCTTCCGGATAGTACGACGGTGTGAGTGTGACGCTGAGTTCGAGATGCCCGCTCTCGTCCGTAACTATCGCCTGTGCAACCTGCGCCGTCGCTCGG
Organism: Halogranum rubrum; assembly: GCF_900114455.1. GTDB lineage: Archaea > Halobacteriota > Halobacteria > Halobacteriales > Haloferacaceae > Halogranum > Halogranum rubrum. Next base: position 183,602 of record NZ_FOTC01000004.1, on the reverse strand, counting down.
AGACGCGTCTGAAGAAACTCGAGAGTCGGGAGATCGATAGGTGCAGGGCTCGCTCCGTCTCCTGCTGGTGGGACCATCGATACAGCTACCCGGATGCTTGCTCGGTCTCGCCACTAGCGAGTTGTTGGCGAGCTCGCTCGTAGCGCGTGCGCTCTTCGCGCGCCGTCGCCCAGTCGGCGAGGTCGCTGTACACGTCGTCTATCGTTCGATTGGTCGTCTCCGAGATGGCGACGGCGTCGACGGCAGCAGGCGTCGACGCCTCGTACATCGCTTCGTAGTCGTTGATCTGCGCCATCAACTCTTGGACGCGCTGCTGGAGGTCTTCGACGGAGTGTTCGGCCGCAAGCTGGTTGATGCGGCGCCACTCGAAGTACGCGTCGTTGCGCTCGTACGTGGCTGGATGACCGTCGTGACGTGTGACGATACCGAGGTCGGTGAACCAGCCCAGATACTTCCGAGCAGTCTTCGGGTCACAGTCGGCCCGCGTGGCGATGGTGCTTGCCGCCGTCGGTTCACGAGTCTGGAGAATCGTACCGTAGATACGCTGCTCGACGTCGTCACCACGAAAGGCATCCTCGAACGGCGGTGGACTATCCGGAGACTCGCTGTTGGGCATACTGTACGATTACACGGTTGAGTACATAATTCTTACTTCGAGGAATAATGTCTGTTCGTCGTACGCAGTCTCGTTTGTCACTGAGGCGGTGCATACCCTGAGCGGCAAATCGTAGCAGGTTCCCGAAGGACCCACTTTACCTATACCAAATAACTATAGTGTATAACTATACCCAGTCTGGACTCACCGACAAACGAGAATCAACTACAGAGACAGAAGAAGAGAACTCGGAGTCGACGATGAGACCCACACCCCAGATTGTAAGTGTTCTCGACGCTCACAAGACTCCTGGTACCATGCGTAGCAGCGTTATGCTGTTTCAGATGAATGGTAGAGACGTGATGTCGGAACCAAGAAGCGCGGGAAATGTGAATCTGCCAACTTCTTTCTCGGCGTCAGAACACCCACACCCCAGATTGTAAGTGTTCTTCCACTCTGCGAGATGGTGCCTCAGTCGGTTAGTAGAATTGAGTATATAAATATATAGGCCGACTACCGTCAGACACGCCAGATTGTAAGTGTAAAGTCGTGCTATAGACGCCCTATCTCTAATAGAGCATTTCCTATATTTCCTTTAGCATAAGGTATATAATATAGTTATGACTAGTAACTAGTTAGTCGACAACAACAACAATCGGAGAAGAACGTTCTCTCTACCTAGGTTTACCAGAGAATGACAACCTCTCTCGTAGAAACGTGGAACACTTACAATCTGGAGGGGGGGTGGGTTATAAACAGCCGACAACACTTACAACAGTTAGAACACTTTCAACCGAGGGTTTATTATCTCGTAGTGTAACGTTCAGCGTGAAATGGAATCCCCGTTCAAAGGTCCAAATCAAATCTTCAAGGACAAAGACCCCTTCAAGGAAGAGTATACTCCCGAGGAGATCCTCGAACGGGACGATATCATAGAAGAGTACGCTGCATCGCTGCAGGACGTACTCGATGGGTTTGGCCCTCCCAACGTGTTTATCTATGGACAGACGGGTGTCGGCAAGACAGCGACGACCACGAAGATGATGGAGTATCTAAACGCCGAAGCAGGTGCACAAAACCAGAGTCTCACTGTCATCAACGTCAACTGTAACAAACGGACATCGACCTACCAAGTTATCTCGCACGTAGCAAACAAACTTCATCCGAGCCGTGAGATCAAACAGGGGACACACCCTGACACGATTTGGTCGGTCATCTACTCCGAAATCGACCGTATCGGTGGTGATGTCATTCTTATTCTCGACGAAATCGACAAGCTTGGTGAAGACGAACAACTACTGTACGAGTTCCCCCGTTCACGCTCGATGGGTGAACTAGAGAACGCCGAAGTCGGAATCATCGGCATCAGTAACAACTTCAAATTCCGAGAGAACCTCTCTGGCCGTGTCAAGAGTACCCTCTGTGAGAAAGAAATCCAGTTCTCACCGTACGATGCGACCGAACTGCAGACTATTTTGAACTACTACGCTGATCTGACGTTCAAACCCGATGTTCTCTCTAGCGATGTCATTCCGCTCTGCGCTGCGTACACTGCTCAAGACACCGGTGATGCACGAATGGCACTCGATCTACTCGAAACTGCAGGTGATATCGCTCGTCACGAGAATTCCGAACTCGTCGACGAGGAACACGTTCGTCTCGCCCGGAGTGAGGTCGACCGTGCCAACACCCGCGATATCATCACCGAACGATTGACGACACAGATGCAGTTGACGTTGATGGCAACTACGTTTTTAGTCCTCGACGAGGGAACCGACACGAAGATCAAACACATCTATTCACTATACAAGAATCTCTGTGAGAAGATCGGAACCGATACGCTCTCCGAAAGCCGAATCCGTGATCACATTAGCACACTGGAGATGTTCGGATTGATCGAATCCTCCGAGAAGAACCTCGGTCGACGTGGTGGCCGAACGTTCATCTACTCGCTCGTCGACGAACCACGTATCGTACTTGACACATTCCGAGAGGATGCCCAACTAGAGGCTGGATTCCCGGCGTCGACAGACCAGCTTCTATCTCAGTACGAGGAATCCTCGAAGTCGGGATTTCAAAGTGAACTAGACCTCTGACAGGCATATACACTTACAACCTGGTGAGGTTTCGACCTCTCTACGAGAAGACTCTCAGTAGTTTATCGACCGACTCTTACTCCGAAAATTCGTCTTCTCGCTCACGCTGGCAGAATTAGCGCTCGATAACGATTGAGAGACCTGAATACACTTACAATTCGGTGGGGAGCCACCGAGAAGCTAGCGACAGCCTCGCTTTGCTTCGCTTACCCGGTCTTTTGTTGATATCGACGACTACAGGCCGATTACTGAAGAGTTACACTTACAACTAGGGGTCGTAGACGAGGTCCGTGACGTCCGTCGTGTGGTCTGTCTCCACAACTGATTCTCAGGAAACGAGAGGAGTAGGATGTTGTGGACAGACGAACTGACGCCTCCCGTCGTGATGCCCGTCTTGGTCAGTCACAGTGCGTGATGTGGTGACTATTTTCTCGGGCGTTCTATGTACTCTACGGTGTAATAATGAATCTATCTGTTCGCTACTGTCGATTGTTGGGAAATATACCAGAGCACTGTCTTGTTTCTCGCCGTGGAATTTAGCGTGGATTCCTACTTAAACTGTACGCACTTTCTCTGAGACTTTACGTCTGCTTTCTCTTCTCGAATCCAATCAGTTATCGCGATCGGTCCTCTAGCTTTCTCTCGTATTCTTTTGATAGCCTCGTGCTACTCGTTCTATTCCTCTTAAGACCCTCCCACTTCGTCGTACTAGTGATACTCTCTCGATATATCCTTACAAACACCCAAACTTGAACTCGTGTCTCAGAAATCTCGCTAGACTCTCCTATGGTCTCTCAGACGAAGTCGATTCACTCGCTCTCTACGATCCAGACAACGTTCTGGAAACTACTCGTCACAGTTCTTGTTGTACATCTTTCCACTGGCGCAGACGAACACCGTACTGTACAGTTACTCTCCAATCTCGAGAGGGTTCATATGGAGTACCTGTAAGCTTGTTTGAGGGGTCTCCGTGAGATCGGCCACGGTAGCGTGGACATCCAGGGTTGTCTGCCGCCGCTCGCGACGTGGAGTGTCTCATCTACGAGCACGACGAACCGACGAACACCGGCGATTCAACCGTGACTGGACCGAATTCGTCTCTGCTCTGTAGCACCGACGTTCGCGCACTCAGCGTCTCAGCGCTCACGACGAACAGGCGACGATGAATTGACCCGAAACTAGCGGTTCGAGTGCAGAACATACACGAAATTGAGTGAGAAGAGAGTCACTGACCGACGCGACATATATAATTCGCATATCTCGAATAGTGATTCGCTCCGAATAGGGTTGTTCGACGATATTCGCGATTTTCATTACACTTCTATCTATGTAACGCCACACTTTTCGATATAATGTTCGAGATAACAAAACGACCCTCTCACGTTGAGACGTGTCTGATGCGGCTACACGAGTGACAGCTCTAACTCGAACTCCCTGACGATGTCTGTCACTTGCCGTGCGAGTTCCTCTTCTTTTCCCGTTTCGACGATAGCGTGTGCTGGCCCTGTAACGCTAAAGCCTCCAATTACGTCTCCCGGACGCCGAGCCGCTGCGTCGCCAATCGCGTAGAGTTCCCTGAAGTTCTCACCTCGGTTGACGGCATATCCACGGTTCCGCACTTCCTCTAACTCGGCAGACAGACCCTCACGCGTCGTAATCGTACTCTCTGTCTCCGCAGGTAGTCCCCACTTCTCGATGATCTGGTCTACTCTCTGCTCCGGCAGTTCGGCCAATATCGCCTTGCCCACAGCGGTGCTATGGAGATACAACCTGTTTCCGAGTTGCTCGTGTGCCCATCCCATCTTGTTCCCCGACGCCGTGTGTAAAAAGACGGCTTTGCCGTCCATCTCGGCGGCAAAAATCGATCTGAGGCCGGTCTCTTCGAACAGTTGCTCGGTGAACTTCCGTGCCAAGACGTACCCGGAGTCACGTGTTCGGACCTTGTTTCCTAATCTGAGTAGCTCTGGTCCGAGCGAGTAGAAATCACCCTCTTGGATGACGAACTGCTTGTGTTTCAACGTAGTCAGATGGCCGTGTATGGTGCTCTTGGGTAGCCCCATGCTCTCTGCGATTTCGGAGACTCTCGCACCGTGGGTCTCTTCTAGGTACTCGAGGACCGCAATCGACGTGGCAGTCGTCTTGAGCATCTTCGGGTCGTCCTCGGCTGTCATGACTCGTAACTCGCCTCTACACATATAAAGTTCACTATGGCCGAACGAGACCTGTCCAGGCCGGCACGACGTTTCGACTTACCGAGTGTTTTGCCGCGCAGAGAACGGCGCGATAGTACGTAGCGAACGAAAGAAGAGCGCGAACGACCAGAACACTCGGAGTCAGCGTGCTACTTCCACCCACTCACCGCGTTCGCCGGACTCGTACGCTGCATCGAGCACTCTGAGGAGTTGTACAGCGTCGTCGACTGTAGCGGGCACGTCTCCGGTTTCGTACCCGTCGAAGTATGCCTCGAAGTAGTCTTGTACGAAGTCCCCCCAGGCAGGAAACCGGTCGTAGGTGAACTCGAATTCGATCGTTCGCTTCGGCGCAGCAGTCCACTCGGAGTCTTCGGACGTCATGTCGAGCGGAACGGTCGGTTCGTGTTGAAGCGAGTCGTGATGTAGCGGTGTCAGCGCCTGCGCATCCGTTCCGTAGAGACCGAGATGTGTGTCTTTTCCACGGTCACTCAGATAGTACCCAGTGTGGTAGGTTCCGAGGGTGCCGTCACGTGTCTCGAACTGGAGAACGGCCCCTGCTTCGACGTCTGCTTCGTCCGCATCGTGGAATCTGGCGTTCACCCGAGCGATCGGATCGTCGAGAATCCACGGCATCATGTCGACCCAGTGGGGGCCGACCCACTGGAGTGCGCCGCCGCGACTCGTCTCCGCGTCGTAGATGTAGTGGTCGGTGTCTCGGTACGAGAGTTGACTCGCGTTGAATCGGCCGTCAACCGTCCAGACGTCGCCGAAAAATCCGTCGGCAACTCGGTTCCGGAGTTCCATCGCGACGGGATTACGCCGGTAGTACATCGTGGGTGAGACCGTGACTCCCAACTCGTTGGCTCGGTCGGCAATCCCTTCGAGGTCGGCGGCAGTCCGTCCGATCGGTTTCTCACTGATGACGTGAACACCGTTCTCGACGGCGCTTTCGATGATCGACGGTGTCTCGTCACTTCGGTACGTGATCCAAACGACGTCGATAGTCTCGTCGGCGACGAGGTTGTGTGGATCTTCGTACACCGATGCGCCAGCGACGAGTTCGGAGGCGTCTTGCCCTTCTGTTGTCACTTCGTCTGGCCGCTCGTCCATCGCGGAAATGTTCCTGATGTCGACCTGCCGTCCGGGTTCGCAGACCGCGGTGACGGTTACATCGAGTTCACTCGCCACAGCGAAGTACGGGTCACGGTGGTGATGGTCGATACCGACGTATCCAATATTGACTCCCATACTTCGGATTCAAGCAATTCACTATATATGTGTACGGTAACCGGCAAGAATCTATCTCGTCGACCGTGGGTACTCCGGAGCCCCAACGTGAAGCCGAACTCACACTCGAGACGTCAGCTCGACCGACCAAACAGTTATTATGCCCCCACCAAGAGTTGTGAGCAACGGAGCAGCCCATGCAAGAGATAGGCATCATTATGAACGGCGTGACCGGGCGGATGGGGACGAACCAACACCTCATCCGGTCGATTCTCGCGCTACGAGACGAAGGCGGCGTGAAACTACCCAGCGGCGAACGGGTGATGCCGAATCCGCTTCTCGTCGGTCGAAACGAACGCAAACTCCGGGAACTGAGCGAAGAGTACAGCGTCGAGCGCTGGAGCGCAGACCCGGACTTAGAGACGTGTCTCGACGGCGACGACGAGATCTACTTCGACTCCCAGATAACGACACGGCGTCCCGAAGGTGTCAAGAAAGCGATCGAAGCCGGAAAGCACGTCTACTGCGAGAAACCGCTCGCAGGCGACTTCGAGACGGCACGTGACCTCGCACGGACAGCTAGACAGAGCGACGTCAAACACGGCATCGTTCAGGACAAACTCTGGCTCCCTGGCTTGATGAAGCTGCAGCGACTCATCGACCAGGACTTCTTCGGAGAGATTCTCTCCGTTCGAGTCGAGTTCGGTTACTGGGTGTTCACCGGGGACGTCCAAGCCGCACAGCGACCGTCGTGGAACTACCGTGCAGAAGATGGTGGCGGCATCATCGACGACATGTTCTCACACTGGAGCTACGTCCTGGAGAACCTCTTCGGCCGCATCCAATCGGTACAGTGTCTACAGAAGACCCACATCCCCGAACGAGTCGACGAGTCCGGTGACCGCTACGACGCGACTGCAGACGACGCGGCGTATGCAATCGTGGAACTGGAAGACGACATCGTTGCACAACTCAACTCTTCGTGGACGGTTCGCGTCAACCGTGACGACCTCTTGGAGGTCCAAGTCGACGGGACGGACGGAACCGCTGTCGCGGGCTTACGCGACTGTAAGACCCAGCACCACTCGAACACGCCGAAACCCGAGTGGAACCCCGACACACCGAAGGAACACGACTTCTACGACGACTGGACACGAGTTCCGAACAACCAGGAGTTCGAGAACGCGTTCAAACTCCAGTGGGAGAAATTCATCCGTCACGTCGTTGCAGACGAGCCGTTCCCGTGGGACTTCACCTCCGGTGCGCGCGGTGTCCAACTCACCGAGGCCAGCTATCGGTCCTCGGAAGAAGGGAAACGGGTCACGCTCGACGAACTAGAGCTCTGACGATTCAGTGACGACCCTCGGTCGGAACGAGTGAACTGAAGCGGTGAAGATGTGGCAGACGTCGGTCTACGGTCCGCTGCATCCGCCACCGTTCTCGTCAGTTCGAGTCTCGTCTTCGTGCTCGTCTGCCGTGTGTAGTGACGGTGCCACGAAGTCACCCGATTCGAATTCGATCGGTGTTGGTTCTTCGACGACGCGAAGGTCGTCACGCTCGTGAGCTTCTTCGACCAGTGCCGTCGACGCGTACAGTCGCTGGAGATGCATCGTATCCGCCGCACGGAGTACTCGGACGTCGTCGGTGCCGACGATTCCGATCGTCGACAGTGCCGCGATCATCCCTGCCCGGTCCGTCTCGACGACGGGCGGGATGCGAACCCCTCTCGTCGTACTCGCCGTGAGGGCGTTGATGAGTGTGGTCGGCATCTCTATCTCTCCGAGGAGGCTCGCGTGGACGAAGTCGGCCGACCCCATCCCCATCGCGTTTCCGTGAGTCGTTTCGGTCAGCGACCGCGTGTATATTCGTTTGATGTCGGGTGACTCCGGCTCTGGTTCCTGAATCGCGAACGGGCGTCGACCGATGACGTTCGTGTCCATCCCCTGCCCGCTGATCTCTTTGCCTTGGGCGTCGAGGACGAGTACGTCGATGTCTTCGAACGGGAGCTTCGGCATGACGTCGTAGGCGGTTTCGAGCAGTTCGGCTTCGCGGTCGAGAAAGCCCTCCGGCGGGACGCCTTCGAGAAGCGCCGTCTCGTCGCGTTGGTCTTCGAGGATAGCCACGCCGCCGACGACAGGGAGTTCGGCGAGTAGCTGCTCGGTGATCTCGGGAATCATGTTCCGGAGCGACCAGTTGACGGCCCAGTCGTGGGCAATCTTCGCGCCGCGCTGCTTCCCCATCCCGATGACGAGCATCTTCGAGAGACCGCTCTCGACGGTCCCGTCGAAGTCCGTGTGAGGTTTGATACGGTTGATCGGGACGATGGCGTCGGCTTCGACGGCGTTGGCGTCGGCGACGACTGGCACGTCTCGGTCGGCCGTTCGACCGACTTCGACGACCTCCATACTGGACCGAATCTCACAGCCGACTGTCGACTCGTCGACGCCGAGGTCGGCCAACATCTCGCGCTGTCCCTCGTCCGTCGCTCCGCCGTGACTTCCCATCGCCGGAAAAATGAACGGCTCGTATCCACGTGATTTCGCTTCTGCGACGACACCGGCAACGATCTGTTCGAGGTTGCCGATACCGCGACTCCCGACGCCGAGAGCGATTTCCCCACCCGCAGGGACGTCGTCGAGTGGGAGCGTGCCGAAGGCGTCGCCGGCGCGGTCGGCTATCTCGTCGCGAGGAATCGGGTCTGTCTCCCACACCTGCTCAATGACGCCGAAGTCGGGAAGCGGCGTCTCCCCACAGGCATCACGTATCGACGCTTCCGGGACGACGAGCGTATCTCGAGTCTCGTTGAGGTCCATAGTGTAGGCTCTTCAGGTTCCGGTATAAATTTGCCCCCGACGCTACCCTCGTGGACTGGTTGTGGCGCTGCCACGTTTCCGTACTCTCCAGTCGACTCTCCACACCGGATCTGCTGCCGTTCACATACGCTCTATCTCGGGCAGTTGCACGTTCTGGCAGTCGGTCAACTCTACTTGGGCCCCATCTTCGACCCGTACTGTGACGTTCTCCATCGTCCAGTTCTCGGCGTGACGTATCTCACCCGCAGAGGGCGCTTCGATGGCGACGTCCTCGAAGCGAACGTCGTGAATCGGTCGCTCCTCGTATCCGTTGACGTCCCACGCTCGGTCTGTCGTCTCTCGCGCTCTGACGTGTTCGACGGTCACGTTGCGAAACTCGGGTATCCCTCGCTCGGGTGGTTCGACGGGCGTCGTCAGTGTCTCCCAGTGGGGTCGACGTTCGTCTTCGGAGACGCCGTCCGGAACCGTCGGATAGCTGTAGTCCGTGTGCCAATCGAGTTCCCACTCGAACACCGTTCGGACACCGTCCATCTCGAGGTTACGAAAGCGGACGTCTTCGACGACGCCACCACGAACTTTCGCAGCTTTGAACCGAATCCCTGTGTTGGTTCCCTCTCCGCGGATGTTGTAGACGTCGACGTTCCGCACGTCGCCTGCCGTCTCGCTTCCAATCGTCACGAGTCCACCTCCTTCCCGAGTGATACAGTTGCGATAGACGACGTTCTCGGTCGGTTCTCCGACGCGTAACCCGTCGGCATCGCGACCGGCTTTGATGCAGAGACAGTCGTCGTTCCCGTCGATGTCACAGTTCTCTACGAGGACGTTGCGTGAGGAGTCCGTGTTGATTCCGTCCGTACTCGGCCCGTACCCTCCGACGTTGCCACGGACGGTGACGCCGTCGACGTGGAGACGGTCGCTGTAGGTCATCGTCACTGCCCAGAACCCCTGTCGCTCGACGGTGAACCCTTCCAGCAGTACGTCCGTGGAATCGTAGACGACGACCGGACGAACCCGTTCACAGTCGTAGTCGACTGCCCACCGCAAACCACGCGCTTCGTACTCGCTTCGCATGTCGGCGAACTTCTCCCACCAGTGCTCTCCGTTGCCGTCGATGGTTCCATCGCCGGTGATGCGAACGTTCGTCTCGCCGTAGACGTTGAGCAGTGCGGCCGGCCAGTCCATCTCGATTCCGGCTACGCGAGTCTGTTGGCTGGGGTATGCGCTCTCGTCGGTGACCGCTTTGAGTGTCGCACTCTCCGCGATTCGAAGTTCGACGTCGGAGTTCAAGAAGAGAGCACCACTGAGGTACGTCCCGTCGGAGAGTGTGACGGTTCCCCCTCCGGCGGCGGCTATCTCGTCGATAGCCTCCTGAATCGACTCGGTACAGCGAGTGTGTCCGTCGCCTTCTGCTCCAAACTCCGCCGCGTCGAACTCACGGTCGGGTACTGTCGCGAACTCGCCGTCGTAAAACGTCTCTTCGAGGTCTCCGACCAGTTCGGAGCGCTCTCGCTGCGGTGGGCTCATGACTCTCTTCTCGGCTCAGTCTGGATAAAGCTGTTCGGGAGTGACTATCACCAGTCCGCACTGCGTCTCCGTTTCGTCGACCCGGACCGGTGACCGCCTCCCACCGGACCGGCGGCTGGTTTCGCTGCCCATCCGGTATTATCGGACAGATTTAAGTAATCTCGGCAGCAGTCTAACTGTGGGAACGACCATGACAGACTCGACAACGATTCCAGTGAAGGCGACGCGGGTAAGCTTCGACGTCGTAGAGGCGCTCCAAGAGCTAGACGAGGCTGGTGCAGCAGAGATTTCGAACCACCTCGGCATCCCGAAGAGCACGGCTCACGACCACCTCAGAACGCTCGAACAGTTGGAGTTAGTGGTCAACGAGAACGGACGATACCGAACCGGAACGAGGTTTCTCGACTTCGGTGGCTACGCTCGACAGCAGATGAAGATTTACAACGTCGCGCGACCGGAGATTCGGAAACTCGCCGAGCAGACGGGCGAACATTCGAACCTCATGGTCGAAGAACACGGACGCGGAGTGTTTCTCTACAAAGCCGAGGGGACGAACGCCGTTCAACTCGACACCTACAACGGCTATCGTGTTCACCTTCATACGACGGCGATGGGAAAGGCGATCCTCGCACACTTCCCCGAGAAACGAGTCCGAGCCATCCTCGACCGCCACGGCATGCCGACAGTCACGGAACACACGGTAGACAACGAGGAAGAACTGTTCGAGGAGTTAGCGCAGATTCGCAGTCAGGGGTTCGCGCGAGACTTAGAGGAACGAGTGAGAGGGATGCGATGTGTCGCAGCGCCGATTCTGCGTGACGACGAAGTCTTGGGTGCAATCAGCGTTTCGGGTCCTGCGAGTCGGATGCAGGGTGAACGGTTCGAGAGCGAAATCCCCGACCACGTCCTCAGGACGGCCAACGTCATCGAAGTCAACATGACCTACTCGTGAGGAGGTCTCCCAACAGCGAACTCTCGGTCGTTCGGTTTCACCGGGCCGACGACGGCTGTACCAGCCGTCTCGCGGCGACGTACCACTCCCCTCACGAGGAACCGCCGCGCTCTCGTCGAGCACGAACTGACTCGGACTCAAGATTTAAGTGAACGGGCGAAACTGGTTCTGTTGATGCAGTTCGTACGCTACAATAGCGGAGACAGCACAGCGTGGGGAGTACAGACCGACGAGACGATTCACTCCTTGGCGGGCCTCCCACAGGGTGAACCGTCCGTCGAAGACCTCACGAACCCCAGCTATCTGTCGAAGGTCGCGACCCTCGTCGAGCACGGCAGTCTCACGCAACTCGCAGTCGACGACGTCTCGCTTCTGGCACCGGTACCGGATCCGGGCAAGATCATCTGTGCCGGACTCAACTACCGCGACCACGCCGAAGAACAGGACGAAGAAATCCCCGAGAATCCGATACTGTTCTCGAAGGCGTCGACGACGGTCACCAACCCCGGAAACCCGATCGTCCACCCCGGAAACGACGAGGAAGTCGATTACGAGGTCGAACTCGGCGTCGTGGTCGGGCGCACGGCGAAGGACATCGAACCGGAGGAAGTCGACGACCACGTCGCGGGCTACACCGTCTTGAACGACGTGAGCGGCCGTGCAGCGCAGTTCTCCGACGGTCAGTACTTCCGTGGGAAGAGCTACGACACGTTCTCGCCGATGGGACCGACGCTCGTCGCCGGCGACGACATCGACCCCAACTCTCTCGACGTCGAACTCCGCGTCAACGACGAGGTCAAGCAGTCGTCGAACACGCACCAGTTCATCTTCGATGTGCAGGACCTCCTCTCGTACATCAGCAAGTCGATGACGCTCGAACCGGGTGACGTCATCTCCACCGGTACGCCCGGCGGCGTCGGTATCTTCCGCGAACCGGTCGACCTTCTCGAACCCGGCGACGTGTGCGAGGCCGAAATCGAGGCTATCGGGACGCTCACCAACCCGGTCGTCTCGAAGTAGGCTGTTCGTCCAGTCGGCACTCCCAGCGTGTCCGTCTCGACAGTTGGCGAGTGGGTGTCTGCCGTAGAGGTCGACCACCCCGACAGACACCGAACGATGTGGGCGTTCGATGTCAGACGTCTCTCCCCTTGTGTCGTGAGTCTCTCACTCTCACTCTCACTCTCGTGAATCGTCCAGAGTCGTCCAGAGTCGTCCAGAGTCGTCGGTGAGCGGCCGGTGTGGCAAATGATTATCTATCCGCACTTCGAGTACGAACTGTGGCACGAATCGCCTTTCATCACCGGATAGCCGACGGACAGCGCGACGCGTATCGAGAACACCACGAAGCCGTTCCCGAGGCGTTGGAGCGAGCGTATCTCGACTCCGACGCCGGACTCGAAACCTACAGCGTCTTCGAGAAAGACGGCCACGTCTTCGGGTTCATGGAAGTCGAAGACCCCGATGCGATTCGCGCCGTCATGGAAGCGAGCGACGCACAGTCCGAGTGGGAAGTGGTCATGGACCCGATTCTCGTCGACGACGACGACATCTGGATGGACGAAGTGTACCGGATGGTGTAGTCCCGACGTCCACGACACGGCACGACTTGGATAAACACTTATGTGGGTGTTGAACCCACACCACACTACGCTAACAGCGATTACCTACCATGGAAATCACAGACGTCTCAGCGACGAAAATCAGCAATGAGTCGTGGGGAGAGTTCATCGAGTTCCCTCTCGTCACAATCATGTCGAAGTACGACGAGTACCGCAACGTCGACGGCGAGAACCCGCAGGCCCGTCGTAAGTGGATGGGTCCAGTCGGCGACGTCGTCGTCGAAGTGAAAACCGACGCCGGTATCACCGGTATCGGCGTCGGCAACTGGGGCACCGGTGCGATCGCCACTGTCGTCGAAGAGACGCTGTCGAAGATCGTGATCGGCAAAGACCCCACGCAGCGTGAACTCCTCTGGGAGCAGATGTACCGTGCGACGCTCCCGTTCGGCCGGAAGGGTGTCGCCGTCATGGCGATTAGCGCGGTCGACCAGGCGTTGTGGGACATCGCTGGCAAAGACGCCGGAAAGCCGGTGTACGAACTGCTCGGCGGCCCCACCAAAGACGAGATTCCCGCGTACGCGTCGAACCTCCACCCCGTCGACATGGAGAAACTCGAACGCGAGGCTATCCAGTACGTCGAGGAGGGGTTCGACGCCATGAAACTCCGCTTCCTCCACGGTCCCGAGGACGGACGGGCGGGGATGAAGAAGAACGAGGAGATCGTCGCGACGGTCCGCGACGCCGTCGGCGACGAGATCGAGATTGCCGGTGACGCCTACATGGGCTGGTCGGTAAAGTACGCCAAAGAGATGACCCAGCGACTCGGGAAGTACGACATGGCGTGGGTCGAAGAGCCAGTCATCGCCGACGACATCTCCGGGTACGCCGAGGTTCGCGAGGCTGCACCGATGCCCATCTCTGGTGGCGAGCACGAGTTCACTCGCTGGGGTCACGAGGACCTCCTCGAGGAGGGCGCCGTCGACATTCTCCAGCCCGACGTGGGCCGTGTCGGCGGAATCACCGAACTTCAGAAGGTCGCAGACATGGCCGAAGTCCACGACGTGCCCGTGATTCCCCACGCCGGTACGAACCCGACACTCCACGCCATCGCCGGGCACACAAATATGCCGATGGCAGAATACTTCCCGACCCCCGAGTGGTTCGAGGAGAGACAGGAGAAACGGGAGTCGACCTACGCAGACGCGATTTTCGAGAATCCACCGTCTCCCAAGAACGGGTCGATTCCGCTCCCCGACGAACCCGGCGTCAGCACGCAGCTGAACCGTGAGGCACTCGAACACTTCGCAATCGAGTGACGATGTCCGATATTAGTTTCGAGTACAACGTGCCCGTCTTCGCAGGTGCACCGAAACAGGGGACCGAACCCACTCACCGGGATACCCCGTGTTACGAGTCGTTGGACTGGGAGACGACCAGAGACGGGGTTCTGAAAGCCGAGGAACTCGGCTTCGACGCCGCGTGGGCACCGGACCACCTCTTGCTCGGACGCGACCACGCCGAGTACGAGGTGTGGACGCTGCTCAGTGCACTCGCCGGTATGACCGAAGACATCCGTCTCGGATCGCTCGTCCTCTCGAACGACTACCGCAATCCCGCGCTCGTCGCCAAGATGGCGGCGACGCTCGACGTCGTCTCCGACGGCCGACTCGAACTCGGACTCGGTGCCGGGTGGCACAAACCCGAGTACGAAGCCTACGGTTGGGAGTGGCGTGACGGCTTCGAGCGACTCATGCGACTCGACGAGGGCATCCGGCTGATGAAGGAGATGTGGACCGCCGACGAACCGACGTTCGACGGGAAGCACTACCAGATTGCCGACGCCTACTGCGAGCCGAAACCGGTACAGGACCCGCATCCGCCGGTCCTCGTCGGCGGGCAAGGCGAAGAGGTCACGCTCAAACTGGTCGCCAAACACGCCGACATCTGGAACACGGACGTGTTCAACGGCGACGTCGAGACGCTCGAACACAAGATCGGCGTCATCGAAGACCACTGTGAGACGGTCGGGCGCGACCCGGACGACATCGAGTACTCGTGGGACGGCCACGTCATCTGCACTCGCGACGAGGAGAAGTACGACCGACTGCTCGACTTGATGACTCCCATCCAGTTCGAAGAGGAGTATCAGGACCAAGCGCCTATCGAGACGGAAGCCGACGCAAGAGAGTTCTTCGTCATGGGGACGCCCGAGGAGTGCGCCGAAGCCATCGAGCGCAGAATCGAGGTCGGTGTCACGAAGTTCCAGTGTTGGTTCGTCGACTTCCCCGACACGAGCGGGATGGAACTGTTCGCCGACGAGGTGATGTCTCAGTTCTAACCACATCCCCGTCACCGTCAACCAACACTGCTGTCTTACTTTTCGTTTCGCTCGGATTTTCGCGTTCTCGTCTCGCGCTACTGCTCACTCGACAGCTTACAGTATCGTGTATCCGCCGTCGACGTAGAGGAGATGTCCCGTCACGTACGACGCGTCGTCACTGGCGAGATAGAGGTAGCTCCCGGCGAGTTCTTCGGGGTCGCCCTGACGACCCATCGGGATGTCCTTGCCGAGGTCGACTGCTGCGCCACTCAAGGAACTGTCTCCGCCGTCTCCGTCGCTGATTCGCGTGTCGATCGTGCCCGGTGCGACGGCGTTGACGCGAATCCCGCGCTGTGCGAGTTCGAGTGCGGCGACTCGTGTCAACATCATCACCGCTCCTTTCGTCGCGTCGTACGCCGCGTGATTCGGCTGTGCGAGTTGCGAACTGATCGAGGCGGTGTTGAGTATCGTTCCGGTCGCGTCTCGCTCCAGCATGTCGCGTGCGGCCGCACGAGTCCCGACGAGTACGCTCCTGACGTTGATTCCGTAGAGTGCATCGAGCGTCTCCGCGTCGGTATCGAGCAGCGGTGCGCCGCGGTAGGCCCCTGCGTTGTTGACCATCACGTCGACGCCGCCGAACTCGCGCGCGGCTTCCACGACGGCGGTGAGTTCGTCCGGGTCGCTGACGTCCGTCTGCACGAACGAAGCCGTCCCGCCCGCGCGACGGATGCGAAGGTGTGTCGGTAGCTGTTCGTCTGACTCACCCTCTCCTTTCGGCGTCTCTCTGATGTCGGCGACGACGACGTTCGCCCCTGCCTCGCCGAATCTGCGTGCGACCGCTCGACCGATACCCGAACTGCCGCCGGTGACGATGACCGTCTCGTCAGTAAACGAGTAGCTCGCTGTTCCCATACTCCCACTGCGGGTGAGCACTACTTGTACGTACTGGAGAAACTGTGCTGTCGATTGCCGTACTCCGCTCTTGTCAGCCGTCGAAGTGAGCCGTCTGCGATTGGCGAGTCGCGTTCACGCCTCGAAGCGGTACCACACGAGGTAGCCGAGGTAACCGAGGATGGCTCCGACGAACAGACTCGCCGCCCAGACGCCGGCGATGCCGGACATCGGCCCCGTGAAGACGAACATCCCGAGCAGAAACAGGACGACGGACAGCACGATACACGTCCAAAACAGCATGCTCTGCGGAATCGAGACGGCTCTGCCACTCGACTCTGATTGTGATTGAGTCACACTCGCCATACTCGTGATATGCGGACACACCGTATATAATTATTGCGCCTCCCGCGACTCTCGACGCTCTCGAAGCGGGCGCTACGGCCGTGTTTTCTACGATACGACGAAAGGGACAGACGGTTTCGGGAGGTCAGTCGTAGAGAGGTGAACTGTTCCAGTACTCGTGGCTGTCGTCCGCGCGGAAACACCGGCACTGGTGGCCGCCCGTCTCCGATTGGAACACGCCCGGATGTTCGCGCTGACAGACTTCGCGCGCCTCCGGACATCGGGGGTGGAAGTTACAACCGCTCGGCAGGTCGGTCGGGTCCGGCACGTCGATCTCTCGAATCGGGAACTCGTCGCTGTCGTCCCTGTCGTCGAAGAGATTCGGCGTCGCCCACCGAAGCGCCTTCGTGTAGGGATGTTGGGCGTTGTCGATAATCTCGTCGACGGTCCCGATTTCGACGATTTCGCCCAGATACATCACCGCGATGCGTCCGCCGGATTTCTCGGCGATGTACCGCGCGTTCGAGAGGTCGTGACTGATGAACAGATACGACGTGTCGAAGATGTCCTGCAGTTCCAACATCAGGTCCATCATCTCGACGCGCAGCGACACGTCGAGTGCGCTGATAGCTTCGTCGGCCAAGATGAGGTCCGGATTCAGGAGCATCGCTCGGACCAGCACTGCCCGCTGTTTCTCTCCGCCCGATAGCTGGTGCGGATATCGGTTGAGGAAGTCGCCGGGCGGCGTCATGCCGACGCGTTCGAACAGCGCGTAGATGCGCTCTTCGCGGCGCTCTCGGCTCATGTCCGGGTTCCACTTCTTCAACGGCAGCGACAGCGACGTGATGACCCGCTGGTTCGGGTTCAACGCGCTTCCGGGGTCTTGGTGGATGATCTGCAACGCGTGGCGAATCTCCGAGAACGAAATGGAGGCGTTCTTTCCGTTGTTGCGCGCCTCCCAGATGTCCTGCCCACGGTACTTCACCGACCCCGACGTCGGTTTCTGCACACCGATAGCCGTTTTCCCCAGCGTCGACTTTCCACAGCCCGATTCACCGATGAGCGTCACGATTTCGCGCTCGCCAATATCGAGCGAGACGTCGTTGACCGCTCGGACGGGATTCGACTCGCCGAAGAAATCGAACACGCCACCGTCGTTGCCGAACTCGACCGTGACGTCTTCTAGCGAGACGACGGAGTCGCTGCTACTCATGAACCGCTCCTTTCTGCTTCGGGTTGTTGCCGTCGCCACGCAGGGGAATCGCCTCCGCTGCTTCCTCGTGGTAGAAACACGCCGCCCTGTGCGTCGAGCTGATCTGTTCCATCGGCGGGTCGTTGTTCTCGCAGTGCATATCCGCCATCGGACATCGCGGGTGGTACGAACAGCCCGAGATGCGGTCGACCGGGTCCGGTTTCGACCCCTCGATGGCGTGCATCTCGTCGACCGGAACGTCCAGGTCCGGCGTCGCCGCGAGCAGCGCGCGCGTGTACGGGTGCGACGAGTTGTAGAGAATCTCGTCGACCGTCCCGCTCTCGATGAGCCCGAACGCGTACATCACGGTGAGACGGTCGGCGATTTTCGTCAGCAACGGCAGGTCGTGGGTGATGAAGATAATCGTCAGGTCGTGTTCCGCCTGGAGTTCGTCCAGCAGCGACACGATGGACCGCTGCATCAGCAAGTCCAGCGCGGCGGTCGGTTCGTCCATCACGAGCACCTCCGGTTCGAGGATGAGACTGAGCGCGATGAGCGCCCGCTGCTTCATCCCGCCGGAGAGTTCGTGCGGGTACGCGCTGAGCACGCGGTCCGGGTCGAGATAGACGCTCTCGAGCAGGCTACGGGCACGGTCCATCCCCGCCGGAATGTCGCGGTTGTGGTCCTGGAGCGTCTCTCTGAAGTGCGTCCGAACTCGCATCACGGGGTTGAACGAACTCATCGCCCCCTGGAACACCATCGCGACCTGTTCCCAGCGGAACCGCTTCAGTTCGGCCTCGGAGAGCTCTAAGACGGAGACCGGTTCGCCGTTCCGCGGGTAGTACGTCACCTCACCGCTACAGATACCGGGTTCGACGACGGCGTTGAGAAGCGACGACGCGAGCATCGACTTCCCGCTGCCGCTCTCGCCGACGATACCGAGCGTCTCTTCTCGATAGATGTCCATATCGACGTCACGGACGACGCGAGACGCCCCGCGGTTCAACTCGAACGACACGTCGAGGTTACGAACCTCGAATATTCTGTCTGAAGTACTCATCGGTCACCTAAGCTGTCCATTCGGACGGTCGTAGATAGTAGTATCGTCATCGTCATTTGTTCTCACGCGTCCCCCGCGCCGCCGTCGTTCTTCGTCGTCGACGCGTGACGCGCTCTGAGTCGGACGTTGAACACGCTGTCCATGCCCTGCGAGAAGAGCACGAGGCCGAACGACATCAGGAAGATAGTCACCATCGGGAAGACGAGCCAGTGGAGCATCTCCGGACGGGTCAGGGCGCCGCCCTTGTACGCGAGGTTCATCAGGACGCCCCAGTTGAACGTCGTGAAGGGCAGGATTCCGAGGAAGTACAGCCCGACGGACTCGAAGATGATGCGTCGGGAGGCCAGTGCCGAGTTGATGGTGATGTACGGCATGAGTTGCCCGAGGAGGTCACGACGAAGAATCGTCCCCGTCGAGAGACCCATGATGCGGGACGCCTCGACGTAGGACTCTTCGCGGATACTGAGTACCTGCGAGCGCACCGTCCGCGCGAGTCCCGGCCAGTTGTCGAGACCGAGGAGCACGCCGACGATGTAAGGGTTCTCGGGCGCGAAAATCGCCATGAGGACGATGACCAACGGCAGGCCGGGAATCGTGATGACGACGTCGGTCACGGACATCAGTACCGTGTCGACGGCCGTCCCGCGCATGAACCCCGAGAGGAGGCCGACGAGCGCGGCGAGGCCGACGCTGACGACGGCACCGGCGAAGATCATCTTGAACATGTCGGGCGTCGCGTGGATGAGTTGCGCGCCGATAGGCTGACCGAACGTGTCCGTTCCGAGGATGTAGTTGGGGTTCTCGAACGGTTGGGCGAGGATGGGCGCGTCCCCGCTGGTCGGCCGGTCGACGAGCATGACGCCGACGGTGCCGGCGATGAAGAACCCGAACAGGATGACCGTCCCGACGACGGCACGCCAGTCGGTCAGCGCGACGCGTGCGGGTGCGACGAGCGTGAGGTCGGCGGTGCGCTTCAGTCGCTCTTTTAGCGGGGTCGGTTCGTGTCCGCCGCTGGAGTTGAACAACTCTTCGAGGTCGACTTTGTCGTCGGGTTCTTGATTACTCATTGTCGCCTCCTGCGGAGATTCGTGGGTCGACGAAACCGTAGGTGATGTCGGCGATGAAGATGGCGATGACGGTGACCGTCGTGAACATTATCAGCGACCCCATCAGTAGGGGGTAGTCTTGGGTCTGGATGGCGCTGTACATCAGTAACCCGACGCCGGGATACGAGAAGATCTGCTCGACGATGACGGCGCTGCTGAAGATGCCGGCGATGCCGATCATGAACTGGGTGTACATCGGAAGGATGGCGTTCCGACCGACGTACTGCGTGGCGATTCGTGAATCGCGGAGGCCGCGGAGTTGCGCCACTCGGAGGTAGTCCTCTCCGAGGATGCGGACCGAGTTCCCGCGCATGGTGAGCGCACCGCCGAGTCCCAGCATGCTCATCGAGAGAACGGGAAGCGCCGCGTGGTAGACGATACTCTGCATGAACGGGATGTTGAACCCGGCCGTGACACTCGAAGAGACGCGCCCGCCGTAGGGGAACCACGAGTTCTGGATGGCGAGGAAGTAGATGAGCAAGATCCCCACGATGTAGTAGGGGATGGAGTTGAGTGCGATGAGGATGCTGGAACTCACCGAGTCGAACCGAGACTTCTCTTTGAACGCCATCACGGCACCGATGAGGATGCTGAGCGAGTAACCGATGACCATCGCGTAGACGCTGATGAACATCGACCAGGGGATACGCTCGAAGATGAGCGTCGTCACTGGCTTGCTCTCGTAGATGGACGTCCCGAGGTCCTGTTCGAGGATGATGCTACTGAAGTACTGGTAGAACTGGACGTACAGCGGCTGGTCGGGCTGGACGTTCGTGTACAGCGCGACGAGTTGGTTCAGCCGTTCGATGTCGACGGTCGTCCCGCCGGTGGCGGCCTGCGAGAGGATGACGTTCTTGAGCGACTCCGCAGGGCTCCCCGGCATCGCGTGGTAGAGGAAGAACGACAGCGTGACGGTCGCGACGAGCGTCAACACCGCCTGCCCGAACCGTTTTACCAAATAGTGTGTTGCCATTGATTTACACAATCTTTTCTGTGGTACTGTAAAACTATTACTGAAATTGGACTGCTATCTATATCTGTTACTTTTTGCTTACCCAGCCGCGCATCCAAGCGTGCTGTCCCGGATTGTTGGCGTCGATTTTCCTGTCTCCCTCTCCCGTCGGGAAGTCGAAGTTCGCCTCGTCACCCCAGTAGCCGCTGTTCTCCTGCATGTAGACGATGGCCGGAAGGTCGTAGTTGAACCACTGGACGAGTTGTTTCGTCCGGTTTTTCGTCTGCTCTTTCGACGTCGACGCGGGAAGGTCGTTCATCAACTGCGCCGGTTGGATGGTCGTCCCGCTTCCGGAGACTTCCGCTGCGCCGACCTGACTGGGAATCGTCGTCTCGAACGGCACGCCCGTCGGCCCGACGTCGTCGCCGGACGAGGGGTCGCCCGCGAGCACGCCGTAGAAGTCGTTCGAGTAGTACGCCGTCGGATGCCACAGCGCCTTCGCGACGTGCCAGACCCACCCGAGGTCGAACTCGTACTCTTGGAGCTTCGTGTAGTAGTTGTCGCCGACCGCGTTCAGCGACGTCTCGATTCCGAACTGATTCAGCTGGTCGCTGAGAATCTTGGTCGGTTGGGCCTGTCCGATGTTGGTCCGCGTGAGGATGTTCAGGTTGACCTTCTTCCCGTCGGAACTGGTCCACGTCCCGCCCTGCTTCGAGTATCCCGCCTGTTCCATGTACTGGGCGGCGGTGTCGGTGTCGGCGTCGACGGGGTACTTGATGAGGCTGTCGACGAACTCCTGACCGAGGAACTCGTCGTGAATCGACGAGCGGAGTCCCGTCTGCACCTGCGTCGGTTCCGCGGTGTACGCCGCTCGGACGGCGGAGTCGGTGATATCGTTGAGACTGATAGCACTGATGACCGCACGACGAACGTTCCTGTTCGCGAGATGTTCGTTGTTCCAGTTGAGGATGAACTTCTGTGTGCGGAACCAGTTCAGCTCGAACTGGTTTTTGATGTTGTCGGGGTACCGCTCCGGCTCCTTGATGTAGCCGAAGAGGGCCATGTCCAACTTGTCGCTCGTCGCGAGCGAATCCGTGTTGTCGCCGACGGGGACGATTCGCGTCTCGGCGACGTCCGTTCGGTCGGCGTACGGGTGGTCTTCGTACTTCTCGGTGATCGTCTCCGCGGAGTTGTACTGCGTGATCTTGTACAGTCCGTTCCCCAGCCCCTCGTCGATGAACTGGTCCGTCGAGATGGTCATCTTCAGGAGCTCCTGAGTGACCGCGTCGCGATCGTCTGCCCCCGACGCCTCTTCGTATCGGGTGAGGTAGTCGCGGAAGATCCACCGCGGCGTGTTGACGGCGGTGCCGACGAGACTGGCTTTCATCAGCGTCGGCGTCACTGCACCCTTGAACGTCCGTTTGATGGTCCGGTCGTCGACTAGTTCGTGGCCGGCGTAGTTCGACGCCTCTGGGTCCTGCAGACGGTCGATTTCCGACCCGACGTAGTAGTCCTCGGCGGTCACGTCCCGCCCGTTCCAGTAGGTCCATCCCGTCGGGAACGTCAGCGTCATCTCCTTGCCGTCGATAGAGATGTCTTCCAAGAAGTCCGAACTGATGGTCCCGTCGGAGTACGCCGTCGCAACCGGGGTCCAGAAGTAGGTACTGAACGAGTGACCGAAGTTGGCGAGGTTCCACTTGTTGAACTGTATCTGTGTCGGCGGCCGACCGCCGACGAAGTCCAGTCGTTCTTCGCCTCCGCTGCCACCTCCCCCGCCGCCGCCACCAGAACCGTTTCCGGAGCCGTTCCCAGCCCCACCGTCGGAACTGTTTCCACCCATACACCCTGCGAGTCCTGCTGTTACGACGCTGGCACCGGTTCCTAAGAAGGCGCGCCGGTTCCAGCGTTCACTGTCATAGCTCATAGCCGCTATGCCAAATGGTATCACTCATTGTATATATACTTATTGTTTATACGGATTGTGACCGTTCGTGCAAGAAAAACTCTGATCCGACGTCTACTGTCGCCCAATACTGCTACGAAGTGGTGAATCAAACGCAACCCGACGGTTGAACGTGATGGCAGCGAGTTGATTACGGGTTCGGAGAAGCCGACCGACTCATACGCTCCGGCGTTCGCACACGACGATGAGTCCTCCCGAGAGCAGCAGTATCGCAGCGAACGTGACTATCTGGACGACCGCAATCACGTACGTCGCGGTGCCGGACTCGACGTAGAAAAGCGAGGCCGAGAGGACGAGAATCGAGAGCGTCGAGACCATCGCCAAGAGGCGGAACTTCGTTCGATACTCACACAGCAGGTCGACGAATTGCGTCTCGGTCATAGCTCTCTTTCATCGCGGGTGGTTATCAAAGGTGCGACCGGCGAGGGAGTTCGACGATCCCTCTTTGGACTCGGCGAGCGAGAGGACTCCTCGGATCGACTCGGCTTTATGTATCCGTGGGAAAAACACACGATCGATGTCCGAAGACCTCGTTCAAGGACCCGGCGCCGGAAGAGAGTTCCCGGCCGAGTGGCGAAGCTACGAAGACCCCGAAACCGGCGCCCGAGTCACCCAACTCACCGACAGTTCCGACGGAGAGAGTTGGCACCTCTACTTCACCGACCCGTCGTGGTACGACGACGACCGACGCCTCCTCGTCCGCTCGACGCGCGGCGAGGGTGGCATCGACCTCTACTCCATCGAGTTGGCGACGGGCGAGATACGGCAGTTGACCGACCTCCCCGTCGACGTCACCGGGGTGACCTGCGACCCCGACGCCGGCGACGCGTACTTTTGGGTCGGTCGCACGCTCGCCGCACTGGACCTCGACACGTTGACGCTCACGGCACTGTACGACCTGCCCGACGGCTACGGCGGAAGCCACGCGGCGGTGACCGCAGACGGCGAACGCGTCGTCACGGCGATGTCGGAGACGGTCGAACTGGAACGCGACGACGAGAATCGAGAGCGGTGGATGGAAGCCCGGATGAACGCCGACGCCACGTCGCGGGTCATCTCCGTGCCGGTCGACGGCGGTGACCCGACCGTCCACATCGAGGAAAATCGATGGCTCAACCACGTCAACGCGTCTCCGACGCGACCCGAACTCGTCACCTACTGTGAGGAGGGAATCTGGGAGCAGGTCGACCGTATCTGGGGACTGAACTTGGAGACGAACGAGACGTGGCGAATCCGGCCGACAGAAGTGGGGACGGCCGTCGGACACGAGTACTGGCTGGCCGACGGGGAGTACGTCGGGTACCACGGATGGCGCGGCGACCGAGACGACCCCGACGCGTTCTTCGGTCAGGTCCGCTACGACGACACGGACCGACGAGAGGCGCCTGCACCCGACATCTACACGCACTTTCACAGCAACACCCGGGAGTTAGTCGTCGGCGACGGGACCTATCGTGGGCTTCCGTCCGACCTCGTCTGGCGATGGGACGACGACTCGAACGCCTACGAGACGCCGCGAAAACTCGTCTCGCACGGTTGGAGCGGCGACGCCGACGCGCACCCCCACTCGCGTCTCAGCCCCGACGGCGACGCGGTCGCGTTCGACAGCACGCGCGCCGGAGACGGCTCCGAGGTCTATCTCGTCGAGATTCCCGACGACCTCTCGGACCTTCCAGTGTACGACGACCTGTCAACGCTCCCTATACTCGACGACGGGGTCAAGCGTCAGTCGTAGCGCCTTCGTCGACTCGTCTGGCCACGCTCCGTACGCTGTTCGTCACTCCATTCGCGCGAAGTCGTCCCACGTATCCTCGAACTGCCGCCTGTCGAGGTTTGCCTGCGGGCGGTCGACGAGGTAGTCTACCGTCAGGTCGCTACCGGGGTCGGACCGCCACTCGAAGACGAGGTCCCACCCCTCCCCGCTCGGTTTCCACTCGAAGTAGTGTTCCCACGCGAACGCGGCGTCCGGCCCGTCTACCGCCTTCGACCGGAGGACGAGTGTCGCCGTGCCGCTGGCTTCGCCGTCGCCGACGTTGTTAACCTCGCGATGGACGCGTTGCGAGCGGTGAGCAACATGATTTCCTTCATCCCGTCTCGACTCACGACCTGGCCGACCGAGACGTTGTTACAGAAGTTCGTCAGTCGGACGGCTCAGGGGGTAGTTTCCGCTCGTCTCGAATCCAGCCTCGCCCTCGATTCCGACCGTCGCGTCTCCGAGGTCGTTTCCAGCGAACAGTCGAGCGTCGCCGAGGTCCGTCGCCGACAGAAACACCTCCGTCCCGGGTTGCGCACGCGAGTTCCGGACGCTAACCGTCGCCGTCTCTCGGAGGTCTATCGCCGCCGCCGTCGCGCCGTCGTGGGCCTGCCGACCGGAGAACCCGTCGACGACGAGACCGTCGACGCCGACACAGCGAAGTCCGTTTTCGTAGTAGTCCGGCACCGTCTCACTCCAGCGCACCGAGACGTCGCACAGTTCGGCGTCCTCGACGTTCTCGACGTGGAGGGCCGCGATAGCTCGCTTCTGTATCGGCGGAAAGACCGACGTCGGTTGTAGGTCGAAGTTTCCACCGACGGCATCGGCGTGCAGACTGTCTCGAATCTCGATATCGACGGCGTCGAACCGGACGCGGCTGACGTCCGCCTCCTCGTGGGCGTAGACGAGCGCCCCGTTCTCGCTGCGAGCGACGACGTTCGAGAAGCGGACGTTTCTGACCGACCCGACGGTCGTCGAGGCGTCTCGGGGGACGGACGTGACGTAGATTGGCTCGGCTTTTCCCCACCACGGGCCGGGCAACAGATGCGTCTCGACGACGACGTTCGAGAAGAGGACGTTTTCGACGTCGCCGCCGTCGCGATGTTGGATGCCGAGTCCGCGGTTCGACTCGGTGACGACGCAGTTCTCGAACGTGCAGTTTCGGATGTCGCGGGCCGTCTCCGACCCGAACTTGATCGCACACGCACTCGAAGAGAGCGTGCAGTTGCTGACGGTGATTCCCTCGGTCGGTCGGTCGCTCTCGGCCAGCGTGCCGACCGTAATTGCGTCGTCGCACGCGCGGATGGTACAGTCGGAGATGTGGACGTTCCGCGAGTTCATCACGGAGATACCGTCGCAGTTCGGAATCCGCATGTGGTTGTCGATGTCGACTCCACTGATATCTACCTCCGCCGAGTCGTGGACGCTGACCGTCCACGCGGGCATGTCTCGGAGCGTGATTCCGCGCAGCAGCACGTCTTCGCAGCCCTCGAAGAGGAACATCGGTCCCGGGCGGAAGTCAGGTTTAGCGACTGGCCACCCGTCGGTTCCCGCCGAGCGGTCGAGGTAGGCCTCACCCTGTCGCGCCCGGTGTCGACCGTTCGAGACGAGCGGGTGCGCACCGCTCTCGTTGGAGTGACCCTGAATCGGTGTCTCCATCAGCATGATGTCCGTCCCACGGCCGTCGAACGTCCCTCGACCCTCGATGGAGACGTTCTTCACGCCGTCGGCGACGACGAACGGCCGCTCTCCGTCCGGCCCGATACGGTCGTCGTCGTAAGCCGCCTCGTCGACTGCGGCGAAGACCGTCGCACCGGCGACGAGTTCGAGGGTCACGTGACTCCGGAGGTGGAGCGTCCCGATAACGTACTCGCCGGCCGGAACGACGACGGTTCCGCCACCCGACTCGGCGCACGTATCGACCGCTCGCTGAAACGCCGCTGTGTCGGTGTCGGTGCTGTCGTCGACGTACTGCCGAACCGAGACAGTCGACTGCGCGTCCATAGCGAGTGTCTCACGAGGGGTCCGGATAGAGATTACGGTGGTCTCCGTGCGACACGCCACCACGACGATGACACACGTTTATCACCCGCACAGCTCAAAAGCGAGTCAGATGACCGCGATGGAGCAGCCGATTGACTTGAGAACCGAGTACGCGTCGAACCCGCTCGGCGTCGACGAGACGAACCCCTGTCTGCGCTGGCGCGTCGACACGGACAGACGCGGCGCCCGACAGACCGCGTTTCGCGTGCTCGTCGCCTCGACGCGAGCGAAACTCGACGCCGACGACGGCGACCTCTGGGATTCCGGTACGCGCGTGTCGGACCGACCCGCGACCGACTACGGCGGTGTCCCGTTGGAGTCGGGTGAACGCTACCACTGGAAGGTTCGCCTCTGGGACGAATCAGGCACAGAAAGCGAGTGGAGCGACGCCGCGACGTGGGAGACGGGACTTCTCGACGCAGACGACTGGGAGGCGTCGTGGATTCGACGACCGGAGGACGGCGACTTCGAGCGAGGCCGGTTCTCGCACTTCCGGAAGGAGATGACGCTCGAAGCGGACGTCGAACGTGCTCGCGCGTACGTCTCGGCCAGCCACCAGTACGCTCTCTCGGTCAACGGCGACGTCGTCGACCGCGGACAGTCGTTCGCGTACCCCGACTACCACTACTACAAGACTGTAGACGTAACCGACGCACTCGACGCGGGCGACAACGTCGTCGGCGCGTTACACACGTGGAACGGCGAGGGGCAGGGCCGACCCGAGGGAGAACCGGGGTTCATCCTCCGACTCGTCGCAGACCTCGCCGACGGCAGTACCCGTGTCGTGGTGACCGACGGGTCGTGGCGGACCGCTTCGGCACCGTGGGTCGAGGCACCGCTTCGAAACGGCGAAATCGCAGAACCGGTCGAAACGGTCGACGCCCGACGAGAGATGTGCGGGTGGGCGACCCCGGCTTTCGACGACACCGACTGGGACCCCGTCGAAGTCGTCGGCATCCACCCGACCGACCCGTGGGACCGACTAATCGCACAGCAGAGAGGGATTACCCGCAAGACGGTCGAAGCCGAGGCGGTCAACCGACTCGACGACGGGTCGCTCGTGTTCGACTTCGGCCGCGTCTACGCCGGCGTCCCCGTCGTCTCGTTCGAGTCGGGGACCGACGGACACCGCGTCGAACTCCGGGCCGGATACCGTCGCGAAGACGACGGAACGGTCTCGGCGGACGAAGGAACGCAGTGGACAGACATGCGCTACGCGTACCTCCAGCGCGACGGCGAACAGACGTTCCGCCCGTTCAACTACCTCGGCTTCCGCTACCTCCAGATCGACGACCCCGGCGAGCATCTCTCCCTGGAACAGGTGTCGATGGTCGCTCGTCACAACGAGGTTCCGAACCCGACTGCAGGCACGTTCGAGTCCTCGAACGAGACGGTCGACGACGTCGTCGAACTCGCACGCCACTCGGCACTGTACGGCTGTCAAGAGCAGTTCGTCGACACTCCGACCCGAGAGAAAGGTCAGTTCCTGATGGACGCGTTCAACATCTCGCAGGTGACGACTCGGGCCTTCGGCGAGCGCCGACTGAGTCGACAGGCTATCGACGAGTTCGTCCAGTCGCACTACCGGTACTGGGCGGAAGACGGTCGTCTGAACGCGGTCTACCCGAACGGCGACGGGAGACGAGACATCCCCGATTTCACCGAGTCGTTCCCCGAGTGGATCTGGCGCTACTACCTCGTCTCCGACGATAGGCGGATACTCGAGACTGCGTACCCGGTCGTCCGTGGAGTCGTAGACTACGTCGTCCGCCACGTCGACGACGAGACGGGTCTCGTGACGAATCTCAGCGGCGGCGACGGCGGCCCGTACGAGGAGGGTATCGTCGACTGGCCACGAGAGATGCGGTACGGCTACGACCGCGAGTGGCCCGCCCGGACGACGGTCAACCTCTTGGGCGTGAACGCGCTACGTCGGGCGGAGCACATCGGCGCGGCACTCGACCGACCGGAACCGGAACTGGCGTACTTCCGAACACGTCGCCGGGAGTTGGAAGCCGCTGTCGTCGACCGATTGCACGACGGTGAACTGTTCGTCGACGGCTGTAACGCCGAGAATCGGAGTGCGAACGCCTCGCAGCACGCTAACGCTCTCGCGTTGGCGTTCGGGGTCGTCCCGGAGCGGTCGGTCGAGCGGGTGGCGACTCACGTTGCCGAGATGGGGATGCAGATGGGGCCGATGATGGTTCCGTGGCTGCTCGAGGCGCTCGAAGCGAGCGATCGCCCGGAGGCGATAGTGGACCTCCTCACGGACCCGTCACAGGACGGTTGGGCGAACATCCTCGAACAGGGGGGAACGTTCACGTGGGAGTCGTGGCACTGCCGCGACGAAGAGATGCCGGACGACGAGCGACGGAACCGAAGCGAATCGCACGCAATGGGTGCGACGATGTTCACCTACGTTCAACGAGCGCTCCTCGGAGTGCGGTACGGCCGACCGACCGACCGCACGTTTCGAGTCGCCCCGCCCCACGAGGCTCTCGACTCGGCGACGGGGCGCGTGCCAACCGAGTACGGCCCGCTGAAGACCGCGTGGCGACGCGACGGTGACCGCTTCGAGATGACTGTGACGGTTCCGTGGAACGCCGGCGCGACTCTCTCACTCCCCCTCGGCCCCGACGGGGAACTCAGCGTCGACGGCGAGACGGTGGTCCCCTCGGCCGCATCTGACGACCCGCCGGTAGCGGGTGTTCGGAAGACCGAGACAACCGGGCACACGGCCACCGTCCTCGTCGATGCAGGGACTTTCGTCCTCTCGTCGGAGTAGCGAGAGGGAACTCTGTTCGCATTTTGTCCGGTATCACCGGACGGGTATCTCTCCGGCCTCGCAGCGCCACCCTGGAACGGCGAATTCACCTTACCGACACCCTCTACCGCCCGTCTCTCGATATCCTGGTTAATCTCGTCCGATATTGCCGGACAACTGCGTCTACCCTCGTATTCGTTGGAAGAACGGCCAATTACACAATTAGACTTGTAATGGATGTGTGGCTGAGTCAGAATTCACTGCTCTCGTCCTGTGCGAGAGCGGCCGTCGGGCCGAGCGGCAAGCTCAGTATTCGGCGTATTGAGGCGTATTACGGACTGAGACGGCCGTTCGACCGTTCTCGGCGGAGTCTATTCGTGCGTCCGATAATGTCGGATGGACCTCTGAGATGCCTGTCCGGACCTCTACACGCGTGCGTCCGAGTCTCGAAAGTAGCGTGATAGAAAGACCCGACAGCGAGGCAGACGGTCGGCTCCGCGTTCTGTAGCGTCAGTAGAGTCGGACGCGCGTTATCTCGACGCTCGGGGCTGTAGCGGGTGAATGCCTGCGTCACGGGCCGCCTCACACGAGTTCGGATACGACTGCCGGTGACGCACACGGTGGTGTTCTCGTGTCGTCGCCCGCGCCGAGAACGTCGGCGGCGGTCCAGACGACAAGTGTGTCGCGGGACTTCGGTCGAACTCAGGCGGTCGCGATCGTCACGAACCCGTCGAAGTTGAGGATGACTTTCTGTGCGAAGTCCCCGAACAGCGCCTTCCCGGTCGGCGACCGCTGCCGTCCGAGGATGAACACGTGGTCACAGCCGTGTTCGTCGCCGACTTCGACGACCGCTCGGGCGCGTTTGTCGTCGTCGACCACTCGGACGAGGACGTCGTAGTCGACGTCGTAGGCCGAGAGCACTTCGTCGACCGTATCGCGGACGCTGTTTTCGGTGGTCGCGAAGACGTCGTAGCTGACGTCCTCGACCGACTTGACGGACTCGAGTGTCTCGGCGTCCGCTTCGTACTCTTCGTCCGTGAGCGTCACGAGAAAGAGCAGGTCCGACCCGGCCCCTGCGGCGTGTTCGGCGGCTTCTTCGAGGAGATTGCGGTAACGGTCGGACTCTTCGACGACGACTAATCCTTGTTTCATCTTAGCGTAACCACCTCTCGAGTCGGTATAAAGCCATCGACGGCGCTACGAAGAGAAGGCGACGCACCGACCGCTCTCCACCCCCGATACTGTTCGCCCCGTCGTTTCCCGTCTTGTCCGACGAACCGACGATTACTTGCTGCTGACCCAGCCGTGAAGCCACGCGACGCGGCCGGGCTTCGTCCGCGACATCAGCGTCTCGTCTTCGGGCATCTCGAACGAGAAGTTGGCCGTATCGCCCCAGTACCCGCTGTTCTCTTGGACGTAGACGAGTGCCGGAAGGTCGTAGTTGAACCACTGGACGAGCGTCTGGGTCATCTCCGTCACTTCGTCGGTGGAGGAAGCGACCGGGAGGTCGGTCATCAACTGTGCCGGCTGAATCGTCTGGCCGCTGCCGGACGTCTTCTCTGCACCGACTTGGTTCGGAATCGTCGTCTCGAAGGGGATGCCGGTCGGTCCGGTGTCGTCGTCGCTGGCGGGGTCGCCGACTTCGACACCGTAGAAGTTGTTCGAGTAGTACGCCGTCGGATGCCACAGCGCCTTCGCGACATGCCAAATCCACGCGATGTCGAACTCGTACTCCTGCAGTTTCGTGTAGTAGTCCAGCCCGATAGACTGTACTTCGGTGCCGATACCGAAGGCGTTCAACTGGTCGGAGAACACCTTCGTCGCCTGCGTCTGTGCGTTCTTCGAGTCGGCGATGATGGTGAACGAGAACGACGACCCGCTGTCGTCGACCCACTGCCCGTTCGACTTCGAGTACCCGGCCTGTTCCATGTACTGCGTCGCCCGTTCGAGGTCTTTGCCGACCGGATACTGGATGAGTTTGTCGGTGAACCCGTCGCCGAGATACCGGTCGTGAATCGACGACCGGAGACCCGTCTGCACCTGCGTCGGCGTCCCGACGATGCCGGCTTGGTTCGCGGCCGCGACGATGGAGTTGAGGTCCACCGCGCAGGCGACCGCTCGTCGGACGTTCCGCTTCGCGAGATGTTCGTTCTTGTAGTTGAACGTGAATTTCTGCGTCCGGAACCACTCCAACTCGTACTGATTCTCGAGGTTGTCCGGGTACCGGTCCCGCTTGGACTCGGTGATGTAGTCACCGAAGGCCAAGTCGATTTTGTCCTGAACGATGAACGACTCGGGGTCGGCGGCTTCCCACGGGATGACCCGCGTCTCCGTGACGTCTGTCCGGTCTGCGTGCGGGTGGTCCTCGAACTTTTCGAGGACTCCCTCCGAGGAGTTGAACCGCGTGAGTCGATAGAGGGAGTTGCCGAGTCCTTCGTCGACGAGTTGCTGGGCCGAGATGGTCATCCCGAGGAGTTCTTCGGTGACAGCGTCGCGTTCGTCCTGTGTACTCGCCTCCTGGTACCGTTCGTAGTAGTCTCGGAAGATCCACCGCGGGGTGTCGACGACGAATCCGGCGACGCTCGCTCGCATCAGTTCGGGCGTCGTCTCAGTTTTGAACGTCCGCTCGATGGTGTAGTCGTCTACCAGTTCGTGGGACTCGTACGCAGAACTCTCCGGGTCCTGTAGCCGAGTGATTTCGAGTTCCATGAAGAAGTCCTCGGCGGTGAGGTCATCGCCGCTCCACCACTTTCGGTCCTCGGGGAACGAGATGGTCAGCGTCTTGCCGTCCGTCGTCAACTCCTCTGCGAGGTCCGTCCGAACGGCGCCGTCGGAGTGTCCCGCCGCGACGATGTCGTGCGTCATGACGTTCCACGAGTTCGCGAAGTTGGCCGCGTTAAAGGGGTTGAAGTGAATCTTCGTCAACTGCCGGGCGTCCATGATGGTCAACGCCTGTCCGGAACCCGACCCCCCCGACCCCGCACTCTCACTCTGGTTCGACCCGCTATTTGTCTGTCCACCCGCACATCCGGCCAGTCCGGCGGCGAGCGCTCCGCCGCCGGCTCCGAGCAACTGGCGGCGAGTGACCTGTCTGTTGCCACGTGTCATGCATGTCTATGTGTCACAATCTACCATATAGTTCTTTTGCAACATCGACCGCGTACGACCAGTCCGCGAAGTCGGAGATGGCCGAAGGTGGGGAGTGAGGACGTGCCGTCCTCGCGCTTCGACCGCATCGTCGGGTGACGGCTCACCGGGCTTCGTCGCGGGAGGCGACGGCAGATAGCGACGGCGGGGTGCCGCCCGGCGTGACTCCCGGCACTCGAAAGAGCGCCCCCGCACCGTCGCCTTCGGTCGCCCGACGTCCATCTCCGAGTGCGGTCGTCACGTAGAGGTCGTCGTACTCCGGGCCGCCGAACGTGACGCAGGAGACTTTCCGCGCGGGGAAGTCGACGCTATCGAGAACTTCGCCGCTCGGGTCGTATCGGACGGCGACGCCGCCGCCCCAGCGGGCAGACCAGAGTGCACCCGCTTCGTCGACGGTCA
Organism: Halogranum rubrum; assembly: GCF_900114455.1. GTDB lineage: Archaea > Halobacteriota > Halobacteria > Halobacteriales > Haloferacaceae > Halogranum > Halogranum rubrum. The sequence continues at coordinate 150,709 of NZ_FOTC01000004.1, read as the reverse complement.
TCCCGTCGGGTACGCCCTCGTCTACGGGTGTCTCGACGGCCGTCCGACGAGACGAGAGTTCGCCGCTCGCCGTGTCGTAGTCGAACGCGTAGATACGGCGTGCGTTCGACTCGGTGAAGTAGAACGTCCGTTCGTCGGGCGAGAACCCCATCCCGTTGGCGATGTCGACGTCGTCGACGACGGTCTGTATCGACCCGTCCGTGCCGAGTCGGTAGAGCGACCCGAGGCGGTCTTCGGACGGCATCGTCCCACAGAAGACGCTCCCGTCGGGGGCGGCGATGACGTCGTTGAACCGGCTCTCGGACTCGGCGGCGATTCCCTCCAGTACTGTGCTCACCTCGCCGGTAGCCGGGTCCCAACGCTGGATGCGGCCGCCGGCACCGAAGAGGAGTAGCGCACCGTCCGTCTCCACGGTGAACCCGCCGACGGCCGACCCGTCCGCCGTCTCGTGTGCGACTTCGTTCGTGTCCGTCTCCGGGTCGTATCGGTAGAGCCGTCCGCGGGGAATGTCGAGCCAGTAGAGTCGTCGCTCGGTCGGATGCCAGAGCGCCCCTTCGCCTGTCTCGGCGTGGACGTCGGCGACCCGCTCGATTCGTACCATGCCATTCGTTTTCGTGGTGGCCATATCAACGTAGCCCCTGTCTCGCGGGCACCGCGTGGGGAAGGTATATCACCGTCCGCGGAGCACCGACGGGAAGAGGATGACCGACGATATCTCACTCGATTCGTTGTACGAAGTCCGGGTGGCAGACGAACTCCGACAACTGCGGGCAGCACCGGTCAGACTGGGCGACGGTCGCGAAGACGCGCTGCTCTGCGTCCACAGCGCCCATCCCGGCGTCGACCCGGGACAGAACCACTTCACGCTCCCGACGGACACGTTGAAACTGACGCTCGTCACGGCCGACGAGGACGTACGGTGGACCCACGACGTAGGCGAGGGTATCGTTCCCGGCGTGTGGTTCTGTCCCGTCTTCCCCTTCGACCTCGACGGGGACGGCGTCGACGAGATTTGGTACGTCGACACGGAGGACCCGAGCCACCCGTTCAGCCTCACGGGCCACCGCCTCGGTCGAATCGACGCGACGACCGGGGAACGCACCGGGATGTGGGAGTGGCCCGACTACCCCTACGAACCGATGAGCATGGCGTACCGGAACTTCATCTTCGGTGGCCACGCCGACGGCGAACCGGTCTTGGTCACCGCCCAAGGGACGTACCGCGAGATGCGGCTTCAGGGGTGGAACCCCGACCTGAGTCCGCGCTGGGAGACGACGTTCGCACGCGACGACCCCGGTTCCCGTGGGAGTCACCTCTGTCCGGTGCTCGACGTGAACGACGACGGCGTCGACGAGGTGCTGTGGGGCGAGCGACTGCTCGAACTCGACGGCGGCGAGGAGTTGTGGTGTGCAGACCGCGACAGTTGGTCGGGACACTCCGACATCGTCCAACCGACGCTCGACCACGAGCGTGACACGTGGTACATCTACACCTGCCGGGAGTCACACACCGAGGAACCACCGCGCGTCGTGACGTACGATGCGGCAGGTGAGCGAGTCTGGTCTGCTCTCGACGAGGGACACATGCACACCGGGTGGACCGCACGCCTCGGTGACCGCGGCCGAGTCGCGATGGCCGGCGCGAACAAACACGCCGCGTACGACGAGATGCGCGAGTACGCGTGGGACGTGTTCACCGGCGACGAACGCACGCTCGACTACCCCGTCTACTCGACGTTGCCGGTTGACCTCGACGGCGACGGCGTCCACGAACTCGTCTACGAGATGTTCGACCGTGAAGGGCGAGTCGTCGACCATCGCGGCGACGTACTCGGCGACGTCGACGACCGGGTGGCTCGGTTCCCGCCGTCGAAACTGTTCGACCTCCCCGGCGAACAGTTCCTCACGTACACCGAAGACGGTCGAATCAGGCTGTGGGGTGACTCGAACGCCACCGACGGCGACGTCGCTCACCAGCGATACGCCCACCCGTACTATCGGAAGGCACAGCGACTCGCGGCCGTCGGCTACAACTGGCGAAACGTGGCCGGACTGTAAACGTAACCGGACCGTGACGGTCGCTGGTCTGTCGGTCAGTCGTCGAGGGCGACGGCGTCGAGGACGGCCGCATCGTCGAGGTCGTAGTCGGTCAGGTAGTCGCGTTCGAGGGCGACGAGTTCGGCGAACAGCGCCTTCGCCTCGTCCGGTTGGACGGTCACGAGCGCGTCGTTGCAGAACGCCCGAAACGCGAGGTCCAGGTCGCCCGCGAAGCCAGCCGCCACGAGCGTCTCTTGGTTGGTGACGTGCGTCTGAACCATCGACCGAACCTCCGGTGGCAACGTCCCGGCGGTCACCGGTGCGACTCGGTCACCCGTGATGAGTGCGTTCGTCTCGACGACTGCGCCGTCCGTCAGGTCGGGCGTCTGCCCGACGTTGGGGTAGTTGACGTGCGTCTTGAGGGGTTCGAGACCGAGAAGCGCGCGGACGATGTCGACTGCCTCCTCGCCGGACTCCTTGAACTCGAACGTCTCGTCGCCGCTCAGGTAGCGCTCCATTTTCGCCGGACCGTCGCCGTCGTCGACACGGGCCGAACTCGGCGTAAGTCGAATCCCCCAGCGTTGAATCTCGCTCGGTTCGTCGATATCGAGATACCACGGGACGAACTCCGCGAGATGACGGTCGCCCGCCGCGCCGAGGAGGCCGAACGTGTCGTAGAGGTCGAAGGCGACTTGGTGGTTGTTTATCCAGTAGGACTCGCCGTCGAAGTCGCCGGGGTCGTTGCCGGGGAGCGGTTTCCGCGCGGCGAGTTCCTCGTCGAGGTACTGGAAGACGTCGTGTCCCTGCCAGTACGCCTCGTCGACCCACGTGAAGTGGTTGACGCCTTTGACGTTCACGTCGATATCCTCGGCCGAGACATCGTTCGCCTCCGCGACGTACTTCTCGGCCAGTTCGGCGAGCAGGCGTTGGGTCCCGAAGACTTCGTGACAGAGGCCGATGGCGTTGATGTCGGGATACTCCTCGTAGAGCGCCCGCGTGCAGACGGTCATCGGGTTGGTGTAGTTGATGACCCAAGCGTCCGGACAGTGCGCTCGGACCGTCGCCGCGATTCGTCGGTACTGCGGGATAGCACGAAGTGATCGAAACACGCCGCCGGGGCCGACGGTGTCGGCGACGGTCTGATAGATGCCGTACGTCGCGGGGACGTCGATGTCGTGGACGAACGTCTCGTCGGGCGGGTCTTGAATCGAACAGATGACGAACTCTGCGCCGTCGAGCGCCTCCTCGAGGCTCCGGTGTGCCTCGAACGTCCACTCGCCCGACGCGCCTTCCTGCTCGACGACCCGATTGCCGAGTTCGGCGTTCTTCGCCGCCGCCTCGTGGTCGACGTCGTAGAGTGCGACCGTCCCCGAGACGTCCTCACACTGTGCGAGGTCGTTGATGAGTGTGTGCGCCCAGCCCTGACTTCCGCCGCCGACGTACCCGATTTTGACGTCGCCCGTCGCGGTGTCCGAGCCAGCGTGCTCGCGCCGCTGGAGTTGATGCATACGCCTGTCACATTTCGGAGCGGTGTAAAATAGCTGTTGCTTGGGAGTCTCTCGTGCTAGGTTCGTCTACCTCGCCTTTCGCACGCTAACAGTTCCGCAAGTGCGTACACCCGGCCTCGACGTCGGAGCGGTGAGATGACGAGAACGGAGAGGACCCGTGAACGCTCCCGCGGACTACGGCGCGATATCGTAGACGTGTTCGACTGTCTCGGCGGCGTCGTCGACCGGGGCGTACTCTAATCCGACGTAGCCGTCGTAGCCGGCGTCGTCGAGCGCCTCGAAGATACGTTCGTAGTTGAGTTCGCCGGTACCGGGTTCGTGACGGCCGGGGACGTCCGCGACGTGGACGTAGCCGACGAACTCGACGTGTTCGGTGAGGTTCTGGATGACGTTCCCCTCGGTGATCTGTTGGTGGTAGATGTCGAAGAGCACCGAGACTGCTGGGCTGTCGACTGCGTCGACTATTTCGTACGCCTCGTACGACGAGTCCAGATAGTAGCCGCCGTGGTCGACCGGATGGTTGAGCGGTTCGACGACGAGGTCGATACCCGCCTCCTCTGCGGCCGGTGCGGCGTCGCGGAGGACGTTGACGATGGCTCGGTGTTCCGTACCGGGAGGAAGGTCGTCCTGTTCGGGACCGACCGTCACGACGAGGGCGTCGACGCCGACTTCTCGCCCCAGTTCGAGCGAGCGTTCGATGTCGTCGACGGCCTCGTCGTGGAGCGAGGGGTCGGTGATACCGGGGCCCTCGCCCTGCGTGTTGGCTGCGACACCCAGACAGGTCGAGGCCGAGACGGCGACGTCGTGTTCGGCACATCGCTCGCGGAGCGCCTCGGTGTCGACGCCGTCGATACCCCAAAACTCGATGGCGTCGAGACCGAGGTCCGCGGCCGTCGCGACGGCGTCGACGGGGTCGTCGACACCGAACACCATGTTCGTGTTCGCGCTGATGGTGAAGTTCACTCCGTCATCACCTGCCGCTCGTCCGTCGCGAGCGATTCCTCGACTGCGAGCGTCGTCTCGAACGTCTTTCGTGCGTCGTCGTAGGGTGATTCGAGCAACGAGGCGTCTCGCGTCTCGACTGCGTCGACGAAGGCGTCCATCTCGGGGCCGTACATCTCACCGTCGCCTTCGAAGTCCACCGGTTCGCCGTCGACCGTTCCGACGAGCGTGTCCTCGCCGATGTCGAGTTCGAGTGAGAACCCGTCGCCCGACAGGCGGAACCCGTGACCGAACCGCGCCGAGGTCGACGTGGCCGAGACGTGACTGATAGCGCCCGTCTCGTGTCGCATCGACGCCGACGTGGAGTCCTCGAAGTCGAGTTCGTCGGCGTTGACTTCGTGGCCACCGACCGCCGACAGCGACTCGACGTCGCCGGCAAAGTATCGAACGACGTCGTACGTGTGTGTCGCCTGCTCGACGACCTGTCCTCCCGAGAGCTCCTTCCGTCGCCACCAGTGGTCCGGGTTTCCGGGGATGCCACACCACCAGTGGCCGTCGACGAGTGCGACCGTCCGGTCGCCGATGAGGCTCTTCGCCCGTTGGACGGAGTCGGCGTACCGCGTCATGTGGCCTACCTGCGTGAGGATTTCGGCTTCCGCTATCGCCTCTGCGTTTTCGCGAACCGTCTCGCTGTCGAGTGCGAGCGGTTTCTCGACGAAGAGGTCGACGCCGTGTTCGGCCGCGAGGCGCTCTTGGTCTTCGTGTGCGAACGGCGGAATTCCGACGACGACGGCGTCGAAGCCGCCCGCTTCGTACATGCTGTGGTGGTCGGTGAACACTGACGCGCCGTGTGGTTCGGCGGCGGCCGCCGCGACGTCTTCGTCGATGTCACAGATTGCGACGACGTCTGCCCCATCGTGTGATTCGAGATGGTCGAGGTGAGTCGAAGCGATACCGCCGGCACCGATAAACGCGAGTCTGACCGTCATCGTCGACTACTATCCCGTGATACGTTATCAAGTTACTGCATCGCAGACTATCGGCCGTCGAACGAACGTTAGTTGGCTCTCTGACCCGTCCTGCGGTGAGCCCCTATCGACGGTCGAATATTTACGTGGCGACAGACCGCGGGGTGACCTACGAGGTGAGGAGCTTCGTCAACACCGCTTCGGGCACGGTGTCGTCCGGGTCGAACGCCGGCGACGCCGCGTAACTCGTCAACGCGTCGTAGAACTGCCGGGCAGATGCTTCGTCTCCACAGTCGAAGAGGTCGATAGCACAGACGAGGAGGTTGCCGTCGCCGACGGCCGTCTCGAAGACGAGTCCGAGCTTCTGATTGCGCTCGATGTTGTCGACCATCTGGACGAGCGGGTCGTACTCGTCGGGTGCGTCGTCGAGGACGATTGGCCGAGAGTGCTTCAGGAGATGCCACCACTGCCAGTCGCCGTGGTCATCGGTCGGGAACGAGGCGAACAGTGGGTGTGTCGCGTCGAAGGTCGGCCCCATCGTTCCCGGCGGTGCTCGCCGCTTGAACAGGGCGTACGACCAGAAGTCCGGCTGGAACGTCCCGTCGACGGCGTACCGAAGGTCGTCGTGTTCCGGGACGAGGAGGACGCTCTCTCCCTCCGCCAACAGCGCCCGTGTCGCGTCGTCGAACGCTCGGCTGACGACGACTCCGTCTCCGCCGTCGCTCGGCCCTCCCACGCTCGACTCGTCGGCAGTTGGCTCGTCGGTGTTCGGTTCCGAGACGACAGGTTCCGATGCGTCCTCCGGGTAGACCCACACGTCGTACTGGTTTTGAACGTCGAGGTCACACTCGGCACACGTCACCGACATCTCGAACGAGAGTGACTCCGGAGCGTCGACGCCGCCGCAGTCGACTTCGACTCGTCCGAGGTCGGTCAGTGTCCCCTGCGGGACGTCCGTCGGGACGACCGTCCCCGAGGCGACAGTCTCACCGTCTGCAGTACGGAGCGACCAGCGGGTGTCGATACCCGTGAGCGCCGACGGTCCGTAGTGTGCGAGTTGGAGTGTCGCGACGAACATCTCGTCTGTCTCCCAGGTCCGTGCGTCCATCCGTGCGAGCGGGACGGTCGGCCCACAGAAGTTCCGCCACGTCTCGGGCGTGACGACACCTTTCGAGTCCATGAACGAGTCGAGGATGCCGACGAGTGCGGTCCCCTGGCCGGGGAAGTCTTGGAGCGCGAGCAGTTGGAACCCCCCGAGTTGCTTCGTTCTGAGCGTCGCCTCGACGTCCTCGCGGTAACACCGAAGCGCGAGTCGCCCCGAAGCGTGCGCGAACTCGGCCGCACGGTCGAGCATCCCGTGTGCTTCCAAGTGGTCGCGGACGAGTTCGAGGTTGCGGGCACGGAGCACGCCGGTGTACTTCGGCAGTTCGGTGAAGTCGGGATAGAACTGGTACTGTCCGATCTCGTGTGAGACGACGGGAATCGGGATATCGTCGACGACGTCGTCGTAGTCTCGGGTCGTCGACGGCGACCGCTCGTCGAGTTCGGCCGCACGGACGAGTCGCCGTTCGCTGTCGGCGTCGTCTCGGACCGACGGTGCCGACGCGGTGATCCAGTAGTCGTCCGTCTCCGTCACCGTCGACTCGCTGAGGAAGTTGTACGCGCCAATCGCGTACAGCGGCCGGCCGTCGTACTCACGGCAGTGGTCGACGAGTCCGACCATCGCCTCGTGGCTCCCACACAACTCGTTCCCGAGTGCGAACATGACGAACGAGGGATGGTTGCCGTACGCGTCGAGGATGCGCTCGGCCTCGGCGCGGTAGAACGCGCGCGACTCCTCGTCTTCGAGAGCCGTCTCACTGTTCCAGAAGGGTAGTTCGGGTTGGAGGTAGACGCCGAGTTCGTCGGCAGCCTCGAAGGCGGCCGCCGGCGGGCACCAACTGTGGAAGCGGTAGTGGTTGAGACCGTACTCGCGCGCCGTCTCGAACACGTCACGCCAGGCCGCCCGAGTCGTGGGCGCGTAGCCCGTCTCCGGGAAGATACAGCAGTCGACGTTGCCGCGCAGGAACGTCGTCCGGTCGTTGACGACGAACTTCGTCGCCTCGGTGTCGAAATCACAGACACCGAACGGCGTCGTCTTCGAGTGCGTCACTCGCGATTCGCCGTCGCTGGCAGGCAGCGTCGCCTCCAGTCGAACCGACAGGCTGTACGACACGGGTGCGAACTCGTCCCAGCGGGCCGGGTCGTCGCCGAGGTCACACGTCAGCGAGACTGTGGTTGACGCCGCGGATTCGGGTGTCTCGGTCGACATCGCCTCGACGGTCACCGCCGTACTCGTTTCGAGTAATTCACCCGGTTCGTCCGAGTCTGTCGGTGCATTCTCTCTGTCGAACTTGTCGGCGATGGCGAGCGAGAGACGGCCGTCGACTGCCTCGTCGGTTCGGTTTCCGAGCGTGACGTCGACCTGTGCGACACCGGTAGTGTCTGGCGTCACACGCACGTCTTCGACCCACACGAGCGGCGTCGCCGCTAGTCGGATGTCGCCGACGATACCGTTCCAGTTCGTCTGCGTGTGTTCCGTCGCCATATGCGACCGCTGGACGCCCGGTAACGACAGGACCGACGAGTCGTTGTCGACGCGAATCGTCAGCAACCGCTCACCGGGTTCGAGCGCGTCGGTGAGGTCGTACTCCTGTGGCGTCGAGAGCGAGTCACAGCGGCCGACTTCGGTGTCGTCGACCCAGACTCGCGTCGACCGGGTTCGTTCGAGCGTCAGCGTGAGTCGCCTCCCGGCCCATCGCTCGGGAACCGTCACTCGTCGCTGATACCACGCGGGACCCTCGTACGGGTGAGTTCGTGTGAGGTGGTTCGGTTCGCGTGTCGACTTCGGTTCGCCCTTCTTCGCTTCGTCTGTCGTCCCGGGCAAGCGTATCGTGTCGCCCAACGCCGAGGTGAACCACCGTTCGTCGAGGCCCACGTCGTCGGCATCCAGCGAGAACCGCCACTCACCCGCCAGCGAGCGCGACGCTTCCGAGACGGTCTTGGTGTGCTCTGTCATCGACTCTACTCACAGGTCCTTTCGGTCACAAGATAAGCGTTTCCCGGCCGGTGGTCGGACCTCGTGAAGGAAAACGCTCATTAGCACGCGCGAAAGCCGGTACACGAGATGTTCCGAACTGGTATCATCGGCATGGGCGGTATCGGCTACCACCTCGCGAACGAGGTTCGCGCACACTCGAATGGGGTAATCGAAGCCGTCGTCGACGTGAACACGGACAACCTCTCACGAGCGAGCGAGGAGTTCGACGTCGACGAATCGTCACTCTACACCGACGAAGCGGCGATGTACGCCGAGGAGTCGCTCGACGTCGTCATCATCGCGACACCGCCCGGGTTTCACTTCGACCAGATTCGGGAAGCCTTCGACAGGGGTCTCCACGTGCTCTGTGAGAAACCCGTCGTCGTCGACGTCGAGGAAGCGAGGCAAGTCGCGCAGTGGGTTCGAGACGAGTCGAACGTGTTGATGGCTGGCTACCAGCGGCATCTGAACCCTAGTTTCGTCGCCGCTCGGCGCAGATGGCAGGACAGCGACCTCGAACCGACGTTCATCACCGGTTCGCTCACGCAAGACTGGCGACACCACTACGACCGAGGAACGAACTGGCGGATGGACCCGGAGGTCGGTGGTGGCGGACATCTGTTCAGCGTGGGTACGCACGTCGTCGAGTCCGTCCTCTGGTTGACCGGACTGACGCCGGTGTCCGTCACGGCTCAGATGGAGTTCGACGACGACGACCAGCGTATCGACAAGCGGTCTGCGATGACGGTCACGTTCGACAACGGCGCTATCGCCGCTTTCGGTGACTCGGGCATCGCTCCCGGGACGATGGAACATATCCACCTGTGGGACGAGGAGGGCGGGGTGTATCTCGAAGGCGAAGGGTGGGAGCCACGGGAACTCTCGCTCGTCGACGAGGACGGCCAGCGGACGTGGCCCGAGGTGGACGACGCGGCGACACAGACGAAGTTCGAGGCACTCGTCGAGGCGATAGAGACGGGTTCGGAACCTCCCGCGACGGCCGAAGACGCACTTCGAGTGACGGCGCTGCTCGAAGCGGCGTACGAGGCCGCCCGAACGGGGACTACAGTCGACGTCACGCTCTGAGAGGGCCAGAAACGGACGAATTCCGGACCGTTCGGTCGTGTTCCCCCCCAACATCTTTATACCTAGTGCGCACAGTTGCAGTAGCGAAAGCTCGAAAGGAGCTACTTGTGTATGAAGCAGATAGTCCAAACCGGTCCAGAAGCTGTCGAAGTTCAGGAAGGCGAACAACCGACACCCGGTCCCAACGAGGTACTGGTACGTGTACACACCGCAGGACTCTGCGGAAGCGACGCACACGCGTATAAGTACGAAGGTGGATACGAGTGGATTCCCATCCCTCGTATCATGGGACACGAATACTCCGGCGAAGTCGTCGAGGTCGGCGACCAGGTAACGAGTATTCGAGAAGGTCAGCGTGTCGTCGAAGAACCGATTCACCACTGTGGAGAGTGTTTTCAGTGCCGAAACGGCCAAGAGAACGTGTGTCAGAACTTCTCGATTACTGGGATGCATCGTGACGGTGCGTACGCCGAGTACACGGTGGTCGAACCGCACCACTTGCATCCGATTCCGGACAGCGTTTCACTGAGTCACGCTGCGATTACAGAACCCACGAGTATCGCGACTCGAGCAGTGTTCTCGCAGTCGGACGTCACACCTGGCGACCAGGTTCTCGTCGAAGGCCCCGGTCCGATCGGTGTTCTCGTCGCGTCTATCGCCGATTCGATGGGTGCGAACGTTCTCCTCTCCGGTCTCGGACAAGACGCGAAGTCGCGACTCCCTCAGATGCGGCGTCTCGGCATCGACACCATCGACGTCGAGTCTCACTCACTCGAAGACGAAGTCGACAGTCGGACCAACGGCGGCGGGTTCGACGTCGTCTTCGATACGACGGGTCACCGAAGCGGCGTCGAGACAGGTATCGACGTCACACGAAAAGGCGGGCAGGTCGTCGTCGTCGGACTCCCCGGCGAACCGAGTAACGTGTTTATGACGCCGGTCGTTCGCGGGGAGATCGACATCAACACCTCCTACGGCTCGACGTGGTCGAACTTCGAGCAGGCGCTTCGTCTCATGGAGAACGGAACTATCGACGCCGACGACATCGTCGACACGTCGTTCTCGACGTCCAACCCCGCACGTGCGTTCGAGGCGTTTCTCAACTCGGAAGTCATCAAACCCGTGTTCAGCTTCGCCGACTAACCAATAGTCCGGGAGAGCGACTACGAGACAGGACTCGACCCCCAGACGGGCCACTGACGACCGACTCGGTACACTCCTCACTATCCGATATTACCGGACGTCACTCGATAGCGCATAGAACGTGACACCCACAGATACGTCCAACTGCCCACGGAGTGGTTCACAGCGCCACTGTGACCATGTGCGGAGAGGCTACACGTCCGGTATTCCCGAACACTGAACGTCGTGTCGAAGCGTCGCTCGGCCTCGTCGCGTAGAGTGTTACGTCCGTAGTGCTGTAATCGTGCGGTTGAAATAGGCGCGACTTAGACTGCCACACTGCCTGTATTCGGAAGATACAGTTCGTCTCGTGCGTGAGTGCGGTGGATGGCTGCGTTTTTCGCTTCTTCGTCCGACGATGCCGGACGTTCGCGCCAAAATCTCGTTCAGCACACGACGACTAGAGGTAGAGACTGTTCGCTCGGCGATGGTCGCACTACCTAAAACGGGCTGGACGACGCTATTCGAGACCCGTGAGACGGCGGAACGAGCGACCAGTCAGCCACTCACGGTCGACGTCGGAGAGTTCGTCGACGTGGTCGAGCCACGTCAGCGTCTCTTCGTACCTCGCTTCGTCGCTGACGTTGGGGAAATCCGAACCCCAGACGACTCGTTCGCGGCCGAACGCGTCGAGTAACCAGCGGACGTGGTCGTGCATGTCGGTGTACGGGTAGCCCGTGTTCGACTGGTGGACGACCTCCGAAATCTTCACCCCGACGGAGTCGTATTCGGCGAGGTCGGCGAACCGGTCGAAGCCCCCCTCGTCGAGTGGCGTCTCCGGATCCGCATAGGCGAAGTGATCGAACAGGAACGTCAACTCGGGATACGCTTCGACGAGTTCGACCGCTTGGTCCAGTTGGTCGACGTGGACGAGCACTTGTACGACGGCGTCAGTCTCGACGGCAACGTTCCAGAACTCGGTCTCGTGGATAGCGTCCCGAAGCCACGTGACGCTCGTATCGAACGTCTCCCACATGCGGTCGTACGGACAGATTCCGCCGAGTCGGAAGCCGAGTACGTCGTCGACGGCCATCGCGTCTCTGAGCGTCTGCGCGGCGTCGTCGGCGAACTGGTCGACCATGACGATGCCGTACAGTCGGTCGTGCTCTTCGGCCGCCTCGACCGTGTACCAGTTGTCCGTCCACTCACAGACGGGATAACCGACGACGACCGCCTCGTCGACACCTGCGGCGTCCATCTCTGCCAACAGCGCTTCGTTCCGAAAGACCGTCGAGACTGAGTAGTCGGCGACGTCGTTCTCGACGATTGGCCCGTTAACCCACGGGTGGTCCGCACTCGGCGGCCCCCACGAGTGGGTGTGTGAATCGAGTACCATTGTCGTATGCACGTCCACCGACCGACGTACTAAATCTTCCTCCGCCGGTGCGCCCGGTCACTCGACGCCGAAGTGGCGGGCCAACCCCGCCGCAATCTGCCCCATCCCGCGGTCCGACGGGTGGACGAGGTCCGTCGTCAGTCCCTCGACGCCGAGGAGGTCGGGTCCGTCCACCGCGGCGACGTTCGACGGTGCCTCGGCGGCTATCTCGCGGAGTGCCTCCCGGTACGCCGTCGGGGTCGATACCATCTCGTCGGCCTCGGGGTCGTCGACGACGTCGGCGAAGAAGGGAAACAGCGTGATGGCGGCGACGGGGGCGTCCGGATTTCCCTCGGCGACAGTCTCGACGAAGTAGCGCGCCCGTTCTCGAAAGGTCTCTGTGGAGAACCCGACGGCTATCATGTTCACCGAGAGCGCGAGCGTCGCCACGTCGTAGTCGAGACTCGCGGCGTAGTCTGCCAGTTCCGGCTCACAGAAAGCCGACCCCGGACAGCCGAGGTTGAGTACGTCGGCACCGAGCGACTCCCCGAGTCGCCACGGGTACGAGAGGTTGACCCCGGTCGCGTTGCTCCCGAAGGTGATGGACGTCCCGTACGCCAGATACTGCCGGTCGGGGAGTTCGGCCTCGGTCGGTGGACGGCGAGCGCCTTCGACGTCGTGGACGACCACCGACCCGCCCCAGAGCGCGAGTCGACAGACACCCGGTGCGAACGCGAAGTCGTCGGGGTTGAGGTGGGTCACTCGGTCCGGAACCTCGAACGTGAACGTCTCCGGCTCCGTCCCGAGGTGACGGTGATCGGAACTCATGAACGGTCCCCAAAATGGGACCACCTCGCAGGTTCCGTCGGGCGACGAGAGCGTCACGTCGACCGACCCGTCGGTAGGAACGAATCGTATCTCCGCTCCGGCCGGTCGGTACATGACGTCCTGTGCCTTCTCGTTCAGCGACTGTCGAACGGACTCGGGGACGCGCTGCAGCTTTCGTCCGTCGCTACCGTCGACGGGCCGTAACTCTCCGACGTTGTGAAACGAGACGTCGTCGTACTCCATCTAGTAACTACTGCCACGGAGGGTGGTAAAACGTTTTCTGGTGACGTACCGCACAGTGCGCCCTCGAGAGACGACTCCGGCTGTTGGCTATCGGCTGAAGGCATCTCGAAGGTCCGCGCTGCACGCGGCGATAGCGTCTCTGGCGACGTCTAAGTCGGGGTCGACGAGCATCGTGACGAACCCGTGAATCGTCCCTTCGTACTCACGGTGTTCGACCGGCACGTCCGCCGCTGACAACCGCTCGGCGTAGGCGACGCCGTCGTCTCGGAGCGGGTCGAACTCGCTCGTAATCACCGTCGCCGGTGGGAGCCCCGAGAGGTCGCGTGCTTGCAACGGGGAGGCGTACGGATTTCTCCCGTCGAGTTCGTCGTCGAGATACAGGTCCCAGAACCACCGCATGTCGCGTCTGGTCAGGAAGTACCCCTCGGCGTTCGCCTCGTACGACTCGGTGTCGAAGGCGTGGTTCGTGACCGGATAGAGCAGGAGTTGGTAGTCGAGGGTCGGGCCGCCGCGGTCACGAGCGAGTTGGGCGACGGCCGCGGCGAGGTTGCCACCGGCGCTGTCGCCCCCGACCGCGACTCGCGTCGGGTCCGCGTGGGCGACCTCCGGGTTCGCTACTATCCACTGCGTCGCCGCGTAGCAGTCCTCGACGGGTGCCGGAAACGGATGTTCGGGCGCGAGTCGGTAGTCGACCGAGACGACGGCGCAGCCGACGGTTTCCGTCAGGAGCCGACAGATGGGGTCGACGCCCTCCAGGTCACCGACGACCCAGCCACCGCCGTGGACGTAGACGAGGACGGGAAACGGTCCCGACCCCGTCGGTTCGTAGACGCGAATCGGAATCTCTGACTCGGGGCCGGGGATGCGGTACTCGCTGATGCTTCCGACGGGCATCGGCTCTTCGGGGGGTTGGAACAGCTCTGCCTGCAGTTCTCGGGCGCCGGCGACCGAGAGCGAACTCAGTCGTGGAACACCGTCTGCGTCGTGCTCCTCGAGGACAGTCTGTATCTCTGGATGGAGAGTGGCCATGTGAGTGTGACAGCTTCGTCCGCACGATGGACAGCCTCCGACATAGCTGTTCTGTGACTTCTGGTGGCTGACCGAGCGGCGTCGGATTCAGGCTGGAGAACGATATTTACGAGTGGAGTCGGCATACTCACCCGATGAATCCAGCGAGAGAGAATCCGCTCCAGACGCGACGTGACTTCGAACGGGCAGTGCGCCAACTCGTCGAACCGCTGCTTACGCACGTCAGCCCTGGCAGGGCGCGAGTGAGACCGACGGCGACCGGGGCTCAGTTCCCGGACGTCGCGGCCGAACTGGAGGGGTTCGCACGGCCGCTGTGGGGTCTGGTTCCGTTAGGCGTTCACGGCGAATTCGACCAGTGGTCGCTGTTTCGGACCGGACTCGTCAACGGGACGGACCCGTCCCACGAGGAGTACTGGGGTAGTGCGGACGACTACTCACAGAAGCACGTCGAGATGGCCGCTATCGGCGTCGGCCTCGCGCTCACGCCGGAGCACCTCTGGGACCCGCTCTCGGAGGACGAACGGGCACGACTGGTCACGTGGTTGAACCAGATCAACGACGCCGAACTCCACGACAGCAACTGGCTGTTCTTCCGGGTGATGGTGAACGTAGGACTCCGGTCGGTGGGGGCGCGTCACGACTGGGAACTCACCCAGTCCACGCTCGACCGACTCGAAACGTTCTCTCTCGGCGACGGGTGGTACGCAGACGGCCCGGAGGAGGCGAAGAGCCCGGTCGACTACTACCTTCCGTGGGCGATGCATCTCTACGGACTCATCTATGCGACGGTCGCCGGCGACGAGGACCCTGAACGAGCGAACCGACTCCGGGCGAGAGCGGAAACGTTTGCGACTGCGCACGTTCACTGGTTCGACGAGGACGGACGGGCGCTTCCGTACGGACGGAGTCTGACCTACCGCTTCGCACAGGCGTCGTTCTGGGGCGGGCTGGCGTTTGCTGACGTCGAAGCGCTCCCGTGGGGTGTCGTTCGCGGACTCTGGGCGCGGAACGTCCGCTGGTGGCTAGACCAACCGATATTCACCGACGGCGGGTTGCTGTCGGTCGGGTACCGATATCCGTCGTTGAAACTCTCCGAGCCGTACAACTCACCGAACTCGCCGTACTGGGCCATGAAAGCGTTCCTCCCCCTCGCGCTGGACCGAGACCATCCGTTCTGGCGGGCCGACGAGGAGCCACTCCCGAGTCTGCCGGACACGACGGCACAACCCGAAGCGAAGAAAGTCATCTGCCGAGGCGACGACCACCACTTCGCGCTCTCGCTCCCACAGGCCAGCGTCCACGGACGCGAGAAGTACACGAAGTTCGCCTACTCGACGCAGTTCGGCTTCTCCGTGGCCGACCGAACGTCCGGAGTGGGACAGGCGGGTCACGACAGCGCCCTCGCGCTTAGCCTCGACGGCGACCAGTACACGATTCCCGCCTCAGCGACGAGAACGGCGATGGACGGCACGACCCTCCGGTCTCGCTGGGACCCGTGGGACGGCGTGAGCGTCGAGACGTGGCTCGCCCCGAATCTCCCGTGGCACGTGCGCGTCCACCGACTGCAGACGGACCGCCTCGTCCACAGCGAAGAAGGCGGGTTCGCATCGGACAAGACCGGTGACGACGACGACTCGAACGTCACACACGTCTGTCAGAGTGGGACAGCACTCGCTCGCTATCCGAACGGCGTGAGCGAGATTACCGACGGGTTCGGCGACCGGACACCTGTCGTCGTCACCCAGAATCCGAACACCAACTTCACTCGTCCCCGAACGGTCGTCCCGACGCTGCGGGCGACGCACGAACCGGGCGAACACTGGCTCGCTTCGGCAGTCGTCGCCAGTCCCGACAGTGAGACGGTCTGGCGAGGAAGGCCGACGTTCGAACGGGTCGACGACGGCGTCGTAGCCGAGACGTCCGACGGTGAGACACTGTTGAACTGTCGGACAGATGCTCTGTGACCGCTCTTCTACCCTTCGCCCGACGCGGCGAGAGCGTCGTCATCCCCGTGTGGGCGGCCGAGTTCGTCTCGTGACCGTGGCGAAGGGAGACTACAGCCGACAGTCGCGGTCTAGTCGGGCGCTTCGCCACCGAATCCTTTTGCCCTACGGTGGTGATGGGGGCGTATGACACTCGACAACTGGCTCGAACGGTACGACGAGCAAGATTGGAAGACCCAGTCCGAGGGGACGGTTCGCTACGCGCTGGTCGGACTGGGGTGGTGGACGACCGACGTGGCGATTCCGGCCATCGAGGCCTCGTCACTCTGCGAAGTGACGACGCTGGTGAGTAGTTCGAAAGAGAAAGCCGAGCGCATCGCCCAGACGAGCGACGTCGAGACCGGAATCACGTACGACGAGTTCCACGACGGTGTCGCCGCCGACGAGTACGACGTGGTGTACATCGCGACGCCGAACGCCTACCACCTCGAATACGCCGAGACGGCGGCGAGACTCGGCAAGGGCGTGCTCTGTGAGAAACCGATGGAGGCCGACGTCGAGCGCGCCGAGCGGATGGTCGACGCCTGCGACACGGCAGACGTTCCGTTGATGGTCGCCTATCGGATGCAGACAGAACCGGCGGTTCGCCGCGCCCGCGAACTCGTCGAGTCGGGGTTCATCGGCGACCCCGTGTACGTCTACGGCAACAACTCCCAGCCGTTGCTGGAGATGATCCCGGACCCCGACCAGTGGCGACTGAACCCCGACCTCACGGGCTACGGCACGTCGGTGATGGACCTCGGAATCTACTCCATCAACACGGCCCGTTTCCTCCTCGACCGAGACCCGCGTTCTGTCCAAGCCCAACTCTACTCCGAACACGAGGCGTTCGAGGGGTTGGACGACGAACGCGCCTCGTTCATGCTCGACTTCGGCGACGGGATACAGATGGTCTCGACGGCCTCACAGAACGCCCAACAGGACACGATGCTCCGGATAACCGGAACCGAGGGTCAGTTGGAGCTCAGTCCCGCGTTCCACGGTGAGTGTCAACTGCACGTAAAGAAGGGCGACCTCTCGGTCGACGTCGAACACACGGAACTGGACGAAGTCGACGAGATGGAGTACGAGTTCGACTACTTCGCCGACCGACTACTCGGCGACGCCGAGATTCATCCCGACGGCGAACACGGCCTCTTCGATATGACGGTCGTCGAGGCAATTCACCGGTCGGACGAGACGGGCGAACGGGTCGAAATCGAGACGCGTTAACGGTCTCGGAGGTCCGGCCTCAGCGTTCGGACGCGACGCTGTCGACGACACCGCGGAGGTAGCCGACGGTGAACGCACGCGCTCGATGTCGCCAGTCGTCGTCCCCGGCCATCTTCGGGACGTGGTCTGGAATCACGACGCCGTCGTAGCCGATGTCGTCGAGCGTCCGAACGACGTCGGCGGTGTGGAAGTTCCCCTCGTCGACGAACGTCTCGTGGAACTTCGGGACGGTCCCGACGACGTCGCGGAAGTGGATGAAGACGATGTCGTCGCGTTCACCGAAGCGTCTGAGCACTGCCTCGACGTCCTCGCCCATCTGTGAGAAACAACCGAGACAGAGCTTCAGGCCGTGGTTGTCGCTCGGCACGAGATCCATCGCCCGCTCGAAGTTCTCGACGTTGCGGAAGAGTCTCGGGATGCCACCCAACGACTCCAGCACCGGAGGGTCGACGGGGTGGAGCGCGAGTCGCACGCCCGCCTCCTCGGCGACCGGGAGGACGGTTTCGAGGAACCGCTCGTAGTTGTCCCAGAACTCTGCCTCGGTGTATGCCCTGTCGAGACCCGGTGCGAGCGCGTCGGGGTCGTCGAGTTCGTCGAGGTCGAAGGCGGTTCCGACCGCCTCACCGCGGAGCGTCACCGGTGTCGTTCGCATCGGGACGACGCCACGCGGGTTCCACTGGTAGCCGAGAATCGGGACCCCTGCTTCCCCGAGGTTCCGAATCAGCGTCGTGATCTGGTCGAGCGCCGTGTCGGCCCCGTCGCGACCGAACATGATGTCGCCGTAGAGCGAGTAGGGGAGCGACTGGATACCCGTCAGCGAGAGACCGGCCGCTTCGACTCGTTCGCGAGCGGTGACGAGTTCTTCGACCGTCGGAATCCTGTCGCGTCCGACGGCGAGCGTCTCCCCGCCGTCGCGGTCGTTGAAGTCGTCGGGTTCCTCCTCGACGTCGGCGTGGTCGACGAAGACGTCCGTCGCACCGAGTTGGCGGACGAACTGGAGTCGAGCATCGGCGAGCGAGCGGGTCCGGACACCGACGCGGACGTTCGAACCGGCCGCCGTTCCCGAGTCAGACGTGGGCTGTGTCATATTCGTATGACCGTCGAGCGGGGACAAAAAGCTCCGGTTCGGGGCTCGTCTCCGTGCGGTGAACGGGCGGACTCGAACGAACTCAGTCGTCGATGGCCGTCTCGCGCGGACCGAGGTACGTCGCTCGCTCGGCGTCGGTGTAGACGACGACTCGGTCGACGACGAGTCCGGGGTCGAGCGCCCACAGCCGGAGCGTGTGTGCTTCGGCGGCGTCGACGTCGTGTTCGGACGTGCCGATTGCAGCGCCGCGCAACACGTTCGCTTGCCACTCCGGGTGGTGTTCGTCGCCCTCCGGGTCGACAGAGACGACAGTTCGAGGACCGTCGTCGAACGCGACGGCGTACCGGAGGTCTCGATGGTCGTTCAGCGCCTGTGTGGGGAGACACTGCACGTCGACGGTCGCCGTCCCGTACGAGTCGAGTGCGACGTCGTATTCGAGACACGGAGCGGTGGCGCGTGAGTCGTGACTCGGAAAGCGCGTCGGCTCGGTGCACACGGTCGCCCCCGAGAGCCGACCGGGAGCGTCACAGGACACCCACCGCCCGGGCGACCCCGTCGTCGTCCGACTGGCGTGTTCGGCTTCGATGGCGACGACGCCGTCCACCTCGACGAAGTCTGCGGCTACGTCTCGCTCGGAGTCGTGTGTCGATCGGCTTGCCTCGACGCCGATTCGATACGTCGCACCCGCGCCAGTGACCGTTATCGTCCCCTTCTCCCGAGTTTCGAGCATCGCCTCCCAGTCGACGCTGATCCGGAGGCGACGTTCGTCGGCGACGGTCCCCGTCTCGTCGCCGAGGTCGATCCAGTCGTGACTCGTCGCCGCCGCCCATCCGAACGGTGTGTCACCGCGGTTGAACAGGTCGACGAAGTGCGTACGCTCGACGTCGGCGTGGAACGTCGGCAACTTCCCGTGGACTCCATCGGGCTCTGCGCCACCGTCGAGTGGGTGGCGACGTCCTTCGACGGCGACGCCGAGTGCCGAACCTTCGTTCGGTGTGACCCGGTCCACCTCGGGTGGGTCGAAGACGGGGAGGTCCCGCGGTGAGGCGCACATCATCCCGTCCCACTTACCGTCGAGCAGCGTCTCGTTGTAGTGGTCGGTCTCCGCTCGGATTCGGTCGTGCGCATCCAACGCGGCGTCGGCGTATCGGTTCGCACTCACACGCCCGTGGTCGGCGTAGAAGCGGCTTCGCGCCGCGTGGAGATACTTCTCGGACATCGCGGCGCTGCACCGCAGTTGGTACAGCACCAACTGGTAGAAACTCGGCTGTCGTGCCGCCGGGAGTGCATCGTAGACTGCTTCCGCCCGCTCGGCAAGGTCGGCGAACGCCCGCAGTCGACGGTGAGCCTCGTCGCCCGCGTGGGTGAAGCTGAACTCGGGGTCGCCGGGCTGTGTGTCGGGATACACTCTCGACCAACCCATGTGCTCGGGTTTACGGGCGAGCGAAAGTCGGTAGTACTCGGACAGGATGTCGGCAACCTCGCCGGCGTGGGCGTCGCCGAACTCACGGGCCGCCCAGTCGGACAGCCACGCGGTTGGTGACTCGTGACCACCGAGGTCGACGTCCCACGCGAGGTCGAGGAAGAACTCCAGTTCCTTCTCGGTCGGCTTGATGTCGCCGACGTTCACCACCCAGCACTCCCGCGCCCCGGCGTCGTACGCCTTCTGCATCTCCGTCGAGACGACGCCGAGCGGGACGCTCGACAGCCAGAGGTAGTCGTGTGGACGGCCCCAGTAGGAGAGGTGGTAGTAGACACCCGACCCGCCGGCTCGCGCCCGCTCTGTTTCGGTCGGGAGCTCACGGAGATAGCCGTGGCTATCGTCTGGCCACATCAGACAGACGTCGTCGGGGACGTCGAGCCCGCTCCGATAGAGGTCGAGGACCTCCTTGTACGGGCAGAACACCTGTGGAATCGCTTCGACTGGGCGGTCGTGCGTCGTCGCCAACAGCTGTCGCTGGTCGTCGAGGACCGCCTGAAGTAACTCGCGGGTCTCCGGTTCCGTGTCGCCGCCCGGCATCCCCGAGTCGTGGATGCCGCGCATCCCGAGCGTGAAGACGTTCTCGTACGCCGAGACCGACTCGACCCGTGTGCGCCAGTACTCCAGCACGCGGCCGCGGTTGGTCGCGTAGTTCCACTCGCCGAACGACTCCTCCCACTCGTCGACGTTGTTCCGGTGCATCGGCTCACAGTGTGAGGTCCCGACGACGATAGCGTACTGGTCGGCGATGTCGGCGTTCTCGGGGTAGCGGTAGAACGCCTTCGTCCCCGGATGCATCGCGGGCCAAACCGTGTTCGCCTTGAGTCGGAGCAGGAGTTCGAAAATCTTGGCGTAGGTCGTCGGCCCGAGTCCGGGTCGCTCGGCGGCCTCTTCCGGCGCAAACGTCTCGGACGCCCACGGTCGGAGGCCCCAGTCCTCGTCGTTGAGGAAGACTCCACGGTACGCGACCGATGGCGGGCCGTAGCGATACGTACCGGGTTCGACGACGACCGTCTCCTGACTGTCGGGAGCGACGTCCGCCCACCAGTACCACGGCGAGACACCGACCTGCTTCGACAGTTCGTAGACGCCGAACGCGGTTCCGCGTCGGTCGCTCCCGAGAATCAGGACGGCAGAACGAACGTTCGGAAGCGGGTCCTCGACCGTCTGAATGACGAAACTCTCTCGTTCGTCGGCTAACGCCTCGACGTCGACGCCGTCACAGTCGTCCAGACAGCGATGGATGCCCTCGGCGCTTCTGACCGTTCCGACGATAACGGCGATAGACGAGAGGTCGTCGAGTGTGGTGACGAGTTCGGGTCGATAGTCTGTGACTCGCTCGACGTCCGCTCGGAAATCTTCGGCGGCGATGTTCACGACGTCGGCGTCGCTCTCGTCGACGTATACGTCCGCTGTAACGCCGTCTGAGACGAGTTGCACTCCGTCAGAGACGGGAGTGTTGCTAATCATACACGCATCTCTCTCAGCGGGCACACAAAGCTTCTCCCTGTTCTCGGACCACCGGTCGTACAGCTCCGAGGTCAGAGACGACTCGTCGTCGAGTTCCGTCGGCTGTCGGCCGGACCGAAGCGGTACGACTACGAGACTACGGTGAAAATAGCGGGAAGGTAAAGCCATATGTCACCATCCCACATCGAGAGACGGGACGTGACCGACGAGAGCCATACCTTCGAGTGGTACCGAGACGGTGTCGAGCGACCTCTTTGGAGGCTCTTTTCGGCGTTTGGGACCGACCGACTCGGCTACTTCGGCGTCGGACTCTTCACGGGGCTGTTCGAGCGGTTGGCGTCGCTCGTCCCGCCGTTCGTCTTGGGTGTCGCTATCGACGCCGTGTTCACCCAGCAGACGGCGTATCAGTTGCCGTTCGTTCCCGAGGCGTGGATTCCCTCCGCGAGAATCGATCAACTATGGTTCTCGTTCGCGCTCATCTTCGGCTGTTTCGCGCTGACGGCGGTGCTCTCTACGGTCCGGATGCTCACGACGGACTACTACAGTCACCACCTGATGTACGTCGTGCGGACGAACACGTACGACAAACTGCAGCGGCTGGATATGGCCTTTTTCGACAACCAGCAGAAAGGCGAGCTGATGAGCATCCTCAACAACGATATCTCGAACTTCGAGCAGTTCTTCGACGACGCGCTCACGAGGGCGGTGCGAATCGTCACCGTGCTCGTCGGCATCACGGCGTTTCTGGTCTATCTCAACTGGCAACTCGCGGTCATCACACTTCTCGCCGTGCCGCTGCTCACGCTGTTCACCCTCTGGTTCATGCGCCGAGTGGAACCGGTCTACGACGCGATTCGCGGGAGCGTCGGCGCGATGAACACTCGATTGGAGAACAACCTCGGAGGTATCGACCTCATCAAGACGATGGCCACCGAACCCTACGAGTCCGAACGAGTCGCCGACGTCTCCTACCGCTACTTCGAGACGAACTGGGACCGAATCAAACTCGCCACGGTGTATCACCCCGGGAGTAGCCTGGTCACGAACGCCTCGTTCGCCGTGACGTTCCTCGTCGGCGGCTACTGGGTCGTCGTCGGGCCGCCTCCGTTGCTCTCGGGGACGCTCACCGTCGGCGCGCTGGTGACGTTCCTCTTCATGAGCCAGCGATTCACCGGCCCGCTCAAACAGATTGCGGTGTTCATCGAGCAGTACGAGAACGCCCGCGCCTCCGGGAAGCGCGTCGTCGGCCTGCAGGAGATGCCCGTCGGCGTCGACGACCCGCCGGACGCCCGAGACCTGACCGCTCCGGACGGACGCGTCGCGTACGACGACGTGACGTTCGGTTACGACGCGGGAGACGACCCCGTACTCACGGGCATCGACTTCGAAGTCGACCCTGGAGAGACGGTTGCGCTCGTCGGTCCCACGGGGGCCGGGAAGTCGACCGTCCTGCAACTGCTGATGCGGATGTACGACGTGGACGACGGACGTGTCGCACTCGACGGCCACGACGTCCGGACGCTCTCACTGTCGAGTCTCCGCGATGCCATCGGCTACGTGAGCCAGGAGAACTACCTCTTCGGCGGCACGATTCGCGAGAACATCACCTACGGGACGTTCGCCGTCGCCGAGGACGAGGCAGTCGTCGAAGCCGCGAAGGCGGCCGAAGCCCACGGGTTCATCACCGACCTGAGACACGGGTACGAGACGGAGGTCGGAGAGCAGGGCGTGAAGCTCTCGGGTGGCCAACGCCAGCGCATCGCCATCGCCCGCGTCATTCTCACGGACCCCGAAGTGCTCGTCTTCGACGAAGCGACGAGCGACGTCGACACCGAGACGGAGATGCTCATCCAACGGTCGCTAGATCGGATTACGGCCGACCGGACGACGTTTCTCATCGCTCACCGTCTCTCGACGGTGAAAGGGGCGGACACGATTCTCGTCTTAGAGAACGGTGAAATCGTCGAACGCGGGGACCACGAGGAGCTACTGCAGGCGGACGGACTGTACGCGAACCTCTGGAAGGTGCAGGCGGGCGAAGTCGACGACTTACCCGAGGCGTTCGTCGACCGAGTCGCGCGGTCGGACTGACAGCCTCACTCTAACTCTGCCAGTACGTCCTCCGGGGCCTCCGGATACGGCTTGCGGACCAACCGCCCCATGTCGATTTGCTGGTAGGGCGCACGACGAAGCCGTCCGTTCTCGACGAACTCGGTCTGTCCTTCGGCGGTCAGTTTCTCCACGAGTGCCGCCCGAAGAGCGGCCGTCTTCTCGGGAAACGCGTCGCTGCACTCGTCGAGTTCGTTGGGATCCGTCGAGAGGTCGAACAACTGCTCTCGGCCGCCGTTGCGCATGAAGACGTACTTCCAGTCTTCTTCTCGAACCATCGCGGTGAAGTTCGGCGGCAACCGTGGGGTACGGTGGTAGCCGAACAGCCGCTCACGCGGTTCGGCGTCGCCGCGTATCACGCCGAGGACGTCGACACCGTCCCGTAGATTCGGTTCTCCGGCGGCCGTCGTCGCGATTCCGAACAGGTCGGTCAGCGTGACGAGGTCGTCGCGCCGTTCTCCGCGCGGGAGTTCCGCCGGCCAACTCACGAGAAACGGGACGCGACACGACGACTCGAAGAACGACGACTTCTCCCATCCACGGTGGTCACCGAGAAGTTCGCCGTGGTCAGAGAAGAAACAGACGAGGGTGTTGTCACCGTCCTCGCGTCCCTCGACAGCGTCGATTAGACGGCCGATATGACGGTCGACTTCCGAAATCATCCCGTAGTAGTACGCTTTGATGACCCGGACGATCGTGTCGTCGATACCGCCGTCGCGTGTGGTCCAGAAGTGATCGTTCTGGGCTGGAATCTTCTCGTCCATGTGGTCGACGTCCGGGTCCCCTTTCACTGGGTTCGAGAGCCTGTCGGGGTCGTACATCCGGTCGAACGGTGCCGACGGTGCGAACGGCGGGTGCGGTGGTTCGTACGAGACGAGTCCGAAGAACGGCTCTTCGCTCTCTCGTTCGATACACTCGACCGCGCGGTCGGTCATCCACGCCTCGTAGTTCGAGTCTCTCGGAAGCGTATTCTGCTGGGGGAGATGCACCATCGCCCCTTGACGGGCAGTCGTCTTGACCTCGTGACCGGTGTCGGCTCTGTACGCTTCGACGCTGAGGCGAGTGTCGTAGCCGAGGTCGATATCACGAGGGTGGGCGTGGTACTTTCCGACGAGGAACGTCCGGTAGCCACGAGCACCCATCGCGCGTGCGAGGAAGGGACCACAGCGGTCTTCGAGGTGTGTCGCATCGCGTTTCTCGTTTCCGAGATAGCCAGTCGTCACCGCTTCACAGCCGGTTCGGATGGTGTGTCTAGCCGGAATACAGATCGGGTCCGCCGAGTAGGCGTTCGTGAACGAGACGCCTCGTCCGACGAGGCGGTCGATGTTCGGCGTGTAGATTCGGCTGTTACCGAGTGCCCGAATCGTGTCGAACCGCTGTTGGTCCGTCATCACGAACAGGACGTTAGGGCTGGCAGAACGCATCGTCCCCGCTTCGTATACCGAGAGCATAAAGACCAGTCACACTGCGGTACTTCGGCCGTCTCGCAGAAGTTGGGTCGCCCGAACGTCGCCGTCGCTATCGCCCCGTCGTCTACCTCGCGGCCCCTCCTCGAACACGGTTCCGTCGTCGAGCAGGTGGTGCGACGGCGAGTGAGCGTCGTTCAGTCGTCGGTCGAGACGAGTTCGATGTCGGGCATCGGTGGCTCTTCCATCTCGTGACCGAGGAAGTAACTCGGCCACGGTGGTTGGTTGTAACCCGCGTTCTGTCGCGCGATTCCGGTCCGGTACTGCGGATTGTGTAGCAGCGTGTACAGACGGTGGTCGGTCTCGTAGGGCGTGGCGTATAGACGCAACGCCTCGCTGTCTTCGCGACGCCAGAGCACTTCCTCACGCCAATCGCCGAGGATGTCGCCGGAGAGACAGGGGTTCCCCTTCGTCCAGTTGTTCGAGCGTGTCCCGTCGAACGTCTTCAATCGGTCGAGCGTTTCGGTCTCGGGGTTCCACTTCGCGAGGTTTCCGACGCCGTAGTTCTGCTCTGTGTTCCAGTCGTGGTCGAGTAACTCTCGATGGAGGTCACCGGTCCACCAGACCGCGGAGTTGATCGAACTGATCGGCTCTTCGCGGATCTGTTCGCCGTTCGCCGTCCACGTCCCGACACCGCCGGACGCCCACGCCTCGGCCCCTCTGTACGCGGGGTCGACGTCGGCGACCATCGCCCGACCCACGTCGTCTCCGTCGGCAGCCCAGATGTACTCACCCGTGGCCGCATCGCGCATCGACGCACTCGGCGCACCTTCGGGCGGGTACTCCGACGGAACGAATATCTCCAACCCTTCGCGGTCCGGGAGGAAGTCCCCACAGTGTTGCGCGTCGGGGTTGACCATCGTCGTCGTGTGCAGTCCGCTACCGTCGTGGTCGATGACCGCTCCACCGTAGACGATTTCGTCTTTTCCGTCGCCGTCGACGTCCGCCGTCGCGAGACTGTGTGCACCCTTCCCTTCGTACTCCGGATAGCCGTCCGTGCTGTCGAAGATCCAGCGAGAGGTGAGTTCGCCGTCGCGGAAGTCCCACGCCGCCAACATCGTCTTCGCGTAGTAGCCGCGCGTCATGACGATGCTCGGACGCTCGCCGTCGAGATACGCCGTTCCCGCGAGGAATCGGTCGACGCGATTTCCGTAGCAGTCTCCCCAGTCGCAGACGTCACCGCGTGCTGGTTCGAACGGCTTCGTCGCCAGTGCCTCACCCGTTTCTCCGTCGAAGACGGTGAGATACTCCGGCCCTTCGAGGACGTACCCGTTCTCGTTGGCGTAGTCTGCGTCCGGGTCTCCGATGACGGTTCCCGTCGCATCGGTGGTTCCGTCCGACGTTCTGACGGCGAGTTCGGCCTTTCCGTCGCCGTCGAAGTCGTACACTTGGAACGGCGTGTAGTGTGCACCAGCCCGGATGTTCTGTCCGAGATTGACGCGCCATAACTGTTCCCCCTCCATCGTGTACCCGTCGAGGAGGACGTCGCTCGTGTGGCCGGTCTGCGAGTTGTCTTTCGCGTTCGAAGGCGACCACTTCAGGACGATGTCGAGCGTCCCGTCGCCTGTGAGGTCGGCGACGCTCGCGTCGTTCGCGTGGTACGTGACCCTATCACCGTTCTCTCCTTCGACGGCGTCCGGTTTGTTCAGTGGAATCTCTTTGTACTGTTCGTCCCAGACCTCGACGGACTTCGACATCCCCGGCTTGGCGCTGTGGGTGCGCCCACCGCCTGTTTCGCCACCTGCTCGGCCGACGCCGACCGGTCGGACCGCGTACGTGGACTCTGTCGTTCCGTCACTATCGAGGTAGTTCGTGCTGTCGGTAATCGGCTTGTTGTTCACTCGGTCTCCGTCACGGAAGACGTGGAAGCCCAGATCAGTCGGCTCTGTACCGAACAGCCGCCACCGGACGAGAACCCCACCATCGACGGGAACTGCTACGACTCCCCGGTCGAGGGACTCCATCTGGCGCGTGGACGACCCGTTCTCTTCGGAGTTGCCGGGGCCAGTTGCCGTTACGGACCCGACAGCGCCCGTTGCGAGCGCTCCCGTTCCCACTGCAACACCACTCAAGAACTCGCGTCGATAACTTCGATACTGTCTGTCGTTCGAGTTTGTCATTGTCTCTCGAGCACCATCCGCTATTCTTAACTAACCAATATAAAATTATGGGCCAAACTTAAATGTATATTAGGGCCTTGTCGTCTCTCACTATCCTGAGACGAGAGCATACTTCTAGTCCGCTAAGTGCACCTCGACGTGCGCGGCCGCCGGTCGCTGTCGACGTACGTACGACATTACCGTACTCGTCTATCTCTGAATAGTTGTTCTGTGGTAGTCGAGAACGGTTGCCGAACTGACTGGCGAGATGCCGATTGGTGTTCGGTCGGTCGATAGCTATTGTATTCTCTCGGAAATACCTCGAATCTATCTGCGCTGTAAGCGACGAATCCCGCGTCAAACACCGCGGACTATCCGGAGATGCCGGACACGAATCACGCGAGGACAGTACTCTCCCTCCCGTCTCGACGAGTCGTCGCCAAGAACGTTTGCGACTCCCGAGGAGACGAAAGGCCGAGCGAGAGGCTCAGAACGCGCTGTCAGCGAACCCCCCGTCTACGGTGAGTACTTCGCCGGTCACGTAGGAAGCGGCGTCACTAGCCAGATAGACGGCTGCCCCGACCACTTCTTCGCGTTCGGCGACGCGACCGAGTGGCGTTCGGTCGTCTATCTTCGCTCGCTTCTCGGTTCCCTCGGCGTACGTTTCGGCGTTCTGTGGGGTGATGACGAACCCCGGTGCGATGGCGTTGACTCGAACCGACGGCGCGAGTTCCTTCGCCGACGCACGAGTGAACGCTTCTACACCGCCTTTGGCCGCCGAGTAAGCCGGAAGATTCGACATCGACAGTCGAGCGGCAAGCGAAGAGATGTTGATAATCGACCCGTTCTCGTCCATGCCCGGAACCATCGCTTGCGTGACGCGTCGCACACCGTCGAGAGCGACGTCGGTGACGAAGTCCCAGCTTTCGTCCTCGATCTCCAGAACCTCGTCGCGCGATATCGCCCCCTGCGAGGCGACAACGACGTCGATACCACCGAGCGTCTCGACGGCAGTCTCCCGAACGTCCTCTAACGAGGCGGCGTCCGTTACGTCGCACGTGACTCGGGTGGTGTTCGCCCCGCGTTCTTCGATGGCCGTCGCCGTCTCGTCGACGGCGCTCTCTCGTCTGCTGGTCGCGACGACGTCCGCACCCTCTGCTGCGAATCCGAGTGCGATTGCTTGTCCGATACCGCTGGTTCCCCCGATTACCACGGCCCGTTTGTCACTCACGGTGACGGGAGTGTGCTCGTACGAATCCATGGCAACTGTGTTACTGTGTGACTATATGATGCTTGTGGAAGCCGAACCGTACCGTTCTAACCATAGAACTATGACTCTTCAACGGGTCGAAACGCGTATGCGTGGATTAGCTAAGGTCCGACGGAGCCACGGAGCGATGGAGTTGGTCGACCGCACTCGTCCGGAACCCGCCGCCGACGAGGCACTAGTGGAAGTCGACTACGCTGGCCTCTGTGGCAGTGATGCAGGTATCTACGAGTTCGAGTCGGCGTTCGAGCGAATGAACCTCCCGACGGTCATTGGACACGAGTACGCAGGCCATGTGGTCGAAGTCGGAGACGACGTCACGAAGTTCGAAGTCGGAGACCGCGTCGTCGAACGACCGATACGCGGTTGTGGCGAGTGCTATCAGTGCAACGTTGGGGAGTCGAACGTCTGCCAGAACGCCGTCATTACCGGAGTTGACCACGACGGTGCCTACGAACAGTTCGTCGCCGTCCCGGAGGACGCGCTGCATCCGGTCCCTGACTCGGTCGACCAACAGCACGCTGCCGTGGTCGAACCGACGAGTATCGGGGCCCGAGCGGTCATCGAGAACTCCCGTGTCACGTCCGGCGATAGAGTCCTCGTCGAAGGGCCGGGGCCTATCGGACTGCTCACGGCACAGATTGCCGATTCGCAGGGTGGAACTGTCGTCGTCGCTGGTGTTGGACAAGATGGCTCCTACCGACTCCCTCTCGCGGAGGAACTCGGGTTCGAGACGATCAACGTCACCGAAGACGACGTGGACGCTCGTCGTGACGAACTGACCGACGGGGTCGGATACGACGTCGTCTTCGATACGACTGGCCACCCGTCCGGTCTCACGTCGGCGGCCGAAGCGGTCCGGAAAGGCGGCCAGATCGTTCTCGTCGGTCAAACGGGTGAGACGACGATGGAGTACTCTCCGCTCGTCAGAGCGGAAATCGACCTCCAGTGTTCCTACGCCTCGATGTACGAGGACTTCGAACGCTCGCTCAGACTCATCGACCGCGGCGACGTAGACGCCGAGACGTTCATCGACGACCGCTTCTCGCTACTTGACGCCGACGAAGCGTTCGAGGCGTTCGTCGCCGGCGAGACCTGTAAACCCGTCTTCGACGTCTCTGTCCTCCACGACTGAGCGAGTCACGTTTTTCACAGGCTATCGAACGTCGATGCCAACCAAATAGGCCGTTTGGCCACGTACCTAGGAGAGAGAGATACCTGCTACAGTCGACGGAGCTAGTTCTACGGTCAACCGACTCTCGTCTACCTCGACGTCGAGTTCTTCGGGTTCGTACTGGTGTGCGTTGCTGGCGTCGACCGTTACGTCCACGTCACGTCCCTCGAAGAGGACCGTCGCGTCGACAGTCGGTTCGTCGGTCGTACCCTCGAGGACGATTTCGACCGTCTGCGAATCACGGCAGTCGAGGTTCGTGAGGGTGACGTACGTTTCGTCGTCACCGACCGATGCAGAGGCGCCGACGAGCGGGAGTTCGTCGTCGTCCACTGCCCTGACGGGGGTGTCGACAGAGGTCCGGATGGCTTCGTTCCCCTTGTGTGGTGCATAGAGGTCGAAGACGTGGTACGTCGGCCGTGCCCACGCGTCGTCACCGTCGGTCTCGACCAGGCATTGGAGCACGTTGACCGTCTGTGCGATATTCGACATCGTCATCACGTCGCTGTGGTGGTTGAAGATGTCGAGGACGGCGGCCGCAGAGAGCGCGTCGAGGACGTTCCCCGGTTGTTCGAGTCCGTTTTCGGCGACCGCTTCCGGGTGCCAAGCCCCCCACTCGTCGATGATGACGCCGATATCTCGCGTTGTCGCGACAGCGTTGATTGCGGCGGCGATACGCTCGATGTGGCGGTCCATCTCGAGGGCGTCGACGAGGAACTGGTCGTACTGGTCCTCGTCGGCCTCTGCGACGCTCATCGTCCCGCCGTAGTAGTGGTGCAGCGTCAGGTGGTCGAGCGGGAAGTCTGCCCCCCACGCGTTGTTTCCGACCTCTTCCATGAACCGACGATTCCACTCGTGGTGCTCGAACCCACACGCGATGAGTTCGACGTCGTGGTCGAGCAGTAGGTTGTCCATCGACCCGACGTACGTCGCGAAGCGACGATACTCTCGTGCGTACTGTTCGGGAGACATGCGACCACCACAGCCCCAGTTCTCGTTACCGAGTCCCCAATAGCGAACCCCGTAGGGTTCGTCGTGGCCGTTCTCACGGCGCCGCTCGGCCAAGTCGGTGTCGCCGTCGTAGTTACAGTATTCGACCCAGTCGGCCGCCTCCTGTGGATCTCCCGACCCGACGTTCGCAGCGAGATACGCTTCCGTTCCGAGGTGTTCACACAGTTGGAGGAACTCGTCTGTCCCGAATGCGTTCGATTCTTCCGGCCGCTCTTCGGTTCCTTGCGCCCAGAAGAGGTTCCGACGTCGAGGCCGCTCTTCACGCGGTCCGACACCGTCTTCCCAGTGGTAGTCGTCGGCGAAACAGCCACCGGGCCATCGAAGTACCGGCATCTCCAGTTCTCTGAGGAGTGAGACCACGTCGTCGCGGTATCCGTTTTCTTCGGAACTCTCGTCTTCCCAGACTCCGTCGTAGATACATCGGCCGAGATGTTCGGCGAAGTGTCCGTGGATTTCGGGTTCGATTCTGTCGATTCTGGCCTCTGTGTGGACTGTCACACGGGAGTCACTCATACGTCTTAGCGTTGATAGCAGAGACGGCATAAGTGATTCGGTACCTGGGGCGTGCCAACATACCACGATGCCTGCAGACGGTTTCGAACTCTCTCACCAGAACTTCGTTCAAGTCGGTAGCCTCCAGTCACCGGGTGTACCATCGGTACTCCGGGTCCGGTGATACCGTACAAAGATTCGACCAGCGTCTACGTCGAATGTCCGAGTATCTTCTCTCTTCTCGATTCGAAGCGAGGTTTCGAAGCTCGCTTCGGCCTCGGCCGCAGTTGGATACACGACAACCGCGCTACTCTGATCGAGGTTCTGTGACGCCAGTAGTTCTCTGTGAGGTCGTTTCGGCGACAGCTGTCGGTCGAGATGCGTTCTCTATCTCAGAACTACACCGGTCTCCGGTTGGATTTCGTTACGTCACTACGTCTGTAATGAGCTGGAGAGAATCGAAGAGAGAACCGACCACACCGGCGATAAACCCGTTTTCGACGTTTCGGTGCTTCGCGCCTATCTGTACGAGCGGTGAACGCCGACAACCGTTCGGTGTCCTCCTCTAACTGGTCGCCACGGTGACGAACCCGTCGAACCGGAGGATGACGCGTTGCGTGGTGTCACCGAATAGCGCCTTCCCGGTCGGCGAGCGCTGCCGTCCGGGCAGGAAGATGTGGTCACAATCGCACTCTGCGGCCGTGTCGAGGATTTCGGTTGCCTTGTTTCCGAGTGAGCCAACTGCTTCGTACTCCACGTTGAATTCGGTAAGGATTTCGTCGCCGATATCGCGAGCGAACTCTGTGGCTCCTTTCTTCGCGTCGTCGTGCGTGTAACTCGTGTTCATCTTCGGGAGTGCTTCCATCGCTCTACGCCGTGCGCTGTACTCTTCGTCAGTCGTCACGTGGATGAGAACGACTTCTGCATCCATCCCTTCGGCAATTTCGCCTGCTTCCCGTACCACGTTCTTCGCCACCTCGGTCGGATCGACAACGGCTAGTACACGTTCCATGCTTCCACCACCCGATTCCACTCACAAGAATCTATGGGAGTCTCAGTTAATCTAACACATTCGTTTCTGAATGTCTTCGTACAACCTCCGAGGGCGTTATCGATTATCGGATAGAAATCCGGACTCTGGACAAATCTCTCCGTCTTCGCCCAGCCATTTTCTTCACAATGGTGTTTGACGGCCGAGCAACTGGTGGGGCCTCTTACGTCCTCGTGATACACTCTATGTTCGAACGACGCGATGTCGAGAATCATCGCCGTGTTGTACTATATTGTATGATACGAACAAGAAAAATCCACCGCGATTTTGATAGCGTCCGTCCACTCGTTTGGTGGGTGAACTGTCCGTGACGTCGTCGACGAACGAAGACGAACGCGAGACGGTACGTCGCCGGCTTACGCCAGTGGGAACAGCGTAGAGAGTACTAAGACGGAGACTAACCCAGTTATCGAGATAATCGTCGTCAGGG
This sequence comes from Halogranum rubrum, assembly GCF_900114455.1. Lineage (GTDB taxonomy): Archaea > Halobacteriota > Halobacteria > Halobacteriales > Haloferacaceae > Halogranum > Halogranum rubrum. The sequence goes on along the minus strand of NZ_FOTC01000004.1, from coordinate 118,145 downwards.
CAGTCCACGTCTTCAACGTCTCTGTCTGCGTGAGTCCTCCTATCTCCTTGACGAGCCAGAAGCCAGAGTCGTTGTACCACGAACAGATGTTCCCACCTGCACCGATGACCATCACGAGGTAGACGGGATGCACGGCGAGTTGACTCGCCAACGGAGCCATGATACCGGCCGCGGTGAGCATCGCTGCTGTCGCGGAACCTTGTGCGATACGAACGATTGCGGCAATCAGCCACGCCGTGACGAGCAGACCGATGCCGATTCCTTCGAGTCCATCTGCGAAGTACGGACCGATTCCCGATGCGGCGAGGAGTGCACCGAACGCCCCACCCATCGCCGTGATTGCCGCAATATTCCCACCGCTCTTCAGTGCCTCGGTGAGTTCGCCTTCCCACTCGGAGCGCGAGAGGTTACTCCAGCGAAGGTACGTGAGCGCGGCCGCGATTGCTGCAATCGTGAGCGCAACGTTCTTGTCACCGATGAAGGTGACGACGGGCGTCACATTCGCCAGCGCAGGATAGAACGATTCCAGGGCGTTGACGAGCGTGAGCGAACTGACGAGGACGACCGCGAGAACGATCGGTGCGATCGATTCGAGAACCCCCGGAAGGGACTCGGCGCTCCTACTCGCACGTTCTTCAAGCTCTTCCTTCGTCGTCCCCATCGAATCACGTAGCGGGATGTCGAGGCGGTTGTTGATCCAGTGTCCGTAGACGAGACCACTCATCGTCGCCGACGGAATCGCGACGGCGACACCGATAAGCATCGTGATGCCGAGGTCGACACCGATTTCACTAGCAACGGCGAGCGGTCCGGGCGTCGGCGGGATGAACACGTGAGCAGTCGCACCACCAGCACCGACGGCCACGATATAGAGCGCGTAGTTCTTTCCCATTCGCGCGCGCATCGAGCGCGCCAGCGGCGCCAAGAGGTAGAAGACGCTGTCGAAGAACACCGGAATCGCGAGGACGGTACTGCTTCCCCACAGTGCGAACTCACTGTTGTTCTTCCCGACGAGCGACTGAAACCCTCTCACGATTCGCTGAGCGGAACCGCTTTCGAGCATCGACTTTCCGACGATTGCCGCCATCAGTATCGGAATCCCGATACCGGCCATCCCGTTTCCGAACGCAGTTGCCGTCTGTGTCGCTGCCTGCCCGAGAGTGAACTCCGGAACGAACACCGCGTTGACTACGCCGACGGAAAACGCGGCGATAGCCAGCCCGACGAACGCCGGGAGGTCCCACACGACGAGCAGCAATACAACTAATGTCAGTCCAATCGCGAACGTAAGGAGTGGACTATGTGCGAACTCGATTGCCATGTGTTACATGCGCACATCATGGTCATCCATTAAAAATATTTTCCATGGCGCTCATGACTTATCTGCGAGATATCCCAACATTCCACTATGTCGGCTAGCGATATCGTAACGCCAGATCGTCGGGAGAATAGATGGTGCAACTGTAGGTTCTGTCTCAGTACCTGCAGTGTGCTCTCTCACTCATCTCCCAGTTCTACTCTCTCACGTCGCCCGACTATTCGACACACGTGTGCGGTGAAAAATACACCAAGACAGTCACATTAATAAGACTCTCGTGGCTTCCCCTTTCGTATGGACAGTCAACTAGAAGACAAGACCGCAGTGGTCACTGGTTCAAGTAGCGGTATCGGATTCGGCATCGCTCGGGAGTTCGCCGCGCAGGGTGCGAACGTCGTCGTCAATTCGCGCTCACACGAGCGAGCGGTGGCGGCCGCAGAGGAGATTACATCCGAGACGGACAACGACTCCATCGTCGGCGTCGAAGCCGACGTGACCGACTACGACTCGCTCGAAGCACTGGCCGACGAGACTATCGACCGCTTTGGCTCGCTCGATGTCTGGGTAAACAACGCTGGAATCAACATTCGGGGCCCTGCCGAAGAGATGGCTATCGAGGACTGGCATCAGGTGCTCGACGTGAATCTCTCTGGAACCTTCTACGGGGCGCAGGTCGCCGGAAAGAAGATGATCGAACACGGAATCGGCGGCAGTATCGTCAACATCTCCAGTATGATGGGCGAACAGGGACAGACCGGCCGTACCCCGTACAACACCTCGAAAGGGGGTGTCAACAACCTCACGCGTTGTCTGGCCGTCGAGTGGGCGGAACACGATATCGACGTCAACGCGATTGCACCCGGCTACATCAAGACGGAGATGGTCGGTGACGCACAGGACCAAATCGGCTTCGACGAACAGGACGTCGTCGACCGGACGCCGAAAGGACGGTACGGCACCGTCGAAGAGGTGGCGAACTGCGTGCGGTTCTTGGCCGCCGAAGACCACTTCATGACCGGCGAAATCCTCCACCCCGACGGCGGATGGCTCTCGTTCGGGTGGGGAAGTAAGTCGTAATCGGCGGGGTCCGGTCTTCTCCTCGCGTATTCGACTCGGTACTACCGTTTTCGTAGCTCGGGTACCACACGTAGAGTTGAGTGACTCTCAACGTGGCCCGTGTTGTGCGTTTGTTATCTCAGAACTGGACAGCAAACAGCGCTCGAGAAACACTTCAACGACTACTACCCGAGGAAGGCGGGCGCTGTCGGTAGTAGCGACGCTTAGACGGGACGATGATTGTTGTTCGACAAAGTCACAAGAACCTCCCGTTCTAGTACTGAACGCTTTGTCGAGAGTGAACTGGTTGACATTCTCAAACTGACGTTCTGTTCTCTAAGGCAGAACGCTTATCAATATACACTGACAGCTGGTATCATGGACGCCAAGCACCCGGTGCAAACCACCGAGAAGACGCTCGCGCTGATCGAGCAGTTGATCGAGGGGGGCCCGTACGGGGTGACAGAACTGTCGCACGAACTCGACATGGGGAAGAGTGCAGTACACAATCACTTGACGACACTCCAGAGCCACGGCTACGTGCTGAAGGCCGACGGCGAGTACCGACTCGGGCTGAAGTTTCTCGAAATTGGGGGACATATCCGCAAGTCGATGGAGTTCTACGAGGTTGCCGAACCAGAGGTAAAGGCGCTAGCGGCCGAAACAGGCGAGTTAGCCAATCTCCTCGTCGAAGAGCAGGGAGTGGGTGTCTACCTCATGCGGGCGAAGGGTGACGACGCCGTCGATCTCGACACGTACGCGGGCTTGCGGACGAACCTCCACACGACTGCACTCGGGAAGGTGATTCTCGCCAACCTTCCCGAGTCGCGAGTCGAAGAGATCATCGACCAGCACGGACTCGAGACAAAGACGCCGAAGAGCGTCGGGACGCGCGACGAGTTGTTCGACGTACTTGACGACGTCCGCGAGCGTGGCTACGCCATCGACGACGGTGAACGACTGGAAGGATTACGGTGTCTCGCCGCGCCAGTCAAGGCGTCCTCTGGAGCGGTGTTGGGTGCGATTAGCGTTTCAGCCCCTGCAAGCCGCGTCAGCGACGAAGATCTCCACGGAGCGCTCCCCGAACGCGTCCTCAGTGCGGCGAACGTCGTCGAACTCAACATCAACTACTGACTCCATTCTCTACTTCAGAATATCGCTGTCCCGTCTCGCGTCGTCGTCGTGAACTCCACTACACCAGCCTTCCACGCGTTCGAGCCATATTCGTTACAACGCTATCTCTGTAACGACTACGACGTGGTTCCTTCTCTCTGTTCTGAGCGTGAGAACACATCTGTCGTTCTCACGAACCGGCCATCGGTAGCAGTTAGTAGCAGTTGACTCTGTCCGACGACGGACCGAGCGTCGAAAACCCGCTACCGAGACTTCGATGAACACGAGAAAGAGAGAGACACTGACCGTAACACGACGACCGTGAGCGAAGTATGGTCAGTACGATGGTCTGACGCTAACCTCGTTGGTGACGGACGTCACCAACGATCAAGTAGACGGTCAGTAGTTGTCGTAGACCGTCTTCTCGATGGTGTAGAAGTTGAGACCAGCATCGCCCTGCTCACGCCAGGTTTCCGAAGAGGAGCGCTTGAAGCCGCCGAACGGGACGTGGAGTTCGAGACCGGTCGTCTTCTCGTTGACTTTCACGACGCCGGCTTCCGACTCGTCGACGAAGCGGTTCGCCTCGGTATGGTCGTCGGTGACGACACTGGCCGAGAGACCGTAGTCGACGCCGTTCGCGACTTCGAGACCTTCCTCGAAGTCGCTTACCTTCAGCACGGCGACAACCGGGCCGAAGACTTCCTCTTGGGCGATACGCATCTCGTGGTCGACGTTTGTGAAGACGGTCGGTTCGACGAAGTAGCCCTCGTCGACTGCCTCACCTTCGGGAACCTCGCCGCCCGCGGCGAGCGTTGCTCCTTCGTTCTCGGCGACGTCGATGTAGTCGAGAGTCGACTCCAGTTCGCTCTCGCTGACCTGTGGCCCCATCTCGTGGTCGTCGCCGGGACCGATGTCGACGGACTCTGCCCGGTCGACTAGCTCCGCGACGAAGTCGTCGTAGACGTCCTCGTGAACGATGGCGCGGGAGCAGGCGGTACACGACTGTCCTGTCGTCCCGAAGCCCCCGTTGGCGACGATGTCGGCCGCCTCGGCGGGGTCGGCCGAGTCGGTGACGAGCGTCGGGTTCTTGCCACCGAGTTCGGTCTGGACGCGCTTGCCTGCGTCGGTCGCTTGTTCGTAGACGAGTTCACCGACCTCACTGCTACCAGTGAAGGAGACGGCATCCGTTCCCTCGTTCTCGATGAACTCGGTTCCGACTGTACTACCGGGGCCGGTGACGACGTTCAACACGCCGTCCGGGAGGCCTGCCTCGTCTAACGCTTCAGCGACGGCGACGGCGACTCCCGGCGCTTGCGATGCGGGCTTCAAGACGGCCGTATTCCCTGCTGCCAGCGCCGGCGCGAGCTTCCACACCGGGATGGCGATGGGGTAGTTCCACGGTGTGACCAGTGCGGCGACACCGACGGGTTCCTGCCGGATATAGAGGTTCTTCTGTCGGCCGCTGGGTGACTTCGTCGTTCCACCGAGGTCGGCAGCCTTCACGGCGAAGTAGTAGAAGATATCGATCGCTCGCTGGACCTCACCAGCGGCCTCAGCGTGCGCTTTTCCTTCCTCGGCGACGAGTGCATCCGTCAACTCGTCTTTGCGGTCGGCGAGAACGTTCCCCGCTTCTCGGAGGATACGGCCACGCTCCGGCCCGGGTGTCGTCGCCCAGTCGTCTTGGGCGTCGACGGCAGCCTCGACCGCCTCGGCCGCGTCGGCAGCGTTAGACTGTTGATAGCGTGCGACGGTCTCACTCGGGTTTGCAGGATTCTCGACGTCGATAGTCTCTCCCGTCTCCGAGGAGACCCACTCTCCGTTAACGTAGTTAGCCTTTGTCTCCGTCATCGGATATCTATTCACCGTTCACACATACTATTCTTACGGTTCCCTACCTCTCTGCTAGCCTTTCGTTACGACGGGCTGGTCCGAGCAGTCGTCTGGTCTGAGTTCTCCTCCCGTCTCACTTCTCTGGCTAGTAGTGTCGCTACCGACCCGCAAGCTTTAGTATCGGGTTTCGGGATATACGAACGCAATGGTCGAGTACGCGAAGCTTAGCGACCCGAACGCAGAGTACACGATGCGGGACCTGTCGTCGGAGACGATGGGTATCACCAACGAACGCGGCGGCGTCCGCGACGCGAAGATCACGGATATTCAGACGACGATGGTCGACGGGAACTATCCGTGGATTCTCGTTCGCGTCTACACGGACGCGGGCGTCGTCGGCACAGGTGAGTCGTACTGGGGCGGTGGTGACACGGCTATCATCGAGCGGATGAAGCCGTTCCTCGTCGGCGAGAACCCGCTGGACATCGACCGACTCTACGAGCACCTGATCCAGAAGATGTCCGGTGAAGGGTCTATCTCCGGGAAGGCCGTCTCGGCCATCTCGGGTATCGAGATCGCCCTCCACGACGTCGCTGGCAAGTTACTCGACATCCCGGCTTACCAACTCGTCGGCGGGAAGTACCGCGACGAGGTTCGCATCTACTGTGACCTCCACACAGAAGACGAGGCTAACCCCCAAGCCTGTGCTGCCGAGGGTGAACGCGTCGTCGAAGAACTCGGCTACGACGCCATCAAGTTCGACCTGGACGTTCCATCGGGCCACGAGAAAGACCGAGCGAACCGTCACCTCCGCGGCCCGGAGATCGACCACAAGGTCGAAATCGTCGAGGCGGTCACCGAGGCCGTCGGCGACCGCGCCGACGTCGCCTTCGACTGCCACTGGTCGTTCGCCGGTGGAAGCGCGAAGCGTCTCGCGGCGGCCATCGCCGACTACGACGTGTGGTGGCTCGAAGACCCCGTCCCGCCGGAGAATCACGACGTCCAGCGTGAAGTGACGTTTTCGGCACCGACGACGCCAATCGCAGCGGGGGAGAACGTCTACCGGAAACACGGCCATCGCCGACTCCTCGAAGAGCAGTCCGTCGACATCATCGCACCCGACCTCCCCCGCGTCGGCGGAATGCGTGAGACGCGAAAGATTGCGGACATGGCCGACACCTACTACGTCCCAGTCGCGATGCACAACGTCTCCTCGCCCATCGGGACGATGGCATCCGCACAGGTCGCCGCCGCCATCCCGAACTCGCTAGCCGTCGAGTACCACTCCTACCAACTCGATTGGTGGGAAGACCTGGTCGAAGAGGACAACCTCATCAGCGAAGGTCGCATGGAGATTCCCGAAAAGCCCGGTCTTGGTCTGACGCTCGACCTCGACGTCGTCGAGGAGCACATGGTCGAGGGTGATACGTTGTTCGACGAGGAGTGAAACGACTCGTCGAGCCAGCAGTACGGAGTGCTGCGCTGTTCGACGAGGCGTAAGCCACACAGACACGAATTCTTCTCTTTCTCTCGTTCTTCTTTGGACGGTACATTTTTACTGACCGGTAATCATCAACGGATATGCAGTATTACAGACTTCCCGGCGGAGAGCAGCAGTCGTCGTCGGATTCACTCGTCGTTATCGACGACGAGGGCGACGCGTACGACCTGACGTCAGCGTCCGAGGACCTCGGTTCGTTCACCGAACTCGCGCGGGCGGCCAACGCCAGCAACCAGTCGATAGACGCTATCGCTCGTGATCGAATCCCCGAGGCGGAGCCACGTGACCTCGACGACGTCGAGGCCGACGCGCTTCGACCGGTCGTCCCGGACGAGGTGTGGGCTGCAGGCGTCACCTACAGTATCAGTGAGGAGGCTCGGAAGGCAGAGAGCGGAAAACCGGAGGTCTACATCGACGTCTACGAGAGCGAGCGCCCCGAACTGTTCTTGAAGGCGACACCCTCGCGGACGGTCGGGCCGCACGACGCGATCGGTGTTCGCGGTGACTCGGACTGGGACGTGCCGGAACCCGAACTAGGTATCGTTCTCCACCGCGGCGAGGTCGTCGGATACACCGTCGGCAACGACGTGTCGAGCCGTGACATCGAAGGCGAGAATCCACTGTACCTCCCGCAGGCGAAGGTCTACGACCGCTGTTGCTCGATCGGTCCCTGCGTCTCGACTTCCGAAACCGTCGAGGACCCCCACGACCTTACGATGTTGCTCACCATCGAGCGCGACGGTGCGGTCGTCTACGAAGACTCGACTTCGACGAGTGAGATGGCTACCTCATGTGAAGAACTGGTCGCGTATCTCCGCCGGCACAACGACCTCCCCGAGACGCTCGTGTTACTCACTGGGACGGCACTCGTTCCGCCAGAGACGTTCACACTCGAAGCAGGCGACAGGGTCTCCATCGATATCGACAACATCGGCCGGCTTGCCAACGATACAATCGTCGTCTGAGTAGTCCGACCGACGTCTCTGTAGTCCCGGCCCCTGACCGTGCCGAACTAGCAATTCCTGTACGTCACCCGACTTCTGGCATTCGACAGGATGAACCTGTTCTCGAGGAGGAAACAATCATTCGTCTGACTTGTAGCTCGTCCGTATAGATACGTGAGCATTACTCGTCCAGGAACCGACTCGACCCAGTCGAAAGCTGGATCTGCTGCTGGTCTGTCGATATTCTCTCATTGGGAACGAATAGACAGTGAACTGTCGCCTGTTCGATCCGAACCGTTGCTACTGAGCAGTCGATGAAGCCACGACTGTGGCACAGTCTGCCTCTGAAACGCCGTCGTCTCTCTGCATATCTCAGTTACCGCGTCCTGTCCTTCGTTCCAAGAATGAATCTATTCTCTATTGCAGAACACATAGCTACCAGCGAGTAGTCTGTATCCAGAGACTTTGTTGAAGCGTGACTGACTGAGATATTACAACAATACGATTGTAATGTTAGACTATCGCTCGGATATGGCCTCTGAGGAGAGTGTGTTTGTACCCGCCTCGTCACCGACCCGTTCGGCGACGAGAACACCCACTTGGTCGTGTACGCGCTTGACTGCAGTGATCACGAACCCGACGTCGGTGAGGACGTCCACGAGCATCCCGACGGTCGCCCCATCGACGCCGTGGCCGAACAGTGGTTCGTCGGAATCTGTCGACCCGAAGAACATCGCATCACAGAGGACGAACCGACGCGGACCGAGGTCGGCGATGACCTCGATAGCCTCGCGTTTTTCGTCGTCAGGGAGATGATGGAGGGCGAAGTTCGAGACGACAATGTCCACTTTGCCGTCGTACTTCGGATCTCGGAACTCACCGTAGCCGAATTCAACGTTCTCGATACCGCTGTCGGCCGCTTTCGACCGCGTCTAGGTGATCATTCCGTCACTGATGTCACGGCCGACGACGTGTCCGGTACTTTCGGCCAACGCGAGTGCGACCAGACCATTCAGGGATTTCGAGATACGTACGGTGAGGGCCGCTCGTCCGAGTTAGATCAGTAGTTCCTACTCCTGCGTCCGTGAGCACCGACGAACCACAACGTCAGAGGCTCTACAACGACCGGATAATACCGTACTCGATACTGTATTTGGAGATGTACGAGAATATTGTCCAATTAAACGCGCACTTCCGACAGCAATTTTCTCATACACTCCGCAGATGTGAGGATGACAAACTCCTGTTGGCGGGATTGTTTCCTCCTCTTTTCAGGCACTCGTCCAGCTGGTCGAACACTTGGTCGATACGCTCTCTGTTCTCATCGTGAGACTCAGTCCGCCGTGTGAGAGTCGATGTGAATACCTCCGAGCGCAACCGCTGTTGAGCAGTGGCGCACTCGGCGGTTGAGCACCGATCAGGCCGGTGGGGCTTCCGTTCCGAAGGCCTCGCGAAGGTTCTCTTCCTGCTCGGGAGAGAGGTTGGTTCGGAGGACGGTGGGTGCGTACCCCTCGATTTCCTCCATGACACGTTCTTTCTGAACGTCGCGGATGAGCAGGAAGATCGCCGAGTTACCCGGTCCGATGGACTCGCTCACGCTCTCGATGAAGTCGTCGTCGATACCGATGTCGGCGAACTTCCCGGAGATGGCGCCGGTCACCGCCCCGATGGCCATCCCGAGCCACGGCGCCCAAAAGAGGAGTCCGATGAGCATCCCCCAAAAGGCGCCGCCGAGAGCACCGCTGCCGACGAGGCCGACGGCTTGATCGACTTTTACTTTCCCGTCCTCGTCGCGGACGACCACCGCGGCGTCCTCTAGCTTGATTAGCTCCTCTTTCTGCAGTTCGTACAGTTTGTCACGTACGTCCTTTGCGCCGGTCATGTTGTCGAAGGCAAGTACTACTAAACTACTCATCGCAGCAGTATATTGCCGTGGAGAAACATCAATGCAGTTCACGGAACGTCGGGAATTCGGGAACGATGGAGTCTCCAAACGGTGGGACCCTCTGCTCGGGCACGAACAGCACTTTATGCTGGCACACAGCGACTCTACACTCGTACTATGGCCACAAGTGACGCGGATATCATGGGATCGAATGACTCACTAACGAGTACGCTCCAGTCTAACTGGCGGATGCTACTCATCGCGGGAATCGCCGTCACGGTACTCGGACTCGTCGCGACGCTCGCCCCGTTCCTCGTCGGAATTTCGATCGCGCTGTTAGTCGGTGTCCTCCTCGTCGGGAGCGCCGTATTCCACTTCATCGGCGCGTTCAGGGGACGGGGATGGAAGGGGTTCGTCTGGCAGATCGCGCTCGGTGTCGTCACGTTGATCGCTGGCGCAGCGGTCCTGTTGAACCCGATGTTCGGTCTCATGACGCTGACGCTGCTCGTCATCGGCTATCTCCTCGCCTCCGGTGTGGTCGAGGTCGTGATGGGGATACAGCTCCGTGGTGAGAGGTACTGGGGATTGAGCATCGTGAGCGGGCTCATCGGTATCGCTCTCGCCGTGATGCTGTGGATCGGATTCCCCTCGACTGCTCTGTGGGCCGTCGGCGTCCTGTTCGGTGTCAACCTCCTCGTCACCGGTGGCTCGATGATTGCACTCGCCCTCGGTGCACGTGGTCTCGCCACCCCGTCAGACGCGGAGCCTGCAACCGGGGTTGGCGGCGTCTAATCGGACGTCCGTGACCGTCGTAGGGAGATACTGTTACTGTCCCTGTTCGTGCTACTCTTTGTTGCAATTGGATAGTTGGTAGGGGGACTGACGGCGCGGAGTCGCTGCGTTCCCGGCTCCGAGCCTTGAGCCCACACTCGTCCAAGTTATCGGCGACGAACGCGACACCCAGAAAGGGTTAGCTACTCAGAGCGGGAGCACTCGAAGCGAGGGCGATACTTCCTCCCGATGTAATTCGCGGACTGGACGCGAGCGGGCTGGTCGGCGTCTCCCCGTCCGACACCTGCGCCTCGACGAACCCGACGCGAACGACGACGTCTCGACCGAGCTGTTCGGTCAGCGTATCGTCGAATCGTTGCGCGAGGTCCGGCGGGGCCTGAAGGTCGCGTGGAATACCGACCAGTACGTCGACGACCGGGTCTTCATCGATCAGTAAGTCGACGGGCGTGTAGTCGACAGTGACACTCACCAGCACGACGCCTTCGACGTTCGCCTGCTCGAACTCCTGTTCGAGAATTACCTGTGTCTGCCGTTCGTAGGACTGTGTCTGGTACGTCGAGACGGTGACCGCTCCGAGGACGATACAGAGGACCGCGATGCCGACTGCGATGGTGGTGACGCGGGAGACGAGCGACGACCTGACGCCTTCGTACTTCCCGGCGTCGAGCGGCTTGAACCCAGCCACGTAGAAGAGGATGAGCGCCGAGAGGTTGATCGCGAGCAGGTTGACGACGACGAGTACGGCGCCGGCGAGTGCGACACCCGGCAGACCGAACGCGAGGCCGAGTCCAGAGGTTGCCGCCGGCGGAACGAGGGCTACGGCGATGGCCACTCCGACGAGTGTCGACCCGGACCCGCGCATGATGCTGATGGCCCCCGCGATGCCCGAACCGAGCGCGAGGAACAGCGACAGGAAGTTTGGACTGGTTCGCTCTGCGACCTGTGAGATGGTTCGAATATCGAGACCGGGCGGGATGAGAAACGTCTGCTGTAGTAACCAACCCAGAACCGCCGCAGTCGCGATTGCGGCGAGTAGGCCGACGACTTGGAGCCGTACCCCTCGGGCGGCCATATCGCGGTCGTCGAGAATCGTCCCGACGCTCGCAGAGATGGCCGGTCCCATGAGCGGAGCGACCACCATCGCTCCGATGATGGTCGCCGCCGAGTCGAGCAAGAGACCGGTGGCCGCGATGACGGTACTCAACAGGAGGAACGCGAAGAAGGTGGAGTTCGCCGGTGCGAGGTCTTGGGCTCGCGCGTACAGTTCGTCACGCGAGATTCGCAGCCCAGGGAAGCGTTCGTTCAGTGCGGCGAGTCGTTCCGAGACGACAGTCTCGGTCGGCAGGACGATAGTGTAAGCCTCTTCTCGGATCCCTGCCGCCGTTAGCTCTTCCAGCACCGACTCGACGCCGCTCGGCGGGACGGGAAACTGTACCATCGCCTCGAAATCACCGCGGCCGACTTCGTCGAAAATCGCGTAATCGATACCCTGCTCGTCGAGTGTGGCCACGACGCTCGCGCGCGTCCCTTCCGGAATCAACACTTGCACTAAGCGCATACCATGTGTACAACGCACAAGAATATGAACAGGATGACAGGTTAGCCACTACGACCGGAGTCTATCGTTCAGCGACCCTGGTGGGCCATCATATCGAGTGCGACGGTGCAGGCGACGACGAGGCCGGCGTCCATCCCGGGTTCCACTTCGATGCCGTAGGAGTCTCGGACCCGGAACCACTTCTTCGACACCTCGGCAACCCGGTCACCGTCCCGCATCAGACGGTACTCGTGGTCGAGCACGTTTCCCTTGATTTTCAGATCCCCCGTGCCCGAGATAGAGACGGTGAATCGGTCACGGATGGGACTGACGATAGCTTTCTTGACCACTGCGGCTCTCTGCCCGTCTTTCGTTACCGTCATCGAGTCCTTGACGCGGAGCAGTTTCTCTTGGAGTCGGTACTCGTCGCCGGTCTGTAAGTCCTCCATCAGGAGCGTCTCACGGACTCTGAGTGCCTTCCCGTCGATTCGGAACGCTCGCTCGCCGGCCGCGTTCTCGACGAAGTAATCGTCGCCGATAGAGACGAGCTTCTGTGTCATCTGGTATCGCTCAGGCTTCCCTGCCTCGTCGGTTCGTCGTCCGAGGGGGCCGCGACGGTGCTTTCGCCGGTCCGCTCTTGGAGCCATGAGTACAATATACTCTCTCGGGATATCTACTCGTATCACTAGTGCTGGAACGGTCTCCTCGGCGGACCGGTCTACGACCATAGTACGCCGTGCGGTTACGCACCGACTGGCGAGGTGTGCCGACCAGCGGACACACGGACGTTTAGCGGGGTTCGAGGCGTTCGTTCGGGCTCCAGTCGTCGGTGTCGACCGACTGTTGCTCACTCGCCTCCATCTCCGGTTCCACCGGGTCTGTCGTGCGGTCTGCGAGTGTCGCGTCGGATCGGTCCGGGTCGAGCAGCCACGGGAACACGATGCGACCGAACTCGAAGATGACTACGAACAGGAGCGGCGCGAGGAAGATGCCGTACCACCCGAACAGCAGCGGTCCGAGGGTGTACGCGAGCATCACCGCTCCGACGTGGAGCGTTCGACCGCTGACGTACGGCCGGAGCAGTTGGTCCGGGATGTAGTCCACGATGACGAACGAGACGACGAGGAACACGACGGGGAACCACACCGCTTCGGGAGCCAGCCAGAGCGCGCGGCCCAAGAGATACGCTCCGACTGGCCACGTGACGAGCTTGATGCCGACGACCGGGACGAGACTCGCTACGCCGACGAGCATCCCGAGGAAGGCTGCCTCGGGAATTCGACTGACCGGCGGTGCGAACAGGTTGAGGACGGTGTACACTACCGCTGCGAGCAGACCGGTCATGAGTGCGTTCAGGATGTTCCCGAAGTAGACGTTGTGAAGGTCGCGGTCGACGGTCGTGAAGTACGACTCCAGTACTCCACCCTCCTCGACGAACGTGCTGCGCGCCCAGCGGGCGAGGCGGTAGTCGTCCCTGAGGAGGTAGAAGACGACGATGAGCACGATGAATCCGTGGATACCGACGTTGAACGCGGCACCCACCCAGACGACTAACGAGTTCAGCAGGTCGTTGAGAAGCGGTCCGAACTCGAGGTCAGCCAGTCGAGTGGGGTCTGCGAGCACGTCGTCGACGAACGCCTCGACCTCCGAGAAGAGACCGATGTACGGCTGAAGGAACGTTTCGACCTCCACGAACGCATCCGACCCGAGGAGGTCGCCCAGCGCGTTGGCCAGGATAGCGAACGCCCAGCCGACGATGACGAGCAGTGGGAGAGCGACCACCAACAGGGTCACTCCGACGGCGAGCGTCCGGCTCGCGATTCGGGTGTGGATGCGTCGGAACACGGGGCGTGCGACGTAGTACACGAAGATACCCATGACTGCAGTCCCGACGTATCGCCACCCGACGTAGAGAAGCACGAGGAAAAACACCACAGTGACACCCCAGAGCGCGGCCCGCTTACGGTCCAGCGGGACCCACTCCAGTGTCGTCGTGGTATGCTGGACGGTGGGGTTCTCTGTCGGGTCCGCTACCGGCGATGTCTCGGTGGGTTCTTCGGCCATGGCAGTTGTTCCGCCGACTCGCTCTCGGCCAGTCGTACTACGATATAGAGCCGCGTCGAAAGATAGTCTTTCGCTCGCCTCGTCGTCGGAGAGTCACGCCTAGCTCCCTCGGGCTGTGACGGCATCGTTTCGTCTCTTTGTCCCGGGCTTCCGGTCGACTTCGTGTCCGCCGAAACCGTCGAGAGGCCCAGTATCGTCCCGAAATTCGGACGTTCAGCTCCACTCACCAATGGCTAGTGCTATATCCGATACAGTGGTTTGATACGTATCGGAGAGAAGCGGTCCAGTGTCGTGATTCAGGTCGAATGGCCTGCCGAATTGCACTGGAACCCGACACCACGAAGGCGATTCCGGCCCCCGTTCGACGATGAACTGCGACGTACTCGCATCCGGCAGAAGAGCCTCCTTCTATCCGAGAACCGTCAGGTCACGTCGACCCCACAACCGACGAGCAACTAGCCAACAGATGACAACAAAGGAATTCCACGGCCGAATCGGCCGCACGTACGACGAATCAGAACCGTGGTGGCCAGAACAGATCAGGCCCCCCGAGAACGCCCCGAACGTCCTGCTGATTACCCTCGACGACGTCGGCTTCGGCCAGTTAGGCTGCTACGGCGGCCTAATCGACACCCCGAACATCGACCGAATCGCCGAGAACGGTCTACAGTATCGCAACTTCCACACGACTGCGCTCTGCTCGCCGACGCGAAGCTGTCTGATGACCGGTCGGAACCACCACTCCAACGGGATGGCCGGCATCACGGAGATTTCGACGGGGTTCCCCGGATACAACGGTCACATCCCCCACGAGAACGGCTTCCTCTCGGAAACGCTCGTCGAACGAGGGTACACTACCCTCGCTCTGGGGAAGTGGCATCTCTCCGCCGCCGAGTCCAACAGCGCCGCGGGACCGTACGACCAGTGGCCGTTGGGCCGAGGCTTCGAACGGTACTACGGTTTCCTCGGCGGCGACACCGACCAGTACACACCGTCGCTCATCTACGACAACCATCAAGTCGAGCCCCCGGCGACCGCCGAGGAAGGGTACCACTTGACCGAAGATCTTGCCCAGCGTGCCATCGAGTTCATCGGGGATGCAAAGCAGGTCGACCCGGACAAGCCGTTCTTCACGTACTTCTGTCCCGGCGCGTGTCACGCGCCCCACCAAGTCCCGAAAGAGTGGGCCGACAAGTACAGCGGGAAGTTCGACATGGGCTGGGACGAAGCGCGCGAGCGGATACTCGAACGACAGAAAGAACTCGGTATCGTCCCCGAGAACACGGAGCTCTCTCCACACAACGAGGACGTAGCGGAGTGGGCCTCGCTGTCCGACGACGAGAAGAAACTCTACGCCCGGATGATGGAAGTGTTCGCGGGCTTCCTCGAACACACCGACGCGCAGATCGGGAAGATTCTCGACTACCTCGAAGAACTCGGCGAACTCGACAACACGCTCGTGATGCTCGTCTCGGACAACGGTGCGAGTGCCGAGGGTGGTCCGACCGGGTCGGTCGACGAGAACCGCTTCTTCAACAACGTCCCGGAGGACCTCGAAGACAACCTCGCGGCGATGGACGAACTCGGCGGTCCGAAGTACTTCAATCACTACCCGTGGGGGTGGACGTGGGCCGGCAACACCCCGTTCCGCCGCTGGAAACGCGAGACGTACCGCGGCGGCGCGAGTGACCCGATGGTGGTCTCGTGGCCGGACGGCATCGACGCCCGCGGCGAGATTCGAACACAGTTCGTCCACGCGATCGACCTCGTCCCGACGGTGCTCGAAGTCATCGGTATCGACACTCCCGACGACGTGAAGGGCGTCGCCCAGTCTCCCATCGAGGGGACGAGTTTCGCGTACACGTTCGACGAACCTGACGCCCCCGAACAGCACACTACACAGTACTTCGAGATGCTCGCCACCCGTGGCATCTACAACGACGGCTGGCGAGCGGTTCACCCTTGGCCGCTCGGCAAGCCCATCACGGCCGCGGACCTCTCAGCGACCACGCTGGACGACTCCGGCTGGGAGCTGTACCACGTCGCCGAAGACTTCTCTGAGGCCCACGACGTAGCGAGCGAGCATCCCGAGAAGGTGCTCGAACTCGCCCAACTGTGGTGGACGGAGGCGGGCAAGCACGACGTCCTACCGCTCGATGGTCGCGCCACCCAGCGGCTCGCCGAGCCACGGCCACAGCCCGGCAAACCCCGCGACAGATACGTCTATTACCCGGGTGGTCAGTACATCCCGGAGAACGCGGCGGTCAAGGTACTCAACCGCGACCACAGTATCACCGCCGACGTGACCGTCCCCGACGGCGGGGCCGAAGGCGTCCTCCTCGCACACGGGTCGCGCTCTGGCGGCTACTCGCTGTACGTGATGGGCGACCGACTTCGGTACGTCCACAACTACGTCGGCGCCGAGGAGTACCAAGTCGTCGCCGACGAGCCAATCCCCGAGGGAGCAGTGCAGCTTCGGATGGAGTTCGAGACCACCGGAGAGGCAACCCCGGGTGAGGGCAAGGGGGCCCCCGGTGTCGTCCGGCTCTACCACGGTGACGAGCAGGTCGGCGAGGGCGAGATTCCGGTGACGTTGCCCATCACGACCGGTCTCACGGCCGGACTGAGCTGTGGCCGTGATGCCCTGAACGCGGTCGCTGCCGAGTACCGTGAGCAGACGCCGTTCGCGTTCACCGGCGACATCTCTCGGGTGACCGTCGACGTCAGCGGCGAACCGTTCGTCCACGAGGAAGCCGAGATGGACATCCTCATGGCACGAGAGTGACGAGCGGGAACCACTGTCCCTGACCGAAGCGAGTCGAACACCTATCGACGACCGTGAATCGGCACGGAACTGAAGTTTATCGTCGGAGGCTGACTCGACTGCGGTGAAGGAGCGAGCACGTCGACGCTCGGGGCGGTGATTTCAGACCAAGTCGAAGTCGTGTTTATACGACTCGACGCCGTAGTTCCTGTATCGACTCCTGCAGCGGAGGGGAGGACCAACCCATGACATCTGACGACCGAGAGGAGACGACAGACCGCCCGACTGACCACTCTACTGACGGACTCCGAGGAGCGTAGCGAACGATGGCAGTCGTTCTCGAATCGGTGGCCACGCTGGCAGTGCTCGTGTTCGTCGTGACGAGTATGCTCGCGATGGGGTTGAACCTGACTGTGAGCCAGATACTCGGTCCGCTCCGGGATGCGAGGCGGGTCGCAACTGCGCTCCTCGCGAACTTCGTCGTGGTCCCGGTGATTGCGTTCGTGATTCTCTTCGTCGTCCCTCTTTCGGAGCCTCAGTCAGTTGGTCTCGTACTGCTCGCGACTGCGGCCGGCGCACCATTTCTCCCGGTGTTGGTACAGACCGCGAAGGGCGACGTGGCCTTCGGCGTCGGACTGATGGTCTTGCTGATGGTGGTGACGGTGGCGTACGTTCCACTGGTATTGCCGCTGTTACTTCCGGGTGTGCAAGTGAACCCGCTCGACATCGCTGGCTCTCTCGTCGTGCTGATGCTCCTGCCGCTGGCGGTAGGGCTGGCCGTCAGGGCGCGGTACGCCGACGTGGCGGCGACGGTCCAGCCGAAGATGGCACAGACGTCGAACACGGCGTTGGTACTTCTGGTCGTGCTCATGCTGGTACTGAACTTCTGGAACATCGTTGGCGTCGTCGGGACGGGACTGATAGTCGCGCTGCTGTCGCTCGTCGTTCTCTCACTCGTCGTGGGGTATCTCTTGGGTGGCCCGACCGGAGAGACCAAGTCCGTCGTCGGACTCGGGACCGCCCAACGAAACATCTCCGCGGCGCTCGTCGTCGGCGCGGGGAACTTCGCGGACCCCGACGTGGTGGTCACGCTGTTGGTTGGGGCGCTACTGATGTTGGTGGTACTGTTGGTCGCCGGCGGCGAGTTCGGGAAGCGAAGCGTCAGCCGACTAGGGGCCGGAGAAGGGACCGGAGAAGAGGAGACGGCATCGCTCTCTCCGGCGCCCACCGAAGATTGACCGGTTCGTCTCGGGCGAGGACCTGTCAAAAGGGACTGTCGGGGTCGTCTCGCCAGCGGTTTGCCACCCTGTCGATATTCGTCGGGTGGGTCCGCCTTGGCCTCCCGCTGACTCGAAGGAAAAGATTCGCTTCCAGTCGTCTTCATACGTGACTATCAACTCTTCTTCGTTGCCACGCCCACCAACGACTGGGGACACTCACCGGCGACGCGGTGTTCGGAAGTGAAGTAACCTATGTCGAGGGTTTCTCGATGACCTCGTACTAGGCATCGGAGAGCGTCGGTTGGCGAATCGTTTGCTGACACGTCTTCAGTTGGAGACCGGAGATATCTCACGTGACGCCAAACAGACTCGTTCAGACGGTGTCCTACAAGGAACACGCTCATCTCTCTCCGAACCATCGTTCGATGCGATGACGGAGAAAGCCGTGCTCACTGAGGCTGACGAGGGGAAGCGTGTGATAAGTGCTCGCGGAAACGACGTCGGTCGGATTGTCAAAGTCATACCGGGAGGCGCGTACGTCAACCCAGACTCCGAGTTCAGAGACACTCTACTAGATAAACTCGGATGGGCAGACCCACGCGAACAGAACACCTATCGACTCGATAATAACCGAGTCGAACGGGTAACGGACGCCACCGTTCACCTCATTCACTGAGCCCACAGCGTGGACACAGTGGCAGGCTACTCTCGATTACATCGAAGGAGTCCGTAGCTCACTCATCCATCGAGCGAATTCGACACATCTCTCGACAGATAAACCCTAATTATCCATAGCACGCTATACTCTGGAAACATCCCCGTAGCTGTTGGGTTATCTCTGACGCTGACGATTGTGTCCCGTCGAGTGTGGGAATCGCATTTAATTGGACTTATGCGTCGCGTGAGAATGACGGATTCGCGTGACCGGCGGTCGCACACCTTCAAACCGTGACAAGAGACGGTCAGGCCCAGTACTCGTCACGTTGGCTAGAACGTTCGACCGATGGGTGCCTGGAGTGTAGAAAACACCCAGTAAACGGCCCGAATCGTACGTTTCTCTTGTTCTAGTCGATACGAACTACCTATGTTCACTCTCAGTTTGCGAGTTCGCCGTGGAACTCGCCTCAGTCTTCCGACTCTGCTTCGACAGTTGTTCGAGGGGGCTTTACGCGAACTAATCCATGTTTTCACCAACCGACGATAACTGGCGCGTGAGGACTTGATGTCGACGGTTTCTCACCGAGAAGAATCGTCGAGAAGTACCGGCGCCCACGCTAGCGCGTCGACTCTCGTCTCAGTTAGTCAGTGTTTGAATGTATCTAGTTAATTATGACCTATATTTCGCACGGCACTTCGGAGCGATGACCATCCTGCACAGCCTGCTCGAACAGTTCTCCCTTCGAGTCGATTGAGCTGACTGTAACACGTTCGCCTCTGGACACTGTACCACTCGACAAGTTCGGTCTCTGTGACATCGTTTGTGCGTAATCGCTGTGGTACACCGTTGTGTTGGCTCATCCTCTTCGAGTTCGTCAATCGTCCACCGAAGTTCCTCGACAGTAATCTCGTCGAGATAGTTCACGAGTGGCCACTGCCACTCGTCCTGTGCGAGACGATTTGTAATCGCGAACTCCTGAGATGGTCTCTCACTCAGAAGGAACACAGAGCCGACGTCAAAGTATATTACAGCGGGTGCTCCTTGTTAGCGCATGGGTTCGGACAAGCAGTATGACGGTTACCAGTCGTACGACTACCTCGAAGAAGACGAGGATTACGCCAGTTTCGAACTGGCGGAGATGTTCTCCGGATACGACGCACACGAAATACCGCTCTCGGAAGACGAGCAGGCACGAATGGAGTCACTCGTCGCAGACGAGGTCGTAGTCTCTCTCCACGACCACCCGTTCTATTTCCCCGAGGACGTCCACGAGAACCTCTGGGACTACGTCCGCGAAGGGAGAGTCCACACCGCCTACGAATTCCTCGCACAGACGCCGCTCGATGCGGCGTTCGACATGCATCTCGACGGACTTTCGGGTATCCACTCGAAGCACGGGTGGAAGTGGGACGACATCGTCCACGACGTTTCGATGCGGGCGTGCGATATCGCCCATTCGGACTACGCGATGCGGTGTAGCGACGTCGACGACATCTTCCGTGCACACGAAGAGGGGAAGATCGCTATCGTTCCCGCACTGGAGTCGGCGGCGATGATCGAAAACGAACTCGATCGGATCGAACTCCTCTACGGAATGGGTGTCCGCTGCATGGGAATCACGTACAACGCGTCGAACTCACTCGGGACGGGACAGGGTGATATCTACGAGCGTGATGGCGGACTCACCGCCTTCGGGGTCGACGCCGTCCAGCGGATGAACGCGGTCGGGATGGCTGTCTCGACCAGCCACTCCAGCCCGCAAACGACCCTCGACGTGTGTGAGGTCACCGAGCGACCGATCTTCGACACCCACGCGCTCGCTCAGACCGGCGGAATGGGCCAGCGTGGCTCCTCGGACGAAGAGCTACGTGCCATCGCCGACACCGGCGGCGTCATCGGAATCCTCTGTTCGACCCACCTACCAGACATCGAGACCTACATGGAGCACTTCGAGTACGTAGTTGACCTGGTGGGAATCGACCACGTCGCGTTCGGGCCGGACGTGCTCTACGGCGACCACACCTCGTTACTCGAGGTACTGGGAGAGTTCCACGGTGTCAAACTACCGGAGAGCACGATGCAGAACCCCTACGTGAAGGGACTCGAGAATCCCACGGAGGCCTGGAACAACATCCCCCGGTGGCTGGTGCGAGAGGGGTACTCCGACGAGGACATTCGAAAGGTGCTCGGTGGCAACGTCATCCGCGTACTCGACGAAGTCTGGTAGGTACCGATTCAGACGGTCGGAATCTTTTCGAGCGCCTGTTCGATCTCGTAGACGACGCTGTTCTGTTCGCGCTGCAACTGGCGTGTCAGGAAGCGACGCTCGTCTGCATCGAGTGTGCCGGTGTCGAACTGCTCGGCCGGCGCGTAGCGCGGTACGGGCTGTCTGGATACTGCAGGATCTTGTTCGAACTGGCCTTCTTGGACGAGGTTCAACCGGGTGAGGACCCGCGAGAGCTCCGTGATGGTTCGGTTGGCGACGGTGGGGGCGACCTGACCGGACGACACGGCGGTCTCGAACGCCTCGATTTCTGTCGTAAGCCGAGTGAGCGTCTCGAGTGTCGGCGAGAAGTCGAAGTGCTCACCCGCAGCGTCGTCGTACCGCTGCACTGCCGAGTGAATCTTCGCAGCGTTGCGTCCGTGATCGAACGGGAGGACGTCGGCCGTGAGGACTCGTAGGAGACTCACGGCGTACACGCGGATGTCGCGGACGAGTTCCTCGCGACCGGCCTTGTCGAGGCTGTCCGTCGTAAGATGCCACGCGTCGGAGTTGCCGCCGCATCCGCCGACCGTGTGGTAGCCTCGCTCTTTGCGGACTGCTTCGGGAATGTTCGAAGACAGCATGAAGAAGCCGGTGATACCGAGATTGTCGAACGAGTAGTCGCCTGCTCGGAACGGGAACCGCTCCTGTGAGGGGGCGCCAGTCACGTCGTCGATGGCATCCGTCACGAGGCCGTGCGCCTCCGGCGTCCAGCAGGACATGTCCGTATACTCCGTCGCGTCCTTCGCTCCGGGACTGTCCATATTCACGTGAGCCACACAGTTGCGTGCCAAATCGAGACCGAACGCGTCGGCATACCACGTCGAACCCGCATACCGGCCCGTGGAGTGTCCGGGCCACCAGGCGATCCGGATACTCCGCTGGAACTCGTCGGCGTGACTGTCGAGCACCCGCGCCAGTTCGAGGAGACCCGCATCCCCCGTCGCGTTGTCGGTGATCCCTACGTGCCACGAGTCGTAATGACCGTGGAGCAGGACGAACTCGTCTGTATCAACGTCTGACGGGGCGATCTCGGCGACGACGAGTGGACACTCGAACCAGCCGGTCGTCAGGTTCGTCGAGACTTCGACCGTCACTCCGTCGTCCGACTCTGCCCACTCGCGCAACTGGGCACCGTCGGGCTTAGTGACGTGAACTATCGGGATGTCCGGAATGAGGTCCTGCTCGTCGAGTTCCGGGATGCCACCCCAGATCGGCGTCGCGATGCCGTTGTGCGGCTCTCGTTCGTGCTGGTGGATCGCGATGACTGCTTCTGCACCTTTGTCTTCGAGCGTTCGAGTTGCCCGAATCGACAGGCTGCCAGCCGCGGTCAAGGCGACGTTCCCAGTGAGGTCACCGACGTCGGCGTACGGTTCCGACTGTATTTCGTCGGGGTCCGGATCGTCGAGGAAGCTCGGACCAGCCGAGCCGACGTACTCTACCGACCCTGTAACCGTCGCGTCGGCCGCGAACGAGACGGTCTTGACGAAACTCCCCTCGAAATCGCGATCGACGCCGCTGACCGACGCATCGTGGGGTTGGCTGAGGTACAGTTCGGGGTCGTATCGCTCGTACTCGACGCCGAACGCGTCCAGACGGTCGGTAATGTACTCGGCAGCAGCGACCTCGTCGTCGCTTCCGGAGATGCGTTCGAGGTCGGCGAACCGCTCCAAGAGCGCCCACGGCTCTTCGTCGTCGATGTCCTCGACGACACGCCGCTCCAGATCCGACAGTGCGGACTCGTTGGCAATTCGGTGGCTCATGCCGTAGTGGACCCGAATAGAGTATAAAGACGTTGTGTAAGCGGCAGCCGACAGACCGGTCCGCTCGATTGGAGACTATCTACCCGCTAAGTGGTAGTGCTCCAGCATTTTGTCGTATTCTGCCGGTGATTTGCCGAGAATAACTGACCTTGGTATGGTATTTCACCACAGGATTTATATCTCCCCGTTACCCCCATCGCAGTAGTCATGCCCGAGAAGCCGATGGAGAAGACAATGGTAAACCTCTCAGAGATGTCTCGCCGGGACGTAATCAAGACGCTTGGTCCCGCGGCGGCGGCGATAGGACTGGCGGGATGTCTCGGGGGAGAGAATGGTGGTGAAGATGGCGGCGACGGTGGTGGTGGCGGCGATGGAGACACCGCATCGACAACGACACAGTCCTCGTCACAGGCGCAGACCGGCGGCACGTTGAACGCGGGGATGAAAGTCGGTATCGAGACGATGGACGGACGGTCCGTGACCGGACTCCAGTCGTTCCAGGTCTTCTACAACATCTACTCGAAGCTGATGCGGTGGCGGCGTGACGGCGACGAACTCGTGTTAGTGGGTGACTTGGCGACCGAGTGGGAGTGGGAAGACGACACGACACTCGTGGTCTCTCTCAACGAGGATGCCGTGTTCCACAACGGCGAACCGGTAACCGCCAACGACGTGGCCTACACATTCGACACGCTGTACGATCAGCCGCAGTATACCGCCTCTCTGCTCTTTGCTCAGGACGTTACGGTGTCTGCCCGAGACGAACACACTGTCGAGTTCGATACTGGTGAGCAGCCGTTCGCCTCGCTGGAGTCGACGCTGGGGTTCATCGTCGGCATCATCAACGAGAAAGCCGACAAGGAAGGCGACATGTCGACAGATCCCGTCGGATCCGGCCCGTTCGTGTTCGAGGAGTGGGTCGACGGCGACCACGTCTACGTGAACAAGTTCGACGACTACTGGAAGGAAGACGAGGAGGGCACCCAACTCCCGTATCTGGACCGCATCGAGTTCACCATCTACCCCGACGTCAACACGAAACTCACCACGTTGGAACAAGACCAACTGGATTGGATCGACCTCGTGCCCCGCCGGGAAGTCGAACGCATCCGTAACCACGACACGCTGGTCACACAGGACAGCGGCCAGGGGGCGTTCATGGGCATCATGCAGTTCAACACGACCGCGCCGCCGTTCAGTGATCCGAACGTCCGGAAGGCTGTTCTCCACGCGATGGACTGGGATACCGTTCTCGAGGTGGCGTTTCATGGGGTCGCGAGTCGGGCCGACAACTTCCCGATTCCGCCACAGGCGGGGTGGGACCTCGACGTCGAAGACCCATACCAGGGCCAAGATTTAGAACGGGCCGAAGAACTCCTCGCTGAAGCCGAGGTCGATCACACCGTCGAGTTCACCAACTTCGTCACCCGGGGCGACAACATCCGAATCACGATGCAGGAGCTCTTACAGGAGATGCTCAACCAGAACCTGGGGATGAACTTCAACATTCAAATCGCCGACGGGAGCGTCGTCTTCGAAGAACAGAGCAACAACAACTTTGGCTTCACCGTCTCCGGATTCAACGGGATGTTCGATCCCGATCAGATGTTCAGCGTGAACCTGGTCGACGGGGCGTTCTTCAACTACGGCGGCTACGTCAACGACGAGATTCAGCAACTGGTTCCACAGGCACGCCAGACGACCGACAGAGCCCAGCGTGAGGAGTTGTACGGACAGATCATGCAGCAGTACATCGATGACGCCGGAAAGTACTACCCGTACTGGGACCACGCCGTCCAGGCGATGCATCCGCGCGTCAAGAACTACCACCCGCTTCTCGACCAGGAGTGGTGGTTCGAGCAGGTCTGGCTCGACCAGAACATGTAGTAGCCGCTCGCCGACCACTCTCTGCTTTTTTGTCGTCGTTTCGACGCAACCGGTCTCTATCGCGCCTCGTCAAGCGGTGGAGTTACGATCTTGTCTCGTACCACCGGGTCGGCGTCTGTCGTGCTGTCGATTTGCCCTCGCTGAACCCGCTATGCATGGATTTATACCGGTGTGTGGGTTTATCACACATATGCCTTCGATAGCATACCTTGTGCCAGGTGTCGGCCTCGACGACGAAGAGCTCGACCGCCGAGAAGCGATCGCCAACGACCTCGTGACGGACGACGTCCGAGTCATCGAGGCAGGAGAGGGGCCACTCTCGATCGAGAGTACGGTCGAAGAGGAGTGGAGCACCGTCGGCGTGATGAAAAGTGTCGCCGAGCACGAAGCCGACGTCGACGCATTCGTCGTCGGCTGTTTCGGTGACCCAGGGTTGGCTGCGGCCCGTGAACTGACAGACACGCCTATCGTCGGACCGGCCGCGGCGTCGTTTCACACGGCTGTGCAACTCGCCGACCGCTTCTCCTGTCTCACCATCCTCGAGTCGACGAAACCGTTCACACGACGGCTCGTACACGAGTACGGGCTGGGCGACCGACTGGCGAGCGTCCCGGTCGTGGAGGCGCCGGTACTCGATATCGACCACGGGTCGGATGCTATCGTTCAGGACATGATCGATGCAGGTCGGGACGCGGTGGCAGACGACGGTGCGGAAGCACTCGTCCCGGGCTGTATGAGTCTCTCCTTTATGCAGGTTCACGACGAAATCGCCGATGCCGTGGGCGTGCCGTTTATCGATCCGGTGACCGTCAGTCTCGAAACCGCGAGCACGTGGGCTCGACACGGGATGACACACAGTCGAGAGACGTACCCCAGTGCCGACCGGAGTAAGCTCGACGGGTTGCTGGGATCGGGACCCCTCACAGCGGACGACTGACGGGAAACGGCTCTCCGGCGGCCACGGCACAGCAGACTATCACAGCATCACGGCAGGCGTCCGACGTCAGGTCCGTCCGGACCGTCTGCGTGCGAACTCGACTACCCGACGGACCACCCACTATCGACATGAACGACCTAGACACTGAGACGAGCGCTGAACTGCGAGCAGTACGAACGAAGGGCATCTACAACCCCGAGAGCCGCGACTACGACAAGACCGTGGTCGTGTTCGAGGGGGGCCGCGTGAGTGAGCTTCGAGACGACGTCCCGAACGATGTTCCCCTCGTCGCCGACCACGACGGTGTGGCGATTCCCGGACTCGTCGATGCCCACTCTCACGCCACGATCCGACCGTGGGAGGGCGACCAGATCGGACAACTCGGTGCCCACCGAACCACGGCGACGGTCAAGGCCGTGAACAACCTCCGAACCGATCTCGAAGCGGGAACGACGACGATGCGACTGATGGCCGAGGAAGGCTACCTCGACGTCAGGCTGGCCGAGGCCGAACAGTCGGGCGAAATCGAGAGCCCACGGCTCCTACCGAGCGGAATCCACCTCACGCCGACCGACGGGCACGGGATGGTCCACAGCGCGACCGACGGTGTCGAGGAGATCCGACGTCGCATCCGGGAGAACATGCGAGAGGGGGCGACGCACACCAAGTTCTTCGCTACAGGCGGTATCTCCTCGGATACGGGGTCACCGGGACAGTCTCAGTACTCGCGTGAGGAGATACAGATGATTGTCGACGAGACGCACCGGCACGAAAAACACGTCGCAACCCACGCCCACGGTGGTGCTGGGGCACGGATGGCCATCGAGGAGGGAGTCGACACGATCGAACACGCGAACCTCTTCGGCGACGAGGAGATCGACATGCTGGAGGGGTCGGACCAGTACGTCGTGGGCAACTTCGCGATTGGCTCTCACCCCCGCGGAATCGAGACAGGAGACGCCGACAACCCGGCGATCATGGCGAAGCTCAGAGAGTCGAGAGTGAAGAGTGCCGATGCCTGGCAGCAGATCCTCGAGACCGACGTGAACATCGCCATCGGGACCGACAGTATGCACGGGTACATGTACTACGAGGCTGGTAAAATCGTCGAGCTCGGCGCGACGACGGAGCGGGCGTTGAACGCCGCTACGCTCGACGCAGCGCGCGCGATAGATCGAGAGGACGAGGTCGGCAGCGTCACCCCTGGCAAGCGAGGAGACCTCGTGTTGCTCGACGACGACCCGACAGCAGACATCAGCGCTCTCGAGAATCCGGCCGGAGTGTTCAAAGACGGCGTCCGGGTGGCCTGACCACCTGTCAGTTAGCTTCCCGACGTTCTTCTGCCGACATCTCGCCGACGTGCTCGAACGCGCTTACTTCCTCCCAGTGGTGGCAGGCAGCCTCACGCCCTTCGAAGACCGATTCCAGCGGCGGGTGGTCGCTCTCACACTCCTCGGTAGCATACTCACAGCGCGGGTGGAACGGACAGCCGCTCGGTGGGTTGATCGGCGACGGAATCTCTCCCGTCAGTCGCTGTCCGCGGCGGCGGACGTGTGGATTCGCCTGGGGGACGGAGGCCAGCAGTCCTTCGGTGTATGGGTGGGCTGGCCTCTCGAACAAGGAGGCGGTTTCACCCTGTTCGACGATCTCTCCGAGATACATCACCGCGACCCGGTCGCTGAGATGTTTGACCACGCCGAGGTCGTGAGAGATGAACAGGTACGACAGGTTCCGCTCGCGCTGGAGCTGCATGAGCAGGTTCAGGATCCGGGCCTGGACGGACACGTCCAGCGCGGAGACGGGTTCGTCGAGAATGAGGAACTCCGGGTCGACCGACAGCGCAGTCGCGATCGAGACACGCTGTAGCTGGCCGCCGCTCAGTTCGTGTGGGTACCGGTCTGCGAAGTCCGGATCCAGATTGACCGTCTCCAACAGCTCGGCGACGCGCTCGCGACGGTCCGCTTTCGAGAGATCCGTGTGGATCTTCAGCGGTTCGGCGATCGTCGCACCGATTCGGTAGCGTGGGTCGAGACTGGAGTACGGATCCTGAAACACCATCTGGACGGACTGTCGGTACTCTCTCAGACCTTCGTTGGAC
This sequence comes from Halogranum rubrum, assembly GCF_900114455.1. Lineage (GTDB taxonomy): Archaea > Halobacteriota > Halobacteria > Halobacteriales > Haloferacaceae > Halogranum > Halogranum rubrum. The sequence goes on along the minus strand of NZ_FOTC01000004.1, from coordinate 90,515 downwards.
AGTTCGTGGATGTCGTCGCCGCGGTAGCGAACCGCCCCCGACGTCGGCTGGTGGATACGGGTGACGATGTTGCCGACGGTCGACTTGCCCGCCCCACTCTCGCCGACGAGCGCGAGCGTCTCACCCCTCCCGACCTCGAAGGAGACGTCGCGGACGGCAGTGAGCGTCCGGGTGTTCCCCAGAAGGCGTGAGAGCACGCTGCTGTTCAGGGCGAACTGCTTCGTGAGTCCGTCGACCTCCAGTATCGGGTCGGTCACAGCTGATCCCCCCGTTCGGGGCTCTCGAGTTGGCCGTCCCGTTGTCCCTCGTCGACCTTTGCGGAGCCCTCGTACTCGGGGTTCTCGGCTGGATCGTACAGGTAACACCGGACGACCGAGCCGTCCTCTCGGTACTCCTGCGGGATGTCACCGGTCTCACAAGCGTCGCTACACACCTTCGTACACCGAGGGTGGTAGCGGCAGCCCGAAGGTGGCTCCCGGAGGTCCGGGGGCGTCCCCTTGATGACCGTGAGCTCCGATTTCATCTCGTGGGTCTCCGGGATGGACCGTAGCAAGTCCTCTGTGTACGGATGCTTCGGGTCGTCGTAGACGACGTCGACCGGGCTGACTTCCACCAGATTGCCCGCGTACATCACTCCCACGCGATCACAGACCTCCGCTACGACACCGAGGTCGTGCGTGATCAGGATGATCGATGTGTCGTGGTTGGCGTTGATGTCCTCCAGTAGATCGAGAATCTGCGCTTGGATGGAGACGTCGAGTCCGGTCGTCGGTTCGTCGGCGATGAGCAGGCCCGGATCACACGAGAGCGCGATTGCGATGACTACACGTTGACGCATTCCGCCCGAGAACTGGTGGGGATAATCGTCGAGTCGGTCTTCGGGGCTGGGGATGCCGACGTCCGCGAGCGACTGGATCGCTCGCTTCCGGGCCTCCTGTTTCGAGACATCGAGATGCTGACGGATCGTCTCTATCAACTGACGACCGATCGTGTACACCGGGTCCAGACTGGTGTTGGGGTCTTGGAACACCATGCTGATCTCCCTCCCTCGAATCTGCTTGGCGAGTTCGCCCTCGGACATGGCTGCGAGATCCCAATCGCCGTACCGGATCTCGCCGCCCGTTATCTCACCGTTGTCGTCGAGCAACCGGAGGATCGTGCTCGCGAGCGTGCTCTTACCACACCCGGACTCGCCAACGATGCCGAAGATCTCGTCGTTCTGGACGTCGAACGACACCCGATCCACGGCGTTGACCTCGTCGTGTTTCGTCGTGTACGTCACTTGGAGGTCGCGCACACTGAGGCGTGGGCTCGTCATCAGCGGTTCACCTGCCTCGGGTCGAAGGTGTCACGCAGTCCGTCGCCGATCGTATTGAAGCCGATCACCGGAATCATGATCGCCAGACCGGGGAAGATACTGTACCACCACGCGGTGGCGAGGTAGTCCTTCCCCTCAGTGAGCATCCGCCCGAGCGACGGGTCCGGGGGCTGGACGCCGACGCCGAGGAACGACAGCGTGGCCGTCGTCAGGATTCCGAAGGCGAACTGCAGTGTGATGGTGACGATGAGCGGCCCGACTGCGTTGGGGAGGATATGCCGAAAGACGATGCGAGACTGGCTTGCCCCTCGCACTTCCAGACTCTTGACGAACTGTTCTTCTCGGAGCGAGACGGCTTCACTTCTGGCGACGCGGGCGAAGATCGGCGTGTACGCGACGCCGAGTACCAGTAGGACACCCCACTTCGACGGACCGAGAGCCGAGATCAACGCCAGCGCGAGGATGAGCGACGGGAAGGCCATCAACACGTCCACTGCGCGCATCATCGCCTGATCAGTCCAGCCGCCGCGGTATCCGGCCGTCAGCCCGATTGACGTCCCTAAGACGAACGCCATCATCACCCCACCGAGGGTAATCGTCATCACAGTCTGGTAGCCGTACAGCACGCGAGAGAAGATATCGCGACCCAGATTGTCGGTCCCAAACAGGTGCTCCGCTGAAGGGCCTTCCAGGATTGCGTCGTAGTTCTGCGTCCGTGGTTCGTACGGCGCAATCTGTGGCGCAAACAGCGTGATCACGCCGATCGACAGGATGAGGAACAGTCCGAACACTGCGAGTTTGTTCTCGAGGAAGCTCTCGGCGAACTGACGGAGCTGTGATTCGTCGCGACCGGTCGTCTGTTGGGTTTCGATTTCTGTTGCCATTGTTAGGCCTCCTCCTCCATGATGCGCGGATCGAGATACGAGATTATCAGGTCGGTACCGAGGTTGACTGCCGAGAACCACAGTGCGAGTAGGAGTACCGACCCCTGCACGAGCGGGTAATCCCGCTGTAGAACCGCCTGAAGGACTGTCCGCCCGAGTCCGGGAATCGCGAAGATCTGTTCGACGACGACTGCACCCGACAACATGTAGCCGAACTGCAGGCCGATGACCGTAATCACGGGGATGAAGCTGTTCTTCAGCGCGTGACCGAACAAGATCGACCGAGAGCGGAGCCCCTTCGCCTTCAGGAACCGGATGTACTCCTCTCCCAGCGTCTCGATCATCGACGACCGCATCATCCGCATCGCCACCGCGACGGCCACCAACGTCATCGTGAGCGTGGGCAGCACCATGTGCCGGAGATTCTCCACGAGGTCTTCCGTCGGCGCAACGTAGCCGCTGACCGGGAACCAGCTCAGGCCGACCGCAAAGATGGCGATGAACACGACCCCGGAGAAGAACGTCGGCACACTCACGCCCGTGATTCCGACTCCCATACTGAAGTAGTCCACAGCACTGTTCTTGTTCAGTGCGGCGACGATGCCGAGCGGGATGCTCACGGAGAGCGACACGAGCAGCGTGAGCAGCACTAGCTCGAGACTCACGAAGAAGCGGTCGGCCAGTATCGGCGCCACAGGTCCGTTGAACGAGTAGGACTGTCCCAGGTTGCCGACGAGGACGCCGGAGAACCAATCGACGTACTGGACCGGGAGAGGCTCGTGTAGACCCAGTTCCCGCTCGATCTCCTGCACTCGCTCCTCGGTCGCCCGGACACCGAGCATCGCGACCGCCGGACTCCCAGGTACGAGATGGACGAGATAGAACACGAAGACTGACACGCCGAAGAGCGTGGGGACGAACAGCAAGAGACGCTTGAGGACGTATTCATACCATTCCATGTTAGCTCCCTACAGGGATTCGTGCTTAAGCATTGTGATGCTATCGATTACCACACCAACGCAGTGGGGGCAAAAATACGCCTGTCAGACATTCGGCCGTCGCCCGGCAGGTGTTCGAGCGTCTCGAGCGGCCCCAGGTTAGCTGTAGAAGAGATCCCCGAGCTTCGACCGGTCTGGGGTCGGGTACGTGACGGGACTCTGTGTGACGTTCCAGTGAGCCCACATCGATGCCGTTCCGAGCCCGATTCGAACGGGATCGAGAAACGGGACACCGAGTTCTGCGGCGATGCCGTCGTGGACCTGCATGAACGAGAGGCTCATGCATCCGGGGATGAGCGCCTCGGCTCCGTCCTCCGTGACGGCATCTCGACCCGTCGTGATCATGTCTTGGACCAGTGAGTCCGAGGAGTGATCGATGTCTAACACCGGTGCCTCCACCACCCTGACGGATGCGAGGCGGTCGTCCAGATGGGCCTCGTGGATCTGCCGGTGGACCATCGGTTCGGTCGAGTCGAGAATCGTCAGCACGCTGAATCTGTCGGCCACCTGTGCGGCCGTGTGGAACGTCGCCGTCGCCGACCCAACCACCGGCTTTCGAGTCATCTCTCGGACGGCAGAGAGCCCTGGCTCACCGAAACAGCCGACGAAGAACGCGTCGAACTCGTCTTCGTGCGCTTCGACCGACCGCACGAGTTCGGTGGCCGCCCACTGTTCTTCGACTGTGGACTCGACCGAGAGCGGTGCGTCCGACGGTGTGACCAGTTGGACGGTGTCGCCGTCCGGAACCAGTTCGTTCGCGACACGTTCCCGTCGTTCGATCTCTTCGTCGTGATGTCCGACACTAGAGAGCAGGTACGCGATATCTGCCATAGATACGAGAGGGGAACTCGATTATAAATAACTACGCCACCTCGCGAACCCCGCCGCAGTTCCACCCTCGCGACTCCACCACGAAAGACGTGAATACAGATGCTCCGGCTGTCTCGTGCCGAGAACCGTCACTCGAACAGGTCGTCGTCGAGTTCGACGCCGATTCCCGGCCCGTCGGGGACGGGTGTCTCCGGACCGACGACGAGCGGTTCGTCCGTCGGGTCCTCGGCGAGCAACGCGGGGTCGAGTTCACACGCCAACGGGATGGCGGGAATGACGGCGGCGAGGTGAAGAATCGCGCTCGCCTCCAGAGAGGTTCCGAAGGCACTGACAGCAGTCGCGTTCAGCCGGTGTCGGTTGGCCGTCCGCGCCATGTCTGCCATGATGCGGAGCGACCCCGTCTTGGCGAGTTTGAGGTGACAGCCACGTGTGAGGCCCTTCCGCCCGATCAGTTCGACATCGCTGGGGGTGTGCACGAGTTCGTCAGCGTAGACCGGGATACCGGTATCCTCCCAGAGCTTCAGGAGGTCCTCCGGACGGTCAGGAGCGACGGGTTGTTCGAAGTACTCTATCTTCGAGCGGTCGGAGATGGCTCCGATTGCCGCTTTCGCCTTCGGATACGACTCCCACCCGGTGTTTGCGTCGACGCGAGCAGTCGCGTCGGGTGGGAGCTGATCGAGCACTGCGTCGATCCGCGCAACGTCGGCAGAGACGTCGCCGGTCGCCTTGATCTTGAATCGACGGTAGCCTGCCTCTATGCCGGTCTCGGTCACCTCGCGGGCGCGCTCCGGTGAGAGGCCGGGAACCGGATACACGCAGGGAACTGTCTCCCGATGCCTGACACCGAGTAGCTCCCACAGGGGAACGCCGGCGCGCTTACCCTGTAGGTCGAGAATCGCGAGTTCGACCGCGGCTTTCCCGCCAGCGTTGTGCGGAAAGTCGCTCCCGAAGGTGGCGAGTTCCCGGGCGGCGTCGTCCAGGGTCGCTCCCTCGATGCGCGGGACGAGCCAGTCGTCGAGAAATGCGACCATGCTACGCGTCGTCTCGCCGGTAAACCACGGCAGTGCGGTTCCCTCGCCGTATCCCGTGACTCCGTCGTCGGTGTGAAGACGGACGAACGCGTGGTCGGTCGTCAGGTGGTCCTCGTAACTCACCGGGAAGTCGTCCGCGAGCGGAATATCGCGGCCGACGACGTCGACGTCCGTTATCTCCATCGTGACCTCTCTGCGGTTCCAGTGATTCCTCGCGGTCGGTCTCTCCGTTTCATGACCTCGTCTCTACCGGCCAGCGACTAAAGCATATGTGCGCAGGTCGGTGACTGGTCGGTGTCCGAAAATCCACATTATTCGCGCTCGTAGCTGCTCTACTACCGCGGACTCAGCAAATATTGCCAAACTCAGCGGGACTATACTCGCTTCCTGGGAGGCCGAACCATGCGTGCCGCTCACGTGACCCGACTCGGTAGTCCGGAAGAGGCGATTTCGGTGGTCGACGTCGAACAGCCGGAACCAGGTTCGGAGGAAGTCAGCCTTCGCGTCGAGGCCTGTGCCCTGAATCGGTTGGACGTGTTCGCTCGAGTTGGCCACCCCGACGAAGAAGACCGCTTCCCCAAGCAGACCGGCGGCGACGTCGCGGGCGTCGTCGACGCCGTCGGCGACGACGTGACCGACTGGGAATCCGGCGATAGAGCCGTCGTGTATCCGATTGTCTCCTGTGGCGACTGTGAGTACTGCTCGATGGGCGAAGAGACGATGTGTTCGAGCTACGAGATCGTCGGTGAGAGCCGTCCCGGTGGACTTGCCGAGTACCTCGTCGTCCCTGCGGGAATCCTCGATCCGATCCCCGGAGATATCGACTTCGTGACCGCTGCCGCGTATCCTGTCGCCTTCACGACGGCGTGGCGAATGATCGTCACGGCGGGTGACCTGCGGCCGGGCGAGTCGGCACTTGTCCTCGGGGCTTCCGGCGGCGTCGGAAACGCCGCTGCTCGGATCGCCGCGTTCCTCGGTGCGACCGTCTACGCGACGACTTCCACGGACGAGAAGGCCGACGCGCTTTCGAGCATCGCCGACGAGATGATCGACTATACGGCCGGTTCGTTCGACGAGGCGATTGTGGACCTGACAGACGGTCGTGGCGTCGACTTAGTCGCCGACCACGTCGGCCAAGAGACGTGGCAGACGAGTATCGACAGCCTCGCGACTGGGGGCCGGATGGTGATCTGCGGTGCCACGTCTGGTGCGGACCCCGATATCGATATTCGGTCGGTGTACCAGCGCCATCGCCAGATTCTGGGTGCCCCGATGGGCAACCGCCAGGAGTTCCGGACGGTCGGTCGGCTGGTTGGTACTGGCGACCTGAAACCGTGTGTCGACCGTGTTCTGCCGCTAGACCGAATCCACGAGGGGCATCGTGCCCTAGAAAACCGTGACGTCGTCGGGAAGGTTGTGATCCGACCGGGTGAGTAGGTCAACCTTGGCTTGTTGACGCAGATACAGCAAGTTGACTTTCGACTCGTTTCGAGGCAGTAGTACGCCGCAGACGTCCTGTCGACACCGTGAACGACAAGGAGGGCTGTTTTTTGTTCTCTATCGAGGCCCGGACTGTCGTTGCTCAGAGACAGGGTAGTTCCAACGCTCGAACGTGCCGAAATATTGTGTCATTTGTTATCACTAATCATTCGATGACAGCGAACATACTCGGATTTCGTTCGCTAACATCGAATAAAGTTTAAACGGATGAATTCGGGCTGTAGGAACCTCTAATCTGTATAACGACCCTCAAATACGGGAAATACAGCGTTCGACAGAGTAAAACATTTAAGCGAATACCATCATCTTGCACACATGGGAGACACAAACGGATCGCCGCGTCGCATCAAATCCGATATCACACTCCTCCGGATACTGCAGTCACTACAGCAGTCGGGAGGACAGACAATCACCGAACTGGCAGACGAACTCTCACTCGCCAAGAGCACGGTCCACGCCCACGTTCACACGTTGGCGGAGGAGGGGTATCTGATCGAGGGCGAGAACGGCTTCGAGCTGGGGCTACGTATGCTGGATTTGGGTGGCACCGTCCAAGATCGGTATCTCCCCGAACTGATTCGTCAGAAGGTGGATGAACTGGCCATCGAGACCGAAGAGCGGGCACAGTTCGTCGTCGAACAGGACGGGGTCGGCGTCCATCTCTACTGTTCGTACGGCAAGAACGCGGTCCAGACGAACGTTTGGGTCGGACGACATTTCCCACTCCACATCTCGGCTGCCGGCAAGGCAATCCTCGCGTACCTCCCCGAAGAGCGGCGTGAGTCCGTCCTCCAAGGCGAACATGTCGCGTTCACCGAACACACGATAACCGACACCGAAGCCATCAGAGCGGAACTCGAAGAGATCCGAGCTAACGAGTACGCGATCAATCAACAGGAGAGTACACGTGGACTCCGGGCAGTAGGCGTCCCGATCATGAACCGCGACGACGAGATTCTCGGTGCGATCAGTATCTCGGGGCCGACACACCGTATCAAGGGGACTGTGCTCCACGAGGAGATCCCCGACCTCATCCTTGGGGTCGCAAACGAAATCGAGCTGCGGCTGGCCTTCCAGTGATGCAGGGAGGACTCACACACGCGTGCTGGTTCCGTTTTGCTCCGAGAGTGTCTCGATGAGACTCCGGCCTTTGCCGCGGCAGTACTCCCGTCTGCGACCGGTTGCAACCGGACGAACTGAAATTCGACGGTGTCGAACAGAGATGTACTAGACCGAAGCTGTTAGACCACCAGTGCACCCCTCGGTTCAAACTGAGCGGACTTTGAGCGACTCGAACCAGACTTCACGCCGACGTCGACAGAAAGTCTCCCCGATGCTCACGTAGTCTACGACGGTTTCCTCGACGACCTCTAGCAAGAGGTGGTTGTAGTTTGTTTCCTTTACTCCGATATCAGCTAGTCAAATAGACAGCTCACCGGAGCTGGCGTCACTACACTAGTATTACAATACTAATAATGTAATTGTTTTAACGGGGGACGAATGTCAGATACTGGTGAAAGTGTCTCTAAACCACACGTGCGCAGTATCGATTGATGTCCAGATTTCGATCCGTAGTCACAGGAGTGAACGGGGCTACCCTCGACGACGAGCGTATCTTTAGGCAGGGGCACGTCGCAGACGATAGACTAACACGATTCAGATGCGGAACGGGCGGGTCGAAGAGTTACCGTTCGACGCTACGCTGAGATCTGTCAAAGAGACTCTAGTCACTCCAACGCTTGAGTGCTGGCAGCGCGGTAGTGCTCAGATTATCTGATCTCACGCGAAGCGAACGATTGCAACCAGCTCCCGACGGTGTCTTTTCAGTATAATTATATGACTGTCTCTCGACCTGTTCGAGAATTTCACTGACGAGTGACAGGTCCCCACTGTTTGATTGCTCTCTTGTTCACATCTGTACCTGAGGTCGTGTGGGTGGAGCATCGCTTGTAGCCACGGTGCAGAATCGACGAAAGAGAGTGCGTCGCTGACGAGATATTTGCGACAGATTCGGAGAGTCGTCTCGTTAATCGCCAGATTTCTGGTCGCTAACGGGCAACTGGGAATTAACCGGCTTGTCTTGGAACCGGACCCAGTGTACAGATGGAATCGGTCGTCGTCGAGTCGAGTCACGACCTCCCCGATCACGACGCCATTTGAGCCGGCACCGTCTGTGGTTGTCAGTTGTGTTCTGCACCCCATTGTTACGCAATATCGAGAGCACCGACACAGAACTGACAATTATTAGTATTATACTCGAAATCTACACTACTGCCAACTGGAACGTCACGGGCTACTTCGATGACACCGCTGCGAAACGATGTCGTCGCCGGGGGCTATCGGTCACCAGTTGCGTGACGAGCTAACCGAGAGAGGCCCAAGTACATCTTGCGCCCTGATCACGCTTTGACGACGTATCCTCCCTCGACGTGGACCTCGAAGGAATCACCGGCCGATTCTGGCACGACGACGCGCACCGTCACGCTCCTCACGTACCGCCCGCTGTCGGCATGCTCGTCGGTCAGTTCGAACGTATACTGTTCACCCTGCACGTTGAGCCAGCCCGTGCCAGTGTCGGTTCCGGTCACCGTCGCCGTCGCCTCGGCTTCTTCGCCGGGCGAAATATCGCCTTGCATCGAGAAGGACTCCAGTGATAGTTCTGGTCCGTCCATCGAGACAGTGACCGTAGTGTCCAGTGTTTCACGGTACGTCCGCGTCCCATCTCCATCATCTCCCTCTCCTCCATCACCGTCGCCGTCACCACCGTTTCCGTCGTCGCCGTCACCCGGTTCTTCTGTCAGGAGCTCGACGCCGAGTTGCGACTCGACGTTGCCGATCTTGTTGAGTATCGTCTGTCGCTTCGACCCCGCGAACAGGAGGCCGACGAGTTCGCCGCTTCCGTCGTGGAAGACGGGTGACCCGCTGTCGCCGCCTTTCGACATCTGGCCGGCGATGAGCTGATCGCGCAGCGTCAGCGTGCCGGCGTCACCGAAGTTCACACGAACGCTCGCGCCGACCGCCGACACGTCCGCACTCGTGACGCCCGTCGTTCGTCCAGTTTTCCGTACTGTCTCGCCCTTCAGTGACCGGTAATCTTCGCGCCGCACAGCCGTCGGCCACGAATCGTCGAGTTCGTGGTACTCCGGGGACTCGCGCTCGACACTCACGGAGCGGGCGGCCACATCGACTGTCGAACCGACTTCGACCGGGACGTACCCCTGCAACGTGCCCGTCTCGTCGTCGGGGTGCTTCCCACCGTCACGCGGTGAGGGCTGAATGATGGGTTCGCCGAACTCCGCTTTGTTTACTCGAGCGTAGACGTGGTTGTTCGACAAGCGGACGAGATCGCCCTCCGTGGCGTCGTCGCTCCACTTCCCCGATGATGTGTCGGTGATACGGGCGGGGTACGGTCCCGCGGTTGCTGCGGTGGACTTCGCGTTTATCTCGCTCACCCCGCCGACGACCGGGCGGTGGCGGTCCTTGCGGTCCGTCTCGGCCTCCGGAATCTCGACGGTCAGCGAGAGTGCGTCGAACCCATCGCGCTCCTCGTCGAAGCCGGAGTCTTCCACTTTGACGTCGGCGTCGGTGACGAGCTTCTTCACGTTGTCTTCGTCTGCAAGTTCGCTGTCGGGAAGCTTTTGGGAGACGTAGACTGTCACGGTGTTCGTCTCCTCGTCGTATTCGACGCCGATGACGTTCTTGCGTTCGAGTAAGTGCTCAAAATCTTTGGTGCAGGGCATAACTTAACTCTCGTTGTGTTTGAGAAAAGGCGTGCGTGATAATATCACTGTTGGCCCGTAGGAATCTCCAGCCACCCCGGAAGCGCATGTAACCGGTGAAGTACGACGTGATCCTCACGGTGGGAGAAGTGACCTGACGAGTTCACGCCCGCAACCTCGTTCAGAAGACCCTTGCGCATATCGATGCTACGAAGACTCGGTCAATTGGAGCATCTAGGTGAGTTACTTGAGACGACGTGCACATCGAAACGCTCGAACAGAGAGTCCCCACAACGAGCGGCCGATTACAGCTGTCTAGTGAGATACTCTTTGAGAAGCGTCCGGTGACATCGCTTCTGGTCGGTGTTCTCGAAACAAACGAGAACGAGGTGTTCTCCGCTCCGAAGGCGCTCGACGAGTTCTATAACTGCCTCCTGAGCATCTGCAGTGTCGGTGAGATGCGACCGATATCGGTCTTCGAATCCGACTTCGTCCCAGGCTGCATTATGGGCTCCTTCGTCACACAGCCCCTGCATCTTGAAATCCTCGTGGCGCTGTTTGCATTCGTCGAGGAGGTCTGCTGGGGGGCCGAGTGCTGGATAGTTCTCGTCGACTGTCGTTCTGAACCAGCTAGTTGGTCGCCGAACGACACCCACGAGCGTAGCCTCGGTGGGAATATCCACGAGGTTATGCTGCAGCGCTGCGACGTACGTATCCTCGAGGCGGTCAGTTGTGGTCATGGTTTCTGACTTAGTGGATGGGGGCTGAGGTAGTCAATTCCCCGGCAAGATGCTGTCCACTGGATCTGTGGATGTTGGTGCCACTTGCGGGTATTGATATCTTTCGTGGTACTCTCGTAGATGTTTCTCGTTGTCATGGGACTCACGAGGGTCACTAGACGAATCGTACGTCTCCATGCGCCCCTCCTCCCTCAGGGGCAGAAGTACAGCTAGGCGGTCTCGTTAGCCTCTACAAGTGCTGACAGAAGGTGCGTGCTGAACGTAGAGAATTGGTTCAACAAACGGCCACATTTTATCCCAGCGACTCAACGACGAGGTCTCCTATGGAGAGAGAACGTATCCGTCAAGTAATCTCTGCCGAACCGGGAGAACTCTTCGACGTCGTGGCAGACACTGAAACTCCAGTCTCGAAATCACTCTTAGTCCCGATTGTCGACGACCCAAGACTCATTCGGAGTCGAGTTGTATCCTCATCATATTCAAATGGCTCCTAATAGCACCGTTTCGTCTGATACGCCTGATAGACAGTGGTGGAAAGAGGCAGTTGCCTATCAGATATATCCGCGAAGCTTCAACGATAGCAACGGCGACGGTATCGGTGACATTCGGGGTATTACAGAGAAGGTTGACTATCTGGACTCACTCGGAATCGACGTCGTGTGGCTCTGTCCCGTCTATCAATCACCACAAGCCGACAACGGCTACGACATTAGCGATTACCGCTCGATAGACGAGCAGTTCGGAACGATGGCCGACTGGGAGGCCCTTCTGGAGGCGTTACACGCACACGATATGCGGCTACTCATGGACCTGGTCGTCAACCACACCTCGGACGAACACGAGTGGTTCCAGCGGTCCCGTCGTGGAGACGATGCCTACAAGGATTACTACTACTGGCGCGATGGGGGCGAAGACGAACACGGTAACCCCACTCCGCCCAACAACTGGGGATCATTCATGGGGGGGTCGGCATGGACCTACGACGAGATACGTGAACAGTGGTATCTTCACCTCTATGACGAGAAACAGCCAGATCTGAACTGGCGTAACCCGGACGTGCGCGACGAGATTGCATCGCTCGTCGAATGGTGGCTCGAAAAGGGAATCGATGGGTTCCGTCTCGACGCGATTCACGTCATCTCGAAGCCGGAAGGTCTCCCGAACGGAACTACTGACAAGAAGCCTATCGGATCCGAAGTGTTTAGTCACGGTCCCCGTGTCCACGATTACCTCCGCGAACTCTATGACCGGACGTTCGCGAACTATGACGTCGTGACCGTCGGCGAGATGGGAGAGACGACAGTCGACATCGCTTCCGAGTATCTCGGTGAAGAGGGGGACGGACTGGACATGCTCTTCCACTTCGAGCACATGGACATCGACGTCGGTCCACGCGGACGATGGGACCCGGAAGGAGGAGGCGAGTGGAGTCTCCCAGAGTTCAAGCGAATCATGAGTCGCTGGCAGACCCAACTTGAGGGGTGGAACGCACAATATCTCGGTAATCACGACCAGCCCCGAATCGTCTCTCGATTCGGCAATGACGGAACGTATCGAGGAGAGAGCGCAAAGCTCCTCGCGACGTTCCTGTTGACTACTCACGGGACGCCGTTCGTCTACCAAGGCGAGGAGATTGGCATGACGAACGCCGAGTTCGAGAGTCTCGACGAACTTGACGACCCGATGATGATCGGTGCTGTCGAGGATTACCTCGCCGCTGGGAAGGCGGATTCCCCGGAGGAGCTGCGAGAGTTCTGGAACACCCAAAGCCGTGACCACGCACGGACGCCAATGCAGTGGTCAGATGACGAGCACGCAGGGTTCACCGACGAAAAGCCGTGGTTCCCCGTCAACGAGAACTATCGTGACATCAACGTCGAGGCTGCCCGGGACGACGAGGGGTCGGTCTGGCACCACTACCGGGAACTCATCAACTTTCGACACGATGAAGATGCCCTCGTCTACGGTGAGTACAGTCTGCTACTCCCTGACCACGAGCAGGTGTACGCGTACACTCGAGTGCTTGGCGATGATCGGTTGCTAATCGTACTCAACTGGTCAGAGAACCCCGCCACGATCGATCTCGGACAGACCGAGGTCGACTTCGATTTCACCGACCTGTCTGTGTGTCTCTCGAACTACGAGGAAACGGCGACCCAATCTGACGAACTGTTGTTCCGCCCCTACGAAGCAGCTGTCTATCGGTACTGACGTAGACAGAAACACCCCTCAATAGCGTCGTCACTGTTCCCGTACTCACGTTCTGGAAGTGGCGACCGAGCCGGAGAGATCATGTAATCGATGTGTGACCTGAGTTCAGTACGGTCACAGAAACCCACCGAACGCTGTCAGAAGCGGCGTGACACATACAGAGAGTTTATGCATCAGAGCGAGATCTGCGGCGAGTGAGGATACCGATAGGATCGCACGCTCGCGGTGATGCGAACGATGACACCGGTTTCCGGGCGACGTTCGAAGACTGTCGTATATCACCGACGAGAATCCGTTGTGATAGACTGCACCGAGTGCCCCCAACTATATTGTCCATGCGCTCACATCTCATTATAAGGATTTGTTGATGTCGTCTAACGGAGCGTCAGAGGAAAGTCAAGGGTCCGCAGATGGCCCCCACGACTCGGATTACGCATCACTTGATCCATCCAGTGCCGAGTGGCGCTTCGAGTTGTCGCTGACCTATCCGGTCTACTTCGCAATTGCGCTTCTCCTAGTCGTTTCCTTTGTACAGTTTGTTGATGTTTTCGTCCTTCAGTTGTCCGCCGTTCCGTTTCCGCTAATCGCATCGAGAGTGCTTGGGATTTTTGTCGTGCTTGGCTATCTGTGGCTTCTGGGACAGCCGCTACGTGCTATCGGACTGCATTCGAAGAATGTTACTTGGTCTTTCGTGATTGGTGGCCTCCCCTTCATGGTCCTGTTCCTCGTTGGGTACGGACTTCAGTTCACCCTCCTCGTCGTCGGGGAGACATCCCCGCAACTCCTCTTCGGAGCGATTGATCCGATGACCGGATCGACAGCCAGTACCCTCTTCACGGTGGTGTACGTCGGGGGAACATTTCTGAACTCGTTCTTGGAGGAGGGGCTGTTCCGTGGCGTGCTCCTCACGCATTTCATGCACCGGCTCTCGTTCTGGCGAGCGAACGCGCTGCAAGCCATGTTATTCGGCCTCTGGCACCTCGTGTTCCCGCTCCACGGTCTCGTGACCGGTCAACTGACGACGTCTGCAGCAATCGATCAGGCGGTCCAACTGCTGTTCTTGACGACGAGCGCCGGCTTTGTCTTCGGGTATCTCTTCTTCCAGACGAACAGCCTCTGGACCCCTTGGCTTGCCCACACGTTGGACAACCTCATTCTCAATGTGTTCCACATCAAGACGGCGGGTGGCCTAAATGGTGATATGAACATAGTGATGCTCGCCTCCATGCTTGGGTTTCCGCTGGTCTTCGTCGTCGCGTGGGCACTCGGAAATCGATACGAGATACCTCGATTACGGTCGTGGGGTGCCAATAGATCGTTCGATTGATTACGTATCTACACAACAAGTTACTTCGCCACGTTCGTCGCTTCGGATCATATTTTCAGGTAAAACTGACGCATCCTATCGGACACTCGACGAACTCCTTAATGACGATAGTGACGATTGACACGGTGGCTACACGATCAGTGCGCGCCCTGTATTCAGCACGACCATAGAAACCTCACTAACCCCTATCACAAGTCACGTGAAGCAGGCAGAGGACGTATTCGACAAACGACCATATAGATTCCCAATGGTCACTGATGAGACGTCCATCCAGAAGGAGGACTCCAACTAACGCAGTCACCGGCTTATGCGAAGCTTGAATCAGGTCTCTGTCTCAATCATCCGCTCGAAGCGGTCGAGTCCGAGTTCGATTCGTTCGAGGTCGTTCGCGAAGCTGAAGCGGAGGTACCCTTCTCCGGCGTCGCCGAATGCGCTTCCGGGCGCAGCGACCACGTCGTACTCGGAAAGCAGTCGCTCGGCGATTTCGATGCTTGAACCCCGAAGCGCGCTCACGTCGACGAATGCGTAGAAGGCGCCTTCGGGTACCGTCATCGAGACGCTGGGAAG
This sequence comes from Halogranum rubrum, assembly GCF_900114455.1. Classification (GTDB taxonomy): domain Archaea; phylum Halobacteriota; class Halobacteria; order Halobacteriales; family Haloferacaceae; genus Halogranum; species Halogranum rubrum. The sequence continues at coordinate 75,389 of NZ_FOTC01000004.1, read as the reverse complement.
TTCGTTGATTCGCTCGACGACCGCGTCACGCCGCCGTTCGAAGGCAGCCTTCATCTCACGAACCGGCGCATCCGGACCGGTGAGCGCGGCAAGGGCAGCGTACTGGGCGGGCGTGTTCACACACGAGGTGGTACTCTCGTGAATTTTCGTTGCGGCCGAAGTCACGGGGGCGGGACCGCTCAACCAACCAACACGCCACCCTGTCATCGCGTACGTCTTCGAGCAGGAGTCGATGGTCACGACTCGCTCCGGATAGTCCGTGACGGCCGCGAGGCTAGACTGGGACCGCTCGTAGATGAGTTCGTGATACACCTCGTCGGCGATGACGTAGGCATCGTGGCTGACGGCCGCCTCGACGACACGTTCCATAGCCGAAACGTCGAATACCCGACCGGTCGGGTTCGACGGGGAGGTCAAAACGACGGCGCCGGTTCGATCGGTGATGGTGTCGACGACTCGGTCAGCGTCGAAAGCGAAGCCATCGACGGGTGACAACGGAACCTCGACTGGGACGGCGTTCGTCAACCGCGCCTGTGAGAGAGGATTCGGCCACGCTGGTGTGGGGACGACAACTTCGTCACCAGGGTCGGTTACGGTTAACAGCGTCAAGTAGAGTGCCTCCACTCCGCCGGTGGTCACGACCACGCGGTTAGGCTCGGCGTCGACGTCGCGACCACGGAGTCTATCGGCGATTGCCTGTCTGAGCGCCCTGATACCGGCGTTGGGCGTGTAGTTCGTCCGACCCTCGCGCGCCGCCGTCGCTGCCGCGTCGACAACGTGTTCCGGCGTGGGAAAGTCAGGTTCGCCGAGTTCGAGGTGGACTAAATCGTCAGCATCGTGTTCGTTTGCTAAGTCGAACAGGCGACGAATCTGTTGGGGTTCAATCTGTGCGACTCGATTCGACACGGCACGGTCGGTCATCGCTCATACTGTGTGAACCAGTCTCTTGATTATTCGGATATCTGTCAAACCGTGAGATCCTGTGGAGACTACGCTCCCTACGGGGACCACTTCGGTTCCTGCAAAGCGCGTCGTCGAAACAGGAAGCCCTACCCTCAAGCGCGAGCCGTCAGGCGAGCGGTAGGGTGGGGTAGTTCACGGGTGTTGCCTATTCGTCCGAGACTAGCCCTTTGTACTTCGACTTGATTTTCTCACCCTCTCTCCATTGCCAGTAGTAGTAACGATGGTCGTTGATCTCTTTGATCGTAATCGTCGCCTTTGAGGGGACGTCACCCGGGCGATCGTCTGCTTCCGCTTCGACCTCTTCATCCTGCTCATCCTGTTCTGCAAGTTGCGCCTCGCGCTCGCGATGCTCGGCGAGTTCGTCAGCGTATCGGGCGATGTCTCGCAACACGTCGGGAGACTGGTCGGTAAGCTTCTCAGCGATACCGCTTGGGACGTTCTGAGGCGGCGTTGGTGGGGAATCGGACATGGGTCACCGTCGTGTTAACCAACACAGACGCCAACAGCAAAGCTGCGTTGGTTAAGTAGAATCTGGTTCAGCGTCGATTCACTCTTCAAGCAGCGCGATAATCTCTGTCGACGTTCGACTGATCCGTCCGAGTCGCTCGCGAGTCACGTCTGCATCGTCGGATTCCCACGAGGCGAGGTAGAACGCTGACCCACTCGTATCGAGTCCACAGTACCGCCCGACGATGTACGCCACGGCTTCGGCTTCCACCTCGCGTTTTGCCCGCTCGGTGTCATCGTCGACGTCGAAATGCAACAGCGCGTGCGCGTACTCGTGAACCAGCGTCCGTGCAAGGTCGGCTTCGTTTGCTCGGTCCTTGACCTCGACGAGTGGTTGGATGTCGACGAGGCTCAATCGCTGGCAGATACCGCGTGCACTCCCGTGGGACCACTTCTCTTCGGGGACAATTCGGACCGTCACACCGAGTTCATTAGCCGCGTCAGTCAGTTGCTCCACGAGATTGCCAGCGTCACCCGTCGCGGCTGTCTCGAGGTCGGGGAGCGGTTCGCCGTCGGTCTGTGAGATGTCGAAGACAGGGGCTGGTCTGAACCCGACGAGCCCTCTCGACCACTCCTCGGGTGGCGTCCCGTTGTAGTCACAGTCGGTGTTGGCGTGGTAGCTCGGCGAGTTCTCACACTCGGGACACCGTTTGGTGATGATGGGTGCCCAAATCCAGATGGCCTGCTCACCTTCCTCGACGTGGCGGTCGAACTCATCTTGCCAGGTTCGGTACCCGGCGACGCGACTGGCCTCGGGACACTGCTGTTTGATGAGGAGTGTGTTCCGGTAGGAGTAATCGTGGAACTGCCGTTGGACGTCAAGCCATGCTTGGAACTCTGCACTCGCTTGTGCGTCGTCGACGGAGTCGACAAGGTCGTCAATCCACTGTTCGATGGTACTGTGCATCTCGTCACGTCGGGTGTCGGAGTCGTCGAACGACACCGCTGCATAGTCACTACTCGCCATGAATTTCTCGCGAGCACTCCAGGTTTGGAATGCCCCGCACCCTTCGGGGGCAAAAAAACTCGCCGGCGAGGAGCGGTTTCTCAGCCTCCGGCTACGTGCCACACTACCTGAGCTCACAAAGACCGCAGACGAGTCCTTCTACTGCTAATCACCAGGTTAAGATGGGAGAACGACAAGATTTCACAGACGAGCGTTACATATGCAAATTCCAGACGATTTACTCTATCTCTTCAGCGCCCGGGTGGATGAGCAGCGAGATTCATACATCCTCGAAGTGCCGAAACAGGAAGTGACAACAGACGATATACAAGTAGGCGATGTTCACCGCGTGGCTGTCTTTGTGACTAATACTACTGATGACACTCCGTCAACCCACGAGGTGGTGCAGAACCGGGAGAACCTCGCACCGGTTGAGAAAGGGGATCAGCGGACCGTCGACATCGAAGACATCGGAGAACAGGGCGATGGCATTGCCCGTACTGACCGTGGATACGTTCTCGTCGTTCCTGACACTGAACAAGGCGAACGAGTAACTGTTGAGGTCACTGATGTGAGCGAGTCAGTTGGCTTTGCAGATTTAATCGAACGTAAGCCCTACTACGAGTGACAGAGGCCGTATTCTAGGTCTCGTGGTGTTTCAGCCTCCAAGAAATCAATTCCACCCCACCTGTGCTCGGTGTTCGAGCCGCCGGAGGATTCGCACCTGTGTTGGTTCGCGTTCTCGTAGGCGACACAGGCTTGACGCGTCGCCATATCGTGAATGGTCGCAATACCCGTGTGGATAAGGTGGGGAGTTGGTGGTTTGAGACACTGAACGGATATGAAATAGGTCGACACCTCTGCAAGCGCTCATATCTTGAACTCGGTTGTTCGAAAAAGACAGAGTGTACTCCCTGGATTGCCAGGTCGTTCAGATGTCGAACACGTCAAGCCCTGTTTGTTCGTCGAGTTGATGCGTCAATGGGGTCTCACCCCGCGTGATGATGACTTCGAACGTCCCTGAAACTCGTGCCCCCGAGCAATGCCCGCCGAGTGACTCGAACTCACGGGTAGCGACCTGGATGTGGGTGTGAATCTTGTCAGGGCCAATATTCCCGAGGAAACTCGTCACCTCGAACTGCCCTGTGAATTTTTCCTCCATGTACTCCTGTTCGTCGACGTCGTAGTGCCCGAGTGTGACCGTATCGACGGCGCCGATGCCTGTCAGGAATCCGTTCTCAATGTCCAGGTCGTCACGGAGCGTTTCGAGTGAGTCCAGTACCTGCTCTCCGGGGTCGAGCCTGATGATGATCTGCTCATCTTCTTCGACGTAGTCCATAGTGTCCACGTGTCGGTTCAAGCGGCAGTGCATACAATTTTTCGCATACCACAACTCGCTGATATCGACACGAGAATGAGACAATTCGGAATTTGTCAACTCAACCAACGCTATCACGACCTAAAATCTGTGTAGTTTCTCCATGTCTATTCAACATACTCGTGATTAGTCGCCTAATCTGATCAAGATTCAATAATCGGTAGCCTCTGTGACGACGAGCGTCTGTTGATTCTCGTCAGTACCCACGAACAAAGTCAACTGATCGCCCTCGGATACACGGGCCACTTCCGGTCGGTCGTCGATGCCGGACTCGCTCGCCGCTGGTTGGTCACGTCGCGACTCGCGATTGCGGTTATTAGCCTCAGCGCCGAAGTATTCGAGTGAAGTTTCGACGTTCATTTCGGTTACTTCGAGCTGGCCGTCGTCACTAAAGGCTGTCTGACGATGCACTGAGATGTATAGTCGGTTGCTCATCTGAACCCAGCCTCCAGCCATGTGGGGCTCGAAAAACTTCTCAGGAGACCCGACTGCAATCCGTGGTCACCACGATGGTTCTCTAATGGGTCAGCAAACAGACGACGTGTTATATGGGTAACCGTTTAATCTGTAGCCATGCTCCGCAAGATACTCACAACGATCGGTCTCATCGAACTCTTGGCACCAGAAGCGCTCATTGCGACTGCCGAGCGGGTCGCCCTCGAGGACCCAGATGAGTGCGAGTTGCGGTCCTGGGTTATGACTGGTGCGCGGGTTGAAGGAATCGCCTTGTTACTGCTTGTGTGGAGCAGTGACGCCTCGTATTCGAGATTCAAGAAAGTCCTCGGTCTTATCGGAATTCTCGCCGTGAGTTCTCCACATGTCTTTGTTGGCTGTGCAACACCGCTTGCGTACACCGACGCAAGCAACTGCAAGTGGAGACCATGGGTTTACGAAGGAACGCGGCTGGTCGGATTGCTCTACGTGCTAATCGCTCTCAACGAGCTACGGCACGATTGGCTTTCTGACTCAAACTGAGTCATTTTTTTTTGTATCCGATTTTCGAGCCGTCGGAAAATCCGAATGCGCTGTTGATTTACCTTCTCGTAGGCGACACAGGCTCGAAGCGCCGCTAGTCAATCACAAACTGAAGAACTGAAAAAAGAGTTACACTGGACGGAACAATTGACTACAGCTGTGCATTCAGGTGGGCTTTGAGAAGCGTGCGATGGCACCGTTTCTGATTGATGTTCTCAAAACAAACTAAGACGAGGTGTTCTCCATCGCGAAGCCGGCTGGTAAGTTCGTTGATTGCTTTGAGGGCATCTACGTTTTCAGTAAGATATGATTGATACCGCTTCTCAAACTCCACGTCGTCCCAAGCAGCATTATGTGCCCCTTCGTCACACAGCCCCTGCATCTTGAAATCCTCGTGGCGCTGTTTGCATTCGTCGAGGAGGTCTGCTGGGGGGCCGAGTGCTGGATAATTTTCATCGACTGTTGTTCTGAACCAGCTGGTTGGCCGCCGAACCACACCCACGAGCGTTGCCTCCGTTGGTATGTCCACGAGATTATGCTGCAGCGCTGCGACGTACTGTCTTTGAGGAGGTTAGTTGTGGTCATGGTTTCTGTCTTAGTGGTAAAAGGTTGAGGTAGTCAATCTCTCGGCAAGAGTTGCTGTACACCGGATATGAGGATGCAGGAGTCAATTGCGGGTGTTGATTTCCTTCACGGTGCGATTGGCGAGCTCAGGGAATTCGATTGTGTCTGGTTGGACGTCCACCGTGATGTCATGCCCTCGAACTGCACGAGCGGTCGGCGTTCCAATGGCCCCAATAACTGTCTCCGCTATTCCCTGTTGGAGTGCGTGTACATTGTCTTGCTCCGCGGCAATCTCGAAAAGGTGGTCGACCGTTTTCGGTGAGGTAAATAGTATTCCATCCAATTGGCCGTCGATTGCAAGCGAGACAGATTGACCAGCTGCTTGTGGTCTCTCCAATCGGTACAACTGCGTTTCATGGACGTCTGCACCGGTAGCCTCTAGTCCCTGGATTAATACGTCGCTGCCGTGAGCGCTTCGAGCAATCTCGACAGTCGATCCGTCGACCTCCCCAGCAAGTTCTTCGACGAGACCAGCGGATGTGAATGTCGACGGTACAATATCTACTGACACGCCGCAGGCCTGTAATGCTGATGCAGTGCGCTCGCCGACCGCACACACTGTTGAGTTACCCGGAAGCCAATTTTGTTCGGCAGCTATGTGTACTCCGGTCCGGCTTGTGAAGACGTAATAGTCTCCTACCGAAGGTGTCGCTCCGGTCGGTTGTATCGTCAACATGGGGTCTGCCACTGGCGAAGCCCCAAGTGACCGGAGATACCCGACTGCCTCGACGATACGAGTGTCGTCAGGCCGGAGAACGGCTACCGTCGGCTTACATCTTTGAGAGATCGTGTTGTTGATCATATTCGACCCGAACTTCGTGTGTAGTGATTCATGTAATTCGTCATTTTCAGGATTCTATACTGGTCAGAGCGCAGCCAACCAGGTTAGAACTGGGTTCACTGTGATTCGGACTGTGGCTGCACCGAAGCCGAAGGCGATGAGACTCGTCAATAGAACAAATTCGGCGTTAGCATCTTTTACACTCACTAGCAGTGTGAGACACGTGAGCGACCCGGAGAGGAGACAGATGAATCCCCCGACGAGGAAACTCAGAATCGTGAACACGGGATCAGAGAAACTCATCAGTGGGAATGAGGGTGTATAGACCCCAGCGATGTGGAGCGCACTGCCGATGCAAAGATAGCCGGCGAAGCTCATTATTGTCACTGCGCTCCCAACCGATGACAGCCGGAATATTCGGTAAAGCTCTCGCTCGAGTGGCGTCGATGGGTGCCACGCCTGAAGAGCGGAGGGGTGAGGCATCTGATTATGGCCACAGCCCTCGTGCTTCGTGTGCTTCTGCGATTCGGGATAGTGCAACGATGTAGGCCGCATCACGCCAGGTGACATCACGCTGTTCAAACTCTCCTCGAACCGCATCCCACGCGGCCTGCATCTCTGCGTCGAGTTCGTCGTTTACCCGTTCGAGTGACCACGCTCGTCGATTGATGTCTTGGAGCCACTCGAAGTAGCTCACAGTGACCCCACCGGCGTTAGCGAGAATGTCAGGAATTACTGCGATATCTCGTTCTGCAAGAATCGAATCAGCCGCGGACGTCGTCGGGCCGTTCGCACCTTCAATGACAAAATCTGCACTAATCGCTCCTGCGTTCTCTGTAGTGATCACATTCCCGAGGGCGGCGGGAATGAGTACGTCGACATCGAGTGTGAGTAGTTCGTCGTTCGAAATGACGCTCTCGGCGTACTTCGTGACTGCTTCCGGTTCCTCATCATGCGACGGAACTGATGCCGTGTCGATTCCCGCTGGGTCGTACATCGCACCATTGACATCGCTGATGGCGACGACGGTCGCGCCCCAATCGTCGAGTAGTCGGGCCGCATTCGCACCGACACTCCCGTAGCCCTGGACTGCTACCGTCGTCTCTTCCAGCTGTCGGTCGTAATACTCGCACACCAACCGTGTGATAATCGCGACACTCCGCCCGGGGGCTTCCTCACGGCCTTTACTACCACCGACAACAGGTGGTTTGCCGGTGACGACGCCCGGTGTCGTCTCGCCTTCCTGCATCGAGTAGGCGTCCATTAGCCACGCCATCGTCTGAGGGTCTGTCCCCATATCGGGTGCGGGAATATCCTGGTTAGGGCCGATGACGTCACGAAGTTCCTGTGCAAACCGACGGGTGAGCCGCTCTTTTTCCTCTGGACTCAACTCCTTCGGGTTGACGGCGATGCCACCCTTGGCACCCCCGAACGGGAGGTCCATAACGGCACACTTCCACGTCATCCACATTCCGAGCCCAACACACTCATCTCGAGTAACCTCGGGGTGGTATCGAAGCCCTCCTTTAAATGGTCCCCTGACGCTATCGTGTTGTGCTCGATAGCCCGTGAACACCTCAACTGTTCCGTCGTCTCGTTTGATTGGAACCGTTACTTCGTGGACCTTCTTTGGATACTTGAGCCGCTCGACGATGCTCGAGTCGATGTCTATGTGAGTGGCAGCACTACGCAGCTGTCGGCGAGCCGTTTCAAGCGCTGATTCTGACTGGTCCAAATCCGTCGTCGCATCATCCGACTTGTCGTGAGTCGTATGAGTTTGGGATACCATGGTTACTCGATCGGTATCTGTCGATTTCGCATCGGTCCGCTGCAGTCGGGACACTGCCCTGGTCTATCTTCCTCGATGACGATGTTTCCACACTGGAAGCACTCGTATGGGGTTTTCTCGTCCGGCTGGGGGTTTACATCTCTCATAGTGGATTTTCGAGTGCCACGAATCCGGGGCACTCTGAATCGACATAATAGGTGTATTAGGGAATATCTGGCAGTTAACTACCAAACCCCTCTCTAAGGAAGTGGTTTATTATTTAACCTACTTGCTAGATTCCGCGAGTGAAAGGCTGCTCTCCTCGAAAATTGTTGCAAACAGTTTCCGCTGGACGGTTCGAGCGTGTTTGTAGAACGCAGGTGGAGAGATACCGAGTGTCTCTGCAACGTCTTCTCCCGTACTCTCGCGCGGTGACTCGAAGAACCCACTGTAGTATGCTGTCTGAATCACCTCGAATTGGCGCTCGGTCAACTTCTCGAGGAACTTCGAGTAGAGGTCGTGTTCCATCGACTGGTCGAGCGTCTTTTTCGAACGGAGTACGACAGTTGAAAACGTCTGATGAACGAGTTGGGTGATCGTTCGGACGTCGATGCTGTCCGGAATGTCGATGACAAGCGTCGTAGAGGTCGGGTCAGCAGTCGCTTTTCGGAAGATTGCGCCATGGTCGGCTAACTCTAAGGCGAGAAATGGCTGTGTGAGACGGAGCCGCAAGACACCACCGTCTCCTTCGGTACTGATCTGTTGGACGTCGTCGATTGCAACCAACTGTGAGGCGGCTTCTGCGACACCCTCCAGAGACCCTTCTTCGACGGTGACGAACACGTAGCTTCCTTCTGTAGATTGCTGAACGCCGCCCTGATACGAGAGTGTGCACGCTCCGTCCTCTGCAAGCCGAGAGAGGACGAACGCCGAATCGTCGACTGTGAACTCGACACGCGTCATCGACGTCGTCAGCAGCGCATTCTTCCGCTCGATCGCACTGAGAGCAGATGCGATGGTTTCGCCAAGTTCAGCTAGCACAGCCTCTGTCGTGTCGTCGAACGCGTTTTGAGTCGGCGCGTAGACCGTCAATACCCCGTGTGTGAGGTCGTTGTAGACGAGGGGAATACTCAACACCGAGAGATAGTCGCGAGCGAGTGCGTCCTTCCGCCACGGCTCGTCGCGGAGCCCAGCAGCGACGTTAGTCACTATCGTCACGTTACCAGTCGCGGCAGTTTGTCCGGCCGGCTCTGTATCCGATGCGTTGACAGCGAACGTCTGGCTATCTAAATATCCACGTTCGCTTCCAGCCCACGCTCGTGGTTCGACGGTGTCGGTCGTCGGGTCGACCGTGCCAACCCAGGCGAATCTGAACCGGTCGTCCGCGGTCAACAGTTCACAGACTGTATGGTCGATTTCCTCCCGTGTTTCCGCTTGCACGAGCGCTTGATCGATCTCTCGAATCGTCTCGTTGATGCGATTCAGAGCAGTGAGCTGTTCGTTTTGGCCTTGCAGCGTTCGATCTTGCTTCCGGAGTCGGGACTCTCGTGTGACACGATCGAGCGCTGCTTCAGCAGTTGCGGCGAGAAGATCGGCTAGTTCCCGCGTCACGTCATCGAAGACGCCAACCTGATTCGAACCAGCGACGAACACGCCGTGGTTGCCGAGTGGAATGTAGGCTGCACTGCGAAGGTCAGTCGCCCGATTTTCGAGTCGGTCTGCTTCGTGGACATCGTCGAAGAACAGTGTCTTGCCCTCGACGAAACTAAAACTCGGGAGGGTTTCGCCGTCGGCGTGAACGGTTGGAAGCGGCCCATTCAACTCTCTCATCGTTGTCGAATGCGCTGCAGGTCGAAGGTCGTTGGTATCAGCATCGAAGAGGTAGACTGCACTCGCATCCAAATCGAGAACACCGGGTGTATCGTCGACGACGTGTTGGGCAATCTCTTGATGGGTCTCGGCGTACAGGAAATCACGAGCGGTCTCTTGGAGAGTAGCAAGCGCCTCTTCACGTTGCTTGCGTTTCGTAATATCTCGACAGCTGAAGAGGAGCGTTCCGTCCTGAATCGAGACTTCTCGAACGTTGACTAAGAGCGTATGTTCGTTCCCCGCCTTGTCCGTCGCGGTCGTCTCGATGTTCTTCAGAACGCCCTCGGCCGCGAGTTCGTCACGGTCGAAGAAATCGTCTCCAAGAAGGTCGCCGATCGCCTCTTGTTCGTGAATCTCGTCAGCCGTGTACCCGAAGATGAAGTGGACGTTGGGACAGACGTAGGTGTACTCACCGTCTTCGTTCGTGATGAGGACGGTGTCGGTCATGTTGTTGAGCGTAACTCGATGGAGTTCCTCTGATCGGCGAAGGTCGCGTTCGAGGTCGACACGCTCGGTGATGTCGACACCTTCGACGACAATCGAAACGAGGTCACCGTGTTCGTTCTCGACCGGGCGCACGGAGAGATCGACAACACGCGGATTCTCGATGTGTTGCGGTTGTGGAACGACAACATTTCCGAACGTCCCATCGAGTGCGCTCTCCACGATTTGGTGCACTTCCGCTTCAGTTGCATCGGCCTGCGACCACCACGGAAGTGTCCAGAATGGCTCGCCGACGAGCGTTTCGACGTCTTCATCGATCATCTGTCGTGCTGTTTCATTCACACGGGCAAGTGCACCATTCGGGTCAAGCACCCACGTTGCGGTTCGTGAATCGTTGAAGATTGCGTCGAACTGTCTGGCCCGCTCTCGTTGCGTGGCCGACCGCTGTGCGGACCGGATAGCACGTTCAGTTCGTTCGACGAGCTCTTCGGTCATCCGCTCGATTGGATCCGTGAGCGCGATGTAATCGGTGACTCCAGCTTCAATAGCCTCGCTGGCAATAGCCTCACTTCCGGCGGCAGTACCGAGTAATACTGGAAGTGCAGTGGTTTCGGCGCGAATCTCTCTGAGAAGTTCGAGTCCGGTCGCCTCTCCAAGCGCGTACTCGCTGATGAGACAGTCCGTGGTGTGCGTCCGAATGACGTCAGTTGCCTCTGACTTGGTCCGAACACGCTGTACAGTCGCGTCAGCTTGTGCTTTCAGCGCTGCGGCAAGTTCTGTAATCCAGTCGTTCGTCCCGACGAGCAAAATCGTCGACGAATCGAGGACGGTTGGTGGAGAGTCCATTATTCGAATAGAGAGCAAAAACCAACGCTGCTCTTGATACCGATTCGAGTTCGGTTCCAGCTTTGCTGGGCCATGCCGGAGTGTCGGTGCATGGTTCGTTAATCAACCACCCGTGAACAAAGCCGTTTGCTGTCTAACCCCTCAAGAATCGTCTCTAAGATTTGCACTCAAATGTCGATTCTGAAATAGTCATACTCAAGCGTATCAAACACGGCCGTCTCAAGCATGAATATTCGGTTCTCAGGGTCAGTAACCGAGGGACGACTCATTCTTGGGTCGGTCATCGTTAGCACGTTTTTCATCGGTTTCGGCGGCGGCGTGATCTTTCCTATCTTACCGAACCTCGGTGCTGTTCTCGGAATCTCCCCGTTTCTCGTCGGGATTATCTTGAGCGCGAACCGGTTTTCACGTCTGTTCGCGAACGCGCCCGCTGGAAGCCTTGTGGACCGGTTCGGGACGAGAAAACCGTTCGTCATCGGGATGTTCATCCAGGGATTCTCTACGGCGGGTTACGTTATCGCACTGATCGCACCACTTCCTGAAGCGTGGTTCATCGTTGCTCGTCTGCTTTGGGGTGTCGGAAGCGCGTTCGTCTTCGCGACCGCTTACACGATTGCCGACGACATCAGCGACGGTGGATCACGAGGTTCGAATATGGGGCTCATCAGAGGCGGCGTCCTGTTCGGTTTCCCGACTGGAGTGGTACTTGGCGGTCTGGTCAGCGAACTCTCCGGGAACCTCGTCGCGTTCGCGGTCGCTACCGTCTTCGCATTCCTTGCTAGCGTCATCGCATACCAGACGGTGCCCGAAACACACGTCGAAGGGGGAGAGAATCGGTCGGTCAAACCCTGGGAGATCAACACGAGTCTCCCTGCGGTCACGGTCGGCATGGTAAACTTCGCCGTGTTCTTCGTCTACGTCGGGGCGCTGTTCGCGACACTCGTCCTATTTATCGGCCAGAACCAACTCGGTGTATTTGGATTCGATGCTCAGGGCTCCTCAGGTTTGTTCATGGGCCTCACCGTTGTCGCTGCGGGGTTCTCGATGTATCTCGGGGGGTACGTCAGTGATCGGAACAAGTCACGAGTCCCTATCTTGCTTCTGTTTCTGGGCGTCACGTCGATCGGTTTCTTGCTGCTCGCATTTGCAGATTCTGTGATAACTCTCGCTATCGCCTGTGTATGCATTGGGCTCGGGCAGGGCGGCACGAGCGGGCCTCTGATGGCGCTATTAGGCGATCTTGTTGTCGACGGGGAGATGGGTCGTGCCGTGGGAACGAACAACGTGCTTGGGGATATCGGCGGTGGATTCGGCCCCATCGTCACACTCCCGATCGTCGATTCCGTCGGCTTCTGGCCCGTGTATTTCTGTTGTGCGGCCCTACCACTGATTGCGGCCGTAATTCTCGTGGGTGGTGTCCGACGAGAGACCGGTCATTATCTCCCGCGAGTCGAGTCTTGATATAATTTCGTCTTCAAACTTACCGATTGATATTTATTCAGTTCTCATCCTACGCTATATCCACACCTTCTCTACTCACTAGTTTTTGCGTTCTGACGACACCCTCAAGTGCGAACTGTGAGGTGAGCGATAGGGCTGGGTAGTTTACTCAGGACTCCTCGCTCTTCTCCCATGCGGGACGTGGGGTCGGCGAGGGAAGCTCCGAGACGGCGACTCGGAGTTCCTCCTCTGTAGTTCAGGGGAGGCATCGGCCGTGCAGTTCGAACTTCCGGAACTTGTTGAGATGGACCCAGCTGTACGTCGCTGGCGCGTTGCCTTCGCTCTCTCGCTCGTCGACCACATCCCAGACCTCCTGTTCGGAAACGTCAATCTCAGCAACCTGTGCACGCTTGACGAGCGACGTAATCTCCGTCTGTGTCTCGTCGCCACTCAATTCGCCGGTGAATGCAATCTCGACGGCAGCCTGGATGACGTGCTGTTTCGATACGAGATTCGTGTCCGAGACCCAGGTGTAATCGCGCGGGAACACGTACGACTTCTCGAAGTAGGGCGCGTCGTCGATCTCGCCCAGTTCTGGTGCTTCACCGCCACTCTCCTTTTCGAGGACACCAACGATGTAATCGGTATAGGCCGCGAGCAAAGATAACATGATGTCGAACGAGTTGAGCCGGTTGGTCGGAAGCTCCACGAGATCTCTCACTGGGCGCTCAATAGTAGATAGAACTGTCCGCAGTCCCCCCCACTGAGGAAATCCTATTAAATCAACGCATAGCACCGCGAATCGTAGGTATTCTCCCACACCCTACATTCGACTGTGACATACATTACAGAAATAATCTTGCGCAAATTACTTTGTAATCGGAATTGTGTCAATATGTGTTGTAATAAGAATGATGTGATTCAATTGGAGTAGTCCTGTCGGAAGAGCCAGAGAAAATCACTGCCCAGTTGAGACGGGTACAAGACGAACAAGATCAATGACAACGCATCCAGATGAAGCGGATACAGCAGACGGGGAAACGAGCAGCAATCGTGAGGGGGAGCTGAGAACGGAATCAGCGTCTCCCACATCTCGACGGAGTATACTTGCAGCACTGGCGGCAGCGGGATTGGCCAGTGTCGTCGGGACAGGGACTGCGTCGGCCCAAGCTGACCTCGACAAAGACGGGATTCTCTCGGGGAGACGAAACCAAGTCTTGGGCCGGTTTCCGGTCGTCGCCGGGGGACTCGAAAATCAGGCATTAGATAGTTTTGCCGTGGTCGGTGGCGGCCGGAACAATCGAGCCGGTAGTGATGGAAGTGACCCCAACAGTGCTCCCTACGCAACAGTCAGCGGTGGACTACGGAACCTCGCGTACCAGTTGGCAGTTGTTGGTGGCGGCCGAGGAAACAAAGCGACCGCTAGCCGAGGATGCTTTGTGGGGTACCGAGGTCGGTTTCAAGGGTGTCTCATCTGGCTTGTTGTACTACACATCCTTCATTTGATTCGGTGTCCACTGTTTGGACGGGCGTGAATCCGACAAGAAGCGTACGAACTTCCCAGGACGCGCTCGAAAACTTCGAACAGGTGTTCTCTAAACTCACTGGGTGAGTTGTCGTGTCACGGATATTGTGAGACCGACCCTCACCTCTCGACGAGCAGTCGTTGAATGGCGTTGATTGCTTCCTCGAACGCCGTGACGTCCATGCTGTCTGTCGTGAGGATGACACCGCCGTCGCCTTCGATTGCTCTGACGACGAATCCGTCACTGTGGAAGCGAACCGTGAACTCGTAAGGGCCGATAGATGACCCTTCTCGCCGGGAGATTGCCGTTCGAACGGGTGCCTCTGCGAAGCCGACTTGCTCGAACTCGACGAGCGGTTCCTTGATTGGTCGAGCTACCTCGGTCGACTCATAGAGGTCTCGACGAACGTACAGGACATCGAAGGCAGAGGGAGTGAAGTAGAGGACACTCCGCAACGAGTCACCAAGACTAGTTCGGGACAAACTTACGATGCGGTCGGCGATTTCGGTGTCGATCTCTGTGTCGAAAGACGTCTCGGACATGTGTATGAGGTAGGCACCCAGACAGAATAACTGTGAGCGGCACCTGTGACGGCGACGGTACGATAGATATTGTAGAAATGTGATTCCGATTTAGGCAGGCCTAATCTGTCAGCGAGGGGCACCATATTGCGGACACATCAACGGGCCACTCTCGTGCATATCGAGCCCACAGTGCGGATACGTTCCACCGTCGGGAGCGTTCATTTCTTCGACCACCTCGTTCCTGCCGATACAATCGAGACTCGATATTGGTGACGTTTGACCCGCTCTCGGACCGTGCCTGCTGGATGACCCGACTCCCTCGTAATCACGACTCCGATGAGTTCAACTCGAATCGCGCTGCTAACACGGCGTACGAGGATACGCAGTTCTTCGCGCTACAGACGCTCACTCGCATGTTCGTCGTGAACACCGCTGTTCCGTCACTTTTCGTTGAGGGAAGGCAACCGACGAGAGAGCAATGGGTCGCACTCTATCTGGCTCCGTCCCTGAGCAGCCCGGCTCACTCCAGACAACGGCACGTTCAACCGTAGAAGCCCGGTGGGAGACCCGTGTGTCGGACACCGGTACACTCCGTAATCCGGAACTCGTATATCTGTGTTTCCAAGGACTCGCTCGCGGTTTCGAATAGTTCCGGTCGCCACGTTGGCATCTCCGTCTCGTCGATGTCACCACGACTGTCTTCCGGGAGTTCCCGAATCGTCCCGATGAGTCCGACACTCCGCCAGTTAAATGCCGTCTCAGCGCTATACACCAAGAACGCTGCCGACTCTGCCTGGTTGGCCAACTCTACCTTCCGACTACCGTTCCCTACGACGAAGTAGAAGTAGAGACGCGAACCTCCGTTATACCCATAGGACATTGGAATTAAGTAGGGTTCAGCCTCCGTTGAGAGTCCGAGTGTCCCCATGCTCTGGCTAGACAGAAACCCTTCTACCTCTTCGTCAGTCATCTCGTGCATCCCAAAGTCGGTGAGTTCGTCGAGAGTCATTCCGCTTCGAGGTACGCTAGCGAGTGGCATAATTCCGTCTGCTGTCTCCTACTTCCAGATAAACAACAAGTTGAGATCGTCTGCTGATCGCCCAACTAGCCGCTGGCGATGGCCTCAACGGTTACCCGGCCAGTCTCCGGTGTCTCGTCGATGAGGACGGCGGCCTGCCCTTCAATCAGCCGTTCGCCGTTCGAATCGGTTACGTCCGTCGTGAGCTGGTATTTGTTCCTGCCGAGGTCCTCAACGACTTCACAGACCGCGGTGAGGCGGTCACCGATGTCGGCCGGTTTGAGGAACGAGAGATCCTGTGAAATGTAGATGGTTACGCCAGGGAGGCGGGCCAACGCGGCGCTGATCAACCCACTGATGAGCGTTCCGTGGGCGATCCGCCGGCCGAACCGCGTCTGTCTGGCGTACTCGTTGTCGAGGTGGAGCCGGTTGGTGTCGCCGCTGGCGGCCGCGAAGGTTCTTACATCGTGTTCCCAGATTGTCTTTGAAAATTCGACTCTGTCGCCGACGTTGACGCGGTGATCGTCGAGTCCCGTACCATCGACATCCCAGTCGTCTTCATCGTACACGGTCTCTTGATATCGGTGATAGCGAGCCGTCTGTCCCTCGTACCGTTCGATTTCCCGCCGCTGGAGGATTTGAGGGACACAACGGACGATGTCATCGGTGCTGACCAGCCCAACCAGCTCGTCACCATCAAAAACAACTAACCGGGCGATGTCGTGCTCAAACATCGTTTCGACTGCGTCTCCGAGGGGAGCGCTTGCATTGACTGAAACGACATCCCGTGACATGAACTCCGATAGTGGGCGCTCTTTCGGGTCTGACTCCTCACTGAGTAGTCGCACGAAGTCGTCGTTGGTAACAATGCCGACGACTTCTTCATCCTCGACGACGACCAGTGATCCAATCGAGGCTGCACGAGATTGGCCGGCGGCAATGCTAGCAGTTGTCTCGGGCGAAGCGGTCTCGACCGGACTGCTCATCACGTCGTTGACGCGAATCGGGAACGTCATAATCGTATGTCGGTACGACGTGCCAAGAGGTTATTTGGCGACTATATAAATCGATGAGAGGATGCAGCGACGGTGGTATCGGACCGTGAGCGGGGCCGTGATGCGTCGATGAGCCCCAGTAGGCGACGACACCGACGGTCATCGCGGCGAGCAGTATCAGAAGCGTGAGGCTCGCGGGGTCGGACTCAAGCACCAGAAACACCCCGTTGCCCAGTTGAATGCCGTGTGCATGGGGAGGCCGGACAGAAGGGTGCGATTGGTATTGTACAGCCACGTATGAAGACCGAGAGGAAGGTGGAGGAGACGAAGAAGCCGAATGTAGGGATATTCTCGTAGATCGTCTGACTGGGAATTTAGAACAGCGGGAGATGCTAGACGGCCGAGATGAGTCCGGTGGTGAGGCCGGCGATGGTAGCGCCGCCGATGAAAAACGGCGAGACGCCGTAGTAGAGTGCGAGATCGCCGGCAGACGTTACGGCGCGGTTCGCACCGAACACGAGGAACGCGAAGCCAAGTACGAATAAGCCGAGTTCAACGAGCATCTTGGCCCCGTTCCGTCGTTCCCTTCTGCCGTTCGTTGTCTTCTTGGCGGTGTGGCTTGTCGCCCGTTCGGTTCTGTGCGGTCCGGTGTTCGCGGGTCGACCGCCGGACGTACCACGCAATTCCGAGGAATCCAGGGAAGGCGACTGCGAGCGCAGCTAGAAGCTGTCCCCAATCGCCGATGCTCAGCGGAACTGTCCCGAAGTACTGATTCAGGGGAGTGTACAGCACTGACAGGTGTAACACGAACGATGCGAGGACGGCTCCCGCCAGCCAGGGATTTGTCAGCGGCGATGTCCCCCGGGACCAGCGCACGACGTACAGTTTGGCGAACTCGAAGACGACGAACCCAGTGAACACCATCGACATGGCGTACGGCGTCACTTCAGGTGCCCCGTCAAGCGTGAGGAACATCACTCCGAGGAGGACGACGGTAGTCGTCAGACCGACGCCGCCCATGAGCGCCGTCATCGGTCGGTCGATGATACCATCCGCGGATTCACGTGGTTCTCGGCGCATCACGTCGCCGGATGCGGAGTCGGCCCCGAGTGCGAGTGCCGGGAGACCATCGGTTAGCAGGTTGATCCAAAGCAACTGGACAGCGGGGAGGATGAGGTAGCCAAAGAGGGACGCGACGAACACGAGCAGCACCTCCGCGAGATTGGCCGACAGGAGGTAGGCGACGAACTTCCAGACGTTGTCGAAGATGGTCCGTCCGCGTCGGATGGCGTTCTTGATGGTCGCGTAGTTATCGTCAAGGAGGATGATATCACTGGCCTGCTTAGCAACGTCCGTGCCCCGGACGCCCATGGCGATGCCAACGTCGGCGTTCTTGAGCGCGGGTGCGTCGTTGACGCCATCGCCTGTCATCGCGACCGTTCGCCCATCGTCCTGCAGTGCACGCAGGATACGTACCTTATGACTGGGCGTAGCTCGGGCGTAAATGTCCACGTCTTTCACGCGCTCGCGCAGTTCCGCGTCGTCCATCGCATCCAGCTCGGGGCCAGTTAGGACGTCGGATTCGATGCCGACCTCGCGTCCGATGGCCCGCGCAGTGAGGCGGTTGTCGCCCGTGATCATCTTCACATTGATACCCGCGATGTGGGTTTCGGCGATGGCGTCTGCGACTTCGGGCCGAGCCGGATCGATGAGTCCCTGGAGGCCGACGAACACTAGATTATCCTCAGGGTCGCCACCGTCGTCGGTCGGCTTGTCGGCGAACGCGAGGACGCGTAGTGCGTCGTCGGCGAACGTTTCGACCTGCTCTCGAATTCGGTTGCGAGTTGCGTTGTCTAATTCTACGACGCCACAGGCGGTCAAGACGTGCGTCGACCGCTCCAGGACGACTTCGGGAGCACCCTTTACACGAATACGGTCGGTGTGAACGGTCGCCATCCGCTTGCGGTCTGAGGAGAACGGAACCTCGTCTTCGCGGGGAGTGTCGTTCCGGAGCGCGGCGACGTCAATACCTGCTTCGATGGCAGCCTGTCGCAAGGCCTGCTCGGTCGGCTCACCGCGTTCATCGTCGGCATCGTTGCACAGTGCCCCGATTCGGAGCAGGGTACCGACGCGGTCGTCGTCTGGGTCAAACGATTCATCAATCACCTCGTCGTGGACCCAGAGGCGAGCGACGTGCATCTGCCCCTCAGTGAGCGTTCCGGTCTTGTCCGTACAGACGACGTCCACGGAGCCGAGTGACTCGACGGCCGGGAGAGTTCGGACGAGCGCGTTCTCGTCGGCCATTTGCTGGACACCGAGCGCCAGAGTCAACGTGACGACCGCGGGCAAGCCCTCTGGGATGGCAGCGACGGCCAGCGAGATAGCCGCCAGTGCTGCAGACAACAGGGCGGTACCACGAAACACCAAGAAGGGGACCACGAGCGCCGAGAGGACGACGACGCCGAATCCGATCCGTCGCCCAAGACGGTCCAGGTCGTGCTGGAGTGGCGTCTGGCGCGTCTCGGCTTCCGCGAGTTCGGTCGCGATGGTCCCCATCTCCGTGGCCATGCCGGTCTCGACGACGACCGCCTTGCTCCGGCCACGAGTGACGGTCGTCCCCCGGTAAACCATGTTCTCGCGCTCGGCCAGCGGGGTCTCGCTGTCGAGTTCCCCCGTGAGCTTCTCGACGGGAACGCTCTCGCCGGTCAAGGGTGCTTCGTCGACCTGCAGACTCGCCGACTCGACGACCCGAGCATCGGCCGGGACAGCGTCACCCTGTTCGAGCACTAGCACGTCTCCCGGAACGATTTCAGTGATATCGATCTCCTGGCGCGTCCCGTCGCGGTGGACGGTCACATTCGGGGCGGCCAGTTTCCGAAGCGCCTCGAGGCTCTGTTCGGCGCGATACTCCTGGACGAACCCGAAGACGCCGTTAGCAAGCAAGATTATCGTAATGAGGCCGGCGTCGACGACGTGACCGACAGCGACCGATAGTACTGCGGCTCCCACAAGGATGAGCACCAGTCCGCTAGTGAATTGCGAGACGAGTACCTCGAGGGCTCCTCGGCCCTCCTCACTCGTGATCTCGTTAGCGCCGACTTCTTCGAGCCGCCGTTCTGCCTCGTCTGTCGAGATTCCGTTAGTGTCGCTGTCCACATCCTCGAACACTGCATCGATGGATCGATCGTGCCAAGTCATACTCACCCAGGTAGAACGAGATTCAGTAACGCGACAACGATACCAGCCAGGCCCATCCGGGCGCCAGCGACGATCCAGTTCTGCTCGGAAATGTCGGCGAGGTATGCACCGAACACGAAGAGGATGGAGACTGCGACGCCGATAGAGACCAGCGTGGCATCGCGCAAGCCTAGAAGTGTTCCTTCGAGGAGAAACGGGAGCATCGGTAACACGACACCGATGACCGGCCCGATACCGCTCATCAGCGCGTTCACCTGCCTGGCACCGGCCTTTTGGCGCTCAATCTGTGTCTCGTCGAGGTCGGTCAACATCGCGCGCTCGATGCGCTTGAGTTCGGCTCGTTTTTCCGCACGCTCGATTTCCCAAACGCTCCAGACGCCTGACGTGCCGAGCCCAATCGCGGCTCCGGTACCGATCTTGAAGACGACCAGCCCGTCAGGGACGCCCGAGAGGTATGAGCCGACAGCGACGCCGACGCTGGTGAGTGCGCCATCGAAGCCGTTCGAGATGAAGTATCGCCGCGAGATAGAGCGGACGTCATCGCGCTCCAGCGCTCTCAGCAGGCGTTTCAGACGGGAGAGCATGACGAGTTCAGTCCTGTGGTGTTTTGCTTTCTTCGACGATGACCTCCCCACAGACCACCTCGTCGATAGAGTGGACCGTTCCGCCGAGGTCCTCAACAGCGTCGTGGACGGTGTCCACTGGAACAGAGTCCCCCTCGATAGTCATCTTAACGTTTTGAACCTCCTTGTCTGTCTCCATCAAGACGACGTTTACGCCGGCAACACCTTCGCAGCCAGCGACCGATTCAGCGAACGTGACGACATCTGGGTCGTGCGGTTTCAACAGATCCAGCACGAGCCGCCTCACATTGAGCATTGGTAAGTTATTTCATCACCTAACTGATTAAGGTCGGGGTGGCTCTCGCCCCTACAGTTCCCGACATCCGGGTGTTACTCGTTGCATATCCGTGGGGATCGAGCACGCCGTCGGAAACAGCCACCACCCGGGATTTGGTGCTACGCGAGTACTGAGGCAGACGTCTATCTCCACAAGCATGACGAGAAGCTACACGGAACACCACTGCTCATGGCTCGCATCTGTCCCTTTGCTAATGAATCCTCACGTTCTTCGGGGTTCCTCTTTGTATTCTGCACGGATAGTCAATCGACTATCTGGCGCGGCCATCAGTAGCGTCATAGTGAACTCAGAGCTTCGTGGCCTCGAAGTGTGAGTATGCTCCGGTCTCGACGGTCACACCGACCGAACCAAGCGTCCCATCCTGATTGTGGTTCGCACGGAAAAAGTTCAGCAAAAATACTCGAAAGAGCGTCCCCATCTCGTGGTGGGTTGAACTGGCGTACCGGTCGTCCTGTCTCTCTCGGACGACTCGCCCTGCCGCTCGTGATTTCAACGGTAATGATCAGCTTCGACAACTGGTCGAGACCTGTAACGCTCCACTTGACGGTAGTATTTACTCCTCTGACTCCGCGGTGTCTGGCAAGACGATGACTGGATGGTTGGCCTCGCTAATCAACTTGAGTGAGCGGTCACCAGCGAGGAACTGAACAATTCGAGAGCCACCGCGCGGCCGGAACATGATGGCACTCACGTCGAGTTCGTCGGCCGTTTCGATGATGCCCTCAACTACGTCGCGGCCGTAGTTAGTCGCAGCCTCCGCATCGGGAATTATTTTCTGGAACGCTGTAAACGCCTCGTCGGCAAGCTGTTCTGACTGCTCGACAGGCGTCTTGTCCGGAACGCCTTCACCCTTCTCAACGACGTGTAAGACCGTCACGTGGTTGGGTGCGTACGGTTCGAGCGCGAGCGCCGTCTCGCGTGCATCTTCAGGATCGGCGACGGGGACGAGAATGTGATCGGTGATGTGAGTGGTCATGAATCTATGGTGTGAGTTGGTAGGTTGCGATATCTGTCGCTCCACACTCAGGGCACTGTTCAGTGTCTTCTTCGAGAGTCGTGCCACAGTTTCGACACTCGTACAGGATGTCCTCGGACCCAAACACGTGCCGGAGCAGCGCTCTCAGTGCAGGCATACTCTGTGATCTTACCGTGTGACCGGTTCCGACTGTGATTCGCGGAAGGCCGACAGTGCAGCCCCATCGCTACCGGCTCGCGAGAGGACGGTCACGATGTCATCGGGCTGGACGACGGTGTCGCCGTGAGGGGTGAGTTCGAGATCGTCTCGCTCGATGGCGATGACAAGCGTCTCCTCATCCAGAATACCCTGCTGTGACGCGTCTTTGAGCGTGAGATTTGCGATCGGAGCGCCACTCTTGACAGTGACCTCGACGACACTCGCGTTGCCAGTGAGGCTGATGAAGTCGTTGGCTTCGGGTGGCTGCTCGCCATCGTCAGGGTCAAATGGACCGTACGGGGTGAACAGTTCTTCTTCGACGAGATCTTCGTCCTCGATGTGGATCCCCATGTCTGTGAGTTGTCGCGCGACGCGTCGGAGATCACTGGTGTTGTCGCCGACAGCGAGGACGTGAAGGTTACGCCGACCGGTCATCAACGTCCGAACGTTGATCACACCCGGAATTGCCCGCGCTTCGTAGGCGAGCGCCTCACGCTCGGTGACAGGGACGTCACAGAGGTAGAGGTTAGTGAGTTTGCCGCCGGCTAGCTCAAAATCGATCTGTGTGGTGTGACCGCGGATGATTCCAGCATCCTCGAGTTTGTGAATACGATTTCGAATGGTTGCTCCGGAGACACCGGCCGCTGTGGCGAGTGTGCTGGCGGACGCGTTACGGGCATCGTCCATGAGCGCGTGGAGGATGCGCCTGTCGATTTCGTCGAGGCGATGGTCGGTGTTGTGGTAGGGCATATGTAAACGAGCCTCATTTCGGTTTGCAAAATAGAATACCAGGCAGACTCATATAACATTTTCTTCGGCGGGGTGTTTTTTTTCGATACCGAAACTCGTGGGGGAGGATCGGACAGAGGTCACTGCCGTTTCTGGACAGAACCGTAGGGTGCTGCTAGCTGTCCAAAACGATGCGAGAACAGCGTTAAACCTGGAATCAACGTAAACCGAGTTTCGTCGTGACATAGATAGCTAGGCTAGCATCCGACAGCGGACCAGCCCATTATATTTTTAAGACAAAAATTTTGGGTGTCTATTTTTTCTAAGTCAAAAATTTAAATGGGAGTCTTTATATAATCTCGAAACTGCCCTCGGTTATGGACGGAACAAGGACCGACCGGAAACCGTTCGGTAGACGCCGAGCGGACGCCATCGTTCGCTGTCTCGACGCGAGACGGAGACTGCCCCGGCAATCCATCGTCCGCGACTATCAGGTGCACCAGAATCCGTGTGGATCGACGGTCGATGGAGGTGGCTGACAAATGTCTCTCCTCGACCACATCGTCGTTCCAGTCGCCGACGAAACGGACGCAGCCGTGACCGCAGCTGTCCTAACGTCACATCTGAGTGAGATCAAACACATCACCGTGGTACACGTCATCGAGAAAGGGGGCGGAGTCGTGGATAAAGCCCCAATGGAGAAACGAGAGTCAGACGCGAGAGAGTTCTTCTTAGCCGTCGAGTCACGACTCGGAGACGAGGTAATGGTCGAACGTCGACTCGAATTCGGGACAAACGTCGCCGAGACGATCGTCGATGTTGCGCTCGACGTTAGTGCAACAGCGATTGCCTTCTGTCCCCGGGGGGGCAATCGGTTCGCCCGATTACTTTCGGGCGATACCGCTGCCCGTCTCGTGACAGATCCCAAACTCCCCGTCGTTTCACTCCATGCGGTAGACGAGGCCCGCTTGTCGTCGAACGATAGTACGCGGGCACGCAGCACAGGGGGCGGCGAATGAGCGACGAAGAACTTGCGAAGGATCTGGGGTTACTCTCGGCGTTGACCATCGGGATCGGCACGATGATCGGTGCGGGTATCTTCGTGCTGCCAGGTGTGGCAGCCAGTACGGCTGGCCCCGTCGTCATACTCTCGTTCGTGATTGGCGGGCTCATCGCAATGGTGAACGCGTTGTCGGTCTCCGAGCTCGGGACAGCCATGCCGAAAGCCGGCGGTGGCTACTACTATGTCAACCGAGCCCTCGGTCCCCTATTCGGCTCCATTGCAGGGCTCGGCGACTGGATGGGACTGGCGTTCGCGAGCGCGTTCTACAGCATCGGATTTGGGCAGTATCTCGCGACCTTGATCTCGATGCCTAGTGTCCTGTTTCTCACCGATATTCAAGTCGGTGCACTCATCGCCGGCGCTGTCTTCGTGGGCGTCAACTACATTGGTGCCAAAGAGACTGGTGGGGTGCAGACGGTCATCGTCACTATTCTGCTGGCAATATTGGCCCTGTTCGCAGTCCAGGGCTGGCTGTCGTTCGACCTGGCGACACTCCTCGGTGACGGTGGGGCAGCGCCGTTCGGCTACGGTGCGATCCTCCCGGGGACGGCACTGGTCTTTGTTTCGTTTCTCGGGTACGCGAAGATCGCGACCGTCGCTGAGGAACTGAAGAATCCCGGACGGAATCTCCCACTAGCGATTATTGGCAGTGTCGTCATCGTGACGGTCCTCTACGCGATTCTCGTTAGCATCATGCTCGGTGTGGTACCGTGGGTGGACCTGAGCCAGAGCGCACCGCTCACACAGGCGACGCAAGTCGCGTTCCCCAGTGGTCTCGCGGGGATCGCTGTCACGATTGTCACGCTTGGTGCGCTGCTCGCGACGGCGTCGAGCGCGAACGCGTCGATCCTCGCGTCGGCACGGATCAACTTCGCGATGGGACGCGATCGGATCGTCACCAACTGGCTCAACGAGATCCACCCCTCGTACGCGACGCCATACCGGTCGATATTGGTCACGGGTGCGATGATCGTCGTCTTCATTGCGCTCTTGGGCCAGGACATCGAAGTTCTCGCGAAGGCGGCGAGCGTCCTGCATCTGGTCGTCTACGCGCTGATGAACGCCGCACTCATCGTGTTCCGGGAAACCGACCCTGAGTACGAACCCGCGTTCCGGGTGCCGCTCTATCCGATCACCCCCATCCTCGGAATGATACTCTCGCTCGGATTGCTGGCGTTCGTCGGCCAGCGTGAACTACTCCTCTCGGCTGCCTTCGTCGTCGCAGCGCTGGTGTGGTACTTCGCGTACGCACGTCGTCGGGCCGACAGACAAGGGCTCCTCGGCCGGCACATTCTGAGTCGCGGGGAGGTGCTGCCCTCGTCTGTCGTCGACGCAGCGGCGACGGTCGCACCGAATGGTTCAGGGGCTGACACGGATGGTCCGACGACGATGGTCGCGCTCTCGAACCCCCGGACCGAACACTCGCTCGTCACGTTGGCAGCGGCGCTTGCGAAACACGATGACGGGCGACTCCTCGCGACCCACGTCATTCAGGTGCCAGACCAGACATCGCTGGCGGCAGCCGCCGAGCGGCGCGAGCGTATTTCCGAGACCTCGGAGAAACTACTGACCGACGCCCGGGCTGACGCCGAAGCGCTCGGTGTCCCCGTCGAGACGCGAACGATCCTCTCCCATCAGGGGATTGGGGAGGTATTCGATGCGGCACGCGAGCACGACGTTGATCGACTCATCATGGGTCACCGAGGGACGCGTCTCGCCGGGGGTCGTGCCGAGGGAAGACTCGACGAGTTGATTCACCAGTTGCCGTGTGACGTTCTCGTTCTCGACGAACGAGGATTCGATCCGAGCGAGATCCTCCTCCCAACCGCGGGCGGCCACTCCTCTGAGTTGTCTGCGGAAGTCGCTCGGGCACTGCAGGAAACAGCCGACGCGAACGTTTCGGTCCTCCACGTGACCGACGACGTGGAGACGGGTCGCGAGTTCTTAGAGGAATGGGTTGCCGAGCACGGGCTGGACGAAGTCGACTTACTGGTAGAGACAGGTGATGTCGAAACCGCAATCGGAGATGCAGCGATTGGCCGGACACTGATCATCGTCGGAGCTACTGAGCGTGGCTTGCTCTCGCGAATCATCGGGGGGTCGCTGAATCTATCCGTACTTGATGCCGTCGACACGTCCGTACTACTCGCTGAACGGCCACATGCTCGGTCGATTCGGGAGCGATTGTTGGGGTGAACTACCCCGCCCTACTCGCGCTGACGCGCTCGTTGAGGACGGGGCTTCCTGTTTCGACGACGCGCTTTGCAGATACTGAAGTATCCACAGGAAGCGCAGTCTCCACAGGCGTTGACGAGAGCGACGCTCTCGTCCGCACATCAGAACCACTCTGCGGTTCTGAGGACGTTGATTCGGAGTGAACCACTCCTATATTGTCGAGACCGCGAGAAAGAATGTTCCACGCTGCATTCGCGTCTCTATCCGCTGTGAATCCGCACGCGGGGCAGGCGTGTTCACGAACCCACAGTGGATTTGTTGTTGTGACACCGCACGACGCACACTCCTTTGTTGTTCCTGCTGGCTCGACTGTGACGAAGTGCGTCCCTTCTCGTCCGCACTTGTATTCGAGCATTCGGAGGAACGTTCCCCACGCGGAGCCAGCGCGGTTTCGGGAATCAGATGGTAACTCAACCAGCCCATTCACGTCAAGGTTTTCGACCGCTATAAGGTCGTACTCTCTCGCGTAGTAGTTTGAGAGTTTGTGAAGGAAGTCACGTCGCTTTTGCTTCAACTCCGCGTATCGTTGAGCAACAATGACACGCTGTTTCTCCCAATTTTGGTAGCTCCACCCAGGGGGCGGAGTGCTTCCTAGTCGGCGTAGTGGTCAGTCATCGGCTTGTCTCGATTTCATTCGTCCTCGTATTTCAATATCGAGACGACTCCGACTTCTCGCTCTTGATTATTCGAGAAGACACAAAGATACAGGAGTTTGTCGCGCTGTCGCTGGTCGGTTCTGAGAAGTCGTGGATGGACACAGGGAGTCACCTGCGAGGCACCGCCGCCCCGCAGCTCTCAGGGGCGGATAAACACTACTGCGGGATGCATTACCCAACAAGACCGGAATCGGCCCCACTCTGTTGGTTACTTCTCGAACAAGCAGCGAGCGGCCGCCTCGTTGCCGGCGAGCGTTTGCTGATTCTCGTCGATATTGTGGTACTGTTGTTCCCTACAACAACATATATGATGATGTGGTGCATAACAACATTAGATGGCCGGGAATGGTGCGAAACGAATCATCGATCAAACAATCGATTATCCGGAATCGGATCGCTTCGCGCATATCTCGGTGTGGTCCGTTCCTGAGTCAGAAGCCTACCCTGAGGGAATCAAGTACAGCATGCACTACGGGAATAAGGCGGGAGACACGATTCTCCGTTACGACAATGCCCATCCGGAGACGAAAGGACACGAACGTCACGTTGGCGAGGACATCGACAGCGACTACGAGTATCCCGGCAGTTACGTCGAGGTCCTGCAGCGATTTCGACGCGAGGTGAATGAATATGAGCAAGACTGAACCAACCAATGATGAACCGAACGACCGCCGGACGCTGACCGTTCGGGTCGGCACACCTGACAATGCTTTCGATGCGGTCGAAGCACAGCTCGCAGCCCTTGAAGCGGGCGATGAACCAGAGCCACTCTATGAGGTCGTCCTCCAGCGGGAGGAAGATCTTCAACGATTGCTGTCAGCAAGAAACGTCCAGCTCCTGCAAACCATTGCTCGCGAAGAGCCACAGAGTATTCGTGAAGCTGCACGACTCGTCGGTCGCGACGTCCGGCAGGTTCATGACAACCTCTCGGAGCTCGAAACGCTCGGACTAGTTGAGTTTGAGCAGGCTGGTCGCTCGAAAAAGCCGACGGTGTGGTACGATGACATCAATATCGAACTCCCGGTTGCGATCACTGATACAGAACCAGTTGATGATAGCGCGAAGGCCTGAGATATCCGTTTGTCTCTCACCGATACGATTCATTTCTCCTGTGTCCGAATCTCCTGTGCCCGCTCTGCGAGTCGCCGGAGAATCCGCACGCGCTGTTGATTCGCGTTCTCGTAGGCGACACAGGCTCGAAGCGTCGCCATGTCGTGGATGGTCGCGATACCTGCATCGATGAGGTTGGTAGTCGGCGCTTCGAGACGCTGCTCGGGTGTGAGGCCGGTCGATGTCGTTGATTCGGCCGAGTCGTTGCTCATTAAGTTTCGCCTCCAGCCATTCTGGAGGCGCGAAAAACCAGCTCTCCGAGCGCTCTATTCTGACTCGTCGTCGGGCTGAATCTGCCGAACGTCCTCGGCGAGGTCGTGCAGATACACTCGCAGCGTGTCCATGTCGTCACGGGCCTCCGCAAGCGTTCGTGCCTTGGCCTTGGCCGTCAGCTCGTCCTGGTCTCTCGTCGCCGTTCCACGTTTCAGTTTCACCGTCAGTGACACGCCGACGTCGCTGCGCTCGACGTATTCCGTCTGAGTTGCTTCCTCTCGATTCGATTCCGTCGCTGTTGGGTTGTCGTCAGTCATTGGTTTACTGCGAGGGTTCTCTGTCCCCCGCACCCCTCTGGGGGTGAAAAAACTCACTCGGCGCTCACCGAATTCGCAGGTTCGTCATCGCCTTAACCAACAGAAACGGCAACGGTCGCGCTCTGTTGGTTAAGACCATAGTGCCCGTTTCCTCGCGCGATTCTTCGCTTAGTAGTGGACGTCCGCCGGGATAATCCACACCTGCTCATCGGACTCGAGGACGCGATCGAGCTGGTCGCGATGGCGGATCGCCCCGCCGTACTCATCGTACAGGAAGAGCGACGGGCCACGGTACGCCCCGAGATTGTAGCAAGCGTGTCGAGCAAGCTCTTTGTCGCGCATGAGTTCCTCAGTAGAGAACTCGTCGACGGCGGCTCGCACTCGTTCGAGATTCCGCTCGAACTCTTCGGTCGTTGCGTTCCATCCTCGTTCCAGGAGTTCCGATCCCTCGTCGGAGCCGACCGGTGCCACCACGGGTAGTTCACCCCACCGTGCCTTCCCGGCGACAGACGTTGTCTCGTCGTCGAACGTGACGTAGTAATCAAAGACGGCAGCGGTGTCGGGGCCGACGCCGACGAGTCGGTCGAACGCTGCGTTACCTCTGGTGAGGGCATCGTCCCGATTCGGTGCTTCAACGAGCGCGTAGATGAGTTGGTGCATTGTGGTTCTCGGGACGCGATGTGTGTGACGCCCCGCACCCTTGGGGGGCAGAAAAACGCTTTCCGGTGTGCTCTAGTTTCTATGTATCTCGTCGCTCTCGTTTAATCCACAATTTGTGATAGGTTTCTGAAGCCGTGCTGAACTCAGCGCGCAAGTCGGTCACACGATTGCTTGAGTCTCGATGTTATGTATGGGCAAGCTATCAGTCAGAGCCGTATGATAGTAGACGAGAATTAGAGCCAATTAGCAACATCTGAATCGCTGCTAGGAGCTGTAAACCAACTATGATAGCATATCCCTTCTCGAAACCAAAAATCGCTGGTAAAGAACCAGTCACGCCGGCATATAGGACAAAGACCGCAGAGCAGACTATTACTGGGACAGCTATCAGAGCCACTATTCTTCCTGCTTTCTGGGAGGGCATATGCGTAGTAATCAATAGAGTAGATAAATAGATTTTGTGACAATCCGAAATGAATACTTGTGCTATACCTGGGTCAACTCAGCACCGATGGGACTAAGCAAACAAGATTTCAGTGACAGATACACCCTCTAAGTTCAGCACGCCGCTCGTGACAGCGCTCGGTGAGGTCTCTGTGGTCGTGCTGAACTCAGCGCGCATATTCAGCACCATCCCACAAAATGGAGAGTTGCAGGTTGTCTATAGTACAACGTCACCTAGTTGTGTCGGATTCCTCCTCGGGTCCACCACCGTTTTCCGGTAACTGGATGCCCGGTCTCGGCGTTTCGAACGGGCGACCGCCTTTCAAACTGAACAGCATCTCCCGGCTCGACAGAACCCGAATCTCCGGATACCGGCGTCTCACGGCTTGCGCGTAGCTCGCGAGCGCGACCAATACGACGCCACCAGTCGTGTTGCCAAGCAGGATCGGAAGCCAGAACTCATAAATCAGGGTGAGTACCCCCGGACTCGGCGTCTTGAGAAACACGACGAAGAGTGCTTCAGCGCCCGAACTCACGACGTGGTACAGGCCGAGGACGGGAATCGTGTAGAAGACGAGATAGGTGATTACGACACGCGAGATCGTGTCTCGCGCAGCCGTATGGAGCCACACCACGCCAGCAACAAGCCACCCCGCGAACAGGGCCTTGAAGAACAGGTCCCACCAGCCCAGTTCGAGGCCGTGCTGGAGGAATTCGGCTCCGACCTCCATCTCTGCCGGCGCAAGTACGTGCGTGTTTGCGAGGATGAACGCGCCGAACGCGGCACCGATGACATTCGCCAGCAGGACAACGCTCCACATGCGTAACAGCAAGGGGAGACTGGCCAACCGGGTCAGCACCAGCTTGACCGGTGGGAGAGTGGTCTCGGTGTACAGTTCGTACCGTCCGAGAATGATGTACATGAACCCGATCGGATACAGCACTGCGGCGAGGAATCTATTGTTTGGGAACGTCGCGGTCCCGACCGTGTAGCCGATGAACGTCAAGACGATCGCGAAGCCGGCGGTGAAACCGCTGAAAAACAGTTCCGAGAGCGTGCTGGCGATTTCCTCGTCGGCGGACGCGAGCAGCCGTTGATGGATTTCATTCCATGAGAAGCGATCGCCGAGTGCCCAGCCCGCTGCCGGGACGCCGGAAGCAGCCCGGTCCTGGGATCGGACGACTGGTGGCGAGTCCTCGGATTCGTCGCTCATGAATACCCTCCAGACAGCAGCTGCTGTGGTTCGACTGTATTCGGAGTCGGGTCCGCTCGTCGGACCTGA
Source organism: Halogranum rubrum (assembly GCF_900114455.1). Taxonomy (GTDB): domain Archaea; phylum Halobacteriota; class Halobacteria; order Halobacteriales; family Haloferacaceae; genus Halogranum; species Halogranum rubrum. The sequence continues at coordinate 44,782 of NZ_FOTC01000004.1, read as the reverse complement.
ATAATCCGCGATCCCAGACTAAGATGAAATGGTGGTACCATAATGTCTCTCCCCGAATATGGGTGACAATATGTAGCATTATAAATTTATCAGCGGCAAGCGGGAGACGGCTACCGGCGTTCGGACGTATGGCGTTCCGTTATCCCGTGCATGTGAGTCAGGGCCAACTAACTGGTGACTATTCCTCTGAAGCTGACATTCCGTTGACTACATCCTCTATACTCAGCACGCGACTCTTGACAGTGTTCGGTGAGGTCTCTGCAATCATGCTGAATAGAGGGCGCGAATCGGTCACTGGCACAGCATCCAGTATGTGCGAGTCGGATTGCTCAGAACAGAGCGTGTAGTTCGTGTGAGTGCTGACGTTTACAAATACGGGAGTGTTAGCGGCCACATTCACCGCGAAAAGAATGTCAGCGAATGAGACGAGTTACCACGGCGCGTCGGGGTCGACTGTGCACACCTTCCCTCTGACTCGGTAGCACAACTTACAGTGTGTACTGAGATGGTCGGTTCACGAATTGTCGGATTCAAATCGCGACTCAACTCGTGGACCTTCTCTTCGACTCAGTGTAACCTAGCCAGTTGCTTTCGATCAACTCATCTGCTATTGGTCGCTATTTTTGACAACAGTGCCAGCGGCAGCCGATTCAGTTCGCACGGATTCTGGAAGGTCAGTTTTGGAAATCGGTTCGAGAATCAGTAGCTCTCCGTCTTGTCTTTCTATCCACTCTTTTCCAGATTCCGTATCCCAGCAACACGGTGTCCACGCTCCCGACTCAAGCTGGTTCCAGATGTCCCCGTCACCGTAATAGTGCCCATCACTACACCTGTAAACAGTATAGGTAGTCATTTTTACGGTCAACCGGTGCTGTACTGAAGTACATTAGGGCCACACGTTATAAATGGATAATTTCTGTAGTAATATACATTCAAAATTGGTAGAATTGAAGGCTCAGAGTTTCATCTTTCAATTGGTTGCGCACAGGAGATTGACGGACATAATGTGAACCGGATAGTGCATTGCGTGCCCTGTGCCTTGTTTAGACGCGGAAGAACGCTAGTGTGAGACCTTGACGGCTTGTTCTATGTTTCTGACGGCGGACTTTAGGACGAGCTCTCTGAACTGTCCAAACCACGTTCTAGCCTGCAACGTCTCACCAAACCGATGCTTCAATGCGAAGAAAATCGACGCGCGACCGGCTGATTGCTTCAATCAGAACTGTCCGACGCCACTTGTCGATTGGTTCAGGGGCCCTGAGGTCCGCGTACAGGACTTCCCCTTCCCGGATGATGTAGCGCTTTGCGAGGACTGGGAGTCGGCACTCCGTGAACCCTGCTGTCTGGATATCGAGTTCTTCGTCGGGCTGTATGTAGTCAGCGAAGGTGCGTAGAAATTTATGCGTCACGACCCCGCCTTTGTAATCGGGAAGTCCGTCTCCTTGAGCTTCAGAGACCTCGAAGTCATGGCCCGAGTAGCTCTCTGGATTACATAGACGCATGGCGTCGTTGTTTTCCCAGTGCCACATCTCCATGGGCAGGTATTCACGGCAAAACGATTCAAAGGCGAGTTCCCCCGAGGTTGCCGATGTGTTTGACGTCGATGTCTCCCTGGTTCGTCTCGGTGACCTGTTTGAGCGCTTGATCGTGGGCACGTTCGCGGTCGGGTAGCTTAGAGACGGGGAGACTGCTCTCGTTACTACTCGATGTGTTTCAGGCTGGAAGCCAACGCAGTGCTGTGATTAAGAGTCGAAAAACATCCGGAACAGAGTACAACAATTCGAGACGGAGTTCCGTCTTTATTCGGTCTCCGCGAGTCCTACAGATTACTATGGCAACCAAACCATCCGACCTTGACGGAACCACAGAAGCATGCTCTGAATGCGCACGCGAGACGCTCCACAAGGTCCGGGTGGAGCTCCGGAAAGAGAGTTCAAAATCGGAGAACGCGGAGTACTCCCGCGAGCCGTATCGCGTGGCGACTTGCATGGAATGTCAAACCAAGACAGCACTGCGGATGAACAACGCTTGAGACGGTCACCGCCGCACAAGGTACTCTTTTCGCGACGTCCACTCACTCTTGAAATAGCAAGTGATGTCTTCACGGTAATCGTTGAGTCTACGAACACGACATCGTGACCAGGCGAGCAACCGATAATAGTAACAGCATCACGATACCACTGACTCCCAATGCGGCATTCGCCGAACCAATTGACCCCAACACAACAAACAGCCTTCGAGCAGATCGAACAGGCGGTGGAGACAGACGAGCCGTTCACACCCGACACAGCAATCGACTGGATCAGTACCGGCGACGTCGAGCACTCCGAGGCCGAAGCGCTCCTCGAACAGTTGCTGTTGAAAGGCTATCTCTACGAGACCGGCACTGGCCTCCAAATTACGAAGTAACGGCCGCGACGTGTTCTACACGGTGTGTGTCACGGCACTCCTGACAGCGTTCGGTGAGGTTTCTGCGGTCGTGCTGAAGAGAGGGCGCAAGTCGGTTACCTACCGTTGCCATCTGATGAGGGATTAAAATGGTAGTTACAGAAGATGGATTCGGAAAGAGAACAATCTTCAATTCGGCACGTTCGGGGATATGTGACCGCAAAACCGGTTGTACGACTCTTCCGAGGGCCAGCCCCGACCAATCGTCGGAGCCACCTCTCTTTCGTCCCACTTCCAATGGTATTGAACTCTACATGAATAATCACGGGCAACGTTATCACCAATCAAGTCAATTAGTTAACACTGGAAGCCACCGGGTGGCATCTGGAGGAGAACTCACGTGCAAAACAAAACCCATACGAGATCAACCAACCCGATAGCGAATCACTCCCGCCGCCGGATGCTCAAAGCACTCGGTATCCTCGGCACCGCAAGCGTCGCCGGAAGCGGGACAGCTCTCGGTGCCCAACTTGATTCGCTCGTCGCCGCCGGCCGCCTTAGCGAGGTTCGATCCACCCGACTGTTTACTCAGGTCAAGAAACTCACCGCCAGCGACGGCGCCGCCTTAGATAACTTCGGCGTATCTGTATCTGTGAGCGCCGACGGGAGTATGGCGCTCATCGGAGCTCACGGAAGCGACGACGCTGGACCTGGCTCAGGGTCGGCGTACGTCTACGACCTAAGTCAGGACCCACCGACTGAAACGAAACTCACCGCCAGCGACGCCGCCAGCGGCGTTCAATTCGCCTTTGCGGTGTCGATGAGCGGCGACGGGAACACGGCGCTCGTGGGGGCTTCGGGAGATAATGACGCTGGCATTCAATCGGGGGCAGCGTACGTCTATGACCTGAGACAGGACCCACCGACCGAGATGAAACTCACTGCCAGTGACGCCGCCAGCGGCGATCTCTTTGGCTACGCGGTTTCGCTAAGCGGTGACGGAAACACTGCCCTTGTCGGAGCTCACGGAAGCGACGACACTGACGAATACTCAGGCTCAGCGTACGTCTACGACCTGTGCCAGGACCCACCGACCGAAACAAAATTCACCGCCAGCGACGCCGCCGGCGGTGCTGAATTCGCCTTTGCGGTGTCGGTGAGCACCGACGGGACCACCGCCCTCGTCGGGGCACGGGGAGATGATCACACTGGCGAATACTCAGGTTCAGCGTACGTCTATGACCTGAGCCAGGACCCGCCGACAGAGACAAAACTCACCGCCAGCGACGCCTCCGCCGATGATTTCTTCGGCTCAGCGGTGTCGGTGAGCGGCGACGGGAACACGGCGCTCGTGGGGGCTTCGGGAGATGATGACGCTGGCACTGAATCGGGATCGGCGTACGTTTACGATCTGTGCCAGGATCCGCCAGCCGAGACGAAGCTCACTGCCGGCGACGCCGCCGACGGCGATCTCTTCGGCCACGACGTATCAGTGAGCAGTGACGGAACAACTGCCCTCGTCGGAGCTTGGGGAAATAATGACGCTGGCACTGAATCGGGATCGGCGTACGTCTACGACCTGTGCCAGGATCCACCAGCCGAGACGAAACTCACCGCCAGCGACGCCGCTGCCTTAGATGACTTCGGCATCTCGGTGTCGGTGAACGCCGACGGGACCACCGCCCTCATTGGGGCGTATACAGACGACGACAATGGTCGCCACTCGGGCTCGGCGTACGTGTTCGAACTGGAGCAGTTGGCGGTGTTCCCGGAGCCGATCGTCCTAAAGAACGGAAAGGTAGTCGATCCCCAAGATCTCGACGGTGACGGGCTCTACGAGGACCTCGACGGCGATGGTGACGTCGACGGCCACGACGTCTCGCGCTTGACGCAACTGGAGGCCGCCCACCGGAAAGGAGAGATTCAGCTCACGAACGCGCAGGTGGTCGCGCTGGACTTCGACGGCGACGGAGAGTTCACCAAGAAGGATATTGCCGCCTATAGAAAGCGGTAGGACCGGTAGAACTCCTGTTGGTGCACGGAAATCGTGAAGTCCCTGCTACGTTTTGGACGGCCGATAAATCCGTCTATACATCTCCTGAAGGTCCTCGGGCCTGTGCGAGTTTTCCTGCTGAAATCGGTGTTTCAAAATATGAGCAAATCGTGCGCTCTCTATTACCCTCAAATGGATACCTAGAGCGAGAGGACAGCCCTCTGGAGCCGCCGGCGCTTTGACCCTCCTTCCGTAATTCAAGTAACTCGCTGAAACGAGCTACCAGTCATTTCACTTGAACCGTCGCGAATTGAATGTCGTTCGATTGCTGAATACTGCCTCTGAGTGTTGCACGCGACTTCTGACAGCATTCAGAGAGATTTCTGCGGGCATGCTGAACTCAGGGCGCAAGTGTAGCACGAGAGTGTGGTTTATCCGGGCCTCCGTGCGACATAATCGGCAAACACAGCTACTGACTGCGTCAGTGTGCTGTCTTCCAATGTCACCGTCACAGTGACTGATTTTGGAGCAACGTCTGCAAGTTGAGAAACCGAAACGGCTGGGTTTGAGTCGGACGTGAGGTTTGTCAATGGTTCCAGTACAATAACTGACTTCTCAGCATGAGTTCCGATAGCCGAGTCAATCTTATCTGTCCCGAGACGCTCGGCGGTTACAGCCTCCACATGCTGACTACCTATTTTTCTACACTGAATAGTTGCCCACCTCTTGAAGCGCTGCTCTGTAAACTCAACTGGGCCTTCACTATTCGCGAGCGTGACGGTTCGGACAATCTTCTTGGAACTGATGTACTCAAAGCCGTCATCGTACCCCGGTTTATCGAGTACTGTCTTCTCAATTGAAACGGGGTCTCCTCGGCATCGAACTCTATTTGACCCGAAGAGCGTGACTTCAGCGTGGCTGGAGAGGGCAAAAATAGCACTCGCACCAGCAATTACACTGAGAGTGAGAAACCGACGGCGAGAGAGTGGAGGACTCATTACACATCTTACACTCAATTGAAATATAGCTCTTGTCGAAATACGAGACAGTCGTACCAAGGCTGCTGCTTCACCTCTTACAATACCAAAATGAGTCAATAGCTGCCGTGCAAGACTCACCCTCTAAGTTCAGCACGCGCTTTCTGTCACCACTTGGAGAAACACACCGATAGCTGCTCGCTTTGTGAGCCGTAAGCCGGTGCTACTCCGGCAGTGTTCGCTTCCCCGTTCGATAGCACTCCCAGCAGGGAAACCCGTCGCCAAGGTCTGCACAGTCGCACTCGTCTGACTCCCCAGCGTCGCCGTCGCTTACGACGGTTCCGCCGTCGGCGACCGCCTGCGTTGCAGCGGCATCGAGGAGTGGAGTTCGAATCGCAACTGCGACACGGTGCTTACACGCCGACGAGTACTTCGCGTCGGCTGGACACTCACACGCTACCGGAACTCCGTCGTCGACGGTGACGTGGTACTCGTGCTCTGCTGGCTCGGCGTGACTACAGTTTCTAACGCGAATACCGCCCTCACAGCATTCGAACTCGAATGCCTCATACTGGGCTCGTTTGACGACTCTCCGGGTTGTGTCGAGGTGTGCAAATGCATTCGTCATGGGTCGACGAGGCACCTCTCGAGTGCCCCGCACCCTTCAGGGGGTGGATAAAATCTCTCCGAGGATACAAATCGGAACCACTCTGCTGTTTAGTTCCGTTCACGAGCTTTCTCACCAGAAAGAATTTATATGGAACTCACTTCGCTACTCCTGTCGGCACAATGACTCGCTGACAGTTCGGCCCTCCTCCCCCACCATTCTCTCGGAATTTCTCTGCGCGACCCTACGTCTCTATTCCCGGATTTGACCCAAAGCAGGGTGTTCCACAGAGATTGCACTCCCAGATTGGCTGTCCACTCCACTTGTCGCCAGGACTCTCCTCAAACGTCGAAAGCCGATGTATCGTCTCTCGGTCACACTCCCAACACTGCAGCGACCTCTTCGTTGGTATCCGGTGTTCCTGAGACTCCGAACGCGTCTCCACGGGAGCGTGCTGCAGTGCAATCGCTGGCACGAGCCAGCCGTCGTCGCCGGCGCTCTCGAGGAGCGTCGAGAGTTTCGCTTGATCTCGAATGGCGCTCCCACTCTCGTCGTAGAGGTACGTCGCGTGTTGATTCAATGAGCGAGCTGTGCTTCCCCAGGTCGTTCGCTCACGGGCAACTGCAAGCACCTCCTCACCATACTTCGAAGCGACTCGCAGCGCAGGGGAGAGTGTTGGCCACGCGTCGGTCAACTGTGCAGCAGGCTCCTCGTCGAAGTCGTAGATGAGCTGGCACTCGTCGACGGCGGGATCGGACGCATTCGTCACAAGCAGTCTCGCTGCAGCGGCTCCTTTTGCGACGGCGCCGTAGTACGTCGACGACTCGACGAACAGGTGCACAACGTGCAGCAGCGACAGCTCAGTGTCCGAGTGATGCTGCTCGTCCGATGGATCGAGATGGTGTGTGAGACAGAATCGGCACTTTGGCTGGCCGGGTGGGATCGACGTCCCACAGGAAGCACACGTTGTCTCTCGTTGTTGAGCCTCGGCTGGGTAGCCTGCGATGGAACGACTGTTGTTCTGAGCGTCGAAACGAGCATCGAGTTCGCGATCCGGCATCCGGGTCGCTTCACCCACGGGACGAAGTGTTTCGTAGTCGGCGTAGTGGTCAGTCATCGGCTTGTCTCGATTTCATCCGTCCTCGTATTTCAATATCCAGACGACCCCGACGAAGCGTACTCGGGTTGCGTTCGGCCACAGAAGCACTCGTCTTGTCTGTCGACGCTGTCCTCTCCTGAATGAATCCTACGTTGATGCGACTTGGACCTCCCCGTCGATTAGCTCGATGAGTTCTGCATGTCGTGCTCGCAATGTCGCCGGCGTCGTTCCAGCGGCCGCTGCAACCTGTGTCTGTGTCAGTGACTCTCCGTGTTCACGACTGGCGAGATAGAGACAGGCTGCAGCAACCCCAGACGGCTGATAGCCGTTCGTAATGGACGTCTCATGCGCGCGCTCGGCAAGCGCCCGTGCCCGACGACGAACCTGTGAATTGACATTGAGTTCCGAGGCGAGCTTCGGAATGAGCGATTGTGGGGCGACGGGTTGTGTCGGGAGACCCAGTTCTTTGTTGAGCGTCTTGTACGCGTTCGTGACACTTGAGTGGTCGACACGAGCAACGTCGACGAGATCGTCACGTGCGAGTGGCCGTCCGTGACACCGACAGATTCCGTAGACGCTGGCGGCGGCGATCGCTTCAATCGACCGACCCAACAAGAGGTCCTCGCGTTGGGCACTCCGGAAGAGCTGACACGCTTGGTCGCGAATCGAGCCACCGAGTTCGAGCGTGCTCGTGATTCTTCGGACTTCACCTAACCCGTGTGCGAGGTTGCGCTCGGCTTTCGACTGGAACCGGCTACGACTGTGTTCACGTCGCAGTCGGGCAAGCTGACATCGTTTCTGACTGGAGAGTGCATTGTTCTTCCCATCGGTGCTGCGCCCGATCGTGGTCGACAAGCCCCGGTCGTGACGGGCCGCTGTGAGTGGGGTGCCCGTCCGTTCGCGGTTGGTGTCGTCGTCTTCGAACGAGCGCCACTCGGGGCCGTGGTCGATTTGCTGGTCTGCGATGACGAGCCCACAGTCTTCACAGACTGTTTCTAGGGCGTTCGTTGCCACGTGACCGTTGCATTCGGGACAGCTGTTCGAACTGGACTCACACTGGACGTCTTCGTCGAACGCCGTTTCGTAGATGTTTCTCGTTGCCATGGTACTCACGAAGGACACTAGACGAATCGCACGTCTCCACGCGCCCCTCACCCCTCAGGGGCAGAAAAACAACACTGCTGTCTCGTCGAATTTTCCAAGTGCTGACAGAAGGTGCGTGCTGAATAGAGAATATCTGCTCTATTGAATAGATGCTGCGTGACAGTTAAAGCGACTCACACAGCGATTCTATGTTGGTGATAGCGAACATCAAGACAATTTCACGGAACTGACGATACCAACCCAGCGCTCGCACGGCATCGCCGAGCGAGCGCTTCGTTGTTGAGTACGACGTTTCGGCCATCCAACGCTGAGAGTAGCCTTTTGTCTGGTTGAGCACGTTGTTCACCGCTGCTTTCGGTGATGATCCACGGTAGTGAACAAGGTACTCAATGTCGTATGCGGCAATCTCGTATCGATGTGCCATTCTTGAAATCCGTTGTCGGCAGCCACGGACTGCAGGTCTCCGCGTTCGTACCGGCGGACGACCTGCGATTTGGCTTTCGTATCGTGTTTCCACCACGCTGTGATGTGAACGCCGAGAACTCCAAGAGTACTCCACATCAGTTAATGTCGTTAATTTAAGCGTCTGTACGGTGCTCCCCGACCGCTGGCGGAAGTACGAGACGCACGGCGGCGGTCGAAGAACGTGCTATCAAGAGCGGCGTATCCATAGGGATTATCGTAGGAGTTCATAGATTCTTGATGCAGAACCGAGTGCCGTTGTCAAAGAGTCTGTCTCTGAATATCCGGTTGGCTACGATAATCCAATAGACAACATGCACGTCGCCTTTCAAATCCGGGAATCAATTTACAGTCAAACGCTCATGCATTCGAGTCGCTAATTGGCTTGACTGTTCCGGCAACATCGCCTTGTTCATCAATTGTGAAGTGGATCTCCAATGTTTTCATCGACTGCTCTTCGGCTGAATTGACAGCTACCATCTCGTAATTTCCAAACCGCTTTGACATACCGACGGCGGTAAAGGTTCTGCCGGTTTGGGTCCAATCCGAGATGGTGACTGTTTCATTGGGTCCGATATCCAGTTGACTGTGATACGGATGGTCTCCATTACGGGCGAGGTCAACATTGAAAAGGGTCTGCTTTCCCGAGTGGTTTTCTATGCGGATTCGTTTTAGTTGAACTTTTCCAGCTTGATTCTGGGCCTCGTCGCTTACAGTTTTATTCTGTGTCTTGTCTGTTCCATCGGCGCCGGCGAGACATCCGGCTATTCCGAGGCTCAGGAGGGCACTACTCGTTGCGAGGAATTTCCGACGGTACATTTCAAGATTGTGTTTATAACCCAAATACAAATATCTTATTCTTGATTCCAATATAGAATTACCAAACCAATTGGATGAAAAGATATATATAAAATCATCTGAAAGTAATAGGTGATGGTTCGGAAACAAGACAATACGAACCGGCGTAATGTATTGAAAACCATTGGCGCGAGCGCAATCGGCTTTTCAACGGTCGGCACCGTCACTGCTAAACGTGAGAACCAATTCCGACGCGACGTTGACCAGGCACGCAAACTCAGGGAGAAGACCGGGGAGAATAACAAGTTCATTGAATATCTCCAGAAGAAGGGTTACGCTGTAAAATCGAACACAGTGCACGACAAGGTTCATTTGGGAGGGAACGATGGGCCGTCAACGCAGCGGCTTTCAAGTGACGAGTTGACCGCGACTATCAACGTGAGTGCGTGGCACAGAAACTGTAACCCAGACCCGTATGATGTCTATGCAGAATACTACTTCGAGTGGAACATGAACGGCGGTAGTGGGGATGGTGACAAAGATGGGTTCTCTGTTGGATGGCCTGCGTCGGATTTCCAGTACGAAGAGAACTCAGCTACATCGAGTAGCAACGTCGATTTCCACACGCGGGATAACAGCTTGAACGCCGTTTTCTTCAAATATGACGACACGGGCCTCGGTGGGTATTGGGGAGATGATTACGATTCCGGGTACGGTGGCTGTTACATGAATACAGAAAGTGGATACGGCGATAGCTCCACTTTTGCCGGGAAGTGGGCTCATACGTATGATAACCTAACCATTTGTGGAGCCTCTGCGAGTGGGTCAGGAGAACCGTCGTGGTCCTTCTGCAACGACGGGAAGAAGGACTACATGGGATTCACGCAGACGGACTACAGCGAGGCTGACCAGTATTGGGCAAACTGCCAATAACTAATCAGACTGCAAAGTATCCATCAATATAGACAAGTTAACACGAATTTACCAACCCACACCACTATCACACAAATGAAGGAAAACAACAGACAGACTAGTCGACGAAAGGTACTGAAGACGATCGGCGCAAGCACCATTGGTCTCTCGACGGCCGGCACTGTCACTGCCGCACAGGAGAACCAGTTCCGGCGCGATTTAGAACGTGCCAGAAGGCTCCGTGAGAAGACCGGTGACAACGATAAATTCGTCAAATACCTCCGCAAGAAGGGGTACCCAGTCTGGACTACTTCTACCCAAAGCCCTATGCAGTCAAGCCACTGGGGGGAAGAAGACGGGCTATCCACCAGCCGATTGTACGACGGTAACATGACCGGTACGCTCAACATAACGGCCTGGCACAGGAACTGCAACCCTGACCCGTACGATATCTACTTCGAGTATACTTTCGATCTTAACACTGGTGACAATGCTTGGGGCGTCGAATCAAAAGACGGGTTCTCGATCGGATGGCCTGACAACACATTCGAAATCGAAAACGACAGTTGGGTCAATAGTAGCAACGTTGAATTCTATGACCGCAGCAACATGCTGAACGGTCTGAGCTTTAAGTATCACGACGCGGTGCACATCGATAGGAACGACAGCGACTGGGGGTACGGTGGCGTCCACGTTCGTACCGAGAGCGGGTATAGTGACTCGACAACCATCGCTGGGAAATACGTCCACACCTACAAATCACTCGAACTCTGCGGTTTCTCAGTCGATGCTGGTGGTGGGATGTCTTGGGACTTTTGCGCCAATGGGGAGAAGGACTACATGGGCCACACCCAGAAAGATTGGAGCGAAGCAGACCACAACTGGGCAAACTGCATGTAGCAGAGTCACACACGTTAATAGCATCGTTAGCAAAGTTTTTTGTGTGATTCATCCGGTTTCTGATGGCCGATGATAAACACATCCTGCTAGAGATGCCCTCGATCGGTGGTGTCTGATTCCTCCGCTACGCCCATCTCAGAAAGTGTGTCGCGTAGTTTTCGGCAGTACGCTTTTCAAGCCTTTCTTGACCTCAAGGACTGTAGTAATACTGCATCCCGCTAACCCGGCCATGAGCCTGTACCCAGCAAATGGAGAGCACCTCGATGAGAACCACCCATACTTTTAGCGTGAATTACTTGGGATCTATGTCTTCTGTAATTTTCAGATATGCGAGACTGCGGTCTCGATTTAGCACGGCTACAGAAACCTATCACCAACCGAGAACAATCCAAGACCGCCGATACGGAACGAGTTCACCACCGAACGATAGCGAAAGCCCGGCGGCTCTGCGAGCCGCCCGGACCGTGGAGGTTGGGTGGGGCGGCGGGAAGCGGGCGAACGGGCACGTAACAAAAAGAAGGCCACGTCGTCCGGCTATTCCCACCACCGACCGCGCTCAGGGAAGGTGAGACTCGACCACCCAGTGACGGCCAGGGAGACACGTCCCTCGTACCAATTTCGCGCCGCGCCATCGATGCGCACCTGCTCGCCCTCGTCCATCAGGGGTGCATTTGACGCCTTCCAGACCGTCACTCGAGTTCGTCCACTGTCGTCCGCGATGAGACCCACTTGGCTGATACTTGGATGGGAGGGTACCCACAATTTCTCGACGCGCCCTTCAACACTCACCTCTTTGCGATTCACATCCTCGAGCTTCCCGATGGGTACCACCTGTCCCGGCGCCGTCTGCAACGCCTCGAACACGCTGACGACCGCGCTCATCATGTCCGTCTCACCGGCGACGACTTCACCGAGTCGCCGCCCAATCGCCGCTCGCGACCAGCCATCGAGCTTCTCACTCAATCGCACCGCCTGTGTGTTCACCGCCGCCAACTGGTCCTGAGTCAGCTCTTCACGTGGATCAGCTCGCTCTGGGTCGGCCCACACATCCACACTCGCCGCTCGCTTCTGGAACTTCGTCCGTCGCTCTACACTCCGTGTCGCCGCCACGTCTCGCGACCGCTCTTCTCGTCCCGCTTGCGTTCCAAACGTCGCTCTGGCACTGATGCGCTCTAGCTCTTCCTCGCGACCCCGAATGCGCTCTTCTTGTTCGAGGGTTGCCCCGTAGATGCGCTCGTCACTCGTGTCGACGATTCCGTCCGGGTGGTTCGCATCCACCTTCGCTTGCACTTCCATCTGCACCGTCGCTCTGAATTTCGGCGTCTCATCGACGACCTCGAAGCCGTCCTCGTCGACTTCCGCTTCGTCTTGTTTCTCGAACGCCTGTTCATCGACCGAAACTACATTACTGGTTGCGTTGTTACTTGACATTGGTCTCACCAAGACCTGAAGGCGCTCACGCGCCCGACACCGCGATGCACTAACATCGCGGACTTCTCACACCGTCACCCGACAGACTCGTCTCCGCGCTCTCGCTCGCGCCTTCGTGAGCGCCCCCTGGGGCGCGAGCGAGAGCGCGCCTATACGGAGGACACAGACAAGCACGCGCGCCGGACAGGCCGGTCCGAGTGGCCAGCGGAGTTAGTCTCGTCGACGACGAGCACCCACCGGAGCGCAGGCGTCGACTGACTAACCCGCTGGCGCTTCGGGAGAAGCGAACGACGCGCGGGACGACCACCGGGAGTCCCGCGGCGTGCCGAGGCGAACAGCGTGAGCCGAGTGCAGGCGACCGGCCGACCGGACGGCGAGCGGGCGTACCGAAGCGTCACACCTGGTAGACAGTGATGAAGCGACGCTAACCACTCTACACCGGGTGGGACTGAAAGGGGCCGGACGCTCGGCGAGCGAGCCGACGTAAGGACCACAGCGGAGCGAGGACCGCAGCGAGGCGCAGCCGTCGAACGTCCGGGGGCTTTCGGGGGCTTTCATTCTCGACTGTCGCTCCATACTCAATACGGAAGCGAACAAACGCTCCAAATACGTCGACAAGGTGGGCACTTCTCACGTTAGTGTCTACAGACGCCATTCGATGGCACGCCAACTTCTTCATTTGGGTACCACAGTTTGATAGCCAACGTGCCACCAGCCGTGATTACTAGACAGAGTGCCCACCAGCTGGGAGTACCCGGTGTTGAGAGGTCCCACTCATACTGAACCGTCGGTCCATCGGTAAGCGAGGCAGCGAGTGTATACGACCCTGGTGTTTCGGTGACTGCGGGCTGAACCGTCAACGGAAGCGATGTTTGATATGCTTGCTCGAGGATGACCTCCTCGTCGGCGTTCCGGACGGTGACGTCGACTGTTCGTCCACCCTGCTCAAAGTCTTCGTAATCGGGCTTAGTCTCGAAGTCGTAGATCTGCAACCGGGCGAGTGGCTCGTCGCTGTTGTTCGCAGTGGCTGTCTGAACGACAGGCCGCTCACACCGATAGGCATTGAACGGGATTCGCCGGTGTAGTTCATCGCTCACGAAGTGGGCAACACTCGAAGCGTTACGGGTTGCGCTACTCGGCGATCCATCTGGGTCGAAGTAGCGTGCGGATCCCCGACAGGAGGACAACACGTAGTACCCCGAGTCAGTCGTGTGGACGACAGCGACACGCGCTGGCTCAACCGTAATCTTCGCCGCTACCCCTGAGCTCCCGAATCCACCGACAAGTTCGTTATACACGTAGCGCTGTTCGTATGTCTCAACGAACGATTGAGCAACTGCACGGCTAGACACGTCACTCGGTTCGGGGAGTGGTTTCGTCTCGGTGAATGTCGTCACATCTGGTGGCGGTGTAGGTTGAGACGTTGAGACCGGACTGCGGCTGTCTCTCTCGCGGGTCGCACATCCAGCCAACATGCTGGCCCCACACGCTAGCGATGTGAGTACTCCACGGCGTCTCATCAGTATTCACTCTCACAGTCGTCTTGTTGGTTGGAGGGCATCGAAATCTGGTCAGACTTCGTGTCTCGCTATTATATATTGTCTGATATGAGACAATCCGACGTCGAGGATGAAGAATCAGTGACCCCGGGTTCACACAACAAACAGAAACCCAAGAAGCCGACACAACCCCAACAGTCTCGGTGGTCGCCAACAGAGACATGAATAATGCGGCATTCGTCAACCCCGTTGACGCCGTCACAGCAAACTGCGCTGGAACTGATAACGCAGGGAAGCGATAAGGACGGGACGATTACACACGACGCAGCTGTCGATCTCCTCACTGACGGTGGGTTCGAGCGGCCAGAGGCGGAGGACCTCCTCGAACAGCTGTTGCTGAAGGGGTACGTCTATGAATCGACGAACGGACTCCGGCTTACTCCGTAACACGTCCCGGCAAGAGCCAGAACATCGAGACACTGAGCACTTGCCATCTTGTTAACCAACAAACTCGGAATTGTGCGGCTTGCGTTGGTTAACACTGCTCTGCAACACCGACGACAGACTCCACCGTTTCCGAAGCTCTCGGGCGAGTATGAGACGTCGCGGTTGACCGATTTCAACACGTGGAGACTCCCGCTAGCGAACCAGAATTTTTCTCGTCGTCGAAAGCGAGCCGAGACGTTTTATCGACTGGCGGCAAGTGTCGCGTATGCCATTCACTGGGAGTTGGCACACGTTGCTCGAGGAGTGCGATGCACTCCCCGCTGAGGCGACACTCGTGACGCCGCTCACGGAGACGCGATTCCACATTACCGACAGCCAAGAACACCGTGTCGTTATCGAGTTCGTCGACTCCGGCGACTCACAACCGCTGCAGCGCGACCAGTTCGCGACACTTGCCGAGCGGATCGAGGAGGTCGGTGGCACGTTCGACTTGAGCCGACTCCCACCCGACGCCGAACCCTATGCGGCGGTGTTGAGTCTTCACCCTCGCTACGAGTGCGACGAGCGGGCCGGAACGATTACTGCAACCGACGACCCGACGAGTTCACAACTCGTTGAAAGCACGCCCACTGCAGCTGACGAGAAACGCGTCGAACCCGACCTCGACGTCTATGCGGATATGCTGCTTCTCATCGACGCGCTCGAACGGCACGACCCAACGGCACTCGCCGAGTGCGAGACGCCGGTGCTCATCAATCTCTACACGCTGTGTTCGGACGTCCAGCGCAACGCTGGTGACCTCCGTCAGTCGGTCCGGGAACGCCTGCTTGACCGACTCCACCACGACCAACCCGTCCACGGTCAGTACGGATCCGTCCAGCGGACGACGCGACGCAATCGCACCCTCAAGGACGACAAGGAAGTATTGGGTGTCCTCGAAAATGCGGGTGTCCCTCGCGAACAGGTCATGGGTATCGACCGCGAGAAAGTCGATGACGCACTCGACGTGACCGACCTTCCGGAGTCGGCAGTGTACGATATCGAAGAACGTGCGTACGTCCGGAAAGCCGACGTCGACGACGAACACAAGCAAACGCGACTGCAAGGGTTGAAAGATCGACTCACTGCAAGTGATGACCCAGAAGCCGAGCAGTTACGCGAGGAAGTCGAGGCACTCGAACGCCGAATTGAGGAGTTGACCGAGTTCACGCCTGGGACGGAAGTCGGCTCACGTTCCTGATGCAGAATTTGGGGCCTTACCGTCTTGGATCTCGTTCTCAAATCGCCGTTGGGCGTCTCCCAGTACTCTCTCGGCGGGCCTGGACGGTGAGCGCGACCGCGGCAATCAGTAGGCACAGCGTTGGAAGCACGAAGAACCATCCGATGCTCAGCATACCGAGAATCGAGATACTCGTCCCGATGGCTACGGTCGCCCAGATGATGTGTCGATAGCCAAGCCACGCAGCAGCTCCGCCAAAGGCGACGAGTCCGATCAGTACCATGGCCCAACCAAACAGGACTGGGGCGTTGCCGCCTGTGCTCCCGAAGAGGTAGTCGATTCCTGCTTCACAACCACGAGTGACCACAGTGGTGGACTTTCCACTGGCACTCTCGGTGGCCGTCTGCGTCGTCCAGCATGAGACGGGCCCGAATGCGCCCAGCATGAACAAGAACCCATACCCGCCGCTGAGACACGCGAGTACACCAGCTCCGCGGGCAACATTGAGGAGAGAGGATTTCGGGAGTTCCATAGTGGACTATACAGCAGAACGAATCTTAACGACATCCCGTGGCGAGGACGACACCCCATCGTGCGTAACTCAGACTTCGTCAAACGTCTCTCCCCATCGAGACTGAATCTCCGCAAGCACTTCTCCAACAACCGCAACGAAGTCAGCAGGATACGCTCGATCTACAGCGTCGTTAGTGGACGCATCGGGGAGCGGATGATAGTGGTCTCGGTTGTTATGTGGATTCTCGTGGCGGTCCCACCGACATTCTTTCTGGTGACCGTCCCACTGTTCGACGTAATGAATGTAGAAGTTGCCACTGCGTTCGACTTCGAGGTCGACGTACACCCGCGAGACCTGGTCTGGATAGGCTGTCGCATCGAAGACGACCTCGACAGTCGCCGGTTTGTGTGAGGGAAATGGATTGACCTGCGTGACAAAGGGCTGTGACCCAAGCCGCTGTGCGACTCGC
>NZ_FOTC01000004.1:0-27953 GCF_900114455.1 Halogranum rubrum | reverse complement strand
CGCCAAGGTCTGCACAGTCGCACTCGTCTGACTCCCCAGCGTCGCCGTCGCTTACGACGGTTCCGCCGTCGGCGACCGCCTGCGTTGCAGCGGCATCGAGGAGTGGAGTTCGAATCGCAACTGCGACACGGTGCTTACACGCCGACGAGTACTTCGCGTCGGCTGGACACTCACACGCTACCGGAACTCCGTCGTCGACGGTGACGTGGTACTCGTGGGTTGCTGGCTCGGCGTGACTACAGTTTCTAACGCGAATACCGCCCTCACAGCATTCGAACTCGAATGCCTCATACTGGGCTCGTTTGACGACTCTCCGGGTTGTATCAAGGTGTGCAAATGCATTCGTCATGGGTCGACGAGGCACCTCTCGAGTGCCCCGCACCCTTCAGGGGTGGATAAAATCTCTCCGAAAGCGTTCACCGGAGAGTTGTTTCGACTGCCGAGCGAAGCCCTCTCTCAGGGTGGGAGGTGCCGGTCGTAGATGTTCCGACGGTGACCGACAGCCTCGACGATGAGTACGTCTTGGTCGCGATCCCATGTGATGATCGCACGGTAGTCCCCTGCCCGCAGTTTGTAGTAGGGGTAGCCAGTGAGTTTCTCGACGCGGTGTGAGGTCCAGTCTTTCGCTTCATCGAGTTTCTTGACGAGTCGCTCCTGAGCTTCGGTGTCAAGTCCTTCGAGAAGTTCGATTGCCTTTGGTGTCCACTCAATCTCAGTCATCGAGACCGAGTCGGTCCTTCACGTCGTCGTGCGACACCGTTTCACCGCTTTCTCGCTGTTCACGACTCTCTGCAAGGTGCTTGAGGGCCTCCTCAGACAGTTGCGCTGGCGGATTGACAGCGTCACGCAGTGCATCACGGATGAACTCGGACTTGTTTGCGTAGCCACGCTGCTCCCAGACCTCGTCGATCTGGGAGAGCAGCGCCCGTGGCACTCGGACGTTGATTTTCTCCATCTCGCCATTTGACCCGGAGTCGCTGTCAGTACTCATATGCTGTGATACGTGCGTATCACAATAGATGCTTCGCTCCGATTGTTGCTTGTTGGGTCATTGGTTCAGAACCGGTAAGTCACGACGTCGGTTGAATCACAGGCAGAACACGAGCCGTCTGTACTGTTGAGTGTTGTACCACAGTGACGACACTCGTGGACGACGGTTTCCTCAGTAGCGAACAGACGCGCGACTAGCCGTTTCATCGACCTACACCCTGCTGAGCGACGTATTTCATCTGACATCCGGTGTTGCTGAGGGCGATACGGTGGTTGCTCTTGAGAGGTGTCCGACGGATGGTGTCTTTCGATGTCATCGTTTAGTCTCGGGACAATCTTCTCTGAGTGCCCCGCACCCTTCAGGGGGCAAATAAAACTTCTCTGCGTGAGCTTACTGACTCGCTCTTGGGTCAGGCCCAAAGCACGGTGCTCCACACATAGTACAGTCCCAGATTGGCTGTCCACTCCGCCCATTGTCGGAATTTTCCTCAAACGCCGAGAACCGATGTGTCGTCTCTCGGCCACACTCCCAGCACTGGAGCAACGTCTTCGTTGGCACCCGATGGTCCCAAGACTCGGGACTTGTCTTTACGGGAGAGTGCTGAAGTGCAATCGCTGGAACGAGCCAGCCGTCGTCGCCTGCGCTCTCTAGGAGTGTCGAGAGGTTCGCCTCATCCTGAATGGCGCTCCCGCTTTCGTCGTAGAGGTACGTCGCGTGTTCGGTCGGCGAGCGAGTGGTGTTTCCCCAGGTCGTTCGCTCACGAGTGACTGCAAGCGTCTCCTCACCATGTTTTGAAGCAACTCGAACCGCAGGAGAGAGTGCTGGCCACGCGTCGGTCACCTGTGCGGCAGGCTCCTCGTCGAAGTCGTAGATGAGCTGGCACTCCTCGACGGCGGGGTCGAACGCATTCGTTGCAAGCAGTGTTGCTGCGGCGGCTCCCTTCGCGACGGCGCCATAGTACGTCGACGACTCGACGAACAGGTGAACGACGTGCAAGAGCGACAGCTCGGTACCCGAGTGACGCTGCTCGTCCGATGGATCGAGATGGTGGGTGAGACAGAATCGGCACTTTGGCTGCCCCGGCGGAATCGACGTCCCACAAGAGGGACAATTGGTCTCTCGCTGGTGATCCTCGGCCGGGTAGCCTACGAGATACTCTCCTTGATCTTGAGCGCCGAAACGAGCATCGAGTTCGTGATCCGGAGTCCGGGTTGCTTCACCAACTGGACGAAGTGCTTCATAGTCGGCGTAGTGGTCAGTCATCGGCTTGTCTCGATTTCACCCGGCATGGTACTTCAATATCGAGACGGACCCTGGCGATAGCAATCAGACAGGGATACCGACTAAACAACCGAAACTACTGTAGTAGTGTAGCAGAGACCACTCGGTTATGTGCGTGCGCGTAGCAACAACTTCTGGAGCGGATCGATGAGTTCCCACAGTGGGATCATGCGGGTTGACCCGTTGGCCACACTCGCAGCTTTTGGGCGCGTCGCCTATTCGGAGCTCGTGACAATTGTCATCCTGAGCGTCCTCTTCACGCTCGTCTCGCTTCCGGTCGTAACCGTCGGGAGCGCGCTGCTCGCACTCGTTAGGGTACTCACCGACAGCGTCACTGGTGAAGTAACCGGCAACCCCATCTCGGAACGGGCGCGTGCCGCTGCGTTCCTCACCGCAACCCGTCAGAATGTCAAACGCGGGCTTCCACTCTCGGGGCTTCTCGTCGTCGTCGGAGTCGTCACGACAATCTACTTGTCAGCAGCCTCAGCGACACGCGACGCAGCGTTCCTACTCGGTTCGCTCGCTGGACTCTACGCACTCATTATCGCGGTAGTCTGGACACTCCGAGCAGCAACGCTCGTCGTGCGGGCTCCAGAGGAACAGAAGCCGTCGACTTGGGGTGCGCTCCGAAACGCTGCCTATCATCTCATTGAGACACCTTCGTTTACCGTCTTGCATCTCGTATGTGCGGCTGTCGTCTGTCTGCTCTGTGTGGCAGTGCAGATCGGCGTCGTACTGCTGTTACCTGGTCTCCTCGCGCTTCTTGAAGTGACGACGTTTGAGGAGACGACTGGTGAGGGTGCCCTTCGACTCGTACGTGCCTACCGAGGTGAACTAGTGTGACTGCTCGCGAACATCACCTCCTCAGTGTAATCCCAGTTGCATTTCTCGCGGTCGCTGTCGGCTACCATCCGGCCGTCGCCGTCCCACTCGTCGTCGGCGTGTTTCTCCCCGAACTCGACACGTTCAATGAGAAGACTCATCGGTCGTGGCTGCTCCATACGCTCTTGCTTCCCGCATTCGTGTATCTCGTCCTCAGTCAAATGAACGGGTTCGCGGCGGTACCCTGGGCACTTGATGCGCTCAACTTCATTGCGTTGGGGATGGCGCTTCACCTCTTTGCAGACTACGTCTATCCACGGCGGCAGACACACACCGGGGCTGTGTGGCCAGTCCGACCAGTAGGCCGGTCTGCTCACTGGGGGCTCCTCTGGATGGGGGTAGCGTGGACAGTTCAGTGGTTCGTCTATCTCGTCCCTGAATTCATCCCGTGGCTCGTCGGGGCGTGACCCGGCCGAACTATACACAAAGCGTGGAAGACATGCACGTCACACTACTCCAGTAGTAACACCTATTTGGATGGAACATGAGAGTCACTGATAACCAATGGCAACCGCCGAATACGACAGCGTGACGAAGGTGTTTGAGTCGGGTGACGGTGAGGTCGTTGCCGTCGAAGACCTGACAATCGCTATCAACGAGGGAGAATTTCTCGTCCTCGTCGGTCCCTCTGGATGTGGTAAGTCGACGACGCTTCGACTCCTCGCGGGTCTCGAGACGATTTCTGATGGAGAGGTTCGCATCGGTGACGACGTGGTCAACGATAAGAAGCCGAAAGACCGCGACATCGCGATGGTGTTCCAGAACTACGCGTTGTACCCGCACAAAACGGTCGCCGAGAACATGGCTTTCGGGTTGGAGATGACGACTGATCTCTCGGACGCAGAGATTACCGAACGCGTCAGCGACGCTGCCGACCTACTCGACATCACCGACCTGCTCAACCGTCGACCGAAGGCACTCTCGGGGGGTCAACAACAGCGTGTCGCGCTGGGTCGGGCCATCGTCCGCGAACCATCGGTGTTCCTCATGGACGAACCCTTGTCGAACCTCGACGCAAAACTCCGCACTCAGATGCGGACGGAACTCCAGCAACTGCACGACCAACTCGGTGTCGCAACCGTCTACGTGACGCACGACCAGACGGAAGCGATGACGATGGGTGACCGCATCGCCGTCCTAAACGACGGACAGCTCCAGCAACTCGGAACGCCACTCGAGTGTTATCACGAACCGGCGAACACATTTGTCGCCGGATTTATCGGATCTCCTTCGATGAACTTCATCCCATTGGAGTTCGACCACACCACGGCCACCGGTATCGGCGCTGGTATCGAATACGAATTCTCCGAGGAGCAGGCAGCCGAGATTGGCAACAGCCCACGGGAAATCGAGCTCGGAATTCGCCCAGAGGAAATGGAGCTCGCCACCGAACCGGGTCCTGACACGGT
The DNA here is from genome assembly GCF_900114455.1 of Halogranum rubrum. Lineage (GTDB taxonomy): Archaea > Halobacteriota > Halobacteria > Halobacteriales > Haloferacaceae > Halogranum > Halogranum rubrum. Next base: position 23,390 of record NZ_FOTC01000004.1, on the reverse strand, counting down.
CGCCGCAACAGTCACCGTCATCGAACCGATGGGACGTGAGAGCGTCCTCCACCTAGACGTCGGCGACACCACGGCAACAGCGAGTGTTTCTGGCGACTACGACATCGCTACCGGTGACACGATTCGACTTCGCTTCCCCCGCGACCGAGTTCACGTCTTTGATGCAGACACTGGAGAGACCATCTTCAACCGTGCACGTGAGACAGAATCGCTCCCGCAAGGCGTGCAGCTGTGAGGAAGTCACTTTCTTGGAACGTACAGCGCTGGCGATAAGCGGAGGACACAACTGCCACCGGTGACGTACCTCTTCTATGGAGACCGAACGACTCCGAGCCACCCTCGAAAATGTCGGCCTCACGCAGTACGAGGCTGACGCATACATTGCGGTGCTCGAACTCGGCAGCGCTCCGGCGACGGAGGTATCTGATGCCTGTGATGTTCCGCAGGCGCGAATCTACGACGTCCTCCGTAATCTCGAAAAAGAAGGCTTTATCGAAACATATCAAGAGGGAAGCCTCCACGCTCGCGCTCACGAACCTGCTGCAATATTGGACACACTCACGGATCACGCGACTACCGTCTCACAGGCGGTCGACGAGATTCAAGACCGGTGGGAGCGTCCGACAGTTGAGAACCACCGCGTGAGCGTTCTCAAACCGTTATCGTCCATCTACGACCGCGCGCGTGAAGCGATCGAAAATGCGGAAAACGAACTCCAAATCGCGGTGAACCGCTCGCAGTTCGACGAGTTGCGCGACTCGCTTGAAGGTGCGTACGATCGCGGCATCGTGGTAAAGCTCACGCTCACACCTGACGAGACCGACGACCGGACGAGCGAACCAACATTTGACGAGAGCTCGTTCGTCGGCGTTGCGACCGAGGTCCGCTACCGACGACTCCACACCCCTTTCCTTGTCATCGCCGACGGCATTCGGGTCTGTTTCGCTCCCGAGCAACCGCTTCACCCGAGCCACGAGTACGGCGTTCTCGTGAACGATTACTCCCTCTCGCGAACGTTCGACTGGTACTTCCAGACCGCACTGTGGGCGCTTTGGGACGTGGTCTACTCCGACCGCGACAACGCCCTGCCAGCAACGTACACCAAGATACGAGAGTGTATCCAAGACATCACGCCGCTTCTCGCCGACGGCGCAGAGGTCATCATGAGTGTCCACGGCAAGGACCGTAACAGCGGTGACGACGTCACAATCACGGGCCGAGTCGTTGACGTTGCCTACGACAGTGGCGGTGGGAACGATCTTCGGAGCTACGTCGAGGAGGCGACAATCGACTTAGAGACGCAAGACGGCGTAATGACGGTTGGTGGTTGGGGTGCCCTGTACGAAGATATCGAGGGAAAGCGGTTTGTCGTCGAGACAGCTCACTAAATCGAACAAGCTGGTGACAGTCACGCCGCACTCTCATCTCTGTCAGCAACTCCTTCTATATCGCCCCGAGTGCAGTCGTGTCGTCACCCAACCTTCGGTTTTGCTGTCAAGCGCCGCCGCCTTTGATCAGTCGACGCCAGCAAATTATACAAAGTGTTGTGAAGTCGCCATCAACGCTAATGTTTGATTTATGACATCAGGAATGATTATCCGTGGCGACCACTTGTCGAGGAGCAACTGTCCGAGATCTGCTGCAGTAAAAGAGAGTCGCTGTTCTACCCCTTCATCCCGCTGAGGCTCATGCCCCGGATGAAGTAGTTCTGTGCCGCTAGGAAGGCGATAAGGACTGGACCGACGATGATGAGCGCAGCAGCCATCATCAATCCCCATTCGGCGAAGTACTGGTTCCGGACGGCGAACAGCGCTACTGGCAGCGTGTACATCTCGTTCTCGTTGGCAATAATGAGCGGCCACTGGAAGTTGTTCCATGCGCCCATGAATGTGAAGATACCTAACGTCGCCAGTGCGGGTTTCGCCAGCGGTAGGTAGATCTTGTAGAACGTCTGCAGTTCGTTACAGCCGTCGATCTTCGAAGCTTCACCCAACGCGGAGGGGAGACTCTTGAAATGCTGCCGTAGCAGGAAGATACCAAACGGATTCGCCGCGAGCGGCGCAATCAGTCCTTGGTAGGTATTCGTCCAGTTCAGTTCGACGAGGATGAGGTAGACGGGGATAAGTGTTACCATCCCGGGAATCATCATCGTCGACATGAACCCGAGGAACAGCTTCTCGCGACCCCAGAAGTCGATCTTCGCCAGTGCGTAACCCGCGAGGCTGTCGAACGTTAGGTTGAACGCTGTGACTGCCCCGGCGAAGATAACCGTGTTGATGAACCAGCGCACGAGCAGGATGTCTGGACGCTCCCAGAGCTTCAGGAAGTTCTGGGCTGTCACCTCTGCAGGGATGAACGTCACCGATGTTGCAGTCGGATTCGCGGATAAGGCGGTGGTGAGCGTCCACCAGAAGGGAAGTGTCATCCACAGTGCGCCAGTAGTAACGAGCGCATAGAGTACGACGGTCTTCGACCAGTAGCTTGCGCCCGACCGGTCGTAGCCTGGGTACTCGTAACTCGACCGTGCCATCAGTAGGTCACCTCCTCTTGCTGGCGGTGACGATACTGGTGGTAGCTGAACGCGAAGATGATGAGAAAGAGGATGAACGCCATTGCGGCGCCGACACCCATCTTCCCCTCTTCGAACGCTCGCTGGTAGATGAGAAGCACGATAGTCGTCGTCGCGTACACCGGCCCACCCTCGGAGTAAACAAGTGCGATGCCGAACACTTGGAAGGCGCCGATGATGGCCATGACGATGACGAAGAAGTTCGTGTTGCCCAGATTCGGCCACGTGACGTGCCGGAATCGCTGCCACGCACTCGCACCGTCGATACGGGCCGCTTCATATAGTTCCTCGGGGACGTTCTGGAGCCCAGCAAGGAAGAAGATCATGTTTGACCCAATACCGCCCCAGATGGCCATCAGCATCACGCCACCGAGTGCGTAGGAGGGGTTACCCGCCCAGTTCTGCGCTAACTGAACACCAACGAGCTCACCGATGGGCTCCAGGAAGTTGTTGATGACACCGTCTGCTGCGAGGAACCACCGCCACATGACGGCGCTCGCCGCACCGCTCAGCATGACTGGCATGAAGTACGCCGCTCGATACGCTTTCTTCATACGGACACGCTTGTCGAGCATGAGCGCGACTGCAAGTCCGCCGTAGATTTGCAGTGGGACAGTCCCAACAGCGTAGATGACGGTCGTCTTCAGCGAGTACCAAAACAGGTTCACTGATGGGTCGGTGAACACGCTCGTATTCAACTGGAGGTTCGTGAGGCCGCCTTGGACTGGGAGTGGCGTCAGCACGTCGACGTAGTTTGCCAACCCGACCCAAGTGCCTGCGTTCCTGAGAATGCTCCACTCTTGGAACGAGATGTAGAACGCGTAGAGTACTGGTCCGAGGAGGAACACCGAGAACATGAGGACGTTCGGTGCGACGAACAGAAAGCCCATCAGATTGTTCTGGTCTTCGGTGACGCCAAGCCGTGCACGGAGTGAGCCATCCAAGACGTCTCTGACGGCGCTCACGACACCGCTATCACCGCTCTCGTCACGCTCTCCGACTGCCATGATCAGAACACTTCGCTGTTAATCTTCGACTGGGCGGTTTCGAGTGCCTGCTTCGGTGCCTTCTTCTCGAGCATCGCCGCTTCGAGTTGCGGGTGGAGGAGGTTGATGATCTCCTCGCTGTTCGGCCCGTAGGCGACCGGGTGCGACCACTCACCGGCTTCCAAGAGCGTCTTGCGGCGCGGGTGGTTCTGGTAGTATTCGAGATCCCGATGAGACTTCCGTGCAGAGAGTGCAAGCCCTTTCTTGGCCCACTTGGCCATCCCGTCGGGACTGGTCATCCCTTTGATGAGCGACTTCGAGGCGGCTGGCGATTCGGTCGCTGCGGACGCGCTGTAGGACACCGTGTATGCCGAGGTTGCCTTCTGGCCATCTTCCGGAATCGGAAGATGCGCGACGTCGATGTTCTTGTTGACCTCGGGATGATTCTCTTCGAGGAACGGCAGTCCCCACGGGCCGAGCACCGCTGCAGCGACTTCTTGTGAACCGAGTGCCGCACCATGCCAGCCGGCACCGAGTTCGCTCGGCACCGCGAGCAGGCCGTCTTTCTTCAGGTCGACGAGATACTGCAGTGCTTCGACGCCAGCGTCGGAGGCGAAGACAGCCTCGTCGCCGGCGTCGTTGAGCATCGAACCGCCGTTCTGGAACAACATCGCTTTCCACATCCGAGCGTTCGGGAACTCTACCAGCGGCGCTTTCACGTCCGTCGACTCCTTGACAGCTGAGAGAGCCGACCGAAGTTCACTCCACGTCTCGGGGGCTTCGACGCTCGCCTCCTCGAACATCGCGGTGTTGAAGAACAATCCGAGCGTCGAGAAGTCCTTCGGGATACCGTATAGCGTCCCGTCGTACTTGAACGCCTCCAAGAGCGGCTGGAAGAAGTCGTCGACGTCGAACTCTTCTGCATTCGAGAGGTCCGAGAGGTCGAGCAGAACGTCCTCCGACGCGAATGATCCGAAGTAGTTGGCGTCAACATAGAAGACGTCCGGTGCATTGCCCGCTCCGAGTTGTGTCTTTAGCTTCTGTTTGTAGTTCGACTGCACCGGGTTGTACTCGACGCTGATGTTCGAGTGATTCTCCTCGAACGACCCGATGAGTTGCTTCAACAGCTCTGACTCGGTGTCGTCCGCAGCCCATCCCGAAAGCGTAAGCTCGCTGCTGGGAACTTGTGTCGTTGAGCCACCACTCGTCGCCTGCGAAGTTCCGCTCGAATCGCCGTCACCACCGGAGTCGCCGTCGCCACCCGTACAGCCAGCGAACGCGCCTGCGAGCCCCACTGCGCCAGTTGCCACGAGGTGACGCCGGGTCATCTTAGTGCCATTGTGTGTCATGTTCGTCTCCAACGTTTGAACCCAGAATAATAAAGATTCGGAATGTCACACTACTCCAGTAGTGATGTGACCGAGGCTTTATATGGGACGGCGGGAATCACTCGCAAAAGGAATGAAACGCGACAGTACAGTTCTGCACGGTTCGACGTTTCTCGTGACCGACGGCGACGGACGTCAAACCAGAGACCACGATGGATTCTATCACCGAGACATGCGACATCTCGACACGTATCGGCTGGAGACGGCCGACCGACCGCTCGAGACCTTAGAGACGGTCGACGTCCGTCCAGGTGAACGATTGCTTCATCTCTGTGACCCGCTAGAGCTCGGTGCGCGAACGCTCCGAGTCAGCCGACGTCAGCTTGTCACGAACGGTCTCACTGAACAGGTTCGTGTGACGAACCTGACGAGCGAATCACTCACGGAGACCCTCACGCTCGACGTCGGCACGACTTTCGACGACCTCTTCGAGGTACGCGGGTTCCAGTCCGAAGCGCGTACGGTGCGAGATATCTCCGTCGAGACGACGAACGCAGACGACGCTAATGATGCTGCGGTAACCTTCTGCTACGACCCGGCGGACCTCAACGAGACGTGGGAGACTGTCGTTCGCACCAGCTGCGGTACTGTCACCGACGCGACCGTTGGCGATAGACGTGCGGACGCGACTATACTGGTCGAACTTGAGTTGGCTCCGCGTGAAGACGCCGTCTTGTTCGTTGGTATCCACCCGAACGAGTCCGACAGCACATCCCACAATCCTGCCGACACTTTCGACCGAGCACGGCGTAACCTCGATACTCGAGAAATGGAGTGGGAGGCTTCGACAGAAGATCTCGTCTCGACGTATTCTGACGTACCGCTTGACCTCCGACTGTGGGAATCCGTGCTCGAAGAGAGCCGGGAGAATCTGCTCGAACTCTGCCTCGACACCGAGAACGGACCACTGTTCGCCGCTGGCGTACCGTGGTTCGCGACGGCGTTCGGTCGTGATTCACTCATCGCCGCGTATCAAGCTCTTCCGTTGACGGTTGAACCGGCGAAGGGAACCTGCCGCTATCTAGCTGCCCACCAAGCCGACGACGTGGACACGTTCCGACACGCCGAACCGGGGAAGATTCTCCACGAGATTCGACACGGCGAACTCACCCTCCGCGAGTCGGTTCCACACTCTCCGTACTATGGAACTATCGACGCCACGGCGCTGTTCGTCATCCTCACTCACGAGGTGTGGGCACAGAGTGGTGACGACGCCTTTGTCGAAGACCTCTGGCCGCACGTCGAACGAGCACTCGCGTGGCTCGATGAGTACGGCGACCGTGACGGCGACGGCTTCGTCGAATATCCCACTGACGGGGGTGGTGGCGGTGGGCTTGCACACCAAGCGTGGAAAGACTCTGGAGACGGTATCATGCATCCTGATGGCTCTCATCCGAAGGGACCGCTCGCCGTTGCTGAAGTACAGGGGTACACCTACGATGCGAAGCGGCGCGCTGCCGTGCTTGCTCGAGATGTGGTCGACGCGCCCGACCTCGCCGAGACGCTCGAAACTGAGGCGGCTACGTTGAAACGAGCGTTCGACGAAGCGTTCTGGCTACCCGAAGAATCGTTCTACGCCGTCGCACTTGACGGAGATAACGACCCTGTTGAGACGGTCGCAACTAATCCGGGCCACTGTCTCTGGAGCGGTATCGTTCCAGCAAATCGTGCAGACGACGTCATCGACCGGCTTATCGCTGAAGACATGTTCTCAGGGTGGGGTATCCGGACAGTATCGGCCGCACACGATGTCTACAATCCACAGAGCTACCACCTCGGGAGTATTTGGCCACACGACAACTCACTTATCGCTCTGGGAATGGCTCGCTACGAGCGTTCGGACGCTGTGCGAACAGTTGCGGGCGGACTCGTTGAGGCTGCTCGTGACCGAGGTAATGACCGACTGCCTGAACTATTTGCTGGGTTCGACCGCGAAGAGACTGACGTTCCCGTTGAGTATGGTGAGGCGTGCGAACCGCAAGCTTGGGCAGCTGCTACTCCAATTGCCCTCCTTCGTGCGTTGGCGGGAGACGTCACGCTCGCCGTTGACAAAGCTACCCCGATGGAAGAGGCCCAGTCTGAAACGCGCTGAAGAGTAGAATAAGTATTAGAGATCCGGAGTGGTGCCTCTGTCATCTTGAGAGCTGATTCGAGCATCCTGTTCGCATTTCCATTTCGAGAGGTGGGTAGCAATCAGGTTGCGTACACCTACAGAGCCGTTCGCGCACCGATGCCGATCTCACTTAGAGGATCCTACGCCGGTGCGACTCGGATCGCCCCGTCAATCAGCTCAGTAAGTTCTGCATGTCGTGCTCGCAACGTCGTCGGCGTCGTGCCAGCGGCCGCTGCAACCTGTGTCTGTGTCAGCGACTCTCCGTGTTCACGACTGGCGAGATAGAGACAGGCTGCAGCAACCCCAGACGGCTGATAGCCGTTCGTAATGGACGTCTGATGCGCACGCTCGGCAAGCGCCCGCGCTTGTCGACGAACCCGTTTCTCAATACCGAGTTCTGAGGCGAGCTTGGGAAGCAGCGATTGTGGGGCGACGGGCTGTGTCGGGAGTCCCAGTTCTCTGTTCAACGTTTTGTACGCGTTCGTGACACCCGAGTGGTCGACTCGGGCAACGTCGACGAAGTCATCACGGGCGACTGGCCGTCCGTGACACCGACAGACCCCATAGACGCTGGCGGCGGCTATCGCTTCGATCGACCGACCGAGCAAGAGGTCCTCGCGTTGGGCACTCCGGAAGAGCTGACACGCTTGCTCTCGAACCGAGTCAGCAAGTCCGAGAGCGCTCGTGACTCTTCGGACTTCACCTAACCCGTGTGCGAGGTTGCGCTCGGCTTTCGACTGGAACCGGCCACGACTGTGTTCACGCCGCATCCGGGCGAGCTGACATCGTTTCGACCCAGAGAGCGTGCGTCCCTTCCCATCGGTGCTGCGCCCGATCGTGGTCGACAAGCCTCGGTCGTGACGGGCCGCCGTGAGAGGAGCACCTGTCCGTTCGCGATTGCTGTCGTCGTCTTCGAATGAGCGCCACTCGGGGCCGTGGTCGATCTCCTGGTCGGCGATGACCAGCCCACAGTCTTCACAGACTGTTTCGACCGCGTTGGTTGCCACGTGGCCGCTGCATTCGGGACAGTTGTTCGAACTGGACTCACACTGGACGTCTTCGTCGAAGGCCGTTTCGTAGATATCTCTCGTTGCCATGGTACTCACGAGGGACACTAGATGAGTCGCGAATCTCTCTGCGCCCCTCACCTCTCAGGGGCAGAAAAACAACACTGCGGTCTTGTCGAATTCATCAGCTCAGATCGCATCAACCCAGCGGTTGCTCGACCGTATCCACGTCGTTCGTGGCTTCACCGCCAACCAGCATTACGGAGCGGTGTGAAACCTCCCGAATGCAGTGAATCAGTACCTCCAGACCGCGACGACTACTCACAGGGATTCTGTATCCAGTCGCTCGACTCGCAGTAACACAACAGAACTACCACAGACACCCTCGCCTATCGTCGCTCCAGCCCTCGACACTCAGTACCGATCAGATGATACACTTGAAGAGAGCCACGCGCAGATGAGTGACTGTGCGCACCAGCCGCGAGAACTCGGGCTGTCGAACCGTTCCGGTATCAAGAGCTCGTTCACCCGTTCGATCGGGAACTCCTTCTCGATCGGCAGCGTGGTCCGTTCTTATCGCCTTGAATCAGCTTAACCGATTTCCTCAGACATTGAAGTGTGCTTACTCTTCTGGGAAACCATGTATCGCTTGTCACCCTTATTGATTCAACGACGGGGTAGGGAACCACAGGGACCGCCGGTCAACACCTTATCCCGATCATCCTAACGGATTTCAGTCCGCCCGGCGAACCATATTTGGGGTTATTCCCGAGTAAATCTAAAAATCCTATATGAACTGGCGAGAAATTCGCGGCTAACCTCGCCCTATTCCTCCCACTCGATTGTCTGTTGAACGATCGACTCTTCATCCAGATTGAAGCTTCGAAGATCCAATTGCACCTCACGCGCGCGTCGCTCTCGCTGGTGGTCCACAAGCGTCTGGAACGGACGCGGAATCTCCAAAAGCGTCGCATCACCACTTTTACCTTTCCGGATGTTCCGGACGACATAGAGATAATACCGATCAGCGAGCTCCCCTTTGGCTGCCTTCCACTCGTTCCACGAGAGGGAGGGTTTCCGTGTGTTCAGTCCGGACGTCTTGAGCTCGATGCAGCGATCAACAATCGGCTCGCCACGACTATTGGTCGCGAGGGTGAGCACGTCGAATCCCGGCCAATCAGTGTCGAACGGGTCTTCTATCGGTGACAATCCAGCGCTTGTGACGAAGCGCTGAATCGCCGTCCGAACAAACGGCGATCGACGCGCAGCCGCGTACGTTTCCGGAGTGCTGACGTCCCAGACCATCATTTTAGTGTGGTCTTCACCGTTCGCTGCGAGTCGTGCCCATTCTGCCTCGAAGGTTACCCGCATTCCAAACGCATCGATCAGCGATCGGTACTCCTGTGATGCCGGCGTCGAGGATCGACCGTTCCCGCTTCCACCACTCGCACCAGTCCCATTTCCGGCTTGAGACCGCCCTCCATTTACCGAGTCAGGTTCGAATATGCGTCGAGAGCCGATTCGCTGGAGGGAGGTTAGATCCGGAATTCGATCTGATCGTGCAGCCGTTCCGGTCCCGTTCCTTACCACCCGCTTCTCGCTCGTTCCCTCACGTTCGACGTCGGGCTCAGTTAGCTCCGACTCCTGATCGACATCAAGATGGTCAAATTCATCCTCCGGCTCCGTGGATCCTTCACTGAAGAGACGCTTCCTGGTCGCAGTAAGTTGATCAACGGTCGCACCGCTTCCCACGACTCGGAGCCGATCCACGATTCGCCCCGCAGGGTCTGACGCGTTGAAGGCTTGATCGATGAGGCTCTCGACCCCCTCATAATATCCTGATATATTGAGATAGTCCGTGTACGCCCGAGCAAAGGCGTCGATGAACTCGTCTTGCGGAAGGGACGCATCAACTCTCACATCGACTCGTTTCTGGTTCTCTCGATGGATGAAGTAGGGGCGCTCTCTGCTCTGTGGCTCTTCTATTCCCCCTTCACCAGTTGTTTGCATCTCAACTTCCAATCCATCGACGAACTCCAACTGTTCGTAGAACCGTTGGGTGCGTTGTTCATCCTGCTCGGATACTCGATCGGTCCGGATTCGGAGGAGTAGTCCCGCGAGTAGCATTTCGATCCAATTCTCATCAATCTGGAAGCCGTCTATCGTAATCGACAGGCCGAGTTCTTCCCCCGAGGCAGGAGTCTCGGTCACAACATCGTGGATATCCGTCGCTCCCAGATGTGTTCCGAACCCTGGGGCTGCCCGCTTGAATAGCGTGATTAGTGGCAATCCCAGGCTGGCATATCGTTCGCGGGCACTGTGTGACCGAACAAAGTAGGCTTCTCCGGCTGGACGGAAGGCATACTCGTCGCCGAGACGACAGAGCACCTTGATCGAACGTAGTCCCGTGACATCCGGGTCCCATTTCGACTCAGCGATCGTGTCGTCGTCAGCTAGCCCCGGCATCAGTCCCGCAACACGCGTGTAAATCGGTTCGATTTCGCCGGCAAATCGAGCTAGGTTAACCGACGCGTCATCGAGCAGTTTTGCTATCTCTGAGAGCACGCGGCGAGCATCCGCAGAAGAGAAGGCCGCCTGCTCAAGTTGAACCCCAATATCTAACGCCGCTGCGACTTCGAGAATCGACCGTTCTCCAGCCGATGAAGACGCTGACTGGTCCCTCTCGACGAATGGGAGTAACGACCGCTCACGGTCGAGTTCCAGACTGAAACGCGTATGGTCGCTCTCTGGCAGAAGCCACGCGTCTTGCGGCGCTACCGTCCCGAGTGACGTCGGGAGCCACTCATCGTCTTGGAGCTGCCACAGCCATAGATTCGACCCGACCTGCACACGCTCATCCGTCGTGAAGAAGTACGAGATGTTCGAGCCACGCCATCGGTTGTTCGTGAATTCAGCGACCGTTGCGTGGCGGTGTTGGACCAGTCCATCGTCCCACCACACAACGAGGTGAGTGAGTAGTCGAGTGCCGATTGATTCGTTAGCCTTGGCCGCTGCCAGAAGTTCCTCAGCGTACTCTAAGGAGTTGATCTGCGAGATGTAGCGGTGATCCTCTGTTTCGATGTGGGGTTCCACATGCTCGAGAAGATGAGATCGATACGCTTCCCAGTCGTCCTCAGACAGTCCATCATACCGACTATCGACCGGGCGCTTACTTCCGTCAGTCTCGGCCAGAGAGTCAGTCGCTGCAATCGTCGACCGTGGTGGTCGACTGAGCCCTTTCGTATCCCGATACCGATGACGCGTTGCTGGGTCAGGTGCGAAAAGGGGGAGTGGGCGGACATGTGCCGCCACCCCGAGCCATCGGAAGAACGCGACCCACCGCTCAAGGTCGGTCGTGTCTGTTTCCGAGAGACCGAACCAGTCTGGTGGCGCGAGGAACCACGGATCGAACCGCGCCGTTGGCGCGTGCTCGCCAACTGCCGAGAGAAGCGGTTCGATCCGGGCTCGTTCAGGACATCCCACTGCTGCTTGCCAGGCGTCGCTGACGTATACCTGGTGGGCCGGCTTCCACTCGACGGACGGGTCATTTCCGCCGTCAAGAGAGACAGCCGGAACCGGGAGTTTCGAAAGGTCGAAAAACGGCCGTCGGGAGGTCCGGTACAGAAGGGGCGACTGTGGATCGCGATCGTTCTCTGGTGACTCGACGTTAGCCATCGTCCGGATTGCCTCGAGCGTCTTTCGTGACTCAAGCGGTGACGTATCCGCGTTCGGTGTGTTCGGCCCCGGAATTGCCGGCCGAATTGCCGTGTCGAACACGCGAGCGAATCCGAAGCTGGTGAGGTCCCAGATATTCTCTAGTTCGGAGCGAAAGTCGACGGGGAGATGCTCCTCACGGATTCCCTTCGCCTGCTCCGGGTTTGTCCCATGATAGAGCATCCGCGGAAGGAACGCAAGGTTCGGAAAGGTGTGGCCGTCGATCGCTTCCTCAGGTGGGATAAAAAACGAACGATTATCGGCTTGCGTCCTGATTGCGTGCAGCGACTCATAGCGCCGCGTGACGGTATCGACCGGGAACACTGCCGCGCGGCGACAAGCCGTATCGAACGCTTCTCGCGCCTCATCTGACTCGAGCGTTTTTCGCGTCTCCACCAAGAAGACGAGTACTGGATCGACGTACAGCACACACGGTGCATCCTCAGCATCATCGGTGAATCCCTGAGCCCTGACGGCTCCGGTAGCGCCATGTCGCTCAAGGGGTGGATCATAGGCCGACTGTTCGATGCAGCTGGGCATCTGTTCCGGATGGAGTTCCGCTGCTCCGAGCGCCCGGAGCGTCATCGCCGTTCGATGTTCAAGCAGGGAAGCAGCAGGGAGATAGCCAGCATGATCGTCGACCTCGATTCGTGACGCCCCGACAAGAACGACGAATTTCCGCCCGAGGTCCGTCTTTTCCGAGCCTGTGTGCGGCACTACGAGTTCGTCAATCGTGTAGACATCGTCACCCCGATTCCCGGGGAGGAAAGACGCACTCGCAAGCGATGTCTTGAGTGACTCGAACAGGCAGTGCTCGGTTGACCCCGGAGTGAACGACCATTCGCGGCGGCCATCCAAGGCGGGATCGACCGCCGAGAGGAACTCAGCAGCAGTAGTCGCGGACGCGCGGACGAACGGAACGACCTCCTCGGCAACGAGCGTCCCTACCTCTTCAAAGAGGCGGGCGTTGAATTGGCCCGCATAGCCGAGCTCCTCATCGTAGTCGAGGGTGAGGTTGCGCCGTGACGTGTCGGACTGAAACGTCCCAGTGACCAGCGCAGGGACAGGGCTCCGTTCCTTGGTCGGGAGGAACACGTGAATGTATGGCGGCTGAGAGCGCGATTCGCCGTACACTGGCTGTAACTTCCAATCTGCCGTCCTCGGTGTTGGGCTCTCACAGGTGGCCATCGCACGAAACGCGATACCGACGGCCAGTTCTCCTATCGTCTTGATGTCCGTCGCCGAGAGATTCGTGTCTTCAGCGACGGCGTTTTGGTCGATCGCCGTCCGTTCGAAGAGGATGTAAGAGAACTTCCCTGCTGTCCGCCCTGTTTCATCGATTGTCTCAACCCTGACATAGATAAGCGTCGCGTCGGTCGCATCCTCGATCTCCGAGCGCTCAACTTGCCATGTTCGTTCCCACTCGGGGCACTCAATCTCGATGTGCTCCAGTTTCGGAAGCAGGGCGACAGTGTTCGCTTCGAGCGTTTCGAGCTTCCGCTCAATGCGACCAAACAGATCCTCTGGATCCCGAAGTGGGAACTCGAAAACAGTCGTATACCCATCCTTGAGCAAGGCCTGAATACGATCCGAGGGAGTCGCTTCCACGGGGATACGAAGCGTCGGGACTTGCGACGCATCGAGTGATGAACCGAGTTCGGCGTCGATATCCAGCCATTCATTCAGAATCGCTGCCGTTCGCTCTCGGTCGAATGAGGCGTTCACATCGGCAGCGTACACCGCCGGACAGTCCGTGATTCCCAACACAGAAGTGAAGCCCCGACCCTTGTATCCGATCGTCGTCCCACCAGCCTTTGTCGTTCGCGTCGGGAGGGTCAACGCGTAGAGGTCCTCATGCGTGAAGGGCTCGCCGTTGTTAGCTACGAGCAACGACTCCTCGCTTAGTTCGATTCGGACTTTGGGGTCAGACGTTTCTGCCATCTCATCGACGGCGTTTTGGAGAAGTTCGAAAATGAACCGTCCATCATAGTCCGCCCTATCCTGTCGTTCTACTCCGGTATCCGACTCGATGAGATCGAGATTCTTCTCATACGCGTCGATATGCTTCGCCCGAATCGCTTGAATCGACGACGGTGACCGCTTCTTCATACGCTATGACCTCAAGTCAACTGTATAAAAATGTCTCACTGGATTAACATCCAACAGATCAACATAGAGCTTGGATGCCTTACAATTGGAAGCGCGATTGCGGATTGGTTTGACTACGGAGTTTATTACACTCGCTTGGATCGGATGGTCATACCTCAATATCTCAGGAAACGGATCTACGGAATAATCCTACAGAGAAGTGATATTGGCGAGACTGATGTATTCCTTGATCTGATTGAAACCTTGGACGCGACGTATAACGACCTAAATAAACTCACTCGTGGACCGATGCAAGCCCTGAACAGATGAAGAATATGCGTCTTTACCGAATGGGAGGGGGTGAGTTGATCCTCGGGACGTGGGATGGTGAGAAGCGTATGGCCTCTATCCAAGAGCGAATCAACAGTGACGAGAAAGCCCGGAATGTTCTTGACAGTGCCCAATTCATTCACTACCGCTACGATCAGGGCAAGTCCACACAAGATCATTTCGCAAAGTGGGACGTCGATGACGAACTCCGCGAACTCTGTGAAGGCCTTGTCGACGCGACGGGAGATGACACTTACCGTCGTATCCTTGGGACGGACTCTACCCTCGAGGATTTCTAAGTCACCCTTCTCCTTCGAAGAGATCCTTCTTGCTGAGTTCCTGACGAGAACCGGTATATTTCCACGAAGGGATTCTTGAAATGGTCTTGTTGATTGCCCTGACCTCGTACATCGTTCTTAACAGAGGTCAGTTATTCATCCAAAGAGCCTGTTATCTCGATTCTCTGTACGTAGCGATATTCCACAGTCTATTTTCAGCGATGGGTGTGACCGACTCGCGCGCTGAGCTCAGCACGCCCGCAGAAACCTATCACGATTCGATAACAATACAAGATCATCTACACGGAGCGAACTCACCACCGAACGATAGCGAAAGCCCGGCGGCTCTGCGTGCCGCCCGGAACGTGGAGGTTGGGTGGGGCGGCGGGAAGTGGGCGAACGGGCACATAGCAAAAAAGAAGGCGACGACGACCGACTATTCCCACCACCGACCGCGCTCGGGGAAGGTCAGACTCGACCAGCCAGTGACGGCCAGGGAGACACGTCCTTCGTACCAGTTCCGCGCCGCGCCATCGATGCGCACCTGCTCGCCCTCGTCCATCAGGGGTGCATTCGACGCCTTCCAGACCGTCACTCTGGTTTTCCCACTGTCGTCGGCGATGAGACCCACTTGAGCGATACTCGGATGGGAGGGCACCCACAATGTCTCGACACGTCCTTCGATACGCACCTCTTTGCGGTTCATGTCCTCGAGTTTCCCGATGGGAACCACCTGACCTGGCGCCGTCTGCAACTCCTCGAATACACTGACGACCGCGCTCATCATGTCCTTGCCACCGACCACAGCCTCACCGAGTCGCCGCCCAATCGCCGCTTGCGACCAGCCATCGAGTTTCTCGCTCAACCGCACCGCCTGGGTGTTCACCGCCGCCAACTGTTCCTGAGTCAGCTCTTCACGCGGATCGGCTCGCTCGGGGTCTGCCCACACATCCACGCTCGCCGCCCGCTTCTGGAACGCCGTCCGTCGCTCTACACTCCGTGTCGCTGCCACAGCTCTCGATCGCTTCTCTCGTCCCGCTTGCGTTCCGAACGTCGCTCTGGCACTGATGCGCTCCAGCTCTTCCTCGCGACCTCGAATGCGCTCTTCCTGTTCGAGGGTTGCCCCGTAGATCCGTTCGTCGTCGGTGTCGACGACTCCGTCCGGATGGTTCGCATCCACCTTTGCTTGCACTTCCATCTGCACCGTCGCTCTGAACTCCGGGGTCTCATCGACGACCTCGAAGCCATCCTCGTCGACTTCCGCTTCATCCGTGTTTTCGAACGCCTGTTCATCGACCGAAACTACATTACTGGTTGAGTTCGTACTCGACATTGCAGTATACCTGAAGGCGCTCACTCGGCGTCTTCTTCCGACACCACGACTCTCCAGCCGTGGCTGTCCACACCGACCAACTCACTCTTCGCGCGCTCTCGCTCGCGCTTTCGTGAGCGACCATCGGGAGCGAGCGAGAGCGCGCCTATACGGAGGACACAGACAAGTACGCGCGCCGGACAGGCCGGTCCGAGTGGCCAGCGGAGTTAGTCTCGTCGACGACGAGCACCGACTGGCGCGCAGGCGTCGACTGACTAACCCGCTGGCGCTTCGGGAGAAGCGAACGACGCGCGGGACGACCACCGGGAGTCCCGCGGCGTGCCGAGGCGAACACCGTGAGCCGAGTGCAGGCGGCCGGCCGACCGGGCGGCGAGCGGGCGTACCGAGTCGTCACACCTGACAGACAGTGAGGCAGCAACCACCACGACCCTCCAAACACAGACGGTGTTCTCGATCGCCTCGAACCAATTACCACGTGGTTCTTTGCGAATCGCTACTTGAGAGACCCAGGAGAACTCGCAATGAGCACCAGTACAGCAGAACACCTTCGGAAAGCCGAATCGACGCTTATGACCCGCGCTGTCGATTATACCTGACTGCTCCGGACAGTTCAATCGTATCGCGAGTAATGGGAAGTTGCTGTGAAATTAGATAGTTCTCTCTGCAAGAAATCTGCGCTCGGTGTGTCGATTACGATCTCCTCAGCGAATTGGCCAAGAACGAACGAGTTCGCGCCCAAGCGTCTGAATTAGCATGAGCGTTCGCTGCTGGACTCCCTCCGTAGACGTTGTACGTGGACCGCATAGTTCCAGCAGTCGGGAGATAGGGAGGGAACAGGAAATGTCCCGCGTCTTTGTACACGTCGTGCCTGTACATGTTGGGATGCTCTGAATCGTCGAGGCGATCAATAACGCGTTCGGACAGTCTCGTGGATGGCCATCGCTGGTCATCCGTAGCCGAGACCAAGTAGATCGGTGCGTCAGCGGTCTCGATGGGAATCGTTGCCGCTTCGAGGCGCTCGGACGACGTGTCTTCCAGTGGTGGTTCGAAGTACGGAAGTCCAGGGTTGGGCGGCGGTCCTAAACTCGGTTCTGCCAACTCCAAATATGGGACTGGCTCGCCGCCTACTGTCCACGCAGAGGTCCCGGCGGGTGTTCGGTTGAGGTCTAGCCCCTCATAGACGACCCCACTCGGGACCCAACCGACGACGGCGCCCACGTGGTCAATGTGGGTCGCCGCGAGCAACGCGAGCGTACCCCCGCGCGAGAATCCGAATAGGCCGATTTGTTGCTCAGCAACTCGATCTTGAGTGCTCAACCACGCGATTGCCTCTTCGATGTACTCGATTGGGACCTCTCGTAACGTCGCCGGTAACGGTTCTGGGTCACCGAAGTACTGTAGTGCTAGTGTAGCGAATCCATATGACGCTAATAGTCGAGCAAGGCCACGGTGCGGTTGCCCCCCTGCACCGTGCAAATGAATCACACCGGGAGCGGGCTCGTCACCGGGCGGAAAGAATGCGGCGCCGACGACATCCTCTGTCGTAATCTCGACGTGTTCAATGTTCGGATCGTATAATCGGCGACGTGTTGTCGTCTCTGTGAGAGACTGGTCGCCCACCCTAACGGTTAGCGTGACCTCGTATGCTGACTCTGGTGGAAAAAACCGAACCCCCGGCGCGAGCGGTTCTGTCGGGTTGGCTTCGACCGGGCGCATCGACCAGAGCGGTCCCATCGAATCCGCGCTCTCGTAGTACCGGCCATTGAGAGGACGCTGCTTACCGACCGTCACCGTTCCATCCGCACCAGATTCGAAGGTCGCCGTCGAGATCCACTCGGCTCCACTCCGGTCGTGAGCGCGAGCCTCGAGTGTTATTTCTGAGTATGCCTCTAGTCCGGTCATCGTAATGGAGACGGAGTCGTCCCGCAACGCAGTCGAAGGGACTTCTATGGCCGGCGTTGCCTCCTCAGAACTACAGCCAGCGAGGGCGACTGATCCGATTGCTCCGACCGACTGAATGAAGCGACGCCGAGTGGGGGCGAAATCGAGACTCATCGTCTCACCACTCGGTTGGCGTAACCGGTTCGAGAGAGTCCTGCAACATCTCGATTTTGCCCTCTTGAGTCCATTTTCGATGTTTGTCCACATGTAGTACACGACACTATCGGAATTAGATTACGACTTAGTGAGGTGATATTTACTCGGGGCCGAGCAAACTAACTGGCTTGCCCGATACCCGTGACTGGTTCGCACGCTCCAGCACGCCCATAGAAACTTCACCGAATACTGTCAGATGAGGCGTGCAATACACAGAGCGTGCCTCTATCAATGCAGTAAAATGAGCCCTTTTTGGTGTGATGAGTCATGGTCTTTCTGTCACCGTGGGTTATTAAGATTGAGTAGGGTCCTAGCGTCTGCTTCGATGCGGTCAGCAACGTCATCTTCCTGTCCAGTTGGAATCTCGAGGTGATGGAAGTCGTTCATAATCCGAACCATCGCTAACGCCTCGTACAGTGGCTCAGGGTCCGACACGTGGTTGAGGCGGTCCGGTGCTGTTGTCCCGTATCCTGAGAGCATCGCCTCACGGACGAGTGGTCGCCGATCCTGAACATCAGGGAGCCCCGCCAGAAACGCTCCGCTGAAAAGGTAGACGGCGAATTCGAAGTCGAAGGCTGGCGGTACAGCCAGGGTGTATGCCCAATCAAGCATCCCTGTGACTTCCCCAGTGTCCGAATCCAGGAGAAGATTGTGCAGTCCGTGATCATTACGTCCGAGAACAGGTGTAAACGGTTTCTCCAAGCCCTCAATAGCCGTCCTGAGCGATCGAGTCAACTCCGAAGTCAGATTCGAGAATTTCGACTCTTCATGCCGGTCCAGTTCTCGATCCATGTACGACCGTAGAAACATTGGCCAAGGTTCACCCCCGTCTGTGGTAGTCAGCGAGGCAGGATCTCCGTCTGGTCGTTCACCGGGTGAGCGAGGACCATCGTACTGGACGTGGCCAAATCCATCGACCGCCTGAACGCCATGAAGCTCCCCTAAATACATGCCAATTTCTCGAGCGAGACGTCGAAGGACGTCGCTTTCGATCCGACTGACGGACTCATAGTTCTCCTCGTCGCCAGGCAATGCACTCATTAGATAGTACGGTGCTGGCAGGAACTCGTGGTCGTCGGTGACTCCGAAGACATCGGGAACTGGTATCGATGTTAATTCAGACAGAACGGCCTGAATGCGCGCTTCTGCCGAGATACCCCAATCGTTGTCATCCGGTGACGCCTTTGCATAGTTCACTTCAGACTCTCCGTTACGGGAAACAAGTACTCGATAGACGGTACAGAATCCTCGTTCAGCTGGAGTTGCATCGTAGAGTTCCAGATTCGGTTCGATTTCACGAATCATCTGTTCAAGGACCGGTTGGGGAATCGCTCTAGCGTCGGGGATGTCGTCCATGAAACAATATTGTGTGTCTATCGAGAGGATGTTTTCGGTGATGTTTCATTACACTCACGGAGTTGCGCGAGGTATTCTCCGACCACTATGTGCGTCTCGCGTGGTCGCAGCGGCGAACCACTGCTCAAACGCATCGTTATGTCACTCAGTGGACCGCGAAGAACCTGAAACGCCGACGAGTCGTGGCATCAGGCGCGACTCTGCACGTCGGAGAAGCTCAGAGGCAGTCGAATTCGCAACCTCCAGTTCACTCGCGACAGCATCAAGAGACGCCTGCCGTGGGACCGCGTAATAGCCCATCTCTGTCGCAGTCTCGACCGCCTCTGCTTGGCGACTGGTTAAACACCCAGTTACCGAACCCAGTCGACGGTTGAACCGGCCGATCTCTCGAACGTCTACGCTGATGTCCGAACGCGCTTTGAGCGCGTCCACCAGGTCCGACAATGACCCGCCGCTTCCGACTACCGTCACATCAACCCACCCATCTCCGGCGTACACTATCGGCGGGACGACGACGAGTTGTAGGTCGGTGAATGCCCTGGTCAACCCTCGTTCCGACTCGGTGTACTCCTGACAGACGTACGAATAGAACCCGGAACTGTCGAGGGGAGCCAATTCGAACCATCGAATAGGTTCGACGGATTCGATGCGGTTGCGATAGGCGTCGATGTCGCCGTCGATGTAGAGCAACGCGAACTGGACTGTCTCGAACGACTGGTTCCACGCGAGCAGTTTTGCGTAGTTCATCGCTTCGGATTCGGCGACGAACGATTGTAGGGGGTGGCGCATCGCCGCGGGAACGTCAAGGCGAGCGTGGAGGTAACGCATCATCGGGTGTCGAAAATTCTCACTCGGCTCACATAAATGGGCGATATATCTCGGGAAAACGTTCGTTCCGGTCGTGGCCGATTATTTAGCTATGTGCCCGCAGCACAGCGAACCCGGTACGTCGTCCGAGCATTCGTCCGGCCGTCGCGGTACCGCCCTCCCCACTGAGACGCCGCCCGGGCCAGATGGACTCCCGATACTCGGGAACGCCCGCTCACTCATCGGCGACACACGGGCGTTCTTCGACGAGTTGAGTACCTACGGCGACGTCGTCAGCTATCGCCTCCCACGGATGGACTTCTGTACAGTGTTGCACCCTGACCTCATCGAACAGGTTCTGATGGTCGATTACGAGCAGTATGAAAAGTGGGGGCTCGAAGATTTCGGCGGCGAGTTCGCCCCCAATGGCGTCCTCCTGACGGACGGCGACCAGTGGCGACGCCAGCGAACGATGATTCAGGACGCGTTCACGGTCGAACGTATCCGGAGCTACGGCGAGACGATGGCCCGATCTGCCGAAGAACTGGCCGCCGACTGGGACGACGGCGAGGAAATCGCGCTCAACCATGCCTTCTCGAATCTTACGCTCGACGTGCTGACCCGGTCGCTGTTCGATTTAACACTCGACGAGAGCGAGAGTATCGTGACCGAGTTCGCAGAAACTCTCAACGACCGAGGGAGCCTCGATGGGCTCTCTACGTTTCTCCCAATGTGGATTCCAACGCCGGAGAACCGCCGTTACAACCGTGTTCTCTCTGAGTTTCGGTCGTTTATCGAGGAGCTCATCGACGACCGGCGAGGACAGGAAGACGAGTACGACGACCTGTTGTCGCTGCTGCTCACCGTCGAAGACGCAGACGGCAACACGATGTCGGAACCCGAGATTCGCGACCAAATGGTGACGTTCCTATTCGCTGGCCACGAGACGACGTCGCTGGCGCTAACCTACACGTTCCTCGAACTCGCGAAAAATCAGTCTGTACGCGACAGACTGGATTCAGAACACGACGCGGTTCTCGGAGGGCAGACGCCCACGCTTGGTGATCTCGCCGAACTCACGTACACAGAGAAAGTTATCCGCGAATCGCTTCGGCTGTACCCACCCGCGTTCATCATGTTCCGTAAGACTACCGAGAACGTCGCACTCGGAGGCTATCGCATTCCGGAAGGGACCAGAATCACACTCCCGCAGTTTTTCGTGCATACGGACGAACGCTGGTACGACGAACCCGAAACGTTCGACCCTAATCGCTGGACAGAAGAGTTTGAGGACTCGCGCCCGGATTACGCCTACTTCCCGTTCGGGGGTGGGCCACGACACTGTATCGGGATGCGCTTTGCCATGCTCGAACTGAAGACGATGCTGCCCACAATCGCCCAATCAGTCGAATTCGAATTGCTGTCCGACCCGAATCCTGCTTTGGAGATGGCGACGACACTTCGCCCGGCCGAGGATATCCGTGCTCGCGTGAAACGACGGTGAGAAGCGCGGTCAGACGTCTCGTTTCTGTCCTTCCTCACGGGAGTGGGATAGTCTAAACACGAACAGACCGGGATCAGCAATACGAATCGCAGTCACGCGTCCTCAATGCCTTCGATATCCGCGAATGATGCACCCGACCCCTCGACGTCGAAGTGCTCGAGGACCACGGGTCGGAGCGCCTGGAGAACAATCTCGGCTGCGAGTGGCGAGATGTCGAGGTCACGGGCCATCAGGCGGTGCGTCACCTCGCCGCGTTCACGGGCGACAGCGTAGGTGAGTGCCGTCGCGAGGCCAGCAATCCCGTGACGGTGGATGTAGGTGTCGATGTCACCGTTGGTTTCACGACGACCGACCGCATCGATCAGCGCCGGCGTAATCGTGTACTCACGGTCGCCATCAGTAGTCACGGTCAGGCTAATCGGGCGAGCAGTGTATAGCCGGGGTTGTTCATCGCGGGTAACCTCGACGACGCCAGCATCAACAAGCCGGTTGACGTAAGTGTAGGCTGTCCCCTGTGCGAGGTCGAGTGCGTCCATGACGTCTTTGACAGATGTCTCATCATTGCGAGCGAGATATGCATACAACTGAGCCAGCTGTGGCTCTTCGAGAAGATCCTCAACCGAGAGAAAGTCGCGGACGATGTCACCTGTGTTCTGCTTTGAGGTACGTGACATGGGGTTTCTGTAGTGATTACAGTTTACAGCGAATCAATAAAGTGTGTTTGGGTAACAGTTGATTGCTCAATACGATGTTCTTCTGGGAGAATATGGCTCAGTACAACCCAAACACTCTCAGTGGTCGCTGACAGTTATTCAGATAATGCGGCATTCGTCAACCCCGTTGACGCCGTCACAGCAAACTGCGCTGGAATTGATAACGCAGGGTAGCGATGAGGGCGGGGCAATTACACACAACATAGCTGTCGATCTCCTCACTGGCGGTGGGTTTGAGCGGCCAGAGGCAGAGGACCTCCTCGAACAGTTGTTGCTGAAGGGGTACGTCTATGAGTCGAAGAATGGCCTCCGACTCACTCCGTGACGCGTTCCCACGAGAGCCATCGGACCCGAAGCGCTGAGCGCTCGCCATTCAGTTAACCAACAGCACTGGAGTCACACGATTTTTCGTTGGTTAACGCCGGTCTGAGACTCCACTGTTTCGTGTGCCCTCGGGCGAGCATGAGACGTCGCAATCGGCCGACATCAACACGTTGAGACTCTCGTTAGCGAACCAGAATCTACCTCGTCGTCAAAGAGGCGGTCTTGTCTGACCCGTATCTGAAGCGGCTCGAATAACTCAGACTTCGTCAAACGTCTCTCCCCACCGGGATTGAATCTCTGCAAGCACCTCTCCAACAACCGCACCGAAGTCAGCAGGATACGCTCGATCTACAGCGTCCTTAGTGGACGCATCGTGGAGTGGATGATAGTGATCACGGTCGTTGTGGGGATTCTCATGGCGGTCCCAGCGACATTCTTTCTGGTGACCGTCCCACTGTTCGACGTAATGAATGTAGAAGTTGCCACTGCGTTCGACTTCGAGGTCGACGTACACCCGTGAGACCTGGTCTGGATAAGCTGTCTCATCGAAGACGACCTCGACAGTCGCCGGTTTGTGTGAGGGAAATGGATTGACCTGCGTGACAAAGGGCTGTGACCCAAGCCGCTGTGCGACTCGCCTGAGCAGTTCCTTGTTCGGCGTTGAATCCCCCATTATTCAGTGCGGTCGGTTGAGTGGACGGGACGACAACCTGGCAGACCGATTGGCACTGTTCGAGGACCGCGGGTATCACGTCCTGTGCTCATTCTTGGGGTGTCCGCGAT
>NZ_FOTC01000010.1 GCF_900114455.1 Halogranum rubrum | reverse complement strand
AGGTAACCTTATTCGCCTAATTTCCCGTTTCGCCGATATTCAGCGGGTAGCGGCCGTCACACGTTGCATATATCGACGAGAATCTCGAGTCTCGTTTTCATATAACAAATAACGACCTCAAAATAGTCCTCCGCTATCCTATGCAATTCTGTAGCCGTCAAGTCGGAGTTCGCACCTCGATATTCGTCCAAAGGAAGGGTGGGGTACGAGGTGTGAATCCGGTGTGTTGCAAGGAGGGGATTCAGGGAAGATCGGAGTAGGGGTGGAACTTGGAAAGTTATCAGCTGCGGATAACACAGCGAGCGGCGTTGGGCGAGTGGTGAGATGGAGAGAGACAGGTGATGAGGTATCGGTCGGGAGTGGGCAGAGAGGCGAGGACTGGACAGGACTGGTTGAGGTCACTCAATTTGCGGAGATTGATTTTTCAGAGTGCGTATGAATGTGGGAAGAGGACTAGAGATACTCCACCGTGAAGCCAGGGTGTTAGCTGACGGTGTAACGGGAGTGGGGAGCATATGACGTCCTCCATGAGAGGATGAGTCCTTCGCGTTTTGTGTCAGTCTGCATATGGACGTA
Source organism: Halogranum rubrum (assembly GCF_900114455.1). GTDB lineage: Archaea > Halobacteriota > Halobacteria > Halobacteriales > Haloferacaceae > Halogranum > Halogranum rubrum. Next base: position 99,161 of record NZ_FOTC01000010.1, on the reverse strand, counting down.
AATAGAGGGCGTGTGGTCAGAGAGCTGTTGTTCGCGCCGACGAAGGGTGACGGCGCTCAGCAGTCACGATCATTCGGATTGATTCCTGGCGTGCGAAGGAGCCTGGACAGCTGAGTGCGGTCAGTGAGTGATACCATGTCGACGTTCAGTAACTCCGAGTCAGCGACCGCATCGTCTTCAGAGAACCACGCGAGTCCACGAGATACTGGCGAGCAATCTCGGCAGTCTGGATGGCTAGACGAAGGGAGCAGCGACGACGGGACACCAACGCTCGAGATGGATCGGTGTCCAGAGTGCGGGGCACGCCGCTTCGTCTCGAAACTCCTGGTGTATGAGGTGACGAGCTTCGACGAGGGCGGTGAGCGAGAGTTCCGTCGGCAACATGTTCGGGCGGAGTTCGAGTACACCTGTAGCGAGTGCCAGACAACACTCCGGAGGCTGCCTGCGGATCGACGCGACTACTACGACGAGGTCAACGTCCTAGAGGCAGAACGCCGTGCAGCCCTCCGAGATCAGCTCCGACGGTTGTGTCGGCGAGTCGGGCGACGGCTCTGGGAGATGAAGTCGTGGGGTGCGCTCGTGGTCTTCGCAATCGTCGTCGCGATATTCTGGCTGTAACAGCTGGCCACATGGAACGGCAGTCAGCTCTCGTCAGAGTCGCGATGGCAGCCGCAGTTCGTCTTCGACTTCGTAGAGGTAGCCCTTCAACAGCAACTGCTCGATATGTGCCCGCGCGTCGGCACGCTCATTGCCCTGGTCGAGGAGATGGGCGACGGCGTCCTCTCTCGTCGGGGTCTTGTCATCGTCTGCAGCGTCGAAGTACTGCTCGAGGTGGTCGAGCGCGGCTTCCTCGCTGGAGGTGAGCGGCGTCCGCGAGTTCTCCATTACATAGTGTATCGGTGTCTCCCGATTTGATGATTGGGGTCTCACAGCTTCAGGGGATAGGGTTGATTCGAGACTTTCTTTCACCGTAGTTACTAGTGACTCTGCTCCTAGAGACGGAGCGTCAGTCCATGTTTGCTGTTCAGAACTGTGCGGCAGCTGTCTGAATCTCCTGCAAAATACAGAGCGCATTTCGTGCAGTAGTGTTGCCATCAATAATTAGAGCCAAATAGCTAGTTCATCCATAATAAACTCATAATTTTATAATTATATAATAATATTGCTGGGTTCAGATTACGCTCCCCCTACGTATCGAGTTCTTCGTGGACTTGTAGCTCCGACATCGCGACCCCAGAAAGCTCCTGCCGTGGGTTTGGTGGACCGCTTGTCTTTGCTGGCCGTCCCACCGCAAAGCGTTAAACGCCACATGAGGATGGTTGGGTATGACCACTGTCTATCGGTTTCGCCCAATGGAGAACTTACTCAATAGATACCACGAGCTTGAGAACCAGGAACTGGTACTCTCCTCACCGCGAGATTTTAACGACCCGATTGAGGGTTATCAGGACGTGTTTTGGGAAGGGGATGAGGTCCTGTGGGAGAATCTGCTCCGGCATTATCTCTTGAATCTCCTTTCGGCGGCCAATACTTGCCTAATATTCGATGACGACGGTTTCGATGACTATGCCATCCAACCCGAACTCACTCGTGACAGCCTCCCCACCGATGAATATCGTGAACTCTTCGATTCCGTCTGTCAATCCTTCTTCCATGAGCGAGGATTCGCAAGAGTCCCTTCGAGCTTAGCTTCCCTTCCAGAACCGCTGAGAAGGAAAAGTCTGCAACTGGTCTTGTCGGCTCTCCACTTTCCGGCGCTCGCATCTGTGTTGGATATATTGCGAGATTCAAATATTATTCCTGAAACATTGTTCGAGGTCCCGAATTCAGCAGACCCAGACACCGTTTTGGAGATTCTGGATAGTCTTTCTGCCGTCATGGATGACGAGGACGAAACGCAATGGCTAGAGTCTATGGCATCGCACGTTGGCTCCCACAAATCGCATGCGTTCCTACAGCAAGCCTTGCAGACTGGGGCCGATGAGCTTGAACTGCACATGAAGAAGAAAATTCTCTTATTCGCGTCATTTCCTGGCCGATACGTGAGGGAAGTCTGTGATTCGCTCATCCATCCGAATTGGCACACGCTATGCTTTGCAAGGGAATGCACAAATCCTTCCATGTGGGCTACATATGCAGACGAACACCGAGGCGCTGCCTTGATGTTCCGCACTGACAGCCAATCTGATGGGGCATGGTCAGAGCTCAATGTGAATGGGAGGACCGGATGGCAGGGCTCGGAGCCCATATTTGATCAGATTCAGGCATCGCTGTACGCTGTTGACTATGAATCCCCTCCTCCCCAGGTGAACTTCTTTAAGTTCTTAGGTAATCTTCCACGCCCGACGCTCGAGTCGGCATGGCATTCCACAGCGGACGGAGAGACCAGCCCAATTGTGGACGAGATCTTAGAGGATGAGGAATCCTGGCGTGATGACCTGTGGGATCACTTCCGCAGTATGACAACGACGAAACTGGAGCAGTGGGAACATGAACAAGAAATACGCATGGTACTTCCCGATTTGTTAGATTCAGAAGGTCCTCGTCGGAAGGTCACATTTGATTTATCCCAACTTGCAGGAGTTGTATTTGGGCTACGAACCTGCCTCGAGGACCGTTTTGAGGTAATGCGGATCCTCTCCGAAAGCAGTCAAGACGGCGATTCCCCACCTGTCGAGTTTTACGAGATGGTTTTCGACGGCACGAGCTTCCGGAAGGTGAAACTTGGCGTATGATGGCGTTTATCAAGTGCCTCAACCCAGTGAGACACCCACGATTTTGTTCGGAGCAGATCGCTCTCGGCGAGTATCTGCTCAACTCACGCTCTGTCTCTAGGAGACGACTCGCCGCCAACTACGGTGAAAGAAAGTTGTGCATTATCCCTTCTCCGAAGCGGTGAGTCTCCCAGTACTCCCCCAGTCAAGGAACAGGGTCTGTCGACGCCGAAAGGCGTGAGGCGCGCCTACGAGCGTGCCGGAGCGTGCATTCACATGACTGGTTCAGACGCATTCGATGATACGGCAGCCGATTACGAACGGCTCGAAACCGAACTCCTCGCACAGGACCGAGATGCGGCCCGAGTGTCGACGGCAGACGTCGACGAGACGACGGCGCGACAGGTCGTCAGTGACCTCGTCGACGACGGTGTCGTGACGGCGGTCATCGAGCAGCGAGTGCTGGTTCACGAACCAAGTGGCGAAGCCTTTGACTCGATTCTACAGCTCGCTGTCTTCCATCGCGGCTGGTCGGCTGCCCGCGACACCGGCGAGGCGGACGAGTGATGCAGCAGACGCTCTCCGGGTGTGCCTTCTGCGAGGCAGTACCCGGATCCGCGGCAGGCACGGCGCATACATGGGGGAAAGACGAGCGAGTCACCCACCAGATCTGCGTCGACTGTGCCGTCCAAGAGCATCCCGATCCCGACGATCGGGATCACCACGCCTGTGATAGCTGTGGACTCGTCGTCGACGCGCTCACTGCACTCACGCGATTCCGTGTTGAACTCGGGCATCTCGAAGGACCGTTACAGCTCTGTGCTCGCTGTAGTCCCGGTGGGCCTGCAACGTACTGGACCCACGACCTCGACGAGCATTTCGTAGAATAGACGCCGGTCACGCCCCTGTTAGAACAGATCAATAAACCGACGCCGATATGCTTATATGTTGATTGTTAAAATGAAACTGATTGTATGGGCGTACCGACCGTTTCAGATGTAGAAGACGTCGAACTCTACGACCGACTTGAGCATCGGTCATCTGATGTGCTCTGCCGGGTGTTCAACCACTTCTACTTTGAGAGTGTCGAGGAGTACTGCGATCCAGACGAATACGACCCGAAAGGCTGGCGACGTCTTCTGGCAGGTGCACTGCCCGAGGAGACGCGAAGTTGGATCCAGACTCACGCCCAGGTCGCAGACGAGAACGTAGATCGTGTCCATGCTGTCGCATATCTCAACGAGGCGTACAACGTCCCTGAGGAGAAACGAGATCCGGACACGTTGTATGAACTGGCGATTTTGATCCATGAACTCGAACTGGAGGAGCAGCTAGCGCAGCTCATCGTCTCCGCACGGATCAAACAGAACGAGATGAAGCGAACGTGGGTCCTCGACGAAAAGATCTCGCTATCGAACCTAACCAATCGGATCAGTTCTTTTCATAAGTCGTGGAACCAGCGGGAGAATCGAGCGAAGGCAGTGCTCGTACAGCAGGAACTCACCGACGAGTCTGTAGCGTCCCTCCAGATCTTCGCAGAGAAAGGAGCCGGTGTAACTGAAGAACTGACGTTTAAGTTCCGAGAGGGAGAGAATAACGGTGACACCGAGATTCCAGAGCGTCCGGAACTGTCGACGGTCCGTTATCGAGAGCTCAAACAGATGCGGGTGCTCTTAAAAGTCGAGTCGGACAAGACACTCATTGTTTTCACGGACGAGCATAGGCGCGGGTGGACTGGCGTCCTCAATGGATTTTTCGAGCACGCCTTCGATATCGAGTCGGTCACGAGCACGATAGAAAAGCAGACCGTTACTGAGGCAGCCGAACTCCGTGAAGAGGCGCATGAATCGGTCGATATCAGCGACAACCCAATTGAACACATGACAGGGTTGATCGACGACCGTTCGGAAGCTGCTCTCGATGCAGTCGACGCGTCACCACACGGGGCCGAACGGAAACAGCGACTCAAATCTAAGATTCAAAATATCGAACTATCCGGCTCAGAGATCGAGGACGACCCCAATCTCGGCACCGAGGAGTTCCGACTAATCGGCAGAACAAATCTCGATGAAGTGTTCAAGCAGGTAGACATCGAAGACGGCTTTCTTCAGTTTCTCGAGCGAGCAAGCAACGAAAGTCTAGCCCTCGTCCTCAACGTCGACGGGCGACACGTTGCTGCCCGTAAAACAGGACCACAGTCGGTCGATGGATCTCGGCTCGGCTCGGAGACACAACTCGCGCTTTCGTATTTCTTCGATCAAGAGGGGGTATTGTGAACGAAAACACAGTCGAAGCACTTGAGTCAGTCATCGATAGACGAGGGAGCGACGGTCGGTACACAGATGAAAACCTCCCAGAACCCCTCGCAGGAACGGAATTCGTCACTGCGAGCGAAGAACTCCCGAACAGGTGCCAGCACGACGGGTGTCGGATAAGCTGCCAAGTAGTCGAACGGAATGGCGGAGACGTACAGTTGGAATGTCGGCGAGAAGAATATCCACACACATTCACCATCAATAGCGCTGAGTACACCTTCTATGATATCGAATTCGAATCTCTCCTCCGGACTGTCGCCGACCACATCGGAGAGGATATCAGCTCAGTAGCGTTTGATCTGCCACGCCGAGTCACCGCAATAACCGATTCTGGATTGCGCCTCACGATGCCAGTCGCTCCGGCTCGCTTTGAGCGGGAGGTAATGGAGATATACGCGGAGGCGCTCCGAGACGACCAACCAACACTGTTGCTTACAACAGAAGGGAAGCTAGAGGACCTCCTTGAACTCGCTTCACTGTTTTCGACTGGGAGTCTCGTCTACGCAACACCACTCTCGGCCTTAGCAGAGACATCCGGGCATCTTTCGACGATGACCGAGACCGCCCAAGCGATTCAGGCAATGGAACAGAAGTTCGTCGACGAGCGATACGAGGAGGCTGGCGATCTCGTTCACCGGGTGAATATGAACCCGCGATACATTCTCACGGAACTCAATCATATGCGATTGCTCCGGAAGACAGGACATCTTTCTGGCGGTGATCGCTTAGAGACGGTCACCGAACTCGTCTTCTCACACTTGTTCTCGACCTATCCAGGAGAAGGCGGGGAAGACGACAGTGGTCAGAGCGTCCCCGATAACCTATTTCATATTCCAGCCCTCGATTCGAGCAAGTATTCAGAATCGATTCTTGGCGTCGTCGACGCCAAGTCCGCAGATCGTGCGAAATTCGGTCGGGAGGAAGCTCGTGGGAAACACGACGAGTATCTCGAACGGGCGGAGCGAGAATCAATCAACACCGACCAGGTCGCACATGCGTTCGTCATATTGGAATTCAAGGGTCAACAGGAAATCGAGTTTTTCGATAAGATGGACGAGTTCTACGATGAAGAGACTCATCTCGTGATCTTTACTGCCGATGCGCTGGCAATGCTCATGGCAGCATATCTGGCAGCGACTGTCGCGAACGAACTCGAGCTCATTCGAGGTGACTTTCGTTCAGCAATTTACCCGCTGTTCGAGCCAACAGCGTTCAGAGACGCTGGTCTTGCTCGTGTTGAGCGGGAAGTCGGCCAGTTGCAAGAGGATTACCGAGACAGGTACCTCCAGCGTCCAAGGCTGTTGATTGTCCACCGTCGTGTAGTTGAGAAACAGCTACAACGCTGTTTGGCATCCGAGAAAGAAATTGAGCCGATTTTCGAGCGATATTTCGCGGATATGCCGCTAATCTGAATCGAGGAACTAGAATCTCCTTCGAGTACGACGAATACCAGGAGCTAGAGGAACGAGCAATGGTTGGCTTCTGACCCGAATCCGTCGTTTCAAGCGCAACGAAAGCCCTCGACCGCTCGGCATCCCGCGACCCACGCTGCGCTCCTCGTGCCTGTGGTGCTTGCGGGGTCGGGGGACGACCGAGACGGCCTCGCCCTTTCTGAGTCCACCAGGATATCAGCTGTGTCACTGAGCGCCAGGCCCGGTTGAACCGTGTTTCTCTACGGCCCGCCCCGCTCGCCGCTGCCGCCCTCCGCGTCGCTCGCGACCGACCATTCCGGGCATGCGGGCGCTCTCCGCACCGCCCGCGCCCGTTCCGGGCTAAAATGCATGTGCCCTCGACGCCAGCGGGTATCCCCGTCGGTTGCGCCCCTCGCGGGCTTTCGCGTTCCAGGGCTTGGTGCCGCCTGCGCTGGCGCGCGCCACACCGCGGCGCGCGTTCTCGGCGACAGTCGCCCTGGACACGGACCCGCAGTCCGGGCCGGACACGAGCGGGCATATCCCGCTGGCCGCTCGCTCCGGGCGGGTCGGCGCGCGGTGCTGGATGATTCGCCTCACTAGGGCGCGCTCTCGCTCGCGCCCATAGGGCGCTCGCGAAGGCGCGAGCGAGAGCGCGCAGATGGTTCTGTCGGTCGGTGTCGTCGGAAAACCGCGATGTCATAGCATCGCGGTGTCGGCGCGTGAGCGCCTTCGTCGGAAATCACCCTGTAAGTGATTCCAATGTCAAGTAACAACGTCACCACGGATGTAGTTTCGGTCGATGAACAGGCGTTCGAACAGGCGGATAAGCAGACGGTCGATGAAGACGGCTTTGAGGTCGTCGACGAGACGCCGGAGTTCGAGGCGACGGTCGAGCAGGAGACGCAGGCAAAGGTGGATGCGAACCACCCGGACGGGATCGCGGATACGAGCGAGGACCGGATTCACGGTGCCACCCTCGAGCAGGAAGAGCGCATTCAGGCGCGGGAAGCCGAACTGGAGCGCATCAGTGCTCAGGCCGAATTGGGGACGCAGGACGGACGTGAGGAGCGCACGCGAGAGGTCGTCAGCGAGCAGTGTGGTCGTGACGAGCCGGAAGCCGAAGCCCGAACGGATCCCCGAGAGAATCTCGCACAGAGCGAGCTCGCGGAAGTCAACAAACAGGCGATGCGGATCAGTGAGCGTATCGATGGTGGCTGGTCGAGAGCGGTCGTCGCGGAGCAGCTGGCCGAGAAGGTGCAGCGCGGGCAGGACGTGACGAAGGCGGTGTTGGAGACATTGAAGGAGCAGAAGGCGGTCCCCGGAGCAATCGTGCCCATCGCGGATGTGCCGGACGTCCCGGTCGGGGAGGTGACGGTCGAAGGCGAAATCACGCAGCTCTGGACTCCCTCGTCGTCGAACATCCAACAAGTCGGACTGATCGAAGACGAAAGCGGGCGAACGAAGTTCACGGTCTGGGAGAAGAGTGGAAAAACGGTGGTTCGAGAGGGGCAGACAGTCAGGTTCAGGGCGGTCAAGAAGAACTGGTACCAGGGCCGATGCAGTCTCGCAATTACGGGCTGGTCGCGAATCGAGTTCCCAGAGCGCGGTCGGTGGTGGGAAGAATAGGCCGGATGAGAGCCGTTCTTTTTTATTGTGTGCCGGACCGACCCAGACCCCGCCGCCCCACCCTCCGCTCCGTGCTCGCTTCGCTGCGCGCGCAGCCACAACCTCGCTCACCGATTACCACGTCACTCGACGTCCCAATACGAATACCAATAGAGCCATCAGTAAAGCTCCAAGCAAGGCTTCTGTACTGGCAATAAGCTGTGTCAGGCCTGTCGCTGGCTGATAATCACCATATCCTAGCGTAGTGAAGGTCACCACACTGAAATACAACAGCTGCATCGGATCAGAGGTTACCACCTCCCCACCCTGCCGAATACCACCGAAACGCGAGAACAACACCGCAGCTGCCGCAATCACCGCGAACGACCACCCGACTACGAACCATGGACTCTCCCCATATCGTGTGACCCACCGCGACAGCTCCGCCTTCACATATGACCGAAACTTCCGCTTCCGGCGATACAGCACGCGGCGAGCATTCTTTTCATCGATGTAGTACTCCCGGGCCTGCTCCGGCTCAGAGCTGTCTCGATACAATTGCGACAACATTCGGTACTGCCACGCCGCCCGTTCATACGGATCCTCATTCGGGTCCCGGTGGTCGTGCATCATGAGCTCGCCGTCGTCGATCCCGGGACGCTGACCGACCATGGACTGGACTAAGCCGCCGCCCTCGTACCACGTTTGGCGACCGAAATCCGTGTCATTGTCAATTCGGGCGTTCTGAAACGAGGTGTGGTAAAGTGCCGCGCCCACGAAGTCGGCATCTCGAAGATCCGTGTTATCGAAGGTACACTCCTCAACGTTAGCCCGTTCGAAGTTCGCTCCTCGAAGATGTGCGCCATCGAACCGAGTGTCAGGTAGTCTTGCTTCTCGAAAGCTGATTCCTCGACATGTTGCCCCCTGAAAATATGTTTGGAAGATATTTGCGTTGGAGAACCTGACCTGTTTCAGGCCGGCGTTTGAGAAGTCGACATCCCAGAGATAGCAGTTGGAAAAAGAAACATCAGTTAGAATCGCACGCCGGAAATCTGCATTGACGATCGCCTGGTCCGCGATAGTGACGTCGTCGACGCGAGTGTTTCGAAGATAGAGGTCGTCAAGGCGGCCATCTTGGTTCAGCGCTTCGCGGACTTCATCCGCTGGTTTGGACTCTACCTCGGCATGAAGGATGCAGCGGCCAGTGTCGTTCCATTCCGGACGCTGACAGACATAGTCCTCGTCGCTCTGGAGCAGATGGCGCGGAAACATCTTATGCAGCATGTTCCCCATCGTGTGATCGGGTTGGTGACCACAGATGCCCTCTTTAAGAGTCATAGAGACGGTATGTTCGGAATGTAATAAAATAGATGTGGCTCAGTGAATATCATACAGATTCGTAGATACCTCAGGGATAGACATTTTTGAGTGGGCTATAAATTGGGATTTGAATGGATAGGTCTCGTCGACAGTTTCTGACTAAATCTGGTGCAGTCATCGGAGGTACATATCTCCTCGGGACGGGTGGGGTTCAAGGAGCAGACTCTGAAAGCGGTCTACCCACACCCCAACCTCCGGATGGCGAGACCCTTGATATAGTATACTCAGAAGGCTCTGTTGAAACCCTATTGTTTTGATAGCTCCCCGGATGAATCTGCCGTTAGATAGGACTGCGGATGGTCGATTCAATTCTACAATCGTATCATCACGTTGCTAGGCCCAGTGAAGGAGATAAAGGAGATAGATGCTAGCGCCCGTAACGAGTATACCAACCGCAATAAAGGCCACAGCAGCCAAGCCAGTTGTGTAGAATGCCATTTGAACCGCTTGAAGGCCAACGAGAACCGTGAATGCTGCTAGTATCGTCCAAAAGACAGTTGAGAGAACTGACCGCCCCGCTCTTGACATCTCTTCTCGCACAGCGCGCCGAATTTCGGCTTCGGGGAGGTTGTCGGAGTCGCCCATGTCGAATACTATGCTCCCCATCCATTATATAATTGGCTTGTACAGCGCGATAAGTGTACTACCGGTATCTAACGCTCAGAGTGTCTTGTCGATGTTATGTGTGAGACAGCCAATAGCGAGTTCACGGAACTGTTTCCACCAGTAGCGTGAGCGGACGAATGCACCGTATTTGCGCTTGAGGCGGGAGTTTACTGTCTCGTTCTGACTCCGTTGACCATAGAGGTTAGCGTCCAACCGAGCGTTCCACGCCTTGTGTAGCGACGAAAACTCGCGGTGCTTGATGAGCGGGCGAACACCCTCCTCGTGAGCTAAGACACGAATCTTCTGATCGTCGTATCCCTTGTCACCGAGGAGAATCTCTACGTCACCGTAGTTCCGCTTGATGAGCGACGGTGCGATCTGTGAGTCGTGTTTTCGTGTCGTCGTCACGTGTAAGTCAATGATTGCGTTCGACCTTGTGTCTACGAGGAGCGTGACTTTCAACTGCTGAATCGTCATCTCCGTTCGCTTTGTATAGTGTTTCGAGGCGTGACTCCGGTCGAAACCGGAGGCATCAATCCCAACGACACCATTGGTCGGGAGAAGCGTGACTGAGAGGTTGAGAAGAACCCGCCAAACAGCCATGTCGAGTCGCTTGAACGCCTTACACAACGTCGAAGGTGAGGGGAGTTCCGTCAGATCAATGGCACTCCGAATCCGGGGCATCTCGATAAGTTCGTCAAGAAGCGTTCGATACGTCGTATTCTTCCGAACCTTGAGACAGAGGAGGACGATGTGTTGATGAAGTGTGTACCGTCGTTTCGAGAACTTTGAGGAGTAGCGAGCAACAGCTCGTCGAGCCAAGTGATACGCCTGCTCAACGAACCGGAGCAACCGTGACTTCGGGAGGGCTTCCATCCGGTCAGACTACCGGCCCAACCTGTAACTCTCTGAGGGTTTCAACAGAGCCACTCAGAAGCATATGGCGAACTTGTGCTGTCGCCTGAGCGTCGTTACTGGGCGTTTGAGATTGATGGCGGATGGGAGGAACCTATGCTGATTGAGTACGAAGTAAACCCGAACGAGGGCTTCGATACGCCGGACGTCTTGATATTTGATGAGGACGGTTTCGGGGAGTACAAGACGAAAGTCGGTCGGTTCCCGATTGTAGATGGACCGCTTCTAACGGATAATACGTACTCGCTGGGACCGTTAGGGCAGATCTCTCTGCCGACAAAAACCCACCGCGAGAATATACATCTAGCTAATATCCCAAAGTGGGGAGATAGCCAGCTGGATTGGGGAGAAGGCTCTCCTCAAGTAGATATGTATGCTCTGGAGTGTCTAACCCGGGAATCGTCCAGTGCGTTGATGGAGTCACATGTGGTGGAACCAGGTGACTACTTTGCTGTATTCGATTGGACAGATGATGTACTAGAATCTACCTCAAAGGACAGGGTGTCGGTAGATGTCTCTGTTCGAGCAGTCAATCCTGCCTTAGAAAAGGTGGAGAACCAGGTACCGACGAAGATGGAGGAACTGTATACTGGACTCCCAGAGGAAGAATCACCATTAGTGGAGGCAGGACGGGACTTGGCATCTGCCATCTGTGTCGAAGTCCCCGAGAAGTTCCATGGAAGTAATTTGGAAGAGTCCGTACCTGAAGCAGCTCAAGTTCTCTCCGGTCTCAAAATCGTCCTAGGCCTCGTCGAGGATCAGTTAGGGTACGATGCTTCGTTGGCGTACCAATTGACAACCCGAACAACGAGCTGGACACGGTGGAGTATGTCACTCCTTCCTGTAGTCAGCAGTCTCAGTCAATTAGTTGATGATGCATGTGCGGTAACCGAGGCAGATCCAGAAGAAGCAGTAAGTGAGATCGAGAATATGTTGTTGAGTCTCGGAATCTTAATCGCTGACCTTCTTGCAACAGCGTTTGGCGTTACAGGTCGTGTAGCGTCTTTCCTTGTGGGTATGGCGCGAAAATACTTGCTCGGGTTCGTTGCTCGGACGCTAGGTTTGAAGGCTTACGTAGTGTTGCTCAAGGAGCTTCTCACACTGACTCGATCGGGCATCTCAGAGGTTTTAGCTGTGATTAAGCGGATTACCCGTGAAATCGGCGAAGGATACGACTTCCTGGACGAAAGCGAAGTAGAACGAGTCGAAGCGCTGGATGAAGAGGAACTCGAGTCTTCCAGCTTCGATTTCGATTTCTTCAGCCTTAGTCCAGAGTGTAGCCCATAGATTGACTCCTATGACTTGTACACCCCGTCAACCAGTCACCACAAAATGAACGTGAAATGAGCGCTGAAAAACCGAACCACCTATTGATTTTAGGAGTGCGCCATCCCGATCGTCGTGTTCCGTCATTAGTTGATGAGAAAGTCGATGGAGAGTTCGACCGAATTTTCCATGAATCACCAGAGGGAGACTCGTCGAAGATAAAATATTCTGCGTGGACCGTAGTGAAGAACCCGTTAGCAGTGATTTTCGGCATACTTCGGTTGGCTGCATTTGCCGTCGGCAATCTAGCTTTCGCAGCGAAGATGGTCGCTTCAGGAAAAGCCAATCAGCTCACGTTGAAGAGTGGCGGACGGACACAATGTCTTCAGGCTGCCAAACAGCTCTCCGATAAACACGAAGTGGAATGGGAAGCAGTAGACGTCTCTCTAATAGAACGTGCCAAGTTGGTCCCTCGACACTTGACGTTGATGAGCTGGCTTGCAGTCATTTTTCTCCTGATCACGGTGACACTGGCATTTAGCGGTTCGATTCCTTGGATGATTGCAGCCTTAGGATCGGTTGCCTTCGCGACGACGATAGGGACGAGACTCGGCGATGTTCGTCGACCAATCCGGGACGAACGAATGTTTGAGAATATTGTCTCAGCCTGCGAGAAGCACGATTGTTCACAGGTTGTTCTGATTACCGGTGAGAACCATGTTCAGGGCGTCGCCTCGAATGCGGCGCGTTGGAATGTAGACTACGACACGTTCTGGCTCTCCACTACGGCCGATATCGAGGACTAATTGGAATTGGAGACGCGATACTCCGGAGGGTCTATTTACCCCTCGATGGGTGAGGGGATCGCTCTACTGGCGGTTTCCCTGACCACGGTGAGAACGATGGCAACTAGAGACATCTACGAAACTGGCTTCGACGAGGACGTCCGAGCAGAGTCGAGCGCGAACCAATGTCCCGAGTGCGACGGATGGGTCACGACGAACACAGTCGAAACAGTCTGCGAAGACTGTGGCCTGGTAATCGACGAACAGCGTATCGATCATGGGCCGGAGTGGCGGGCGTACGACGACGAGGAGTGTGAACGAACGGGCGCCCCACTCACTGCCGCCCGCCACGATCGCGGCCTGTCGACGAAAATCGGTCGCGGCACCGACGCGAACGGGAACGAGATCTCTGGGCAGAAGCGACGGCGACTCGCGCGGATGCGTCGCGAACAGACTCGGGGTCGCTGGCGGTCAAAAGCGGAGCGGAATCTCGCCCACGGCCTGGGCGAAGTGCGCCGGTTGGCGAGTGCGCTCGAGCTCTCCGATTCGGTCCGTGACCAGGCGTGTCAGCTCTTCCGGAGTGCCCAGAATGAGGATCTGCTTCGTGGCAGATCCATCGAGGCCATCGCCGCGGCCAGCGTGTACGGGGCCTGCCGGTGCAACGGCCTCTCGCGGTTGCTGGGCGAAGTCAGCGAAATGGCCCGCGTCACGGAGTCACGAGTTACGAACGCGTACAAAACGCTGAACGAGGAACTCGGCCTCCCTACCAAGCCCGTCTCTCCCAGTATGTACGTTCCGCGGCTCGCCTCGGACCTTGAATGTCCTGATACAATCCGGCTGCGGGCACGAGCCCTTGCCGAGCAGGCTGAAGAGCGCGGCGTGACGACCGGGGTCCATCCAGCCGGGTTCGCAGCGGCCTGCCTCTACAAGGCCGGTCGCGAGGAGAGCCAATGGCTGACGCAATCTGAAGCCGCGGACGTGGCAAACGCCTCGAAGGCGACGGTCCGGACACACCGAGATACGTTGGATGAACAGGTGGTCTGAGGAGTGAACGATTTCTATCGAACCGAACTGACCAAGCAGACGCCTGAGACTACTATTTAAATCCAAAGACGAGGCATGTTCGCAGTAGATCTCTCTATGACCGGCCGCTACTCCGACTTCGAGGAACTGCGTCCGACCGGCGAAGCCGTCCAAATTCCGGACGAGAAGATCAGCACGAGTTGTGGCGGCGATCCAAGACGGCAACGCGTTGCAGCGAGCACAGGAGGGTATCCCGAACAACCGCCAGGCGCTGACCATGAGTGTCGTTCCTGTGGCGCGTCAATCCCAGCATCGCAGACGAAATGCCGATTCTGTCTCGCTAACCATCTCGGTGATGAGTCCGCCGACCCGGACGATACGACATCGGCAACACTCCTCGGAATCGTCCATATGTTCGTCAAGTCATCGACGTACTACGGTGCCCTCGCGAAGGGCAGTGCCGCCGCGATGCTCCTCGCTTCGAACGAAGCGGAACAGGCCGTCGACGACTGTACGCTCATCTACGATCTCGACGAAGACCCTGCGCCCCAGCTGGCTGACCAGTGGCCGACACTCCCTACTGCAGTCCAGATTGCGTCAGGCGACGGTGAGCGACTCTTGGCCGCAGCGCAAGACCGGATCGAGTGGAGTGACCAGCCAACATCGGACGGCGCTCAGGAGGGCGAGACAGTCCTCTACGACGAACGCGGTGGTGGTATTCGCGACGAGGAGCAGCTCACGAGACTACTCGACGACACCGATGATGAGGTGTGGCTGGTGCCGGCGATCGCTCTCCAACATACAACTGATGAGACCGGGAGCGACAACCAGGAAGATGGGACGTCGACCGGAGACTCCCTTGAGTGCCAGCAGTGCGGACGAGAAACTGGTCATCGATTCAGTGACTTCGAGTCACTCCCCGACGAGACGTGGTCAGGCCAACCCATCTGGGAGTGCGACGTGTGCGGCACCAATCGATATGGACCGACTCCGACATAGCTGGTGAAAGCAGCTCCGGCTTAACCAACAATGGTAATTACGGTGGTTGGCTTTGGTTAATCTGGTTGGGTTTGTCTCATTGAGTCCCACCTGGCCGCCTCTGCCATGGTCTGTTAGCCCCGAGAAGGGTGCAGGGCGCACAAACGTCCTGAGTACAACCGATGGCTACACTCCAAGCAGCGACGACATCGACCGGTGCGCTCGTAACGGATGCACAGGCGGTCCGCCAGCTCTGTGAGAACTATTGCTTCGGAACCCTCAATTGGGAGGTGGACCAGGATGGAGAGCTCACGATCTGGGGCTTCGACGACTTCGAGGTCTACGAAGCCCAAGAAGACGGACTTCCCGATTACGAAGGCGGGGTCATGACGCAAGAATTTCTACGTACACTCGCTGACTACCTCCAACCCGACGAGGAACTCGATATCCAGACAGCAGGGTTCACGAAGTGCCGATTCCCAGTCCTCGCAACGCGCTACGTAATCCGGGAAGGGGAAGTCATGTACGCGGATCTCAGCGCCCCCGAACCAATCGACGAGTAGCATCGGACAGCTCTGAACGAAGCAATCAGACGTTCGCACGTCGATTTGATGGCTGGTCGCATCTAAATCGGACGTATGGTAGTCTGTGAGAGCTGTAATACCGCGGTCGAACCTACAGCGAACTACTGCCCCGAATGCGGGTCAGAACTCAATCCGACCCGCAAGGACTGGTCGGATGGGTTCCTCTCATTAGTCGATCGCGGCCACATCCAGGAGGCCATTGACGGGAACGAGTCGCTCCCGCCAAGATACCACGATCGGTTACACGAAACTGTACGGCACGCACTCGCCGATTTCTGTCTCCTGGATCGATGGGAAGCATTCGACAACAGCGAAGCGCTGTTCGGCGATCTCCCCGATAACGAGATCTCACCGGACGATTGGGAGGAGATCGAGAAGCTTGCCCGACTTACCTGCCCATCTCGATTTATGCTCAACGCAGCAGGAATCGACCGATACACCAAAATCCTCGAATTTAGTGTCCTGCTCCATCTCCAGGACTCCGACACCTCTTTCGAGGATGTATCGGTCTCCATCGAGATCGAAGACCACTGAGTAGTGACCGCTGGAGTGGCAGGCCTAGTCGGCCCGTTGAACGACAAAGGCTGTTTATCAGGGGCTGGGAGTACTGAGCCCCTCTGGGGCTTGGTGATCCCATGACCAAACGGCCTTACGATGACCCATTCACAGACTGTAAACTCGGCTCCGATGCAATCCTCGGAACCCAAACCTTCGAGGATGTCCTGTTCACCGACGAGACGGAAACACCAGTGAACGTCTTGACCGGGGAAACGCCCAAGCACTCGCGAGCAACCCTCGATGAGGCCAAAGCCTTCGCTGCCGGTATCGACACGGACACTCCACAGATCGCACTCCCTGCATCGGTCGAGGCGCAGGTTGAGACCGCGAGCAAACCGTACACCGCAGCCGCATTCTTTCACTTCAAGGCGACAGGGTCGCTCAGACGGCACCGTGCCTACCACGCCGCCTACGAATCGAATGCATTCACGGTTACATTCGATGCTGACTACGAAACTGAGAATCTGACGATCACCGTTGAGGAGGTGAGTGAGCTACGACGGGACGAAATGTAGCGAGCGGCTCTTCAGGCGGTGTTTATTGAGCGCCGGCGATGGGTGCCGGCGCTCCCAGTTGCGGCGGAGAGCACTGTTGGGTGCGTCGGCAGACCGAGGTGAAAACCAATGCATATGGTCATCTACACGCTCGTAGAGGCATCAACGCGAGACGACGCTCTCGCCACTGGTAAGACGGTGTTCGATCGACTCGTCGGCGCGGCCCCCCACGCTGGCGCTGTCTTCGATTACTATGTGACGTTCGACGAAGATGGAACATCAGTTGCCGGCTCAGCCCGCTGGGGTGACCTGCCGGTGGCTGCGCCCGTGGATTCCAACGATGGAGAGGAACTGCTGGAACGCGGCTGGGAGGCGACGAAGGAGGAGTTCGAGCGGAATCTCGAGCGGGTGAAAGAAGCCATCGGCGAGCTCTCCGACAAGGAGATCATGCGCGACGGGGACCTCGCCCGGCACGCCTTCCACCAGGTCGGTGCGTACGACGGCCCGACGATCTTCCTGTACACCGAGCACGCGAGCGGCATCCGCCATCGCGAACAGTTGGATCGAATTCTGGAGGAAAGCGAGGACCTCTGGATCGTGCCTGCCGACGTCCACTTCTAATCGATGCCCCGAATCACAAACTGGCGACGGAGAAATCGCACGCCTACTCTCGAGTATCGGAACACTGAGACGGGTGCCCGAGCTGTCCTGCATCGAGCCCCGGACTCCTACCGGTACAAATGGCGTGGAGCGATCCTCGTCGACGGCTACCCGGTCTGGTCGCGAGGGTATGAGACAAAGGACGCGACGGCGTTTCGGAACGCGCTCCGTGACAGGCCAGCGCCCGAACTGAGTTGTCCAGAGTGTCTGAACGGCGACGTGGTCGTCGGAGGGAAAACAGCTGACCGCGCGAAAGTCCAGCGCTGGTTCGAGTGTCGGAACTGTGGGTACGAAGCACCCTCAGAGATCGTGTACGGCGCCGAGCGCTAATCGGTCGAGAATGCGTTGGGAGCTGTTTATCGTCCGGGCAGGAGAGGATGCCCCGGTTTGACCGGGGCGGTTCAACGATGAGCCTCGAAGTACTCAACCGTCACAGTGAGGCACTGTTCGAGTTCCTCTGGTGTCCGGTCTGCGGGCACGAGGTGTTCAGTCATATCCCCTTCGAGGGCGTGTTCTGCAAGAACTGCAACACACAGGTGGAACTCCAAGAATCACATGAGGATCGTGGCTACGAGGAAGCCGTCCTCGCCTGCTTCGATACCGACACGACCTGGAATCTCCACGTCGACGAAAAACTTCGTCGTGACCTGCCTGACGGGTCGGCGAGGATGAAGATCCTCGGCGCACCGGACGCCTACGAGGTCGACTGGTGGAGTCCCGAACCCAGCGAGGACTGGGAGCCGGTCGAGCGCGGTGAATTCGCTGACATCGAAGAACCTGCCGACGTGTCTCACTTGGCGTAAGGAGAGGCGTTCGGTGGGGGGTTTTTTCACCCCCTGAAGGGTGCGGGGGTGCTCGAACGAGCCCCCTCGAACAGAACTATGAGTGGAATTAGTGATCCACAGCCGAGCGAACAGTCACGTCCTTCGGATGATTCCGACGTCGTCTACGTCGGCTACCGTCGTCGAGGCCGCGCCATCGTCGAGAAACAGCCTGGCCAGGAACAGCTCACACCCGATCGGAGTCTCGAGTTGGCGAACCACAGCCCCTCAGGCTTCGAATGGGGATATGGTGGGAGCGGTCCGGCCCAACTCGCGCTTGCCCTCCTACTCGATTACACCGACGACGAGGAGGTGGCCCTGTCGGAGTACATGGAATTCAAGACCGAGGTGGTGAGCCAGCTGGAGTGTACAGAGCCAGACGGCTGCTGGCGACTCACCAGGCGTGAGATCGATGCAGCCCTTCGTGAGACAGTCGACGAACCAATCGCACCGTCCGTCAACTAACGATTACAGAGAGCAATCCATGTCAGAACCCACCCAGCAGTCCCGTACGAACGCAGAATCGACCGAGAACAGTACGCGACAGACTCCTACTGAATACGTCGAGCGAAGCGATGTCGGCGTCTCACTCACCGTGAAGCTCACTCGCGGTACTGGCACCCGCGATCAGGATAAGCTCACGGCCAAAGTGAAGGCGAAAACGCTCGAAGAGGCCCGCGAGGACATGGAGACGCTTCGGGAGTACATCCACGACCTCGCCGAGGACGCTCGCCAGATCCAACCAAGAGACGACGAGTAGCGGGCGGGTGCTGTTTTTCGTCGCCTCAGGAGGCGTGGAGGCGACCAGGAGTGAGCGACACAGGAGAGGACGATCCAGATTCGGCCGAACTGTCCCCAGAACAGCGTCTCGACCCACCGAATACACGACTCATCAACGCCGGCATCGCGACGATCAACGACATGGAGACGCTGCGAGCGTGCGTTGCCTACGAGAACGCCAACGAGCAACGTGTCCAGATCCTACGCCGACTCGATGACCGAGCCAGCGAGCTTCGGTCAGAAGATACCTAAATGACGCTCGCGGGCTGTTTGTCGGCGCCGTCAGGGGTGGAGGCTTCAAAATAGATGAGCGACCGACCTGAGATCGAGATTCAACAACAGACTGCGTTCGGTGAGGACGGCCAGCTCGAACTGGCCGAGACGAACGTCGAGACCTCGCTCGAGGACTTCGGTGCAGACGTCGATCATCGCGACCGAGACTCGCGGCTCGATCGCCCCGAAGCTAGTGAGTTCGGCGTCGACGACCGGCCAGAAGTAACGCAGTCCTCAACAGGAGATCAGTCGACGCTCTTCGCGGATACTGACGCCGACCAACAGACGCTCACCGGTGACGAGGCAGCGATGCAGTGCCTGTTCGGAGATTAACCAACACGCAGTCCCAGTTTCTACTTCTGTTGGTTAATGCTAGCGAGGTCTATCTTGCCCCGGAGAGCCCTGCGGGGCGACGGAGTCCCGCAGGAGACTCCTCATGGCCATTCACGACAGCGCAGACCCAGTTAGCAACAGTTCGACTGAGACATACTCTGACGCTCGACAAGCGGCATACGTGGCGTTCCTCCATCGGGTTCCGTTTGCGATCGATGCGCTGACTCTCGGCTTTCTCCCTGGGTTTCGCGAGGACTGCACGTATCAACAGTCGCAATTTGATACCCTCGAGTGCCCGGTCGGAATGCTCGATAACGATTTTCGGAATCCTGACCTGGACCGGTACGTCAATCGGGCACTCAAGTACGAGCCCGACGTGGGTATCATCGGTGACGCCTACGACGCTGCAGAAGTACAGTCGTACGTCGCTAAGATTCGAGAAGTCCAGAAGAGACTGCCCGAGACGGAGTTCATTATCGTCCCAAAATGCCGGGCCGCCATCGAGGCAATTCCCGACGATATCGTGCTCGGCTACTCGCGAGGGTATGCGGACAGACTTGCACACGAGTTCTCCGACCCCGTCGATTGGCGGGGCCGTCGCGTCCACATCCTCGGTGGCAGTCCACCCAAGCAACTCGAAGTCGTGGAGCAGCTCACCCAACCAACGCTGACGGGTGACCCGCCGGCCGACATCGTCGGCCTCGACTGGAATGGTCTGCATCGCGGGGCACAGTTCGGCGAGTTCTGGACGGCCGACGGTTGGGACGACAGTGGTCGCGACGCCGATCACGTCACGGTCCGAAAGACGGTCCGGCATAGTCTCAGCCGGCTCAAAGAATTCTGGCAGGACCACGGCGTCTGGCCCGATTCGACACCACAGACGGACGAGACCGCACTCACCTATTCCGGGCCCACGCCAAGCGATATCGAGAGCGCGGCGTGTACCGAGTGCCGCGCGAACGTGTGGACGACCGATCGTGGCCCGTACGTCGCCGAGTACGACACGGGAGCGGTCTGTGGGTACTGCTGCTATGAGTGCTACTTCTCGCACCGGCATCGGAACAACCTTGAGGAGATTGCTGGCGATCGGAGCGTCTACATCCCGCCTGCGTGACGCAGCGTCCTGTTTTTCGCGCCCTCCGGAGAGGACGAGGGCGTGCTAGATCAGGCCCTCCAAGATGGTGATTTCCGTGAGCCAACAACAGCATTCGAACGACGTCTCGATCGATGCAATTCCAGTCGACGTAGCGAACAGCCAATCAACCGGGGTCGAACCAGAAGATGTCCCCGAGGAAATCCATTCGATTACGCAAGCGCTCGCGCCCGAGCAGCCACCGACGAATCCGCTCGTCGCGCTGAAGGCCGCCCGCTGGTGGTATATCCACGGTACGGGCGGCACTGATCCGGTGTTCCAGTGGGCCATCGAGTGGACGCGGCACCTCGCGACCGACAGGCCCAGCGACGTCAACCAGTTCGATTCATTTCTCGACTACCTCGTCACAGTCGGCTTCGCTGATGAGAAAGCCGCCCTCCGCTAACCGCCGTCATGAGTTTTTATGCGCCGTCAGGGGTGCGGCGCGGGCTGAATTGAAGCGATCGCAGTAAGGCGAATTTCAGAATATCATGGCTACGACGAACGACTCGTCGGCCTCCTTCGAGGAGACCGACACGCGAACAGACGAGATGCATAGTACGATTGAAGCATGGATCGACGAACTCGTTGGCGACGTTGATGCGGCGCAGGCCAGCGATGAGTTCCAAGAGTGGCTCGACGTCCAGAGTCGGTTCCACGACTACTCCCATCGCAACACGCTGCTCATCAAACTCCAATGTCCCGAGGCGACGAAGGTCGCTGGCTTCAACACCTGGCTGAATGAGTTCGATCGGCACGTCCAGGAGGGCGAACAGGCGATCTGGATCTGGGCACCGATCATTACGAAGCAGTGCCCCGAATGCGAGAACTCGCCCAGTTACCACGAGGACATCGACTGTGAATACGACGAGACACCACCCGAGGAGTGGTCGAAAGGGCTGGTCGGGTTCAAACCCACTGCTGTGTTCGATATCTCGCAGACTGAGGGAGAGCCGCTTCCCGAGCTGGAGACCGAGGCGACTGGCGACGCTGAGGGCCTCGTACCCGCACTCACTGAGGCAGCGGATGAGCTCGGCGTGACGGTTCGCATCGTCGACGCTGACGAGTGGGCACACGGCGACGCAAAGGGCGTCTGCAAACAGCGGGATATCCATGATTTCACGCCGATCGTTGAGGCGAAAGCACGGACGAACCAGGCCGACCTCGCAGTTACGCTAATTCACGAGTTCGCTCACGCGCTGCTCCATTTCGACGTCGACGACGAGGCCGAACGATCAAAGCGCGAAGTCGAAGCAGAAGCCGTCGCGTACATCGTTGGTCGGTATTGCGGCCTTGAAACGAGCGGCTCAGCGTTCTATCTCGCCGCGTGGCAGGATGACGAACCAGAGTCGATCCAAGATCGGTTCGGACGGATTAGCAGCACCGCAGAGGAGATCATCGACGTGATCGACGGGTAGGTCAGTGTAGCGCGTCGATGAGCAGCTCTCCACGTCGCCGGGAGTTTCTATTGCGCCGTGGAAGGGTGGCGGCGCGCCTGATCGTGCGTCGACCGGGATAGAACGAATCCATGACTGAACAGTACCTCACGACGGTTCTCGACGAAGCCCGCCAGACAATCGAGAGCCATCCGCAAGTCGGCTACGGAACCGAACAGCCACTCCACGAACACCTGCGTTTCGCGGTACTCCGGCTGCTGGAGAACGAGGCTGAAGACACCCATACGGGCGAATCACGTGTTCCAGGGATCACTGTCGGGTACGGGAACGATGCGGCGATGTTCGATCACTGGAGAGACGAGGTTGAGTGGTGGACCGACATCGAACCGCAAGAGCACTGTACTCGGTTTCGCATCTTCTACGAGCAGTTAGACCAGGACGAGTTGCCGCGACAGGCGTTGGAGGTGATGACGGCGCTCGGCGCGTGGCGCGTCTGGGAGGGGCCAGCTGCAGCGTGTGGCTCCTACGATCACCGCGGTCGACGCGAAGCACACTTTCTCCTCCACTACAATCACCCGATTGAGGAGCACCTGGCTCGCCTCGTGGAACCCAACGACCCCGCTCTCGCCCCAGACGGTGGATGGGTGGCAACCAGAGACACCCAGAGCGCCATCAAACCAGAGACAGATACGGTTTCGGCAGAACCGTCAGCCGATGAACTCACACCGCGAACGCGGCGAGCATGCGACGAAGAGATGGATGTCTCACTCTTGAAGAAGGGTGGCGTGTACGAGGTTCATTCAGAGTCCGGAAATTTCTACGATGTCGATGTCGCTGCTGAGACGTGCACTTGTCTCGACTGGCAGCGACGCGAACCTGAAGGGGGTTGTAAGCATATGCGCCGCGTCGATATCGAAATCGAGGCAGGGCACGTTCCCCGACCAGACGGACGTCTCCCTTGCACAGAATCGGAACAGCAGCCAAATTCGATACTGTAGGCTGTCAGCAGCCAGCTAGGCTTAATCTTATTCTTAACATTAAGGTAGGGCTAGACCGAAGCCCTGGGAAGCTAGCTAACGGAACTCTCATCCACGATGAATTCTGCAGTCATAAGTACCGACTCGAGGCGCGCGATTTCATCGGCACACTCCAACTCGCCGATCCATCGATCGGGGAGTTCATCTGCTCCGAATCGAGCTCCCGCGATAGCTCCCGTAACTGCACCGACGGTGTCGGTGTCATCTCCCATATTTACAGCAGAGACGATGGCATCCTCCGCCGTGTCCGCTGTAAGTCCGTGATACAGCGATGTTTGCAGCGTATCGACCACGTAGCCGCTTGCACTGAGCGTGTCGTGATTGATACCGTCCGAAACCGATCGTAACGCTGTGAGGAGTTCCTCGGGAGCATCGGCTTCGATATGGTCGAGAGCGTCTCTGAGAGGGGTTGGTCGCTGGGTAAGTAACCCTGCCAAAGTGAGATTGAGCACGATACAGCCATACGTGCAGCGCGGATCCGCGTGCGTGATCGCTGAAGACGTCGCACTCATACGTGCAAGGTCACTCCACTCGTCCCGAAAGGCGATCGAATACGGCGCACAGCGCATTACGCTCCCATTCCCAGCATTGCTCCCTTCGGCGCGGGACTCCCACACCTGCTGGCCAGCATCACGCCAGGATGCTCCGTGTTTGATTTTCTGGAGGGCATCGCTGGTCATCAGGCCAATGTCGAACGGGCCACTGTCGTACCAGGCGACGAAGCGCTCAGCGATATCGTCCGGCCTGAACGCGTGATGCTCGGCAAGGCTTCGGGCAACACAGAGCGCCATTTCGGTATCGTCAGTAATGGTCCCTGCAGGCTGATTGTGCGTCCCGTGGCCCAGCATCTCTGTAACCATTCCGTGCGTCTGCGAAATCTGGTTTGAAGAACGGAATTCGACGGGACGTCCGAGGGCGTCGCCACAAGCAAGTCCTAGAAGAACGCCGGCCTCGGCATCTGTTGACGACATATACCCTTCTTTGAGATTCGGTGATAAAACTATTAATCAGTGACAGCAGTGGTATCAGCAATCGCTATGGAGAATACGTATGCTGATATTCGAAAAAAGCAGCATCTCGATATCACAGTCAAGGTTGTGACGTGCAGACCGGGTTCAGGTTCTCGACGCGCCTTCGAGATGACTGTCGAGGACGTTGATGGGACCTCATTTTCATTTACAGTATGGGCGAAAAGCCCGAATGGTCGGGACTACCCGTGGCAGGAGGGGCACTGGTATCGGCTTCACTCTGCATACGGGGAGGTGTGGCCAGCTGGCCGAGAGTTGCATGGGACGGGCAAACTCGAGATTGAACACAAAGGCGTTCGCCCGACCGACCGCCGTGCGAAGGTTCTCTACCTGACTGATACTCACCTGGGAAAGCAAACAGGCGGTCACAAGAACAATTCCTGGAAATTAGACACGGTCGCTGGATTCAACGCTGCGATTGACCTCGCGATCGAGCATCGTGTCGATGCCGTTGTTCATACTGGCGACGTCTTCCATAACGATACCACGAACGGAATTCCGGATTCAATCGAAGAAGCATGCCATGATGGTCTCACTGAGCTGGCGAACGCCGAGATTCCGTTCTACTTCATCTACGGCAACCATGCGCGGAAGAAGGGGAAAGTCTGTCTCGAACAGTTCTGTGACGCAGGATTGGCTACGCATCTTCGCTCCCGCCCCATTGTGATCGGTGATGCCGTCGCACTCTATGGAGTCGACTATCAGAAATCGTGGGACCACGGTCAGCTAGGCTTTGAGCGTCCACCAAGCGGAGTTGCGACTCTCCTCTGTATGCATCAGTCAGTCGCACCGCTTACGGGTAATTCACAACCAGATTGTCACCTCCAGGAGATTCTTGAGGAGAGTACCATCGCCATTGATGCACTCGCTCTCGGCCATCTCCATACAAAGGCAGAGAAGACTCTAACCGATTGTACAGCGTTCTGTGGTGGTGCGACTGAGCGTCTGACCGAAGAATTGGAACCGAGCGTCGAAATGATCACGGTTGAAAAGGGAGCAGTTCAGCGCAAAACGCACCCATTGTGACTCTTCTCAGTATTTAATATTAAGATTGAGATTAATGAGTCGAAACACTGTATCGAATTCCGAGTTACTCCCTTGGAGAAAGTGAGGAGCGCTCAAAGTGAAATTGTTCTGGCTCTCCGATAAAGAAGAAAACGTCAATACCGGCTTCCGTTAGCTTTGGAATGACCTCACGCTGATTATCAGTGATGTGTGGCTTTCTCGGAGAGGTTTCAGTGTATTTCACTTCGACATACACAGAGGGATTTTCTATCTTGACGGAACCAGCATTGTGATGCTTACTAATGTACGTCTCTAGCACGTCCTTCGGACCGTGTAAGTAGAAGTCTGGGAGGCCCGAGGCCCGTGGAAGGTCGCTGAGAACTTCCTGACATAGAGAGGGGAGTTGATTCACTTTTGATTCAGCTCGTCGTCGATCTTGATCAGAAACCGTGTCAGGGTAGTTCTGTTCGCGCTCCTTGAGCCTCTCAAACCGAGTGACCCAAAAATACGTCTGTCTTCCACGATCAACTGAAATGTCCTTTTCCGTCGTTAGATCGGCAAAGAAGGATTCAAATTCTCGCCCCTTCACATTATTCGAGGCCATACGCAGGCTCACGGGGCTCAATACCTCGCGGTTGTTTCTGGCGTATTTTTCTACAACATACGAAAGGGTGTGAAATACCTTCGATTCAGTCTGATATAGGTCACTACCTGCTTGTTTCGCATCTTGAAGCGTTTCAATTTCGTTGAAGTCGACGCTACCGATGGCTCGTTCTTTGAGTTCGTCCTCGATTTCTATTCGCAATTCTTCACTAATATAGGCTCTTGAGTCGATTTTCACTAGTGCGTCGTCAATAGACACAGTCTGCGTACCCAGTCGTGAAAATCCAGTTCGCCAAAGTGCAAGTCGAATACAGAATAACCAGCTGAACCCCTGTTCTCGGAGATTCCAAAGCGGGAATAGCTCTGTGTTTTCGATCCACTCGCCAAGTGCAGAATCCAGCAAACTCGTAGTGACGATCTCAGCGTCTCCTTTGCTGGTTGACAAACAAACAATGAACTGGTCTTCTGTGAGTTCTAGCAATAATACCCAGCTTAGTAGCCGCTGCCTTTTGTCTCGATGGGCTTCGGCTTCCTCGAGGGTGTCGAATGTAGAGGAATTTTGCCAAGACCCTAATGGACCATCGTATTCCATATTGACGGAATATCTATCAGGGTCTTCTGCTGTGTCTATCGAGAATTGTCGTATTGGCTCCCTATGTTTGATAAAACACTCTATGCAGTAGGGGAACTGCTCGAATGTGGATGTCTGAGCATCCACCTCCCTTTCGCATTCCTCGCATTTTCCCATGATGTTGAAGTTAGACTAGCTTCATCCTCAGGAACTAATTATATATCGACAGTCTTCTCGTCTTCGAGCGCACCCCCATTCATTATGTATAGCTCCATGTAGTTTATGATATGGAATATTAGGGCTACAGGCCGTGAATCGCCCAAATATTGGCATATCGGCCAATTCAATTCTACTGTGTATTATCCCAGTTGTACACAGTAGATTTACGTGGGTCGCCGCCGTCGGTCGAGCACGAACCATGGAACCCGACGAGGGCGACGCTACACCCGGGGGAACACCAGTCGAGACTGCCATCCAGCAGTACCTCGACAGCGTCGAGGCTGGCAACTCCAGGAAGAACTTCGCGTCGACCCTCGCGACGTGGCGCACCTGGCTGCGCGAGGAGCGCAGTGTGACGAGCCTCGAGGACCTGGACGTCCTCGACTGTCGACGGTACGCTCGCCATCTCAAAAAGCAGGCCCGCGACGGCGATTTGAAAGCGAGTACCGCGACCACCTACTACGCGTACGTCCGCGCGTTCCTCACGTTCTGTGTCGCCGACGAGCTCCTCGATACGAATCCGGCCAAAGCGAAGCGTGCTACCGACGAGCTCCCCGAGGATCTCGGTGACGCCGACCGGCAGTTCTGGCGGGAAAAGGAGCGGCGGGCGATCATGCGCTACGTCGACGAACGTGTCGACCACGCCCTTGACGAGGAAGCGGACGTGAGTCGTAATCGGGCCTTTCGCGACCGAGCAATCGTCTATCTCCTAGGACTCTCAGGCGTTCGCGGCGCGGAGGTGTTCGCTGAACCCTCGGACGACAAGCGCAACGGCATCACCTGGGGAGACATCCAACTCGACGCCGGTGCAGTCCGCGTCCTCGGGAAGTCACGAGAGTACGAGTATGCACAGCTGCCCGAGCGGGCCGCCACGGCATTAGAGCGGTACAGGACTGTCCTTGATCCCCCAACCAACGAGTGGCCGGTCTTTCCCAGCGGGCACGCTCCGTCGAAATATCGCGCCGTTCGCGAGCAGCTGGCCCACGAGGGAATTTCGGACGACGAGATCGAGACCATCCTCGACGACAGTGATATCGACACAGTGCTCCGAGAACATGAGGTCGTCCCACCAGCGCTCTCGACGAACGGTGCTCGCAACCTGATGAAGCGGCTGTGTGAGGACGCTGACCTTGACGTCGACGGTGACTACCTGAAGCCACACGGTGCTCGTCGAGGGCTCGGCCACGAACTTTACGCGAGTGGCCACGCTGAACTGGCCCAATCAGCGCTCCGACACGCGAGCATCGAGACAACCCACGAGTCGTACTCCGACATCCAGGCAGCAGAGACGGCGAAGCAAGTCGACGATCTCCTCGGGGAGTGAATCAACCAACGCGTGGATGCAGCAGTAGGGCGTTGGTTTAGGAGGCATCGGAACCCTAATGTTAATCCTAATATTAAGATTATGGTTATTAGTTGCCTTTGGAGGGGCCCGAGAGAATCCAGAGACGTACCTGAGGAAGTCCCATATAAAGCATGGTGCCCGTATTATCTGAATCTGGCTCTACTCCTCCTAGAAATCGATAACACAGGTTAGACCCTATATGTCCTCCTGGGTTTATATCAATCATATGGGTCTCAGAGACCTGATCAAACAGCGGCGGAGTAGAGTTCTCCCCGAAGAAGTGGGAGACGCAGCGGCAGACGTCATTCCGGGATTCTTCATCGAAGGCCAAGTTGCTCCGAAGTACAGAGAGCACCTGCTGGAGAGCTATCGGAAGCGCGATGGGAATCCACCGAGGCGAGATGACAACGGACATCTCCGCTCGATTGATGAAACACGGATGGACAGGGCCTGGAACGATGTTGCCGAGGCTATGGATCGAAGTGAAGGTGACATTCGAGCCTGTGTTCTCAACATATACGAGGATGCTGGCGAGTATGAAACCAAACCGGCCCGCCTCCGTCACGATTTTAACGAAATACTGACTCGTGCCGCGACTGAAATCGAGGATTGAGCCTGCCACGGCGTCCATCACTGTCGAGCCCTACCTGCTTCCTGTTCACACGTAGCCTTTCGGACAGAGGAACTCCAATTGAGGGAGCATGATTAATCTTAAGAATAAGGTTAAACCTTTGAGAATAGTAATCGGGTGAAGTGGACTGGACCATCAGTAATTCAATACTAGCCGTCCCAGTGAACGACAAACCAGTATTGGTCTACAGCAGCACTAAGTAGTAGACGACCTGTTTTAATCTTATTCTTAAGATTAGGTTTCGTGGTTTGAGTCGTCTCTTCTCGCAGTCCCACTCGAGACCCCACCAAAATCTACAAGAGTATCGGTAGCTAAGAGCGACCATGGTAGCCCTCAGCGAACAAACATTGGGGATGGAGCTTACAGTCCCATTGCCGGTGCCGAACAGCCGGCTATTCCGATACGCAGCAACAGGCGACATCCTCACACTGCTCGCCAACAACCCACATACACGGTTCAGCATCAGGGACATCCGACGGGCGACTGATCACAGCCCGAGCAGCGTGACCGATACAGTCGACCTGTTAGCTGAAACCGACCTCGTCCAAATTACACGAGAAGGGAACAGGAAGCTCGTCCAGATCAATCGCGAGCGCCTCACAAAGCCAGACGACCCGGTTCTCCAGATCCCGCAGTCCGAGTTCCACGATCCGGTTCGAACCCTCGAGGAGAGTTTGCGCAGTCGGGTCGACAATATCGCCGGCATCCTCATCTTCGGCAGCGTCGCCCGTGGCGAGGCTGACCGTTCGAGCGACATTGACTGCTTTGTACTCGTCACCGATGAGAAGGCGACCGCCCAGCGAATCGCTCACGAAGTCGCACGCGACTTGGAGGAACAACGGTTCGCTGGCGACCGCTACCAGTTCCAGGTCCTCGCCGAATCAATGGAGAGTGTTACCAACATCGGCGATCGACTCCGCGAGATCTTCACTGAGGGTATCGTTCTCTACGAAACTGAGGAACTCCAAACGGCCAAGCAAGAGGTCCTGACGAATGGACAGTAGTTACGTCGAAGACGCACTCACGGACGCCCAGCGATCGTTCGAGCGTGAGCCAGCCCACAAAGAATCTGGACTCGACACCGACGACGACGCACTCCTGCAGCTCCGGAAGGCATGTCGTCTCCTCGATGCTGCCCGTTTCCTGCGGACACAGAACGGATACTATACCGTCGTCATCGAAAGTTCGTTCATCGCCATCGAGCGCAGTATTCACTTCTATCTACTCCACGCGACAGGGATGGGCAGCACCGAGTTCGTCACTCACTCTGATGTCTATGAACGTGGCGCCGAGGCGAACTTGTACAGCGAGTCGTTGGGAGACCAGTTCCTCCAACTCTGGCGGGAGAACCGCTCGAAAACCTACTATCGACAAGCCGTCGGTGGAGAAACACAGGCCGACGCCATGCTCGAGCTCGCGACCGCGGTTCATCAGTATATTCTCGACTATCTTTCCATCGGCCACGAGTGCATCTGCAATCGAGGTTGATAAGCTTAAGTCTAATATTAAGATTAATCAGTCAACTTCGCCCTCTTGAGTCGATTCTGAGGATAAAATAGGTCGAGGCGAGTGTCGGTCGCACGATGTCTTGGGGATTGCATATGAGTGAGAGAACCAACGGAACAGGTCTATTAGAGGTCGGTTGGCGGAAGGAGGTCACAGAGGATGGGTGCTTGTTCGAGGAGCGAGTCGAAGAGGCGTTCAGTAGGCCGATATAACGCATGATGTTCATCAACGGTGTAAGTGGACTCCTCATCCTCTGTCCGAGAGAGGAAGTCGCTGTCGAGAAGCGGAGCTAGCGTAGCATCTAGCGCAGCACCGGTACGCCCAGACTCGACTTCGAGTGTATGACGTGGAAATTGGGAAAGAAAACTGCGGGTACAGCAGCCTAGCACGTGGGCACGCCGGACAGCGAATAACTCATTGAGTGCAGTACGATGGGTGCGTGTCCAATAATCGTCGAGCCTGACGTAGGTGCGGACAATCGGAGAAAGGTCATTGAGGGTGCCATTTGCGTGGACAATGCCGAGATCGTTGAGGGCGTGTTGGTCGTGGGTGTCAAGAGACTCACCGAGCGGATGGAGGACAGTTTGGAGTGCATCGTGGTACCGCGACGTTAGAAATTCGCCAGCGACGACATGGGCGTTGCCGATATTCCGGGTTGGGTGGATTGCCTCGTGGTGATCGGGATCGCGATGGTCAACATGGGTTCGTGGGTAGGTCATGTAGCACCCCCCACAACGAGGCGTCAGGCATTAACACTCCGAGCGTCCAAGAATGGCGATATTAGTTCCCCAATCTGAACCGCTGTTGAACACTTAGCTATCAACAGGCGTCGAAAGAGCGTCGAAGGGAAGCTGCTACTGAACGGTCGGAGCGGATTCCAAGCCAGAAACAGCCTTCACGATATCAGTCAGGGCGTCCCGTGAGAGGGGGTCGATCTCTTCGCGAACGCCGTCGACTGTATAGAGAATCGATGCCGAAATCTCACGCTCAGGATACAGCTCCCGAAGTACGTGATAGTAGACACTGAGTTGTTTTCGGTACTCGGCTTCCGCGTGCCGACCACGGTCGGTCTTGTAGTCGACCACTTCGATGCGGTCGGCTCGAACGTGAACGAGATCGATAATCCCGGAGATCATCACGCGAGTCCCGTCGACGTCCAGCGGAAGGTAGGCGTCCTCCTCGACGAGCAGGTCGCCCGACAGGCCATCGAGAAACGACATCACGTGCTGTTTGTCGTCCCATCCGGGGTCATCCCGATTCAGTTCTACATCATCGCCGCGCGCGTACGCTTCCGCAAAATCGTGGACGTCGGTGCCGAACGCCTTCCCCATACCATCGTCGACGTCCTCGAAAACGTCCTCACGCATCAGTGAATGCGGTGAGTGTCCGACCGGTCCCTCCGGTGTCGGTACCGTAATCAGCAACTCTGTCTGCTCGGTGTCGTCGACGGTGTCTGCATCGGGTTCAGTGTCCCACGCTTCGATTTCAACCGGGAGTTCTTCGAGGAACGTGTTTGGGTCCTCCCCGGCCGAGAAGATCACGTGGCTCTCGGCGCGCGTAATTGCCACGTAGAGCAGTCGGCGCTCCTCGTCGTACTCCCTGGGTAAACACCGGCGGAGGACGTCAGTCCGCCAGTCATCGTATACGTGAGGAAGGCCGTCAGCCTCGGCGTAGCGTTTCCGCTGTCGGAGTCCGACCGGATCCTGAAACGTAATCGTTCCACTCCCGCCGCCCGACGGCGGGAATCGCCCACTGTTCATGTTGGCGAGCACGACGATAGGATGTTCGAGCCCCTTCGCTGCGTGAATCGTCTGGACCGTCACTGAGTTTGCACCGGCGTTCGCATGAACATCGTGGGTACTGCCCGCTTCGATGCCGCGCTGGATGAACCGGATAAGGTCTCCCCGAGTCAGTGTCGTCGCGGTGTGCACTGACTGAATCGTGTGGAGAACGACGTCGGCCGTAGCACCGTCGTACCCGTAACGCGAGAAGACGCGTTCGGCCACCCCGCCGAGCGTCTCCAGTTCTGCCAGCTTCTCGCGGAACGAGCTCATGTTCTCGGGATACGCCTCAGTCTCCAGGACGTGCTTGATCTCATCGAGTGCGTAGCCTGCTTGCTCGAGGACGACCGCCCAGCCGCGGTCGGTGTCGGATTCGAGGATGCGGAGCCACGCTAGCAGTAACTTCGCCTGAGGCGTGCGGAACAGCTCGATCCCGCCCTCGTACGCCATCGGCAGTCCGTACTCCTCGGCGGTCTGCAGCAGGTCGCGGCCGAACTCTCGTGTTCGCGTGAGAACTGCGACGTCTCGATACTCGGGCGTCCGAAGCGACCCGTCATCGGCCTCAACCTGGTAGGCATCGTTGCCGACGATATCCTGAATCTTCGCGACCACCGACTCGTGTTCCTCTGGGCTCGCGATCGCTTCGATCTGGGTGTTCTCGTGTTCGGTGTTGGTCGAGAGTGAGACGATTCGATCCTGGATGGCCTCGACATCGACGTTGTCCCGGTTCGCCGCCGGAACGAGTAGCCCGTGCTCCGAGAAGTCGAGGATCTCCTGGGTGGAGCGGTAGTTCTCGATAAGCTCGATGGTGTGAATGGGACGGGTGTCGAAGGTGACCCGTTCGTGGTCGGCGTTCAGTTCGTCGACGAACCGATTGAGTCGGTCCTCGAAGGCAGTGATGTTCTCGACTTCGGCGTACTGGAAGCCGTAGATGCTCTGCTTCCAGTCACCGACGACACAGAGGTTGTTTGTCCCCGCGAGCAGCAGCGTCAGCTTGAACTGAATCTCGCTGGAGTCCTGGAACTCGTCAACCATCGCGTAGTCGAACGCAATGGATTCACGAAGCGCGTGGTCCTCACAGAGCAGGATGAACGCGAACAATTGGAGGAACCCGAAGTTGAGGTAGTTCCGGCCGAGCGCGAATTCGAGGTACTCGTAGAAGACGTCGTGGACGAATGCCTTGAGTCCCTCGCGGTCAGCGTCGAATACCATCCGAGCGACGGCATCGGGGACGCGCTTCGTGCCCTGCCCGCGAATATCGGCCTTCTCAGGGGCGTTTGGCAGGTAGCACTTGTTCTTCCCATAGCGATTGAGCTTCGATCGAAGCTGTGACTGCTTGCTCCCGCCATTCTGTGGCTCATTTACCTCATCGAACAGCGATTTGAACGCCTCAAAGTTGCCGTCGAGATACCGTTCGCCGTTCCGATACCAGCCGTCGGCTGTCGGGAACACACCCTTCGAGGCGAGTTGTGAGACGAGTCCGAGGAGTTCCGTCGGGTTCGAGACGATGCGGAAGTAGTCATCGTACTCGGGGTGGTCGTCGCTGAACCGGTCGATGAACTCTCCGAACAGGGCTTCCTCGACGAGGTCGTCTTCGACGATGCGCGTCGAGCCCGTGATGCGGTCGTCGATCCCGAGGTGCGTCGGCGCGGCATAGCCGTGCTCCTGGAGGAGATCGTGGCAGAGCGAGTGGAACGTCTGAATCGGCGCGTCCGCGAGATCGCGCATTCCGTACTCGCAGTGGCCGACGATCCGGTCCTTCATCTCGGTTGCAGCGTTGTTCGTGAACGTCACCAGCAGCACGTCCTCAGGGACGACGTCGTCCTCGTCGACGATGTTCGCATAGCGGCGCGTGATGGTGAACGTCTTCCCCGTGCCTGCGCCGGCGTCAACGAGGTATAAGCCGTCGGTGCTGTCGATGAGGTCCTGCTGTTGAGGGTTGGGGTCAGTCATGGTCAAGAAGGAGGTCGCGGTTGTCCACGCGACGGTAGTTCGGTTCACCGGCGAGTCCGTTCACAGGGAAGCGTTCTTCGCCAGCACGTCGGTGGTTAAGTTCCATCATACGCTCGGTGACGAACGTCTCGAAGGCGTCGAGATCCTCTTCGAAGTAGTTCTGACTCCGAACTCGTGCCAGCTGACGAAGCAGCTGTTTACAGCCCGACGAGACGTATTTGTACTCGCCGACACACTCCTGGAGTCGAGTTTGCATCGCCTGCCCGAACTCGGAGTCGATGAGTTCGTCACTATCGCGTGTCGCCGGTAGCGGGACCGACTCGAACGCAGCTTGATAATCAGTGTACTCAATCTTCGAGAGCGTCTTCTGGCAATTCTTCGCCCCGTCATCGCGGAGCTTCTCGAACGTCGCTCGCGACCGGGCGTGCTCCTCGAACTGGGTCGGATGATACTCAACGGTCGTCAGCGTCTCATCTAAGTCCGCCTCGCCGGCGACGACGTCGTCGAGCGTCTCGAGAAAGTGGAAGAACGTGAACTGTAGGCGCTCGCCCGGGCGCTCACTTCGGCGGTGGGCGAGATAGAGAAGTGCCTGGAAGTTCGGCGTATCGCTTGGTGGATCGAGCGCGGAGTTCTTGACGACGCGAGACGCTCGTTTCCGACTCCCACTCTTGTAGTCGAGGAGGTGAGTCGGACCATGAACGAGGTCGATCTTACCCTTCAGTCCGAGATCCTCGTTCTCGAACCAGCGCTCCGTGAACGGCGAGTCGACGTCTCTGTCAAAATGGGCCGCGAAGAAATTCTGCCCCCACCCGCTGTTGGGAGTGAGCAGGTCGTCGCCTTCCGGGGTGCGTTCGTCGAGCAGCTCGACGATGGTTTCGAGCCCGATCCGGTACTTGGTACGGCGCGTTGGACGGTCGACGCGGCGAACGAACGATTCCGCCTCCTCAAGCATTACGTCGACGAGGTCTTCGATGGTCTCCTCGTCGATCAGGTCGGGATGATTGACGTAGAACTCGGCGAAGTCATGGAAGAGATTCCCCTCCTTGAAGTAGTCCTTATCGGGGCCGTCGACGAGCCGACTGAAGAGGTAGTCACGGGGGCTGTTGACGTACGTACTCAGACTGGACTGGCTGACGGTGTCGATTTGCGTCGGTGAGACGTCGAGCGATTCCTTCTCGAACCCATCTTGGGTCGCACTGAAGGTCCGTCCGTGAGTCACCGTGTCGAGATCGCTGAACCGTTCGAAGTCATCATCAAGGAGGTCCTCGAAGTAGAGACACGGCGTTGCGGGTGAGCCGCCGATCGTGTCCTGAACGAGGTAGTACTGTTCGACGCCGTTCTGGAGGAGGAGCTGAAACTGCGTCAGGTTCCGAGTGAATTCGGCGTCACGGTCAACCCACGGACGACGTGGTGGGGAGTGAGTCCACGCTTCGTCGAGGCCGAGGTAGAATACGACGGGGCGGTCCACGTAGGCTGCTGACTTCGCGTCGGCCAGGAGAACCCCTTCGTGTTCGCGGTCGACGGGGACTTCGTAGCTCTGGAGGTAGTATTCGAGCCGATCAATTCCCTGTCTGATGACGTAGTCGGTAGCGATACCGAGCGCCTCGAGTTCATCTCGGAACGCATCGAGGCTGATCCCGGCCTGTCGTTCGTATGCAGTAAGTGCTCCAGCGAACGTTGTCTCGCCGATTAGCGCGCTGAACTCCTGGAACCAAGTGAGACTGTCGGCGTCGACATCCTGTAGCCGCTTATCGTCGTGCTCAACGTCGACAGCGATCCCGAGGCTGGAGAGGACTGAACGAATTGTCTTCACACGCGTCTCTGTCCCGCGAGTAGCGGCGCGAAGGAACTGGACGAATCCACGGTGGTGCTGTTCATCAGCGAACCCGGGGCCACCGATAAACGGAATATCGGCGGCCTCGAGCGCGCTCGGGACCAGCGTCGCATACTCACTACCGCGATCCGAGACGACCGCGACGTCCTCCGCATTGTCGGCGGAGACTATGCCGAGCACAGCGTCGACGATTGCTGTACTTGAATCGAAGATGTGGAACGGCGGTCGGTCGAATGCGGCATCGGTGAATGGATCGAACGTATCGTACTGCGTGGGGAGAATCGATTGTTCGAGGGTCGTGAGTTGGTCGTGGCCGACGACGGCAACATCTTTGCTGTCGTCGATTTGGTACTCGCCGAGTCGCCGGGAAGTCGTATCGAGCGTTGAGAGCTGTTCGACGGTGGTCTCCGTCGCGGTGTCGGCGTATGCGTCGTAGTCGAGAACGGCATCGACGCGTCCCTGGTGCTCCCAGCATTGGAGCGTGTTGCCGATCGCGTATGCAGCCTGCTTCCACTCGAGGTCGGTGGTCGTAACGAGTTCGAGAAAGGCACTCCGATCCTCGGCGCGTTCGCGACGGCCTGCTGCGAGTCGACGCGGCGTGATGGCAAATATACCGAGATGAGCCCGGTCAAGACGTCGGTTCAGGCCACTGGCAAGCGGCGCATCAGGAACGATGACGAGGTCATAGTCTCGGACTTCGTCGTAGAGAGAGTCAAGTGGTTTCGCCCGCGTAACTGGCACGGCAACAACAACTCAGCCAATAATTCATATAATTATCGCCAAGTGTGTACTTGATAGCGATCACTTGGTATCGATGAGAAAGAAGTCGCCGGCTAAGACATCAATCCCCTTCATATGCGGAGAAGTGGGTCGGGAAGCGCAGGACAGTCGTAATCGAAGGTCCCCCGCTTAACCAACAAAATTAAGCCTTCGAGCCCCATCTGTTGGTTAAAGTGCCCCCATGTCGTACTCAGAACCAGCGACCCCACCCGAGGTTCCAGGAGAAGTAGCGTCCTCACTCGAGGAGTGTAATGCGGAAACGCTCCGGTCTATCGCCAAGTATGCTGATGCACTCGCAGAGTATCGAGAGCGAGAGGCGCGGTTAAACGAAGCTGATGATGAAGACGATCCTCAAGAACGCCCTGAGGATTTGCCTGAAGACGTCCCTACCAAAGCCACACTGACTGAGAAGGAGATCAACGGAAATCGGTATTACTACTGGCAGTGGAGAGAAGGTGACAAAATCAAATCACAATACAAGGGGCCAGTGAATCCGAGCGAGTAGAGATTAACCAACAAGTGCAGAATACTGGCGTGTCTGTTGGTTAACCAGGTGGACTTGTTGCTGCCGATTCCAGTATCAATATCTTACCGTAGAATGGATGTCTTCCGCGTATTCGAGAGAATCAGATTTCGATAGTGACTCGATTCTGAGAGTAGCTGAAACGGCCGTAGTTAATCTTAAGATTAATATTCAGATTAGATTTAAGTCGGTTCAGTATGTGGAGCCACTATGAGCGACCAATTCACCGAGGCCCTCGATAAAACAGAGGAGGCACAGGAGACCTATGCGAATCAACTCGGGATCAAGCCAGAGCGAATTCCGTTCACGGCTGAAACACTTCCTGACGCGAGGATTGCGGTGCGTGCGAATCAAGATCTACTCAACGAAGTCGCGAGCCACATCCTAAATCGAGCAGGCCACATCTCGATCATCGATGAACGGGGCGCTGGGAAATCTCACTTCCGTGATCTCGTGTACGATGCTCTTTCAGATGGCCCTCGGAGCGAGGAGTTCCGAGTCGCTCGAATACGCGAAGTGGAGTCCATCACGACACGTCGCTTCTATACACGCCTTCTCGACGAGCTCAGTGAGTACGATGACCTCGAGATTCCAGAGACGTACCCTCACGCCACAGACGAAGTTCGACAGCTCGTCGAGGAGGTTGCCGACCAGCTCGAAGCCCTCGATATCGCGTGTATTATTCAGGTCGACCAACTCGAGGATGCAGCTCGGAATACACGGACCTTCGAGCAGCTACTAGCCGCGTTGCAGAGTGTCGGTGACCTCGGAGAAAGTGAACCAGTTTTCATTCTCTTCCTGTTCGGAACAGAGCGTGCTGGTGATCGAATCGACGAACTGCGCGAGACACTCAGTTCGCGACTCGTCGCGAAGGATCGGACGCTGGAACGGTTCGGGTTCGCAGAAACAGAAGAACTCATCGCCAGGTGGCTTGCCTGGGCCCGTGAGGAAGAGTACGATTCTGGATATCCGTCCGACCCCTACACGGCGAGTGCCATCGAGACTGTCGTCGAAGTCAGCGATGGGACTCCGCGTAATACTCGACAGAAGTGCTATCATGCATTCCGGGCTGGTGCGCAGCAATTCGCAGCCGAACAAGACGTCCAAATCACGGACGAGACGTTAGACGAATATCTTTAATATTAAGCTTAAGAACAAGAGCGTATGAGCAACGACAATCCATTCGGCGAAGCGATGGATGACGCAGCGGAGGAAAAAGACCGAGTGGACCAGCAAGGTTCGTCGGACTTCGATACAGAACCTTACTACGACGCACTCAATACTGGCGTGAAGGACCATACAATAGGCGTCTCCGTAAGCGAAGAAATGCATCAGTTCTGGCGTGAACTCCAGGACACGGATGATGTCGACGTCAATCCGGCCCAGTCCATTCGTAATCATCTCGAGAATCTCGCCCATCGTCACCCGGACGTATTCGAACGAGCTATGCGGAAGCTCGAAATCGATCGGGAGATGTGACCGACGCCCTTAACCAACAAGTCTGCCGGAAGACATCTTCGCGTTGGTTAACTAGCGAGAGAGACTCAAATCGTCTTGCAATCGGTGACACATGGACTGTACGCATCGACCCTGCAGTGACGTAGAATCCGATGGATTGCATTCTAATCGCCAGGAAGCGGAGGCTCACCCCTATCGACTTGTTCACCGAGACCACGTACGTACACAGAGTCACCCCTATCGATTTGTTCAGGGGCGTAGCTATGGGCAGTTCGATCGTTGAGGAGAGAAGTTCCTGAATTCCAGGATAGAATTATGAACGCGGAAGGCCTCGCTGGGGAACGGATTCTGCATATTACGGTACTGACTTTGGAACCACCCTCTCACCCCTATCGATTTGTTCTCCCGGGAAAGAGCACCACCGGAGCTGTTTGACACCGGTGGAAGTAATGAGAAATACGGTGATCAGGAGTTCTCTCCTATATTCTACGCTTTTATAAGATTGTTTTTCGACTATTTCGGGAGACGAGGACGAAGTAGAACAAATCGATAGGGGAGACTGGTTGAGCTCAGAAGCAAGTCTAAGGACTTGTATTGGAGATGTCGAGGCTGACTACACCCACGTTACAGGAACCTGTTTAAGTCAAGAAACGAAGCCAAATCGAACGACTCCAATCGATTAGAACAAATCGATAGGGGTGTGTCTACTCTAGCTAGTCTAGTACTAGAACTAGAAGAAAGAAGAATAGATAGAGAGGACAACAGCTCATCCAACGAAAATTCGGCTTAGGGGTGGTGACAGCGTGATCGGCATCGAGTGACCCCTACCCCTCCTTTGTGGGTAGAACAAATCGATAGGGGTGAGAGGGTGTTGTTCATTTCTCGTGATGTCGTCCAAAGAAAGCCTCTCTAACAAATCGTCGGAGGTCTGCGAGCAGAACGCTATAACTCTTTGATTCTACACTGATGAGCCTCATAGCGGTAGAAAAGAAATCGACAGGGGAATCTTTTAGTATCCTGATAGAGTGAGGTGGGGTATGCCCACGGATCCTGGTCCCGAGGAAACACCCGAGTCCACGGGTTCTATCAAAGATCTCATCCTCGAGCAGGAAGAAGCCGCGAGTCTCATCAAGAACCGATCTCTTCTCGAACCGAACGAGATCGTCGACGAGGAACGTATCGTCGGTCGCGACTCCCAGCTTACTGACATCACCCAACATCTTCGCGTCGCGATCAGCAACGAACGTCCCCCAAATCTCTTCCTCTACGGACCGTCAGGGACTGGGAAATCGCTCATTATCAACGCCGTCTGTTCGAACATCCTCGAACTCTGTGAAAGTCGTGACATCAGATTCGGCGTAATCCAGATGAACTGCCAGAACGTCGGGACTCTCGGCTCAGCCGTTTACGAGCTAGCCCGAAAAGTCGCGAACGACGTCGGAGCGACCGTTGAGGTCCCAGAACACGGTATCCCGAACAAGAAGAAATGGCGAGAACTCTATCGTCTAATCAACGAGCACTACGACACAGTCGTCTTCATCCTCGACGAACTCGATATGCTCGTCGGTCGCCGAGATATGGACGAGCCGGCTTTCTCTCGTCTTCTGTACCAGCTATCTCGTGCTGGGAGCACGGACGAGATCACTGCCCAGGTTTCGGTGACCGCCATCACCAACGACACGAAGATGATGGAAAACGTTGGCAGTCGAGCACTCAGCTCGTTTACACCCGAGGACGTCCACTTCAGCGACTACGACGCCAACCAGCTCCGAGAGATTCTTTGGGCTCGGGAAGATGCTTTCCACGAAAACGCACTCAGTAACGACGTGATTCCGCTAGCTGCCGCGTTCGCTGCTCAAACGAACGGGGACGCACGGAAGGCGATCGACCTCATGCGAACAGCAGGATCGATCGCTGAGAAAGCAAATGCGGACCAGGTTCGCGAAGAGCACATCCGAGAAGCCCAAGACAAAGTCGAGAAGAACCGCGTACTCGAAGTGACTCGTGGGATTAGCACCCAGAAGAAGCTCTGTCTCTTTGCGACTGCTGCGGTTGCTCGGGAAACCGGGACTGGTGCAGCGAAAAGTCCGCTCGGCTATCGCGTGTATCAATATCTGACGGGGACACTCGATGCAGATCAGTATCACCAGGAGACGTACGTGAACAAGATGAAGGAACTCACGACGTATTCCTTGGTCGAGACCGAGCGGAAAAGCCAGGGACCGCATTCGGGAAGTTATCTCGAGTTTACGTTTGGAGAGAACCCGAACACCATCATCGAGACACTTCGAGAAGATTCGCGACTGAAGGACGTCAACGTGGACGAACTACGGACCGTCGTGAAGGCTCAGATCAATAAGTAGCTTCTTCTCGGAACAAATCGATAGGGGCGAGGGTGCGGCAACAACCTAGCTCACTCGACATCGAGAACAAGTCGATAGAGGTGTGCCCCAGGTGCTTGGTGGTTTCTCACACAACAAATCGATAGAGGCGTCTGTCTCGCTCTAATCTACGGTATTCTCAGGCGACATTTGTTCTATACTGTCCTCGAAATATGGGGCACAAGTGGTGCCGCTCCGCCAGCCTACTGCCGGAGTTGATTCACTGGTCTACGCTCATATTCATGTAGCCGCCTTTAACGACTTCCTCGAAGGGATTTCCACGAACTAGGGATTCAGCGTCTGACTCATCTTCGAGTACTATCTCAGAAACGAAACGCGTCTCTGACGCCCAGTTGGGTGTCCCTGGCTCAGGGACGTGGACGAGCCGAATCACGTACGACCGATCTCCTCGGAGAAATGCCTTGCAGCGACGGTATTCGTTGGTCGTTAGTCGGAAGTGGAATGGTGGGGAACGGCCGCCGACCGCCTTCACCTCGACAGGAACGAACTGGCCGAGATCGAATTCTCGTCGTGGACCCGATAATGGACCGAACGGGTCGATTACGTCGAACCCGGGGCCCTGTTCAAGCGTGACGTTACAGAGTCTGACCAGCGGATGATCCCGAAGCCGCCCATTTCCAAGGTGATCACGCCAGTCGACGATAGATTCCCGCGTTAACCCACCGCCCGACAAGAGCGGTAGTAGTTCCTGGTCCCAGACTCGGTCGAGATGCCAGTTGTGATCGCCGTTCTGCTGATCGTCGTGCAACGCACGGAACGTCGAGCGGACCGTCCGAATCATTCCGATGGGCTGGTCGTCAAGCCAGCGTGCAGCATCATCCAGTATCGCGACGAGCGTCGCAGCCTCGCCTTGCTGACCGCGACCACGATACTGCGTACTCCCGCCACCACCGCCACTGCCAGTTGTCCGCGTCGAAGCGCTTTGCACCTCGAACCCTGCATCGAGAAGGCTCTCGGTTGAGAATTGCTGGCCACTCATGGCCGCAGACTGGAGGTCAGCAAGTGCGCCGTCTTGGTGGTCGGCAGCGGAGACCGTCGCTTCATCTTCCGGTAGCTCTCCCTCAAGGATATACCGTCGCAGCATTGTCTCCAGATTCGCTGTTTCGCTCGCGATAGCTCCGGAAAGTCCCTCGAGGAAGGGAGTGACGACCTGCGACCGGAACCGATCTTCGGGGGAATAGTAGAATAACAGCTCGCCGTCTGCGTCCTCATTCTGTAATCGGTCGGGGAGTCGGTCAACCCACTGAACGTTTGACTCCGTCGATAAGGTGCGAAGCCGCGACCGCCACACATCGATGTCGTTGAGTTCCGTCGTCTCCGTACGGTCCCAGACGTTCATCACAGCGAGCACACGGACGTAGGCGGACGGAACTGACTGTGGGAAACACGCTGTCGCGTCGAGCGCTCTCGCGTTCTTCGCCAGCCACTCAATCACATCCGATTCGCGGCCGCTGTCGGACTCCAAGATTATCTCCCGCCACGGTCGCCGATCCTCGCCAAAGAGCCGATCGAGAACGAATCTAAGATCGTGAGGAAGACTTTCCCGAACGTCGCGAACGAACGCTCCCTGGGGCGATGTCCCATCTAGAGTAGTGACTTCAAGGCCGCACAAGGCCCGCTTGAAGTCTTTGACAGCGA
This sequence comes from Halogranum rubrum, assembly GCF_900114455.1. Taxonomy (GTDB): domain Archaea; phylum Halobacteriota; class Halobacteria; order Halobacteriales; family Haloferacaceae; genus Halogranum; species Halogranum rubrum. Next base: position 56,816 of record NZ_FOTC01000010.1, on the reverse strand, counting down.
TGTCCTCCTCGCGCTCGATTGCTTCAACGACTTCGTCGACGGTCGGAGCAACCGTGCCGTCGAAGTGCTCGACCAAGGTGACAATAGCGTCAAGCCGTTGCCGAAGGTCTCGACGTCGTCTCGTACCTAGTATCCGTGCGACGTCATCGACGGGGAAGGTTCGCCGCTGCCATCGCTTCGTGAGCTCTGCTGGTGAGAGATCACCGTCGAGTGCCTCTCGGAACGTCGCAATTGTCGTCGGTTGTTCGGCAAGCAGCGAGACAGCGTTCGCGAGCCCGTCGAGGGTGAGTCCGTCGTCGAAGGCTGCTGAATTGAACACGAAGGCTTCCTCACCGCTCCGAGGTGCATAGAGGCCCGATTTCGGGGCGTCGAGGTCGTCTTCGATTACTTCGGGGAACTGTTCAGCCACTCGCAGCTCTGCGATTGCGGCGTCTAAATCATCTGCAAATTCGCGGATTCGATCCTCACTCCGCTGCTCGAGTGATGCAACGAGGAGCACCATCCGATCACGGAGTGCCGAACGGAATTCGACGACCGACTCGTCCGTGAATGTCAACTCGTCCGCTTCGAAGATTGGCTTCGACGCGTCGACTCGCGCAATCCCGAGAGCGTTGGTGAGCCGGGTAAACGGCCCTGACGCAGTTCTGGCTAGGAGCCAGTGTCCGCCCTGTTCGACGGCACGGCGTTCCCACGGCTTCGGTGACTGGTCCTCGTAGTAGCGACCCTTGTCGGCGTTCTCTGCCAGCCACTCTAGCGACGCGACTTGCCACTCACCGCTACGCTTAATCGGGAGGTGAGTCAGGAACGGCAAGTCGACGTCTTCTGCTTCTGGGTCCTCTGCAGGTAGCTGGCGCAGAATCGGTTCTAGGAGCGCCGTGTAAGCCGCGTTCCAATCATTATCCCGGTCGTCAGGGATATCGAGAGCGACCGGTTCCTCGTTTGGGCCGTCGACGGCGAGGACCTCGAGGAGCCGGTGCAGGTGCCACGCAGCTTCAGTAGCATCGAACGAACCGACTGGTTTCACTCCCAGCTTTCGGAGCAGTTCTTCAGAGAGATCGAGGTCATCCGGATCGATGTGCGGGAAGAGTCGCGAGGCTCTAGCCCCACGCGACCCAGTCTTTACGACTGTGTAGGCAAATCGTGCAGCGTCATCTCCCCACCGGTCTTTGAGTTCTGGATTCGTTGTTACGGTCGCGTCCCAGACTTCCAGTTGGCGAAGCTGCCAGTTCAGGAGCGTCGGGACTGACTTCGACCATCCGTAGCCGTCACGCTGATGACCATGCGAGCAGGTCCATCCCGTCTCAAGTATCGACTTGGTGAACTGGCCTTCGTACCGGTGAAGAAGTTCGAGGAGATTCTCTTCGCCGAGCTGCTGAACTGCGTCGAGGTCGTCGAACCAGATCCACGTTGCGAGGAAGACGTCTCTGAGGACACCATCCGTCTTGACGTTACATGCGTTCGAGTGCTCGGCTGTCGTCTGGGGGTGTCTTCCCGGCGCCGTGATCCACTGTTGATAGACGTTTCCTGCATCTGCTAGAGAACGCTGGAGTGCGCCAGCACTCTCCGGGACGCCGTCGCCCGCCAGAAAGTCGCCTGCAGACCACTCGACGGGATCCCAGGATGCGTCGCCTCGAGTTCGTGGATGCCCGGACCCATACATCCATACCGTCCGGATATCGGGAAGTACCGAGACACCGAACAACGAGAGTGTTTTCGCGATTCGCTCGTGAGCGTCGTCAGTCTCAAGCGCACCGGCAATCGGAACCCACGCCTCTTCAGTCGGCGCTGGCCATGTCGCAGTTGCATCCCCATCGAACGTGTCCCAGTCTTCAGTCGCATCCTCTCCGTGGGCTAGCGCCAGGATACGCTGCCAATCATCGTCGAGTATCGTTTCCCGGATGGTATGGGTGCCTCCCTCTCGCGGGAGGGTGAGGCGATTATTTCGGAGATTCAGGCGTCGGCGGAGGTTTTGCCGCTGGTCACCTTCTGACCGCGCAACCGCGGATTTCACGTATTCAGTCGGAACAAACGAACCTTCGTCTGTCTGAAGGTCCGTCGACTCGCTCCCGAGCTTGTTGATCTGCTTCGCGAGGAAGTAGAAGTCCAGCGCCTTCACACGCGCCGAGTCATCCATCGCGAACGTGTCCAGGAGTTCGCGGAAATAGCTCGGCGTGCCATCGTAGACACGGACTCCCCACGGCCGACCAGCGAGGTCCAGAACGCGACGGGCGCGTTCGTTCTGTTCGACCGCTCGATCCAAGAAGTAGACTCGGAAACTCGACTTCTCACGCGGTACTTCTGGCGGTTGGGTGTCTCGTTCCGGAGAGTTGATGTCCCAGATGACTGACCGTGTGCGGCTCGTCCCACGCTCGTTCGGATTTGGCCCCGATCGTGCCTCGATGGGAACGAGGAGGGTACTATCCGCCGCATCACTCTCAGAGCGTGTTTCTTCGGCGACGTCACCGACTACTCCGTTCTCGCTCGTGCGACGGCAGGGGAGGAGGTATACGCCCTCCAGGTGCGAGGAGAGCATGTCGAGCGTTGCTGACAGCTCATCATCGTTCGAGCCAGAGCGGAGTATCGTCTCGATAGTACCGACAAATAGTGCCCGAGCAGTACCGGAGTCACAGACAAGATGTGACGCATCCTGCCCGACCATTTGCCGGTCGAGGTGGCTGCCAAGGATCGCGCCCCATGAGCGGGCAATCTCGGTTGAGAACTGTTCTGCATCGTCAACCCAGAGGAGCGCTTCGATTCTCTCCTCCCATGTGGCCGGGACGGAACGACAACCTTCGAGTGTTTTCTTCGTCGGAAAATGACGGTCGACGACAGCGTCGGAAACTGATTCATCAAGCGAGTCGGTCACATCGAACAGTGCGAGGAAGCCATCGCGCACGGTGCCGTCCCAATGGAGAAGCGACTCACCGGGTACAACAGGTGTCGATACCCCGTCTTCATCGCTAACTGTGGGAACGCACGGCCGCTCACGGAGTTCCTCATAGACTGCGGCACGGAACCACGTGAGCAAGCTCGCCTGTGAACTCGGGTCGTCCGGGTAGCTCTTCGGTGGTGACGGGAGGAGAATCCACGGATAGCGGTCGCCAAAGTTGCTCCCGCCTGCTGCCTCGGCAACTCGAGCAACGAGCTCCACTCCTCGTTCGAGGACTGCCTGGTTCTCATCGAGGCTGTTGAGACTGAGATCTTTCCGATTCGTCTCGACCGTGAAGTGCCCATGGAGACAGAACGGGAGCGAAACATCCCGTGTATTCTCAATCGGATAGTAGAGGTATAGCGGATATTCCTGTGGCCGCTCTCGTTTAGTTCTCGTCTGTGGAACGAGCAACTGCGTGGGTGCGTCGGCGTCAGCAAACCCGAACTGGTCAAACTGCTCGTCCGCGAACGATGCGTCCGTTCCCTCGACAGCCACTGTAACTGTCTCATGGCGCACTGTCTCGCTATCGAGTGGCCCAGGGGTACGGTCGACATCCCACCGCTCCCGGCTTGGTTGCTCCGTGCCGTCGACGCGTTCGAGCAGCAATGACTCTATCCCGCCAAACTGGATGAGCGTCTCGGGTGTCAGCGTTTCACTCGTCGCGCCTTCATCGTCAGCCTCCTTCGAGAGATACGACCAGAGCCGTTCGGCCCGACCAGCACTGCCTCTGTCGGACGATTCAGGCAGTGGAATATCGAACGCCTCGAGGAGATCGCGCCACTCCGTGTCCTCGTACTCAACGAAAACAGCCGTGCGGAAGGGCTCACCGTACCATTCGTCGACATCGCCAGTGAGGAGCGCCGATGCCCGGTCGGCAACGGGATCGTCTGCCCCAGAAGCGGTCGTCAGGGGAACTGGAAAATCGAATAGCGGGAGCTTGCCGATGTCCTCCCGAGCGTCTTGGGTCAGCTCCTCGGTTCGCTGATCAGCATTCGAAGCAGTGGTGAGTGACTGGATCGCTTCGTTCGAGACAGCCCCACGAAGATCGAACCCAGATGTATCGTATCCTAATGACGAGAGCAACGCAGCAGTGACGTACGACCGACTAAGCCTAACGCGAAGCGTTTCATTTGTAGCACTCTCGTGGCGCGTCCAGATCTCGAATGCATCCCCAGTAGCGAGTATTGACTTCAGCCCAACCCCCTTGTGTCCGATTTCCTGGTCGCTATTCCCCTTCGAGGATTCGCCAATCATCGTGACGGCGTCCTCGACATCCGGGTCGAACATATCGAAGGGATGGCCGGTGTTCGCGACGAGAACGCCTTCGTCGTACACTCCAACGTAGACGCGGCCACCATCAGTGTCTCCAGGGATTGCGTCACGGGCGTTCTGGAGGAGTTCCAGGATTTCTCGCCCTTCGTGACCGCCGGCGATTGCCCGCTCTGCATTCCCGCTTTTCACCTTGTCTCGGAGGCGTTCAGAAATCGTGCCTGAGGTCGACACCGCAGAAAAGTCATCGAGGAAATGGTCCCAACGATCGCTCCACCGCTCGAAGAGTTCCGCTTCCGAAAGGTGGTCAACAACCGCCGACTGACTTGCCATGCTATCGACAGATGCGTAAATCGTTAATAAATGCCATGGAGGCATTGTCGAGAACTGTGAAATGAGGCGGGTTGATCTGTTTCCGACGGCTGATTACTTGGGATCGACAGCAGTGAACTCGGTCAGATCCAACTTCCGTGTCTCAGCGAGCTCCCGTCGAATATCTGTTCGATCCCACCCGAGCGGGGAGAGGATGCTTTCGACAGCACGGACGAGCTGGGTTTCGTAGTACGACGAGTCGTACGTATCGAACTCTTCGTGGGCGAGGGCGACACGCTCCCGCGAAGTTTTGTTGTCGTCGACGACCACGTACCTGATATCTTGGCCAGGATGAACTGCGAGGTCCTGGTCGCGAGCACGCTTCAGCGCCGCGACGTTCTGTGTGTTCTGTGTATAGCCTTCGAGTGGTTTGGAAACACGATTCCGCTCGACGAGCTGCTCCACCGGCACCTCACCCGCTTCGAGGCTGGTGATCGCCCGTTTGAGACAGCCGAGGACGGCTCTTGGGGATCGAGTTGCGTCGAGCCGTTCGAGACACTCCCGCTGGACGTTCCCGATGAACGGCGGCGTCGACCGCTGTCGAGCCTCAATGCCACGGACTTTGAACTCGTCATCGCCAGCGACCTTTCCGAAGTACTTCGTCAGCGCGCCGACGTCACTCTCACGTTGTGGTACGAACGCCACCCAGTCGTAGTGAGCTTCGTACTCGAGCCGAATGTCGACTGCTTCGGTGATTTCGGTCGCGAGTTCCGTGAGATTCTCTCGCTGGTTGTCGTCGACGCCCGGATCCGGTGTCACCCAAATCGAATCGACGATGCCGTGGACGACACGCCAGCCACCGGCTTCGAAGCATTGCTTCGCCGTCAACAGAATTTCGCGAGCGAATGCGTTGATTGCCTCATGGCACTCGATTCTCCCATATTTCGCGTTGTTGAATCCTTGATACCCAAAGCAAGCGACGAGGATCCATTTCAGGGCTCCCGACCGCCCTTCAAGTTCTTCGAGGCGTTCCTCGTCAGGGTCGTCGCGTTCTTGTTCGCGACGGATCGCGGCCTTGATCTCGTCACGCGCATCGATGATCGGCTGGAGGACGTCGACGAGATAGCCGCGTTCGTCACAGATCGAATAGCCGAGGTCGGGGACATCGTCGCGGCCGCGATGGCACTCACACCGGATCACGTCGGGAGACACGTTCCTCGTACAGATGATGTTCGGGTACAACGACGAGAAGTCGAGTTCGTGGACGTCCTCGTGTAGGCCGACTTCCGGCGCGAAAATGAACCCACCACGGTCGGCGTCGTGGAGCGTTCCCATCGATTTGTACTCCTCGTGCCGCCAAGAGTTCCACGGGACGAGAACTCCTCGCTTGTGGGCTTCGCAGATCTGGATGGCGGTGAGTATGTTGCCAATCGATGCCCAGGCTGCCTCCTGAATCGGTTTGCGCGACCGCGAGACGAGGTCGAGGACGCCGTCGATGTTGGTCTCACCGAAAAAGAAGGTGTTACTCTTGTCGATAATTGCTCGCCCGGGCACATTGTATCGCGCTGGAGAGTGCCCGACTCGTCCGTAGCTCGCGTAGGTCGATCGGCTCGCAAGCTGCTGGTAGTCAACATCGGCCCACCGGCTCAGCGAGAAGTCGTCGACGCCGGCGCTGGCAGCCATCCCGTACAGGGTCGGAATGATTTGGCTTGTCGAGCACACGAGGACATCCGGGTCGTGTTGGTCGAGCGCCGCCTGTACTGCCGTCAGGATGTCCGCTGGCGGGCCTGTAACCGTCTCGCCGGCGACGGACAGTTCAGTGTACTCGTCGCCGCTCGTCTCCGTCAGCGGGACGCTGAGTCGGAGTGTGGAGAGATCCCTCGCTGGCGTCGGGTTCACATTGTTCTCGAGACAGTACCTGAACTCTCGTGAGAGGTCGACGTTGAAGCAGGCGAGATCCCCAACCGGGTAGTCGGACAACTGGCGTGCCTGCCGAGCAAGCGATGTGACTCGGTCGATGTGGCTGACGTCAACAGCGAGGACATCCTCGTCGCCGCGACGGAAGCCGGGCCGCCGGGGGACGACCTCGGTCGCGACAACATCGGGGTGACGCTCGTAGACCGTTCGAAGGTTCGTGAGGTCGATATCTACGTCGGGGGAGCGCGGGGCGACGTAGAAACGCGGTGTGTAGTCGTCATACTCGGTTACGACGGCACCGTCGGCTCCCGTCTTCCATTCGAGGATGCGGCCGTCATCGAGATAGTCGATTGTGAACGGCATGGCTACTCGTTTCCATCGCGCGGGTCGGCCTCCGGGTCGTATTCGGCTTCGCGTGCTTCCTCGAGATTCTTGAGGCGATCTTCGAGGCTTTCGAGTCGTGCTTCCTGTTCGAGATCGATGCTGAGGAGCGCCGGCAGGAACGGGTTCTGGTGATTCAATAGCCCACTTGCATCGGCGTGCTCGCGAGCGTAGGTGAACAACTGATCGAACCGTGGTTGGTCGCGACGACGAAGCGCACGACGGAAGTCCGCCCACCGGTCCTCGATGGCTCGTAGTGCGTCCCGGTACGTCGGATTGGTCCGCCCCATCGCTATTGGCCTCCAGCACCGACAGTGCCAGTCCACGCATCGAGGAGTGGGTTTGCGGTGAGCGATGCGGTCGATCCGTCGGCCGTCACGCCCAGTCCGATGCCGTCGGTGGCATCTGTCGGGGTCGGGGGCGCGGCCGGTTCCAGTCCGACCTGTTTCGCACGAGCACCGAGCAGCTGCCGCCAGTAGGCAAACGTCGTCTGGTAGTAGGCGCCGCTGTCGACGGGATAGACGAGCGTTTCGAACTCGTCACCGACGAACCGTGGCCCCATCCGCGTTTGCTCGCACTCTAAGTGGTGCTCAGCCGCCGTGGCGACAGATGCCGTGAACCCATCGGGCTTGGTTCGGGTAACGAGAACCGGGATGTCGTAACCTTCGGCGTAGGTCGCGAGCCGTGCGAGCGTACGCGCTTGGAGTGTCGCTGCATGGGTTTCCCCAAGCGTGTCGTCGGCACGGTATTGCGCGTCGACGACTGGGGCGACCATGAGTGAAGGGGTGTACTGAGCTGTCTCGTCGTCGCGTCCAGATGACTGGGAATTCGTCGCGCTGGCCTCTGTTGCCGTGGTCTGTTGGACGTGCTGATTTACCGCCCTTGGGAGATCGCAGACCGCTCCAAAATGCTGATAGGCAGTGAAGCCCCGCGCAACGTGGATACGGTCGAGCAGCCGTTGGCTAGGCGATATCCGCGCGAGCGCAGTCGTTGTAGCGTGCCCGTAAGCATCGACCCAGAAGGCGGGCCCGTCGTGCATGAGCAAATGATCGAGGACGATGGACTGGAGTATCGGGACCCCACGACCACCCTTGATATCTAGAAGCGTGATGCCGTCGTCGAGCGAGGGAAACAGGATGTTTTCGCCCCCCGGATCGGCTTTGTCGACGAGATTCTGATTCCGATCTGCCCCCCGTGATGGTGGACTCACCGCTAGCTGCTTCGACGACGTGCTCGACGTCGACGTGGAGTCTTCGAACATACTCAACTAGATGCCGACCGGGCCGATAAGCCGCGGCGTGTCGCTTCCGCGTTTCAGGAAACGGAACTAATAGGGTGAGTACGGCGGTTCTGTCACCGTGTTTTGAGTTCCAGTGCGACGTTTCCAGGAAGGGTTCCTGAATCATTCCTACCTCAAAACTATTAACCAACAACTGCGGACGAAATGGAGGAATGTTGGTTAAGTCCGATGGGGGATTTTCACCGCTATACAGTCAAAAAGCGAGGAGTACAGCCGAGGTTGCTACTGCTCTTCAGATGGTGTATCTGAGTCGTTTGAGAGTGGCTGGGTCTGTAAACGACCAGCAGGATAGTATTGCCCATCGTCTTTGTTGAAGAGGTAGGTCTGGATCGGCCGGAGTGTATTCGATTGTTGGCCGAATAGAAAGGCAAGCCCCATGGGACCCGCCATGAAGAGATGTATGGTCGATGTTTTTGGCAGCTGTTTGATTGCGTTCCGAACCTCGGTACGGAACACATCGGCAGCATGAACTGCCTCTGCTGGGGTTAATTCTATACCGGGGCCATCCTCGGGTGTCAATTTGAGAACTCCGTTGAAATCCGGAAGCTGATCGTGCATCTGATCTATCTCGGGCTGTACATCGGCGGCAACATTGACGAGAACAGCTAGCTCGGACCCGTGGTTCGGACGTCGTTGAAGAGCGCCTTCCACTCCACTATCCTCTCCATCGATTTCAAGCGTCCATTCTGTACCTCCGTCAGTACCTCTGGGTTGCACCCACGATGCTGGGATACGGCGTGTGGTCGGGAGACAGTACCCGGCTGCGAATGCAGCCGGAAGATGCGTTCGACCGCGGAACCGGAGGCGGCGGCCTGACGCTTTCTGGCTGAGGCAGTCGGTGACCGTAGATAACGCCGGGATCAGACGTTGATTCCACTCCTCTTCTGAAGGCAGTCCTTGTTCGAAGGAACTGGACCAGTCGATAGCAATCGCGGGATCGATATCATGAGCTGGTGATTCGTAGGTGTCGAGTGAACACTCGATAGGCTCACCTTCTGGTAGATATCCATCAATACGCTCTATACGCTCTGATAATACTGAATCGACGATATCTGCAGCTTCGTCAGAAGTGGTCGCTTCAAGGGGGACCATCTTCCAGGCAGAGAAGTCGTGTAGAATCGGGGCTTCATTGAGAATTGATTTGGCTTCACTAACTTTGATGTCGGGACACGGCACGACGACCACGAAAAAGTCGTCATCGGAGTCCCATCGATTTTTGAACCCTGGTAGCTCGTCGTTGAGGATGATGTCAGAGTCAGACACTTCTTCACTGACGAGCGCGATGCCACTGGCCGTTCTCGGGTTCTCCAACTGTTCGATGATCTCATCTCTGAGTGGCTCCGGCTTCAAATCGAAGATATCCCGCCAAATCGGGACACCGTGTCGCTCCAGTTCTGATTGCAGGAAGTTGGCGACGTCCGTCTGTTCGTGCTTATAGCTGAGAAATACACGCCCAGTTGGGTCAGTCATCTGTCATCACCGACATCGAGAGTTGTAGCAGCATCTGGGTTGTCAATCTGTTCTAATTGTTCGTATTCCTTACTATCGTGGAAGAGATAGGCGTTGATCGTGAACTGGCTATCCTCGTCCTGACCAACGATGAAAAGGAGGGGATGAGGGCAGTCGTAGCCGTCGTCGGTAGCAATCTCATTCATTGCTTTGCGATCTTCTCTACTGATCTCGGGCGGGGCGTCGGGATGGAAGTGCCATTCGCCGAGATATTCGATGCCGATGCTCTCCCTGGCGTCTTTGAGCCATTCCTCGACTTTGTCGGTTCCCCGGAGGAATCGCGTTGGTTCTTGAATGGAGTCCCGCGGTGGGTCTCGAGCATTGACTACCAGTGCTGGTCCATCGATCCGGTCGGTTCCAGCGAGAATACCGCCCGTCTCACAGGGATGCTCTTTTCGGCAGCGATCGTACATCGATTCGAGACAGGTGGACGGAATCTGTACGGTGATTGGCGATTCTGGCGCCTGCCATATTATTCCGTCTTGGAAGGGTTGTGCTGCCCGCGAAATCGTCGGCAACTCGTCGTCACCACCGGTCTCGAGCACGGTGAGGTTATTCTCGCGCAGACTCAATGTCGTCGCCTGATCGAGGAGCCGTGTCACTGTTCCAGCCCAGGTCATCACCCGGTCAGTTCGGATAACCGATGCTGGGTGCCAGCAGCCAACTCGCTCGGGAATCGCATCCTCGTCTTCGTCCCATTCGATCTGTTCTTGCAACCGCCATGGATCGAACGCTTCGTTATAATCGCTGTACGGGAAGGTATGTGAGTAGGCAGTGAAGCAGAACAACCGATTTGCTCGCCGTCCCATGGCAGCGGAGCAAAACACGACCGGGTGATCCCATCGAATCTCATCGAGAGCGCGCCGAACTCCCCGTGAAGCAGTACAGTCAATCACTACCTCTGCGTCTTTAACTGGCTCTGGAAACTCCCCGCTCGGTGGAAAGGCGCTATCTACATCGATGACCTGCGCGTACGGCGCAACTGACTGGAGCCGGTCTGCTATTGCTGACGCCTTGTTTCGCCCCACGTCATCAATTGTTAGCGTGTGGCGAGCTACGTTGCCGATCTCATACTTGTCGTTGTCGACGATGGTAAGCTGCTGACAGCCGGCTCGAACTAGATTTTCAGCAACTGCACTGCCGAGCGCTCCCGCCCCGATGAGCACGATACTGCGATCCAGAAACCACTCCGTCATATGTCCGCGTCGGGTGAGCTGCTCATGCGACCAGTTGTCCGAGTCCAGCCACCGAATCTGTTCCTCTCTCGCTTCCCGCCGTTCAGCTATCTCTGGTCCCTTTCCAGTATCTCGAAATCCGCCGGAGAGGTCATTCGGATCTTTGAACCCCTGTATCTCGATTGGTTGCCAATAAATAATCTCAGGATCGCCGTCGACCGTTGCTGGGATGGGGAACCCGATTAGAAGGATCTTGACCGGTTCATCGTCTAACACGGGCTTGATATTTGCCCGTAGTTCGTACGGGTCGGTCTCGGTGCCATCGAAAAACACGTCTAAATCTTCCCACGTTTCCGGAGCCTGCCACGGTGGTTCAATCGGCACCTCTTCTAACAGTGCCCACGCCCCGGAAATAGAGTCATCAGGATTCGCATCGATGTATCCTCCCCATTGTGGCTGATAGACGACTCCATCGTCGCAGTCGTTGAACGTTCCAGTCGCGTATGTCTCTTCGGCGGTCGGCAACGAGCAGAGATTGACCGTACCCCACTGTCCATACCTCTGCTTCCAGTCTGAGAACGCCTCCTGCGTCTCGTTGAACGCGATGGTCGGAGCCGAGTCCGAACTCGTATCGAACGCCGGGATTTCAAACGGTTCATCCGGTTTCCGAAGTTCCCCTTGGGCAGCATTACTCAACCACCGCAATGCTCGGTCCATGTGCCAGCAGAGGCGATCACGACCTGTGCTGGGTTCGCCGGTGGCTCCCGTTTGACTGAGAGTGTGTCCATACCGAGCAACGCAGATATCTCCTCTTCGCCACGGGGTATCGTCACTTCCAGCAACGTTCAGCTTCTGGTGGGGGAATGTGGCGGTAATGGTGTTCTCTTCTTGATCCGCAGGATAGATCCCAATTGAGCCAGCGGGGTACGTATCCCGCAGATGGAGATACCACTCCGTCTCGCGTGGCACCTCCGGATGGGGTTCTAAGTCGTCTGGACAAAGCCGGATCTTAACAACCCACCGTTCGTTGCTATCGTGTCGATATGGGTCATTGAGGACGGTGACACCGTCCTGTTCGGCAATGGCTGCGACTGCTTCTGTAATTTCGCGGGGAGGCATTTATCGAGTCAATTGTCCGTCTCGGCGAACTGGTGGTCCGATGGGTCGTCTACTTGCGACGACGACCCCAATGACATCGCTTTCTCCCCTCCATCGTCAGAATCGTCGTCACTCCCGAATGGAGGGAATTTCTCACCGAAGAGCTGAAACCAGTATTCTCTCGACGTTTCTTTGTCCTCCTCATTCAGTGCCGTTCGCGCTAGCTCAGCGGCATCCTCTACCTCATCGTAGAACGCCGCGAAATCTCCCCCGTCGATTTGCTTGAGGGCGTTATTCTCTGGAGTCTTTGGGAGACCGTGAGCAGGCAGGGTAGGGGTTTCCTCAGTCAGTGCTTCGGTCTTGAACTGCCGTGTGATTGCTTCGAGCGTTCTCGTCACGCCCTCGGCGACGCTGTCGATATCATCAGGACAGCAATGGCCAACGATGTGTTCGAGGGGATAGCTCGTCGGTCCCTCAACGTCGGGAGTCTTCGTTCGCCGCCACCATTTGATGGCCTTGACGACGTTCACGTAGTGACCATCCGTGATATCGTTCTTATTTACAGTGAAGGCGATAGTCGCGAGGGGATGGGTATTCTCCCACTCGTTCTCATCTCGATGTGGGATCTTGAGCGGTTCGTCCTTCCACTCGTCGTCGCCATCTGCCGAGATATTGAGGGCCTCTGCAACCGTCGAAAGGTCGTCCGGACTCAGTGCTGTTCCTACGTCCAGTGAACCCAGAGATTTCACGACTTCGCGTGTTGCCTCGCTGGGTGCGGCTGTCAAGACGAGATCGATTTCAACCTCTTCTTCCTCGATCTTGTAGGAGTGCGCATTTGGTTCCCACTGTCCCTCATAGTGCTCCTTCAGGAACGGTTCACATTTTTCCAGCGCTGCGTCGGCATCGATGTCGCTGTTGAGGTCTGAGACGAAGACGACGTCAACGTCGGATTTCTCGTCTTCCTGGGGTCTGAGGGCCGTCCACCGACGATAGCTCCCTTGGAGGAAATCTGCAACGTAGAACTCGTCGATGTCGTCGTCATTCTGCAAGCGATCGCGGAGAGTTTCGTGGCCCTCCTTGTAGGCGTCTTTGTGATTCTCCTGCGGCCGGATGTCTGACAGGAACGTCTCGAACAGTGTGGGGAGTGTGGTCATGATGTTGTTGATGTTCTGTGATCTTTTAAGCGGTTGCTGAAGCAACTGAGGTCGTTACGATCGAGTATTCTCTATCTCGACTCGTGCCCTCCGCCTTGAGGAGATTGTACTGCGCCATCTTCGAGAGATACGTCCGGACGGTCCGTTTCGTCCGGGGGTCATCGACTTCCTCAGTGTAGCGGTCGTGGATGTCGCTTGGCCCAAGCGGACCGTGTTCGCGAACGATGTCGTAGACAATCCGCTGGTGGGGCGTGAGCGAATCGAGGCTCTTCTGCTTGATCTGGGCCCGAGCATCGGTTGCAGCATCGAGGAGAATGTCGTCGGTGATTCTCTCACTGTTCTCGCGGTCAGCCTTACTGGCCGCCGAGCGGAGAATCCCGATGGCGAGACGGGCATCACCAGCGGCCGCGTCTGCAATCCGGTAAAGCTGATCGTCGGCGATGACGTCTTGGTCGAGGCCCCACTTTGCACGAGCCTGCAGGATGTCGTACAGTTGCTCGTCGTGGTAGCTGTCCATTCGGACGTGCTCGCTGGAGCGGAGCCGACTCACAAGGCGATCGTCGACGCGGCTGAACAGCTCTTGTTCCTGATTGGCGATACAGATGATCGCAAACTGAGGGAGACTGTGCAAGTCGTAGATGACGCTGGCATCCTCGAGTTGGTCGGCCTCGTCGAGGATGACGACTCTCCGGGGACCGTCGTACTGCTGGAGCCGGTCGACCAGTTCGTCGTGGGGTGTCGACTGGCGATGAATGTCGATGGTTTCTCCGAGCCCATCGAGAATCTGGTAGAGAGTGCGGAATCTAGTGTAGTTGCGCCAGCAGTTGACGTAGGTGGCTTCGACGTCGAGCACCTCTTCACGGAGGCGTTCGGTGACAAACTGGGAGATGCAGGTTTTCCCGGCTCCGCTGGGGCCGGTGACGATCGCAGTGTCGGCAGGCTCCTCGTTCGTGATCGGTTCGAGAACGCTGGAGAGGTGGTTGACCTCCTGGTCGCGATGCTCGACTTCTCTGGGAACAAACCCGGCACGAAGGACGCGAGCATCGCGAATCATGCGGTAGTGACAGACTGATTTCTCGTCAAGACTTATAAGCATGACCGGGTCCTTTCCGGAAAGTAGCTAGTGTGTCTTCTGAGAGTCGTGACGACCGTACGCAGTCGAGCGGTTTCCGTCTCTGCACCCGCCTGTTTCCGGAAACTTCCAGAATCACCTTCCATCCCGACGGCTGAGAAATCGAATACCGCTGTGAATTCACGTAGTGCGGCCTGAAGACCGCCTTTCTCCAAATTAGACTCATTCTCGATCCCCACTCAGACACTCACTTGTCAATCAGCGATACACTCAAATCCATCCTTTGAGTGACTTTCAACAACGTGCCCTTCCGTGCGCTGCAGAACGGTACCGTCGTCGTACCGGCAATGATCCCGGATCAGGAGGCCGTCGAGTGTCCGGAATGCCGGGACGTAATGTATCCACGCGACGGCGACGGACGTGCTCGCCACTTCTACCATCCCAGTACAGACGCTCGGACATCTTGCTCGATCGCCGCGACAGGAGAGTCAGACACCCATGCTCGCTGTGTCGCCCTCGCAGTCGCAGCGCTTACCGAACAGTTCGGCGACCAGGCCGCACAGTGTGCGCCGGAGGTGACACTCGACGTCTCCGACAGCGGGAGTGAACACAGTACTCGACGGGCCGACGCACTCTTAGAGTTCAAAACGCCGAACGCTTTCTTCGGTAACGGCGTCATCATCGAAGTTCAGCACAGACACCACGAGAAGGATATCCGAACGACGACCCACGACTACCTGACCGCCGGGTACTCCGTCGCGTGGCTCTCCTCCCAAGACTTCGGAACTGAGCAGCTCGACTACTCAATCGTTAACGACGCCTTCGCTTCGAAGGACGCCCCCGGATACAGCGTTCGCGACTACTCGGCGAGGCGATTCATCGAGTGTGAGAGCTACCAGTATTCCGGCGAGCACACCTGGGGAACTGTCCCTGGGTACGTCCTCACCTGCGAGGAAGACTACGAAATCTGTACCAGCCGTCCCTGCACCCTTCGCCGTCAATACGATGAGAACGCCGGCGAGTACGTGTACAATCCGGAGTCGATTACGACTCCAGACCTACCATTACGCGTGCTCCAGAATACGCTGGTCGTCGAGTACACCTCCGATTTCGAGGAGCCACTGACCCAGCGCTATCATGATGCAGTCTTGGAGAAGGCACTTGCTGACCGGCCTGAAATCGATCGATGCCGCGGTCCGAAAGGGTTCCACGAGTGGGAATCAACGGAGGCGGTTTGGACGAATTTCGATGATCAACCGAAGATCGAGCTTCGGGAATGTCAGCACTGCCCGGTTCGCCTCCTCACGAACCTTCGAGGCTACGCAGACGAGCGGACGGACATCTTCTTCGGTGGACCGCCGGATCCAGACCTGAATCTCGTGACACTCGAAGAGAAACCAGAACGCTGCCAACACAGAAGTCACAAGGAAGGAGCGTGGTTCGAGTATTGTCCGGATTGTGGCGAGACGAATCCGTGATTCACTCAACGTCTGCTATCTGAATCGCCAAACCTCCAATAGTACGCTATTCTTTTTCTACCCGGAGGAAGTTCAGCATACATTCCTGTGGAAGGATCCCACCGTGGTAATATCTGGCGTCGGTTAGCCCGCTTTTGCTGTTGTACTGCCGAGGTTTGGCGAGCAATCGAACTGACGTATTCAGATATTCTGTCCCGGGTGTCTGACCCGTGACTCGGACGCCTGTCCCTGCGTCTTCAATGTCGTCTCCAGCGATTCGTCGATATTTCACTTCACCATCGCCGTTGTAACTGGAAATCGATTCCATCGTAGTCCCTTTCGGTAACAGGACAAACCCGTGATCCGTCACGACGTAAATTCGATCCCTGTTCCCGTTCTCAAGTTCCTCAGTGATCAGATCATAGAGTTCGTCGATGTAATCGGTGAAGTGGCTCTCTGGGTTGTCGAGTTCGTTTTCCCCAATGTCGTCGATGTCTTTGTCGTAGTAGGCGACTTGGTTACGCTGCCACCCCGAATCGCTGTCCTCCGGTACGTCCCATCCCTCTCGCTCGAGGACTTTCACTCGATTCCCTTTGTTGTCGAGGCGCTGGCCACCCCGTTCGACAGATAGCTTCCCGTTCCGGAGTTTGATACGGAACCTGTGAGCTCGTCCCGGCGTGAGTGCAGCCATTCCGAACTTGGTTTCCGACGGAAGCGTGCTAACCCTGGTATCTTCGGTGATCGAATAGTCTTCTCGAAGACGGTTAGCCAGCTCCCGAGCGAGGTCTAACCGCAACGCATCGATTAGGAACAGGGCGACTGTCTCCCCTGTTGCGAGCTCATTCTCGTTGTCAGTCCACCACTCGTAGGCAGCGTCTTTCCCCGCCAAAGGAGATCCAGTACTGAACGAACTGATTACGGCCTTACTCATCTCCTCGAGATAGTTTAGATACCGCGTCTCTAAGAGCTCGGAGCGAAGCTCGGGGAGTGTTCCCGTCGCCGGATGAGAGTTGAGCAGCCTATCTTGTTCGGGTTCGCCAGTTATCTCGAGTTCCAGTACACCGTAGTCGATCTTCCAGGTCCCATCATCCTGTGCGGAATACTGGTCGAAGGGGTCGAACGATTTGGGACGTTCTTCCCAAGCTGTAAACCGCGATTTCAACTTGGCCACTTGTTCGGCCTGTTTCCAGAGCGTCGTCCACGGAATATCGTCCGGATACACCTCAAGGGCTCGTTGGCGCTCGTTCGCTCTTTCGATACATTTCGTGTACTCCTCCTCTTCTAGTGATTCGAGCCACGCATCCCACAGTGCTGCGTCAAGCGCCCCATCAACTGGACACGCTGCGAGTTCCCAAGCATCGTCGTACGCTCCGATTACGCCTTCCCAGTAGCTCTCGCTTAGATAGCGTTTTGCCAACCGCGTGCTCTGTCGGGTATCGACAATTCGTTTTAGCGGGTTGATGTCGCCGAGAGTGCTACCCACGTTTCCATATCCCTCGGGGAATGCGTCGACGTCTATTCCTTCGGCGACGAGCCAACGGGCAACGGCCCACTTCCAGACGACGTCCTCGATCTCTTCCGGTGTCTCAGCACTGTCTGCAGGAGCGACGTGCCTGTCTTTCAGTGATTTTTGTACCCGGGCGATCGTCTCGTCATCCTTGTCGATTTCTGGCCATCCTCCCTCGAGGAGGTGCTCTAAAATCTGGCCCTCTCCCTTGGTGATGATCTCACCGATTAGATCTCCGTAGCGTGGGATTCCACCGCTCGCAAACTGATTCTTGATTACATTCGCTGCAGTTTCGCGATCGGACTCCGTTCCTCGTTCAACATCGTAGATGTCCCAGGGATTCACCTCATACAGCTCGGCAGTCAGCTGTTCGATCGTGAGTTCGATTTCACCGCCAGTTTCACGAATGTCTCTGAACCAGTCCCGCTCAATCAGCCCCTCCTCTGAATCTTCGACTGTTTTCGCTTCCGGGATGTACCAGACGTGGGGTGATTCCGGCTCTTTTGCTGCGGTTCTCCTCAGTTCGAGAGGGAACCGTTCTGCCTCCGAGAATCCTACTCCAATCTGATCGGCAGCAGCACGGACAACCTCCCGGAGGTGCCCGCCCTCGTCCCACCAGACGACCCGAACAGCCGTTGCGTGTTCATCAGGGAATTCATCCTCGAGATGGGCTTTCGCTTGACTTTCGAGTGTCGTAGTCGGTTGCGACTTCATCGGTCTCTCTCCTCTGTATCGATAACCACGATAGTTCCGTCACCTGGTTCTGTTACCTCTGCCCAGAGCTCGTCGACTGATGGTCCATCGTCCTCTTGATCATCATCGTCTTCGTCGTCCTCGTCATCGTCTTTTGACTGGAGCTTTGCATCGGCCTGTTTTACCAGCGCTTCTGATCGAGACGGTGTGACGAGGTCTGGCCCGCTTAGCGCACGCTTCACCTGCTTCGTAATGAACGCATCCGAGTGTTCTGCCTTGAGTTTCTCGTACCGAGATTCGAGCTGGTCGTAGAGTGACCCGTCTGGTTGGTCCTCGAGTAGTCCTCGTGCTTTCTCAAGCTGGCCAGCTTCGCTGACTGCGTTCCCCGATGCGATATCTGATTCGGAGATGTCTTCCGCGGATGCCGCAATCTCCTCGAGTTCTCTGAGCGACTCGAAAGTCACTCCTGAAATCGTCTCGGTGGCAGCATCGATATCCACGATTACATCGTGATCCAGGAATACTTGCTCGACCGCTGAACAGAGGTCAGAGATCGAATCTGCTTCAGGTGTGGTTCCCGTGAGAAGATGATGGAGTTCACTAATCTGTGACGCGCGGAAGTCATGAGCCTTTGCCTGGAGTGTAGCGAGGCTCTCCTTGGACGGGATGCGTGACCCATCGACGGCGTCCTCCATCTTGTAGGTGATCGCAGCATCAGGGTACAGTGACCGCATCGTCTCGAGTGAACTTGTGAACTCGTCCCAGAGCGGCTCATCGCCCTCGAATAATGGTTCTGCTTTGTGGAACCACTCTGCCTGCGTTGGTACTGGTGATTCAGTCAATACTGCATCGTCAAGCTCGCCACCAGCCATCCCTGGTTCTAACGCGTCACGAAGTGCATCCAGCGTGATTTCCTCGTCGAATTCGAGATCCACACGAGCACAGGTATTCCGAATGTCCGAACTATTCTTTTCTGCCCAGGATGCTAGATTGGAGAGCCAAGCGGTTGGATCATTCCCTTGCGGTGCGAATCCTCGGAGTGATTGATAGACCGCTTTTAGATTGCTACTACCCTCAATGTCCACCGGATCGAATCCAATATCGATGTCACGGATATCGGAAAGGCGTATCATTGAACGACCGATCTCACCAGGGTCCTCAATGCGGACACCATCGCGTCTGATTTCGATTTTGTTTGCCGCGGCGAGCGTGATCAGAAGCGCGGCAAGTGCTTCGCGTGGCGTACCAAGATATTTCCCACGCCGACCCGCGATTTCTTCGAGGACAGTCTCTCCGCTCACTAATTCCTCTCCAGCGTAATCGTTGAGGAACTCTTCAGCCCACCCATCGCTAATCTCTCTCGGAACTGTCTTTACTCCGAGCCTTTCTGCATCGTCGGCTGAGAACGGCCACGTACCGTTCCCATTGAAGAACTCGAAGAGGGTGCGAGCGTCGTCGACTTCCTGCAGCCGCGTATCGAGCGTCTTCCTGTTCTTGAACTTATCCCTGACCGCATCAGCGAGCACACTATCGATGTTGCTTAGATAGGTCCCTCGCGTCGTGTTATGGTCTGGCGTATAGAGCTTCGCACCATAGAGGAGCTCCTCGATCTCGTCTTCGACAGTCTCCTCCTCTTGTTGTTGCTCGATCCGGAGCTCTGCGCTCGCCCCTGGTTCCAATAACGAATCCAACGCAATCAGATGCCGAATACTTTCGCGAAGCCCCTCCGAAAGCTCAATAACGACAAGGACGTCTTCAACTCCTTGTTCACCAGCGTTTGCTTCCTGCCATGTCGTTCGCGATTCTTCTATTGTATCCGAGTCTGCTGCGAGTACTCTGGCAACCACACCATCGAAACGAGGTTCCGGTGATGCGTCGACTTGATCTAATACGGTGTAGCGGAACGTGTACGGGGCGTCGGAGATCCCGTCGATGTTCCGCGTGCGGAGCGAATCATCGGCGGTCAACCGACCACGGTCCGCCTCTCTAAGAAGATCCTCGATATTGTAACGAACTTGGTGTTTGGGGAGTCCTGCGGCCTCTCGATGGACCTGATCCCAGAATTCGACGATCTCCTTCGACAGAATTCGGTACGTCTGCGGTTGGACACTCTCGTCAGTTCGGACGAAGTTGTCCTCCATCAGCGCTTCGAGGGCTTCCTCGACATCGCTTTCGAGCTGATCGATGTCAGTATCTACTGAACCAACCAGAAGTCGCGTGATGTTCTTCTTCGTTGTCGGGACGGCGTCGACTTGACCAAGGAGATAGAGGACCTTCGCGACGCTCACTCCCATCTCGTTGGTCGTGTTCTCGACTTTCTGGATTTGGTCCTTTGCCCACCCCGGAATGTCCGTCGTTTCACGCTCAATTAGGTCATAGATTTCATCCCACGCAACGACCGCTCCCGGTTCCTTCTGGGCCCAATCGAAGCTCGTGAAGAGAGAACGGACGAGAATCAGCAGTGCGCGTCCCTGAACATACTCCCTGTCCACTTCCAAGTCTTCTTTCTTGAGGCTCTGCATGACCTCGCGGAGCAACCAGAGGTCGTGTTCACGGAAGGGGTACGCCTCTAGGGGGTCTCCAACGTCGGTGTACTCGGATGCGTCGGCAAGTTCTGGCTCGAAATCCGGAGTTCGGTCGAGCAGGTCGTGCACCGTTTCAGTACCGGAATCTGACTTTCTGAGCCACCGCTTTCTGACGATGATCTCGGTGTCAGCACCACGGAGCGGAATTTCGTTCGTGTACCACGCTTCAGGATCGACCTCTCCCATGAAGTCCTGCTGCATGTCCCGCAGCGACCACTGTCCTGTCCCCAGAATTGGGGGATTGATGTCGGCGATGAGCGTATCGACTGTTTCTAAGAACTCTCGATAGCGGTGTTGCTGGTCACCAACGTAGATGGCGACTTCGTCGAGTCCAATGAGGAACTCGTACGTCTCGCCCGATTCCTGTAAGTAGCGCTTCGTTCGGTCCAGTCGTTCTACGAGTTCATCGGGCGTGAACGCTTCAGTACTGATTTGGCCCGTGGCTTGCTGGATCGATTCCTTGACGCCCTCTTCCGTTGCGTAGGGCGTGCCATCAGTCTCGTCCATCTCGGGAAGAGCTTCATAGAGCCAGGGACGAAGCGCAGCCTTGTCTTGTGCAGCTTCCTGCAGCGACATACCGTTGTGCTCTACTGAGCGTACGGCTTCCCAGAGCCCGTGCTCGATTTCTAAGGTCCATATCCACTCGAGTAACCAGAGCGGGTCAGTCGGGTAGTTGAGCTGATTCCCCAGCTCCTCGTAGATCAGGAGCGAGAGCGTTGAGTCACGAACCTTGTCCCGGTCGAGGAGGTTCATAAACAGAGGAACAAGGTGGTCAATGTGGGACGAATTGAGTCGGTCTCTGAATTCCTTGAACCCGGAGAATTGACTCGAAAGCTTCGGGGCTACGGTTCCGAGTCCCTCGATCTCGCCAGTCGCGATTCCGATTAGCTTCAGGAGGTGTGTTTTCCCAGATCCGAAGGTGGCATGGACGTACCGGAATCGAGGCTGTGATCCTGTGCTGTTGACAATCTCTCCAAGTTCTGTGAGGACCTTTCGAGCGCTATCAGTCTCGTAGAACTCGTCGATGTCGCGTTCGGCTTGGCCGACTTCGTTGACTTTCTGTACTTCCTCGAGTTCTCGCGTCGGCGAGCGAGCAAACAGTGATTCAAGTGTTGTATCAGTCATCGAGATACACCTCAGTGATTTTCTCGTCAATTCGGTGGGCTGGGTAGTAGTGGCGTGCGTCCTCGTTGAAGAAGCTCAATTTCCCTCCTCTGATCCGACCAGGGAACGGGATTCCGATTGTGGAATTCACGTTTCGGCGATCCATCTCATCGAGCAGCTCTGAGGCGCGGGTGAACGGATAGAGGCTTCCGAGGTTCAGCAGCAGGAGGATATGTTGCTGCGCATTCTCACCTTTGAGTTGTTCATCGACGAGTTTCCCGATGAGTTCGTCAGCAAGACTCGTTTCGAGCGTCTCCGTCACTGCTTTGGTGGTGGTTCGCTCAAGCGGCCCGAGGTCGAGGGTGGTCTCGAAAACGTGCGTTTCAGGCATCAGATGGTCTAGCCGAACACACTCGACTTTGAGTTCGTTGCCGGCCTGATCCTCGACGTCAACCCAGTTTGTCAGTGTATCTGGTGTCTCGGGATCCGCCCATCGAATCAACCGTTCGGTCACGCGATGTTCAACGGATGGTTCGACCGGAACCATGACGAAGGGATTTCGAATTCCCCGTCGTTCGCCACTTGCGAAGTCGACCAACTCTTTGGTGAATCTCTTGAGCGGGTTTCGCGTCGACGTCATTTGATAACCACACCTCCATCGACCTGCTCGATCGTCGGCTTCCTCGACTTCACGATACGCTCAAATTGTCCCTTGAGTGCAGACTCATCGCCGAACAGCACTCCTACCCCTTCAATTTCGTCGGGTCGAGTTCCACCGACTAGCTGTTCTACTGTCTCGTGCTTTTCTCGATATGTGTCAACTCGGTCTTCAGTAAGGCTGTCCCAATCCGTCGTCGAGGATACCGTCCCGAGTGCTCGTTTCAACGCGCGCTCATCATGGGTTCCAGGCTCTCGGTTCGTTAGCGCACTAACGCAGGCTTGGATATCATCATGGGTATCCCTGAAGTGCCGTAGTGGGCGGAGATATCCGGACTGAAATCCATCATGAACGCTATGCTCTGGAAGCTGTAACGGCGGAATCAGCCATTGATGCCCCTCGAGGTCTGTCGCTAGTGATTTCGCGTCGGTCTCCGCTACCTGAGCTGACCAATCCTCTTCAAGTGCCGCGATAGCAGTCAACCGAGCGTCCAGTGACTGATCAAAGGACTGCCATCCTTCCTGTGTCCACCACTCCCGACCAGATTCTTCGTTGAGTTGTTGGGTTAGTTGGTTCAGTGCGTCGTAGAACGATTGGCTAAGCCATTCAATCTCCAGTTCGCTGAACCGTAGCAGACCGTCGAGTTGTAACAGGTAAGGTTCTCTGGATTCCCATCGCTCTTCCACTGCAGATATCCATTCTTCGTCACTCGCCACCTGGTCGATTACGTCCTCCCAATCCGTATCGTCTGCAGTGATTGCTTCGGCGCGAGATTCTGCAGCATCCGCCAGTTCGGAGAGGGTATTACTGAACGCCGCTACCAGAGAGATGAGCGCATCGTTCTCCAGTTCAGTCTCTGTACTGACTTCTGTCGTCTCTGTTAGCGTTCGTGCTCGTCTCTTTATCGACTCGTTCAGTTCTTCGAGGGCAACAATTCCCTCGTCGACCGTCTGAATCGGTTCGATGATTCCAGCATCGATGAACTGCTCTTTGAGCGACGTGGACGACGGTGCCGTGCGCAACTTGATTTCCATCTGCTGTGAGAGCGTTAGCAATTCATCCGCAGCAAGAGCTTCTCCGTCTTCTGCTACGGGACGGAACTCTCCGGCTCGACACAGCCCCCAGAGGACCGCCGTTACTGCGGGTTTAACTTCTCCATAGAACGGCGTCTCCTCCGTGATTTTCTCGAAGAGCGCTGGCAGCCCCATCTCGTTGTCATGGGCGACTAGCGTTCGACCGACAGCGCCTCGAACCTCTTTCGCAATCGTCCCCATCGTAGACACCTCCGCATCTGGTCTCGGGACATCGATTTTCTGTGCCCACTCTGGATACTCCTCGTCGTCGCTGAGCCGCTTAAGCTCTGTCAGGTAGCTCTGGTCCACCTCAAGCATGACGGGGTGGAAGAACGAGGGATAAGCACGGTTGATGCACTCTTTGACCGCAGACTCTAGTCCACGTGGTTCCTGAGATTCGACCTTGAACGAGCCATCCTTGAGTGCGCTCGCGAGTTTACTCTTTACCCTCTCTGCTGCATCGTCGACGTCTCGGGCTATCGTATCAGGCGTCTCCGTCTCGGCCGTGGCTTTGTGGAACGACCACCATTCGATGAGCTGGCTTCGGAGATCATCCAGTCCATCCTGCTTGACCGACCAGTAGATGGTTCCCTCGTTGATTTTCTTGGAGTCGATATCAGGTCGCACTCCTCGGATAACAACGGATGCTTCGAGCGCACTCTCGTGCTCGTCAGCCCCATCTAGTGATTGCCCATCGATGGAGAAGCTGTACGAGATGGGGTAGTTGTCGCCGTCCCCGCCGTAGGGAACCGACGTTGGCAGGTTCAGGCGAGGACGGATGTCTGCCCAAAGTTCGTTGTCGAGAGCGGCGATAATCTCGTCCCAATCTGGGTTCTCGCGGTTTTTGCGTGCCTCTTCGATGATCTCTCGTTCCTCTCGATCCGTGATTCGGAGTAGAGGCCCGTCCTCGGCCGTGTTTGGTCTGATGTACTTGTCGAGGTTCTCCAGTGAATTCTGGACTTGGTTTCGGACAGTCGTCCGCGGCTGGCCGTTGAGGTCGTCCATCACCGCAACCGCGATGTTGGCGTCGTTCTGTGGGACTGAATCGGGCACGTACGAGAGGAGCAAGACTGCTTTTGCGACCTTGAGGTCGAATTCAGTCGTGTCCTCGTCGTCTTCAATCTCTTCTAGAACTTCGATCTCGTTGGGGATGATGTCCTCGAGTTCGTATTGAATCAGGTCATAGAAGTCGACGAGACTGATGAGGGACAGCTCGTCTTTCTTCTCGTCGCGCATCCAGCGGTCCCGGAGTCCGGCGACGATGGCGAGAATTGCTCTCGCTGTTCCTGAGAAGATCGACTTCGTCGAGTCGGCCAACTCGTTCCGAAGATTCGAGAGAATCTCTAGGAAGAGCGCCGGCTGATAAGGTAGGAGCGGATAGAACTTTACGAACTTGTCTTCGTCTACTCGATTGAGAGGCGGCTCTGTGTTCTGTCCAACCTCTGAGTAGACGAACGTGGAGGTCGGATGCACCCGCGCCGTTAGTGCTTCTGACTCAACCCAGTCTACGCCCTTTTCGGTTTTCTCGAGAAGGCGACGCTGGACGATTTCCCCGACGTGATGACTTGGCAGGTGGTACTGGTGTGGGAACCGATCCTTGAGAATCCCGAAGTCGAGTTGCTTCGCGGCAAGTCCCGGTCGGACGTCCTCGATTTCGGACTGCGCCGTCGCGACCATCTGGATGTCTCCATCGCCGATCGTATCGATACTCTCCGCGAGTGCGTTGAGTTCCGAGAGACGCTGGTAGTTTCCACCAATGAACAGCGTCACCTCGTCGACGAGGAGGACGATCTTGACTGGTTTCTCCGACTTCGCTTCGAGTTCTTGTCGATACGCCTCGACGGCTTCGACAGCCATCCGCTGCCCGATATCCTGCCGTTGGATGTCTGCCAACCCATCTGCGGTGCCCGTCTCTCGTTCGACGAGTTCCTCCAGGACGAGGTCAGAAAGGATTCGGTACTGTTGGACGTCGTCCCACGAATACTGATCCGCGTTGGGAACGTCTTCGGCTTGGAGGATCTCTTTCGTGAGGTCATCGCGCTGGCCCCACGTTCCCTGATTCTGGTACCACTCCTCGAAGAATGCAACGTCAAGTCGGTTCGAGAGGCCTCGTGCCTGATAGACTGCTTGGAGGATGATCTCACTGAAGCTCTGCTCCCGGACGCTCTGGTACTTCAGGAGGTTGATCGGGAGGGGGACGAGACGGTACTCGTCGAGCATCGAGGACCACGTCTCGAAGAGTTCGGTGTAGGAACCATCCGAATCCAGCCGATTCCAGACCTCCTCTCTGTCCTCCTCTTCGAGATCTGCAGAGGCTGTGAGGAGGTTGAGGACAGTCAGCAGGTGACTCTTCCCGCTCCCGTAGTACCCGTAGAGCCAGTGATTGGCTCCCTTCCGCATCTCTTCGTCGTGGCCGTGGATTCGAGTGAAGAAGTCCTTGAGATAGTTTTCTGAAGCTTTTGTGATGTGGTAGGTGTCGAGGTAGTGGCGGTAGAGCTGGTCGCGATGAGCGGCTCTGTCTTCGTCCTCCTCGAACTTCCGGTCGATGCGAATTGATTCCTCGAAGGTCGCGTCCTGCTTCTCGAACAGGTCCTTCATGGAAGTCATGCCGACCCCTCCGCGAGATTCGTGTAGAAGTCGTCGACGGGTTCGAACCAGACGCGACTCCGAGCTTCGTGGTGCGTCCAACCCTCATATCCGGCCAGCCGCTTGCTCTGCGGTTCCCAGTACTCTTCGGACTGGAACAGATAGAGCCAGCCAATCGGCTTCGTGAGCCATTCGTCGCCGTTCTGTGCCCAGGAGTAGTAGGCCGCGACCTGGAGAGGTACATCGCCAACCTTCGGCGGTTGACCTGATGTCTCGGTTTTCCCTTCGAGGACACCGATATCCCGGAGTGCAGACCGGAATCCCTGTACCCATCGCTTTTGGGTCGACTCAGAGTAGTCTAGTGGTTCACCAGCTTTGTCACGGAACTCGTCGAGTATGCTAAGAACGGTGTCCATCTCAAAGTCAAGCATAGAAGGTCCTTGCTTCATCAGTCGGCGGAGATACTCGTGAACGACATAACGGGCCAGTCCATCGTGGTTGATGAGATAGAGGAAGAGGACCTGTGCTTGGTCGCGTTCGTTTCGACACTGATCCAGAATCGCTGGGAGTTGCGGGACTGATGGGAGTCCGTCTCCGGCTGATTGGAGACGTGCTCGAATTGCGATGAGCAGGGATTTCGAACTATTTCGACTACTCCGATTCGCCACGCGTTCGTCGTACCATATCTCTTTCACCGAAGTCCAATCGAGCTCGTCCGCGTAGAGAGAGGAGATCTCGTGCGTTCTCTCGGTCTGGAGACCACACCGAGTCAAAGCCATCGTGATTTTCGATTCGGGGAACTTCCCAACGAGAGATGGAAGCCATGAATCTAATTCCCCGTTTCGACCTGTAGCCATACTATGACGAGACTGTGGTATCTACTTAGAAGTTCTTGTGGGAGATTTGGGAGTCATTGCGGGGAACTATATGAAATTGGTCAATCTATCCCCGATATTCCGAAACCCTAATCTGCGTAATAGGAAAGGACCACGGCTGGAATTTCCAGCCGTAGTGCCGCCCTGAATTGGTCCCCGCTGACGCTTCGGCCCTCCAAAGCGAAGCGTCAATTAACGTGTTGCGCACAACACTGATAAACCTAATGGAGGCACTTCGGAGTATCTGGAGTTCATTCCCTGGCTTTGGGTCGGTCATGGATCTCGGAATTAGTGAATCCAAGATGTGGCTGAGGTATCAAGCCTCTCCCACCGAGTAGTATATGAGGGACACGCAACTACTCTGCTACAACGAATACACTACCATGCTTTCGATTGCAAACATCGTTGCATCTGGGAAATTTGACTTAGAGCTTGAATTAGCAACATTGTCTAAAGATCTACGGGCTCTTAGTATGGTGTCGGAAGTAGAACATAGTAAAAAGAACGGAGATCGATTACTGATCCGATTTTCTGAATCTAATACCAGAGGGATTCTCACTCGAACTGGTGTTTATATATTCACGGGCGCAAATTCGTACGATGATTTAGAGACAGCGAAACACCATCTATTTAATTCTCTTCGCAGTCTGGGAATCCTTTCTGATCGGTTCCCTACCGATTCTGAAGTTTTGAAACCACTTAGTATACAAAACATCGTTTTTACAGCAGAACTTGATACTGAAGGACCGCTTGATTTGAATAATGTTTGTATTCTTCTCGGGATGGAAAAAACAGAATACGAGCCAGAGCAATTCCCGGGTTTAGTTTACCGGCCTGATGGAAGTAGTTGCACGATTTTAATCTTTTCTTCCCGAAAGGTAGTATTCACAGGAATAAATACAGAGCAGGTTGCCCACGATGAATTCGAAAAACTACAGGATGAATTATTGGTTTAAATTTTCTATAATTAGCTTTCAGTTGCTCATGAGACTGACTTCGGGAGACAATAGGGCCAAATCGGGAGATGATGTAGCAGGTGGGAAGTTTGATGTAGGTTCATTTTGAGGTAGGAACTAGAGCAACGGATATCATGTCGAATCAATCTACTCCTTTGACGAAGGCTCAACTAGATAAACCAGAACGCGAGCATCTAGAGAAAGTTGTTACTGAATTGCGTGAAATCGTCGAATCAGACATCCAATATCAACTTGAGCACGCGTACGAGCTAAATAGTGCCGATGGGGGTGATGAGCTCTCTGGAGAAGTCAAGACTAAGCGAAGAGATCTCGAAAAGGCCGTGGAGCGAGAGGACGATGATGGTACGTGGGAGGAGAAGTTTGAGCGGTATGTGATGGGGGTCGGATATACGATAATCAATCGGCTTACTGCTATTCGATGTATGGAAGTGCGAGGATTCATCGATCGACCAGTGACTCAATTTGGAGCTTCCGGAACTACTCCTGCTGCGGAGAAACTTGAGAATGAGAAATACCTTAGTCCTGATGAGGCAAAAATTGAAGCTTACAATAAGGTGTGCGACAACCTTGCGAACGAAATTGAGATCTTGTTTGATGCAGATTCTCCCTACAGTATCATTGAACCTGATGTAGATATATTCGAGGAACTTTGTCGGAAGCTCGATAAGGTACCCGAAGAAGTCTGGCGTGCTGACGATGTTCTTGGTTGGATTTATGAATATTATAATTCATCTAAGCTAGAAGAACTGCGCCGAAAAGGAGACTATCAAGGTCTGGACCCAGAAGACGTGCCTGCGGCTAACCAATTTTACACTCCCCACTGGGTGGTGAGGATGCTGACTGACAATAGTCTCTCCAAGATGTATCTAGAATCTAGAGGTGACTTAATATCTACAATTGAAAGACAAGAATCCCTTACTCCTGAAGAGAGAAAATCACGTGACCCGTCAACCTCGGAATCACCATCTCTTGCAGATTTCAGTACTTATCTGGTACCAACTGAAGAACCAGAGTCTACACCAGAAATTAAATCCCCTGAGGATATCCGAGTTATTGATCCAGCTTGTGGTAGTGGGCACTTCCTTCTATATGCTTTTGATGTTCTTGAGCGAATCTGGCGTGAAGAATATCCCAACCTAGACAAAAAATCCATCCCAGAGAAAATACTCAAACACAATCTCTATGGTGTTGATTTGGATCTACGCGCCTGTCAACTTGCTACGTTTAATTTATATCTCAAAGCTCGTAGCCGTGCAGAAGCGGAAGGAATTGATGAGTTCCATATGCCTAGTGTTGGGATCGTCTGCGCCGATGCTAATATTGCAAATATTGAGTCAGCACCGGAAGTCTTTGATGAAATTGCTGGTGATCGACCGGATGTCCGAGCGGCTTTAGAAGAAATCCTTGATGCCTTTGAGGAGGTGCATGGGCTAGGTTCCTTACTTGATGTAAGGGGCACATTGAAGGAAGAGTTCACTACCAAAGAGCAGCCAACAATTCAGGAGTCAATCGATGGTCCCGGGAGTCTCACCACGTTTCTGGAAAATCTCCATTCTAAGGTAGCAAATCGCCGGAGCGGTGATTCATTTATTGCACGCGATTTGAAAAGTTTCCTCCGAACTCTGGTAATTCTATCCCAAGATTATGATGTCGCACTTATGAATCCTCCTTATGGTTCTGGGAATCGGATGCCAGATGAAGTCCATAACTATGTTGAAGACCATTATAAATACAAACCCGAGTTCTACATCAACTTTTTTGAGGTATGTGAAAATATAGTGAGGGACAATGGACGAATCGGAATGATTGTCCCCCGGACATTCATGTTCAAACGGACATTCGAAGATTTCCGGGAGGACTTTATTGGCGATCGTGGTTCCTTTGATTTCCTCGCGGAATACGGGATTGGTGTGCTGGATAAAGCTACGGTACGGACTGCTGGTACTGTTGTCAGAACGAAACAAGCTCAAGATGCCACGGCTGATTTCTACCGACTTCATGATGTGAAAAAAGGGGAAAAAGAATCGAAATTCACCGAATCAGCATTCTCACAATCTAACGGAGATTCTGAGATTCAACGTAGATACCGTCGTGACATCAATGAGTTCTCTATGGTGCCAGGGGCTCCATTATCATACTGGGTTCCGAAAGAAATCCGCTCGATATACAAACTGGATACGTCCTTCGATGCTAGTAACGCAAGAACAGACCAGAAGAGTCTAGGAGCGGTCAAACAAGGGTTAGCGACCGCGAATAATGCTCGATATCTTCGACAATTTTGGGAAACATCGGGGGATGGGTGGGTCCCATTTGCAAAAGGGGGCAGCGATGCTTGGATCCTTCCCCGAGTCACTCGAAATGTATGGTGGGGTGAGAATGGAAAAGACGTCAAGAGATATGATGGATCATATCCGCGAAGTGAGGAATATTATTTCAGTAATGCATTAACATACACTAATATAAAGGAAGGTGGGAAAAGATTCGGTTATCTTCACGAATCTTCGATATTTGGGACCGCTGGCCAAGCGTTTTTGCCGGATAGAGCAATCTGGGAGGCATTGGCATACTCAAATAGTAATCTCGCCACTTATCTAATGCTCACACTCACCACGGGACGCCATTGGCAGGTGGGGGAAGTCTCAAAGATTCCGTGGGATACGGAACTTGAGCAAGTTGATCGTCTTGGTGACCTCGCCAGAGAAATTCTCGGTCTACTGCTGACCCTTCGTGAAAATGATTTCATTTCCCCATATTACACCGGCCCACTCTTACTCAATCTCTTGGGTCATGAGGAACCGCTATATGCCGAAGACCACCCACATCGAGCGCTGAAGGAGGAAATCACGATTAGTCAACCTACGGTGAGTAGTAATAGCCCATCTATTCCAGAATTGGGTGTTTCTGCGGCTAAATTCGAATCGAAAATTGAGAAAGAGATACATCAAAAGGCGAATCAGATCGATGACCTCCTATTCAATCATTTCGGTATAAATAAGAACCGCAGAGAGGAGATTCTCAGAGAGATTGCCCTTAGAACAAACGAAGATCCCAGAGAATCTTCTGACTTTGATCCTGAAGCAATAACGGAGCCTGGAGACAACTTCGAGGAACTAATAAAAGATCTATTGCTGCATATTGTTCTTAAAATCGTTCGCGAGGACGATGACGGGATTGTTCCTTTGAGTACGGAAGATAGTCTCGAAACCCCGCTTATCTCTCGTGTTGAGGATGAATTTGTACAAATATTTGGAGAGAAGGCAGAAGACAGGCTTGCAGAGGTTGATCAAGTATTGGGTGAAAGACAGCCAGATGAGGGGGCATACCCAAATGTGAAATCCTGGCTGAAAACCAATCTCTTCGAATATCACCTCAAAAAATTCAGCAACCGTCCAATCCTATGGCGACTTACGACTAAACGGCTCGTCTCAGACCCGTCAGTCGAAGGGTTTGCTTGTCTAATTGACTATCATCAGCTTGACTCGGGTGTATTTGATAGGATTGAATCGAGGTATCTTGAACCGCTTAAAGCTGAATACCGAGATCGAAGGAACGTCGCTGATCAACGAAGGACTGACAACAATTTAACGACCACCGAACAAGCAGAGGCTGCGGAAGATTATGAGCGGTACGAGAGTGCTCTTGCACAAATTAGCGAGTTTCAGGAAGCTGCACTTGAACTGGGGTCGCCCCACAGTCCCGAACGGGATGAGGATGTTGCATTGTTAGCAGATGAGTTAAAACCACAAGTTGTTGAGTTTCGAAAACGAACCACTGAACGCCTTGAGACGCTCGATAAACTCGTTAAAGAAATGGACCGGGAAGACGTAGAAGACCATTTCAGTCCAACATTCCTTGAACGAGTAAACGAGAATCGAGACGAATGGCTTGATGCCCTTAAAGAATTAGAAACAGCGTGCAAAGCTTATAGTCAACAGAGTGATGAAACTGCAGAGGCTCATCTCTACGATCTCTTCCCGTACTTCAACGATCTAGTTGGCTCTACTCACTACGGAAGCAATGGTATATTCTTTATGAACTACTATTTCAGCAAGGGGGAAAGCTTCCTTGATGCTGGCGAACCTCGCAAAGGACTCGAAGGAGAGGCTCGTCTCTTAGCTGAACTTGCTGCTGAGACTGACAATGACGTCGAATTGGGTGAAGAAATCATGGTGAGATGTAACGAGCTTTCGAAGGCCCTACCATCGGAATGGCAAGAACGAGCCCTCGAAGAAGTGCTGTCATCGGGATACTCCCCCGTTAAAAACCATGGTGTTGTGATTAATATACGGCCTCTTGCGGAACAGAAAATAGTTCCTGAAGTGGTTGAAGACAAAGTTCTGTAGGTCAATATAATCATTGCTAATTCCCTCTCTCACGAGTTTGAGAGTAATACCTAGGGAACGTTTAAAGAATGCACTACGACAATACACTAGGGAAATGAGAGCTGGCATATTTACGGAAGGCTCGACGACGACGAGTGAGTCTATGGAGTCATATTCGGACTACTTTGAGGGTTCTTTTTTACCTGTGAGTACACTCGCAGACGATCTCTCAGACTATTGCAAAACTGAGATTCATATCATATCTGATAAGTATGGATATGTTAAGGGATCAGACTCAGTGAACATAAAGCGACCAGTCGACTATGAAAGGTCTACTGAGAGCTTTGAGGAGTCTCTTCTTTCTCAGGTCGGTAACCTGGACGTTATTGTTGTTCTTCTTACTACTGATAGATTCAAGCAGATTGTAACTCCAAACTGGAACGAGATACTTCGTCATTCAAAGACTGATTCGATATGGTGTCTTGGAACCTCCCGTAGTGCTTTGAATTCAGTAGATCTTGAATCGCTGGAGAGTCAGCATCCCGTTCTGGTTTACCAACGTCGGGGTGTTGCACGCGTTGGAACAGAAACGCGGGAAGAACTAATGGACTACGTTCGAACTCGATAGATGAATAGAGAATTCGAACCAGGTGACCGCATCAGACTCAACGGCGATCCAGCAGAAGTCATCCGTACGTACGAGGTCGGGAACCTCCCGTACCTCCGAGTCTACGTCAAGGGCGGTGGTGCGAAGACGGTCTGTCTCGACCACGTCTCTGTTGAACCAAGCAGCGATGCACTCGATACTCTCGAAAACCGGGTGGCAGAGCTCCACCCCCGACACGAAGCAGTCTCCTCGGAGTGGTTCGACCTCCGAACCGAGGCCCTCCAGCTCAAGATGGCCCACGAGCAGGGGCAGCTCCTGAGCATCTCGAACTCGCTCGTCCGCCTCGAACCCTACCAGCTCGCCTGTGTGAATCAGGTGATGCAGAAACTCCGCCAGCGAGCGCTCATCGCCGACGACGTCGGTCTCGGGAAGACCATCGAGGCGGGCCTCATCCTCAAAGAACTCGAAGCCAGAAATCGAGCCAACAGCGTCCTCTTCCTCGTTCCTGCACACCTCCAGAAGAAGTGGATCCGGGATATGGAGCGGTTCTTCGATATCGACCTCACCGTGGCAGATCGCCAATGGGTCGACGCCGAACGCCGACGCCTTGGTGAGGAGGCGAACATCTGGGATCAGGAAGGACTCCGTTTGGTCACCAGCATGGCGTTCCTCCGTCAAGACGAGTTCCAGTCCGAGATCGAGAACGCCTTCTGGGATGTCGCCGTTATCGACGAAGCTCACAAGGCCAGCAAGCGGGGCGAGTCCCCCAGCAAAACCTCCCTCATGGCCGAACGCGTCGCCAATCACTGTGAGTCCCTGCTGTTGCTCAGCGCGACGCCGCACGACGGCAAGGGGGAGGCGTTCCGGTCGCTGGTCAGCTATATCGACCCGTTCCTCGTCGCTGAGGACCAGGATCTCACTCGGGAGACGGTGAACCGCGTCATGATTCGGCGTGGGAAGGAGACCATCTACGACGACAACGGCGAGCGCATCTTCCCCGAACGAGATGTACAGACGGCAACCGTCTCGATGTCCCCCGCAGAGGAGCAACTGTACGAGCGCGTAACTGAGTACGTCCGCGAGGTCTACAACCGATCTGACCAACTGAACGAGCCCGCTGTCGGCTTCGCGATGGCCCTCATGCAAAAGCGGCTCGTGAGCAGTGTGGGAGCCATTCGAGAGACGCTCCGGCGTCGACTTCACGGGCTGCTCGAACCCGACGAGCGGAGTCTCTCGACCGATGCGACGGCCTATCTCGAAGGTGAGGACTTGGAGGACTCTGACCGCGAACAGGCGGAACAGGAACTCGAACGCCTGACGGTCGCCCAGGGTGACGAAGCACTTCAGAAAGAGATCGACACCCTGCAGGAACTCGTCGCCATGGCTGAGGACCTCCCAGTCGACACCAAGGCCCGGAAGGTCAAACGCTACATCGAACAGCTCTTCGAGGAACACCCGGACGAGAAGCTCATTCTGTTCACCGAGTATCGCGACACACTGGACTATCTCCTCGATCTCTTCGCCGACGAACCGTGGGCAGACGAGATTCTGACCATCCACGGGGATGTGAGCAAAGACGACCGAGCCCAGATCGAAGACGAGTTCAACTACGGGACGTCGCGACTACTGATGGCGACCGATGCGGCCAGTGAGGGGATCGACCTCCAGCACAGCTGCCATATCATGGTCAACTACGAACTCCCGTGGAATCCCAACCGCCTCGAACAACGTATCGGTCGGATCCATCGCTACGGCCAGGATAAGGAGGTCAAGGTCTGGAACTTCCAGTTCGATGGCACGCGGGAATCCGAGATCTTCGAGCTCCTCCAGGACAAGGTCGAGGAGATTCGATCGAAAGTCGGCGCGACGGCGGACGTCCTCGGGATGCTGGACGACGTCAACATCGACTCCCTCCTGATGAAATCCGTCCAGAACCAGAAACCAGCCTCGGCCACGAAAGAGGAACTTGAGGAGTTGATGGAAGAGCGTGAACAGACACTCCTCGAGTGGTACGAACGGAGTCTCATCGACTGCAGTACGTTCGACGCCCAGAGTCGACAAGAGATTCAGTCGATCGTCGACGACTCAGAGGACGTCTTCGGGAGTGAACAGGAGATCCGCGAGTTCTTCACCCGAGCTATCGAGGCGTTTGAGGGCTCTGTCGAGAAACGCGGAAACCAGCTGTACGAGGCAGAAGTCCCACCTGAAGTGACTGACAGTGGACAGCCTGAGACGCTGGGTCCGTTCACCTTTAGCCGCGATTTCGCCATCGATCACGACGGAATCGAGTACCTCTCTCCGGACGCGGATGTTCTACAGGCCCTCCGTGATCTGGTTCTCCAGCAGGAACAGCACGCGGGGAAGACCGGAATGAAGCTCCTGCCGTTCGTCGATCAACCCGGCATCACATTCGTCTACAAAGTCGCCTTCGAAGATGCGACCGGCAAGACGATTCGTGAGCAACTCATCCCCGTCTACGTCGACCTCGCTGGACTCGACGCCCAGCGTTCCCTCGGCCAGCGCGTCCTTGATGCAGAGACGATTCACGCTCGTCCAGATGAGAGTACGGTCTCTCGCCTGCTCAAGCAACGTGATGAACTCGAAGACGCCGCTGAAAGGTACATCAGTAGTATGGTCGCCGACATCCGTGAGGACCTTCTCGAAACCCGCCAGCAGGATGTCCAGCAGGAACTGTCTGACCTGGAGGCATACGAGCAAGCAGAGCGAGATCGAATTCAGTCGTTCATCGATTCGTACGAACAAAAAGCGACTACGGGGTCGGATATGCGTATCGCGATTCGGAACCAAAAACAACGTCTTGAGCAGCTGGAAACCCGAATCGCATCTAGGAAGACGGAGCTACGGAAGCGAGAACAGGTCATCTCTCTGGCGCCTGATATTGAGGCCTACTGTCTGACTCTTCCCGTATAGGTGAGAATGACGGTTCAGTGGCTTCGATCCCCGACACTCTCCCGGAGGACGGCGGTGCGGTGTATCATGAATATGCTCGTGAAGAAATGCCATCAGCACGAGAAGCGTTCTGGACTAGCCTGTTCGGATAACAGATTTCAGTCCTCTAATGCAGTTTGGAGCTCTGACCCTGGGGAGCCAAAGATTTCGTCGAACTCATCAGGCTGTATCTCCGCAAAAGTTCGGAGGTCTTCTTTGGACGTGATTCCGTATTCAAGAGCGAGATAATCCTTAGTCGCTGCACCGATGTGAGGTAGTTGCGCGAGATCGTCCTCGTATTCCAGCTGGTGGTTCTCTAACCAATCGTGAGCCTGTGTGAGCGCATCCTCTGGTGTGAGTTCATCTTCTGGCCCAGCCTCGATTGAGTAGCCCTTTCGATACCAAGCGGTTCGGCCGGCGTCTGGGGCGTTACACGAGACCGTCGTACTTCCGTCTGGTGCAGGGCTAACCGTGAGGTTGAATCGTCCTGCAGAGACCCACCGGATGCGGTTCGACGATGACTCCACAAGTTCCCATCCTGCGAATGAATCGCCGGGAGTGAGATCTGCAAGCGGCCCCGTGTTTCCGAACGAGCTGCCGGTCGAGAACCCATCGAGATGGTTCGTCGCGATACTGGAGACGACATCGCTGTCAACACCGGTCTCTTTGGCGATATCCATCGGGTCTGCTGTTCCGAGAAAGTCCTCTACTGTGGTGTAGTCCGCATCGGCAAAGGCGACGAGCCGCTCGCGGTTCATGAGGTTCTCGTGATGGAGCCGATCGTCAATCCCCGTCTCTGTAAGATGGTGGAGGTAGTCGCGGGCGGTCGAATCAGCAAATCGGACGTGCCCTGTCTCTATCGTTCCGTGTTCGAGCGCGTCAATGAGTGTCGAGAGCGAATACGATGTCGTGAAGAGGGCATTCCACTCCTCCTCGTCGCCATCGAACAGCTCGAGGTCGGTTCCCGGTTTGAAGTAAGGGGGCCGTTGCGTGTCCGCAAATTTGAGCAGCGAAATGAGCGTCATTCTCAGTATTACCTGACAAACTAGTGGATAAATAGGTGCGTGTTGCTCGGAGAATTCACACGCCCTGCACAGAGAAAGGATATTATTCTGCACTTTCACTCACTATTCAAGAGATAGTCAATGCCGTTTCTGGCGCTACATCGTGGGGAGGAGGTGATCCCAAATCAGGTTCAGCGAGAAGACGCGCTTGAATGTCCGAAATGCGGCGATGCGTTGAAAATTCGCCGATCCCATCACCGGTCAGGGTCGTTCGTGGCGCGGCATTTCTACCACGCCACGGAGGAAGAGACGGACTGTGGAGGCGAATCACCGCCACATCTGCGGATGAAGTCGATTGCGTACTCGAAGCTCACAACGGAGTATCCAGACGCGACAATCGGGTTAGAGCAACCGCTCGGAGATCGCCGAGCAGATATCCTCGTTGAGTTCTCGGCCCCTCAGTTTCCCGAGGGGCGGGGAATCGGCGTTGAGGTTCAGCACCGTCACGAAGACAAGGATATTGAGGCGGTCACCGAGGAATATCTCGCCCAGGAGTACAGCATCCTGTGGCTTGACCAGAACGACTTCTCTGGCTTTGACGTCGATCTCTCCGGTATTCTCACAGTCTGGCCAAATAGCGTCCAGCACGACTTTTCAGACGGGTATCATGGCATCATTTACTGGCTACGGCAACCCAAGCCGGCGAATCCCTCGGTTGAGGTTGTCTTCCCGGCAGAGTATCTCGCTGAGATTAGTGGTCTTCTCCGTCGCTCATGGGAGTACGGGAAGTTCGAGCATGGTGGGAAGTCAGACTGGAATGATCTGGGATTCTGGTGGTTGAGTGCATCGTATGACCCGTTCCAGAAATGGGTCAAGCTTGTCGAGACGCCGGACGGTCGTACAATGCTCCAGTTGGGGAAGCAGGTGCGCGGAACAGAGCGTGTTCTCGCACCGGTTCAGACAAATCATGGACGAAACCGTGGGAAAGTCCATAGCTTGGCGTACGAGGTCGAGTCGGCCGAGGTCACGCCTCGTGGATGGCAGGACGTTAAGAAGGTCTGGCTTGAGAGCGGTCTCCAGAATACGTCCGTGCTGTTGAAGCTCGTCGGGACGCCGAGTGGGGATCTGGCGCTGTCGCTGGGGAAATTCAAGCAGCACAGTGATTCGAAGGAGTTCATCACGGTTTCGACCGAACACGAGCACAACCTGCAGGAGAGTCTCCACGAACTCGCGAATCTACTCGGCTGAGATGCACTACAGATCGGAGACTGGGTGCTCTTCGAGAGCGACTTTTGTTTAAGTAGGTGGGGTTAAGAGTCAGTAATATGGACGAACACGATTTCGAGATGGACGAGAGCGATTTGGAGGTCGGTCCTGCGCCGACGGAACCCGAGGCCCCGATGATTACTGACGACTACCAGATACGGCTCGCAGACGGCTGGGCAGAGGAATCCTTTGAACGCGGGACGTACGGGTCGGAGGACACGTCCGGCGTCGAAGCACGGTTCACTGCAGCCGAGAACACCGAGATCCATATCGACCCGGTCGAGTACGAAGTAGTCGGCCGTCGACGACGTATCCAGGGACTCGAAGCTGACTTCGAGTCGCGTCTACACAGCGACGACGTCGCCGCCGAAGCGAATGAGGCAGGTGGACGCGTCTACGACCCCTGTCTATTTGCAGTGCGTGCGTACTACGCGCCAATCAGCTCCCCGGAGATCTCCACGTACACTCTCACGACCGACGCCGACGACGCTATTGCAGCAGCCTGCTGGCTCTCCCACGCGACTGATCCGATGAGTCTCGGACAAGCAATCGAGCGGGTAATGCAGGCACAATCGGGCGACGACCCCGACCACTACGGCATCGACTATCCGACTGATGAGGAACGCGTCGAGGACGTACTCGTTGCGGATCCGAATCGATGTTTCTACTCCGGGAAAACAACCCGTAGTCATCTGCTTCGTCTTCCGTTCCGATACGCACCACTTCTTGAGGACTACCCGGAGAACGCTGAAGCGTTGCCCGCAGTTCCACCACAAGTCGCCGGATTTGAGGTCGCAGTTTCCCATACCGAGTGGAGCGAACGATCGCTCTCAGAGGGTGCGCTCGAAGCACCGATGGAACGAGTGGAGGGCGGAGTCTACCAGCTACCAACCCATGTCGCAAAACAGGCCGACGGGTTCCCAGTTGAGGCGATCGGATTCTCGCAGTGGTAGCTCCATCCAGACATTAGACAGTCTGGTCATCTCCTCCGTAGTCATGATACAGCACTAGGTTTATACTGATCGGAGCGCTTCCTTCGCGTATGAGCCTCGAAGAGACGGTTGATTACCTCGCTGAGGAACTTGACCTTGAGCGAAGTGCCCACGTCCGAGAGGTCGGTCAGTCGGTCGCAGAGCTTCGCGACTGATCAAAACAGGTCTTTGAAATCCCGTTCGACGAGCCCAGACTCCAGATAGTCGATGAACTCCTGCTTTGTCGGCCCCGTTTTCTTGAGGAGATCGTCTCGCTCTGCGCGCTCCAAGACTGCGCGAGCAAACTCCGTACAGTGGTCTTCGTGCCGAGTGGCGTACGTCGACAGTGCGTCACGCCAGTGCATATCCAGCTCGAACTCGTCTAACTGGATTTGAATCCCGTCTTTTCGCTCCACGCAATCGACGCAAAGCTCTTGCAGTTGCTTGAACCGAATGTTGTTCCGTCGAACCGTGATGAGGCGCTTCGAGTCGACGATATAGGGATCAACCCACTCCTGCCAGGTTTCATCATCGAGGTGAGTGCGAGGCATCTCGAAGTTTGGATTCACACTCTCGATACAGAACTGCAGCATCGCAATCCCCGTTCGATGATTCGCATTCGGCAGCGAATGCCGGAGAATAAGGTTCGACATCACCTCGCCAGCGACCCGTGGGAGTGGTGCTCCCCACGAGACGTGGTCGAGTGCCTGCCGAATCTTCTGTGGTTCAAACTCCTTGTAAAGGCGGAACTCCTCTTCTTCTCTCACGTCTACAGCCGCTTCGAGCAATTCCACTAATCGAAACGCGACGACCTGCCCCTCACGGGGGAGCTCGGCAATTCGGTCGCTGAGCCACTTCTGGTCGAAGTCAATCTCGTTTGCGTCTTTGATTTCCGTGCCGCTCTCATAGAGGACGTAGACGGGGGTATCAAACGGATAACCGATGAGCTTGGTCGCGCCGTCTGAACCTTCACGACGGGAAAGAATCTCGGATTGAGAGGCCGAGCTATACTTCAGCGAGAAGTTCTCGGCTTGGGGATGGTGATAGTAGACGACACGAGCCATCTGTGCAGAGGTGTTGGTGACACGTGCTTAAATCAACTCGGCGTTCGCGCTATCAGGATCCGGATGTGGCTTCGCATTTCCACCACCAGATCTGGATGCATGTAGTCTGGAGATGTCGAAGACCGGGACTTCTTGGGGCGGTTGTGATTATATCCACGAACGTAACGAGAAATACTGCTCCAACGGTCGGAGATTAACCAACAACACAGGTCTCTCTCGCAATCTGTTGGTTAAGAAGGTGCAGGAGAGATTCCTGTGAAGCCCCGGTCACTCGAAAATCATGACTTGACTATCGCGTCGGCAAACAAATTTGATTCACCGGTTGCTCATTCACCATGAGAAGCAATCATCTCCCGTACGAACCGGAGATACTCCTCTGCAACCCATTCACCTCGGCCAGTGAGGGAGTACTCCTTCCGACGCTTGTCGCTTTCCTTCGTCTGTTTACTGATTAACCCTGATTCGACCATCCGGTCGAGACTCGGGTACAACCGCCCATGATTGATGTCCTCCGGGTAGAGATCTTCGAGCGCATTCTGGAGGGTCACTCCTTCCACTGTCTCAAATCGATAGATGAGACAGAGGAGATAGGTCTGAAAGGCGGTGAGGTCGGTCGGGATATTATACGTCGAAAAATCAATCGAACCGGCCGGCGGGGGGTCCTGGTCGCTTGCCCCCTCCTCATCCGGTGGATCTGAATCAGCCATATTCACCCATCCTAGCACCGATGCTTAAAATTCTGTGCTTCAATTAAGACTGGACTCGATAGTTGTCATATCTTATCTAGCAGAAGCCAGGCGATTCACCGGAGTTTTTCAGCCGACTAGCTATGCTTATACCACTTCTATCTCGATCTAAAGCCGATGCGTCTGCGCTTCCCAGTGAATCCGGGCAGACTAGCGAAAATAGGCCTTTTAGCGGCAATGAGCCGGATTTTGATTCCAACGGGTCGGTCTCCTTGTAATCCGACCGTCTGAATACCAATGGCGAGATGGTACTGAATCGTCTCGAAACTCCCGCCTGAACGCAGTCTACTTGCTATTTTTGTGTGTTAGAAGCGCTATCTGTCGTCTAAGATAAATGCATCAATAGTCTTATCTAAGGTTTTTAGTGCCGTCACTATAATGAACTAACCATGCGCCATCGTCACGGTGTCGCACGATCCCTGGTCGTCCTGTTCGCGTTCACCGCAAGTACAGGCGTCGCTGCCGCCCAACAAAGCGAAATAAGCAGCTCACTCACGCAGATCGAGGAGTTCGTCGCCACAACCCTCGGTCAGATCGGCGTGATCGTCTTCCTCGTCGGCGCTGCCGTGTGGTTCGTCTCCAGACGCAGTGCCGACCGCGCCCAATGGGGCTGGCGCGGCATGTGGGGCGGCGCCGGGATGATCGTCCTCTCGGTCAGCTACAACGTGTTCGTCGGCCTCTTCGAGAACCTCGCCCCGGGAATGATCGTCCCAGTCCTACCCTGAGCAGTGTCCTCGGGTGAGGCGAGAGCGGGCTACCGCTCTCTCCACCCCCATCACTCTGACCTATGACGGACAGTCTCCCCCTCACGGGGCTGGTGGTTGTTGCCCTCCTCGCGCTCCCCGTCGTGAGTGCGGTCACAGCACCGACTGGCACCGCGCCGAACAACGGGACGCGTGCGTTCATCTCCGACGACCGCGATCCAAACGCCGGGACGCTTCCGCCGTTCGTGCTCTCCACTCTCGACGATGTCGTCCGTGCGGAGAACGTCTCTGTGGCGAACATCAGTCGGATGCGCGATTTCTCCTACGCAACGACTCAACCACCGTATCGCGTCGGGCCGAACCAACAGACGCTTCGTGAGTATCGGCTCGCCCAGCTGAACTCGATTCAGCGCAACGATTCGACGAGTCTCTGGCTCCCCGACTCGCAGCGCTCGAACGGAACCGTCGTCAAAGACGCCCATATCACGATCCTCGGGACAAACGAGGGAGTGCGTACTGGCATGGGAGCCAGCGAGGGCAATCGATCTGAAAACGCAAGTGGCCGACTGCTGATTCCTCGGAATGGCACGGTTTTGACGCAACTCGATTACTCGACGCTCCTTCCAAATCAGACGTGTACCGTTGCCGGCGACACCAAGACCTGTCTCTCGTACGATCTCCTCGAGCAGCAGGTCGACCGAAGCGTCCGAATCGGGAATCAGACCTGGGAGAGTGATTCAGCACCGCCTCGCCAACTTGAGTACGACGGGGCGAGCGCAACCGAGCCGACGACGATGCAGGTCCGCGCGACAATCAACTCAACCGTCGCTGTCACGACGAAGACCTACGTCCGCGACGGCGGTGGCTGGCAGCTGTCGAATACGACTGCCGATGAGACGCTCACCCTCTCACACACGGTCCAGGACAGCGCTCCTGTGGTCGTCACCACGAATCAGGACCTCAGCGTCACACAAACGATCGTCCGCTCCGAGGACGGGATCGACCGAATCATCCTCCGGTTCGAAGGGCCACAGACGCTGTCTGACCGCCGACTCTGGAGCTATGCTCGGTTCAAGGGGTCGGCTGGGCGCGTTCAGAACGTCTGGGGCGTCTATTCCCAGCGCCGGTACACGAATGCGACACGGGGTCGACGGCTTCTCACGACGTCGAACACCACCCTCTCACCAAGTAACACGACTCGACTCAACCAGACGCTCGCACAGCAACTTGCGGTCACAGACGGACGGCAGCGTACCGTCCCATTCCCGAACGTCCTCGAACTGCGGCTCACCGCTCGCAGTCGGCAGCCCACGCTCCGCTGGACGCAGAACACGAGTGTCACCGCTGCTCCAGAGATCACGAGATTGAACGGCTTCAATATGTCTGGCAGCGCGGCCCCGCTCGACCGGCGTGTGAATCTCTCTTCGGCGCCGCCTCGTGGCTACACGACGATCGTCATTACGAACGTTGACCAGCCGATTACGGAGGTTCGCGACATCCACAACGACTCGATTCCGCTGACCACACAGACCGTTCGCGAGCAGAACGCGAGTCTCTCCGCGACGACACTCAACGAGACGCACGCCCGGATCCAACTCACCGACTCGAGTACTGGCCAACCACTAGCGGGTCGAACCCTCTGGCTCAGCGGGGCTGCCCAAGGACGAGTGATGACGAACGTCGACGGCGCAGTCGTCGTCGAGCGGCGTGATCTCTACGTCACTGCCTCGTTCACGGGCGCGACCAACGTCTCCGAGAACGTCTACTACGGGCCCGCACAGACGCGAGTCGCGTTCCAGCCGGAGCCATTCAACATCTACCAACTCCTGACCAGCCTCGCAGGTGCGCTCGTCTCGGTGGCGGCGTTTCTCGTCTTCTTCGCAC
This sequence comes from Halogranum rubrum, assembly GCF_900114455.1. Taxonomy (GTDB): domain Archaea; phylum Halobacteriota; class Halobacteria; order Halobacteriales; family Haloferacaceae; genus Halogranum; species Halogranum rubrum. The sequence continues at coordinate 13,665 of NZ_FOTC01000010.1, read as the reverse complement.
CGTTCGCGTACATGCGGAGGGGAACAGGCTAGTACTCGTGATGCACTTACTTGGGTTTCCACTCTGAAGCTCACGCACCAAACGCACACCACCAAACTCAGAACAAACGATGACTGGATCGAGATTTCACATCCCGTTCGACGTCGTCCACGACAGCATCGGTCCCGATACACTGGCGTCCGTCCAGCACGGCATCGCGACGCTGCCGACTGACGCCACGCTGGTTCCGCTCGCCGCCGTCTTCACCGACTGGATCGCGAACTTCTTCACCTACATCCTCACCGGGATTCTCGGCTTCATCGGCGAGCTCATCGCCAACGGGATGCGGACGTTCATCATCTTCGACAGCCCCTACTCCGACCCCACCATGCAAGCGGCCTTCCAGCACAATCTCGATATCTTCCCGCAGCTGCTCGTGATCATGTTCATGGCGGGGGTCGCAACGAAACCGTTCGCCGACCAGCGCGAGGTGACGAACTTCATGCTGGTCTGGAAAGCGCTGAAGGTGATCATCTTTGTCGCCGTCGCCCGTCAGATCATGCACTTCGGACTGCTGCTGACGAACGCGATCATTCGCCACATCTTCACCGCCAACTACGGCGCCGCATTCGGACCTGAAGTTCTGAAATCCAGTCTAGACGGAGCTGCGGCGTCGGGCGCTGGAGTGATCATCGGCGCGCTCATCCTGAGTATGGTGTCCGTGGCAGGTATCCTGCTGGCGCTCGGGGTCTTTGTCCTGCGGGAGTTCCTGTTCAATGCGACGTTCATCCTCCTGCCCGTCCTCGGGGCGATGCTGTTTCTGGACTTCGGGCCGCTCCGTTACACCTCGGAGATTGCGAAAACCGCCCTCCGGGCGACGGCGTATATGCTCCTCGCCGGAATCGTGATGGCCGGTCTCTTACAGACGGGCGCCGCGGCTGCCGGTGCGTACGCGGACATGGCCGGGCAGGGAGCAACAGCAGCACAGGCTCAGCAAGCTGGTGACCCTGGCTTCGGGGAAGTCCTCGAGGCGTACCTCTTCTGGCTGATCGGACTCGTCGCACCCGCACTCGTCGGCATCAAATCAGCAGCGATGGCCGGGCTGTCGCCGCGGCGGATCTCGGGTCGTCAAGGTGCGAAGAGCAAATCGAGTTCTCAGAGTTCGTCGTCAACTCAGTCTGGCGAAAAATCGACGCGCACAGCCCTGATAGAACAGGCAAGGCATGGAGCATCTGGCGTTGACAGGTGGGCAACTGGCGGGAAGGGTGGTGCTGCTGTTAACAAAGCTGGGTCAGCTGCGACACGAACGAAGGGAGCTGTTGGAAGCGCAGCTACGACTCTCCTTTCAGAAAAGCGGGTTGACGACGCAAAGAAGGGAGGTCAAGCTTTCAAGAAAGGTGGAAAGCGTGCGGTTAAGGACGCCAAGTCCGGCACAGACTATGCGACACGGAACCTTCACCAATCGCCCGTTGATTGGGCTGAGGCGGGTTTAGAACGCTATCGGGAGAACCCCGTTGTGGATACGAGCCAAGAAACTAGTCCGAAACAACGGGATCTGAGTGACTACGCAGACGAGTCAGAGAGCAGAGGTCGATCCAAATGAATGTCCGCTCGGCCAGATGCATATATTGGAGGATACCTTAATCTGGGGCAACTATGGACGGTAAAGAACGCACTACGTCCACTACTACCCAACGAGGTAGAGGCATGTTTCGAGCCGGAATTATTCTGGCTGTCTCTACGGCGGCATCCTCAGCTTGTTACCTACTTGTTCCAATTGGGGTACTCCTAGTGGGTGGTGAATTAGCATCTCACCTTGGTATGCTCATTCCCGCGCTTCTCAGCGTAGTTGCTGTACCCCTCGCCCCACTGGTAATCGCCATTTCAGTATTCACGGTTATTGACAAAGTATTCGGCGAAGATCACGAGGGAATTGATAGTGGATGGACCTTCGGAATTATTATCGGAGCGGTTCTCCTGACCCTCGTCTGGTTTCTCCCTCTCTGGGGACAGAGCTGGCCTATCCTTGCAGAGAAGCTACGCCCACTTCGAGCGTCTGTTCCGTTCAACGATGCGTGGGTGATGGGCCTCACTTGGATCGCATATGTTCCAATGATGCTATATGCCAATCTCGGAGCTATAGCTACTGATGGCACCAGTTCCTCTGTTAAACAAGAGAAACAACGCGCTGGCTCAAGTTCCGTGAAGGATTCATCTGAAACCACCAATCAGCCGACTCTCGATAAAGAAAAATTCTCGAGAGAGGATGCAGATTTCACCCACAACTGGAACACAGCACCAGAGACGCGATTTACAGATATTGGTGGGATGGAGTCGCTGAAAACGAAGATCGAACGATCGGTACTCCGACCACTTACTCGAATCGACGAAGCCTACGAGCGATTCAACGTCTCACCACCGAATGGGATCCTCCTGTACGGCCCACCCGGAACCGGGAAGACTCTATTCGCCCGAGCAATCGCCGGTGAACTCGGCCATCCATACCTCGAGCTGTCCGCAGGGGATATCAAATCCCGGTGGATCAACGAGTCGACCGAGCAGGTCAACCGACTGTTCGACGAAGCCCAGCAGTTCGATCGGTGTGTCATCTTCATCGACGAAATTGATGCGCTGCTCGCTGGTCGCGGAAACGACCTCCATCGTGAGCACGCCCAGGTCGTCAACGAGTTCCTCGCGCACTTGGACGATGAAGAGCCGAATTTCCTCGTGATTGCAGCGACGAACCGAGCTGACCTCCTCGACGAGGCCGCCACACGCCGCGGGCGGTTTGATCAGCAGTACGAAATCGGCCTCCCTGACCACGACGCTCGTGAGGCGATCTTCCGCGTCCGACTCCGCGAGCTTCCGACCGCCCTCGACGAGGACGACTACCAAGAGCTAGCCGACCGCTCTGAGGGGCTCAGTAGTGCGGACATTGTGGGGATCGTCGACGACGCCGCAATGCATGCTGCCGAGCGTGATGCAGAAGCGATCACGCTCGATGATCTTCACGAATCGTTCCCGGACCCCTCTACGGACACAAATACCTAACAAATCACGAATACAATGGAAAACCGATACCCCGGGAAAACTATTAACTACCTATCTTTGTAAGGAAATAATTACATGGAGACCTTCCCCATCGCAGGCCGGATCATCAACACGAAGTTGGTATTTGGTCTCACTGCCCGCGAAGTCGGCGAGGTCCTCATCATCCCATTCCTCGCCCTCGGCATCGCCCAGAGCCTCGGGTTCACCGGCACGCTCTTCCTGATTGCTGGCGGCATTGGTCTCACCCTCGGCATCCTCATCCTCCTCGTTGCGCCCGCTGGCCAGCGACCGATCAGCTACGCCCGGGCCGCAGCAGACTACTATCTCTCATCGAACTCGTACTACAATCGCCGCACTCGACCCGAGGCAGAGACGCCTGTCATCCAGGACGTCGTCGGCGTCCGGCAGGATGGACTCGACGTCGAAACGATCGAAGCCGAACAGGAGACCGAATCGAGGTGACCGCGAATGGGCTCTGCCTCCTCCGACGAGACCAACGACGGAACAACCGCCGACAGCGACGGGGAACACGAAGTAGACGAGACAACGAACGGGAACGCTGCACCCGATAGTTCAACCGGACAATCGACGACGAGTGTATCGGCGGATGATTCCACTTCGCCGCTGAGTTCCGAGTCACAGAACGGTACCCAGCCGACCTCGGCGACTCAAAACGGAGCCCCCGAGTCCGACCTCGAAGTCCTCCGCGCACTCGATAACTTCCTCGACGACATCGACGAGGATCTCCCGACCGCTCGCGAACGGGCTCGGGCTCGCGACCACTTTGACCTCGAGAATCGACTCGGCGAGTCTACGACCACGCAGGAGAAACTCGGCTTTGACTACGTTCGTGACGACGGCATCGCTGTCGACGAGAACAGCTACATCGGACTGCTGAAAGTCCACCCCCAGAACTGGCTCTCGCTCAGCGACCAGGCGAAACGCGACACGATGAGTGCGTATATGTCGTTCCTGATGTCGCTCGAGTCCAGCGTCGCGGTCCCCTGCTACCCGAAGACCTTCGACCTGACCGGCCACCTCGAACGTTTCTATACAGCCGGCGCGAGCATGGCCTCACGCGGCCAGACGCCCATCCTCCAGTACGGACGCAAATTCTACATCCAGTGGGCCAACACGAACATCGAAGACGAGGACCTCAAACAGCGCGATTTCTACATCGTCACGCGCGTCGATGCTGACCAGGTCCACAAGGACCTCGATTCGGGGAGTGTGTTGAGCCAGCTAGGAACGCTTCCGGTCATCGGGACGGTCTTTTCGGGGATCGTCGATCGAACACCACTGGGCGACTCCCATGAGGGGGCTCGAACCGAACTCTGTATCCGCGAAGTCCGGCAGCGACAGCGCCGAATCACGAACAAACTCGGCCGGACAGACGTGTCCATCGAACGTGTCACCGACCGCCAAGAGACGATGGAGATCCTCTATCACTACTACAACCACGTCGACCCGAAGTTCGAGAAGTTCTCTCACGCGACGAAAACGGAGGGTGAGCACTAATGGCGGGGCGTTTCGACCGCCTTCGCTCGTGGCTTCCCGTGGGGAGTAGTGAGCCAAGCATCGACGACATTGACGACGAGACATTCGACCGCGCTGCGGAGATCCTCGAAGCGAATGGGGACGACCTCACGAAGGAGAACATCCGCGAACAAGCCGAGTACCTGCTTGAGGTCGAGGACGTCGACGAGGGAGAACTCCGACTCGGCATCGTGCAGGACGAGACCGAGCAGACGCTTGCCGACCGGGATGTGATTGCTCCGCGCCAGCTCCAGGAAGTCTCGAACCTCTTCGAGTCGGGATATATGGTTCGCAACGACCAGTTCGTCCGCACCCTCACCATCCACGGCTATCCCGAACGCGTTCCCCTCGGGTGGCTTGAGAACCTGTACACGACGAACGACCACGTCCGCGTTACCCAGCACATCGAGCCTCGCGACACGGGATCGGTTCTCCGGAAACTCCAGAAACGTCTCACGCAGTTGCGAGCCCGTCTTCACAAGAAACACGAGAAGAACCAGACCGACACCCACGAGGCTGAGGCCGACCGCGACATGGTCAAAGACCTCATCTGGGACATCATCCTCGGTGAGACGAAGCTTTTCGACTTCGCGATCTACATCGAGATCATCGCCGACACCGAGCAAGAACTCGACGACGCCACCGAACGCGTCGTCGAAACGCTTGGCGCTGCGAATGCCAAAGCGGTCACCCTCGACAAACGCCAAATCGAATCTCAGGACGCACTCGCGCCGCTGGGTGATGACCCGATCAAGGCTACCCAACTCATGCAGGAGACCGCGGTGGGAACGATGTTCCCATTCATCGAGCCCGCGGTTGCGGACCCTGAAGGCGTCTTCTATGGGTTCGACGGGACAAACACGCCCGTTCTGCTTGACCGCTACCGGCTCTCATCGTACTCGAAGGCGATTGCCGGAAAGATGGGGTCTGGGAAGACGTTCGCCGAGAAGCACGAGATGTACCATCGGCTGATGATGGACCCCGAAATCGAGATGCTCGTCCTCGATCCACTCGGGGATTTCGTCGACTTCGCGAACGACCTCGGCGGGCAGGTCATCCGCTTCGGCGGGCAGAACACGGTGAATCCGCTCGAGATTCGCCGTGGCATCGACGACGTCGCCGACGACCCGTTCAAGAAGAAGTTCCGCTCGGTGATGGAGCTGTTCCGCACGCACTTCTCGGCCGTCGCCGACCAGTCGCTGAGCAAGGAACAGGAGGGAATTCTCCGTCGGGCTGTTCGGCTGGCATACCTCAAGTACGGAATTACCCCCGACCCGGCGACGCACGAGAATACGAGCCCGACGATGCAGGATGTCCTCGACATCCTCCACGCGCTCACGGACGGTGACCAACCGTCGGAGTTCATCGAACTGCACGAGGATGCAAACGAGGAGCGCGTTCGGCCGGAGATTGAACAACTGGAGATGCGATTCAAAGAGGCCGACGAGAAGTACGCCTACCAGCTCCTCCTCGGTCTCGAAGCGTTCCAGCACGGCGGCGAAAACGACAATCTGAACGGGCGAACCAACGTCGAACTCGACAATCGGCTGGTCGTCATCGACATGTCGATGTTTGCCGATACCGGGCAGGCGCCGCTGTTCATGCACGTCATGTTCGACTGGATCTACCAGCGCGCCCAGAGCAGTGACCGACGGACGCAGGTCACCATCGACGAGGCCCACTACCTGTTACGGCGGGCAGCAACGACGGACATGATCGACCTGTTCATCCGCCACAGCCGCCACTTCAACACGGCAATCACGCTCATCTCACAGACGGTCGACGAGTTCATCGCGAAGTCCGACAAGAAGTCCGAGGAGGCCGTCGAGAAAGCGCGGAACGTCTACAACCTCTGTGACATCAAACAGATCTTCCACCACGAGTCGGTCAGCGACGCCATGATCGACTTCCACGGCCTCACACCCTCCGAGCAGAACTTCATCGCGACCGCGCAGACCGGCGAGGACGGCGGTTACTCGGAGTGCCTACTCGCCGTCAACGACTGGACGAAGTCGCTCGCTCTCCACGTGAACGACTACGAGATTCACGTCCTCGACGACGATCTGGATCCGTGGGAGTATCTCGTCGACCAGCGGTACATCGACGCCGGCGACGTCGAGTATCTCGCCCAGGAGGGTCGCGTCGACGACTACGACATCCCGGACTCGCTGCTCGCTGAGGCCGGGGTCTCGACAGCACCGCAAGAGGCCGATGACTGAGACTCGTCGCTACGTCCGCATTGAGCCAGCGCGGGAACGCGTCGACTCAGCCGATATTGTATCCCGACTCGCTGGGTTGCGGAAGCTCCGCACCGGCTGGAAGGTCAAATACGACCCACGGAAGAGTCCGCCCACATTCGAGTTCCTCGCACTCACGCAAGGCGAAGACGCGCCGGTACGGTTCTATCTCGGTGTCGACGATGAGGAGATGCTGCCGACGGTCGAATCCGAACTGCAGACTGCGTACCCAGCAAGCTACGAGATTTACGAGGAGACGGTCGACCTCCCCGCAGAACTCTGTCGTCCAGACACGGACGAGGAGGAGTCCCAACTCCTGGCAGAGGACTCCGACACAGAGGAGCAGGAGGTTTCACTATCTGAGCGCACGCCATTCGCTGCTCGCTGGAGCGGCGTCGGTGAGCGGAGCCGCGACTGGATGACGCCGATCAAGCAGTACTCGCAGGTCCAAGAGGAAGGTACCAGTTCGGGAAACCCAGCACGAGCGCCACTCGCGACGGCCGTTGAACGACTCACAGAGGCCACAGCTCCCACCGCGTTGCAAGTGTTGTTCACACGGTACAGTAGCTGGCAGAAGCTCGCTGAAGGCCGGAAAAAGCAGATCGAGACGAAACACGATGGTGCTCTCCAGTCCGCGCGGACTAGCCTTGCCGACATGGTCTACGGCGCCGACCAAGAGCGTATCCGAGATCGGCGACGTGGTCGTGATCCGCCTCACGTCGGCGAGAGTACCCGGCAGACGTCGAGTGCGGCCAGCGGGGAGGTTGCGTCACGGCAGGCACTCATCGACCAGAAAGGCCCCTCACAGACGTTTCTCGTGAACGTCCGGACGGTCGCCGTCCTCTCGAACGAGCCTGATGAGGCAGTCAAAGCACAGGCGGCGAACAATATCGAGACGCTGGCGAACGCGTTCAATCACCTGGATGGGTACTTCTACCATCTCGACGGTAGCCGCGTTACGAAGAGCCTGACCAACATTCGAGACCCCGCCAAGAAAGAACTGAACCGATTGGTCAACCGTTCGTTCAACCAGTCCTCGATGGGAAAGCGCCGGCCCCAGCTCATTCTGAACGCGGATGAATTGGCGAACTTCGTGGCGGTGCCGAGCGCACAGACACTAACCACCGAGGGCTCACGTGGCGCTCGCGGGAAAGAGCGACTCCGCCAGCCACTACCGCTCCCGGATCCCGATCTCCTCGAGGAGTTCGCCGGAACGGGCATGACGGTAGGGAAGCCCCTCCGGAACCGGAACGAACCATTGGACCAACCGATTCGTATCCCGCCGGACCTCCTGACGACGAGCTACATTCGGGCAGCGTCGACAGGGAGTGGGAAATCAACAGCCGTGCAGACCGAGATGCTCTCACTCCACGAGCACGTCGACGGCCCGACCGTCTTGCTGGAAGGGAAGGGCGATGGAATGGCCGAGAACTATCTCCACGCCCACTACGCCAAGAACGGAAACCTGAACGACGTCTACTATTTCAACGCGCCGGAGACACTCCCGGCGGTCTCGTTTTTCGATATTCGCCCCGCACTCGCGATGGGGCGTTCCCGCCAGGATGCCGTTCAAGACAAGGTCGAGCACTTCCACGAGATCATGCGGCTCATTCTCGGCGAGGAGCGTCACGAACAGGCGTATGTCGCCAACGAGATTCTCACCTTCCTCATCAAGGCGCTGTTCGACCGGGAGTACGGCCAGGACGCGTTCAGCCTCGAGGACCTGATTCAGGCTGTGTTCCGGATGAGTCGTGACCGGACGCTTCCCGAACTCTGCGAGGCGAACTCGCATATCGAACAGTCGCTGGTGCAGAAGTGCCAGGTCGACGACCACCAGTTCCAGCAGACGATGGGGGCCGCAGCGAATCGCCTCGACAAGATCGTCGAGCACGAGCACCTCTACCAGATGTTCACTCACGTCCCCGAGTGGGACGACGAGGCCGAGGAGTACGTCGGGAACGCCTTCGACTTCCGCGAGTTCGTCAACGATGACGCCGTCATCCTGTTCGACCTTGGTGAGTTCCGGGCTGAATCTCAGCACGCCCTGACGATGATTCTGCTGAGCAATCTCTGGGACGCCGTCCAGGGCCGTCGTGGCGGTGGGCGGTCGCTGAACGGTGGGGCTCGTCAGAGCGAGAGCGACGCCGACGATTCGATTGTGAATATGATCATCGAGGAGGCGGCAGCTGTCGCGACGTCCTCGCTGGTCTACGAGCAGTTCATCCCTCAGGGCCGAGCCTTCGGTGTGAGTCTCGGTCTGATCCTGCAGTACCCCGAACAGGTCGCGCAGTACAGCACGTCGGACCGGGCGTACACGGAGATTCTGAACAACGTCAAGACGAAGCTCATCGGGAATATCGCGACGGACGCGAAGCTCGCTGAGTCGATGGCCCACGAGAATCTCAGCACGACCGAGTTCCGCAATCGCGTGAGTCGCCTGCCAGCCGGTGAGTGGATCGCCCAGTTACCGAGTCCACAGTTCGGACAGACGGGTCCGGCGCCGTTCTCACTTGCATCGCTACCGATCCCCGACGGCCACCCCGAGAGCGATGCACCACTGTCGGGTGACGACCGGCATCTCTTCGAGGAACAGCAGATTCCCCGGGTGATGCGACGAACGCAGGACGAGTGCAGTTTGCCGGGCCGGACGAATCAATTTGCCCGCGAAGAGGTTCGGGAGACGCTTGACGAGGTGGGCGATGACGCTGACGCGGAGGCGGCATCGTCGAGCGCGAGCACAGCGGGCGCTGGAGCCGCCGACGGCGGTAGCCCATCGGATGCACCATTCTTCGGTGCGAATGGCGAGAGCGACGACACAGGCGTCTCTGCGAAAGACGAGGCAGCGAGCACAGCCGACGACACCGGCACCTCATCGAGTGACGAACGAGATATCGGGAGTGCGCCCATGTTCGGCGCTACTGCAGACGAGCAACAGGAAGCCGAGGGAAGCCAACAACTCTCGGCTGCGGGACAAGCAGCGTCAGAACACCGTGAGGAGCGCAGCGAGGCTTCAGGAATCCAAACTACGGACAGCAACGAGGACACAGAGGATTCGGCGGAGACGACAAGTGGGAATTCGCTGCCCGAGCACGTGAGTTACGACACGGACACCGAGTGCTACGTCTGCGACATCTGTAGGTCCGAATATACTGCGTCCGAGGAGCGGAAGGCCAGTGCGTGCTGTCAATTCGCGTCTAAAGACGACGTGTTCGTGGCCGCCAAACGCGCTCGTTCCACCGCTTCGACATCCAGTGAACTCTTCACTCGACTCGGGACCATCACCGAGCACGCCGAATCGTACGGGATTGAGGTAACTATCCAGGACTTCGCATCGCTTGATGACGCTTCTGAGGAGTCCGTCGCCGCTGCTCCCAACGGTGGGTCAGAGCACCAACAAGATTCAGAGGTGAGTCAGAATCCCGATGCGTCACACTCGACCCGTTTCAAGGACGCGACGACGAGCATTCCGGATGAGACGCTCCGCGAGGAAGGCATCACGCGTGACGAGGCCGCCTTCCTCGGTCTCGTACTGGATGCGATGAACCACCAGGTCGAGGAGTATTCGCTGCTGGAGAGCATGACCGTGCTCAAAGAGCCATTCTCCAATCTCGACCTCGAGACGCTCAAAGAGAAGGAGTTCATCGAAGAACACCGCTCGTTCTGGCAGACGTACTACACAGTCCTCCCCGCCGGGCGACGGTTCCTCGATCGGTCGCTTGACGCCAGCCCAGGTATCGGCGATCTCGGTGAGAAAACGCCACACAAGGCTGCCGTTGTGTTCCTCGAAGCATGGCTCACCCAGCAGGAAGACGTTGCTCGCACGGCCGTCTACCATCAGCATACGGAGGATATCGTGTTTGACGTTGCTGGGTTCGACACCGACGACGACCTCATCTGGGTAGGGGAAGTCGAAACCCCGAGCAACAATCCCGACGCGCTGCTCTCGGATTACGAGAAACTAGCGAGCGTCGACGCGGCTGCTGTCTGGGCGTGTGAAGACAAGGACCTCATTCTGGAGATCATCGAGTCGCTCACAGACACTGACACAGTCGATATCTCGTTGACGTCCACGCAAACCCGGACGATTAGTTCGCTTCGCGCAGCGATCAACGACCACGGCCTGCAGGGAATGGACGCTCTCCACACGTTCCGGAGCCTGAAAACGGAGGTCGACCAAGAGCCGTGACTGGAAAATGGCGAGAAGCGACTCGCGAGGAACTGCACACCTACTACACAGAGACGTTTCCGGACCACCTCGACGCCCTTCCGTCATTCCTCACAGCCAGTGGCCCTAAGCAGTACGCCATCGCCTTCCGCGAGGCATACCCGATCCGGAAGCAGAACGCTCCCGATCGATCGTTCATCCGCCGCAATACCTGGCAGACCAGCGACTCCGGCGAACGAGCCATCCAGCAGTTCGGCTCGGTGGAGGACCTCGTCGAATTCATCCAGTACCCCGCACGCTACGACCCCGCTCAAGGGAGCAACTACGCGCTCGCAGATCCGGATCTATTAGAACGACCAGAACCACGCCCTGATGCAGTCTACTACGCGCTCGAGCACTGGGAGCAACCATGGGTCCTCGCGGTCGATATCGACGCGAAGGACATCGCCGCACAGCGCGCTTCCAATGAATCAACCAATGGGAGAGCCGACGATGTCGGGACTGAGCAACTTCGTGCCACAGGTGTCCTTGACAGCCCACCTGAGGGATATCCCTACGCGTTCGAGGATATCGAGCAGGCTCTTGAGTACGGATTTGCCGTCCGGGACATCTTCGAGGACGACTTTGCAGCCGACGAGACGATGGTCGTCTACTCGGGGCAGGGCTGTCACGTCTACTTGCTCGATACGGATCTCGAACACCACTACGACGAGCAAAGTCGCGAAGTCATCAACGATCTGCTCCTCGACGAGTACGAGATTCCTATCGATCCAGTCGTTACGGCCGACCGGCGTCGGGTGATGCGGCTGCCGTACTCGATACACGCCGACGTCTCGCGTGTCGTCCAGCCCATCGACGATCCGGGATTCGACTTCCGAACCGAAGCGACGCCCAACTTCCTCGAATCATGAGCCGAGACACGCCCACAGACGACGAGTACACGGCGTATCGAGTCGCGGCCCTCCCCCGAGACAAAGGAGAGTTACAGCTCACGCAGCTGTTCGAGCGTGGGTATCAGCGCTGGACGGTCGATGGCGAGCAGCAGACCAAGAAGATGCTCGCAGATATCGAGCGGTTCACTATCGATGCGTTCGCGCCGAGCACACGGGAGGAGGCGGCGGAGCGCCCCTATGTCGACGATCCGGGAGCGCTAGCCACCCTCACGACTCTCGGGGCGGTCTGCATCATGGACCATCCGAAACTCGAGGATACGCCGCCCCGTCATCTCGCGCTCCTCGGTGATCTCCGCGAACTCTACGTCAACAATATCGCCTCACTCGTTCGCGAGTACGAAGACTGGTCGCTCCACCAGGAAATCGCCGAAACCCTCTACGCGAAAGATCCCGGCGAGGACGGTGTCCATCCGGGGCGTGTCTGTACGGACATCACCGAACGCCCCGAGTTCGGAGAGGGGTATTACCTCGAAATCCCGCTCGTCGCCGCCTCACGAAAGTGCCTCGCTCGTTCGGAGGGGGATGAGAACCAGCAGGGCGAGATCCAGGCCCACATCGCGGACAACCACCTGTACGTCCCCGTCTCGGATTTTATGGCGAAGTACCGCGAGTACGCAGAGGACGCCTTTGGCCGGCTGCTCGCAGTTCAAGAAGAGGTGCTGACCGCAGACCAACGAAGCTGGCTCACCGCGAACGAATCGGCGATCACTGACCGTATCGACCGGTTCTTCCAGGCCGGACAAACCCATCGCGTGTGGGAGAACTGGAGCCGGCAGAAACGTGACCTGCTGACGATCATCAACGCTGTCTCCGACGCAGACGACGACGTCGCCCAACTCGGAGAGACGCAGACTGCACGCGACCTCTACGAAGCGGTTGACGCATACGAGCCGGACCGAACGTGGGAGCGACAGGTCTGTGAGTCCATCTCCTCGCCGCGAAGTCTCGGGACGGTGCTCTCGCGGAATCGCGATCACGCGAGCGTCACCGTTGAGAACGCGCGCTTGAATCGGTACACGCTCACCGAATACAGTGACGGTGCGCAACCCCTCTACGTCGATGAACTCGAAGATCTGTTCGAGTTGCCCTGCATGGCGGCGATGGACGAGCGCCTGCAGGAGAAGAAACCCGTTCGGAAGGATCTGTTCAATCTGGTGCGGATGGCGTGGTGGCTCCCACAGTACCGGGACGCGAGTACGGAGGAATTTATCAGCGACGTGAAAGACCTGTTCTCGCGGTGGCCCTGGTACGACGACGAGGTGACTGAGTACCAGATTCGGTACGAACTCGACAACGACATCGGCGGCGAAATCCCCCTCCCGATGAATTGTGCGAATGATGATATGCAGCGGTACTGCATCGGGCGCGACCAGTGTCCGTACTCGATCTATGGGAGCCTCCCCTTCCCCGACGAGATGTACGAGCAGATCGATGACCAAGGAGCGTCTCCTTCACAGTAACTGACCGGGTCGAGTGGACACGCGGTCACGTTTGACAGTTCGCGTATCTATTCCTCGTCGGTATATCGTGAGTGTTCAGGACTGCGGTTTGCAAATACGAATGAGGGCTTTTCCGTGGATAATTGAGCAGTCTTAGCGGTTCTCCCCCTCGATTTTCATTTATCGTCTGGACTTGCATTCATATAGGATAGGTAACCTTATTCGCCTAATTTCCCGTTTCGCCGATATTCAGCGGGTAGCGGCCGTCACACGTTGCATATATCGACGAGAATCTCGAGTCTCGT
>NZ_FOTC01000003.1:184123-399227 GCF_900114455.1 Halogranum rubrum | reverse complement strand
ATAACCAAGACCACTCACCGTTGATTTTGACAGCGGTCTCGTCGACCGCGACCCGCCTCGGCGTCGCCTTCGGCGGGTCTGAGACGCTGTCAGCCAGCCGATGTACCCACTGAAAGATTGCCTGAAACGAGCGTTCTACGCCGAGCAGCCGAAGAATCGCTTCTGTCTCTCTAAGCGACAAACCGGCAGCATGGAGTCGGACGGCGAACGCCCTGACGGGCGTCGCCGTCCGCTCCCGCTGCCAACATTCAAGCGTAGCGGTGTCTAAACTCTGCTTGAGCAGGTTTGAGAGTAGCATAGATCACTAACTTTTCGACCTGCTCGTTCCTTATCTAGACAGTGCCACTAGATTCAAAATTCTGCCGTGCTGACTATGCGCTCTGTATTCAGCACGACCTTGAAAGACTGTCATCAGCAGTGCATTTCAACAGAGACCTCGGTTTGCAGTTACTGAGATTTCCCGACTACATCAGCTCGAAAACCCACGTGTTCTCGTCGCCTGCGATTCGCTGTGCTCCTCGGCTTCGCCTGTGGTGCTTGCATCGTCTCGTCTGACGAGAACACGTCCCCTTTCAGTCCCACCTTCAGCACAGCCACGTCCTCCCCAACCGATTTCTTCGTTCACTCGCTTCGCTCGCTTACTCAGTCATCCCTCGCGTGCGTGGTTCGCCGCCGGAAGGCGACGAAGCCACGCGCCACGGGGATGCAACGAGGCGTCGTGCTGACTTCGGATACACTCTCTTCTCTTCTCACTGTCCGCACACGAGGTCACAAACGATTTATTCGGGAGTTGGCTACACATGGACAATGACCACCTTGCTCCAACTCGGGGAGATGCCGCCGTATCTCCAGGAGCTTTTCAACTCCGAATACGCCTTTCTCGTCCTCCTCCTCGTCTTCGTCCTCGAAGGAGCGATGTTGATGTACATCATGCCGAGCGAACTCATCGTTCCCGGTGCTATCTTGCTCATCGGGAACACCTCTCGGCTGTTCGCGCCGGAGAACCTCTTGATCATCGGTATCGCCGTCCTCGGTGCGACCATCGGCCAGTGCGTGCTGTTCATGGTCGCCAAGCGAGGCGGGCGCGACTACCTCCTCGGAAAGCGGTGGTTCCGTATCAGCGAGGAGCGACTCGACAAGTTCGACGGCTGGTTCGACCGCTGGGGGCCAATCGTGGTACCGTTGAGTAACACGATGCTGTTCACGCGGGGAATGTTGACCGTCCCGGCAGGGTTCTCGGAACTCGACGTCCGGCGGTTCGTAGTTCTGTCGGCACTCGGGACGCTCTCGTTCGAGATTATCCTCGCCGGTCTGTTCGTCTTCTCGGGTCGGCTTCTCTGAGCGACAGAACGGGTCTACTCTGTCCGGTCGACGTCGATTTGCTCGCGCAGGGCAGCGAGTTCGTCGGACTCGGCGAGTTCCTCCATCCGCTCTTGGAAGTGCGCTTGGCAGAGACCGACTTTGATGCCGTCTTTCTCGGCGGCGTATGCGGCATCGCGGTCGCAGTAATGGCACTGCATACGAACCACTTCGGCCCCGACCACGTTTAACCCTCCGCTCTCGGCAGTCGTGCGGCGAATCGGTCGAACGCTGTACGAGGTGGCCCCGCTCGTCCGAGGGTCGCGTCGTGGGCGTCACTGCCACCCGTCGCCAACAGGTCGTGGCTCTCGACGAGTGCGTCCAGTCGGGCTACCTCGTCGGCGTTGGGCGGAGCGTCGTAGGGGTAGTAGCGTTCGACCGCGTCCAACTGGTCGGTCAAGGCCAGCGCCGCCGCAGGGTCCGGATACCGAAACGGGTGGGCGAGGCCGACGACGGCACACGACTCGGTCAGGAGGTCGACGCCGTACTCGAAGGAGGGCAGTTCGCGAGCGACGTAGCACGGCCCTCCGTCACCGATGAGGTGGTCGAACGCGCCTTGGAAGTCGTAGTCGGCGTCGCTGGCGTCGATGGCCCGTGCGATGTGTGGGCGACCGATACCGTCGTGGATGTCGACGTCGAGCGCCACGCCGAGGCGATTCTCGACGCAGGCGACGATGGCACGGGCGCGCTCCTTTCTGTTCTCCTGTAGTCGACGTAACTCGTCGTCGAGTGCGGGTGTCGGGTCGACGGCGTATCCCAACAGGTCGACGTTCTGTGCGCCGGCGTCGACGCGAAGTTCGATACCTCGAATGACGGTGACGCCGTCGTGAACCGTCACCGGTGCGTCGAGGCCGGGATGAACCCGGTCGTGGTCGGTGACGGCGACGGTGTCGACGCCGCCCGCCCGTGCCGCATCCGGCAGCGCAGAGACGGTGAGCGTCCCGTCTGATACCGTCGTGTGGAGATGCAGGTCTGCGGCAGGAGCCTCTTCGGCCGTGCTGTCATCGTCGGGAACCCCCGTCGCGCTGCCGTTCGCGTCGCCCACGTTCATCATACCTCTCCTCCGTCGCTCGTGCCGAAAGGGTTTCTCTCTCGACCGTCATTAAGGAAGATTAAGGACTACTGTGGCCTCGAAGGTTGTGCATGGAAAACCATTATAATCCACTCTCGGCTACACCGTAGTACGATGCGCCTCAACGGCACCGGAGACCTGATCGATGGCTACGAGTACCCCGCAACGAGCGAGGAACTCATCGAAGCACACGGCGACCACGAAATCGAACTTGCAGACGGGTCCGAAACACTCCAGGCAGTCCTCGAACGCCTCGGCTCTGAGACCTATCACGGGCCACAGGACCTTCGAGACGCGGTCTTCACGGGTGTGAGCCACCAGGCTATCGGGCGGCGGTTCTACAGCGACCGCGACGTGTACACACTCGGTGAGACCGGTCCCGACCCGGTGTCGTTCTAACCACACCGAACAGACTCACCACGGCTCGGAGTTTCGCGAACTCCCGCGGACTCTCGCGGACTTTTGCGGATTTTTCGACGGCTACGACGGCGAGTCACGACGCGCCCTCGGACTGAAAAGTCACTCTTCGAGAGCCAGCGCTCGCTCAGTAGTCGAACGACGAAACGAAACTATCGATGCTGGGACCGGAAGACGTCCGCGATGAGCGGACGTCGTCGACTGGAATGCCACAATCTGTCGCTCTGAACTCCGGGCAAGGGTCCGTCCGACAGATTGTACTGCACACTAAGGTGGTTCTCGAAGTTCTCCTTACTGCCTACTCTATCAGGCCATTAATCAGGGGAGTCAGTTGCGCCCGGTCACGTCGTGACCACGTCGCTCCGCCCTGGTTCTTGACCGAATCAGCAGCGTGAGAAACGTGACTCGCGTTCGTCGCCGACTCAGACCCACGTGAGACCGTCGTCCAAGTCGAGCGGAACCGACCCTTTCGAGTAGCCTTCGACGCGCCCGTCCGGACGGACCCGGAAGACGACGGCCGGTTTGTGTCGTACCTCGGGTTGCTCGCCGCGGACGGCGAACCAATCGTCGTCCGGGAACGACGAGCAGTCGACGAAGAGCGTGACGCCACCACCGTGGTTCGCCAACTGGCCGTTCGTCTTCGTCTCGGCAGTGTCGCGGACGGCGGCGACGGGGGTGTTCGCCGACCGTCGGTTCGGCGGGAGCGGGCGCGTCACTTCGACGAGTGTTCCGTCCTCGCCGGGACGGTCTGCTCGATAGTCCAGTGAGTGACCAGTCGTCACTTCGATTTCCGGTGTGAGGTCGTAGCCGGCGTCGTGGAGCACTTTCGCGACGTTGAACTCGCCCATCGACGCTGACATCCGAACGAGGTCGACCTGCTGTGAGGTGCCCAACTTTCCGGCCATGAGTTCTCGATAGTCGTCGAGTGCGCCGGTGTGGAGGAATCGTTCGTAGAATCCGAGCGCTTCGTCGCGCGTCGCGTCCGGAAAGCCCGCAGCGTGTTCGTCGAAGAACTCACGGGTGGTGTGTCGGCCGTCTTTCGAGAGGAAGACGGGGAGGAAGAACCACGCGACGTGCGGGAACGGTTCGAGCCACGGCGACTCCTCGTACAGTTGGGCGAGGAGTTCTCGCTCGGCCCAGCGAGTAATCGGATACGGAACTTCGGTGAAGCCGAACTTGTCCGTCCGCCAGAGGCTGCTCGGCGTCTCGGTGTTACCGAGCCAGTACGCTCCTTCGTCGTTCCACACGAAGAGGGCGATGTCGCCGTTGTCCATCTCGAAGCGGTAGGCCTCGTACCCCGACGGCGGTTTGTACCACGGTGCTCGCATCGTCGCACCCAGGTTGTCGTCGAGCGGTTGGAACACCTCGTTCCGGATCCGGTGCTTCGTCCACTTCCCGGGGGCGTGCCGGAAACGAAGGGGTCGTGCCACGGGCGTGGCTACTTCGTCGGAGGGTTTACCTCTTGCGCACGGGCCTCTCCCGCTAACTCATCCACGAGCGTTTCTTCATCATTGTCTATTTTAATCGTCATATTTTTATAGGGCCATTCCCAAGACATGCTGTACCATGTCAATGGGTGCCTATGACGAGGAAGAACACGAACGCCGTGCGAAGAAAACTGGACAAGTCGACACCGACTTCTCCGAGATGCGTACAGAGTACCACGGCCGACTCGAGTTCGACTCGGGGGACTCGGCCGACGCCTTACTCGACCAGTTCAAGGAAATGAAGGGTAACTAGCGGGTTCAGGCTTTCTGCAGTGTCGCGAGTGCACCCGTCGAGACGAGCGTCACCGCGACGACGTGTCCACCGACGGCGAGCAACAGCACTGGTTCGTCGAGGAGGAACGGGACGAGCAGCATCTGTGCGAGCGCGAACCCGACGTTCGTCGCGTCCAGCCGTCGAAGAGCGTCGACCGTCTCGTCGTCGAACGTGTACCGGTAGGACCGCCACAGGGCGACGACGGCCGTCCACCACGACGTGCCGATGCGGTAACAGAGGTCCCAGAGGACGAGGAGCATCAGGTAGACGACGACGACGGGCGGCTCTGGCCCGAACAGTCGGTCGAGTAGTGACGGTTCACCGACCGCTGCGGCCTGTTGTGGGTCGAAGACGAACAGGTGAGTGACGAGTGCGATGAACGCGAGCACCGCGAGCACTACCTCGATACTCGACCCGAACAGTACCCGCCGATACGTTCCAGGTAGGTCGAGCGACCGTGTCCCTGCCCCCAGTCGGAGCATCGCGACGCTGCCGACGACGGCGACGGCGACGGCGGCGGTTCCCGCGATGGCGGCGTCCCACAGGTCGTACACCCAGGCAAAGAGTAGAATCAGTACCTCGAAGAGGACGAACTGGAACGCGACGGCTTGTGGTTCGCTCAGGTTGACTCCGGGCAACGCACCCACGATGCTCTCGTAGGCCCACGCCTCACCGTACTCGGTTCCCAACAGACTCATAGCAGCAGGATAGGGAGCACGTGGCTTAATCGGCCCGTGTCGGCTCGGCCGACGTCGACCGAGTTGGGTCCAGACGGTCGGTGCCGAGCGCTCGCTCGACGGCGACGTCGAACGGCGTCAACTCGATGGGGATGAGGTCACGGATGCGGGTGTCTTCGACCACGACTGGGTTCTTCAGCCCCTCGATGAGCGGTCGGGCGACACTCCGAGGCACGTCGGTGACCAGGTCGACCCAGTAGGCGGAGAGTCGCGGTGTCAACACCGGGACGGCGACGATTCGGGTCGACTGTCCGAGTTGTGCGCCGGTTCGCTGCAGCAGTTCGCCGTAGGTCAACACCTCCGGCCCGCCGATTTCGTACGTCTCACCCGCCGTCTCCGGCACGTCGAGGACACCGACGAGATACGCGACGACGTCGTCGATGGCGATGGGTTGGCACTCCGTCTGGACCCACTGTGGTGTCACCATCACCGGGAGGCGCTTGGCCAACTGTTCTATCATCTCGAAGCTCGCACTTCCTTCGCCGACGACGATGGCCGCCCGCAGTGTCGTCAACTCGTAGTCTCCCTCGCCGAGGATCTGTTCGACCTCTCGTCGCGACCGGAGATGTTTCGACAGGCGGTCGCGCCCCGACCCGAGTCCGCCGAGGTAGATGACGCGCTCGATACCCGCCTCGCTGGCCGCGTCGGCGAAGGTGCGCGCCGCCAACCGGTCGCGCTCCTCGAAGTCGCTGCCTGACTGCATCGAGTGGACGAGATAGTACGCGGCGTCGACGTCGAGCGCCTGGTCGAAACTCCCCGGTTCGAGTAGGTCACCTTCGACGACACGGACACCGTTCGGCTCATCGTAGCGGTCGGCGTCGCGAACGAGGGCGGTCACCTCGTAGCCACCATCGAGTAGTGCGGAGACGAGCCGCCTCCCGACGAACCCGGTCGCACCCGTGACGAGGACGTTCATGCTCCGAATCCACGCTCGGGGGGTGGATAACTGTTCCCGCCGAGTCGAGTCGTTTGCACGGCTCTACTCTCCTGTTTTAGGTGCACCACGAGCTACTTCGACGGTCGCTCCCGAGACGGCGTCACCGTCTACGGTCGACCCTACCGCCCCTGCCACCTCCTCCCACGCCTCGATTGCTTGCCCGGCCCACGAGTCGGCGGCGAGTGCTGTTTCTCTCGCCTCCTCGGCACGCATCTCGTCGACCGTCGTCGTCCCCGGACTCGACCCGACGGCGGCGCCGACGAACTGCGCACGGTCGGCGGGAGTGAGGTCTCTTCGGACGAGTCGGTCGACTACGCCCGTCAGGTCGTCGGGGTCGGGGTAGACGAACAGTTTCGCGCCCAGTGCCTGCGGGCCGAGTGCGAGTCCGACCGTCTCGGGCGGGGTGTCGTCGAGCAGTCGTTCGCCGTCAAACTCCGCCTCGACGCGCTCGCACTCCGTCTCACGGTCGAGTGTGAGGTTCTGGCCGGGGTAGTCGCTGCAGGTGCGCGGGTAGAGTGGCGACCCGTGGATGCGACAGCGGAGCGTGTCCGGGTCGAGAAAGACGCAGGTGTCGAGCCAGTGGGAGTCGACTCCGAACGGAGCGACCGGTTTCGGTGGCTTTCGCAGGCCGACGAAGAACACCGGTCGGTCGGCGATTGCGACGAGGTCGTATCCGTCGACGGTGACGCTGTCGTCGCCCTCGTCGGCTTCCCAGAGGCGAGGTATCATCACGTCACCGTAGCCCGCATCGAGGAAGTCGCGTACCTCGTCGCGCGCGAGCGGAACGAGGTTGTAGGTGTCGTCGAGCGACGGGCGGCGACCGCGACGCTCCCGGTCGAACGCGGCGGGTCGTTCGGTAGCCTCCGAGACGAGGGGTCGCCAGTCGAGACAGCAGCCGGCACAGTCCTCGCAGTTCACCTCCATACGTGAGAGTAACGAGAGCATGGACCATGAATGTGTGTCGGGGAAGGCTCTTGTCGTTCCGCGCAGTCTTTCACTCGATGACTAGCGAACCCTGTGACGCCTGCGGAAAAGCCGTCCGAATCGCCGGCGGTATCGGCGATTTCTGGAGTTTCGCCAACGAGTCGACCGGTGGCATCGAACTCGAACTCGTCGACGGCAGTGAGTACTTCCTCTGTTTCGACTGTATCGAGCGGTTGCCGGACGACCGAGAGGTGACGGCGGAGGATGTCGCGGCACTGTAGCGGCCGCGGCAGTACAGAAGATGTCGCGGCACTGTAGCGGCCGTGACAGTACAGAAGATGTCGCGGTGTGGTGACGGCTGTGACAGTAGCGAGGATGCTGCGGCGTGGTGACGGCGACGACCCGGCCGAGGCCTTCACCGAACGGTGGATTTAGGCTGGGGCAGAGACAGGAACGAACGTGAACCCGGACCGCATCTTCGAGGGGTTCCCCGCGCCCAGCTACCGGGGTAATCAGGAGCAGGCGCTCCGCGACATCCGGGACGCGTTCGCCGCCGGCAACGACGTAGTTCTCGTGCGTGCGCCCACCGGGAGCGGCAAGTCGCTCCTCGCCAGAGCAATTGCCGGTTGCGCCCGCCGGGTCGACGAGGCCGAACCGAAGGAGGCCACCGATGCCTACTACACCACCCCGCAGGTCTCGCAACTCGACGACGTCGCCACCGACGACCTGCTCTCCGATTTGAAGATTATCCGTGGGAAGGGCAACTACGACTGCATCCTCCCGGGCGAACACGACACGCCCGTCAACCGTGCGCCCTGCGTCCGCGAGAAGGGGTTCGACTGTACTGTTCGGCATCGCTGTCCGTACTTCTCGGACCGCGCTATCGCCTCGTCTCGCTCTATCGCGGCGATGACGCTCGCGTACTTCATGCAGACCGCCGGGTCCGACGTCTTTCGGAAACGGGACGTCGTCGTCGTCGACGAGGCGCACGGACTCGCCGAGTGGGCGGAGATGTACGCCACCATCGAGGTCAAACCCCGAACCGTTCCCGTCTGGGACGATATCGGCGTTCCCGACGTTTCGAGCGCGGACGACTCCGTCGACCGCGCGGCGCGGTTCGCCGAGACGCTGATGGGCGTCTGTAAGCGCGCGAAAGACGACCTCGTCGCGAAACCCGAGTTGACGCCCGACGAGGCCGCCCGCCGCGACAGACTCCAAGAGCTCCACGGCGAACTGAAGTGGTTCGTCGAGGACTATCGCGACCCGACGAGCGCGACGACGTGGGTCGTCGACCAAGAGGCCGGCGAGGGAAGCCCGCTCGTCATCAAGCCTCTCAATCCCGAGAAGTATCTGCACCACACCGTCTGGGACCGCGGCAACAAGTTCGCACTCCTCTCGGCGACGATTCTGAACAAAGACGCCTTCTGTCGACAGGTCGGGTTGGACCCGGCGAACGTCGCCCTCGTCGACGTCGGCCACACGTTCCCCGTCGAGAACAGACCGTTGTACGACGTGACGCAGGGAAAGATGACGTTCGAACACCGCGACGAGACGATTCCGAAGATTGCTCGTCTCTTGGTGCGACTGATGGCGAAACACCCCGACCAGAAGGGACTGGTCCACGCCCACTCCTACGGGATTCAGGAGAAACTGGCGACGACGCTGGCGGAGTTCGGCGTCGGCGACAGGGTCCGTATCCACACGCGCGAGGACCGCGACGACGAACTGGACGCGTGGAAGGCCACCGACGAACCCGAACTGTTCCTCTCGGTGAAGATGGAGGAGGCGCTGGACCTGAAAGGTGACCTCTGTCGCTGGCAGGTGCTGTGTAAGGCTCCGTACCTCAACACGAGCGACTCACGAGTCGCGCGCCGACTGGAAGAGGGTCAGTGGGCGTGGTATCACCGTGCGGCGCTCCGGACCGTGATCCAAGCGTGTGGGCGGGTCGTCCGCGCGCCCGACGACTACGGCGACACCTACCTCGCGGACTCGAGCCTGCTCGACCTGTTCGACCGCGCCGAACCCGACATGCCCGACTGGTTCGCCGAGCAGGTGACACGGATGTCGACACCCGACCTTCCCGACTTCGACCCGCAGGCGGCCCTCGGCGAGGTGTCCGGCGGCCACCGAACCGGTCGGTCGGGTCGGCGGAGCCGACGTCGTTCGGGAAACACCTCGTCCGGCGTCAAGCAATCCAGCGCAGAGCAGCGGAAGAACCATCCCCTGTCGGACGTCTGGGGAGACAACTAGCGTCGTCTGTTCGCTTTCAACTCACTTTTCTTTGCCATCCCTCTTTTTTACTCCCTGGTGCGTTCACGCGCCGACACAGAGCGACGACTCTCTTCGTGAGATTGTCACGTTCTCGCACGAGTCTGTGACAGTCATTCTCACTGGAAACGACTCCCACAGGGCCTCTTCTGCTCGTTCGTCGCGTACTGGCGAATATTGCCCAACAGGTTCTAAATGATTGTTAACTACTTTGGTTGATTGTCCACTTTCTCACCTCATATGTCCAAATATGTTCACCCTAAACTCGGTAGGCGAAAGATACTGAGAGCGATTCTCACGATAGCTTTACATACTTCCTCTCAGTACAGGGTAGTGTACACCGATGCACTCCCACGCCCTCACGCAGGCTCTGACACTGTACCGTAGCGAGACACTGACGCTCTCGCAGGCGGCCTCCCGCGCCGGGCGGACCGAAGAAGAGTTCGCTGCAGTCCTCCACCAGTACGGCATCGAACAGCGCCCCGAGACACCGACGGTCGGCGCCCAGACCGAGCGTCCTGCCCCTCGCGCCGACTAACGTTATTCTCGCTGTCCTTACGTCTCGCTCTCCGGAACGACGTGTAGCCCCGCCCGACTCTTGAGCACCGCGACCGTCGGTTTCTCGGGGTCAAAGAAGTCCGGTCGAGCGATGGTCTTGGCCTCGTACGTCTCGGGGTCGAGCACCTGCACTGCGTGGTCGTCTTCGACGGTGACGACAGTCGTCTCCTCGGCGTCGTCGACGGTCCCCAGTTTCGTCGCCGGCGGCGTCTCACCCTCCTCGAACCGCGACTCGTAGTGTTCGCCGGTCGTGAGTCGGGTCCCTTTGAGGTTGCCGCGAGAACTCGTGACCAGAATCGGGCCCTCGTCGTCGTCGTCGAGTTCGATGACGTCGCCCGGCGTGAACTTCGGCAGGCGAATCGCGTAGGTGACGCGGTACACTTCGTTGCCGTCGCCGTCTTCGGTCACCAGCGTCGGGTAGGTCTTGACGTGACCGCCGAGTTCTCGCGTGATACGGTTGGAGATAGCCTGTCCCAACTGGTTCGTCGAGAGTTTGATGTCCACGCCCTCGTCGGTCTCTTGGGTCTCGGTGATGAACGCGCCGCGGTCACCTGCCTCCTCTCGGTCGGCGATGATGTCCTCGGCGATTTCGACGGCGCGGGCGTCTTCGTCCGCCGTCGGCACACGCTCGGTTCCCCGCAGTTGGACGAGGCTCGCCCAGTAGCCGCCGGCTTTCTTCCCACACTGCTTGCAGGTCTGTCGAGAGATGTTGACGGGGACGACGACTTCCTCTTCGAGGAAGGTGTCTCGGACCATCCCCGTGAACTGACAGTGCATCCGGATGGTGTTCTGGTCGACCTGCTCGGGTTCGACGGCCCACGACACGTCCTGGGCTTTCAGGTGGATACCGAGGGCGTTCGAGACTTCGTCGATGGCGACGTCGGTGTAGTCTTTCGCGCCGACGTCGACCCAGCGGTTGCCGCGGTAGACGGCCCCGCAGTGGGCACAGACCATCACTTCGACGCGTTCGGGGGCGTCGACGAGGTCGAAGTCCTCGAAGTAGCAGGCGTCACAGAGAACGGCGTCCTTCTCGCGGGGCATTCCGGGAAGCGGTTCCTCCCGGTCTTCGACGGGGTCGCCACAACGCGGACAGAACTCGCGTGACTCGCTCATGTTGCGCGTTCGTACGTTTTTGTGGCGTTTAAGCCCCGCGAAGCGTCAGCTATGTTCGGCCTCCCGACGAACGAGCGGATACTCGTCTCAGACCTCTACTCTGTACAGCCAGTAGCCGAGTCCGAGCAGCACCACTCCCGTCAGAAGCCATCCGGAGAGCCTCGTAGCGGCGTCGGCCAGCGGTTCCGTGCTCCCGGTGGCACCGACCCAGTACAACTGGAGTAGAAACAGCGAGGCCAGTAGGAGGCCGACTCCCGCGAAACCGGCTGCCAGCGTCTCCTGTTCCGTCTCCCGCGTGTACAGATACGCGGCTAGCCCGACGGCGAGGACGAGCGGGAGGAATCCGAGATTCGCTGCCAACTCGACTGTGAGCCAGAAGAGCAGTGGAATCCCGAGTGCCACCAGTACGCGACGGCGCTCGCTGGCACCGACAGACTCGACGACGGAACCCACGGCACTCTGGAGACGGTAACTCATACCAGCAGAACGCTTCCTGAGGACATAGATATTCTCTCCCCGAGTACAGTGACCAGCGCGTCGCCGAGACACTCGACTCTCTGCTCAGCCCGTCAGTTCGGGGTCGGCGGCGGCTTCGTCGACCGACTCACGCCACGAGTGTTCCGGGGTCCATCCGAGCACGTCCTCGGCTTTCGCGACCGAATACGCCGACGCGTCTCCTTCGACCGAGCAGTCCGCGGGCAGCGACCCGTAGAACTCCTCTACGAGGTCTGCAAGCGGCTTACCGAGCGCGTTGTCCGGGCCGACGCAGTTGAACGCTTCGTGGTCTTCGATTCGCCCGTCTTTCGTCCCTTCCAGTGCCGCCTCCACCAGACCCACCACGTCGCGGATGTCGACGTAGGACCAGTAGTTGCCCGCGCCCGCCGCGAGGTCTGAGAGGTACCCGTCGTCGCGACAGGGATACTCACCGGGGTACTGAATCCACGAGGGGCGGATAGAGGCGACTGGCACGCCGTCGCGTCGGACGAAGGACTTCGCAATCTCCTCGGCGGCGACTTTCGAGAGGCCGTAGTCGTCCTCCGGTCGCAGCGCGTGCTCCTCGGTGATGGGTAACTCGTCCGGGACGGGCGTCTCCGCCGCGCCGTAGAAACCGTAGGCACCGTCGCTGGAGGCTTGGACGACTCGTGCACCGACTCGCCCCGCCGCCGCGAGGACGTTGTAAGCGGCGAGCGTGTTGTTCTCGAAGACGTCGCCGCCGGGATGCCGGCCCGCGACGGGGATGGCTCCCCAGTGGACGACGGCGTCGGGAGCGATGTCGGTCACGAGGTCGAAGACGGCCCCGCGTTCCGTCAAATCGAGCGCGCGGAACTCGATACCCTTCGTTCCCTGCGTGTCGAATCCGGGGTGCGAGAAGTCGGCGCAGACGACGTCGTGGCTCTCTGCGAGGCTATCGACGAGCCAACGCCCCGATTTCCCGAGGCCGCCGGTGACGAGCACAGTTTCCATAGCTGGTCCGAGGAGACTCGCTCGAAAATAGCCGACGAATCTCGTCGCCGATTCAGTCGTAGAGCGTCGGTTCCTCGACGGTTTCGTCCACAGCCTCACGCCACGAGTGCTCGGGCGTCCAGTCGAGCAGGCGTTCGGCTTTCGCCGTCGACAACGCCGACGCGTCGCCGTCGAGAGTGCAGTTCTCGGGAACCGCGTCGAAGAACGCCTCGACTGCGCGGGTCGTCGGTCGGTCGAGGTAGTTCTCCGCCGCCGCGGCGTGGAACGCCTCGTGACCGGGCACTTCGGCATCGAGTGCGGCGGCGACGAGTGTCGCTACGTCGCGGATGTCGACGTAGGACCAGAAGTTGCCCGCCCCCGCTTCGAGGTCCGACGGGTCGTCCCACTCGACGCTCGGGAGAGTCCGGCAGTTGTACTCGCCGGGGTACTGAATCCACGAGGGGCGGATGGACGCGATAGACACCCCGTGACGGCGGACGACCATCTTCGCGATCTCTTCGCCGACGACTTTCGAGGTGCCGTAGGGGTCTTCGGGGCGCTGAGCGTGGTCTTCGGTGATGGGGAGTTCGTCCGGGAGTGTCTTCTCGCGGGCGAAGGGGAAGCCGTAGGAACTCTCGCTGGACGCCCAGACGACGCGTGCGTCTACTCTCCCCGCCGCGACGAGGGTGTTGTAGGTCGACAGTGTGTTGTTCTCGAAGACGTCGCCGCCAGCGTGGCGCTCGGGTGCGGGAATCGCACCCCAGTGGACGACGGCGTCGGGGTCGAGGTCGGTCACGAGGTCGAAGACGGAGCCACGGTCGGTCAAGTCGAGTGCGCGGAAGTCGACGTGCTCACGCGGGTCGATTTCGAAGCCGGGGTGGTCGACGTCGACGCAGACGACGTTGTAACTATCGGCGAGGTGGTTGACGAGCCAACGACCCGAACGGCCGAGACCGCCGGTCACGAGAACTGTCTCCATAGCTCTCACGTCGACTGCATAGAACAAGTAGACTGGTGTGCCGGCAGTGCGTCAGTGCGCCCACAGCCCGTGCTCACGCCGGGCGTGTGCGACGAGGTCCTCGGTCGTGGGGAACGTTTGTCCACAGCTACACTTGTGGTTTTCCGAGGGGGCTGTCTGGCGTGTTGCCATACTCAATGGTTCACCCCCTAATTATAATATTTTTTCGGCAGGAATATGTTGCCGTGTGTCACGGTGGGCGTTCACACGCCTTGTCGCCCGGTATTTCGGCAGTTCCCCGGACGGCGTGGGTTTCACTCGAACGGCCTCGATTGCCTCTGTGGTGCAGGAGTATGTGTCATGGCACCAAACAGCCAACTCCGGCAGCGTTTATACACCAGAGTGGCTAGAGGGGCGCATGGATTGGAAACCGGACTGGGGACTCAGGGGTCGCATGGTGCTGACCATGTTCCTCCTGTTCGCTCTCTACCTCGTGTTCGCGGTCGTCATCTCGCAGACACAGTATGTGGGGTTCCTCGTGCTAATGGTACCGTTCCTCGCGGTTCAGTACTTCTTCAGCGACAAACTCGCGCTCTACAGCATGGGCGCGAAGGAAGTTTCCGAGGAGGAGTATCCCGAGTTGCACGCGATGATTGGTCGACTCTCACAGCAGGCTGACTTGCCGAAGCCGAAAGTTGCCGTCGCCGACTCGCGCGTCCCGAACGCCTTCGCGACGGGTCGTAACCAGAAGAACTCGGCCGTCTGTGTCACCACGGGAATCATGCAGACGCTCGATCGTGATGAGTTAGAAGGTGTCATTGCTCACGAACTGGCTCACATTAAAAACCGTGACGTGGCGGTCATGACCATCGCGTCGTTCCTCTCGACGATCGCGTTCCTCGTCGTCCGCTGGGGCTGGTTCTTCGGTGGTGGCGACCGTCGCGAGGGCGGTGCTCCGGTCATCGTCGCAATCATGCTCTCACTCGTCGTGTGGGTGATTTCGTTCGTCCTCATCCGCGCGCTCTCGCGCTACCGCGAGTACGCCGCCGACCGGGGTGGCGCGGTCATCACCGGGAAACCGTCGGCGCTCGCCTCGGCGCTCCTGAAGATCTCGGGTCGGATGGACAACGTTCCGAAAGAGGATATGCGTGAACAGGCGGAGATGAACGCGTTCTTCATCATCCCCATCAAGAGCGGTTTCATCGGGAAAATCGCCAGCACGCACCCGAGTACGGAGAAGCGCGTCGCGAAACTCCGCGAACTCGAAAAGGAGATGGAGACGCGGTAAACCCGCCGCTTCGTCGACTTCTCGACACGTCACTACACTTATCTGTTCGGCGGTTCCGTTTCGGCTATGCACTGGTCCCGCGACCGGTGGCTCGTCGCCACCACCGTCGTGTCCGGCGGGGCAGTCCTCGTCGGCTACGTCGGCTTCACTGCCCTCCTCCTCAACCTGCTCGGTTCGCTCGGCGCGTTCGTCGCGCTCCTCTTCGGCTGTTTGCTCTTCGTCTTCCTCGTCGCAGGCCCACCGCTGACGCTCCGTGGCGTCGGCGCGAACGTCGTCACTGCCCGAGAAGAACCGGTACTCGTCGGACTCGTCTCCCGACTCGCACAGCAGGGTGACGTTCCCACGCCCGCCGTCGCCGTCGTCGACAGCTCCGAAGCCAACGCGTTCACGGTCGGCTGGCGCGGTGACGCGACAGTCTGCGTCACGACCGGACTGCTCGACGTGCTCTCTCGCGACGAACTCACGGCCGTCCTCGCCCACGAGGTCGCTCACGTCGCCAACTACGACTCGTCGGTGATGACCGTCGCGTCGCTGCCGACGCTCGTCGGTCTCTCGACTGCCGAGGCCAGTGTCGACGTCGCTTCGAAGAGCCTGCAAGCCGTGTTCCTCGGCCTCTTCTTCGGTGTTCTCTCGGCGGTCCTCGTCGTCCTCACTGCACCCGTCGTCGTGCTGTTGTCGCGAGCGCGAGAGTACGCCGCCGACCGGGGGGCCGTCGCGCTCACCGGCGACGCTGGGGCGCTCGCGTCGGCGCTCCAGACGTTGACTGTCGACGACTCCTCTCCCCCGGCAAGTGACGCTCGTGACCTCGGCGTCGTCAGCGCGTTCTGTGTCGTCTCGCCGACGAGCGCACCGTTGCCGTGGCTTCATCCGTCGACCGACCGCCGAATCGCTCGGCTTCGAGAACTCGAACGCACGGTGGAAACGACCTAAGTCCACCCGGCCCGACGGCTCTCACATGGGACTGTTCGACTCGCTCCGTTCGGCGCTCGGATTACGCGCCGAGGCCGACGCCACTCGCGCGGCCGACCCGGAGGACCTCTTCGGGATGAGTACTGCGTATCTGACGATGGAGGCCGACCTCGGCTTCGACTCCGCCGGCGAGGCGGCGCTCTGTTTCTCCTCCGTGGACAGCACCGACTTCGCCGAGACGCTGAACGACGTCGAAGCGATTCTCGAAGCGGGTGGAGAAGAGACCGGAACCGTGTTCAAGCGGTACGCGGACGACCACGGCTATCACTGGGTCGTCCTCGAAGACGACGACCCCGAAGACCTCGTGACGAGCATCCACTTCGCCGCCGACGAGTTCATCGAACAGGGGTACGGCTCTCGCCTGCTCGCTGCCGTGTTCGGCTTCCGAAAGGACGACTCACGGGCGTACTGGATCTACTCGTTCCGCCGCGGAAAGTACTACCCGTTCGCGCCGAAACGCGGTCACGAGCGCGACAGCAACCTCGAATTCAAACTGGAGACTGTCCTCGACGGAGAACTCGGTGTCGAAGAGGACAAACAGTTCTGGTACCCGCTGTGGCCCGACTCACCGACCGGCCACCCGTGGGAGTAGCGGCGAGTAGCCTCCATCACCGTCTTCGCTCGTCGTCGTTCTGACTCCCGCCGCACTCCGCTTCTCCTGGCGCTCGTCGCCCGCTTCACTTCCGCTGTTCCCCTCGCTATAGCCGTCCGATTCGCGCTTAGCTTTGTCCTTACCTGCGTCGCTCTCCGCACTCGCTTCGTCGCCTGCGCGCTTTTCGCATCTAAACCCTCGTCAGACCGTGGTAGCGACCACCACGACGTCCGGCAGTTTCACTTTCACTCTGCTGTTAACGAGGGTTTATGTGCCGATAGGCGTAACCAACGACTACGATGGCAGAAGACGATCTCGAAAACCTCCCCGGAGTCGGTCCCGCAACCGCAGACAAACTCACAGACGCTGGGTTCAACACGTACGAGAGCCTCGCCGTCGCGAGTCCCGCAGACCTCGCGACGAAGGCGGACGTCGGTGACAGCACGGCGACGGACATCGTCCGCGCCGCCCAGAACGCCGCCGACATCGGTGGCTTCGAGACCGGAACGGCCGTCCTCGAACACCGAGAGAAGATTGGGAAGCTCAGCTGGCAGATTCCCGAAGTAGACGACCTCCTCGGCGGTGGACTGGAGACGCAGTCCATCACCGAAGCCTACGGTGAGTTCGGTGCCGGGAAGTCCCAGATCACCCACCAGATGTCCGTCAACGTCCAACTTCCGAAGGAGGTCGGCGGTCTCCGCGGCAGCGTCATCTTCATCGACTCGGAAGACACGTTCCGCCCCGAGCGTATCGACGACATGGTTCGTGGCCTCAACGACGACGTCCTGCAGGCGACGATGGACGACCGCGAAATCGAGGGCTCGCCCGACGACGAGGCGGCGATGGACGAACTCATCGCGGACGTCCTCGACAAGATTCACGTCGCGAAGGCGTTCAACTCCAACCACCAGATGCTCCTCGCCGAGAAGGCCGAGGAACTCGCCCAAGAGCACGAAGACACCGAGTGGCCGGTTCGTCTGCTCTGTGTCGACTCGCTCACGGCACACTTCCGCGCGGAGTACGTCGGCCGTGGTCAACTCGCCGACCGCCAGCAGAAACTCAACCGTCACCTCCACGACCTGGACCGCGTCGGCAACCTCTACAACGCCGCCGTGCTCGTGACGAACCAGGTCGCCTCGAACCCCGACTCCTACTTCGGCGACCCGACGCAGCCTATCGGTGGCAACATCCTCGGCCACAAGTCGACGTTCCGGATGTACCTCCGCAAGTCGAAGGGCGACAAGCGTATCGTTCGCCTCGTCGACGCACCGAACCTCGCCGACGGTGAGGCCGTCATGCGCGTGCAGGACGGCGGCCTGATGCCCGAGTAAGGTCTCAGGTTTCGGTTGGTTTCCTCCCCCGGTTTTCTCTTCCGACGGTGTTTCGTTTTCGACGAGATGAGCGACTGCTGTTTATGTCGTCTTGGAGCCATCTCTACGCATGCGTTCCCGAATGGATACCGCCATGTGGATACTCGCGTCTCTCTATGCCGTCATCCTCGTCCTCGAACTGTACGCGCTCTCCATGGACGACGACGCCCTGTTTCAGTCGGTTGCTGTCGTCGCAATCGCGCTGACCGGCGTCGCGGCGTGGTCGACAGTCGTGGCGAGGCGGCGCGGATGGGCGTAGAACGGGGTCGGATGAACCGAGTGCTGTCCATTCTGTGAACTCCGGAAACCCACGCGCCAGAGATGGGTCTCAGCGGGTCGTCGAAAGGAGAAACAGAGAGTCGAAACGCGCTCAGTCTTCGGTCTTCGTCTTGTCGAGGTCGATTTCGCCCTGGTAGATCTTCGCGCCATCCTGGGCGACTTTCTCGGCGAGCACGGCGCACTTGATACGCATCGGGCTGATGTCGACGCCGAGCATGTCGACGATGTCGTCGCGGTCCATCTCTTTCAGTTCCGAGAGCGTCTTTCCCGGCAGTTGCTGGGAGAGCATGCTCGCGCTGGCCTGTGAGATGGCACAGCCATCGCCCGAGAAGGCGACGTACTCGATGGTGTCGCCGTCGTCTTCGAGACGAACGTCCATCTTGATGGTGTCGCCGCAGGAGGGGTTCTCCCCGACGTGCGAGAAGGTGGGGTCCTCCATCTCGCCGTAGTTGCGCGGGTTCTTGTAGTGGTCGAGAATCTGCTGCCGATACATGTCGGAGCCCATGCCCATAGTTGGCCGTTCGTAAGTGAGTGCGCTGTAAAAGGATTCCGGGGTACGGGGCCGTAGCGAGCGTCGCTACCGCTCCACGCCGAGTACTGCCCCGAGTTCGTCCAGCTTGACCGTCTCCACGTCGGGTGTCTCACCACTTCCTCGTTCCTTGAACCCGCTGCCGGTGGCGACGAGTACGACCTCGTCGTCATTTTCGATGGCGCCGCTCTCTGCTAGTCGCTTCGTGCCCGCCAACGTCGTCGCCGACGACGTCTCCACGGAGAGCCCCGCCCGTGTCGCGAACTCGCGCTGTGCGGTTCGAATCGCGTCGTCGGAGACGGCGAGCACTGCACCACCGGTCTCCCGCGCCGCCGCGAGTACGCGATTGCCGCTCGGCGGGTTCGCGTTGGCGATAGAGTAGGCGATGGTCTCACCGGCGGCGACGGGCGTCACCTCGTCGTCACCCCGCTCGAACGCCTCGGCGATGGGTGCGCAGGCGGCGGCTTGGACGAAGTAGAGTCGCGGCAGCGAGTCGATGGCTCCCGCACGGTGGAGTTCGCGGACGGCCTTCCACGCACCGCTGGCGTGTCCCCCACTGCTGACGGGCAGCACGATTGCATCCGGTGGCTGAGCACCTTCAGCGGCGAACGCCTCGCAGATTTCCAGCGCAGTGGTCTTCTGTCCCTCCACGCGAAGCGGCGCGTCGGAGTTGACGAACTCGATGCCTGCCTCCTCACCGAGTTCCAGCGACCGGTCGTAGAGCTTTCCGTAGTCGCCGTCGACGCGGAGGAGCGTCGGGCCGTACTGCGCGATGTTTCCGAGGCGTTCGGCGGGGATGTCGGCGGGTACCAAGACCAGACAGTCGAGGTCGACGGTCGCGGCGTGGGCGGCCATGCTCATCGCCATGTTGCCGTGCGAGACGGTTCCGACGGTGTCGACGCCGTGTTCCAGCGCCCACGCGATACCGACGGCGCTCCCGCGGTCTTTGAAACTCCCCGTCGCGTTCGCGGCTTCGTTCTTCACGTGGATACGCGCGCCTGCGACGTCGTCGAGGCGTGGCGTCCGAACGAGTGGCGTGTCGCCTGCGACGTCGCCGAGACTGCCCGGGCGGTCGACAGGTAGAAGCGACTCGTAGCGCCACATCCCGGGTGCGTCGGTCACGTTGTCCCAGTCGAATCCGGCGACGTCGACGTCGACCCATCGCGGTTCGCCGCAGTCGCATCGCGCGGACGACCACTCGCTCGTGGTCTCACCGCAGGCGACACAGGAGAGCGTCGGTGATGTCACGGCTGTCGGGACGGTTGACGGCACTAAATCACCTCTGGCTCTCCTGCCAGAACGTGTTTGTCTACGCCCACAGTCAACTCGACGTGATGAACGTTCGAGGGCGACTCGCCGGCACTTGTCAGGCCGAATCGAAGGCGTACGGTTACACGTTGAGCATCTGGGGGGCCGGTGCGCTCCTCATCCACCAGTTCGGGACGCCGACACCGAATTCGGTTTTCGCGTACGTCGGCGGCGGACTGGTCGGGTTCGCGCTCCTCTTGCTTCTCGCCTTCGGCACGCCGCTCTCTGAGACGGACGTCGACACCGACGCGGAGTTCGTCGCTGCGGCGGCGGTCCACGTCATCGCCGCCCCCGGTAACCTGCTCGTCAGTTACGGACTCATCTCGATACTCGGTCGAACCGCTCTCCCCACGTGGTTCGTCTTCGGCGTCGTCGGCGCGCAGGCGACGGTCACCTACAACATATTGACGCTGCTAGAGGATTCGCTGACGCACGTCACCGAAACCCTCGTCAGCACGAGCGAGTGACCACGGGGTCACACGGTGCCGTCGTTCGAGTGAACAGCACTTCTGTAGAAGAGATTCACGGAGAGATGCGAGTGCTGTGCCGTCTCAGGCGGACAACACTTCCGCGGCAGCGTGTCCGTGACCACAGCGGGTCACGTGCCGATGCCGTCTCAGGCAAATAGCTCTCGCGCTTGTCCAACTGCCTCGACCAGCGCGTCGACTTCCTCACGCGTGTTGTAGACGTAGAACGACGCACGCGCGGAGGCGGCCGCGCCGAGTTTGTCGTGGAGCGGTTGCGTACAGTGGTCGCCCGCGCGGATGGCGACGGCGTAGTCGTTGAGGATACTGGAGAGGTCGTGGGCGTGGACGCTGTCGAGGTTGAACGCCACGAGACCGCCTCGGTCGTCACCCGGCGGGCCGTAGATGGTGATGTCGTCGAACTCGCTCAGGCGGTCGTACGCGTACTCGGCCAAGAGTTCCTCGTGTCGCTGGACGTTCTCCATCCCGATATCGTCGAGATAGTCGATGGCGGCGTGGAGACCGATTCCCTGCGCGATGTTCGGCGTCCCGGCCTCGAACTTCCACGGCAGGTCCTCCCACGTCGCGTCCTCGTAGGTGACGCGCCGAATCATGTCGCCGCCGTAGAGGTAGGGTTCCATGTCCTCCAGAACCCCCTCTTTGCCGTAGAGCACGCCGATGCCCGTCGGGCCGAGCATCTTGTGTCCCGAGAAGGCGAAGAAGTCGGCGTCGATGTCGCCGACGTCGACGGGTCGTGTGGGCACCGACTGCGCGCCGTCGACGAAGATGTACGCGCCCACTTCGTGGGCCATGTCGGCCAGTTCGTCGACAGGGTTGATGGTGCCGAGGGTGTTCGAGACATGCACTGTGGAGACCATCTTCGTCGACTCGTCGATGAGTTCCTTCGCGTGCTCCATGTCGAGACGGCCCTCGTCGTCGACGCGGATGTACTTCACCTCGGCACCGGTCTTCTTGGCGAGTTGCTGCCAGGTGACGAGTGAGGCGTGGTGTTCCATCTCCGTCAGGACGACACGGTCACCCGGGCCGAGTTCGTTCAGTCCCCACGCGTAGGCGACGAGGTTCATCGCCTCGGTGGTGTTCTTCGTGAAGACGATCTCCTCGCGACCCTCCGCACCGATGAAGTCGGCGACGCGGTCGTGTGCCTCCTCGTAGGCGACGGAAGCCTCCTGGCTGAGTTGGTGGATGCCGCGGTGGACGTTTGCGTTGTAGCCGTAGTAGTAGTCGACGATGCTCTCGACGACCCGTTTCGGCGTCTGACTCGTCGCCGCGTTGTCCAGATACACTAACGGTTCCGTGTCGCCTTCGCCTTCACCGGGCGTCGTCACATCGCCGCCGACCTTCCGCGCGAGGATGGGGAAATCCTCCCGGATAGCCGCAACGTCGATGGGGTACGACTCCTGCGCTTTCATTAGAATCGGCTAAGAACTGTGGGGATAACACGTCTTCGGTCGTGTGAAGCGATGTGAACCGAATCCGGTTACTTTCGCCCCTCGAAATCAATCTGGACGAGGTACGTCGGGCGCGTATTCTTCTCCTCGGCTGACGTGTATACTCCCATGGTCGTTACACTACAAGTTGGCATTCCAGGCGGAATAGAACTGATCCTCCTCCCGGTCTTGCTCCTCGTCCCCCTCATCGTCGCCTACTGGGTCTACCGCGACGCGACGCGGCACGGTATCTCGTACGCCCCCGCGTGGGCGCTCGCGACCTTCGCGCTCCTCCTCGCTGGCGTCGTCCTGGGACTGCTCACGCTCGTGGCGTATCTCGTCGTTCGTGAGAAACGTTCCGTCCGACCCACCCGTCCGGTCGCGTGAGAAGCGCGCCGACCGCTCTTTTCGCTCGTCTATCGCAACCAGAGTAACTGCGCGTGCAGTGTGCCTTCGAGTTCGAGGACGGTCTCTTCGTCGACGACGCCAGCCTCGATGGCGACGCGCACCGTCTCCTCGCCGACGAGGTTGGCGACGGTCGCGCGGTGGAGACTGTCGACGACGGCGTCTTCGTCTGCGTCCTCGGCCTCGTCGCCACCGTAGAAGTCCTCGGTGACGGTCAGAGACACTTTGCCGCTCTCGTAGGTCTCGCCGAGACAGTCGGGGTCGCAGACGGAGACGAGCAGTCCCTCCGGCGTCTCGCGCTCTCTGAGGAGCATCTAGTACTCCTCGACCATCTCGCGCTCGGCCTCTTCGCGCATCTCTTCTGCCTGTTGGACGATCTCTTCGGCTTCTTCCTCACGACCCAGTTCTTCCAGTGCGCGTGCCTTCTCTTCGAGGATGTTCACGTTGCGCATCCCTAGACGGAGCGCGTTGTCGTAGGCGTTGACGGCCTCCTCGTGCAGGCCGCGCTCTGCGAGGAAGAAGCCACGGTTGAACCACGCCTGCGGGAAGCGTGGGTCAGCCTCGACGGCGCGCTCGGCGTGTTCGAGTGCGTCCTCGGTGTGGCCCCACTCCCACAACGCGTACGCGAGGTTGGTGTGGGCAGAGGCGGCGTGTTCGGAGTCGTCGTCGATACGGAGTGCCTCCTGATACGCACCGATGGCCTCGTCGTACTCTTCGAGTTGAGCGTGTGCAGCGCCCTTGTTCACCCACGCCTCCTGTTCGTCGAGAGAGTCGTCCTCGGCGAACTGCGCGGCGCGGGCGAAGGCCTCCGTGGCCTCCTCGAAGCGGTTGATCTGCATGTAGGAGAGACCGACGTCGATGAGACTCTGGACGTCGACGTCGTCGCGCTTGACGTTCTGTTCGTCGAGGATGTCTGCGAGTACGTGGTCGTCGACCGGGTCGACCTTCGTCGGGTCGATTTTGAGCTCCGGCGGGTCGAGCGTGAACTCGTCGTAGTCCTCGTCGAGTCCCTGCCCCTCGGAGAACTTGTGCGGTCTATCGCGGTCGTCGCTCATGCCCCGGCTTTGGCGGTCACCGTGGTTAAGCCCTACGTCACAGGTCGCACACCGGCCGTTCGCCACAGGAATTTAGCTCACTCCCCACGTTACTCACCAGCATGCGTCTGTTCGTCAGCATCGACCTCCCCGACGCACTCGCCGACGCCGTCGCCGAGGTCCAAGCGCCCTTGCAGGACACACCTGGACTCACGCTCGTCGACCCCGAGAAGGCCCACGTCACGCTGAAGTTTCTCGGTGACGTTGACGAGCGGCGTATCCCTGAAATCGAAGATGCCCTCGAGACGGCCGTCGACGACGCCGACGTCGGTCCGTTCGAGGCGGAAGTGGCTGGTCTGGGCGTGTTTCCGAGCATGGACTACATCAGCGTCGTCTGGGTGGGAGTCGGCGACGGTACCGCGGAGATGACACGTCTCTACGAGGCAATCGAGCGCGAGACGACGGCTATCGGGTTCGACCCCGAGGACCACGACTTTACGCCGCACGTTACGCTCGGACGACTGAAAGACGCGCGCGGGAAGGAGATGGTTCAGCGAGTCGTCCGAGACGACCCGCCGACGCTCGGTCGGTTCCGTGTCGAACAGGTTCGGTTGACCGAGAGTACGCTCTCGTCGAGTGGGCCGAAGTACGAGACGGTGACGCGGTTCGGTCTCTAACGCTCTTCAGACACGTCTTGTCGTCACCGACTATTCGCGTATCGTGGCCAGTACACAGTGTGTGGGCCTGTGACGCCGAGCGAGGGAAAGGAACAACTCTTTATGGCGCGCAAGGGAACTCTGTCCTACTATGGGTAAGAAATCGAAGGCCAAGAAGAAGCGTCTGGCAAAGCTCGAGCGCCAGAACAGTCGCGTCCCCGCGTGGGTCATGATGAAGACCGACATGGAAGTCACGCGAAACCCGAAGCGTCGTAACTGGCGGCGTAGCAACACGGACGAGTAAGCCATGAGTGCAAGTGACTTCGAGGAACGTGTCGTCACCGTTCCGCTCCGTGGTGTGAAGAACGCACCGTCGCAGAAACAGGCAGACCGCGCGATGAAGCTCGTTCGCGAGCATCTCGCCAAGCACTTCAAGGTCGACGAGCGCGACGTTCGTCTCGACCCCAGCATCAACGAGGCCGTCTGGTCGAAAGGTCGCCAGAGCCCGCCGAGCAAGCTTCGCGTGCGCTCTGCACGCTTCGAAGAGGACGGCGAAGCGGTCGTCGAGGCTGAGACGGCCGAATAACGGTGCTCCGCGCCTCTTTCGCTGGGTCGTCGTACATCGGTGTCTTCACCTGTGCGACCGACGACGTCGTCCTCGTTCGCCCCGATTTGAGCGATGAGCTCGTCGCTGACCTCGAATCCGAGTTCGAGGTTCCGGTCGTCCAGACGAACGTCGGCGGCTCCGGTACGGTCGGTGCACTCGCGACTGGGAACGAGAACGGAATTCTCGTCTCCGGGCGCGCCACCGACCGCGAGAAGGACCGCATCGCCGACGCCACTGGCCTCCCGGTCGTCGGCCTCCCCGGCCGTGTCAACGCTGCTGGTAACGTCGTTCTCGCCAACGACTACGGCGCGTGGGTCCACCCGGACCTCGGTGACGACGCCGTCGACGCCGTGAAGGAGGCGCTCGATGTCCCCATCGAACACGGTGATCTCGGCGGTGTCCGCACTGTTGGAACCGCCGCCGTCGCAAACAACCGTGGCGTCCTCTGTCACCCCAAGTCCCGCGAACCCGAACTCGAAGCACTCGAAGCACATCTCGACGTGCACGCGGACATCGGGACAGTCAACTACGGTGCGCCGCTCGTCGGGTCCGGACTCGTCGCCAACGACGCTGGCTACCTCATCGGCGAGGAGACGACCGGTCCCGAACTCGGCCGCATCGAAGACACGCTCGACTTCATCGACTAACCTCTCTTTTGAGGGACAGAGTAGCTCCGAGTAGGAAGATACTTCCCGCTCGCACTCGCATCCCATTTTATGAGTCAGTTTACTGTGAGCGGTCGCTTCCGGTCCCGTGATGGCTGGAAGTCTTTCACGAAACAGGTCGAAGCAGCAAACGAAAACGTCGCAAACGAGCACGTGCTCTCGCAGTTCGGTAGTGAGCACGGTCTCAAGCGCACCCACGTCGAAGTCTCGGAGGTGTCCGCAGCATGATGGGTGGCGGTCAGCAGCAGATGCAGCAGCTCTCGCAGGAACTGCAGGCACTCGACGAGGAGATCAACGAGGTCGAAGGCGAGATTCAGGACCTGCAAAACGAGAAGAGCGAAATCGACGAGGCCGTCGAAGCAATCGAGACGCTCGAAACCGGGTCGACGGTGCAGGTTCCGCTCGGTGGCGGCGCGTACCTCCGCGCGGACGTGCAGAACATCGACGAAGTCATCGTCTCGCTCGGCGGCGGCTACGCGGCCGAACAAGAGCAGGGCGACGCTATCGAATCGCTCCACCGCCGACAGGACCACCTCGACGAGCAGATCGCCGAACTCCGCGGTGAGGTCGAAGGTCTCGAAGAGGAGAGTCAAGAGCTCGAACAGCAGGCCCAGCAGATGCAACAGCAGATGCAGCAACAGCAGATGCAGCAGATGCAGCAGATGCAGGAAGAAGGCGACGACGAGTAAGCTCCGATGTTCGACGGACTGAAGAAGAAGCTCAATAGTTTCCGCGAAGACGTCGAGGAGACCGCAGAGGAGAAAGCCGAAGAGGCCGAAGAGGCTGAAAGAGCCAAAAAGGCCGATGCGGTCGACGCTGCTGAAACTGGAGAGGCGGTCGACGAGACCGACTCTGCGGACACAGCCGCCGACACCGACGCGGTCGATGCCGACCCGGTTGCAGAATCGGAGGCCGATTCGACGGCCGAACCGGAACCGGACACGGCCGACGTCGAAGACGGCGTCAGCGCCGAGAGCGACGCCGCCGCCTCGACCGAGACGCTCGTCGACGAGGAGCGAGACGTGGAGTCCGCGGCCGAACCAGCCGAAGCTGTGGCATCCGCCCAAGACACGTCGCCCGAGGAACTCGACGACTCCGAAGCGTCCGAACCGTCCGAGACGTCGGCCGATGCGGACGACGAAGAGGAAAACGAGATTCCGGAGTTCGCCCGTCGGCACTCGTCTTCGGACGACGGGGAGACAGACGAGAAACAGTCCTCGACCAGTCGGTGGCAGCAGATGAAGTCGATGGCCACCGGGCGTATCATCATCGAGGAAGAAGACCTCGAAGGCCCGCTGTGGACACTCGAGATGGCGCTCCTCGAAAGCGACGTCGAGATGAACGTCGCCGAGCGGATGCTCGACACCATCCGCGACAGCATGATCGGCGAGTCCCGCAAGCAGGTCGACACGACCGCGGAACTCGTTCAGGAGGCGCTCTACGACGCGCTGCTCGACGTCATCAGTGTCGGGCAGTTCGACTTCGACGAGCGACTCCGACAGGCCGACAAACCGGTCGTCATCATCTTCACCGGCGTCAACGGCGTCGGCAAGACGACGTCCATCGCCAAGATGACGGAGTATCTGGAGAAACAGGGGCTCTCGTCGGTGATGGCCAACGGCGACACCTACCGTGCCGGTGCGAACGAGCAGATTCGCAAGCACGCGGAGAACTTAGACCGGAAGCTCATCGCCCACGAACAGGGCGGTGACCCGGCGGCGGTCATCTACGACGCCGTCGAGTACGCCGAAGCCCACGACATCGACGTCGTGCTCGGCGATACGGCCGGTCGGTTGCACACCAGCAACGACCTGATGGCCCAGTTGGAGAAGATCAACCGCGTCGTCGAACCGGACATGACCCTCTTCGTCGACGAGGCAGTCGCCGGACAGGACGCGGTCCAACGCGCCAAGAAGTTCGACGAAGCGGCCGAAATCGACGGGGCGATTCTGACGAAGGCCGACGCCGACTCGCAGGGCGGGGCGGCCATCTCTATCGCCTACGTCACCGGCAAGCCCATCCTCTTCCTCGGGACGGGACAGGGCTACGACGACATGGAGCGGTTCGACCCAGAGGAACTGGTGTCGAGTCTCCTCGCCGACGAGGAGTAACGCACCACCCCACTGGTTTCGCTCTCTCACCCACATCTCCTCACTGCACTCCTCGACTCGTGAGCGACGCGTCCGTCCCGTCCGCGTCGGCAACAGCACTCTTTGTCTCCCCGTCCGTCGAACCGGGTATGAGCACCATCGTCGGTATCGAATGTACGGATGGCGCACTGCTCGCCGTCGACCGACTGCTCGTCCAACACGGGCGCGTCGAGAGTACGTCACGAGACCGACTCGTCGTCGTCGACGACGCGGTGGGCGCAGTCTGTGTCGGTCCTGCGGGCGGCGTCGACGAGTTCATCCGCCAGTTCGAACAGGAGGTCCGGTCGTATCGAACCGACCGCGGTGAGATGGGTATCGACCCGCTGGCGACGCGCGTCTCGTCGATTGCGGCAGACGAAGCTGTCGAAGCGGTCGTCGCCGGGCACGACGAGGACGGCGTCGCACGAATTCGCATGATCGGTAGCGACGGCGGGACGCTGGGCGACTCGCCGATTGCTCGCGGAACGGGTGCATCGATGCTCCTCGGTGCGCTCGAAGACGAGGAGATGGACCTCGACACCGCCGAGTCACGTATCCGCGAGGCGTTCGACACTACCGCCAGTCGTGACCCGAAGACGGGAGACGAGATCGACGTCTGGCGACTGGCGAACGAGTGAGCTACTGACCGCCGACGGCGACGGAGAGGCCGAGTGCGACGAACACGGTTCCTGCGCCCCACTGGAGTTTCGACCGGAAGCCGTCGGTGGCGACGACGCGACGCGCCCGACTCGACGCGAGGGCGACGGTCGAGAGGTAACACGCCGTGACGACGGCATAGAGGACGCCGAGGAGCACCATTCTGGCAGTCGCATCCGGCCCACTCCCGGCGAACTGCGGCAGAAAGGCGAGGAAGAACAGCGCGACTTTCGGGTTGAGTGCGTTGACGGCGACGCCGCGGACGTAGCTGTTCGACGGGTCCGTCTCGTCGTCGAGTGCGAACTCGTCGCTACGAATCGCTTGGACGCCGAGGTAGACTAGATAGGCCGCGCCGACGTACTTCACGAGGCTGTAGGCGGTCGGTGCCGCTCGGAGGAGGGCAGCGAGTCCGAGTGCCGCGGCGAGCGTGTGGAGGAGTACGCCCGTACTGACGCCGAGTGCCGACTGGAGGCCCGCCGTGCGGTCCTGTACGCCGCGGGTGAGGACGTACACCGTGTCTGGGCCAGGCGCGAGGATGAGCGCGATGGCGGCGCCCAGATAGAGTGCGAGCGTCTGAAGGTCGGGGACGATACCGAGCACAGAGAGAGGTGAGTCGTTCTGTGAGATAAAGGTCGGGGAGCGAGCGGTTCGATGGTTCGAGGGACCTACAACCGTGGCGCGTGGCTTCGCGCCGTGTATCGGCGCGAATCACTCATGCGAGGGATGACTGAGTGACCGAGCGAAGCGAGAGAACGAAGGAATCGGCTGGGGAGGGAGTGGCTGTGGGTGGGACTGAAAGGGGACGTGCTCTCGACGAAGCACGAGGAGACAAGTACCGCAACCGAACCCGGTGAGGTGAGGAACGCAGCGAGGCGCGCGAGTCGAGAGCACGTGGGCTTTCGAGGTGTTCTCGACGGAGGTGTCAGACGGTTCGTTCTTCTTGGCTGCGTTCCTGCACTCTACCCAAAACCAACACACGCGACCAAACCACAGGTGCAAAGTCTTTAACGACTCCACAGCGTAGCGACCGGCAAATGGTACTCGATGACCTCGGGAGTTCCCTGCGTGGCTCCCTCAACAAGCTACAGGGAAAATCCCGGCTCTCGAAGGAGGACGTCGAGGAGATCGTCAAGGAGATTCAGCGGTCGCTCCTCCAAGCCGACGTCGAAGTCGCGCTGGTGATGGACCTCTCGAAGAGCATCAAGAAACGAGCGCTCGAAGAGGAACCACCCGGTGGGACCACCGCTCGTGACCACATCCTCAAAATCGTCTACGAGGAGATGGTCGAACTCGTCGGCGACTCCACGGAGATTCCCCTCGAACCACAGACCATCATGCTCGCCGGTCTGCAGGGGTCGGGGAAGACGACCACCGCCGCCAAGATGGCGTGGTGGTTCTCGAAGAAGGGGCTTCGACCAGCCGTCATCCAGACCGACACCTTCCGACCCGGCGCGTACGACCAGGCCAAGCAGATGTGTGAGCGTGCCGAGGTCGAGTTCTACGGCGACCCCGACGAGGAAGACCCCGTCAAGATCGCCCGCGAGGGGATGGAAGCGACCGACGACGCGGACGTCCACATCGTCGACACCGCCGGGCGTCACGCGCTCGAATCGGACCTCATCGACGAAATCGAGGAGATAGAGGAGGCCGTCAACCCCGAGTTGAACCTGCTCGTCCTCGACGCCGCAATCGGACAGGGTGCGAAGAAGCAGGCCCAAGAGTTCGACAACTCCATCGGTATCGGCGGCGTCGTCATCACGAAACTCGACGGGACCGCGAAAGGTGGCGGGGCGCTGACCGCCGTCAACGAGACGGGGTCGTCCATCTCCTTCCTCGGAACCGGTGAGACGGTCCAGGACATCGAACGCTTCGAACCGAACGGCTTCATCTCCCGACTGCTCGGGATGGGTGACCTCAAACAGCTCTCGGAACGCGTCGAGCGCGCGATGGCCGAGACGCAAGCCGAGGACGAGGACTGGAACCCCGAAGACATCATGAAGGGGTCGTTCACCCTGAAGGACATGAAACGGCAGATGGACGCCATGAACAAGATGGGACCGCTCGACCAGATCATGGACATGATTCCGGGTCTCGGCGGCGGGTTGATGGACCAACTGCCCGACGACGCGA
Organism: Halogranum rubrum; assembly: GCF_900114455.1. Classification (GTDB taxonomy): domain Archaea; phylum Halobacteriota; class Halobacteria; order Halobacteriales; family Haloferacaceae; genus Halogranum; species Halogranum rubrum. Next base: position 369,150 of record NZ_FOTC01000003.1, on the reverse strand, counting down.
TGGACGTCACGCAGAACCGGATGCGGTCGTTCGAGGTCATCATGGACTCGATGACCGAATCCGAGATGGAGAACCCACGGTCTATCGGTGCCTCGCAGATTCGGCGCATCTCGCAGGGGAGCGGGAAAGACGAAGAGACCATCCGCGAACTGCTCGAACAGCACAAGATGATGGAGCGGACGCTCAAGCAGTTCGGGAGCATGGGCGACGGCGACATGAAGCGGATGATGAAGAAACTCGAAAATCAAGGTGGCGGCGGCGGGATGGGCGGCATGGGCGGTGGCGGACTCGGCCCGTTCGGCTAACTGCGCCGTTCTCTTCTCCTACTCTCGACTCTCGTCGTTCCGTGGACCTTCTCTGTGCCCTTGCATACGTAGGCCACCTTCCGCGAGCTATCTGGCCGTCTTTCGTGTAAAAAACCGCTCCGTGAGTAGTCGCCGAACCTACCGTTGCAGCGTTCGAGTCTCCGTGTCACAGACCGTACAGGTGGTCACGCGACAGGGTGACTTGGCAAACTTCTGGTTCTCTTTTCGGGGAGAGTCGGTGTGCGTCGATTGAATCTCCATCGTGACGTCGTGTGGTGTGTCGTCACCGCACGTGTCACAGTGCTCTTGTTGATACTTCCCGTCGACATCCGCAGGCATTCCGGTCATAGTGTATACTCCAGCCGCTACAGAACGAGTGCAACCAGAGTGCGAACCGTGCAATCACGGCACGAGCGAGCAAAATAATAAATCGCGACCCCATCGCAGGGATGGACGCATCGCGAGTCGCTCTCGTTCTACTAGAGTATCACACTCCACACACATACCTCTGCTGTTTGAATATGCAAGCAACACCGGCGTCCTTCGCATTGACTGTCACACCTGCTTTCGGCAACGCGGTCGTGCCAGTGTGTGTCGGTTGTACCGCCATTTATGCCGCCGCCACGTGTGAGTTCGCTCATGAGCGTGCGCGAGGTCGCAGTCGAGGCGTACCGTGAGGCGCTACCGGCACTCGGTGCCAGTCTCCTCGGTGGCCTCCTCGCCGGCGTCGTCCTCGGTGGGATGCGCGCGGAACTCCGGGCAGTCCCGGGTCTCCTCGTGCTCGTCCCCGCCCTCCTCGCCACCCGTGGCAACGTCTACGGGAGCCTCGGCGCACGCATCGCCACCGCGCTCCACCAGGGGTTCATCGAACCCCGCGTCACCGAGGCCGACCGACGACTCTACGCGGCCGTCGCCGCCGCCCTCGGCAACGGCATCCTCGCCAGTCTGTTCGCCGCGACGATGGCGTTTCTCGTCCTCACGTTGCTCGGGTGGGACGTCGCCGGACTCGCCACTTTACTGGGCATCGCACTCGTCGCGGGCTTGCTCTCCGGAATCGTCCTGACTGCCGTCGTCGTCACCGTCGTCTTCGCGGGCTACCGTCGCGGCTACAACCCCGACACACTCGTCGGTCCGGTCGTCACTACCACGGGTGACGTCTTCGGCATCCTCTTTCTTCTCGTCGCGGTTCGAACCGTCCTCTTCGTCGGAGGTGTCGTGTGACGACGGAGTGGACCGTCCGGGCGATTACGCGGGCGATGCTGCCCGTCTTACTCGCACTGACACTGGTCGAAATCGGAAGCGGACTCGTCCTCGGCGGGTTCGAGGGGTCGCTGTTGCAGTATCCGTCACTCCTCGTACTCGTCCCCGTCACTATCGGGACTGCAGGCAACCTCGGGAGTATCCTCGCTGCTCGCCTCTCGACGTCCTTCCACCTCGGGACGCTCTCGTTCTCGCCGAGAGACGACGAACTCCTCGGAAACGCCCTCGCGACGGTAGCACTCGCCGTCTCGGTCTTTCCGGTCATCGGCGTCGGCGCGTGGCTCTTGACGACGCTCCTCGGAGAGACACAGTTGGCCGTCTCGACGGTACTTCTCGTCTCGCTCACGAGCGGAATCTGTCTGGCCGTCCTCGCCGTCGTGGTCACGCTCGTAGCGACCTACGCCGCCTACCGATTCGAACTCGACCCGGACGACGTCGTTCTGCCCGTCGTCACCAACACCTGTGACGTACTCGGCGTGCTCGTACTGTTCGGTGCGGTGCAGGTGTTCGTGTAGTCGCCATAATCGCCATAATCGCCATAACCGCCAACCGACGACGCTTTGGCCGTCGCTCTCGGACGCCCTCGCGTGCAGTCGGCCGTCTCACTCGTCGAGTCACTCCTCCCCGTTCTCCTCGAGGTGTTGCCTCGCGTCGCCCGCATCTCGGCGTTCATCGCCGTGGGTGTCTTCCTCGCGAACGTCGCCGTCGGTTTCGGCCTCGTCGAACGCATCGCCGTCCTCTCGCAGTATCTCACCCGCCCGGCAAATCTCCCGGACGAGGTCGGCACCGCCATTCTGACCACGGCGGCGTCGACGACGGCAGGCTACGGGATGCTCGCAGACTTCCGTGAGTCCGGTCGGTTGAGCGACGGCGAGACGCTCGTCGCCGTGACGATGAACACGTTCTTCGGCTTCGTCCAACACGTCTTCACCTTCTACGCACCCGTGCTCATCCCGATTCTCGGGTTGGAGGTCGGTCTCCTCTACGTCGGGTCACGGGCGGCTATCGCGCTCTGTATCACGCTCGTCGGCGTCCTCGCCGGTGCGCTCCTCCTCGACGGTGGGGCCAGCGACGCCGGTTCCGCTGAATCCACCGGACGCACCGGACGCACCGGACCCACCGAGACAGATGAACCCGGCGACGCTGTCTCTGCCCGTCGCTCCGAGACTGACGGCGGCGACGACGAGACGACACTCGACATCCTCCGGACGGCGGCCGGACAGACGTGGTCGAAACTGCGACGTATCGTCCCGCGACTGGCCATCGTCTACGTACTCGTGACGCTCGTCGTCGAGACGACTGACCTCGCGGCGGTGACGCAGGCGGCGACACCGCTCACGTCGCTCCTCGGCCTCCCCGGTGCGGCAGTGCCCGTCGTCGTCGCGTTCACGTTCGATACGACCGTCGGTGCAGCGACTGTCGCTCCGCAGGTCGGGTCGGTGTTCACGCCGAGACAGGCCGTCGCGACGATGCTCGTCGGGGGTATCGTCTCCTTCACCGTCTCGACGTTCAAGCGCTCGATTCCCTTCCAGTACGGCATCTGGGGACCCTCGTTCGGGTCGAAGGTCGTCGCCGTGAACACGGGATTGAAGGTCGTGTTCATCGCGATTGCTGTGGCCATCCTGCTCCTTCCCTGACTGGGGACGCTCACGCACGAAGGGTTTTGCTTGTGTCAGTCGTTATCTTCTCACATGGTCGACAGACGACACTACGAGTTCGACGGGAAATATCCGCAGATTAGCGACGAAGCGTTCGTCGCTCGCGACGCGACACTCGTCGGCGACGTGACCGTCGACGCCGACGCCAGCGTCTGGCCGGGCGTCGTCCTCCGCGGCGACGTCGGTCCGGTCCGTATCGGCCGCGAGAGCCACGTCGGCGACAACGCGACGCTCCACGCCTCTGTCGTCGGCGACCGGGTGATGGTCGGTCACGGCGCGGTGCTCAACGACGTCGTCGTCGAGGACGGTGCACTCGTCGGCTTCAACGCGACGCTCAACTCGAACGTCACCGTCGGCGCGAGAAGCATCGTCGCTTCCGGCGCAGTCGTCCCGGAAGGGTACGAGATTCCGCCCGAGTCGTTCGTCCGCGGCGTTCCCGCTATCGTCACCCCGCTCTCGGAGACGACGCTCGACCCCGACGAAATCTTCGAAGAACACCACTCGGGCGCGTACACAGACCTCGCGGCCCGACACAGGGACCTGTTCGAGTGAGTTGTCGGGCTAGGGACCGGCGGCGTCGACGGCGACGAGGACCGTGACAGCGGCGACGACGGTCACTCCCTCCCACGGCGTCGACAGGAGGCCCAGTGCGACGATGAGCGTCGTCGCGCAGGCGGGCGCGTGCCGGAGGTCGGTGGCGACCATCCCCGTCGTCGTCGCGACGACGGCGACGACGCCGCTCATGGCGAGTCTCGTCAGGTCGAGCGACCCGGCGGGTGGGAGGTCGGTCACGAGCAGTCCTCGCGCGAGGAGATGGTAACTCAGCAGACCCGCGACGACGCCGATGGCGTGGCCACCGACGACCCGGTGAGGCTCTGTCGTCTCTGCGTCGGGTGCAGTGACCAGCGCGTACGCCGAGGGACCGAGGCTCGGAAAGAGAAACGGTGACCCCGTCGCAACCGCCGTCGCTCCCGCGACGAGGACGAGGACGCCGGTCTGGAGACCCAACGAGACTGCGTTACGAGCACGCATCGGGAGACTCAGTCGTGGCGATAGTCTGGGTGGTCTGCGTCGACTGGTTTGCCGTCTTTCGTCGGCGGCGCGATGTACGCGATGAAGTCGTCGACGCTCGGTTCGCGGACGGTGACGTGGACGTCGATGTCGCCGAGTTCGTCGGGGTTGCCGACGGAGAAGTTGATGAGGCCTTTGAACGCGGCCTGCTTCTTCAGTGCGAACGAGAACCCTTCGTCGGTCTTGCGCTTCTCGAACTCACGGCGGGCGGTGTCGAGAATCTCCTGTTCGTGGAGTTTGTCCGAGAACGGGTCGAGCGTGTGCGTCTCGGCGACGAGTTCGCCCGGTTCGTGCGCTAACTCGGCGTTCGGAAAGAGGTTCGAGACGGCGTCGGCGACGCGGTCCGTGACCTCCGTATCGCGGACCGGCGCGACGATTCGCACGTCGACGCTGTAGATCATCGTTCGCCCTCCGTGAGCGCCTCGGGGCCGCCGTCGAGGAGCGTCCGAACCTTCGTTCTGAACGCTTCTAACGAACTCGTGTTGTCGACGACGACGTCGGCGTCGTCCATCACCTCGCCCATCCCGAAGCCGAGTTCGCGCTCCTCGCGTTCACGGAGTCGCTCGACGTCGCCGTCGCTGGCGTCGCGGTCACGCTCGCCGAGTCGCTCGGCGCGAACCTCGAAGGGGGCTTCGACGCTGACGACGACGAAGTCGTCACCGAACGCCTCGCGGAACCGCTCGACTTCGTGCATCGACCGCAGGCCGTCGACGAGGACGACGTCGGTGCCGTCCTCGTCGAGGTGCTCACGAATCGTGGGGAGCGAGCGGGCGGCGATGGCGTCGAGACCCTCCTCCTCGCGGAGTGCCTGTGCGATTTCGCCGTGGTGTTCGGCGGGGTCGAGTCCTCTGTCGCGGCACGCCTGTCGAATCACGTCGCCCATCGTGACGACCGGGATGCCCGCCTCGCGGGCGACGGCGGCGGCTTCCCCTTTGCCGCTTCCCGGGAGTCCGACGGTACCGATGACTCTCATTACGTGGCCGTACACTACTCGCGAGGTTAAGCCCTGTGAATGGCCGAGGAGTACGCTGTGCGGAGAGACGAACCCGCATGCCTTTTTACACCGCCCCGTGTGACTCTCAGTGAGGGCACGTAGCTCAGTCTGGATAGAGCGTCGGACTTCTAATCCGACGGCCGTGGGTTCAAATCCCATCGTGCTCGCTTCTCTGCGAACGACAGTGAGCAGGAAGCGACAGCCATGGGATTGGTATGAGACCGAGGTTCTGCGCTGAAAGCGCAGGTTCTCGGGCGTGGTTCAAATCCCATCGTGCTCGTTCAGTCTCGTTTCACTCGACTTCTCTCGCACGATGTAGTCCCACTCGCTCACTGCGTTCGCTCGCGGGACTCCCATCGTGCTCGCTTCTGCGAGGAACGAACGTGACGAGCGGAGCGTGTTCAAAGTCCTTCCCGCACTCGTATCCGGTGACGACTCACACCCGCCGAAACGCCGTTCCCGCTCTCCGCGCCGTCACCGCGTCGCTGTCGGAGTCGCCGACGAACAGCGTCCGCTCGGGTTCTGTTCCTAACGCGTCGACGGCGGCGAGCAACGGTTCGGGGTGCGGTTTTCGCTCGTCGACCGAGTCGCGGCCGACGACGGCGACGACGTCTCGTGGGATGCCGTGAGTCTCCAGCGCCTCACGACACGCCGCTTCGCAGTTGAGCGAGCAGATTGCGACCGGAAGCGACGAGTCGACGAACTCGTCCATCGTCGCCAGACGGTCGGAGTCGCGGGCACCCTCGCACTCTGCCTCGGCGAGATACGGTTCGATTTCGTCGGCGACACCGGCGTCTTCGGCGACGGGGAGCAGGTCCAAGGCGTCGTCAGCGTCGCTCTCGATACCGTGTGTCCGGAGCACTGGTTTGATACGCTCCGCTGTCGCCTGCCAATCGACCGCGAGTCGAACTAACGTGCCGTCGAGGTCGTACACGACGGCGTCGTACGAGTCGTCCATCTATTCGTCTGTTTGACACGTCCGGCGATATCTCTTGTGACTCCAGTCCAGCATTCAAAGTCGACGCAGGGAACGGCTTCACGGCCACAGCACATTTGTGACTCTCCGTCGAACGTCGAGGTATGGCACGAAATGTCGGAGGCACGACGAGTGGTGCTAGCCTGCTCATCATCATCGGCGCGATCTTGCTCGTCTTCCCCGAACCGACGACGTCGGGGCTCGGATTGATTCTGTTGCTCATCGGTCTGCTCCTCTGGTTCCTCTGAGCGACTGAGAACACGCTGCTGTCATCCCACTTTTCGTTTCGACCGAACGAGACCACCGAGAGCGACGTCTGTCGTCAGTTCGCCGTCGTCGTCTCGTTCATCGCCGTCTCGTTCGTCGTCGCGTTCGACGTCTCCCCCGAGTTGCCCTCGGTCTGACCCGTCGCCCAGATGGTGTACTGGGTGAAGTCGATGTCTCCGTCGAAGACGACTTCGAAGTCCCACGTCGCGTCCGGTTCGAGCGTGTCGATGGACTCGCTGCTGTCGACTTCGAACCGGTCGAGCGTCTCCGCTTCGTCGTTCTCGGGGTTGACGTGAACGACGACCAGCGAGTACGTCTTGTCGCTGGTGTTCGTCACCGTCCCGCGGACACCCTCGTTCGACCCGTCTTGGAAGTACGAGTGCTCGGTGAGTTCCAGGTCGGCGTTCGACTCCGACCCGACGGACCCGCTGACGTCGCCTGCCGACGCAGTCGTCGACGACTCTCCCGTCGTCGTCTCGTTCTCGGCAACAGTGTCCGTCCCGTCTGCTGTCGTCGTCGCTTCTGTCGTCCCGTCGGACCCGTCCGACGAGTTCCCGGTACATCCGGCGACTGCCACTCCGACTACCGATGCGCCTGCGGTCTTGAGGAACGTGCGTCTGCTCTCGCTCATCGTGATACTCTGTCGTCATCTCCGCGCGGCTCACTGGAATGGCTTGGGGCCGGTTGCGGCGACAGAACGAACGGCGACGGTGTCGTCACTCGGCGTCGAGCGTCGAAAGAAGTCGGATTCGAATCGGCAAACGCGGGCCGACGGTCGAGAGTCGATACGGAAGCGGACTGGATGGTGGGTGTTAGTGGCTCAGCGCCACACCTCGCGGGCGCGCCCGCTCGGTTTAGAGGTTCTTTTGAACCTCTCTCACATCGCGCCGCCCATACCGCCCATGCCGCCCATACCGCCCATGCCGCCGCCCATTCCGCCGCCGGGCGGCATCTCGTCGTCGTCGTCGTCGGGGTCGATCTGACCGCCGGAGAGGTCACCTGCGGCGATGACGTCGTCGATGCGGAGGATCATGACGGCCGCCTCGGTGGCGCTCTCGATGGCCTGCGTCTTGACCCGGAGCGGTTCGACGACACCTTCGGACTCCATGTCGATGACGTCGCCCGTGTAGGCGTCGAGACCGGCACCGAACTCGCCGCCGTCGTGGCGCGAACGGAGGTCCACGAGGGAGTCGATGGGGTCGAGCCCAGCGTTCTCGGCCAGCGTGCGCGGGATGACTTCCAGCGCGTCGGCGAACGCCTCGATGGCGAGCTGCTCGCGCCCACCGACGGAGTCGGCGAAGTCGCGGAGTTCGAGGGCGAGTTCCGTCTCGGGTGCGCCGCCGCCGGGCAGGACTTTGCCGTCCTCCAGCGTCGTGCGGACCACGCCGAGCGAGTCGTCGATAGCGCGCTCGAGTTCGTCGACGACGTGCTGGGTGCCACCGCGGAGGAACAGGGTGACGGCCTTCGCGTCCTCGACGTCCTCGACGAAGATGCGCTCGTCGCCGCCGACGTCCTTCTGGGCGACGGAGCCAGCGAAGCCGAGGTCGTCGGCTTCGATGTCGTCGACGTTGGAGACGACACGTGCGCCCGTGGAGCGGGCGATGCGCTTGAGGTCGCTGTTCTTGACACGGCGAACGGCCAGGATACCCTCTTTGGCGAGGTAGTGCTGGGCCATGTCGTCGATGCCGTCACCGACGAAGACGGCGTCCACACCGGCCTCGACGAGCTTGTCGACCATCTCCTTCAGCTGTTTCTCCTCTTGGTCGAGGAACTGCTGAAGCTGGTCGGGGTCCGTGACGTTGACTTCCGCGTCGATTTCGGTCTCTTTGACTTCGAGTGCGCCGTCGAAGACGGCCACGTTGGCGTCCTCGACCATGTACGGCATGTTGTCGTCGACGCGCTCTTTGTCGATGACTGCGCCTTCGACGAGTTCGGAGTTGTCGATGGAGCCACCGACGACCTTCTCGACGGAGACGTTCTCGGTGTCGATACCGTCCTCGTCGGCGACGGCCAGCACGGCGTCGACGACGAGTTCGGCGAGCAGGTCTTTGGACGACTCCGCGCCCTTGCCGGTCATCGCCGTCGCGGCGATTTTGACGAGGGTCTCGCGGTCGTCTTCGGTGACGTCGATTGCTTTCGATTCGAGGACTTCCTTGGCTTTCTCGGCCGCCTGACGGTATCCCTGTGCGAGGGTCGTCGGGTGGATGTCCGAGTCGATGAGTTCCTCAGCCTGGTCGAGGAGTTCACCGGCGATGACGACGGCCGTCGTCGTCCCGTCGCCGACTTCGTCCTCCTGCGTCTCAGAGACTTCGACGATCATGTTCGCCGCCGGGTGGTCGATGTCCATCTCCTTGAGGATGGTCACGCCGTCGTTCGTGACGACGACGCCGCCCGACGAGTCGACGAGCATCTTGTCCATGCCTTTCGGGCCGAGTGTGGTCCGAACGGACTCGGCGACGGCCTTCCCAGCAGTGATGTTCATCGACTGTGCGTCTTTCCCGGAGGTGCGCTGGCTGTCCTCCGACAGTACAATCATCGGCTGATTACCCATTCGCTGAGCCATATTCACGCAATGATTGTCTGTGGTTCTATAAAAACTCTACGGTTCGGAATTCACAAAACCGCAAGACGTGAGTCACATGCCTGCTCGTGTCACACTCTCCCACAGGGCCGTATAAGTAGTACTCGTGACACGCTGGCCGGCGGACGTCGGCAGCGAAAGCGCGGTTTGACCACCGCGTTCTCAGTCGAGTGAGACGACGGCGTCGCCCGAACGAATCGTCCCGCCCTCGACGATTTCGGCGCGGAGTCCACCACGGTGGAGCAGCGCCTGCAACACGCCGTCTTCGGTCATCTGCTGGAGGTGGTTACACGGTTCACAGAGTTCGACACCGCGACAGACGGCGTCGCCCACGCGGAATCGCTCGCCGACGAGGTGGTTGAGCGCGACGTCGCGCGTCTCGACGTTACGGCGGTGTTCGCCGGGTGCGAGTTCGATACCCGACTCACGCCGAATCGCGTCGAGGGCTTCCCGCTCTATGAGCGTCACGTCGTCACCAGCGTCGGATGGCTGTTCTTTGCAGTGTCGGTCCCCACGGAGTCCACGACCCGCAAGCGCGTCGACTTCATCTCGTCGCTCGACTGTGCCGCCGGACGTCGCTGTGACGAACACGCCTTCGACCGCACCTTGGCCGTTCATATCCGTGCTACTGTGGCGAGAGACATGTAGCTATCCCGTGTCCGTGTCGAGGCGCTACTGCACAGAAGTGCGGCGAGACAGAGAGACGAGACGCGACGTCAGAAGTCTTCGGTAGAGCCCGAGAGTTGGGCACCGCGAGAGAGTTCGTTGTGCTTCCGTTCGAGGTAGGAGTAGACCGCTCCGTGGGGCGCTCCGTCGAGAATCATCCCGACGGCGCGGCGGACCGTCTCGACCTCTTCTGGCTGGCCGATGATGCCGAGCGTCGACCCGTAGATGACGACGTGGGCACCCGACAGCTCCTCCATCAGTTGGCGGGTCCGACCGTTCTCGCCGATGAGTCGACCCTTCTGGCGCTTCATGTCGTTTTTGTTTCGCGTGGCCTCACCGATGTCGATGAGGTCGAACATCCGCATGTCGTTGTCGAGCAGCGAGAGGGCGACCTCGGGCTTGAACCCGCGGCCGATGGCCCGGACGATGTCCGGGGCGGCGAGTCCCGTGACAGGGTCGCCGACGGAGTCGATAGCGACGGACCCGCTCTCGGAGTCGATGTCGAGCCGAACCTCGGCCCGACTCTCGATCTCCCGCATGGTCTCGCCGCCGTCACCGATGACGACACCGATGCGGTCCTGCGGAACCTTCACGTGTTGCATGAACTGGGATATCCGTTCGAGCGGTTTAAGCGTTTGTTCGTCGTCGCTCTGTGGGAGAAACCGACACACGCGGATGCCGTCTCGCGGTGTCGTTCGTCGGCGCTACTCTCGGTCAGATTCGCCGCCGAAGACGTCTGGTCGCACCCGTGCTCGTTCCGCTTCGGTCAGTCGATACGGTTCGACGACGTCGGCGATTGGACCCTCGGGTCGTCGCCGCTGGTGCCCTTCGAGGAAGTCGGCGATGCGGTCGGCGGCGTACGCTTTCAACTCGCCCGAGAGCAACTCACCCGAGCGATAGTCCGCGGCCAGTCGGTCCAACGTCTCGTCGCTCTCCTCGAAGAAGTACGCGAGGAGTTGGTAGGCGACGTCGACGGTCGGATCACCGCCGTGTTCGCGGTGTGCGTCTACGTCGTCTCGGCCGCCGGAGTAGGCGTGTCGCTGGACTTTCTCGCGAACCGTCTCGCGGTCGTCCGAGAGCAGGATGCCGGGCGCGTCGTCGCTGGTCGACATCTTCCCGCCGCCACCGCCCAGTCGGGGCAGGAACCGCGAGAGCAGCGCGGCGGGTTTCTCCACGTCGTGTCGCTGCTTCGCGGCGATGTCGCGACAGACCCGGACGTGCGGGTCTTGGTCGACAGCGATGGGAACGAGCGTCGGGTGGCGGCCGTGGACCAGTTGCGGGAGCAGGAGGTGCGTCGCCTGCACCGCCGGGTAGAATCCCAGACCGACGTTCGGCGGCGTCCCGTACGTCGCCTCGACGGCGGCGGGCGTGAGTTCTTTCGCCAACTCGGCGGCGACGGGATACACCACGTCCGCGTCGGCGGTGTCGACGACGAGTCTCGTGCGCTCGGGGTCGAACCCGACGGCGAGGATGTCGCGGACGTTCTGCCGGGTGTACTCGTGAATCTCGTCGAACGTCAGGTCCTTCGAGAAGTACTTCTCGTCGTCAGAGAGCGGGATGTAGACGTACGCGCCGAGTTCGTCTTGGAGGTACTTCGCGAAGTAGAAGGGGTAGACGTGTCCGAGATGCATCGGCCCGGAGGGACCCCGACCAGTCACGACCGAGACGGTCTCACCACGAGCCGCGGCGGCGGTGAACCGGTCGACGTCGCGGCCGGCGTAGAACACGCGACGGCGGAGCAGTCGGTGGGTCGGGTGGGGGAAGTTCTGTAGCTGTTCGTCGGTCAGTCGGTCGGCACCGAACTGGTCGAGGAGGCGGTCGTAGTCGACGTCGCCTTCGACGGTGTACGGTGTGACGGTGAAGTCGTCCATCTGTCGAGTGTTTGAATACGTGTCGCTGGTGGTCGTGTGCTGTACTCGATTCGCACAGACGAGAGAACGAAGTGAGCATCCGCGACCGGAGACGCCGGGTTACGCCACGGCGTCGACGACCGAGAGACTGTCCGCTCCCACGGCGTGCGGCCACCAGCGCCAGCAGATGGAGTCGGGAGCGGACTGCATCACGCTCTCCTACCGACCCACTACAAAAAAATGCTTCGTCGGGCTTCGTCGGGTTATGCCGGGTGGACTTCCAAGTCCAGACCACCGTTGCGCTCGAAGCGCGTGTAGGGAACGTCGAAGGTGAAGGCGGCGTCTGCGCTCGCACCCTCCGACAGTTCGAACTGCTCGGACTGGTCGACCTCTCGCTCGTTCTTCCCTTTCCCTGCGGTCACACTGGCGATGAGCGTGACCGTCGCCGCCTCGTCACTCTCGTTTCGGAGCGTCGCTGTGACGACGAGGTTCCCCTCGTCGTCGGACTCGTAGTCGAACTCGGAAACTTTCACGCTGTTGGACATGAACGTGGTAACGGTCGACACATCCCTAAGCGCTCTGGCCACGTCCGGAGACTGTTCACTCCGCGGACGCCCGCTGCAGCGTCTCTAGCTCTTCCGTTCGCGGCAGTCGACGAAGCGACGGAATCGCGGCGATGTAGACGGCGACGAACAGCAGTCCCAGACCCCCACCGGCGACGACGTACGTCGCACTCGTCGCGTCTGCGACCACGCCACCGGCCGCCGACCCGAGCGGCATCGCGACGGTGGAGATGCTCCCGATTGCGGCCATCACTCGACCCAGCAAGTCGTCGGGGACGAGCGTCTGAAACATCGTGACGACGATGACGTTAGAGATGCCGACCGGAACGAGCGCCAGTGCGAGGAGGGCCGCCGTCGACGGGAGCGACGACGACCACACCGCCGCTAGCCAGAGACTCCCCGAGAGCGCGTACAGCGTCACCGTCAACCGGCCGAGTGGGTAGTCTTCGAACCGCGACGCGACGAGCGCCCCGACGAGCATCCCGCCGGCGATGGCGGCCATGAGAACCCCGTACGTCTCCGGGCCACCGCGGGCGTCGGCGAAGGCAGGCATCGTCGCCCACACGCCGCCGAGCGTCCCGTTGGCGACGACGCTGGTCACGAGCAGTGGCAGGAGGATGGTGCCACGCACGAACGAGAGACCGGCCCGCAGGTCGGCGAGGTAGGAAGAATCCGCTCCGCCGTCGGCGACTGCTGCCGTCCGCTCTCCCGTCTCCGAGTCGCTCCCCACCGAATCTCCTCCCTCTGACTCCTCCGTCTCCGAACTGCTCGCTCCGCGCGACGCGGGCACACGCAGACCGAGAAACAGGATGGCTGCGACGACGAACGTGACGGAGTCGACGAGATAGAGCGTCACCGCGCCGACGACGGCGACCAGAACACCTGCGAGCGCGTTGAACGCCATATCCACGCCCTGATACGCCAACGAGAGCAACGAGTTCGCCGAGACGAGGTCCTCTTGTTCGACGATTCGAGGGAGCGCGGCGTTCTGTGCCGGATAGACGAACTGGTTGAGCAACGAGACGACCGGCATCACGGTCAGGACGACCCAGACGGAGAGCGCATCGAGGAGGAACGCCGCCGGAATCACGAGCACGAGCACGGCCTGTACGACCTGCGTTCCGACGAGGATTCGGCGGAGTGGCCAGCGGTCGACGAGTGGGCCGACGAACACCTGCAAGGCCTGCGGCCCCATCGTCAAGAGTCCCGCGAGACCCGTGTACGCCGACGACCCGGTGAGGTCGTAGACTAACCACATCGCCGCGATGGCGTAGACGCTGTCCCCGGCGTTCGTCACCAGTCGCCCGAAGACGAGTCGCCGGAGGTTCGGGTTCCGAACGAGGACGCTGTCACGAAACGGAATCTGCATACTCGTCGATGGAGCGACGACCGGATAACTGTCTGCAGAATGACGGTTCTGTAACTGGTTCGGCAGAAGGTCTCTTCTGTCTTCCCAGTGTCATTTGTCGGCGTCTCACGTCACGTCGACGACGGAGAACGCCTCATCGACGACGAGTGTGCGTTCGTCACCGTCGAGTCGGAACGTCACGGCCGCACGGAACGGGTCGGTCGTAACCGTCGTCTCCGCGTCGTGGAGGAGCGTGAGTTCCCAGATGGGCGTCTCGCGGACGCCGACACCGTGTTCACGGGCGAAGGCGACGAGGTCCGGATGGTCGAGCAGTGCTGCGGCCACGTCCGAGTGAAGCGTCTGTCCGCATCGCTCGCAGGTGAACGTCACGACGGTGTAGTCCGTACGGTCCCACAGTTCCGACTCGCCGACCTGCGCACTCGTCGGCCCCGAGCAGTTCGGACAGAACCCCGACTTCGTCCACTCAGACTGCCGACGGATGTACCGCTCGAAGACCCGCGGCAACGTCTCGTCGTCACGCCCGGCAAAGATACCCGGCGGAACGCCGGTCTTGAGCATGTCGTGACCCTCGTCGCAGGAGACGGAGGCGATTTCGTCTTCGTACCGGTAGGTGAGCGCCGCGCCGCACTCCAGACACGGCCCGTCGACGGGAATCGGTTCGGCGTCGTCGGCTTGGTCGTACGTCCCTTCGAGCAGTGCCCCGATGACGCGCCGTCCGGCGAACCGAAGTTCGTAGCCCTCGTCGGTTTTGCGGACGAACCGCTCGTCGAGTTTCTTCAGGTGGTAGTTGAACCGGCCGCTGTCGCGGACGCCGACCCGCTCTCTGAGGTCGCCGAACGAGAGGGGGTCCTCGGCGTCCCACAACGTTCGGAGGATAGCGAGTCGCGTGTCGTCGCCGAGGAGGGAGAAGGCTTCGACGGCGCGGTCGGTTGCGGAGGCGTCGACCATAGGAAAGCCGACACGACGGGGTGACTTCGACCTGTCGCCGTCTTTTCTCCTTAGTTGTCTGGTTCGACGTCGGTCACGTAGTCGTACAGTTCGTCGCCGTCCACGTCGATACCTTGGCGGGTGAAGAAACTCGCGACGTTCGTACAGTCCCGTTGGAGGAACTCGTTTGCGTTCGGGTGGTGAATCGTCACGGCCTGTCCGAGGTCGATGACGACGAGTTCGCCCTCGTGGATGATGAGGTTGTACTCGCTGAGGTCACCGTGAATGAGGCCGGCGCTGTAGAGGCGACGCATGTACTCGCGGACGACTTCGAAGGCTGTCTCGGGGTTCTCGACGTTCACCTCCGAGAGGCGACGCGCCCGGTCTTCGACCAGTCCGACGAGTTCCATCACGAGGACGTTTCGCTCGACGGCGATGGGTTCGGGGACGCGGACGCCGGCTTTGCGGGCGCGTTCGAGGTTGGCGAACTCCTTGCGCACCCACGCGAGGACGATTTTCCCCTTGTCGTTGCCGATGCCCTCGAACCGTGGGTCGCCTTCGAGGTAGTTGCGCATCTGCCGGAAGTTCGAGGCGTTGATGCGGTAGATTTTGACCGCGACGTCGGTGTCGTCGTCTCCGAGTGCCTCGTAGACGTTCGCCTCCTTTCCCGTGGAAATCGGCCCCCCGAAGGCCTCGATGTACCCGTCTTGAACGAGTTTGTAGATGGCGGCGAACGTCGCGTCGTCGAACACCGACTGTTCGACCTTGAACTGGTCGGCGTCCTTGATGCGCTTTCTGAACTCGCTGAACTTTCTGTCGCGCTTTCGCGCGATACGGTCGGCTTCGGTGTCGGAGACGTCTATCTCCTCCCACTCGTCGCCGAACCCCTCGGCTTCCTCTGGCTCGATTAGCTCGAACTCCCCTGTCATCTACGAGTGACTACGGACTCCGGCCTGAAAAGGGGTGCAGGTGTGTCGCGTGGCGCTGACGGCCGAAACAGTCCGCAACGGTCGGCGACGATTCTCGCGGTTTATTCTCTGTTCGCACCGACTCCGTACGAGGTGCTCACACATGGGAGTCATCGACAAAGCACGCGGCCTGTTCAGCAGTGGCGAGAAACGAACCTTGTACCAGTGTAACGCCTGTATGGAGACGTTCGTCCCACAGGAGGAGAAGCCGATGAGTGAACTGCGCTGTCCGATCTGTAACGACCCGAACGTCCGCGAGCGATAGCGGCCGTTCGGCGGTCGACTGCTTCGAAACCGAGCCTCTTCGTCAGTGAATGTGGCCTTCCTCGCGGAGTTGTTCGGCTTCGTCGCGTTCGTAGCGCCACTCGACGTCGGCCTTCTCGTCTTGCCAGTCCCACGGTTCGACGAGGACGACGTCGTCCTCGCGAATCCAGACACGCTTCTGCATCCGACCAGGGATACGAGCGGTTCGCTCCGTCCCGTCTGCACACCGGACCTGTACACGGTTGGCTCCGAGCATCTCGGTCACGACGGCGAACACCTCGTCGTCGTCGGGCATTCGAAGGTCTCGACGCTGTGTGGACTCGCTCATGGTGGGACGTTCGTGACTCCGGACGGTTATGTCTTGCTGCCGCCACCGAGCACCAGTCGGTTCGTCGCCCCCGCGCGTTCTTCGGCCCGCTTCGACTCCGGACTGACTATCGTAACTCGCCAGCGAGGTGATATCTCTCGAACGCATCTCTAGAGAGATGACCGAATTCGAGACGTCACGAGTCGTCGTCCTCACGGGTGCGAACGAAGGTATCGGCTACGGAATGCTCACGACTCTCCTCGAAGACGGCTATCGAGTCGCCGCCCTCGACGTCGACGGCGAACACGTCCGACCACTGCAGGAGGCGTCTCCCGACCGAGTCCGATTCTACGACTGTGACGTGACCGTCGACGGCGACGTCGAGACGGCGATTGCCGACGTCCTCGACCGATGGGGAGCGGTCGATATTCTCGTCAACAACGCTGCGATACTGGACTTCGGGTTCTTCGAGGAGCAGACGCTCGCGGACACGAAGCGTACCTTCGAGGTGAACTACTTCGGCTACCTCCGAACGATTCGCGCCGTCTTACCACACATGCTGGCCCGGAACGAGGGGCGCATCCACAACGTCAGTTCCGGCGTCGGCCTCGTCGGTAACCCCGGTCTCACCGGATACGCTTCGACGAAAGGTGCTATCGAGTCGTTCACCCGTTCGCTTCGACTGGAACTCCAGCACACGAACGTCTCGTGTAGCGTGATGCATCCTCGACTGGCGAAGACCCGTTCGGCCACCGCACTCGACTACCCGGCGTCCGCGATGAGCGACCCCACGGACGTGGGCCGCAAGCTAGCCCGACAGGTCGAATCGACGGACCGCGTCGTCATGGCCGACTGGTTCACGAGAGTCGGTCTCGCCGTCGCTCGACTGTTCCCGTACTTGGTGAAGAGAGGAACAGAGCGGTTCGTCGTCGAACACGAGTCGAGGACACGAGAACGCGCCAGATAGCCGCTCTCGGAGAAGCGGCAGGTTTACTCCGTGCGCTCGTCACCTCCCGTCTATGCTCGACAAACTCGGTACGACCGGTATTCTCGGCGTCGTCCTCCTGCTCGTCGGTATCGCCGTCGTCGCCTACAAAGCGCCCATCGTCGCCGTCGGCATCGCCCTCGCACTCGTCGGTCTCGGCCTCGTCGCGAAGGGACTCGTCAGTAACGTGATGTCGATGTTCGGGATGGCCTGAGAGGAGAGAACGAAAGAGAGCGAGTCGACTACTTCTGCGCTCGAATCTTCTCGCGGCCCGGCGCGATGAGTTCGTCGAGGTACGACGCCAGCGCCGTCTTGGCGTCCATCGGGTGGAGTTCGCCCGATTCGAGTTCGGCTTCCAGCGACGCGTAGTCGTCGTAGGTCAGGTTACCGCCGTACTTCTCGGGACGCTCGACGACGACCTGTTCGAAGCGCGGGAAGACGTGGTACTCGAAGATTTGGAGCACCGGGTTCTCGCGTTCGGTACCGTCGTCGGCAGGGTCGGGGTTCGCCGTCGGCGGGCAGAACGCGGCGTTGACTTTCTCTTCGATGTCCTTCGTGGAGTCCTCCATCGAGATGGTCGTCCCCGTTGACGAGGACATCTTCCCGGCACCCGACGAGAGGTCGGCGATGAGCGGCGTGTGCATGCACGTCGGCGCGTCCTCGTCGATGGCCGGAAGCACGTCGCGGGCGAGCATGTGGACCTTCCGCTGTTCCATCCCACCGATAGCGAGGTCCACGTCGAGGTAGACGATGTCGAGCGCCTGCATCAGCGGGTAGACCGCCTGTGACACCTTCACCGAGTCGCCGCCCTTTATCTCGGCCATCGCTCGCTCGGCGCGGGAGAGCGTCGTGTTGAGTTCCAGCGCGTGCAGGTCGAGGACGTACTCGCGGTCGAACTGGAACTCCGACCCGAGGACGAACTCGGTCTGCTCCTCGTCGAGTCCGTAGGCGAGGAACTGCGCTTTCATCCGCTCTGCCGTGTCGCGAATCTCCTCGAACGACCCCTTATCGTTGAGGTAGGCGTGGACGTCGGCGAGGAGGACCGTGACGTCCATCCCGGCGTCCTGCAGTTCCATGAGTTTCGTCGCCGTCAGCATGTGGCCGATGTGGAGGACGCCCGAAGGTTCGTAGCCCACGTACGCTCGCTTTCCGTCGGGTGATTCGGCTAGCGCACGGACCTCGTCCTCGGTGACCACCTCGGAGACGTTCCGAGTGATCTGTTCGTAGGCGTCCATACTCGTGTGAAACTCGGGGGACGGGATATGACTTCTGGATGTGTGTGAAGCGTTTCGGTCGCCTCTGCGGGGTGGAGTCACTCTCGTCCTTCGCTCGAGGCTCTCAGTGGGTCGGTCGCTCAGTTCGGGGGACTGCATCTAACCTGTCTACATGGGGTCAGATTTAGCGTGCTGAATAGAGAGGGTGTATCTTGCATTCCTGTTGAGATTTATACGCAGATGCTCAAGAGTGAGCTATCCAATTTGAGCCTGCTAACAAATTTCAATTCCGAACAATATCAGTAGCAAAAGAGGCAAGAGGAGTAATTGCTAGCGCAATTCCACCGACAATCTGGATGTACCCGAGCGGTGGGCTTGTAGAGAGACCAATTACGAACATTAGAATGCCCGAACAGCTCATTACTACTGGCAATATCGCCTGTTTGACTTTCAACGTTAAAGCGGAACCAACGCTGACAACAACTCCGAGAGCTAAAAATAACGTCTGTGACAGTGTATACCCGTAGAATGCGGTGATAGCTCCGACGATAATGAGTCCTATGAGTGACCAGTTAACCCTTCTTGAGTCGAAATTAACGTCCATCTTCTTATTGTTTGTTCTTTAGATGTTGAATTTCTATGGATTCAGGATGTCATAGCTGTGACCTAAATACCGTGCCACACTTGCGCGCTGAGTTCAGCACGGCCACAGACATCTTCCTGAATGCTATCAGAACTCGCGTACAACACACGGGGGTGTACGCAACACGAGTTGGAGCGCTCACAGAGCCAAGACCGTTTGTTACAGCGTGGTACTCCCTTTGGGTACTGTCGTCCAGCACCGGTTTCGAGGGTTTTCGGACGAGACAAATGGTGTCTCCGAGCAGATCGGTCTGTACGCGAGACGGTAGACGAAATCGTCGTGACTAACGAAGAATCCAGATGGAATCGACATCTCGTGCTCCCGGCGGTCGTAATACGGTAGCTTCTCGAGCACATCTGCGACAGTCTTGTACTCTTTCCGATTCAATCGGAAGTCCATCACTCCCTGCGGATTTTCTTGCCTTACGCGGTCAAGCGCTCGTTGTATCAACGGTGCTTCGTCGAGTCTCTCGTCAGAAGCGGGGACAACGTCTGGGACTTCGGACGAAGACAGATGCATGACTGTGAGGACGCCACCATCGATACCCTCGAGATTGAGGCAGCCACTCAACGCAGTTACCGAACCGAGGCTCAGTGTCGCAAGTAGTGACCGTCTATTCACTCTACTGACTCTATTTTGTGGTCAACTTATCATTTCGGTGTCTGCATTACCCTAACCGACTTGCGGCCTCTATTCAACACGGCCACAGAACTGTCTCTCCGAACTGACTATTTACACAGACAGTCTCCGGTCAATCGTCGTGTTTATCCTCCGGGATTCGAAACCTGCGAGCAATGAATCCGCTCCACGCCCGGTACCCCTTCTTCGACGGTGCGCGTGAGGCGGTCGAAGCGTCCGGCGTCGCGTTGCCGACGCTCATCGCCGACGACGCACCGGCCGTCGCCCGCGGCCGCGAACGGGTCGAACGGGCGTTGCTCTCGGGGACGACGGAGTCGGAGACGCCCCGCGAGTGGAGCACGCAGGACGAACTGCTCTCCTACCCCATCGCTCGTATCCTCGTCTCGCTCATCGACGCCCCGGCCGCGGTTCGGAAGTACGCCGCCGCCGAGGCGGCGACTGCCGCCGACCACTTCGCCGAGGACTTCTCGTCCACCGACGACGGACTCAAGAGTACGAACCAACGAACGGTGTCACTCGACGACGTGCTTCGGGAGTTCGACCTCGCCGACGACGTCATCGCCGAACCGCCCGAACGCGGCCGCGACCCGGACTGGTTCCGCGTCGCACTCGGGTCGTATCTCACGCTCTCGAACGCCGACTGGGGCGACGGCTGGCGACTCGTCAACCGCGAAGTCGTCGACGGCGCGGTTCGCGTCGAACGCGCCGACCTCACCCGCCTCCTTCGTGAGGCGGTCGAACGCCGCGTCGCCGACGGCCTCCCGTTTCAGGTCCGCGGCACCGCCGGCGGCGACGCCATCGCCGACTCACTGGAGTCAGAAATCGGGACGCTCAGAGACCTCTTGGCCGACCGCCGCGACGTCCGCCAGATAGACACCGTCGCGCCGGACCTGTTCCCGCCCTGTATGTCGCATCTGCTCGACCGAGTCCGCCGCGACAACGAACTCGACGCTCACTCGACGTTCGCGCTCACTGCCTTCCTCACCGGAATCGGGATGGACACCGACGAAGTCGTGCAGTTCTACCGCGACACGACGCTCGACGAGGAGACGATTCGCTACCAGACGGAGTATCTCCGCGACGACACCGGGGCACAGTTCGCCGCGCCGACGTGTGCGACGATGCAGGCCTACGGCGACTGTGTGAACAAAGACGAGCGGTGCGAGACCATCGCACACCCGATGAGTTACTACGAGAAGGCGCTCGACGAAGCCGACGACGTTCGAGAGTGGCGGGAAGCCTAGGGCGAGAGGAAGAAGCCGACGACGGCCATCACGAGCACGAATAGGACGATAGCGCCGACGAGGGCGAGACCACCCACTCCCGTGAGTGCGGGACCGTAGACGGCGCCGATTGCGACGATGAGTGCGATAAAGAAGCCGACTGCGACGACGGAGACGATGATTTCCTTGAGCGTCTCCCCTTCGATAGCCATGTCCGGCCGTTTCCGCGGACGTAGTAAAAGGACTTCGGAACTGGCCCCTCTGTCGAACACCGGGAAACTGTCGAATTCGATGGTTTCAGACCCTCGACCGAAGTCTTAGGTGTCTCCGGCCCCTATCTCTGTCGACGGCGAGGCAGCAGCCTCGTGAGTCCCTGAAACTATGACGCATCCAGCACACACACCAGCGTCACCGCACTCGAACACCCGACCGACCCTTCCGGCCGACGGCTTCACCGGCCGAGCACTCCGTGCTCGCGTCGAACCGATGCTCGTCCGAGCGCTCCGTGACGACCGATACGTCGTCGAGACAGACCACGGCACCTACGTCGTGGACCTCGACGAACGGACCTGTACCTGCCCCGACCACGCGATTCGCGGCGCACGCTGCAAACATCTCCGCCGCGTCGCCATCGAGGTCAACGAAGGCCGTGTCCCCCCGCCCGGCAAACGGAGCGCCGTCTGCGCCGTCTGTGGCGACCGGACGTTCGTTCCCGTCGCCGAACGCGGCCCACAGCTCTGTGACCGCCACGACTTCGACCCCGGCGAGTTCGCTCGCGACCGAGAGACGGGCAGCGTCGTCGTCGTCGTCGGCGTCACCGACCAGCGAGCGGACGAGTACGAGACCGCAGAGGGTCGAACCGTCGCCGACTACGAGACGAACGACGACTACGGCGTCCACGAACCAGTCGTGGAGGCCGCCTACCTCGAATCGCTTCGCACTCCCGACGGTACAATCGACCTCTCGGGCGTGAAACGCTACGGATTCCCTGCCTCTCGGCTTCAGCGCCTCGGACGAAGTCACCCCCGCGTGGCCGTATCAGTGACGGGTACCGCGCTCGAAGCCTGATCCAGTTCATGTCCACCCCTGCGCTCGACCGGCCCGAGTGGCTCGACACCGACCGCTATCCCTTCGCGTCGAACTACCTCGACTTGCCCGAGGGCCGTCTCCACTACGTCGACGAGGGCGACGGCGACCCCCTCGTGTTCCTCCACGGCAACCCGACGTGGTCGTTCCTCTACCGACACCTCGTCTCCGGCCTCTCCGACGGCTACCGCTGTATCGCGCCCGACTACCTCGGGTTCGGTCTCTCCGACAAGCCGGAGGACTTCTCGTACCGCCCCGAGGACCACGCTCGCGTCGTCGCTCGCTTCCTCGACGAACTCGAACTGACAGACGTGACGCTCGTCGTGCAGGACTGGGGCGGTCCCATCGGCCTCGACTACGCGACGCGCCACCCCGAGAACGTCCGGGCACTCGTCGTGCTGAACACGTGGATGTGGCCGGTCGAACACGACCGGCGCACGCGTCTGTTCAGTCGCGCGTTCGACAACCCGGTCGGCAAACGCCTCGTCACGCGACACAACGGCTTCGCCCGCTGGGTGATGCCGCTCGTCTACGGCGACCGCTCGAAACTGACGCCCGAGATTCACCGCCACTACCTCGAACCGCTGTCGACGCCGACCGAACGTCTCGGGTCGTGGCTGTTCCCCCGCGAGATTCTCGGGTCGAGCGAGTGGCTTCGGGCACTCTGGAGTCGCCGCGAGGCCATCGCCGACACGCCCGTCTGTCTGCTCTGGGGGACGCAGGACCCGGCGTTCGGGCCGGACTTCCTCCGGCGCTGGCAGCGACTGTTCCCCGATGCGCCGACCGTCGCGTACGACGACGCGGGACACTATCTCCAAGAGGAGAAGGGGCCGGAACTCGCCACCGAGATACGGTCGTTCCTGTTGTCGCTGGACGAGTCGGGGTAGTTCGGACTCGTCCTCTAGAAAACGACGTGTGACCGACGGACGTGTCTGCATCGGCGTGTCCTCCTCTGTTCGTTTTCCACGGTGACGATAACTACGATTGCTGGCCGTTCGGCGTCTCCCCCGAAACCGTCGTCGCCGTCGAACGCTCGCCCGGCGGCGACGAGCAACGACTCACCTGTACACAGGCGGATTCGACGAAATCAAAGTACTGTGCAGTTAGTCCAGCATCTCCGCCGCCTCGTCCACCGAGATGACGCCCTCTTTCACCGCGTTGAGCACGTCACGGACGCCCTTCGAGGGGCCGTCGTCCGGTTCCGTGTGGTCTGCGAGCGTCGTCTTCGCGGACTTCCCGACGAATTCGTCGAAGTCGACGCCGTCGGCGAGTGCCGTCTCTTTCTTCACTCGGTAGTTGCCGCCGTCGGTCGTGTAGAGGTCTGCGGGGTGGAAGAAGTACCAATCCTCTCTGTCGAACCGGACGCCGATACGAGGTTTCGCGCCGAAGTTCCGCGAGAAGTAGACGAGCGCCTCGACTTCTTCGCCGGTAAGATAGATGGGGTTACCGGCGCTGGACTTCGCCTCGATGGCGTAGAACGTTTCGCCGTTGCCGGCGAGCACGTCGGGGAGTTCGCGCGTCGTCGCGCCACCGCTGGCCGGGGCGCGCATCACGGCGAATCCGGCCTCGTCGAGTCGGTTGACGAGTTCGCGTTCCCGCCTGTCACCTTTCCTGTTGGCGGCCATACTCCGACTGGCAGGTGGGCGGGCTTAAGTCGGGCGACTGCGGTCGGCTACAACTGCTCTGTGTCGGCGGATTCGCCGTCTGCATCTGCGTCGTCGCCGCCTCGCCACGACAGGCCGATACCGACGGCGAGCATCGCGATTCCGATGGGGAACCACACCACCGCACTCGACGTGTCGTCGGTCAGAGACTGCGTCAGTGCGACGCCGAGGAAGGTGAATCCGACGATGACGAAGGGGAGACCACGACCCATAGTTGGTAGTCGTCGAACGGCGAGATAGCTGTTTGTGCGCGGTCTCTCACGCTGCACTCGGGCCGAACGCACGCCACACGCGAAGTATCGACCCGATGGCGAAGAACAGGCCGCCGACGAGAAACGCGAAGTACGCGAAGGTGGCCTGAAACACGAAGTGGATGCCGACGCCGAGAGCGAGGAAGGCGGCACCGAGGGCGAGTGCGAGCGCATCAGTCGAGAGACCAGTCTGACTCATACGTGGCCCTTCGAGATACCGTGGAAAAAAAAACCCTCGTTCGACGACTATCGCGAGTGGCTAGTGCGCGATTACGTCCCGTGCGCCCACGACCCCATGTACTCGCGCTGTTCGTCGCTCAGGGAGTCGAACTCGATGCCCTCTGCCTCCAGTTTGATTTCGGCGACTTCGCGGTCCAGGTCGTCCGGCACGTCGTGGACGCCGGCGTCGTAGGCGTCGCCGTTCTCGACCATCTCGCGGACACAGACGGCCTGCACGCCGAACGACTGGTCCATCACTTCGACCGGGTGGCCGAGCGAGAGGGGTGCGGCGAGGTTGACGAGTCGACCTTCGGCGAGGACGTTCAGACGGCGGCCGTCTTCCATCTCGTAGGCGTCGACGCCGTCGCGGGCCTCGTACTGGTCGACGGCGAGGTCCGAGAGGTCTTCGAGGTTGATTTCGACGTCGAAGTGGCCCGCGTTGGCGAGAAGTACGCCGTCCTGCATGACTTCGAAGTGTTCGCGGGTGATGACGTCGCGGTTCCCCGTCGTCGTGATGAACACGTCGCCAACTTCGGCGGCTTCGGCCATCGGCATCACGTCGTAGCCCTCCATGTGGGCTTCGAGTGCGCGCCGGGAGTCGACTTCGGCGACGATGACGTTCGCGTTCTGGCCGGCGGCCTTCTTGGCGACACCTTTGCCGCAGTAGCCGTAGCCGCCGACGACGACGTTCTTGCCTGCCCACGAGAGGTTCGTGGTCATGGCGATAGTCGCTAAGGAGGACTCGCCGGTGCCGTGGACGTTGTCGAAGAGTCGCTTCATCGGCGTGTCGTTGACGGCGAAGACGGGGTACTTCAACTCTCCATCTTCGTCCATCGACCGCAGACGGTGGACGCCCGTCGTCGTCTCCTCTGCGCCGCCGACGATGGTGTCGATGAGGTCCGGATACTCCTCGTGGACGAGGTAGACGAGGTCCATCCCGTCGTCGACGGTGATAGTCGGGTCGAAGTCGAGCGTCGCTCGCAGTGCCTCGTAGTAGCCCTCTTCGTCGACGCCGCGGACGGCGTAGGAGGTGATGTTGTCGTGGGCGTCGAGCGCCGCGCTGACGTCGTCGTGCGTCGACAGCGGGTTACAGCCGGTGATAGCTACCTCTGCGCCGCCGAGTGCGAGCAGTTCGACGAGGTTGGCCGTCTTCGCCTCGACGTGCATGGCCATCGCGATACGTTGGCCGTCGAGCGGTTTCTCGCTCTCGAACTCCTCGCGGAGCGCCTGCAGAATCGGCATGTGCTGGAGCGCCCAGTCCATCTTGCGGCGACCCTCGTCGCGAGCAGTCTCGACGTCGTCGAGATGCTCGGTAATCGGTGGATACGTCTCGCTCATGCGTCTGGATGCGACGAGGGCGGTGAAAACGATACCGAAGGCGGAACGCCCTCGTGGACTCGTTCCGTTGCCCGGCGATGTCGACTCGACTCCCCTTCCCCTAAATGCCGAGTCGACTCTCTTCCCCTAACTGCCGAGTCGACTCCCTCCTCCCTGTTGGTGTGTCCGGGTGGGGGGTCTCGGGTCGAACGCCGCGAGACACCCGGTGCGGACGACTGTCCGGTTCGATGCCGTAGAGAGCGTTAGTTCGTCAGCGGTGCGGCGAGTGCCTTGGGACCCTTTCCGTTGCCGTTGCCGTTCCCTCTGTCGGGGCGACGGTCACTGTCGGACTCATCTGCCTGCGCGTCGTCGGTCTGTTCCTCTTCAGACTCGTCGTCTTTGGCTTTGTCCTTCCCGTTCGCGTGGTCGGGTTTCCCGGTCTGCTTGTCGCTCTTGCCGTTGTCGCCTGCGTTCTCTGGCTTGCCAGCCTTGTCCTTCTTGTCTTTCTTGTCCTTCTCGCCGTTCTGTCCTGCGTGGTCGGGTTTCCCTGCTTTGTCGGGTTTCCCAGCGTGGTCCGGCTTGTTGTCGTTGCTCGGGTTGTGCGTCTTCACGAACTCCGAGACGAACTGGCCGATGCCGCCTTCGGTGCGCTGGCCGTCGAGGAGGCCGTGAACGAAGTACGAGACGCGCTGTCCGAAACTCTCGAACGTCAGCGCCTCTAGTTCCGCCGTCGTCGTCGCGGAGTGGTTGCCGCTCGTCGCCGTCACCGTCACCGTCGTCGTCTCTGCGGGTGCGGGAAGCGAGATGGTCCCCTCAGCGCCCGTCTGGTACGTTCCAGTTCCCGCGTAGGTCGTATCGCTCGTCACGTCGACCGTCGCGTTCTCGACGGGCACGTCGCCGTCGGTGACCGTGACGACTGCGCCACTGGTGTTTCCGTCTTGTTCGACGGTGACGGCGACGTTGCCTGCTGCGGCCACTGTATCACCAGTGCCCGTGTTTCCTGCGTTGCCTGCGGACTGTGCGACGGCCGTTCCTGCGGCCCCGGTGAGGCCCGCGAGGACGAGCATCATCGTGATTGCGAGTGTGTTGACCTTTCTGTGAGCGTTCATTGCATCCTCTCTGAGGCAGACATTCAAGATAAACAGAACGTGTCGTTCACCTCGTTCGCCCCGTTCCACGACGCGCTCACATCGTTCAACACTGTTTAGAAAGCTCTCTCGTGGCGTAGATTCAAGAAAAACAAACATTCTTATACTGTTGATTTTCTTCACCGGAGACGATACCGAGACGCGTTCGACCGACTTACTCGGCGCGTTCGACGAGAGCCGTAGCGTGGTCCCGTGCACGCGTCAGCACGGCCGACTCGTCCATCGTCAGCACCTCGCGGTCACGCATGAGCACCTGACCGTCGCAGACGGTGTGGCGAACGTCGGACCCGCGAGCGGCGTAGGCGAGGTGGCTCACGAGGTCGTGGGCGGGCGTGAGATGCGGCGAGTCGAGGTCGAGGACGACGAGGTCGGCGTTCGCACCGGGTTCGACGACGCCCGACTGGACGCCGATGGCATCGGCGCTCCCCTGCGTCGCCATCTGGACGACGCTCTCGGCGTCGACGGCGCTGGCGTTTCCGGTCGCGAGTTTCCCCAGCATCGCCGCGTCGCGCATCTCGTCGAACATGTCGAGGTCGTTGTTCGACGCCGCGCCGTCGGTTCCGAGTCCGACCGTGACACCGGCGTCGAGCATCCGCTGGACCGGGGCCATCCCGCTCGCGAGTTTCATGTTCGAGGCCGGACAGTGGACGACGCCCGTCCCGCGCGTCGCGAGCAGGTCGATTTCGGCCCCGTCGACGTGGACGCCGTGGGCGACGAAGTCCTCGTGGGTGAGCATCCCGAGGTCGTCGGCGTATTCGAGCGGTCGTTCGTCACGTTCGTCGACGATGGGGTCGACTTCGTCGGTCGTCTCGTTGGCGTGGAAGTGGACCGGGATGTCGTCTTCGCGTGCCTCGGCGACGCTCTCGCGGAGGTACGACTCGCCGACCGTCGTCAGCGAGTGTGGCATGTACGCCGTCGTGACGCGGCCGTCTGCGGCACCGTCGAACTCGCGGGCGATGTCGAGACTCTCGTCGATGTCGGCCTGTGCGCCCTCGTCGTCTTTGGCGACGGTGACGACACCGTGGCCGACGCGAGCGCGGAGTCCAGCCTCGTCGATGGCGTCGACGACTTCGGGGACGTCGAAGTACATATCCGCGAACGCGGTCGTCCCGGATTTGATCATCTCCAAGAGACCCAACTCCGTGCCGACGTGGATGTCCTCGGCCGTCAGTTCGGCCTCGGCCGGCCAGATGTCCTCCTGTAGCCACGCGTCGAGCGGTTTGTCGTCGGCGTACCCTCGAAGCAGGGTCATCGCGGCGTGACAGTGGGCGTTGACGAGACCGGGCATCACCAGTCCACCCGAGGCGTCGAGCGTCTCGTCGGCGTCGACTTCGATGTCCGTGCCCACGTCGAGGATACCACCTTCGTCGGCGTCGACGAGGACGTCCGCCTCGACGACCCGCATATCGGGTAGTAGTACCTGTCCGCCTTCGATGAGGAGCGTGCTCATGACTGGTGGTTTCCACGTGGAGACATTAGCTGGTGTGGTTCGTCTCGTCTACGGGAGAGGGAAAGACAGTTCTCCCGTGGGGCTGACTGGGGAGTATGCGCATCGCCGTGCCCAACAAAGGGCGCATCCACGACCCGACCATCGAGCTGCTCGAACACGCCGGCCTCCACATCAAGAACGGGTCGGACCGCAAACTCTACGCCGAGACGGTCGACCCCGACGTGACCGTCCTGTTCGCTCGCGCGGCCGACATTCCTGAGTACGTCCGCGACGGCGCGGCAGACCTGGGAATCACGGGTCTCGATCAGGTGCGAGAGTCGGGCCACGAGTTGACGGAACTCTTGGACCTGGAGTTCGGCTCTTGCCGACTCGTCCTCGCCGCCCCCGAAGACGGCGACATCGAGACTGTCGCCGACGTCGACGACAAGAGCGTCGCCACCGAGTTCCCGACCATCGCCCGACGCTACTTCGAAGAGCAGGGTGTCTCCCCCGAAATCGTGAAAGTGACCGGTGCGACCGAACTCACTCCGCACGTCGACATGGCCGACGCCATCATCGACATCACCTCGACGGGGACGACGCTCGCGGTGAACCGATTAGGAATCATCGACGAGGTGCTCTCCTCGTCGGTTCGCCTCTTCGCCCGCCCGGACGTCGCAGACGACGCGAAGGTCCAACAGGTGACGATGGCGCTTCGCTCTGTGCTGGCCGCCGACGGCAAACGCTATCTGATGATGAACGCGCCGAAGGACAAACTGGACGACGTCCGCGACGTCATCCCCGGGATGGGCGGGCCGACGGTGATGGACATCGCCGGTGGCGAGAAGGTGGCCGTCCACGTCGTCGTCGACGAACGCGACGTGTTCAACGTCATCAACGACCTCCGCGGTGTCGGTGCCTCGGACATCCTCGTGACCGAAATCGAGCGGTTGGTCGAGTAACGCTCTTCCGAACGGGTCGCCGTCGATTTTTCACCCTCACTCTGCCGTGAGAAGCGGGTACGCGACCTCCCACAGGTGGCCGTCGGGGTCCGCGAAGTAGCCCGAGTAGCCGCCCCAGAACGTATCTGCTGCCGGTTTTACGAGTCGCCCGCCAACTTCCTCGACCGTCCCCAGAATCGCGTCGACTTCGGCTTTCGAGTCGACGTTGTGCGCCAGCGTCACCCCGGAGAATCCAGCCTCGTCGCCGTCGGCGAACGGCACTGTCGCGTCTTCGGCCAGTAGCTTCCGCGGATAGACCGAGAGCCACGTCCCGTCGAGCGTGAAGAACGCGACGTCGCTGTCGGGTTCTCGTTCTTGCATCGGAAAGCCGAGTCCGTCGCGGTAGAACGCTATCGCGGTGTCGACGTCGGCGACGCCGAGCGTCACGAGCGTGAGTCTGGGGTCCATACAGGAGAGTCGCCGCCCGGCGAGATAGCCGTTCGCTCAGTTCGTTCGATTGCTCAGTTCGTTCGCCTCACTCGCGTCACTCGATTCGCTCACACGCAACTCCGGCGTCGTCAGCCCCGGGTGAATGCCGACGTCGCCGCGTCGCCAGCGAACCCACGCGACGATTGCCAGTGTCCCGAGCACCATCGCCGCGACGCCGAGCAACCCGGCCTCGGGGCCGAAACTCCCGCCCGTCACGAGGTCCGGTCCCTGTTCTCGGGTCGCAACGACCGTCGTTTCGACCCCCAACCCGCTGACGGGAAAGCCGTAGACACCGCCCTGAAAGAGGTTCCACGTGACGTGGAGACCGATGGGGATGGCGAGTTCGTCCGTCAGCACGTAGCCGAGCGCCAGCATCACGCCCGCGAGGGTGATGGTCACGGTGCTCAGCAGCGACGCGTTCGGGTTGCTGGCGTGGAGGACGCCGAACACGCTCGACGAGAAGAGCACGGAGAGCGCGACGGCCCCACGCTCGCCGACGTATCCCGTGAGTCCCTCCGCGACGTTCGTCAGGAGGTAGCCCCGGGCGAACAGTTCCTCGTAGAGACCGACCAGCAAGAAGAGGACGACGAGCGTCACGAACCCGCCGCTGACGACGTTGCCGACGGCGACGCTCGTCACGCGGAACCATCCGGCGGCGACGCCAGTCACGAAGACGAACGTCATCAGTCCCACGCCGAGACCGAGACCGAATCCGAGGTCGACCCACCACGACCGGTCGAGGTGGAAGCCGAAGTCGTCGAACCAGCGACGGTCGACTATCCGACCGGCGACGGCGACGGCGAGGAGGATGGCTATACCGGCGACGAGACTACCGACGAGGCCCGTCGCGAGACTGCCAGCACTCGCACCGAACAGACTGACGAGGAGGGGAGCGAGACCGAGGACGCCGACGAGCAGACCGAGACCGAGTACGAACACACCGACGAGGAGGAGGGTCGCGACGACTCGAAGCGGTGCGCGGAGGCGACGTTCCGTGCGATTCCACACGAGTCCGACCAGTGAGTCGACCATGCCGTCCGTGCGTCCGGACGTCGCTTGAGCGGTTCGGTTGTCCCTGTTTCTCACTCGCTCATCCCGGTGCGCTGCTGAGGAGGAACGCGAGCGAGAACAGCATCGCGCCGAGGATGATGCTGACGACGATGTGGATGGCGGTGATGTAAGCCGTCAGCCGTCGCGAACGCTTGTAGAGCAACGAGATGGCGACGGCGTCGACAGAGATTGCGAGGGCGATAGCGAGGAAGGGGCTGAGACCGAACGCAGTGGAGACGACGGCGATGGCTGCCGGAAGCGGTCCCACGACGAACGCCTTCTTCACCTCGACGTCGCCGAGGACGTTTCGAGCCGCGATGTGTGCGGTAACCGAGAGGAACAGCGCGAACAGGCCGACCGTACCCGCGATTGCGACGGGGTTGCCGACCGCTCCGGCCTGGAGGATAACCATACGTCGGGTTGGCAGTGTGGGGGTTTGGTCCTGACGCTCTCGGGTGCAGGCCAAAGAGAGAAAACTGAGAGGTGTGCGTTCAGCCGAGGAGGCCGAGTTCCGAGAGGCGTTCCGTGATGACTTCGACCGCGTGTTTCGCGTCTTCGGGCTTCTTGCCACCCGTGATGACGAGTTTCCCCGACCCGAACAGCAGTGCGACGACCTTCGGTTCGTCGAGGCGATAGACGAGACCCGGGAACTGTTCCGGTTCGTACTCGATGTTCTCCAGACCGAGACCGATTGCGATAGCGTTGAGATTGAGGTTCTTGCCGAGGTCGGCACTCGTGACGATGTTCTGGACCGTAATCTCGGGGTCGTCTTCGACCTGAATCTTCAGTTCGCGGAGTTTGTCGAAGACGATGTTGAGACTCTCGTGAACGTCGTCGGTCGACTTGGCCCCCGTGCAGACGATTTTCCCGGAGCGGAAGATGAGCGCCGCAGACTTCGGGTTCTGGGTCCGGTAGACGAGTCCCGGGAACTGCTCCGGGTCGTAGTCGGCCCCTTCGAGGTCCATCGCCACGCTCTGCAAGTCGAGTTCCTGCCCGATTCCCGTCGAGGCGACCACGTTTTCGATATTGATTGTGTCCGTGGGGTCGGTCATGTATCGATTTAAGGGTCGTATTTAAGGTTTAAAAAGATTGGTGCTACTGAATGATACATCGAATTTGTGACCAAACGTGTCGACGGTGGGAAATCGCCCCCGTCACCGTGTCTCTCGGGATTCTGTCCGTCTGCCGATTGGTCACACGGGGTTCGACGCGGCGAGAGTCGGCATCCTCATACCGGTCGGTCGTCACACTGCGAGCGTGTACTGTCTCGAACTCGCCGGCGAGGACGACGCGTTCGCCGCCTGCGAGGCCGAAAGCGCGGCCGACGCCGTCGACGTCGTCGCGTCCGGTCTCGCGACGGCACGAGGCATCTCGCCGGACCGCCTCCGCATGCTGGCGTACACCCACCGCGCCAGCGAACTCGTCGGCCACACCGACGCCGACGTCGAGAGCGCCCGTCACCTCCTCGAAGCGGCCAGTATCGAGCGCTCGGGAACGGTCGCCGTCCGCGCCCGTGACGTTCACAGCGCGACCGACGTGAGCACGCAAGACGCCGAGCGAACCCTAGGAAGTGTGCTCGTCGACCGCGGTTTCTCGGTCGACCTCGACGACCCCGACCACGTGCTTCGGGTCCTGTTCTCCGACGACGTCTGCATACTCGGCTGGCTCGACGTCGAGAGCATCCGCGACTTCGGCGACCGAAAGCCGACCGACCGCCCCTTTTTCCAACCGGGAAGTATGGCTCCGCTCGACGCCCGCGCTTTCGTCAACATCGCCGGTGCGGGGCCGGGAAAGACGGTTCTCGACCCGATGTGCGGCACCGGCGGCGTTCTGCTGGAAGCGGCACTCGTCGGCGCTCGCGTCGTCGGCGCGGACGCCCAGTGGAAGATGGCTCGTGGAAGTCGGACAAACCTCGCGGAACTCACGCCCGAGGCGACGTGGGACGTGGTCCGCGGCGACGCAACCAGTCTCGCCTTACAGGACGACAGTGTCGACGGCGTCGTCTTCGACGCCCCCTACGGCCGCCAGTCGAAGATTGCTCGACACGACTTGAAGGACCTCGTCGCCGGGGCGCTCTCGGAGGCCGCCCGCGTCGCGCCTCGCGCCGTCGTCGTCGCCGACCGTTCGTGGGCGGACGCCGCCGTCGACGCCGGATGGGACGTAGAGAGACTGTTCCAACGCCGCGTCCACCGGTCGCTCACGCGGTACGTCCACGTGCTGACGCGAGCGTAACTCTGCTCCGACGCTCTCGACGATGTGAGCGTCTGACAAACCCCCCTGTTTCCACTGGAGAACGCACGACGAGAGAGCGCTTCGAGAATCAGTCGGCCGCGGTCGGCGTCTCTACGACCACCGTCTGACCGGCGGTGACGCGCTGCCCTTTTTCTACCTCGACGTCCTCGACGTCGACCCACTCCGGGAGGAGGATATCTGCGCGACTTCCGAAGGCGATGTGGCCCAGTCGTTCACCGCGTGCGACGGACTCCCCACCAGAGATGTACGGATGGATGCGGCGGGCGAACCACCCGGCGATAAACGACACCTCGTGCGTTCCGAAGTCGACGTCGACGCGTTCGTTTCGGTCGGAGTCCTTCGAGAACGCCGGTTTGTACGCGCCCGGACGCCGCTCGACGGACTCGGCGTAGCCGTCGGTCGGCGCGCGGATGACGTGGACGTCGGTGACGTTCATGAAGACGCCGACACGGACCTGTTCACCTTCCTCACGAATCACGGAGACCTTCCCGTGCGCCGGAGCGACGATACCGGACGCGGGTGGTGTCCGCTCGGGGTCACGGAAGAAGGCGACGACGGCGACTGTGAGCACGAGGAGACCGACGCCGACCGGGAACGCGACGACGAGCGCCGGAAGCGCGAGCAAGAGCGGTGGGGCCGCGTATCGCCACGTCCCGGGCGCGACTGGAAGCGGGTTCACGCTGCACGCTCCGTGGACTCCGTGGACTCGGTCGACCACGCCGACAGCAGGTGTGTCAGGTGAATCGTCGCGTCGGTCCCCGTCGCGAGGTCGAGGTCGACGCTCCCGGCGAGGCGATAGAGTCGAGCCAGGTCGTCGCCCGCGATGTCAGATTTCGCGCGAGCGACGCGGAGCAGTTCGCTCAGGAACTCTTGGCCGTCGTAGCCCTCGTCGGAGATGAGGTCGTCGACGGCCTTTCTGGCAGCACTGATGTCGCCGGCCTCGGCCGCCGAGAGCGCGTCGAGTATCGCGTCGTCGTGACCGAGTTCGCCCATCGTCTGGTAGGCGGTCTGCATCGTCAGTTCGTCGTGTTCGACGACGGTGGCCTGCGCCGAGAGCACCGCCTTTCGGAGGTTGCCACCGGCGGCGCTGGCGACGAACTCCAGTCCGTTCGAGTCGTACTCGACGTCCTCAGCCTCGACGATGCCTTCGAGCACGTCGATTGTCTCGTCGGTCGTCGGCGCACGAATCGGCACGGGGAAACAGCGCGAGCGAATCGGCGGGATGAGCTTCGAGGGCTGGCGCGTGGCGATGACGAACTGTGTCGTCCGGTGGTGCTGCTCCATCACGCGGCGCAGCGCCTGCTGGAAGTCCTCGCGAATCGCCTCGGCGTTGTCGAGGACGATTGTCTTGAACGACCCCGACATCGGGGCGTAGCTGGCGGACTCCTTGAGCACTCGGTTGATCATGTCGCGTTTGGCCATCCGGCTTCGACCGTCGAGGAACTGCTCGAAGCGCGGATCCGACCGAATCTCCTTCTTCGTTCGGTTGAAGAAGTCCGCGACGTTGATTTCGACCAAGTCGTTGTCCGGGTCGTCGTGTGTCTCGCGGGCGAGCGCTCGAACGGCGGCCGTCTTACCGACGCCCACCGGCCCTTGCACCACGAGGTTCATC
The DNA here is from genome assembly GCF_900114455.1 of Halogranum rubrum. Taxonomy (GTDB): domain Archaea; phylum Halobacteriota; class Halobacteria; order Halobacteriales; family Haloferacaceae; genus Halogranum; species Halogranum rubrum. Next base: position 334,961 of record NZ_FOTC01000003.1, on the reverse strand, counting down.
GGCTCGTCGACGGTGCGGTCCAGCCGGTCGCGGACCTCCGCCTGCGGGAGGTCGGCGAGAGCCGGCGCGTGCGTGTCCGTCCACAGCGGCGCGTCCATTGATTTCGAGTAATGGGCGATTGGGTAAGAATCGGTCGGTCCGAACGCCGCACTCACCATACTCGCCGCAGAAAGCAGTGGTCTGGGGTCGTGTCGATGAGTGAAACGCAACACCCGGACTACACGACCGCTTCGTCCAGACCGTTGGCGTCCTCTCCGTTGCCGTCTCCCTCCCCGCCGTTTTCGCCACTCGACGTCGCGAGGGTTTGACTGAGTTCGACCTCGGCGTCGTCCGCGGTGACCGTCACTTCGAGCTCTTCGGTGCCCTCGGGGACCGAGAACGTCAGTTCGCCGTCTTCGTTCGTCGTTCCGACCGTCTCCCCGTTGGCGGTGACCGTCGCGCCTTCGACGGCGGTACCGTCCTGCATCACGCGGACCGTCGCGTCCCCGTCGGCCGTGACGTCGCCGACGAAGGTCGCTTCGAGGCCCGACTCGTCGTTCGCTTCGTCTTTCCCCTTCTCACCGTTCTTCTGCTTCGGTTCGACGACTTCGATGTCGACTTCGTCACCGGTGCCCGATTCGGTGATGACGGGTTTGAGGACGTACTTGCCGCTCTTACCCGCTTCGACGACGGTGATGTCGTAGACGAAGTCGACGCTCTCACCTGATTCGATGGCGAACCCCTTGTTCAGTTGAAGCTTGTTACTCGGCAGCTTCACGTTCACTGTCTCGCCGGTCTTGAGCGTCCCTTCGACCTCACTGACGTAGACGAAGACCTTCGTGTATTTGCCCGCTTCGAGCGAGACGGAACCGAACTTGGTCGACTGCGGCCCTTGGAGTTCGGTCAGGTCGGCGGTCTGTTTCCCGACGTCGTACTCGACCCATCCACCCGTGTCACCGTCTTCGTCGCTCTCCGCACTGTCTGCGGAGCCGTCGTCGGTCACCGATGCGTTGGTCTCGACGGACGCGTTCGCCGACGCCGACACGTTCGTGTCGGTTGCGTTTGCTGTCACGGTCGTGTTGGCTTCGACCGACGTATTCGCGTTCGCGGACGACTCGCTCTCTTCGTCAACCTCGTCGCCAGCCCGTGCGAAGCCGACTCTCGTGATGGTGACGTTCAGGTGTTCGAACTGGTCTATGGCGTTCACCTCGTCGCTCACGTACAGGTTCACCGTCCCGGTCGACGCGGCGTTCGTGCCGTCCGTGCTGGTTGCGCCGCCCTCGGCGTCTGTACCTGCCGTTTCGGTCTGCTCCACATCGGTCGTCTGTCCCGAATCCACACCGCCGGAACAGCCTGCCAGAAGAAGCATGAGTGCCAGGAGTACGGCCACGATAGTCTGTTTCATCGTACTGTCTCCAGTAGTGGTATGTATAGATATACCCCGCGCTCAGTTCGACCGAATTCGAGGAGTGAACGGTCGTGAACGGACCGAAACTGTGTGCCAAGCTAGCAGGTGACGTGTCCACAACACGAGCCGCCAACCCGTTCCGACACGCGTTTAGGTCCACCCCGTCTCGTTCTTCTCAATGTCGATGCGCGTGACGTTCTTAGGAACCAGCGGGGCGGTCCCGACCACCGAGCGGGCCCCCAGCGCCGTCCTCGTCAACCGCGAGGGCGAGCGGATGCTGTTCGACTGCGGCGAGGGAACTCAGCGACAGATGATGCGGTTCAACACCGGGTTCAACGTCTCGCATCTCTTCGTCACGCATCTCCACGGCGACCACATCCTCGGGATTCCCGGCTTGATTCAGTCGTGGGACTTCAACGACCGCGACGCCGCGCTGGCGATTCACGTCCCGCCGGGGTCGAAAAAGCACGTCAAACGCCTCGTCCACGCCGGTGGCTACGACCCGAGTTATCCGGTCAACATCCACGAAGTGTCGCCGGGGTCGACGGCACTCGACGGCGACGAGTTCGAGGTCCGGACGTTCAAGACCAACCATCGGACGCGCTCGCAGGGGTACGCCATCGTCGAAGACGACCGGCCGGGGCGGTTCGACCGCGAGAAAGCCGAAGAAGAACTCGGCATCCCACCGGGGCCGATGTACGGGAGACTCCACAACGGCGAGGCCGTCGAACTCGACGACGGCCGAGTCATCCAGCCCGAACAGGTCGTCGGTGACCCGCGTCCGGGTCGAAAGTTGGTCTACACCGGCGACACCCGCCCCGTGCAGGCCACCGTCGAGATGGCCGAAGACGCCGACCTGCTCATCCACGACGCTACCTTCGCCAGCGACGAGTCGGGGCGTGCCCGACAGACGTACCACTCGACGGCGCAGGAAGCCGCAGACGTGGCATCGCGGGCGAACGCCAAGCGACTCGCGTTGACGCACATCTCGTCGCGCTACGCCGGCGACGCGAGTCCGATCGAGCGAGAGGCCCAAGAACGCTTCCACGGCGAGTGTTTCGTCCCGAGCGACGGCCAGAAGGTCGAGGTACCGTTCCCCGACGCAGAGTAAGAGACTACTTCTCGCGGAGCAGTTCGTCGTCGGCGAGTTCGCTCGTCTCGTCTCCGGCACACGCCGAACAGTAGACGTTCTCCCCGTCGTCGAGGAGGACGAGCGGAACGCCGAACAGCACCCACTCGCGGACGAACCGTCGGCGTTCGCCGTCGGTGACCGCCTGCTCACAGTCTACACAGCGATGGGCACCCTGTTCGTCGACTGGCCGTCGGAGGATACGCGTCCTCTCACCGACCGTGAACCGCCCGTAGGCAGGTTCGCGGGTCACGAGGAGGGCGACACCGGCGACGAGTGCCAACAGGAGTGCAACGAGAGCGACGCGGCCGACAGAGAGGAGGACGCCCCGAGCGAGGAAGGCGACGAAGAGCGTCACACAGACGCCGACGACGGCGAGGAGACGACGGTCCATCGCTTACGAGTCGGCAGTGGCCGTGTCGTTACCGGTTGACTGGCCACTCCGCGTCGATTGGCTGTTGCTTCCGCTGCTACTGCTGCTTCCACTGTTCGACCCGGATTCGAGGTTCCGGACGAACTGCGGGTAGCCGTCGCCGCCGACGGGGATGTAGACCGTATCGGTCTCGTCGAGTCGCTGGATGTACTGCTGGGCGAGCACCTCGTTCGTCAACGACTCGCTGACGATGCGGTTGGCGTCGGCTTCACCCTGCGCTTCGATCGTCTTCCGTTCGGCTTCGAGTTTCTCGACTTCGAGTTCGCTCTGTTTCTGCTGGCGACGCTGTTCGGTAATCTCCTTCTGCTCGACGGCTTTCGCGTACTCGGCGGGGAGTTCGACGTTCCGAATCTGGACGGCTTCGAGGATGAGGCCGTCGTTGGCGAACTGCGCTCCGAGTTCCTGTTCGGCGGCGAGTTTCAGTCTCGTCTGTCCCTCGCCGGTGTAGATTTCGGTGACCGGGAGTCGCCCGGCCTCGGTCCGGAGAATCGACCGAATCGAGGGCCGAATCAGGCGCTCTTCGGCGGTGTCGAGCGTCCGGTACTTCCGGTAGAAGTCGACGGCCTTGCTGGCGTCGACCCGGTAGCGCACGGTCACGTCGATATCGGTGCGAAGACCGTCTTCGGTGAGGACGCGGATGGCGTCGTCGCCGGTCTGCTGGCCTTCGTTCTGCTGGGCCGACATCGTGTAGGACTGCGGCCGGACCGAGAGGCTACTCGTCGACTGCGAGACGGGGTTGACGAAGTGGGCACCGGGTTCGAAGACGGTGCCCGTCGTCGCACCCCACTTCTTGACGACCTTGATGTTCCCTTCGTCGACGGGTTCCCACGCGAGGATTCCTGCGACGGGGGCGACGAGGACGAGGAGGGCGAGGAAGCCGACGACGGCGATTCGACGGAGGTTCGAGAGACCGAGACTTGGAGGTTCGGGACCAGTACTCATGTTTCCACAGTGGTGATTTACTGCTCTCTGGTTTCAGTGTTCGCACTCTCGACACGTCGATGACGGCGACGTTCGAATGGGTTCGGCGTGGGGTATTTATCGACTGACACCCTACCGAGCGTTTGTGAGCACCCGGACGAGTGCGCTCGACTCGCTGGTGTTCGGCGTCGACATCCAGAGCGGCAACATCCGCGGGGACGCCCCCTCCTACGCGGTCGTCGCCTTCGACGGCGAGCATCTCGACAAGGACGTTGTCTCTTTCCGCAAGTTACGACGCCTCATCGAGCGCGAAGAACCGGCTATCGTTGCCACCGACAACATGTACGAACTGGCGGCCGACAAGGACGCCCTCGTACACTTTCTCCAATCACTCCCCGCTGGCACGAAGCTCGTGCAGGTGACCGGCGCAGACCAACCGGAACCACTCTCACGAGTCGCCTCCCGTCACGGCGTCCCGTACGGGAAAGAGCCGATGAAAGAAGCGGAGGCCGCCGCCCGCCTCGCCGCCGCCAACGTCGGCTACGAAGTCTCGGCGTTCACCGACACGACGACGGTGAAAGTCTCTCGCGGCCGTTCGACCGGGAAGGGTGGGTGGAGTTCCGACCGCTACACTCGCCGCATCCACGGCAACGTCAAGACCACGTCTCGCGACGTGGAGTCGAAACTCAAAGACGCCGGTCTCGCCTACGAACGCGACGTCACCGAGAAGTACGGCGGGTTCTCGAACGCTATCTTCACCGTCGAGGCTCGCCCGCAGGACATCCCCGTCTCGAACCGTCGCTCCGGCGACATCCGTATCGAAGTCGAACGCGACCGGCGCGACGGCATCGAGTTCGAACCGTTGGTGAAGCGCCGCGACCACGTCATCGTCGGCATCGACCCCGGAACGACCACCGCGGCGGCCGTCGTCGGACTCGACGGCACCGTCCTCGACGTGCTCTCGACCCGGACGGCCGACACCGCAGACGTCATCGAGTGGCTCATCGAGCGCGGTCGACCTATCATCGTCGCCGCCGACGTGACCCCGATGCCGGAGACGGTCGAGAAGTTCCGCCGCAGTTTCGACGCGGCGGGGTGGAACCCGACGACGGACCTCCCAGTCGACGAGAAACTCCATCGTACTCGTGACGAGGACTACGATAACGACCACGAACGCGACGCGATGGCGGCGGCGCTGTTCGCGTTCGACGCCCACGAAGACCAGTTCGAGCGCATCACCCGGAAAGTGCCGCCTCGAATCGACCGCGGCGAGGTCATCGCCCGCGTCGTCTCCGGGGAAGAGTCCGTCGAAGCCGTGCTTCGAGAACTCTCGGACGACGAGGAGTCCGAAGAGGAGACGACGGAGCACACGGAGCGCGAACTCAGCGCAGAGGAGAAGAAGATAAAACGGCTCGAATCGCAGGTCGAGCGACTCGAAACGCACGTCTCGGAGCTCCAGAGTCGAGTGGAAGACCGCGACGAGACCATCGAGGAGTACAAGAGCGAACTCTCCGACGCCCGGCGAAAAGAGCGCCGAGAGGCCCGCGAACGCCGCGAGGTAAACCGCCTCGAACGCGAGAACGGTCGACTGGAGCGCGAACTCGAAGCGGAGGAAGAACGCGCCGACGAACTCCAGTCGAAGCTCTCGCGACTGAAAGACCTCTGGAAGTTGGACCACTCGAACTTCGCCGACGTCGCCGAGGGTCGGGACTTGGTGCCCGTGAAGGTGGTCGAACAGTTCACCAAGAAAGCTATCGAGCAGACCGACGAGGAGTACGGCATCTCCGCGGGCGACGTCGTCTACCTCCGCGACGCGAGCGGGGCCGGTCGGAGCACGGCCGAGCGCCTCGCCGAGAAGAAACCGCGCGTCGTCCTGCGCTCGGGCGGACTCTCGGACGTCGCCGACGAGGTGTTGTTCGACCACGACATTCCCGTCGGCCCGGCCGACGACGTCTCGATTCAGGAGATAGACGAACTCGCCATCGCCCGCGGGACCGACATCGAGTCGGTCGTCGCCGACTGGCGACGGCGGGCGGAGGACCGCCAGAAAGAACAGAAGTCCGAGATGATGGACCAGATCATCAGCGAACACCGCGCCAACGGCGGTAGAGAGGAGTAGCCGGGAGGGACCGAGTCAGTCGTACGTGCGGGCGGTCGCTCTCAGGGTTCCGTCTCTGTCGATGTAGACCTCCAGATTCTCGCCGCCGAGTCGCTTCCCGTTCCCACTCGGCGTCACTTCGACTGTCGTCGCCGCCGTCTCGTCGCTCTCGCCGACGGTGACCGTAATCTCGTAGCTTCCGGGGTCGGTGAGGAGCTTGTTCCGAAGCCCCCACTCGCCAGCGCCGATTCGGACCGTCTCCTGCCGCGTCGCGCTCTCGTCACTACTCCGCGTGATGTCGAGTCGAAGCGTGTGATCGACGCCGTCGTTGTTGACGACGAGTAGCGACCCCGGTTTCGGATCGCTGTCGATAGCCGAACAGCCAGCGAGCAGGCCGACCGAGACCAGACCGAGCGACCGGAGGACGCTTCTCCGGGTCGTCATGGAGGGAACTCACACACCGTGGCGGGACGCATCGTGTATCTTTGACAGTCCGGTCGGCATGGCTCTTCCGCTCTCTTCGCTCTCTCCAGCGTGTCGTCACCTCCCGTACGCATCGGCAACCACGCAAGCTATTACGACCGATTGACAACCGACGAGACGTGCCGCGCTTCGACTACCCGTGTCCCGGCTGTCGGACCACGAACAGCCTGCACGACGCCGACTGCCGGTTCGAAGGCACCCAGTGGCCGACCGTCGAGAAAGCCTATGTCGACATCGTCTCGCTACTCTCCGTCGCCCCCCGCACCGAGGACAGCCTCTCGGACCTCTCGCACGGCGAGTGGGACAACCTCCACACCGCGGCGTTGGAGTACCTCAAACGCCAACAGCGCGTCGTCGAGGAGGACGGCGCGCTCCGGCTTCTGACCGCCGCCGAGTACAAAGAGTTAGTGTCCGAACCGACCCGAGAGCCGATGCGTACGCTCTATCTGAAGGGGAGCGTTCCCGGCTGTCACGACAACGCCGTCTTCGCCATGGTCGCGTGGTACGAGATGGTCGGCCTGTCGTGGGCCGAGACGAAAGAACACGTCGTCGAGTGGCTCCACGACTCTGGGTCGTGGGACCGCGGCGGGTTCGAGGAAGCCACGCCGGAACAACTGGTCGAGAGCAAACGCCACGTCTACGAGGCCGGATACGGCTGGAAGGAGAAAGCGCAGGCGGCGAAGCGAGTCATCGACCGAAGTGTGTGAGGACGAGTGCGGCGTGATTCTACGCAGAGTAGTGCCGAAAGGTCGGTTACTGCTAACTACTTCGAAGACCGGCGGAGTTGCCAGGCGGAAGTGAGAGCGACCACCAACCAAGCGACAGTCGCAACGATTCCGAGGGTGCCTCTCTCGCCGGTAATCACCCAATAGGCCTGTATCGACCCTGCCGTGCACGCTGCGACGATGGTGAGCCAGTAGAGTCGCTTGTCAGCCATCCTTGAGTTCGCTTTGCCCGACTAGAGCATAGGTGTGGTGTACTCGAACAGGAGATATTGCCCCAGTACCTTGTACGCCGATCCTGACAGTGATTGGATGGATTTCCGTGACCTCCTGAATACAGCGCGCAAGTCGGTTCTCAGTACTCGGAGTTTCAGGTACTGCACGAAATCTGCAAAGTCAGAAATTATTTATCGAGATATCTATTGGTTGGGTTTATGTCTTCCATCTATTCACGAAGAAACGTTCTTAGAGTCTGTGGGGCCGGTCTCTGCCTCGGAATCACAGGACTTGGTGGCTGTAGTGAAGTTCTCTCATCGAGAGAGCTGGGGCATTTCGTGGAGGTATTTAATTTGATGAAGTCTACTGAGACGTTTGTCGTCGAGGTAACGAACCGAGACGGAGAGAGACTGTATCGCCGTGAGTTTCGGTTAAGTGGTGATAAGGGTGAAGAGGGAACAGAGGCATTCAGCGGAGTGCCAGCACGAATAACCGTGACAAGCGACCGATACGGAACAATCAGACGCAAATGGCCCGAGACCGACTGTGGAAGCAACTCTGCCGGGGGAGCAGACCTGTACCTGACTGCGAAGGGAGTACAAGTCCAGCCCGATTGTAGCACACAGTATCTCGAATGAACAACATCTCTGTACGTGTCCGCCCGATAAGTGTCGTCAGTCGGTCGCAGACGCTGGCTGGTAACTACACCGGACGCTGACTACACTCTCTATATTCAGTATACAACAGCTATCAGAACCTCGGAATCAGAGCCAACCTTCGAAGACACCGTTTTCGGCACTGACGTCCACCATCGCCACCCAAAATCGGGGAAAGCGTTAGGCCGCTCCCCGACGCCGTGAGTGTATGAGCGTCCCCGAAGCCGCCACCGCACCCGACGCCGACGCTGACGCCGCCGTCGCCTCCCGCCGACGTGCGCTGGCGACGGTCATCGGTGTCGTCTTCATCGACTTACTCGGTTTCGGCATCGTCATCCCCATCCTCCCGTTCTACGTCCGGAGTTTCCTCGTCAGCGACGTCTTCATCGGTCTCCTCGCGGCCTCCTACTCACTGATGCAGTTCCTGTTCGCGCCGCTGTTGGGACGCATCTCCGACGAGCGTGGGCGTCGGCCCGTGTTGATGCTGTCGTTGGCGGGAAGCGCCGTCGCGTGGACCGTCTTCGGTCTCGCGGGTGAGTTCTCGGACCTCTTCGGTCTGACCGCCGGACTCGCCGTGCTCTTCGTCTCGCGGATGGTCGCCGGTGCGATGGGTGGGAACATCGCTACGGCGCAGGCGTACATCGCCGACATCACGCCGCCGGAGCGCCGTGCGGGTGCACTGGGCCTCATCGGCGCGTCGTTCAGCCTCGGGTTCATCTTCGGCCCCGCGTTGGGTGGTATCTTCGCCAGTGACGCCGTCGTCACCGCCGCCCGCGACCTGTTCCCGACGTTCGTTCCGGCGACGCGGTTCTCGCTGCCGAGTTTCGCCGCCGCAGGGTTGAGTCTCCTCGCGTTGGCCTCGGCAGCGGCGTTCCTCCCCGAACCCGACCGCCAGCGTCGGGCGGCCGGCCGACAGTCGCTCGTCGGACAGTTCGTGACGGCGCTCCGCGACACGAACCTCAGAGGACTCGTCGTCGCCTTCTTCCTCGTCTCCGTCGCCTTCTCGGGGATTCAGGTCATGTTCATCCCCTTCGCCGCAGACATCTACGGCTACGACGAGACGCAGACGGCGTTCTTGCTCACCTACATCGGCGTCCTCGGTGTCATCAACCAAGGGGTCATCGTCGGTCGTCTCTCGCGGCGCTTCGCCGAGTCGCGCATCGCCGTCGCGGGCGCATCGCTGTTGCTCGTGGCACTCGCCGCCATCCCCTTCTCGCCGCAGATTGGGTCGGTTCTCCCCACCATCGGCGGTCCGGCGTACCTGACACGTGAACTCGTCGCTCTACTCGTCGTGTTGGGGACGCTGTCGCTGGGCAACGGCCTCCTCAACGTCGCGCTCTCGACGCTCGTCTCGATGGCCGCGTCCGCCGAGACACAGGGGAGTGCCTTCGGCGTCACGCAGGGTGCCGGGAGTCTGGGCCGAACTATCGGACCACCGGCGATGGCGGCGCTGTACGCGTTCGTCGCCTACTGGTCGCCGTTCATCGCGGGTGCGGTGCTCGTCGTTCCTATCATCGGGATTCTCGTCGCACTCGCTCGGCGGTCTGTGGTTCCCTGAGTTCGGTGCGCAAAAAGCGAAAAACCGTCGTCTGTCTGGGGCGTTTTAGAACGACTTCAGCTTGATTTCGTCGTCGGTGACAGCCTCGACCGACTGCTCTTGCAGCGGGTAGGAGTCCTCGCTGGTGTCGCCCCATCCGAGTTTGGCTTTGATGGTGTCGGTCAGCCCCGGGTCTGCCTCGACGTACGCAGTCCCGTGTTCGACGTTGACGACGCGTCCGACCTGTTCTCCGTCTGCGCCAACCACTGACTTGCCTTCGTCGTCTTCGGTGATGTTTGTCGCCATACAAGACCGGATTCTCCTGCCGCACGGATAGGCGTTCTTGCCACCGATAGGAATAGTAGACGTTCTGAATTCTCGACCGTTTGAGGACTCGCGTCAGTCGCTCTGGATACGCGGTGCGAGCATGTACGTCACGTGACCCATACCCTCACCGAACTCGTAGTGCAGTTTGACCGGGAACTCTGCGCCGAGTTCGATGGTGACCTCGGCGTCGGAGGGAATGGCCTTGTTCATGTCCTTGAGATAGTCGAGCGAGAACAGCGAGTCCGCCGGGCCGGAGGTGAAGTCGATGAGGTCTTCTCGGGTGAGTTTGAGGTCGACGTCGTCGGTGTCGCCCTCCGCTTCGATGTAGAACGCCTCTGCTTCCTCGTCGACGCGGAGACGGATGTGGTCCGACACCATGTCTGCGGCCTTGATACCGCGGTCCATCTGGTTACCTTCGAGGACGATTTCGGCCGGAAGGTCGAGGTCCGGGATGTCCGGCTCTTGGCGGATGGAGTCGGGGTCGATGAGCGCCAGCGTGTACGAGAGGCCCTCGATCTGGATGTGGAGTTTGCGGGTCTCCTCGTTGAGTTCGAGTTGGATGAGGTCGCCGGAGTTGGCCATGCCAGCGATGTCTTCGAGACGCGAGAGGTTGACGCCGATGACGCCGCCGTCAGCCTCGTAGGATTCGAACGCCGCCGCTTCGAGCGAGAGGTCGACCATCCCGACGTTGGCAGGGTCGACCGCGCGGATGGCGAGTTCGTCCTCGTTCAGTCGAATCTTACACTCCTCGACAAGTACGCTTACTGAGTCGAGTGCGTCCCGGAGAGTCGACGCACTGACGATGGCCTTGAACATATGGTGTGCTACGAGATGGGTCTTAAAAATACTCCTGATTTGCTGTAGTGTGTCCCGTGTGCGAGCGCGCACGACGGTAGGAGAAACGGTACGACGTCGCCGCTACTACGCATAAACGACTTGCACCTGCAACCCATCGGACTGTCGCTCGGGCATCCGTCTCTCTGGCATGTCAGAAATTGACACGAAACAAGAGTTGACGCGGGCGGAAGTCGCATCGTACCTTCGGGAGTTCGCCAATCAACTGGACTCGGAGGGGACTCACACGGGAACACACGGTGAGACGGCTGGCAGACCGACCGGCGAGACGACGAGTACCACCGGTACCAACACGACGAACGCGGACCGAACGGCCGAGACGACCCGTGAGTCGACGTCGAAGCCGACAGGAACAGAGACGACAGAGACGACAGACACCCACGACGACACCACCGCCGACCACGCTCGAAAGTACGACCGCGTGACGTTCTTCGTCGGCAACGACAGCACGACCATCAACCCGCCGGAGACGGTCACTTTCGAAGTCGCCGTCGACTCCGACTCGGCGATGCTGACCTCCACGAGCCGTCGCAGCGTCGACTTCCATCTGGAGTGGGACACCGACGTCGTCGACGACGAAGGTGACCTCCACATCGAGTGAGTGCGTGAAGTGAGTTAAAAGAGACCGAACACGAAGCCGACGCCCATCGTGACGAGGATGGCGGCCGAGACGACTGGCAAGTACGGGGCGTACTGCTCGACTTCCTCCTCGAAGTGCTCGTAGCCGGCAACCATGAGCAACGTCGACCCGACGATGCCGACGACGACAGTGAGTGCATACGCACCCATCAGTTCGAGACAGTAGGTCGACCCCGCACAGAGGACGATAATCTCGAACTCTTCCTCGTGAGCGAAGCCGAGGAGGAACGCGAACCACGCCAGACCGAGGAGTCCGCGGTCGGTGGTGGTGTCGGTGGTAGCGTCGGTACGCGAGTGGCCGTGTCCCTGTTCTCCGTGGCTGTGGCTGTGTTCTCCGTGGCTGCGTGCGTGCTCGTGTTCGTGGCTACCGCCGTGGTGATGACTGCCCTCCTCGTGGTGCGTGTGGCCGTCTCCGTGTTTCTCGTGCCCGCCGTGACTATGCCCGTGACCGTGCGTGTACTCTCGAATGCCGAGTGCAATCAAGACGACGCCAGCGACGATACTCACCGGACCGCCGATGGCGACGCCGAAGACCCGAACTGGGTCGTTGACCTGCGTGAGGTCGAAGTACGCCGTCGCGAAGAAGAACACGCCAACCATGGCGATGCTGCTGATGAGATGGCCGACACCGAGGACCAGCCCCGCCGCGAGTCCCGCGAGCCACTTGTTCGACCGGTCGAGCGCGTAGGAGGCAGCGATGGGCCAGCCGTGACCCGGCTCGACACCGTGGACGGCACCCAGCGCTATCGCCCCGAGGAAGAGCCCAACGGCGTCAGTGAGGAGTGTCATCTTGAGACGAACTCGGTTGTCGCCGAGTATAGCGGTAGTTATTACCGAGACCGGGGGTGCGTCATAACGAGTTTCATCGTCCAGTGAGGAGACCACCCACACGATGCGAACGAGTTTCAACATCCCCGACGACCTCCTCGCCGAGTTCGACGGTGTCTGGGAGGAACAAGGGCTCGAAAGCCGCTCGCGGGCGGTTCGAGAGGCGATGCAGGAGTACATCGAGTCGCACTCGCGGCTCGAAGCCACTACGGGCGAGGTGGTCGCACTCGTCGGCTTCGACTACCGCCACCACGACATCATCAGGGAACTCCATGCCGTCCAACACGAGTTTCAGGACGTCATCCTCAACACCAGCCACACCCACCAAGGCGAGTGGTGTCTGGAGTCACTGTTCTGTCGAGGACCTGCCGAAGTCATCGGCGAACTGACCAACCGACTGCGGGATTTCGACGCCGTCAGCCGGGTGAAGGTGATGGTCATCCGCGACGATGCGTAGCGTGGACAACGAAGGCTGTTTACCGCTCGGTCGTGTATCGACGACCAACTGATGGCACGAAAAGACGAGTACTACAACAGGGCCAAACAGCAGGGCTATCGCGCCCGCTCGGCCTACAAGCTGAAACAGCTGAACGAATCCTCTAGTCTCCTCTCGCCCGGTGACGTCGCCGTCGACCTCGGGGCCGCCCCCGGCGGATGGCTGCAGGTCGCCTCCGAAGAGGTCGGTGAACACGGCAAAGTCATCGGCGTCGACCTCCAGCGTATCAAGGAGTTGGAGGCGCGGAACGTGACGACCATCCGCGGTGACATGACCGAGGAAGACACGAAAGAGCAACTGTTCGAGGCCATCGGCGACGACGGCGCGGACGTCGTCCTCTCGGACATGGCACCGAACATGACCGGCGAGTACAACCTCGACCACGCTCGGTCGGTCTATCTCGCACGACAGGCGTTCGAAGTCGCTCTCGAACTGCTCGACAGCGGCGGTGACCTGGTGGTGAAGGTGTTCGACGGTCCGGACCTGCCGGACCTCAGAAGCGACATGGAAAAAGAGTTCCAGTACGTTCGAGCGACGCATCCCGACGCCTCCCGACAGGAGTCCTCGGAACTCTACCTCATCGGGAAAAAGCGCATCACAGCACCTGTCAAGAAAGGTGACGAGTGCGAAGTCGAAATCGTCGACGTCGGCAGCGAGGGCGACGGCATCGCCAAAGTCGACGAGTTCACCGTCTTCGTCTCCGGCGCAGAGATGGGCGAGACTGTCACCGTCCGTATCACGGACGTGAAGCCACGCTTCGCGTTCGCCGAGCGTGTCGACGACGCCTGAATCCCTCTTCGCACGCTAGCGCGTCCGCTTCTCACGTTCGGGTGTCTCGGGTATCTCGGGTTTCTCGTGTTCGTCGGACCGCCGCGTCCGGTGTCGCGCTCGTGTCGGGTCTCGACTCGCTTTCCGTTCTCACTCTTCGGAGTCGAACGACCCGACGTCGCCGATATCGAACTCGCTCTGTTGCAACTCCGTCTTCTGGATGACGAGGTCGATGGCGAGTTCCGTCTCGCAGGATTTGTCCTGTCGGTGGACACCCCGGCATTGTCCAGTTGCGATGATGTCACTGAACGATGTATAACTCCCACAGCTCGGACAGCGAACGCCTCCCTCCATACTGTCGCGCTCTGTCAGTCGTATTCTGTGCGTCCCGGCCATGCGTGTCATTTGGCACCAATAGACATAAATTCGACTGTCCCAACTACGGACAGATTCGACACACAGAACAGAGAAATCAGTGAGAAGGTGTCTGAATCCCCGAGAAAAACACGGGACTGCTCTCAAACGGTCGACCGATTAGTCGCTCGCCGTCACACTCGTCTGCTCGTGGCCGTCCGAGCGAAGTGCGCTGACCGTCGCGTAGACGAACGGGGTGTCGAACAGCGCGATGAGCAGTTTGAGGAGGTACTGGCCGACGACGAGGCTCACGACGACGCTCGTCGGGAGTGGCTGGCCAGTGCCCAAGACGACGGGTGCGACGGCGAAGGCGACGACGGTGAAGATCACTGTATCGAGCAGTTGGCTCGTCGCCGTCGAACCGACGTTTCTGAGCCAGAGCATCGACCCGTCGGTCGCCTCACGAATCCGATGGAAGACGACGACGTCCCAGTTCTGGCTGACGAGGTAGGCCAGCGACGACCCGAGGACGATGTTCGCACCCGACCCTAAGACGGTCGCGAACTGACTCGGGTCGACAGGGCTGCCCTGGGCGGCCGGAATCTGGATGGTGAGAAAGACGAGTGCCAGCATCACGAAGTTCATCACGAAGCCGACGTTGACGACGCGGCGCGCGAACGCTTCACCGTAGAGTTCGGAGATACAGTCGGAGGCGAAGTACGTCGCCGCGTACGCGAGGGTTCCACCGGGTGCGGTGAGTGCGATACCGACGACGGGGATTGTGAGGGCGAGAAGCTTCGAGGAGACCAGTTGCGCGGTCACCAGCGCGGTGACGAAGAGCGCGACGAGTGCGATAGGAGCCAGCGATGGCTCTCGCATTCTGTCACTCATCGTCAGCGTTTCGATTCCGCGCTTCCAGTCGTCCATGCCGCTCGTCTATCTCGTCGAGGAGGTCCAACGTCTTTCGGACAGACGCACGGATGGCGTCACTCCGGTTTACGAACTTTCCACCTTCACCGACGTGCTCGTCTAAGTCGGCGAGGAGTTCGTCGGGTATTTCGACACTTATCTTGGCCATATACGAATCTCCTTGTGCGAACACTTACGTCTTACAGTTCGAGGACCGAACGCAAGTGTTGCCACTCGTGAACAGTCGACAACCGAAAGAACGGCGCCGAAGTCAGGCGTCCGATGCGCGTGGTCGTGCCAGGTCACGGCGACCACCGAACGTGACGACGTAGAGTGCGCCGAGGCCGAGTCCGTAGGCGGCCATCAGCGGAATCGTCACGAGGAACATCGTGAGGATGCCTGCGGGCGTGAAGAACGCCGCGAAGGTCAGGATACCCACCGTCACCTCGCGCCAGCGGCCTCGCATCGCCTTGTACGAGAGACCGGTGGTGTTGAGAAGCACCATGAGCACCGGGATGTCTGCGAGCAGACCGATTCCGGCCGTCGTGTAGAAGATGAGCCAGAAGAAGTCGGAGATGCGGTAGCTGATGACCATGTCGGCCGCCACCGCGTCGGCGACGAGGAACGAGATGACCGTCGGCGCGACGTAGAGGTAGCCGAGGGCGAACCCACCGACGAGGCCCACGAGGAGCGCACCGACCCACCCGAAGATGACGTAGCGCCGACCGTAGACGAGTTTTCGGTCGCGGAGCGCGGGCCACGCGAGGAACGCGACGAGTGGGAGCGTCAGCAAGCCGGCCACGAGCGTCGAGAACTTCACCTCGAAGATGAGCGCCTCAACGGGGTGGAGCGTGATGACCGTCAGCGACTCGGGGTCGACGGCGGCCGGGAGACGGTCGAGGAAGTTCCGCTTGACGTAGCCGATACCGCCGCTGTACAGCCACGTGAACGTCCCACCGAGGACGAGCATGAACCACCCGACCACCCAGAACGCCTTCGAGGTGAGACTCTCGACGATGAACATGATGTCGCTGTAGTAGCCGCCGATGTCGTCCTCGTCGCGTTCGCCGTCGGTGAGTTCGGAGAGGAACGACCCACCTGCGCGGGTCGCGCGGTCCTCGATGCTACCGGGGTCGGACTCGCCTGCCGCCGGCACGTCGTCTTCCGCCGTACCCGTCTCGACCATCGACTCGTCGCCTTCGACGTCGGCCTCTTGTGCCTCGTCGAACCGGTCGAGTATGGCTTGGGCCTTCATGTCGTCGCCGTCGTCCAGTGCCTCGCTGGCGAGTTGCATCGCCTCCGGTTCCGAGAGTGCCGCGAACGCCTCCAACGGCGCGGCGCGGACGCCCGCCTCGTCGAGTTCGCTGAGGTCGATACCCGTCGGGTCGCCCACGTCGCCCTCGGACGGGACGGTGTCGTCGACAGCCGAGACGATGAAGTACATCAGTACGACGACGGCGGCGACGAGACCGAGCACCGCGCCGACGACGACGGCGTTGACTGTCGGCGACAGCGGGAGGATGTCACCCGCCGGGACCAGCCGATAGCTCGTGTAGCTGCCGACGATGCCCGTGTCGAGATAGCCGTTGATGCGAGCGACGGCACCGCGCGTGTAGAACAGATACGCACCGGCGACGGCCGCGGCGAACACGCCCGCGAGGACGTTCCAGTTCGACGCGGCCGTCCGCCGGAAGTTCACGCTCTCGCTACTTCTGCGCGCGGTGACGACGATTTTGGCGAGATAGAGGCTGAAGCCGTAGAGGACGAGGAGGGGAACGGCCCACATGACCTGCGTGAAGGGGTCTGGCGGCGAGAAGACGGCCCCGAAGACGAAGATGGCGACGACGGCGTAGCGCCACTGGTCGCGGAACGTCTCGTACGGGACGATTTCGGTGTACGCGAGCCCCGTGATGGCGAGCGGCATCTGTGCGGCGAGGCCGAAGGAGATAGTCAGGAGGAAGATGAACTGCGCCCACTTGACGATGGAGTACCGGGGTGCGAGGTCCACCGCGATGGCGTTCTCGGCGAGGAACTGGAACATCAGCGGGAAGAAGAGGTAGTAGCCGTAGAAGAGTCCGAGCGAGAACAGCAGGGCTGCGAGGAGGCCGACGGCGGCAATCTTCCACGTCGCGACGGGCGAGTCGGGCCAGTACCCGCGGTCTTCGAGGGCGTCACGGGCGAAGTAGATGAAGACGGGGAGCGCGAAGATGATACCCGCGGCCATACTCACTTTCGCCTGTAAGAGGATGACGTCGAACGGCGTCTGGGCGACGATCTGCACCTGCCCACTGACGACCTCGTTCATCCGGGCTTTCGTGACCCCTTCGAGGAAGCTCCAGACCCCGTACTGGAGCGCGTAGAACGTCCCGAGGAACCCGACGAGGAAGAAGATGAAGATCTTCTGCCCGTCTTTCTGGGCCGACCGCAACATGGCTCCGGCGGTCTCCCGACCTTCGTCGAGAGTGCGGCGGGTATCCTGGTCGAGCGCGCTAGACATACGAGGGGAAAGCCGTCTCGCAGTTATCAATCTTTTCGACTGCGGGCGATGGAAAAAGGCCTATAACAGAGCGGCGGCGTAGGACAACTGAATGGGCGACGAATCGGAGTCGGACGCGGAGCCGACAGAGCAGTTGGAGGACCGCGACGACGCCCCTACCGAGTCCGACGAGACCGCCACGCCGTCGACCGACGGCCCTTCGGAATCTTCCGAACCCTCGGAGCCTTCAGAGGCTTCGGAGCCGTCTGAACCCTCCGAGTCGGTCGACGACGCGACGAGTGACGACGACGAAGCGCCACGTGATTCGACCGACGACACCCCCCTCGACACGGACGGTGGCCCCGAGTCGGCCGACTCGGCGCTGACCAAAGTCGACGCAGACGACAGAGACGACGCAGACGACGCAGACGACGCAGACGACACCCACGCCGACGAACGGGACGAAGCCGAGGACAGTTCTGAACCGCCGCTCCAACCCGACGCGCCCGGAGACGTCGTACTCGAAGAGGACGACGACGCGGACGAACCGTTCGACCCCGCAGACAGTCCCGCACTCCAGGTCAGCGAGAGCGGCTTCGACGACCCCGACGAGGGGTTCGGCGACCCGGTTGCCGACGAACACGAGGACCACGAGGAAGACGACGAGGACGAAGACCTTCCCGGTGCGTTCGGCGACGTCGAGATTCCCGAAGAGGACTTTGCGGAACCCGAGGAGTTCGACGAGGACGACGGACTCGTCGGCCAAGGGCCAGAGACCGACCAGGAGATGCCGCTGGCCGACCACATCGAAGAGATGGTCCGGCGACTCGCCGTCGTCTTCATCATCGGCGGCGGCGTCGCGCTCTCGGTGTTCGGTCTCGGCGAGGTGCTCCAGTACGTCCCGAGCACCGTCGACATCATCAACTTCCTCTGGAACAAACACATCCCCGGCGCGGGGGCACCCGGTAACGAACTGCTCCGGCCCCACATCTACGGTCCGCTCGAACTCATCTTGACGAAACTGAAGGTGGCCAGCCTCGTCGGCGTCGTCGTCGGCCTGCCGGTGTTCGTCTACCAGTCGTATCTGTTCATGCGGCCCGGACTCTACCAGAACGAACGGAAGTACTACCTCGCGTCCGTCCCGACGAGTCTCATCCTCGCGGTCATCGGCGTCGCCTTCGCACACTTCGTCGTGCTCCCCTCCATCTTCGCGTACTTCACCAGCTACACCGAGGGGACGGCCGTCATCGCGTTCGGTCTCTCGGAGACGTTCAACCTCATCCTCATCCTGATGGGCTACATGGCCATCGTCTTCCAGATTCCGCTGTTCATCATGCTCGCCATCATGATGAACCTCGTCACCCGCCGGTGGCTGGAGGACAAACGGCTCATCTTCTGGGGGTCGTTCCTCGGTCTGGCGTTCCTCGTCAGCCCCGACCCGACGGGGATGGCACCTATCATCATCGCCATTACGATGGTGGCGCTGTTCGAGGGGACGCTCCTCCTACTCCGTTGGACAGGGAACTGAGAGTTAGACGGCCACTTCGTCGCCGCTCTCGTTTCCGTCGCCGACTCCAGCGGACGATTGCTCCCCTTTCACGCCTGACTCCACTCGCTCCTTGAGCGCCGCGTTCATCTCGCGGAACCCCGCTTCGGTTGCGGACCCGACGAACCGGTTGACGAGGCCCGCGAGGACGCCGCCGAACGACTCGGCCTGCGTGAACCGCGTTCGCGTCCCTTCGTCAGTCGCCTCCAGCGTGAACCGGTGTTCGCCGTCGTAGAGACCCGTGACGAACAGGTGACCCAGCCACCGAAGTTCGTGGTTGGGGTCGACCCGCGTCACGGTGGGACGGAACCGGAACTGTCGCCCCCCCGGCGGTGTCAGTTCGACCACTAAGTGAGCACCCTCGTTTGCGCGTCCGACGACGCGCATGAACGGGTTCCACTCGGGATAGCGACGGAAGTCGGTCAGTACGTCCCACACTGCGTCGGGTGACGCGTCGATGTCGATACTCGTCGTGAGTTCTCGCATACCACTCACTCGTCGGCTGAGACGTTCAATCTCGCGTGCGACGTGCCGACACTGCTCCGGAGCAACGCTCATCTCGTCGTCCAGAGAACGGCTACCCATGGCGACGGTACTTCTCGTCCGGCACGGCGAGACGACGTGGAACCGCGACGGGTTGATACAGGGGTGGGCACCGTCGCAACTGACCGCTCGCGGCCACGAACAGGCACGGACACTCGCCGCGTATCTCGTCACCGCCTACGACGTCGACCGGGTCGTCTCCTCGGACCTCTTGCGCGCCCAAGAGACGACAGCGTCGCTCGTCGCCGCGCTCCCGTCCTCGGTTCCGACGCCTCGCTTCGACGCCGCGTGGCGCGAGCGGGATTTCGGGTTCCTCCAGGGACTCACCGACGAGACGGTTCGCCGTCGATTTCCCGAGTACGCGCTCGACGTCGTCGGCTACACTGCGGCGACAGAACGACCGAAGGGTGGCGAGAGTTTCCTCGACCTGCGCGAACGTGTCCTGGCTGCGTGGCGTGCGCTCCTCGACGGAGCGGCAGCACACGAGACTGTTCTCGTCGTCACTCACGGCGGGCCGATTCGGTTCGTCCTCGCCGACCTGAAAGGTCTCGACGTCGTCGATGCGATACTCGGACAGAAACAGGACAACTGCGCGCTCAACGAGATTCGCATCGCGGAGACACCCGAACTCGTTCGCGAGAACGAGACGCGGTAGCTTACTTCCGGGTCGGGTAGTCTTCGGCGAACACGTCGGCGACGAGCGGTTCCTCGTCGTACGCCTCGTTGGCCGGACTCACACTGCCGGTCTGGTAGCCGTGGAGGTCCAGCGTCACGTGGTCGAAGCCGAGGTCCGAGAGGTGGTCGCGGGCGGCACGGACGAACTCGGGGTCGAGTGCGTCGTCGAGTTCTTCTTCGGACACCTCGATGCGGGCGAGTCCGTCGTGGTCGCGGACGCGGAACTGGGTGAACCCCCACGTCCGGAGGACGCGTTCGGCCTTCTCGACGCGTGAGAGTTTCTCTTCGGTGACTTCCAGACCGGTCGGGATGCGCGAGGAGAGACAGGCCATCGACGGTTTGTCGGCGACAGAGAGGTCGTAACGGTCGGCGATTTCGCGCACCTCGTCTTTAGTGATGTCGTGTGCGAGGAGCGGTGAGAAGACTTCCAACTCTTCGACGGCGCGGAGGCCCGGTCGGTGGCCTTCGCCGGGGTCGGAGGCGTTGGTGCCGTCGCAGACGGTGTCGATTCCCAACTCCTGTGCCCTCTCGTACATCTTGCCGAGTCGCATCGTCCGGCAGTGATAGCACCGCTCGCCGTCGTTGGTGACGAAGTCCGGGTTGTCGAGTTCGGAGAACTCGACGAGTTCGTGACGGATGCCGATTTCGTCCGCGACGCGCTTCGCGTCACCGAGTTCTGCCTCGGGGAGCGTCTCGCTGCGGGCAGTGCAGGCGACGGCGTCGTCACCGAGGGCGTCGCGAGCGAGCGTGGCGACGACGGCCGAGTCGACGCCGCCGGAGAACGCAACGAGGACGCCGTCTCGCTCCGCGAGCGACGTCCGGACGGCCGACAACTTCTCGTCGAGGGTCATACCCTGCGTTACCCGCGCGACTGCAAAAGCGCGTTGCCTTTCGCGCAACCGGGGCGGACGACCGACTCTGTGGTCCGGAGTGCCACAAGAGTCAGGAACGCTCCCGCCGAACGAGTGGATGAGGAACGCCCAATGACCGACACGAACCCTCGGGATGACGACGACGACGAGTCGTATCCGGAGGAACACGACGGGGCACGACTGCTCGGGACGAGCGCGGAGGGTGGCGTCGCGTACTACCACCCGGACGACCGTCTCCTGCTGGAGACGGACCTCGGTCCGACGGAGCTACGAGACGACTCCTCGGGGTGGGTCAACCGCCGGGAACTCGCACCCGGAGAGTCGCTCAGTGACCTCGTCGATAGCATCGACCGGTCTATCGGCTTCGCCGAGATGTCCGAGTACGCGCGGTCGCATCTCCCCGGAATGAGTGCGTCCGGCGACGAGGAGAGCGAGTCGGCAACGAACGACGGGACCGACCGCTCGTAGCGGCGACCGGTTCTGGCTCCCGCTCCTGCTACCGACCCGCAACGTTTTATCAAAGCCCGCAATACCCCGGGACGAATGGAGTTCACGGCCATCCCCGGTGTCGGCGAGAAGACGGCCGCCTCGCTGGCCAGTCTCGACGACGCCGAACGGGCACTTCGCGACGGTGACGTGGCCGCACTCGCCCGAGCGCCCGGTCTCACCGAAGGTCGAGCGGCCGCCATCGCGCGGGCGGCGATTCGACAGCAACACGGCGACGACGGTGACTTTCTCGCGACGGACCACACCCGCGAACTGTACGACGACGTCCTCGGCCTCTTGCAGGCGCGGACGCAGACGACCTACGCCAGAAAACGCCTGCAGACGCTGTTTCCGAGCGCCGCCGAGTCGCGCATCGAAGAGGTCCGCGCCTTCGTCGGTGACGCGATGGACCGCGACGTCGACGACGCTGTCCTCGACGCGCTCTCGGGAGTCGCCCCGCTCCAGTCGGCGCCGACCCAGCGCGTCCGCGAACGCTGTCTCGCCACCGCCGACGCCGAACGCTACGCCGAGGCCGAGGACGCCTACCCCGAACTCTCCGTCGAAATCGTCGAAGACGGCCGCGACATCGCCGAACTCGCCCGCTCGTACTCGACGGTCGTCGTCCTCGACGAGTCGTTCGCGGGCATCGACGTCGAGGGAGACGTTCGCGTCCGTCCGGACGCCTTGGAGCATCCCGAGGACATCGTCCCCGAACGCCTGCTCGACTTCTTCGCGGTGAACCGGAGTCGGCTGAAAGCCGCCGCCGAAGTCCACGAAGCCGCGGGTATGGACCCGGCGTGCTCGCTCGCCGACCTGCGCGACGGACTCGCTCGCGTCGACGACGACGGCGAACTCGTCGGCGACGACGAGTTGGCCCGCCTGACGGCCGCCGTCGACGACGTAGACGCCGCCGTCTCCACCGCCGAGTCCGTCGCCAACGACCACCTGCGCGACGCCATCCGCGAGCAGGACGTCACCATCGAGGGGACGGACTTCCTCTCGCTCGTCGAGCAGGGTGCGCGGGTCGACTCGCTCTTGGACAGAGAACTGGCCGACGAGTACGACGAGGCGTTGGCGAAGGCCCGCGAACACCTCGTCGACAGCCTCTCGCTCAAGTCGGGCGAGGACGGCCCCGTCGACCGCCTCTTTCCGACCGACCCGTCGTTTCCGGTCGACCACCGCGAGGACGTCGCCGCGAGACTGGAGACCGAGTTGGGAGCGGCCCGCGACCAGCGTGCGGCGCGGCTGAAAGCCGACTTGGCGACCGACCTCGGTGACCTGCGCGACCCGGTCGAGACGCTCGTCCGCGACGCGCTGGAACTCGACGTCGAACTCGCCGTCGCCCGGTTCGCCCGTGACTTCGAGTGCGTCCTTCCCGAGTTCGGCAGAGAGGGATTCGACATCGAAGGTGGCCGGTCGCCGCTCTTGGACGTCGACTTCGCCGACGTGGACCCCGTCGACTACGAGGTGTCGGGCGTCACGCTCCTCTCCGGTGTCAACAGCGGGGGGAAGACGTCGACGCTCGATCTGGTGGGCGTCATCGTCCTCCTCGCACACATGGGACTGCCCGTCCCGGCCGAACGTGTCGAACTCGGCGTCGTCGAGGAGTTACACTACTACGCGAAGTCGCAGGGGACGCTCGACGCCGGCGCGTTCGAGAGTACGCTACAGGACTTCGCCGCACTGACCGAAGGAGCGGAGAACCGCCTCGTGCTCGTCGACGAACTGGAGAGCATCACCGAACCGGGCGCGAGTGCGAAGATTATCGCCGGTATCCTCGAAGAACTCGACGGCCAGCGGACGACGGCGGTGTTCGTCTCGCACCTCGCCGGGGAGATTCGAGAGGCGGCAGACTTCCCCGTCGCCGTCGACGGTATCGAGGCTGTGGGACTCAAAGACGGCAAACTGCAGGTGAACCGCTCGCCAGTCAAAGACCACCTCGCGCGGTCGACGCCGGAACTCATCGTCGAGAAGTTGGCCGGTGAGAGCGGAAACGCCTTCTACGACCGCCTGTTGAAGAAGTTCTGACCGTCTCGTCTCCGCGCTATCGACTCTTCCCTTGCGCTATCGACCCTCTCGTTCTATCGATAACGCGTAGTGGAGACTCGGTGCGAGCGCCGCAGCGATACCGGCGACCACCCACGGGAAGAGCGTCGTCGTCGACCCGACGACGATTCCGAGCGCGACCAGACCGACACACAGCAGGCCGCCGGCGACGACGAGCGCTCGGCGAACGCGTCGAGTCGGCCCGACACCGTGGGCGTCGGCGTAGCCGTTTCCGGCGAGAAAGACGAGTACTGCGTCGACCGCACCGAGCACCGCGTCGCCGACGAGTGGCCCCACGACGAGGAGCGCGAGACCGACGAGCGCCGAACCCGCGGCCGTCGGTCGCGGCGGGAGCGGTCGAAGGTCGCCGTATCGGACGGCGTAGGTTGCCAGTGGCAGACCGACGACGAGCGCGACGAACAGCGCGTAGAGGAGACGTCGCGGCAGGCGTTCCGTCGAGCCGGGGACGGCGGCGACGAGGAGGAGTCCGCCGAGGACAGCGGCCCCGGCGAGGACGAGTTGCGGTGGAAGGACGGTGGTGGGGTCGTCGCTGTGGTGGACGGCGTAGACGCCGAACGGCGTCCCGACGATGGCCGCCGTGAGCACCGACCGGGCGACGTCGCCAGTGAAGGCGACGCCGGTGGCGAGGACGGTGAGTGCGAGGAAGCCTCCGATGACGAGCGCGAACTCGGGAACGCGGCGGCTCATGGCCGGGGGTTGGTGAGTGACGGCGAAAGGGTTTCGATTGGGATAGTCGCTCGAACCGTCCCAATCGGCCGAACGGAAGGGTTTAGACCGACCCCGGGGTAGTCACGACTATGCCAGACTGTCCACTGGCCGACGATTGCCCGAGCTTCCAGGAGCGCATCCAAGGGATGGGCTGTCAGCACTACGGTGACCGCGGCGGCGCCGAATGGTGTCAACACTACAACCAGCCGATTCGCGACCTGAAGCAACAGCCAGTCAAACCCGGCGAGGAGGTCATCGTCGAGGTGACCGACATCCACGAGAGCGGTGCCGGCGTCGGTCGGACCGAAGACGGCTTCATCGTCATGGTCGACGGTATCCTCCCCGACGCTCGCGCTCGGGTGAAGATTCTCCGCGTCATGTCGAATCACGCCCGCGCAGAGGAGATAGAGCGGCTTCCGATGGAAGAGGCCGACGAAGAGGAGTCCAAGGACGACACGCCCGACCGGAAGCGTGGCCGTGACCGTCCCGACCGCCCAGAGCGTCTCGGTAGCCGAGACAACTTCTGGGGTTCGTAGTCGGCGCACGACACCTCGACTCGGCCGTGGACAGTGATTTCTGTACTTTTTTGCGACTCGGTCGCCAAGCGTCCGCATGGACGATGCCCTCGACGTCGACACCCTGCTGGCGCAGGCCGGGTTCGACCCCGACCAGAGCATTCTGACGCGCCGGCAGGCCGAAGTGCTTGCCCTCCGTGAACGCGGCGTCCGCCAGACGGTCATCGCCGACCGCCTCGGCACGTCGCGCGCGAACGTCTCCAGCATCGAGGCGAGCGCTCGTTCGAACGTCGAGAAGGCACGCGAGACGGTCGCCTTCGCGGAGGCGCTCACCGCCCCCGTGCAGGTCGACGTCACCGCCGGAACGGACCTCTACGACGTGCCGAAACTGGTCTACGACGCCTGTGACGAGGCCGGTGTGAAGGTCAACCACACCGCCCCGGACCTGATGAAACTGGTCAGCGACGCCGCCGGCGACGCGGTACAGGGCCGAGAGGTTCGCGAGTCGATTCTCGTCGGCGTGACGAGCGACGGTGCGGTGCGGGTTCGCCGTTCGGGGTAGCGGCTACCTGTTGATGGCCGTTCTGTCGGTCTCTACTCCGTCTCGAACCGGTTTCACCAGCGTCACATTGATACTCCCTGCCACGTGAGTCGGTTCGTAGGAACTGATTCGAGCGATGACGAGTTCACACGAGAGAGTCAGCGTCTTGGTCGCCCTCGAGTTCGTCGTGATGGGTTCGATACTGCTGTTCTTGATACCACTTCGGGACGCACTTCCGTTCGTTCCGCTGCTACTGGTCCTCGCACTCGCCCTCTACAAGCACTACTCGTAGCCCGTTCGGGTCGTCCCACCACAGTCGACGTGGACTGTCGAGTCGAGACGCACACTTTAGTCACCCCACCGAGACACCCAACGCATGAACCTCGAACTGGAGGACGACGTCGCACTCGTCACCGCGAGTTCCGCCGGACTGGGTTACGGAAGCGCCGAATCGCTCGCCGAGGCGGGCGCGAACGTGGTCGTCTGTGGTCGTGACGCCGAGAAACTCGCCACTGCCGAGACGGCGCTCGAAGGTGTCGGCACGGGTCGCGTCGTCGGCGTCGAAGCCGACATCACCGACCCCGACAGCATCGAGAACCTCGTCGAAGTCACCGTCGACGAGTTCGGCGGTATCGACCATCTCGTCACCTCTGCCGGCGGTGTTCCGCCGGGCACGTTCGACGAGCTGACCGAGAAGGAGTGGTACGGCGCGTACGACATGCTCGTGATGAGCGTCGTCTGGACGGTCAAGACGGCCGCTCCCTACCTGAAACAGAGCGAGGCGGGCACCGTCACCTGCATCACCTCGACCAGTGTGCAGGAGGCTATCGACGGCCTCGTCCTCTCGAACGCCGTCCGCCGGGGCGTCATCGGCCTCGTGAAGACGCTCGCTCGGGAGTACGCCCCGAACGTGCGTGCCAACGCCGTCCTGCCCGGTGCCCACGAGACGGCGCGTATCGAGGAACTCGTCGAGGATTCGGTCGACCGTGGCGAGTACGACAGCTACGACGAAGGCCTACAGAGTTGGGCCGACGACATTCCACTGGGTCGCGTCGGCGACCCGCGCGAACTCGGCGACGTCGTCACGTTCCTCGCCAGTCGCCGCGCGAGCTTCGTCAACGGCGTCGCCCTCCCTGTCGACGGTGGGCGACTGCGGAGTTAGACTAGTAGACTAAAACCGCCCTTCCTGTTTCAACTGCGACACGACTTCGCGCACGCGCTGTGCGTCCTCTTTCGGCACGACGAGCACTCGGTCGTCCCACGCGACGACGGCGAGGTCAGAGACGCCGACGAGCGAGACGTGTTTGTCGTCGCTCGCGACGACGGTGTTCTCGCAGTCTACCGTCAGCGACTCGCCGAGTGCGACGTTCCCGTCCTCGTCGGCGTCGAGCACGCGTTCCAGTGCGTCCCACGACCCCAAGTCGTCCCACGTGAACGTCGCCGGGACGACGGCGGCGTGGTCGGCACGTTCCATCACCGCGTAGTCGATGCTCACCTCGGGAACGTCGTCGAAGCCACGCTCCTCCTCGCCCGCGTCGAGTGCGTCGACCAGCGGTTCCAGCGGCGAGTCGCGGGCCGCCGACAGCAACGACTCCGGCGTCCACGCGAAGATACCCGCGTTCCAGTAGTAGCCCGCGTCGACGTACTCACTCGCCGTCTCGACGTCCGGTTTCTCGTGGAACGCCGCGAGGTCGAAGTAGGACTCGCCGTCGAGCGACTGCTCTGCACCTGGCTCGATGTAGCCGTAGCCCGTGTCGGGTCGGGTCGGGTCGACACCGAACGTCACCAGCGCGTCAGTCTCGCTGGCGACTCGGGCGCCGCTGGTGGCTACCGACTGGAAGTCACCGTCGACGGTGTGGTCGCTCGGCACCACGAGCACGACGCACTCGCCGACTTCCTCTCGGATTCGGTGTGTCGCGTAGACCAGCGCCGGGCCGGTGTCTTTGGCGACGGGTTCGGTGATGACCGCGGCGTCGGGCGCGTGGTCGGCAATCTCGTCGGCGAAGTCGGGGCGCGTCGAGACGAAGGTGTGGTCGGCGAAGTTTACTCGGTCGGCGGTCTGTGCGAGAAGCGAGTCGTCGCCGACGAGCGAGAGGAACTGCTTGGGGCGGTCGGCGCGGCTAGCCGGATAGAGTCGAGTGCCGGTGCCGCCGGCGAGAACGAGTGCGACGAGCGGTCGGTCCATACCGGACTCTCAGTCGGACGCTACAAAGTCCCGCCGCCCGCGGACTACCACGTTTCGACGACGCCTTCGCGAACGTCCTCGGCACAGCCTCGGCAGTCGGGGTGGTCGGGGTCGAAACAGGCCGGATGTCCCTCGCTGTCGACGGGGACGGCACGCTTCTCGGCGTAGCGACGACAGACGAGACGGGCGTTCCCCTCGTCGTCGCGGGGCAGGTCGAAGTCGACGCCGCCGTCGCTGGCCTCGTCTTGGCCCTCTCGGTAGGCGCTTCGTGCCTCGGCGTAGCGCCGCCCGGCGGACCGGAACGTGGTGCGTACGAACCGTTCGAACCGCTCGTCCATGTCTCGGTGTGCGCT
Organism: Halogranum rubrum; assembly: GCF_900114455.1. Classification (GTDB taxonomy): domain Archaea; phylum Halobacteriota; class Halobacteria; order Halobacteriales; family Haloferacaceae; genus Halogranum; species Halogranum rubrum. The sequence continues at coordinate 307,236 of NZ_FOTC01000003.1, read as the reverse complement.
CGCCGAGGGCAAAGGTCCGTCGCCTCTCCTCGGTGTGTCGAACGCTTCGGCGGACTTACAGCCAACAGTATAAGTTGGTGAAGCCCCCACACCGCGATAGATGCGGTTCACCACGCCCGGAGGTTCGAGATGAACGACGAGAGCGAGACTGCCCCTCACACCCCTGTCTCTCCCGATTCGGCCGACACGCTTCGCGTGATGACGTTCAACGTCCGCTACGACACCGACGAGGACGGTGACCTCGCGTGGCCGTATCGGAAAGAGCGGGTCGCGAGCGTGATTCGGTTCCACCGGCCCGACGTCGTCGGTCTGCAGGAACCGCTCGAACACCAACTGGCCTTCCTCCGAGAGCAACTGCCCGCCTACGACTGGGTCGGCGTCGGCCGCGTCGACGGTGAAGACGAGGGCGAACACGGCCCGGTCGGGTTCCGTCGCGACCGATTCACCCTCCGCGACCACGACACGTTCTGGCTGTCAGAGACACCGAACGTCCGCGGAAGCAAACATCCGGAGGCCACGTACCCGCGGATGGCGACGTGGGCAGAACTCCACGACGAGCAGACGAACCGGACGTTCGTCGCCTGCAACACGCACTTCGAGCACGCCAGTGCGACGGCCCGCGAGGAGAGTGCGGGCATCCTCCGACGCCGACTCTCGGCCGTCGCGGGCGACCTCCCGGCCGTCGTCACCGGCGACCTGAACTGTACCGACACCAGTCGTCCCTACGAAATACTCACTACCGCCGACGGCGACGGCCGCCGCCTGTTCGACGCGCAGTTCTGTGCCGAGTACGGCCACCACGGCCCGACGATAACGTTCAACCGGTTCGACGGTGCGACGGAGAAGATAGACTACGTCTTCGTCACCGACGGGTTCGGCGTCTTCCAACACGCCGTCGTCGACGACCACTGGGACGGTGCCCCGCCGTCTGACCACGCGCCCGTCGTCGCCGACGTGCGATTCGACGAGTAAGCGACGGCTGAACCGTCCGTTTCTCGCTTCTTGCTCCTCGTGCGAACAGCCATAGTGGTTGATAGTAGTTGAACCCGATACTGCTGTATGTCTTCCCCATCCGACACGACTCGTCCGACGCCCGGCGCGGGGACGGAGGAGTCCGATAGCTGGTTGCGTCACTGGGGGCCAGCGATTGCAGTGAGTCTCGCCATGTTCGTCGGCGTCATCGACTCGACGCTCATGAACGTCGCGATCCCCGCAATCGTCCTCGACCTCGACACGACCGTCGCGGTCGTTCAGGGTGCCATCGCGTTCTACTCGATGGTCATCGCCGCGCTGATTCTCCCCGGCGGGAAACTCGCGTCGATGTTCCCCATCCGCCGACTGCTAAGGGTGACGTTGGTCGTCTACGGCATCGGCACGCTCCTCGCGGCCGTCAGTTGGAACGTGGTCGTCCTCTACGTCGGGTGGTCGTTCATCGAGGGTGCCGCCGCCGCCGTCCTCCTGCCGCTGACCTTCACCGTCCTCATCGTGAGCTACGAGGGGCGAGATAGGGCCAAGGCGCTCGGTATCCTCGCGGGCGTCAACGCCACTGGGACGGCGGTCGGTCCGATCCTCGGTGGGGCGCTGACCACGTTCGCGAGTTGGCGCTGGGGGTTCGCACTGGAGGTACTCGTCGTGCTCGTCACGCTCTGGTTCGTCCGTTACCTCCCCGACACCCGCCTCAGCGACGAACCCGAACGGTTGGACCTCGGCGGCACGGTGCTCTCTGTCGTCGCCGTCGTCGCACTGGTCGCGGGGTTCATCTTGAGTAGTCGATACGGATGGCTGCTCGCCCGCCGACCGTTCGCCCTCGGCGGCGTTCAGTTGAATCCCTTCGGGACGTCGCCGACGGTGTGGCTGGTCGGGTTCGGGTTGCTCACGTTCGCCGCGTTCGTCCAGTACGAGCGGCGGGTGGCAGAGCGTGGCGGTTCGCCGTTGGTCCCACTGTACCTCCTGCGGAACGCGCAGTTGACCGCCGGCGTCGCGACGAACACGATTCGGTCGCTCGTCCTCGCTGCCTTCATCTTCGTCATCCCCGTCTTTCTCCAGTCGGCCGTGGGCTACTCCGCGTTCGAGGCTGGACTCGCCATGTTGCCGTTCTCTGCTGCCACACTCGTCGCGTCGACGCTCACCACCGGGTGGCGACAGCACGTCTCACCGCGGACGCTCGTTCAAGCCGGGACTGTGTTGATGGGCGTCGGACTGCTGTGGCTCGTCGTCCAGACGAGTCTCTCGCTGACGATTCTGCAACTGGTGTTGCCGATGGCGACGTTCGGTCTCGGCCTCGGACTCGTGATGGCCCAACTCATCGACATGACGCTCTCTGCGGTCGACACCGTCGACTCCTCGGCCGCCTCGGGCGTGCTGAACGCGACGTCGATGCTGGGCTACGCGCTCGGAACTGCCGTCGTCGGCGCGTACTTGCTCAGAGGGTTCTACGAGAACGTCGTCGACGGGGTGCTGAGCGCCACGGGAACGCCCATCTCACAGGGCGAGCGAAACGACCTCGTCGTGGCACTCGAAGATGCACTCGAGACGGCGACCGCAGAGAGCCAACAGGCGTTCTTGGCGCAGTTGACGCCGACGCAGCAGGAGGTCTTGCGTGGCGTCTTCGACGCTGCGATGCTCGATGCACAGCGCGGAACGCTCCTCTTACTCACACTGCTCGTCCTCGTGATGCTGCTCTCGACGACGCTGCTTCCACAGCAGCATCCGGTCTCGACGCCGCCGTCGCCGCACCCCGACTCCTCGGTGACGCCGTCGCTCGACACCGACGGGTCGACGACCCAGGAGTGAGCCTCGGACGGTCGACAGTCGGCCGACTCGACGCTTCGTAGACGCCTTTCAGAACCCCCGTGGCTAGCGCATTCCGCACGCTCCAAACCCCGTCAGACATACGACTGACGACTCCACCAACTCGATTTCACTTTCACCGAGTGCCGATGTTTTTATACCATCGGGAACCAACCGACGTATGCCTCTCGTCGAAAACTCAAGCAGAGGCAGTGAGACCCTATGACAGACCTGCGAACCCACGCAGCGGAGATTGCGGAACAGTTCTCGGACCACCTAGACGTCAGCGTCGACGAAGTCGAGGAGCGACTGGACAACCTCGTCAACGAGTACAAAGTCCCCGTCGAGGAGGCGCGCCGAAGCGTCACCAACAGCTATCTCGACGAGGCCGGCCTCGAACGCGACGCCATCGCCGGCGGTGCCGGCGGGAGTCAACTCGTCGAACTCGCCGACATCGCGGAAGACGAACAGTGGGTCGACCTCAAAGTGAAAGTCGTCGACCTCTGGGACCCCGGCCACGAGTCCATCGCACAGGTCGGACTCGTCGGCGACGAGTCCGGCACGATGAAGTTCGTCGCCTTCCAGACGTCCGAACTCGAAACGCTCGAAGAAGGGAAGGTGTACAGCCTCCAGAACGTCGTCACCGACGAGTACGAGGGCAACTTCTCGGTCAAACTCAACCGGACGACGACCATCAGTGAACTCGACGAAGAGATCGAAGTCGGCGACGACAACGCCACCGTCGAAGGCGCACTCGTCGACATCCAGAGCGGCAGTGGCCTCATCAAGCGCTGCCCCGAGGAGGACTGCACGCGCGTCCTCCAGAACGGTCGCTGTTCGGAACACGGCAACGTCGAAGGCGAGTTCGACCTGCGTATCAAAGGTGTCCTCGACGACGGGACCGAAGTCCACGAAGTCATCTTCAACCAGGAGATGACCGAGGAACTCACCGGCGTCACGCTCGACGAAGCGAAACAGCAGGCGATGGACGCACTCGATACCACCGTCGTCGCCGACGAGATGCGAACGATGGTGCTCGGTCGCTACTACCGCGTCACCGGCCCGACCTTTGGTCGGTACGTGCTCGCCGACGAGTTCGAAGAACTGAGCGGTCCAGCCGATGCCGAAGCGGTCCTCATCAAAGCGAGGTCGATGTAAATGAGTCAATCAGTCCCTTCCCGAGAAGTCGCCCGACGCGTGTTCGCCGAAGAGTTCAACGACGCCGGATACACGTTCAAAGAGTCCGACGACGAGCGTGCGCCGGTCTACCTCTTGCTCCCAACCGGGGAGCGCGCGAACCGCGTCTTCGTCGTCGGAACGCTGACCGAGAAGGAAGACGTCGGCGAGGACTCCGAGTACTGGCGCGGCCGCATCGTCGACCCGACGGGGACGTTCTTCGTCTACGCGGGTCAGTACCAGCCAGAGGCCGCGAGCGCGCTGCGTGAACTCGACGCCCCCTCGTACGTCGCCATCGTCGGCAAGCCACGGACGTTCGAGACGGACGACGGTTCCATCAACGTCTCCGTCCGACCCGAGTCCATCACCGAAGTGAACGCCGCGACGCGCGACCGATGGGTCGTCGAGACGGCCCAGCGGACGCTCGAACGCATCGACTCGTTCGACGACGAAGGTAACGAGTACGCTCGCATGGCCAAAGAGCAGTACGACCTTCCCACCGACGCCTACAAGCAGGCTGCCATCGGGGCGCTCGAAAGCCTCGACACCGAGACCACCGACGAACTCGCATCCGACGCGCCGGAGCCAGAGCCGTAAGACGGCCACTCCGGGCGCGGATGCACCCACGCCCACGTATCGAGTCGTGACGGCGACGTGAGCATCTCACGCTGACGTCGGCGACGCGACTCGCGACGATTTGTCGTCCACGAGCAGCGCGTATCGACTATCGAATCGACAGAATCCGAAGAATCCGACAGAAACCGGCGTCACGGGTCGACGTAGAATCGAAGTCGCCCGGGTGTTGCAGCACCCAGACGCCGGGCCCCAGGTAAACACATGAGCCCACTCTCCGTTACCCGCGGAATCACACAAGAAGGTACCGACAGACCGAACGACCAACAGGCCGACAAAAATCGCCGAATCACCGGACCGCACGACGGTCGCGACAGCGACGGCACGTTCGACCACCGCTACTGGCGCTGTGAGCACTGTGGCTTCGAGAGCGCCGACCCAGCACTCAGAACCGGATGTTTCCGTTGCGGCGTCGGCGGCAGAGATGCCACAGACGACGAAGCCGACGGAACCGACGAAACCGGAGGCGACGATGCCCAGTGACCGCACCTCCCCGAGCGGCGGGTGGCGCGATGTCGCCCGCGAACTGTGCGCGGACGGCGGCGTCGACCACGAGTTCGAGGGTGACTCGACCGACTCACCAACCCTCGAACCGTGTCCCGACTGCGGCCGGATTCCTGGCGTCGACGGTGACGACCTGTGTTGTGAGGTCTATCTCGCCCGCCTCGAATCCGGCGCGTAGTCCTCACTCACGTTCTTCACTTATTCACTCCAGCGACTCGCTCAACACCGAGTCGAGTCGCTCGTCCAATAGGCCCCCGTCGACCAGCGCGTCCACCGCCTCGATGTCTGGATGCGGCGGCCGGTCGTCGGTGAGTGGCGGGACGACGTCGCGGACACTCTCGTAGACCGCTCCCGTCCCGGGCGCGTGTGCCAGTTCCTCGTCGACGAACTCCGCGGCCTGTGCCGCACAGAGGAGTTCGATGGCGACGACGGTTCGGACACGTTCCGTCACGCGCCGCGCGGCGAACGCCGACGTCGCACTCATGCTGACGTGGTCCTCCTGGCCCCCGCTGACGGGCGTGCTGTCCATCGAGGGTCGACCCTCCGAGCGACACTCGTTGAGGAGCGCCGCGGCGGTGTACTGCGGAATCATGTACCCCGACTGGAACCCGCTGTCTTCGGTCAGGAAGGGTGGCAGATGCGGTTCTTGGAGGTTCGGGTTGACCATCCGGTCGACGCGACGCTCCGAGATGGCCGCGAGTTCGGTGAGCGCGTTGACAGCGTAGTCGAGACGGAGCGCGAGCGGTTCGCCGTGGAAGTTCCCGCCCGAGATGACCGCGCCGAGGGCCGTCCCGCTGGCGCGTTCGTCGACCTGCTCGCGGGGAAAGACCAGCGGGTTGTCGGTGACGCTGTTCAGTTCGACTTCGACGGCCTCGCGGAGATGTGACACGGCGTCGCGGACCGCCCCGTGAACCTGCGGAATGCAGCGGAGTGCGTAGGCGTCCTGCACCCGGTCGCAGTTGCGGTGCGATTCGACGATTTCGGAGCCTTTGCAGAGTCGCTTGATGTTTCGGGCGGTCGCCTGTTGGCCGGCGTGGGGCCGTACCGCGTGGATGGCCGGGTCGCAGGAGGCGGTTGTTCCCATCGTCACCTCCGTCGTCAGTGCGCCACCGGCGTCGGCCGCACGGAGGACGCGCTCGGCGTCGACGACGACCATCGCGGCCAGTCCGACGGACAACTGCGTCCCGTTGATGAGCGCGAGTCCCTCCTTCGCTCTGAGCGTCAGCGGTTCCAGACCGGCGGCCGCGAGTGCTTCGTCCCCCGGGAGTCGCTTCGTCGTTCCACCGTCACCCTCCACGATGGCTTCTCCTTCACCCAAGAGCACGAGTGACATGTGCGCAAGCGGCGCGAGGTCACCGCTCGCGCCGAGGCTCCCACGAGACTTCACGACGGGGTGAACGCCTTCGTTCAGCATCGCGACGAGGTGGTCGACGACGACTTCGCGGATACCCGAGTAGCCCTTCGCGAGTGCGTTGATTCGGGTCACGAGCATCGAACGGACCTCTTCCCGACGAAGCTCTCTATCCGCACCGGCGGCGTGACTTCGAACGAGGTTCGTCTGCAACTGGTCGACCTTCTCACGCGGAATCTGGGTGTCGACGAGTTCGCCGAACCCGGTGTTGACGCCGTAGACGGGGTCGCCGCTCTCGACGATGTCTTCGATTCGCTCGCGGGAGGTACGGATGGCCTCGCGGGCGTCGGCGGCGAGTTCGACCGTCGCACCGTCGCGGGCGACGGCCACGACGTCTTCGACGGTAAGCGAGTCGCCGTCGAGGACGACCGTCTCACTCTGCATGGACTACCTCACCCTCTTTGAGCACGGCCGACACGGGGTTGACGCCGAAGTTGTACGGGATGTGTCGGTACGAGGGTGCATCGAGGACGACGAGGTCCGCGGGTGCGCCCTCGCGGAGCGTCCCCAGCCCACCCGTTCGATTTAGTGCGCGCGCTCCGCCTTCAGTTCCGGCGACGAGCGCCTCTGCAGGAGTCAGTTTCATCCCGACACAGGCCAGCGCGACGGCAAAGGGCATGCTCTGTGAGTAGCAGTTCGGGTTGAAATCCGTCGCGACGGCTATTTGGCCTCCTGCATCGACGAACGACCGCGCGTCGGCGTACGCCTCGCCGAGCGAGAAGGCCGTTCCCGGCAGGAAGACTGGGGTCACGTCCGACTCGGTTAGCGTGTCGACGTCGCTGTCGTTGGCCTGCAAGAGGTGGTCTGCACTCGCCGCGTCGAGGTCGGCGGCCAGTCGTGCACCGCCGATGTGGACGAACTCCTCGGCGTGGACCTTCGGCGTCAGACCGTGTTCGACGCCCGCTTCGAGGACCCGCCGGGACTGCTCGACGGAGAAGACACCCTCCTCGCAGAAGACGTCACAGAACTCGGCGACCCCCTGTGTTTCCACTGCAGGGAGTTGCTCGGAGACGACTTCCTCGACGTAGTCGTCGGTGTCTCGACCGTCGGGGACGGCGTGTGCGCCCATGAACGTCGCGACGACGTCGACGGGATGCTGCTCGTCGGCGCGCCGAATTGCGTCCAACATTCGGAGTTCGGTGTCGGTGTCGAGGCCGTAGCCCGACTTGACCTCGACGGTCGTACTACCGTGCGAGAGCATCGTGTCGAGATGCGAGAGGAGGTTCTGGAGGAGTTCGTCGTCGCTCGCCTCGCGAGTCGCACGAACGGTCCGGAGGATGCCGCCCCCTTCGGCCATAATCTCCTGATACGTCTTGCCGCGCAACTTGGCCTCGAACTCGTCGGAACGGTCGCCCGCGAAGCAGGCGTGGGTGTGCGAGTCGACGAACCCCGGAATCACGCTCCGGCCCGTCGCGTCGACAGTGTGGCGCGCGTTTTCGGCTGGGTACTCGCGGACGATTTCGTCACTCGGACCGACGGCGACGACGTGGCCGTCTTCGACGGCGACGGCGGCGTCTTCGAGGCAGTAGAGGGGGGCCTCTCCCTCGCCAACGACCACCTCTGCGGCGTCGTGGACGACGGCGGTGAGTTCACTCATGATGCCCTCCGTTCGCCGCGTATCCACTTAGGAAGTGGGCCACGGCACGGGCACCGGCCGCCGTCGTCATCCCCTCTCTGTCGAGCGGTGGTGCGCACTCGACGACTTCGAAGCCGGCGATTCGGTCGTCGCTGGCGAGTCGTCTGAGGATGGAGAACAGTTCACGAGTGGTGAGACCGCCAGGCGTCGGTGCCGACACGCCCGGAGCGGCCGAGGCGTCGAGGACGTCCAAGTCGACGCTGACGTAGACGTGCTCGACGTCGCCGAGGGCGTCGAGTGCGCGGTCTGCGGCGGCGAGTGGGTCTGAACCGACCTCGTCGGCAGTGACGATTTCGCCGCCCTGCTCTTCGACGTACTCGGCGTAGGGCGTCGACGTCTCGAAGTGCCGCGCGCCGAGACAGGCGTAGCCGTCGAGTCCGGCCTCGAACAGTTGCCGGTACGGGGTTCCGCTCGTCGCGTCGTCTCGCACCTCTCGGACGTCGAGGTGGGCGTCGAGGTTGACGACGCCGACGCTACCCTCGTCGAGAAGTGGTGCGACGTTCGGGTAGGTCAAGGAGTTGTCGCCGCCGAGGAAGACCGGGAGTGCGTCGAGTGCGTGGACTCGGTCGGTCGCCTGCCGGACGAGATTCTGGATGCCGCCGACCGTCGCGTTCGCCGAGCGGTCGTCGAGACGGACGAGGTCGGCCACGTCGCCGAGGTCGGCGACGGTCGAGTCACGACCGACGGCACCCGTCTCGAAGTGGTTGGTCTTGACGCCCGCGAGGGCTTCCCGGAGCGCCGACGGTCCCGCTTTCGCACCGCGGCGACCGATGACCGCCCGGTCGACCGGTTCGCCGACGAGGACGACGGTGGACTCGTCGCCGTCGGCGACGTCGTCGATAGTGGTCTCTCGAACGACGTGACCGAACTGTTCGTCGTTCGGGTCCGAGGAGGTACCGTGCCACTCGAACGTGTGCGTGAACTCGGTCATTCGTGGTCCCGCATCGGAACGGCGACGTTCGACTGCTCGGCTTCGTCCAGTGCCTCCTCGTAGCCGGCGTCTGCGTGACGAATCACGCCCATCCCGGGGTCGGTGGTGAAGACGCGTCGGGCCTTCTCGGCGGCGAGGTCGGAGCCGTCGAGGACGACGTGGTTGTTCGTGTGCAGCGAGTTGCCGATGCCGACGCCGCCGCCGTCGTGGACAGAGACGATGTCCGCGCCCGCCGCGCAGTTCAGGAGTGCGTTGAGGATGGGCCAGTCGGCGACGGCGTCGGTGCCGTCTTTCATGGCCTCCGTCTCGCGGTGGGGGCTGGCGACGCTCCCCGCGTCGAGGTGGTCGCGGGTGACGACCACCGGTGCGCTAATCTCGCCGTCACGGACGAGTTCGTTGATGCGGAGTGCGAACTTCGCACGTTCGGTGATTCCCTCTTCGTCCGTCGAGTAGCCCAGCCAGCAGACGCGACTCGGGAGACCTTGGAACTCGACCTGTTCGTGCGCGAGGTCTATCCAGCGCCCGAGATGCTCCTTCTCGGGGAACAGTTCTCTGACCGCCTCGTCGGTGCGGTGAATGTCCGCGGGGTCGCCCGAGAGAGCGACCCAACGGAACGGTCCCTTTCCGCGGCAGAACAGCGGGCGAATGTACGCCGGGACGAATCCGGGGAAGTCGAACGCATTCGTCATCTCTCTGTGCTCCTGCACCTGCCCGCGGATGTTGTTGCCGTACTCGAAGGTCACAGCACCGCGCTCTTGCAAGTCGAGCATCGCCTGCACGTGCCGCTGCATCGTGTCGAGGCTCTCCTCGACGTATCGGTCGGGGTCGTCTTCGCGGAGTCGGTCTGCCTCTTCGACGGTGTAGCCCGATGGGTAGTAGCCTTCCAGTTCGTCGTGGGCGCTTGTCTGGTCCGTCAGGAAGTTGGGGACGAAGTCGCGTTCGAGCATCCCTTCGAGCACGTCGGCGGCGTTCGCGTGGACCGCGATGGAGTACGGTTCGCCCTTCTCGGCCGCCTCACGGGCTTTCTCGATGGCCTCGTCCAAGTCGTCCGTCCGTTCCATGCAGTAGCGCGTCTCGATGCGCCGGTCGATGCGATGCTCGTTGACTTCGGCGGCGATGCACACGCCGTGGTTCATCGTCACTGCGAGCGGTTGTGCGCCGCCCATCCCGCCGAGGCCGCCGGTGACGGTGATCGTGCCGCGGAGTCCGTCGTTGTCCGGGAACTGCTGTCGACCCGCCTCGGCGAGCGTCTCGTAGGTTCCCTGCAGGATTCCTTGCGTGCCGATGTAGGCCCACGACCCCGCGGTCATCTGGCCGTACATGATCTTGCCCTCGGCTTCGAGTTCGTGGAAGTGCTCCCAGTTGTCCCACTTGCCGACGAGATTGGAGTTGGCGATGAGCACGCGCGGGGCGCGTTCGTGGGTCGTGAACCGACCGACCGGTTTCCCCGACTGGACCAAGAGGGTCTCGTCGTCGTCCAACTCACGGAGTTCACCGAGGATGGCGTCGTAAGCGTCCCACGAGCGGGCCGCGCGACCGGTGCCGCCGTAGACGACGAGGTTCTCCGGGTCCTCGGCGACGTCGGGGTCGAGGTTGTTGTTCAGCATCCTGAGCGCCGCTTCCTGCCGCCACCCCTTGCACTCGATGTCGGTGCCGGTCGGTGCGCCCTGATACCGCCGCCACTCGGGGCTAGGCGTTCCGAATCTGTCCGTCGTGGAGGTGTGTTGCTCGCTCATCTCTACCTACAGAGTGTGACGGATACCCAAAGACGGTGAACCCCGCCTATGGTGGTGTATTTATATGTGGGCGCGGAATCTGTGTTCGATGTACGAGGCGACGTTCCGTATCCCCGACGCCGGGTCCTACGCGGCCGCGACGGCCGACTCGGACGCCCGAATCGAACTCTGGTGTAACGACCACTGCGACCTGCTGCACGTCACGAGCGGCGGCGACCGAGACGCCGCGGCGACGGTCGTCGAACGCGTCGAGGAACTGGTCGGCGTGCAAGACCGACTGGAGACGGCGGAGGAACTCGTGCTCGTCACGGCCGACTGCCTCCAGTCACACGACCCCTCACACGTGGAGAGGTATTTGGCCCGACACGGCTGTCTCCTCTTGCCGCCGCTTCGGTACGCCCGGGGGGCGAAACTCTGTCGCGTCCTCGCGCTCGACCCCGCGGCGCTCTCGGCGTGTTACCGTGACCTCGTCGAGGACGGCTACCGCGTCGGCGTCGACTCCAAGCGCGAGATATCGTCGGTTCGGCAGGACGCGCCGCTGCTCTCGCTCGACGACGCCTTACCGACGCTGACCGAGCGGCAGCGCGAGGTGCTCAAGACTGCCTTCGACGCGGGCTACTACGAGATTCCGCGGCGAACGACGACCGAGGAGATTGCCACGTCGGTCGGCGTCGAACGGCGGACGGCCGAAGAACACCTCAGACGGGCGGAGAACAAGATTCTCGACGCGCTGGTCGACTATCTCTGAGCTACCTAGCTACCTAGCCGAGCAGCCCGAGTGCGGCGACCAGATGCGTCATTGCGGCGACGAGCGGCACGAGAATCGCCGTCCGGAGGGCGAACAGCGCGACGAGGTCACGGAACCGAATGGGGACGTCGCGGAACATGTCCATCGTCATCGGGCCGACGCTGGAGAAGAAGATGAGTTGCGAGATGGCGAGAACCGCGACGAAGAAGCGCGCCATCGGTTCGGCCCCGTCGACGAGGAGGACGGGGACGTACATCTCGGTGATGCCGACGATAGTGGCCGGAGCGACGGTTTCGGGGTTCGGGATGCCGAGTGCGTCGATGACCGGGACGAGCGGTGCGCCGAGGATATCGAAGGTGGGCGTGTACGCGGAGACGAGGACGGCGGCGAGACCGACCGCCAGAATCGTCCCGAGGACGAGACTCGTCAGCCTGAGACCGTCGACGAAACCGCGCGTGGCCGCCGAGCGGAAGCTGTCCCCCTCCTGGGCCTGTGCTGCGGCTTCGCTGAGTGCGAAGCGGAGGTAGTCGACGGGACTCCCCGAGAACGGTATCTCGGGGTCAGGTTCGGCGATATACTCCTCGGGCATCCGACTAATCGGCGGCACTCGGACGAGGATGACACCACAGACGACGACGGAGACGAAGTACGCGAGGAAGATGACCGGGAAGATATCGAGCATGCCGACCGTCGCGGCGACGACGCCGACGAACCCGATGCTGACGGTGGAGAAACAGGTCGCGATGGTGAACACGTCGCGCTTGTGGTAGCCACCGCGCTCGAACACGTTGCGGGTGACGTAGAGACCGACGCTATAGGACCCGACCCACGAGGCGACGCTGTCGAGGGCGGCCCGTCCGGGGAGGCCGAACAGTGGTCGCATGAGCGGACGGGTGAGCGTCCCGACGAACTCCAACCCGCCGAGTTCGACGAATATCGTGACGAACACCGCGCCGAGCGGGATGATGACGCCGACGCTGTAGATGAGCGTGCTCCACATGAACTCGCCGATGCCCGGTGCCCAGAGCCACCCGATGTCGTAGCCGCCTATCGATTCGAGGTGGAAGAACATGACTGGGGCGACGACTGCGCCTGCAACCCGAAGGAGCCAGAACACGGTCGAACTCTCGAAGGCCGAGAGGTCGACACCGAGCGAGAGGACTCCACGGCGGTCCAGTTCGGCGAGCGTCGTCAGCAGTCCGCCGGCGACGATGATGCCGAAGACGTACACGCCGACGGCGTTCGGAAACGCCGCGACGATGGCGTCGACGGCGACGTCGAACGGGACGGTCACCTCGCCCTGCCACGGAATCGGGAGGAGAAAGAAGAAGCCGCCGAGTGCGAAGGCGAACAGAAACTTCGCCACTGCGCTCCGGTCGTACTCGTGCAGTTCGATGTCGTCGATGTCTTGCGTCGCCGGGTCCGCCTCGACGGTCCAGACGCGCTCCTGTGAGTTTTGGGACTCGGTCGCCATGTCTGTGAACACGGTTGTGAATGACTCACAAAATACGACCCCCACCAGGTGCGGGAGGATTTATCAGTGTCTCCGGATTTCGAGGGCGAATCGGCTTCTCGGACTCGTCTGACAAACGATTAAGTGGTTGGCTGGTCGAGTGAGCACAACGATGGGCAACAAAAACAAGACCATCTCGTTTCGGGTCAACGAGGACGCCTTCGAGACCCTTCGGGAGATTGCCGAAGAACGCGACATCTCGCTGTCTGCGGTCTTTCGTGACTACGTCGACACACTCGTTGCCCACGACGGCCAAGTACGAATCGTCCCCGAGCACGAACTCGACGGACTCGACGACGGCGACGAACCGAGTTTCCCGCCGAAGATAGAGGTGCCGAAGAGTTTCGTCCGCGAACACGAGCGCCTCGAACTCGAAGCCGACCACCTCCGCGAGCAGTTAGAAGAGTACAAACGCTACGTCACCCACCTCCGCGAGCAACTCGACGACGAAGAGGAGGTCATCTTCCTCGAAGACTTAGACGAGGAGAGCGACGAACCGCAGTTCCGTCTCGGCTAGTTAGCCACTCAGTTCGCGCTTCGCCGTCGACGCCTTCTCCTCCATCTCTCTGTCCCCTTCGACGCCAGCGAGGGCTTCGACCGCTTCGAGCGTCCGGACCGACTGGTCGAGAAAGGAGAGGATGTCACCCGAGTAGGCGTAGAGCATGTACTCGTCGGACATCACGTCGACGATAGCGTCGGGGCCGAGTCCCTGTGCGCGGAGTTCCAGGAGATAGCGGATGAACTTCCGCTCGGGGTGGCCGCAGTAGGGGTTGTCCTCGCAGTCGCAGTCGAGGAAGTCCTGTGCGAAGTCGAGGACGCGCTCTTGGGTGGCGTCGTCGAGTTTCGTCAGGCCCTCGCCGGTGAACACGAGGTCCAGCGTCGCCCCCTTGAACGCCCCTTTCGGGATGTTCGCCTCTAACTGGGAGGCGATCTGGCGGTGGTTCTTCAGGTAGATTTTGTCCGTGATGGCCACGCTTGTGGGAGGATAGGGCAGTGTGCCTGAAAAGCACCCCGCTTCTGGAGATTGTGTCACTGCCTTCGAGCGTGCGGAATCGACACACACGAACGCGGAAGTCGTAACGTATTTGAGCGAAACGGGAGTAGCACTGGGTGTGTCCGGGTTGGGGTAGTGGACCATCCTTCAGCCTTGTGGAGGCTGAGACGCGGGTTCGATTCTCGCACCTGGACCTTCTTCCGAACGCCACTCGGTGAGCGTGTGCTCGCGTCAGCGAGCACCGCGAACAGACAGTACGTGAGGAGAAGTCCGTACGAAGAGAATCGAAGCAGGGAGGTCGCGCACAGCGAACGGTAGTGAGCGAGCACGTCCGACCGTGGTTCGATTCTCGCACCTGGCCCTCATCTCTGTGTTCCACGCAGAACCTCGGTCTGCTTCGATTCTCGCCGCCCCACTCACCACTCCGCACGCGGCGGTGGATTCTCCAGCAGACAGTCACACTCAGGGCATCGAAGGTTGTCCCCCTCGCCGCCCGCGACGACGCGCATGTCCTCGTGTCCACACTTGGGACACTCCTTCGGAACGCGAACGTCGGTGGTCTCGCGCGGTGCGCCTATCGCGAACACGACGACCTCGGCGTCGCTAGCGTTCTTCCCCGACTGAAACTCACCGGGTGCGAACCGAATCGCTTCGCCGTTGCGGACGACGACGTCGTTGTCTTCCGTTTCGAAGGTGAGTTCGCCGTCGACGACGACGAACACCTCCTCTTGGTCCGCGTGGGCGTGAAGACCGGTCGAGAGGCGTTGTCCCGGAGCGAGTCGATACTGGTTCAGTGCGACGTCGGTCGTTCCGAGCGGGTCGGACAGGCCGCGACGGTCGAGTTCGGTCTCGAACGACGTCGACGCCACGTCGTCGATGACGACTGTGTCCATACGTAGCCAATCGACCGATATCGAAAAATGGGTTTGGGGCAGGACAGTCGCCTATCGCACGTCCGACGGCGACGACCGCTCACCGACCGCATCCGTGGCCGACACGGGGTTGAGCGACCCGGTCGTCTGGATGATGTCGAAGGCGGTCATGAGGTCGGTTCGCGACACCAAGCCGATGAGTTCGCCGTCGACGTCGATGACCGGCAGTCGCCCGACGTTGTGCTCTTGCATCGCCGCCAGCGCGTCCATCGCACCGGCGTCTGGCGTGATACTCGTCACGTCGTCGGACATGACGTCCTCGACGCGGTAGGCGTCGCGTTCGACTTCGTTGACCCCGCGGGCGTCGTTGAGCGTCACCATCCCGACGAGGTTGCCGTTTCGCATCACCGGATAGCCGGTGTGGCGTTCGCGGAACATCTGCTCCATCAACTCGGCGACGCTCGTCTGTTCGGTGACCGTGTGAAGGTCCTCGCGAGCGGTCATGATGTCGCGGACGACGACGTTCTCGAAGGCCGCCTTCATCACCGTCTGCTGGGCTTCACTGGAGGCACCGATGTAGATGAAGAAAGCCAGTGCGATGAGGAACAGATTCGTGAAGAGGCCGAAGATACCGAGGAGGAACGCGAACATCTTCCCGACTTCGGCGGCGATCTGCGTCGCTCGCGCGTGCGGTCGGTTTCGGGCGAGGAGTGCCCGGAGGACACGTCCGCCGTCCATCGGGAACCCGGGGAGCATGTTGAAGACGGCGAGTGCGACGTTCGTCATCGCCAGATAGCCGAGGACGAACTTGACCGCCGCTTGGCTGTTGGGGACGACGAGAAAGCCGACGAAGGAGACGACGCCGACGAGGACGCTCACGATGGGGCCGGCGACGGCGATGTAGAACTCCTGTTTCCAGTCTTCGGGAATCTCCGTGAACCGAGCGACGCCGCCGAACAGCCAGAGCGTGATGGACTCGATTTCGAAGCCGAAGTTCCGGGCGACGAGCGAGTGACCGAACTCGTGGAGGAGGACGCCGAGGAAGAGTCCGAGGGCGGCAGCGATGCCGATGACCCACGACATCGGACTGGTGGTGAGTGGTCCCGCCTCGATACTTGACCCGAAGAGCCCGTTGATGGCACTTGTGAGGTTTCCGACGTCCGCCCCAATGAGGTACGCGAAGAACGGCAACACTAGGAGGAACGTGAAGTCGAGTTTGATGGGAATACCGAATACAGTCCCGATGCGAATGCCTCGCATACCCCTACTAGCCGGCCCGGACTCTTAAGTCCGGTCACGTCAGTCGCGGCGCTGTCGGGGATAACGCTTACTCGGCCCCCGCCGTAGACGAGACTATGGGTGACACAGGTTCGAAGCCAGTCGTCAAACGTGCACGCGACGTCGAGTACGAATCGGTCGGTGCGGCCGACGGAATGTCGAAAGCCGTTCTCATCGACGAGTCCGACGGCGCACCACACTTCGCGATTCGTCGGTTTCGGCTCGAAGCGGGTGCGTCCGTCCCGAAACACACCAACGAAGTCGAACACGAACAGTACGTTCTCGCGGGTGAGTATACGGTCGGAATCGGTGAAGAAGAGTACACCGTCGCTGCGGGCGATTCACTCCTCATCCCTGCTGGGACGGTTCACTGGTACCGAAACGACGGCGAACTGGAGGGTGCGTTTCTCTGTGCGGTTCCGAACGGCGACGACAGTATCGACTTACTCGACGAGTGACTCCGCCGGCCGTCGCGTGACGTCCGACGTACACTCGGGACAGACGTAGACTGACTCGGCGAGGTCGTCGGTGCTGTCGTGTCGGTTATCGATTCGCCAGTCACCACCCAACGGACTCTCGTGGCCACACGTCGGGCAGATGAGGACCATCTTCGGTGGACGAGCGTGTGGGTCTCGTCCGATGTTACTCGACATTCACTTTGGTATTGTCTCTGAAAGCGTAAATATCTGTCTGATTTGGAGAATTATCCGATTGTTCGTGTTAGTCATTGTCTGTGTGGTGCCAATCTGTGTAGTTTGACACCACGTCACTCGACACGGCGTTCGTCACTCGCCTACGGTATCGTGCCTCTGAAATACCCCGTCCACGTATCGTGACACGTGTCTCAGCAGGTCGCACAGGTGGACACTCTGTTCCTCCACGAACTCGGTGACAGATTTCAGGTCGTGGTCACCCGCGACGGTGAGCGTGTCTTCCGCGGCGTGCTCGAACTGAAAGAGACGAACGCTGGCCCCCGCCCCGGGAAGTTCCGGAAGAAAGACGGGTCGAGCGAGAAACCGCGGAGTCCCGACGAGTTCGTCGAACTCGCTCGGAGCGCCGAGCGCATCCGCATCTCCGACCACACCTCGAAACCGGGCCGCGCGGAGCTACAGGAGATGCTCGACGGCTACCAGTTGGAGGCGCTCGTCGTCCGGACGTGTCGGTACTGCGCCGGCAACGGTCGGTACTCCCCGATTACCGAGGACACCGCCATCAAGGCCGACCGCGACTACATCTGTCCCGACTGCGCGACCCGCGAACTCGAACGCGAACTCTCGTTCAAAGGCGGTCTCACGGGGGCCGCACAGGACCGACTGGAGGACCTCCTCCTCGACGTGCAGGACCTCGACCGCATCACCAACCTCCTCAAGGGTGACCTCGACCCCGACCTGACGAAGTTCGACGAGATCGGCGCAACCGTCGACGACGTCGACCCCGTGCGGACGGCCGACCTCGACCTCCACCCGAAGCTACAGAACCAGGTCGAAGGCCGCTTCGAGACGCTGCTTCCCGTCCAGAGTCTCTCGGTGCGAAACGGTCTGTTCGACGGCGACGACCAACTGGTCGTGAGTGCGACGGCGACGGGGAAGACGCTCGTCGGCGAACTCGCCGGTGTCGACCGAGCGCTGAAAGGACAGGGCAAACTGCTCTTTCTCGTTCCGCTCGTCGCCCTCGCCAACCAGAAACACGAGGACTTCAAGAAACGCTACAGCGACCTCGGGTTGAACGTCACCATCCGCGTCGGCGCGAGTCGCATCAACGACGACGGCAACCGCTTCGACCCCAACGCCGACGTCATCGTCGGCACCTACGAGGGTATCGACCACGCCCTCCGGACGGGCAAAGACCTCGGCGACGTCGGCACCGTCGTCATCGACGAAGTTCACACCCTCAAAGAGGACGAACGCGGCCACCGCCTCGACGGGATGATTTCGCGGCTCAAGTACTACTGCGAAGAGCGCGCGAAGAAGCGCGACGGCTACGACGGCGCGCAGTACGTCTACCTCTCGGCGACCGTCGGTAACCCCGAGTGGCTGGCCAAACGACTGCGGGCGACGCTCATCGAGTTCGAGGAGCGGCCCGTTCCCATCGAACGCCACCTGACGTTCGTCGATGGCCAAGAGAAGAGCAGAATCGAGAATCGTCTCGTCAAGCGCGAGTTCGACCGAAAGTCTTCGAAGGACTTCCGCGGGCAGACCATCATCTTCACCAACTCCCGGCGACGGTGTCACGAAATCTCCCGGAAGATAGAGTACTCGTCGGCCCCATACCACGCAGGGTTGGACTACGGCCGCCGGAAGAAGGTCGAGCGGATGTTCGGCGACCAGGAGATTGCGGCCGTCGTCACCACCGCCGCCCTCGCCGCCGGTGTCGACTTCCCGGCCTCACAGGTCGTCTTCGACTCGCTGGCGATGGGTATCGAGTGGCTCTCGGTCCAGGAGTTCAGTCAGATGCTCGGCCGTGCGGGTCGACCTGACTTCCACGACCGGGGTATCGTCTACATGCTCGTCGAACCCGACTGCCGCTACCACGGTAGCATGGACATGACCGAAGACGAGGTCGCCATCAAGTTGCTCAAAGGCGAGATGGAGGACGTCCGGACGCGGTACACCGAGTCTGCCGCCGTCGAGGAGACGCTGGCGAACATCACCGTCGCCGGCAAGCGGGCCAAGCGCCTCAACGACCGGATGCTCGGCGACATCGACACCCAGCGGTCGGTCGGCCGCCTTCTGGAGTGGCAGTTCATCGACGGGCTGAAGCCGACGCCGTTGGGTCGAGTCGTGACCCGGCACTTCCTCTCGCCGAAGGACGCCTTCCGGATGCTCGACGGGATTCGAACCGGACTCGACCCCTACGACATCGTCGCCGAGATGGAACTCGCCGAGAACGAATCGTAGGTATCGACGTTCGGGTTCGCGGATACGTGGCCGGAACCGTCTTGTGCCGCGTCTTCCGGAGCTAAAAGCCACACGCTCACCCTCCGCATCACCGCCACCCGGTGGCTCTTTTCTACACGGCCCCAACTCCGAGCTACGATGTCCGACACCACCGAGTCGACGGCAGTCGCACTCGCTCCGGACGACGACTGGACCAGTCTCTACATCGACGGCGAACGCGACGTCGACGGGGAGACCATCGCAGTCGAGAACCCGACGACTCGCGAGCCGTTCGCCGAAGTCCCTCGTGGGAGCGTCGACGACGTGAACGAGGCGTACGAGACGGCGGCCGAGGCACAGGAGGCGTGGGCCGAGCGCTCGCCCGCAGGACGCGCTGAAATCGTCTCGAAGGCCGTCGACGTACTGCACGAGAACCGCGAGGAAGTTAGCCAACTGCTCGCCGTCGAGTCGGGCAGTAGCCGTGTGAAGGCGCAAGCCGAGTTCGGGAACGCGGCGGGCGTCACGAGCGAAGCCGCGAGTTTCCCGAACCGGATGGGTGGCGACTACAAAGACTCGAACATCGCGGGCAAAGACAACATCGTCAAGCGCGAACCGATGGGTGTCGTCGGCGTCATCTCGCCGTGGAACTTCCCGCTTCACCTGTCGATTCGGGCCGTCGCTCCCGCGCTGGCGACGGGGAACACTGTCGTACTCAAGCCCGCTTCGAACACACCCATCACGGGTGGGTTGCTCCTCGCTCGCATCTTCGAGGCTGCGGGGCTTCCAGAAGGCGTGCTGAACGTCGTCACGGGCAAGGGCTCCGACATCGGCGACCGGATGGCTGGCCACCCCGAGGCCGACGTCGTCGCGTTCACCGGGTCGACGCCGGTCGGTCGACAGGTAGCGAAACAGGCCGTCGACAACCTCGCGCTCCCGGCGATGGAACTCGGCGGGAACGGCCCGCACGTCGTCCTCGAAGACGCCGACGTCGACCAGGCCGTCGACGCGGGTGCGTTCGGGAGCTTCCTCCACCAGGGACAGATCTGTATCTCTATCAACCGCCACCTCGTCCACGAGTCGGTGTACGACGAGTACGTCGAGAAACTGGCCGAGAAGGCGGCGTCGCTCCCCATCGGTGACCCACGCGACGAGGAGACGGTCGTCGGCCCCATCATCGACGAGTCACAGCGCGACGAGATGCTAGAGTACGTCGAGGAGACGGTCGACGCGGGTGCGACGCTGGAGACGGGCGGCGACTCCGTCGTCCCGGACGGTGTCGACGTCGACGACGCCGACAGCCTGTTCGTCCAGCCGACGGTGCTCTCGGAGGCGACGAACGAGATGGCGGCCGCGTGCAACGAGCACTTCGGTCCCATCGCGCCCGTCATCCCCTTCTCCGACGACGAGGAGGCGGTCGAACTCGCCAACGACACCGAGTACGGTCTCGCCGCGTCGGTCTTCTCGGCAGACCGCGGGCGTGCCGAGGACGTCGCCGACGACGTCGACGCCGGGATGGTCCACCTCAACGACATGCCGGTGAACGACGAACCGCACGTCCCGTTCGGCGGGATGAAGGCGTCGGGTATCGGCCGGTTCAACGGTGAACACGTCTTAGAGGAGTTCACTCAACCGAAGTGGGTCAGCGTCCAGCGCGAACCACGAGAGTACCCGTTCTAACGGTCGGTCTCCGCTCGAATCGGCCGCCGACGTTCGGTTTCCCACACCCTTTTGCCGACTGGTGCCGTCGAACACGCCGTGGTAGCGATAACGCCGGGAATGGTCGTCGTCTTCGCAATTATCCTCCTCGCGTTGCTGTTCTTCGCGACGGAACCCGTCCCGGTCGACGTGACGGCCATCGGGGTGATGGTCGCGCTGATGCTCGTGCCTCCGGTATCGGGCCTTCTCGTCTCGCTTGGGCTCCTCTCGGCACCCATCGAGACGATTACACCGGAGCAGGGTATCTCGGGGTTTTCGAGCGCCGCGACGATTACGGTGCTCGCGATGTTCATCCTCAGTGAGGGCGTCCAACGGACCGGCGTCGTCCAGATTCTCGGAGCGAAGATTTCGACGCTCACGGGTGACAGCGAGACGAAACAGTTGGGTGCAACTATCGGCGTCGTCGGCCCCATCTCGGGGTTCATCAACAACACTGCGGCCGTCGCTATCCTGCTGCCGATGGTGACAGACCTCGCAGAGCGGGGGAAGACGTCGCCGTCGAAACTCTTGATGCCGCTCTCGTTCGCGTCGATGTTCGGCGGGATGCTCACGCTCATCGGGACGTCCACGAACATCCTCGCCTCGCAGTTGTCCGAGCGACTGGGCGTTGGCGCGTTCTCGATGTTCCAGTTCACCCAGTTAGGACTCGTCGTCTCGCTGTTCGGAACGGCCTATCTCCTGACCGTCGGTCGATATCTCATCCCCGAGCGCATCAAACCGCAGGTCGACCTGACCGAGGAGTTCGAGATGGCCGACTATCTCACCGAGGTCACGGTCCGTGCGGACTCGCCGCTTGTCGGTCAGCAGGTCCAGACGGCGCTCGTGGAGACGGAGTTCGACGTCGACCTCATCCAACTCATCCGTAACGAGGAGGTGTTCCTCGAACCCCTCGGGCCGAAGCAGATTCAGGCGGGCGACGTCTTCGCCATCCGGACCGACCGCAACACACTCGTCGACTTGCTGGACGTGGAAGGGTTGGACCTCGTACCCGAGGTGACCGTCGACGAGGCCGAACTGGAGGTGGCGAGTGGTGGGCAGAACCTCGTCGAAGTCGTCGTCGCACCGGGGTCGTCGCTCGTCGGCGAGTCGCTCGCCTCGGCGTCGTTCCGTCAGCGCTACAACGCCACGGTGCTCGCGCTCCGGCGCGGTGGCGCACTGATTCGTCGCCGGATGGACAACATCCCGCTTCGCGTCGGCGACACGCTGCTCGTCCAGGCGACGACGGGGAGCATTGAACGTCTCGACCAGAACCGTGACTTCATCGTCGCCCAAGAGGTCGAACGCCACGACTACCGCGACTCGAAGATTCTCGTCGCCGTCGGCATCGTCGCCGCCGTCGTCGGTCTCGCCGCACTCGACTTCGTCCCCATCGTCGTCTCGGCGCTCGCGGGCGCACTGGCGATGGTCGCCACCGGATGCTTGAAACCCACCGAAATCTACGACGCCGTCCAGTGGGACGTCATCTTCCTCCTCGCAGGTGTCATCCCACTCGGCATCGCCATGGAGCAGACCGGCGCGGCGACGCTCCTCGCGGACTTCGTCGTGCTGACGGCGGATTTCCTCCCGCTGTTGGCCGTCTTGGGCGTGTTCTACGTCGTCACTGCCCTCCTGACGAACGTCGTCAGCAACAACGCCAGCGTGGTCCTGATGATTCCGGTCGCCTTCGAGGCGGCAGTGACGCTCGGTGCACGACCGCTCTCGTTCATCCTCGCCGTGACGTTCGCGGCGAGTACGGCGTTCATGACGCCCGTCGGCTACCAGACGAACCTGTTCGTCTACGGTCCCGGCGGCTACCGCTTCACCGACTACATGCGTGTCGGCGCGCCGCTGCAACTGCTGTTCGCCGTCGTCACGACGCTCGGCATCGCGTTCTTCTTCGGCCTCTGACCGTGAGGCTGACACGCATACAGCGGAACGAAACGCTTTACAGGTGGTGCGGGTATGATGTAGATACGGGATCGTGGGTTAGCCTGGTATACTTCGGGCCTTGGGTGCCCGTGACCCCGGTTCAAATCCGGGCGATCCCATTTCTGATGCGAGTCATCCACTGAGCACCGTCGAGCGATAGCGAGGCGTGTGCGAGTACGAATTCGACTCGCATCTGTCTGGATGACCGCGGATTTGAATCAGGGAACGAAACGAGCGTAAGCGAGTGGAGTGACCGTGGTTCAAATCCGGGAAACGCTATCCATTGTACTTCCCTCTGTGGATGGTGACGCCTTCGCAGCGTCAGCGTCCTCCTGTAAAACACGAAAAAATCCCCGACGACGACACCGCGTCGGCAGCGATTAGTGGACTTACTGCAGGTCGAAGCGGTCGAGCATCATGATGCGACTCCAGGTGTCGACGAAGTCCTCGACGAACTCCTCCTCGCCGTCGTCTGCGCCGTAGACTTCACCGATGGCACGGAGTCGGGAGTGCGACCCGAACAGCAGGTCGACACGCGACCCCTTCCACTTCGTCTCGCCCGTCTCGCGGTCGTGGGCCTCGAAGACGGTCTCTTCGTCGTCGACGGGTTCCCACTCGATGTCCATCGTGAGCAGGTTCGTGAAGAAGTCGTTGCTCAGCGTTCCGACGTCTTCGGTGAAGACACCGAGGTCGGAGTTGTCGTAGTTCGCGCCGAGGACGCGAAGCCCGCCGACGAGGGCGGTCATCTCGCTCGGCGAGAGGGTGAGCAGTTCTGCTCTGTCGACGAGTGCTTCCTCGGCAGAGAGGTAGTGGTCGGCGTCCTCGTCGACGTAGTTGCGGAAGCCGTCGGCCTTCGGTTCGAGTGCGTTGAACGACCCGACGTCGGTCTGTTCCTGCGAGGCGTCGGTACGACCCGGCGTGAACGGAACGTCGACGTCGTGTCCGGCGTCGGCGGCGGCCTTCTCGACGGCCGCGGCGCCACCGAGGACGATGAGGTCGGCGAGCGAGACGCGCACGTCGTCCGAACGCGACTCGTTGAACGCCTCTCGAATCTCGCTCAGCGTGTCGAGTACCGTCGAGAGTTCCTCGGGGTTGTTGACTTCCCAGTCACGCTGCGGGCGGAGACGGATGCGAGCGCCGTTCGCGCCGCCGCGTTTGTCGCTGTCGCGGTAGGTCGACGCGGACGCCCACGCCGTCGAGACGAGTTCGGAGACCGACAGCTCCGAGTCGAGAATCGTCGATTTGAGCTCCTCGATTTCGGCTTCGCCGATCAGTTCGTAGTCCGCATCCGGGACGGGGTCCTGCCACAGCATCTCCTCGTCGGGCACTTCCGGGCCGACGAGTCGGGACGGCGGGCCCATGTCGCGGTGGATGAGTTTGTACCACGCCTTCGAGAATGACTCCTGGAACAGCCCCGGGTCCTCTTGGAACCGTTCGAGCACCTCGCGGTAGTCGGGGTCCTCTTTCAGCGCGACGTCCGTGGTGAGCATCATCGGCGTCTGTGCGTCGTTGCGGTTGTGGGCACCTGGTACGGTGTCTTTCAGTTCGTCACCGACCGGTCGCCACTGCCAGGCACCGCCGGGACCTTTGTGCGCTTCCCACTCGTGGTCGAGCAGGTTGTCGATGTAGCCCATGTCCCAGCGAGTTGGGGCGTCCGTCCACGGCCCCTCGATACCGCTGGTGATGGTGTCGGCTCCACGGCCGGACTCGTAGTCGTTCTCCCAGCCGAGACCTTGTGACTCGACGGGGGCCGCGGAGGGTTCGGGACCGTTGAACTTCTCCGGGTCGTCCGCGCCGTGGACCTTCCCGAAGGTGTGGCCGCCGGCGATGAGCGCGACCGTCTCCTCGTCGTTCATCGCCATGTTGTCGAACGTCTCGCGGATGTTGTGTGCGGAGCCTTCGAGGTCCGGTTCGCCGTACGGGCCCTCGGGATTGACGTAGATGAGGCCCATCACGGAGTTCCCGAGCGGGTTCCGGAGTTCGTTGTTCTCGTCGAACCGTTCGGGAGAGGTGACTTCCATCTCGTCTTCGGGGCCCCAGTAGACGGATTTGTCGCCTCGGAACGAGTCTTCGCGTCCGGCGCCGAAGCCGAACGTCTCGAACCCCATCGACTCCAGTGCGACGTTACCGGTCAGGACCAAGAGGTCCGCCCACGAGAGCTTCTTCCCGTACTTCTGCTTGATGGGCCAGAGCAGTCGACGTGCTTTGTCGAGGTTGGCGTTGTCGGGCCAACTGTTGAGCGGTTCGAACCGCTGGTTCCCCTCGCCCGCTCCGCCGCGGCCGTCGCTGACGCGGTAGGTCCCAGCGCTGTGCCACGCCATCCGGATGAAAAGCGGCCCGTAGTGACCGTAGTCGGCCGGCCACCACTCTTGGGAGTCGGTCATGGCCTCTCTGATGTCCGACTTGAGTTCGTCGTAGTCGAGCGATTCGAACTCCTCGGCGTAGTCGTAGTCCTCACCGTACGGGCTGATGTGCTGGGCGTTCCGGTCCAGGATGTCCAGGTCCAACTGGTCCGGCCACCAGTTTCGGTCTGTCTGCTTCATCACCGTCTGCTTGTTACCTTTAGCTGTTAAAACTGTCTACATCGGTAACCAAATCTTTGTGGTGGCCAAAGTAATCTGCGGGGTAAGAAAAGTTCTGTTCGTCAGCTATCACCGATACCGCAGTCCGTTTCGGCTTCGAACGCTGCCGTCGCCGACGAACGCGCCAGTTCGAATCCTCGGCCAGTCGTGACCTGAGCGCCGTGTTCGACGAAGGAACAGCAGTTCACCATTTGCGCCTTCGCTGAATCCGACCGTCTGACACGTACCCGGCACCGTCGACGACTCGGACCACTTTCGGCGCAAGGCGACAGTTCTTACACGATGAGACCATAACCTCGTCTCAATGGCTCAGGCACAGAATCAAGAGTTGACCGAGCGGTTCATTCAGTTCTACCGCAACTACTACCGGGACGCCATCGGTCAACTCGCCCAGAAGTACCCCAACGAGAAACGGTCGCTCTACATCGACTACGACGACCTCTATCGGTTCGACACGGACCTCGCCGACGACTACCTCAACCAACCCGACCAGATACAGGAGTACGCCGAGGAGGCCCTCCGCCTCTACGACCTCCCCGCGGACGTGAAACTCGGTAAGGCACACGTCCGACTCCGAAACATCGACCGTGCCGTCGACATCCGCTCGATTCGTGTCCACGACGACCACATCGGGAAACTCATCTCGGTGTCCGGCATCGTCCGCAAGGCGACGGACGTCCGACCCAAAATCACCGAGGCGGCCTTCGAGTGCCAGCGCTGTGGGACGATGACCTACATCCCGCAGTCGGACGGGAACTTCCAGGAACCGCACGAGTGCCAAGGCTGTGAGCGCCAGGGGCCGTTCCGGGTCAACTTCGACCAATCGGAGTTCATCGACGCCCAGAAGATTCGGGTCCAAGAGAGTCCCGAGGGTCTCCGCGGCGGCGAGACGCCGCAGTCGATCGACGTCAACATGGAAGACGACGTCACGGGCAAGGTGACCGCCGGCGACCACGTCACCATCACCGGCGTCCTCCACATCGAACAGCAGCAGAGCGGCCAAGAGAAGTCCGCCATCTTCGACCTCTACATGGACGGCGTCTCCATCGACATCGAAGACGAGGAGTTCGAGGATATGGAGATCACCGAGGAGGACAAACAGCAGATAATCGAACTCTCCGACCGCGAGACCATCTACGAGGACATGGTCGCCTCCGTCGCCCCCGCCATCTACGGTTACGACGAGGAGAAACTCGCGATGATTCTCCAACTCTTCTCGGGCGTCACCAAACATCTCCCCGACGGCTCTCGGATTCGTGGCGACCTGCACATGCTCCTGATCGGGGACCCCGGTACGGGGAAGTCCCAAATGATTTCGTATATTCAGAACATCGCTCCTCGCTCGGTCTACACCTCCGGGAAGGGTTCGTCCTCGGCCGGTCTGACCGCCGCCGCCGTCCGCGACGACTTCGGCGACGGCCAGCAGTGGACGCTCGAAGCCGGTGCGCTCGTCCTCGCCGACAAGGGTATCGCGGCGGTCGACGAACTGGACAAGATGCGGCCGGAGGACCGCTCGGCGATGCACGAGGCGCTCGAACAGCAGAAGATCTCCATCTCGAAAGCCGGCATCAACGCGACGCTCAAGTCCCGGTGTTCGCTGCTCGGTGCGGCGAACCCCAAGTACGGCCGGTTCGACCAGTACGAGTCGATCGGCGAGCAGATCGACCTCGAACCCGCCCTCATCTCGCGGTTCGACCTCATCTTCACCGTCACCGACCAGCCCGACCCGGAACACGACGGAAAACTCGCAGACCACATCCTCAAGACGAACTACGCGGGTGAGTTGAACACGCAGCGGACACACGTTCCGACCTCGAAGTTCACCGAAGAGGAAGTCAACGCCGTCACCGAGGAAGTCGCCCCCGAAATCGACGCCGAACTCCTCCGGAAGTACATCGCCTTCTCGAAGCGCAACTGCTTCCCGACGATGACGCCGGAGGCCAAAGAGGCCATCCGCGAGTTCTACGTCAACCTCCGCGCGAAAGGGGCAGACGAAGACGCCCCCGTCCCCGTCACGGCCCGAAAACTCGAAGCGCTGGTCCGACTCGCGGAAGCGAGTGCACGGGTTCGCCTCTCCGACGAGGTGAGCGAGGAGGACGCCACTCGCGTCATCGAAATCGTCCGCTCGTGTCTGCAGGACATCGGCGTCGACCCCGAGACGGGACAGTTCGACGCCGACGTCGTCGAGACAGGAACCTCGAAGAGCCAACGTGACCGCATCAAGACGCTCAAACAGCTCATCAGCGAAATCGAAGAAGAATTCGAAGAGGGCGCACCCATCGACGAAGTGCTCAAACGGGCCGACGAACTCAACATGGGCCGCGACAAGGCCGAAGACGAAATCGAGAAGCTCCGCCGGAAGGGCGAAGTGTACGAACCGAAGACCGACCACCTCCGAACGACATAACGCCGATGGACCGAATCTCCGCCCTCCGGAACGTCGAAGACGCGCTCCGAGCGTTCGAACACGGCGAGAGCGACCTCGCGACGACCGAACAGCGCGTCGTCACCGTCCTTCGGACGTACGCCACCGAGTTCGACGAGGACGCACGAGCGGCGTACCGAGCGACCGGTTCCGACGCCGTCGACGGAACTGTCGTCGTCGCACCCTCCGAACCGGAGGCACGAGAGCTGGTCCGAACGCTCTGCGACGTCGACGACGCGGTCTCGTTCGACCTCGACCGTCTCGGCTGAGCCACCCCACGGAGTCCTCTCACGGAGCCATCTCGAGCGCCACAGTCTTCGCCGACTGCCAGCACGTGACGACAGATTTAATTTAATCACTTCGAGAGGTGAGTTCGTGTTGCTGGTCGTCACGTACTCGAAGGCCGCTCGCGGCACCCTCCGAAACGTCTGTCGAACGCACGACGAGACCGTCGTCCGGCGGTTCGGTCGCGCCGCGCTGTTCGACGAGACCGAGTTCGGGGCGTTTCTCGCGCTTCGACTCCGCGAGAAACACGGCGGTGACGTCCAAATCGAACGCACGGAGCCGCTGAACGAGTTCGCCGCCGTCGCCGCCGACGTTCGCGACGCTGCCGAGGCGTACGAGAACCGAGAGACACCGAGTACACCCTACGACAAGTTCGCCGCCGGCACCGACCATCCCGACCCATCGACGCTTCGTAGTCGCGACCTCTGACCCCGATGGTGGTCGTCTCGACGTCTCACGGCGTGTACGACGGTACTGCTCTCGACTTGCGAGACACGACCGTCGCCGCCGCCGACCTTCTCGCTGCGATACGCGGCGAGTCACCGACATCGCTCGATGTCACGTGTTCGTCGCCGACGCCGCCGCACGACGTGCTCGGACACGTGAGCCTCGACGACGCGATCCCGTCGAGGCGTGCACTCCTCGCCGCCGCGGCACGGTCGCGAGGACACACCGCTCCCCAGCGACCAGCGTACGACGCTTCCCTGCGGAAACTCCGCGAACTGGAGGTTCCGACCGTCGACGTGGCGACGGCCCGAAAACGAGTCGCCGACGCCGGGGCCGAAGAAGCACAGCTTCGCGAGCGGATGGCGACCCTCCGTGGTCGCCTGCAGGCACGCCGCGAGACGGACGCCGAGACAGCGTCCGTCACGACCGACCTCACCGACACTGCTGCTCGCCTCTCGGAGGTCGAAACCGAGCGCATCGCGGCCGAACAGGCACTCGACCGACAGGAGCGCCGTGCCGCCGACGCCCGCGAGGTGAGACAACGACGACTCGAACTGGAGGACCGCGTGGCCAATCTCGAACGCCGAATGCGCGCGTCGTTGGCCGAACGCATCTCGTCGGTGTTCGACGAGGAACGGGATTCGCTTGGGTCGCTGGATGCACTCGGTTCCGTGGAGTTCGACGGTGCCGACGCCGACGTGTCTGTCACTTCCGACGACCTTCTGAGTCAACTGGTCGCCGTTCGCGTCGCCGACCTCGCCGCTCCGGTCGTCGTCTCCGCGTCGGTGTTCACGGACGCTCGGTCGGCAGCACGCTCGCTCGACGCATCCGTGATTCTTCTGTAGGTTCTGTAGGGCGCGCACACGTCTACGTTTAAATCGGAGACCGAAGCCAGACGGCCCATGGTCATCTCTATCGACTGCGAGACGACGACACTCAGCGAGGTGACGCTCGTCACCGTCCGTCTCGACAACGACACACCGGTCGACCGAGACGTTCGTCTCCGCAACTGTCTCGGCGGTCCCGTCATGCCGCCGCGAACGGACGGCGTTCCG
This sequence comes from Halogranum rubrum, assembly GCF_900114455.1. GTDB lineage: Archaea > Halobacteriota > Halobacteria > Halobacteriales > Haloferacaceae > Halogranum > Halogranum rubrum. The sequence goes on along the minus strand of NZ_FOTC01000003.1, from coordinate 277,720 downwards.
GAAGCAGGATGGGACGACGACGGGTTCGAGACGGTCGTTCCGGCGAACACGACGCTCGCCGTCGGCTACGCTTCTCCAGCACCCGAACGCGACCCACCTGTCGTCGTCGCCAGCGACGAACGGGCGACAGAGGAGAGCGATGCGAACGCCGCCACACCCGACGCGGTCGTTCGCCGCCTCGGTCGGGCGACCCCACCTCGCGACGCCGTTCCGCCGGCAGCGGTCGAGTTTTCCGAGGCCCCCGAGATTCCGGCTTCCGACGAACCTTCGCGCCCAGACGTCAGTTCGGTTGGCGTCGACTGCGAACCCGAAGCTATCCGAGCGTCTCGACCAGTTGCACCACTAGCAGACGACGAACAGGACGCCGAGGAGAGACCGCGACCGACACCGCCGGACCGACCGCTTCCGGACTCCGTCGAGACGTGGCTCACGACGGTCCAGACCCGTCTCGACTACGCGGAGCGACTGACCGAGCCATCGGTTTCGGCGGCGACCGAGGTGCTCGCCGACGTCGGTGGGTTGGAGGAAGTCGACGGACTGCAAGCGAGCGTCGACGCCGACGCCGAACAGTTGCGGACCGTCGCCGAGCGAGCGGTAGCACTCGCCGACCGCGCCGCAGAGACGGACGTCGCGCTGGCGGAGTTAGAGAGGTTGGCGTGATTCTCGCGGTCACCGGCGGGAAAGGTGGCGTCGGGAAATCGACTGTCGCGTACAACCTCGGGGCGGCACTCGGTGCCGTCGTCGTCGACGCGGACCTCGGGATGGCCGACCTGCCGACGAGTCCCGGTTCGGACCTCCACGACGTGTTGGCCGGTCGTGCAGACCCGCTCGAAGCGGTGCGCTCGATGGGAGCGGACGAGGGGTCGTCCTCGTTCGGCGTGCTCCCGTGTGGCCGCTCACTCGCCGGTGCCCGAGCGGCGGACGTGACCGCGTTGGCGACGGTTCTCGAACAGGTCGAGCGAGAATTCGGTGCCGTCGTCGTCGACTGTCCTGCCGGAATGCGTGCCGACGCGGGCGTCCCACTCGCCGTCGCCGACTGTGCGGTCCTCGTCGCCTCGCCGCGACCGTTCGCTCTCGCCGACGCGGTTCGAACGAGAGCACTCGCACGCGAACTCGACACAGCGCTTGTCGGCGTCGTCGTCAACCGCGTCGTCGACGAGTTGTCGACCGAGACGGTCGAGACGGTCGCAGAGACGCTCGGCGCCCCGGTGACGACGATTCCAGCAGACCCACGGGTAGCCGTCTCGATAGCGGAGCACAGCCCACTCGTCGACGCGGCGGCCAGCAGTCGGGCAGCAGAAGGAATCACGCAACTCGCGGCGGCGGTTCGGTCCTATCAGTCTCGGTAGTCCGGTCGCTTACTGGTTCTGGAGGTCGGTGTAGGTGTTCCGGAGCGTCACCGGCGTGACTCCGGCGACGTCGGCGGTCTCTCGTTGAGTGAGTTGGCAGTCGGTCCCCCGTGCAGCGGTGTAGAGACAGGCCGCAGCGACGCCGCTGGGGTTGCGTCCCGTGGTGATTCCGGCCTTGCGCGCCTCCTCGGCGAACGTTCGTGCGCGTCGTTCGACACTGGCGTCGACGTCGAGTTTACTCGCGAACCGCGGGATGTACTCGACGGGGTCGATGGGGCCGACGGGGAGACCCAGTTCGCGGTTGAGTGCGTCGTAGGCGGCCTGCTGTTCGTTCGCGTCGGCGCGAGCGACGTCGGTCACTTCGTCGACGGTTCGGGAGACGCCGGCGACACGACAGGCGGCGTACACCGACGCGGCGGCGAACCCTTCCAACGACCGTCCGCGGACGAGGTCTTCGTTCTGTGCGGAGCGGACGAGCGAACAGGCGTGGTCCCGCACTTGCTCGGGGAGCGAGAGTCTGCTCACGAGACGCCGAATCTCGGTGAACGCGTACACTTGGTTACGCTCGCGCTTCGACGAGATGCGCGCCCGGTTGTGCTGGCGACGGAGTCGGGCCATCTGCCGGCGTTTGCGACCCTTCAAGCGAGTCGACCGGCCGATCTCCGTCGAGAGGCCACGGTCGTGTCGGGAACGGGTCAGTGGCGCACCCGTGCGTTCGGGGTTCGTATCGTCGTCCGCGAACGACCGCCACTCGGGGCCGCGGTCGATTCGGTCTTCGGCGACGACGAGTCCGCACTCGCCGCAGACCGTCTCGTCGCCGTGGGCGTTCAGTCGACCGTCACATTCCGGACAGTTCGGAGAGCGTGCTTGGCTCATTACATATCGAACTTGGTCCCGATTGCACATTTAAAGACAGGACGTTTCGACCCAAATCGACCGACTACGGCGAGGAGAACGTACCGGTGACCGGTATGCTCTGCCCGCGATGCCCCGTGATTTTCTTAATATCACCAGTAAGTTTTAGTCAGATGAGTTTTCAAACTCGTGTCATGGGATTGGAGGAGATCGCGGCAGGAATCGAGGTGACGACCGAGCAGTGCGACCGCGGGTTGGCGACCGTCGACGACACCGACGCCGAGTTGGTCGAGCGGTTCGCTCCGCACGCGTCGACGCTCCCGTGTACACCCGAAGCGGCGGCGACAGTCGTCGAGACGCACACGACCGGCACGAGCGTCGGCGAGAGTGCCCGAGAGGCGGGACTCACGCCGATGACGGCCGCGAAAGTGCTGCACCGCTGTGGCGTCGCCGGCGTGACACCGTTGTCGCCGATGGCGCGCGAGATTCTCCGCGACTGGTTGGCCGGAGAACTGCCGCGCTCGGACGCGCTCGCGCTCACCGACGCGACACAGACCGAGTTCGCGCTGGCGACGTACATCGAGACGCACGACGCCGTCCCGGCGCTCGAAGAAGCAGTCGAAGGAACACTCACGCCCGAGACGAACGCCACGGTGGCGAAGCGAGACGCGTTGGGTGAGACGATGAGTGATACGGGTTCACTTCGGTGACGTCGGTCACCGAACTTGAAGACGGATTACTCTAAACTGGTGCAGGTAGCCTGCGCTGACGTCGGTCAGCGTGCCTGCTAGCTGTGCCAGTTCAGATGCGATGTCGCTTCGGTGACGCCGGTCACCGAACCTGAGATTGAGTCGGTCCCGAGTGATACGGGTTCACTTCGGTGACGCCGTCCATCGAGCGTCTCTCCTGACCGAGTCAGCGTCGTCGCTCTGAGACGTACGATTCGACCGTCTCCAGCAGACTCTCCTCGTCGAACTCCACGCTCAGTTCGTCGTCGACGGCGACTTCGGTCGCCAGTGCGACGGCGGGAGCGAACGCACCCGCTGAGGCCAGACAGGCCGGCGCGTCGTCCGGAGCAGTCACGTCGCTCTCGGGAACGACGGCGTCGGCGTCGTCGATGGCTCCGCGTGTCGACAGCGTCGCCTCCGCAGTGACGCCAACATCGCGGAGTCGGCCACGCATCTGCTGAAGGGCGTCTGCTCCGCGCGGGGTTCCAGGGGTGACGAGAACAATTCGGTCGACGGCCGACACGGCGGCGACGGCCTGATTCGCCGCGACCGGCGGCGTGTCGACGAGGACGTGGTCGAACGCCTCGGCGGCCTCGTCGATTCGGTCTTCGAGTCGCTGGGCGGCCTCCGGCGTCTTCGCGCGGGCCAGTCGCTCGAACGGTGCAGCGGCCGGACAACAGGCGACGCGTCCATCCACGTCGGTGAGATCGAAGTCGACGAGGCCGGCGTCGAGTGGGGCGTCGCTGTCGGTGACGAGCGCCGTCGTATCCGGGTCGAGGCGACCGCCGACGTACTGCGAGAGTCCCTGTGTCGCGTACGCGGCGTCGAGGATGGCCACCTCGTCGCCGTCGCGTGCGAGCATCGCTGCGAGTTCGACAGTCGTTCGCGTCACACCTGCACCACCCGTCGCGCCGACGAGAGCGGTGGTCGTTCCGGGCATGAACGGAGTTCTCTTCTTCCTCCGATTAAAATTCTCTGTTAGAAGACGTTGTTCTATGTTGACGTGATGGCGCTCTCGATATCGTCCATCTCCGCGTCGCTCAGGTCCGGGCGGTCGCCCGCGACGGCGTGAATCGGGCCGCCGCCGTCGCCGTCGAAGCGCGGGACGATGTGGGCGTGGACGTGCGGTACCTCCTGACCCGCCGCTTCGCCGTCGTTGATACCGATGGTCGTCGCGTCGGCGTCGACGGCGTCCTCGACGCGCGGGGCGAGTGCGTGGACCTCTGCGAAGAGGTCGGCGGCGACGTCGTCTGGCAAATCACCCAGTCGCGCGTGGTGGTCCTTCGGGACGACGAGCGTGTGACCCGGCGCGAGGGGGTTCACGTCGAGGAAGGCGAGCGTCGTCTCCGTCTCGCTGACGACTCGGCCGGGGATGTCGCCGGCGACGATGGAACAGAAGATGCAGTCTTCGGACATGCGTCGAGGGTCGGCGGCGAGCGGTAAGAAGATTTCCCGCGGTCGACGTGAGCGAGACGTCAAGGCAACCGGGCAGCGATTTCACGCCGGTACTCGTCGGCGGTGTAGCCGAGTCGCGAGAGCCAGACCTCTTGGTAGGAGGGATGCAGAATCGGGAGGAGTGTCACACCGAGTGACGGACAGTCGACGGGTTCGAGGACGCTGTCGAGAAAGCCATCTACTTTTGTCCCTTCGAAGGCGAGCATCGTCTCCGTGGCGTGTTTGCCCGTGGCGACGACGACGGCCGGGTCGACCCGTGCGAGTTCGGTTTCGAGGTGTCCTCGGCAGTTGTCGAGTTCTGCACGAGTGGGTTCGCGGTTCGACCCGTCGCCGTCTCCCGGGAAACACTTCATCGCGTTCGTGTAGTACGTCCGCGCTCCGTAGCCGAGGTCCTCGAACAACGAGCGAATCCGTCGACCGGAGTGCCGAGAAGTGTAGGCGAGACCGGTGTGGTTGCCGCCCTTCCACGTCTCGGCGTCCGGGTCGCCTGCACCGGGGGCTTCACCGACGACGACGATATCTGCTGCATCGGGTGCCAACGGCTGGCCGTCCTCGTCGACGGGGAGCGTGCCCCACGAGATACACGTGCGGGAGTCGACGAGTGCCGGACAGCGAGTGCAGTCGGGTTCGAGGACGTTTCTCGCCGTCGCTGGTGGATGCTGTGGCATCGAGAGGCGGTACTTACTCCGTCAGCGGCAGGAGGATGCCGAAGACGATGGGCGAGAAGAACGCGACGAGGATGCCGAGAATCTCCAGGTCGGTCAAGAGGACCGACTCCCATCCGGGGAGCGGTGCGAAGAAGGCGTTTCCGACGAAGTGGCCGAGCACGCCGAACGCGAACAGTGCGACACCGAACGCGAACCCAGTCTTCGTCAGGCGGGGATAGTCGAGTTTGCCGTAGCGGCCTGTCATAACCAGTAGTACTTCACCGGTGGGTAAAACCACTTTCGAGAGCGAAAGACTCACTACTGAGGACCAATCTCCTCACTGTATGTACGAACTGCTAGCCGAAACGGTTCCAGAACTCGCTGCGATTCTGTTCTTCGCGGTCGGATCGGGTGGCCTCTCGACAGTCGGTATCTACCTTGAAGAACTCGCACTAGAGACGCTCGCGGCCGGAGAGACGTTCCTTGCGCTCTGGTTCGCCGGGTTCGGCGTGATGGCGTTCTACTTCGGACTGTATCTGTTCGGGTACACCGAACTGCTCCCCCGTGTGAGCGCGTATCTCGGCCCGAACGCCACGCGCTGATTCGGTGACGAACTGAGACGACTGCGACGAAGACTCACGAAGCGACGACGACAGATTTCCGTTCTATCCTATTTCCCGCCGCGTAGACGTTACTCCGTGAGTGGCAAGAGAATCCCGAACACGAAGGGTGCGGTGAAGGCGATGGCGACACCGAGCAACTCCGCGTTGGTCAACAGTGTCTCACCGAGGCCAGTCATCTCGCCGAACATCGCGTCGCCGGCGAACGTTCCCAAAGCGGCGACGACGAAGAGTGAGACACCGAACCCGACGCTCGTCTTCGTCAGACGATGGTAGTCGACGTCACCGTAACGACCGGACATACCCCGTGGTCTATCATTCGGGAATAAAACCGTTGCGAGACGAGTCGCCGTCCGCTCAGAGCGTCTCGGCGAGCATGTTGGCGACGCTGACCGTCGAAACGTCCCGTTCGATAGTGTCGGTTCCGTAGAGTCCGTCGACACCTGCCGAGGCGAGTTTCGTCCGCGCGTTGGCGGCGAGCAGCGGATGGACGCACGTGACGAACACGCCGCCGACACCACGCTCGTGGAGCACGTCGATAGACTCACTCATCGTCGACCCGGTGGCGATGATGTCGTCGACGAGGACGACGTCGCGGCCCTCGACGCCGGCGTCGCTCGGACTGACCTCGACGTCGCCCGTGTCGTAGTCGCGCTCCTTCTCGAAGTAGTCCACGTCGCCCGTCCCGTAGGCGTCGCGGACTGTCTCGGCCAGTGCGATGGCACCCGAGTCGGGGGAGAGAAACAGCGGGTCGGCGAGTTTCGGCGGGAGTGGGTCGGCGAGGACTGACGCCGCGTCGACGGTGTCACAGGGGACGTCGAAGAACTCGGCGATAGCCTCTTCGTGGGGATTCACGAGGACGACGCGGTCAGTGCCCGAACTGACCGCGGCGGCGACAGCGCGGGCGGAGACTGGCTGTCCGGCCTTGAACGCCGAATCCTGCCGGGCGTAGCCCATGTAGGGAACGACGGTGACCACTTCGTCGACACCGGCTTCACGGGCGGCGTCCTGCAGTTGGAGCAGTTCGAGGTGGGCGTCGCTCGTCACCGTCGAGGCGACGACGACGGCTCGCTCGGGCGTCTCCTCGGCGAGTGCGTCGACCGAGACGAGCAGTTCACCGTCCGGGAACGTCTGGTACTCGACTGTCGCCAGCGGTTCGTCGGTTGCGTCGGCGAGCGCAGCCGCGAGTGCCTGTGAGGCAGAGCCGGGCAGTATCATATTCGAGGGCACTACGTTCGGCGTTAAACAGGTTTTCGTTGGCCACGGGTACGAGGACAGTTCTCGTGTCCAGCGCGACGGTACGGCCGGTGACTACCTGACGGCGAGTCCGGCGACACCTCGGACGCCTAACTCTTGGGTCTGCCAGCCGTCACCCGCGTCTACGAGGAGCGTTCCGGACTCGGTCACGGCGAAGACTGCCTCGGGGCTGTAGGCGACGTCGACCACCGGGTCTGTCGTCGGCAGCGTCACCGCTCGCCAGTCACTGTCGGATTCGTCGGACTCCGCCGACGAGCCTCCGCTCGCGTCGCTCGCCTCGCCCGCGGAGACGCCGCCGTACTCGTAGAGCGTCGTCGACGCGACGGCGTGAGCGCGCGCGCCACCGTCGCTGGCGACTGCGCGGAAGTTCCCGTCGACGACGTCCATCCAGCCGTTGCCGAGGCGGTAGAGTGCCTCGCCGGTCGCCGCCAGCGGCACGCCTCGCCCCGCCACGTCGCGCGCGTCGTCCAGTCCGACGTGGGTGAGGCCGTCCTCGCCGAGTTGATAGACGCCGTCGGCGGCGGCGACGAGCGGCCCGTCGAGTGCTCGAACGGTGTCGAGGCGGCCAATCGTCTCCCACGCGAGCGTCTCGGCGACGTCCTCGTCTGCGGCGTCGAGGTCGGCGAGGTCGGTGTCGACGTCTGCGCCGTCGACGGCATCCGGGTCGTAGCGGGCGACCCAGCCCTCGTCGTTTGCGGCGACGAGCTGTCCGTCCCAGAAGCCGATGGCGACGGCGGGGCCGAAACCGGTCGACTCGAACTCGGTGTCACCGACCGCGAGGTCGACGTCCTCGTCGGTCGCGACGGCGACGTGGTCGCCTGCCGACGCGACGGCCCGGGCAGTACATCGGTGGTCCAGACCGAACTCGCCGACGCGGTCACCGGCGACGTCGACGACGACGACGCCGAGTTCGGTGGCCAGAAAGACCTCGACTTTCCCCGACTTGTCGCTGTAGACACGCTTCTCTTCGATGCTGTCGTCCGTACTCATTGCTCCGTGATTCTCGTGGTCGGTGCGAAAGTGTTGTGGGACTGCTCGCGCGCTCGACCGAACCGAGCGATAGATTCAACTCACCGACAGGTGAACGACCGCTATGTCTTCAGACGACAGTCCCCTTCACCGGTTTCTCCACGCCGACGACGGTCCGCTTCGACTGCTCAGAGAGATTCTGTCGAGCGTCGCGTTCGTCGCTTGCGTCGCACTCGTCCTGTTCGGTGCCAGCGGCCTCTGGCCCCCGCTCGTCGCCGTCGAGAGCGGGAGCATGCAACCACACATGGTCCGCGGTGACCTCGTCTTCGTCACCGAACCGGGACGGTTCACGTCGGACGCGGCGTTCAGAGAGACGGGCGTCGTGACGTCCGAGATGGGACAGTCGAGCGGTCACGAGGCGTTCGGTGCGGCCGGGTCTGTCGTCGTCTACGAGGCCGAGCGGACCTCGTCGCCGGTCATCCACCGCGCGCACTTCTGGGTCGAGGAGGGTGAGAACTGGTACGACCGAGCGAACGCGAGTTACGTCGCCGCAGAGAACTGTCGGGAGTTGACGAACTGTCCCGCGCCGAACGCCGGGTTCGTCACGAAGGGCGACAACAACGCCGAGTACGACCAGGCGAACGGCCTCGCTCCGCCGGTCGCACCGGACCGCGTTCGCGGCGTCGCTCGTGGCCGGGTGCCGGCGCTCGGTTGTCTTCGACTCGGCTTCGGTGAGAACAGCTGTTTCGTCTAGAGGAACTCTCTGACCTCGGAGTACCACATGTCGTGGTGGTCGACTTCACCGAGTGCCTCGGCGATGTCGACGGCGAGGACGTGCCAGCAGCGCTGGTCGGGGTCTTCGGTGTCGAGGTTGTACGAACTGTCCTTGCAGGTACAGCCCCGGTCTTCGACGACGTACTCGTCGTCGTAGCCGACGACGACGGTGAAGTCACGGTACTGCTTCACTCGCCCCTCGGAGACGGCGTCGATGGCGCGCAGGCCGCGCTTGTCGTGGGTCGAGGCGATGGCGTCGGCTACGGCCGGGGTGAGTTTCCCCTCGGCTTCGAGTGCATCCCGCCAGTCGTCGCCCTCGCCGTCAGTCACGTCTCGTGGTTTCGGGGGGCCGGACAAAACAGGTTCGATGCACTGGACGAAAGAGCGAGGCGAGAGCGAGACGACGACGTGGCGCGTGGCTTCGCGGCTTTCGTGTCTCCGCGAGGGAACCAAGCGGAGGCCAGCAAGAGCCTCAGGCTCTTGCGTTGCCGCGAGACACACACGCGAGGGATGACTGAGTGAGCGAGCGGTAGCGAGTGAACGAAGGAGTCGGTTGGGGAGGGTGTGGCTATGCTGTTGGGTGGGCTGGAAGGGGAGAGTCGCTGAACGAAGGACGACGATGCAAGCACCACAGGAGTGAGCGGGGCGAACGACGAGGAGCATGGTTCGAGAGAGCAGCGCTCTCTCGTCATCACGAAAGACGCTTTGCGTCTTTCGAACGACAGCGAGTCGCCCGAGTTCAGCGACTCGGGGCTTTCTGGCTGGTTGCTCCGTTCCCGACAACTGACTGTACCTCACGAGGTACTGACACAGTTGGCAGATTCCCAATCGCACCAACGACTAATCGGGCGACTTTTCGCCGTCGCTCGTCGACCACACTCATGAACATCTCCGAGGGCGGCGTCGACGTCGAGGTGCAGTCCGCCCGCGACGGCGCGAGCGAGGGCGCAGGCGACGGGGTCTTCTTCAACCCCACGCAGGAACTGAACCGGGACGTCACCGTGGCGGCGCTCCGCGCCTACGAGAACCGCGAACCGCGCGTCGAGACGTATCTGGACGCGATGGCCGCGAGCGGTATCCGAGGGGTTCGCGCCGCCAACGAGGGCTACGACGTGACCTGCGCGGACATCGACGCCGACGCCGTCTCCTTGGCCGAATCGAACCTCGAACGTAACAGCCTCTCCGGGCGCGCCGTCGAGAAGGACGCCAACGTCATCATGCACGAGGAACTGTTCGACGTCGTCGACATCGACCCGTTCGGGACGCCGATGCCCTTCGCCGACGCCGCCTTCGCCAACGCCCGGAACCTCGTCTGCGTCACCGCCACCGACACCGCGCCGCTCTGTGGCGCGCACCTCAACAGCGGGATTCGGAAGTACTCGACCGTCCCGCGCAACACGGACTACCACGCCGAGATGGGGCTTCGAGTACTGCTCTCGGCGCTCGTCCGAACCGCCGCGCGCTACGACGTCGCCGCTGTCCCCATCCTCTCGCACGTCTCGCGACACTACGCGCGGACCTACCTCGAACTCGACCACCGCGCGACCCGCGCCGACGCCGCCATCGAACAGTTGGGCCACGTCTATCACTGCGAGGACTGTCTCGCCCGCGAACACGAGTTCGGCCTCCACGCCCATCCGCTCGAGACGTGTCCGAACTGTGGCGGGAACCGCATGCTCACTGCCGGTCCGATTTGGCTCGGTCCTATCGCGGACTCGGCGTTCGCGCTGGCCGTCCGCGACGAAGTGACCGACGACATGGGCGAGGCGAAGAAGGCCCGCCGGATGCTCGACACGGTAGCCGAGGAACTCGACACGCCGACGAACTACGACCAGCATCGCCTCTGCAAGCAGTGGAACGTCCCGGCCAACTCGATGGAGGACTTTCTCGCGGACCTCGACGCGGCGGGGTACGAGACCAGCCACGCCCACTACTCGGGGACGTCGTTCAAGACGGACGCGAGCGTCGCCGAGATTCGCGAGGCTGCCGAACCCCAGAAAGAGACCTGAAAGAGAGAGCGGGAAAACCGCAAAGGGTGCCGTCGAATACTTATAACAACCGTCCGAACGCTGTTGCGTGTCATCAGTAACTATCTCTGGACCGTCTGACGTGGTTGCCGTCGGACGGAGTGTAATCCAGACTATCCAAGAGCGGGAGGTGACGTTCATGGCGGCGAGCATCTCCTACTACTCGTTCGTCTCGTTGATTCCCCTACTCGTCCTCGCCGTCATCGTCGCACTGTTCATCGGCGGAGATCCGCTACGGTTGGAGATTCTGGAGTTCGCCGAAGCCAACCTCCCGGACGCCAGTTTCGGCCTCATCAAGGAGACGCTGGAAGCCGAGAGCGCACAGAGCGGCCTCGGCGTCGTGAGTCTCGGGTTGACCCTCTGGGGGGCGCTCAAAATCTTCCGCGGCGTCGACGTCGCGTTCTCGCGCATCTACGGTTCCGAACCGGGCGGTCTGCTCGACCAAGTCCGCGACGGCCTCATCGTCCTCGGAGCCATCGGCCTCGGCGTCGTCGGTATCACCGTCGTCACGTCGGTGATTGCGCTCGTTCAGATTCCGTTCATCGAACTCATCAGTCCGCTCGTGTTGCTCGCGACGCTCTGTATCGCCTTCTTCCCGTTCTACTACGTCCTCCCGGACGTCGACTTCGACCTGCGGGAGGCGCTTCCAGGGACGGTCTTTGCCGCCATCGGTTGGACGCTTCTTGGGACCGGATTCGGAATCTACGCGAGTCAGCCATCTGGTTCCGGCGGCGCGGCCGCCGTCGGTGCGATTCTCCTCCTCCTCACGTACTTCTACTTCTCGGGGATACTGCTGCTCACCGGTGCCGTCGTCAACGCCGTGATGGGCGGGCGACTCTCGGACCGGCAGCTACAACAGCCCGTGGGCCGACAGTTCGCCCAGACGGATATGAGTGAGGAGCGAACAGACGAGGCGACGCGCCGCGACGTCGAACCCGCGGGAGCACCGGATATCAACGAACTCGAAGACCGTGTCGAGGAACTCCGCGCGGACCTGGACGCCTTCGAGCACGACGTCGACGAGCGGACGGTGAAGAAACCGGAACTCGAACAGGAGATGAAGCGGTACGTCCGTGCGAAGATGCGCCGTGGCCACGCCCGTGGCTGGGGGCCGTATCTCGTCCTCCTCTACGGCACCGTGCTGACCCTCGGGGCGTTCTTCACGTTCGAGAGCGGCCTGCTCGCCATCGCCGCGATGCTCATCATCTTCCTCTCGACGCTCGGCCTCTACGTCCTCTTCGTGATGGTCGGGCTGAGCTTCAACCTCCTCAGCGTCCCGGCGAAGGCCGCTGGAAAAGTCCGCGAGAAGCGTCAATAACCGTTCTCCTCGCGAATCGTACTACGTAGTTACGGTGCCGCCGAGTTTCTCGTGACTGCGACCACAGTCTTCTCACGCCCTTTGTACTCCTGACCAACTCGACGAGACGGGTTTTTGCTTGCCAGCGGTCTGAGTCGGTGCCCGACGAGTAGACCCACCACTCGTCGTCGTGGTTGTCGTTCACGCGGTCCTCCGCGATTGCGGTCGGATTCGTCGTCGCGTACCGACGGCTAGTGGGGCGTGACAGCCAAAAAAGACCGAGTCGGTGAGTCGGCGTTAGAACTTCTCGAGGTACTGGTCGAGTTCCCACTGGGAGACGTCGATACGGTACTCGTCGTACTCTTGGCGCTTGGCCTCGACGAACTTCTCGTAGACGTGCTCACCGAGTGCGTTTTGGACGACTTCGTCCTCTTCGAGCGCGTCGATGGCCTCGCCGAGGTTCGACGGCAGCGTCTCGATGCCGTACTCTTTGCGCTTCTCCTCGTCGAACTCGTAGATGTTCTCGCGGACCGGGTCCGGCGCTTCGAGGTCGTTCTCGATACCTTCCAGACCGGCGTGGATGAGCGCGGCGAGTGCGAGGTACGGGTTACACGACGGGTCCGGGAAGCGAGCCTCGATACGGGAGGCGGCCGGGACGCGCGCGGCCGGCTTGCGGATGAGCGCCGAGCGGTTACGGTCGGACCACGCGATGTAGACGGGTGCCTCGTAGCCGGGAACCAGACGCTTGTAGCTGTTGACCGTCGGGTTGGTGACGGCGGCGAGTGCCGGGGCGTGTTCCAGAATTCCTTGGAGGAACGAGTGTGCCGTGCTGCTCAGGTTGAACTCGTCGTCGTCGTCGTGGAACGCGTTCTCGCCGTCCTCGGTGAAAAGCGAGATGTGGGTGTGCATCCCGGAGCCGTTGATCTTCGGAATCGGCTTCGGCATGAACGTCGCGTGCAGGTCGTGCTGTGCGGCGATGGCGCGAACGACCGTTCGGAACGTTCCGACGTTGTCGGCCGTCGTGAGCGCGTCGTCGTACTCGAAGTTGATCTCGTGTTGGCCCTCGGCGACCTCGTGGTGCGAGGCTTCGATCTCGAAGTCCATCTGTTCGAGACCGTAGATGATGTCACGACGGACGTCGGACGCGAGGTCCTTCGGAGCGAGGTCGAAGTAGCCACCGACGTCGTTCGTCTTCGTCGTCGCGCGCCCGTCTTCGTCCTCCTCGAAGAGGAAGAACTCCGGTTCCGGAGCGGCGTTGACCTTGTAACCCATCTCGTTGGCGCGGTCGATGGCGTCCTTCAGGATGGTTCGGGGGTCGCCCTCGAACGGTTCGCCGGTCGAGGTGTTGACAACGTCACAGATGAGGCGCGCCGAGCGGCCGTCGCGCCACGGCAGAATCGCAAACGTCGAGGGGTCGGGGGTGAGGCGCATGTCGGATTCCTGAATGCGCACGAAGCCTTCGATAGACGACCCGTCGAAATAGATTCCTTCGGTGAACGCCTTCTCGGCCTGTGTGGCCGGGACGGCGACGTTTTTGACGGTTCCCAGGATGTCGGTAAACTGCAACCGGAGGAAGTCGACATCGTTCTCTTCAATCTCGTCAACGACGGCCTGTGCGTCCGCGCTCAGACCACCATCGGGTGCTATATTTTCGTCCGTCATGTTCTGGACACTCGTTACCGAATACACCCAGTATAAAGATTTTATCGGCTGGTGCAAACGCGGCAGGTCTCTGTGAGAAGTGGATATTCGTAAAATTCTAATGGGGTGAGGGAGACCGTTGGTGTAATGACGTACGAAAACCTCGACGCCAAACTTATCAATGCACTGCTCGGCGACGGTCGCGCGAGTCTTCGAAGTCTCGCGGAGAAACTCGACGTCTCGGTCACGACCGTGTCGAATCACCTCCGCGACCTCGAAGACGAAGGTGTCATCGAGGGGTACACACCGAAGGTCAACTACGACGCGCTCGGCTACGACGTCACGGCCGTCATCCAACTGAAGGTCGAAGGGAGCAAACTCCCCGACATCACCGAGCGACTCCGCGAAGAGAAGCAGATGATCTCCGTCTACGAGGTCACGGGCGACTACGACGTCATCGCCATCGGCAAGTTCACCGACACCGACGGCATGAACCGCCAGATCAAGGCGCTGCTCACGGACGCCGACATCCGCGAGTCCAACACCAGCGTCGTCCTCAACTCCGTCGTCGAGAACGAGCAGTTCGAACTCGACGTCGAAGAGTAACGGCCGCTCCTCACCCCGTCTCTCACTCTCGCCGAGCGCTAGCTACACCAGATAGTCGGCGACGCTGTCCATGTCGGTTCGACAGAACGGACACCGATACTTCGTACTGAACCCGCCGGACTGGACGGTCGTCGTCTTCGCCTTCAGTTCGTGCATCCCGATGTCTCGCTGGCAGTCTGGACAGTTCAGTTTCGGCATATGTATGTGAGAGTGAAACACACAGTTAAATCCTGCGCCAACTGTCGTGAGAAGTTGTATTTTCGATTCCTGTGAAACTATTTCTCACACGAGATTCAAGACGACGAGGGCTTATCGATGCTCGACCTGTCGTCCGGCTATGGATTCCCGCACTCGGTCGTTCGCCATCGCTGGCTTCGGTGGTCTCTCAAGTGTCGCCGTCCTCGTGTACAGCTGGCAGACACTCTCCTCCGTCTCCGAAGGACCACGCGGTGACGGCTTCGTCGCGGGTCTCGTCGCCGCCTTCGGTCTTGCCCTCGGCCTCTCGGCGCTCGTCGTCGCGTTCGACGCCGTCGTCCTCGCCGCGAGCGAACGGTTCGCCCGACTCGACGGACGCCAGCGACTCGTCTTACAAACCGGCTGTGGGTTCGCCGCGCTCGGGCACGCCGCGCTCGCGATTCCGTGGGAGCGACTCGGTCTGGACCCCGTCCTCTACCAGTTCGGCGGATGGCTCGGCCTCGTCGGACTCGGGACGGTGCTCACGCTTCTCGGTGGGTTGTGGGTCGTCGCCAGTTCCGCTCGTCACTGGGCATCGACGAGACAGAGCGCGTAACGCCGCAGACGAAAAAATCGCGAAGAGACCGCTGAGAGACTCTTAGAAGTCGTCCTCGAAGACGAACGTCCCAGTTCCACCTTTTACTCGCTCGCTTCGCTCACTCGCAAAACGTGGATGAAAAGACCACTGAGAGACTCTTAGAAGTCGTCCTCGAAGACGAACGTCCCGTTGCGCTGGACGACGTCGCCGTCGACTTCGATGACCGACTCCTCGCTCATGTCGACGATCATGTCGACGTGTTCGGCCGACTCGTTCGTCTCGTTCTCGTCGCCGACCGTCTCGCCGTAGGCGCTGCCGACGGCCATGTGGACGGTGTCACCCATCTTCTCGTCGAAGAGCATGTTGTAGGTGAACTGGTCGATAGACCGGTTCATCCCGATACCGAGTTCGCCGAGGTAGCGTGCACCCTCGTCGGTGTCGAGGATGCCCGTCAGCAGGTCTTCGTTGCGCTCGGCGCTGTGCGAGACGACCTTTCCGTTCTCGAACGTCAGGCGAACGCCCTCGATTTCGCGGCCGTAGCGGTACAGCGGCATGTCGAAGTAGACGTCGCCTTCGACGCTGTCCTTGACAGGAGCAGTAAAGACTTCGCCGCCGGGGAGGTTCTTCTCGCCGTAGTCGTTGAGCGTCGAGTTGCCCGCGACGGACATCGTCAGATCCGTCTCGTCGCCGCTCACGATGTGAACCTCGTCGGCACCGTCGAGAATCTCGACCATCTGGGCTTGGAACTCGCGCTGTTCGTCCCAGTCTTTGTTGACGGCGTCCCAGACGAAGTTCTCGTAGCCTTCGGTGCTCATGCCCGCCAACTGGGCGTAGCCACCCGTCGGATACTGCGTGAGACACCAGCGCGTCGAGAGTCGTTCCTTCTGGACTGGCTGGTAGGCGCGGCGGTAGGCGGCGTTCGTCTCCGGCGAGACGTCGCTCTTCTCGGAGGGGTTCGGGCCTGCGCGGGCGAGAATGACCACGTCGGCTTCCTCGTACATCGCGAGGTGGTGACTCGGTGTGTCGAAGTCGTCTTCGCGTGCGCGGAGGAACGCCCGGTCGGCACGGTCCGAGTAGTTCAGATACAGCGGGTTCGCCCCGCGGTCACCGATGAGTTCGTGGAGCGCGACGCCGAGGTCCTCGGCCTCCGACGGGAGGTAGACGACGACGTTGTCGCCCTCTTGGATGTCCGTCGAGTGGTCGACGATGACCTCTGCGTGTTCGCGGATTCGTGCGTCCATACCGGTTCTTCATACAGGTGGCGGATACTCCTTTCGGGTTCCGTCGTCGGAGCGTCTCGATACCCGCTTCTCTGTCTGCTCTCACTAGTGTACACTTCTCACAGCAAGGCTATCTCCTCGCCGGTTGATCTCTATGTTATGACACTATCCTCTCGTTCACCCCTCACGACGTTCACCGTCTCCCGCCAGACTGCTATCGAGTGGACCGGTATCGGAACCGCCGGATTCGTGGCCGCCCTCTTCGCACTCACGGGCCTCTACGCACTCGTGACCGGCAACACCGACCTCTCGGTCACCATCGACGCCGACAACCTCGGCAACGCCGCCGCCGGCGTCGGTGTCGTCCTCCTGCTCTCCGTCGGTACCATCGTCGTCCACGAACTCCTCCACGGCGTCGCGATGAAGCGCTACGGCGGAAAGCCTCGCTACGGCGCGGGCGTCGCCTATTTCGTCCTCCCGTACGCGTACGCGACGACGGACACCGAGTTCACCCGCAACCAGTTTATCGTCGTCGCGTTGACGCCACTCGTCGTCATCACGGCCGTCGGCGTCCCGCTCATGCTCCTGTTGGACCTGCCCGTCCTCGCCGTCCCGCTGGCGCTCAATATCGGTGGCGCAGTCGGCGACCTCTGGATGGTTCGGATCCTGTTGCGCTACCCCGCGGACGTCGACGTCGTCGACGACGTGACCGGGCTTCGGGTCTTCGGCGACGCGGAGCACGTGCCCGTCGACAGCCCGCGGACCGTCCTCCGCAGCAGCCTCGTCGGCTTCGGCGTCGCCCTCGGCCTGTTCGTCCTCGCGGCGATGCTCGCCCCGATGCTGCTCGATATCGCCGGCGTCACGTCGCTGACCATCGGCCCGGCCGGGACGCTGTGGAACCTCCTCCAGTTCGAGAGCGGCCCCGACGGCTTCTCGTCGTCGTTCGGGCTCGGCGGGCTACTCGGTCTGAGCGCCGTCGTCGGACTGGCGTACGGTCTCCTCGCCGGCGGCCGTGGACGCGGCCGCGGTCACACCGCCTGAGCCGAACTTCACACCGCCTGAACGACCCACACCGCCGCGACCACGACTTCTTTCACCCCGCCCCCGAATCGAGAGGATATGATAGACCTTCGTAGCGACACCGTCACCCGCCCGAGCGACGCCATGCGCGATGCCGCCCGCGACGCCGACGTCGGCGACGACGTCTACGGCGACGACCCGACCGTCAACGAACTCGAACGCCGCGCGGCGGACCTCGTCGGCACGGAGGCCGCACTCTACGTCCCGACGGGGACGATGGGTAACCAGATTGCTGCACGGACACACACGGATAGAGGACAGGAGATTCTCGTCGACGACCAGGCCCACGTCGTCAAGTGGGAACTCGGTGGCCTCGCGCAGTTGTCGGGGCTCCAAGTTCGCACCGTCGACTGCGGCGAACGCGCGGTGCCGACACCCGAGCAAGTACGAACGAATCTCGTCGACGAGGACCTCCACCGCCCCGGAACCGGCCTGCTCTCACTCGAGAATACCCACAACAGTCGCGGCGGCATCGCCGTCCCCGTCGACCACATCGAAGCGGCCGCCGAGACTGCCCACGAGCACGACGTGCCGGTCCACCTCGACGGTGCACGCGTGTTCAACGCCGCAATCGCGCTCGACGTCGACCCCGCTGACCTCGTCGCCCCCGTCGACAGCGTCATGTTCTGTCTCTCGAAGGGTCTCGGCGCGCCGGTCGGGTCGATGCTCGCTGGTTCAGAGGAGTTCATCGCTCGCGCGCGTCGCACGCGGAAGCTCCTCGGTGGCGGGATGCGACAGGCCGGGATGATTGCCGCACCCGGTCTCCTCGCACTCGAGAACGTCGAGCGACTCGCCGCCGACCACGCGAACGCAAAGGCGCTTGCCGACGGCCTGAACGAGGTTTCGGGGCTCTCTGTACCGACACCGGACACTAACATCGTCGTCGTCGACAGCGAGGGCGCGAGCATGACGGGCGACGAGTTCGCCGACCGCTGTACCGAGGCGGGCGTCGGCTGTGGCGCGTTCGGCGAGTACACGACACGTTTCTGTACGAACTGGGACGTCTCCGACGAAGATATCGACGAGGCCGTCGACCGCATCGCGACGGTCGTCGAGTAGGTTCCGGCTTCAGACGAGCGCGTACCCGTTCAACTGGACGATAGTGTAGTTCAACACCGCCGCGAAACAGCCCCACAGGAGGTAGGGAACGAGCAGTGTGGCCGCGCGTCGGTCGACGCGGGCGAACGCGGCGATGGTTCCCGCGACGGCGACGACGAGCGCGACGATGATCCAGAACGCGACGCCGGGTGACTCCAGCGCGAAGAAGACGGGCGTCCACGCCACGTTGAACACGAACTGGAGCACGAACAGACCGAGTGCGAGTCGAACCGGTCTCCGGTCCGTCCCTCGTCGCCAGACCAGCCAGACGGCGACGCCCATCAGCGTGAACAGGAGCGTCCAGACGACGCCGAACGTCGCCGGTGGTGGGTAGAACCACGGTTTCTCCAGCGCGGCGAACCACGCGCTGTTCGGCCCGCCGAGCACTGCCGGCACCGCGCCGACGACGTTGACGAGGACGACGAATCCGACGAGCGCCGCCCAGTCGCGCCGTCCAGTCGGTGCTCTCTGTGTCAGTTCCATACAGGCGGTAGGGACGCGAACGGCCTGAACGTTCCGCCTGGTTACAGACTCACGACGTCACACCGAGAACTCGAAGCGAGCACCGCCCTCGCTCCCGGCCTCGACGGTGACCTCCCAGCCGTGTGCCTCGGCGATTCGCCGGACGATAGCGAGGCCGAATCCAGTGCCGTCCGTTGACGTCGAGTACCCCGTCTCGAACACCGACTCGCGGTCGCCCGCCGGGATTCCGGGTCCGTCGTCCTCGACGGCGAACCCGTCGGCGGTGTTCTCGACGCGAACAGTTGTCGTCTTGGCTGTCTCCGGGTCGTCGTCCGCTGTCGACCCGTGCTCCACCGCGTCACCGGACTCCGTCCAGTTCGTCCGGTTGCTCGTGGAGCCATGCTCCACCGCGTTCCGAAACAGGTTCTGGAGGAGGTCGATGAGGCGGTTGTAGTCCGCGTCGACCGTCGACTCCTCACTGAGCGACACCACGAGTTCGACGTCGCTCGTCTCGACGTGACTCCACGCGTCCATCGTCGCCGTCTGGAGGTCGACTGTCGTCGTCTCGCCCACGACCTGCCCCTTGCGTGCGAGCGTCAGGAGGTCGTCGATGAGTCGGGCCATCTGGTCGAGTGCGTCGTCGATTGGTTCGAGATTCGGGTCGTCGACTGTCTCTTGGACGAGGTCGAGATACCCCGTCGCGACGGTGAGCGGGTTCCGGAGGTCGTGTGAGACGATGCTCGCGAACTCGTCCAGTCGCTCGTTCTGTCGTCGGAGTTCGCGTTCTCGCTCCCTCTGCTCGGTGACGTCGGTGTAGATAGCGTAGCCACTGGTGTTCGTCTGGTCGAGGTGGACAGGGACGACGTGGAGTAAGAAGTCGCGGACGCCAGTCGCCGTCTGCCTGCGGACGCTCGTCCGGAGGCTCGTCCCCTGTTGAAGCTTCTCGTTGAACGTCGTCGCCTCTGCGTCGTTCGCCGGTGGGACGACGTACTCGTCGATGTTCGCGCCGACGATTTCGTCGGCCGGGTAGCCGAACACGTACTCGAACATGGTGTTGACCCGCTGAACGACGGGTCGGTCGTCGTCGAACTCGAACGTGACTGCCGCGTCGGGAATGTTCTCGAAGAGGGCGGCCAGACGGTCACGCTCGTCTCGGAGCCCCGACTCGGCTTCGATGCGTTTCAACGTCGCCGTCACGTGTGAGATGAGTAACTCTGCCAGTTCGAGGTCGGTCTCGTCGAACTGACGTGTGTCACGTGCAGCAGCCTGAAAGACGCCGACATCGTCGATGCGGACGCTGATTCCCGACCCGTAGATGTCGCCGACTGGGTCGGCGTCGGCGTCGGCGTGGATGTCCGGCGTCAGCCGTGACTCGCCGGTTCGGTAGGTCTTGCCGACGGCACCGTAGTCGAGCGGAAGTCGGCCGACGTCGACGGCGTCCGGTGGCGCCGACTTCGCCACCGGGACGAACTCGCCACCGGACGCGGCGAAGATGTACGTCCGGTCGAAGTCGAGGATCGTCTTGGCGACGGTGACCGTCCGCTCGAAGAGTTCCGCTCGGGAGCGAGCGGCGACGAGGTCCATCGCTCCCTCGTGGAGGCGAGTGATCTTGGTCTGTCGAGTCTGGACTACCGACTCGGCTCGGAGCCGTGTCAGTATCTCGGCGACGTGTCCGATGAGCAGTTCGGCCAACTGCCGGTCTCGTTCGTCGAACGCGTCGAGGTGAGTCGACACCGCCTGAAAGACGCCGTGTGAGCCGATGGGGACGCTGATACCGGACCGATACGACGATTGGGCCGGTTTGGCGTCGCTGTCTTCTTCGATGTGGTGGACCAGTTGTGACGTCTTCGTCTGGTAGGTCTTTCCGGCGAGTCCTTCGTCGATGCGCATCCGACGAAAACCGCTGTCCGGTGTGTCCGTCGAGACTGCCTTCGGGACGATATACTCGCCGTCGACGATGCCGACGTAGCAGGTGTCGAAATCGAGGACGTTGGCGGCGACGTCGACCGTCGACTGGTACAGTTCTTCGGGCGTCTCCGCACCGACCAGTTCGGCCGTCGCGTCGTGAAGCATCGTGACCTGGTCGGTACTGTCTCGAAGTTGCTGTCGAGTCTCTTGAGACGTGACCCACGCGAGTTCGTCGAGGAGGCGACGGCGGTCGTCCGCACCGCCGTCGTCACGCCGGACGTAGCCGGAGATGTGCTCACACGTCGTGAGTCGGTCGATTGCGGCGTCGGTGTAGGCGACGACCGGAATCCCTCGCGCCCGGACCGCCTCGACCACCGCCACGTCGAGACTGTCTGGGCCGGTGACGAGAAGACAGTCGGGGTCGAGCGCGTCGAGTGTCGCAGCAACTTTCTGCGTGTTCCGACCCGGGTCCGTCTCGTCGGTGTCGGCGGTCCCGAGTGTCTCGTGGGAAATTATCTCGACGTCCGGACAGTCCGCTAACAGGGACGAAACCATCGGCTCGTCGACGCCGATGAGTATCTGAAGAGGTCCTGTGGTGGTCATGTCCTCGCACTAGTCAGAGTACCAGACAATAGCGAACTGAGCGCAAAAACGTTGTGATGAACCGGGGTGTCTGGCCTGCTGAACTGGGTGTTGCGGAACTGTTTTACCCCGGCATCGGCCAGATAACAGACAATGAGCGAACTCGAATCGGAGTATCGCCTCGAATACTTTGAGGAGAACGACTTCGTGCGAAAGGAGTGTCCCTCCTGCGGAGCGCACTTCTGGACGCGCGACCACGACCGCGAGACGTGCGGCGAGCCGCCGTGTGCAGATTACAGCTTCATCGACAACCCGGGGTTCGACGAGGCATACACCATGGAGGAGATGCGTGAGGCGTTCCTCTCTTTCTTCGAGGACAACGACCACGCGCGTATCGACCCGTATCCGGTCGCCGCCAACCGCTGGCGCGACGACGTCCTTCTGACGCAGGCTTCTATCTACGACTTTCAGCCCCTCGTCACCTCCGGTGAGACGCCGCCGCCGGCGAACCCGCTCTGTATCTCCCAGCCGTGTATCCGGATGCAGGACATCGACAACGTCGGCCGGACGGGCCGACACACGATGGCCTTCGAGATGATGGCCCACCACGCGTTCAACGCCCGCGAAGAGGCCGAAGGGGAGTACGCCTACGAGGGCGAAGTCTACTGGAAGAACGACACCGTCCGCTACTGTGACGAACTGTTCGAGTCGATGGGCGCGAATCTCGACGAAATCGTCTACATCGAAGACCCGTGGGTCGGCGGCGGCAACGCTGGCCCCGCAATCGAGGTCATCTACAAGGGAGCGGAACTGGCGACGCTCGTCTTCATGTCGATGAAGCAGGACCCCGAGGGCGAGTACGAACTCAAGGACGGCAACCGTTACTCGCCGATGGACACGTACATCGTCGACACCGGCTACGGGCTGGAGCGATGGACGTGGATGAGCCAAGGGACGCCGACCGTCTACGAGGCGGTCTACCCCGACATGATCGCGTTCCTCAAGGAGAACGCCGGTATCGAGCACTCCGAGGACGAAGAGCAACTCATCCACCGCGCCGCGAAACTCGCCGGCCACATGGACATCGACGAGGCCGACGACATGGACGTCGCCCGCGACAACATCGCGGACAAACTCGACGTCAACGTCTCGGAACTCACGGCGCTCACGCGTCCGCTGGAGGACATCTACGCCATCGCCGACCACTGCCGTGCGCTCGCCTACATGTTCGGCGACGGCATCGTCCCGTCGAACGTCGGCACGGGCTACCTCGCCCGGATGGTGCTCCGCCGCACGAAGCGTCTCGTCGACAACGTCGGTATCGACGCACCGCTCGACGAACTCGTCGACATGCAGGCCAAGCGCCTCGACTACCACAACCGCGACACCATCCGCGACATCGTCCGCACCGAGGAGGCGAAGTACCGCAAGACGCTCGAACGCGGCAGTCGCCGCATCGAGCAACTCGCCGACGAGCACGCCGGGACGGGTGACCCCATCCCGACCGACGAACTGCTCGAACTCTACGACTCCCACGGCATCCAGCCAGACATGGTCAAGGAGATCGCCGAGGAGCGCGGTGCCACCGTCGACGTCCCGGACGACTTCTACTCGCTCGTGGCCGCCCGCCACGACTCCGAGCAGGCGTTCCAGGACCAAGACGAGACGGACGACCGCCTCCGTGAACTCCCGGACACCGAGAAGCTCTACTACGAGGACCAACAGCGCACGGAGTTCGAAGCCGTCGTCCTCGACGTCTTCGAGCGCGAGGAGGGCTACGACGTCGTCCTCGACCAGACGATGTTCTACCCCGAGGGCGGTGGCCAACCCGCTGACAGAGGGTCGCTCACGAGCGAAGACCTCACCGCGGAAGTGTCGGACGTCCAGATTCGTGACGGCATCGTCCTCCACCGGACGGACCGCGACCCCGGCAAGGGCGAGTTCGTCCGCGGACAGGTCGACGTCACCCGTCGCCGCCGCCTGATGCGCCACCACACGGCGACACACGTCGTCGGCTACGCGGCCCGGCAGGTGCTCGGCGACCACATCCGACAGGCCGGTGCCCAGAAGGGGACGACGAGTTCCCGCTTCGACATCACCCACTACGAGCGCATCACGCGCGAGCAGGTCAAGGAGATAGAGCACGTCGCCAACGAGATCGTGATGGACAACCACCCGGTCAAACAGGAGTGGCCCCACCGCCACGAGGCCGAGGAGAAACACGGCTTCGACCTGTATCAGGGTGGCATCCCGCCGGGTACCAACATTCGGCTCATCCACGTCGCCGACGACGTGCAGGCCTGCGGTGGCACGCACGTCAAGCGGACGGGCGACATCGGCTGTATCAAGATTCTGAACACCGAACCCGTTCAGGACGGCATCGAGCGCATCGTCTTCGCCGCGGGCGACGCCGCTATCGACGCGACACAGCGTAGCGAGGACGCACTGTACGACGCCGCAGACGTGCTCGACGTCACACCCCAAGAAGTGCCGGACACCGCCGAACGCTTCTTCACGGAGTGGAAGGAGCGCGGCAAGACCATCGACCGTCTCAAGTCCGAACTCGCCGAAGCGCGCGCCGCCGCGGGCGGCGACGAGATAGACATCGACGGCACGCCCGTCGTCGTCCAGCGACTCGACGGCGACACCGACGAGTTGCGGAAGATGGCCAACGCCTTCGTCGACGAGGGGAAGGTGGCCGTCCTCGGTAGCGCCAACGGCGGTAGCGCGACGTTCGTCGTCGGCGTCCCGGACGACGTCGACGTCAACGCGGGCGAACTCGTCGGCCAGTTAGCGCAAAAGGTCGGCGGCGGGGGCGGCGGTCCCGCGGACTTCGCGCAGGGCGGCGGCCCGGACGTCGACGAACTTGACGACGCACTCGACGACGCGCCGGAACTGTTGAAGAGTGTGCTGAACGCCTGAGACGGCACAGCACGCCCGCCCTTCTGCGGGCGTAGATACGCTGTCGGGGAGGTGCGGCCCGAAACGACCACTCGCTCCACGGCTTCTTCGAGCGGTCCGTCGTTCTTCCGTACATCACATCTCACACGGTCCTACAGGCCGATTCTCACCGGTCTGGAATCAGTCTCTATTTATATACTATCGTAGTGCGACTGTTCATCTGTTAAGGTGTCAATCATGTCCATTCAACAACCAACCCGACAGGCAAGCTGGTTCGGCAAGAGTATCGACTTCGACTACGCAACGAGCGTCGCGGGCTACACCACCGTCCTGATTCGCCTCGTCACCGGCTACTGGTTCTTCCACGCCGGCTACACGAAGATTCTGGCCGCAGAACCGTTCAACGCCGCCGGATGGCTGGCGAACGGCACGACGGCGTCGCCCATCCACGGATTCTTCGTGTGGGCCGCCGGTACGCCGTGGCTCTTGGAGTTCACGAACTTCATGATTCCCGTCGGTGAGACGCTCATCGGTCTCGGCCTCATCGTGGGCGCGCTGGTTCGCCTCGCGGCGTTCTTCGGCGGCCTCCTGATGGTGTTCTTCTACCTCGGGAAGGCCGACTGGGCGCACGGCTACGTCAACGCCGACCTGTTCGGACTGCTGATGTTCGTGTTCGTCGGCGTGTTCGCGGCGGGCCGCATCTTCGGCCTCGACGCCGTCATCGAGAAGTACGACGCCGTCCGCCAGCGCCCGGTGCTCCGGTACCTGCTCGGCTAAATCGGGCGGACCACTCTGCGCTCTTCTTCCGCTTCGTTCACCTTCTTCACTCTCTTCGGTTCTCTCGATTCCTTCGAGAGCGGCCCAACCGGTGGGTTGAACCGGTTTCTTCGAGAACGGTCGTCCATGCCTACCGCACGCAATGGCGACGTCTCGCTCTACTACGACACCGACGGCGACGGTGAGACAGTCGCCTTCGTCGGCGACGTCGGCTACGGCGCGTGGCAGTGGGGGTGGCAACACGCCGCCGTCGCCGGGCCGTACGAGAGTCTCGTGATGGATATTCGGGGAACCGGTCGGTCGGACGCGCCTGACGGTCCGTACACGGTCGGCCAACTCGCACAGGACCTCGAAGTCGTCCTCGCGGACCACGGCGCGCGGAACGCCCACCTCGTCGGGGCCGGACTCGGCGGGATGGTCGCCCTCCAGACCGCCTTCTCCTCGTCGCGCGCGGCGAGTCTGACGCTCGTCGGTACGGCGGCCGCCGGGCGAGAACTCGACCTCTCGCCGCTCTACGGGACGCCGACGAACCCACAGGAGTGCCGCGCGTCGCTCGATGCGGCGTTCTCGGCCGACTTCTTCGACGAGCAACCCGACGTAATCGACCAAATCGTCGCGTGGCGTGGCGAGGAAGACGCCGCCAGAGCGACGTGGGAGGCGCAAGCCGCCGCAGTCGAGCGGTTCGACGTCTCCGACCGCCTGTACGAGATGACGACGCCGACGCTCGTGTTGCATGGCTCCGACGACGCCGTCTGGCCGGTCGAGCGCGGCCGCGAGTTGGCCGAGGGTCTCCCGCGTGGGTCGTTCGAGGCAATCGACGGAGCGGGCCACCTCGCTCACGTCGAGCACTCTCGCGTCGTCAACGACCGATTGCTCGATTTCTTGGTCGAACAGTAACGAAAGACCGGCAGAACCCGGCACGAACACAAGGCATTTTCCACCGGGCCCCGACGGACGATACAATGAGTAGACTGCGTGTGGCCTTTCTCGACGCGTCACACAACGACGAAACCACGAAACGTAACTTCCGCCGCGAACTCGACGCCGACCTCGTCGAGTTCGATGCCAGCGGCGGGCACCTCCCCTCTTCTTTCGACTACGACGCCGTCGCTATCTCCGGGTCACGTGCATCGGTCTACTGGGACGAAGAGTGGATTACGAACCTCGTCGACTGGGTCACCGAGGCGGTGGACCGCGGTATTCCGGTCTTGGGCGTCTGTTTCGGCCACCAGGTGTTGGCAGAGGCACTCGGCGGCACCGTCGACGACATGGGGTCGTTCGAACTCGGCTACACCGAGGTCGAACACTCGGGAGACAGCCTTCTGTTCGACGGTGTCGACGAGCGCTTCACCGTCTTCACCAGCCACGGCGACGTTGTGACGGAACTCCCACCGGGTGCCGAACCCATCGCCGCGAACGAGTACGGCAACCACGGCTTCCGAAAGGGCCACTGTTTCGGCGTCCAGTTCCACCCCGAGTACGACACCGACACCGCCGAGAAGATTGCGCGGAGCAAAGGCGAGTTCCTCGGCGACGAGCGTATCCAGTCTGTGCTCGCGGGCATCACTCCCGAGAACTACGCTGCGGCCTGTGAGGTCAAACAACTGTTCGACAACTTCCTCCAGTACGCCTCACAGGTCCGCGAGGAGTCGACGTCGACGGCGACGGTATAGCCGGCGGCACTCTTTTCGTTCTCTCGTTCGGTTCGACGAGGCAACACTTGCGAACGCTTTTGACCGAACCGCGCCGAGAGTCGTTCATGCTCGATTACGTAGAATTAGAGGCCGACCTCGACGCAGAAGAGCGGATGATTCGAGATACGGCCCGCGATTTCGTCGAGGAGGAGGTTCGCCCCGACATCGGCGAGCACTATCTGGAGGGGACGTTCCCGACCGACCTCATCCCGAAGATGGGGGAGTTGGGGTTCTACGCGCCGAACCTCGACGGCTACGGTCTCCCCGACGTCAGCGAGACGGCGTACGGACTCCTGATGCAGGAGTTGGAGGCCTGCGACAGCGGTCTGCGCTCGATGGCGAGCGTGCAGGGTGCGCTCGTGATGTACCCCATCCACGCCTTCGGCAGCGACGACCAGAAAGACGAGTGGCTCCCGAAACTCGGCGCTGGCGAGGCAGTCGGCTGTTTCGGTCTCACGGAACCGGAACACGGCTCCGATCCGTCGTCGATGGAGACCCGTGCGGAGCGCGACGGCGACGAGTACGTGCTCAACGGGTCGAAGACGTGGATTACGAACTCCCCTATCGCCGACGTTGCCGTCGTCTGGGCGCACGACACGTCGGCCGAGGAGACACCAGTGCGCGGTTTCCTCGTCGAGACGGACCGCGACGGCGTCTCCACGAACGAGATTCACGAGAAACTCTCGCTTCGCGCCTCCATAACGGGTGAGATTGGCCTCAACGACGTTCGCGTGCCAGAAGAGAACGTCCTGCCGGGTGTCGAGGGGATGAAGGGACCGCTCTCGTGTCTCACGCAGGCCAGATTCGGCATCGCGTGGGGTGCCGTCGGTGCTGCCCGCAACTGCTTCGAGACGGCCCGCGAGTACGCGACGGACCGCGAGCAGTTCGGCGGCCCAATCGCACGGTTCCAGCTACAACAGGAGAAACTCGCGGAGATGGCGACGCAGATTACGACCGCACAACTGCTGGCGTACCGCCTCGCCGAGTTGAAAGAACGGGGTGACCTGCGCCCGCAGCAGGTGTCGATGGCAAAACGCAACAACGTCCGGATGGCCCGCGACCAGGCCCGTGTCGCCCGCGAGATACTCGGCGGCAACGGCATCACCGTCGACTACCCGCCGATGCGACATCTCTCGAACATGGAGACCGTCTACACCTACGAGGGCACCCACGACATCCATACGTTGGTGTTGGGGCAGGATCTGACTGGGATTGCAGCGTTCGAGTAGAATTTTCGCAGATTCCTAGTTATCGAGACGTCGCCCGATTCACAGCGACTCACGCCGGACGATCTTCCCCCACCACGCCCGTCGGTCGGCCGCCCAGCGGTACGCTTTCTCTCTCGTCACGGCGTAGCCCGGAAGCCCGCGGAGCGCGCCGAACAGTTGGCGTGCGTTCGGGTCGAGTCGTGCGAGCACCTGCTCTGTCGCCTCGCCACAGGAGTACACCTCGCCGTCGGCGAAGAGGTGGACACAGCGCTCGTAGTCGGCCGGTAGCCGAACTTTCTCGGCTTTCGTCAACTCGGAGAACCCCATCAAGTCGAAGTCGCCGTGACGGTCCGCGAACGCCGCAGACCACGTACAGAACCCGCAGTCGTCGTCGTAGACGATTCGCGGCCGTGCCGATTTCTCTCTGCCCGTCTGTGTCGCTGTCTCCGACACTCGTCTGCTCATACCCAGCGTTGGTGCCGCCAGGCCAAAAACCCCATCTGCAGCGTGTGTTCACGTCACTCACCCGGTCGCTACTCGCCGGTCGGCCGTCTATCTCGCCGCCCGCTTTCGATTCTTTTTACCGCCTGTCGCGTGCAGCGTTCCCAATGGCTATCGACCCGAACTTCGACCAGAACCGCGAGAAAGTCGGCGAGGAGAAGCTGGACGAGCTTCGCTCGTCTGCCAGCCAAACTGCGTTTGGCGACGATGTCGCCGTGTGGGGGCCGGTCGACCCGCCGGAGCAACTGGGCATCCACGGCACGCACGTCGCCGTCGACTACGACATCTGTCTCGCAGACGGGGTCTGTCTGGAGAACTGTCCGGTCGACGTGTTCACGTGGGTCGACACGCCCGGCCACCCCGAGAGCGAGCAGAAGGTCGAACCGACGCACGAAGACCAGTGTATCGACTGTATGCTCTGTGTCGACGTCTGCCCTGTCGACGCCATCGACGTCGACGCGAGTCGCTAAGCTGTTTTCGAGAATCGTTTTCGAGGAGTGCGCCAGATGGCCTTTGTTCCGCCCAGTATTCGGATTATGTGGTGACCCGAACTCGACACTCACCGACGAGACGGACCGACCGACGAACTGTGCTGACCGGCCTCTTCGGCCTTATCACGGCCGGTGGCACGCTGTCGACGCTTTCGGGGACTGCGGTCGCACACTTCCCCGCCGAACTGGACGTCGACGTCGCGCCCTTCGTCGACAGTCGACCGCTTCCGCATCCGGACCGCGGATTCGTCCGCGTGGCAGTGACCAACGTCGACGACGTCGACGCGACGAGCGAAGCGTCGAGCTATCGATTCGGCGCACCCGAAGTCGTCGCAGACGGCGGCGGTGCCGAGGCAGTCCGAGCGTGTCGCGTCCGCGACGTGGACGGCGACGGTGTCGACGACCTCGTGCTCTGGTTCCGTCTGCGAGAAACCGGGTTCTCCGACGAGTCGACGACGGGCGAACTCCGGTGGGACAGAGACGAGAGCGGCGACCACGGACTCTCGGGTACGGCCGAGGTCTCGTTTCGACAGACACCGCCCGCCGACAGCGGTGTCCAAGACGGCTGCTGAAGAGAGACGGGAGTCCGCTCAGTGAGACGGTTTCCGTGATGCGCTTCGGCCCTCGACGACCACCGTATTTTGCTCCGGCGAGTACCTTCTTGTCCGTGGCGAGGTAAGTTGAGGGTGCAATGACCTCTCAGGAAGTTACCGACCTGCTGAAGAAGGCGTACGGTGACGAAATCGAGACGGTGATGAACTACATGACGAACTCCATCATCCTCGACGGTATCCACGCCGAGGAGATCAAGGAGTCACTGCAGGCGGACATTCAGGAGGAACTCAACCACGCGCAGATGATCGGCCAGCGTCTGAAGCAACTCGACGAGCGTCCGCCGGGTTCGGCCGAGTTCCAGGCGAACCAGGACAGCCTCCAGCCGCCGGAGGACTCTACGGACGTCCTCTCGGTCATCAACGGTGTCCTCGACGCCGAGGAAGACGCCATTGAAACCTACCGCGCTATCATCGACGCGGCCGAAGAAGCAGGCGACCCAGTAACCGAGGACCTGGCCGTCGGCAACCTCGCAGACGAGGAAGCCCACCGCACGGAGTTCCGCGGGTTCAAGAAAGAGTACGACGACAACTAAGTCGATTCGGCCGTCGGTTTTGTCGACTCGTCGATTCTTCGACTCTCGACGCTTCGATTTTTGGCTCGACTCCCAGCGACAGCGACGTCCCGACTCAGTCGTCGGCCGTCGCCGGTCCGCCGCCGAACTCGTCCGTACTCACTGCACCCGACCGGGCCGCTTTCGCGTCGAGCGCTTCGACGATGAGTTCGCTGATGTCGACGATGTCGATGTCGTCCTCGAAGTTCCCCGTCTTCCGACCGTCTTCGTACATCGTCCCGCACATCGGACAGGCGACGACGAACTTCTCGACTGCCGACCCGGCGTCGGTGTCCTCCAGTGCCTCGCGGAGTCGTTCTTCGCTCGGTTTCGACTCCTCTTCGAGGTCCATCCAGAGGCCGCCGCCACCGCCGCCGCAACAGAACGAGTTCTTGCGGTTGCGCGGCATCTCCGAGAGCGTCACGCCCGTCGCGCGGATGACCGCCCGTGGGGCCTCGTACTCGCCGTTGTACCGCCCGAGGTGACACGGGTCGTGGTAGGTGACGCTGTAGTCGAGTTCGGTGCCGTCGAGACCTAGACGACCCGAGTCGACGAGCGACTCGACGACTTGCGTGTAGTGGTAGATCGGGTAGTCGAAGCCGTCGACCATCTCCGGATACTCGTTCATGAACGTGTTGTACGAGTGTGGGTCGGTACAGACGATTTTCTCGAACTCGCAGTCGTCGAAGGCGGCGACGTTGTCCTCGACGAGCATCTCGTAGAGGCCTTCCTCACCCACGCGCCGGACGTCGTTACCGTCGTGTTTCTCGTCCTCGTAGAGGATGCCGTAAGAGACGCCCGACTCGTGGAACAGCCGCGCCATCGCGCGGGCGACGCGCTGGTTCCGTTCGTCGTAGGAGGGGTAGTCGCCGACGTACCAGAGGAACTCGACGTCTTCCTCGCGGGCGTCCGGCACCTCGAAGTCGAGTTCGTCGGTCCAGTTGCCGCGCTTGCGCTCGGGTTCGCCGAACGTGTTGCCGTTCTGGAACACGTTCATCATCGTCTCCTGAACCGACTCCTGCATCTGCCCCGTCTCGGTTAGCCGCCGGTTCATCTCGGTGAAGTGGCTCAAGTGCTCGATTTCGACCGGGCAGGCGTCCATGCAGGCCATGCAGGCCATACACGACTCCATCGACTCGGAGGCAATCACCGAAGAACCGCCGTCGGCGACGATGTCGACGGACTCCGTTCGGCCGGCGTCGAGGTCGTCGCGATACTGTTTCAAGTCGAGGATGACGTCTCGCGGGTCGAGGTTTCGACCGCTTGCCTTCGCCGGACAGACGGCCGAACACCGGCCACATTTCGTACAGGCATCCATGTCGAGCATCTGTTTCCACGAGAAGTCGTCGGCGGAGGTGTAGCCGATGTCGTCGGGCGCGAGGTCGGCCGGAACACCGGGAAGGCGCTTGCCCGCTTTCTCGTCGCGGGTGACGACGTTGGCGAACGACGAAATCATGTGGAACGGCTTGGCGTAGGGGACGAGTGCGACGAATCCGAGCGCGAGCAGGGCGTGTGACCACCAGCCCCACCAGTAGAGCGTCTCGGCCTGTCCGGCCGTCATTCCGGCGGCGTCGAAGACGAGGGCGACGAAGTAGCCGACGAAACTCACCGTCTCGAAGTCGGGGAACTCGGTGCCGACGATGCGGAACGCCTCGATGACGTAGCCACCGACGCCGAGCAGGAAGAGCGTCCAGATGAACGCGTCGTCCTCCAGCGAGGTGTGTTTACCCCACAGTCGGTGGTTGTGGACGACGTACCGGCGGTAGATTGCCATGCCGACACCGACGACGAAGAGAAAGCCCATCGCGTCCATCACGAACGAGTACGAGAGATAGAAGTCGCCGACGAAGAACGACTGCTCTTCGCCGGTCAGAATCGAAGTGAGAAGTCGGTAGCCGTCGATGTCGATGGCGAGGATAGTCGTCCCGATGAGGAGCGTGAGAAAACCCCAGAGGATGAACGAGTGCATGATGCCGCCGTACAGATCACGGTCGAACTGCTTCTCGTTCGAGAGCACGATCTTCGCCGACGAGGTGACACGAGTGCCGAAGTCGTCGAGTCGCTCGAACCAGTCGTCGGTTCCTTTGGTCAGTCGAGCGAACCGTTCGTAGACGCCGTAGAGGAAGACGAGGACGGCGGCGGCCGCGAGGAAGTAGAACGCGGCTTTGCCGACCGGACCGATGGTCCAGAACGTTTCCCGCGTAACGGTTGATTGCAGGAATGTCATACTCAATCACCCGGATAGTGGACGGTTAAATCTTGTTACCCATAGTGGTTCAACAGGCGACTGAACTCCCCGCTGGCACGGAGTTCAGACCACCGCGCTGACAGCAAGAACTGCCGACAGCACAATCGCCGGAGCGTCGAGTCGGGAGAACCGAAGTTCGGGCAGCGTCGGGTTCCACGCGAGACACCGCGCCTGCAACGCGAGTGCGAGGGTGTCGGCCCGACGGAACGCCCGATTCAACCCCGCCGTCGCCACGAGTTGCATCCGCTCGATTACCGGTCGTTCGTCGCCGAGACGGGCGGCCATCGCTTCGCGAACCCGCGCGAGGTCCGACTGCAAGACCGGAAGAAACCGAAAGACGAGGGCGACACCCATCCCGAGGAACTGTCCGGGCTTCCCCGGAACCGTCCGCTGGATGGCCGTCCGCGACTCCCGCGGCGACGTCGTCCGGACGTAGACTGCGCTGACGAGCAGTGCGAGAACGACGCGGTAACTCGCCAGCGCCGTCTCGACGGCCTCGTTCACGACGAACCACGGCGCGCCGAACGTCAACCCCGAGACGAGTGGACCGGCGGCGAGAAGCGGTAGCGCGTACCGGAACTCCCAGAGCGCCGACTGCGGGGAGACGCGACCCGCCGCGAGAAAGAGCGCCGTGAGGCCAGTGAGTATCGCCAGTCCTCGTGGCGTCGTGTGGGCGACGGCGGCGGCGACGAAGGTAATCTGGAGCAAGAGCTTCGTCCGGGGGTCGAGACGATGTGCGAGTGAGTCACCGGGTGTGTAGGTCAGCATGTGATCGTCAGTATCGGTCTGTTCTGGCGGTCTGCGAGTCGAAGCCGCTGTCGCCGTCGTCGCCGACGGCTACGGTGTCGGGGACGCGGACGTTCAGACCCCCTAACTCCGCCAGCGCCGTCTCCGGGTCGCTGTCGACGACGACGCGTCCGTCGGCCATCGCGACGACTCGGTCGGCGAGTCCGAGCACGTCGCGCAGGTCGTGGGTGACGACGACGATACCCGTCCCCTCGGCGTGGAGGGCGCGAAGTCGTCCGAGCACCGAGCGTCGGGCAGGTTCGTCGAGGCCGGTGAAGGGTTCGTCGAGGACGAGATGGTCGGGGTCCATCGCCAACACGCCGGCGATGGCGACCCGTTCGCGCTCCCCGCCCGACAGTTCGTGGACGCTCTCGTCTTCTCGGCCGTCGAGGTTGACGGCAGCCAGTGCCTCCGAGACGCGGCGGTCTATCTCTTCGCGTGAGAGGCCGAGATTCTCCGGGCCGAACGCCACGTCGCCACCGATGGTCGACGCGACGAGTTGGTCCCGCGGGTCCTGAAACACCATCCCGACGGCCGTTCGGGCGGCGACGAGGTTCTCGGAGACTGGTGTGCCGTTTACGAGCACCTCTCCTTCGTCGGGGTCGAGTAGCCCGTTGAACTGGCGGACGAGCGTCGTCTTGCCGGAGCCGTTGGCTCCGACGAGGACGAGAAACTCGCCGTCGGGAACCGTGAGCGAGACGTCGTCGACAGCGACGGTGTCGCCGTAGCGGTGGGTCAGTTCTCGTGTCTCTATCATCGCTGTTCCTTACGTCGCCGCGATGGCGTCGGAGCGGACGATGCCGACGGCGGCGGCGATTTTGAACGCTTCGGCCGGGAGGAACACGGCGGCACCGGCCGTGAACGCTTCGACGAAGCCGAGTCCCAACACAGCCATCAACCCGGCGATACCGAGCGCGTAGATGATGACCGTCCCGACCACCATCGCCGCGACGAGCACGGGGACGCTGGTGTCGCGGTAGTCACCGAGCGACCCGCCGTGGACGCCGAGGCCGACGGCGGCGGCGGCGACGGGGTACGACCAGAGATAGCCGAGCGTCGGTTCTGCGAGGAGAACGCCGAGTCCCGAGGCCCCACCCGCGAAGACGGGTGCGCCGACGGCACCGGCGACCAGATAGAGGAGCATCGCGGCTGGACCCCACACTGGGCCGAGCATGATGCCCGCGAGGAAGACGCCGAGTACCTGCAGGGTGATGGGCGCGGGCGAAAGCGGGTTCGGGAACGAGACGAAGGCGAACGCACCCATGAGCGCGGCGAAGAGCACCGCGCGAGCGAGGTTCACGACGGCTTCGTCGCCGACGAGTTCGACGGAGTCGTTCGAAGTTGCCATACCCCTCCTCTCTCGTAAACCAGTTTGAACGCTTCGGTTGACAGAACATCGTCCAGTGCCCCCAACTATTTTGGGAACAGCCTTTTGTACGACCCCGCAGTGTAATCTGTACCTATGGACGAGAAGACCGCTGAGCTACGTGACATCTTCATCGACACCACGGGTTCAGACACGGTGACCGAGAGTCAAGAGGAGACTCGGGGGTCACTCACAGGAACCAACGAACAGACCGACGCACGCGTCGCCGAACTCATCGGCACGATGCGTGAGAAGTACACGTTCGTGTCGGGACTCGAAGACGACACCCTCCAGACGGTCGTCGAGCAGTTCCACGAGAGCAAGTCGGACGCCGACATCGCCGACACCATCGGCGTCGACCAAGAGACGGTGTTCAACGCGCGGATGGACCTCCACCTCGTGCGCGAGACGGACCGTAATGCACCGTTCGAACTAGCGAAACTGCGCGCGCTCCACGTCGACGAGACACCGCTCGACGAGCGAGCGAGCGAACTCGGTGCCGACGAGTCCGACGTGGCTCACTACAGCGAAGTCGTGGAGGCTGACCTCGAATCCACTCGCGCGAACGACCGGTTCCGCGACGAGTTCGAGGAACTGCTGACCGACTCCGCGCTCACGAACCGAATGGCACAGAACGCTCGCGAGGACGGCCTCCGCGACGCGACAGAAGACATCGAGACCGACGTCTCGTTCTAAGTCGACATTTTTCGGCGCTCACCTCGTGAGCGACGCGTCTCCCGCGGCCCGTGACCCATCGTCGCCCGGACGTTCAAGTAGCAGTCCGTAACCACTCCTCCTCGTGTCCCCCTCCACGCGCGTCGCGTTCAGCGACCTCGCTCGGGCGACCTACTGCCCGCGACAACTCTACTACGCCCGTCGTGACGACGACCGAGGACCACCGGCCGACGTCGGAGAGCGTCGTGCGCTCGCCTTCAAATACCGAACACTCAGAGACGCATCCGACGACGTGCTCCGAGACAGTCCCGTCGCCGTCGCGCCGGACAGTTATCGGGCGGCACTCGACAGACTCGCCGCCCGAGACGAGTTCGACGCGCTCTGTGACCCGGCCGACCGCGACGTGCTCTTGACCGGAAAGGACTGTCGCGGCATCGTCCAGAAACTACTCTCGGGGAGCGAGTCGAACGATTGGAACGAGTCGAACGAGGTGACGCCGCCGACGCCAGTCCTCGTCTCGCCCGGCGAACCCCCCGACCGAGGTGTGTGGGAACCTCAGGCGGTGAAAGCCGTCGCGGCGGCGAAGGCGCTGGCGTGGGAACGTGAGCGCGAGATTCCGCGTGTGCTCGTGGAGTATCCGACCTACGGCGTCGTTCGGACGGTCCACCTGACGACGCGGAAGAAGGCGGCGTACCGCACGGCGCTCCGAACGGTTCGCAGCATGGACGGCCCACCGCCGCGACTCCGCGGGAGTGACAAGTGTGACGCCTGCGAGTATCGCAGTCAGTGCGGCGTCAAGACGCGGTCGTTGCGGTCGCTCCTCGGGTTGTGAGTTACTGGTCGGACAGCCACGCCTCGATGTCGTCGGCCCGTGCACCCCGACGGTGGATAACGCCTGCCCCGGGGTCGACGACGGTGCTCTCGGTTCCGGGCGTCTCGCCGCCATCGACGACGGCGCCAGCGCCCGTGCGGATTCGCTCGTCGAGGTCTTCGAGTCGCGTGACGCTCGGCGACCCGCTGACGTTAGCGCTCGTCGCAGTCAGTGGACCAGTCTCTCCGAGGAGTTCGAGTGCGACGTCGTGGTCGGGGATACGGATGCCGACGCGGGACTTCCCCGACGTCAGGACGTCCGGAACCATCGTACGTCGTTCGACGACCACGGTGACGGGTCCCGGCAGGAACTCGCGCATGAACGCCTCTTCGGTCGGTGTCGGCGCTGTGTACCGGAGTGCGGTGTCGACGTCGGGGACGCCGAGCGAGAGCGGGTTGTCGAGGCTCCGCCCCTTCAGCTCGAAGACGCCTTCGACCGCGTCGGCGTCGAGTGCGTCCGCGCCGAGTCCGTACACCGTCTCCGTCGGATAGACGACCGCCTCGCCGCGTGCGACGGCGTCGGCGGCCGCGCTGAGGTCCGCTCGCATAACTGGTCGCCTCTCGACGGCGCGTGGTAGAAAAGCTGCTGAAACTCGCCGAACGCACTGGCGTTACGTGTGCGACTCGACTGCCGACTCGATTTCGTCGTAATCCGGGAACTCCGGCCACTGGCTTGCGACCCACGCGTACTGGACGGTTCGCTCCTCGTCGAGGAGGAACACCGCGGGCCGCGGTTCGCGGATGCCGGCCATCCCGTCGAGTTCGTGGTCGATACCGTACTCGCGAGCGACTTTGGCACTGGGGTCCGAGAAGAGTCGGTAGTCCATCCCGCGCTCGCCGATGAACCGCTTGTGTGCGTAGGGGTCGGAGATAGAACAGCCGACGACGGTGAGCTGCTCGCCGAGTTCGCGGTCACGGAGTTCGTTCCAGATGTACGTCGAAGGGAACGCACCGTCCATCGGGTGGAAGACGAGCAAGACGGGTCCGTCGTCGGTGAGTTCCGAGAGCGAAGTGTTCTGCCAGTACTCGTCGTTGACGAGCGGTCGGACGAAGTCAGGTGCCTGTTCACCGACCTCGACGTGGTCCGCCTCCTCCAGTTCGACGACGTCGAAGTCGACCATCAGAACGTCACCCCTTCGTGGTCGGCTTCGTCTAGTTCGACGACGTCCGCGGGAAGCGAAGCGCGCCGCGGGCTCGACGAGCTTCGCTCGTCGGTGTCGAAGTCGACCATCAGGCGGCACCCCCGTACGTCTTGTCCAGGTAGTCGACGATGTTCCCCGACTCGGACATCGTCACGCCGGTGTTCTCGTCGACGATGGCCGGGACGCTTCGTTTCCCGCTGATGCGCTTGACGACGTTACGGTCCGAGTGCATCGGCTCGACGAACCGCGACTGATAGTCGAGGTCGTACTCCTGTAGTTTCCGAACGACGCGCTCACAGTACGGGCACGCCTGCAGTCGGTAGAGCGTGATGGGTGGCTGGTCGGTCGACATAGAGAGACATTGGGCTGTTTCCCGCCTAAGCCCTTCGCTCGCGGGCATCCGTGTCGGGTTCCCCGTCAGACTCTCGGAGGGTAACTCTTAATCCTCGGCCCCGTCAAAGTGATGTGTTACATGGGTTTGCCGCTGCCAGTTACTCCTCTCGCCGTCACCGGGCTTGTCGCGCAACTGCTTCGCGCGTTGCCGACCGACGACACGTCGATAACCATCGCGGGTATCACCGCTATCGTCGTCCTGACTGCTCTCTCGGCGTTCTTCTCCTCGTCGGAGATTGCGATGTTCTCCCTCGCCAAGCACCGCGTCGACTCGCTCGTCAACGACGGGGTTCCCGGTGCGGCGGCCGTCGCAGACCTGAAGAAGGACCCGCACCGCCTGCTTGTGACCATCCTCGTCGGCAACAACATCGTCAACATCGCGATGTCGGCGCTCGCGACGGGGTTACTCGCGGTGCTCGACTTCTCTCCCGGTCAGTCGGTGCTCATCTCGACGCTGGGCATCACCACGTTGGTCTTGCTCTTCGGTGAGAGCGCGCCGAAGTCCTACGCCGTCGAGAACACCGAGTCGTGGGCGCTCCGTATCGCCCGACCGCTGAAGCTCTCGGAGTACGTCCTCCTGCCGCTCGTCGTCGTCTTCGACTACCTCACGCGCGTCATCAACAAGGTGACCGGCGGTCGGTCGGCCATCGAGACGTCCTACGTCACCCGCGACGAGATTCAGGACATGATTCAGACCGGCGAACGCGAGGGCGTCATCGAGGAGGAAGAGCGCGAGATGCTCCAGCGCATCTTCCGGTTCAACTCCACCATCGCCAAAGAGGTCATGACGCCGCGTCTCGACATGACCGCCGTCCCGAAGGACGCCACCATCGACGAGGCAATCGAGACGTGTGTCCAGTCGGACCACGAGCGCATCCCCGTCTACGACGGCAATCTCGACAACATCATCGGCATCGTCAACGTCCGTGACCTCGTCCGCCAGAAGTACTACGGCGAGGGCGAAGGGACGCTCGTCGACACCGTCCAACCGACGCTGCACGTTCCCGAGTCGAAGAACATCGACGAACTGCTGGCCGAGATTCAGGACAACCGGATGCAGATGGTCGTCGTCATCGACGAGTTCGGGACGACGGAGGGTCTCGTCACCCTCGAAGATATGGTCGAGGAGATCGTCGGCGACATCCTCGAAGGCGACGAAGAGGAACCGTTCGAAGTCGTCGACGACGACACCACGCTCGTCCGTGGCGAAGTCAACATCGACGAGGTCAACGAGATGCTCGAACTCGACTTGCCAGAGGGAGAAGAGTTCGAGACGCTCGCCGGGTTCATCTTCAACCGCGTCGGCCGACTCGTCGAAGAAGGCGAGGAGGTGGCCTACGACAACGTCGTCATCCGTATCGAACAGGTCGACAACACGCGCATCATGAAGGCTCGAATCACCAAACAAGAGGTCGAAGAACTCGACGACGACGACGAGGACACCGAAGCGGAAGTCGAAAACGAGAACTGAACGACCGGCTACGTTCTGCTGGTCACCTCCCGAGAACAGACCGTGACTCCGCCACCCACCGACGTCGACGATACTGCCGATGCTTCTGATTCTGCGGACACCGACGACTGCGAGGAGTCTCACGAGTCGTCTGGGTCACCCGAGATGGACCCCGTCGACGCCTTCGCCGCGCTGAGCGACCCGATTCGCGTCGAGACGATTCGCGTCCTCGCGTCCGAGTTCCGGACGTCTCCCGACGACCCGGTACTCGCCTTCTCGACGCTTCGCCGTCGCGTCGGCGTCGACGACCCCGGCCAGTTCCTCTATCATCTGAAGCGACTGCTCGGCACGTTCGTCGAGAAGACGGACGCGGGTTACCGACTCACCGAGGCGGGTCACGCGGCCGTGGCCGCGATGGTCGCCGGGACGTACACCCGGGACGTCACGCTCGGCCCGACACCACTCGACAGCGACTGTCCGCTCTGTGCGGCGGACGTCGTCGCCCGCTACGCCGAGGGCGTTCTCTCCGTCACCTGTCGGCGCGACCACCCGTTGTTCGTGTGGAGTCTCCCGCCGAACGCCGCCGCAGACGCCGAACTGACCGAACTCGTCGACGTCGCGCGACTCCACCTCTCGCACGTCGTCGAGTTGCTGCTCGCCGGGTCGTGTCCGAGTTGTTGGAGTGCGGCGACGACGCGAATCGAGGGACTCGGCGACGAGACGGCCTCGCTGCGATTCACCGCCACCTGTGACACCTGCGGGGCGCGGGTCGTCGGCCCCGTCGGTTTCGCGGTTCTCGGGCACGCTGCCGTCGACGCCTTCTACCACCGACACGGAACCGCACCCCGTGACCGGTGGCTCTGGGAACTCTCCTTCGTCCACCCCCATGCGGCAGTCGAACTGACCGACGTCGCTGCCCGCGGTGACGAGACCGAACGGGGGGACGGACTCGCCCGTGTCGAACTCACCGTCGAACTGGCCGACGAGACGCTCGTCGTCTCGCTGGACGAGACGGCCCACGTCGTCTCGACGCGCATCGAGTCGTCGCGGCCGAACTGACAGTCTTCGTATAGAAACGACGTTCGACAAAGCTTGACCTTCGTGGCGCTCCCTCTCTCTCTTATGTCCGAGACACGCTCGTCTGCCGACTCGGCCGACTCCCGCGACGACCCGTCGTCTGGTGACCGCCTCCGTCATCGCCTCCCCGACCCGACACAACTCTCTTTACTCGGGTTCATCTCGGTTCCGGGCTACCTCTTCGACGCCTTCGAGTCGCTTCAGCCGTTCGTCCTGTTCTTCCTGTTCGGTTTCTGGCCGCTTCTCACGTCAGTCACGTCGGACGACGCCGACGACCCGACAGCGTGGGTCGAGATGGGAAATCGGTCCAGTCGACCGTTCTATCTCTCGCTGGCGTACCAGCAACTCAACCCGTACGTCCAACTGCAGGGAATCCGTCAGCTACTGGGACATCTCCCGATTCTCGCTCGCTACCGTGGCCGCCTCCCCACCCCCGACCGGTACGTCCAGTCGACGTCGTTTCACCTCCCGTTCGAGGGTGAGTGGACCGTCGTCAACGGAAGCTACGAACGCGAACACTCTCACTCGTGGGGCGTTCTGACGCAGCGGTACGCCTACGACTTCGTGATTACCGACGACGAAGGTCGGACACACACCGGCGACGGAACGTCGCCAGAGGACTACTACTGTTACGGCGAACCGGTTCTCGCGCCCGCCGACGGCGTCGTCGTCGCAACGAACGATGGCCACCGCGACTACCACCGGGCCGGTGGGTGGTTGGACCCGACCCAGCGCGACATCCGTGGTAACTGGGTCGCTATCGAACACGACGGCGGTGAGTACAGTCTGCTTGCACACCTCCAGTGTGAGAGCGTGCTCGTCGCCGCCGGTGACCGTGTCGAACGCGGCCAGCAGGTCGGCCGCTGCGGTCACTCCGGCAACTCGACGGAACCGCATCTCCACGTTCACGTCCAAGACCACCCGGACTTCTTCCTCGGAATGGGGTTGCCAGTCCAGTTCGACGACGTGACGACCCGGACAGGGCCGTCGGCGTCGGAGACGACGCACAGCCGTGCGTTTCTCACTGCAGGCGACCTCGTTCGTCCGTCTCGCACCGAGACAACTCGCCAATTTTGTCAATGATTGTACGAAAGTCATGTAATATTATATAAATCGGAGATAAATTTCTAGTATCTCTCCCCTGTTCCGACGAGTGACTGTCGAGGTGATGCAGATGCCATACGTCATCGCGACAGTGGCTGTACTGCTTCTCACCGCACTCGTCGCTGCCGGACTCGTCGTCGTCGCCCGTCGCCACCGAGAGATCTCCGGTTCCAACTGGTTCGCTGCCGTGATGGTCTCCGTCTTTCTGTGGTCAATCATCTACGCACTGCAAGTCAGCAGCACGGACCCGACGCAGGTGCTGCGTTGGCACACGCTGAAGTACGTTCCCGTCATCGCACTCCCGTACGCGTGGTTCGCGTTCACCATGGCGTACAGT
Source organism: Halogranum rubrum (assembly GCF_900114455.1). GTDB lineage: Archaea > Halobacteriota > Halobacteria > Halobacteriales > Haloferacaceae > Halogranum > Halogranum rubrum. Next base: position 236,188 of record NZ_FOTC01000003.1, on the reverse strand, counting down.
GGCCACACGCGGTTTCTCTCCCGTCGATGGCTCGTCGGGTTAGCGCTCGTCCCGACGATTTCACTCGTCCTCGTCTTGACGAATGACGTCCACCACGTGTTTTGGACGGCGAGGACGCCGACCGGTGAGTTCGGCGCCCCCGGCGACGTCAACGGTCCCGGGTTCTGGCTTCACGCAGTCTACTCGTACACCCTCATACTCGTCGGAACGCTCAGTATCGGCTGGTCGTTCATCCGAGCACGGACGCTCTACCGCGGACAGACGGCGATTCTCATCGTCGCCACGTTTCTCCCGTGGGTCGCGAACGCGCTCCATCTGCTCGATTGGCTTCCGCTCTCGAGTTTAGACCCGACGCCCGTGGCGCTCGCGGCTACTGGTGTCCTGTTCCTCGTCGCCATCCACTACTACCGGTTTCTCGACCTCGTGCCCGTGGCGTGGGAACTCGCCCGCGACGTCGCTATCGAGGACATGGCCGACGGCGCAATCGTCCTCGACGTTCGGAACCGCATCATCGACTTGAACAGCACGGCGACGACGATTTTCGGCTTCTCTCGTGCCGACGCCACCGGACGGCCGCTCGAAGACGTGTCGGCAGTGTGTGTCGAACTCGTCGAAACTGACACCTCGACCAGTGAGTTAGAGACGTTCGTCGACCACAAGTGGCGGTACTACGAACTCCAGCGGTCTCCACTCAGTACGACCGGTGGTCGTCACGTCGGCCACCTCATCACGCTTCACGACATCACCGAACGGAAGACGCGCGAACAACGACTGGAGGTGCAAAACCGGCTACTCCGGCACAACCTCCGCAACGACTTGAACGTCGTCCTCGGCTACCTCGAACTCCTCGACGAGACGCTCGACGACTCCACGCAACGAGAGTATCTGCGACGTGCCCACTCGAAGAGCACGTCGCTTCTCAACCGTGGTGAGAAGAGTCGGCGACTCGGCACACTCCTCGACCGGCAGATTCGCCCGAGCGAGATGGACGCCGTTCCTGTGATCGAACGAACGGTCGCCATCTGCCACGACCGGTTCCCGGACACGACCATCACGACGGACCTTCCGGAGACGGTGTCTGTCCTCTGTGACGACGGACTCGACTTCGTCGTCCTCGAACTCGTCGAGAACGCCGTCGAACACACCGACGGATCTTGTCACATCGAAATCACTTCGACTGTCGGCGACGACGGCGTCGAACTCCGAATCGCCGACGACGGGCCGGGGATACCACCGCACGAACAGGCCGTACTCGACAGGGGCCGAGAGACGCCACTCGAACACAGCACCGGTATCGGACTCTGGCTCGTCCGGTGGCTGGTCGTACGGTACGGCGGGTCGATTCACATCGAGGACAACGAGCCTCGCGGCTCTATCGTCGTTCTCTCTCTCAAACGCGCGGATACCCCCGAGACGACGTCCACCGTCTCCCCCGGAGTGGGCGTCGCCGGGTCCCGGTCAGATGAGTGCCGTGACGCCAACGAATAGCCCGTAGCTCACGCCGAGCGCCAGTGCCAGCGACCCAATCCACGCGAGTACCGTGTAGAGCATCTTCTGTCGACTCACGCCTGCGCCCCCGGCGGCGTACCCGCTGCCGACGATGGCCGAGACGATAATCTCGTTGAACGAGACGGGGACGCCGAGTGCGACGGCCGCCTGTGCGATGGCGAACGACGGGATGAGCGCCGCGATAGAGCGTCTCGGACCGAGCGAGGAGTAGTCCTGTGCGAGCGCCTTGATCATCCGCGGTGCACCCGTCCACGACCCCGCGAGGAGACCGACGCCGCCGCCGACGAGGAGCGCGATGAGCGGCACCGTCACCTCGTCGAGCAGGGGGACGAGTGGGCCGATGGCGAGACCGACCTGACTGCCGCCGGCGGAGAAGGCGACGAGTCCTCCGAGTGCGAGCAGGAACCGCCGTTGGCTCTGGGCCTCGCCTCGACTCATATCGTAGGCGAGTGCCCCGCCAGCCAGACAACCGAGGAGGAGCGTCGCTACGACGGGTCCAGCGTCGACACCGCCGACGACCGGAAGCGGCAGTTCCGCACCGACGACCTGTGCGATGGAGCGCGGGCCGTCGGGGCCGCCGAGGAGGGCAAACTGAATCGTGGCGACGAGTGCGCCGACGATACCGCCGAGAATCGGGATGGCGACCCGCTCTGCGACACGCTCGCTCCGGAGGGCGCGCGCCGTCGCGTAGGCGATGCCACCACCGACGAAGGGAACGAGTACCCACAGGGTGACGATTTGCTGGTACTTCGCCCACGCGGGGTCACCGCCGAGCGCCAGTCCGACGCCGACAATCGCACCGGTGACGGTGAACGCCGTCGCGATAGGGTAACCCGTGAAGACGCCGATGGCGACGAGACCGGCGGCAGTGAGAAGACCGATGACGGCGGCCATCGCCGTCAGCGACTGGCCGACGATGAGTTCCGTCCCGATTGCGTTACTGACGTTCTGTCCCTGTAGGACAGCCCCGAGGAAGCCGAGGAGACCGACGATGAACCCCGCGCGCATGACAGAGATGGCGTTCGCGCCCACGGCGGGGGCGAACGGCGTCGACCCCGAGGAGCCAGCGCCGATGGCCCACGCCATGAAGAGACTGGCGAGAGCGGCGACACCGAAGGTGCCGAGTGTGACGACGTCGACCATCAGCAGTCACCCCGCGCTCTCACGGTATCAGTACGTCGTCTGCAGGTGGAGGGCATCCAACTCACAGCCACGTCAGTTTCCACGCCGTCCCTGGTCGTAGCCCTCACGGAGTCCCGTCAGCGTCCGTCTGACGAATAGATATGAGAAGAAGACGAACAGCAACATGACTATCAAGAGACCGGTGAAGATGGGGTTCTGGACCAGAAAGTCCACGGCCCCTTGGAGCACGAACGAAGACATACGGGAACCTTCCGTCGGACGCTCCAAAGCCGTTTCGGCGTGAGGGGAACACTGATGGCTTCGCGCTGGAAATTCCGGACGATGGCCGGTTTTCTGCCCTCCACGTCCGATGCGTCGGGTCCCGGCAGCGACGACCCGCGAGTCATCGGTCTCGACAGCGACGTCGCAGACGACCTCCTGTCGGCGCTCTCCTCGCGGACCGCTCGCCGTATCCTCACAGAACTCCACGAGGATCCCGCCTCGCCGTCGGCGCTCGCGAACCGTATCGACTCCTCGCTGCAGAACACACAGTACCACCTCGAACGTCTCGAAGACGCCGGACTCATCGAAGTCGGAGATACGGTCTACTCCGAGAAAGGCCGCGAGATGAAGGTGTACGTCCCCGCCGACCGGGCACTCGTCGTCGTCGCTGGTCGCGAAGAGGATACGACGGGGTTGCGGGCGACGCTCCGCCGCCTCCTCGGCGGCGTCGGTATCCTCGGTGTCGCCAGCCTCGTCGTGGACCGCGTTCTCGGCGGGCCGACGTCACGGCTGTTTACGGCCGGGGCGGGCAGTTCTGGTGGACGTGCCGATGGCGGCAACGGCGGCAGTTGGGCTCCGACGGACGGCGGCGAGAGCGGTGGCTCGGGTGCGTCGGAGACGACGGACTTCGGCGTGGACTACGAGAGTGGGAACGGCACCGTCTCCGACACGACGACCGCTGCGGGCGACGCCGGTGCGTCGACACAGACGGCCGTGCCGACGCAGGCCGAAGCGACGTCGACACCGATAGCGGACGCGACAGAGGCGACAGCCAGTGCCGCAGACGGGGTGGCGTCGACGCCGACACCAGACGCCGAGACGACGTGGACGGCGACGGAGACGGCAGTCGGTGCCGCGGACCCGACGGTGCTGGACACCCTAGTTGCGTCACCCGGTCTCCTGTTCTTCCTCGGTGGGCTGGCGGTGCTGGTGGTGGGTCTCGCCGTGCTCTCGGCCGGTAGGTGAAACGGCTCTTTGAGCCTACCGAGTGTATTTGATACCGCACAGCATAGCAGAGAGTGGGTCCGTCCGCTTCGGCCCTCACCACTAGCGAGGTCGCGCGTTCGCTCGTCACGCCCCGTGCAGACTGCCCCCGAAACGCCGACCACTCCGACGCCTCGTTCGCTCCCCGCTACGTTCGGTCCTCCACACGTCCGACGCCTGCCGACTGTCGAGACGAATCCCGACGTCTCGACGCCCTCCACCCTTCCGCCCTCCTACCTTTCTAGCCTCCTACTTTCGCTTCTCGATAGTGAACGTCTCGAACACCTCACCGTCGGGTGTACAGAGTCGCCCACGGAGACCGCCCTCAATCTCCTCCAGTTCGGCGTGTGCCATCCGATTGCCGCGGGGTTGGGCGTGGCTTCCGGGGTTGAGGAGCGTGAGTGGCCCCGTCGCGTCGAACGTCGGCCGGTGGCTGTGGCCGAAGATGACTGCGTCGGCGTCGCGTTCGCGACCGAACAGGGTCAGTGCCGTCGACCCGCCACGACGAGTGTGGGTGACGGCGAATCGGATGCCGCCGTACTCGACGGTTCGAGATTCGGGCAGTCGACTGCGGATTCCGGCGTCGTCGTTGTTGCCGTAGACGGCGCGGAGGGTGTCGGCTTCGTCGACGAAGGCGTCCAACACCGCTTCGGTCATGAAGTCACCGACGTGGACGACGACGTCGGCGTCGCGAACGGCGTCGAGCGTGCGTCCGGTGAGTCGGTGTCCTTCGGTGCTGTGCGTGTCGGAGACGACTGTGAGCATGCCGTCTCTAGACCCTGGGGTTACTGAAACCTGCCGTCGTCGGGTCGATTTCGGAGGCGGTCACAACCGTTAACCCGTCGCCTCGTGAGCAAAACCGTATGGCAGGCAGTAAATCGGTCGTCATCGCCGCACTCATCGCCAACGGGGCGATTGCGGTCTTGAAGTTCTTCGCCTTCCTCCTGACCGGCAGTCCGTCCATGCTGTCAGAGGTCTATCACTCTATCTCCGATACGGGCAACCAGGTGTTTCTCCTCGTCGGAATCCGGTACAGCGGGAAGGACCCCGACCGAGGACACCCCTTCGGCTACGGTAAGGCACAGTTCTTCTACAGCTTCCTCGTCTCGGTGCTCCTATTCGGTATCGCGGGCTGGGAGTCGGCGAAACACGGCTACAACGCCATCATGCACCCCCACACGGCGAACCTCGACCCGGTGACGGTCCTCGGTATCGGTCCGTTCCCGCCGTGGTACGTCAGTGTCGTCGTCCTCCTCGGGGCCATCGCTTTCGAGACGTACGCCCTCGTGAAGGCGAACGCCGAACTCCAGCGACAGATTTCGGAGTACGGCTGGTCGGGCATTCCGGAGGCGTTCAAGAAGACCAGCGACGTGACGACGCTTACGGCGTTCACCGAAGACACAATCGCACTCGGCGGTGCCGGAATCGCACTCGTCGGCATCTTACTCACGGAGTTCACCGGGAATCCCGTGTACGACGCCGCCGCTGCGCTTCTCATCGGTCTGATGCTCATGGGGTTCGCCCTCGCGCTGGCGTGGGAGAACAAACGCCTCCTGCTCGGTGAGAGTATGGAATCGGAAGTCGAGAACCGCCTCCGCGGTATCGTCGGCGACCACAGCGGCGTCGCCCACGTCGACGCCTTCCGGACGATGTTCATCGGGCCGGGGAAGGTGCTCGTCACTGCGGACGTCAGTTTCACGTCGGAACTGGACACCGAGGAGTTGGACGAAGACATCGACCAAATCGAGACGAAACTCCAACAGGCCGACAACCGGGTCAAAATCGTCTACATCGAACCCGAAATCTGACCTCGTAGGCTCGATTTTCGCGGCTACTTAGCCGAAGTGTCGTCGTCGCCGATAGACGTAGTAGCCGAGTGCCGGAACCGAGAGTAGGTACGCCATCCAGAGGACGGCCCCGAAGAGGTGTACGAGTCCAGCGAACCCGTATACGAACGTGTTCGGTGTCCATGCTCCCCGCGTTGCGAGCGCGCGAGCGTCGAGGACGACCGCTGCCAGAACGACCACCGCGAAGACGACTGCGAGCCACTGACCGAGGACACTCAAGACGAACCCAGCGAGAAACCTCCACAGTTCGTCGTCCATCGTCGAGAACATCGCTCTCGACCCGACGTACGAGGTGGCCGACAAGAGTGGGACGAGCGGGAACACGTAGACGCCGTAGCGCCAGGAGGGGTTGGAGGGCGTAGACACGAGTCAGTTCTCTCTCGTCTCCGTGATGTGGCTGTTGGTCCGAATACGACTGACGACCGAAAATCGGTCTGTCGTCTACTCGTCCAGCGCCAGCGATGCCAACATCGCCTCTAACTGCACCTGCTCGTTCGCGCCTTCGGTGATTCGGTAGTCGGCCTCGCCGATGCGTTCCATCAGGCGCACCGTCGCGCGCTGGTCGAGTCCGAAATCCCACGCACCGCGGTGGAGTTGGTCGATGATGTCACCGCCGGCCATCCCGGTGTCCGTGAGGAGTGTGTCGAGTTTCGAGCGTGCCTGGGCGAAGTCGCCCTCGATGGCCGCGGTGACCATCGACTCTATCTCCTCGGGACGAGCGGTGCTCGTAATCAGGTAGACGGCCTCCTCGTCGACGACGTCACCCGTCGTCGCGGCGGCCTGTAGGGAGTTGATGGCGCGACGCATGTCGCCGTCGGCGGCGTAGACCAGTGCGTCGAGTCCCTCGTCGGTCATCTCGATGCCTTCACGGTCGGCTATCTTCCGAATCTGTCCGGCCACCGCGTCGTCCGAGAGCGGGGCGAAGCGGAACACCGCACACCGCGACTGGATGGGGTCGATGATCTTCGAGGAGTAGTTACACGAGAGGATGAAACGGGTGTTGTCCGAGAACTGCTCCATCGTCCGGCGCAGGGCGGATTGGGCGTCCGACGTGAGGGAGTCAGCCTCGTCGAGGAAGATGATTCGGTAATCGTGGCCGCCGAAGGAGGCACGTGCGAAGTTCTTGATACGGTCGCGGACGACGTCGATTCCGCGCTCGTCGGAGGCGTTCAGTTCGAGGAAGTTGCCGCGCCAGTCGTCGCCGTAGACTTCGCGGGCGATGGCCGTCGCACACGTCGTCTTGCCGATACCGGCCGGTCCCGCAAAGAGGAGATGTGGGAGGTCGTGTTGGGCGATGTAGCTCTCCAGTCGGTCGACGATATCTTCCTGTCCGTACACGTCGTCGAGCGTCTGCGGTCGGTACTTCTCGATCCAAATCTCTCGGCCCGGCGACGAATCCTCGGCCTCGCTCATACCCGTTGTAGGTGCGGGTCGCCTGATAAACTCCCCGAGAGGCAGCGAAGAGGAGACGGTAACGCTGAAACGCACTCGGAACAGAGCAGGGCTATGGACGTCACTGTCGAAGTCGTCGGCGAGGAGCGCCACGAGGTTTCTGTCGGTTCTGAGGGGACCTACGCCGACCTCTTGGCCGCTGTCGACCTCAGCCCGCACGAGGTCTCTGTTCTCGTCGACGGCCGCCCCGTCCCCGAAGACCAACGAGTCGAGACGGACCACGTGAAGGTGCTTCGTCTCATCAAGGGTGGGTCAGCGTCGTCGCCCGACGGTTCTGAGAGTCGGTGATGTCGGTTCGTCCGGCCACTACAGACGAACTCGTCGCCGTCATGCGTCTGCTGGACGCGGCCGTCCTCGAAGCCGAGGCGAGCGTCGTCGGAGACCGCATCGACGACGGGGCGGTGTTCGTCGCCGAGAGTGAGAGAGAGCGCCGAGTCGTCGGTGCGCTCGTCCTCGACGGCTCTCACGTCGACGCCATCGCCGTGCAGAAGGAGCGTCGCGGGCGCGGTATCGGGCGGGCGCTCGTCGATGCAGCGTCGGCGGCCGTCGACGGTGCGCTCACGGTCGACTTCGACGAAGGAGTACGACCGTTCTACGCGTCGCTCGGATTCGACATCGAGCAGCGAGACGGTCGATTGTGGGGCGTTCGACGTGCTTCGAAGGAGTAGCCCACAGAGATTTATCCTCCGACGGCCGAGTAGATGTCATGAACGCCAAGTACGGACTCGGCGTACTCGGGTGGCTCCTCGTCGTCGTGCTCGTCGCTCTCTTCGTCGTCGACGACGCCTTCACGTGGCTCGAACAGGGGGCGCTCCCGGGTGTCGAGTTCTTGATTCTCGGTGTCGTCGCGCTCGTCGCCGTCGTCGTCGGTCTGCGGAGTATGCGTGCACACCGACCGCCGCCGGGACACTGAGGGAATTAGGAATTACCGAATTACCCCTCAGAGGAACGCACTGACGAGTTCGCGGCCGTCTGCGAGCAGTGTCTCCACCTTCTCTTCGCTTCCTGCTTCGGCGTAGACGCGCATGGCCGGTTCCGTTCCCGACGGACGGACGAGGAGCCACGACCCGTCGTCTAAGAGGAGTTTGAACCCGTCGAGCGTGACGACTTTCGCCACCTCGCGGCCGGCGACTTCGTCGGGAATCTCGCTTTCGAGGTCCGACAGCACCTGGGACTTCTTGTCGTCGGGACACTCCAAACTAATCTTGTCGGCGACGATGTCGCCGTGTTCGGCCAGCAGGCGGTCGACACGGCTGTCGATGGACTTCTCGCTCGCGGCCGCACCGGCGACGAGCGACATCAGGACGCCGTCTTTCTCGCGGATGTGCCCGCGGATGGAGAACCCGCCGGACTCCTCGCCACCCATGAGCGCATCGTGTTCGCCCATCCCTTGAGCGACCCACTTGAAGCCGACCGGTGTCTCGAACACCTCTTCGTCGTGTGCTTCGGCGATGCGGTCGATGAGGAACGTCGTCGAGACGGTCCGGACCGCCGGCCCGGAGTCGGTTTCGAGCAGGTAGTCGTAGATGGCGGCGAAGAAGAGGTTCTCGTCGAGGAAGCCGCGTTCGGGCGTGACGAGGGCGAGTCGGTCGGCGTCGCCGTCGTTGGCGACACCGAAGTCGGCGTCGTGTTCGCGGACCGCCTGAATCAGTTCTTGCAGGTTCTCGGCGCTCGGTTCGGGCGAGGAACCGCCGAAGGTCGGGTCGCGGTCGGTGCGGAGCGTGATGACCTCCGCACCCGCGGATTCGAGCAGTTCGTCCGTCACACCACGGCCGCTCCCGTGCATTGCGTCGTAGACGACGGTGAGGTCCGAGAGGTTCGCCTTCACGAGGTCACGGGCGTGGTCGGCGTGGTCGGCGACGAGGTCGACGCGTTCGATGGTTCCCTGTTCCGCTTCGGGGAGGAACTCCGGTTCGCGGAGGTTCGCTTCGATTCGCTCTGTCACGCCGGGAAGCGCCGGCGCGCCGTCTTCGGGGATGAACTTCACGCCGTTGTACTCCGGCGGATTGTGCGACGCCGTGACCATGAGCGCGCCCGCACAGCCACGGTTGACGATAGCCCACGCCGTGACGGGCGTCGGACAGTCGCTCTCGGGGAGAATCACGTCGAAGCCGTTGCCGGCCATCACTTCGGCGAGGCTCTCGGCGAACCCCTCCGACGTCTCGCGGGCGTCGTAGCCGACGACGACCGGTTCGTCGTGTCCTTCTTCGGTCAGATAGTCGGCGACGGCCTGTCCGACGATGCGGACTCGGTCGTCGGTGAAGGTGTCGAGCGTCGCGCGCCAGCCGTCCGTTCCGAACGCGATTTGGTCCATACCGGTCTCTCCCGCTCTCGTCTCAAAAAACCACTCCCCATCGTCGGGTATCGTTGTGTCGTCACCCCACTCCGAATCGTGACACCAGCCTATCTGTTTCTCGCGGAAAGCCGACGAGTTTTACACTATCCGTCTCTGAAACTCGGTCATGACAACCGTCGTCGCTGTCTGTGGCAGTCGTCGTGACGGCAGCCACACCAAGACCGCACTCGAACACGCCCTCGCCGCCGCCGAAGCGGCCGGGGCCGACACCGACCTCATCGACCTCGGAGCCGTCGACTTACCGCTCTACCACCCCGACGAGGACGCACAGGGCGAGTCTGCCGAACTGGTTCGTCGCGTCCGCGACGCAGACGGTGTCATCCTCGGCTCTCCTGTCTACCACGGGTCGTACTCCTCGACGCTGAAGAACTTCCACGACTACTGTTCCGGCGACGACTACGAGGATACGGTCGTCGGTCTCCTCACCGTCGCTGGTGGGTCGTCCTACGGCGCGACGCTCGAACATATGCGCAGCACCGTCCGGAACGTCCACGGGTGGGCCATCCCGCAGCAGGTCGGTATCCCCCGCGCCTACGACCAGTTCGAAGACGGCGAACTCGTCGAAGACGGCATCCGCGAGCGAATCGAGGCGCTCGGACGACTGGTCGCCGAGCACGCCGACGCCGTGAGTCACGGCCAAGCGCCGTTCGCCGCCTGCGACGACTGAGTTATCGTTATTCGTCGACGACCAACCGCTCTTTCTGCCGACGCGTCAACTGCTTTATCTCGTACTCTCGGCTCATCGCCGCCGACTTCGAGTCGTACGACTCGGTGTAGACGAGGTCGACCGGCGTCCGTCCGCGGGTGTACTTCGCGCCCGTCCCATCGTTGTGCTCCGAGACGCGTCGCTCGACGTCGGTGGTGTAGCCCGTGTAGTAGGAGTCGTCGTGACACTCGACGATGTAGACGTAGTGCACGGCCGGACAAGGGGTGGGACGCGCATAAGGCGTCCGGAACCCCCGGCCGTACAGCGGTGGATTGTAGATTGGCTTCGCGTGGTGGTCGTGTACGTTGCGTTACCTGACTCAATGATTATGCGCGTGCACGCTGTCGAGCGACTTCCGCGATACCCGCGTTCGCCGAGCAGTTTGGACAGGCGAAGACTCGCCCGGTCGCGTCGGCAAACACGCGTGCGAAACGCTCCGATACGTGCGACCCGCAGTGGTCGCAACTTGGCATAGTTGTCCGGCTCCACCGTTGCCGGTGCTCTCAACTATGGGTTGCATCCCCATATAGGTTCCTCACGCGCGCATACGTGTGCGCGCGAAAGCGGCAACATGTTCCGGAGTGTCACGGTACTCGGTGACGATATCCGTACAGAACTGTCGCTCACGAGGGCCGAGCGTCGTCGACGGCGCGGGCGACGAGACCTGCCTGCGCGCCAGCGACGAACCCCGCACCGATGTTGACGACGGAGATGATGGTACACGACTGGAGCATCCCGTCGAGCGCCGCGTGGCCCTCGCCGCCCGCACCGTACCCCGTCGGGACCGGTAGGCCGATGACTGGCGTGTCGACGAGACCGGCGACGACGGTGGGCAGCGCACCCTCTCGGCCCGCCGCGATGACGAGGACGTCCGCGTCCCTGAGCGTCTCGAGGTGGTCGAGGACCCGACCGAGGTGTGCCACACCCACGTCTTCGACGAACTCCACCGTCGCTCCCATCTCGCGGGCGATGACGGCGGCTTCACCGGCGACCGGTGCGTCGGAGGTGCCGCCGGTGACGATTCCGACCGTCGCGTCGAGCGTCGGCGGGTCGAAGTCCACTCCGTGGACGGTGATCGTCTTCGCTCGGTGGTCGTGGTCGACAGTCGCGTCGGCGTCGTCGAGGTGGTCCGAGACGGCCGCGACGTCGTCGGCGTCGACACGGGTGACGACCGCGCGACCCGTCGTCTCCAACGCCGTCTCGGCGAGGTCCGCGACTTCCGTCGGCGTCTTTCCTTCGGCCAGAATCGCTTCGGGAACGCCGCGACGCTGCTCGCGAGCGGCGTCGAACCGCCCGGCGTCCGTCGTCGCGTAGCCACGTAACTGCACCTCCGCCTCGGTCGGAGAGAGGTCACCGGCGGCGACCGCCTCCAGTAGTTCACGCATATGCGTCGTTCGCGCCCACGGCTACTCGTAGATGTCGTTTGTACTCGGGCGGTTCGCCGGTCTACATGATTCATCGATTGACAGTTCAGTAAAGTGAACCGACCTCCGACACCGGCTTTCTCGGACAGGTCGGCCTTCAGAACAGCCGCACATATATATTCGTTGGCTGTAAAAGGCAATATTGTACTGCCAGAGACGCTGACGGTGCGATTCAGGAAATCTTATTAATAAGGCCTTGGTAGACGAGGGTGCATGGCAGACCTCATTGTCAAAGCAGCAGTCAAGGAGTACCTCGACGAGAAGAACGTTGCGTCCGACTTCTACGACGCACTCGACGGGGAAGTCAAGGAACTGCTCGAAGACGCTGCACGTCGCGCAGAAGAGAACGACCGAAAGACGGTCCAGCCGCGCGACCTGTAAACTCGGCTTTCAACACTTCTTCCATTTATTTCGCCGGTGAGCGACAGCGACGCTCACTACCGCGATAGCTCGTGGACGGTGACTCCCTCGTCTCTCCCGACGTGTACCTCGTCGGCGACGCCGACGAACAGTCCGTGTTCGACGACACCCGGCGTCTCCGAGAGCGTCCGGGCGAGTGCCGCCGGTGTGTCGATGAGGCCGAACTCGCAGTCGACGACGAGATTGCCGTTGTCGGTGACGACTGGTCCGTCTTTCCGCTCGGCGGTTCGAAGTGTGGGGTCGCCACCGGCCGACCGAACTGCCGACGCGACCGTCTGACGAGCCGCGGGGAGCACTTCGACCGGTACCGACCGGTCGAGCGTCTCGGCTTCCTTCGAGGGGTCGGCGACGACGACGAACCGATCTGCGGCCGTATCGACGATTTTCTCTCGGGCGTGAGCCGCCCCACCGCCCTTGATGAGGTGGCCGTCGGCGACTTGGTCGGCCCCGTCGATTGCGAGGTCTATCGTCTCTACGTCGTCGAGCGCGACGAGCGGAATCTCGGCTTCGCGGGCGAGTTCACGCGAGGCGAAGGAGGTCGGAACACCGTGAACGTCGAGGCCGGCGTCGACGGCCCGCCCGATTGCACGGATGGCGTAGGCGGCGGTGCTGCCGGTTCCGAGACCGACGACCATCCCGTCGGTCACGAGGTCAGCGGCGCTCTCCCCGGCGTTTCGTTTCGCGGCGTCGCTCCCGCCTGTCGTCTTCATACTCGTGACTCCCCGTGCGAGGGCAAAAACCGCCCGGTGCTCGGCGTCGACGACGCAGGGTGTACGAGTCACGACACCGCCTGTCGTGTCGGCCAGCGCATGTCGTTTTGCCCCTTTCTCTCGAATCTCTCGTATGGTTCCCCTGGCGCTCTCGCATCTCGCCGTCCGGTGGCTGCACGTGCTCGGGATGGCACTGGCACTCGGCGGCGCACTTCTCGCGTGGGCTTCTCTCCGTCTCGACCTGCCCACGAGTGCAGCACTCGCCGTCGCCGCCGCCTACGAACGACTGTTCTGGGCTGCGATGGGGCTGCTCGTGATGACGGGTGTCGGCAACCTCGGCGCGCTCGCCCCGTCGATACCGGGCGGCGAGTGGAGTGAGACGTTCTCTCTCAAACTGTTCCTCGTCGGACTCGTCCTCCTCGGGTCGCTCGTGCGGAGTCTCCTCGTCGTCGACGCCCGCCGAACCTCCGCGGACACGCTCGAAACGGTGTCACTACGTCGCGCGTACGCTGCCACTTCCGTCTTCCTCGGTCTGATTCTCGTCCTCGCGGAGGTGCTGGCACATGGCTGAACGCGACGAGGGTGCGGCGAGCACTGAACCGGATTCGTTGCTCGTCTGGTGTCTCGCGACGTTTCACACGACGCTGTTCGTGCTCGTTCCGCTCACACTACTCCACTGGGCTGGCGCACTCGGGGACCTGCTCGGCGGACTCTCGACAACTGTTGGACTCGCGCTCTACGGCCTGCTCTGGGCGACGACGTGGGCGACGAACCGACGACTGCTCGTGACGACGCCGTTCGCGTGGACCGAACGCTGGGCGCTCTCGAAGGCGTCGGTGAAGTGGGGTGGGGTAACGGGTAGTTGCTTCTTCCTCGAACTCGTCGCCGTCGTCGTCGGACAGGCCGCCGTCGCCGGCGAACTCGGTGTGCCGAGTGCAGCGTCGGTGTTGCCTATTCTGTTCGTCCTCGCACTCGGCACACTGGTGGCGTTCGTCGTCGGCGCACTCGTCGGCGTGGGCCAGGTGGTACTCGACCTGACCGCGCTCCGCGTCGTGGAAGTGGTCTCGGCCCGGAACTAGAACGACACCACAACCTACAGTCGCGTCAACACGGCCTCGGGGTCGTAGGCGAGCGTCAATGAGCGCGAGCGTCCGCGGCCGCCGACGTCGGCGTACGTCGCCTCGATGACACCGAGTTGGTCGAGTTTGTTGATTATCTCCGAGTAGCGGGTGTAGCCGAGGTCCGTCTCCTCGTGGAAGGCGTCGTAGACGGTTCCGGCTTGTTCGCCGTTGTGTTCGGCGATGACGCGGACGAGCGCCTGTTCGGACTCCGAGAGGCCGCGAAGACTTCGCGAGAGGTGGACGTACTTCGACTTGTCGTAGGCCTCGTTGACGTCGTCGACGCTGACCGTCCGACTGGCGCGCATCTCGGCGTTCAACCCGGCGCGTCGGAGCAGGTCGATTCCCACCCGGAGGTCGCCCTTCTCGGCGGTCAACTCGGCGACGCGGTCGAGTTCGGGCGCCCCGACGACGCCGTCGTGAAACCCCCGCCGGGCGCGTTCACGCAGGATGTCGACGATGTCGTTCTCGTCGTAGACGGGGAAGTAGACCTCCTCGGGGCGGAAGACGCTCTGGACGCGCGTGTCGAGTTCGTCGATGACGTCCAACGAGAGGTCCGAGGAGATGACGATGACGCCGATACGCGCACCCGAGTGGGCCTCGTGTGCCCGGAGAAGCGAGTAGAGCGTATCGGACGCCTCGTTCTCGTAAAAGAGGTAGTTCACGTCGTCGAGGGCGACGACGAGCACCTCCTCGTCTTCGACGAGGCGGTCAGTTATCTGGCCGAAGAGTTTCTTGAACGAGATTCCCGACGACGGCGGTTCGTAGTCGAAGATTCCCTGAAAGATGCGCGAGAAGACGGCGTACCGTGTCGAGTCGACCTGACAGTTGACGCGGACGGTTCGCACGTCGGTCTCTGCGCTGAGTTCCCCGAAGAGTTTCTGGACGGCAGTCGTCTTGCCAGTGCCGGGCGGACCGCTGACGATGGTGTTGAGGGGACGAGCGCCGCGAACCGCGGGTCGAAGTGCGTATTTGAGGCTCTGCAGTTGGCTCTCGCGATGCTTGAACGTCTCCGGGACGTAGTCGATCTCGAAGACGTGCTCGTCACGGAACACCGTCTCGTCCCACGACAGCATCCCCTCTTCGGGGTCGTCTGGCATCACTTTCACCACGCCTCGGCGACTACTTAATCGTTTGCCACGGGCGGAGTGAAAGTGAAGCCTCTCGTGTCTGTCGCCGTGGCCGGAAAAACGCGGGGTCGCCGCCGAAACTACGTGAAGTGACGCTCAGGCGTTGGCCATTCCCTTCCGCACGTCTTTGTCGCTGATGGACATCCCGTGTTTGTCCTGGGCGTGTTCACGGACGATGTGGATGACCTCGCCCTCCTCGTTCGCTCGTATCATGAAGTTACAGTCTTCCATCGTGCACTCGAACTGTTTTGCCATGGTAATTCACCGCATAGAACAACGACGGCTGACAGCATAACAGTCGCGTCGAGATAGCTACATCGAGAATGTGGGTAGAAACAGGACGTTCGACGGGAACAGACGAGTTCGCTGACTTCGCTCTCAGGCCAGCGGTGTCCGCTCGACGACGGTGCCGTCCACCGTCGGATACTGTTCGACGATTTCGCCGCTGTCGACGTCGCCCTCGGAGACCATCTCTTCGAGGAGCCACCACGCCAGTTCGACGTGTTCGGACTTGACGGTGTAGAACTCTGCGGGGATACCGAGTTCCTGCAGACGACGTTCGGTGACCCACGTCTTCCCGTAGACGATGGTGCCGTCGTCCGTGATGTCGTCGAACTCTCGGCGGATGTTCTTCGCCATCCGTTTCAGACGGTTACGGTGCTGGGCGGCGTCCTTGAAGACGCTCGTACAGAAGTAGACACGCTCGTGGTCGCCCATCGCGTCGAGGATAGCCTCCTTCGACCCGTCGACGGCCGACATGTGACCCTCTTGGAGTTCGTAGCCCTCCTCCTGCATTCGCCGGTAGTTTCCGTCACTCATCTCGAACTCGTTGATGTTACAGAAGTCGGCGGCCCCCTCGTCCAGGAAGTCGAGGAACTCCTGTTCGGCGCGGATGCCGGGAATCTCGAAGGCGGGGGTCAGCCCTTCTT
Source organism: Halogranum rubrum (assembly GCF_900114455.1). GTDB lineage: Archaea > Halobacteriota > Halobacteria > Halobacteriales > Haloferacaceae > Halogranum > Halogranum rubrum. The sequence goes on along the minus strand of NZ_FOTC01000003.1, from coordinate 220,199 downwards.
CGCGGGCGATGTAGAGGATCTCCTCCCACTCGGTGCCGTGCATGTCGCCCCAGAGTTCGTACGGCGGATGGAAACGAATCTCGTCGAGGCCGGCCTCCGAGAGGCGACGCATGTTCTCGCGGCCGCCCGTGATGCCCGTGTAGAGGTGGGTGTGGTGGTCCTCGCCGAACTCGTCTTTGAGAAGCGAGAGGTAGCGACAGGTCTTGTCCATCGCCTCTTGCGGTTCGCCGCCGGTGATAGAGGTTCCCAGTGCGTCCATCCGATTCGCCTCCGCGATGACGTCTTCGTCGGATTCGACGAGACGTTCGTTCGCGTAGACGTCGGTGACGTTCTTTCGGTTCTCACCGAGAGGGCAGTAGAAACAGTCCCGCTGGTCGCAGTAGCCGTAGACGAACAGGACCATCTTGCCACCCATGGCGCACTGTTCACAACCCTTCGAGATCATCGTTATCTGTACTCTACTGTGAGGAGACCCAAAAGCAGTGCGACTTGCGATACAGACCGTGAGTGGCGCTCTCTCACGTGGACACGACGGCACGTCCGGTGCCAGCGAGACACCACGATCTCAGTGCCGTCGCCCGGTCAACCCCTCGTCCGCTCCCGAAAACAAATATAGTCCCACGACATAGGTTCGCCCGATGCTCTTGGTCCTCTGTGTCGACCTCGACGACGACCTCGGTCGCAAGACGGGGATGCGGACGCCCGTCCTCGGCCGAGACACCGTCGAGGATGCCGCAGTCGCCCTCGCCACCGCCGACCCCGAGGACTCCGACGTGAACGTCCTCTTTCAGGGTATCCACGTCTACGACGAGGTTGCCGCCGAAGGCGGTGAAGAGGTCGAAGTCGCGGCCGTCACCGGCGTCAACGGGAGTGACGTCAAGGCCAACCGCGTCGTCGGTGAAGAGGTCGACACCGTCCTCGCGAGCCTCCAGACGGGCGAGAACGTCCGCGCCATCGTCATCACCGACGGCGCACAGGACGAGTCGGTGCTTCCCGTCATTCGTTCTCGCGTCCCCATCGACGGCGTCCGGCGCGTCGTCGTCCGACAGGCGCAGGATTTGGAGTCGATCTACTACACGATGAAGCAGGTGCTCGCGGACCCCGAAACCAGAGGGACCATCCTCGTTCCCCTCGGCATCTTGCTCCTCATCTACCCGTTCGTCGTCGTCGCCAGCTTGTTTCAGGTCCCCGGAACGACGGTGCTCGGACTCATCTCGGCACTTCTCGGCCTCTACACCCTCTTTCGCGGCCTCGGGTTGGAGTCCGTCGTCGACGACACTGCCGAACACCTGCGGAACGTCCTCTACGCCGGTCGGGTGACACTCATCACCTATATCGTCGCCGCAGCGTTGCTCGCCGTCGGCGGGTTGCAGGGGTTAGAGACGCTTCGGGCGGTCCAAGAGTCGGTCGGCGGGACGCTCTCACCGACTGTCGTCCTCGCGTCGCTCGTCCACGGCGCGGTGCAGTGGTTCGCCGTCGCCGGTATCACGAGTAGTCTCGGCCAGGTCACAGACGAGTATCTCGCCGACCGTTTCAAGTGGCGCTATCTCAACGCGCCGTTCTACGTCGTCGCCATCGCCCTCGTCCTCTACGCCGTCTCGGGGTTCTTCCTCTCGGACGTGGTTGGGCTTGGCTCGATACAGACGGGCGAGGTGACGATTCGCGCCATCGGGCTGACCGACTTGGCCGTCGCGCTGACCGTCGGCACGCTGTTGGGCGTGTTCAGTACGGTCGTGTTCGCGATTGCTGAGTCGCGGTTTCCGACGGCGATAGAGCCTGAAGCGGCGTGAGTGAGGCTGAATGTATCCGAGATTCTGTGTGATTACCAACTCTGCACTGTTCTCAGAGTTCGGCCGATCTCGCTTGGAAACCGTGCCCGTTCTTCTACTGCTCGCGAATGTCCTGCATGTCCGGATGTTCGACTTTATCTTCGTCTGAAAGCGGACGATCCGATGAGAGAGTCCGATATAACTCGTCACGGGTCTCCTGCCATTGCCGATGCCGGCACAGAACGTACACTGGAACCGAATCGAGATTCAGAATAGATGCGATAGCGAACCGGTGGAACCCTTCGAGCCAGTATATTTCTCCTGTCCGAGCGATTGCGACGAGTGGTTCTAGATGGTTGGCGTACGCGTTCTCGAAGTGATTGTCTTCTGCCGGCTTTTCGTGAGATGCCGCTTCGTTCGGACGGTATCCTTCTCGCTTGATTGAATCGAACAGGTCGTCAAGATACGCACACCGGGTACGTAGATATTCCTCGACAGTGCGGTATCCACGGACAGTTTTGTGGTGCTCGAACTCCGCGCATACCTCTTGATAGAGAACAGTGTCCTCCCAGTCTTTCTCCTCTTCAAATCGCTCACTGAGGCCGATGTACGTCGAGGTTTTGCGAATCCTCTCACAGTTGCTCGGGTCATCCCATCCACCCCCTTCGACACGGGCGAGGCCCCAATCAAGTCGGAGTGTCGGATGATATCTCTGCACCGACGACGGATTCACCGAGAGGAGTTTGTACGGAGGGGCGGGGGCACGATAGGTTCTCTCGTTGCTGTGATGATGCCACGCCGTGTATTCCCTGAACTGTTCGAGATTCACTACAAGAGACTGTGTGAGTGGGCTGGATATTCACTTCGGTCGACCGGTTGAACGTAGTACAAAAGCCCACGCGCTCTCGACTCCTGCGGCTCGTTGCACTCCTCGGTCTCTTCGGTCGCTGTGGTGCTTGCGCCTGCCGTCTTCCTCCAGCGACTCGCCCCTTTCAATCTCGCCCGCCGCAACCACATCCTCCCCAGCCGATTCGCTCGCTCTGCTCGCTCATCCCTCGCGTGCGTGTCTCGCGGCGATGCAACGCCGCGAAGCCACGCGCCTTTGATTCCCCGAGTGTCGCCACTCTCGTCTCCCTATCTCTGAAAACCCGAATCTCGAACTACCGCTCTCGGACGATGACGAACTCCGCGAGGTCACGGAGATACTCTTTCGCCTCGGAGTCGTCGACGCTCGCCGCGTCGAGGGCGTCGAGCGCCTGGTCGGCCTGACTGCGGGCACGCTGGTTGGCCTCTGCGGGTGTGAGGTCCGTCACCTGCACGAGCGACGGGCGGTCCATCACCTCGTCCTGTCCAGTCGGCTTGCCGAGGGCGTCGGCGTCGGCCGTCGCGTCGAGGACGTCGTCGCGAATCTGGAAGGCGACGCCGACGCGTTCGGCGTACTCGCCGAACGACTCGATGGTGAAGGCGTCGGCACCGGCGGCGATGGCACCGAGTTCTGCGGCCGCGCGGAACAGTGCGCCCGTCTTCCGGCGGGCGAGTTCCATGTACTCCTCCTCGTTGGTCGGCCGAGCGACGAGTTCCGTTGCCTCGCCTTCACCGAGTTCGACCATCGACTCGGCGACGACTTGCATCGCCTGTTCGTTCGCCGAGAAGAGTGCGAACGCTTCGCCGAGCAAGCCGTCGCTGGCGACGATGGCGGGACCGTAGCCGTACTCGGCCCACGCGCTCTCGGTGCCGCGGCGGATGTCCGAGCGGTCGATGATGTCGTCGATGACGAGCGAGGCGTTGTGAACGAGTTCGATACCGACTGCAAAGTCGACAGCGTCGTCGGGCGTCCCACCGGCCGCTTCACAAGAGAGAATAGTGACTGCGGGGCGAACGCGCTTCCCACCAGCGAGCGCGACGTGAGAGAGTTCGTCGGCTAGCTCGTCGGGTTCGACAGCCTCGATGACGGCTTCGAGACGGTCGTTCACGAGAGCGACCCGGCGCTCCAAATACTCCATTGTCGGTTTCGTAGGGGCGGTCAGGGAAGTACGTACCGGATTACTGGGAAAACCGAACGACCGGCCTCCTGACTCACCCGGCGAGCACGCCGCGAACGACGAGAAACGTCGGCTCCCGTGACACCCGTTCGTAGGCCTCGGGGTCTTTCTCTCGAAATCGCTCTGTCGGTCGCGCTTCCACCAGTTCGTCGAGTCGAAACCCCGCCGCCAGCATCGGCCCGATTCGACCGCCGAGCGACCGGTAGTAGAACGGAACGTCCACCGGGTCGCCGAACCCGCTCCACTCCTCGCTGAACGTCTGTGTCTCGAAGTAGTTCTCCGGCTCCAACCGCGTCGCCTCCGCGAAGGGGTGGTGCATCGAACAGACGACCCGACCACCGGGCCGAAGCACCCGCGCTACCTCCGCGAAGAGCGCGTCCCAGTCTGCGACGTAGTCGAAACAGAGCGAGGCGTGGACGAGGTCGAAGGCGTCGTCCGTGAAGGGGAGCGGCGACCCGAGGTCGAGTCGAAGAAACTCGGCCCCCGCCCCGACGCGCTCGCGGGCGTGTCCGAGCATCGTCGGACTCACGTCGGCGGCGACGACGTTCGCACCCTCACGCACGAGATGTTCGGTCGTGATGCCCGGCCCACAGCCAGCGTCGAACACGTCGAGGCCGTCGAGGTCCGGGAGCACCGACCGCGTCGCCGGACGCTCTAAGTCGGCGTTGAACGGTTTGGCGGGTGCGTGCTCGGCGTAGCCATCGGCGAGGGACTCGTAGGCGTCGAGCGCCAGCGGCCGCTCGGAGTCGTCGGTCATGCTCGCTCTGTCGCGGGCACCGAGAAAAGGGTTGGTCACCTTCTTTCACTGTACCGCGAGCGAGGGCGAAGCCCGAGTGAGCGGGCCGACGAACGAATGGAAGCGCGGCTTGCCGCGCTGAAATGAGAGAGGAGTGTTTACGAGAGCAAGGCTCTCGTTCACCAACCAGAAATCGCAGATTTCTGGTGATGCTTTTGGTGCGAGAGACGGCGCGGAGCGCCGTCTTTGCCTTCGCGGTGAAACCGCGAAGAAACGTTTTGCCGAGGGCCGCCTGCGGCGGCCCACAGAGCAAAAGGTTCTACTGGAACTCGTCGACGAGTTCGGGCACCACGTCGAACAGGTCGCCGACGATACCGTAGTCGGCGATGTCGAAGATGGGCGCGTTCGGGTCGGTGTTGATGGCGATAATCGTCTCCGAGCCCTTCATCCCGGCGACGTGTTGGACGGCCCCGGAGATACCCACGGCGAGGTAGATTTTCGGCGTGACGACCTTGCCGGACTGGCCGACCTGCCGGTTCTTCGGGAGCCATCCCGCGTCGACGATGGGCCGCGACGAGGAGAGCGTCGCTCCGAGTGCGTCGGCGAGTTCTTCGACGAGTTCGAGGTTCTCCTCCTCTTCGATACCGCGGCCGACGGAGACGAGCACCTCGGCGTCGGAGATGTCGACGTCGCCGGAGCCGACTTCCTCGAAGCCGGTGACGCGAGAGCCGATTGCACCCTCGTCGATATCGGCGTCGAAGGCCGTCACCTCGGCGTCGCCCGTCCCGTTTGCGGCGGGCCACTCGCCACCGCGGATAGTGACGGCGACGCGCTCGGCGTCGACTTCGATGGTGGTCTCGACTTTCGAGCCGTACATCTCACGGGTCGCCGTCAGCGCGCCGTCCCACTCGAAGTCGACGACGTCGGTGACGAGCGGGAGCGAGAGACCGTTGGCGACGGCGGGAGCGTAGTCGAGGCCGTTGACGCTGTTCGGCATGAGCACGATGGACGGCGAGAGGTCGTCGTAGAGTGCCTCGACGGCCTGCGTGTAGACGTCGTGGTTGAACTCCTCGCCGTACGCGACGGTGTGAATCTGGTCGACACCGTCGCAGTTGACTTGCTCGGCGAACTTGTCGACGTCGCCGGAGATGACTGCGAGGTGCAGGTCGCCGCCGGTCGCGTCGGCCAGTTCTCGGCCCGCGGTGACGACTTCGAAGCTCACGTCGCGAAGACTGCCGCGACGGTGTTCGGTGACTGCGAGGACGTCAGTCATTCTGCGCCCACCCCCTTCTCTCGGAGGACTTCAGCAAGTTGCCCTGCCGTGTCTCCTGCGTCGCCTTCGAAGATGGTCGCGTCTGACTCGCTTTCTGGTTCGTACATGTCGGTCAGGATGAGGTCGGATTCGACGTCGGCGAGACCGAGGCCGAGGTCGTCGAGGTCCTGCTCGGCGATCTCTTTGGATTGCGCCTGCCGGATTCCACGGAGACTGGCGTAGCGCGGTTCGTTGATACCGGTCTGGATGGTGAGGACGGCCGGGAGGTCGACTTCGGTGAGTTCCTCGACGCCGCCCTCTAGTTCGCGGTGGACGTTCGCGACGTTCTCTGCGAGAAGCGTGTCGATGTCCAGTGCGTTGACGACGGCGGCCCACTCGTAGTCGATTGCGTCGGCCAGCGAGACGCCGGTCGCGCCGAAACTGTCGTCGTTCGCCTGCACGCCCGTGAAGACGAGGTCCGGTTCCTCGGCCTCGACGACGGCCTGTAATATGCGCGTCTTCGCGGCGACGTCCAACATCTCGGCGTCTTCGAGTGCGTCGTCCCAGACACGAATGGCCCGGTCGACGCCCTTCGCGAGTGCCATCCGGATGGTCTCCTCGCTCCGTTCGGGGCCGATAGTGACGCTGACGACTTCGACGTCGTCGCCGGCCTCCTGCATCTGGACGGCCTCTTCGACGGCGTAGTCGTCCCATTCGTTGAGGTCGTACTCGAGGAACTGCTCGGCGATGTGTGTTCCTTCGATTTCGAAGTCGTCCTCGACTTCGGCCACCTCTTTGACGGTCACGAGAACCTTCATCATTGACCACTCTCTCCAGATAGGTGTAAATGCTTTCGGAAGGACCCCAGAGACCCACGCTAGCGGCCGTCGATACCGGCGTTTCTCGCCGCCTCTGGTCTCTCCTCGCCTACTCCCCGTCGTCCGACTCGTGGCCGTAGTCGGGGAGCGAGATGAGGTTCTCACGTCCGATACGGAGTTTGTTCACCCGCTCCTCGTCGGCCATCGCCGACAGAAGTTGCGACACCTTCGCGTCTGACCACTCCGTCTCTTTGACGATGTCGGCCTGGCGCATCCGACCACCGCGCTGTTTCAGGTGATACTCGACCCGTTCTTCGTCCGAGAGCAACGAGAGGTCGATGTCATCGCCTTCAGATTCAGCGTCTGCGGCCCCGTCGGCGTCGCCGTCCGCCGGTTGCTGCGTCATCCCTGCGTCGGACTGCGGGACGGTCTCTTCTTGCTGACGGAGGTACCACACGCCAGCGACGACGAGCAGCAGCATCGCGCCGATGCCGGCGAGGAGTTCCGGCGTGAGGAACGACTCTCGTGGTGGCGTCGGAAGCGCAGTCGAGTCGTAGACGACGTATATCGGCTGCTCGCGGAGGTCCATCGGCCCCGTCGCGACGACTGACCCGTCTTGGATACCGCTGAAACTGTTCTGGACCTCGTAGTTCTCTGGCGTCTCGATGGTGAGTTGTTGGCCGTCGGCGAGCCACGGGAACCACGTACCACCGTCGGGTGTCGTGAACGCGTCACCGACGCGGAGTCCGTCGTCGTCGGTCGGTTCTGCGAAGTTCGTCCACGTGAACGACATCGTCAGGAGGCCGGTCGAGTTCTCGTCGGTGACGGTCCCCGTGTAGTCCACGTCGAGAATCTCCATCTCTCGGCCGGTCGACTCGGCGGCGAGATTCGCGTAGTTACGGAACATCCCCTCGTCGAGACTGCTGTTCGCTTCGCCGCGACGAAGCTCTTCGACCAGCTGGTTGAACGCACGAACGTCTTCGTCCGACTGGAGTGTGTGCCGTGTGGTCACTTCCCACGTCGCGTTCCCATCGGTGTGGACGTCGATGACGATTTCCGTCTGTATCGACTCGTTCTGCTCGACTTGTACGGTCTGGGCGAACTGGGTAGTCTGCACCGACTGCGCTCGTGGCGTGTCGACTCCGGCCGCAGCATCCGCGCCGACATCAGCCGCGACCGGTGGTGCGAAACCACCGACCACGAGGATGAGGAGGGCAAGTACAATGGCGGCGTTCCGCATATGCTGTCCGAGTCTCTTTCTGGACTGAAAACGCTTTCCATCGGGTGGTATTTCGAGGTTTTGAGCCGTTTTCCACGGCGAATTCGAGATTTCGAGGGCGTGCCGACCACTTTTAGTACGTGCGCGCAGAAGGTCGCGCTGATGAGACCCCGCTCCGTGCTGTTCGCAGTGTTCCTCCTCGTCTCGTCGGGCGTGGGGGCAGCGAGTCTCCCCGGGCTCGCTGCGTCTTCACCTGACTCCGACGCGCTCTCCTCGACCGCCGACATCGCCCAGAACCGGACACAGACCAACGTGCTGACACTCACGCAGAGCAGCGTCCAACGGACGAACTTCACGCAGTCGAGCGCGAACGCGAGTGCGGCACTCACGATTCGGGATACACGCATCTCTCGACAACTCAACACCAAACGGACGGAAACGACTCTCGACTCGGTCGACGTCGAGTCCGAGAGACAGGCGTACATTCGCCGTGCGCTGACCGAAGTCGAGATTCGAACGAGTGAACTCAGGCAAGAAGAGCGGGAAGCGTTCCGGCGGCACAGCACTGGCGAACTCAGTACGACCGGGCTGACGGTTCAACTCGCCCGTATCGATACGGCGTCTGAACAACTCGCACAGAACGTGACGCGACTCAACGACGCGGCCGAAGACATCGAGGGATTCAGTGTCCGGACTCGCGTCGACGCGATTCAGCTCGAACTCCAAACCCTGCGGGGACCGATGCGCGACCACACTGCGGAAGCCGTTCGCGGGGAGATTCCTTCGTCACGCGTGTACGCGAGTACCACCGCTGACGGCGTCGTCCTCACGACGATCTCCGACGACACCTACGTCAGAGAAGTGTACGATGGGTCGCGCCGAGTGCCGACGTCGAACGCACAACTCACTCCAGAGGAGATAGACACGTTGGTTCGACAGAGCTACCCGACGCTGTGGGAGCGCTGGGGTTCGTCGGGAGGCTCTGCCCGTGAAAGCGACGTCTGGATTACGGAGATTCCCTACCGCCGAGGGAAGCTGACCGCGTTCATCGACAAGGACACACCGGGGCGTGTGTTCAAAGAGGCACAGACCCTTCGTCTCAACCGGACGCCGCCGACCAAGCAGATGAACTCTAGTCGCGTCGGTCTCCGGCTCACCGTCCATCCCTCGTACCCCGGTGGACCGATGCTCATCAAAGTCGAAAACGCCCGAACGGGCGACCCAGTGCGAGCGGACGTGAGCATCATCAGTCCGCCACAGAGCAACACCGACCCCGTCCCTATCGGGACGACCAACAGTTCGGGTGCGCTGTGGGCCGTCTCTCCGCAGGAGAACTTCACTGTCCAGGCCATCAAGGTCGACACACAGTCTGTCGTCGACATGCGCGTCCAACCGGTCGAACCGAACCGCGTCGGCGCACCGAACGGGTCGAGTAGCTCGAACGGCTCTACTGGCTCTACCGACGTGACCGAGTCGGACGAGATTCGGACTGTCGAAGCACCGACCGTGTCGACGTCGACGCTGACGTCGCAGTCACTCGCCGCACCGTCGCTCCGGCGTCGCTAATCTCCACTCCGCTCTCGCCCGACCTTTTTATCGGAGAGCGACGCTACTCCGTCTCGTGTCGACTCGTTCCCGTGGCGTCGCCCCAGCCATCGGTGTCGTCCTCCTCGTCGCCGTAACCGTCGTTCTCGCAGCGACCGTCGGGAGCGTCGCATTCGCGTCGGTTCCGGAGGCGACAGAGGTATCTGCCACGACGACGCCAGTCGCCCTCTCGGTGTCCGTGTCGGGCGACCGACTCACGTTCACGCATCGTGCCGGGCCGACACTCGCCGTCGACGAACTCACAGTTCACATCAGTGTCGGCGGCACGGCACTCGACCACCAGCCACCGGTTCCGTTCTTCTCTGCGACGGGGTTTCGACCGGGTCCGACCGGCCCGTTCAACGTCGCCAGCGACGGTCAGTGGTCGGTCGGCGAGACGGCGAGCGTTCGAATCGCGGCGACGAACGACCCGTCGCTCGTCGCCGGTGCTCGGGTGACGGTTCGCGTGTCGTCGGACGAGCGAGTACTCGCTCAGTTTTCGACGACGGCGTAACGACGACGAAAAGAGCCGAGATAGCGACGGTAAAAAGAGCCGATATCTACTCTTCGGGCGCTCGCGCGACAGTTGTGATTGCCCGCGGGCTCCCCGGTTGTCGCTGCTGGATGTGGTGTTCGATGTCGACGAAGCCGGCCGCTTCGAACATCCGGTCGGCCTCTTCCTCGTCGTAGAACAGCATGATGGCGTCGGCCATCTTCTGGAAGAGGCCCGACTTCGGGTAGTCGGGACCGACGATGAGCACCTTGTTTCCCGGCTTGACGACGCGCCGAATCTCTTCGAGTGCGTCGACGGGGTTCGGCCAGTACTCGATGGAGCCAGAGGACCAGACGACGTCGAACGAGTCGTCTCGGAAGGGGAGCCGTTCGGCGTCGCCGCGGTAGAACCGCACCTGGTCGTTCTTCCCGAACTTCTCCCACGCCTTCTCCATCTGGTGGATACTCTGGTCGAGTCCGTGGACGTCGTCGGAGTACTGCAGCAGTCCCTCCGTTCCGAACCCGGTTCCACAGCCGATGTCGAGGACGCGGTCGTCCTGCTGGATGTCGAGCAGTTCGAGGGCTTCGTCGCGCATCTCCTCGTTCCAGATGAACGGGTTGACCTGGTCGTACACCTTCGAGAGGTACTTGTAGAACAGGCGTGCCCGTGCTTTGTTCTCGAGGACTCCCATTTCCTCGGGCTTCGGAGTCCGGGGGCATAACGGTGCGGATTCCGCGCGACGGGTCGCCGATCGCGTTCGTCTGTCCTCTACTCGTAGTAGACCTTCACGCGTGTGCAGGTTCGTCCACGGGCGTCGTCTCCGCTTCCGCGTCGGCGACACCGAGGTAGTCAGCAAAGGTCCGCAACGTCGCCGGGTCCCGCCCGAACGCGACCACGTCGTTGTCGGCGACGGTGTTGTCGAACCGTAACGACCGATACTGGTCCGGTCCCATCGGCACTATCGGAAGCATCCCTGCCAGCGTCAACCCGATGCGAGCGAACACCATCGGCACGGGGAGTACGACGAGTGACTTGCCCTCGGCACGGTAGCACAGCTTCGCTACTTCGGCGAGCGTCAGCACCTCGGGGCCGCCGAGTTCGTACGTCTCCCCCACGTGTCGGTCGTCGTCGAGTACATCTGCCAAGAGTGGGGCGAGGTCACCGACCCAGATGGGTTGGAAGCGCGTCTTGCCGCCGCCGGGGAGGCCCGTGACGTACGGTGTCGTGAGCTTCTTCGTGAACGAGACGAACTCGCCGCCGTTGCCGAAGACGACAGAAGGGCGGACGAGCGTCCAGTCGAGGGGCGATTCCGTGACCAGTTCCTCCGCTTGCCCTTTCGCACGGATGTACGCCGTCGGGCCGTCCGGATCCGCGCCGAGTGCGCTCATCTGGACGAACCGTTTCACGCCGTGTGCTTCGGCCGCCTTGACACAGTGGTCGGTCCCCTGTCGGTGAATCCGGTCGTGCATCTCGTCGCCGCCGCTCGGTTCGAACAGCGGGGAGAGTGCGACGAGGTTGAACACGGCTTCTTTCTCTCCAAACGCGTCTACGATGGAGTCGTAGTCGGTGACGTCGCCTTCGACGGTTTCGACTCCCGTGGGGAGGTCCGCCTCGTCCGGACGTCGCGAGAGAACGCTCACCGTGTGTCCGCGTCGGTGTAGTTCGCGCGTGAGTTCGGTTCCGACGAAGCCGCTTCCGCCGACGACGAGTACGTCCATACTCTCAGAGACGGGCGCACGGGGCTTTACGACATCCAGTGGCAGAGCCGACACGGTGTGTCGTGGACCGTGCAGACTGGCACGCTGTCTCTCTCATCGACGGCCGAACGGGAGGTCGTAGCCGGACGGGTCGACGCGCGTGCTCTTCGACCGATACCGCTCGTACACCGTCTCGCCCCACGCGACGAACTCGGGGTCGTCACCCGAGACACTGGCTTGGAGTTGTCCGTCGCCGTCGTAGGCGTTGACGACCACCCAGTCGTCGCCGAGCGTGAGACCGAAAGCGACGTCGCTGGGGTAGCGAAAGAGGGTGAATCCGTCAACACGGAGGACCACGGCGAACTCTGCGGGATTCAGCGACCGAGCGGTTTCGATAGTCTCTGTAGAGAGCACGAGGTCAGTCTCTGTCCCGCCGAGGACGTGCTTCGCGTGGACGCGGTGGAACTGTCGACTGAGAACGGGTGAGACCATCCGGATTCGGTCGGCCGAGTACGACTCGAGGACGTCTAAGTAGTGGTCGACGGGTGCCTGCGGGTACGTCGCCGTCGCGACTGCGCCGTCGGCGTCGCGGAGGAGTTCCGGGTCCGGCGTATGGTCGACATCGGGGAGGTGTCGGAAGAACTGCTCGTACTCGCCGAGCGTCGTGAGCGTGTCGAGGTAGGCGGCGTGGCGGTCGGAGACGAGTTCACCGACCGTCGTCAGTGTGTAGACGCCGTTCCGCTTCTCTGCGAGTCCGCGTTCGACGAGTTCTGCGAGGTTCCGTTGAACGCTCCGATGCGAGATGGCGAGCGCGTCGGCGACGTCGCTCGGCGCACCGGGTTCCGTCCGAAGCTGTGCGAGCAAGCGTCGTCGGTCCGGAGAGCCGGCGAGAAATCGAGCGAGCTCGTCTGCGTCCATCGACACTCACCTTCACGGGCAGGGAAGTTAATCCCTTACTCTCTCTCCTCGTCGCCCTCGAAATCGAGCGATGTCGAGACGTTCGGCACGAACACCCACCGAGAGCGTTCCGCAAACACCTTATACGCCGCTTACGCTACTTCCCAGTGATTAGTAGCATGCCGAGACCAGAGGTTCTCGAACGAATTAAAACGGCCGAGGAAGAGGCCGACGAGATTATCGAGTCCGCCAAAGCGGAGCGCGAAGAGCGCATCGCAGCGGCGCGAAACGAGGCCGACGAAATCCGGGAGACGGCTCGCCAGGAGGCCGACGAGTTAGAAGAGAAACGCCTCGCGGAAGCGCGCGAAGACATCGAAGCCCGCCGCGAGGAACTCCTCGAAGAGGGTATCCAGGCCCGCGAGGAACTGGTCGAAGAGGCCGAGTCCAACGTCGACTCGGCGGTCGACTACGCCCTAGAGCAGTTCGAGGAGGCGGTGAATGCTCAGACCTGAACAGATGAGTAAGGTCTCGGTGACGGGGTCCAAGCAGTATATGGACGACGTCATCGAGACGGTTCACGGGCTCAACCTGATGGACGTCACCGACTACGACGGTAGTTGGGAGTCGTTCGAACAGGGCAACCCCATCGACGGGGCCGAGGAAGCGTCGGACAAACTGGTCACGGTGCGCTCTATCGAGAGTATCCTCGACGTCGACACGGACGACGCAGGCCCGTCCCGCATCGTCACCGACGACGCGCTGGAACGAGAACTCGAAGACGTTCGCAGTCGGGTGAACGAACTCGACGACAAGCGCGACGAACTCCGGACGGAGCTTCGCGAGGTCGAAGAACAGATCGACGCGATGTCGCCGTTCGCGACGCTCGGTATCGACCTCGACCTGCTGTCGGGCTACGACACGCTACAGGTCGAAGTCGGTCGCGGCAAGTACGACGCCGTCGACGACGCGCTCTCTCACGCCGACGGCATCCGCCAGTACGAACTCTTCGGCGACGGGTCGGTACTCGCCGTGTTCGCCTACCCGAGGGACACTGCTGATTCGGACACGCTCGCCGACGCACTCGTCGGCACCGAGTTCGCGACGCTCGAAGTGCCGGAGGCCGACGCCTCACCCGAAGAGTACGTCCGCGAACTCGAACACCGGAGACAGCAGCTCCAGTCTGAACTCAACACGGTCGAAGACCAACTCGAAGAGCTGAAACTCGACGCGGCAGGCTTCCTGCTCGCGGCCGAAGAGAAGCTCGCAATCGACGTCCAGAAGACCGAAGCGCCCCTCTCCTTTGCGACGACGAAGAACGCCTTCGTCGCGGAAGGGTGGATTCCGACCACGAAGTTCGGCGAGTTCGCGAGCGCTCTCGAGGCCGATGTCGGGAGCCACGTCGAAGTCGAGGAACTCGAACGCGCGAGCTTCAACAGCAGCGGTCACGAAGCCGTCCGCGAATCGGTCGGTGACACTGGCTCCGGCGTCGCTGCCGACGGCGGGACCGACGTCGTGATGCAGAAAGACGACCCACCGGTCGTCCAGGACAATCCCGGCGCGGTCAAACCGTTCGAGATTCTGGTCAACGCGGTCAGCCGTCCGAAGTACAGCGAGTTCGACCCCTCTGTGTTCGTCTTCCTGACGTTCCCGGTGTTCTTCGGTCTGATGATCGGGGACCTCGGATACGGGGTTCTCTACACCGCAATCGGCTACTTTCTCTACACGAAGTTCGACGACCGCCCGGCGTTCAAGAGTCTGGGTGGTATCACCATCTTCGCCGGTGCGTTCACCATGCTGTTCGGTATCCTCTACGGTGAGATATTCGGTCTCCACCTCATCGCGGAGTACTTCTGGCACGGCGTCGTCGGCCTCGAACACGCGCCCATCGAGAAGGGTCTGTCGCCCGCTGGCATTAGCTGGGCACTCGGCTGGATTACCGTCAGCGCGCTCATCGGTATCGTCCACCTCAACATCGGGTGGATTCTCGACTTCGTCGAGACGACACAGCTCCACGACGTCAAACACGCCGTCTACGAGAGCGGTTCGTGGCTCCTGATGATGAACGGGCTGTGGGTCTGGATCTTCAGCCGCAGTCTCGCTGCCCAGAAGCCTGCGTTCCTGTTCACCCTGTTCGACGGTACTGGTGCTGCACCGGAATCGAACCGAGAGTACCTCGGTTCGATGTTCGACCTCGGGTTCAACGGCTTCCCGGCGATGGAACTGTTCAGCGTTCCGCTCCCGGTTATCGGTGGCCAGTTCCCGATCAGCGTTCCGCTCCTGGTGTTCTTCCTAGGGCTCGCTCTGCTGATCATCGGTGAGCCAGCAGAGGCCGTCGAGTTCCTGAACGTGCTCGTCAACGTGCTGTCGTACGCACGAATCGGTGCGGTGCTGCTCGCGAAGGCCGGGATGGCGCTCGCCGTCAACCTGCTCGTCTTCGGTGCGTACCAGCACGAGGGGGAGATTCACTTCATGCTCGATTACGGGCCGCAGTACGTCATCAACGAGTATGGGGCCGAAGCGATCATGTTCGAAGGACTGTTCCACGGTGGCGCCGCGTTGTTCGTCGTGGGCGTTCTCGTGCTCCTGCTCGGTCACGCACTGGTGTTGGTGCTCGGTATCACCAGCGCCGGTCTGCAGGCCGTGCGTCTCGAGTACGTCGAGTTCTTCGGCAAGTTCTACGAGGGCGGTGGCCGCGAGTACGAACCGCTCGGATACGACCGACGGTACACGACCGAAGACTGAGTCGACTCGACTTCACGCACCGCCTTCGCCGGGTCGACGACAACCGAAACCGAGTTCTTTTTACGTACACCACCGATACAACCGCTCTCGTCGCTCGATTCGCGGCGATTCGTTTGGGAAGTTTTATGGCGCCAGTGCAGCCAACTACAACTTGTTCGGAGACGACCAACTGGAATCAGAGATTTAACCCACCATGTACGAAACCCTACCAGAACTTGTCAACGTTGCACTGCAGGCTGAAGGCGCAAGCGGTCCAGCTATCGAAGGTCCCGCGGCAGCAGCGATCGCCGTTGGTCTCGCGGCTGCTGGCGCAGGATACGCAGAGCGTGGCATCGGTGCCGCGGCGGTCGGCGCCATCGCAGAGGACGACAGTCTCTTCACGCAGGGTCTCATCCTGACGGTCCTGCCGGAGACGCTCGTCATTCTCGCGCTCGTCGTCGTGTTCATCGTCTAAACGACTTCTCTCCCTTTCACAATGAGTTTGGATACTGTCGTTGAGGACATTCGAGACGAAGCCCGCGCGCGTGCGGAAGAGATTCGCAGTCAGGGTGAGGCTCGTGCAGAGGAGATTATCGCGGATGCTGAAGCGGACGCCGAGCGCATCGTCGAAGAGCGCGAGCAGTCCGTCGAGAAGCAGATCGCACAGGAGCGCGAGCAGACGCTCTCCTCTGCGAAGCTCGAGGCGAAACAGCAGCGCCTCGAAGCACGCCGCGACGTGCTCCAGCGCGTGCACGAACAGGTCGAGGAGGAACTCGTCGACCTGAGCGGCACGAAGCGCGAGAACCTCACACGGACGCTGCTCGACGACGCGAGCGAGGAGTTCGATTCGACGGCGACCGTACAAGTGTACGGCCGTCCCTCGGACGAAGCGCTCCTCACGAAGATTCTCACCGACTACGACGGCTACAGCTTCGCCGGTGAGTACGACTGTCTCGGCGGCGTCGTCGTCGAGAGCACGTCGTCACGGGTTCGCGTGAACAACACCTTCGACTCTGTCCTCGAAGACGTCTGGGAGGACAACCTGAAGGAACTGAGCACCCGACTGTTCGACCAATGAGTACTGCCGGAAGTCCGAATCCGGAGTACGTCAATGCCCGCGTCCGTGCACGACGCGGCGCCCTGTTCAGTGACGAAGAGTACCGCAAGCTGACCCGTATGGGTCCGGCCGAGATCGCCCGGTTCATGGAGGAGTCGGCGTACGAAGAGGAGATCAACGCACTCGGGAGTCGCTACTCCGGTGTCGATCTCGTCGAGTACGCGTTGAACCGGAACCTCGCAAAACAGTTCAACGACATCCTCGACTGGGCAGAAGGTTGGTTGTACGACCTCATCGCCCGGTACCTTCGCAAGTTCGACGCGTGGAACGTCAAGACGATTATCCGTGGCATCTACGCCGACATCGACCGTGACTCCATCGACGCAGACTTGATTCGCGCCGGTGAGTTCGACGACCGATTCCTCAACCGCCTGCTCGACGCGGGCACCATCGAGGAAGTCGTCACGATGCTGAAAGGCACCATCTTCGGTGGCTCGCTTGCGGTCGCCTACGAGGACTACGAGAACACGGACGTTCTCGTCCCGCTCGAGAACGCCCTCGACCGTGCGTTCTACGAGAACCTCCTCGGTGGCCTCCGTGGCGGCGAGTCACTCGCACTGTACCGCGAGTTCCTCGAAGCGGAGATCGACTTCCGTAACGCACGGAACGCGCTGCGACTCGCACGAAGCGGCGCCGACATCGATCCTTCGGAGTACTACATCGAAGGCGGCAAACTGTTCAGTGCGGCCGAGCTGTCGCAGCTCGCGGCCAACCCCGAAGAACTGGTCACACGCATCCGCGAGAGTACGTACGGTGACGAACTGTCCGTCGCACTCAACGAGCTGGAGGACGCAGACAGCCTCATCAGCTTCGAGCGCGCCCTCGAGGCTGCGCTCTTGGAGTACTCGGACAGTCTCGGCTCCGTCTTCCCACTCTCCGTCGGTCCGATTATCTCGTACATCCTCGCAAAGGAGCGCGAGGTCGAGAACATCCGGGCAATCGCCCGTGGCCGTGAGGCCGGACTCGACGGAGACGAAATCGAAGAGGAACTGGTGATACTATGAGTCAGGAGATCGCCGTCATCGGCAGTCCCGACTTCACCACCGGCTTCCGCCTCGCAGGCGTTCGGAAGTTCGAGAACGTCCCCGAGGAGGAGAAAGATGCAGCACTCGACGACGCTGTCGAGCGTACCCTCGCAGACGACGACGTCGGCATCATCGTAATGCAATCGAGTGACCTCGACCATCTCTCCCGGAACACCCGGAAGTCGGTCGAGACGAGTATCGAGCCGACGCTCGTCACCCTCGGCGGTGACGCAGGGAGCAGCGGCCTGCGCGAGCAGATCAAGCGAGCGATCGGTATCGACCTAATGGACGAATAACTATGAGTCAGGCAACACAGCAAGAGACCGTTCGTGAGGACGGTGTCATTCAGAGTGTGAGTGGTCCGGTCGTGACCGCCCGCGACCTTGACGCCCGGATGAACGACGTCGTGTACGTCGGTAACGAAGGGCTGATGGGCGAGGTCATCGAGATCGAGGGCGACCTCACGACCATTCAGGTGTACGAGGAGACTTCCGGCGTCGGCCCCAGCGAACCCGTCGAGAACACGGGCGAACCGCTGACGGTCGACCTCGGTCCCGGTCTGCTGGACAGCATCTACGACGGTGTCCAGCGGCCGCTGGACGTACTGGAAGAGAAGATGAACAGTCCGTACCTCGACCGTGGTGTCGACGCACCCGGTATCGAGATGGACAAGAAGTGGGAGTTCGTTCCCACCGTCGAGGAGGGTGACACCGTCGAAGCCGGTGACGTCCTCGGAACCGTCCCCGAGACGGTCACCATCGAGCACAAAGTGCTCGTCCCGCCGACGTCCGAAGGCGGCGACGTCGCCTCCATCGAGGCAGGCGAGTTCACCGTCGAAGAGGCCATCGTGGAACTCGACACCGGCGAAGAGATCACGATGCACCAGGAGTGGCCGGTGCGCGAGGCGCGTCCGTCGGAGACGAAGATGACGCCCCGCGAACCGCTCGTCTCCGGGCAGCGCATCCTCGACGGCCTGTTCCCCATTGCGAAGGGTGGAACGGCCGCGATTCCTGGCCCGTTCGGGTCGGGGAAGACCGTCACGCAGCACCAACTCGCGAAGTACGCAGACGCGGACATCATCGTCTACGTCGGCTGTGGTGAGCGTGGCAACGAGATGACCGAGGTCATCGAGGACTTCCCGGAACTCGAAGACCCGACGACCGGCAACCCGCTTATGGCCCGGACGTCGCTCATCGCCAACACGTCGAACATGCCCGTCGCTGCGCGTGAGTCCTGTATCTACACGGGAATCACCATCGCAGAGTACTACCGTGACATGGGCTACGACGTCGCACTGATGGCCGACTCCACCTCGCGGTGGGCAGAGGCCATGCGCGAGATCTCCTCGCGTCTCGAAGAGATGCCCGGTGAGGAGGGCTACCCCGCCTACCTCTCGGCGCGTCTCTCCGAGTTCTACGAGCGAGCCGGTTACTTCGAGAACATCAACGGGACCGAGGGTTCGGTCTCCGCAATCGGTGCCGTGTCGCCGCCGGGCGGCGACTTCTCGGAACCGGTCACCCAGAACACGCTGCGTATCGTCAAGACCTTCTGGGCACTCGACGCCGACCTCGCAGAGCGTCGTCACTTCCCGGCAATCAACTGGAGCGAGTCCTACTCGCTCTACCGGAACCAGCTGGACCCGTGGTTCGTCGAGAACGTCCGCGACGACTGGCCCGAGGAGCGCCAGTGGGCCGTCGACATCCTCGACGAAGAAGACGAACTGCAGGAGATCGTTCAGCTCGTCGGTAAGGACGCCCTGCCGGAGGACCAGCAGCTCACCCTCGAGGTGGCTCGCTACCTCCGTGAGGCGTACCTCCAGCAGAACGCGTTCCACCCGACGGACACCTACTGTCCGCCGGAGAAGACGTACCTCATCCTGACGGCCATCCACACGCTCAACGACGAGGCGAAGAAGGCACTCGACGCGGGCGTTCCCGTCGAAGAGATCATCGCCATCGAAGCCGCACCGCGGCTGAACCGTATCGGCGTGCAGGAGGACTACGTGGAGTACATCGAGGACCTCAAAGCCGAGATCACCGAACAGCTCCGGGAGCTCTACTAATGAAAGAGTACCAGACCATCACCGAGATCAGCGGTCCGCTGGTGTTCGCCGAGGTCGACGAGCCCATTGGGTACGACGAAATCGTCGAAATCGAGACGCCGCAAGGCGAGACCAAGCGTGGCCAGGTGCTCGAATCCTCGGAAGGCCTCGTGGCCATCCAGGTCTTCGAAGGCACCAGCGGTATCGACCGAAACGCGTCCGTCAAGTTCCTTGGCGAGACGCTCAAGATGCCCGTCACCGAGGACCTCCTCGGTCGGGTCCTCGACGGTTCCGGCCAGCCGATCGACGGCGGCCCGGAAATCGTCCCCGAGGAGCGCCACGACATCGTCGGCGCCGCAATCAACCCGTACTCCCGTGAGTACCCCGAGGAGTTCATCCAGACGGGTGTGTCCGCCATCGACGGCATGAACACGCTCGTTCGCGGCCAGAAACTGCCGATCTTCTCGGCGTCCGGGCTGCCGCACAACGACCTCGCACTCCAGATTGCCCGTCAGGCGACGGTGCCGGAGGACAACAAGCAGGGCGACAGCGAGGACAGCGAGTTCGCAGTCATCTTCGGCGCGATGGGTATCACGGCCGAAGAGGCAAACGAGTTCATGGAAGACTTCGAGCGTACCGGCGCACTGGAGCGTTCGGTCGTCTTCATGAACCTCGCGGACGACCCCGCAGTCGAGCGGACGGTCACGCCGCGTCTCGCGCTCACCACGGCCGAGTACCTCGCCTTCGAGAAGGACTACCACGTGCTCGTCATCCTGACGGACATGACCAACTACTGTGAGGCACTCCGCGAGATCGGTGCCGCACGTGAGGAGGTCCCGGGCCGACGTGGTTACCCCGGATACATGTACACCGACCTGGCACAGCTCTACGAGCGTGCCGGTCGTATCGAGGGTCGTGATGGGTCTGTCACGCAGATTCCCATCCTCACCATGCCCGGTGACGACGACACGCACCCGATTCCCGACCTGACGGGATACATCACCGAGGGACAGATCTACATCGACCGTGCCCTCAACAGCCAGGGGGTTCAGCCACCGATCAACCCGCTGCCGTCGCTGTCGCGACTGATGGACGACGGTATCGGCGAGGGACTCACCCGCGAGGACCACGCCGACGTCTCCGACCAGATGTACGCTGCGTACGCAGAGGGTGAAGACCTGCGTGACCTCGTGAACATTGTCGGTCGCGAGGCACTGTCGGAGCGTGACAACATCTACCTCGACTTCGCCGAGCGATTCGAGGAGGAGTTCGTCGACCAAGGCTTCGACACCGACCGCACCATCGACGAGACGCTCGACATCGGCTGGAACCTGCTCTCGATGTTCCCGAAGTCGGAACTCAACCGTGTCGACGAGGAGCTCATCGAGAAGTACTACCACGAAGACGAGACCGAAGAAGCAGTCGAAGCGGAAGCCTAAGCGCACGGCACTCTCGTCTCACCACCACTTCACTTTTAGCGCAAACTCGACTCGGTAGCGACGGTCGTCTCATCCGTCACCCAATCACCCTCTCACGAGGGGCGCGCCCGTCCAGAGTCCCGCTCAGACAGCCGTCGACTGTAAAAAGTTAACCCGCTCCGCCGACAACCCGCACTCAAATGGCCAAAGACGTCAAACCAACCCGCAAGGAACTGATGGAGATCGAGGACCGAATCGACCTCTCCGAGCGGGGCCACGACACGCTCGAACAGAAGCGTGACGGCCTCATCATGGAGTTCATGGACATCCTCGACCAAGCCCAGGAAGTCCGAGGCGGGCTGAGCGAGAACTACGAGGACGCACAGCGGAAACTCAACATGGCGCGCGCCATGGAAGGTGACGTCGCCGTCCGCGGTGCCGCCGCCGCGCTCAAAGAGCACCCCGAGATCACGACGCAGTCGAAGAACATCATGGGTGTCGTCGTCCCGGTGATCGAGTCCAGCCGCGTCAAGAAGAGCCTCGACCAGCGTGGCTACGGCCTGCTCGGTACCAGCGCCCGCATCGACGAGGCCGCAGAAGCCTACGAAGAGCTCTTAGAGAGCATCATCCTCGCCGCCGAAGTCGAGACGGCGATGAAGAAGATGCTCGAAGAGATCGAGACGACGAAGCGCCGTGTCAACGCACTGGAGTTCAAACTCCTGCCTGACCTCTACGAGAACCAAGAGTACATCGAGCAGAAACTCGAAGAGCAAGAGCGCGAAGAGATCTTCCGCCTGAAGAAGATCAAGGCGAAGAAGGAAGAAGAGGAGAAGGCCGCGAAAGAAGCCGAGGCCGCCGAGACGTCGGACGTCGAACCCGTCACGGCCGACGACTGAGCCTCGACTTCGATGCACTGCACTCACTGCGACGTCGAGACGGTCACTTTCGCGGTGCCGCCCGCACTTCGGGCGCACGCACCCGACGAGTCCGACGCCGCATCGATCTGTCCGCAGTGTCTCCGGGTAGTTTCGGCCACAGAGGGACCGGTAGATTCCTCTTTCGACGCACTCGGCCCCTCGTTTCCGCACGGTGAGGCCGGTGTCGCGATGGCGCTTCTCGTCGGCTTGCTCGACTCGATCGCGCTCAACCGACGAGCCATCGAAGACGTCGCCGCTCACGCCGAACGACACGGTGCAGACGTCTTCCTGACGCTGGACCGGTTGGCGGCGACGACGGCTGACCCGTCGCTGGATTTGAACCGTCGACTCGTCCAACTCCACTCGGTTCTCGACTGACCTCATTCTGTTTCCGCAAACACAATTTTTTTACCCTAGGTCTCACACTCCGACGTATCTCTTCAGGGGGCGATGTAATATGGGAGAACGGCGCAGTCGTAAGTGGCTGATGTCGACTCTCACTGCCGCACCTGACGACTCGCTCGAACGCACGGAGATACACGACATCCTTCGAAACGACCGGCGTCGTCGTGTCCTCAAGTCACTCCGTGAACACGGCGAACCCCTCTCGGTCCGCGAACTATCAGAGCGACTCGCGACTGCAGAGACCGGTGAGGACCCTGCCCCCCGAAACGTCCGCCAGAGTGTCTACGTCTCGCTCCACCAGACACATCTCCCGAAACTCGAAGAACTCGGCGTCATCGACTACGATACAGAGACGAAAGAGGTTGCGCTGGCCGAGGCAATCGACGACGTCACCGTCTACATGGAAGTCGTTCCACGGAACGACCTCTCGTGGGCGGAGTACTACCTCGGACTCGGTGTTCTCGGTCTCTTGCTCGTCGTCGCACACTCGGTGGGGGTGCCAACGGTGAGCGCCATCGACGTTCGAATCTGGGCGGTTGCCATCCTCGCCACACTCGTCGTTTCGGCGGTGTATCAGCTGATGACGCAGTCCCCGTCACTGAGTGAGCGTCTCTCGAAGTTCCACTAGTCGTTAGTGAGACGGGTTCGCGAACGAAGAGTAGCGGTTGCGTCTTTTCTGTTTGCGCGTTTACACACCGGTCGAGTACCGGAGGATGCCCGCGATGCCACCGAAGGCGTCCATCAACTGTTCGCCTTTCTCGAAGTCGGTGCTGATGAACTTCGTCTCCGTCCCGCGCTGTTCGGCGATGTTCATCAAGTGTTCGATGACGTCTTCGCGTTCACGCATCTCGGCTTTCTCCTTGCACTCCGAACAGGTGTGTTCGGGCGTCTTGTGGCGACTGTCGACGACTTCGAACTCCTCGTGGCCGTTGGGACAGTCGTAGACGATGACGTCGCTTCGGAGGTCCTCGGAGAGAAGGAGTCGGTCGACAGAGCCCATGATGAGGTTCTTGCGAGTCGGCCCGAACCCGTAGGTAGACTCGTTGCCCCGGTGGAGTTTCTCGAAGAACTCCTCCATCTGGGACTTGTCTTTCATCACCTCTTGGTCGGCCAGCACCTCCTGTGCGGCGTCGACCAGGTCGTAGAGGCCCGACTCGTCGGTGTAGGAGATGTCGAACTTCCCGACGACTTTGTCCTGCAGTTCGTGGTGAAGATAGCCACCGTCGAGGAACTCGTCTTTCGTCGGCGACGGACCGCCGACGAGCACGCCGTCGATCTCGTGGCGTTTCGCGACCATCAGGTCGTTGGCCATCTCGGCGACTTCCTGATAGAAGTTGTCGATGGCCTCCAGTCGGAGGCGGGCGAAACGCTGGGCGGACTGGCCACCTTTTCGCTGTTTGCCGGGGACGAGCGAGGAGGCGGACTTGACGGGTTCGACGCGCTTGCCTTTCAGCCACCCGACGTTCGCCTCGCGTCGGTCGAGGACGACGAGACCGAACAGTCCCTTGTCGGCCAGCATGTTCTCCAGCGGTTCCGTGAGGAACGCCGAATCGCAGTGATAGCGGAAGGACTCGACGGGTTGTGGTGGGCTGTCGAGCGTCTTCGTGACCATCGTCGTCTGGCCGCCGCCGCTGTCGACTGCACCGGAGAAGATGACGATACCGTTCTTCGGTGGGAAGGTGTCGTAGTAGCGGAGACGGTCTTTGATACTCGTCAGTGCGTCCTGGACGTTCGTCCTCGTCTGCTTGGACTTGATGTTCGCCGCCTCACTGTGTTCTTGGGTCACGTGGGCGACGACGTCCGAAACCTGCTTGTCCTCGGGGATGTAGATGGTGACGAGCTGAGTGCCGGAGCCTTCGTACTCCTGCAACTCTTCGATGACCTTCCGGAATTCGTACTTCCGCCGGTCTTCGCTCGCTTCCTCGGCGTCACTACTCATTACCGATACTAGCCCGGCCAGTGGCTAAGTAACCTTTGACTGTCGGCGCACAGCGAGATGGATTCGCCGCACGGCTGTTCTGATTGTTCAACACACGTGACTTTCAAACAAACCTGTCATTCTGGACAGAACTACATTTATGTACACGTCGTGGGACACACAGGTAACTCAACCATGGTTCGGGTAATCGCAGTCGCCAGCGCGAAAGGTGGCGTCGGCAAGACGACGACGACGGTTGCACTCGGAACGACACTCGCAGCGGCGGGACACCGCGTCGTCGCCGTCGACGCCGACCTCGGAATGGCCAACCTCGGCACCGTCCTCGGTATCGACGCGGACGGCGTGACTATCCACGATGTCCTCGCGGGACAGGCAGACGTCTCGGAAGCGACCTACGAGGGGCCGAACGGGCTCTCGGTCGTCCCGGGCGACACCGACCTGTCGGCGTTCCCCGAGGCCGACCCCGCGAAGCTTCGGACGGTTCTCGACGGATTCGACGAGGCCGACTACCTCCTCGTCGATACGGGCGCCGGACTGAGCCACGACACGGTCCTCCCGCTCGGACTCGCAGACGAGGTTCTCCTCGTGACCGACACGGACCCGAACGCCGTCGGCGACACCGAGAAGACGCGACAGGTCGTCGAGCGCCTCGGCGGAACCGTCGCCGGTGTCGTCGTCACGCGGGTCGACGGTGACGACGCAGACGGACTCACTAGCCTCGACGCACTCGATGCCCCGGTACTCGCGACGATTCCGGTCGGCCCCCGTCTCACCGAGTCGACCGTCGCTCACTCGCAGTTCACTCCTGACACGACCAGCACAGTCGCAACCGCGTACCGCCAGTTGGCCCGCGAACTGACGGGCGAGGAGATTCCGGAGCCATCGGTCGACCGAGGTCCAGAAGCGACCGATGAACATGCCGAAGTTGAGACGACAGAGCTAGAGACGGAAACGACGCCTGACGCCGACGCTCCTCCTGTCGACGACGGCGAGGACGCCGAGCATGGCGACGACGAATCCACCGCCGCCGACACGACTGAGGACTCGGCAGCGTCGCCAGATTCCGAGGACGCGCTCGTCCCCGAGGCTGAAGCCACTGGGGTCTCTGAAACGACCGAAGCCACTGAGGAGACCGAAGCAGCCGAAGCGACCGAAGATACGGACGCTCCTTCAGACGGCGTCTACTCGACGTCGCTCGTCGGCGAAGCGGAGCGCACCGAAGTCGCCGACGCGTCCGCTGGGAGCGAAGTAGACGAAAGTGAAGAGTCTGAGGACGCAGACAGCGAGAAGCGCACGGGGTTCTTGAGCCGGTTGCTGGGCTGAAACGGGAAGTTCTTTTAGCTGCGTGTTCGGATTGCCGGTATGGCTGAAAACGAATCCGTCTCGTTCTGGTGGGTCGTCGTGTTTCTACTGCTCGCGCTCGGCCTCGGTGTCGCCATGATCTACGCCGTCGGCGGCAGCCTCATCGCAGCCTGAACCCGGGCCCGAGCACGGACGGAACCAGTATCGCCCACGGCTGACTTCGCCGCGTGAGCGGTGAGTCTCTCTTCCGTTCGCCTCACATCGAGTCCGGCGCTTCGACGCCGAGTATCGACAGCGCGTTGGCGATAGTGTGCCGCGAGGCGTCGACGAGCGCGAGACGCGCGCGTTGGGTCTCTTCGTCGTCGGCGTTGAGCACCGAACACTCGCGGTAGAAGGTGTTGAACGCCTCGGCGAACTCGCGGGTGTAGGTGGCGACGGTGTGGGGTTCGAGGTCCTCGGCGGCCGTCTCGACGACGGCCGGGAAGCGCGCGATGGTTCGAAGGAGGTCTTCTTCTGCTTCGGTCGAGAGGACAGCAGGGTCGACGTCGGTCGGTTCGACGCCCGCTTGGCTCGCCTCGTCGAGGATGCCACAACAGCGCGCGTGGACGTACTGGACGTACGGCGCGGACTGCGCCTCGAAGTCGAGCGCTTGGTCCCACTCGAAGGTGATTGCCTTCGTCGGCTGTTTCGAGACGATGTCGTATCGGACGGCCCCGATACCGACCTGGTGGGCGATGCGTTCGATGTCGTCTTCGTCCAACTCGTCGTCGCGGATGCGCGAGTCGAGACGGCTCTCGACTTCGTCGCGGGCGCGGTCGACCGCTTCGTCCAGTAGGTCGTCGAGGTCGACACCCGTACCGGCGCGGGTCGACATCTTCCCCTCGGGGAGGTTAACGTAGGAGTAGATAGCGTGGTCGAGTTGACCGACGTCGTTACCGAGGATTTCGAGTGCGGCCTTCAACTGTTCGGCCTGCAGTTTGTGGTCCTCGCCGAGGACGGTCACGGCGCGGTCGAAGTTCTCGAACTTCCACTCGTGGTGCGCGAGGTCACGCGTCGTGTAGAGTGAGGTCCCGTCCGAGCGGAGGAAGACGAGTTTCTTCTCGATATCCCACTCGTCGAGTTCGAGTTGCCACGCCTCTTCTTCGAGGACGGCGTAGTCGCTGTCTTTGAGGCGGGAGGCGACCTCCTGCGTCGAGCCGTCGAACATGAAGCGCGTCTCCTTGACGAACTCGTCGAACTCGGCGGGGAGGCGTCCGAGACACTCCTTCATCCCGGAGAGCACCTGGTCGACGACGGTCTCGACGCGGGCGTAGGTCTCCTCGTCGCCCTCCTCGATGCCTTGCAGAATCTCGGAAATCTCGGCTTCGGCGGCCTCGACTTCCTCCGGGTCGCCCTCTTCGAGCACGCGGTTCCCCTTGCGGTAGTAGCGCACGAGGTCGTACTCGATACGGTCGCGTTCCGGTTCCGAGTCGAGGTCTGCCTCGTCGAACGTCTCGTAGGCCCACGTGAAGACGGCCATCTGGCGACCGGCGTCGTTGACGTAGTAGTGACGCTCGACGTCGTAGCCGGCGAAGTCGATGACGTTGGCGACGGCGTCGCCCAGAATCGGGTTGCGTGCGCGGCCGACGTGGACCGGGCCAGTGGGGTTCGCGCTGGTGTGTTCGACGACGACGGACTCGTCTTTGTCGGGCAGACGGCCGTACTCGTCGTCGCCTGCGGCGGCGAGCGTGTCGGCGAGATACTGCTCGGTCGTGTGGAAGTTGACGTACGGGCCGCCGGTGTCGACGTGGTCGAGGTAGTCGTAGCCGTCGACCGAAATCTCGCCGGCGATGTCGGCGGCAATCTTCGGCGGCGGTGCGCCCACTTCGCTCGCGAGGCGGAACGCCACGTTGGATGCGAGTGTCGCGGGAACGTCTTCTGGTGGCTCTTCCACGCCGAGGTCGTCGGTCGGCAGGTCCATCGCCGACAGCGCGTCGGCGAGGGCCGCCTCGACCTCGTTACGGAACGCTCTGAACATGGAGTGTGCTTTTCGAGCGTCGGGTAAATGGGTTTCTAAGGGCTGTGGGTGCGCGTCAGGGTGTGGCGAACGGGCCGAACCGATTTGTCTGACCGTTTCGTAGTCACCGGGGATGCCCGCAGACGAGAGTCCTCCACCGTCCGATGGTTCAGACGAATTGGACGAGCAGGTCGACTTCGACGAGATTCGAGACGTACTGGACACCGCCGCCCACGACGTTGGTCACGAAGACATTGCGTCCTTCGTGACCGACCTGTTGGTAGAGACAATCGAGGACCCACCCGAAGCCCCACCCGAGCCATCCGACGAAACCCGCTACAGTTTCCGAGAGGCGGCGTTCGACGGCGACTACGACGAGGCGGCTGGTCGGGTGACGAAGGCCGCCGCCGCCGTCACGCCACGGAAACTCGGGACGCTCGACTTTTGGGGACTCTCACCGAGCAGTTCAGCGGACCCAGACGCGCTCGCCGTACTGACGGCACTTCCCGGCGTCAGGCACACTGACGACGAACTCGCTGGCGAGATACGGGCGACAGTCGAGACTGTCGCGGCCCTCGCGGACCTCTACTCGACGCCCGTCGTCGAAGCGGTGCTCACCGACGTCGAGGGACACAAGATGGTCGAACGCCGCGACGGTCACTACCTCTGGTTCTGGCTCTCCGAGGACCGGTTCGACCGTGCGATGGCTCGCCTGCCGAGCGCCGTCGCCGCCGCCGTCGAACGCGACGAACTCCGAGACGTGAACGAGTCGGAGTGACCGACTCGAACCGCCGGGACCGACGCACTTAGATGGACGACGGGCTTAGCCGGAGTACGGATAGTAACGTCACGACCGTGACATCGTGTCACTCTCTATCTCATATCTGTTACGCATCCCATATTCGGCACGCTTATCAGCGACGAGTCCGACAGTTCGACCATGTCAGAATCGGTTGCAGCACCCGCCGTCGGACACGACGAACTCGCCGCGCTGAAACTCGTCGCACTCGACGGTGGACTCGCCGGTCCCGTGAAGGTCTCCTGTTCGAGCCTCGCGGACCGCCTCGGTGCCTCCAGTCAGACCGCCTCTCGCCGCCTCCAACGACTCGACGAGGCGGGCTACGTCGAACGCGACATCGTCAGCGACGGCCAGTGGGTCGACGTCACCGACACCGGTGAGGCGGCACTCCGCAAGGAGTACGCCGACTACCGACGCATCTTCGAGGAAGAAGCCTCCGTCACCCTCACCGGAACCGTCACCGGCGGGATGGGCGAAGGGCGTCACTACATCTCGCTTTCGGGCTACATGGAGCAGTTCGTCGAGCGTCTCGACTACGAACCGTTCCTCGGCACGCTGAACGTCGACTTGACCGAGGAGAGCGTCCGCGCCCGCGCCGGAATGAGTTCGCTCGACGCTGTCCCCATCGACGGCTGGGAGGACGACGAGCGCACGTTCGGTCCCGCTTCGTGTTATGCGGCGACCGTCGAGTACGACGGTGAGTCCTACGAGACGGCCCACATCATCGTCCCCGAGCGCACCCACCACGACGAGACCCAACTGGAGATTATCGCCCCGGACCGTCTGCGCGACCAACTCGGCCTCGACGACGGCGACACGGTCTCTGTCCGTGTCGAGGAAGTCGACGGGCCACAGGAGGGTTCCCGATGAGCGGCCGCGCCGGCGACCTCCGTGGCGACGAGACGGACTCCGACGCTGTCGACCGGGCAGTTGCGGCCTTCCGCGACGGTCTTCCTGTACTCATCCACGACTTCGACGACCGGGAGGGCGAGACAGACATCGTCTACCCGGCCGGAGCGGTCACGGCCGACGCCGTCGCCCGCCTCCGCAACGACGCCGGTGGCCTCGTCTGCGCCGCGCTCTCACACGAGGCAGCGGACGCGATGGACCTCCCCTTCCTCGACGACACCATCGACCACCCGAGCGCCGGGAGCCACGAGTTGGGGTACGACGACCGCTCGTCGTTCTCGCTGCCCGTGAACCACCGCGACACCTTCACCGGCATCCCCGACGACGACCGCGCGCTCACCATCACCGAACTCGCGTCGGTCGCCGAGGCTGCCGTCGCTGGCGACTACGACGCCCAGGACTTCGCCGCCGACTTCCGCTCACCCGGCCACGTCAACGTCCTTCGGGCGGCACCCGGTCTCCTCGCCGACCGACAGGGTCACACCGAACTCGGCCTCGCACTCGCCGCCGAAGCGGGTCTCCCACCGGCAGTCGTCGTCTGTGAGATGCTCGACGACGAGACGGGGCGTGCGCTCTCGAAGGCGGCGGCCCGCGACTACGCGACCCGCCACGAGTTCGTCTTCGTCGACGGCGACCAACTCGTCGAGCGACTGGGGTAGTCAGCGAAACAGCGACCCGACGGCCCGGATTGGGGCCGACACGAGTCGTCGCAGCTTTCTCGTCAGTTTTCCGCCGCCAGTCGACCCGCTCTCTCGGCGCTCACGCTGGCCGAACCGCACGTCGTCGGACGCGAGACCCGGACACGAGTGGGCTTCTGGCAGGCGATGCTGGCCACACAGCTTCTGTCCACACTCGTTGCAGGTGAACGGGAGGCCGTCGAGCGTCCCACACACCGAACACTGGTTCATACTCGCCGCTCGTAGGCGCTTCGAACGCAAAACTCACACGGCCGCCTCTAGTTCTCGAACGCACGCCAACTCCGCTCGGCGCTCCACCCCAGCAGCTCTCGTGCCTTCGTCGTGTCGACGAGACTCTCGTACCCGTCGAACTCGCTCCCTCTCACTCGAACGTCCGGGTACTCCTCGTCGACGAGTTCGGCGGTCGGCAGGTCGACTGTCGTGTCCGGCGCACTGGCCCAGAACGTCTCGTGACCCTCGAAGTCGGCTTCGACGCACAGCCGAAAGAGTCGAGCGAGGTCGTCGAGGTGGACGTAGGCAAAGAGGGTGTTTCGGACCGAGTGGTAGTACGGCGCGTCGCGAATCGTGTCGAGCGAGCGGTCGCTGTCGACGAACGTCTCCGAGAGCCACTCGTCGTCGGCGACGATGGGGAACCGGAGCGTGCTCACGGTCGGCCCGTCGTTTCGTCGGCCGACGCCCTCGGCAGTCACTTCCAGTACGCGCTTTCCGAGCGCGTAGGGGTCGCGTGGGTCGCTCGGGTGGTCCTCGTCGACCGGGAGGTAGTCGAGTCGAACCGGGTCGGGGTCGAAGCCCGCACCGAGCGCGCTCATGCTGGAGGCGACGGCGACGCTCTGGATTCCGAGGTTCTGTGACGCTTCCAGTACGTGGTACGTCGTCATCACGTTGCTCTCGAAGGTGACGTGGCCGGGGCTCCCGTCGGGGCTGGGACTCATGCCGAGGTGGACGACCGCATCCGCGTCGCAGGCGGCGAGCGACCCGTACACCTCGCCCGCGTCGAGCAGGTCGGTTCGGCGGTAGCCGTCGGCGACGTCTTCGCGTCGACTGCCGCGCGAGAGGTTGACCGTTCGATACCCGTGGTCGGCGAGTTCGCGTAGGACACCGCGGCCGACTTGGCCGTTACCGCCGGTGACGGCGACGGTTCGGAGTCGAGTCTCTGACATACGCGCACGTTCTCGGGTGCGTTTCAAAAAGCCGACCCCCACGGAGTCATTCCTCATGAATTTATACTGTACCCCACCAATGCCCCGATTATGGGATTTGACGACATGGACGTCGACACCATCTGGATGGACGGCGAGTTCGTGGACTGGCAGGACGCACAGATTCACGTCCTGACTCACGGCCTCCACTACGGAACCGGCGTCTTCGAGGGCGTTCGCTGCTACGACACCGAGAACGGTCCCGCAGTCTTCCGCTGGGAGGAACACCTTGAACGCTTCTACGACTCGACGCAGCCGTACGAGATGGAGATTCCCTTCGAACCGGAGGAACTCACCGAGGCGACGATGGAACTCATCCGCCGTCAGGACCTCGAATCCTGCTACATCCGACCAATCGCGTTCTACGGCTACGACACCCTCGGCGTCTCGCCCGGCGACTGCCCCACGCAAGTCGCCATCGCCGCGTGGCCGTGGGGAACCTACCTGGGCGAGGACGCCCTCGAAAACGGTATCAAGGTGATGGTCTCCTCGTGGCGCAAGCACTCCTCCAGCCAGATTCCGACGAACGCCAAGACGACCGGTCTCTACGTGAACTCCCTGCTCGCTGGCGAAGAAGCCCGCCGCAACGGTTACCGCGAGGCAATCGTCCTCAACAAGGAGGGCAACGTCGCCGAAGGTCCCGGCGAGAACATCTTCCTCGTCCGCGACGGCGAGATATTCACGCCCGGATTGAGCGAGAGTATCCTCGACGGCATCACGCGAAACACGGTCATCGAACTGGCCGAAGAGCGCGGCTACGAGGTTCACGACAACGTCTCTATCAGTCGCGGCGAACTCCACACCGCCGACGAACTGTTCTTCACCGGCAGCGCCGCGGAGGTCACGCCCATCCGACAGGTCGACAACGTCGAAGTCGGCGAGCGCGGGCCAGTGACCGAGGAACTCCAGCAGGCGTTCTTCGACCTCGTGGAGCGTCGCACCGACGACCACGACGAGTGGTTCACCTACGTCTGAGACACGCGCCGTTCGAACCACGTCTCTCTCGTTCTCTTCGCTTTCTTCGCTCTCTTCGCCTCTCGTCTCACGCGACGACCGACAACGAGTCACCCCCGAGAGTGTGTGCGCAGTCACTGCTCGGTTATCGAACGTTCATGCCGACTCCCCCCGATTCTCGTTCGATGACCCGCTGGGCCAAGCCGACGTTGCTCGTCGTGCTCCTCCTCACTTCGGGGTGTCTCGGCGACCTGTTCGGGGCCGAACGTCCGACCACGGACGACGCGCACGTCGACCTGCACGCTGGTCCGGCCGCTCCCCTGGCGAACGACGTCGACAGTGTCCCGACTGACGTCGCTCCCGACGAGACGTCCTCGCAACCGCCATCCGCGACACAGACACCGGTTCCTGTAGACCCGAGCGGTTCCGCCTCAGTCACAGATGTCACAGATGTTGGACCGATGGCCGAAGAACCCGAAGCGAACGGCACCGACGTCGACGCGGTTCCTTTCGACGGGGTACCTGCAGTCGACGCGTCTCCTCCGTCGGTTCCGGTCGTAGTAGCGCCTGCACGACCGGGTTCCGAGTCGGTCGGCGAGGCGGTCGCACCGCCCGCTCCAACGACGGATACTCCCGCGAGTACACCAGACGCCGGTGAAGGTGTCGACCAGACGAACCAGACGAGTTACACGAACCAGACGAACCAGACTAACACCACCGCCTCGGAGATGCGCTCGGCGATGGTCCTCACCGTCGTCGACGGCGACACGGTTCGCGTGGCGTTCGCCGACGGCGAGGTGGCGACAGTCGACCTCGCTGGCGTCGACGCGCCGGAACTCTACACGTCGACGACCCCAGCGCTGTTCTCGCCCGTCCCGAACTCGACGGGCGGAGAAGCGTATCTACACGTCTGGGGATGGACCGCCGACCGAGCACTGAACCGAGAACTGTCCGGCGAATCGGTCGAAGTAGTAATCGTCTCGTCGACCGCGATAGTGGCTTCGGACGACCCTTACGTCGTCTTCGACAGTCCCGAGACGGTCTACGTCGCCTACGTCGTCCACGAGGAAAGGTCGGTCAACCTCGCACTCGTGGCCAGCGGACTCGCACGGGCGACCGACGACGAGCATCCACGTCGAGAGACGTTCGTCGCCGTCGAGATGGACGCACGAGCGAACGAGCGAGGGTTGTGGGCCGTGACCGACCCACTGTCGGTACCCTGAACGGTCGTCGCCGCTTCAGTTCATCCGGCCGAGGTCTTCGATGCCGTCTTCTTCGGTGACGTTGATGTCGACGCCCTCGTTGGTCTCGGCGAACCCGGCCGAGAGGATGCGCGTGAGCGCCTCTTCGACCTTCTCGTTGGTCTCTTCGATACGGTGGGGTTCGACCTCCATCACGAACCCGGTGGTGATGTTGGGTGCCGTCGGCATGAAGAGGACTTCGCGGCCGTCGGAAGTGGTCTTACCCGTCTTGAAGGCGGTCATTCGAATCCCGTTCCACACTTCCAGGCGGACGGGTTTCTGGAGGTCTTCGGTTCCGGAGAGAGCGGTTTCGACGGCGAGTTTCGAGGCGTTGTAGACGACGCGGATGACGGGGATGCGGTTGATGACGCCGTCGATAGCGCCTTCACCGAGACGGCCGATGGTCGTTCGCATCAGGTATCCGACTGCGAGGGTGAGCATCGCGAAGACGACGAGGACGATGAGCACCCGGACGAGGGGGACGTAGTCGGCCGGGATGTACGGTGGGAGGTTGATGTCCTCCATGAACGGAAGCCCGACGAGTTTCTGGTAGAGCCAACTGGCGACGAACGCGAGGACGACGAGAGGGATGAGGACGACGAGGCCGCTTGCGACGTCGCGTTTCCACGTAGACATTCGTTGTCGGGGTATGTGAGGGCCGTCCTTATCAGCGCTTCTACCTGATTCCGGTTTCTGGTCTCTGTGGAGTCAGTGAAGAAAACGCTCGACTCGCTACCCGTTCTGTGCGTCTCTCACTGTCCGACGACGGCCCGAAGCGCGAACAGCGCGTTCTCCTTGCGTTCGCGAACGCGCCGATAGAAGTACGAGAACCACTTGCCGCCGTAGGGGGCGTACTGCCAGACTTCGTAGCCGTCGGCGACCAACTCGCGCTGGGCGTCCTCGCGAACGCCCATCAGCATCTGTACCTCGAAGTCCGTCCCGTACTCGTCGTGGAGTTCGCGGGCGAACTCGATCATCGCGGGGTCGTGACTGCCGACGGCGATGCCACCCTCGAACTGTTCGAACATGAACTCCAGATACTCACGGTAGGCCGCGTCGACCTCTGACTTCTCCTTGTAGGCGACTTCTCGCGGTTCGTCGTAGGCTCCCTTCACGAGTCGAATCTTCCCGGGGACGTCGACGAGTCGTCTCAAGTCGTCCTTCGTGCGCTTGAGGTTGGCCTGTACACAGAGGCCGATTCCGCCTTCGAACTCGCGGGCGAACTCCTCGAAGGCGTCGAGCGTGACGTCCGTCGTCGTGTGGTCTTCCATGTCGCACCAGACGAACACGTCGTGTTGGTCGCCCGCCTCGGCGATGGCACGGAAGTTCTCGCGGAACACGTCGTCGCCGGCGTCGAGGCCGATTTGGGAGGGCTTGACCGAGACGCAGGCGTCGAGGTCGGTGTTTCCGATGTCGCGGACGAGTTGGAGGTACGTCGCCGTGTCTTGGTCCGCCTCGGCGCGGTTGTCGTAGTGCTCGCCGAGAAGGTTGAGAATGACCTTCACGCCGTCTTCGTTCGTCTCTCGGATGTGGTCGAACGCCGCCGCCGGCGTCTCACCCGCGACGAACTGGCTGGCGATGGGGGGAATCATACGGCGGAACTTCCGAGTCAGTATTTAAATCCGTTATCGTTCTTCCCTCACACGTCGGCCACGTCGCTCGTCACTAGTCTCGACTCTCGACTCTCCACTTCCGACGACTCCCGACGACTCCCGACGACTTCGGACGAATCCCACGACAACGCCGACTGAAACGCAGGGGCTTTTATCCTCCCCCCGACATCTCCCGGATATGTTGGGTACCTTGCGTTCGCTCGTCCTACAGGCCTTCTGGACGATGCTCCCGGCGTACGTCCCGAACAACGTCGCGGTGCTCGCCGGCGGCGGCGAACCCATCGACGGCGGACGGACGTGGAACGGGAACCGACTCCTCGGCGACGGGAAGACGTGGCGCGGGACGCTCGTCGGCACCGCCGCCGGTGTAGCGCTCGCACTCCTCTTGGACCTCGTTCGCGGCCCCGTCGAGAATCGACTGGACGTGTCGCTGCCGACGTTCTCTGTCAAGTCGGCGTTCGCGCTCTCGTTCGGCGCGATGCTCGGCGACATCGGCGCGTCGTTCCTCAAGCGCCGGAGTGGTCGCGAACGCGGGGCGGCGTTCCCCGGACTCGACCAACTGGACTTCGTCGCCGGGTCGCTCGGCCTGACGGCCGCCGTCGCGCCGTCGTGGTTCCGGACGGTGTTTCGGATTCCCGTACTCCTCGTCGTCGTCGTGATGACCCCGATACTCCACGTCACGACGAACGCCATCGCGTACGTGCTCGGATTGAAAGACGAACCGTGGTAGGTCGACTTCGCCGTCGCTTCTGATCGAACTCGCTCTGCGACTCTCGGTGGTACGGTAGTAGGAGGACGCTCCGAATCGAAGCCGTGACCCAGGGCAGAGACGCTGCACCTCCGAGAGTCGGTGTGTGCCGACCCGTTCAGAGTTCCCACCGAGTGGAGGTCCATTTACCAAGTTACTTAGGCGAGTGGAGTTTAGAGTTGGTATGTGTTTTTCAACATCTATGGAACCCCGGTTCGTTCTTTCCGGGCAGGCGGTCTTCGGTCTGGGTGAGTTGTGAACCCGAGTCGTGTCGATTCCATCGTCGACCTGACTTACGGGCTATTGATCGCGCTTTCGGTCGGGCTAATCGTCGTCGCTGGGACTACCATCGGACTAGCGTTCGGGTTCGGGGTGCTAGTCTCCTACGTCCTCCACGTCGTCTGGAAGATGGCCCGTTTCGACCCGAACTGGATGACGACGGCGGTCAAGGAAACCGTCGAGGAGACGGTCAGTGAGACAGTGGAGAAGACGGTCGACGAGAAGGTCGGTGAGACAGTGGAGAAGAC
>NZ_FOTC01000003.1:0-183773 GCF_900114455.1 Halogranum rubrum | reverse complement strand
GAGAAGACCGTCGAGGAAAAAGTCGGCGAGACAGTAGAGAAGACGGTCGGTGAGACAGTAGAGAAGACGGTCGACGAGAAGGTCGGCGAGACAGTAGAGAAGACCGTCGAAGAGACAGTGGAGAAGACCGTCGAAGAGCAGATGGCCGCCAAGAGTGAAGACGGCGACGCGGACGAGGCCACCGAAGACGACGAATCCGAGGACCGATGATCAGCGCACTGCTCGTCGCTGGTGTCCTCGTCTCGATGTTCGTCGCCTACAACATCGGTGGATCGACCACGGGCCCGGCGTTCGGACCAGCCGTCGGTGCCGACGCCATCTCGAAGCCCGCCGCCGCCGCGCTGATGGGCGTGTTCTTCTTCATCGGTGCTTGGACGCTCGGTCGGAACGTCGTGACGAAACTCGGTACTGAACTGGTCGTCGACACCGGTATCTTCACGCCCGAATCTTCCATCGCGGTCCTCTTTTTCATCGGGATCGCACTGCTGGTCGGGAACGTCTTCGGCGTGCCAGCCTCGACCTCGATGACTGCTGTGGGTGCAATCGCTGGGCTCGGGCTGGCCGGTGGCGTGTTGGACCTCGCTGTGATGGGACAGATCGTCATCTGGTGGGTCGTCTCCCCTATCATCGGCTTTTGGGTCTCGCTAATCATCGGACGATACTTCTACGCCCGGCTGAACGGGATGGTCGCGATGGAGCGCAGTACGGGGCCGTTGTTCGACGTCGACCGATCGGGCCTCGTCCCGATCCCCCGAGTCCACCGGACGACCAACCGCCGGGAGCTGGGTGGGACGTTCACCGTCGTCGCAATCGGTTGTCTGATGGCTTTCTCCTCGGGAACCTCGAACATCGCCAACGCCGTCGC
Organism: Halogranum rubrum; assembly: GCF_900114455.1. Taxonomy (GTDB): domain Archaea; phylum Halobacteriota; class Halobacteria; order Halobacteriales; family Haloferacaceae; genus Halogranum; species Halogranum rubrum. The sequence continues at coordinate 182,908 of NZ_FOTC01000003.1, read as the reverse complement.
ACCGCTGGTCGGCAGTGGCGAACTGGCGATGAACCCAGCCATCGCCTTTGGGGGTATCGCCGTCACCATCGGGGCGTTCACCATCGCCCGACGGACCTTAGAGACGATGGGCAGTGACATCACGGAGCTCCCCCTTACTGCGGCCATCGTTGTCGCGTCGGTCTCCTCGACGCTGGTCGTCTTCCTCTCGGCGCTCGGTATCCCTGCAAGCTTCGTCATCATCGCCACGATGTCCATCGTCGGGTTGGGCTGGGGGCGGGCGACCCGACCGATGACCGCCCCCGAGGTGGTCGCCGGAGACGGAGGGCCACCGGTCACGGTCGACGCGCTTGCGGCCGACGAAGAGGGCGAGACGCTTCCGCCTATCGGCGCGGAGGACACCGAGGATATCCCCCGCCCAGGGGCGCTGTTCAACCCTGTGACGACCGCTCGGGTCGTCCTGATGCAGAACGTCGTGCCCGTCATCGCGACGGTCGGTTCCTATCTCACGTTCCGCTTCGTCCCGATATTCGGGTTCTGAGACGTAGCCAGCCGGAGACACAGTGAACCTCGACTGGAGACGGTGTTCGATTCTCGCACTGAGAATCGCTGAACTTCGACGAGAATCCCTCTGAGCGGCCTCGAACCTGTTCGCGTCGGTGTTTCCGTCACGGGGTCTCCGACGATTCGCTCTCCCTTTTCGTGCCATCCGCACACTCCGTTCACAGCGGCGCAACCGGAGCGACGCGACGCCACGCGCCACCTCTCTCTTGTCGACCACTAACCACCCCGTTTATACCGTTCCACCGTCCCACACCCAGTAATGGCGAATCAGGAACTCATCCAGGCGCTCCGCGACGCCGACGCCGTCCAGTTCGGCGAGTTCGAACTCTCTCACGGCGGGACGAGCGAGTACTACGTCGACAAGTACCTCTTCGAGACCGACCCCCACTGTCTGGAACTCATCGCCGAGGCGTTCGCCGAGCGACTCGACGACACGAAGTTGGCCGGTGTCGCCCTCGGTGCAGTCCCTCTCGTCGCCGTCACGTCCGTCGAGACGGGCAACCCCTACGTCATCGCCCGCAAGAAGGCCAAGGAGTACGGGACGGCCAAGCGCATCGAGGGCCGCCTCGACGAGGGCGAGGAGGTCGTCATCCTCGAAGACATCGCCACGACCGGTCAGAGCGCCGTCGACGCCGCCGAGGCACTCCGCGATGCGGGCGCGGAAGTCTCTCGCGTCGTCGTCGTCGTCGACCGCGAGGAAGGCGCGAGCGAGCATCTCGCCGAGAACGACCTCGAACTCGACTCGCTTCTCACCGCGTCGGACCTGCTGGCCGACCGGTAGTCCTCCGGAACGCTCTCGCTTGCTTCGCTCCCGAGACCCGACTCTCTCGATTTACCCAACTCTCCCGATTCCCTCGCTTCTCTGCAATCGTGTGTCGCAGCCTCACACAACTCTGCGCATCTTCTCGCCACCGCTATATCGAAGTGTTCATACTTGTGCAACCGCGAGTTCCACGGCATGAACCGAGCAGAGAAGGCCGCCCTGCAGTTACAGGCGGTCGCCGTCCTACGGATGCTCAAGGAGACGCGGACCTACGACGAACTCTCGGCGGTGACGGGTCTCCCGGCAGGTGACCTCAACCGGTACGTCAACGGCCACGTCCTCCCCGGAACCGACCGTGCCCGCGAAGTCGTGGAGGGAATCGGGCGCGAGGCGCTCTCGGACGAACTGGAAGCGCGCGTCGAGTTCGACGACGAGGGCTACGTCGACAACTCCGGCGTCGTCTTCGACCAGTCCTTCTTGGACCTCGTCGCGCCAATCGCCGCCAACGCCTTCGGCTTCGAGCGCCCGGACGTCGTGCTGACGGCCGCCACCGACGGCATCACGCTCGGTGCGGCGATGGCGAGTTACTTCGACGCCCGTCTCGCCTACGCCAAGAAGTCTAAGGAAACCGCAGTCGAGGACTTCATCGAGTCCCGTCAACGGTTGGCCTCCGGTATCGAACTCACCTACTACCTCCCGTCCAGTGCGCTGACTTCGGGCCAGCGTGTGCTCGTCGTCGACGACCTCATCCGCTCGGGTGAGACACAGGAACTCCTGCTCGACATCGCCCTGCAGGCCGACGCCGACGTCACCGGCGTCTTCACGCTCATCTCCGTCGGCGACGAGGGAACCTCTCGCGCCGAAGAGATCACCGACGCGCCGGTCGGCGCGCTGACGACGTTCGAGTAGCCGACTGTCTCTCCTCTCCGCTCTCCGCTGGCGTGTCGTTGTCTCGCAGAGGCCGCACGAACCGGCGCGCTTAAGCGACTGTTTCGACTGCACCAGAGGGGAACCAGTACATGGGAGTTCGCGAATTCTTCGACCTCGACGCCCACGGCACAGACCTTCGAACGGAGGCACTCGCTGGCCTGACCACGTTCTTGACGATGAGTTACATCGTCGTGGTCAACCCGGCTATCCTCGCGGCCGTCTCCGGCGAGAACGGGAAACCGGGCATCGCCGTCGCGGGCACGTCGACCGCGGAGGTCGTCCAGATGCTCGCCGTCGTGACCATCCTCGCGGCGGCGACGGGGACGCTCGTCATGGCGCTGTACGCCAACCTCCCGTTCGGACAAGCGCCCGGGATGGGGCTGAACGCGTTCTTCGCGTTCACCGTGGTCGGCGCACTCGGCGTCCCGTGGGAGACGGCACTCGCCGCGGTCGTCGTCGAGGGCGTCCTCTTCATCCTCCTGACTGCAATCGGCGCGCGGAAGTACGTCATCCGACTCTTTCCCGAACCGGTCAAGTTCGCCGTCGGGTCCGGCATCGGCCTCTTTCTCGCCATCATCGGCCTCCAGGAGATGCGCCTCGTCGTCGCCGACCCGGCGACGCTCGTCACCCTCGGCGACGTCGCCGCCGACCCGGTGGCGATGCTCTCCGTCGTCGGTCTCTTCTTCACCTTTGGACTCTACGCTCGCGGGATTCGCGGCTCTATCGTCGTCGGCATCCTCACGACGACGCTGCTCGGTATCATCGCCACCTACCTCAGCTTCGTCGACTCCGGTGTCCTCGCCATCGACGCCGTGAAACAGGGCGCTATCGTCCTCTCGGAGCTTCCGAGTGCGACGTACGACATCACGCCACTGGCCGGTGCGTTCGTCGGCGGCCTCGACCGGGTCGAACCGGTCACGTTCGCGCTCGTCGTCTTCATGCTGTTCTTCGTCGACTTCTTCAACACCGCGGGCGCGCTGGTCGGCGTCGGGCAGGTCGGTGACTTCCTCGACGACGACGGCAACTTCCCGGACGTCGACAAGCCGCTCATGGCCGACGCCGTCGGCACCACGGTCGGCGGGATGCTCGGCACGTCGACGGTGACTACCTACATCGAGTCCGCAACGGGCGTCGAAGAGGGCGGTCGAACCGGTCTGACTGCGCTCGTCATCGCGCTACTCTTTCTCGCCGCACTCGCCGTCGTTCCGCTGGCGGCGGCGATTCCGCTGTACGCCTCCCACATCGCCGTCGTCGTCATCGGCGTCGTGATGCTCCAGAACGTCGTCGACATCGACTGGCACGACATCACCCACGCCATCCCGGCGGGACTCACGATTCTCGTCATGCCCTTCACCTACTCTATCGCCTACGGCATCGCCGCAGGCATCGTCGCGTTCCCGCTCGTGAAGGTCGCCGCGGGCGACTACGAGAACCTCCGTGTCGGCCATCTGGCGCTCGCCGGTGCGTTCGTCGTCTACTTCGTCGTCCGGACGGGTGGGCTACTCGGGTGAGCGCGCTCGAAGGCTGACTCGCGGTCGACTTGGCGACTCCCCTTCGAATCTAGACACGCCTGTGCCCTAATGGCGTTTCTGACCGCGTTCCCTAGGGAGAAAATATGCATACATGTGTATTCGTGTGTACTTGGGATAACAACGCTTAAATGCATAATCACGGCTATGCACGATATGGGGCTTACAGAGTACTTCGACCTCGACGCACACGACACGACCGTGCGGACCGAGGTTCTCGCAGGCATCACCACGTTCTTGACGATGAGTTACATCGTCGTGGTCAACCCGGCCATCCTCGCGGGGATTCCGGACACGAAACCGGGCATCATCATCGACGGGTTCTCCCCGACACAGGTTCGGTCGATGCTCGCGGTCGTGACCATCATCGCCGCGGCGACGGCGACGACCATCATGGCGCTCTACGCCAATCGGCCGTTCGCACAGGCACCCGGTCTCGGCCTGAACGCGTTCTTCGCGTTCACCGTCGTCGGCGCACTGGGCATCCCGTGGCAGACGGCGCTCGCCGCCGTCGTCGTCGAAGGAGTCATCTTCATCCTGCTCACGGCTGTCGGCGCACGTGAGTACGTCATCAGGCTGTTCCCGCAGCCGGTGAAGTTCGCCGTCGGCACCGGTATCGGCCTCTTCTTGACTATCATCGGCCTGCAGGCGATGGGAATCGTCGTCGACGACAGCGCGACGCTCGTCACGATGGGACAGGTCGCCTCGAACCCCGTCGCTATCCTGTCGGTGTTCGGGCTCTTTCTCACCTTCGCGCTCTACGCTCGCGGCATCAAGGGCTCTATCATCGTCGGCGTCGTCGCCACGACGGTGCTCGGGTGGCTCGTCACACAGGCTGGTCTCGTCGCACCCGACGCCGGACTCGTCGCCGCATCGAGCAGCGCCACGTACGACATCACGCCGCTCGCTGGCTCCTTCCTGCAGGGGCTCGGGAGCATCGAGAGCTTCTCCTTCGCGCTCGTCGTCTTCACGTTCTTCTTCGTCGACTTCTTCGACACCGCCGGGACGCTCGTCGGCGTCGGACAGGCCGGCGACTTTCTCGACGAGGACGGCAACCTCCCCGACGTCGACAAGCCGCTGATGGCCGACGCTATCGGCACGACGGTCGGCGGGATGCTCGGGACGTCGACGGTGACGACGTACATCGAGTCCGCAACGGGCGTCGAAGAGGGCGGCCGTACCGGCTTGACGGCGCTCGTCACCGCCGTGCTGTTTCTCGCGTCGCTCGCGCTCGTCCCGCTGGCGGCGGCGATTCCGCTCTACGCCTCCCACATCGCACTCGTCGTCATCGGCGTCGTGATGCTCAGCAACGTCGTCGACATCGACTGGAACGACATCACCCAGACCGTCCCCGCCGGGATGACCATCCTCGTGATGCCCTTCACGTACTCCATCGCCTACGGCATCGCCGCGGGCATCATCTCCTACCCGCTCGTGAAGATTGCCGCAGGCGAGTACGATGACCTGCGTCTCGGTCATCTGGCGCTCGCCGGTGCGTTCGTCGTCTACTTCTTCGTCCGAACGAGTGGACTGCTCGCCAGTTCGGTCTGAAGTCGCTTTCTCGCTGACGAAGATTCATCCTCGTTGCGCCCGTGAGTCGCAGTATGGTTCCCGACGCAGAGGCCGTTCTCGAACTCTCTCCCACTGGGCAGACTGCCACCCTCTTCCGACCGGGATACGGTACCGAAGTCGGCGCGTTGGTGTCGCTCGAATGGCTCTCGACGGCAACCGACGAGTCGCCCGCTCGTCTCCGAGCGACACTGGCGAACCAAAACGAGTACCGGACGAAGTTTCAGACGCACCGTCTTCCGCCTTTCGAGCACGGGACCTACGCACGACTGCGTCGCACGGGAGAGGCTGCTTCGTCGCTTCATCTCGTCCCGGTTGAAGCTCATCCACTCACCGACGAGCCTCCCGAGTACGAACGGCGACCGTCGGGTCACTGGCATCTCGTCGGCGTCCCGCCGAAACAACCCGACTCGCTGTGGCTCGAACCCGAGGAGTCGGTGACGGGCGAGTACTACCTCCTCGGCGGTCGAGACGACGACGGCGTCTCGAACGGACGGTACGAGTTCGGTAACGCCCAGTTCCGACGAGATGGCTTCACTATCGTCCTCTGGGACACGGACGAACCGGGACCAACCGGGTCGTCACGACTCGAAGGAACGTCGTTCCCGTCGTTTGCCGACTCGGATGCTTCTTTCTTCTCCGAGGACTGGCCGATGTCGTGGTACCACGAGGCCGACGCGACGACTGAAGTCTACCTCGAACCATCGGCCGAAGAAGCGGTGATTCCGGGTCGCATCGACTTCACCCTGACAAACTACTCGGCCGATTCGGTGTACGGTAACCCCCAAGCGTGTCACCTGCTCAAGTTTGACGACGGAGAGTGGTACAGCATCGAACCGTCCGTGCTCGTTCAACCGGGACACACTCTCTACCCCGGTGGGACGCGGACCGACGCGCTTCGCGTCTTCGCAGGCGACCCCGTTCGCTGTGACGACGGTGTCGACGTCGGCGATTTGGGCGGTGGCCGCTACGCGTTCTCCGTCGGGGCCTACGACGAACAGGTCTACGCCGCCGTGTTCGACCTGCTCGGTGACCCACTCACCGTGACACCGACGGATGCCGTCGAGGTAATCGCACGTGACGACGACACCGTCACTGCCCGCTCGTCACGCGGTGACCCCGACGACGAGTACGCTAGATACGGTACCTACACCGTCTCGCGCGTCGCGGACGACTATCCGGAGGTGACCCGGTACGTCCCCGAGCAGGTGGTACGACGACAACCCTTGCGGGACGCACTCGGCCTTTTGCTCACGTACGATGTCTCGACCGCGACGGTCGAAGCGTACACACTCGACAATCCACTCTTCGGCGTCATGGAGACGACGTACTTCCGGTACGAGAGCGGCACGTACCGTATCTCGACCGCCGAGATCGACGACCGCGCGTAGCTCTCTCCGCCGCCGACCACAAAGCGTTTGAAGACCGCACACGCCGCTTCTACTGTGAACGACGCCCTCCCATCGCGACGGTGGCTGGTCCGTGGAGCCGTGATTCTCGTGATACTCTCACTGCTCGCACCGGCCGGTATCGCCGCCGTCACCGGCACGTCAGACCGGGCCGACTTGGCCCGCGGGACCGTCACGGAGCCAGCGAACGGAACCACAGTCGTCGGCATCCAAGGGTTCCACTTCCAAGACCAAGGTGCCAAGAAGAAACCCGCCCGCCTCGTCGCGGCCGGTCCGGAAGCCGAGACGAAGTGGGTCCACAACGGTATCGAGGACGACGTCTCGTGGTTCTACGACGTCGACCCACTCGACAACGGGAACCTGCTCGTCGTCTCGACGAAACCGGCCCACACGCTCGTCTACGAACTCGACCCCGACACGCAAGAGGCCGTCTGGACCGAGACGCTCGACACCGACGACACCCACGACGTCGACATGCTCGACAACGGTAACCTCGTCGTCGCCGACATGCGCAACTGGGAGAACGGGACGCCGGAGGACCGCATCTTCGTCTACAACCGCTCGACTGACGAGATAACGTGGGAGTGGAAGTTCAAAAACCACTACCCCGAGAGCACCGACGGCGGCTACCACGAGGACTGGACGCACGTCAACGACGTCGACGTCATCGACGAGCATCGCTTGCTCCTCTCGCCGCGGAACTTCGACCAGGCGGTCATCCTCAACCGCACGTCCGGAGAGATAGAGGACCGCCTCGGCAGCGACGGCGACCACGACACGATGTTCGAGCAGCACAACCCCGACTACCTCGAATCCGAGAACGGGACGCCCACGATTCTCGTCGCCGACAGCGAGAACGACCGTATCGTCGAGTACGCTAAAGAGAACGGTAACTGGACGCTGACGTGGGAACTCGGTGGCTCGGGGCAACTCAACTGGCCGCGTGACGCCGACCGACTCCCGAACGGCAACACGCTCGTCACCGATTCGCTGAACCACCGCGTCATCGAGGTGACGCCGCAGGGCGAAATCGTCTGGGAGTACTACGCGACGTGGGGACCGTACGACGCCGAACGCGTGGCCCACGGTGGGTCCTCGAACGGCCCGACCATCGCCGACATGAACGCTCGCGGAAGCTACGACATCACCGGAAGCGCGGGTCTGCAACCCGGCACCGGCGACGGCAAGACGTTCGCCGCGACGTTGGAGTCGACGTTCGCCGGAACGCCGCTGGCCGACCTCGCCTCGGAGGCGGCGTCGACGTGGTCACACGTCACGCCGTGGATTCGTCCGGCGTGGATGACTGGCTGGCAGTTCTTCTTCACGACGGTCGCGGCGCTCATCCTCGTCGGATGGGGCGTCGCCGAACTCGTCTTCCAGCGCCGCCGACTCGTCGGTCGAGTTCGCGCGCTAGGTAGCAGTCGCTGAGTGCAGGTTCCGACGAATATCGTTTCGACCTCTTTGTCTTCTCTTCTCCGCTCTACGCCTACCACCGTGTGGCGTTTCGGGCACACACCACCACCGTGTTCTTAAGTCCCCACACCCAATGTGGGGCCGATGGCACATCTCGAACTCTACGAACTCGAAGGCTGTCCGTACTGCGCCAAGGTCAAGAACAAACTCGCCGACCTCAATCTCGAATACGAGTCACACATGGTCCCCCGCTCGCACTCCGAGCGAACCGAAGTAGAGCAGGTCAGCGGACAGACCGGCGTCCCCGTCCTCGTCGACGAGGAACACGGCGTCGAAGGGATGCCCGAGAGCGACGACATCATCGAGTATCTCGAAGAGACGTACGGCTCCGGCGCGAACTAACCGCTCGACTCACGCCGCGAGCGCGGCGTCGTAACTCTTCTTTACGACCGGAAACATCGCGTCGAGTTCGTTGGGCGTCACCGCCACTGTCGTCCACGACGCCACCGCTCGACCGTTCGCGATGAAGGGAAACACCCGATGTGTCGCCGCCAACACCCGCCGGTCGTCATCGGGGAGACGAGTCAACGAGAGTCCTTGGTCGCTCAACACGGCGAAGAGTTCGCCGTCGGCGAGATACGACGGACAGCCGAACATCGTGTGACTCGACACGGCCGACCACGTCAGCACCTCACGCTCGAATGCGTCTCGAACCGCGGGGAACGAACCGACAGCATCTGGCCACTCTTGCATCGCTTCGCTACGACGTGAACGGAGATAACCTCGCTGACCTGCGAAGATGCGCGTTAGCTCTCGGCGGGTCGCCGCGAGCGTTCGCGGATGAGGTCACGAATCACGTCGGGGTCGTCTATCTTCGCGAGTTCCTCACAGCTCACGATAGCCGTTCCGTCGACCGACTCGCGTTTCGACTGTTCTTCGGTGAAGTAGACCGAGCGAGTACGCGTCACCTCACCGATAGAGGACATGATACGAGCACGCTTCTCGGCGCTTCGAGTGAACGCCGAGTGGCCCGTCAGCATGTTCCCCTCGCTGGTGTCGCTGTCCTCACTGACCGCTTTGAACGGTGCGCGGGCGGTCGGGTGGACCGTGAACCCCGCACGCGTCAGCACCGAGAGGACGTGCTCGTCGTCCGGGTCGACCTGTGGGTCCGCCGGTGTCGGTTCGGCCTCACGAACCTCTTCGGCCCCTTCCATCACGTTGACGGGGCTACTGAACGGCCTGCCGAACAGGTTTTCCAGCTGGATAGCGACGTCGACGCTCGCGTTCATCCCGTCTTCGTACTTCGAGACGGTACGTCGCGAGACGCCGAGTTCGGTCGCCAGTCGTCCGAGACTCCACCCGCGTTGCTCGCGCTCGTCGGCGATGACGTTGCCGTCGATGTTGACGTAGAGCCCACCGGGTGCGGCGTAGATGAGCGGCGGCACCTCCTCGACGAACAGGTCAAGCGCCGTGTCGGGGTTCAACACGGGAACACCGTGTCGGAAGTAGACGACACCGGGTTTCAGGTCTTCGTCGCGGGTCCGAAGCCCGATGACCATCGGCGTCGCGTCGAGATACATGCCGAGACGGCGCATCTCTGCACCGGTCTCGGCGTCGAACGCGTCGATGTTGCCCAATATTTTCACGAGGACGAGGTCCTCGCCTCGCCGGGCTGCGAGGTCGAAACTCTTCGGCCGAATCGCACAGCGGTCGCTCACGGCGAAGCCAGCGTCGTGGAGCATCGCCATGAGATTCTCGACCAGGGCTGCCCGGGACATAGGGGGGAATAGGCGATTGCCGACATATAACCATTGTGCCCCTCACCGGCGCCACGTCTTTCGATTCGCGCTGCAACCGACGACACAGTTATATACTCGTTCACGACGCGAAAGCGGCTTTACCGTCCTCTGATTACGCCTCCTCGATGACTGTCATCGGTCTCGACGACACCGACTCCCGCGAGGGCGGGATGTGTACGACCTACCTCGCGACACTCGTCGCCGAGGCCATCGAGGAACGGGGCGGCACCGTCTTCGACCGACTGCTCGTCAGACTCAACCCCGCCGTGCAGTACAAGACCCGCGGCAACGCCGCACTCGCGCTGCACACCGACGTCGACGTCGACACTGCGGCCGAACTCGCTCGTGACGCGCTCACTCCTTTGGCGGTCACCGACGACCCTCGAACGAGTCCCGGCGTCGTCGTCGCACCCGACCACCCCGAGGACGTGCCGACCCGCGTCGCCGACTTCGCCCGCGACGCCCTCCGCGCGCACCACACCATCGACGGCGCTGTCGCCCTCGCAGACGACGTCGACTACCACCACGAGGGGTGGAAGGAGGGCCGCGGCCGAATCGGCGCACTCGCCGCCGTCGGCGCTCACGCCGCCTTCGACGACTGGACCTACGAACAGATCTCGTATCGCGAGTTCGACCGCTGCGGAACACCCCGTGACGTCGACCACGATTCGGTGTTCGCCGCCGCCGACGCGGGGTACCCCGCTGTCTGGGACACCGTCGACCGGGTCGAGGGCCAGTCCGTCTGCGTCCCCCACGCGCCGGGTCCGATTCTCTACGGCATCCGCGGCGACGACCCCGCCGCCGTCCGCGACGTCGCCGCCCGAATCGACAGCGAACCCGTCGCCCGGACGGCGCTCTTCCGCACGAATCAAGGCACCGATGCTCACCTCCAAGCGGCCACAGACGACCTCACCGACGGCGCGGCTTATCGACTCGACGGCGACGTCGTCTCGGAACCGGAGACGCGCGAAGGTGGACACGTCTTCGTCCGTCTCGAACCTCTCGAACGAGACGGTCGACCACTCCCCTGTGTCGCGTTCGAACCGACGAAGCACTTCCGCGACCGGGTTCGCGCTCTCCGCGTCGGCGACCGACTCACCGTCTGCGGTGAACTGTCAGACGGGACGCTCAAGTTGGAGAAGTTCGCGGTCAGGTCGCTCGTCACGACCGAACGCGTCACCCCCGACTGTCCCGACTGTGGACGGTCGATGAAGAGCGCCGGCCGCGACCAGGGGTACCGATGTCGCGACTGCGGGACCCGAGCACCCGGGAAAGTGTCCGCACCCCTCACACGTGCCCTCGAAACCGGGTGGTACGAAGTGCCTCCCTGCGCCCGTCGCCACGTCGCGAAACCGCTCGTCCGTGGTGGGTTCGATGCCCCTACTCACCCCGAACGGTGAGCGGCGGGGGAGACGGGGACACCTCCGAGAGAATCACGCCGTTTAGTGGCTTTTTGGCCACAATTAACCGGGCATGGAGAGGTTTTGTCACACGATAATCGCAAATCGGTTCTAGATACTCCGGCTTAGACCGGCGATAATCTCCCCGTTCGTCCGTTTAACCAGGTCATAGCAAAGGGGGTACCGGGTGTACGACAAGGTGTAGCGCAGTGCCCGGCGTGGTTCGTCACGTGGGCAGACAGGAGAAATCCAATGAGCACTCCAGACAACACTTCCGAGGCTGAATCGTCCGCACCACACCGTGCCGGACTCAACCGGTGGCCCGTCTTCGACGTCGAATACGTCATCGAGTCGAGCGAAACCGGCCGCGACCAGTGTACCCTCTATCCGCGAGACATCGTCGACGACGACATCGTCGGTGCGTGGCTTGCCGCCGACGAGGGGTCCTACGTCAGCCTCGCCGAGACACGCTGACGCTTCGAGCTATCTCCCTAGCTCTCCCGCCCCATCCACTCTCACACCCGTTCACACGCGAGCCGTCGACGACGGCTCTCCCTCCATTCCCCCTACCCCTACCCTCACATCACCGAGCGACGGCTCTCTTCTGCCTTTCAGTTTTTCAGCCCACTCCCGGTCAGTGGAACGACGACGTCAGCGTCGGCGTCTAGTACGCCTCGCTCCCGGTACGCGCGGAGCGCGGCGGGCGCGACTGCACAGGTCGGTTCCGTGTAGAACCCGTCGGCGTGCAGGGCTTCGAGTTCCCGCTCGACGGTGGCCGAATCGAGTGCGATGGCGTCGCCGCCCGTCTCGTCGATGGCGTCGAGAATCTCCGACTTTCGGACCGGGTCACGAATCTGGATACCGTCGGCGACGTCGTTTTCTCCCTCCGACTCACCGTGGAGTTCGTCGGCGATGGGGGCGTAGCCGCTCGCTTGTGCGCCGAGCAGTCGCGGCATCCGTTTGGTCCACCCGGCGTCGTAGAGTGCCCGAAAGCCGCGGTACGCGCCGAGAAAGAGTGTCCCGTGGCCGAGCGGCGTCACGACGGCGTCGGGAACCTGCCAGTCGCGTTGGAGTGCAATCTCGTAGGCGACGGTGGCCGTGCCGGCGAAGAAGGCGGGGTTCCACGCGTGACTCGCGTACCAGCCGTCGCCTGACGCGACGGCGTCCAGACACGCGTCGGTGACGTCTTCGCGCGACCCGTCGACGCGGACCGGCGTCGCACCCGCTCGTTCGATGGCTCGCAGCTTCGAGGCTTTGACCGACGCCGGAACGTAGATGTCGGCGTCGATGCCCGCGCGGGCCGCGTAGGTGGCGATGGCCGCGCCCGCGTTGCCCGAGGAGTCTTCGACGACCTTCTCGACGCCCAACTCCGCCGCCCGCGACACTGTCGTCGTCGCGCCGCGGTCCTTGAAACTGCCCGTCGGGAAGACGTACTCCAGCTTGAACTGTGCGTTCCAACCATCCGCATTGACGAGCGGCGTCATCCCCTCGCCGAGCGTGACCGCCCGACTCACCGGGAGAAAGTCGTCGAACGACCAGAGGCCGCGGCGCGTATCGAACGCGGTAGGGTCGGGCGCAGGGCCGTCGGGAAGCGGTGTCTCGGCGAAGTCGAGCGGATGGCCGCACGTACAGCGCCAGCGGTCGGTGTAGCTGTCGCCACAGGACGGACAGACGAGCGCAGTCGGCATGGGCGGATGGACGGAAAGCGGGGACCAGTAGGTGACGGTTCCGTTGTTCGCAAACTTTGGTCTCTGTCGCTCTTGTTCGGCGAGCGAAGCGAGCCGATTCACCGGCCGTGAGCGCCTGTGGCGTGAACGGTCGGCCATTTTTCCCCGAGCTTTTTTAGCGGGGTTGAGCGGGTCGGAGACCCGCGATGTCGTTCGAGACGGCTCTGCCGTCTCGTGATCCCAGAAACGCTCTACGTTTCTGAGGACCCCGTGTTAAAAAAAGTCGTTTAGTATGTATCGACGTTCGTGCCGACCGAACAGACGTACTCGCCGGAGGCGACCTGCGGGAGTCGACGCGAGCGCCAGAAGACGCCGCTGTTGTCGGCGGTCACGCGCGCCTTCAGCTTGCCGAAGACGTCGGTGACGTCGAAGATGGTGTCGCCGGGGCTGACGCGCTCGCCGAGTTCTTTCTCGAAGCTGACGAGACCGCCCGCGGGCGACCCGTACTGGTCGAACCCCTTCGCGCGGGTCTGCCGTTCCAAGTCGACGTGGCCGTTGAGGAATCCGTAGTACCGGAGGACGTTGAACACGCCCTCGACACCGAGGCGGATGCTCTCGTCGTCCCAGCCGACACAGCCACCGAGTTCGGGGTCGATGGTCGGGATGCCCTCGTCGGGGCCGGCGCGGGCGAGTTGGCCGTCAGGTCCCTTCTGGTCGAGGACGTAGCCCACGCCGAACGCCTTGGCGAGTTCGAGGCATTCGCGGTGCAGTCGGTGGCGGCGACCACAGCGAACACGCGTCTCGTTTATCATTCGACTCGTCGACCCCTGATGGAGGTCGAGGATGATGTCCGCCTGGCGGGCGACGTCGAACGTCGCAGCGGCGATGCGTTCGCTCGACGTCCCGTTCTCGTCGCCCGGATAGGCGCGGTTCATCTTCGTGTCGTCTATCGGGTTCCGATGCTGTGCGACCTGGAACGCGTGGTAGTTGACGATGCCGACGACGAGAATCGTCCCGGTCAACTCTGCTGGGTCGAGTTGGGGGACGACCTGTTGGATGACGCCGACGCCGTTGAGTTCGTCGCCGTCGCTCGCTGCCTGCATGTAGAGTGTCTGTCCGTCACGTGCGCCGTTGATGACGGCAACCGGAAGGCCGACCGAACTGCCGTCGCGGGTCTCCCCGACTTCGAGCCGCCCGGTGTCAAACTCACCGGGGGCCGCGCTCGCGGTTCCGAGCGTGGTCATTGTTCGATGGTAGACGGCGTCACTCTTTAGGGGTTCGGTCCTCCGGAGTGACGCTAACTCCTCTCACCCGTGGACGACCGCGAAACGCTTATTCTACACTGTCAGGAAAGCACGTGCAATGCGAGGCGCCAAGACGTGTGGTAATCGTAGCGAGTCGGCGCCGACCGCGAGGGGTATAGTGTGACGCTCCGGTTCGAACAGACAGGAGAACGGACGTTCCGCATCGTCGACGACATCGAACACACTCACTTCGACGTGGCCGCGTCGAGTCCGATATCGCTCCGTGACGCTTCTCCCAGTCGGTTTCTGTTTCCCGTCGACGGGGCCGTCGCTATCGACGTCGACGAGGTACGCTTACCGACACTCACCGGCGCAGTGATTCGCGGCCCCGACGGTCGGTCGATTGCCCAGTCGTCGAACCGCGAGAATCTGTCGCTCCCTCGTGGCAAGTACGACGTCGAGGTGATGATCGCCTCGATGAAGCTCTATCTCGCCGTCGACGCGCCGCTCACTGTCTCGTACAGTGCGACCGAGACACATCTCTCGTTCGAGTCGTCTACAGACGTCACCGTCGGCGCACGCTCCTTTCACGAACAACCTGCGGGGACGGTGACGACGACGCCTGACGCCGAGACGATGATGCGGGCAGTCGGGACGTTGGGTTCGTCGCTGCAGGCGCACTCACCCGAACGGTCGTTTCCGACGCTCCGTGGCCATCCACCGCTGCTCGAACTGGGCGAGGAGTTCTCCGTTCCCTCGGGCGTCGACACGCCCGAGACGGGGCTGACGCTCGTCCTCCCGCGAGAACACCGTGCCGTGTTCGCGGCGGCACCGCTCGCGTTCTACCTCGGTGCGGACGTCGTTCCAGGCAAGACCGCACGCCTCGACGGCGACGGCTGGTCGCACTCGCTCACCGGCGGGGGAGCCGTCGATATCGAGACTGGTCTCGCGCGAACGCTTCGGCAGGTGTTCTTCTTCGACTGTGTGACGCGAACCGAGGGCTACTACCCCGTCGACCTGCACGAACGACGAACCGTCGAGTCGACACTCGATACCGATTTCGACTTCGCGGCCCTGTACGACCGCTCTCTCTCCGAGCAGGTTCGGACGTATCTCGACGTCCCGTTCGACGACATCGCTTCGATTCTGCCACAGTGGGCGCTCACGACAGACATCGACCCGACACCGGCCAACGTCGAAATGCTCCCGTTCGTCGCCAGCGACCTCGCCGTGGTTCGGTCCTCGACGCAACCGGACTGCGAAACCGTCGTCTCCGAACAGGAAGCCGTCACTGACTTCTTCCGAAACACCCCGGTCTCGGACCAGGACTTCGCTCGTGGCAGCGTCGCCACCGACACTCCCTCCGAGTTGCGTCGCGGCGTCGGGTCGGCGGCGAACGTCGTCGAACCCGACGCCGTCGAGACCATCGAACACGCGTGGGTCGGCGACGGATACCCTCTCGGAGCGAGCAAGGAGACGCCGCTCGCCTACCGCCGTCGACTCGAACGCGACGCCGTCGAGCGGACTAGCATCGACATTACGGTCGTCTGTAACGACGAGAAGATGCGCGAGGAGGACGTGGTTGCCGACCTGTACGGGTTCCGTGACCGCCTGCAGTTCGACATCGACGTCCACTACGACCTCACGAAGGACCGACTCGAACGGGTGCTTCGGTCGCCGACGAACTTCCTCCACTATATCGGCCACGTCGACGAACGTGGCCTCCAGTGCGCCGACGGCTTCCTCGACGTGACCTCACTCGACGGCGACGTCGCCGTCGAGTCGTTCCTGCTGAACGCGTGCAGTTCGTACGAACAAGGTGAAGCGCTCATCGACCGTGGAAGCTACGGCGGTGTCGTCACGCTCACCGACGTAGGCAACCGGACGGCGACCGAGTTCGGCCGGACACTGGCCCGACTACTCAACCGTGGCTTCACGCTGCGCTCGTCGCTGTCGATTGCACAGCACCATCTCGTCGTCGGCTATCGCTACATCGCCATGGGTGACGGTGGGATGTCGTTGTGTCAAGCCGAAAGCGGTGCGCCGACGCTCGTCGAACTCGAATCGAAACCGACGGACGGACGGGTCACCGTCACCGTCCAATACTTCGCCGCACCCCACTTCGGTGTCGGGTCGATGTTCATCCCGTACGCGATCGGCAACGAGCGGTATCAACTGGTGACGAGTAAAAGAACGATACGTGACGTCTCTCTGCGTGCACTCGAGGAGTTCTTCTCGCTCGAAGTCGTCCCTGTTCGGTTCGACGGTGACCTCTACTGGAGCGATACGCTCAGTGTCGACCAGCTTACGGACCGCTAGTTCCGGTCGACCCTCCTGCGAGCACTGGAGTCGCGTGCGACAGCAACAGCACCATCGTGAACAGCACGCCGATCATTCGTGGGTTCTGCTTCAGGTAGTCTGCCATTTTCTGATTCATCGCAGTTAATTCATCACACCGTAGTGAAAAATATTTAACTAAATGTATCTGGCGACTACATTGTGAACCAATTATGAAACCCAACAACAACCTTTCCGACAGCCCATGACCCACGTCTCTCGCTCGTCGCGGTTTGTGACGCACTGACTCACAGCGGCTTTAGCCACTCGCTCGAAGGGAGTAGTATGGCCGACGAGGATGTCGACGCCCTCTCGACGTTTCGGCAGTTCTTCGCGTTGCAAGGCGACGTACTCGTCCTCTCCGTAGCGATGTTCGCGTTCAGTCTCGGCTTTCAGATGACCGGACGGTATATGCCCCGGTACATGAGCGTCCTCGGGGCTGGGAGCGTCGCCATCGGCCTCTACGGGAGTTTCGGCAACCTCATCAGCGCCGTCTACCCGTACCCCGGCGGCGCACTGTCTGACCGAATCGGCTCGCGAACCGCCCTGACGCTCTTCGGTCTCGCCTCGACTGTCGGCTTCGTCGTCTGGCTGTTCGCTCCCGCGTTCGGGTTCGTGACGCTCTCTGCCGTCGAGTTCGGCCCAGTCGACGTCGACGCCGTCACTCTCCCGGTCGGTATCTTCCTCGGTCTCGTGCTCTCGCAGGCGTGGAAATCCTTCGGTCTCGGCGCGACGTTCGCCATCGTCAAACAGAGCGTCCCGCCCGAGCGCCTCGCCAGTGGGTTCGCCAGCACGGAGACGTTCCGCCGGACTGCGTTCCTCGTCGGCCCGCTTCTCGCCGCTAGCCTCCTCGCTGCCTACGAGTTTCAGGTCGGCTTTCGCTACGTACTCCTCGCTGCCGCCGGGTTCGGCCTCGTCGCGACTGCCCTCCAACATTGGCTCTACGACGCCGGCGAGGACTCACTGGGTAAATCGTTCGCGGGCGTGAGAGCCATCGTCGACGACGTTCGACAGATGCCCGACCCGCTTCGGCCACTCCTCGTCGGCGACACGCTCGTGCGGTTCGCCAACGGGATGGTCTACACCTTCTTCGTCATCGTCGTCGTCGAGTTCCTCGACGTCGGTGCGACGCTCCCCCTCGTCGGCAGCGTCAACCCCGACGCCTACTTCGGCATCCTGCTCGCCGTCGAGATGGCTGTTGCACTCCTCGTGATGGCTCCCGTGGCGGCACTCGCGCGGCGAGTGGGGCTGAAACCCGTCGTCGCGCTCGGTTTCGCCGTCTACGCCGTCTTTCCCGCGCTGCTCATCTACGCCCCGCCGAACGCGCTCGTGCTCGCGCTGCTCTTTGCGTTCTCGGGTCTGCGCTTTGCCGGACTTCCCGCCCACAAGGCACTCATCGTCGGCTCCGCCGAGGAGAACGCTGGCGGGCGCGTCGTCGGGACGTACTACCTGCTCAGAAACGTCATCGTTATTCCGAGCGCCGCACTCGGCGGGTGGCTCTACGCGTCGTCGCCGGAGGTTGCGTTCGGTGTGGCGACTGTGGTGGGCGTCGTCGGGACGGCGTACTTCCTCGTTTTCGGCGAGGAGTTCGACGCGTACGCGTGAGTGGTCGCGTGCTGAATCGAGAAACGGGCCGATTCGGAGTCGCCAGACGCGACAGCTATCTCCCGCTCATCGGAGACCGGAGACGACGAGGCTTTGTTCCCGCACTCCTCACTCTCTCGTGTGAGCGACGACGCCCCCGAACGGCCGCCCTCCGGCGGACTCGTGCAGGCGCTGAACGTCCCGCGGAACGCCAAAGTCGGCGTCGCCGTCGGTGTCCTGTTGGCCGCTACCGTCTACCTCGTCCGCGTGTTCGAACTCGTCGGCCCCGTCCTCGGCACGCGTGAGTATCCCGTCCTCGGCCCCGAAGGCTGGTTTCTGTTCTTGGCCTTCGTGTTGGCGACGACGAGCGCGATGCTCGTCACGGCGCTGTTGACGCTCGTCTCGGCGTACCAGTTGGCGAGAACGCTCTGAATCGCTCCTCGTCTCCTTACTGCTCTCTACTGCTCTACTCGTGGAAGCTCTGTGCGTCGCCCGCGAGTTCGCTCAACTGCTCTGCGGCGGCGCGCGTCCCCTTCGCGATGATGACGTCGTCCGGGGACAGTCTCGTCGTCGGACCGGGTGAGACCACCCACTCGCCGCCGTCGGGTCGGCGAACGGCGATGACACGCATCCCCGTCTCCGTCCGAACCATCTTGTCGCCGAGTGTCGCGTTCGCGAGTTGGCTTCCCTGCCCGACAGTGAACCGAGCGATAATCTCGTCGGACTCCTCGACGGCGGCGGCGACGACGGGGTGGGTGTCGAGTCCGCGAAGCACGCCCTCGCTGATTTCCAGTGCGGCGTCGCTGATGACCTCCGTCGCGCCCGCGAGATGCATCAGCCCGCGCAGTGAGATGGGGTCTTCGACGCGACTCGCCGCCCGGAGCGTCCACGCCTCGAAGCGCGATTCGAGCGCGTCGACTTCGGCTTCGAGTTCCGACACCTCCTCGGCGACGCCCTCGCTGTCGAACAGCACCGCGCCGTAGGCCAGGTCGACGGCGAGTTCGCTCATGTTCTTCATCAGGACGATAGAGTCGACGGCGCGTTCGAGGTCCTCGATGGTCGGTTCGGGAATCGCCGGCGGTTCGTAGGGGACGCCCGCCATCTCGTGGAAGACGGTGTTCAACCCCTCTTCGAGGCCGCGAAGCAGCACCACGTCGCTCGCTTCGAGTATCGTCCCGTGGTCGGGGTTCGTGATCCAATCGCCCTGTCGACGGATGGCGATGACGCGGACGCCCGTCTCCGTCTCCATGTTGATGTCGGCGAGTGTCTTCCCCGTGTACGGGGAGTCGGACGCGACGGTGCCACGGACGACGGTTTCGACGGCTTCCGGGAGCGCCGCCCGCATCGCGTCGGGCAACCCGATGTCTTCGAGGACGATCTTCGCGATGTCGCCTGCGGCGTCGGAGATTTTCTCGGCCGCGCCGACGACGCCGAGGACGGGGGCCAGTGCCTCCGCGTCGTCGGGCGTGCGCGCGGCCATGAGGAGGCTCATCCGCGCCTGGAGTTGGAGTACGTCCATCCGCTCTTCGAGGGCGAGCACCTCCTCTGCGATGTCGTCGCTCCCGTGGAGCACCGCCGAGTACGAGAGGTCGATGAGGAGCTCTGCGGTGTCTTTCATCTCCGCGAGCACCGCCTTCACGCTGACTGGTTCGTACTCGACGTCCCCGGGGTCCATACTCCGCCGTTTGCCGCCCGCTGGCAAAAGAGTTGCTCGCGCAGTCGCGTGCGGGTTCTCCGTCCCGCCGTCAGCACTGACTTTCGGCCCGTTCGCCGATGGTGACAACCGTGCCGACGCACGTTGGAGTATCCTCGACCGTCTCGACGCTCCCGCTCTCGCACGACTCATCTGCCGAAACTGGACGACGGCAGTCGACCTATACCTGTCGCCGAGAGTGACTGTCAGTTTGATGCGACGTGTGGTGGCATGAAACGCGAAAACGATAACGCTTTTTTGAGACGGTCGGGAACGTTTCGAGTATGTCAGACGATCTGAAGCGAGGGCTGGAAGGCGTGCTCGTCGCCGAATCCGAACTCAGCCACATCGATGGCGATGCCGGCAAGCTCATCTACCGGGGCTATCCCATCGAAGACCTCGCGCGTGACGCGAGTTACGAGGAGGTCGTCTACCTCCTCTGGCACGGGGAACTTCCGACACAGGAGGAACTCGACTCCTTCGAGGAGACGATGGCCGCCGAACGCGAACTCGACGACGGCGTCCACGAGACGGTCCGGGAACTCGCCGAAGCCGACGAGAACCCGATGGCTGCACTCCGCACCATCGTCTCGAACCTCTCGGCGTACGACGAGGAGGCCGACTTCGAGGACGTCACCGACCGCCAGAAGAACATCAATCAGGGCCGTCGCATCACCGCGAAGATTCCGACGGCGCTGGCCGCGTTCCAGCGCATCCGACAGGGCGACGACCCCGTCGCGCCGCGCGAGGACCTGAGCCACGCCGCGAACTTCCTCTACATGCTCAACGACGAGGAACCCGACGACGTGCTCGCCGAGACGTTCGACATGGCGCTCGTGCTCCACGCTGACCACGGTCTGAACGCCTCGACGTTCTCCGCGATGGTCACGTCGTCGACGCTGTCGGACCTCCACAGCGCCGTCACCAGCGCCATCGGCACCCTCGCAGGGTCGCTCCACGGCGGGGCCAACCAGAACGTGATGAAGATGCTCAAAGAAGTCGAAGCCGCCGACATGGAACCCACCGAGTGGGTCATCAACGCACTCGACGAGGGCCGCCGCGTCCCCGGATTCGGCCACCGCGTCTACAACGTCAAAGACCCGCGTGCGAAGATTCTCGGCGAGAAGTCCGAGGAACTCGGTGAGGCCGCAGGCGACATGAAGTGGTACGACATGAGCGTCGCCATCGAGGAGTACATCGGCGAGGAGAAGGGTCTCGCACCCAACGTCGACTTCTACTCCGCGTCGACGTACTACCAGATGGGCATCCCCATCGACATCTACACGCCCATCTTCGCGATGTCGCGTGCCGGTGGGTGGATCGCTCACGTCCTCGAACAGTACGAGGACAACCGTCTCATCCGACCGCGCGCCCGCTACGTCGGCGCCAAAGACCAGACGTTCGTCCCGGTCGACGAGCGATAATCGCCGCCGGCAACTCGCTTCCGCGCGTCGACTCCTCGAGTCGATATCCGTCGCTCGACCTGTTCAGCCCGACGCTACCCTTTTGCCGACAGACGACCATGGGACGGTATGGCACCGTACGGAATTAGACGTCCGAGTGGCGACGACGTCGCCGCATTCAAGCATATGCCCGCCCGCCGCATTCGCGAACGCTACCCTGGAAGCGAGCGATACGCACGTCGCGTCGGCGACCTGACGCGCGAGGCGGCGATGACCGCCCGCGAGTCCGACGAGTATCACCACCTCGGCGACGTGATGCTGGACTCGATGGCTCGATACTTCCCCGAGGAGTATCAGGCACGCCGTCGAAGCCTCATGCTTCGGTCGTTCGTCGCCGGTGCCGCCGTGGGCGGTATCGCCATCGGCTATCTCAGCCGGCGGTTCGGGTCGAACTGACGCGCTGACCGCTACTCCGCCGATTTTTCACTCGTCGTCTCTCGACACAGAGCCGATGGACTGTCCCAGTTACTCCGCTGTACTGCCTCGTTCGGCCATCATCGACGCGGCCCGTCTCGCCCAGTTGCTCCGCCAGAAACTCACGGCGACGACGCCGGCCATCCAGACGTACGAGAGGGCGATACCGGCGTACGCGCCGAGAACGCCGTAGTCGAGCACGACGCCGAAGAGGTACGTGAAGCCGACCATGAACCCGAACAGCCCCGTCGTGCGCGCGAGGAAGGGGAGTCGCGTCTCGCTCGCACCACGGAGCGCCCCCTGGAGGATGGAGAAGGCGACGAGGAACCCCGCCGTCAGGCCGTACACGCGAGCGAAGTCGACGGCGTAGCGGGCCGTCTCGGGGTCGTCGGTGAACGCTCGGACGAACGGTTCGGCGGCGACGACGAGCAGGAGGCCGACGACGCCGACGGTGGCGAGACCGAGTCCGACCGTCGCCCACCCCTCGAACCGCGCTCTCTCTGGGTCGGCGTCGCCGAGCGCCTGCCCGACGACGACGCTCGAAGCGACGTTGTAACCGCGTGAGAGCGGCCCGGTCACCTGCTGGTAGATGCGTCGTCCGATTTGGAACGCCGCGTTCACCTCGGTGCCGAACCCGAGCAGGATGCTGTTGAGCGGGAACTCTGCGAGCGTCGAGGCGAGTCCCTCTGCGACGGAGGGGGCGCTGACGACGACGAGTTGCTTCGCGACGATGGGGTTACTCGGCCGGACGATCGACGCGTCGGTCCAGTCGGTTCGGAGGGCGACGAGCAGCAAGGAGGCGGTGAGAAGGTTCGCCGCCGAGGTAGCGATACCGACGCCGACGACGCCCGTGATTTCGACACCGAAGAGTCTCGCGCCCTGCGTCCCGAACAGACCGAGTCCGAGCACGACGCTCCCGGCGATGTTACACAGGTTGGCGACGACGTTGACGTACATCGGTGTCTTGGTGTCACCGGTTCCCTGCAAGGAACGTGCGGCGATGAGTGCGACGTGACGGGCCGGTGCGGTGAGGAAGATGACGGCCAGGTAGACGCCGCCGAGGGTCGCGACTTCGGCCGGTGCACCGAGTAGGGCGATGGCCGCTCGACCGAACAGGAGGCCGAACGCGACGAACGGAACCCCCAAGAGGGCACCGAGGAGGAGGGCGATACTGATGGCTTGGTCTCGGTTGGCGTCGGCACCGCTGCCCGTATCCTGACTGGCGAGGGCGATTGCGCCGCCGCCGGTGCCGAGGCCAATCCAAAGTGGGAAACGCGCGTAGAGGTCTGCGAGGCCGATAGCCGCGACGGCGACGGGAGAGATAGTCGCGGTGACGAGGATGTCCGTCGTCCGCATCAGTGTTCGGAAGGTCTGCTCGGCCATCACCGGCCACGCCAGTCCGAAGACGCGCTTCCAGACGCCGAGCAGTCGGCTCTCGCTCACAGAGTGACTGCGGAGCCACCGGATTTCACCGTACCGGAACCTGACGGGTTGGCCGGTGTTCCGCTCGACTCTCGCGAGAGGTTCAACTACGTGCCCACCGAAGGACCGGACATGGACACCTTCGTCTACGGCACGCTCACGAACCCCGAACAGGTCGCACAGGTCGTCGACTCGTACAGCTACGTCGGAGCGGCGGTACTGGATGGACTCCACCCGGTCGAAGGACGCTATCCGACGCTCGCACCGGGTGGGTCGGTCGGTGGTCGTCTCCTCCGAACCGCCGACGTCGCGGCACTCGACGCCTACGAAGGGGTCGACCGCGACCTCTACGTCCGCGTCTCGGTGCCGTGGGTCGGCGACGCTTCTCAACACGGCGACAGGGTGGCCGTCTACGTCGGCGACCCGACGCTTCTCGACGTCGCAGACGACGTACACTGGCCGGGTGATGGCTCTCTCGAAGCCCGGGTCGAACGCTACGTCGACGACAACGACGTCACTGTTCGACCGGCCGATTGAGGGACATCGACACCAGCCGACGGGTGGCCGACAGGCGTCTGACGCGCCGATTAGGTCGACGCTGTCGTGCGGTTTCACTTTCACTCCGCGTGGAGGATATTTATATACTTTCGGGGCAACGGTTTGCTTGCGCGTCACGCGCACCTACAATTCCCCCTTCAGTGACCCACATTACCGAGCGACGGCGTCGTCGCTCGCATCTCTAGGACTAAACGATTAACAACACTGGTGGAGTAGCGACGGGTATGCTCTCGCTCTCTGACGTTCTCGACGCACGTGAACGCGTCGCCGAAGTCGCACGACACACACCGCTCGAATACTCACACACGTTCTCCGATATGACGGGGGCCGACGTCCATCTCAAACTGGAGAACTTCCAGCGCACCGGGTCGTTCAAGATTCGCGGGGCGATGAACCGCATCACCACGCTCACCGAAGAAGAGAAAGACGCAGGCGTCGTCACCGCCAGCGCCGGAAACCACGCACAGGGTGTCGCACTCGCGGCCACGCGTGCCGGCGTGGATTCGACCATCGTCATGCCGGAACACGCGCCCATCACGAAGGTCAAAGCGACCGAGCGCTACGGTGGCCGAGTCGTCCTCTCCGGTGCGGACTACAACGAAGCACAGGACAAGGCCCACGAGATAGAGGAAGACGAGGGACGCATCTACGTCCACGCCTTCGACGACGACTCCGTCATGGCCGGACAGGGAACTATCGGCCTCGAAATCGTCGAGGACTGCCCGAACCTCGACACGGTCGTCGTCCCCATCGGCGGCGGCGGCCTCATCTCGGGCATCGCCACGGCCGTCAAAGAGCAGGTGCCCGATGCCCGCGTCATCGGCGTGCAAGCCGAAGGAGCCTCCAGCGTCGCCAACTCGCTCGACAAAGGCGAGACTACGCCACTCGACAGCGTCGACACCATCGCCGACGGCATCGCGACGCGGAACGTCGGGACACGGCCGTTCGAAGTCATCCAAGAGCGCGTCGACGAAGTCGTCACCGTCTCCGACGAAGAGATTGCCGTCGCACTCACCTATCTCCTCGAACGGAGCAAGACGCTGGTCGAAGGGGCCGGTGCAGTCGCCCTTGCGGCGCTCATCTTCGACAAGTTCGACTACGAGGAGGGTGAGACTATCGTCCCGGCGCTCTGCGGCGGCAACATCGACATGAACGTGCTGACGACGGTCATCATGCGCGGCCTCGTCGAGACGGGGCGCTACCTGAAAGTACAGACCGTCCTCAAAGACCGCCCCGGCGCACTGGAGCGACTCATCGAGGTCATCGCGGCCCACCAAGCCAACATCTACGCTATCCAGCACGACCGGACCTCCAGAAACATCGCCATGAACGCCGCGGAGGTCGAGTTGGACCTCGAAACCCGTGGCGAGGACCACGTCGAGGAGTTACTAGCGGGACTCCGCGAACACGGCTACGAAGTCGAAGTGTTGGTCTAACTCCGTCGAACCCCTCTATTTCCGGTGGAATCGGCAGCGTCTCGGCGACGCGGTTTCGGCGAACTGCGATAACGTCTTTTGCGGGCAGCCAACGCGTCGTCTCGGTTCACCGAACGCTCGTCACCGACCTAGCCGAAACGCTCAGAGTTTGGTACGTCGTACCATGACTATGAAGCTCTCCAGTCCGGCGTTCGGCGACGGCGACCCGATTCCACAGAAACACGGGTACGACTTCGACAACGTGAGTCCACCGCTCGCCGTCGAAGACGTGCCCGACGACACCGTGTCGCTGGCGCTCGTCGTCGACGACCCGGACGCGAAGAAGCCTGCTGGGAAGGTGTGGAACCACTGGACGGTGTGGAACGTCGACCCGGCAACCGGCGAGATTGCCGAGGGGACGACGCCGACGGGTGCAACCGAAGGACGAAACAGCTACGGCAACAGTGGCTACGGTGGTCCGAAACCACCGGACCGAGAGCACACATACCGGTTTCACCTATACGCCCTCGACACCGAACTCGCACTCGACCGAGGGTCGACGAAGGCCGAACTCCAAGAAGCCATCGCCGGGCACGTCCTCGCCGAGGCGGAGTTGCGAGGGACGTTCGAACCGCGCTGACGGGGCGGTCACTCCTCCCGCCGTCGAATCCGGTACTCCACGACGAGGAATCGCTGGCCGAGCACCCACATCTCGTGGGTCGCTCGCAGCGACGTGGTCGGTCCGTCGTCTCGCGCTGTTCGCGTCTCTCTTTCGACCGGCCACACCTGGAATCGTTGCTCCATCGGCAGTGCGAACGCCCCGACGGGGGTGACGAGGTAGAGTCCCGGGTCGCCCACTTCACCGTCTCCCGCCGTCGCCAGCCGAACGCTACCCGGTCGGTCGTGGTGTTCGACTCGGAGCACCGTACTCAGGTTCGTCCACGGGAGGGGGACTGCGATGTTGACGAAGCGTTCGTCGTCACGCTCGTGGGCACCGTAGACGGCGACGAACACTCCCTCACCAGTGTCCGTGTCGGTTCGAACCCACGCCCGGGCTTCTGCCCGTGCATCGGCGTCGGGGTCGACCGCGACGAACCGACTCCGGAGTCCCCGCCAGCCGTGTTCGTCTGTGCTGTCGTCTCCCGTCACCGACCCGCGTTCGCCCGGTGCCGGGAGGTTCAACTGTTCGAGACGGCTCGTGAAGCGGGTGGCGACGGCGGCACCGAGACGGAACCCGCGTTCCCAGCGCACTCGATACTGGAGGTCGTACTCGCTCGTGCGCTCGTAGAACCGCCGGACCGCCGGGTCCACGCGCTCGGGGTCGAAGTCGGGTCGAGCGAGTGCGTCGAAGTCGTCCATCTCTCCGACGGGCCGGTCGTCGGTGCCGACACCCGTCCGTTCGACCCAGTCCGCGCCGACGTGTCGACCGGCGGTGAGCGGGCTGAGCGGGACGTTCGCGGCGCGTCGGCGAGCGCACCGTAGACGAGTCGCGAGGATGGCAGCGGCGAGACCGATTGCTCCCGAGACGACGGCGACGAGACGTCGGTTCACGTTCGTTCGCTCGGCCGCCCGCACCTCAACGTCGTCGGTCCGGCGTCGACCCCACCCGTATAAGTCCGGGCCGTCCGACCCTCCGGACATGAAGCGAATCATCAGCACCGACGATGCACCCGCGGCGGTAGGCGCGTACAGTCAGGCGACGACAGACGGAAACCTGCTCTTCACGGCGGGCCAGATTCCGCTCACGCCGGACGGTGACCTCCTCGACGACGCCGACATCGCGACGCAGACCGAACAGTCGCTGGACAACGTGATGGCCATCCTCGCCGAAGAGGGTGCGGACGCTTCGGACGTGCTGAAAGTGACCGTCCTCCTGGACGACATCGAAGAGTTCGACGAGATGAACGAGACGTACAAGACGTACTTCGACGAGGAACCGCCCGCACGGAGTGCGTTCGAGGTGGCCAACCTGCCGAAGGGTGCCGGCGTCGAAATCGAAGCAATCGCTTCCCTGGAGTAGTCGGACGTGCGGCCGCGAACCAAGTCGGGCGTCCTGTGGGGGTTGGTCGGCGCCCTGACCTTCCTCGCACTGACGCAGGGGTACGTCCTCCTCGTCGGACCACTTCCGCTGTCGTTCTTGGTCCGTCTCGGCGTCGCCGTCGTCCTCGGTGTCGTCGTCGCGAGTGCGGCTTACGTCACCGAGTATCGCGTCGCACGGAAAGGAAGGACTTAAACTTCCCACCCCGGTACGTTGGGGTACGAGCCAGGATGGCTGAGTGGTAAAGCGCACGCCTGGAAAGCGTGTTCCCTCTGGGATCCAGGGTTCAAATCCCTGTCCTGGCGTTTCTCGAGAAACTACGTGCCAAGCAGCGCGTTTCATCGCGCTGTGACCACCGTCTTTCGAGTAAAACCGAGACACAAGGATTTGAACCAGAGAGTGACGTGAGCGTCAGCGAACGAACCGACCGTGGTTCGAATTTCCACCCTGCCGACTTCTATCGCACACAGACCGGCGAGCACCTCGTATGCTCACTTCTGGCCTACAACTGCGTCGGCGTCGAACGACTCCGAATCCGTTCGTCTCGGTTCTTCGCCTGACGTTCTTCCTCTTCAGAATGTCAGGATGTTTTCAAAAAACTTCATCACCTTTCGTTGCCATTCCATGCATGACAATGCCAGACACGAAGAGTGGCCGCGAGAAGAAAGGCCTCAACAAAGAAGCACAGCTCGAAGCCGAACTCACTCGACGTGAACTGGGAGCAGAGACACAAGAGGAACCACCGCGTTTCGGGGCGGACGTCGACTCCGAGTTCCTCACGGACCCCGCCGAAACTGACGAACTCGGTGACTGACTTCGGTACCCGGACTGATTTTTCACGTCACGCGCGTCCGCACACGCCGTGGGAGGCACCGTGTTTTTGAGACCCCGCCGAGTAGCGACGGCCGTGCAGACCAGTGCAAACTACGCAACCGTCTACGTCGGCGCACAACTCGCTCCGGCGGGAGAGCATCTCGCCCTCGACTGGGCGACAGTGGCCGGCGACGAGACCGACACGTTCGAGTTCACCGTTCCGACCGCACAAGCTACCGACGCCTACGTCGGCATTCAAGCGTTCGACGTCGCCGAGTACGGCCACGAGATTTTCGTCAACGGCGAGTCGTTGAGCGGGTTCGACATCCCGCCCAACGACGGCTGGCAGTACTGGGTCGATACGCTCACTGGAGCGTTGCTCCACGAAGGGACGAACACGATTCAGTTCCGTCGGGACACTAACACCGACGACGCTTTCGCCGTCGGGACGGTGACGATTCACTGGAAACAACCGGTCGACGAATGACTGGCGCTCGTCAGGTGTGAGCGACTGTCTGACCGAAACGGGTATATCGTCTACTCGCCCCTCTCTGTGCAGACGACCATGGAGGGCGAAACTAACGGACGACGTGGCCGGTACGAGACGCTTGTCTGCGACGATGGCTTCGTCGAGATGTACGACACGCGAAACGAGTTCGCGTGGCTTCGCGCCGACAACGCAGTCCCCCTCGACCGAGTACGATAAGCAACCGAGTGTCTGACGAAGCGAGAGCGACCGCTCCTGTCCGACCTCGTCACGCGATTTACGAACTCTTCTCAGCAGTCGGTTCCTTCGAAGTCAGCTTTTCGACGTCTGTGCCTCGGACCGACTCGGTCGCCGGATTGTATCGTCACGTGACTGCTCGA
This sequence comes from Halogranum rubrum, assembly GCF_900114455.1. Lineage (GTDB taxonomy): Archaea > Halobacteriota > Halobacteria > Halobacteriales > Haloferacaceae > Halogranum > Halogranum rubrum. The sequence continues at coordinate 154,038 of NZ_FOTC01000003.1, read as the reverse complement.
ACAGTATATAAATGAGCTCGAGAGTGGTGACTGTCAGTCGATTGAAAACGTGCGAGACGTTCACAACACGTCCAGCGAACGGTGAGCAGTCTGGTGGTTTCGTCGACTACGACGATTGACAACACGTCACTCGACTCCGGCAAAAATCGTGCCGCTTATATAGAAGGACAAACAATCAGGCGATGAACCATGAGTCAGCGAATGCAACAGGGTCAGCCGATGATCATTCTCGGAGACGATTCCCAGCGCGTCAAGGACCGCGACGCGCAGGAGTACAACATCCGTGCTGCCCGCGCAGTTGCAGAGGCAGTACGTTCCACACTCGGCCCGAAAGGGATGGACAAGATGCTCGTCGACTCGATGGGCGACGTCACCATCACGAACGACGGTGTGACCATCCTCAAGGAGATGGACATCGACAACCCGACGGCCGAGATGATTATCGAAGTCGCCGAGACGCAGGAGAACGAGGCAGGCGACGGGACGACGACGGCCGTCGCAATCGCTGGCGAACTGCTGAAGAACGCCGAAGACCTCCTCGAACAGGACATCCACCCGACGGCGGTCATCAAGGGCTTCCACCTCGCGAGCGAGAAGGCTCGTGAGGAGATCAGCAACATCGCTGAATCCGTCGACCCCGACGACGAAGAACTCCTGAAGAAGGTCGCCGAGACCTCCATGACGGGCAAGGGCACCGAGCTCAACAAGGACGTCCTCGCCCAGCTCGTCGTCGACGCCGTCCGTCAGGTGACGGTCGAAGCCCACGACGGCTCGCACGTCGTCGACCTCGAGAACGTCAAGCTCGAGACCCAGACCGGTCGCTCGGCCTCCGAGTCCGAGCTTCTCACCGGCGCGGTCATCGACAAGGACCCGGTCCACGACAACATGCCGACCGAGGCGGAGGACGCGAACATCCTCCTGCTCAACGAAGCAATCGAAGTCGAGGAGGCCTCCGCCGACACGAACGTCTCCATCGACAGTCCGGACCAGCTTCAGCAGTTCCTCGACCAAGAGGAGAAACAGCTGAAGAAGAAGGTCCAGCAGATCGAGGACTCCGGTGCCGACGTCGTCTTCTGCCAGAAAGGCATCGACGACCTCGCCCAGCACTACCTCGCGAAGCAGGGCATCCTCGCAGTACGCCGCGTCAAGAAGTCCGACATCAAGTTCCTCAAGAACGTCGTCGGCGGTTCCATCGTCTCGGACCTCGACAGTCTCGAGGCCTCCGACCTCGGTCACGGGTCGGTCTCGCGTGACGACGAGGACGAACTGTTCTACGTCGAGGGCGACGACGCCCACGGCGTCACCATCCTCCTCCGCGGTTCCACCGACCACGTCGTCGACGAACTCGAACGTGGCATCCAGGACGCACTCGACGTCGTCTCGACGACTGTCTCCGACGGCCGCGTCGTCGCGGGCGGCGGTGCCATCGAAGTCGAACTCGCCTCGCGACTCCGCGACTACGCTGACTCCGTCTCCGGTCGCGAGCAGCTCGCCGTCGAAGCGTTCGCCGACGCGCTCGAACTCGTCCCGCGCGTCCTCGCCGAGAACGCCGGTCTCGACTCCATCGACACGCTCGTCGACCTCCGCGCCGCACACGAGGACGGACAGGTCCGCGCTGGCCTGAACGTCTTCACGGGCGACGTCGTCGACACGTTCGACGCAGGTGTCGTCGAACCGGCCCACTCCAAAGAGCAGGCCATCTCCTCGGCCACCGAGGCTGCGAACCTCGTCCTCAAAATCGACGACATCATCGCCGCTGGTGACCTCTCCACCAAGGGCGACGACGACGAGGGCGGCGCACCCGGCGGCATGGGTGGCATGGGCGGCATGGGCGGAATGGGCGGCGCGATGTGAGAGAGGTTCGGAACGAACCTCTAAAACCGAGCGGGCGAAGCCCGCGAGGTGCGGCGTAGACGAAGCCGCTCATCCGACCCGACCACTGCACCGCTCGACGACCGACCTTCTCGTATTTTTCAGAACCCGGAGCGACAGCGTTCGTCGCCGCCGAAAGAAATCGTGTGAGTGTAACCGGCGCTACTCGGAAGCGCAGGGCGGGAACCCTTCGATACGCACGAATAGTTGCTTGTTGTCGGGGTCTATCGTACTCCACGGTTGGGCACCCTCGCGGACGATACACTCCGGTGCGAGCGACTCGTCCGAGAAGACGGTGTAGGCGGTGAACGCGGGCGTCCGCAGTTCGGGTTCGCCGCCGCCACCTCCCTCACCTTCTTCACCGCCTTCATCTTCTCCGTCTCCTTCGCTTCCTTCTTGCCCCTCTTCTTCGCCTTCCCCACCTTCGCTCGTTTCGTCCCCCGCTCCCTCCTCACTCGGCGGTCCGCCAGCACACAGGTCCGGCAGTGGCTCGAACCCCTCCGGCGACCCGCAGACGATTCGACCCACGTGCCCGAATATCTCGTGCGGCGCGCAGTGGTAGTCGTAGACGCCCTCCGTCTCGAACGTGTAGAGCCAGTAGCCACCCTGTGGAATCGCCGGCGCGGAGAACGGCGGAACGCCGTCCGGGACGCGTTGCTGGTAACCGAACCCGGGGTGATAGGCCGTCACCGTGTGGTGACCGGTGACGAAGTTCCACTTCACCGTGTCGCCGAGTTCGACGTACAGCCCGGTCGGTTCGAAGAAGAACTCCGGAATCTCCGCTCCCTCGCGAGGTTGGATGAGTATCTGTATCTCGTGGTCCGGTTCGACCGGTGGCTCGACCTCTGCGGAGGCCGCTGGAAATCCGAACTGTGGGTCGATGTCGGCGTCCGAGGTGTCGTCGTCGACGTCGTACAGTCTCCCTCCTCCCGTCGTCGCTCCGGCGACGCCACTCGTCGCCGCGAGGGCTGCTCCTGCCCCGAGCGTTCGCAGGACGTTCCGCCGCACACCGTCGATACTGTCTCGTTCCGCCGTTGGCTCTGTGTCGTGTGTTGTCATGTCTTGGCCTGCGACCAGAACCGTGCTCTGTCGTGTCTTTATTATAACATCTATAACGTCGGGTTTTCAGACTGTAACCAGTCGTTAGTAGCGGAGTCGAGGACAGCTGCCCCGGTGTTTAGCATGAACTAAATACGGTCCAGCAAAAATTGCGTCCATGCAGACGCTGCTCCTCAACAGCGACGACGTTCACGCCAACTGCCAGATGGACGAACTCATCTCGGCCATCGAAGACGCCTTCGCCGCCTACGAGAACGGCGACGCACAGATGCCGCCGAAGTCCTACATCGACCTCCCGCAGTACAACGGTGACTTCCGGTCGATGCCCGCCTATCTGGACGCTGGTGACTGGGACGCCGCCGGCATCAAGTGGGTCAACGTCCACCCGGACAACGGCGACAAGTACGACCTTCCGACCGTCATGGGGACGATGATTTACTCGGACCCCGAGAACGCGTTCCCGCTCGCCCTGATGGACGGGACGGAACTGACGATGCTCCGGACGGGTGCGGCCGCCGCCGTCGCCACCGACCACCTCGCCGTCGAAGATGCGACGACGATGGGTCTCATCGGTGCCGGTGTCCAGTCGTACACGCAACTGCGCGCTATCTCCGAGATTCGTCCCATCGAGGAAGTCGTCGTCTCGGACCTCTCGGAGGAACGCGTCGCGAACTTCATCGACGCGTTCGAGGACGACTTCGACGTCCGCGCTGGCTCCATCGAGGAGGCCGCTGGCTGTGACGTGCTCTCGACGGTGACGCCCGTCGAAGACCCCATCGTCCCCCGCGACGCCGTCGGCGACCACACCCACATCAACGCGATGGGTGCCGACGCCGAGGGCAAACACGAACTCGCCGACGACGTGCTTCTGGACGCCAAACTCGTCATCGACGACTTCGACCAGACCACTCACTCGGGCGAAATCAACGTCCCGTACCACGAGGGCGTCCTCGTGGACTCGGACATCTACGGTGCAATCGGCGAAATCGTCATCGGCGCGAAGGAGGGCCGAACGGCCGACGACGGCATCTCCGTCTTCGACTCCACCGGTCTCGCGATTCAGGACGTCGCCGCCGCCCACGTCGCCTACGAACACGCGAACGAGAACGACAACGGCTACGAGTTCGACCTGCTCGGCCTCGCCGAGTAACCTGATTCACGACGAACTCAGACCGACGACACCGTCCGCTCACTGCACTCTACTGTTTTTTTTTTGCGTCTCTTACTCGTCGACGCCCGACTGTGTGAGCGCTTCGAGGACTTTACTGATGGCCCAGACGAGGACGATGAACGGAAAGAGCGGGACGAGCAGGACGAGCAGGACGAGGAAGTACGTCAACCCGATGACGTTCATCTCGCTGTCGGGGTGGCTCTTGTACCCCGGCGTCACCGTCCGGTAGGCTTTCGTCAACACACCCGGGTCAGACTCGTCTGATTCGCTACTCATGACTGTCTGTAGCATCGGCGCACGGATAAGTATTGATTCGGAAACAGCTCCGAAACCGGGTCGTGTCCGGTGGTTTTCGGGCTATTCGAGGTGGATTGCGGGACGGAACGGCGTCGCCTTGTCGGCGCGTTCACCGGGGTCGTGGATGTCTTCGCTCCCCTCGACGTAGATCTCCACGTCGGCGTCGAACTCGCGGCGGAGGAAGCCGGTCGCGTCCTCGTAGACGGTCGCTTCGTCCATCTCGCGCATCGCCTCGATGGCGTCGTCGTCCAGGCCACGGACGACGTCGACGAGGTCCTGCACGAGTTGGTTCACCTCGTTGCCGCGCTCGCGGAGGCTCTCGTGTTGCATGACCTCGCCCATCACCTGGCCGACGTTCGTCCCGACGTCGGCGACGGTGTCGAACACGAGGTTCTTCCAGTCGGCGGCGACGTAGACCCGAATCGTCTCGGGGTCGGTGTCGGTCACGTCGATGATGTCGTGGACGTCTTCGGTCAGTCGCTCGACCTGCCGCTCCTCGACTTCGACGACGGTACTCTCGAACTCGGCGTCTACCTCCGGCCACGGGGCGTCTTCGGCGGGCGTCCCGGTCAACTGCTCGTGGAGTTCGTTCGTCAGGAACGGCACGAACGGCGCGAGTAGTCGCAGGCGCGTTTCGAGGACGTGTCGCTGTGTCCACTGTGCGCCCGAACGGTCGAGGTCGGCGCGTCGTCGGTACCAGCGCAGACTCTCTTCTAAGCCGTAGAACGCGGCCTGACTCGCCGTCCGCGTCTCGGAGTTCTCCATCGCCTCGGTGACCGTCTCGACGGTGTCCTGCAGTTTCGACAGCAGCCAGCGGTCGATGTGCTGCAACTCGTCGCGGTCACCGTCCGGTCCTTCGATGAGGTCCTGCCCGCGGTTCCAGAACCGGTTCAGTTGGTCGCGGACGCTGCCGACCTGGTCAGCGCGCCAGTCGTAGTCCTGCCACGGCTCTGCCGAATTGAGCAGGAAGAACCGGACGGTGTCGGCCCCGTACTTCTCGATGGCCTCGCCCGGCAGGACGACGTGGCCCTTCGAGGAGGACATCTTCTCGCCCTCCAACAGGCCCATCCCCATGATGACGATACCCTGCGGCCACATCGACTCGTCGAAGAGGTCGGCGTGGTGGAACAGGTAGAACGTCAGGTGGTTCGAGATGAGGTCGTTGCCGGAGAACCGATAGTCGACCGGGTACCAGTACTGCCACTCCTCGCGCAGACTCAGTGCGCGCTCGTCGGCGTCGTCGACGGCGTCTTCACCGTAGAACAGGGCGTCGAAGAACTCGCGGTCGAGGTCCTCGACGGGGACGTCCTGCAGACGGTGGGCGATGGTGTAGTACGCCATGTAGACCGTCGAATCGGAGAGGGGTTCGATGACGAAGTCCTTGTCCCACGGCAGGCGCGTGCCCAGTCCGTAGTTACGGATGCAGGGCCACTCGTTCAGCCAGTCGATGGTGTGGTCGTACTCGCCCCGGGTGTTGTCCGGGATGGTGTCCATCCCGTCGACGACTTCGTGGGCCATCCGCTTCCAGTCCTCGTCGTTGTAGGTCAGGAACCACGTGTCCTGTTCGGCGACGACGACGTCGCCACCACAGCGACAGACGACCTCCTCGGAGAACTCCTGCATCAGGTCGAACGCGCCGGTGTCGGCGTTGTCGTCTTTGAACCGCTCGCGGACGTCCTTGACCAACTCGCCGGCGTACTCGCCGTACATGTCTTTCAGGTGGCCCGCGTGGAACTCCTTGTTGTAGAGGTCCTTGGTGGCCTTCGCGAGTTTGGGGTCGTCCGACGACTCGATGCCGTTGGACTCGACGGCGTACTGCGCGGGAACCTCGCCCCAGTCCTCGTCGTCGTCCTCGATGTCCAGAATCGGAATCGGCTCGATGTCGGCCACGTCGGCGGGGTCGATGCCGAAGGATTCCAGATACTCCGTGTCGGCTTTCGCCTCCTGCAGGGCGACGTAGTCGTCTGGCGAGTGGGCGGGAACGGACATGACGACGCCAGTGGCGTTGTCGGCGTCGACGAAGCCAGCGGGCAAGACGAGCACGTCGTCGCCCGTGATGGGGTTCTCGACGCGCTGACCGACCAGTTCGCTCCCTTCGTATTCTTCCAGAACCTCGACGTCGTGGGCTTGCAAGCGCAGTTTCTCGGCCGCCTCGGCGGAGACGAACCACTTCTCACTATCTACGTCGGCGACGACGTAGTCCGCTTCGGGGTCGATGTAGGCGTTCGTGACGCCGTAGACCGTCTCGGGGCGGAGAGTCGCCATCGGTACAGTGACCTCAGTACCCTCGCGGTCCCACCCGAACCGAACCAGCGTGTACTCTTGGAACTCCGCGTTCTCGCCTTCGAGTAGGTCGTGCGTCGTGACTGGCTGTTGTTCGTCGGTACAGAACTTGACGGGGTGCAGACCCTTCTCCAGTCGGCCGTGGTCACGCAGCGTCTCGTACTGCCACGTGATGAACTGCGAGTAGCGCTCGTCGTTGGTGTTGAACTCGCGTCGCCAGTCGACGGAGAGTCCCAGCGACTGCATCCCCTTCTTGTAGTGCTCCTCGATGAAGTGGTTCGCGAAGCCCATCGGTGTCTCCAACTCCGAGAGCGTCTCTTCGGGGACGTTGTAGGTGTCCTGCAGGACTGACATCTGCTTGGGTTCGCGCTTCTTCAGGCGCTCGACTGCGCCGATGATGGGCGTGCCGGTGACGTGCCATCCGATGGGAAAGAGCACGTTGTCGCCCTGCTGTCGCCGGTAGCGAGCATAGACGTCCGGGACGGTGTAGGTACGGGCGTGACCGATGTGCATCCCGCCGCTCGGATACGGGTACGGGACGGTGATGAACGTCGGTTCCTCGTCGTCGCTGGCCGCTTCGTCGCCGCCAGCGTGCGCCGCCACGTCGCTCGGGTCGGCCTCGTACCGACCACTCTCGGCCCAGCGCTCTCGCCAGCGCTGTTCGAGTTCCTGCGGGTCGTAGTCCATAGTCGTGTGTGTCGGGTCGTACCCTAAAATACTCCTATACCTGACGTAGACCGCTGTCCAATCGAATGTGGTGGGTGGTCACACGCAACTCGCTCGAGTGGGGTCCACGAGAGCACGAACCGAAGCGACGGCGTCGCCACTCCGGCGGTGGTCTCACAAAAAACGGGATTGCCGACGATGTCGTCGGCTCGGGACGAGTTCGGTCTCTCGGAGACGAACTTAGTTGACGTCGATGTGGTGCGAGTCGTCTTCGTCGTCGTGCTGCATCTTCGGGAGCGTCACGGTGAGCACACCGTTGTGGTAGGAGGCGCTCGCGCTTTCCTCGTCGACTTCGACGGGAAGTCGGAAGCTCCGTCGGACGGACTGGCTCCGTCGCTCGCGGCGGATGAACTCTCCCTGTTCGTCGTCGGACTCGGATTCGGCGTCGGATGTGGACTCCGACTCCATCTCGTGTTCGGCGACGATGGTCAGCACCTGTCCGGAGATTTTGAGGTCGATATCTTCTTTCTCGAATCCCGGGACGTCGGCGACGACGACGAGGTTGTCGTCGTACTCGGCGACGTCGATGGCCATCCCGCGGTGGCCGACGATTTCGCCAGCACTACTGCTGTCCCACGAGCCGAGTTGACGGTTCATCTCCTCGAACTGTCGGCTCATTCGGTCGAACATGCTTTCGAAGTCGCTGAAATCGAACGGGTTAGAACGTCGCATCATGAATATCTCCGACACCATCATACGCCGTTTGGGAGCTTAAATTTTGCCGGAGCTTGGCTATCTAATCGCACGCGAGAGAGTCGCTATCCACTGATTTTGCCAGGTATGGCTCTGGCAGTCGGCTGACTGAGTCGCTGTTGAGCGAGTCGAAGGAAAAACTGAGACGATATCGGTGACGCGTGAGGACGAGAGACTACTCGACGTCGATGTCGAAGCCTTCCTCCTCGTCGTCGGACTGGACCTTCGGGAGCGTCACGGTGAGCACGCCGTTCTGGTACGTCGCGTTCGCCGCCGTCTCCTCGACGTCCGCTGGGAGATGCAGGCTTCGTCGAACCTCGCGGTGAGTTCGCTCACGTCGGTGGTAGTGGGTGTCTTCGGTCTCACTTGTCTCGTCTCTCGCGGCGGCGATGGTCAGTCGACCGTCGGCGGCGGTCACGTCGATGTCGGACTTCTCGTACCCGGGAAGGTCCGCAGTGACGACGACGTCTTCGTCCGTCTCGGAGACGTCGACGGCGACGTCGCGCATCCCGATTCCGCTCGGTTCGAAGCCACGGCCCATCCGGTCGAACAACTCTTCGATGTCTTTGAAGGGGTTTGAACGATTCGGCATCGTACTATACTGTCGGTGCGATTACCACTTTAATATTGTTGCTACGGCGGCGACAGGACGGGCTGACTGGCTCAGTACAGCACGTGTCGCGTGTCGTAGGAGCCGAGTCGCCGGACCCACCCTTTCTCGGCAATCGCTTCGACGTCGGCGAGTGCCTCCTGTGCTCGTTCTTCGTACAGTCCAGCCTCGAAGTCGATGTGGAACAGATAGTCGCCGAGACGGTCACCGCTCGGGCGCGACTCGATGCGCGAGAGGTTGATGTTGCGCTCGGCGAACGCTTCGAGCAGTTCGAGCAGGAGGCCGGGGTAGTTGGCGTTGGGATAGACGACGACGGAGGACTTCCCGCCCGCGTCGGAGCGCTCGCTCGGCGGCGCGACGACGAAGAAGCGCGTCGCGTTCGACTGGCGGTCCTGAATGTCCTCGGCGACGATTTCGAGGTCGTCGCCTGCGTTATCCGGGTGGCCGATTCCCGCAACCGCTGGGTCGTTGCGAGCGCGTTCGACGCCACGGGCGGTGCTGGCGACGGCTTCCAACGCCACGTCCGGATACTCGGCTTCGAGGTAGGTCCGACACTGTGCGAGAGCCTGCGAGTGGCTGGCGACAGTGGAGAAGTTCCCGCTCTGGGCGAGTAGCGCGTGGCGAATGGGCGTGACTATCTCCTGGGTGACGGAGACGTCGTTGTCGGAGAGCGCGTCGAGCGTCTCGGTGACGCTGCCTTCGATACTGTTCTCGATGGGGACGACGCCGCGTTCGTACTCGCCGTCGGCGACGGCGGCGACGATGGCGGAGACCGATTCGCGGAACTCGACGTCGTCTGCGACGGCGCGGGCGGCGCGGTGGGAGTACGTCCCCGCCGGGCCGAGCGTGACTGCCTTCATGTTACGCAGTGGTTTGCCGGTGTGTGGCAAAAGGCCGTCGGGTTCGATAGATAGTGGTGGGGATGGCTCTCTCGAAATCGCAAGCGCCGGATGAGTTGTAGAAACCGTGCTGAATCGGGAGCGCGAGTCGGTTCCTGTCCGTCGACAGCTAACGGGTGTGAGTTGGTGGACACAGAGCGTCGGTCTCACAGGTGGTGCGTCGGGGGAGCCGAACAGCGAGACGGGTCGTCGAACCACGCGTTGCGGCTACAAGAGGTCGAGTATCCACCGACTCAGATTGATAGCCACGAGCAACGCTCCTTCGAGCCGACCTAAGCGCCCCCTCGTCCCGAGGAGAACGGCGGTGAGCACGGAGAGTCCGAGTAGCCACGTCGTCGTTCCGATGGCAGTCTCGACGACGGCAATCGGCGCGACTGTCGACGTCACTCCCAGGATAAGTAAGATGTTGAACACGTTGCTTCCGATGAGGTTGCCGGCCGCGATGTCGCCCATCCCCTTCCGAGCAGCAGCAACAGATGCCACGATCTCCGGAGTGGAGGTACCGACCGCGACGATGGTCTCCCCGATTACCCACTCGGAGAGTCCCGCCGCCCGGGCAATGAACACTGCTGACTCCACGAGGAAGTGGGCACCGACGACGATAGTACCGAGTCCACCGACGAGGAAGACGGCCGTGCCCCACGTGATTTGCTTCTCGTCGTCCGGCGCCGGCGTCGGCTCGTCTGGACGAACGAACAGGAGGACGAGGTAGCCGGCGAACACGGACAACAGGATGATTCCGTCGAGACGACTCACTCGAAGGTCCCACAAGAGCGCCAGCAGTAAGAGCGTGGAGGCGACCATCACGGCTCCGTCTCGACGAACCATCCGGGGCGAACTCCGGACGCGGACCACGGCGGCGATACCACCGAGGACGATTCCGATGTTGAAGAGGTTGGAGCCGACGACGTTCGCTACCGCGATATCACCGTTTCCGACGAGTGCGGCGTCGATACTGACCGCGGCTTCGGGAGCGGAGGTACCCATCGCGACCACCGTCAGGCCGACGACGAGTTCTGAGAGGCCAAAGCGCCGAGCCACCCGCGCCGCGTTAGAGACGAACGCTTCCGCCCCGACCCACAGCGCGCCGATACTGAGAACGAGTGTACCGACGGCGACGAGTTGACTACTCACCATCTGCCGTTTGGCTCGTGGAGTTCTTCTCTGTCACGTCTGTTCGATTCAAAATCCACACACAAGAAACGCTTGTTCTCTGACCACATCCACCAAAGACGAGAGTACTCCCTCTCTGCCGGCTGATTCGGTACCGTCTCGCCTTGCTGCATACTCTCTCCGTCTCGCACGTGACTTCCGACGGTGTTCGGTGATGTTTCTCCGGTCGTGTTGAACACAGCGCGCGTATCTTACAGAACGGCTACGTCACGTCCACTCTGCTCACGAGGACACCCGACAGCCTCGGTCCTCCCCAGTTCCGGAAGACTCCGTCTTCCGTCGTCCCGCTCGCTTCGCTCGCGTGACCCTCGCGGTCGGCACGAGCGCCGACCGCTCCCTCGCACGAGTGGTTCGCCTCGCGAGAGCAAGCTCTCGCTGCCCTCCGTTCGTTTTACTCACGGAGACGCCGAGACACGCCGCGAAGCCACGCGCCACGTCGGACGGTCAATCCACGGGCGCTTGGCGCGCTTCATGCGCGAGCGGAGAGCGAAGCTCTCCTCGGCTCACGGGCGCAGCCCGTGAACGCCAGAAATGGGGAAGGGTAGGCGCGGTGCTGTGCTGTCCTGGCGGATTGCAAGGGCACGAGGGCTTGCCGAGTAGCCTTCACATCGCGTCGGGTCCGAGACTCTCGCACCGGACGAATTTCACCACAGAAGAGAGCCGAGTTCCGCGTTCCGAAACTACCGTTCGGCGCAGTACTCGACGAAGTTGCGCAGAATCTGCAGCCCCGTCTCGCCGCTCTTCTCCGGGTGGAACTGCGTCCCCATCACGTTGCCCGCCTCGTTCGCCAGCATCGCCGGGAAGTCGACGCCGTAGTCCGTCGTCGCGAGAACGGTCTCCTCGTCGTCGGGGACGGCGTAGTAGGAGTGGACGAAGTAGGCGTACTCACCATCCACGCCCTCCACGAGCGGGTGGTCGCGCTGGACGTCGAGTTCGTTCCAGCCCATGTGCGGCACCTTCTGACCCTCTTTGAACCGGACGTTCGTGCCGGGGATGAGGTCGAGTCCTTCGACGTCGCCCTGTCCGGCTTTGTCGGCCTCCTCCGAAGAGGTCAGGAGCATCTGCATGCCGAGGCAGATGCCGAAGACTGGCGTGCCGTTCTCCGCGGCGTCGACGAGTGCCTCGCGAAACGGCCCGGCGTTCTCCATCCCGTCGCCGAACGCGCCGACGCCGGGGAGGACGATGCCGTCGGCCTCGTCGATGCTGTCGGGGTCGTCCGAGATAGTCACGTTCGCCCCGGCGCGTTCGAGACCGCGCGTGGCGCTCCGGAGGTTGCCGAGACCGTAGTCCACCACGACGACGTCGGCCAGCGTCTCCTCCTGAGGGTGGGTCGTGCTCATGTGAGGAGATACAGGAAGCCGAGGCAAGTCAGTTTCCGTTCGGGCGAACCTGCCGTCGCCGTGTATCGTGACGAGTCGCCACCTGCCGAGCGTCCGTACTGAACGTATAAGCTGTGAAAATTCCTAGAACACATATTGTCACTCCCGCACACTGTTCACACAATAGAAAAAATAGGAACGCTTAACTCTGGCCTGTCGAAGCCCATGGTAGCCCAATGGCAAATCGACGAAACTTTCTCAAGACGGCCGGTGCGGTGGGTGCCGCTGGCCTGACGGGACTGAGCGGATGTACCGGCGACTCGAACGGTGACGGTGGCGACGGAGCGGACGAAGCGTCGGGCGACTCGAGCGGTACGTCGAACGAGACCGGCGAAGGAACGACGACCGGGTCCAGCGAGGAAGCACAGACGCTGACCTTCGCGCTGACGCCCGCCGAGTCCGACGTCGACATCCAAGAGCAGTACAAGCCGCTGTTCAGCTACCTCGAGAGTGAAGCGAACGTCACCATCGAGTCGACGGTCGCCGCCGACTACGCCGCCGTGCTCCAAGCACTGAAGAGCGGACAGGCCGACATCGCCGACGCCGCCCCCGCAATCGCGATTCAAGGCGCAAACGAGGACGTGACGCAGGTCGTCGGTATTCGCATCGCCTACGGTGCATCGCGGTACTTCTCGCTCATCACGACGCCGACCGACAGCGGCATCGAGTCGCTCGAAGACCTCGAAGGCGAGACCGTCGCCTTCGCCGACCGACTCTCCACGAGTGGCTCGCTGTTCCCGCTCTACATGCTCAGCAAGGCCGGTCTCGACACGGGTGGCGCACCCGACGGCACGCCCGAAGACTTCACGGGCCAGTGGTCGGACCACTCGACCGCTCGCGAGACGATGATCAACCGCCCCGAAGTCGTCGCGGCGGGCACGGGTGCGTTCTCGACGGCCCCGCACGTCCCGAAAGACCAGTTCCCGGAGCAGTTCTTGGAGATGTCCGCGGAGAACGACGGCGACCTCGGCACCGAAGAACCCGCACTAGACCTGGTCGCGACGTCGGACCCCATCCCGCGTGCCCCGATTCTCGCTCGCAAGGATATGGACCAGGACGTCTACAGCGACGTCGAGGAAGCGCTCCTCGACGTCAGCGAGGACGACCTCATCAACGAGGAACTCGGTGACGACCAGCAACTCTGGTTCACGGGTGTCGCAGAAGGAACCGCCGAAGACTACCAGCCCGTGCAGAACGTGCTGGACGAACTCGGCGTGACGCTCGGCCAGTAACGCGAACCGAACCGCATCGTTTTCGTAGGTGAACTGAACAATCAATCAACAACAACCGGCCACGTGACGTGCCGGTAACGATACATGAGTACAATAGAAGTAACGAACCTCAGCAAATCGTACGGGAGTGTCCAGGCGCTGGACGACGTCTCGTTCACCATTCCGGACGGTGAGTTCGTCGTTCTCTTGGGGGAGTCGGGGGCGGGAAAGTCGACGCTGCTCCGCTGTCTCAACGGAATTACGAAGCCTACCAGCGGTTCCATCACCATCGACGGTGAACCCGTCAAGGGACCGCGTAACGACGTCGCGATGATTTTCCAACAGCACTACCTCCTCGAACAGATGAGCGCGTACAGCAACGCGCTGACCGGCGCACTCGGACGCACCTCGTTCCTCGAGAGTCTCTTCGGGCGGTACGAGACGGACGACAAACACGAGGCGCTTCGCGCGCTCGACACGGTGGGTCTCCTCGACCAAGCGAATCAACGCGCCGGACACATGAGCGGTGGCCAGCAACAGCGCGTCGGTATCGCCCGCGCGCTGGTCCAGAACCCGAACCTCCTCCTCGCCGACGAACCGGTCGCCAGTCTCGACCCGGCGAGTGCGGAGAACGTGATGCGGTACATCCGCCGCGCCGCCGCCGAACGTGACCTCTCGACCATCGCCAGTCTCCACCAGGTGAACATCGCCCGTGAGTTCGGCGAGCGGTTCCTCGGCATGAAGAACGGCGAACTCGTCTTCGACGGCTACCGCGACGACTTCACCGTCGACGTCATCGACGAGATTTACGGCGACATCGAGACGGACGCGATTCGAACCGAACGAACAGCGGACGAACCAGACGGCCGACCCGCACAGAGTGGAGCCCGAGCACATGAGTACTGACACCGACCGCATCCAGCAACGACTCTCCGCGATACAGTTCCACAAGCGCGTCCGACTCGTCTTCTCGCTCGTCCTCTTGGGCGTCTTCGCGTTCTTCTTCCAGAGCGCGCTCTCGGAGGTCAGTTTCTCTATCGGCGAAATCGTCGAGTACTGGCCGCAGTTCACCGCCGCCCTCGGGGAGTTCTTCCCGCCGGGCGAACTGTTCGGCTTCCTCCCGTTCGTCGACCTGAGCGCGTACTGGTCGTTTATCCAGGAGCGAAACCTCCTCATGACGTTCGAGAACGGCAACCCCGTTCTCGGTGCCGTCTTCGTCACCTTCGCGATGGGCTTCGCCGGCACCGTCCTCGGCGTTCCCGGCGCGCTCATCCTCGGCGTCCTCGGGTCCGAGCGCGTGACGCCGTACCCGTTCAACTTCATCTTCCGCGGGACGATGAGCGTCATCCGCGCCATCCCGGCGCTCGTCTGGGCACTCATCTACATCCCGCTCGGCGGCGTCTCGCCGTTCACGGCGACGCTCGCCATCGGGACGGACACGATGGGGAATCTCGGTCGCCTGTTCACCGACGCGCTCGAAGAGGTCGAAGACGGCCCCATCGAAGCAGTCGAGAGTACGGGCGCGAACGGCCCGCAGAAAGTGGTCTTCGGGATGCTCAGTCAGGTGTTCACGCCCTTCATCGCGTGGACCTTCTACATCCTCGAAATCAACGTCCGAATCGCCGTCACGATGGGGCTCATCGGCGGCGGTGGTCTCGGACAGGTGCTGCAGACCCAGCGCGGCCTGTTCAAGTACACGAACATGATGGCGACCATCCTCGTCATCTTCCTGCTCGTCATCTCCGTCGAGGTGTTCAGCCAGCGCGTGCGGTCCTACATCCGTGGGAGTGACGAAGGCCAGAGCGTTCTCGGTCTCATCGCGTCGTTCCCACAGCGGATGGCCGAGTCCATCTGGAAGTAGTCGACTCTGCTTCTCTCTACTCCTCTTTTCGCTCTCCGCTCTTTCCCTCTTTTCTCCGACGCTCAGTAGTCGCCGAGTCGTGACTGCCCGCTCGACTCGTCGCTCACACCCGCCAACTCCGCGGCTTGGCGAATCGTCTCCTCGAACGCCTCCTTCTGACTCCGGTCGTAGAGCGTCGCCGCCGGGTGGAGACAGACCAACACTCGCCGGGACGACTCGCCGAGACGTGCATCGGAGACGCTTCCGGCCTCTTTGGTCACCGCAACTGACCGGTCCAAGAGGTGCTGACTGGGCACCTTCCCGAGCGTCACGACGATGTCGGGGTCCACGAGGTCGATTTCGCGTTCGAGATAGCCACGGCAGTTCGACAACTCCTCTTTCGTCGGGTCGCGGTTCTCCGGCGGCCGACAGCGCACGCAGTTCGTGATACGAACGTCGGCGCGGGCGAGTCCGACGTCGCGGAGTGCGTCGTCGAGGACGCTCCCCGAGCGCCCGACGAACGGTTCGCCCTGTTCGTCCTCGTTCGCACCGGGGCCTTCTCCGAGAAAGAGTATCGAGGCATCCTCGGGGCCGGTCCCGTTGACGATTCGACTCCGCGACTCGACGAGCGCGGGACAGCGCTCGCAGTCGGTGACGCAGAGTCCGTCCATGTTCTCCATCTCCATACGCTCACGGGGAGCGGCAGTGGCTTAATTCGGCTGGCTTCGGTCGGTCTCGTCTTCGCTCTCACACCTCTCGTCGAACGCTCTCCCCGCACGGGCGAGGAGACGCGCGACCCGCAGCGGTTCGGGTCGCCCGCCCTCGGGCGTGAACGCACGGACGACGCTCTCGGCTTCGTCGTCGTCGACGCCGACGCCGCGGACGAAGAGGGTGTGACCGTTCACGTCGACGCGTCGACGCGGTGGGAGTGACTCGTAGACGGCGAAACGCTCGGCGAGGGCGTCGCCTGTGAACTGCTCGCGGAGTGCGGCGTCGAGACCGTCGCTCGCCTCGAAGGAGACGGCGAGTACCGGCCGCTCTATCGCCTCGTGGATGGCGTGTAAGTCGTAGAGATTGAACCACGCGGGCGCGACACCGGACAGCAGGAGATACTGGACGTCTTCGCGACCGAGCTTCGAAAAAAGTTCGACGACTGCATCCGTCGCGTCGGTGCCGCCGACGGTGCACTCGCCGAACGTACAGCCATCGACGACTCGGTCGGCCCGAACCAGTGCGCCGCACAGGACACTTCGGGTGTCGCCGTCCGAGGCGGCGACGCCAAGCGCTCTCGAACCCTGTTTCACCTAGCTCTCCTGGTCGGACTTGATGTCCTGCAGTCGGTTGAGCAGTTCGTCGTTCGACGCCCCGTTCTCGAACTCCATACTCCCCTTGTGGTCGTTCTCACGTGTGGTGACCCCGTCGTTCTCGTCGAGGTTGGCGTCGTACTCCTGGTTCTCCTGCTCGGACTCGTCGTAGCTCCCGAATCCCATATCTCACCATTGCGGTTTGCCCCTGAAAAATCCGACGGAGTGTCAGAACAATGATAAATACTGGGGGAATCGGCCGCATCCCGGTGAGTTTTCCGCCTCGGGGGAGAACCGTTCTGTATGGAAGTATTCAACGTCACCGCCGGTGCGGAGCAGTTCACCTGCAACGCATATCTCGTCACAGGCGAGCGGACGGTGCTCGTCGACGTCGGGTCGATGCCGGGCGTCGAGGACGTCGTGGCCGACCACGTCGACAGCCTCGATGCAATCGTTCTGACCCACCAGCACTCGGACCACGTCGACCAACTCGACGCGGTACTCGAGCGGTTCGACGCCGACGTCTACGCCTACGCCGAACATCCGCATCGGACCCACACCCTCGAAGACGGCGACACCGTCGAGATGGGCGACGAGACGTTCGACGTCGTCTACACACCCGGCCACGCCGCCGACCACGTCTCGTTCGTCGGCGAGACGGCGCTGTTCAGCGGCGACGTCGTCGTCTACAACGATGGCGCATTCGACGACGGTAGCTTCGGTCGAACAGACCTCCCGGGCCAGTCGCGCGAGCGACTCATCCAGAGTTTGCAAGGGTTGTTGGAGCAGCTTCCCGATTCGGTGACGGCGCTGTACGCCGGCCACGGTGAGGCGTTCACCGCGGAGACAGGCCCCGACGGCGACAGCGTCCGCGACGTCGTCGAACGCGCACTCTCCCGTGCTGAAGAACGTAAGCCGAAGTACCCCGGCGAGTAGTCTGCGAATAGTCTGCGACCTAGTAGTTATTCTCTCTGCGTACGTTCGTGGGGTATGGCAACAGACCTCAACCAATCGACGACGCGTGGCGTCGGGTTCGAGACAGCATCGTTGACGACGCTTCACTACGTCGGTATCGTCCTCGCTGCAATCACGGGCGTGATTCACCTCGTGCTCGGCGTCGGATTTCTCCCCTCACCGCTCGCCGTGAGCTTCGTGCTCGCCGGACTCGGGTTCTTCGGGGGAATCGCCCTCCTGCTGTTCAACGTTCGGCGGCGAGCACTCTACGCGGTGGGGATTCCGTTTACACTCGCTCAGATAGCCGCCTACTTCGTCATCAACCCGGACCCGCTGTCGGCGTTCGGCCTCTTCGACAAACTCGTTCAGCTTGCGCTCGTCGGCGTGCTCGTCGTACTGTATCGCGAGAAGTGAGCGGCCAGCTTATGCGGCGCGGCGTTCCTTCGACTTCGGGCGAAGGTGTTTGTAGCCGCACTTACGGCACTGCTTGGCCTTCTGGGGGTTTCGTGCGTTACAGCGCATGCAGATCTGCTTCTCGAGGGTCCGTTTGACGGCGGCGTCGAAACTGGGCATATAGAGTCCTCTTGCTGGCCCGGTTGTATAATGCTTGCGAGACGACTCGAGACGATTCGAGTCGTTCAGTGCTCGCCGAAGCGCTCGCCGAGTTCGTCGCGCAACTCGTCGAGCGTCACGTCCTTCATCGACAGGAGAACGAGGAAGTGATACAGGAGGTCCGCCCCCTCCGCTTTCATCTCGTCGGTGTCGTCGTCTTTCGCCGCCAAGATGAGTTCCGTCGTCTCTTCTCCGACCTTCTCCAACACGGCGTTCTCGCCCTTCTCGTGGGTGAAAAGCGACGTCGTGTACGACCCCTCCGGCAACTCCGCCTTCCGCTCCTCGATGAGGTCGAACAGTTCGTCGAGGATGTCCTCGTCGCTCATACTCGCTCTGGGAGTGCGGAGGGTGAAAAGCGTGTGTTTCCGTCTCGTCGAGTCTCGACTTACTCCGCTTCGGCAGGCGCTTCCGACGACGCGAAGAACGCCAGTCGATGGATGCGAACGTCGTCGGTGAGTTCCGGATGAAACGAGGTGCCGACGACCGGTCCGTCGCGAACGGCGACCGGGTCGCCGTCCCACCGCGCGAGTACCGCTACGTCGCCTGCGTCGTCGATGAGCGGGGCGCGGATGAACACTGCGGGGAAGGGTTCCGCCAAGCCGTCGACGTCGAGGGGGGCCTCGAAGCTGTCTTTCTGTCGGCCGAACGCGTTGCGGTCGACGGTCACGTCGAGGATGCCGAGCGGGTCGACCCGGGCGTCTTTGGCGTCCGTCGAGGCGACGATGAGTCCCGCACACGTCGCGAGGACGGGTTTACCGGCGTCGACGTGGGCGCGAATCTCCGCGGCGATACCCTCACTGTGGAGCAGTCGAGAGATGGTCGTCGACTCGCCGCCCGGGAGGAGAAGGAGGTCACAGTCGGGGACGAGCCCCGACTGTCGAATCTCGACGATTTCGACGTCCTCGCCGTGGAGGCGGGCCGCCCGTTCGATGGCGTCGGCGTGTTCGCTCACGTCACCTTGCACGGCGACGACGCCTGCGCGTAGCATGGCTGATTCTGTGGAGTGAGTCGGTAAAAAGGGCGCGACACGGCGTCGACACTGTCGAGGAGACTATCGAGACGAAGCGGGGGTATCGCCGACTACAGCGCGACGATGTTCAGGAGTTGAATACCGACACCGAAGAGGATGCCGAACGCGACGACAGTCTTGGGGTCGACACGAATCGCGTTGCGGTCCTCTGCGTCGAAGTACCGGACGAGTCCGGCACTCGACATCAAGCCGCCACTGTTCTGTCCACTGCTCATATTGGTTCTGTGCGCTCTTTGAGGGTGTAAACGTTTCGACTCTCCAGAGAATCAGACTCACTGCCGACGGCGAGAGACTCACCGAGGACGTGTCCGGGACTCACAGCTCGACTCGCCCCCGCCGACGTTGCCTGACCGCACAGATAGCTACCTTGGAAACGCTTTTACGAATTCGTAGGGTATCCGGAGAAGGGAACAATGACTGTCCGACTCAAAGACTTCTACGCAGACTGGTGTGGCCCGTGTAAGACGCAGGACCCGATTCTCGACGAAATCGAGGCCGACTACCCGGACGTCGCCTTCGAGAAGGTCGACGTCGACGACGAACAGGAGATCGCCAACCAGTATCAGGTCCGTTCGCTGCCGACGCTCATCGTCGAGAACGACGACGGCGTCGTCGACCGCTTCGTCGGTGTCACCCAGCGCGAAGACATCGAAGCAGCGCTCAAGCAGGCCGGCGCATAGAGCGACCGCACTGATTCACGCCGCTTCCGTTCTCGTTCTGAGCCGCCTCACCAGGACGCCGAGCCCGTAAGCGACGCCACCAGCGACCGCTCCGGCGGCACACAGCGCGAGGTAGAGCAGCCACGTGGGCGAGTCCGTACTCGGGCCGAGGACGACCGTGGCGAGCACGAGAAACGCGCCGACGCCGAGCAGCGGACCAGCCAGCACGGTCGCGGCCGGTCGCGGCCCACGGCCACCGAGCGCGTACCACTCGACGAGACCGAGTGTCGTGACGGCGACGACGGCGAGGACGATACGGCTCGCGGGTTCGACGGCGACACCGAGGACCACGCGGACGTCGGCGAGTTCCCAGAGGAACCGCTCGACGGTCCATGCGAGAAACGTGACGAGGCCGAGGAGGAGGGCGAGGGCCAACGGTGCCAGGCGTCGATTGACCATATCCGACTGTTTCGCGGGCGAGAGATAGATGTGTCGAGCACCGGTCGACCGAGGACGGGTCGCGATTCGAGTGCGAACCGTCGTGCGTGAGCGGACTGGTCGGCTGTGACCGTGAGTACGGTTATGATGGTCGCGGGTCGATGCTAGCTCGTACCCGCCAATACCGAGAACGGACAGGGGTTCGACAGACGGAGCCTCGCGTTCACGCTCGTCTCTCTGGCACTCGTGGCGCTGTGGTACGGGACCCATCCGGCGCAGTTCGCCGCCGAGTTCTATGGGCCGGTGACGTCCGTCCTCGCCGTCCTCGGAGTCGTGGTGATGGCCATCTCCGCCCATCGCCGACTCCGTGAGTCGTGGCTGTTCGGTCTCGTTCTCGGACTGTTCGTCACGTTGTGGGGACTACACAACCTCGCCGGACCGGCGACGCCTCTCGTCAGCGGATACGGGTTCGTCGTCCTCGGCGTCTGCGGCGTCGGCTACGCGGTCTACACGTGGATACGGAACCGGCCGGCGTCGGAAGCGTAACTGGCTTACTGGAACCGGACGCCCAAGTCGTGCATCCCGTCGTTGTTCGTCGCGACGTTGATGAGAAGCGGTGTCACCGACTCGACTTCGGCCGCGTTGGCGATGCCGCCCGCGTCGAGTGCGCGAAGTCCTTCGATACCCTCGGCCAGCATCCGAACGGTCTCTTTGGCGTCTTCGTCGTCGGCGACGAGGAGGGTGTCTATCTCCAACTCCGCGTCCAGGTCAGCCAGTCGGGCCGCCGCGAGGTTGTGGAACGCGCCGACGACGCCGACGCCGTCTGGTGCCGCGTCGGCGGCGAGTTTCGTCACACTGCCTGCGCTCGGTGGGTGGTAGTGAAACCCGTCGTCGTCGCGTTTGATGCCCGCGGCGGGCGTGACGAGCACGTCTCCATCGTCGAGTTTGTCGGCGACTGCCTCGATGGTGTCGGCGACGTGGTACGGCGGCACCGAGAGGACGACGACGTCGGCGCGGTCTGCCGCCATCGCGTTCTCGAAGCCGTTGACCTTCTTCTCGACGCCACGACTGTCGAGTTCGGTCTCGTACTCCTCGGCCTTCTGCCGGGCCTTCTCGGGGTCGCGAGAGCCGATGATGACGTCGTGGTTCGTGTGGAACGCCCACCGGAGCGCCAATCCTTCACCGATGTCGCCAGTGCCGCCGAGTAGTGCGATTCGCATACGCTGAGTGTGGACGGCCGAGAGGTAATACTGTCGACTGTGCGCACACGACGGACGCCGACGGCCCAACCACTTTGTCACGTCCGGTTAAGAGACGAGTATGGACGGTCCCTCCACCTACGACGTCCTCCTCCGTCCGACACCAGACAGCCGATACCGACCCGGACGGGCGTTCTTGACGAGTGACTCGCTCCTCCTCGCCACATCTCGGCACGGTCGACTCACGCGCCTCGTCGGTGACGCGGCGGACGGCCTCCTGTTCGGCCTCCCCGAGTCGCTTGGCCTGTTCAGTCTGCACGCCGTCTCTCGGACCGAAGCGACGCACGACCCGGAGACGCTGCGGATTCGCTATGCTGACTTGCGTGCACTCGCCCCGTTCGTTCGCCCGACCGGGTTCTCGCTCCATCTTCGCGTCGAGGGGCGCGACGACGACGTCCGAGTCCGGTTCCGGTCGAACGAGGAGAAACGCGAGACGGTCGAACTCGCCCGCGAACTCAGACGACGCGCACGAGAGCGAGGTGTCGAGGTGACGCTCTTCGACCCTGGCGGTCGAACGCGACTGCTCTCACTGGACGAGGAGCGCTGACCGACTGGCTTCAGTGACTCTCCTCGCTGTCGTTCTCTTCCTCGTCGCTCACGTCCGGCCGCGAGACCCACTCGCCGTAGACGAGTCGCCGCGCGACGAGCGGTGCGACGAGGAGCACCGGAACCAACGCGGCCAACTGGGCGATGGAGTTCGAGGGTACGAGCACGACGACGAGCGCGTAGCCGAGTGCGTCGAGGACGAGCATCGTCACGAGGAACCGCCCGTACTGACTCATTCGAGCAGGTCGGGCAGGTCGTTGACGGAGTCGAGGACGGCCGCCGCGCCGACGGACTCGTACTTCTGTCGACCCTCCTCGCCCGTGAGCCCCCCCGTCAGGACGCCGATGCCGTAGTACTCCCGTGTGGGGTCTGTCTCGGCGGCGTTGACGGCAGTCTTGACGTCGTCGAGGGTGTCGCCGGTGAAGGTGACGGCGTCGGCACCGAAGCGCTCTGCGAGCGTCGTCAGCGCGTACGGGTGTGGTTTCCCCTCTTCCCAGTCGTCCATCGTGAATCGGTGTTCGTCGGGCACGTCGAGTCCGACGCGTTCGAGGGCGATGTCCGCCTCGGCGGCGGGACGGCCGGTGACGACGCCGACGTCGAAACGGCTCGTCAGGTCGTCGATGGTCGACGGCTCGACGATGACCGGTTCGTCGTGGATGTAGCCGGGAGCGTCGAACACGGGGTCGCCGCCTTCGAGTTCGCGATAGAGGTCGCTGCCGAGATAGAGCGTCTGAAACACGTCGCGGAGTCGGTCGCTGTCCCACTTGTCGCGGACTCGCGCCTGTGAGATACTGGGCATCTCCCGGAGAACGGCCCGAGCGGCCTCCAGACCGCCACCCTGTTCGGCGATGGCGTCGGTAAACTCGTCGACGCTCGTTCGAAGCCCCTCGCGCCGGGCGAGGACGAACAGTGCAGCGGCGTCGGTGAGTTCCCAGTCGTTGTTGAAGCCACCGGCGTCTTTGAACTGCTGTACGTCTTCAGTAGCGATGGTCTTTCCGTACACTCGGTCGACCGATTCGACGATGGCTCGTCGGTAGGAGTCGGCGACGTCGACGAGCACTCCGTCGATGTCGAGGACCACTGCGTCCGCGTTCATGGGAACCGTGCGAGGCGCGCGTGCTAAAATCCTTCCGTCGCCATCGTCAGTCTCGCCGGTCGACAGCGGTATAGAGCGTCTCGTCGCCGACCTGCTCCCGTCGCACCGGGATAGTCGGCGCTTCGTAGCCGAGGGTGGTGAAGACGAACGCCGCACCGGTCGCGCGGGCGACGTCTCTGACCGGTCGGTGGAGTTCGCCCGGCAGGTTGAGCGCGTAGAGAGCGTCGACAGAGTAGAGACGGCCGGGGGCAGACTGCTCGCTACGGGCGACGACGTCGTCGCGGACGAACCGGACACCCTCGGGGACGTCGAACTCGTAGATGTCCGTCGCAGTCACCGACTTTCCGGCGGCGGCGAGGGCGGCGGCGACGGACGGGTTACGACCGACACCTACCTCGACCAGTGTGTCGTACCGTTCGAGACGGGTAACCAGTGCGTCACGAGGGGCGCTTTTCACGTCGGGATATTTATGAGAGGCGGTCGCTTAACCCCTTTCATGCTTGTCGACATCGTGCCTATCGGGGACGTTCCGGCACAGGTCAAGCGGGAGGCCTCGGCCGCTCTCCGCTCCGTCTACGACCTCGACGTGACCGTCCACGACGAGCAGTCGATTCCCGAAGGCGCGTTTGACCGTGGCCGAAACCAGTACCGGGCCGAGGAGTTCATCGAGCTGGCGAGTCGGGTCGGCAGCGGCGACAAGAACATCGGAATCACGCCACAGGACCTCTTCTATCGTCGTCGGAACTACGTCTTCGGTCTCGCCTACCTCAACGGCAACGGTTCGGTCATCTCTACGTATCGACTCCAGACGTCTTCTGACGGCGGTATCTCGACGAAACCCCAGAGTGAAGTGTTCGCCGATAGGGTCCGAAAGGAAGTCGTCCACGAAATCGGTCACACGTTCGGGCTCGAACACTGCGACAACTCGAAGTGCGTGATGAGCTTCTCCCCGACGGTGCGCGAAGTCGACGTCAAAGAAGAGAACCTCTGCGGCACCTGTAGTCGGTTCTATCGATAGCCGTTCTCCCGTTTTTCCACTTAACTCGCGGTGACGTACCTGCGTCAGTCGGTCTTGTCATGTCGTGTAACTGTCCAACTACTTCATGACTGTGTGTCCCATACACACAGTTGGAGGTTTTCGATGAACATCTCACCACTCGTTTCTCGACAGTTCCGAACCCTCGACGCTGAGACGCCCATCTCGAAGTTGACCGGTGCGTTCGAGGACCCGACGCTGAAAGCGGTCGTCATCACCGACGACGGCGACTACGAAGGCGTCGTGACTCCCCGACAGTTACTCGGCTCACACCGCAAGCCAGCGGGAAAGGTTGGCTCGCTCGTCTACGCCGTTCCGACCATCGGCGAGACGACCGACATCCGGGAGGCCGCACGACTCATGGTCGAGTCACAGTCGATGGTCCTGCCCGTGCTGGCCGGCGATACGCTCTCCGGTGTCGTCCACGCGAACGACCTGCTCGACACGGTTCAGGAGTCGCTCTCGGCACTCGACGTCGACGACGTCTACACGGCCGACCTCTGTACCGTCGCACCGAGAGACACGCTCGGCACGGCACTGAACCTGTTCCGCGAGCGACGCATCACCCATCTCCCCGTGCTCGACGACGACGCACTCGTCGGCATCATCAGCGTCGCCGACGTCGTCTCGTTCATCACGCGGAGCGTCTCGAAGAGTAAGGGCGGCGACACCGGAACCGTCTCCGCCGGCCGCCAGCACGGCGGGTTCGGTGCTCGCGAGGGCGACACCGACCGGATGCTCGACCTACCCGTTCGCGACCTGATGACCGAACCGGTCGACCGTATCACGGCCGACGCCGGACTCGATACCGCCGTCGAACGCATGCTCGACGTCGGCTGTTCGTCACTCGTCGTCGTCGACGACGAGGCTCCCATCGGCATCGTCACCAAGACGGACGTGCTCCGGTCGCTCACGTGGACGCCGAAGGGCCACCGCGGCGTGCAGGTGGTCGGTATCGGCCTCCTCGAACACACCTCGTACGAAGCGGTCGCCGCACTCGTCGACGAACTCGTCAGCAAAGACAGCGACCTGACGCTCCTCGATGCGACCATCCACCTGCAGGAACACGACGAGAAACTACGCGGGACGCCGCTCGTCCTCGCCAGGATGCGCCTGTTCACCGACAAGGGCCTGCTCACCGCGACCGGTGAAGGCTACGGCGCTCGCCACGCGCTTCACGAGGCGCGTGACGTCCTCGACCGACAGATTCGTGACCGGAAGACCTACGCACAGAGTAAGAAACACCCCGACGACGCCACTCGAACCCACCTCCGCGGCTACTGAGTGACCCGTCATCTGCGGTCTCTTTCTCGGCTTGGCTGACTTCTCTGTACGAACAGCTATCGCCACAGCGAGCGTAGGTCACTCGGTGAATCCCCGTGAAATTTCTCGTCGCAGTCGATGGGTCTAACGAAAGCACCCGAGCACTCGACTACGCTATCACTATCGCTGACGGCCTCGGTGCATCGCTCACTGTCGTCCACGCTGTCGAACCGACGGTGTACTCCGAGGGCGGTGACGCGCCCATCACGAGTTTCGGCGAGGCCGAACGACGGCTCGTCATCGAAGCAGTCGCCGACGCCGAAGACCGCGGCCAACGCGTCCTCGACACTGCCGCCGACCACGTCTCGGCCACCGACACCGACACGGACGTCGAGACTGAACTGCTCTACGGCGACCCGATGGACGTCATCCCGACGTACCTCGAACGGGTCGCGTTCGACGGCGTCTTCGTCGGCCACCGTGGCTACTCGAAGCGCTACGAAGGACTCCTCGGGAGCGTCGCGAAGCGACTCGTCGAGCGCTCGTCGGTCCCCGTGACCGTCGTACGTTGAGTCGCTCGACCTCAGCGCTCCGTCAGATACTCCTCGAACCACGCGGCGGCGTGTTCAGCGACGGCGTCGAGCGTTCCCGCTTCCTCGAACAGGTGGCCCGCTCCCGGCACGACTTCCAACTCTTTGGTACAGGTAAGTTTCGAGAACGACGCTTCGTTGCGCGCGAGCACGTCCGTGTCGCGTTCGCCGACGAGAAACAGTGTCGGCGCGGTCACGTCGGCGAGGACGTCGCTGGCGAGGTCGACCCGGCCGCCACGGGAGACGACGGCCCCGACGTTGTCGCCGAGTTCGGCGGCCGCCCGAAGCGCGGATGCCGCGCCCGTACTGGCTCCGAAGTAACCGACCCGGAGGTCGGCCGTCTCGTCGCCTTCGGCGACCCACGCGGTCACGTCGACGAGGCGGCGGGTCAAGCGGTCGACGTCGAACCGCCCCTCGTCGCTCTCGTCTTCTGCTTCGGTCAGGAGGTCAAACAACAGTGTCGCGAGTCCGTGCTGTCTGGCGACTTGCGCGACGAAGGCGTTGCGTGGGCTGTGCCGACTACTCCCGCTGCCGTGGCTGAAGACCACGATTCCGGTCGCATCCTCGGGGACGACGAGTGCCCCGTCGAGGGTCACGTCGTCGAGTTCGATGCCGACGACCATCCCGAGTTCGTTCTCTACTGTCTCACCCGTTCGTCCACCTCGGCGTCCTGCACGCATCCCTAGAGAGACGCGTGCTGTGAGCATCGCTGTTTGCGTTCTCCGCCGCTCCCTCACGCCCGTTTGACCTGTTCGACCGGGGGGACGAACGGGCCGACGGAGGTGGTGTAGAGGGCGATAGTCGCCACGCGGAGGAGGTAGACGACGAGGACGACGACGGGAGTGAACAGGATGGGTGTCACGACGGTGACGACGACGGGCATGTGTGCGGCCGAAATCGTCGTCGGGAGCGTCGACGAACTCGTGTACACGGCGGTCGACACGTAGGCGGTGAAGAGTGCGACGACGCCGGTGTAGATGAGTCGCCGAGACAGTGTCGCGAGGTCCTGCTGGATGGCGAGCGTCTTGAAGAACTGCCGAATCACCGAGACCGCTTTCAGCAGTTCGAGTATCGCGTCGAGGTGGTCGCACGCCTCCTCGGAGAGTTGCTCTCCGTACTTCGCGCGCAGTTCGCGGACGGTGTCGATGTGCTCTGCGTACTCGGAACCGAGCATGAGGTCGAGCAGTTCGAACGGGTCGTCGCCCTCTTTGACTGCTCCGAGATGTTCCGCGTAGTCGACGAGGTCCGTCGCAGACGACTCGAACTCGCCGTGCAGGTCGGGGTTCGACCTCGCGACGGTCCGCTCCAGTTCGGCAGCGCGGGATTCGAGTTCCCCCGCGACCATCCCGAGGAACGACGCGGGGTCGTTCGGACTCGTCGGCACGTCCGCAATCTCTTCGATGTTACGGCGAAAGTCGAGGTTTCCTTCGAGGCGGTCTGTGAGTCCCGAAGGCGACCCGAAGATGCGAGAGAGGATGAGTTGGTTGATAGACAGACTGACCGTGAGAAGCGTGAGCAGCCCCGAGAACATCCCACTCGAGAGGAGTCCGCGGAGCGCGCTGCCCGACCCGACGTACATCACGCCGGTGTCGACGAGAACCGCCGTCACACAGAGGACGCCGAGCAGGACGAGCGCGGCGAGCGCGGACCGACTGCCGGTCAGAAAACACCACTGCTTCAGCGAATCGAGGATACCACTGTTGCGTTCGGTAGACATAGAGACTCTCCATTCGAGAGTCCACGCGACGAGAGCAAAAGTCGATTGGCCAGCACCGACCGACTTCTGTCGGTCGGGTTACGGCGCGTAGTAGTACTCGCCCTGTTTCTTCTGTTGGCGGTCCAACTGCGAACCGGGTTTGTTGATGCGAGGGCGTCCCGTCCGCTCGTCGCGGCGGAACGTGATGTCGAGGTCCGCGAGGAAGTCGTTCATCCCGGCGCGCATCTCTTGGGGCATCGAGGCGTGACCGTGCTGGGCGGGTTCGCCGTCGAACACCATCAGGCGGTCCGCGAGCAGGTCGATCATGTAGATGTCGTGGTCGATGACCATCACCGTCGCGTCGTGGTTCTCGGCGTAGCGGCGGATGGCCGTCGTCGCCTGCACCCGCTGTTCGACGTCGAGGTGTGCCGACGGTTCGTCCAGCAGGTAGAGGTCGGCGTCCTTCGACAGACAGGCCGCGATGGCGACACGCTGGCGCTCACCGCCGGAGAGGTCGGTGAGTTGCTGCTCCATGATGCGCTTCAACTGGAGCGGTTGGGCGACTTCGGTGTTCCAGTAGGAAGAGCCGAAGTCGTCGGTGATAGAGGAGAGGAACGTGTCGACGCGCATCGGCTGGTCGATTTCGATGTACTGTGGCTTGTACGAGATGTCGAGTCGGAAGTCAAGGTCACCCTCGTCGGGTTCGAGGTCGCCCGTGAACAACTGCGCGAGCGTCGACTTCCCGATACCGTTCGGACCGACGATGCCGAGCACCTCGCTCTTGTGAATCGACCCGCCTTCGACTTCGAGGGAGAACTCGCCCTCGCCGTACGAGTGTGCGAGGTCCGGGTAGTCGACGAGCACGTCGCCCTTCGTCGTCTCGCGCGGCGCGTGCTCCTCGAACGTGATGGCGTTGGGGCGAATCCGCATGTTCTCGTTCGAGAGGTAGCCCTTGAGGTACTCGTTGATACCGTTGCGGACCGACTTGGGGTCGGTGACGACACCGAACGCCCCGGGTTCACCGTAGGCGACGTGGAGCGTGTCCGCGAGCAGGTCGAGGATTGCCAGGTCGTGCTCGACGACGAGCATCGACCGGTCGGCCTCCTCGTCCTCGGCCAACTCCTGAATCAGGCGTGCGGCCTTCACGCGCTGGCCGATGTCGAGGTAGGGCGTAATCTCGTCGAGGAAGTAGAAGTCGGCGTCGCGGGCGAGCGTGGCCGCGAGGGCGACGCGCTGGAGTTCCCCGCCGGAGATGGAGTCGATGTCCTGGTCCATCACTGGCCGGATGGAGAGTTCGTCGACGAGGTAGTCGAGTTTGCCTCGCTCGTCGGTGCGTTCGAGCAGGTCCCGGGTGTTGCCGTCGAACTGCTTGGGAATCTGGTCGACGTACTGTGGCTTCTTCGCCACCGTCATCTCGCCGTCGAGCAGGCGTTCGATGTAGTTCTGGAGCTCCGTCCCTCGATACCGGTCGAGGACGGCGTCCCAGTCGGGTTCCTGCGAGTAGTCGCCGAGGTTCGGCGTAATCTCGCGAGCGAGCGAGCGAACCGCCGTCGACTTCCCGATACCGTTCGGGCCGAGAATCCCCGTCACCTTGCCCGGTTCCGGAACTGGAAGTCCGTAGAGGGCGAAGGCGTTCTCGCCGTAGCGGTGGACGGGTTCCTCCGTCAACTCCGAGGGGAGGTTGATGATCTCGATCGCGTCGAAGGGACATTTCTCGACGCAGATACCGCAGGTCTCGCCGAGACATATCTCTTCGCTGATTCGAATCTGGTTCGGGTCGCCCTCTTCTGTGTCCTCGCCGCGGAGCGTGATGCACTCCTTGCCCGTCCGGTTCGGTGGGCAGAAGTTCGAACACTCGTAGTTACAGCGGTCGGGAGAACACCGGTCGAGGTCGACGACGGCGATGCTGTCGTCGGCCATCTCAGAACGTGACCTCTGCGGTCAGCATGATGCCGTAGGAGATGAACCAGAGGGTGAACGTCATGAAGGCGACGTACAGGTAGTCCTTCACGCCGAACCCCTCGACGTCGATACCGACGACCCGCAAGATGGGGAGTTGCCCGAGGATGAACGCCCCGAGGATACCCAGCGAGAGGGTCTGTTGGGCGGCCTCGGCGGTCGTTCCGACGACGAAGCCGGAGGTAACTGCCGCGGCGACGCCAGCCAGACAGGCGAGCGTCGTGACGGTCACCCCCCGCATGTGGTCGGAGAAGCCGGTTGCCGTTTCCGTAGCCATGCTCGAAGGTGCGGTATCAGGAATGAAAAGGTGTTCGTTTGCTCTCTGCGTCGACACCCACCACGCTGATATGAGTTCGTCCCTAACATCGGATGCAGGTGTGCACGATTGCCCCCACTCGCCAGCGACGGCTCTTCCGTTCTCAGCGTCTATACCCCGAATATTTCGAGAATACTGACGAATCTCGGCCATCAACCTTTATGCCGCTGGCGCGTTTCGAATCGTAATGATGGCTGGAACTGAAGAGGAGAATCTCGACGATCTCCCACCGAGCGCGAAACTGGTGTTCAAGGTGCTCGAATACAACGGTCCACTCACCCAGAAGGGCATCGTTCAGGAGTCGATGTTGTCGGCTCGAACGGTCCGATACGCGCTCGAACGATTGGAAGGAATCGGGATGGTCGACGAAGACGTATACTTCGCCGACGCCCGTCAAAACCTCTATCAACTCAACGAACTGAAGGCCCAAGCCGACGGCGGCAAAGAAGCCTGCTGCGCAGAGTAACGAACCACTCCGGGCACTGACTTTCCACTACGGCTGTGCTGCGTCACACGCGACCCACTCCGGTGGGCGCTTCGGTGACCGGCAGTCGACACTATTCTCTCAATTCTCTTCGACTCGCCTACCGAGTCGTCCGACTGGACGAACGGTGTGACAGTCGGTCTCGTCCGAAAAAATAGTTATTCTCTCGACGCACCATCTTTCGTCCGATGACGACCGTGACAGTCTGTGGCTCGCCGGTCTCCGACCACACGGAACTGGTGGGCATCATCTGCAACGAGAACCACCAGACGTTCGGCCCCGTCGCCGACCAACTTCGGTCACAGGGGTACGAGGTGGCGTTCTTTCAGCCGGGCGTCGAACTGTACCCCGTCGACCTCGACCCACTCGCGCTCTTGGTCAACAAGAAGACCGAACCCGCCTCGTTTCGTGCGCTCCAGTACGCCGAGACGCACGGGATTCCCACGTGGAACGGGACGACAGTGTTCCTGCTCAACGCTCGACTCGTCGCGAAGAAGGCGCTCGAAGTAGCGGGGTTCCGGGTCCCTCCGGTCTCTCTCACGCCACCAGACGGCCCCTACGTCGCGAAGGAAGCGTTCGACTGGCACACCCAGGCTGTCCCCACCATCGGGGGCGAAGGCGACTTCTACGAACCGCTCCTCGACGCCGAACCGTTCGACTTCAAGTACTACATCGTCGACGACGGCCTCACACAGCACGTCCGCTGTGTCTTGGCCCGCTCGAAACTGTACGGCGAGAAAGAGTGTCTCGGCCTCGTCGACCCGGACCCCGACGTCCTCCCGAAACTCGAACACCTGCTCGCACTCACCGGCGCACGAGCGCTCGGCGTCGACGTAATCGTCGCCGACGGGACGAACTACGCCGTCGACGTCAACCCGACGATGAGTTTCCGTGACGCCGAGTTGGCCGACGCCGTCACCGACTCCATCGTCGACTGTCTCCGGACGGCCCCGCCTCGCTTGCGTGTCGAACGCTGAGCCACCGTGAGACAGAGCCGATTCAGTCGGTCGCTTCGGCGCTCGCGGACTCTGTCGACTTCGCTGCGTCCGTCGACTCTGTCGAGTCCGTCGACTCCTCGGACTCTGCTTTCCCACCTTCCGCCGCCGCTTCTTCGTCCCCCTCGGACGACGTCTCGCCTCGCTTCGTCGCGGTGATCCACCGCTCGGCACGCTCGTCGGAGACGCCCGTCGCCTCGACGACGTCTTCGACTGCCGCCTCGCGGAGCGCCCGGAACGTCGTGATACCCGCCGCTTCGAGTCGCTCGGCGTACTTCGGGCCGATACCGTCGATGACGGTGAGGTCTTCCGGTTCCGTCTCGGCGGCCCGCTCAGCCTCTATCTCGGCCATCTGCGCCTCTAGGTCCGCAATCGTCGCCTCGTCGTTCGCCACGTCGGCTTCCAGCCTCGCGACTTCGGTTTCGAGTTCCTCGATGCGTCGCTGGCGTTCGTCGTCGGGGACGTACACGAACTCTGTCGTTCCGTCGTCGTGTTCACGCTCGGCCAGTACGTCGTCGGGGAGGATGAACCGAACCTCGTCGTGAGGGACGAAGCCGATGACGTGTTTTCGCTTTTTGTCTTCTGTGAGGACGATGCCGCTGTCGAGTGCCTTGTACCCGCCGCAGTCGATGGTCATGCCGTCGTCGAGAATGACTTTCATTGATTGTCCACCTCTATTGGTGCGCCGAGCATAGATACGTGGCGGCTGTTCACCCGCGGACACGGCACGCTCTACACACTCGCGACGACTCTCTGGCACACGAATTGGTGGCAGAAGAGTGATGATTTCGGTGCGTGGTACGTGCCACTCAACTCGACACCGCTCGACGGGAGCCGTTTCCGTCCAGTCACGTCGTCGAGACCGAGAGTCGAAGTGCCCTACGTGTCATCTCGACGTATCGTCTCTCGGTCGAATTCGGGCGGCAGAAAGCGTTAAGTCCGTGATACCGTATGGTGAACCGATGGAAACGCTCGCGTCGCGAGTCATCGAACGCTGCGAAGAAATCCCCGAGAACCCCGCTCCCGGCGACTACGTCGTCATCGACGTCATCTTCTTCTCGACCACCGTCGTCGAACTGTTCGAGCACGGAGCGACGTCGCTGCACGTCGTCGACGAGAAGCCACAGACGCTCGAACACAAAGCCGAGAACCCGCAGGTCGTCGCGGGCGGCGAGCGGACCGAGGAGTTCACCGCCGCGGGCGACTACGACTTCTTCAACTCGCCGAGTTACATCCAGAACCTCGACGTGACGGACCGCCCCGCCTACATGACGTCGAGCAACGGCGGCAGGGCGGTGAACGCACTCCTCGAATCGAACCCCGACGACGTGGACCTCTTCATCGGGTCGACGACGAACGCACGCGCACTCGCCGACCATCTCCGTGGCCGCGACGACGACAGACCGACGTACCTGGTGAGTGCGGGGTCGAAAGGCGACGTCGCCACCGAGGACCACATCGGTGCGACGCTCATCGGCCGCCACCTCGCGGGCCACCCGCCGACGGACGTCGAGCGCGAAATCTTCCGCCAGCATCTTCCGACGGCGAAGGGTGAAGCGTACTTCACCGACGCGCATCCGACGCGACGGAGCGACCTGACCGAGTACATCACCGCCTTCAGCGAGCGGACGGTGGTGCCGAAACTCGAAGACGGCGCGTTCGTCGACGTCTCTGGACGGCAGTAAAAAGCAGGAGAAAAGTCGTCGGCTGTCGGTTAGGCCGTGACGACCGTAATCTGTTTCTTGCGGTCGATGGCGTCTTCGAGTTCGTCGGCGATGGCGCTGCCGCGCGAGACTTGGATGTCGCCGCCGCGGCCGACCGTCGCCGTGAACAGGTATTCGCCGTCGGCGCGGACTTCGACCGTCTCGCCGACGTGTTCGTCCATCCGAACGACGACGTGCCGCGAGGTTATCTCGGGCGTCACGACGGTTCCGTCACTCATCTGTCCGTTGCCGCTCGCACTGCCCGCACCGCTGACTGACCCCGAACTGCTGCCGGCGCTGTCGCCCATCTTCGGGTTCTCCTCGTGGGTGCGGACGTCGATGTCGATGCCGAGACGCTGTTCGACGTCGGTGATGCGCCCGCCACCTTTGCCGATGACGTAGGAGATGTCGTCTTCGTCGACGTAGACGACGGCCTTGTTTTGACCCTGTAGCTCGACGTCGACGTGGCCGCGGGCGATAGAGCGAATCTCGCGCTCTATCTCCTGGCGGGCGATGCGCCCGACGCTGGACTCGTCTTGGCCACCCTCGCCGTCTCCGTCGAGCGGGACGGTGACGACCTGTCGGTTGAAGGTGTAAATCTCGTAGGCGGGTTTCTTCGTCTCGAAGTCGCGCACCTGGATGACCGGGCGGGCGAGGTCCTCGGCGGTCATGCCTGCAGGAACCTTCACCTCGGTCGTCACGTCGTAGACCGTATGGACCTCTCCGGCCTCGATGTAGACGACGGTGTCGACGACTTGCGGAATCATCCCGAGTTCGACGCGGCCGACGAGACGCTGGAGGGCGTCGATGGCGCGCGTCGCGTGGACGACACCGACCATCCCGACGCCGGCCAGTCGCATGTCGGCGAAGACGCTGAAGTCGTTGGTCTTGCGAACCTCGTCGTAGATGGTGTAGTCGGGACGGACGAGCAGGAGGGAGTCGGCCGTCTTCTCCATCTCCCCGCCGAGCGCGGTGTACTGCGTAATCTCGGGGCCGACCTGCAGGTCCCGCGGTTTCTCCATCGTCTTGACCGCGTAGTCGCTGTCGTTGAGGAACTCCGCCACCGCTTGGGCGAACGTCGACTTCCCGGCACCCGGCGCGCCGGAGATGAGCACGCCACGCTGGCGCTCGGAGAGACGAGATTTGAGTTCGTCGGCGAACTCGTAGTCCTCCATCTCCGTCTTGGCGATAGGCCGGACGGCGGTGATTTCCAGTGCGTCGGCGAACGGCGGGCGGGCAACAGCAATCCGAAAGTCGTGGAACTGGACGATGGTCATCCCCGGTTCCTGCAACTCGACGAACCCTTCGGGGCTGGAGCGGGCGCTCTCTTCGATGTCGTGCGCCCACTCTTTCAGGTCCGCTTCCGTCGAGACTTCTTCTCGGATGGCCTCGTAGTGCATGTCGGCCAACTCGCCGCGTTTGGCCTTCGGTTTCGTTCCCACCTTCAGGTGGACGCTCATCGTCTGGTCGTCGAAGAACTCCTCGATGACGAGATGCTCTTTCCCTCGACCGCGGGGTTCGACGTACTCGACGGCGAGTCCCTTCGCCTTCGCGACTTCCGCCTGCACGCCGTCGCTCGTCAGGAGTGTAGCGTCGTGGTCGTCCGCGAGGTCACGGATGAGCGCGTCGATGTCGCCCTCGTGGGCGGCGTCCTGTTCGCCACTGCTCGGCCGACGGCCGATGTAGTCGACCGTAATCGTCCCGTCGTCGGCGTGGTTCGTCAGTCGTTGCAACTCTTCGAGGCCGTCCCATCCGCTGTCGCGGCCGGCGTTGGCCTGTGATTCGAGTTCGCCGACGACCGCCTCGGGGACGAGAATCGTCGCGCCCTCGTAGGTGCCGTCGTCGACTCGCTCGGACACACGGCCGTCGATGACCGCGCTCGTGTCCGGCACAATATTCATGTCTCCCGGTTGGGTCGGCGCGTTGATAAGGGTGTATACTGGCGTTGACGAGTCAGTCCTCGTCCGGGGCCTCGCTGACGTCGAACTCGAAGCGCAGACCGCCGTCCGTACCGGGACCGATGGTTGTCGTCCACCCGTGTGCGTCGGCGATAGCGTGGACGATTTTCAACCCGAGTCCCTTCGTGTCGTCCGACTGGTCGATGTACTCGGCGAG
Organism: Halogranum rubrum; assembly: GCF_900114455.1. Classification (GTDB taxonomy): domain Archaea; phylum Halobacteriota; class Halobacteria; order Halobacteriales; family Haloferacaceae; genus Halogranum; species Halogranum rubrum. The sequence continues at coordinate 118,770 of NZ_FOTC01000003.1, read as the reverse complement.
TTCGCGTGGGGTAGTGAGTTCTGGGATGCCGGGGCCGTCGTCTTCGACGGAGAACCCCTCGGTCGCCGTGAGCGGTCGGACGGTGATAGTGACCGACGCTTCGTCGTCGCCGTGGTCTACGGTGTCGGCGAGTTCCTCTCTCCCCGTCCGAGTGCTCGTAGTGCCGTGCTCCACGGCGTTTCGAATGAGGTTCTCGAACAGTTGCTGGAGGCGGATACGGTCGGCGACGACGGTTTCGAGGTCGGTCCCGACGTCGAACGACGCTCCCTCGGTCTCGACCGACTCCCACGCGGCGTACGCCGAGGTGACGAGTGCGACCGGTTCTTTCGGGCCGATTGCGTGGCCGCGTCGAGCGAGCAACAGGAGGCTGTCGACGAGTTCCTCCATCCGGTCGTGAGCGGCGTCGACTTTTTCGAGCAACGAGAGGTCACCCGTCTCCTGTGCCAAGTCTGTGTAGCCGCGCGCGATAGCGAGTGGGTTCCGCAGGTCGTGTGAGAGTACGCTCGCGAGCGACTCCAGTTGCCGGTTCTTCGCGGCGAGTTCGCGCTGTCGCCGGTTCATCTCGGTGATGTCTTCGAGCGTGGCGACGGCGTAGACGACGTTGCCCGCTTCGTCGTAAATCGGGGCGGCGTTGGTACGGACGACGGGGCGTTCGCCGCTCGGAAGTGTCACGGCGAGTCGCATCCCGTAGGTCTCCTCTCCGTTGAGTGCTCTCGAGACGGGGTGGTCCTCCGGCGCTATCGGTTCGCCGTTCGGGTCCGTCAGTTCCCACTTCGGCGCGAAGACGCTCTCTCCGATGACCATGCTCGTCTCGTCCTCGAAAGAGGAGGCTGTTCGTCCGTTCACCAACGTGATGGTTCCAGCGGGGTCGACGACGACGATGTTGATCGGACTCGTCTCGAGCACCTGTTCGAGCAGTTCCGCGGACAACTCGTCCTGTGCGTGTTTATCTCTGCCCGGAGTCACGTGAACACTTTGCCACGAACTGTGATAAGGATATCTGCTAAATCGGGAGACGACCCCATCCCGGACGGTTAAGAGCGACCGGAGCGAGCGTTCGACCATGTCCGACGTCGCCGAGCTAACCCGCGAACTCGTTTCGATTCCTAGCCACGAAGACGAACGCGCCGCCGGCGACGCAATCGAGTCGTGGCTTCGCCGAGAGACCGACGCGACGGTCCACCGAGACGAGACGGGGAACGTCATTGCTCGCCGTGGCGACGGCGACGTCTCGCTCGCACTCGTCGGCCACCACGACGTCGTCCCCCCGGCAGACCGGCAGGTCGACGACGACGGGTCGTACGTCGTCGAAGAACGCGACGGGCGACTCTACGGCCGCGGGACGGCAGACATGAAAGGCTCTGTCGCGGCCGCGATGTGCGCCTTCCGCGACGCCGACCCGTCCTGTGAACTCGCCTTCGCCAGTTTCGTCGGCGAAGAGATCGGTGGCGTCGGCGCTCGTGCGGCCATCGACGACGGGTTCGCCCCGGACTACGCGCTCGTCGGCGAGGGGTCGACGAACTACACGGGTGACGACGTGACGGACGTCGTCGTCGCGCACAAAGGCCGCCGCGGGAGTACCATCGTCGCTCACGGCGAGGCCGCCCATGCGAGCGTCCCGGAGTCGGGTGAGAACGCCGTCTACCGCGCTTGCGACGCGGTCGACCTCGTCCGCGAGATGCCGTTTCCCGAAGCCGAGGTGCTCGGCGAACGACTCAGCGGGAGCGTCGCCGTCACCGGCATCGACGGTGGGTCGGCGTGGAACGTCGTCCCCGACCGGTGTGAAGTGACCGTCGACGAGCGAACCGTCCCTGGCGTGCGCGTCGAGTTGGAAGCCGTCGAAGACGTCGACGGCGTCCAGTGGACCGTCGACCAGGACCTGCCGCCGATGGAGTGCGACGACGAGGCATTCGCGGACATCGTCTTGGCCGCCGCCCGCGACGCACAGGACGGCGACCCGAAACTGACGACGAAGCCGCACGCGACGGACGCCGGATGGCTCACACAGGCCGGCACGACCTGCGTCGTCGCGGGCGCGTCCGAGACCGGTGAGGCCCATACGAAGACCGAGAGCGTCAGTCTCGACGTGCTCGACCGGTGTTACCGGCTCTATCTGAACGCGGCAGAGCGAGTCGGTGTCGAGACGACCGATGAGTGACGACCCACAACCGAGTGCGCTCGCGTTCCTCGACGAACTCCGTGTCATCGCGCAGAACGGCCTCGAATACGCGGAGAATCCCTACGACCGGGAACGGTACGACCGACTGCTAACGCTCACGAGCGAGGGCTACGGCGACCTGCTAGACCTCCCGACCGAGTCGGTCCGCGAGCGACTCGCCGCCGACGTCGGGCACGCGACGGCGAAAGTCGGCGGCGGGGCGGCCGTCTTCGACGACGCGGGGCGAGTTCTCCTCGTCGAGCGTGCCGACGACGGAACGTGGGGACTCCCTTGCGGCTACGTCGAACCGAACGAGTCACCCGCCGAGACTGCAGTGCGAGAGACGCGAGAGGAGACAGGACTCGACGTCGAGTCCGTCGAACTCGTCGACGTGTACCATCGTCCACCGGGTCATCTCGGCCCGCACTCGCTGGTCAGCGTGCGCTATCTCTGTGAACGACGAGGTGGCGAACTCACCACCTCTCACGAGACGACCGACGTACAGTACTGGCATCTCGACGAGGTTCCCGTGTGGCACAAAGACCACGAAGCGGCTGCACGCGACGCCGAAGCCGTGTGGCGTGACCGCCGAGAGACGTAGTCGAACGGCCCGTCGCCGTCCCGATAACCGAAAACACCGCCTTGATAATACGAGGGGTCGACCGTGATAGTATGTCGACAGAGACCCCCGCCACCGAAGCGCCCGACGCCTATCACGACCTTCTGGAGAAGATTCAGCGCATCTCGAACGTCCAGAACGCCGCTGGCGTCCTCGGCTGGGACCAGCAGGTGATGATGCCCGACGAGGGGACGCCCGCTCGTTCGAAACAGCTCTCTGCCCTCTCGGCAATCTCCCACGACTTGCTCGTCGACGACGACATCGGTGACCTGCTCGACGAACTCGAAGCGACCGACCTCGACGACGAACAAGCCGCCGTCGTCCGCGAGGTTCGCCGGGGGTACGAACGCGAAGTTCGCGTCCCGACCGACCTCGTCGAAGAGATTTCGTCGACCTCCTCCGAGGCGCTCCCGGCGTGGAAAGAGGCGAAGGCCGAAGACGACTTCTCGAAGTTCGCACCTACACTGGAGAAGTTAGTCGAGTTGAAGAAGCAGTACGCCGAGCACATCGACCCCGACCGAGATCCCTACGAGGTGCTGTTCGAGGACTTCGAACCGTGTCTCTCGCTCTCACAGGCCGAGGAGATTCTCGACGAAGTGAAAGCGACGCTCGTCCCGATGATCGACGAGATTCGCGAGAGCGACGTGGACCTCGCCGTCGACGCCTTCGAGGGGACCTTCCCCGAAGACGAGCAGGACGAACTCGTCCGCGACGCCCTCGACGTGCTCGGCTACCCGTGGGAACGCGGCCGCCTCGACGTCGCGCCGCATCCGTTCTCGACGGGGACGATGTTCGACGCTCGCGTGACGACTCGCTTCGACGAGTCCGACCCGCTCGGTGCGCTCTTCTCGACGGTTCACGAGTTCGGCCACGCGACGTACACGCTCGGTCTGCCGGACGAGCAGTACGGCACGCCGCTCGGCCAGTCGCGGGACCTCTCGGTCCACGAGTCGCAGTCGCGTCTCTGGGAGAACCACGTCGGCCGCTCGAAGGCCTTCTGGGACCTCTTTCTCCCGACCTTCACCGACCACTTCCCGGAGACCGAGGGCGTCTCGGCGCAGCAAGCCTACGAGGCCGCCAATCAGGTCTACGAGGACAACTTCATCCGCGTCGAAGCCGACGAACTGACCTACCACCTCCACATCGTCATCCGCTTCGAAATCGAGCGCGAACTCATCTCGGGTGACCTCGACGTCGCCGACGTCCCCGAGACGTGGAACGACAAGTACGAGGAGTATCTCGGTATCCGGCCGGAGACGGACACCGAAGGCTGTCTGCAGGACATCCACTGGAGCTACGGTAACTTCGGCTACTTCCCGACGTACTCGCTCGGCAGCGTGATGGCCGCGCAACTCTACGCCGCCGCCGAGGACGACGTCGGTGACCTCGACGGACAGATTCGCGAGGGTGACTTCGACGCACTCCACGAGTGGCTGACCGAGAACATCCACCGTCACGGCCAGCGCTACGAGACCAACGAACTCGTGAAGCAGGCGACGGGCGAGGACTTCACGGCCGACTACTTCCTCGACTACGTCACCGAGAAGTACGGCACGCTCTACGACCTCGACTCGGCGTAAGTCCGCTCGCGCTCGGTGCGAGTGTGACCCCTCACGCGGTCAGTGGGCCGCAGGACCGACGACCGCCGACGTTCCGAATCTCCATCCGGTAGACGGTCGGAACAACGTCTTCGACGGCTTCGTCGAACAGTCGAACCGGCGCGAACCACTCGTTGAGTACCGCGTCGGATAGCTCATCGTCGACGGCGACGAGTGGACCACGGAGGACGATGCTCCACGACTCCTCGCTCGTCTCACCACCCGTGACGACGAAACTCGCCGCTGCCGTCGCCGCGACGGCGTCCGACTTACTCCCGCCGGGTCGCTCGCAGAGTCGAAGATACAGCTGTTTGCCGTCGTAGTAATGCGCGACCGGTAACCCGAGTGCATCGTCCCCCTGTCGCAACGAGAGGACACCCATCTCGTGTGAGCGCAGTCGCTCGTGGATTTCGTCGTCGCTCATCCCGGCCGTGTAGGTGTAGTCGATGTGTCTCATTGCTACCCCCTGGTGAGCCTACGCGGCCCTAGATATTGATACTGAGTGGCGGTATCATGCCACAGTATTAATACGCCCGTCTCGACTGGTCGGCCTGTCGAGCCACCACATTGAAATAGTGTCATGCCATACCATGACGTGCATGGCCTCAGCACCGAGCGACACCGACGAACTGTTCGACCAGTTCCTCACCGACCGCGGACACGAGACAGAACCGCAACGATGGGACCAGTCGTACAACAAGAAACAGTGTCCTGACTGTGGCGGCTTACACGACGATGCCGCGACAGAGTGCTCGGTGTGCGGATGGTATCCGGACGCCTGAACCACCAGTAGACGGCGACTTTTGCCCAAACCTTCCGGTAGAACTATAGGAAACAATTTTGCACCTTCTACCGGAGAAAAAATGCCCGAATGCCAGAACTGCGGTTCCTTCGTCACTGTGGACTACGTCCGGGTCTTCGCTCCAGACGGCCTCGAACACCCCCGTGTCTGTCCCCGCTGTGAAGACATGATTCGAGACGGTGGGTCGATTCGACAGGCCCGTTCGACGAGACGCACGTAGTCACTCGTATCGCCCTCCAACCATCGGTTTCGTTCGATTGTCACCTCTTTTTCGAGTCTCTCACCTACGCTGACAGGGTTGAGCGCAAGCCACGCTTTTTATCACGTGGCAGGGCGTGAGCGTGGACAATGAGCGATTCGGACGCCCACATCACCCGGCTCTTCGGCGGGCCGGGGAGCGGGAAAACGACTGCGTTACTCGACCGCGTCGAGGAAATCCTCGAACAGGACGACGTCGACTTTCGAGACATTCTCGTCGTCTCCTACACGCGCGCTGCGGCCGCAGAGGTTCGCGAGCGACTCGCCGAGCGACTCGACGTCTCCCCTCGGTCGCTGCAGGGGAACGTCTGTACCATGCACGCGAAGGCCTACGAACTCCTGAATCTCTCGCGCGGCGACGTCGTCGGCGAGAAACACAAAAAGGAGTTCTGTGAGGACTTCGGTATCGAGTACGAAGACGAGTACGGTGGCGCTGGCCGCCGAACCGCCCGCTCGACGACGCTCGGGAACAAGATTATCGCCACGAGCCAGTGGCTCCAACGAACCCGTCGCGACGTCTCCGACTGGTACGACGTCCCGTTCCAGTGGAACGTCGAAGAGGTTCGCCTCCCACCCGAAATCGACCCCAACGCACAGGAGGGCAACAAGTACACGCCGACGTGGCCGAGTTCGGACGACCGACTCGACATCCCCGAGGCCATCCGTGGCTGGCGTGCCTACAAGGGCGAGAACGACCTCGTCGGCTTCGCCGACATGCTCGTTCGCGTGAAACAGCGCTCGCTGCTCCCGAACGTCGACTACCTCGTCATCGACGAGTTCCAGGACATCACCTCACTGCAGTACGACGTCTACGAGGAGTGGAAACCGCACATGGAGGGCGTCCTCATCGCCGGTGACGACGACCAGGTCGTCTACGCGTGGCAGGGTGCCGACCCGAACCTCCTCTTGGACGCCGAGCGACAGGAGGACGTCGTTCTCCCGAACTCCTACCGTCTTCCGTCGAACGTCCTCAACGTCGTCAACCGCGAGATTCGACACATCGAGAAACGACAGGAGAAAGACCTCAAACCCCGCAAAGAGGGTGGCTCGGTCGAAGGCGTCAACAGCCCCTCGATGCTGGACCTCGTCCGTAACGTCCGCTACACCGTCCAGCAGGACGACGGCAGCATCATGGTGCTGTTCCGGGCGCGCTACCAGATGTTCCAGTTCATCGACGAGTACATCGGTGAGGGGATGCCGTTCAAGGTGCTCACCGACCAGCGGATGTGGACCGACCGCCTGACGCAGTACGTCCGCGCCGTCGAACGGATGGAACGCGGCGAGAACGTCAACGGCCTACAGGCGCGTCGCCTCGCCGACATGCTGCAGGACTCGGCGTTCGGGTCCAACGAACGCGACGACCTCTACGACCTCATCGACGACCGCGAAGAGGAGTCCGGCGCCGACGACCTCACCGAGATCGAGGTCACGCCGGACGAGATCAAGAACTTCGCACCGTTCATGCCCGACGGAGCCTCCGCCTCCGACATGGTGCGGAAGGTCACCAGTTTCCAGCGCAAGACCATCAAGGCCTACTTCGCAGGCGACTACAAGGACATGGACCCGAGTCGTGTCCGCATCGGCACCATCCACTCCGCGAAGGGTCGCGAGGCCGACCACGTCTTCGTGGCGACGGACCTCACCGAGAAAGTCGTCGAGCAGATGGCCGCCATCATCGACAACGAAGACGTCGAGGGCGTCGAGGAGTTCACGAAGTCGACGAACCCCGTCCCCATCCTGACGGACAACGAGCGTCGTGTCTTCTACGTCGGCATGTCGCGTGCACGGGAACGACTCGTCCTCCTAGAGAACCTCGTCGACGGTGCGCCGACACTGCCCGTCAGTGTCCTCCTGCACAACGAGGTTCGTGACCAGCCACTCGAAGAGATGCTGGCGGAGGCACAGGAACCGCTCGCACCCGAACCGTAGACGCCAGCGTGATGCCAGCCGAACCGCCCGCCGACTACGGCTTTCTCGCCGATGCGCTCGACGCGGCGGACGCCGACGCGTTCGTCCACGTCGGAAGCGACGCCGACGCCGACCTTCGATATCTCACTCGCGTCTCCACGAGTTCCACGAGTTCGTCCGACTACGGCTTCGTCTACGCGGACGGCGCGACGACGCTCTGTGTGTCGGAGGACGCTCGCGTCGGGGCGTTCACGGGCGAGGTGCGTCGCGACTCCGCCGGGGACCCACTCGGCACGCGCGTCGTCGCCGTCCTCGACGGGTCCACTGTCCCTGACGGGGCGACGGTGCTCGTTCCACGACATCTCCCACACGACACGGCCGTCTACCTCGAACGTGCGGGCTACGCCGTCACGTCGACACCGGCAGTCCGAGAGCAGCGGGCGATGAAGAGCGAGTGGGAACTCGACCGACTGCGGGCCGTCCAGCGGGCGGCCGTCAGAGGAATGGAACGTGCGCGGTCGATTCTGCGGGAGGCGGACGTTCGAGACGACGTACTCCACTGGCAGGACGCCCCCCTCTCGACGGAGCGCCTGCGGCGACAGGTGAACGCGACGCTCGCGGCCGAGGGCGTCGTCGACGTGACGCACACGCGGGTTCGGTGCGGTCCTGACGTGTCCGACAGCTCTGACACACCCATCGAACTCCGTGTGGGGGTCCCGCTCGTCGTTTCGCTCGCGCCGCGCGGGCCACACGGCTACTACGGGACGTTGACCCGAACCGTCGTCGTCGACAGCGACGGTGGGTGGGAGCGTCGCGCCCACGTCGGCGTCGAGTCGGCCCGCCGCGTCGCACTGGGTGAACTCGAACCCGGCGAGTCGCTCCGGTGGATTCACTCCGAGACGGTCGCCGAGGCGTCCTCGTTCGGCCTGACGGCGACGCCGGGCGACCGAGTGCACGGCGTCGGACTCACACGACGAGAAGCGCCGTCGCTCGCAGACGACGCCGTCGTCGGCACCGTCGTCGCGCTCGAACCGAGTGCGACAGAGGAAGAAAAGGGGACGATTGCGCTCTCGGACCTCGCAGTCGTCACCGAGGAGGGCTGTGAACTGCTCGCCGACTGTTCGACGTCGCTGACTCCCTAGTTCTTTTCGTCGTCAGGTTCTTTGACCGCCTTGCCGACGGCTTTCCCGGCGACTTTCTGTGGGATGTCCATCGGCGTCGTGAGTTTCTGTGGAAGCAAGACCATCAGCGCGGCGACGAGGAGGAGACCGGCACCGAACAGTTGCTGCCCGTCGAGGAGTCGGTTCATGCCGAAGATGGCGACGGGGATGGCGAAGACGAGCGAGGCGGCCAGCCCAACCGTGTCCATGATGCCCATCGATGCACGCATACCCGAGGATAGACGACTTCGGCAGTTAAGTCCCGCGAGTCTGTGGAGCGTCGTCGCCCCGGGCGCGGGAGGCTCGGATTCGACACCGAGCGAACTGACGGGTACGAACCACTAAGCCCTCTGACGTTCTCTGAGGGGCATGGTCGTCTCCGAGTCCGCTGGATTCCTCGGGATGCCGACCGGGACGTTCCTCGTCTTCACGCTCATCTTCCTCACGGTGGTGCTCTTCGTCTCCGAGTGGCTGCCACCGGACATCACCGCCATCGGCGTCATCGTCGCACTCGTCGCGTTCGAGCCGTGGACTGGTATCAGCCCGGCGGAGGGGCTTTCGGGTTTCTCGAACCCGGCGACGGTGACGATTCTCGCGATGTACATCCTCTCGCGCGGGATTCAAGAGACTGGCATCGTCCGGCGGTTGGGTGTCGAAGTGGCGCGATTGACGCGCGGAAGCGAGAACCGCCTGCTCGTCGCCGTCGTCGGACTGACCGGTCCCATCGCGGGCGTCATCAACAACACGCCGGTCGTCGCGGTGTTCATCCCGATGGTGACGGAACTCGCAGACGACGCGGGAATCTCGCCGTCGAAACTACTGCTCCCGCTCTCGTACGCCTCGATGCTCGGCGGGACGCTCACGCTCATCGGAACGGCGACGAATCTCGTCGCCAGCGACTTGGCCGCGCAGTTGGGACGAGAGAACCCCGGACAGGGACTGCACGCCTTCTCGATGTTCGAGTTCACTCATCTCGGCGTACTCGTTCTCGCCGTGGGCGGACTCTATCTCCTCACCATTGGTCGCGTTCTCATCCCGGCACGCGTCCAACCGGGCGACCGCACGGCACGCTTCGAGGTCGAACCGTTCCTCGCGCGCGTGCTCGTGACGCAGCGCTCACCACTCGTCGGCACCGTCGCCGCGGACGTCATCGAGGACGCCCACCGTGACCTCGACCTGGACATCCTCGACGTGGTCCGCGGCGACCAACATTTCATCGCTACCGAGGGCGACCGGACCATCGACTCGCGCGACATCCTCACGGTTCGCGGCAACCCCGAGACGATTCAGCAGTTCTGCACGCTCGTCGACCTGCGTATCCTGCCACGAGCGACGGTGACGGACGCGGAACTCGACAACCCCGACCGAGCGACGCTCGTCGAACTCGTCATCCCGCAGCGGTCGACGCTCGTCGGCGACACCATCGGTAGCACCCGTCTGCGAGAACGCTACGACGCGACGGTCTTGGCCGTCCGCCGCGCCGGTGGCGAGTTGGTCCGTGAAGGACTCGGGTCGTTGGAACTGGAGGCGGGTGACTCGCTGCTCGTCCAGACGACAGAAGAGACCGCAGACTACCTCGCGGAGAACGACGACTTCCTCGTCACCGGCGAACTCGTCGACGAGATGCTCGAACGGGAGCGCGAACGGGGGCTGAGTCCGACGACGGTTCCGGCGCTCCTCATCGTCGGGAGCGTCATCGCGCTGGCGGCACTCGGCGTCGTCCCCATCGTCATCGCGGCGCTCGGCGGCATCGTCGCGATGGTCGTCACCGGCGTGCTGTCGCCGAACGAGGCGTACGACGCGGTCAACTGGAACGTCGTCTTTCTGCTCGCAGGCGTCATCCCGCTTGGACTCGCCATGCAGGAGACTGGCGGGGCAGCGTTGCTCGCAGAGTTCGTCGTCGGTGAGGCGGAGCAACTCCCTGCTCCGGTCGTCTTGATGCTGTTCTATCTGCTGACGGGGTTGCTCGCGAACATCATCACGCCCGTCGCGAGCGTCGTCCTCTTGATGCCCATCGCCGTCGACACGGCGCTCCGTACCGGTGGCAACGCCTTCGCGTTCGTCCTCGCGGTGACGTTCGCGGCGAGTACGGCGTTCATGACGCCCGTCGGCTACCAGACGAACTTGATGGTGTACAGTCCGGGTGGCTACCGGTTCACCGACTACGTGCGCGCGGGTGCGCCGCTGCAGCTATTGCTCGCCGTCGTGACGACGCTCGGAATCTGGTTCTTCTGGGGACTCACGCCTCCCTGACCCGCCGAGTCTCACTGCACGACGCCCGCGGGAATCTCGTCTTCGTCGACGGTGAGTCCCGTGGTGACGACGAGACGGAGACCACGGCTGACCGACATGTCGACTTCGTGGAGTTGGTCGGGAGCGACCATCACCAGTGCGCCAGCCGTCGGGTTCGGACTGTGCGGGAGGAAGACGGCGACGGTGTCCTCGCCGGTCGCGTCGTCGAACGAGGAGGGACTGTCGCTGGTGACGAAGCCGATGCGGTAGACGCCCTCTCTCGGGTACTCGACGAGGACGACGCTCTCGAAGCGGTCGTCGCGCTTCGTGAGGGATTCAGAGACCTGACGCACGCCGAAGTAGACGGTGCGGACGACGGGAACGAGGCCGACGGCGCGCTCGAACCCGCCGAAGAGCCGTTGGCCGAGGCTCCACGAGGCGACAAAGCCGAGGACGGTGATGACCAGCGCGATGAGAACGGCGGCGAGCAACTGCGCGACGAGTTCGATGTTGGCCGTGTAGTTGGTCAACTCGGTTGCGGCGACGACAGGGTCCAGAATCCCCGCGAGGCGGACGAAGACGAACTGGAGGACGAAGATGGTCACCGCCAGTGGGGTGACGAGGAGGAGACCGGCGACGAAACTGTTCCGTGCACGAGCGAGTACGTTCATACTCTCTGCTGGGGGAGAGCGTGACAAAAAAACTGCGCGGCCGCTCTCAGAACTGAGAGACACAACACTTTCGAGCAGTCGAGAGCAAGAGCCGGTATGTTCACCGGCATCGTCGAAGAGACGGGGTCCGTCGTCGACGTCACCGACACCGACGGCGGCCGCCGCCTCCGTCTCCGCACGACGTTCGACGAACTCCAGCACGGGCAGTCTATCAGCGTGAGTGGCGTCTGTCTCACCGTCGAGGACTACGGCGAGGACTGGTTCGAGGTCTTCCTGGCCGCCGAGACGGTCGAGAAGACCTACCTCGGAACGGTCGACGTCGGCGACGCGGTCAACCTCGAACGCGCACTGCGTGCCGACGGTCGCTTCGACGGTCACATCGTCCAGGGACACGTCGACACGACGACGGAGGTGACGGCGATAGAACAGGTCGGCGAGGACTGGTTCTTCGAGTTCGCGCTCCCCGAGGACGCCGCGCAGTACGTCGTGAACAAAGGGTCGGTGACGCTCGACGGCATCAGCCTCACCGTCGCCGAGAAACGCGCGGACCGATTCACCGTCGCCATCATCCCGACGACGTACGAGTTGACCGCGCTCTCGACGAAAGAAGTCGGCGACCCGATTCATCTGGAAGTCGACGTGGTGGCGAAGTACGTCGAGAGTATGCTCGACGGCTATCGCTGACAGAACGGGTGCGTAGCGTCGTTCGTCACGGGCGTCGTCGTCTGTGACTGCTTCGATTCGAGTGGTGCGCGCGCGGCCTCCGAGTCGCTTCAGCGGCGCGTCCGAGGACGGCCGAACTCCGGTCGCAGATTGGGTCGATGCCGTCGGTCAGTTCGCTCGAAACACCCCGCTCGTTTCTGCCGGCGAATCTCCCCTCGATTTCGGGGGTATGTCGGTTCACCACATGGCACATATTCCAATAACCGCATGACGGCGTCGGGGTGTCTCAGCCAACGTATCGAAATGGTTTTAGGGGAATCATCCGAAAGAAGCCCCACGAAGCGCCTTAGCGCGTGAACTCAACCATGAGCGAAGACAAACCGCACCAGAACTTGGCCATCATCGGCCACGTTGACCACGGGAAGAGCACGCTCGTGGGTCGACTCCTGTTCGAGACAGGATCCGTCCCCGAGCACGTCATCGAGCAGCACCGAGAGGAAGCCGAGGAGAAGGGCAAGGGTGGATTCGAGTTCGCCTACGTCATGGACAACCTCGCCGAAGAGCGTGAGCGTGGTGTCACCATCGACATCGCCCACCAGCAGTTCGACACTGACAAGTACTACTTCACTATCGTCGACTGCCCCGGCCACCGTGACTTCGTGAAGAACATGATCACGGGTGCCTCGCAGGCAGACAACGCTGTCCTCGTCGTCGCCGCCGACGACGGTGTCGCGCCGCAGACCCGAGAGCACGTGTTCCTGGCCCGCACGCTGGGTATCAACGAGCTCATCATCGGCGTGAACAAGATGGACATCGTCGACTACAGTGAGGACAAATACAAGGACGTCAAAGAGCAGGTCCAGAAGCTCCTGAAGCAGGTACGCTTTAAGTCGGACGACGCGACGTTCATCCCGATCTCCGCGTTCGAGGGTGACAACATCGCAGAGTCCTCCGACAACATGTCCTGGTACGACGGCCCGCACCTCGTCGAGGCCCTCAACGACCTGCCGGAAGTCGAGCCGCCGACGGACGCGCCGCTCCGACTCCCGATCCAGGACGTCTACACCATCTCCGGCATCGGTACGGTCCCGGTCGGCCGTGTCGAGACCGGTACCCTCGACGTCGGCGCGAACGTCTCGTTCCAGCCGTCCGACGCCGGTGGCGAGGTCAAGACCATCGAGATGCACCACGAAGAAGTGCCGCAGGCCGGACCCGGTGACAACGTCGGGTTCAACGTCCGCGGTATCGGCAAGGACGACATCCGTCGCGGTGACGTCTGTGGCCCGGCCGACGACCCGCCGAAGGTCGCCGAGACCTTCAAGGCGCAGCTCGTCGTCATGCAGCACCCGTCTGTCATCACGGCAGGCTACACGCCGGTCTTCCACGCCCACACGGCGCAGGTCGCGTGTACCATCGAGGCAATCGACCAGAAGCTCGACCCCGCCTCGGGTGAGGTCGCAGAAGAGAACCCGGACTTCATCAAGTCCGGCGACGCCGCAGTCGTGACCGTGCGACCGCAAAAGCCGCTCAGCATCGAGCCGTCGGGTGAGATTCCGGAACTCGGTTCCTTCGCAGTCCGTGACATGGGTCAGACCATCGCGGCTGGGAAGGTCCTCGAAGTCAACGAGCGATAATGCAGCAGGCTCGCGTTCGGCTCGCCGGGACCAGCCCGGAGGACCTCGACGACATCTGCGCGGACGTCCGCGAGATTGCGGACAAGACGGGCGTCGCACTCAGCGGTCCGATTCCGCTGCCGACGAAGACGCTCGAGGTGCCCGCCCGGAAGTCCCCCGACGGCGAGGGGACCGCGACCTGGGAGCACTGGGAAATGCGCGTCCACAAGCGTCTCATCGACATCGACGCCGACGAACGCGCACTGCGCCAGCTCATGCGCATCCAGGTGCCCAACGACGTCAGTATCGAGATCGTTCTCGAAGACTGACGCGCGGGACTGGCGCTAAGGCGTTTGCGCCACTACATTTCCGTTTCCTCTTTAGGGCGGAATCGAACAGAAGATACTAAATACGCACGCAGGCTCCGTCCTGTTGCGGGCTCGTAGATCAGTGGTAGATCGCTTCCTTCGCAAGGAAGAGGCCCCGGGTTCAAATCCCGGCGAGTCCACTACGACCTTTTGCGCTGCGGCTCACCTTCGGTGAGCCTCGGCAAAAGCTCGGCCAAAAGCACTCCTCCTTCACTTCGCTTCGCTCCGTTCAGTCGTCGGCCCGCTCGCTTCGCTCGCGGAACTCCCGGTGAGTTCTCTCTCCTACTCAGCCACCTCCACAACCTCCCCACCACTCATCTCCACCAACTCCTCGGACCCAACCGCGAACACCGCTGTCGGCGTCCCGGCGGCGGCCCACACCGTCTCGAACTCCGTCAACGTTTCATCCACGAACACCGGCACCGCCGTAGAGTGACAAATCGGCGGCACGCCACCGATAGACCACCCTGTCGCCTCCTTCACTTCGTCGGCCTCGGCCATCCGCGCCGACTCACTCCCGACCAGTGCGGCCACCTTCTCCATATCCACTCGATTCGCGCCCGACGTGACCGAGACGACCACCTCGTCGTCGGCGACGAGGACGATACTGCTCGCGATTTGGGCGACGTCGCAACCGACTGCGTCGGCGGCGTCGGCGGCCGTCTTCGTGCCTTCGGGGAACTCCTCTACCACGGGTTCGAAGTCGTAGCGTTCGCGAGCGAGTGAGACGAACTCTTCGGCGCTGGGGTGCATGGTCGGTGTGACCGATGGAACCGAGAAAAAGCTACGCTTGCCTGCGATTCTTCCGGTCGTTCTCGTCGCGGTGACGCCAGCGAAGACGACTCAGTACTCGATGTCGTCCTCTATCTCGTCGTCGTCCTCGACGACTTCGAGGCCGCGGTTGTTGACGTCGTACGGGTTGAGACCGATCTCCTCCATGAACTGCTTGTAGAGGCGTTCGGCCGTCTCGGCGTCTTTCTGCTTGTCGGAGGCGCGGTCACAGAGCGCGATGAGGTCCTCCGGCACGTCGTTCTCGTGGACGATCCAGTGGTTGATGAGGTCCGAGAGACGTCGAATCGGCGAGGTGAAGTGACCGTAGATGTCGAAGTTCAGCGCGTAGTGGCCCCCGAATGGGTCGTTCATGTACTTCGCACGCGGCATCACCTTCAGCACCGCTCGCTGGACCTTGTTGAGGTTCTTGCCGTTGGCGTTCTCCAGCGCCTGGTTGACCGCCTTCCGCGGGTCGTCCCACGACGCCCCAGACATGTTGATGCCGTCGAGTTCGGCGATCTCCTTCAGGGCCTTGTCCCACTGGTCGGGCGTCGGCTGTGGGTGGACGCGGTACATCGCTTCGACGCCGCGGTTCCACATCAGTTCGTGCGTGACGGCCTTGTTGGCCTTCAGCATGCACTCCTCGATGATGGTGTGCGCGCGGTCACGACTCGGGTTCAGGACGAGCGAGCCGTCTTCCTTGCGCTGCTCGTGGAGTTGCTCGGCGAGGTCGTAGACGAGGACGTTCTCCTCGTGCAGCGGCATGTCGGGTTCGTCCAGTCGGCGTTCACACTGCGTGTAAGTGAGCCGCTCGTCGGAGTGGATGACGGACTTGTAAATCTCGATGTTCTCGAACGAGAGCGTGTCCTTCTTGATGGCCATCTCCACCGTGTGCGCGAGGCGGTCCTCGTTGGGGACCAGAGAACAGACCGTCTCGGCGAGCGCCGGCGGGAGCATGTGGATGGTGTAGGCAGGGAGATAGACCGTGTTCCCGCGTTTGACCGCCTCGGCCCACATCTCGGAGCCGGGGTGGACGTAGTGCGTGACGTCGGCGATGTGGACCCAGAGCCGATAGTGCTCTTCCTCTTCGGCGATGCTGATGGCGTCGTCGAAGTCCTGTGCGTCGACGGGGTCCGTCGTCCACGTCGTCAGGTCCCGCAGGTCTTGGCGGTGCTCCAGTTCGTCCTCTATCTCCTGTTGGACGTCGCTGGTTCGCTCTTTGGCCTCCTCGAGTACGACCGAGGGGAACTTGTCGCGAATCTCGAACTCCTCGAACAGTTCCTCGCGCTTGTTCGCCAGATGGCGGTCAATCTCCTCTGTGACCCGCACCGGCCCTTGCCCTTCCGCCGTCCCGGCGTGCGCCTGCTCGTCTTTGTCCGTCGTTTCGTTCGACATAGTTTCGACAAAGGTAGAGAGGTAGTTATGCGTGTCGGGGTCGGGTTACAGGAAGAGTGCTCCCCTGAACAGCAACAGCAGTCCGACCACGGCGAAGAACCCGCCGAACACGACCGGAAGCAACGACCCACCGACCATCCGAAGGGCGGCCGACCGAGGGTCGTCGTCGACGACGACGAACGGCGACCCGCCGGCGACGACGGCGTTCACCTGTCCCACGTCGCCGCGAGCGCGCTGGGGCGTTCCGAGGACGCACACTTCGTCACCAGGTTCGACGCGGTACTCCACGTACTTCCGGTCGCGTCCGGTCGAGAGCCGAATCGGGCCGACGTCGAATCCGCCTTCTTCGGAGTCGACGCGTTCGTTCGTCTCGATGAACGAGCGAATCCGTTCGGGCGGAGTCCGTCCACCGGCGACGCGCGTCGACTCGTCCAGCCGAATCGAGTACTGCGCCTCCGAGGGGTCGACGCGGACGCTCGCCGTGCCGTCGTCGAGGACGAACGGGACACTCGCCCACGCCTCGTCGATTGTCTTCCACGTCCGCCGGGTGGTGTTCGTGTTGGCGTCGTGGCTCGTCCGCTCTTCTTTCACCTCGTAGCCGACGACGAGCGACGGCCGACCCGAGAACGGCCCCACGAGTGGGTCGTGGTCTGTCGCCGCCTCGGCAGTGCCGACGAGCGCGACCTGTCGGTCGGTCTCTTCCATCAACTCGCGGACGGGAACTTGGGTGGTGCGAAGCAAGCGAACCGCGAGAAGTGAGTAACGAAGTGACCTGAACGCGACGTAGCCGCCGATGGCGACGAACGCGACGGCGACGAGCGTTTGGATACCGAGAAACGGGAGGACCTGTAACTGCATCACCGAGAGAGACGGAGCGGTCGAAGAAAACGACTGTGTGCTTATCGTTCTCGTTCTTCGTGCTCTCCGTGTTCTTCCTGTTCGCCGAGGTGGCCGTACCGTGCTTCGACCTCGGCGAGGTACCGGCGGAGGAACTCCTCCTGTGAGAGGCCGTGCTCTTCGATGTCGCCGAGGAGAGACTCCAGTTCGTTTCGGGGGTGGTGACAGAGGTCGCGGTAGCAGCCCTTACAGAGATGCTCGAACTCCTTGCCGTGTCGTTCCCATCGGTTCCCCGCTTTGTCGTACTCGCGGGCATCCGCACGAGAGAGGGAACTTCCACAGGCGATGCAGACGACCGTCTTCCCGCCCCGGTTGGTCCGGGAGCGCCACATGGGACTGTCAAAGAACGTCGGTCACTTAGCGTTTACCACAGTGTCAACGACCCACACGACACCACGAGAGACGCAGCGAGTCAGAAGCACACTGCGTCTCTCCATGCACGGGCGAGAACCGTGACGGAACGGGCGATTTATCCACGGTGCGACGTATCGTGGGTGTATGAAGGTCAAATCCCGCCACCACCTGCGCAGCGACGACGTCGGCGACATCGAAGACACCATGTCGGAGAGCCTCGGCGTCGAACTCGACGGCGACAGCTACGAACTGGTCGAACTGGCCGACTCCGAGTTCGACGTCGTCCTCGTCGACGGCGAACCGCTCGTCCTCTACGTCGACGACGAACCGTTCCTCACGGTTCGCGGTGCCAACGAACACTCGCCGTCGAAGGGTGTCGTCACCGTCGACGCCGGTGCCATCTCGTTCGTCAGCAACGGCGCGGACGTGATGCGCCCCGGTATCGTCGAAGCCGACGCCGACATCGCCGAGGGTGACCTCGTCGCGATTCAAGAAGAGACTCACGGGAAGGTGCTGGCCATCGGCCGTGCACTCGTCGCTGGCGACGACATGGTCGGTGACTCGGGGAAAGTCGTCGAGTCGGTCCACCACGTCGGCGACGAACTGTTCGAGTTCAGCGTCTAATCGAGCGTATCGCGCTCACCACGCTTCTCGACGCTCACGCGTCTCACGCGTACTTCTGCAACGCTAACTCGTAGCCGCGCTTGGCCTCGTGGAACGTCTCACGGAGAGACCGAACCGGCGTCTCCGTCGCGTCCACTCGCAGGTCGTTGTAGTAGGGTTCGAACTCCTGGTCTTCCGTCGACGCCACGACCAGCGCCGCGCTCTGGACGGGCAGGTCCTCGCGCTTGTCGCCACCTTCGGCGTTGCCCGCGGCGAGGGCGTCGACGAGACGCTTTGCGAGCGGTTCGTCCCGGTCGCTCTCTTCGTAGGACGCCGCCGTCGCCTCGACGACGCTCTCGCCCGCGAGCAGGTTGCCAGCGACGGTGACGTTCTCGCCCTCGTAGTGGCCGTACCAGTCGCCGCACTCGTCGCCGGAGAAGGCGAACGTCCCTTCGTGGTCGACGCCGTGCAGTTGCCGGGTCTCGCGCCCGTCGTCGGCGTTCAGGAGCGCTGAGAGTGCATCGTCGATGGCGAGGCCGTCCGCGAGATAGTCGAGTCCTCGCCGCCCGAGTTCGACGTTGGTGACGCTCTGCGTGGAGATTGCGCCGTCTTCGCTGGCGAACGGGCAGAGCGCGCCGACCCCCGGGAGACGGGTGGTGACGGCGACGCCGAACCGGGTCTGGTCGTCGCCGTCGTCGTCGACGTACTCCTCGCGGACGCAGATGCTGAAGGTCATACCGGGCTGTTCTCGTGGGACACGAAAAGCCCCTCGTGTCGTCCTCGGCCGCTCGCTGCTCGTATCGTCTCGTCGGCGACAGTCGTGTCCGTCGAGAGCGGCGTCTGTCAGCCCGTCGTCTGACGTAAGAACTAATGGGGGGAGAGTGAGTGTATATGCTATGGGCATCATGGACAAGCTCCTCGCGGGTGGCGATACGCACACTACCGAGGACTACGTCGAACTGGACCTCGACGACTTC
Organism: Halogranum rubrum; assembly: GCF_900114455.1. Lineage (GTDB taxonomy): Archaea > Halobacteriota > Halobacteria > Halobacteriales > Haloferacaceae > Halogranum > Halogranum rubrum. The sequence continues at coordinate 99,723 of NZ_FOTC01000003.1, read as the reverse complement.
GACACCGCCCGCGGCGAGGCGGGGATGACGGTCCACATCGCCGAGATCAGCGGTCAGCAGGACGTCGTCGCCATCAAAGACGCCGTCTACGACGGCGACTTCGTCATCGCAGATATCACACGCCTCCGGACACAGGATCGCACGGTCGAACACATCATCGACGAACTCCAGCAGGTCGCTCGCGAAGTCGACGGCGACATCGTCCAGAAGGGCGACGACCAACTCATCGTCGCGCCGACTGGCGTCACCATCTCTCGACAGAAACTGAGCTAACTCGACGACTTCTCGTCACCCTCGCTTCTCCACTCGATAGCGTTCCCGATACGAACTCGTCTCCCGAGTCGGTTCGCCACGACGCGTTTTCGCGTATCGTAATGGTCGGTGGCTCTTTTGGCCGTTTTGGCCGTCTCGACCTTCGTCAACCGACGAGTTTTCAGGTCTGCTCCTCGTACCAAAGTTCCAGATGAGCAAGGACTACATCGAGGTTCGAGGTGCCGAAGAACACAACCTCAAAGACCTCGACGTCGCCATCCCGCGGGAGCAGTTCACCGTCGTCACCGGCCTGTCGGGGTCGGGGAAGTCGTCGCTCGCGTTCGAGACGATTTACGCCGAAGGGCAACGCCGCTACATCGAATCGTTGAGCGCCTACGCCCGGAACTTCCTCGGGCAGATGGACAAGCCACAGGTCGAATCGGTGGAAGGCCTCTCGCCGGCAATCTCCATCGACCAGAAGAACGCCGCGAACAACCCCCGCTCGACGGTCGGAACGGTCACCGAACTCCACGACTACCTCCGTCTCCTCTACGCCAGAGTCGGGACACCGCACTGTCCGGAGTGTGGCCGTGAAGTCGGCGAGCAGAGCGCCCAGCAGATGGTGCGCCGCATCTTCAAACTCCCCGAAGGGACGAAAGCGAAGATTGCCGCACCGGTCGTCCGCGACCAGAAGGGCGCGTTCGCGGACCTGTTCGACGAACTCGTCGCCGACGGCTACTCGCGCGTCGAAGTCGACGGCGAGCAGTACGACCTGACGCTGAACCGGCCGGACCTCGACGAGAACTACGACCACACCGTCGACGTCGTCGTCGACCGTATCTCGGTCACAGAAGAGGCCCGTTCACGAATCACCGACAGTGTCGAGACGGCACTCGACAAAGCCGGCGGTGTCCTCAAAGTCATCGTCCCCGACCCGAGCGAAGAGGCCGCGACTGCACTCGGTGGGTCGACGGCCCGCGCGACGGGTGACCTCGCAGGCGAAGGTAGCGACGACCGACTCGTCGTCGAGTTCTCCGAAGAACTCGCCTGTACGCACTGTGGCATCGACTTCTCCGAAATCGAGACGCGGTCGTTCTCGTTCAACTCGCCGCACGGTGCCTGTCCCGAGTGTGAGGGTATCGGGAACACGAAAGAAGTGGACGAAGATTTGGTCATCCAAGACCCGTCACAACCACTCAAGCACGTCTTCGAACCGTGGAGCTACAAGCGCTCGTACTACCGCACTCGAATCAAGTCGGTCGCGAAGCACTTCGGCGTGAGCGTCCAGACGCACTGGGAGAACCTCGACGAGGACGTCCAGCGACAGTTCCTCTACGGCACCGACGAGGAAGTCGTCTTCGAGCGCACGACGAAGAACGGCACCCGCCGAAAGGAGAAGCGCTTCGAGGGGGTCATCCCGAACCTCGAACGTCGCCACGTCGAGACGGAGTCGAAGGGGACGCGCGAGCACATCGAGGACTACATGGCCGTCACCACCTGTCCGGCCTGTGACGGGACACGTCTCAAGCCGCAGTCCCGGTCGGTACTCATCGACGGGACGGCTATCACCGAGGTCAACCGACTGAGCATCGGCGATGCGCTCGAACACTTCGAAGGACTCGAGGCGGACCTCACCGACCGCGAGCGGACCATCGCCGAGGAGATTCTGAAGGAGATTCGCGCCCGCCTCGGCTTCATGACCGAGGTCGGTCTCGAGTATCTCACTCTCGACCGTGAGGCGGCGACGCTCTCCGGCGGCGAGTCCCAGCGGATTCGACTCGCGACGCAGGTCGGGTCGGGACTCGTCGGCGTACTCTACGTGCTCGACGAACCCTCTATCGGCCTTCACCAGCGGGACAACGACCGCCTCCTGAACACGCTCGAAGGCCTCCGCGACCTCGGGAACACGCTCATCGTCGTCGAACACGACGAAGAGACGATGCGACGGGCCGACAGCATCATCGATATGGGCCCCGGTCCGGGCAAGCGCGGCGGCGAAATCGTCGTCCAAGGTGACTTCGACGAGGTCTGTGCGGCCGAGAACTCCATCACCGGCGATTACCTCTCCGGACGCAGGGTGATTCCCGTCCCCGAGGAGCGCCGAGAGTCCGGGAACGAACTGATCATCAAGGGTGCACGCCAGCACAACTTGAAGAACCTCGACGTCCCCATCCCCATCGGTCAGTTCACGGCCATCACCGGCGTCTCCGGGTCGGGGAAGTCGACGTTGATGCACGACATCCTCTACAAGGGGCTCGCCCGGAAGATGAACGACAACACGAGTGTCGACCCTGGTGAGCACGATTCCATCGAAGGGCTGGAAGGCATCGAGACGGTACGTCTCATCGACCAGTCGCCCATCGGTCGGACACCTCGTTCCAACCCGGCGACCTACACCGGCGTCTTCGACTACATCCGCGAACTGTTCGCCGAGACGAAGCTATCCAAACAGCGCGGGTACGAGAAGGGACGCTTCTCGTTCAACGTGAAGGGCGGACGTTGCGAGGAGTGTGGTGGACAAGGGACCGTCAAAATCGAGATGAACTTCCTCTCGGACGTCTACGTCCCGTGTGAGGAGTGTGGCGGCGCGCGCTACAACGACGAGACGCTCGACGTCACCTACAAGGGAGCCACCATCGCCGACGTCCTCGACATGGAAGTCGACGAGGCTCACGACTTCTTCGAGGCGAACTCCCAGATTCGGCGTCGTCTCGCACTGCTGAAGGACGTCGGCCTCGGCTACATGTCGCTCGGCCAGCCGTCGACGACGCTCTCCGGCGGCGAGGCACAGCGTATCAAACTCGCCGAAGAACTCGGGAAGAAACAGACCGGTGAGACCCTGTACCTACTGGACGAACCGACGACGGGACTCCACAAGGAAGACGAGCGTAAACTCATCGACGTGCTCCAGCGACTGACCGACAACGGCAACACCATCGTCGTCGTCGAACACGAACTGGACCTCGTGAAGAACGCAGACAACGTCGTCGACCTCGGTCCCGAGGGTGGCGAGAACGGCGGCGAAATCGTCGCTCGCGGGACGCCCGAAGACGTCGCCCGCACGGAGGAGAGCTACACCGGTCGCTACCTGCGTGACATGCTTCCCGACGTCGACGAAGAAGGTCCACGCGCCGACAAGCGCCAACCGGCGAAACCTATCGGCGACGACGACTGATCGGGACCAGTCAGTAGCGGTGATTCGCTGTCCCGTTTTGGCGGAGCCTTTTCGTGTTTTCTGCACGTATAGACGCTATGGTTGCCCTCTACGTCGCCATGGAAGATGCTCTCCTCACTGCTACTGCGACCGCCAGTGACTGGCACCGGTCGTTGGCACTCATCGACCACGAACCGGAGTGTCTCGCAGTCCACCCGGACCGACCGGACAGAGTCGTCTGCGGCACCACCGACACCGGACTCCTTCGGAGCGACGACGCTGGCGAGACCTGGCACCGCGTCGGCGAGAGCGTCGTCGACAGCGACATGGTCACAGCGCTCGCGACGAACCCGGACGACCCCGACGAACTATGGGCTGGTACCGAACCGAGTGCAGTCTACCACTCTACCGACGGTGGCGACACGTGGACCGAGAAGACCGGGCTGACCGACCTCTCTTCCTCGCCGAACTGGTCGTTCCCGCCACGCCCCGAGACACATCACGTCCGATGGCTGGAAGTGGACCCCACTGACCCGGCGCATCTCTACGTCGCTATCGAGGCTGGAGCGCTCGTCCAGACACACGACCGCGGCGAGACGTGGGAGGACCGCGTCCCCTCGGCACGAATCGACACCCACAGTATGGCGACACATCCTGACGCCCCAGACCGAGCGTGGACCGCGGCCGGCGACGGTTACGCAGAGACACGCGACGGTGGCGAGACGTGGCAGTACCCACAGAACGAACTGCGGCACCGCTACTGTTGGAGTGTCGCTGTCGACAGCGACGACCCCGAGACGGTGCTCGTCTCGTCGGCGTCGGGTGCGTACTCGGCACACTCGGCCTCGCGAGCGGAGACGTACGTCTACCGGAAGGTAGATGGAGAGACATGGGAACGACTCGACGGACGTGGCCTCCCGATGGGAGACGGCGTGACGCGAGCGGTACTCGTCGCCGGCGGCGGCGGCGAGTTCTACGCCGCGAACAACCGTGGTCTGTTCCACACGACGGATGGAGGTGACTCGTGGCGAGAACTCGCCGTCGAGTGGCCCACGTCGTTCGAGTCACAGACGGTCCGTGGACTCGCGCTCGTTCAGTAGTTCATAAGCGAGATGGCGAACAGACGGCACGGCGGCGGCATCAGGCGGCGTCACGAAGCACTGTGCCGTACGACCGCTGTGCGCTTCGCGACCAAGGTCAGGTCACACCGTCGATGGTCTCGCCTTCTCCTTTGAACCTTCACGGCCTCGAACCGGGAAGATATTTACCGAACGCGCCGTTCGAACGGGGTATGTACGACTTCGTCGTGGTCGGTGTGGGTCCTGCCGGCGCACGATTCGCTCGCCGGGCCTCCGAGGCCGGATACGACGTGCTCGCACTGGAGAAAGGCGAGGTTGGGTCTCCACTCGCCTGCTCTGGGCACGTCAGCACCGACATCTGGAAGTACGTCCCCGAGGACGCACACGACCGTCTCCTCCAGAATCGCGTCTACGGCGCGAACTTCCACGTCGGTGGCCCCGACAGCGACCCCTACCGGTTCTACAAATCCGAGGAAGTCTCGAACGTCATAGATCGGGTCGAACTCGACCGGACGCTCGCCGACGCGGCCCGCACGGCCGGTGCCGACGTCCGCGAGGGATACACCGTCACCAGCGTCGACGAACACGCCGACAGCGTCACCGTGACCGCCAGCGTGAGCGGCGAGACACGGGAATTCGAAGCGAAGATGGTTGCCGGGTGCGACGGCCCCATCTCCCGGACCCGCCGCGAAGTCGGTCTGCCCGAACCCGCCGAGAAACTCCACGGCGTCCTCGCGTTCACCGACGAACCGGACTTCGGCGACGACGTCAGCGTCCACCTCACCGTCCCGCGGTTCTTCGCGTGGCGTATCCCGCGCGGCGACGCGGGTGTCGAGTACGGCCTCGCCGCACCGCCGGGCAAGGAGGTCAACGAGATGTTCGAGTTGCTCACCGACGCGTACGGCGTCGAGACCGACCGGTTCTGTTCGGGTGCCATCCCCATCGGCCCCGCCGAGACGGTGACGACGCGACGGGTGTTCCTCGTCGGCGACGCGGCCGCCCAGACCAAACCGTTCACCGGCGGCGGCATCCTCTACGGGATGACCGCCGCCGACATCGCCGTTCGCAAAATCGACCCCGAGCATCCCCGGACGCTCGCCGACTACGAACGAGCGTGGCGGAGTGAACTCTCTCGCGAGATTCGACTGGGTCACCTCGTCCGACGAGCGTACTCCCTTCCCGAACCGGTCCAGCGACTCGGTCTCGGGACGCTCGCCGGCGAAATCGGCGTCCACATGGACAAACCCTCCTCGTTTTTCTCTCGGGAGCACATCGGCAAGTTGCTCTCTCGCTCGTAGGCGACGAACGGGTCGTGGCGAGGCCTCCCGTCACCTTCGTCGGCGAACTGCGCTCACCGACCCGAACCTGAGACTAGTCGCACTCGATGTTCACCCCACGAAGAGAGGACCGTCGCAGATCGGTAGAGTGTCGTTTCAGCCGCGGAGAGCGCTGTTTCAGTCGCGGTACTTCGGAACTCGCCCCGACCGGTCGCTTCCCTCGACGAACGGCAACTCGGTTCGCTCGGCGGCTTCCTCCTCGCCGTCGACACGGACGGTGAGCGCGGTGTCTGTGTCGAGGTCGTAGTCGACGAGCGCGAGTGCGACCGGTTCGCCGAGACTCGGACTGTCGACGGCGCGCGTCACCTCGCCGACTGCGGCGTCACCCGCGAAGACAGCGGCCTCGCTGGACGGCAGTTCCTCGACACGCAGGCCGACGAGTCGCTGACTCGGTTGCCCGCGGTTCTCGACCTTCGAGACGACCTCTTGGCCGACGTAACAGCCCTTCTCGAAGTCGAGGGCGTTGCGGAGACCGAGGACGTTCGGGAGTCGTCCTTCCAACTCTGTCTCGAAGAGCGGCGTCCCCGCTTCGAGCGTCAGCGACTCCCACGAGGCGTAGCCGAAGGGTGCGGCCGCGTTGCCGTAGTTGAGGATGGCGTCGAAGAGGTCCCCGGCTTCGTCGGCCGAACAGACGATTTCGTACCCCTCCTCACCGGGAAGTGCGTCACTGGCGATGACGGTTACGCCGATGTCGGCGATAGAACCACGGACGAACGAGAGATGTGGCTCGGGTGCACCGGCGTGGTTGAGCACGCTCGCTACCTTCTCGGTCGACTGTGGACCGTGGACGCCGAAGACGCCGAACTCCTCCGAGGCGTCTCTAATCTCGACGTCTTGGATGAACACGTTCTCCTGCCAGTCGGCGACGAGGGGTTCGGCCTGTGCCGGCGGTGTGAAGAGGAGGAGGCGCTCGCCGGCGTTGTAGACGTACAGGTCGGTCTCGATGCGACCTTGCGGGTCTAAGAGAAGGGCGTAACAGCCCTCGCCGTCGTCGTCGGGGACTCGGTTGGAGACGGCGTTGTCGACGAACTCGACGCGGTCGTCGCCCTCGACGAGGACGACGCCGTACCCCATCTCGATGGTCCCGACGCCGTTGCGGACGGCCCGGTGTGCGACTGCCGGACGACCGTAGTCTCGAACGACGTCTCGCCCGCCACGCTCTTCGAACGTCGCGCCGTGTTCCGCATGGAGGTCGCGTAGTACAGTCATCGCTCGGCGATAGGGGTCCCGAAGGTAAAACGTCCCGTCATCTCGCTCTCGGGTCGAGAGTCAGAATCCGAACCGCTCGCGGACGGCGTCGAAGAGGCCCTGTTCGTCCTCCTGTACGTCGCCGGGGTCCGGCACGACTCTGTCGTCCGGGCGGATGCGAAGTCGGTCACCTGCGTCCTCGACGGTGATGAGGCTATCATCTTTGAGTTCACCGAGCGCCTGTTCGATGGTATCGATGTCGGCGTCGACTGCAGCGCGAAGTTCGAAGACCGTCATCCCTCCTTCTGCGCGGTCGACGAGTGCATCGAGAACGGCGACTTCGACGTCGCCGCGGTCCCGATACTCTCGCTTCGCTCTCATACTCTTCCCAACGAGCGCGGCGGTTTTACGCTTACCGGCGAGTTGCACGTCCTGCAGGGTGGAGCGTCTGACGCTCGGCAGACGGAGAGCAGGTAGGTTTTAGTTTTGGACCTCGGAAGGTCCGTGCAATGGGACTTAGGTGTCTACTCGGGCACGATTTCGCTGACCCCGAGATCGAGCGCGAGCGAGAGGAGGAGGGAGCGGAGATGGTCGTCACCGTCCGTGAGGTGAAAACCTGCACACGCTGTGGGCAGACACAGATACTCAGCGAGAACAAAGAGGTGACGTCGATTCGTCCGGCCCGGTCGGACGAACCAGACCCCGCCGAGACCGACGACGCGGCGACCGAACCAAACCCGGATGCCAGCGGATGGGGCGACGCCGACAGTTCGTCGTTCGAGGAGACCACCGCAGGCGACGACTCGTCGTTCGTCGAGGACGACTTCGAACCGCCGCAGACCGCCGAAGAAGACGACGGCGTCATCCTCGAAGACGACGACGAAGAGGACGACCCCGTGGACCGACAACCGGGCGAGTGGCCCGACTCGGACGACGTCGGTCGCGAACCCGACCGGATGCCGACGCTCGAAGAGGTCGAGGGACAACTCGACGCCGACACTACTGACGCCGACGCCGACAGTTCTGACACCGACGCGAGCGTCGCGGGCGATGCGTCGTCACCGTGGCCGGAACAACAGGGCGAAGACGAAGGGTTCGCGGCCGAACCTCACGACGACGACGAGGGCGTCGAAGTCGACTTCGGCAACAAACTCGCGCCGGAACTCGGCGACGACACGGCCGAAGAAGGGTACGACGCCGAGTTCATCGGAAACGCGTCCGACGAGGCGACGACACACGACAGCGGGTCGTCTGGTGGGTTCGCCCGTACGGAGACGCTCTCGCGTGAAGACGCCGCAGACCTCAAGACGGAGTACTACTGCCCCGCTTGCGAGATGACGCGCGTCGCGGACAAGTCGTCGATGCGCGCAGGCGACATCTGCCCGGAGTGTAAACACGGCTACATCACCGAGCGCGAACGGTAACCCACAGTCGCGTCCACTTCTCCCTCTCTGGTAGCGACAGTAGCAACCTTTTTGTACGAAATCCCGACGACGGTGATTTCGACGGCTGGCAACAGTCTGCACGCCGTTCGAACGACGAAACAGGTAAACCATCCCCTACCGAACGGCCTGTCATGAAGGAGTACAAGATGCGCCGCGGAGAGACGCTCGACGAACGAATGCCCGACCTCGAAGGAAGTATCGAGGATTACTTCGGCCCGATTACGGGAACCGAGGAGTTCAACGGCAGCGACCTGTTCGTCGTCGGCGAACCGAAGAACCCCGTGTTCACGAAGATCGTCGCCGGCGCCGTCAAGTACAGTGGCAAGAAGGACAAACTCGCTGTCCACTTCGAAGAGCGTCCGGCCGAGGAGGTCATCGCCGAGGGTCTCGCCGACAACGCCGCCGACGCCGTGAACGCGAAGAACAGTTTCTTACTCGAAGCCACCGGTCGCGACGCCAAGTCTCGCCGTGACTCGATGAAGCGCACCGTCGAGGACGACGCTCCGGATTACTAACTTCGACTTCACCTCAGGTCGACTTCTCGACCACTCGGTCTCGCAGTACCCGACAGGAGCGACTGCGCCACCGTCCCGTCTACAACCGCTCGGGAATCCACCCGCCGTCGACCTCGATGTTCTCACCGCTGATGTACTCGCTTCCCTCGTCGAGGAAGAAGAGCAACACCTGCTGGAGGTCCTCGAACGCTGCCCACCGACCACGGGGGGCGTCGTCTGGGAACTCGTCGGAGTTCTCGACGACGTACGGGGAGACGGCGTTGACGGTGATACCGTCGTTCTGAGTGTCTCGCGCGAGCATCCGCGTGAACATCAAGACGCCCGTCTTGGCGACGAGGTACGGGAAGTTCTTCGGGTAGACGAGCGCTTTCTCGCTGCCGGCGTAGCCGACGTTGACGATGCGGCCCCATCCTTGCTCGCGCATCGCCGGGAGCGCACGTTTCGAACAGAGGTACGTGCCGTTGAAGTTCGTGTCCATGACGGTGTTCCACGTCTCGAAGTCGATCTCTTCCCAGTGGTCCGGAGCGAACGCACCGACGTTGTTGACGAGGACGTCGACGGGGCCGAGTTCCTTCTCGACGGCGTCGAACATGGCGTCGACGGCGTCGGGTTCGGTCACGTTTCCGCGCACCGTCGTCGTCGCCGGTGCGCCACGTTCGGCAGCCTCCTCGGCGGTCGCTCTCGCTTCGTCGGCGCTCGTGTGGTAGTGGACGGCGACCGATGCGCCGGCCTCGGCCGTCGCGAGGAGGAGTTCGCGGCCGATTCCCTTCGCACTTCCCGTCACCAGTACAGTCCGTCCCGAGAGGTCGGGTGTTAGCATACAAGTCTGCTCGGTCGCTCGTCTCAAAATCGTCTCGGTCGGGGAAAGGTACAAGTAGTGTGCTATTGACACACACGGTGAGGAGCACCTCGGCGTTCTAAATGTTTATTCGAGTCTGAGTAAATATCCACCATATTTAAGTCGAGGAAGCGACAATATCGTCGTATGTCACTAGACACGATTCTGCTCGCAATCGGTCCGAGCGACAGCGACCGTATCGACCGACTCGCCGAAGAGACCATCGACGTCGCCAAACCGGCCGGTTCGACAGTCGTCCTCGGTCACGTCTTCACGAAATCCGAGTACGACGATGCCCTCGACAAACTGGAGTTCGACACGACGGCCGACAATGTCTCGCCCGACGACGTCGCGACCCGTCACGCGACCATCCGAGAACTGACGAAACTGTTCGACGACGCAGGTGTCGACTACGTGGTTCGCGGTGCCGTCGGCGACCACGGGAAAGCCATCGTCGACCTCGCTGAGAACGTCGACGCCGACCGCGTCGTCGTCGGCGGCCGAAAGCGCTCCCCGACCGGCAAGGCCGTCTTCGGGAGTGTCGCACAGGAGGTCATGCTCTCGGCACCGTGCCCAGTGACCTTCGTCCGCGCGGACACGAAGTAACAGACGATTTTTACGTCCTCTGACCGTCCTCTCACCGAGCACGTCAACGATTAGCGCGCTCGCGCCACGTCTTCTCTTGTGCCCGTTCTGCGACGTGTCGTCTCCCGTCGGTAATCGTCTCGCGCGCCTCGCTTTCGAACTCGGTGAGTGCGGGGAGAAACGACCGTTGAAACTCCTCGACGACGCTGTACGTCCAGCGGTCGTCGGCAGTGACGCCCCGCGAGAGCAAGTCGTCGCGAATGTGGTCCGCGAGGGCTGGATAGCCGGCGTCTCGCAACGGTTGTTCCGCCGCGTCGAGATGGTCCATCCCGTGGCCGATAGCGTGGTGGAACGCGAGGAGATGCCCCTGTGCGCGGAGCATCCACTCGACGCCGACTTCCACCTCGTGCATCGCGTTCTGCTCTATCTCTGTGAGGTCAGGCCGTTCGCGTTCGCCTGTCATGTGTCATCGTAGCACATGGCGACGCATAGCCCTTCTTGCGTCTGCTCTCTGGGCGAGAAGTTATCTCTCCGTCTCACGTCACCGAAACCATGGAGCACGAAATCGACTACCGTCCCTCCTTTGCCCTCTTGACCGTCCACCTCGACACCGGCGAGCGCCTCCGAACCGAAGCCGGGTCGATGGTGAGTCACACGCCAGGACTCGACGTCGAGACGAAGGCCAACGGTGGCATCTTGGGGTCGCTGAAACGGAGCGTCCTCGGCGGCGAGAGCTTCTTTCAGAACACCTACACTGCGACCGAACCGGGCCACATCACCCTCGCACCGCCGCTCCCCGGTGACGTCGTCCGTCACGACATCACCGACGAGACACTGCTCGTCCAGTCGGGGTCGTTTCTCGCGGCGGACGACACCGTCGAACTCGACACCAAGTTCGGCGGCGGTCGAAGCTTCTTCGGCGGCGAAGGCCTCTTCTTGCTGAAACTGACGGGGACCGGTCCCACCTTCCTCTCCAGTTACGGTGCGGTCCACGAAGTCGAACTGACCGAAGGCGAACAGTACGTCGTCGACACCGGCCACATCGTCGCCTTCGAGGAGTCGACGACGTTCGAGGTGCGGCGTGTCGGCGGGATGAAGTCGACGCTGTTCAGCGGCGAGGGACTCGTCTGTGAGTTCACCGGCCCCGGAAAACTGTGGCTCCAGTCGCGGAGTCAAGACGCCTTCCTCACGTGGCTCATCCCGCAACTTCCGAGCAACACGAGCAGCAGCGGGCAGTAATCGTACAGACCCACGGGAGTCGGCGTACACCGCTCTTAGCAGGGGTGTTACTCAGCTCTGCGAAAGGTTTAGAACGAGTGTAGTTAAGTGGTGGGCACGAGGCTACATAGACAATGGCCTACTACGTGGGCGTCGACCTGGGGGCGACGAACGTCCGGGCGGCCGTCGCCGACGAGAACGCAGAGATTCTCGGAGTAAGCAAGCGCGGGACGCCACGCGGCCCAACCGGTATCGCGGTCACCGAAGCCGTGCTGGAAGTCACCCGCGCCGCGTTCGACGAGGCTGGCGTCGACCCCGAGCAGGCAGTCGCCGCCGGCATCGGTTCTATCGGTCCGCTCGACCTCGCGGAGGGCGTCGTCGAGAACCCGGCGAACCTCCCCGACACCATCGACCGCATCCCCCTCACCGGCCCGCTCTCGAAACTCCTCGACACCGACCGTATCTACCTCCACAACGACACCGCTGCTGGCGTCATCGGCGAGCGCTTCTACAGCGACCGCAACCCCGACGACATGGTCTACGTTACCATCTCTTCCGGTATCGGTGCCGGCGTCTGCGTCGACGGGCACGTGCTCTCCGGGTGGGACGGCAACGCCGGCGAGGTCGGACACATGACCGTCGACCCGAACGGCGAGATGCGCTGTGGCTGTGGCCGCGACGGCCACTGGGAGGCGTACTGCTCGGGCAACAACATCCCGAAATACGCCGAGTACATCTACGAGGAGGACACAGTGGAGACGGAGTTGCCCATCGAGGACCCCGACTTCGACGCCATCGACGTCTTCGACCACGCCGGCGAAGACGAGTTCGCCGACTACGTCATCGACCAAGTGAACCACTGGAACACGATGGGCGTCGCCAACATCGTCCAATCGTACGCGCCCCTCGTCATCTTCATCGGCGGTGCCGTCGCTACCAACAATCCCGAACTCATCCTCGAACCCATCAAAGAGCGCATCGACGACATGGTGTTCATCAACGTCCCCGACATCCAGTTGACGACGCTCGGCGACGAAGTCGTCTTGAAGGGTGCCGTCGCGAGTGCGTTGACCGGAGGAACCGGTGACCGGTCACGGCTGTAGGCCGTGACGACCAGCGGTTTCTTCGTAGGCGGGACAGGTGACCGGTCGCATCTGCAGGTTCGATAGCGAAGCAGACACGACGGCACGCTATATACTGCTCAGTTCGGGTTCAATCATCTCTGGTCGTATTGGCAATTAGACTTAATACTTCGTTCCGGCAGGGTTCAGACGGATGCGACGCGTAACCACACTCTTCCTGCTCGTCTGTCTCGTCACGACTGGCTTCGCCCCCGTGACCGCACAGCCGACGACCGATTCCGCACAAGCCGTATCGCCCGCGAGTACGTCCGCGACAGAGACGCTCGCACAGACCGAGAACAACTCGACGACGCTTACCGTCCTAACCTACAACGACATCCAGACCGCCGCCGCGGAGGACGGTAACCTCCCGCGTCTGGTGACCCTTATCGAGCGACGACGCGCGGCGCACGACAACCCCACCGTCGTCGCCGGTGCGGGCGACCAGATTAGCCCGCACGCGCTCTCGCCGGTGAGTCAGTGGCGTGCACCCGTCGCCGTGTTGAATCAGATCGACCCCGACGCCGACGTCGTCGGCAACCACGAGTTCGACTACGGACTCGAACAGATGTCGAACGTCACTGCCGACTCCGAGTTCCCGTGGCTGGCGACGAACCTCGTGAACGCCTCCACGGGCGAATCCTTCGACGGGACGGAGAACTACACTATCGTCGAACACGACGGCGTTCGCGTCGGCTTCATCGGCGTCGTCGACGAGGGCGCGACCTACGGCAAGACGAACATCAACTTCTCCGAGCGCGGCCTCGAAGTTCAGGACTTCCGCGAGAAAGGCCCGCAGACCGCCGAGTACCTGAAAAGTGAGGAGGACGTCGACGTCGTCGTCGCGCTGGCCCACACCGGCGTCCCGGAGGCGAAGGAACTCGCCGAAGCCGACGAGGGCAACATCGACGTCATCGCCGTCGGCGACGACGAGATAAAGTACCCGCCGCAGGAGACGTCCGACACCGTCATCACCGAAGGCGTCGCCCGCGCGGAGTACCTGAGTGAAGTCAACCTCATCGTCGAGGGTGGCGAAGTCACGAGTTGGGACGGACGACTCATCACCGTCACCGACGACATCCCGAAAGACGAGAACGCCTCGGCCACCATCGACGACTACCGTTCCGAAGTCAACCTCGACTCCACCGTTGGCTACTCGGAGACCGAACTGAACGCGACGTTCGCCGCGAACTACCACGGCGAGACGGGGTACGGAAATCTCGTCACCGACGCGATGCGCGAGCGGGTCGACGCCGACGTCGCCATCACGAACGCCGGCGGCATCCGCTCTGACTCCGTCTACGGCCCCGGCCCGATTACCGGCGGCGACGTGTTCAACACGCTTCCGTTCGCCAACACCCTCGTCTCGGTGGAACTCACCGGGAGCGAACTCCGAGAGACGCTCGCCAGTCAGGTCATCACCGTCGAGAGTGAGACCGGCCAGCAGTACGGGTCCGAAATCTCCCAGCAGGTCAGCGGCGTCCGGTTCGACTGGATTCCCCGGGAAGACGCCGACCCGAAGATTCGCGACATCTACGTGAACACCGCCGGTCCGACCGAAGACCCGAACTGGGAACGCCTCGACGAGAACGAGACGTACACCGTCGCCGTCAACAGCTTCATGGCCGGCGGCGGCAGTAGCTATCCGCTGGCCGACGCACCTCGTGTGGAGACGACCGACGAACTCCTCGCGACGACTGTCATCGACTATCTCCAGGCGCGTGGCACCGTCGCCCCCGAACGGGAAGGCCGGATGCAGCGCGTGACGTCGGAGGTCACAGTCGACGACGCGACAGTCGCCGTCGACGGGAAGGGTAAGATGGTGCTCACGATGGACGCCCCGGCCAACACGACTAGCGTCGACGCCGATTCGTTCTCCGTCGTCTCGCCGGGACCCGGTTCAGCCTCGGTATCCGCCGAACAGGTCACGTACGACGAAGCGGAGAACCGACTCGTCGTCCGCTTCGACGAGGCTGAACTCGCCGCACTCGCCGACGGCGCAGACGAGCGTGAACTCGAACTCTACGGCGAGTACGACTCCGACGACTACGAACGGGCGTACTGGTCGAGTTCGCGACTGAACGCCGACTTCACGGCGAACTTCGAGGACCTCTGTGCGAAACTGGTCTCCGGCGAGTCCGAGTCGGACGACTCGGAGACCTCGGGTACCGCAGACGAGCAGGCACAGTCAGTCGACGCGTCGGCGACGAGTCCAGCGTCGGCGTAATCGAGTCGACTCGACGACCCACGCCCCTTATTTTTCTGCGCCCGTTTGAACCGGTATGCACAGACGTGACGTACTCCGTCTCGGCGCGGCCGCACTCGGTGCGTCCGTCGTCGGAGGGAGTACGGCTACCGCCCACCCCGGTCCCTACCGCCCATACGGCAGCGTCGCCGTCGACGGGGCGAAAGAGGCCGTCGTCGGTCCCGACGGTCAGTACGTCTTCGTCGCCGCGACGACCGGATACGCCGTCGTCGACGTCTCCGTCGCCGACCGTCCCGAAGTCGTCGCCGACCGACGTGACCTCCTCGCGGACCGCGAGAACGGCCCCCTCCGCGGCATCTACGACGTCAAACTCCGCGGTAACCGTCTCGTCGTCGTCGGCCCAGCCAACCCCATTCCCGGTGCGCTCGCGGGGATGCTCGTCGAGGACGTGAGTGACCCGGCGAACCCCGAGACGGTCGCTTTCTACGAGACGGACCACCCTATCCACAACTGCTACCTCGACGGCGACTACGCCTACCTGACCGCCAACAACGGCGCGAAGAACCCCATCGTAATCGCCGACGTCTCTGGCGATTCACCCGAAGAGGTCGCCCGGTGGTCGCTCCCCGACTACGACGAGGCGTGGAGCGACGTCCCGCCGTGGCTTCGGTCGACCCACGACGTGTGGGTCCACGACGGCGTCGCCTACCTCGCAGAGTGGGACGCCGGAACGTGGCTCCTCGACGTGAGCGACCCGACGGCTCCGAGCTATCTCTCGCACATCGAGGGCGTTCCTCGTGACGAGTTACTGGACCTCTCGGAGGGCGAGGTACGTCGACAGGGGATGACGCCGCCGGGGAACCACCACTTCGTCAGCGTCACCGACGACAGCAGTCTCCTCGGCGTCGGCCGCGAGTCGTGGGCGCGTCAGACCGAAGAAGACGGACTCGTTGGCGGGCCGAGCGGTATCGACCTCTGGGACATCTCCGACCCGACGACTCCCGAACGCCTCACGACCATCGAACCACCGACCACAGACAATCCCGTCTACGGCGGTGTCTGGACCACCGCCCACAACTTCGAGTTCCGTGGTGAACGGCTCTACTCGTCGTGGTACCAAGGCGGCGTCAAGCGACACGACATCTCCGACCCGTCGAACCCCGAGGAACTGACGTGGTGGCGCGACCCCGACGCGGCGAGTTTCTGGACCGCCCAACTCGCTGTCCCCGGTGAGACGTTCGTCGCCAGCGACATGGGCGTCCCTCGTGGCGAAGGCGCAGAAATCTACGTCTTCCCCGACCACGCGGGCGACCAAGAGAACCCACCGTCGCTGACGAACGGAACCAGTATGGACGGTGGGTCGGACGTCGTCACCGCGACGCCGACACCGAACGCATCGGACACGGAGTCCCAGTCGACGCCCACGAGCGACGCCGACGCGCCCGGATTCGGTGTCGGCGTCGGCCTCACGGCACTCGGTCTCGCTGGATGGCGACTCGCGGACCGCCGCCGAGAGTGAGCAGTTTTTCACGGTCTTGGTCTCGCTGTGGAAACCACAACATACCCATAGCTGCAGTTCCAAAGGGGAGTAATGACCGAGGAAAGCCTCCAGAAGCGCATCGAGAACTGGATGGTCGGACAGATGCCCATCATCCAGATGCACGGCGGAACGAGCGTCGTCCGCGAGGCGAACCCCGAGACGGGCGAGGTCACCGTCGAACTCGGTGGCACCTGTTCGGGGTGCGGCATCAGCAACCTCACCGCACAGAACATTAAACGTGACCTCATCATGGACTTCGAGGAGGTCCAAGACGTCACCGTCCGCGTCCCCAGTACTGGCGACAGCGGTAGCAGCACCGTCGAGGGTGGCCGCGGCGGCGACCTGCAGTTCTCCAACGAGTCCGCCGAGCACTTCTAGTCGGTCTTTTCGAGTGTCGAACGGGCCTCTGGCCTGCTCGACCCCCAACTCGCTTTGTAGCGTCATCGCCAACGCTCGGGAGACGCCAGTCGAGAGTAGTTCAAAGGACCTGCCACCACCAGAGTGAGACAACGAGTGTCTGGTTCGAGATGTGGTGCACAAATTCGGTTCGTCACTATCTCTATCAGCGACTGGAGAGGTTTCTGGGGTCGTGCTGAATAGAACATGTATCTCTCCCACTTTTCCTCTGAGTAAACGCCGGGGCGAGCAACCTAACAGGAAGTCTCTGAAATCTGAACGCCACGAGAATTCCCAAACCCGATGTTGATGTCTAACTCTTCGTCCATCTGCTGGCCCTCTCGACTTGTACAGTCCATAGTCGCGTTGATTGATTCTGCTTCTCCTCCATCGAGGGAAACAGACACAGAGTAAGTGACACCAGCAGGGATACTTGAGACTGCATCTGTTTCGATGCGTACGTGTGGTTTTCCTCCCTGTGCAGGGGGTAGCTGGTACGTCTGCTCAAACGTTGTTCGCCCGTAGAGTTGAATTTCGATATGCGCGTCGTGTGCCTCACTTGTGTGATTCCGGAGAATGAATCCCAGTGTTCCCACGAATGGTAGTGAGGTGCACCCCGACAGTGCTACGACAGCAGAGAAACTTCCAATTTGAAGGAGTCGGCGTCGAGACCAATTAGAGGGCATATGAGACGAATTTCCAGACAACGGTAATGTGTGTTCTGATAGATTCACTCTCTGTATGTTGCACGCATCTTCTGACAGCATCCGGGGAGGTTTCGATGGTCGTGCTGAACTTAGCGCGCGTAGCCACTATCGGTTCGTGAGAGAGTAGAACTGGGGACGATTCTATGTCCTAACAGAGCGAATAACGACCGATGAATTTCAACAGAAATCTCCAAGCAGGGTTCACGTCCAGCCATCGGGTAGTTGGGGAACTCGCAGCCCTGTCCGTATTCGTCTTCGGAGTTGCGTACACCATCGTAACGGCTCTCGGCTTCCTCTCGTTAGCGTCACCACAGGACCCAATCGGGTATCCCTACGTCACGCTCATGGAACTGCTCATCCTCCCGCTGGCAGCACTCTATCTCGTTACCATGGTCGCTATTCACGCGTATGCGCGTCCTGCGGCCAAGATATACAGTCTCACTGCACTCGTCTTCATGACCGTACTAGCAGCGATCACAACCAGCGTCCATTTTGTCATTCTGACTGTCGGCCCCCAGTTAGAAGCGACAGGGTTGCCGTGGGTTCCACTGGTTATCTCGTTTACGTGGCCATCGGTACTCTATGCGTTAGACATCTTGGCGTGGGACTGGTTCTTCGCGCTCTCGCTTCTCTTTGCTTCGTTCGTCTTCACGGGTGGGAGACTGGAACTGGCAGTTCGAACGCTGTTACTCGTGAGCGGTGTGCTGAGTCTCGTAGGTTTGGTCGGTGTCCCGCTTGCCGACATGCAGGTCCGAAACATCGGTATTGTCGGGTACGCTGTCGTGTCTCCAATCGCGTTTCTCCTGATTGGTATCTTGTTCAGACGTACACAGACCACCCCAGACACTACTGAGCAGAAACAGGAGACTCACCCGTCGGCATGAGAAATGAGAGTACCTCGTGCCGCATACGTCCTCTCTATTCGGCACGCCACTTTTGACGAGAGTCTATACTGCGGGTTACAACGCCCGCTCTAACGCACTCGCCACGTCTCGTGCCTTCTCGGCCAGTGCCTCGGACAACTCTCCCGCCTCGACGGCGTCGTCGAGTTCGTCGTCGTCGACGCGTTCGACTCGCCCATCGGCGTGCTTGATGACGTCGACGTGGAGGTCCACGTACCGAATCGTCTTCGGGAAACACTCGACGGGCGTACAGACGTTGACGTAGGTTCCCTTCCGATTCCCCTCCGAATCGCGGTAGACCGTCGGATACCACCAGCGACCCTCGCGGAACTTCGTCAGGGCGGTGTCACCCGACTCTCGTGGTACTCCGAGTGCGTCGTAGGTGCCGCCGGGGGACATCTGTCGTTCGACGGAGAGCGTCCCCTCCGCGCCGTCGTAGTCGACGACGTCGCCGCTCCCGAGGAGGATGAGTCGGCCGTCGGGTTTCCCGTGGCCGATTCTGACCGTGTCGCCCGCGCCGGGACCGAACTGTCGGGTCACGACGTCGAACGGGAACGCCGCGTCGTCGCCGCCGAGGTCACACAGTGCCTCCGCGAAGTCGACGCCGGCGCTCGCCGCCTCGTGGGCGGCCTTGATGCGGTGGTGACCGGGCATCGTCCGCGTCACCGCTCGGCGGTGTTCGTCGAGTGCGAACCGTGACTCGCGGCCGAACCAACACCACGCCGTCTCCGTCGGGGCGGCGACTCGCCCCGGTTCACCGACCTCGCTGCCGACGACGTCGTCGAGTGCCGACGCTCGCTCGGAGGCCCGCGTGAGTGCGTCGCCCAGCGCGTCCATGCTCGCCGCAGTCGCCGAGTGTGACCACCTGACGCCCCATCCGTCCGGAACGTCGGCACCGAGGAGGTCCGTCATCCCGGCGAGTTCGCGTCCGGCGGCGTCGTCGCGAGTGTCGACACGAGTTCCCTCCTGTCCGGGGACGAGCGTCGCGAGTCCGGCGAACGCTTTCAACTCGGTGTCTAGTAGCGGTCGGTCGTCGTCCCACGGCGGGGCGGCCTCCGTCACCTGTACTCGAACCGCGTCGTCGTCGCTGATGTGGTTCTCGGCGTTTCTGAAGGGGAGAAAGCCCTCGCCGCCGTCGCCGATGTCGACGACGGCACCGCTGCCGAGCGTCTCGCGGACGACGCCGTCGAACACCGACCCCGTCGGTGCAGGGTCGAACCACGCGAGGGTGTCGACACCGACGTCTCGGAGTAGGGCGAGAACCGTCTCGACGGCGTCCGGGTCACCCTCGACACCGACGCCTTGTCGGTCGTCGGTCGTCGCGAGTTCGACGTCGTGGTCCTCGTCGGGGAGCGTCGCGTCGAACCGCTCTCGGATGGGGTCGGACGCCTGTACCACCTCGTGGCCGGAATCGAGGAGGAGTTGTGTCAGCGACGTGGTGTAGATGCCACGAACACGTGCTCGAACGCTCCCCTCGGTCATAGCGCGTCTTCGTCGCGAGCGAATCGGACGCGGGCGTTGACCGTCGACCCTAGTCGGAGTTCCACTTTCTCGTCGGACAGGATGCGGCCGTCTTCGACGGGGACACCCCACGAACCGAACCGAAGGTAGCCTCGCAGGTCTGCCCCGTGTGTGAACAGGTCGACGAACTCGACGTCGTGTTCTTGGACGTCGCTCGCGCTGTGAGCCATCTCCATATCCGAGTAGAACGTTCCACCGTCCTCGAAGAACGCTTCCAACTCTTCGGCGTCGCGCTGGACGGCCTCGGTGACCAACTTCGACGCCTTTCGGAGTCGTTCACGGTCGAGGCCGACCTCCCGCAACGCCTTCTGCGTGCGTTGGTCGAAGTGCATACCTCTCTTTGGACTGCCGGGGTTTTCAGCCTACCTCGTCTGTCCCGACTCCGACGCCCGTCGGCGCCTCCGGCGAGGTTGGCCGCTTAGACCCCTGTTAATTATTCGTCAGGCCCGAATACTGACCATCATGCCAGAGAAAAGCGACCCGATTCAAAACGAGTCCGACTCGGATGTCGACCTCTACGACATCTCGACGTGGGAGGAACGGACCTCACTCGACGGATTGGCCGTCGCGCTGTATCGATTTCTCTCGTGGTCCGCTCGCATCATCGTCGTCCTCGCCGCACTGCTCATCCTGCTCGGGATCGGGGGACTGGCCGCACTGACCGACCTCGAAACGGGTGCGCTCACCCTCTTGTCTGCACTCCCGGCCTTCGCACTGGCGGCGTACGTCTACTACAGCGACGCCACGTCGGGCGAACCGCTCTCGCTACTCGTGGCGACGTTTCTCCTCGGCGTCTTGACCGCGAACTTCGCCGCCATCTTGAACAGCCTCCTCGGTCCCATCTTTCGGTCCGTCGCCGTCGTCGGGTCGATACTGTTCTTCTTCCTCGTCGTCGCACCGGTCGAAGAGACGGTGAAGTTGCTCGCCGTCCGTCTCTACGCGTACCGAAGCAGTAGCTTCGACGCCGTCATCGACGGTGCCGTCTACGGTGCGATGGCCGGACTCGGCTTCGCCACCATCGAGAACTCCCTCTACATCGCCCAACAACTCGGCGAGGACGTCAACTTCGGTCTCGGTCTCATCGGCGCGGGCAACGGCATCGCCTTCGTCCGCGCGCTCGCCGGACCGGGTCACGTCATCTACTCCGCGTTCGCCGGCTACTATCTCGGACTCGCGAAGTTCAACCGCGAGAACGCCGGCCCTATCGTCATCAAGGGACTCCTCATCGCGGCGTTCATCCACGCGACGTACAACTCCACGGTCGGTATCGCGTCGGACGCCATCGCGGCCGTCACCGGTCTTCCGGGCATCCTCGCGTTTATCGTCTACATCATCCTCTACGACGGCTTCTTCGGTCTCCTGCTCTTCCGGAAGATTCGTCGCTACAAGCACGCCTACCGCGCCGCCCACGAGAACGACCGTGACGTCGAGCGAGTCGTCCGGTCGGAGACGACGGAGTTCGAGTAGTTCCGACCGCTCTACTCGCCTCGGTCTTCCTCCTCACTCGTCTGGTTTCGGTCCTGGACCAGTGGTTGTTCTCCGAAGTGGTCGTAACAAGCCACCCACGGGGCGTTTATCCGCCGTTGGCACGGCTCTCCGTCGGTACGCTCTCGGTAGCAGATGTAGCAGCTGTCTTCGTCCTGCGGCGGTTCTGGGTCGTCGTCGTCGGATTGCCGCTCGATACCACTGGTTCCCGTCTGTTTGAGGTTCGACATTGGTCAGTCTGTCGTGGTCTCGGCCGCGTCTGGTGCGCTCGGGCTGTCTCCCTCTGTGCCGGTCGACACGTCCTTTCTACACACTGGTTCGACGACGTCCGTCAGTGCGGACAGTCGTCGAGTCGCCGAACTGGCAGGTCGTGACGCCGTTGCCCTGCGTGTGTGCTGTGGGCCGTTGGCACTCGCTGGTGCAAGACGAACCGATGTGAGCCGAGAGGTTGAGTAGCACCCTTGTTGCGTCAAGCCATTGAAATAGCCACGGCTGACACCCCGTCGAGATGGCGTCCGTTCGAAAACCGTGAGTAAGAGGCGCGAGCAGGAACAGTCTCTACTCGATTCGGCTGACGTCCGAGAGGACGGCTGTCGCCGTCTCCGGTCCGCCAGCACCACGACCGCTCAGGTTGAGATTCCCAGCGTACTCCGTCTCCAGTTGGACGATGTTTCGCGTGCCGCTCACGGCGAGCGTGCCGTTCTGCGGGACGAGTCGCGGGCCGACGCGAACGCCGCTGGGTGTCGCCTCGCCGATGAGACGGACTGTTCGGCCGTCTTCGGCCGCCAAGTCGAGTGCACTACCGGGGATGTTCTGTATCCCTTCGACCTCTGCGTCGTCGAGGCTGTAGCCGCCGTCGCCGAGGACGTTCGCGAGGATGACGCACTTCAGCGCGGCGTCGGTCCCCTCCACGTCGAAGGAGGGGTCGGCCTCCGCGACGCCGAGGTCCTGGGCCTCCGCGAGGACGTGTTCGTAGCCGAGTCCTTCGGCAGCCATCCGCGACAGGATGAAGTTGGCCGTCCCGTTCAGGACACCGCGTGCGGCGTTGATGTGGTCGGGTCCGAAGTCCGAGATGGTCGAGAGAACCGGGATAGCGCCGCCGACGGCAGCCTCGAACTGGACGGTTCCTGCGCTGTCGGCTTCGAGTGCGCGCAGGTCGTCGTAGCGCTCGGCGACCGGTCCCTTGTTGGCGAGGACGACGTGTCGGTCTGCTTCGAGTGCGCTCCGCACGTGTGAGAAGCCGGGTTCGGCGTCGCCGAGCGTCGTCGGCGTCGCCTCGACGAGGACGTCGTAGTCGGATGCGAGGACGTCTTCGATGTCGGCGTCGCCGACGGTCCCCTCCCGTTCTTTGCGGTCCAGCACCGACGCCGGGTCGAGTCCGTCGGCGTCGACAGTCGCCGTCGTGGAGTCGGCGACGGCGGTGACGACGTGGCCGTACTCGCTCGCCAGTTCGACGACCGACTGACCGACCGCCCCCGCGCCGAGGACGGCGAGACGGAGGCTCACGCCGACACCTCCGTCAGGGGTTCGACGACGTGGATGTCTTTCCCGTCGGTCACCTCGCGAATCGCGTCGAGGACACGCTCCGTCTTGCCCGTCCGCGCCGCGAGACGGAGACGTGCGCTGGAGACGTCGTCGGTTCCTTCCGGTGCCGACAGCGAGAGGTCAGTCACCGTCGCGTCGGCACACCGCTGTATCCGTTGGAGCGTGTCCGAGAGGTCCGTGTCGATGAGGTGGCCGACGAGCAGAAGCGTCAACTCCTCGCCGTACCGCTCTGCACCGGCTTGGATGACGTTGACGCCGTTGTCTCGCAGTGCCGTGACGATGGTCTCGAAGCGGTCCGGCGGGCATTCGAGGTCGACTTCGACCGGAATACGCCCACGCGGTGTGAGGTTCCCGCGTTCGTGGAATATCGACAGGAGATTGCCGCCGTTCTCGGAGATGGGGCTGAGCGCCGCGAGCAGCTGTCCCGGTTCGTCGACGAGTTCGAGACGGATGGTGTGCGCCTGTGGGTGTTCGCCACCGTCGGTCTCGGTACCGTCGCCGTCGTCGACTTCCGAGTCGCCTCCGCCGTTCGAATCGAACGTGTCCGAGGCGTTCTCGCTCATCGCCCACCTCCCGTGGCACGCGCCGCTGTCGGTGTTGTCGGCTGGAACGCAACGCGTCGTCGTTCCGTGCCGATGCAGTTCGGGTAGTGCGTGCCCCGTTGCATGTTACGCACCACTCGTTGCTCGTGGTATAAGCCTTCGTCGGTCGCAATTCTCTCCGGCGTCCATCGAATGTTACCACGTGTCTCACACTGTGACGACACTGGGTGCCTCTACTGGCCACCACGTATGTAGGCGACGCAGTCGAACTCCCGGCCACCATGTCCCATATCGCAATCACCGGCGCGGCCGGTAACGTCGGTCAGGTCGCCGCCGACGCGTTCGAGGAGTCGGAGCACGAACTCACACTGTTCACGCACAGCGAGAACGACGAGATGGACAGCGTCGTCCTCGACGTGACCGAACGAGACGCCTTCGTCGAGAAACTCCCCGACGACGCGGACGTGCTCGTCCATCTCGCGGCGAACCCCTCGCCCTACGCCGACTGGGACGAACTCAGCGGGGTCAACGTCGACGGCGTCTACAACGCCTACCACGCGGCCGTCGAGAACGACCTCTCGCGCGTCGTCTACGCGAGTTCGAACCACGTACTCAACGCGACGGGCGTCGCCGACCCGACCGAACCGGAGACGACGACAGACGACGCCGGCGCGATGTTCACCGACGACCGTCACGCACCCGACTCCTACTACGGTGTGACGAAGGTGGCCGGCGAGGCGATGGGGAACTTCTACGCACACCGTCACGGACTCGACGTCGTCAACCTCCGAATCGGATGGCTCCTCTCGGAGTCCGAACTCCGCGAGACGGTGGACGACCCACCCTCTTCGGAGTACGAGGAGGCGGCCGTTCGATTCGCTCGCGCGATGTGGCTCAGCCCACGCGACTGTCGTGACGCGCTGTTGAAGGCGGCGACGGCCGACCTCCCGGAGAACCCACTCGTCGCTCACGCCATCTCGGAGAACGAAGACAGACTGCTCTCGCTCGTCGAGACGCGGCGAACGCTCGAATACGAACCGCAGGACGACGCCGCTCGGGTACTCGACGACGAGTGAAGATGCCAACCGGCCAGCGCGTTTAACATCGATTCGAGGGTAGTCGAGAACGAGAGATGTGTGACCTGTCGACGACTTCGACCGTTATCGCATCTGTGGAGACGACCGTATCCAGTAGCGGGGGGCGTCAGCCGTGACACGCGTCGTCGTCCTCGGGTCGGGATACGCCGGATGTGCGGCCGTCCAGAGCCTCGAAGCGGAACTCGACGAGTCGGACACAGAGGTGGTGTGGGTCTCGAAAGAGCCGTACCATCTCGTCTTACACGAAGTACACCGCTACATCCGAAACCCGGGCGTCCGCGACCACATCACCGTCCCCGTCGAGGAGGTCAAGTCGGACGAGACGACGTTCGTCCACGCGGCGGTGACCGGTCTCGACGTCGAGGACCGCACTGTCGAACTCGACGGCGCAGAGAACCTCGACTACGACTACGCCGTGGTCTGTCTCGGCAGTCAGACGGCGTTCTTCGACGTCGACGGCTTGCGAGAGTACGCCCACACGGTCAAGAGCCTCGACGACGCCCGTCGCATCCGCGAGGAGTTACGAGTCGCGGCCCGCGAGGGGACTTCCGACGACCCCGCGCAGGTCGTCGTCGGCGGGGCGGGACTCACGGGCATACAGGTC
The DNA here is from genome assembly GCF_900114455.1 of Halogranum rubrum. GTDB lineage: Archaea > Halobacteriota > Halobacteria > Halobacteriales > Haloferacaceae > Halogranum > Halogranum rubrum. Next base: position 74,446 of record NZ_FOTC01000003.1, on the reverse strand, counting down.
GCCGGCGAGATTGCCGCGTGGCGTGACGAACGCGACGCGCCAGTCGACGTCCACCTCCTCGACGAGGAAGACGAGATTTTCGCCGGGCACGACCACGAGTTCCAGGGAGCCATCCGGAACCAACTGGAGGCGCACGACGTCGACATCGAGACGGAGACGGCCATCTCCTCGGTAGACGAGGAGACGGTCCACCTCGACGGGGCAGACGACCGTTCGTACGACGTGCTCGTCTGGGCCGGTGGCGTGACCGGACAGGACGCGCTCTCCGACGCCGACGTCGAGAAAGACCACAACCGAGCGTACGCCGACGCGACGCTGAAGACGAGCGACGAGCGTGTCTTCGCCATCGGCGACGCGGCGTTGATGCACCAAGACGACGAGAACGGCCCACTCACCGAAGGCGCGCTCTGGGAGACGGTCGTCAACCCCGACACCGACGACGTCCCGCCACCGACCGCCGAAGCCGCGTGGGAGGCGGGCAAACATCTCGGCGAGAACGTCGCCCGTGACGCCGAGGGCCGCGAACTCGCCCACTGGGTGTACACGAACAAGGGAACGCTCGTCTCCATCGGCGACGCCGCCGTCGCCCACGAGGTGCTCGGTATCCCCAGCAACACCTTCGGCGGACCCGCCGCCCGGAACATCAAACGGGCTATCTCGGCACGATGGCTCGGCACGGTTTCCTCGTGGCGACGGGCGGCGCGGGCGTGGCCCGAGATGTGACGACCGACTCACGACGCGACATCTGACGACTCTACCGACACCACACAGACGACATCCATGTTGACCGAAGATCATCTTCCCAGCGACAAAGACGCGATTCTCGGCGCACCGACCGACGAAAGTGGCTCTATCCTCGCCACCGTCAACCAGTACCCGTCGAGCACCGGCGACGAGGGCTGGCACGGCGCACTCGTCGAAGAACCGACGGCGTTCCGCGCGGACATTCTGCAGTTCACCGACCTGCACACGCTCCTGTGGGACGCCGACCTCGAACAGACACTCGACGTCCGTAACGACGCCGTCGACAGCGACGTCGACTACGCGTCGAGTCGCGTCCCCGAGGTGCGAATGCAGAACCGATTCGAGTTCGCAGACGACTCGACTGCCGAGTTGGACCAACACGTCCTCGTCAGCGCGGAGCGTCCGGCGCTGCTCGTGCAGAGCGACGTGGCGTTCGGGAACGCGAACACCCACACCGCTTACACGGTGCTCAACTCGGCGATTCACTCCACCGAGGCCGACGCGGGTGGTGAGGAGGCGTATCTCACCACGAGCGAGGGCTACGACTGCATCGTCGCCCACGACGAGGGATGTGGGCTGTACTTCGCGCTCGCACAGTCACGCCCGGAGACGGACCAGACCGAGTTCGACGGCCAGCGCGTCGGACACGTCGATACGCAAGAAGGACCGGACAAGAGCGCGTGGACCGACATCTACGAGGAGAACGACGGGTACATCGACGCCAACGACGGCAACGAGGGACACGTCGACGTCGGGGTCGGTCTCTTCCTCGACGACGACGAGTCGGCGACGTGGCTGACGGCCGTCGGCTTCGGCGAGAGCGAGGAAGACGCCCTCGACGCGGCGACGACGGCGCTCGACAACGGCTACGACGAAGAGCGCGAGGCGTTCACCGACGCGTGGGAGTCGTGGCACGAATCGACCGACGGGTCGCCCGTCGACGACGACACCGTCACCGGGATGTACGAGCGCTCGCTGACGAGCATGAAGTGCGCACAGGACCCACGCGGTCCGATGATTGCGGGTGCGTTCGAACCCAACGACCAAGGGTATCGCTACGTCTGGCCGCGCGACCAGGTCATCCTCATCCAGGCGGCGCTCGCTGCGGGGGCCGTCGACGAGGCGCGTGCGGCGCTCGATTGGCTGGACGACGCGCAGATTACCGACGACGTGGCCGACGAGCGTGATATTCCGCGCACGGGCACGTGGTGGCAGAACTATCGCACCGACGGCGAGTCCCACTGGACGGAACTCCAACTGGACCAGGTCGGTGGCCCCATCTACGCTCACTGGCTCCTCTGGCAGAAAACCGAGGACGACGACGTGGTCGACGCCTACTACGAGATGAGTGAGCAAGCCGCCGAGTTCCTACTCGACTACGACAACGGTGAGGGCTTCCCGGGCAAACATCAGGACCCGTGGGAGGAAGTGTGGGGCTACAGCACCGAAGGTGTCGCCGCTGCCATCGCCGGTCTGCGGTCGATGGCTGCTCTCGCCGACGAGCAGGGTGACGACGAGTTCGCCGACGACTGTCGCGAGCAGGCCGAGACGTGGGCCGACAACTTCGACGACTACTGCTTCCACGAGGACGCCTACCTCGGCGACCACTACGTCACCGCCGACAGCCCCGAACGCGACGACAACGTCTCGCCGAACGAACGGCCGGACGCCGCCACGTTCATGGCTTACTGGCCGTGGAACGTCGCCGACGCCGACAGCGACGAGATGCAGTCGACCGTCGCCGCCGGCGACGACGAGGCGTGGTCGGCCGAGGGAGCACGGTGTCTCGCTCGGTATCCGGAGGACAACTACACCCCGTCGGGGTCGCCCGAGGCCGGCGGGTGGCCGCTCTGTGAGGCCTACGGCGACGTGGTGCGCTGGCAGAGTGAGCACGACGCCGACGCCGTCGAGGACTACGTGTTCACCGACGCACCCGAGTGGACGACGGCCGCCGGACTCCTCCCCGAGCAGGTCGACGGCGAGGGTGACGTTCGCTGGAACAGTAACCTCCAGTGGAGTCAGGCGATGTACATCCTGCTCGCCGAGAGCTACGCAGCGGACGAACCAGTCGGCTTCGCGCCGGACGAGTAGCAGTAGTTACGTCCGCCGCAGGACGCACTTTTTCCGAACGACGAAATCCCTGCGTCAGCGACGCCGTCGCTCGTCGAGTCGTGACCGGGTCGAAAAAGAACCGAAAGAACCGCGAATGTGAGAGAGCCGCGAGTTAGATGTAGTCGATGGCGGGCGACAGTTCGAGCTTCATGCCCTTGCGCTCTCGAATCTCCATGATCTTGTCCGTCTGAAGACTGTCAGACATGACGCGGAAGCCGGCGTTCTCCGTGTTCCAGGAGGCGCGGCCCTCGGTCGCCGAGCGGACGTCCGAGGAGAATCCGATCATCTCTTCGACGGGTGCGATACCCTCGATGACCATGAGGTCACCCTCTTGGTACATGTCGTCGACGCGGCCACGGCGACCCTGAATCTCGCCGGAGGCCGAGCCCATGTAGTCCGAGGGAACGTCGATGCGGACGTTCTGGATGGGTTCGAGCAGCTTGACCTTCGAGTCGATGAGTGCACGGTGGACAGCCTCGCGTGCGGCGGGGATGACCTGTGCGGGACCACGGTGGATGGTGTCCTCGTGGAGCTTCGCGTCGTGGAGACGGAGGAGCGCACCCTGGACCGGCTCGGCGGCGAGCGGGCCGTCGTTGAGTGCTTCTTCCATCCCCTCGATGACGAGTTCCATCGTCTCGTTCAGGTGCTGGATACCCTTCGTGTTGTCGAGCAGGATGTTCGAGCCGAAGATGTGCTCGAAGTTCTGGGAGGCGTCTTTGTCCATGCCGGCTTCCTGGAGTGCTTCACGGCGCTCCAGTTCGGGCATGTCGTTGGCGATGTTGCCGAGACGGATCTCCTCGACGATCTCCTCCGACAGGGGCTCGACGGAGATGTAGAACTTGTTGTGGCGGTTCGGAGAGACACCCTCGACCTCGCGGGAGGCCTGCGTCGGTGCCTCGCGGTAGACGACGATAGGCTCACCAGTGTGAACCGGGATACCCTGGTTCTTCTGGATACGCTGCGTGATGACTTCGAGGTGGAGTTCACCCTGTCCGCTGATGAGGTGCTCGCCGGTGTCCTCGTTGATTTCGATGCGGATGGTCGGGTCTTCCTTGGCGACCTGCTGGAGCGTCTGGATGAGCTTCGGCAGGTCGTCCATGTTCGTCGCCTCGACGGACTTCGTGATGACCGGCTCCGAGATGTGCTCGATGGACTCGAACGGCGTCATCTCGACGGAGGAGACGGTCGAACCGGCGATTGCGTCGCGCAGGCCGGTGACGGCGGCGATGTTCCCTGCGGGGACCCCACGGTCGAGGTCCTCGCGCTCGCCACCCATGAAGATACCAACCGACTGGACGCGGTTCTTCTTGGCAGTCCCGGAGACGTAGAGCTCTTGGCCCTTCTTGATGGTCCCCGAGAACAGGCGACCGGTCGCGATTTCGCCCGCGTGGGGGTCCATCGAGATGTCGGTCACCATGAAGACGACGTCGCCGTCGTCGTCGACTTCGCGCATCTGCTTTGCGATTTCGGACTCCGAGTCACCACGCCAGACGGCGGGGATACGACGGGGTTGGGCGTCGAGCGGGTTCGGGAAGTGCTCGGCGACCATGTCGAGGACGACGTCCGAGAGCGGCGTCCGCTCGTGAAGTTCCTGACGCTCGTCGTTCTGCTCCATGTCGATGATGTCGCCGAAGGAGATGCCCGTCTCCTGCATCGACGGCATCGAGACGCCCCACTTGTAGAGCGCGGACCCGAAGGCGACGGTACCGTCTTCGACGGAGACCGTCCAGTCGTAGTCCTTCTCTTCGGTCATGCCTCGGATGAGCTCGTTGACGTCGGAGATGACTTCGAACAGGCGCTCCTGCATCTCCTGCGGTCCTTCCTGAAGCTCGTTGATGAGGCGGTCGACCTTGTTGATGAACAGTGCGGGCTTGACACCCTCGCGGAGTGCCTGCCGGAGCACCGTCTCCGTCTGCGGCATTGCGCCTTCGACGGCGTCGACGACCACCAGCGCACCGTCGACAGCACGCATCGCACGCGTGACGTCGCCACCGAAGTCGACGTGACCCGGTGTGTCGATGAGGTTGATGAGGTGGTTCTGATCTTCCCACTCGTGGGTCATCGAAACGTTTGCTGCGTCGATGGTGATCCCACGTTCCTGCTCGTCCTCTTTCGTGTCCATCGCGAGCTGCTGGCCTGCGGTCTCGTCAGAGATCATGCCGGCACCTGCGAGGAGGTTGTCGGAGAGCGTCGTCTTCCCGTGGTCGACGTGAGCGGCGATGGCGATGTTCCGGATGTGCTCCGGGTTGTCCATCAGTTTCTCACATTCTTGAACAATCTTCTTTCGTCGGCCCATTATACTGATTCCTTCCAGTAGGAGGGTCAAAAGGGTAGTGTTTTGCCGGTGGAGAAACCCCCGAATTCTCCGTCCTCGTCGCTATGTGTGGCAATGTACCACGCGAAAGGGATGGAGCGGGAGCCGAGGGCTGTTCACGTCGGTATAACTCACGTACCATGAGGAAAGGGCACAAGAGTCATACCACCGTGTCACTTGGTACTATTACACATGGATGTGCGTGTGCTGGGGGCCGCCGCTCCCGACCCGTTTCTCAGTGCGGCGGACCTGTTCGAGACCGAATACGACCTGGAGTGGCCGGTTCGCGTCCGCGTCAGAGACGACCCGGACGAGCGAACGTGGGCTGGCCACTACGAGGACTACCACGTGCTGAACATCTCTCGACAGGCCGCGACGAGCGTCATGGCCCGTGAACTCGCACTCCACGAGTTCGCTCACATGGCGAGATACGAGGAGTCTCACCCGTCTCACACGCAGTCGACAGAGGAGGTCCTCTTTCTCGCACTCGCTGGTCGCTCGGTCGAACGCCACAAACTGATTCACTGCTATCAGATTGCGAACCACATGAAAGACATCTACGCCGACGACATCACCCTCTCGCTCACGTCGGCGACGAAACTCCTCACCTTCCTCGAATCGCAACTCGCGGCCGCCGTCGCCGACCGACCGACCACCGACGGCCGTCCCGAGTCGACGCGGCTGACCGCCGCCGCCGACCCGGACATCACCGCCGTCAACGCCGCCTTCGCGTTGGCACTCGTCGAACGACACGACCTCGTCGGCTCGGACCACCCGCTCTACGACTTCGCACGAGTCGCCGGCGACGACGCACCCGACGTTGACCTCCACGCGTTCAAACGGCGGTTCAAGTCGCTCGTCGCCGACCCGACCGAGAGCGACTACCGGAAGACGCTCGTCGACGTCACGCGCGCCTACGCGGTTCACTCGGGGTCGTGGCCTGCGGCGGACTGAAGGTGTCGGTGTCGACAGAAAACCGACGGCGTCGCTCACGAACAGGGGAAAGAGAGAAGATCGGAAGACGGTGCGGAGGCGTAAGACGCCGAACCCGGATTAACGGGCTGCGGCGGCGACGCGCTCGCGCTCTTCTTTCTGCGAGATGGCGTACGTCTGGACGTCGTAGTTCGACGCACCGACGAGCTGCTGTGCGAGTGACTCGGCGGCACTGGTCTTCGACTTGAAGGAGCCGGACTTCGTTCCCTGTGCGATGTACTTCAGGGCCTGGTCGACACGGCGCTGCGGTGCGACGTCGACGGCCTTCGGGACGGAGATGCCACCGTACTTCAGGCGGACGGTCTCCTCACGCGGGGCGGCGTTCTCGACGGCCGTGACGAGCACCTGCACCGGGTTCTCCTCGGTGCGCTCGTGGACGATTTCGAACGCTTCGCGGACGATCTGAAGCGTCTTCTGCTTCTTGCCCGTGTTGTCTTCCGTCTGCATCAGACGGTTGACGAGGCGCTCGACGACGCTGATCTCGGACTTCTTGAACTGCTTCGAGGCGTGACGGCCCATCGTGTGCGCGATGGGGGTCACGTTCAGGTAGCGCTGGGTACTCGGGTCTGCGTACTCGATTTCGGTGACGTCCCAGACGCCGAAGAGCTGTGCGTTCGACTCTGCTTCTTCACTGTCGGCCGGGGATTCCGGCTCGGGTGCTTCACTCTCAGACATTATCGGACCGGTTTCTCCGCGTTACCGCGCACGAGTTCGAGCATCGACACGCCGTTTACCTTCTCGACTTTGTAGTTGACACCGGAAAGGTCACCCATCGCGCGACCCTTCGCGCCACCGATCCCGGCGATGGTGACTTCGTCGTGCTCGTCGATGAAGGAGATTGCACCGTCACCCGGACAGAACGCGGTGACCTGCTTACCGTTCTTGATAAGCTGGACACGGACGCACTTTCGGATCGCCGAGTTGGGCTGCTTTGCTTCGATACCGACCTTCTCGAGGACGATACCGCGTGCCTGCGGTGCACCCTCGAGGGGGTCGGACTTCTTTCGAAGGCCGCGCTCACGACGCGCGTACTTCGAGTCGGACCATCGGTGGCTCTGACGGTCCTGTTTGAGTTTGCGTGCTGCGTACTTGCCGTTCGCCATAGTAACCATGAGTTCCTGACCGAGCTACTTAAGCCTCCCTTTTCGTCTCGGGCGAAACGGCCTCAGATACCTTCTTTCACCCCGCTACTCGATTCTGAGGCTGTCTTAGTAATTCGAGTTACGGGCGCTCAGCGGAGAAGAGGGAACGAACGGCCTGCACAAGCCGTCTCGATATTGTAACGAGTGCAAGTCATCACTCACCCGACCGCATGACAGCGTGCGGTCGGGTGAGTGACCAGTTACACGAGCTACGATAGTTCAGTCCAGATAGAACAGCACTTCGAACTCGGCGGTACAGTCGTCGCACGTGACGAGTTCACCGTAGAGTATGTCACCGAGTTCTGGCTCTCCCCCGTCGGCCACCGCCAACGTCGCCGGGAGGGTGGCGTCGCAGGAGGGACAGGAGATGGGGACTGGTGGCTGTGACATACTCGAACTCGACGTTCTGTATATGCTTAGTTATCAATCGAATAAGTGTTCCAGACGACCGCTCGTCCGACCTCGCGAGTTCGCGGGTGAACCCGTCGTTCACGGGGATTAGGATACTCCTACCTGGCTACTTCACTCGCTCCGTAGTACGATTTCTCGACGTCTTCGACGTCATTCAGACACAGAAAGCCGAACAAAAACGAACGGTCGCCGCCGACTACGTCAGTTGGATGTCGTCGATGTCGTAGTGACGGCGGGCCAACACGCGAGCAGTCTCGATGTTCGCCCCACCTTTGCCGATGGCGACGCCGCGGTCGGCCTCTTCGACTTCGACGTAGGCGACCCGGTCGTCTTGCTCCGAGATGGTCACGTGACGAATCGCCGCCGGTGCGAGCGCGCTGGCGACGAACGCCGACGGCGTGTCGGCGTCTTCGACCAGTTCGACCGTCTTGCCGACGCGGTCCTCGAACTGCTTGACCGTCTTGCCGGCGGGACCGATTGCCTTCCCCATCTCCCCTGCGGGAACGAGGATGACTACTCGGCCGTCGTCGACGAGGCAGTCTTTCGCACTGACCTCGGCTAACTCGTCGAAGAGGCCCATGAGTCGCATCGCCTCGTCCGACAGGGTCACTTTCATCTAGTCGTCCGAGGGTGCGCTGAACGACCCCATCTTCAGGTCGACGTCACCCGTACCGATGGCGACGGGTTTCCCGACGATGACGTTCTCGATGACGCCGTCTAAGTCGTCGGACTCGCCGTGGATGGCGGCGTCCAGCAGGTGGTTGACCGTGACCTCGAACGCTGCTCGTGCGAGCACCGAATCCTTGCTGCCGGAGATACCGTGACGACCGATAGACTCGATGGTTCCGCGGTTCGTCATGATGTCTGCGACGAGCATCAGGTGACGGATGTTCACGTCGTCGAGACCCTGTTCTCTGAGCGTGTCCATCGTCTCCTCGATGATGGCTTCACGGGCGGCCTCGACGCCGAGTTCGCGGTAGACCTCGTGGATGTTGTTACAGGTCGTCCGCGAGGCGTCGACGCCCTCGATGGAGAGCACGTCGCCGAAGGCCGACCCTTCGGTGTAGAGGACGAACTCCTCTTCGCCGTCGTCCATCTTCTCCTTCCGGATGACGACGCGGCTGATCTCCTCGATACCCTTGAACGTGATCTCGCGCAGTTCCTCGACGAGTTGGAGCAGCTGGCGGTAACTCGGCTGGTCGGGTCCGAACTCGATGACGGTCCCGGACTGCCGTGTCTTGACGCCGAGGGCGTCCTCGATAGTCTCGGCGATCTCTTGGGCGACCTCGGTCACGTTGTTCGCACGCGGCCACCGCTCGGCCAGCGTGTCGTCGTTGAGGTCGATCTGGACCAGCATGTCCGCGACGTTCGTCGAGACGTCACCGAGTGCGAGAATCTTCGTCGCCTCGATGTCCCAGACGACTTCGTGTGCGTACTCGCGGTCCGTCGCGAACGGGATGTCTGCCTCGTTCTGCTCTTCGGATTCGAGATGAACCGTCATCATCGGCGTGTCCGGCGTCTTCCGGGCGTCCACGAGTTCGATGAGTCGTGGCAGCCCCTGCGTGACGTCGATCTCGGCCACACCGGCGTAGTGGAACGTGTTCATCGTCATCTGCGTTCCCGGTTCACCGATGGACTGTGCAGAGACGGTGCCGACAGGGTCGAGCGGGTCGACGCGCGTGTCGATGTAACGGTTCTCGACCGCCTCGGCGATCTCGTTCGCCTGCTCGGGCGTCACAAGCCCTTCCCGGTTCTGGATGGTGTTGTAGACGCGTGTCTTCAGGCGACGTGGGAGTTCGGTGTCCTCGACGACGAGCGCGATGTCTTCGGTGACGTGTTCGTACTCACCGACGAGTTGGTTGACGCTCTTTTCTTCTTCAGTCATCGGATTCCACCTCCGTCCCAATCGCCTTGTTCAGGCCGGGACCGGCGTGTTCCGAGAGGTTCGTCGGCGGTTCGACCCGACCGAGGAACCGCTCTTTCTGCTCTTCGCTGTCGAACTCGGATTCGATGATGCGGTCGGCGATACTCTCGACGTCGACGTCGCCGTCTTCGCTCGACGAGACCTTCACCGGACTCGTACCGTCCTCACCGAACTCGAACTGGACGATGGTGCCCGAGGTGTCGCGCACCGAGCCGTCGTACTGCGCTTCGAGTTCCGAGAGGGCGTTGATGAGTCGACGCTGCAGATATCCGGACTTAGAGGTACGGACTGCCGTGTCGACCAGACCCTCACGACCACCCATCGCGTGGAAGAAGAACTCACGCGGCGTGAGACCGCCACGGTAGGAGTTCTCCACGAACCCGTGGGCCTCGGCGGAGAGGTCGTTCTTCTTGTAGTGGCTGAGGGTTCGCTCTTCGTACCCGCGGTTGATGCGCTCGCCCCGAACTGCCTGCTGTCCGACACAGCCGGCCATCTGGGTCAGGTTGAGCATCGAACCACGCGCACCCGAGCGGGCCATGATGACTGCCGGGTTGTCGTCGCCGAAGTGGTCGTCGGCGATCTCACCGGCGGAGTCACGTGCCTTTCCGAGCGTCTGCATGATCTTCATCTCCAGCGTCTCGTCGACGGTTCGACCCGGCAGCGACTCTAGCTCGTCTGCCTCGTAGGTCGAGATGAGTTCCTGAATCCGCTCGTAGGCGTTCTCGATGGCCTCGTCGACCTGTTCGTTCGCCTCCGGCGGGATGGACTCGTCGTCGATACCGATGGAGAACCCGAAGTGCATGATGGCGCGCATCGCCAGCGAGGCAATCTCGTTGATGAACACGCGTGCACGCGTCTCCGAGTAGACCTTCGTGATGGTGTCGACAATCTCGCCGCCGAACGCACCGACTGCGTCCTCGTCGATGGTTCCCTCGACGAGTTGGCCGTCGACGATTTTGACGTCGTCGCCGGTCGAACTCGTGAAGTCGAGCGAGAGGTCGTCGGGCAGTAGCTCCGAGAAGATGGAGTGACCCGTCCAGTACGGCTCACCGTCTTCCTCACCGTCGGGTTCCGGGAGCGTGTCCACACTCGTCGCACGGAGCAGGTCGAGTGCCTGCGTCTCCGTGAAGTGCGGGTTCTCGTGCGTCAGGAGGTAGGTCCCACTGATGTGGTCCTGAATCGCGCCGATGATGTTCTCACCGAAGCGCGGCGAGAGAATCTGTTCTTGCACACGCATGAGGACGCGCGCCTCCGCGCGGGCCTCCTCGTTCTGCAGCGCGTGCATGTTCATCTCGTCGCCGTCGAAGTCTGCGTTGTACGGCGGGCAGACGACGGTGTTCAGGCGGAACGTCTTGTACGGCATCACGACGACTTCGTGCGCCATGATGGACATCCGGTGCAGCGACGGCTGTCGGTTGAAGATGACGATGTCACCGTCGACGAGGTGTCGGTTGACCTCCCAGCCGAGTTCGACCTTCTCGGCCAGTTCCTCGCAGTTCTTCTCGGTCACCTTCAGGCGGCGACCGTCGGGTCGCTTGACGTAGTTGGCACCGGGGTGGCCCTCGGGTCCGTTGCGGACGTACTGTTGGGCCTCCTCGATGTTACGCTCGGTGACGTTCATCGTCTGCGTCATCTCGCGTGCGACGCGTTCGGGGACACCGACCTCGTTCAGCGAGAGCGTCGGGTCCGGCGAGATGACGGTACGCGCCGAGAAGTTGACACGCTTCCCGGAGAGAGAACCACGGAAGCGGCCCTCCTTACCCTTCAGACGCTGTGACAGCGTCTTGAGCGGGCGACCGGAGCGGTGACGCGCCGGCGGCGTGCCCGAAATCTCGTTGTCGATGAAGGTCGTAACGTGGTACTGCAGCAGTTCCCACAGGTCCTCGATGATCAGCTGCGGGGCACCGGCCTCGCGGTTCTCCATGAACCGCTGGTTGATGCGGATGATGTCGACCAGCTTGTGGGTCAGGTCGTCCTCGGAACGCTGGCCGTTGTCCAGCGTGATAGAGGGTCGAGCCGTCACCGGCGGCACCGGCAGGACGGTCAGAATCATCCACTCGGGTCGCGACCGGCTCGGGTCGATACCGAGCGAAGAGAGGTCCTCGTCCGGGATGTCCTCGAACCAGTCGCGGATGTCCGAGGGCATCAGCTTGTTCATGTCCTCCTCGGTCAGGTCGATCTTGAGCGCCTTCTCCAGCGCTTTGCGGTCTTCCTTCCGCGGGCGGAAGGAACCGGACATGATCTCGTTGATGCGCTGCAGGTCGATGCCGGTCTTCTCGGCGAGCGCCTGCGGCGACATCCCTTCGTCGTCCTCGTCGTCGGGGTCGGGTTGCATCGCCTGCGCGATGAGCTCCGAGTAGTCGCCCGAGAGGACGTCTTGGACCTCGTAGTAGGTGGTCGGTTTCTCGTGTTTGATGTCGTGCTGCGGCGAACTACAGTACGGACAGCGTTTGGCCTTCCGTGCCTGTCGAACGGCCGCCTTCATCACGTCGCTCCAGTCCTCGCCGAGCTCCTTCGTGCGGCGAAGCTTCTCGTGGTACTCCTCCTGTTCTTCCTCCGTGAGTGCGAGTCGACCACAGTCACGGCAGGTCGAACGCAGGAGCCGACGGATGAGCTTCGTGAAGCCGACGTGGATGACCGGTGCGGCGAGTTCGATGTGGCCGAAGTGGCCGTTACACGACCCCGAGTGCTGTCCGCAGGTACGGCACTCCAGTCCCGGGTCGATGACGCCCAGCCGTGGGTCCATCAGCCCCATGTCGATGGGGTACCCGTCGTCGTCGTACGTGTCCGCTGTGATGACCTTCGTGGCGGACATATCTCGATACGTCTCCGGGTCCATCAACCCGAACTGGATGCCGCCGATCTCTTTGGGTGTTTGCATTGACATTGCTGAGTTCTCCTTAAACCGCGTCCTCCAGTTCGATCTTCGGTCGGATGCCGAGCGCCTTCATCTCGTCGAGCAGCAGCTTGAACGCGTAACTGACCTCGATCTTGTGGATGTTGTCCTCGTCCCCGGTGATGGGGTCGTAGATACGTCGCTGCTCGCGGTCCTCGACCGCCACCATTCCGGTGTCGGCGCTGACGTAGACCTCTTCGCGGTCCGAGGAGTCGAGCAGTCGCTCCTTGAGGGCCATCGCCGCACCGTGACCGATGAGCACCTCACGCTCCATCTCACCCACACGGAGACCACCCTCACGGGCACGTCCCTCGGTGGGCTGACGGGTGAGCACCTGCACCGGCCCGCGCGAACGGGCGTGCAGCTTGTTGCTCACCATGTGGTACAGCTTGTGGTAGAAGATGATGCCGAGGAAGATCTGCGCCTCGACCTTCTCGCCGGTCACACCGGAGTACATGACCTCCTTCCCGGCGGAGTTGAACCCGTGCTCTTCGAGTGCGCCACGGAGTTCCTCTTCGGACTCGCCCTGGAAGGCGGTCCCGTCGACACGGCGCCCTTCGAGTGCACCGACCTTGCCGCCGAGCATCTCCAGCACGTGACCGACCGTCATCCGCGACGGAAGCGCGTGCGGGTTGATGACCAGGTCGGGGACGACGCCCTGTTCCGTGAAGGGCATGTCCTCTTGGGGTGCCAAGTGACCGACGACACCCTTCTGGCCGTGTCGCGACGCGAACTTGTCCCCGAGTTCGGGGATACGCTCGTCGCGGACACTCACTTTCGAGAGCTTCGAACCGTCTTCTCCCTCCATCAGCGTGACGGTGTCGACGACGCCGTCCTCGCCGGAGCGCATCGTGACCGACGTCTCGCGGCGCTTCTGCGGCGAGAGTCCGCCCATGTCGTCCGGTTCTTCGAGGAACCTCGGCGGCGACGTCTTGCCGAGCAGGACGGAGTTCTCGTCGACGACCGTCTCCGGATTCACGAGGCCGTCGTCGTCCAGGTGCGTGTAGGCGTCTTCTCCGCGTGCACCGCGGACGTCCTGACTCGGAATCTCGAAGCGGTCTTCCTGACCGCCGGGGTAGCGGCGTTCCTCACCCTCGTAGGTACGGAAGAAGTGCGAGCGAGCCATCGCGCGCTCGACAGACCCCTTGTTCATGACGAGTGCGTCCTCGATGTTGAACCCCTCGTAGCTCATGACCGCGACGACGAAGTTCTGTGCCGCGGGTCGCTCGTCGAAGCCGATCTGTTCCGTCGTCTGCGTCTTGACCATCGAAAGCTGCGGGTAGTGCAGCAGGTGCTGACGCGTGTCCGGACGGATCCGGTAGTTCGCCGAGGGCAGTCCGAGGGACTGCTTCATCATCCCGGCACCCATCGTAATACGCGGCGAAGCGTTGTGTTCCGGGTACGGAATCATCCCGGCACCGATACCGAAGATGAGCTGTGGGTCGATTTCGAGGTGAGTGTGGTCTTCGGAGACCTCGTCTTCGTCGACGGCGACGTAGATGTCCTCTTCCTCTTCGGCGTCGATGAACTCGACGTAGCCGCGTTCGACGAGGTCCTCGAACTCCAGTTCGTCGTTGTCGACGGCCTCTATCTCCTCGTCGCCGAGGAGCGGTTCGCCGTTCTCGACGACGATGAGCGGTCGGCGGGCGCGGCCCGCGTCGGCGTTGACGATGACCTCGCGGGTGCGGTCTTTGACCGAGACGTTCACCATCTGGCTGACGTCGCCGCGACGCCGTGCTTCTCGAATCTGTGCTGCGAGCTGGTGGGGGTCCGGATGCGTCCCGACCAAGCTCCCGTTGACGTAGACTTTCGCCTCTCGTGCCTGAGCCATGTTAGTCGTCTGCCGGTTGTGGTTCGACGCCTTCGAGTCCGGGAATCCCTTCGACTCCCATCGACGCCAGTTCGCGTTTGAGTGCCTGTTCGTCTTCGATGTTCTGTGAGAGCTCCATCGCCTGCGCGAAGTTCTTCACGAGCCCACAGTTCGGCCCCTCTGGGGTCTCGGAGGGACAGATACGACCCCACTGGGTCGCGTGCAGGTCACGCGCTTCGAAGTGGGGCTGACTGCGCGACAGCGGCGAGCGGAGGCGACGCAGGTGAGACAGCACACCCATGTAGTCGGTCCGGTCGACCAGCTGGGAGACGCCCGAGCGCCCACCGACCCAGTTCCCCGTCGCGATGGGGTGTTCGAGCCGTTCGGTCAGCACGTCCGAGCGAACCACCGTGTTGACGGTGAGGTTCCGGTTCCGCATGTTCGCGCGTTCGAGCTGGTACTTCACGTCGCGTGCCAGCTTGTTCAGCGCCGTCCGGAACAGGTCCTTCATCAGGTCGCCCGACACCTTGAGACGCTTGTTGGCGTAGTGGTCCTTGTCGTCGGAGTCGCGTCGTCCGAGCGCGAGCTCGAAACACGCCTCGGCCATCCGACAGAGGTAGAACGCCTTGTTACTGCGGACCTCTTCCTCCTCGACGCCCTCCTCGTGGAGGTGCGGCAGCAGGTAGCGGTCGATGACGTAGTTCGCGCGTTTCAGCTGGTAGTTCTTACCTTGCCCGCTGGCGACGCGCTTGCCGAGTTTCTCGATGGCTTCTTCCTGTGTTTGGACTTCGGCCATCTCCAGGTTCTCGAGCATGAACTTGACGATCTCCGGGTCGTCGGAGACGCGGTGGACGATCTCCTCGTCGGATTCGAGTCCGAGCGCACGGACGAGCGTGACGAAGTTGACGCTGCCCGAGACAGAGGGGAACGACACTTCGAGGATACCTTCGCGGTTACGCTCACAGAGGACGAGCGCACGGTAGCCACGGCGCTGCGAGAAGGTCTTTGCGACCTGAATCTCGTCGCCGTACTTCGTGTCGTACTCGGCGAGAATCTTGTTCGGTGCGAGGTCCTCCGAGGTCATGAGCACGCGCTCCGACCCGTTGACGATGAAGTAGCCGCCGGGGTCGACGGGGTCCTCACCGATTTCGACGAGTTCCTCGTCGGAGAAGCCCGCGATGTTACACTTGCTCGACCCGACCATGATGGGCATCCGGCCCACTTTGGTCTCCGCGGAGTCGACGACGACTTCCTCTTCTTCCTCGCCGCCACGGATGATGGACATCTCCATGAACACCGGGGCGGAGTAGGTGATGTTGCGAAGTCGCGCTTCCTGCGGGTAGAGGAGTTCTTCCGACCCGTCGGCCTCCCGCACACGCGGGGTGACGACGCGAACGTCGCCGAGTTCGACGTAGACGGGCTCTTCGCCCTCTTTGTCGCCGATGTCGGTCTCGATCGTCTCCTTCTCGGCGACGACCTCCTGCATCCCTCGTTCCATGAAGTTGTTGAACGAGCGGAAGTGATGCTCTGCGAGCCGTTCTTGCGAGAAATACTCGCGTGAAACCGTTCTTCGTGCTTGTCGGTCCATTACTCGACCACCAGTCGATAGACGACCGCTTGATCAGTCGTTCGGGAGTCCCGTACGATCTCTATCACGTCGCCGACCTCCGCATCCGTGTCGCGGAGTGCCGGGTCTTTCCGTTTGATCTTCGGCAGGTTTGTTTTCTCCACGTTGTACTCTTCGAGTACCTCCTCGACGCGCTCCGGCTCGTCGAGGACAGTATGCTCCGGAACCAGGTTGTGTTGGCTTACGTCTACCATGTTGGATGGGGTTGGCTGTAGGGAGAAGCTATCACGAGATACTACAGCGGCATAAACGGCCCATCCATTTAGTCCTTGCTAACCGCCGCTCACGCACCGCTCTCCGGCCGTGGAGGGCGGCCGACGAGACTCTGTTACCTCCACTCATGGTTCCCGGTGGTATAGTCGTTGTGCCTATCTCGATTCGCCTCGTTCCATGTCTCTCTACCCCAACCTCGGCACTTCACCACACGGAGCGACGAGATGAGAAGCCTTATCTCTCTCACTGGGAAAGGACGGAGTGCAGCAAGCCCGGGTGGTGTAGTGGCCCATCATACGACCCTGTCACGGTCGTGACGCGGGTTCAAATCCCGCCTCGGGCGTTTCTTTGATTCCAACTCTCCAGCGAGGCGTCTCGTCGCCGAGTGACGACGAGTGGAATCTCTAAACGTCGCTAGAGGGATTTGCATCAGGGAGCGAACGAAGTGAGCGACCGAGGTTCAAATCCCGCCTCGGGCGTCTTTTACCGGAGCTAACTACTAAGCGAGGCGTCGCCGATTTCAGGTGAAACTACTTGTCCTAATTCGACTCGACTCTGTGGTGTGAACACGAAACAGCGAGGTGACGAGACAGAAGCAACTGCACTCGCAGAGTTGGTCTCTCGGGGACTCAGTGTCTCGATTCCGTTTGGAGACAACGACCCCTACGACCTCGTCGTCGACGTCGACGGTGGATTGTTCCGTCTTCAGTGTAAGACCGGATGGATCGAGGAGAGTTGTATCCGATTCAAAACAGCTAGTAAGACCACGAGAGACGGCGACGTTTCGTACGTCGGGTACGACGACCGAATCGAAGCCTTCGTGGTCGTTTGTCCGGACGCCGAGTCGCTATACTGGGTGCCAGTCGAAGAGGCTGGAAAGCGAAGTACGTACCTTCGTATCGAAGAGGCAGAGATAGACCATCCCTCGATTAACCCAGCCACCGAGTACACCCTCAGTACCAAGGTAGCGGAGTTACGGCAGGGATGACGGTAGTGTTCCGAGTGATGGCCGTAAGACTATTTCAGCCGAAAGAGCGGCATGATACCGACCCCCGCCCTCTCTCGATATGGCAAGTCTTATTTAATACATCGGCAAATACGTGAGTGTAGCAAGCCCGGGTGGTGTAGTGGCCCATCATACGACCCTGTCACGGTCGTGACGCGGGTTCAAATCCCGCCTCGGGCGCTTGCTCGATTCGTGAGACGAGAGCCACTCTCGTTTTCACGCTTGTGTGCCCGGGTGGTGTAGTGGCCCATCATACGACCCTGTCACGGTCGTGACGCGGGTTCAAATCCCGCCTCGGGCGTTTCTCTGATTCCAACTCTCTAGCGAGGTGTCTCGTCGCCGAGTGACGACGAGTGGAATCTCTAAACGTCGCTAGAGGGATTCGAATCAGGGAGCGACTGAAAGGAGCGACCGTGGTTCAACTCCCGCCTCGGGCGCTTTTCTATCGACCTCACACGCTGAGTGAGACGTCTCGTCGTCGAACAATCCGTCGAGGCGTATCCGCTTGACGACCGACTGCTACACCAACCCGACGAGTAGCGTCCCGAGCGCGACGCCGACGAGTGCGCCGACCAGATTGACGACGGCGTACCGACCTGCAGCGACCTCTCTCCCGTCTGCCGACCGATTTGCCACCTCGACGGCGAACGACGAGAACGTCGTGAACGCGCCACAGAACCCCGTCCCGAACAGCAACGCCGCCGACTCGCTGAACGCACCCGAGAGTTGCCCGGCGACGATAGCACCGAGGAAGACGCTCCCGACGACGTTCACGACGAGCGTTCCACGACTGCCTCGCAGACGCTCGCCGACGAGATACCGCGAGACGGCACCGAGCATTCCGCCGACGCCGACGAGGAGTGCGGGCTGTGGGTTCATCGCCGGCCTCCGACGACGAGTCCGGCCCCGGCAGCGACGAACCCGAGGAGGTAGGTCACGCCGACGTTGAGCGTTCCGGCGAGCGGGCCGAGTTGTGTCGTCTCGACGGCGAAGGTGCTGTACGTGGTGAACGACGAGAGCAGGCCGGTGCCGAGAAAGAGGCGGATTCGCTCTGTCGTCGTCACCGAGACGAGGAATCCGAGGACGAAGCTGCCGACGACGTTCGCGACGAGCGTTCCAGCCACCTCTGGGAGTGCGAGGGCGACGCCGTACCTGAGCACTGCCCCGATGAACCCACCGCAGGCCACCAGCACGAGCGGCTCTACCCGCTTCATTCGTCCGTCCTCTCGGCGGCGGCGCTTAGGGACCTTTCGACTTCGAGTAGCTTCAGTGGTCTCTCCGGTCGCCTCTCAGACGGACGTGACTCGAACGAGCACTCGCGCCGCCGTGTGGTGTGTCACGCTCGCGAATCGACACACTGTGGACCGACTCGGTGGCGTCGTCGACGACGAGTGCGTCACCCGTCTCCGTTGGGAGTCGGTTCGCGATCGCGTCTCCCAGGTAGGTCGGCTGAGCCGCCGCGAGCGCAGCGACGTCGGACTCGGCGGTCAACCGATGTGCGACGAGCAGGTCGGCCTGCGAGACTGCCACGTCGGGGAGTGAGCCGGGTCGCTGCGTCGCGGCGACGAGGCTGACGCCGGGTGCACGACCACGAGTGAGCAGTGTCCGAAGCGCGTCGGCCGCGACGCCGTCGAAGAAGGCGTGCGCCTCGTCGACGAAGAGCCACGGCAGACGGTCGACGACCGATTCCTCTCTGGCCGCTCCGACTCGCGCGTCGTACAGCCCGTGGGCGACGGCAGCGCAGACGCCGTTCATCGCGGCCGGATGTCGTCCGGAGACGTCGAGGACGGTCGCCTCGGGTCCCGACAGCTCTTCCGGGGTCAGTCCATCGCACTCGAAGACGCCCCACGAGTCGGCGAGCCGAAGGTGGTTCTCCGCCGCCCGACGGGTCGTCTGAGTAGCGTCGGCGTCGGCGACGTAGTCTCGCATCCCGTCGAGTGACGTCCTCGCACTGGCGGCTTCCCAGACGAGTGTTCCCGCTGCGTCGGCCGAGTCGAGGCCGAGGAGTCTCGGCCATGCGGCGGGTACGAGTGCGTCTGCACGAACCGAGGGGTCAGAGACGACTCTCGCCGGAACGGTCGGGTCGCCTCGGGCGAGTCCGGTGAAGACACCCATCGGGTCGACGACGACCGGTGCGACACCCGATGCGCGGGCGGCAGCCTCCGCGAGCACACCGAGCGTGTACGACTTCCCCGACCCGCGCTTGCCGACGACGAGGCCAGCGTGGGGGCGGTCGAAGTCGACGCCGACCGGAGCACCGGCGCTCCCGTCGCGAGCGCGGTAGGTTCCGAGTCGTCCGGTTGGAAGGCTTCCAGCCCCTTCGTCGCGTCCGAGGACGTGCATGGCTGTGGGTGGTCACCTCTTTACAGATGAACCTCTGGCTCTGCATCCACTGTCCGGAGCTTTATCACCGAGAACGAGACCAGTCCGGGCCATGCTCGACAGGTTCACGCGTCTCCACCGGTCGCAGGGTTTTCACACCGACGAACGCGCCATCGAAGGGTTGCCGATTCGCCTCGTCATCGCGCTCGTCGTCGGCGTCGCGAGTCTCTCGGTGATGATGAACATGCTCGGCGGGTTGCAGGGGCTCTCGGTCACCGAACTCGACGCTCGACCCTCGCCCGAAGTCGTCACTCCGGGCGACCAGACTATCGACCTGACCGTCGTCGGGTCCGACGGCGACCCGGTTTCGGACGCTACTGTCGTCGTCACGGGCGGCACCGCCGACATCGACGGGGTGAAGACGGCGACGACGGGACGCGACGGGACGGCTTCTGTCCGCGTCGACCCGTCACTCCGACCGAATCAAGAAGACGGCACGCTCGTCGTCGACATCAAGCCACCGGCAGGAAGTGAGTTCGCCGACGAGCGCGGAAACACGGAGATATTGGTCGTAAGCGAGTCGTGAGGTTGAATAGATATCGAGCGTCACCGACCGTCGAGTCGGTCGTCCCAGTCGACCCACTCGTACTCCCACCCGGACTTCGCGAAGTAGCCCTGCTGGGCGAACTCGCGGTCCTCGCGTTCCATCCGGTTTCGCGAGAGCCCGCCCGCCTGTTCGCCGTCGACGAGGATGGGGTTGAACGCCGCCGGGCCGTACTCGTCGACGACGTCGAACCCGCTGGGTTCGCTGTCGTCGCTCGCTTCGACGGCGACGAGCGTCTGTTCGGGACCGCCCATCGGCATGACGAGTCGGCCGCCGTCGGCGAGTTGGTCGAGGAGTACGCGCGGCGGACGGACGGCGGCGGCTTCGACGAGGATACAGTCGAACGGTGCGTATTCTGCCATTCCGTTCGCCCCGTCGCGGCAGTCGACGAGCACGGCTTCACAGCCTGCCTTCCGGAGGTTCTCACGGGCGTCGATGACCGCGCTTCGGTTGATGTCGACGGCGTGGACGTGGCGGTCGCCGACGAGGTCTGCGACGACGGCGGCGGTGTAGCCGACACCCGCACCGACGATGAGCACGTCGTCGCCGGGTTCGGCGTCGAGACCGGAGAGCATTCGAGCGACGGTTCCAGGCGCGAGGACGCGTGTCCCACCGCGTTCGCTGTCGCGGTTCTCGTAGGCGCGGTCGCCGACGAACTCGTGGCGGGGGACGGTGCGCATCGCCATGGCGACGTCCTCGTCGACCAACTCGGAGGAGAGCGCCTCCTCCAGTCCGTCGACCATATCGTCACGGAGCACGGCGGGATCCATACTCCCGACTCGGTGTTGGGTCCTAATCAACTGTGCGCTTGCGTCCGCCGGTTTCCGACTCTTCGATGTAATGACGCCGACGTCGTGGAGCGCTACCTCCCGGACGGAGTGTGTCCGACGATTACCTGCCTGTCCGTCCCGGGGACGTCTCGGACAGCGACGTCGGTGAGACCGGCGTCCTCGAACCACGCTCTGACCGTCGCCTCGTCGTGAACTCCGCCTCCACCGGTCGCTAGTGCGTCGACGGCGACTCGGACCGACATCTCGCCACCGTCGTCGTCGCGTCGCCTGACCGTGTCGACAAAGGCGAGCGTCCCGGCCGGCGCGAGGCGTTCGGCCGCCTCGCCGACGAGTGACTCGTTCGTCTGCGCGGAGAACCGCCGAAGCACGTCGACACCGAAGACGAGGTCGACTCGGCGCTCTGCACCGAAACCAGCGAGCGAGGGTAGGCCGGTCGCTTCGAGGCCGACTGACGTCGGTTCGAGAAGCGGTGTGACCACGTCGACCACTTCGGCGTCGTCGGCGAGTGTCACGTCGAACCCGCGGGCAGCGAACTCACGGGCGTAGACACCCGACCCACCGGCGAGGTCGAGGACGTGTGTCGGGTCCGAATGGTCCGCACTCCGTTTCCGTCTGCGATGCTCTCTGACGGCGGCGGTCACGCAGGCGCGGACGACAGCCTCGTCCGTCGCGGCGTGGGCACCGAGACGGTTTCGCGTCCAGTTCGGTGGCTTTGCTGGCGTATCGCCGGTGGCCATCGTCTCCGGGAGCGCAGACCACAACTCGAACAAATCGAGTGCGTGCGGGAGACGGCCGATGGAACGGACGTCACGCTTCGCGAGAAAGCCGAGTGCGCGGTTGGTTATCTCGTACTCCGTGCCGACCTGCTTGAGAAAGCCCATCGTCTCCAGTGCGTCGACGGTCACGCGAGCGGCGTAGGGAGTGACATCGGTCGTCTGGGCGACGGCTTCGGGCGTTCCGGCGCTCTCCAGCAGTGCGTCGAGGACGCCACTTCGGCGGGCCGCCCAGAGGAGTGCCACCTGCTCGACTGGAAGTCCCTCACGGTCCTGCGTAGGCATAGCTCTGCGGTCGGTCGCTGCCGACAAAAATTGGCCACTCTCGCCGTTCGGTGGTGGGAGTTAGCGAATTACCACGCAGACCAGGCGGAACTGGTCTCGTCGCGGCCGTAGACGCGCTTTACGTCTTTCGCGTACACCATGTCGCCGTCTTGGTCGAACTGGTCGAACCGGTAGTTGCCCG
This sequence comes from Halogranum rubrum, assembly GCF_900114455.1. Lineage (GTDB taxonomy): Archaea > Halobacteriota > Halobacteria > Halobacteriales > Haloferacaceae > Halogranum > Halogranum rubrum. The sequence goes on along the minus strand of NZ_FOTC01000003.1, from coordinate 52,298 downwards.
CGTCGTCGCGGACTTGGATGGACTTGATGTAGAACTTCTCGTCGCCGAACTCCTCGGTCTCGCCCACGCGGAACTCGAAGTCACCCGGGACCTGCACCTTCAGACTCCGCGTCTCGTCGCGGCGGCCGTCTTTCGGGTTGACGGTGACGCCGACGGAAACGTTGTCGACGACGCGGGTCCAGATGGTGTCGACGTCTTCGACCTTCGACTCGTCGACGCGCTGTTCCTCGCCGACTTCGATGGAGGTGATGCGCACCTGCATGATGGCTTCGGGGGTGTCGACGATGAACTCCTCGCCGACAGCGATAGTCTCGTCCGGTGGGGCGTCGACGGTCGTTCGGATGGAGTCGCCCTCTTGGGAGACGATGACGTCCTTCTGGACCTCCTTCTCGATTTCGAGTTTCTCCTTGTGGACGTGGCTACATTCGGTACACCGGACGGTGACGTGACCGCCGGGTTTCAACACCTCGTGGACGGTCGCCTCGTAGGGCGAACACGACGGACACGACAGGGGGACGCGTTCGCCGGCGTCGGGGCCTGGATGGCTCATAACCGTGCATATCCGGTCACGCCGTAAAAACCCGCTCTTTGTGTGCTGGTGCGAGTGGGTGTGGCACGATGTTCACGAGCGTTTGCTGGAGTGTCCCGTCCCAGGGGCTGTCCGTCCCTTCGAATCGTCACTGGCGACGCTTCTGATTCCTCGAAATCCCACGCGTTCTCTTTCGGTGTCGTTGGGTCAGCAACTGCTTGGAAAGCCCACGCGTTCTCGACTCGGGGGCCTCGCTGCGCTCCTCACTCACTTCGCTCGCTGCGGTGCTTGCGTCGTCCACCTTCGCCGAGAACAGGGCGAGAGCTTCGCTCTCGCGAGCAACCGGAAGCAGAGCTTCCGGTGACGCGTCCCCTTTCAGGCCCGCCCACAGCCACATCCTCCCCACCCGACTGCGTTCCTCAGTCGCTTCGCTCCCTGCGGTACTCATCCCTCGCACGAGCATCTCGCGGCGACGAGACGCCGCGAAGCCACGCGCCACAGCAGGTGCTGTCGGTCGCAACCGGCCAAAAAGCCGACTCGTCAGCCTCTCTATCTACGGCTTCGGCAACTCGATTTCCTCCCCATCCGCGTACACCGTCGGCTCTTTCAAAATCCCGTCCAGATGCAGCGGCGCGTCCGTGTCGCCGCCGATTCCCGCGTCGTCGCCGATGGCGATGTGGACCGTGCCGGCGGCTTTCTCGTCGAGGAGGACCGACCCGACGAGTTCGTCGACGCCGACGTTCGTACCGATACCGAGTTCCGCGAGGTTGTAGGCGTCCTGTCCGACTTCTTCGGCGGCCGTCTCGACCTGTTCGCGCACTTCGTCGTCGCTGATGGAGGTGACGTAGCCGTCTTCCACCTCGAAACGGAGTTGTTGGCCGTCCGTTAAGAGACCGTAGGGCATCATCGTCCCGTCGACGACGTAGGTCCCGTTCACGTCTTCGGGACTCACGAACACCTCACCTGCGGGGAGGTTCGAGAACTGCCCCGGTTCGTGGACCATACCGGTGTCGGCGAACCACTCGCGGTCGCCCGGTGTGAAGGTGATATCCGTGCCTTCGGGCGTGGTGACGCGAATCTCGTCGGCATCCTCGACCTGTGCGAGGACGTCGTCACAGTGCTGTTTAATCGCGCGGTAATCGGCGTCTAACCCGACGAGCATGACCTCTTCTGTGATGCCGGGAAGGGTGGCCCCACGAGCACCTGCGTCGTTCGCGTTTCCGCGTGCGCGGGTGTGGCTGAGGCTCTTCGTCGTCGGTGCGAGAAAGACGTCGGTGTTCCGCATTGCGGCGGCGACGGGTTCCGGTGGCTCTTCGCCGTGCTGGGTCCCCGGTGGATAGCGGACGATGGTCACGTCGTCGGTTACCTCGCTGGCAACCTCGTACAGTGCCTCGCCGATGGGTCGGCGCTTGTCGTCCGTGATAATCGCACAACTCTCGTCGGCGTGGAGGTTCATACACTGCCGGATAGCCGTCTCTGCGGCGTCACGGAGCGTCGCGTCGACGTGGTCGCTCGTATCGTTCGTATCGTTCGTCTCACTCATACACGGGGAGTGTGCGTGGCAGGTTTAGGCTGTTCCGCTCGCACTCGATACGTCGCTGCGTGCCACGAGGTAACGTGACAGTCGCAGAGCCGTTACCCGGATTCGTAAAAATTCACGTCCGTTACTCGCCGCGGAGTTAATTTCTGCACACTTAGACCCGGAATAACTATCTATCTTCGTGGTCCAGAGACGGACGAAATGATCAAGGTCGGCGTAAACGGATACGGGACAATCGGGAAGCGAGTTGCAGACGCCGTCCGGGCACAGCCCGACATGAAACTCGTCGGTGTCGCGAAGACCCGCCCGAACTACGAAGCCGAAGCCGCCGTTCGCAAGGGATACCCTCTCTACGCGGCGATTCCCGAGAAGTCCGACGCCTTCCGGAACGCAGGTATCGATCTCGCCGGTGAAATCGACGACCTCGTCATGCAGTCCGACGTCGTCGTCGACTGCACGCCCTCCGGCATCGGCGAACAGAACCGCGAACTCTACCGCCGCTACGACACTCGCGCGCTCTTCCAAGGCGGCGAGAGCGCCGATGCCGTCGACGCGAGTTTCAACGCCCGCGCCAACTACGACGTCGCCCGCAACGACGACGTCCAGTTCGTCCGCGTCGTCTCCTGTAACACGACCGGTCTCTCCCGACTCATGGCCCCGCTCGACGAGGCGTTCGGCGTCGAGAAGGCACGCATCACCCTCATCCGCCGCGGCGGCGACCCGGCCGACGCGTCTCGTGGACCCATCAACGACATCCTCCCCGACCCGGTTACGGTTCCCTCCCACCACGGTCCCGACGTCAACACCATCCTCCCCGACCTGAACATCGACACCGTCGGCGTGAAGGTTCCTGCGACCCTGATGCACCTCCACAGCGTCAACGTCACGCTCTCGGAGGCACCGTCCGTCGACGAGGTCCGAGACCTTCTCCACGAGGAGTCTCGACTGTTCCTCGTCCCCGACATCGCGGGCATCGGCGGCACCGGTCAACTCAAGGAGTTCGCGATGGACACGGGTCGTCCGCGCGGTGACCTCTGGGAGAACTGTATCTGGGACGAGTCGCTCTCCGTGGAAGACAACGACCTGTATCTCTTCCAGTCCATCCACCAGGAGTCCGACGTCATCCCGGAGAACGTCGACGCCATCCGCGCGATTATGGACGCGGCCGACCAACAGGAGAGCATGGAAAAGACCGACGAGAACCTCGGCGTCGGCCTCGAGAGCGTCTTCGGCGGCGTCCGCAAGCGTATCACGCCGCGCAACGCCGACGACTGAACGGTCTCGACTGCCTCGCCTGAGCTCACTCGATTTTCTGCAGCTCGACGTCACCCGTCTCCGTGTCGAGCGTCGCGACGGAGTACTCGTCGTCCGCCGCCGGAATCGGAAGCCCACCGGGGTTGACGTGGACGGTTCCCTCACGCTCTTCGTGGACTCGTTGGTGAGTGTGTCCCCGGAAGACGTAGTCGTAGTCGCCACAGGAGACGAGTGCGTCGACGAGGCCCTCACTCGTCCCGTGGTAGACGGCGACGTCGACGCCGTCGAACTCCAGTGCGCCCATCTCACCGAGATAGGTTCCGAACCCACCGACGACGTTCTGGAGGTTCCACTCGCCGTCGTTGTTGCCGCGAACGGCGTAGAAGTCGAACTCCGTATCGAACGGCGTCGCCGAGAAGGGCGAGACGATGTCGCCGCAGTGGACCACGGCGTCGACGTCCTGTTCGGTGAAGTAGTCGACAGCGGCGTTCACGATGTCGAGGTTGTCGTGCGTGTCTGAGCAGATGCCGACGAGCATAGCTGTCCTTTCGGTGGGCCCATAATCAACACGTCGCCGACCAGAAGAGTGAGGTGGTGGCGCTCGGCAGGGTTCGGTGAGATGCCCTCCAGCGATTCAGTGGACACCGACGACGCGGGCGACAGACGGAACGACCCGATCGGTGAGTTTCTCGACTCCGGGCCTTCCACGGTCCTCGGTGCCAGCGCTAATGTTCTCGTCGGTGCAGCCCTCGTCGGGATGACAACGTACGAAGCGAGTCTGACTCTCGCAGTTCGTGCATCCGGTCGCTATCCCGACGGCGAGGCTCTCGGCGCCCTCTTCACACTCGTCGTGTTCGCAGTCGGCGTCGTGTTTCTCGTCGACGGTGCAGCCAGTATCTTCGCCGAAAAACAGTCGTCAGAGTGACGAGACGGCTCAGTTCTCCTGCAGCAGTTCCACCGCAGGCAGCGACTCACCGGTCAGCGCACGGATGTACGCTCCACCCGCAATCGACACGTGCGAGAAGTCGTCTTCGCTCATGCCGTACATCTCGATTGCGCGGGAGGTGTCGCCGCCGCCGACGACGGAGAAGCAGTCTGTATCGGCGATAGCTTCCAGCACGCCCGTGGTGCCGGTGGCGAACCGCTCGTCCTCGAACAGGCCGAGTGCGCCTTTCACGAAGACGGCCTCGGAGTCGTGGATGTACGGCGTGTACGTCGCCACGGTGTCGCTGCCGACGTCGAGGTAGGCGGTGTCTTTCTCGGTGATGCTTGCGACCGGAATCTCGGCGCGTTCGTCGTTCTCGTCCTCGAACGCGAGGTCCGTCGCGAGCACGATTTGGTCGCCCTTCTCGTCGAGGACGTTCCGAATCGTCTCCTCGTTTTTCTCCCACTGCTCGTCGAAGAGGTTCATCCCCTCCAAGTCGTAGCCGACGTCGTGGCCGTCGGCGCGGAGGAAGAGTTCGCCCGCAATTCCTCCAAGCAGGAACTGGTCGACTTTCTCGTCGAGGGCGTTCATCACGCCGATGACGTCAGTCGCCTTCGTCCCGCCGACGACCATCGTCACGTCGCCGTCGAACTCCCGGGTCGCAATCGAGGAGTTCGCCTCGTACTCGGACTCCATGACACGACCCGCGTACGAGGGGAGGACGAGCGGGAAGCCGACGAGCGAGGCGTGTTTGCGGTGTGCCGCCGAGTAGGCGTCGTTGACGTAGGCGTCGAACTCCTCGGAGAGCGTCTTGACGAATGCCGTCTCGGCCTTCGTCTCGGGGTCCTCTTCCGGTAGCTCCTCGTCGACCATCCGGGTGTTTTCGAGGAGAAGCACGTCGCCGCCCTCCAGCGAGCGAATCGCGTCGAGCGCGTCGTCACCGTAGGTGTCGGCGACGAACTCTACATCCATTCCGATGTGTCCCGCGAGGATGTCGGCGTGCTGTTCCAGTGAGACGAAGTCGTCGTCACCCGGGCGACCTTGGTGGGCCATCAGGACGACTCTGTGGTCGTTCTCGGCGAGTTCCTTGACCGTCGTCGCGTGGCGGTCGAACCGGCGGTTGTCCTGTACTTCGCCGTCTTCGACCGGCGAGTTGAGGTCGAGGCGTACGAGCACGCGCTGTCCGGATTCGAGGTCGTCGAGCGTCTTGAACGTCATCACGCGGCGAGACGCGGGCGAGTCACTTAGTGGGTACGAAGCGGGCGAACGGTGTGTTGGGGTCGGGCAAGTTCGATGGTCTCAGTTAGGCTACGCACTCGACTCCGGAGCGGACTGCTGTCGCTCCGTCGCTGGGAAAAAAGCGAAAGTACCGAACTGGGCGCGACGCGTCTCGCGGGAGTTACTCGTCGATGACGTACGCGGCCATGTCGAGCATGCGGCACGAGAAGCCGTACTCGTTGTCGTACCACGTCAGAATCTTCGCCATCTCGCCGTCGTTGACGATGTTCGTGGACTGGAGGTCGACGGTCGAAGAGAACGGCCATCCGAGGATGTCCGAGGAGACGACTTCGTCGTCGGTGTAGCCCAGTACGCCCGCAAGTTCGTTGTCGGCGGCGTCGCGGAACGCCTCGTTGATGTCCTCTGCGCTCGGGTTGCCGTCGAGGTCGACGACGAGTTCCGTGATGGAACCGTTCGGGACAGGAACACGGATGGCCATCCCGTCGAGTTTGCCGTCGAGTTGAGGCAGAATCTCGGTGGCGGCCTGTGCGGCACCGGTCGAGGTCGGAACGATGTTCTCGGCGGCGGCGCGGCCACGGCGAGTCTTGCCCTTCGGGCCGTCGATGAGGCTCTGACTGCCCGTGTAGGCGTGAACCGTCGTGAGCAGGCCGGAGTTGATGCCGAACTCTTCGTCGAGTACCTTCGCCACCGGCGTCACGCTGTTGGTCGTACAGGAGGCGTTGGAGACGACGTCCTCGCCGTCGTACTCGTCGTGGTTGACACCGTAGACGAGTTGCTTGACGGGCTTGTCACCCTTCGGCGGGGCCGAGATGACGACCTTGTCTGCGCCGCCTTTGAGGTGCTCGCTCGCGTCGTCTTTCGTCCGGAAGATGCCCGTACACTCCAGGGCAACGTCGACGTCCAGTTCGTCCCACGGCAGTTCGGCGGGACTCTGCTCGTTGTAGAGCGGGACCGACGTTCCCTCGATAGTGAGGTGGCCGTCTTCGAGTTCGACGCCGTCGAGTCGACCCATGACGGTGTCGTACTTGGCGAGATACGCCATGTCCTCGAAGTCCATCACGTCGTTGATGCCCGCGAGTTCGATGCGCGGGTCGTCCATGACCGCGCGGAAGACGTTACGTCCGATACGTCCGAAACCGTTCAGGCCGACACGAACGACCTCCTCCTCGTCGACGCTGTCGCCCGCGTTCAGGTGCGATTTTTCACTCATATGTGAGTTAGTTACGTTCAAACTATTAAAACCCGCCCGTTTATCGCTTTCGGATGGGCAGGTGTGTAATCGATATTCGAGTTAGTTCGTCTCGTCAGCCGCCTGGGAACCGCCGAGTGCGGTATCGATACTGACGGTTCGCGGCGACTGTGCACAGTTCTTGTGGCCTCGATAGCAACTATGGGTATCGTGCACAGATACCATGTTTCAGAAAGCTTTTGAGCGCGAGTGGCATACCATGGCACATGGATAGAGACGACCGCGACGATCCGTTCGACAACATCTTCAACGAGATTGAACGGATGATGAACGGCATGACGGGTGGCGCGCGCGACCAGAGCGGGTTCGCCACCGAAACCCACGTCGACGTCTTCGACGAAGGTGATGTCATCCGACTCGTCGCGGACCTTCCCGGTGTCGACAAGGACGCCATCGAACTCAAATGCGACGGCGAAGTGCTGACCATCAGCGCCGCCTCAGACCGCCGCGAGTACGACGAACGTATCCGACTCCCCGCGCGCGTAGACGAACACTCTGCGAAGGCGTCGTTCAACAACGGCGTCCTCCAGGTCACCTTAGACCGCATCGAGGACTCGGCGGCTATCGACGTCGAATAGTCGAGTAACTTCGGTGCGTTCTCTGTCCGTTCCTCTCACACGGCGAGCAACTGCCACCCGCTTTTCTCTCCCGACTACGCCGTCCGCTCTGCCGTACGCTTCACGAGACCCGCTAACGTGTCGTAGAACCCCGGTTCGTACTTCGTTGCCGTGTCGATGGTCGGCCGAGCGTTCGTCTCGTTGACGACGAGGCGGTCTTCGGTCTCCAGCAGGTCGACACCGAGATACGGGATGTCCAGCACCTCGGCCGCGCGTTCGGCCAGTCGACGGTGTTCGTCCGGTAAGTCGACACCGACGGCCTCCGCGCCGCGGTGGACGTTGTGTTTCCACCGTCCCTCTGCGAGCGCGTCTTCCGGGAGACGCCGTTCGACGGCCCCGACGAACTCGCCGTCGACGACCATCGCCCGATAGTCGCGGGCGTCGGGGAGATACTCTTGGAGGAGATACGACCGGTCGCTCGTCGCCTTGTAGTCGTGCAAGAGGTCGAGATAGTCGACGACACCGAGCACCGAATCGAGGTCTGATGCCTTCGCGATGCCGATTCCTCTGGTGGTGGAGTTCGGTTTGACGACCACCGGGCGCTCGAACACGTCGAGTGCCTCGACCACGTCGCGCTCGCCGACGGGGTTCGACACCATCGTCGTCTGCGGGACGGGAACGTCGGCCTGTGAGAGTGCGGCAACGACACCGGCTTTGTTTCGGGAGGTGAGAATCGCTTCTCGACCATTTACCCACGGGACGTCGAGGAACGCGTCGACGGCACCGCCCTCCATCAGTCGTGAGGGGTAGACGAAGCCCACGTCTGTGTCGGGCCACGAGTCACCGTGGTCGGTCAACGCGAGCGTCCGCTCTTTCGCTTGCACGTGGACGACGTCGACACCGCGCTCGGCGAGTGGGTCACGCATCCGCTCGAACGTCTCCGCGCGGGTGGTAACCGCGAGGCGTAGCATACGCTACGGGAGTAGCGGAAGGAGAAAAACGGGACGGATTGCCGTCTAGGAGACGAGCAGTTCTTCGCCCTTCTCGACGACGATGCGGCACGGCGGCGACATCTTGTTGTAGGCACGGCGGAACGCGTCTTTGACCGTCTCGGCGTCCTCGGGGTTGCAGTAGGCCGTGAAGATTGCGCCGTTACGCGGGACACGGGCGGCAGTGCCGACCGGTTTCCCGAACGACTGGCGCATCCCGTCGGAGACACGGTCCGCACCCGCACCCGTCGCCTGCTTGTTCTCACGCAGGACGTGGTGGGGGAACTTGCGGAGCACCATCTTGTAGTTCGGCTGGCCGACGTGCTTCAGAAGCAGGCGGTTGGCCGACAGTCGTGCCGCTTCGAGCGAGCCGTGACGAATCTGACACTGCTCCTCGATACGGAGACTGATCTGGACCGGGTAGTCCTCGGGTCCAGTCTGCAGGTTACCCATGTTGTGCTGTGCGATTTTCGAGCCGGGAATGCCCGTGATGTACTCCTTTCGCGTGTACGGGCGATTGTCGATATCCCGGTACATGGAGGCCGGTTTGTCTGACATGGTTACTTGTTCAGGAAAACGCCGACTCCGTGAATAAAGCCTTCGATACAGTCCCTCGGTCTCGCGCCCTGTGAGGGCCTCACACTCGGGTTTGAGAGGGTACGACAGACTGGCGTGTCGACTCGATGAGACGAGCCGGTGTCTCCAGCACCGCCACCGTCGCGTCCAACCGACCGACCAGCCCTGCCGACGACACCCGAGTTTATCAGCCCGTACCGTCAACAGGGACCGATGCTCCTCGTGCTGGAGAACGAAGTCGACCGCGACAAACGCTACTTCGTCCCCGAAATTTCTCGCCATCTGCCCGAACACCGCGTCCACGACGTGGCTCACGGCGACGTTCCCAAGATTGACGACGTCGGCGAACTCGCCGGAGTCACCGGCGACGACGAGTCAGAACTCGACGGCGTGATTCTCAGCGGTAGCACTGCGGGCGTCTACGAGTCCAGCGACTACCCGTGGATGGACGACCTCCGGACGCTCGTGCGCTCGCTCGTCGACGCCGAGATTCCCACACTCGGCGTCTGCTTCGGCCACCAACTCGCCAACGACGCACTCGGTGGGTCGGTCGAACACCGCGGTCTCACCGCCGAACTCGTCGACGCCGAACTCGCAGACGACCCGCTGTTCGACGGCGTCTCCTCGACCCTTCCGATGGTCCACGGCGACCACGTCACCGAACTGGGCGAGAGGATGGAACCCATCGCCTCGGCCGACTACTACCCGTACCTCGGAAGTCGCCACGAGGACGCGCCGCTCTGGACCGTCCAGTACCATCCGGAGTTCACCGACCGCCTACTTCCCCGCATCGCCGACGACTTCGGCTGGGAGGGGTCCAGAGACTTCTCGGCCGTCACCGTCGAGCGGACGTTCGAGAACTTCGCGCGACTCGCCGGGTCAGACGTCTGAGTCGTCCTCGTCCGCCGTCTCCTTCTCGTCTTCTGCCTCCGAGTCACTCACTACGTCTCCCGACGCTTCGTCTTCCGGAGGCTGCCCCGTATCTGGGTCGAGCGCGACGAACTCTAACCCTTGTTCGGCGAGGAGCGCACTCGTCCGGTCTGTCACCGACGGTGCGACGAGAATCCCGCGAACCTCGACCCCGTCGCCCAACTCGCGGTGGAGCGCTTCGACGTACCGCTGGAGTTGACTCGCCGCCGAGGGACCGACTCGGCGACGTTTCAACTCGACGACGACGGGCACGTCGTCTCGGTCCTTCCCGTAGATGTCCATCGGTCCGGCCGTGCTCTCGCGTTCCGTCTCCAGCGGTGTGAACCCCGGTTCGACGAGCGACGGATCACCGAGGATGTGCTGACGGAGGTCCTCCTCACTCCCCTGGAGGTCGAGGTCGCGCCCGCCGGTCACGGAGAGTGCCGAAAATTGGTGAATCTGCTCGAAGTCGACGTCGAGCGTCTCTGTCGGTGTCTGTCGCGTCCCCCGGATACGGAGTCGGCCGTCGCGGACGCTCGCGTGGTGTTCGCAGCCAGGGGGTTGCCAGTTGACCGGGGTGCGCTTCTCGTCGGTGTGGACCAGCGTCGACCCGTCGGGTTTGAGGATGACGAGGCGGTTGCCCGGTCCGAGCGTACTCGACGCTCGCCCGTCGTAGTCGACGGTACAGCGACCGAAGACGGTGATGAGGTCGCCACGCTCGAACGCCTCTTCGAGTGCCCAGAGCGTCTCGCGGTGTGTCGGTCGGTGGAGCGTCGTCGCGTGCATCGGGTGCCGTCGAGCGATTGGAGACCCGCGGGTAAAAGCGACGCGTCCGACTGGGTCGGCTACAGAACCCACAGACACCTCACAGACCTTTGCCCTCTCGCGACGAGAGACAGACGATGACTCGGCCGGTGGGCGACAGGTGGCGAGCACTCGCACTGATAGCGACGGCCGAACTGTTCGTGATGGCGCTGTGGTTCAGTGCGTCGGCCGTCGCCCCCGAACTCGCCGAGATGTGGGGACTCACGAGCGTCGAGACGGCGTGGCTCACTAACGCCGTCCAACTGGGGTTCGTCGTCGGCGCACTCCTCTCGGCGCTCTTGACGCTCTCGGATACGATACGACCTCGGCACCTCGTCGCCGCGTCTGCGCTCGTCGGTGCGGCGGCGACGGCGACGCTGGCGGTTGTCGTCGACGGCGCGCTTCCGGCAATCGTGCTTCGGTTCGTCACCGGTGTCGCCCTCGCGGGCGTCTACCCACCCGGGATGAAACTACTCGCTGGTTGGTTCCAGCGTGGACGCGGACTCGCCATCGGGACGCTCGTCGGCGCACTCACCGTCGGGTCGGCGCTCCCGCATCTCTTGCGAGCAGTCGGTGGCGTCGGTCAACCGCGGACCGTGCTTCTCGGTGCGGCCGCACTCGCGACTGTCGGCGCGCTCCTCGCATTGTTCGTCGAGCCCGGTCCGTACCAGTCGCCTGCCGCTCCGTTCGACCCGTTGGCGGTGAGACGCCTCCTCGGCAACCGAAGCGCACTGCTCGCCAACGTAGGCTACTTCGGACACATGTGGGAACTCTACGCCGTGTGGACGTGGGTTCCGGTGTATCTCGCGACCAGCGTCGACGCTGGCGGGTCTCCCTCGGTCGACCCCTCGCTCGTCTCGCTCGTCGCGTTCGCCACCATCGCCGTCGGCGGCGCAGGGGCGATACTCGCGGGCCTCGCCGCCGACCGTTTGGGCCGAACGACGCTCACGAGTGCGAGCATGGTCGTCAGCGGCGGTTGCTGTGTCGCCGCCGGGTTCCTCTTCGGCACCTCACTCACCCTGCTCGTTCCCTTCGTCCTCGTCTGGGGGTTCACCATCGTCGCCGACTCCGCGCAGTTCTCGGCGGCGCTCTCGGAACTCGCCGAAGGGAGCTACGTCGGCACCGCGTTGACGTTACAGACCGCCGTCGGCTTCCTGCTCACTATCGGGTCGATTCAACTCGTCCCCGTCGTCGCGGCGGCGTTCGGATGGCGCTGGGCGTTCGCTCCGCTCGCAGTCGGTCCGCTGGTCGGCACACTCGCGATGCTCAGACTACGGACGCTCCCCGACGCCGAGAAACTCGCTGGCGGGCGCGGATGACTCGCATTCTCGCCTACTGAGAACTGTTGACACGATTATATCCACACGGTACGTATCTCGTCTATGCCTTCCGATACGTTCGCCGGACTGCAAGGAATCGAGATGAGCGCCGACGAGGCCGAGGACGTCCTCCGTCGACAGGGGTTCGGTGTCCTCTCGCTCGCCCGAGATAGCGAGGCCTACGGCATTCCTATCTCGTTCGGTTACGACGGCGAGAATCTCTACTTCGTCCTACTGCGGCCGGGCGAGGAGAGCAAGAAAGAGGCGTTCCTGCGCGAGACGGAGACGGCGAGTTTCCTCGTCTACGACGTCGCCGACAAACACGATTGGCAGAGCGTCATCGTCACTGGCCGTGCCGAACCGGTCGACGACGACGAGTGGCCGGCCGTTCGCGACGCACTCGACGCCAACGCGTGGTTCCCGAGTCTCTTCTCCGAGACCGAACCGATGCAAGACATCCTCGGTTGGAAGTTCGTCGTCAGCGAGATATCCGGACAGCGGTCCGGTGGGTCGGCGTAATCCACGTCGCGTCCGGACCACCGCCACTCTACTGAAGCCGCGTTCAGCGAACGCTTTTGTCCGCCTTCTGCGACGGAGACACCATGGTCTCGACCCGTCTCTTTCACCTCCACTACAACACGCCCGACGTCGATAGTCTCGAAACGGCGCTCGCCGACACCGGTATCCCGCTCGCTCGTCGGTTTGGCTGGGACGACGGTGAGTTCACGTCACTCGCACCGGACGACCCGATTCCCGAGGCGTGGAAGCTTCGACTCGAAACCCTCCAAACCGGTGCGGTCAACCTCACGCTCGCTCCCGGTCGGCAGTTCCGGTTCGACCATCTCGGCGTCGTCACCTCGGCGTTCGACGCCGTCGTCAGCCGAGTCCGTCGTACCGACGACTGGAGTATCCGCGACGCCGACGGCCGCCGGCCGTTCGTCATGACGCCGTGGGGGTTCCGCGTGGAACTCCACCCGGAAGACGGAGACGTCCCGGCCGAACTCGGGTCGTGGGACGTCGCTCGACTCACGGAGACCCGACTCGTCGTTCCGAACGACGAGGTTCAGAGCGTCCGATGCGGCTTACAGTCCGTCTTCGGAGGCGTCTCTGGTCTCGTCGTCGAAGCGGGTGACGTCGACAGGCCGACCGTTCCGTCGTTCACCGTCGTCGGCGACGCCTTCTCTGCTTCTCGAACCGTCGACGTCTCGGCACTCACATCGACGGACGACTCGGCGTTCGACGCTGACCTGTAGTGTGGCTACGCTCTCGTCGGGAGACCACCCGCTGCTTCGACTCTGGACGGTCTGCTGCTCGGGTATATATGCGCCTTGCAGGTGCAGCCAGACCCCGGATGCGTGTCTTCGGAGTACGTCCTCTCGCAATGCTCGCTACACTTCGGTCGTTCGCGCAGGAAGCGATTAGCATCGTCATCGCGATTGTCACGTTCCCGCTTCGGCTACTCCGGTCGTTGCTGTGACAGCCCTCTAGCTGAACCGACTGTCGTTCGGTACGGACCGTCTCAGAAGTGCTGAGATTCTTATCGGTGTACTGAATAGTCTCTCCTATGACCGTCTGGCTCTTTACCATCGACGTCCCGCTCTATCTTCCACAGGCAATCGATCGCATCCTCGATGCGCACAGCGAGCGCATCGAGAAGGTCGTCCTCGCGCCACCGTCGTCGGACCTCATGATTCGACAGCAGTATCGGATGTTCGGCCCGGTCGATAGCCTTCGAATGGGGCGACTCTACGCGCAAGGAGCAGCACTCGGGTTACTCTCTCCGGCGCACCAGCGTCGCCTCACTGGTCGACTTCACTCGGTTCGCGCTGCCGCGAAGGCTCACGACGTTCCGGTGGAGACGGTTTCGGACATCTCTGACCCGAATTTCGTCGACCGGGTCCGTTCGGCAGCGCCCGAGTTACTCCTCTCACTCGTCTGTGCACAACGACTGGGGTCGGAACTCCTCGACGCTCCCGAGTGGGCCATCAACCTCCATCCCTCTCTCCTTCCCAAGTACCGAGGCGCGGCACCCGAATTCTGGGCACTGTATCACGACGAAGCCGAAACCGGCTGGACGGCACACGTCATGGTCGAAGCGTTCGACGCCGGCCCGATTATCGAGCAGCGAACGCTCCCGATTCGAGACGAAGAGACGCTTCACTCGCTGACCCAACGGCTCAGTGACGTCGTGAGCGACTTCGCAATCGACCTCGTCGATGCGTTCCCCGACGCAGACTTCGATACTCGCCCAAATCCATCGACGGACGAACACTACTGTCCGATGCCGTCTGTCGAGCAACGCAAGACGTTCAAACGACGTGGCAACCGGTTCTTGTGACCGCAACTCTCGTGTTGCTCGGCGCGCGGTGGCGAGAAAGGAACGAACTACAAGGGTGTGGAGCACAATCTACCCGTATGGAGTCCGACAAAACCGTCGACGACAACACTCGACTCGCCCGTATCCTTCTTGCTGCCGCGCTGGCACTCGTCACAGCCGCGTCGTATCGAAAGAACCGACTGGTCAGTGTGCTGGCAGGCATCGGCGCGGTCGGAATCGGTTACACTGTCGTGGCCAAGCCCGAAGCAGAACAGTCTGCGAGTGACACCGAGACGGAAGTCGAGTCGACAACGGCAGCGACTGAGACCGCAACGAGCGACGCTGACGACGGAATGCGCTGTGCAGCCTGCAGCGAACCGATTGTCGTGGGACAGTCACGACGTCCGAACACGGAGAACCGAATCGTCCACGAGAGCTGTCTGTAACCGGTCGTTTCTGCGTTTACACGTCCCTCTCGGCCAACATCCCACTCTACGCTGATTCGTCGGCCGGCGGTTGCGTGTACCACCATGCCCAGAGAATCAAGACGGCTTGGAGCGGCAGTCGCGCCCACGTCGCCGCGTCGGAGGGGTTCCTGAGCCACTCCGGCGCGCCTTTGATCACCACGTCGCTCGTCGCCATGTAGACGTTCGCCGGGAAGACGGCGAGCAAGAGCAAAACGAGTCCCCACGCAGAGTGGCGACGCGTCCGCGGAATCAGGACGCCGATACCGAGGACGATCTCTGCGACACCGGAGAGATAGACGAGTGCGAGCGGGCGCGGGAGCGACGGCGGGACGATTTGGGCGAACGCCTTCGGCGAGACGAAATGCATCACGCCGGCGGCGACGTAGATGAGTCCCATGACGGGGAGCAACGGGCGCTTGAGTCGCTTGAGAAACGCGAGCGTGTCGGTCATACGGTCTCACGGTTGCAGGGGGAGGTGAAAAGTACCGCACACGTGAAACGGGACCAGTGACTCGTCGTTGTCGGCTGTAGAACAACACTGGCTCTGGGATTTGAACCACGCTCGCTCTCTGATTCAAATCTGGTCGTGTTACTGATTCGTCGATAACGGCCACTCGCTTCGCTCCCAGGACGGGGACGACTCGTGTGGCACTCGGCGTCTATCACAGCGGGTCGAACGTCACTGTCTCTGCGGGCGGCACTGACGAGGCACCCATCACTACCGACCCTCTGGAACTCTACCGCTACGACGAGGCCATACTGGCCACCTCCATACCGGTCACCTTCGAGGCGATTGGCATCGAGGTCAGACGATACTGACACGCCTACGGACTTTTCTCTCGGCGACGCAAACAGACGCAAATGAACCACCAGATCGCTATCGCTGGCATCGGATCGGCCGGCCGAACCCACGCGCGAGCCATCGCTACTCTCGACGACGCCGAACTGGTCGCCGGGTCATGTCGAACCGAGTCCAAAGGCGAAGCCTTCGCCGCCGAGTTCGACTGTTCTTACTACACCGACACGGCGGCAATGCTCGACGCCGAGACTCCGGACGTGCTGGCTGTGTGCACGCCCAGCGGAGCCCACCTCACCCCCACGCTGGCGGCCGCCGAACACGGCGTCGACGTGCTCTGTGAGAAGCCGCTGGAGATTGACCGAGCGTATCGATCGGATGGTCGCCGCCTGCGAGACCGCTGACGTCCGTCTCGGCGGCATCTTCCAGCGCCGATACACTCCCATGCTCGGCGTGATCAGAGACGCCGTCACGGAGGGGCGCTTCGGGACGCTTTCGGTGGCGTCCGCCCACGTCCCGTGGTGGCGCGACGACGACTACTACGAGGACGCGTGGCAGGGCACGAGAGAGTTGGACGGCGGCGGTGCCCTGATAAACCAGTCCATCCACGCCGTCGACGCCATCCAGTGGCTCGCCGGCGCAGGCATGGACCTCGCCCCCGGGGTCAACCCCGTCGCCGAGGTGTTCGCGTTCACCGACACTCGCGCTCACGAGGGTGACCACATCGAAGTCGAAGACACGGCCGTCGCCACCCTGCGCTACCGCGACGGCACCCTCGGACAGATTCTCGCAGCTACCTCGATGTTCCCTGGATCGGAGATGGAGTTTCGGATTGCGGGTCGGGACGGAACCGCCGAAACCCGCGGTGGCGGCCTCTCGACGTGGCGCTTTCGGAAGGAGCGAGCGAGCGACGCGGACGTTCGCGCCCGCTTCGGTCCCGAGGGAGACGGTGGTGACGCACCTGTTCCTCTCGAAGCCGCGAACTACCGCGCCTTCCTCGACGCCCGTGCCACCGGGGAGCGCTTCGCTCTCGACCACTCCGAGGCGCGCAAGGCCGTCGAAATCGTCGAGGCCATCTACGAGTCTGCCACAGCGAACGCTCCCGTGTCGCTGTCGGAGTAGTCTGCACGGGACATCCGCAAGAACAGGGTGGAGAAATCGGCGTGTTACCGTCACCGTTTACGGCCGTTCTCTGGGACAACCCCAGACACGTATCACACTGGATTTCGACGTGACTCGCTACGCTCGTCGGTCGAAATCAGAGAAGTGCCGCCTCCCGGATTTGAACCGGGGACAGCTCGATCTTCAGTCGAGTGCTCTCCCAGTCTGAGCTAAGGCGGCTTACACTCCAACTGATGCCGGACTGGTGCAAAAGGATTTCGGAATTGGACCGCCGCGCCCTATGCGACTTTTCGCGTCTCGCTGAACGTCTGCTCGCCGCCGTTCCACGTCACCGTCGTCTTGATGCGAATCGTCCCGCCGTTCTGTTTGACTTTCGCGGCGTCGAAGTAGCCGAGTTTGACACGCTTTGTCTCCGTCTTCGACGCTCCGTCGTCGACTTCGTCGAACGACTCACTCGCCGACCAGATTTCGTCGCCGCCGGTGGTGATGCGCGTGTCCACCTCGACGTCCGTCGCGGGGGAGTCCATCGTGTTCGTCAGTTCGACCGTCACGTCTCGGCAGGTCTGCCCACAGTTCTCGATGTTGCGGACGGCGAAGGCGAACTCCGTCTCGGGTTCGCTGGCAGACCCGCCGTCGCTGGCGGCGTCACCACCGCTACTCCCGCCGTCGCCACCGCTCGACGACTGGTCGTCGGCATCGCCAGTCTCGGTGTCGTCGCTCGCCGAGTCGTTCCCGAGTACGGAGTCGACGACGCCGTCTACCGGGCCGTCACCGGTCGACAGTACGCCGACTAGCCCGCCTGCGACGACGACGAGGAGGGCGACGCCGACGGCGACGTAGCGTCCGTTCATGCTCGACTCCTGTGCGTCCCGCGCGGCCCACGTCCCGGAGGTACCCGAAGTCGGTCCTGCGGTGTGTCCATACCTCGGGTCACCACTCGCCGCTAATAGGTCTGTTGCCGGGTTGGTGATCCGTTCTGTTCGATTAGACTGTCTGCTTCGAGCGGACGCAACCGACGGGAATTTGCCGCACTCGTCGTCAGGTTCCAACCGCCCTCAGTACACGGAACACTGCTCGCTGTCGCTCGCGGATTGTCGTGGATTCGGGCGGATTCGAACCACGGTCACTCCACTCGCTACGCTCGTTTCGTTCCCTGCTTCGAATCCTTCCTCACGTAGAACTTCGGTCGCTCGCTGTCGCGAGCGACACTCACATGGGCTCGGGCGATTCGAACCACTCCGTCAACCTCGCTACGCTCGGTTGCCGCAAGGTTCGACCGCCCTCACAGATGTTTCTGGGCTCACGTTGTTCGCCACAGAAATATGGGCTCGGGCGGATTCGAACCACCGATTTCGGCCTTGTAAAGGCCGCGTCATAACCAACTAGACCACGAGCCCGTACCCCGACAAATCCGGGCCGTACGCATAACGGTTACTTTCTGTCCCGGAACGCTTACTCTCACGTCGCCCCTTCTGTCTGGCATGTCCTCTCAGACGATCCTCGCGGCCATCGCCGCCGTCCTCCTCCTCACCGCGGGCGGTGTTGCCGCCTACGACTTGGGCTACCTCTCGGAGGATGAGTACGAACGAACCACCGTCACCGTCGTCGACGACCCCAGTTGCGAGACGCTCGCGACAGTCGACGTTCGTGTCTCCGACACCTTCGAGAAGCGGTACACCGGGTTGAGCGACACGGCGTCACTCGGCTCGAACGAAGGTATGCTGTTCGTCCACGACTCGGAGGGTCAGCGTGCGTACGTCATGCGCGACATGGCGTTCCCCATCGACATCGTGTTCGCCGACGCCAACGGCACCATCACGGCGATTCACCACGCCACGCTCGAACCGAACGCGAGCGAGGGGCAACTGACCCGGTACGAAGGAACCGGGAAGTACGTCCTCGAAGTTCCCTACGAATACACGAGCGACCACGGCATCGAAGTTGGCGACGAGATTCGTATCGAGAGCGAGGAGTAACGACCGAAACCCCCTCGTCCCCGGGGCGGCATGGAGACGTATGGACACCGTCGACGCCCTCACGAGTCTCGAAGGGTGGCACGCCGAGGGGTTCGCCGCACGCGTACACTATCGCGGCGCCGACGATCACTACAGTATCGAGTACTACGAACCGAGCGACTGCATCCTCTACTGGAAGGTGAAAGGCGACGGCGAGACGGCAGTTCCAGTGGGGAGAGAGACGGTTCCAGACCCACTCCGAAAGCGCATTCGACAGGATTTGACCGAGGCGGGTATCGATCCCGACGTCGAATCGCGTGTCGTGTAGCGCGCCCAGTCTTCACGGGCCGTCAATCGGTCGCTGTTGCCCGCTCGGTATCCACCCGTGAGACTCGATAGCAGGGGCGAAGCTATTTGATTGATGACTGAGACAATACGGTGGGTGACCAGATGGAATTTCAGTTCGAGTGTGGGTGCGGCGAATCGGTTTCCGACTTCACACGAGGGAACGACGAAGAGATTACGACCCGAGTACGCTGTTCGGAGTGCGACACGGTGTACGCACTGACGCTCACGCCGATTGTCAAACAGGGTGAGTGAACGAACACGACCAGAGTGTACACGAGCGGAGAGACCCCTCAAATCGACTGTTTTTATCGACGACGCAGCTTGCCCGATAGTCCGTCTGCTAGCAGTTCCCTCTTGTTTCGATTCGTAGGGAATCACTTTTGTTCGCGCGGCCCGGCCACAGTACAATGAGTACTTCTCTCGACGAAGACGACCCGTTCGAGGAACAACGCGAACGGGCCGACAACCCGATGCGTCGTCTCTTCTCAGAGTACGGTGGCGACAACACCCTCCAGTTCGTCGTCGGCGTCGTCGCGAGTATCGCGGCACGCGTCCTCGACCTCATCCCACCCGTCGTCCTCGGCGTCGCCGTCGACGCCATCTTCCGCGATGAGAAGGCGTTCGCCGAGGCGCTCCCAGTCGTCCCCACGGCGTGGGTCGCACCCTACATCCCCGCGTCACAGACTGGACAGTTCTACCTCGCCATCGGACTCATCGTGTTCGGGTTCTTCGGCGGGGCGGCGTTCCACTGGGTTCGTAACTGGGGATGGAACTCCTTCGCACAACACATCCAGCACGCCATCCGAACGGACACTTACGACAAGATGCAGCGGCTGAACATGGACTTCTTCGCCGACAAACAGACCGGCGAGATGATGTCCATCCTCTCGAACGACGTCAATCGCTTAGAGCGCTTCCTCAACGACGGGATGAACTCCTTCTTCCGCCTCTCTGTCATGGTGCTCGCCATCGCGGCCATCCTCTTCTCGTACAACTGGCAACTCGCACTCATCGCGTTGGTTCCTGTCCCGCTCATCGCCCTGTTCACGTGGAAGTTCGTCGAAATTATCCAGCCGAAGTACGGAGAAGTGCGCTCTTCGGTCGGTCAACTCAACTCCCGACTGGAGAACAATCTCGGCGGGATTCAAGTCATCAAGACCTCCAACACGGAGGAGTTCGAGTCCGACCGCGTCGACGACTCCTCGATGGGCTACTTCGACGCCAACTGGGACGCAATCAACACGCGGATCAAGTTCTTCCCGGCACTTCGCATCATCGCCGGTATCGGGTTCGCGGTGACGTTCTTCGTCGGCGGCCTCTGGGTGCTCGAAGGCACCGGTCCCGGCCCACTCACCGGGACGCTCAGCGAGGGGGAGTTCGTCACGTTCATCCTGCTCACGCAGCAGTTCATCTGGCCCATGGCCCAGTTCGGGCAGATCATCAACATGTATCAGCGCGCTCGCGCCTCCAGCGCCCGTATCTTCGGCCTGATGGACGAACCGTCGCGTATCGTCGAAGACCCAGACGCCGACGACCTGGTCGTCTCCGACGGCCGCGTCGAGTACGACGACGTCACGTTCGGCTACGACGATGGCGAGACCATCATCGAAGACGTTTCGTTCACCGTCGACGGCGGCGACACGCTGGCACTCGTCGGACCGACGGGCGCGGGGAAATCGACGGTACTGAAACTGCTTCTCCGAATGTACGACGTCGACGAGGGAAGCATCGAAGTCGACGACCAGGACCTGCGTGAGGTGACGATTCCGAGCCTCCGGCAGTCCGTCGGCTACGTCAGCCAAGAGACGTTCATGTTCTACGGGACGGTCAAAGAGAACATCGCCTACGGGACGTTCGATACTGACGACGAAGCCCTCGTCGAGGCTGCGAAGGCGGCCGAAGCTCACGACTTCATCCAGAACCTCCCCGAGGGGTACGACACCGAAATCGGCGAGCGCGGCGTCAAGTTGTCGGGAGGACAGCGCCAGCGCCTCTCTATCGCTCGCGCCATCCTCAAAGACCCCGACATCCTCGTCCTCGACGAGGCGACGTCCGACGTCGACACCGAGACGGAGATGCTCATCCAGCGCTCGCTCGACAGACTCACCAGAGACCGGACGACGTTCGCCATCGCCCACCGCCTCTCGACTATCAAAGACGCCGAGCAGATCGTCGTCCTCGAAGACGGCCGTATCGTCGAACGTGGTACGCACGACGACCTCCTGTCCGAAGACGGTCTCTACGCGCATCTCTGGGGTGTGCAAGCTGGCGAGATTGACGAACTCCCCGACGAGTTCGTCGAGCGGGCCAGTCGCCGACAAGCCCGGACGGAAGCACAGAACGACTAGTTCGAAAAGAGACTGCTCGAAACGCCGTGTTCGCTCAGACTGCGCCGCTCTCGTCCTCGTCGGTTCCGGTCCCGCGGTCACTGTAGCCTTCCGGACCGACCGCGTCGTCGCCGACCATGTTCATCACGGCCGAGCGGACGTCGTCGGCGCTCTCGAAGTCACCGTCTGTCGGTTCGTACCCATCGAGAATCTCTCCGAACGTCGTCGACCCTTCCGGAAGGTCGAGTTCTCGGTCGCCGTACTCCTCGACGAGGTCGTCTTTCGCCACCGGATAGTCGTGCGATTCGAGTTCGTCTTCCAAGTCACCGAAGTCGATACCCTGCTCACGGTCGTCAGAATCGCTGTCGGTCATACAGGTCGACCTACGTCGGCGTCGTTGAAACCGGCTGTGGCCGTTTCTATCTCTCACCGTCACCGAGGCTTACAAGCCACTCGCCCGTCTGCGGTCGGTATGCACCTCACAGAGGCGACGTGGACCGACGTCGACGCCTGCGACACCGACCTCGCCGTGCTCCCAGTCGGGAGTACCGAACAACACGGACCACACGCACCGCTCGGAACCGACACGGTGACGGCCGCCGCCGTCGCCGACGCGGCCGTCGACGCCTACGACGACGAGGTGGTCGTCGCCCCAGCCATCCCTGTCGGAATCGCCGAAGAGCACCGCCAGTTCACGGGGACGCTGTGGGTCTCTCCCGAGACGTTCCGGTCGTACGTCCGCGAGACCGTCCAGAGTCTCGCCAGTCACGGCTTCGACCGAGTCGTCGTCGTCAACGGCCACGGCGGTAACGTCGATGCCCTCCGAGAAGTTACAGGGACTATCACGCGCCACGACGACGCCTACGCCGTCGCCTTCACCTGGTTCGAAGCGGTCGGTGAACACGCCGCAGATATGGGACACGGTGGGCCACTGGAGACGGCGCTACTGCGTCACATCGCGCCGGAGACGGTCCACGAAGACCGAATCGAAGAGGCTCGTGCCGGGGCCGCAGACCGCTGGGGCGACTGGAAGTCACACGTCAATCTCGCGCACGACTCGGCAGAGTTCTCCGAGAACGGCGTCGTCGGTGACCCGGCCGACGGCGACGCCGAGCGTGGCGAGACGTTGTTGACGCTCGCCTGTGAGTCACTCGTGGCACTCCTCGAAGCAGTCGCTACGCGAGACGTCGCTCGTCCCGACCACCGCTGAGGAGTGTTACCGGGGCTTACTCGTCGTCTTCGTCCTCGTCGTCCTCGTCGCCTTCGTCTTCGTCGTCATCTTCGTCGTCGTCCTCGGCTTCACTCTCTTCCGCGTCGGCCTCCGACTCTTCGTCCTCGTCGTCAGCGTCCTCGCTGTCGTCCGCGTCCACGCCCGCGTCGTCGAGCGCCGAGCGGAGTTGCGGCATCGTGCTCGTCAGCCCGCCGACCTGTTCGCGGGCGTCGTCGAGCATCTCGATGACCTCCTCTATCGCTTGAATCTCCTCGACGAGGTCGTCGGCGTCCTCGAAGGCGTCCGCACGTTCGCCCATCGTGTACCACTTCTTCGCCTGGTGGAGATGTTTCTCGGCTTCGCCAGCGTCGAGCGCCGAGCGGAGTCCGTTGAGTACACCGAGGACGTTGTCAGCCTCTGTGTTCCAGACGTCGTCGCTGTCCGGCAGTTCGTCCCACGCCTGCTGGAGATGCGTTTCGACATCCGCGCGCATCTCGGCCGCCGCTTCGCCGAACAGGTCGTCGTTTTCGAGCGTCGACTGACTACTCATAACCCTTCTTTTGTCCTTCCTCCATTTAAAAACGTGCCCGAAAGTGAAAGTGTAATCAGTCGGGTCGCCCGCCGAGATGGTCGAACTCGTGGCACCTATTCGTCGACAGACACGAGTTTCATCAACGGGTAGTCGCCGTCCATCTCCATGCGTGTGTGGACAGTCACCCCGTCGTACTCGATGCGCATCTCGACTTCCATGAAGCGTCCCGTGAGTTCTGTGTAGTCTGCTGATTGTCCAGCGAGCGTCTCTTCGAGCACCTCGTCGAGGATATCGACGGAGACGGCCGCACAGTGTGGTTGATTCTCGATGGCTTCGGCCATCGCCGTCTCCAGACTGTGCGACGACGCGGGACTGACCGGCGTGCCGGCGAACTGGTGATAGAGCGTCCCGAACTTGATACCCGCCTCGAAACACGCCTCCTGTGCGTCTGTCGGCATGGCTACTGAGTCGACTGCAGGTCGCTAAATTCTGTCGAGTCGTAGGGGAGAACCGGACGTTACTTAGCCTCTGACGAACCAATATGCTCCTGAATGGACGACCCGGTTCTGCTGACGGGTGCCGGCGGGCGCGTTGGACAGGCCATCCTGCGCGACCTCGCCGACGACTACGACTGGCGACTGCTCGACCGTGAACCGCTTCCGAAAGAGAAGATCCCCGAGGGCGTCGACGACGACGCCGTCTACGTCGCCGACGTCACCGACGACGACGCCATGCGAGAGGCCGTCGACGGAGTCGAGGCGATTATCCACCTCGCGGGTGACCCCCGTCCCGAAGCGCCGTGGGACAGCGTCCTCCGGAACAACATCGACGGGACGCACACCGTGTTCGCGGCCGCCGTCGAAGCGGGCGTGAAGAAAGTCGCTTTCGCCTCGTCGAACCACGCAGTCGGTGCCTACGAGACAGACGACCGAACGCCCGACCTGTATCGCCCGCACGACGAGTACCGACTCAACGGGTCGGAAGCCCCCCGCCCGAGTAACCTCTACGGCGTGAGCAAAGCCGCCGGTGAGACGCTCGGACGCTACTACCACGACCACTTCGACCTCTCGGTCGTCTGCGTCCGAATCGGCAACCTCACTCGCGGTCACCCGCCGTGGAACTACGAACGCGGACAGGCGATGTGGCTCTCCTACCGTGACTGTGCGCACCTCTTCGACCGCTGTCTACAGGCCGACTACGGCTACGAAGTCGTCTACGGCATCAGCGACAACGAACGCAAGTACTACTCCATCGACCGGGCGCGCGAGGTACTCGGCTACGACCCCGTCGACAACTCCGCAGAGTTCGAACAGCACCCGAAGAACCAGTAACCCGCGCTCTGCATCACTCTCCTCCGCGCCGTCTTCTCGTCTCTCCTCCGTTCCCCTCTCCGCCTCTCGCTCAGTCGAACAACCCGGTGACGTCGTTCGCTCGCTGCTCTCGTCGCTCGACGTGTTCTGCCAACCGTTGATAGATGATGTCTCGGTGCACGGCGTCGGCGGCAAAGTCCATCACGAAGGTGATGTAGCGGGTCTGTGCCCCGCCCAACTCCTCGCGTGCGAACCCGATTCCCGCGTCGACGACGGCTTCGTCGTATCGGTCGTACTCTTCGGCGATGACTGCCGCGGCCACCGCAGCGACGTCGAAGTCGAGGTCACGAGCGGTCAGTACGTCACCGTCGACAGTGAGTGCGGGCGGTCGTCCACGTTCGATACGCTCGGGGTCGCTGCGGAGCGACCGGAGCGACGTGCGAACGGCGTCGACGTCGACACCGCGGTAGGGAGTTGGCAGCGCGGTGAGATACTCGGTTGCGCTCTCGGCGAGACCCGTCGCGCCCGACCAGTTGCCGCGCCGGGCGTGGTAGATAGCCGCGGTAAACTGAATCAGCCCGTGGAGGAACTGTTCGTCGTCGGACCCCTTCTCCAGTTCGAGCCAGTGGTCCTCCCACGCGTCGTGGGCGGCGTGATGCTCACCGTCGTTGTAGAGTGCGACTCCCGCTCGAAGCGCGTCGTCTATCGACTCGTGTTCGTTCGTCTCACTCGGCACGTCTGTGCGTTCCATCGCTCGTCGAGTGTTTTCGATGGACGGCAATAACGCTTCGTGACGCCGTCGGCGGGGGTTAGCGTACTCCTACCGACTGGTAAGAGAGAGAATACATATATAGTTCCGCGACCGACAGTAACCTGTGTGATAACACATGGCAAGTATCGCCCTTCGAACGACTCGTTCGGGTGTCGGCCGATGACTCTTCACCCGACCTGCATCGACTGCGGAGCCGCGTACCTGAACACGAACCGGTATCACGGCTACTACTGCCCCGACTGCCACGACGCGTGGCTGGTCAAGCAGCAACCTGCGCCGAAACGCAGTCGACGCCTCCGCCTGTCGGGTCGTCGCCTCCCGAAGCGACTGAGCACCTCGACCCGCCCGAGTGTCACCCGCCGCAGTCCTGAACGAGACGTTCCCCGCCGCCACGGTCACGAGAACTGACCCTCCACCGCGCCTTCCCGAACTCGTCGCGCCGCCACCGAGTACGTCCTGAGCGACGACACAGGCGGTTCACCGACGATCCACGATCGATGAGCCATCGACACTGTTGACAGCAACTGCGCTGCTCGTGAGGGTTCGAGGGTACACGTTTGCGAGCAACGGCTGTCGAGTTGGCAGATCAGACAGGTTTGCAGGACCGATTGTTCCACTGAAAACTAGCGGTGAAGCTGTCGGTGACGGAACTGACCGTCCTGACGGAGTCCCACGCGAGCGGACGCGAGCGTGGGGCAAGTCAGGTCGTGAATGGCGCGGGACCGTTGGTCCCGCTGAAAACCGGCGGCAAAGCCGCCGGTGATGAAACGAACGTCCTGACGGAGATTTGAACTCACTCACTTCGCCTCGCATACGCTCGGCTTCGTTCGCTGCTCAAATCTCCGTGTCGAGTCGGCACGGGAGACGACACGGACGAGAGCCACAGAGGGCTCTCGTGGTGGTAGTCTCCTAGAGAATGACGTCCTGACGGAGATTTGAACTCCGGTCCCTGGCTCCGCAAGCCAAGAGGATAGTCCACTACCCTACCAGGACTTGTGTGCATACACGCAGTCTCGCACTGCGTCTGCAACTCAACCAATTCGACCCATTTACTTAAGCACCTCGGTATAGTCGCCGTGTGAGTGTACGGACACACGGTAGAGAATCGCACGACGGCGTTGCCCTCGTGTGCCTGAGATGACGTACTCGAAAGGGAGTCTTCGGGAAGCGAGCAGAGAGACAAAGAGCTGTTTGTGCCTTCAAAAGCTCTTTAGAATTACCACCGAATTAACAGATATGAACCGACGAGCGTTCCTGACGACGGCCGTAGCAACACTGAGTGTGAGTGCGAGCGCAGGATGCCTCGCAGGCGGCGGTGACACCGGTGGAAGTGACTCGGACGAGAACGAGTCGACGGCGTCGGACGAACCGACGACGTCACCGACCGCGACACCAACGGCGACGCCGAGCGCCCCATCAGTTGCGTCGACGACTCTCGAAGCGATGGGTGACTGTTCGGACTCGGGTACGGCGAGCGTCGCCTTCGAGTCGCCCGACGTCGTCGTCACTGGCTGTATTCAAGGGCCGAACGGCTGCCACCAACCAGTCCTGCAGGATGCAACGGTCGAAGACGGAGCGCTGCGCGTCGTCGTCACCACCGAAGCAGAGGGCGACGGTGCCTGTACGCAGGCGCTCGTCCAGCGGAAGTACGAGGCCACCATCTCCTTCGACGACTCGCTTCCGTCGACGGTCGAAGTCGTCCACGACAGCATGGGCGAGCAGACGACGGTGACGACTGCCGACCAGTAGTCTCGACGTGTCAGCACGCAGGCGAACCTTTTTGTCGGAGAGCGGGACCAGACGGCCTATGGTATCGACACCGAATCGGGCGACTCAGTGGCGAAAGAAACCGCCCGACGGCGACGACCCATTTTGGCAAAGAAAACGCTTAAGCGCGCTCTCACCTTGCTTGGCTACACGATTATGGGCGCGATAGAGGACGTCTACGAGGACCTCGACACGGAGGTTTCTTTCGAGGAATTCGAGGCGGCAGTCAACGACAAAGTCGAACAGATGGGCGGTCTCGCCGACGACGAGACCGCAGCGATGCTCATCGCCCACGAACTGACAGACCAGGGTGGCGAGGTGAGCGGCATCGCGGACATCGAACCGGGCATGGACGAGGTGAAGTTCCTCGCGAAAGTCGTCAGCATCGGCGAACTCCGGACCTTCGAGCGCGACGGTGAAGACGAGGACGGGCGCGTCGTCAACGTCGAAGTCGCCGACTCGACGGGTCGCGTGCGAATCTCGTTTTGGGACGAGATGGCCGCCGACGTGGTCGACACGCTCGAAGTCGGTGAGGTACTGCGTCTCGCAGGTCGCCCGAAAGACGGGTTCAACGGCGTCGAAGTCAGCGTCGACAAGGCCGAACCCGCTCCCGGCGAGGACGTCGACGTACAGGTGCTCGACACCTACCGCGTCGAAGACCTCTCGCTCGGTCTCTCCGACGTGAACCTCAAAGGCAAGGTGCTCGACACCTCCGAGATTCGGACGTTCGACCGCGACGACGGCTCCGAGGGCCGCGTCGCCAACCTCACCGTCGGCGACGAGACGGGACGCGTGCGCGTCACCCTGTGGGACGAGCAGGCCGACCGGGCCGACGAACTCGCTACCGGCGTGACGGTCGAAGTCGTCGACGGCTACGTTCGCGAGCGAGACGGGTCGCTCGAACTTCACGTCGGGTCGCGCGGTGCGGTCGAGGAACTCGACGAGGAGGTCCAGTACGTCCCCGACACCGCCGACATCGAGGACTTGGAGATCGGCCAGACGGTCGACATCGCGGGCGGCGTCATCGAGACCGACCCGAAGCGAACGTTCGACCGCGACGACGGGTCGCAGGGCCAAGTGCGAAACATCCGCGTCAAGGACGACACGGGTGAGATTCGGGTCGCTCTCTGGGGCGAGAAGGCCGACACCGACGTCGACCTCGCCGACCACGTCGTCCTCACGGACGTCGAAATCAAAGACGGCTGGCAAGAGGACCTGGAAGCCTCCGCCGGATGGCGCTCGACGGTGAGCGTCACGCGCGACAGCATCGGCGGCGACGACGAGAGCGACTCGGCCTCCGCCGAACAGGGACTCGACGCCTTCGGCGGCGACGGCGCTTCGAACGCGACGAGCGCCGACGCAGCGGCCGCCGCTGGCGAGGGTGAGAGTGCGAGCGGGTCCGGCGCGGCCGCAGCCGTCGCGACGAAGGCCGACGAGACGTCCGACGCCGCCGACGCCGACGGCGAGACGGTGGAGTTCACCGGGACAGTCGTTCAGGCTGGCAACCCCGTCGTTCTCGACAACGGAACGAAGACGCGGAGCGTCCAGACCGACGCGAAGCTTCGGCTCGGCGAAGAGGTCACTGTCCGTGGAACGCTCCGTGAGGGGACCATCGACGCCGCCGACGTGTTCTGACGAGCACTGCGGCGTCGCTCTGTCCGGCACCCATCGGAACCAATCGACGCGGCGAGTGGAGAGCAACTCCCGTTTCGACTGTGGAAAAGGCCTTAACGGAAAGGATTATACAGCGGACGAACTGGTATGTGGGTATGAGTGTTGAGCTACCGTTCGCCCCGGTGGACACTATCATCCGGCGTAACGCCGGCAATCTCCGGGTGAGTGCGGACGCTGCCGAGGAACTCGCACGTCGTATCCAAGTGCACGGTGCAGACCTCGCGAAGGATGCTGCGGTGTGCGCGAGCGACGACGGGCGAAAGACGCTGATGGCTCAGGATTTCGGCGTCGAACAGGTCGTCGAGCGTGCAGACCTCGAACTGCCCATCGCGCCCATCGACCGAATCGCCCGCCTCGACATCGACGACCGTTATCGTGTGTCGATGAGCGCTCGCATCGCCCTGGCGGACATCCTCGAAGATTACGCCGACAACGTCGCGAGTGCCGCCGCCAAACTCGCCCACCACGCCGACCGGAGAACCATCCAGGCCGAAGACATCGAGACGTACTTCTCCCTCTTCGAATAATGCGTTTCGGCTACAGCGACACCTGTCTCGAACACGACACCGGTGCCCGCCACCCAGAGACGGCCGACCGACTCCGTGCCATCAAACGCGGACTGGCGAAACGCCACGGCGTCGAGTACGTCGACGCCGACCCGGCTACCGAAGAGGGCGTCTCGGCCGTCCACGCCGACGACTACGTCGAAGAGGTACGGGAGTTCTGTGCGAGTGGCGGCGGCAACTGGGACCCCGACACCGTCGCCTGCGAAGAGACGTGGGACGCCGCGCTTCAGAGTGCTGGACTCTCTCAGTGGGCGGCCCGCGAGGCACTCGACGGCCGCGACGGCCGGCAGACCCCCTTCGCACTCGGCCGACCACCGGGGCACCACGCCGTCGGTGACGACGCCATGGGCTTCTGTTTCTTCAACAACGCCGCCGTCGCCGCCCAAGACGTCATCGACGACGGACTCGCCGAACGCGTCGCCATCTTCGACTGGGACGTCCACCACGGCAACGGGACGCAGGACATCTTCTACGACCGCGGTGACGTGTTCTACGCGTCTATCCACGAAGAGGGCCTCTACCCCGGCACCGGCGACGCCGACGAGACTGGCGACGGCGACGGTGAGGGAACGACACAGAACATCCCGCTCCCCGCCGGCGCGGGTGATGCAGATTACATGCTCGCTATCGACGAACTCCTCACCCCCGCTCTCGACCGGTTCGACCCCGACCTGCTCATCGTCTCCGCGGGGTTCGACGCCCACCGCCACGACCCCATCTCTCGGATGCGTGTCTCGACGGAGGGCTACGCACTGATGACCGACCGCGTCCGCGAGATATGCGAACAGGTGGACGCCGCCCTCTGTTTCGTCCTCGAAGGCGGGTACGGACTAGATACGCTCTCGGAGGGCGTCGCGACGGTCCACGAGACGTTCGACGGCCGCGAACCGATAGCCCCCGACGACGAACCCGGCGAGAAGAGCGAAGAACTAATCGCCGAACTCCGCTCGACTCACGGCCTCGGCTCGAAGTAAGCCCGCAGGTCGGTTCCGAACTCGTCGGCCAGCGAGAGGACTTCGTCACCGACGAGAACCGTGTACGATTCTTCTAACTGCGCTTGTACCTGCGCACCGAGTGCCACGTCGAACAGCGCGTCACTCTCGAGGAACGCCCGTGCCGTCGTGAACTCGCGGTCGCGTTCGACGACGTACCGGTCGCCGTCGAGGAACGGGCCGTACACATCAGCGCCGGCGTCGGCGTACTTCTCGAAGAACCCCGTCGCGTGCTGACGGACGTAGACCGGTGGCCCATCGTGCCGCTGAATCGTCGGGAGTGTCGCGACACTGAGTTCGACGAACACGACGGCACGGTCGAACGGTGCGTCGCGCTCCTCGCCGCTCTCGCTGGCGAACGTCGTCGCCCGAAGCGGTTCGAACCCACGTCGGTCGAGTTCCGAGACGACGCCGTCGAGTGACTTCTCCAGTTGCGGGTAGAGTTGGTCCTCGACGACGGCCGGAGCGTCGAAGACGAGTGCGACGGGAACGGTCCCGCGCCGGTCGAGGTGAGCGGCGACGGCTTCGGCGGTCATGGGCGTCCGTGCCGGTGGGAAGAACAACTCCTCACGAGGGTCGTCGAGTAACTCGCGTGCGTAGTGCTGGAGGCGAGCGACGTTCTCCGCCGACAGGACGGCGGCGACGTTACGCACCGGGTCTGTCGGGTCGATGACGACCAGCGGGTCCGAAAACGACCGACTGCCGTGGCTCTCGGGGTCGTGCTCGACGGGTGGATGCCAGTCGGCGGCCGCCTCGACGAGCGACTCGAAGCCACCGTATTCGAGGACGAGCAGTTCGGCGAGATAGCCCGAAAAGCCCTTCGTTCGGAGGTCGCTCCCGTAGGCACCGATTCCCTTCAGAAATCGCTTGAACACGCGTACGTCGGCGGCGAGGCTATCGTCGAGTCGGTCGAGGAGGTAGGCGTTGTGGAAGGGTGTCCGGTCGACTGCAGACTGGATGTCGGTCGCGGCGGGCACGTCGTAACACGGGACGAGGTCGACGTCGAAGCCGTCGTACTCGCCTTTGACGTAGGGGTGTTCGGCGAACTCCTCGTGGCCGTCGGGAAGCACTTCGCGGCCGATTTCGAGCCCGTACCGCTCTAACTCCTCACGGGAGAGGGATTCGGGAAACCGAACGAAGAGGTCGATGTCTCGGTCGCCGGCGAGCCACGTCCCTCGGGCGGTGCTGCCGACTTGGACGACGTCACCGGTCACGGAG
Source organism: Halogranum rubrum (assembly GCF_900114455.1). Lineage (GTDB taxonomy): Archaea > Halobacteriota > Halobacteria > Halobacteriales > Haloferacaceae > Halogranum > Halogranum rubrum. The sequence goes on along the minus strand of NZ_FOTC01000003.1, from coordinate 21,035 downwards.
CGGTCGGCGAGTGCCTCCTCGACGCGCCCGGTGAGTGCGGCGGCGGCGTCTGCGAGGCGCGCTCGTTCCGCCGAGCTAGGGTCGATACGCTCGCGGACGTCGGCGACGACGCGGTCGAGTTCGTCGGCGTCCTCGGTAGTCATGTCCCCGGATTTCGCCGGTGACGGCGAAAGGATATCGGTGTCGCCTGCAGTGAACCGAAACCGTCGTACGGCGAGCAAAAACGAAAACCCTTTCAGAGAACCTCGAATACGTAGAGATACACCGAGCCGTCGTAGCTCAGATGGTAGAGCACCTCGCTGTTAACGAGGTGGTCCCAGGTTCGAGTCCTGGCGACGGCGCTTCTCTTCGAGTCTATTTCACTTCGTCAGTTGTGAGTTCAGACTCTTGAGGCTCGTGTACTCGATTCTCACGTTTCACGTCAGATGCGAGTAGAGTACGACGTCGTCAGGCGTGGCCGATTTTCCTCTAAAACCGTGTCTAGTTCGTACCCGGTGTGCCAGTTGATTCCCTTTCGTTGATTGTTCGCAGGTGGTCGATGTCGAAGTTGCATCTTTTCGCGAGCCGCCTCGTCGACGGCGACGAGATACACAGACTCTCGATGTGGAGAGTCGACTGCGAAATAATCGAAGTGTTCCAGTTGTGTGCTATCACGGTTCATTCAACGACAGAAACGAAACCGCTTTCAAACAATCATGGAAAGAGACACCTACAGCAAGCCGTCGTAGCTCAGATGGTAGAGCACCTCGCTGTTAGGGTGAGTAGTCCTCGACTGCTGACCGCAGATACGAGGTGGTCCCAGGTTCGAGTCCTGGCGACGGCGTCTTTTTCGATGGCTGACTCCTCAGCGGCGTCTTCGTTCTCACACTCTATCTGAACCCCGATTCGCGCAAACAAAGCAACGCTAAAGGGATACCCGAGAATAGCCCTCTACGAGGGCCCTTAGCTCAGTCTGGTTAGAGCGCTCGGCTCATAACCGAGTGGTCATTGGTTCAAATCCGATAGGGCCCATCTGGGTTCTTCACAACTCGCTATAAGGCCTGTAGGCAGTTCTCTGCCGTTATTCGTGCAAACTCACCGGTAGCACCCGGACCACAAGGCATCAACCCGAACGCTTGCGGCCACCACAAGGTGAGACAAGCATGTACGAAACAAAGCGAGACGACATATTAGACGATTTCAGGCGGTATCTGAAAGTCGACCATGGACTGAGCGAAAAGACCGTTGACCAGCACAGAATGATGGCCGCTGTTTTCCTTGACCGCTGCCAGGACGTGCTTCCCGAACAGAGCGAAGCAAAGAACTTCCAAGAGCAACTGATGGATAAGGGGTACTCGAACAGCCACGTGAATAACACGATGAACGCGGTCGAGTACTACTACAGCTTTCACGATCAGGAGTTCGACTTCAAACGCTTGAACCGGCCCAAGCAACTTCCGGAGATTCTCTCGGCCAACCAAGTCCGCCGCATCATCTATGCTTGCGATACCTACCGTGACTATGCAATCATCAAGACACTCGCATCGAGCGGGATTCGAGCGTCAGAGCTCTGTGATCTCGATGTCACCGACGTCGATTTTGAGAAACGGAAACTCAGGATACGAGATGGGAAATTCGGTAAAGATGGCATCGCTCGTATCTCGGAAAGTTGCGCCGACGCCATCGAAAAGTATCTACAGCAAAGAGATGCTGAACACGAGTCGCTGTTCCTCTCCCGGTCAGAAAACCGGTTGACACGAAGTGGGCTTTTGCAGATAGTGAAACGGCGTGCGCGTGACGCGGACATCGACCAGCGAGTTACGGTTCACATGTTTCGTCACTACTTCGGCACGAGTATGATTGAGAACGGGGCAGACATCTCAGTGGTCAAGGCCCTCATGCGACACGAAGACATCGCCGCCACGATGAAATATGTTCATTTGAGTAGTGAGGCACTTGACGAGCAATATGACCGATACACGGATGTCTAAGGTGGAGAGATGACCATCGAAGCAGACGCACGGTGGCTCGTCGACGTTCCGAATCGCTACCTGCTCTTACTCCAAATTGTTGCTTCGTCTCAAGGCGGACGTACAGTTGTTGACTTAATTAGTCTGAATTCTGAACTATCACCGACTACGGTTCTGACCTTTCTCTACGAACTTGAACAACGAGGAATGGTTGAAGTAGAGAATCAACCTGATATGCAGATATATTGGTTTACTCCATGGGGTCGTCAAGCACTTGAGGAGTTAAGGGCGTATGACAGTGCTACAATACTGTTTCAGTTTCTTGAGCAAGCAGGTAAGGCCGACGGAGGGATTTCTGATTCAGTAGAAGATGACTCATAAATTGTCGAGATCGAGGGGGAACACGACTACTCTCTCAGCTCGGAATTTTCTTGCTCAGTTGGAGAACCGTTGCCAGTACAAACGGATTGCACCAGCGCTCCAAGAGAACACTGTTTAGTAACAATACGGTATCTTACAACCTGCACACTGTATGGCGATTATAGCGTATCAATACGTATCTAGTGTAGAGATTAGATTGTGTGGTATCTCGAAGACCATTAATAGCCACTCATAAGCGGCGTTTACTGGAAATTCCTACAAAGGATGACGAGTGTGTATAAATACGCGTAATACATAAGTAGTTGCGTGAGAGACGTGTTGCTGAACACATGGGTTCAGATTCGAACATAGAGGAAGATACCTTCCAAATTCGCGTCTCTCAAGGAGACGTTACCGTAGAGGTGTCGGGAAATCGTGAGTTCGTCGAGAAGCGTTTCGATGATTTACAACAAACATACTTACAGAGCGACGGAGACCAAGAACTCGTTCAGATGGAGCAAAGTACACCTAGGAAGCCAATCTCGTTAGGTGAACTCTACACCACTGCGACTATCTCGTATAAGCGAGATGCAGCGCTTTTGGTGGGGTGGTATCTCGAGTCTGTCGAAGGCCAGGAAGACTTCTCGAAGTCAGAGCTTCAAAACCGCGCTCTAAAGGCAAAAGTGGAACTCGGTAAAAACCTCTCCCGAGACCTCTCAACGCTCGTCGAGAACGGTCTTCTTCGAGAAGTTGGGCGTCGTGACGGTGAAAAAACCTACTACCTCACTCGAACTGGAGAGTCGTACGCCGATGAAGAGCTCAACGTCGAAGAGCGCTCAGAGTAATCAATCCAACCAATAGAATCAGAACAATGTCAGACGAGAACCCCCTTAACGACCTCTATATGGACCGACACGATGTTGACCAGCAGGCGCTCCGCGATGTGCTTAGCGGACTCATCGGAATCGACTCGGAATCGGGAGATCCGATTTACCTTGACGCGTACTTCGAGTTAGGGAATAAGCAGCGATTCGTCGCTCAGTTGCTCTTTCGTGAAGCAAGTGTGATTCTTGGGGAGCGCGAGGAATCTGAGCAGGGCGCAGCGAGTGGTGCTTTTGCAGAACACCTAGATTCCAGTGGGAGTGCGGTTCAGAACTATTCAGGAGATCTAGAGTTCGTTGAATCCGATGAGTCGCGTGGAGGGTACGTGATTCGGCCCCACCACGTTCAGGCTGCTGTGAGCTATCTAAAAGATGCACGGGAGCAGGTGCAGAGTGATGCCTAATATTCCTCGAACAGCAGACTTGGACCGCGTATCCGACCTTTGTGGACTCGTGGGGACAACTGTAAAAAGAAAAGAAGTAGTATATGACGTTTCAGAGACAAGTAAGAGGACTACCCATTCCGATATCCAGTATGCAAAGGCACTTGGGTTAATGCAAGTGACCGATAAAGGAATAAAGGCAACTAATCTCGGAATAGACATATCCCAGACAAACAAAGATGAGGTACGTAGAGAGGCTCTATTTCGCGAGGCTGTTGCCAACTTTGAGCCGTACGCTACTCTTGTGATGAAAATGTCAACATCGGGTAGTAATGAAGTGTTTGAACGGAGAGACGTAGACCGACATATCCGTGTTAATTCTGATTATGATCTAAAAGACGGCCCTCGAGAGAAGGCTGCAACAATGTTCTTACAAACATTAGAAGCAGCTGGTGTTGGACGATATGTAGTGGGACGAAAGGGAAATCAGACTCGTCTCGAGATTGAAGATGAGGAAGCACTTAACGAACTACTAGCTCTCATCAGCGAAAAGAATCCTGAAGAAGCAGAAGAAGTGGATGAAAACGGGGTTTCTAACGCAGAGCCCAGTAATGAGAACTCCACTTCGAGAGCAAGCCATACCCACACAAACCCTTCTATCGCGGGTTTAGATAAGGTGCTACAGTCAAATCCTCAGTTTACATTTGAAATTCAGCTTAACTTGGATGGGACAGAAGATCCTGTCAATGTGCAGAATTTAGTCGCAGGTATCAAAGAGGGATGGGAAGGGAACAGTTCTGGGCAACCTACTGAGCGTGAAGAGTACACAGCCGATGAGAGTGATGGTCTAGAGAACGAGATGCAGTCAGAGGATAACCAACCAAACCCTGCGCCAGAACAAGATGGAGAGGACGATTCTGCTGATGAGTCCTCAGATTCGTCGTTGGGTGATTTTGAGTAGCTTACTCGTCCACAAAATACATGGAAACTGATACTAAGGAGAAAAAGACGGGATATGTGATGAACTTATAAAATGTTAAACATCAGATACATTTTTAGCACTCGAGAACATATGAGGATGCAGTTATGAGTATGGACACCGGTGGAAACGACACACCGCCCCCTGGGGAAGAACGGACATTGACTATCTCCCAGGATGGCACCTCTCTCCCAGTTGTTGAGGTGCTAACGGGGAGAGGATTTATTACTGGCAAATCCGGTGCAGGTAAATCCAACTCTGCAAGCGTTATCGCAGAGGAACTCCTCGAACAGGGTTTCCCTCTACTGATTGTTGATGTTGATGGAGAGTACTACGGTCTCAAGGAACAGTATGAGATGCTCCATGTCGGTGCGGATGAAGAGTGTGACCTGCAGGTCAGCGAGGAACATGCCGCCAAAATCGCCGAATTGGCTCTCGATGAGAACGTGCCGATCATTCTTGACGTCTCTGGTTATCTTGATAGCTCTGTTGCCGAGAACCTCATACGAGGCGTCGCACAGCGACTATTCGCTCTCGAAAAGAAGCGTAAGAAGCCGTTCCTGATGCTCGTTGAAGAGATCCACGAGTACATCCCGGAAGGTGGAGGTCTCAATGAGTGCGGACAAATGTTGATTAAAGTCGCGAAAAGAGGCCGGAAACATGGATTAGGATTGTGTGGGTTGAGTCAACGCCCCGCAGACGTTAAGAAAGATTTTATCACACAGTGTGACTGGCTGGTGTGGCATCGGCTGACTTGGGACAACGATACTGCTGCCGTCAGACGTGTTCTCGGCAGTGACTATGCGGACACTGTCCAAGAGCTTGACGACGGTGAAGCATTCCTCATGACAGACTGGAATGACTTCATCAAGCGGGTTCAGTTCAAGCGAAAGTCGACTTTTGACGCAGGTGCAACACCGGGGCTCAACGATATTGAGCGCCCGAATCTCAAGTCAGTAAGTGGGGACATCGTTGATGAGTTGGAGGCCATCTCTAAACGCGAACAGAAACGCCGAGATCGGGTTGCTCAGCTTGAGCAGAAGCTTGAACAACGGGATGACCAAATCGAGGAACTTCGGTCAGAGTTGGAGCAAGCACAAGACGTCACAAAACTTGCAGACCAGTTCAGTGAGGCTCTAGCACAGGTAGACACGAGTACAGGTGGTGATGTCAAAGCGACATTGGAGGAGCTTCGAGAGGAAAAGAATGAGACTATCCGAAAACTTCGCACCGAGAATGAACGGCTTCGAAGTAAGAACAAAGAACTCGAAGAGCGAATCTCAACGTTAAACGAAGAAGTTGAAGCTTCATACCAGTTCAAGCAGTTTGAAGCGAATGTCAATGAGGCAACTGAGGCGTACCAACGACTCGGAGATGCCCTTGGGATTGAACCTAACGCAGACAACGCAGAACGGCTTCGTGAGCGAATTGACGAACTGGAATCGGAGCTCGCTGCCACCCGAGCAAGCAATTACGACGCAGATCAACCATCTGAAGAAATACAAACATACCGTGAGTTCATTTCGAACGATGCAGTGAGGGACGCGATTGAGATTGCAAAGGAGAGCGCCTCATCACCCAGATATGTTGATGGAACTATAGGGTGTATTATTGAGCATGGTGAACCTGTGACATACGAAGACATTGCAGACCATCTCAACATTAGTACGACTAGCCATGTCGGCAGCGCCGTAAATGCTCTTGCTGCCGAAGACGTAGTTAAAAAAGAGACCCGCAGTAGCCGGACCTACGTTGACTTAGCTATCGATGATATCAGCGAAATCCGAAAACGTTCTCGACGACGGGAAGAAGCAGAAGAGTTAGTGGGTGTGTGATTAGCTCTCGGTAGCTTGATTGCTCTGACGAAGGTCCTCAACGAATCTTTCTCCTTCGGCAGTTACTCTCCATTCCTTCTGCTGACTCTCTGAGTCGACTACCATAATCAGGCCTCGTTCTTCAGCACGTAGTAACACGTCACTCATGTTAGATGCGGTCGGAACACGACAAGTCTCGTAGCCTCCCGAGACATCATTTGTGTTGAAGGAAGACTCCCCACCGTATCGCTCAAGGAAATGTCCGATGACGACTGCCCGTTCAACATGCGAGTTAGGATTCGCTGCTTCAACATATTCCCGCATCGCGGGCGTATCGTCTCGGAGGTTCCCCTCCTTAGCGAGCTCTTCAAGTTTCTCGACTCGAGACTCAAGCTCTTCGACTTGGCTGCGAAGGTCTTCTGTACTCTCACTCATCGTTTTCGAGTCGGTTTTCGACAAGTCTCAGTTTCGAGGGTTCAACACTGTATCCATCTTCGTCGTCACGAATTAAGCCATCTTCTGCAAGGTCTCGCACAGTGGGTTTGACGGTCCCTTCGGCGACACCACTGGCATTGCTGATTGCGGATGGTCCAAGAGATGCTGATTCGACTTCTTCCCGAATCAGCTTGGCTCGTTCAGCCACAAGCGTCACCAGTATCTTATCTTTTGCTGTAAGAGCGTCATACTCCGAATTCGGAATCAAACGCCCGGAATTTTCTCCAATCTGGGCGTAATTGTTCAGTATCGACGCAACTCGTTTTTCGTCGATTGTGGTCTCATCAACAAATACCTCATCTAACGGATTGTCGGGTTCTTTGTTTTCCATGAAATGAAATTCAGCCTTATTTATATCTCCAATTTTGTCCTACAGTACAAGGCATGCATGAGCTCGATCTTAATCGTTTGTGCTCACGTCTTCTTCGATCTGAGTAAGCACTTTTGGAAGGTTCTCAACGACAATTCGATGACTGCTACGCCCATCTTTGCTAATGAAGCCGGACTCTCGAAGAGCCTGTAAATCGTTGCGTATAGTTCGTTCTCCTCTATCGAAGCGCTCGTAGAAGAAATCCGTATCTAAAGTGTCTGTATCCGAAATATTTCCTTCTTTAGCAAATCTTTGAGCGGTGAAATAAATCATGATTCGGTTCTGAGGCGTGATATCCCGATATTGTGGCTGAATATCTATTGTACCGTCAGAATGGAACTGGAAGAGTTTCTCTACGCGATCCAAGTTATCTTCAAGAATCGATTCCGTGTCGGCGACAAGACGGTTCTGTATTTTGTCTTCAAGTGTCATTGATAATCTCCTCGAATAAGGCTACGTGCTTTATCCAGATTATGCGTCGGGATGCAGTAATTCCCGTCATCCGATTCTGCTATGTTGAGATCCTCGGCGAGCTTTCTGACTGTCGGATATACTGTTCCTTTCTTTACTCCACTCTCGCCACTGATCTCCGTCGGTGTCATCCACTCCGAGTCGGCTAAGTTGAGTGCAGTACACGCCTTCCGTGCCAGTAGAACAACTAGTACCTTCTGTTTCGAGTCGAGATCTCGAAACGCAGGCTGAGTAACCAGATTACCGCTCTCACTACCGATTCGGATGTAGTCAGACAGTATTTCAAAGAGCAATTCTTCGTTTAGTTCCTCTTCGTCGACAAGTAGATCGCTTAATTTTCCTTCTTGATCAGTCATCCACTCTTGCCTTATTCACTTACAAACTTATAATTTTGGGTGGCTTGTTAACTTGCCAGCACTCTCAGAGAGATCGGTTGGGTGCGAGTAGCTATTGAATACAGCGGTCTCATGTCCATACTGAGTACGAAGAGTCTCACTCCAAGTCGCATAACTACAATTACCGATTGGCCGCTTGGTGATTTAGCGCGTCCGTTACCTTTCACTGGCTGATCGTTCAAGCGAGTTTGTCTCTTACATCGTTGTTTATGGATTTTTTCATTTCATGCTTAGAATTCTAGTTCCACATCTTTAGAAATAGCGCCAAATTCGGTCTCTTCATCAATAACCAAATCTGTCGATACAAATGCCTCATCGCAATCAGAGTTGCCCATGATATTTTCGTAGTATACATTTACCCTTATAGACATTTTAGATTCCCCATCGTGCCTAGCAACCTCTCTGAAAAATCCAGATATAGTCATCTTCTGTTCTCTATCTTCTTCTTTATCGTAGAATTTCACAACCACGTTCCCCTTATACGGTAGGCATCTTTCACCAGGTTGTAATATATCTCGCTCATCATTAATATCATCATCTGACAATTTCAAACTACTATATCCTACGTTCATAATACACCAATCAGCGGAATACTCTACTTCGGTTTCTGTTTGAAGATCCTGTGCAATCCCGTTACCGAAGTTTGATAGCTCAACTTGTATTTCGTTGTTATTTACAATATTAACAGAACAAATATCGATAGACGGTGCGTGATTTGCTCTCAGCAATTCTGTTTGGGTGCCTTGTATCGATGCTTGTTTGTTTTGAACACTCATCATTTTGGTGTATAGATATGCTAGAGCTGCTGAAATGACCACATTTGCAAAGGAGCTTGTCGTATTGAGGAAATTCTCATCTGATATGCCCAATGAAATGATGGTTATTAGACCAAACGACCACGTAAATACCACTAATGCTAAGAATAGTATCTGGACATTTTTGTTATTGAATGTAGCGGAGAGAGAGTCATATAACCTCATCTACTAATAATCCTGCCGCAATACTTGTGCTTTAATTACTACACAGGAGCAACCATTAACCATTCTCAGTTGATACATAGTTCGTGGACGAAGACAGAAATACTGATTGGGTTTCTCGGGAGGAAATGCTTCAGAAATTAGCGAACAAGTATGAAGAGACCTCAAAAGGCGAGGCCGCCGACTTTGTGTGCGAGATGTTCCAGGAGGGTTATCTGCGTTCTGACACTCAGTCTTCGGAGATCGGAATGAGCCGGTTAGGTGAGGAAGAGGTAGAGGAATCTATTAAGAACAATGCACTACAACAGGCAGAGCTCTTCCAGAAGGAAGTTGCACGTGCAGAATCAGGAGAAGATCTTCTTGCAGGTATTGCAATGTGGAATAAGCGATGCGATATTAACATATTGAGACCTGCACTTGCAGCAGGGAATATCATTCAAGCATTCGGTGAAGATCGGTTCCCATTTCCAGAATCAATCTCTGAAGATGAAATCCGATTATTCGATCCTGATATTCTTCCTGACCCTGACGAGGATGATACCGAATGGCCATCGACCTCTGTATTGGAAGGTGCTGGGGAACCACCAGATCATCTAGGTAGATTTGATGACGAAGAGGGTGATATAGAAGAAAACTGGACTGGTCGGATGGCAGTGCTTGCGCTTGTGAAACAAATCACCCCAGAGGCCCTCTCTGATGAGGTTGAAGTAAAGGCATTTTCCTCAAAGACAGACAGGAAAATGATTATACACCTTGCTGGAGGATTAGCTGAAGAGGCAGGAATCAATATTATCAGAATAATTGAGAACAACCGAGGGTGGTTTGAAGACCAGTTTAATATAGAATTCATAGGATTTACTGATGATGCTGTCAAGCAGATTGATAAGATTATAGATAGAAATTAGATTTTCCGTCCTTACATACAAAATATAGCTTTGTTCAAAAATATTAATATAATTGAGGGCTATTAGGATACAAACTGATTGATGTGTACGGATGTATTGGAGAAGGCAGACAGTAGTGTTGATTCAGAGTGTGTCTGCGACCAGCACCAGAAAAAGTCTAAACCGAATCCGCTACGACTCAGATGCAACAATCTCGGCGAAGACGACGTTCTCACGAACCGCATGAATGTCCACTTCAACCGTTTTGCCAGGCTGGCTGCCGTCGATAATGATGACGTAACCGCGTTCAACCTTCGCGATAGCCTCACCCTGCTCACCGAGCGTCTCAATCGTAACCTCATGAACGAGATTACTGTGGCTGACTCAGTCACTGAGTTCGGTACTGCGTTGTTTGATACCACACAGCAACCACCGCTGTTCTTGCTATATATTTCTTTATGCCAATTTAGGGGATAGAGGACTTCTGGGACCCATAAACGCTTATCTATTAATTGCGTGAATCCTGAGGTACGCAGCGACGAAGGACGCCCGCCGGAAAGGAGATTCCGACGTCGCTTGCGCTAATAGAGAACCATATATCCATGAGTGAAACCCAAACTCAAACCATCGACCGGCACCGATCTGACAGCCAGAATGACCGCGCTCACGTTCCGAGCCAGCAAGTGTTGGCCACCGAACTGGAGCGAGTGCACGAACTTCCGATGCTGGTACCCGATACGTGTCTTGAAGAATTGGAGGAGAGCCAATGAGTGTCGTAACTGCCCTTGAAGAAGACGAGCCCACGTCGTTTTCTGAGCGTCTTCGGGAGAGCATGGAGGGTTTTGAAACCTTCCTGCGCGTTAAGAAGAGCCTCTCATCGAAAACCGTCAGTCAGCACGTCACAATGGCGAAGGCATTCCTCCAAGATGTTGAGACCCTCGCCCCTACTGATGTTCACGTGATGAAGTTCCGAGAGGAGATGATTGACGAAGGTTACTCGAACAGCCACATCAACAACACGCAAAATGCGATTGAGTACTATTTTGAGCACGCAGGGCGCATGGATGAACTCGGGAACTACTCTTCCCTTCCACGGCACTGCGGAGACCCCGAACCGCTTTCTGAGGAAGAGCTTGAGATGTTCGTGACGAACACTACTAAGCTTCGTGACGAGGCTCTGGTTTTGTTTCTCAGCTCGTCCGGTGTCCGAGCTTCGGCGGCAGTGAATTTGGAATTCCGTGACGTGGATCTTGATGAGAAGACTGCTGAAATCACTGAGGCGAAAGGTCACACTGAGTACACTGCGATTTTCTCTGACGAGTGCGCAGAAGTACTTGAGCGGTATCGGAATGTCCGAAACGCGGATGCTGATGATCCGGTGTTCGAGTCACGAACTGGTAATCGTCTCACTCGGAACGGTCTTCTTCAGGTCATCAAGCGAATTGGTGACCGGGCAGGTATCGAGAATGTGTATACTCATCGATTCCGTGCCTCTTTCGCAAACCGGATTCAGAGAAATGGTGGGGACATTTACCAAATTAAGGAGCTGATGGGTCATCGTGATATTCGCTCCACTGTTCGATACCTGAAGATGGACAAGGACGAACTTCGTGAGGAGCACGAGAATCTGCTCAACAGTATTAGCTCTAATTCCGGTAACTAATTACAGGAGATAATTATGTACGCACACCCCCCTCACAGCGACAGCCACGGCGATTTGGACAGAGTATATAACCGATGTATGATTCGGTCAGCGTACGCTGCACGTATCATACCTCCGGTGAAAAGGTCTGTCCATGGCTTAAAACGCACTCCGAAATCATACATCCCACACGAGTTCAAGACGCTCCCGGGATCATACCTTCCACAAAACCATACGAGCAATTTCCCGGGAGGTGGTTGCTAATGGCGTTCGGTCCTCATCAAGCAACACTCGGAGAAGGGCATCAGTCGTCTTTCGACAGATACGACGACGACTCAGAGAAAAATGAAGCAAGTAGCGAGGGCGATGTCGAGTCTCAACCGTCTGATGACCAGTGTGAGCCTGAGCCAGAAACGGTCGTTGAACAGTCGGTGAATGACCGAGTAATGGATGGTCAGACACAGTGTGCCAGTGAGTCAGAAGAGTCTGCCCGGGAATACCTCGACGCTCAGAACGTTACCGTGGAAGACAGCGGTAAAAGAGGAGTTATCTATGCCCGTGTGAGCACAGCAGAGCAGGCAAAAGACGGCGACAGTCTGGAAACACAGGTCAAGAAACTCGTTGTACGCGCACGTGAGGACGGTGTCACATTAATCCGAGATCCAATAACAGAGGATGGAGAGACAGGCACCGACTTCGACCGCTCAGGCATCAAGGAGGTGTTTGAGCTCGCCCAAACAGGAAAAATCACACATCTCTATGTGAACGAAATCAGCCGAATCGGCCGTAACGCGGCTGAAACGCTGTATTTTGTCTACCTTCTACAGTCAAAGTTCGACATCACGCTCATAATGGGTACGAAAAATGTCGACATTACTGGGAAGATAAGCGATTTGATAAACACAACTCTTGAGGCTCTCATGGCCCAGGTCTCGATGGAAGCGCGAGTGACTCGTTCCACTGAGACCATGGTGCGTAAGTTTGAGGAGAAGATAAGTTGGCAGTCTGTTCGACCCAATATTCCAATTGGTTACCAGGCGATTGAACACGAATCTGGTGACAATTGGATCGAGACTGATTCAAACCAAGTTGAAGTTGTCAAGCGGATGTACGAGATCTTCCTTGAGGAAAAGACATACTCCACAACCGGTGAAATTCTCAGCGAGGAGTACCCCGAGATCCCTACATTCGATGGCGGGCAAGTGAAACGGAGATTGAAAAAGCCACTACACATCGGGAAACCGACGATGGAACTCGAAACGGACCGTGTGGAGAGAGATAAAGTAGTGGTAGATAGTCCCGAGCTCGCAGTTGTTGATGAGTCCGTGTTTAGGGAAGCAAACGAGATTATCGAAGAGATCTCAAAAAAGAGTTCAAGCTCAAACCAGAGCATGAATCCGTTCAACTTCGCCGACAAATTCGGAATCGATTGCCTGTATAGTTCCGCCCCACGAATCGAGATTGTATGTCCTAATTGTGAGAGCACAGAGCTGAGAAAGTACGGAACTAGAGAGACTGGTGAGTTTACCGTCCACAATTACGAGTGTAAGGAATGCTCACACCAATCCAAATGGCCCAATCAAAGCTCATTGGAGAGGATGCGAAGGGCTCAAAGAAATTGAATCCCTTCAGAGTTCGACTGGTCTGTCTTGATTTATAAAGGATTGATACTGATCAATCACGTGGTCTACTGATTGTTGCTTCCGATGCAACGCCATTCGTGAACGACTGCTTCCTTGGCCTCGAAATCGGAATCGAATAGTTGTTGCTTTCTCAAACAGCTCCTTTGATACGATTTGGTACTCAGGAATATCCTTGGAAATCTCGGAAACGACATAGCAGCCAATGTAGAGCGCGTTTCTCAATACATCCCTAACAGCACGACTCGTCCACTCATTTCCCCGTTTTGTAGAAACTGCCTGTCTATTGAGTTCATGAGCTACCTCTGGCATTGATTTGACCTCGACGTACCGTTCAAAAATCTGGTTAACGAGTCTCGCTTCTTCGGCTGAGATACGTAGCCGCCCATCTATTGACAGTTCATATCCTAATGGTGGCTGAGAGTTCGGCCATCGACCATCTACCGCGAGCGCTTTCAGACCCATCCTTGTCCGCTCCTTGATCATATCTCGCTCAAATTCTGCTGCACTCGCGAGGTTTCTGAAATTGAAACGACCTGAGGATGTGGTTGTGTCAATCTGTTCTGTGATACTGTGAAGTCCAACTCCAAACCCACGTAGTTCGGATTCAAGTTGTACTGCATGAAGTAGACTTCGTGAAAACCTGTCGAGCTTCCAAAACACAATGACGTCAAAAAGTCCCTGCTCAGCTGTCGTCATCATTGTCTGGAACATCGGTCTATCAATGTTCTTTCCACTCTCTGCCTCATCTCGGAAGACATACTGAGTGTCCCACCCGAGCAGTTGACACCGTTCGAGACAAAGTCGAACTTGCTCATCCAATGAATAACCAAACCTTTGGACGATTGATGATGTCCGTGCGTAGATTGCGGCTGTAACTCGCTCATCCTCCACAGCAATGTCAGATAAGTGCTTTGTAGACTCACTCATCTATTAAGCCCTCGTCGCGGAATTCACGAATTCTGACCCGAATGGTCTCTTTTGACACACCTGCTACCTTCGCAACCTCTTGCTGAGAGTGAACTCTACCCGAAGAGCAGTACAAAGCCGCCCCAGCAACTGCCACAGGATTTCGACCATTTGTTATTCCCGCTGTATGGGCTTGACAAAGTAATTCAGACGCGTTAAGGCGGGCGTCCTCCGAATACCCAAGGGTTGCGCAGAGGAAAACCAGATAATCTTCGGGGAGACAACCAGCGTGCTCCATTCCCAACTCCTGTTGAACTAAGCGAACAAGACGGTCAAGTCTGGATGACTCAAGTTCTAGGTGCTCGGCAACCCGGCTAAGCGGAATTGCATTTCCAGACTTACGAGCAACGAGATAGATGAGTGATCCGACGATAGATTCCGTTAGTCGTCCATCGGTGAAGTTTCGGATTGCGACCGCCCCATACAGTTCAGCGGTTTGAACACGCACATTGTCCGGAATGTCGAACTTATCTGAGACGGCATCCAACACAGAAATCGCGGCTGCAATTTGAGATTCGGTGCTATTCGATACTTTGCAATAGTCAAACCACGACAAATTCGCCTCGTCATCGGCTTCAGAGGACCCGCGATTGTTTGGAATACTTTCAGGGTCAATGTTCGCGAAGCTCCGAATTAAAAATCCACAAGCGTTACAAATCGCGTCAATTCCTTTCATCGAACAATCCAAGTCAATAGAATCACAGCTTGGACAGTGCTTTGTCTGAGAGGGATTCTGTAACCAAAGCTGCTCGTTTTTCGAGGACTTACTCATTGTGCGTCCTCATCTAGAATTCGCTGTGCTTCCGGTCCAGGTTCAGCGAGCGGAACAGGTATCGCCTCATTAGCGCACCCTGGACATAATGGTAGACTCTCGGTGTTACCGTCCCATTCAATCACGCCGAACGAATAGATTGCAGAGCATCGCTGACACGCCCACTCATATACTTCGTACTGATCAATCAAATCCGGGTAACGACTCGCAAGCGTTGGAGTAAGCTTCGCTCCATCATGACTGTCCAAGTACTCGATGACCTTGGCTTCAGGATACTCGTTGAAGAGCGGCAAGAACCCGTAAGCATCGACGTCACTGAACTTCGAATCTTTCGCTCGACCACACCGGTGCTTGAACGAGCAGAACTTGCACTCCCACCCAAACTCGGGGTCAGCCGGAGGGAGTTCTCGATTCATCCGAAACACAGTATGATTAGTTGCCCAAGCAACCACGAGATCCTGCCAGCGGTCTAAGTCAAACTCGATATGGAAAACCTGGATTTCGAGTGTTGTTCGGTCACCGTAGATGAGAACCGCGTCCCTGAGGTCGACTTCCCACTCCTCAGATAATCCCCGTAGGTAAGCATAGGCTTGAGCGACATGATGGTCACTTGGTTCTGTCGCGTACTTCACCGATTGTTTGGTTTTAATCTCTGTGAGGAGAATTGGGCGGCTGTCTTCGTCAACGATTACCGGGTCGGTCATCCCTCGGATGTGGATCGGACCGACATCCGTATCGACTGTGTAGTCCACCCACATTGAATTCCGGATGTAGGCACCGCTTTCATTTGCGATGTGTTCGAGGTACGGCATCATCCACTCTTCCTCGAACTGCGTTCCTGTCCAGAAGATTCCTGATGGGTCTCTCGATTCTTCGGGCGCGTTGAGTTGCTGGTAGTAGACTTTCCGGTGACATTGATTCAATTGATGTGGGCTGTGCCGCTCCGGGGGCTTCTCTGGTGGAGGCAGATTGAACCAAGTCTTACCGGATTTGATGTTCTGCCTGATTTCACGGTGCTGTTGCCACTGAGTGAAGCTTTCTTTCCCGATTTTCGGGACGAGGGTGGCGGCAGTTGGCTCCATGACATCATTCTCGTAGGTGCCCTGAGGAGATAACTATATGCACAAACGTAAGTTGTAGAGTACGTTTGTACATTTGTTTCTTTGAGAGCGGTGTGGTTTTACTGTGGCTTTGAATATCACGTCTCAATGCGTCCCCGTGTTAGTTGGATGACCCGAGCGGACGATGCCATACTTGAGTTGCTAAGTGAAGCGGGGATCGCGGCGAACCCGAGTACTATCGCTTTTAATATTGACTACAATCGGCGATATATCTCCCAACGATGCCGAATTTTGGTGGAGAAGGGCCTGTTAAATCGCGTGCATGAATCAAAGGCGATGTATCGGATTACTGAATTGGGTGAGATGTACCTGAGCGGTGAATTGGAGGCCGTTGACTTAGAAAACCAGTAGTTGTTGTTAAACATGCCAATATAATTGGTAGGACACATCGGGATTCTTCGAGAACCTGCTTTAGCAGCGGTTCAGCACCTCCGCGTTCACATACCCCCGGTGAGACCGATCAAGAGTGCAAAAAAGATCAGCGATACTACCAGCGTTTCCTTCCATGATTCTTCGAAGAACTGCTGAAGCCCGGAAATCCGGGGGTAGTCCGATCGCCTACCGCGACGCTCGAGTTGACGGCTAACTCCGAAGCCTGCACCAACGGCAACAGTCGGCGCGAATGTAACTACGAGAAAGTCCTGGATTACCGAGAGGATTGCTACACCTCCAAAGAGAACGAGTACGCCAACAGTCACCACCGTCCCGAGTGATGCAACACCTAAGAACGGGATGCCCCGACTGAGTGTGCCCATCACGGTTGAACCGACCCAAAGACCGCCACCGAAGACGAGAGCTATCATTAGAAGAACCGTGATACTGGGACGAATGTCGGAGAGTATCATCGCTACGAGAGCGGTGAGGAAGTAACCAGTTCCGGCGGCCATCGCGTTTGAAACGTTTTGCTTCACACGACTTGTCCGAATATTGTAACAGACGTAGGCGCTGGCAAAGGTGACGGCTACCACTGGGATGAGATAGACGAGCTCTGGCAGTTCGGCGACAGTGACTGGCTGGACAGTGTTCTGATTGAACGCCCCTTGAGTCAGTGTGATAGCATTCGCGCCAAGGAACATCCATAGCGTACTCTGCCATCGAGGAGCGTCGAAAACCGCCTGCGGGGCCAGTAGTGCGATAGCAGCCCACCCGGCACAAAACGCAAGCCCTCCTGTCAGTAACCCGAGTCGCATCCGTTTCTGTTGATGACTAATCACAAATCCAGATTTATCTAACATCTTATAAGTCTCTCGGTCAGTCAGATAGCTTGACCTTGCCTTGTTGAAATCCCCCAATTGTTGATTGGTTTTTGTGGTCGTGCTGAATAGAGCGCGCAAGTCGGTCACGGGCAGCTGTCCCCTATCGGCTGATTGTCGTTGCGCCGATGTAGCTCGTTCAGATAAAGTATCGTTCGACGTTCACCGTTTCAGCATCTAATATCTCAATCGTTAACCCCTCATAGCCGTCCAAGAATTCATCAACAACTACATTCCCATCAATAATTAGCACGAGATTATAATGTTCACCGGGTTTTCTGTATTCACGTAGCTTTACCTCCTCTGCTGGTGCCAACTCGAATTCGTCGTTGAATGCATATGTTCCAGACTCGACTGGCGTTCCCCTTCCGTCTGGAATATGTTCAAATTCTCCTAACCGCACTCCAACGGTGTGTACATCGTTCGAGAGACTCACCACAGTGAGTTCTGGACTGTACGGCTCAGGGGTCACACCAGTTTGAGTAGGTGAAGCCGTTGAGGAAGTAGTACTGGACTCTGTAGAGGCAGGTGACGAGGGGGTGGATGTACAACCCGCGAGCCAAGCCAATGATAGGACTCCGAACCCTTGTACAAAGTTCCGCCGAGAGGAGGGCATGGTTCTTACCAAGACTATCAGACGTTGCAATAAATACTTTCTGCGGAGCCACAGCAGAGCCTCTGTTACAATAGCCAAGCGTAGATACCGAAATCTGAACGAGTACTACATCACGAGTCCGTGCTGTACTCACCCTCTGAGTGTTGCACGCGACTCCTGACAGGGTTCGGGGAGGTTTCTGTGATCGTGCTGAATAGAGCGCGCGAATTCATCGCTCGAAGACTACGTAGACCACTGCCAGTAGAGTGGTGAAGACGACGCCTGTTAGAAGTGGGTCTGACATCGGTATGTGTCTGGTTCGAGCGTGATTTGCAGCAACCACGTGAGAACGTACAGAGACATCACTCCACCGAGATACAGCAAAACTCTACGGTCAAAATAACCCCATTGTAGATTGAGCTACCACAAACGCGATGAAAAGGCACCTGACCAACTAATCGATCTGCTGAACTCGCTCTCTGTCTGTTATTCTCTCTTGATACGGACAGAGACTGTCGTCTTCACCCATAACGAGGACTCGCCTCCTTTCCCTGGCTGTGCTTTCACTCGATGCTGATCTTCGAATGTATAGATTCCAGAGACTTTGGTCAGGTCGCTAGTGGCGGCTTGGCCCTCCGACTCAGATCCGGGAGGAAACAGCATAGAATACGTCCGTCGAACCACCTCGTCCGGGTCCATCTCTATGACAGTGGCTGGTTGGGGGATATCGAAGCGGCGGATGAGCCGCCACAGACCCTCCTGTGGCTGGGTCGGAATCAGGGCATTCGGTTCGATGTACGCTTTCTCATCTTTCTCGGGGATGAGCCACAACGATTGGCCTCCTGTCTCCATGTCTGGGAATCCATCGAACGGTGGGGTGATTCCGAACCACACTGCGAGGGATTCGTCAGCAACGTTCCGCAATCCAATCTCGATAGCCGGGGGCGCTTCAGCACTGCTCTGGCGGATTACACGACACTCAATTGCGAATAGATTATTTGGAATCCTGACCGAGTAATCTATCTGAAACGGTTCATTCGGGTCGTCGGGCTGTATCCCCACCACAGTCGTCGCGTCGACAATCTCAATCGTGAGGTCCGTCGGATTCATTGGTGAAATTATAGCCTCCGTACGCTTGGCATTTTCTTCCACTATGCTAAACAGTCAGAGAAATAGTGTGTGATTTGCTGGCGACTGAGTCAGTTCGTCTCGTTCTGCTCGCCATGGACCGAAGACTGGTGATCCTTGACCAGCACGGCGTCCGTCGATCCACGTTCGGTGATGATTCTTGAGACGCTTATTCTTCAGCACGTCATACCCGCCGTATTGATGACCGACACGAAACGTGACTACCACGGCTACACCCCCATGAGTACTACTTGGAGGAGCAGGACGATTATCTACGCGACGTATGTAAGAGTGCTTCTTGCAGAATATTCGTTCACAGATTATGTATAGAATAATACACAAAAAGGGTTCGCACCACTGACCGATACACCCTCTGAGTGTTGCACGCCACACCTGACAACAACTGGGTAGCTTTTCAAGGTCGTGCTGAACTCATAGCGCGAGTCGGTCACTGCAAAATATCAGTCAACGCTCTCTGTTCGACGTAATTTGGTGACAAAAATCAGCACTTGTGCTTAGAGAAGATACTTAGATTCTCCCTGATTTCTGGGAGATATGGTTCAAGTTCGGCTTCTTCAAGCACTCAGCTTTCTCGGCGTCACGAGTGGTGGAATCTTGATTTGGCTCGCCTTCCAGCCCGAGAACCTCATGTGTCCTCACGAGAGAATAATCGAGGCTTGCAATCCGAATTTCTTCTATCTCATCCCCGGGTTTCTCATTTTACTCGTGGGTCTCGGACTAGCCGGGTTCATCTATCAGCGTAGCTCACCCGTCGCTAATCCGTGACGAGACCTGAACAAGTGTGCTGAACTCACTCTCTAAGTGTTGCACGACAATTCTGACAGCATTCGGTGAGGTTTCTGTGGCCGTGCTGAATACAGCGCGCAAGTCGGTCACCAGAAACATCAGGAATTGGAATCTGAACAGTCCGTCGTTTCAGGCTCTGGAGTGGGTGATTCACAGCCCTCTAACCAGAATGCACTGTCTTTTATTCCGTGATGTCCGTACTCGAAGGTGAATCTAAAATCGCCGATAGAATCGAGTGGCTCGTGGATATCCCGTCGTTGTTCGGGACAACTCCTTTCAATGATATACCCCCGAAGGTCGGGTGCAGGTGTATGGAAAACACGTCCAGTTACAACGAGGGTGTCACCGGAGGTGAGGGGTGTAATCTTTGGGTCTGAGAGTGTAGCGTCTGAGCAGTCTACTTTTCCTGGTGAAACATCCGTTTTCGTTTCTCTCTGAGCTTCAGTATTGACTGACGAAAACGAAGTACAGCCACTCAAAAGGGTTATTCCAGCCAACCCAATCTTCAGAATCTCACGACGTGGACGAGTTTGACTCATGGGGACGATATTCTTCGCAAGGGATTCTATGACAAAATATCTATTGATAAATTAACACAATAGTCCAACCGTTCTGACTTACAGTGATAGACTCATCCTCTATATTCGGCTCTGTAGCTTCGCTAGACGGAAGCGCGACAACCGCGTTATTGCCGTAGAATACGAAGAGGCAGATTGTTGTGGTATCTGAGATCCGCCTCTTCACCCGTAATGCGGTCGCGAAAGCTAAACTAGTTGTCGCTAATCCTGACGAACCTGCCGCCCCCGCAGGGGGCGGCGGGTTCGCCGAATGGGCGATGCTCGCGCTTCATGCACTCCGCATCGAATTCGGGAAATCATATCGTGTGACGCTTGATTGGCTCGGCGAGATGCCCGGTGTTCTCGAAGAACTCGAACTCACACGGTTGCCTCATTTCACCGTCTTCCGCCGGTGGTTCGCTCGGATTTCGACGAAGACGTGGCGTGCGTTTCTCGGCGTGTCAGCCGAGAAACGCACAGGCCACGCCGCACTCGATTCGACTCGTTTTGACCGTGACCAGCCGAGCAGACACTACGCTAACCAAACGCACTACCATGTTCGGACGTTGAAAGTCACGGCACTCGTGGATGTC
>NZ_FOTC01000002.1 GCF_900114455.1 Halogranum rubrum | reverse complement strand
GACGTCAAGGATTACTTTTGTGTCGAGGTCTATTGCGGCGTATAACCAAGACCACTCACCGTTGATTTTGACAGCGGTCTCGTCGACCGCGACCCGCCTCGGCGTCGCCTTCGGCGGGTCTGAGACGCTGTCAGCCAGCCGATGTACCCACTGAAAGATTGCCTGAAACGAGCGTTCTACGCCGAGCAGCCGAAGAATCGCTTCTGTCTCTCTAAGCGACAAACCGGCAGCATGGAGTCGGACGGCGAACGCCCTGACGGGCGTCGCCGTCCACTCCCGCTGCCAACATTCAAGCGTAGCGGTGTCTAAACTCTGCTTGAGCAGGTTTGAGAGTAGCATAGATCACTAACTCTTCGACCTGCTCGTTCCTTATCTAGACAGTGCCGGGGGTGTCGACCCTCGACTATTCTGAGTCGCCACGGGCAACCGGGGCGCACCAGGATACACACAATGCAACGACGCAATCTGCTCAAGACGTTCGCTGGAATCGGAACCGCAAGTGCTCTCGGATTCGGTGGCATCGCCGCGTTCTCACAGCGCGGCTCCGCGCAACTCACGACGAACTTCGAGTCGAACGAAGTCTCGCTCACGAACGACACCGGTGACCTCTCGAAGCTGTTCATCTCGCCTTCCTTCCGTGTGGAGTGGGACGGGTTCGACGCGGCAGTCGGAAAGATTCGTGTGCTCGTCGAGGCCCGCGCACGTGGTGAAGACGCTGACGCCGGGGAGTGGTCCCCCGTCTTCCGTGCAACTCCGTGGATCAACGCCAGCACGGAAGGAACGGCTACGGAGTCCGCACCGGGGACGTCCGGCTTCTACGACACGGGCTCGGACGGCTGGGGTCCCATCACGCTGTTCAACGACTTCGGAAAACCGGACTACAGCACGGTGCCGAGTTCGGACGACTATCTCAGCGGAACCAGCCTCGGACAGGTCGACGAGGACGACGACGGCGAAATCATCGACGACCTCCCGGGTGCAGTGAACGGCTACTACGGCGCGACCGGTTCCTCCGACGTCTTCGACAACGACGACGACGACAGTACTGCCCGCACCCGTGTCGACGTTCGATACACGGTGACCCTCCACGCGCCCGGTACCAGCAGTTCGTTCGACGGCTTCGGCCTCGCCGACGAAGACCGTTCGGACTACAGCCCGCTCGTGATGTACGACGAGGGCAACTTCGACGGCCCCGCGAACGCCATCCCCTACGACGAACTGCAGGCCAACGCGAACCACCCCGCAATATCGGTCTCCACGACGTCGTTCGTCGTCTCGACGACCAACGAGGCGGCCGAAGTCGGTGTGCAGGGCGACACCAACGCCAGCGTGTCCGGCGGCGGAAGCCCGCAGAACCTCCGTCTCGTCTGGTCGACGGGCAACTCGAGCTGGCGCATCGACAACATGAACGCCGACGGCAGCATCCACTTCACGCTCGTCAGCGCGGACGACCCACAGGACTCCGTCTCCGGCGTCGTCGACGGCGGCTGCTACAGCTACCCACACTCCGACGCACCGGACAACAACAACCCGAACCGTGGCCCGAACGGTCCCGGCAAGTACGTCGAACTCGACGCGAGCACGGCGAAGCTGATGGTCGACGGCGAGCAGGTCGACGCTAAAGCGCGCGGTAACTGAGGTCGTTCGATGTCCATCGACGAGGACGACAGCGGTGAGCGCTGATGCGACTCACCTCGTTCCTCACAGAACGAAACATCCTCGGGATGCTGTTGGTCGGAGTCGTCGTCCTCGGCGCCGGGTTCGGATACGTCCTTCCAGCACTGTCGGGTGCCGACGACGGGTCGGAGCTTCCGACGAAGCAATCCGACCAGACAGGACTGGCTGACGCTGCGTCGGCAAACGGTGCAGGTGAGACCGACATCGCGTCGAACTCACAGACGACCCGTGAGGGCGAACTCTCTCCGAGTCAGTCTACGGCCTCCTCTCGGCCGACGTCCGCACCGGACAGTGCAGTCGACGGAGACGTGTCGGGGGGAGCCGAGACCGGGCAGGACCACGCCAGTAACGCTGGTAACCCCGGTCACTCCGACAGCGCTGATAGCTCCGGACCCGACGAGAACGAGGACGCCTCGACGTCGGGGGTCGCGGTGACCGGTCAGACGAACGCGGCTGCGAACTGACAACTTCGTCCCTGCTTTTCGACCGAGCAGTAGTCGGACCGTGTACGTCGTCGCAAAGCTATCGGTCGGTGCCACTTCTCTACAACAGTTCGACTATCCTACCGACTGAATTCGCACACTCAGCGGTGCGTTCGTCCCCTTCAAGCCGACTGTCTCGCATCCGGCGAGGGCAGAGCGGTCCGCGAGACCAGTAGTCGCAAACTGGTCGAGAGGTCGAGGCGGTCGAACTCGCGGTGTAGGTCGACCGTCGGTAGCGTCGTGTCTCCTCTATCGTGGAGACTACCTGCGAGACGGCACAGGTAGGCGAGTCGAAGCAACCAGCGAACGTCGTGGAGGTCTTCAGGCGTCCGTGCGCGGACGGAGACCCACGACGACCGGGGGTCGGTCCGATAGCGGTCTGCTCTCCCTTCGGTGAGGAGTTGGTCACGAACGGACGGGCTGAACGCGAGGTCGACGACGTCGCCGTGGGCCGACCCGGCGACGACACCGTCGACGGCGAACTCGACGCTACCGTCCGAGTCCATCCGGAGGTCGACGCCGGGCCACGTGCTGACGTGCGCGAGGACGCGTTCTATCTCGGGGGTGGGGTACAGCTGTTGCATCTTGGGCCTCGTTCTGTCCGGTTGTCGCCGTGGCGACCCGTTTCGAAGAGTTACGTACTACGCGCAAAGACGTAATAACTGTGTCGTGTGCTACCGTAGTTCACCCGAGTTTCGCCAGTAGATTGAGCACGTACACCGTCCGGAGCATCTCGGCGGACTTCCCCTGGTCGAAGACGAGTTCGTCGGTGTCCATCACGTGCGTCAGGACGTCACGGGAGGCGTGGTCCGGTGCAGCCCCGATTCCGGCGTCGTGCTCGGCGGCCCACTGCATCACCCGGAGGTCGGACTTGCTGTCGCCCATGACGGCGACGAACGGGTCGTCCACGCCGAGAACGTCGAGTGCAGCCTCGACGCCGGCGACTTTGTTGAGTTCGAGCGAGCCAATCTCGGCGGCGTCGGCGTGGTAGTACGCCACGTCGATACGCTCGAACAGCGCGCGGACTGCCTCGGGTATCTCGTCGACGGGCGTCTCGGAGACTTCACCCTCGGACTCCAGCACTTCTCGAATCTCCGAGTCGGCGTCGGCGTAGTACGCACGGGTCCACTGGCGGGCTTGGTCGGTGTCGGCGTCGGTGTCAGCACTCGTGAGTGCGTCCGCCAAGAGGTCGAGCAGGTAGACCAGTCCCTCGTCGATGACGGTTTCCGCCTTCGACGAACCGATGTCGAAGTTCGGCTTGAGCGTGATGTTGAACTCGTTACCCTGCAGGTGAATCCCACGGCGCAGGTCGTCGGGTGCGTCGGGGAGCACCCGCGAGCGAATCTCGTCGAACACGTCACGAATCTCGTCGTCGAGATCGTCGTAGAGCAACTGCTTGGTCTGCGAACCGTGACCCGGCGTGAAGACGCCCGTCCCCGCCTCGTAGACGATGCTCATGTTACCCGAGTGGACGAGTTCGTTCCCCAGCCCCTGGATAGCGAACCCCTTGACGTTCTCCAGGGTCTGGCCGGTACAGATGACGATGGGGACGCCGCGTTCGTGGAACTCGGTCAGGACGTGCAGCGTGTCGCGTGGAATCTCGTTGTCGGTGCTCCCGGCCGACCGAAGCGTCTCGTCGACGTCGAGGACGAGCGCGTTGACGGCGCGGCCGTACTTCGAGT
This sequence comes from Halogranum rubrum, assembly GCF_900114455.1. GTDB lineage: Archaea > Halobacteriota > Halobacteria > Halobacteriales > Haloferacaceae > Halogranum > Halogranum rubrum. The sequence goes on along the minus strand of NZ_FOTC01000002.1, from coordinate 1,068,924 downwards.
AGAGGTCTTGAGCGGTGAACGCCTGCTCACGGTTGGCGCGGGCGGCGACTTCGGCGAACGTGCCGCCCGTGGCGAACCCCTGTCGAATCTCGTCTTTTCGTTCCTCCAGTTCGTCACTCGCCTCTTGCCAGTGGTCGAGGGCGACCCGGGAGTCGACCGGCGGGAACACGTCCACGAAGTCCTGGTACTCCCGAAGCGTATCCGTGTCGAACTCGTCGTACAGTCGGTAGAGAAGGTCGTACCGCTCCATAGTCGAAGAGGGTTCGCTGATAGTATAAACGCGGCGAGGAGCGCAATTCGTGTCTACTCACTCGTCCCAGAGCAGCGAGTCGAACGCGTCCCCGGCCAGTCCCGGCCCCTCGGGGACCGACACCGACCCGTCGACGACCGGACACGGGTCCTCGGCGAGGTCGTCGGCCAGCAAGTCGGCCGTCGCCAGCCCACAGGCCGGCACGTCAGAAATCGCGGCGGCGACGTGGACGGCGGCGGTTCGGGCGACGACGGCGTCGATGGTCGTGGTGACGACGGGCGTCACGTCCTGTGACTGGAGGTGGCCAGCGAGTGCGACCGCCGCCCGCGGCCCGCCCTGTGCCATCGGCTTCAGCACGACGACGTCGGCAAATTCGGAGAGTTGCTGCGGCACCTCACCCGTACCGTTGACTGACTCGTCGAGGGCGATGTCGACGCCGCGGCCTCGGAGGTCGGCGTGGCCTGCAAGGTCGTCGGCCGCGAGTGGCTGTTCGACGTACGCGAACGCCAACTCGGACAGGATATCGACCGCTCGCTCGGCCTCCTCGTGGCTCCACGCACCGTTCGCGTCCGCCCGGAGCGTCACGTCGTCGCCGACGGCGTCGCGGACGGCGCGGAGTCGGTCGAGGTCGTCGTCGACGTCGCGTGCGCCGACCTTCAGTTTGAGGCAGTCGAAGCCGTCGGCGACTGCCGATTCGGCGGCCGCGACGGTCTCGTCGACCGACCCGTCGCCGACGGTGCCGTTGACGGGAACCGAATCGGACACGTCGCCGGTCGCGGCCGTGCGCGCGAGCTGTTCGGCCAGTGGGACGCCAGCGGCCCGTGCGGCCGCGTCGGACGCCGCGAGCGTGACGCCGTGGCGGGCGGCGGGGCCGAGAGTACCGAGAAGCCCGTCGCCGTCGTCGCTGTCGCCGGCGTCGTCTTCGTTCTCCTCCGCTCCTTCGCCTAACCCTCGCAGCGAGGCGGCGCAGTCGTCGTACGACTCGGTCCACGGCGTGAGTGGCGTGGCTTCGCCGACACCACGAACGATGTTGCCGTCGGTGCCCTCGCGTTCGACGCCGACGAGCAGACCGCGTCGTTCGGTGATGTCGCCCTTCGCGGTCCCGAGAGAGGTGCGCAGGTCGAGTGCGAACTCTCGAAGGTCGAATGTGTTCGCCGCCATTCAGACCCCCATCCCCACAGCGAACAAGAGCGCGTAGAGTGCGAGCAACTGACCCGTCTGTTCGAGCGCCGGGTTCAGTGCCTCGCCGTCCGTTCGCGTCACCATCGTCCGTGCGACTCTCGCCGCGAGGGGAAGCGAGAGGAACGGAAGAAGGACGGTCCAGTCGAACTGGCTCGTCGCCCAGAAGTACACCGGGACGGCGTAGGCGAGGACGAGCAGACCGACGTACTGGACGCGGCTGAAGGTGTAGCCGAAGCGGACGGCGAGCGTTCGTTTGCCCGTCTTCGTGTCCTCCTCTTTGTCACGGACGTTGTTGACGACGAGGATGTTCGTCGAGATTGCGGCGATGGGAAGACTGGCGATGACCGCCGCGAGGGGGAGCGTCTCCGGTGGGACGCCAGTCGGGAACGGCGCGGCGAGTACCGACGCGGCCTGCACGTAGTACGTTCCCGTGACGGCGACGACGCCGAAGAAGAGGAAGACGAACACGTCGCCGAGACCGTGGTAGCCAAGCGGGTACGGCCCGCCGGTGTAGGCGATGCCGCTGGCGACGGAGAGCAGGCCGATGACGAGGATGGGGACGCCGCCGACGTAGACCAGATAGCTCCCCACGACGATGGCCGCGAGGAAGGTGAGATACATCGCCCGTTTGACCTCGCTCGCCTCGATGAGACCGGAGGAGGTGACGCGGGTGAACCCTTGTCGGTCCTCGGTGTCTGCGCCCTGGACGGCGTCGTAGTAGTCGTTCGCGAAGTTCGTGCCGACCTGAATCAGCGCCGCGCCGACGAACGCCGCCAGCGCCGGGAGGAAGGCGAACACGTCGTCGTGCAGGGCGAGGCCGACACCGGCGAGAATCGGCGCGGCGGCCGCCGGCAACGTCTGCGGGCGGGCGGCCATCACCCACGCTTTCGTCCGCGAGATGTCCTGCGTACTCATTGCCCGATTTTAGGAGCGCCCACCCATAGCGACTGTGGTTGTCGCCGACAGAATCACCGTCGACAGGTCTCGAATCACACCACAAGAACCTCATGTCGATGGAATCATTCAACATACATGTCTGAATGGGAGTACAAAGTCCTCCACATCCAGGGCGGCAACGGAACTGTCTCCGAAGACCTGCTGAACCGCTACGGCGACGACGGTTGGGAGTTGGCGACATCGCTCACCGGTGCGAAAACCGGACTCGGTGGCCGACCGAAGAGCACGACGGACGCGCTGGTGTTCAAGCGGCCGAAGGAGTAGGTCGTCTGCGGTAGTCCTCAATTGAGTTGTACCGCACTGAGCGAACGGAGTGAGCGAAGTGCGGCCTTTTTTCACCGAGGTTTTTTGGCGGGGGTCGAGGGTGCCGAAGGCACCCGAGGCCCCCGTGAAAAAAGGTCGTCGTTCAGTAGTGCCACGGGAACTCGTCGAACTTCGGTTCCCGCTTCTCCAAGAACGCGTCTCTGCCCTCCTGCGCTTCCTCGGTCATATAGCCGAGTCGCGTCGCCTCACCCGCGAACACCTGCTGGCCGACCATCCCGTCGTCGATGGCGTTGAAGCCGAACTTGAGCATCCGCATCGCCATCGGCGACTTCGAGGTCATCTCGTCGGCCCACTCCAGGGCGACGTCTTCCAGTTCTTCGTGCGGAATCGCCTCGTTGGCCATCCCCATGTCGACGGCTTCCTGCGCCGAGTAGGTCTTCCCGCAGAAGAAGATTTCGCGGGCCTTCTTCTGTCCGACCTGCCGAGCGAGATAGGCCGACCCGAACCCGCTGTCGAAAGAGGCGACGTCGGGGTCCGTCTGGAGGAACTTCCCGTATTCTTCGGAGGCGAGCGTCAGGTCGCAGACGACGTGCAGCGAGTGGCCGCCGCCGACGGCCCACCCGGGGACGACGGCGACGACGGGTTTCGGCATGAACCGAATCATGCGCTGAACTTCGAGGATGTGGAGTCGCCCGGCTTTAGCCTCGCGCACTGTCGGGTCGTCGTCCGCGGCGGCCTCGTCGTCGTCGCGGTATTCGTAGCCCGACCCGCCGCGCACGGACTGGTCGCCGCCGGAACAGAACGCCCACCCGCCGTCTTTCGGCGACGGGCCGTTGCCGGTCAGGAGAACACACCCGACGTTGGCCTGCTTGCGGGCGTGGTCGAGCGCCGTGTAGAGTTCGTCGACGGTGCCCGGTCGGAACGCGTTGCGTACCTCGGGGCGGTCGAAGGCGATGCGAACCGCCGCGGTGTCGACGGCGCGGTGGTAGGTGAGGTCGTCGAAGTCGAAGCCCTCGACCGCCTCCCAGCGTTCGGGGTCGAAGATATCAGAAACCATGCCCGAAAGCGGGGCCGGAGCGCGCAAAAAGATTCCCGTCGGGGTGTTCGAGAGCGTGTTCAGCGACGGCGACGACGCCCAACCGCCGCGACGAGCGATGGGAACCCGGCCACGGCGACGAGCGCGACGAGACTCGCGAGGAGACTCGGACCGAGAATGGGCTGTTCGACCCACGAGAAGTCGACGACGGGGTCGGTGAACGCCAGCCCACCGAGGCCGAGACCGGCCACGAGCACAATGTTGTAGAAGAGGAGTCGGCCGAGGACGAGACGTGGCGACATCGGCGGCCACGCCGGACCGAGTGGACGGTGGCGCTGGACGGTGACACCGAGGACGAACGCGGCGATGGCGGCGAGCGTGACGAACGTCAGTTCGACGTCGCTGGTGAGAAAGACGACGGCGAGCACGGGAATCGAGAAGACGAGTACCTCCGCGGTGGCGTCGAACGCGTCTTGGAGCCACTTGCTGAGTTCGCTTTCCTCCTCGCGCGGCCGAATCTGTCGCTGGTCGGTCGAGAAGTCGGTTCCGCGGTTCGGCGGCATGGCTGTCTCTTGTCGCGTTTGCGGTATAAATCTCGTCTCGTTTCGTCCGGTCTCACGCCGTCTCAGCCGTCGCCGAGAAGCGGCCCGGTCGGACTCGTCAGCCACGCCGTCAGAGACAGGAGCAACGAGGCGATGATGCCGAGGAGAATCTGCCCGGCGACGAGAAGCGAGTACGTCATGACGAGGACGACGGCCACCGCGACGAGGATGGTCCGCGTTCGCCCGAGCGAGACGGGGTAGCCGTGGTGGCGGAGCATCGCGTGGGCGAACGCCCCACCGAAGATGAACACGACGGCGAGGACGCCCAAGAGAATCTGTCCGGCGATGACGAGCGAGTACGCCAGTACGACGAACGAGAGCGCCGACGCGGCGGCGAACGTTCGCTGGCTCAGTTGTGGAATCGCACCCGACTCGCGGCCCATCGAAGTCAGCCACGCGATGAGAAAGACGAGCGTCGCGGCGACGAGTCCGAGGAGAATCTGTCCGGCGATGACGAAACTGTAGCCGACGATGAGCACCATCACCGTCCCGGTGACGACTTTCCACGCGGTGGAGGGCATTACCAGCGAGTCGACACGATACGCCAAAAACTGTTCGCTAGACGACTACTCGGCTTATTCGGTCAGCGTGTCGACGACTTGCTCCTGTAGCGAGTTGCGTACGCGGTGGCTCTCCTCGGCATCGCTGACGACTTCGACGACGTGCGTCCCCTCGCTGGCGACGGCTTCGGCGTAGGTGTCGCGGAAGTCGCCCGCCTCGACGCGGGCGAACTCCATCCCGAACAGGTCGCCGGTCGGTTCGAAGTCCAGACCGTGAGGTGTCTTGAACTGCCCCGTGAAGGGCGGGTCGTAGTCCTCGATGGGGAGCATGTGGAAGATGCCGCCGCCGTCGTTGTTGACGACGACGATGGTCGCGTCCACGTCACAGCGACCGACGGCGAGCAGTCCAGAGAGGTCGTGGTAGTAGGCGATGTCGCCCGTGACGAGCGTCAGGTCGTCCGTCGTCGCGCTGCCCGCGCCGAGCGCCGTCGACGTGATGCCGTCGATGCCGCTGGCTCCCCGATTCCCGAGGACGGTCAGATTCCGCGCGGCGGGACGGGCGAAGCGGTCCATATCGCGAACGGGCATGCTGTTCGAGACGAAGATCGTCGAGGGTTCGGGCGCGACGTCGGCGACGTCGGCCAGCACCCGGCCCTCGAAGAACTCGCCTAACTCACTCGATTCGCCCGATTCGCTCGGTTTGCCCGACTCACCGGACTCGGACTCGATGGCCTCGTCGACAGCGTCCCAATGGGCCTGTTCTGCGGCTTTCCATCGCTCTTCCCAAGACGTGTCTTTCGGGGCACGGACGAGACGCGAGAGCGTTCCCGCGAGTCGGGTGGGGTCGGCGACGACGAGGTCCGTCGCCGCGAACTCCGCCTCGCGCCACTCGCCCGCCGGGTCGACGACGAGTTGTCGGGCGTCGGTTCGCGCGAGGTACTTTCGGAGCGGTTTCGACGTCGGCGACGCACCGAACCGGAAGACGACTTCTGGGTCCGGCCAGTCGTCGGTCACGCGCTCGTCGAGGTAGGCGTCGTAGCCGCCGAGCACCGTCGTCACGCGGTTGTGGCCGCCGAATCGGAGTCCCGAGAGCGGGTCGGCGACGATGGGGAACCCCGTGGCGTGTGCGAGTGCTGTGATTGCTTCGTGGTCGACGCCGGGGGCGTCTGCGGGTCCGGCGACGATGAGGCCGCGTCCGACTTCGAGGTCCTCGGCCAGCTTTCGGAGGGTGTCGTCGTCGAGTTCTGGCACGCCCGCCGTCGTCTTCACGTACTCGCTCTCCTCCTCGCGGCCGAGGGCGGCCTCGGTGTCGAGGTCCGCCGGAACGTCGCCCGCGACGGGCGTCGGTTCCAGCGGCTTGCGGAACGGGAAGTTGAGGTGGACCGGTCCCGAGGGCGTGCCCGTCGCCTCCGAGAGCGCCCGAGTCGCCGTCGTCCGGAGCATTCGCAACTTCCGGTCTGTTGCCTCCGGTTCGGGCATGTCCTTGTACCAGCGGACGGCGTCGCCGTAGAGTTTCTCTTGGTCGATAGTCTGGTTCGCTCCCGAGTCTCGCAGTTCGGGCGGGCGGTCGGCGGTGAGCAGGAGCAGCGGGACGCGTGACTGGAACGCCTCGATGACGGCCGGATGGAAGTTCGCGGCGGCGGTGCCCGAGGTACAGACCAGCGGCGTCACCTTGCCCGTCCGGCGGGCGCGGCCGAGTGCGAAGAAGGCCGACGCTCGCTCGTCGAGATGCGAGAAGACGTGTACGTCGTCGTGTTCGTCGAACGCCATCGTCAACGGCGTCGAGCGACTTCCCGGTGTGATACAGACGGCCGAGATACCCGCTCTCGCCAGTTCGTCGACGAAGGTCCGTGCCCACAGTACGTTGCGGTTCGGCGCGCTCATTGGCTGCGGGTTGGGAGTGCGGCGTGAATACTCCTGTGGGTTCGTCCGGCTAACTACGGCGGCCGTCGCTCACAGACCGATTCGGTCGAGTTTCTCGACGGCGTGGTCCGCCGTCGCTTCGGGGTCGGACGACGACCCGAGCGCCCGCTCGATAGCCGTCCCGTGAGCGGTCAGTTCGATCGGAACGTCGTCTCGAATCGAATCGTCTCGGACGACGACTTCGTTCTTCAGTCCGCGGATGAGCGGCAGGGCAATCGACGTCGGAACGTCGGTGACGAGCGCAACCCAGTACGCAGAGAGTCGCGGCGTCAACACCGGAACGGGGACGATGAACGCGTTGCTGTCGGCCGCGTCGGCCGTCCGTTCGAGTAGGTCGCCGTAGGTCAGCACCTCTTCGCCGCCGACATCGTACGTCTTCCCCGCGGCTTCCGAGGATTCGAGCGCGCCGACGAGGTACGCGACGACGTCCGTCACCGCGACCGGTTGGCAGTCGACGCGCACCCACTGCGGGGTGAGCATCACCGGGAGTCGCGTCGCGAGCTGTTCGACGATGTCGAAACTCGTGTTCCCGCTGCCGATGATGACCGCCGCCCGCAACGTCGTCAGGTCGAACGTCCCTTCGCCGAGGATGTGTTCGACCTCTCGCCGCGACTTCAAATGCTTCGAGAGGGCCGCTCGGTCGTCACCGAGTCCGCTGAGGTACAGTACCCGGTCGACGCCGGCGTCGCTCGCCGCGCGCTGAAAGTGGTGTGCGCCGCGGCGGTCCTTCTCCGCGAAGTCGTCGCTCGTGTCCATCGAGTGGATGAGATAGTAGGCGGCGTCGACGCCGTCGAGCGCGTGCTCGAAGCTTCCCGCTTCGAGAACGTCGCCCTCGTAGACGGTGTCCGCCTCGCCGTCGTAGGAGTCGGCGTCGCGCGTCAGCACTGCGACGTCGTGACCACGCCGCTTGAGCGTCGGGACGAGGCGACTTCCGATGAACCCGGTCGCGCCGGTGACGAGCACACGCATTCTGGACACAACCAAGGGACGAACAGGGAACTACTTGCTGGCCGGCGAGTCACTCACGTCGCGCCCTGGGAGTGGCACGTTTATACGACCCACGGCCGTCGTCTCGGCCATGGAGTTCGACCACGCCGGCATCGCGACCACTGACGCCGCCGCACTCGCCGAGTTGTTCGCCGACCTCTTCGACGCCCCCGTCGCCCACGAAGAGGAGTTCGACGGGATGACCGTCGTCTTCCTCGAACTCGACGACGGCTACTTCGAGTTGCTCGAACCGCACGGCGACGGAGCCATCGGAAAGTACCTCGACAAGCGCGGCCCCGGCATCCACCACGTCGCCCTCGCCACCGACGACATCGACGGCGCACTCGACCACGCCCGCGAACTCGGTGTCGAACTCATCGACGAAGAACCACGACCCGGCGCGTGGGGCCACGACGTGGCCTTCTTACACCCGAAGTCGACCGGCGGCGTGTTGGTCGAGTTCGTCCAGCACTGAGTATCGAAACCACTGCAACTGTTTTGCGTCTCGCGAGTGAACCCGTTCGACGATGACTGCCCTCCAACTCCTCGCGCCAGCGATGCTCCGTGCGGTCGCACAGGGGTCGCTCGCCGGGTGGCTCTACCTCGCAGTCGTCGTCGGGACGATGCATCGGCTGTACCTCGACTTCTCTGTCTGGGAGCGTCGTCCGACGTCATTCGGTGAAGTCATCGGCTACGGCTACTTCTACGGCGGCCTCTGGTTGGTCGGTGCACTGTCGACAACGCTGTTTCTCGGTGCCGGGGCGGTGCTCCCACTCGCCGTCGTCGTCTGCGACTACTTCCTGCTCGTCGGCAACCCGCACGTCGGTGATTCAATCGGCCCGCCGGGGTTGTTTTTGTGGCCAATTTATCTGCCCGTCTTCCTCGTCCTCGGTGGAGTCGAGTACGGGTCACTGCTGTTGGTCCGTGACGGTCCGACAGTTCTCACGCTCGGTCGACACGCTCTCGTCGGCCTCCTTGCACTCGCCATCGCTGGTTACGGACTCTCGTTTTACCTCCCACTGTGGCGCGTCGTCCCGACGAATCTCTCGCTCCCCATCCAAATCGAGAATAACGACGACGTCGCTCACGACGTCACGGTCAGCGTTGTCGACATTGCGAGCGACGAGACAGTGTTCACGAAGACGCTCTACGTCGGGGCGGGTGAGCGGATTACTGTCGACGACGCGGTGACGCGTCTGCGTCGCTACCGAGTGGTCGGGACGTTGGAGGGAGAAGCGAGCGAGACGACCGATGATTACACCTTCGAGCCACGACGACGGGCCAGCGTACGCGGCGTCGTCGTCTGGGTCGATGGGGAGTTGGGTCGCTTCGCCGTCATCGGACAGGGGACGGGACCATAGGACCGAAATCAGTCCTTCCGTCGAATCCGAATCGGATTCGACACCCCGACCGACCACGGCAACCAGTAGAGTTCGAGGACGGCCCACAGTCCCAGCACGCCGAGCAGACCGAACAGCACTATTGCTTCAGAGAAGCCCATCCACGACGGGAGGACGAAGCCGAGTCCCAGGATAATCTCGCCGGGGACGATGGCGTAGGCGATGGAGCGAAGCGAGAGGCCGCCACTGTTCTGCTCGGCTTCGTGCGACTGCAGGTCGGCGCTGGCCGCACTCGGCCCGCCGGTCGACTCGTCGCCCGTGCCGAGGCGCTCTGCCTCGTAGGGCAGGTTCACGTCCAGTTTCCAGACGACGTCGCCCGATTCGTCGACTTCGATGATTCGGTCACCGTTGGAATCGGTTATGAGGGTGTGACCGTTCGGGAGTCTGTCGCCGTCGCGGGGCCACTGGAGCACGGCGTCGCCGTACTGCCACGACTGCTCCCACTCGCCGTCGACGCGCTGGTACTCGACGACGCGGTTGTTGTGCGAGTCGGCGACGACGATGGCCGGACCGCCTTCTGACTCGGGAATGTAGTCGGGGTTGTGCTGTTCGTAGAGGATGTCGTAGTTGTCCTCCTCGCCGAGCGTCCAGTCCTTCTGGACCCCCTGTTCGGGGTCGACGAAGACCACCCGGTCTTGGTTCCGCAGACTGAGCATCAGTCGGCCGTCGTCGAGTACTTCGACGTCGTTGATGTGCGTCCAGTCTGTCGGGAACTCCCCACCTGATTCGGTCGAGAAGTCGCTCTGGGCGTCCCACTGCCACTCGACGATTCCCGACGTCGTGTTGACGACGAACGCGCGGTCTTCGGCGATGTCGGCGACGACGAGGCTGTCATCGTCGTATCTATCGACGTCGTGCCAGCGGATGGAGGGTTCGTTGCGGACGAGGTAGCTGTAGATCTCCTCGGTCTCGCCGGTCGAGACGTTCGTCTCCAGGATTCGGTTTCGGTAGCAACTCGTCGAGGCGTGGCACTCGTCGGCGGGGACGAACTCGGCGACGGCGTACATGACGGTGGACTCCGTCCCTTCGACCAGGTCGACGTCCCAGTAGCTCTGATACTGGTCGTCGTAGTAGGCGACAGAACCGTCCGACGCGACGGCGACGAGTTCGCCGGGGCTGTCGCCGACGACGGACTGGTGCCAGCCTTTGCGGCCCAGTCCCTGTGTCGCGACGACGGTAGTCCCGTTGGCGGGTTCGGCGACGGGTTGCCCGCTGTCGACGCGTTCGGGGAACGTCGGCGGCGCAGTGACGTACGAGACGGCGAGAACGCCGACGGCGACGAGGACGACGAGTGCGAACGCGACGCGGAGGGCGCGGCGAGCGTCGAGGACGGAGGAGAACCGACTGCGTGGCATCTATCGATTCTCGGCGAGGCGTGTGAAAGAAGCTACCGATGCAAAGACAGTAGTTCCCCCGGGGGAGAGTTCCGAGCGATGAACGACTGGCTCTCCCACCGCGCGCGGGCCTCGCCCGACGCGACGGCGCTCGTCTCGGCGGAGACGGGCGAACAGTGGGACTACGCCGCACTCGACGCCGACGTCTCGACGCTGACAGAACGACTCGCCGGCCTCGGACTCGGGGCAGACGACCACGTCGGGATGCTGCTGTCGACGCGCGTGGCCGCCGTCCGACTCGTCCACGCGACGATGCGCCTCGGCGCGACACTCGTCCCGCTCAACACGCGACTGACGTCCAGCGAACTCGCCGGGCAGGTCGAGACCGCAGACCTCACGACGGTGGTCTGCGGCGCAGAGACCGAGCAACTCGCGGTCGAAGCCGTCGAGTCGACAGACGCAACCGACCCGGTTCCGATAGCCTCGCTCGACGACCCGCAGTGGGAACGTGTCGCGTCGCTCGCGGCGGCCGACGCCGTCGACGTGACGCCCACCGAGTGGACCGACGACGACCCACTCGTCTTGCTCTTCACCTCGGGGACGACTGGCGACCCGAAAGCCGTCGTCCTCACGTACGGAAACATCTTCACGAGCGCCGTCGCCTCGGCGTTCCGACTCGGCGTCCTCCCCGGAGACCGGTGGCTCGTCCCGCTCTCGCTCTACCACATGGGCGGTCTCGCACCGCTCTACCGGTCGGCACTCTACGGGACGACGGTGGTACTCCGCGGCGAGTTCGACCCCGGCGCGACGGCCGACGACATCGGTACCTACGACGTGACGGGTGTCTCGCTCGTCCCGACGATGCTCAAGCGGATGCTCGACAGTCGCGGTACGCTCTCTGACTCGCTTCGTGTCGTCCTTCTCGGCGGCGCGCCCGCACCCGAGAGTCTGGTCACGCGCTGTCGCGACTACCACGTCCCGGTCTGTCCGACCTACGGGATGACCGAGACGGCCTCACAGATTTCGACCGCCAACCCGGAAGAGGCGGCCGAGTACGTCGGGACGGTGGGGCGACCGCTGTTCTCGACCGACGTCTCCGTCGTCGACGAAGACGGGAACCCCGTCGAGACCGGCGAAATCGGTGAGTTCGTCGTCTCCGGACCGACCGTCTCACCGGGATACTACGACGACCCCGAAGCGACGGCGGCGGCGTTCGGTGAGCGTGGACTCCACACCGGCGACATGGGGTTCCGTGACGACGGCGGTCGGTTGTACGTCCTCAACCGAAAGGACGACCGAATCATCACCGGCGGCGAGAACGTCGACCCCGGCGAAGTCGTCGACGCCCTCCGCGAACATCCCGGTGTCGACGACGCCGCAGTCGTCGGATTACCGGACGAGGAGTGGGGCGAACGAGTCGCCGCACTCGTCGTCGCGACGGACACGAACCTGACCGCAGAGGACGTCGAGGCGTTCTGCCGAGAGCGACTGGCTGGGTACAAACTCCCTCGTCTCGTCCGCTTCGCCGACGAACTGCCACGGACGGCGTCGGGAACCGTCGAACGGATTGCCGTCCGGGAGGCGCTCACCGCGCCGGAGCAAGTCGCCGTCGCCGACGCCGAGGCGGAAGCGGAAGCAGAAGCAGAAGCGCGAGCGAATGTTTCCGACGAGATGCGTCCCAGTTCTGACGACGAAATCGACACCGGTACCGAGTCTCGGTAGGAAAAATCATTAGGGTTGCGTCACTTGGGAGCGTATGGCAGGCACGACTGACCAGACTTTACAGCCGTTTCTCTGGCGTGCGAGTCGACTCTTTCCGGAGCAAGAAGTCGTCTCGCGGACACACGAAGGCGTACAGCGCTACACCTACAGCGAGTACGAAGCGCGCGTCGGACGACTCGCGAACGCCCTCGCCGACGCCGGTATCGAGGAGGGCGACCGCGTCGCCACCTTCTCGTGGAACCACCACTGGCACTTCGAGACGTACTTCGCAGTACCGAACATGGGAGCGCAACTCCACACCATCAACCCGTTGCTTCCCGACCACCACATCCAGTACATCGTCGAGAACGCGAGCGACGCTGTAATCTTCGTCGACCCCTCGCTCTTGGAGAAATTGGAGGGTGCGCTCGCCGCCGACGGTGGTGAAGAAGCGTTCGCGTCCGTCGACCAGTTCGTCGTCGTCGGCAGTTCCGTCCCCGACACGTCGCTCTCGCCGGTGACGGACTACGAGTCGTTCGTAGAGGGCCACGACGCCGAGTACGACTGGCCCGAAGTGTCCGAGGAACAACCCGCGGGGATGTGCTACACGTCGGGGACGACGGGGGAACCGAAAGGTGTCGAGTACACCCAACAGATGCTCTGGGCGCACACGATGGCGTCGCTCCCGCAGTCGGGACTCGACATCGGCCCGGACGACGTGGTGATGCCCGTCGTGCCGATGTTCCACGTCAACGCGTGGGGGATGCCGTTCTCGACGACGGCCGCGGGTGCGAAACACGTCTACCCCGGGCCGGCACCGACGCCGGAGGACCTCGCGAAACTCATCGAAGAAGAGGGGGTGACGCTGACGGCGGGCGTGCCGACCGTCTGGCTCGGACTGCTCGACTACCTCGACGAACACGACGCGGACCTCTCGTCGCTCGAACGCATCGTCATTGGCGGCAGTGCGGCACCCGAGTCCGTCATCCGCCGGTTCGACGAGGAGTACGACGTCGACGTCCTCCACGCGTGGGGAATGAGCGAGATGTCGCCCATCGGCACCGTCTCGCACCTCAAACCCGAGATGCACGACTGGCCCAAGGAAGACCAGTACGCGAAGCGAGCCAAGCAGGGGCTGTTCGTCCCCGGTCTGGAGTACCGCGTCGTCGACGACGACGGGAACGAAGTGCCGCAGAACGGCGAGGACTTCGGCGAACTGTGGGTCCGCGGCCCGTGGGTCGTCACGGAGTACTTCAAGCGTCCCGACGCGAACGAAGAGGACTTCGAGGACGCGCCCGGCGGCAAGTGGCTGAAGACCGGTGACGTGGTGACCATCGACTCCGACGGGTACATGGAACTCGTCGACCGAGCGAAAGACGTCATCAAGAGCGGTGGCGAGTGGATCTCCTCCGTCGAACTGGAGAACGCGCTCATGTCGCACGACGACGTCGCGGAGGCGACAGTCATCGGCGTCCCGCACGAACGCTGGCAAGAGCGACCGGTCGCCTGCGTCGTCCCGAAAGAGGGCGTCGACCAAGAGGCACTGAAAGCCGACCTACAGAAACTCGTCGGCGACAAGTTCCCGAAGTGGTGGGCACCCGACGAAGTCGTCTTCATCGAGTCGGTGCCGAAGACGGCGACCGGCAAGTTCGACAAGAAGGTGCTGCGTGACCAGTACGACGACGAATCGCTGGTCGAGGGGAAGACGCCCGAAGACGCCGCGCCCGGACAGGACTGAACTTCCCGCTCTGATTTTTGGGTCGCTGCCAACAAGCGCACAGGACGGCAACAGACCGAGCGAGAGTGAGTAAACGAGGCGATGAACCTGTGTTCAGTTCCGTTCACGACCGCCAGTACGACGGCGTGAGAATCACGAGGACGGGGATAATCTCGATTCGACCGACCCACATGAGAAACGTCATGACGAGCGTCGTCGACCGCGAGAACGGTTCGTAACTCGCGAACGGCCCCGCGATACCGAACGCCGGGCCGACGTTGAAGAACGTCGACGCCGCCGCGCCCATGGCTTCGAACTCTGTCACCGGGACGCGACTCCGCGAGGCGTTGACGGCGACGAACACCGTCGCGACGATGAAGATGAGGAGACTCACCAGCGTGTACGCGTAGATGTCCCGAATCGTGTCCTCGGTGACGACCTTTCCGCTCAGACGAACCGGCCGGACCACGTTCGGGTTCGAGGCGACGAACAGGTCCCGACGGAAGGCTTTCAAGACGACCAGCCAGCGGAGCGTCTTGATAGAACACGTCGTGCTACCGGTCATGCCGCCGACGAACATACAGACGAAGAGCAGGTGTTTCGCTCCCGACGACCACAGGTTGAAGTCGACGCTCGCGTAGCCAGTCGTCGTCACGATGGAGACGACCTGAAACAGCGAGTGACGGGCGATAGCTTCGGGACTGGTGTACGTGTTCTCGACGGCGAGAATTCCACCGATTCCCACCGTGAACAGTCCGAGGAGCGTGAGATAGAACCGGAACTCGTCGCTGTTTCGGAGTCGCTCGATGTCTCCCCTGAGCACGGCGTAGATGAGGACGAAGTTGGTGGCGCCGACGACCATGAACGGGACGACGGCCCACTGGACGGCCGGAGAGAAGGCGGCGATGCTCTCCGCTCGTGGGGAGAACCCGCTTGTCGAAACCGTCGTGAAGGCGTGGGTGACGGCGTCGTACAGCGTCATCTCGGGGGCGTAGCCGGCGAAGTGCAGTCCCATCAACACTGCGACCTGCAGACCCGTCAACCCGAGGTACAACTGCCAGAGCAGGCTCGCCGTCTCCGAGATACGCGGGGTGAGTTTGTTGACGTCCCGCGTCTGTGACTCAGTCTCCATCAACTGCGCACCCCCGACGCCGAGTTGCGAGAGGACGGCCGTCGCCAGTACGAGGATGCCGAGTCCGCCGAGCCACTGGAGTACCGCTCGCCACATGAACACCGCCCGCGAGTGTGCATCGAAGTCCACGATGACCGTCGCACCCGTCGTCGTGATACCGCTCATGCTCTCGAAGAGCGCGTTCGTCGGCTGTGCGATGGTCCCGCCCCCGGCGAGAACGAAGGGGGCGGCCCCGACGAACGCGACGCTCAGCCACGTCAACGCAACCATCAAGAAGGCCTCTCGCTCGTACATCGTGGTCTCGTCGGTCAGTTGTTCCAGACCGACTCCGAGTCCGACGGTTCCGAGTATCGTCCCGAGAAACGGGAGGGTAGTCGTCCCGTCGTAGAGTGCGATACCGAGCGGGAGCAGTAGCGGCACCCACAGCCATTTGAGGACGGTTCCGACCAATCGAACACTCACTCGCCACTGTACTCGTGTCCTCATGTAACGGCTCTCACACCCAACGTTCGCTCACGTCGGTAAAAATACGTGGTACCTGTGGTTCGTCTAACCGCTCCAAAGACGGTGGATCGAGCCGGATGGGTCGCATTGCGAAAACAATAAACTCGTTTTCCTGGACACAGAATTTCACTTGGTATTAAATCGTGTGGAACCCATCCACAGATATGGACCTCATCGACGAGAGCATCGTCCCGGAGCACGCCCGAGACGTCAAACAGCAGGCCCGAGAGTTCGCCGAAGAGTACATCGAACCGAACGCCGAGGAGTACTACCGAACTGGCGAGTACCCGTGGGAGATTCTCGAAGCGGGGATGGACGCCGGACTCGTCGCCCAGGACATCGGCGAGGAGTACGGCGGGAAAGGCTACGACCTCCAGCAGATTCTCGCCATGGCCGAGGAGTTCTACAAGGCCGACGCCGGTATCGCGCTGACCCTCCAACTCGCCAGTTTCGGCTGTGAGATCGTCGAGCAGTACGGCAGCGAAGAGCAGAAAGAGGAGTATCTCCGTCCCGTCGCCGAGAACGACCAGATCTCGGGGCTCGCCGTCTCCGAACCCGAGACGGGGTCGGACCTCGCCGGGATGACGACGACCGCGGAGAAGACCGACGACGGGTGGGTACTCAACGGCGAGAAGTACTGGATCGGTAACGGCGTCGAGGCCGACTGGGTGACCGTCTACGCGAAGACCGGCGACAAGGAGGACCGCTACTCCAACTACTCGATGTTCATCGTCGAGACGGACACCGAGGGGTACGAGGCCGAACACATCCCCGAGAAGATGGGGATGCGCGCCTCCAAGCAGGCCCACATCGTCTTCGACGACTGCACGGTTCCGGAGGAGAACCTCATCGGGTCCGCCGGCGGCGGCTTCTACATGCTCGCGGACTTCTTCAACCACGGCCGCGTCGTCGTCGGCGGTCACGGCCTCGGGATGGCCGCCGCCGCCATCGAAGAGGCGTGGGCGTTCGTCCACGACCGCAGCGCCTTCGGCCGCGACATCTCGGAGTTCCAGGCCGTCCAACACGACCTCGCGGACATGCTCATCGAGTTCGAGTCCGCCCGCGCGCTCAACTGGCGAGCGGCGGAGAAAGTTGCGAACCACGACAACGCGGGCTACTGGGCGGCGCTCTGTAAGACCAAGTCGACGGAGACCTCTGTCTTCTGTGCAGAGCGCGGGATGCAACTCCACGGCGGCCGCTCGAACCTGACGGACCGACGCATCGCTCGCGTCTACCGCGACGTGCGCATCCCGGTCATCTACGAGGGTGCCAACGCCGTCCAGCGCAACCTCATCTACCGTCAGCGCCAGTAAGCGAGTCGCCCGACTTCGCAGGCGACCCCGCGTTCTCTCTTCCTTACTTTCTCTCTCCCTCTCACGTCGAGTGTACACTCGTCCTGACACAACCATCACGAAACACCACGATTAATCAGACAAATATGCTATGCCGTTTGTGAACATACCACTGTTCGGACTATGGTAGCCGAACGTTCACTCGACGGAGCAGTATCGATTGTCACTGGCGCGGGCGGCCAAATCGGTGAGGGAATCGCAGTCGAACTCGCCGCCGCAGGGAGCGACGTCGTCGTCGCCGACGTCGACGTTCTCGACAGCGAGTACAACCAACAGTCTTCACGTGAGGTCGGTGGGGCAACACGAGCACAGGAGGTCGCCAACAAGGTCGAAGGCGAAGGGCGACGCGCCCACATCGTCGAGTGCGACGTGACGAAAGCCGACCAGGTGCAGGCGCTCGTCGACGAGACGGTCGACGAGTTCGGGAAACTTGACGTCCTCGTCAACAACGCGGGTGTCATCACGGTCGACTCGGTCGAAGAGATGAAAGAAGCGGAGTGGGACGCCGTGATGGACGTCAACGTCAAAGGCGTGTTCCTCCTCTCGCGGGCCGCGATTCCGCACCTCCGCGAGTCCGGCGGAACCATCATCAACACTGCCTCCATCGCTGGCAGCATCGGCGCGGCCGGACTCGGCCACTACTGTGCCTCGAAGCACGCGGTACTCGGTCTCACGAAGTCGCTGTCGCTCGAACTCGCTCCCGACGACGTGACGGTCAACGCCATCTGTCCCGGCATCGTCGACACACCGATGTGGAACAAGGTGCTCACGCCGACGCTCGACGAGGACTACGCCGACACTATCGAGCGCGTCATTCCACTCGGACGCGACCAGACACCCGAGGATATGGGTCGACTCGCCGTCTTCTACGCGCAGAACCGCAACGTCACCGGACAGGCGCTCGCCGTCGACGGCGGCATCCTCCAGAACGTCATCTGAGGGTCTGAATTTCTTTTTGCTACCGATTCAACCTCCACAACCGTCTCATCTGCAAGAGGCTTCCGTCGGTCTGTCAGTCGTTACCGAACCGGGTCGCCGACGAGCACGTGATAGCTCTCCAGCGTGTCGAGCATCATCTCCGCACCGTCGGTTCCCTTTTCGGTCTCCCCGTAGTCCATCCACGCCGTCCCGTTGACGCCGTGGGTGTAACTGTACATTCGGAACGACGTCGGCGTCTCCAGAATCAACTCGATGACGGCGTCGTCCGGGTCGTTCTCGGAGAGAACCGTCGCGCGGGTGTCCTCGTCGTGGTCCATTACCCACACTGCGACGACGTCCTCGTCGTCGAGCAGGTCGCGGGCTTCGTCCGTGGTCAAGGGGGCGTCGGGCCATCCCTCGGCCGGGCGCGGTTCGTCCATGCTCGGCGCGGATTCGTCCGTGCTCATACCTCCATCGAGGCCCGGACGGGGTTTTTGTGTTTGGGCCAACGGGTCTACTGCCCCCGACACTAGCGGTCGGTGACGACTCGATGCACCCGACTCCGTCGAGCAAACTCCCCCTACAGGATTCATCTTCTTACATTCTCTCGGTTCGTAAACTCACTCTCGGTGCCGTGTACCGTACCGTTTAGGCCTGTTGAGCACATATGTGTATCACCGTGAAGAAGAACGAACTGGTTCACCTCCACACACTCCTCGCGCAAATCGCCGAAGAGTACATTACCAGTGGAGTCGCAACGCCGACAGACTTCGACCCGTACGCCGAACTCGGAATCAGTCCGATGGCGCTTCGTGAGTCGCGGGACCGCCACGAGGAGGCCGTTCGTCTCCTCGCTCGGATTCTCGCCGACTGCTCGAAACGAGCCACCGAGACGGTTCCCGTTCGGTAGGCGGTCTTTCTACGAGAGACGCTCCCTCGACGAGCGACAGGCAACCACTAAGCCGCGTGCGCTGTCACACACGGTATGAGACTGGAGGACTACTGGGGAGTCGGACCGAAGACGAGCGAACGCCTCCGCGAGACGCTCGGCACCGAGGCGGCCATCGGAGCCATCGAGTCCGCCGACATTCGCGCACTGGTGGACGCCGGTGTCTCCCGCGGACGAGCGACCCGCATCCTCCGTCGAGCGAACGGAGACGCCGGAATGGCGATGCTCGGCACGTCCGACGCCCGCGACGTCTACGACGAACTGCTGTCGCTGGCCGGTGAGTACGCCGTCACCGAACACGCTGCCGACCGTATCCGCGTGTTGACGCCGCTGACCGACCGCGAGGCCATCGAGTCCAGACTCGACGAGGTGCTCGACGCCACAGACGCCTGGAGAGAACTGGACGACACCGACCGCGAGGCCGTCCTCGATGCGTTCGCCCAGTACGACGAACGCGGGGGAACCGAGCGCGCCGCCGTCGAGGCCGCACTCGCACTCCGCGAGGCCGGACTCCGCGGCGGGGCGTTCGCCGCACTCGACGACGTCGACCCCGACGCACTCCGCGAAGCGGCGGGCGCACTCGGCTACGTCGAGGACGGCCGCGTCGTCGAGGGTGCCGACGACGAACTCGACCGCCTGCGGGCGAAACACGAGGAAGCGAGCGCGCTCAGCAACAGCGCCTTCGACGTGCTCGACACCGTCCGCGACTCGGGCGTCCGGAGCCTCGAAGACTTCGAGAGTGCGGTCGTCGAGTACGTCGCCCGCGAGACAGACCTCACGCGGGGCGAAGTCCAGAGCGCCGCTGCCGACGACCCGGTCGACGCCGCCGACTTCGTGAGTACGACGCTCCGAGCGCTCGCCACCGACCTCGAAACGCAGGTCGAGCGACGAGAGGAGACGGTCCGCGCCGAACTCGACGAAGCCGTGGAGACGGCCCGCACGGACGTCGATGCCGCCGTCGCCGCCGTCGACGACATCGCGTTCTTCCTCTCGCTTGCACGTTTCGCCGTCGCACACGACCTGCGACGGCCGACACTCACCGACGACGGACTCGCCGTCACGGAGGCGAGAAATCTCCTCTTGGACGGCGAGGTGCAACCGGTCACGTACGGCGTCGGAACCCATGGAGTGGCTGGCGGGACAGTCACGCCGCCATCTGGCGACCGAGTGACCGTCCTCACCGGAGCCAACTCCGGCGGGAAGACGACGCTCTTAGAGACGCTCTCGCAGGTGACGCTCCTCACTGCGATGGGGCTACCCGTCCCCGCAGCGTCGGCCGAAGTCGGGCAGTTCGACACGGTCGTCTTCCACCGACGTCACGCCAGTTTCAACGCCGGGGTGTTGGAGTCGACGTTGAAGTCCATCGTCCCGCCGCTCACCAACGACGGCCGCACGCTGATGCTCGTCGACGAGTTCGAAGCGATTACCGAACCGGGACGGGCGGCGGACCTCCTCAACGGACTGGTCCAACTGACCGTCGACCGCGGTGGTCTCGGCGTCTACGTCACCCATCTCGCCGACGAACTCAGTCCGCTCCCTCCGGAAGCCCGCATCGACGGTATCTTCGCCGAAGGGCTGACGCAGGACCTCGCGCTCAGAGTCGACTACCAACCCCGGTTCGGGACGGTGGGCAAGTCGACGCCGGAGTTCATCGTCTCTCGTCTCGTCGCCAACGCCACCGACCGGTCGGTTCGACAGGGGTTCGAAGCCCTCGCGGCCGCCGTCGGCGAGGAAGCCGTTCAACAGACGTTGTCCGACGTACAACTGTCGAGTGAGTAACTGACGAACGTCTGTAAAATACCCCGTCTTCAGCGACGGTTGTCCACCAATTTGTACGAAAGAGTTAGTAGAGGCCACTGAGCTAGTCGATGTATGCACAGTGAGGCCCCTCCGTGAGGTTGCCCTGCCGGCCCGACTGTTCGTTCGTCGTTGAGTCCGACGACGACGAGCAACTGGTCGCGGTGATGCTCGAACATATGTGGGACGCACATCGAATTGCCATCGACCCGGAAGACCTCCGTGAGATGATTTCGGGCGTACCTACCGGGCGTCGGCGAGGTCGACGAAACTCGCGGCGGGTGCCGTAAGCCACACGGACGTTCGGTCGTGATGACTGCGCTCTCGGGGGTAAATCGTGCACTCGTCAGGAGCGTCTTCGTAGCTCACGAGGACGCTATGGAGTTCGAAGTCCCGACCCGTTCGTGTCTCTATCTGGTGGTTCTCCCCCTCGAACTCCGTGTCGACTCCTGACATGGGACGTCTCGATATAGAGATTCGCTAGCGGTTACATAATCTCTGCTAAGAGGGCTCCATAGCCGAACGTAGCAGTGTGGATTCCCGCACTCGGCCGAAACTGCCGTCGAAGTCGGATTCAAGTACGCCCAGGTCCCAGTATTCCGAAGTATGGTTGACCCCACGTCAGACCTCGGTGAGGACGTCGACGAGAGCACCGCCCCAGAGTGTACTATCTGCGGGGAGAAAATCGTCCAATCACCGACGCATCGCATCGTAACCACCATCGAAGACGGTCTCGTGGCATATCGCCACTTCTGCTCCGACGAGTGCCGAGACGAGTGGCACGACGACGACTGATAACCCGTCTCCCTCACCGCTCGCGTCGATTTCGCCTTCTCGACACTCGGTTCGACTCCCGGTTTCCCTCGTTCGACGACGACGAGTTGTTTCGCCGTCTGTGGTGTGTTTTCGATTATCGTACCTGATAGCCGACTCGTCGGTTTTATCATGGCTTGTCGACTACCGCTGGTAATGTTCCGTTACGGTGACCTATTGGGCCATATGCTACCGCTGGGCACAGTTCCAGTGTTGCAAGCCGGTACGGGCGCTTCGCTGTCCGAGGTGTTGCTCTCGACGAACTCGCTCTACTTGCTCGCTGGAATTCTCCTGCTCTATCTCGGCGCCGAGTTCCTCGTCGACGGCGCCGCACGACTCGCACTCGGATTCGGTCTCAAGGCCGCCATCGTCGGCGTCACTATCGTCGCGTTCGCGACGACGACACCCGAACTGTTCGTCGCTATCCTCTCGGGTCTCGACCACTCGTCGAGTCTCGGACTCGGCGCTATCGTCGGGTCGAACATCGCCAACATCGGACTCGTCCTCGGTATCGCCGCGCTCATTCGACCGCTTTCGGTCGACGAGTCCGTCTTCAGAGAGCACGTCCCCTTCATGGTCGCCGCTGCCGTGGTGCTCGTCGGACTCGGCCTCGACGGGCGCCTCGGTCGGTTCGACGGCGGCGTCTTTCTGCTCCTCTTAGCGGCGTTCACCGCCTACCTCTTTCACCGGATGCGCCAATCAGACGACCCCGTCGAGTCCGACGAAGTCGACCTCGACGAAGACGTCGACCCCGAACTCGCGGACGTGCTGAAACTCGCGGGGGGTCTCGTGCTCTTGCTACTCGGGTCGCGGTGGCTCATCCAAGGTGGACAGGGCGCACTCGTCGAACTCGGGTTCGGTCCGCGCTTCGTCGGTCTAACCGTGCTCGCCTTCGGTACTTCGCTTCCGGAACTCGCGGCCTCCGTCGTCAGTGCGATGCGCGGCGAGTCGGAGTTCAGCATCGGTAACGTCGTCGGGTCGAACATCTACAACATCCTCGCCGTGTTGGGTGTGCTCGCACTGATGGTCCCGCTTGAGGTGCCGGTCGAGACGATTACCTTCGACTTCCCGGTGCTCATCGGCTTCACCTTCGGTGCTATCGCACTCATGTTCCGCAACAAAGACGTCTCTCGGTTCGACGGCGGCGTCCTCGTCAGTAGCTATCTCGTCTTCTTCTACTTCCTGCTCCCGTAACGGAATCTGCGACGGCGCGACGGTCAGTCGTCGTCTGCGTCGCTCTCGCCCGTCGCAATCGGCGACCGAATCAGGTTCCCCCACTCCGTCCACGACCCGTCGTAGTTGCGCACGTCGTCGAATCCCAGCAACTCGTGGAGTGCGACCCACGTGAGTGACGACCGTTCACCGATGCGACAGTAGGTGATGACTTCGCTCGTCCCGTCGATGCCGTACTCGTCGTACAACTCTCGCAACTCGTCGGCCGATTTGAACGTCCCGTCGTCGTCGTAGTTCTCCTTCCACGTGACGTTCGTCGCACCGGGGATGTGACCCGCCCGCTGTGCCGTCTCGTCGCTTCCCTCGGGAGCGATTATCTCACCGCGGAACTCCTCGCCGGAGCGAACGTCGACCATCGGCACTCGCTCGCGAGAGTCTTCGACTTCGCGTCGGTAGATTCGGATGTTGTCGTAGGGGCCTTCTGGCGTGTACTCACGCTCCGTGAACTGCGGTTCGTCCGTCGTCGTCGGGTAATCGTGCTCCAACCAGTAGGGTCGGCCACCGTCCATGAGGTAGACGTCGTCGTGACCGTAGTACTTGAACTGCCAGTAGGTGTACGCCGCCCACTGGTTCGATTCGTCGCCGTAGAGGACGACGGTCGTGCCCTCGGTAATGCCGTGTTCGCCCATCACGGCGGCGAACTCGTCTCGCTTCAGCAGGTCACGCTGTGTCTCGTCCTGTAGGTCTTCGTCCCACCGGAGGCCGACGGCGTTCGGGGCGTGCGACTCCGCGTAGGCGTCGTCGTACTCCTTGTCGGCTTCGACGAGTCGTAGGTCCGGGTCGTCGGTGCCGAACTCGTCGAGTCGTTCGTCGACCCACTCGGCCGTGACGAGGACGTCGTTCGCGTACTCGTTCATGTCTCCGCAGTCGACCGGCCGCCCGTAAGTCTCTCTGGCCGAATATACAAGCCTGCAGTCGCTCGGGTTATCTGCCGTCCCAGAACTGGTCGAGCGCGAACGAGAGCATGTCCGGACTCACCGGTCTGAACTCCTCACGTTCCGTCTCGGGGAAGTACTCGCGGACACTGTTCCAGGAGTCTCGTGCGTAGCGGGCGTCGACGAACACGCGGACGCCCACCTCGTCGGCCCCGCGAATCACGCGACCGATTGCCTGGCGCGCCTTCCGGACGGCGGGGACGGTCAGCGCCGTCTCGAACCCGGATGCAAATTCGCGGTCGTAGGCCGTCACGAGCGCCTTCGTCCGCGGACTCGACGTGTTGATGATGGGGACGCCGCAGACGACGGCCGCCGAGAGTCGGTCGCCGCGGTAGTCGACGCCCTCCGTGAGCGTTCCGCGGAGACTGGTGACGAGCACCTTGCCGTCGCCGCCGAAGAACTCCGCCTTCAGCGACTCGGTGGCGACGTCGTCGCTCGACTCGTCGACCAAGACGGGTTTGTCGAGTCGCTCGCGGAGCACCTCCGCAATCCACTCCGCCTCGCCGTAACTCGGCATCCCGACGAGGACGTTCCCCGGCCGACGCGCGACTTCGCAGACGGCGTCGGCGTACACCTGTCGCGTCTCGTTTGCCTCTCCCGGCGCACCGCGGTTACCGTAGGTGAACTTCGGTGCGTCGACGGCGAAACTCGCGCGGTTCTCCGCCGGGAAGCCGAGTCCGAACGTCCGCTCGACGACCGGTCTCCCCTCCTCTTCCAGATAGTCGAGTCCGGAGACTCGCCGAAAGACGTCGAGCGGTTCGAGCGTCGCGCTCATCAGCACGCCGCCGCCGAACTCGGCGAGACGGGTCCCGATGGCGTCGCTGGGCACGCAGTTGTGGAGCGCGAGACGGGCGTTGTAGGCCCGCCGCCACGAGTCGGGTGGGTGAGTCTCGTCCCACGTCCGCTCTAACTCTATCTCGCGGAAGTAGCGTTCGTGGTCCTGCCGGTACCACTCACCGAGGACGCGGCCGACGCCGGGCGTAGCGCGGTTCTTGTCCTCCTCCTCGGCGGAGTTGAGGATACGGGCGACGACAGAGCCGACAATTTCGGCACGCGCCCAGACACCGCCGTCGTAGCCTTCCTCCTGTGCCCACTCGGTTATCTCGTCGGGAGCGGGTTCTTCGGGGTCACGGAGGGGGAGTTCGTGGTCTTCCAGTCGCGTCAAGTCTGCGCGCCAATCCGGTTGCACGTGGTCGAGATGCGCCTTCACCCGGCGGTCCAACTCCTCGCGGAGGTCACGGACGAACTGTCGGAGTTCCTTCAACTCGGAGAGTGTGACGTCCGAATCTTCCAGTTCCGCTCGCACCAAGTCGGCGTCGGCCGTCGACTTCGCGCTCTCGTCGTCGAACTCGACGGGCTGGATGACGCGCGTCAACTCGGATTCGGCGTCGCGGAGGCTCACGTCGCCGACGGCGTCGCTGACGAGGTCACGGACTCGTGGTTCCAACATGTGCGCCTCGTCGCAGACGAGAAACGTCGAGTCGTCGAGGAGCGCGCCCGTGAACGTCGACGCCGTCGTCGGGTCGAACGCGTGGTAGTAGTTGCCGACGACGACTTCGACGTGTGGGAGAATCGCCCCCATCATCGAGTGTGGGCAGGTGCCGAACCCCGCCGACAACGACACGAGGTCGTCCGGTTCGATGAGACCCTGACTGTCGAACTCGAACGGCACCGCTTCGATAGGGTCACCATCCTCCGGTAAGTCGTCGAGGAACTGCGCGTAGAACGGACAGAACTCGGTGTCACCGTACTCCGGCATCTGCGGAAGATACGGCGTCGGGTCGCCCGCGGTTTCGAGGTAGTCGGGACCACCGCCCGCCCCCGAGTCGGCGAGGCCGGTCTGGGCTTGGCGTGCTTGCGAGACGAGCGCTCCGGCGGTGGTATCGCCGCCGTCGCCGACGAGGTTGCGCGTCCGCTCGCGGAGGCCCTCACAGCGGTCGTAGACGTTCTTTTCGTCGACGCCGG
Source organism: Halogranum rubrum (assembly GCF_900114455.1). GTDB lineage: Archaea > Halobacteriota > Halobacteria > Halobacteriales > Haloferacaceae > Halogranum > Halogranum rubrum. The sequence continues at coordinate 1,043,473 of NZ_FOTC01000002.1, read as the reverse complement.
CGACGCGTTCGCGACTGTACGGACAGACGTCCGCCTTGCCGACGAGCGTCAGTCCGGAGACGGGTCGCCAGTCGTCGGGGAGGTTTCGATTTATCGTTCGCAGGTCGTCTTCGAACTGTCGCAGTTGCTGTTTGACGCTCGTGAGGACGACCACTCGTTCGTAGTCGGAGTCGGGGTCGCGCACGCGGTCGATGCCCGCGGTCAGCGCGAGCATGGTCTTGCCAGTCCCGCAGGCACCTTCGAGGACGGTGAATCCGCCGTCTGCTGCCGTCTGGATGGCAGTTTCGATACCCTCTGCCTGCTCTGGATACGGCGCTTCGTGGCCGAACACCGACTCCCAAGTCACGTGGGTTCCTCACTGACGGGCATGGTTAGCTGTGTCGGAGGGTGGTCACGGACTCGTACAAAAGGCTTCGTTCCGGGTTCTCGCCCGCCCCCAAATCAGACGAGACTCGCGCCGTACACGATGACAGAGAGGTTGTTCGCGAAGACGAACAGACCCACCGCGAGCAACGCGCCGAGCCAGAGTTCGATACCGAACGCGAAGTAGCGAGCGTAGGGGTCTGGCGTCCGTTGGAACATCCGCATCAGTCCCGCAAAGCAGACGACGACGGCCACCACTGCGAGGACGTTGACACCGACCAGTATCGCGAGATGTTGGCCCAGAAGCCACGCCACGAACGGGTTCCCCTCTGCTTCGACGCCGACGACGGCGGCCGCGTACAACGAGGTCAGAAGGTCGACCGTCACGAGTAAGAACAGCGAGACGGCGATCCAACTCCAGTACTCTTCGATGCGCCGGTTCCGACGCTGTTGTGCCGACGGTTGCCCGTCCGGTGAGTGTCGGTGGTTCACGTCACTACCGCTCCTGGCTTCTCCGGCCGTTTGCGTTCATCTACGGCTATCGACAGGCGCGAGGAGTATGAACGTCGCGGTGACTCGTCTCGTCAGGGTTCTTGTTCGACTCGTGCGGTGACGTTCGCGCCGGACGCGGCTTCGACGGCGGCGTAGGCGTCGATGTACCGACCGCTTCCCGTGTAGTGTGACGTCTCTTGGAGCAACTGCTCGACCTGTGCGGGCGAGAGCTCCCCCTGTCGGGACTTGATGAGTGCCGCAGAGCCCGCGACGTAGGGTGCGGCCGCCGACGTTCCGTAGAACGTGCCAGCCGCCGTCGTCGACACGCCGTCCGGTGCGCCGACGTCCGCGCGCGCTCCCGCGTAGCCGAGAGAGCTGTACTCGCGGATGAGACCGCTCTTGGCGTCGATGGCACCAACAGTGATGACTCGCTCGCTCGTCGCGGGCGCGACCATGCTTCCCGCGGCAGTCGTGTGAGTGAGCGTCTGGTGTGGTGAGAACAGTTGGAGGCCCGTCTCGCTCGTACTCCCTGTACGATTCGTCTCGTTGGTACTGTTAGTGCTACTTGTGCTGTTGGTGCTGGTACCGTTGGTGCTGTTCGTCTCGCTTCTGTTCGCTGTGTCCTCGTGTGCGTAGATGCTGACGTAGTACACGCCTCGCGGAACGACGACGTCTATCGTCTCGGCGGGCGATGCGTTCTCGCTCGTCTGTCGTACCGTCGACTTCGCGACGACGGGGTCCCGTCCGGTCGTCTTCCGGTACAGATAGAGGTCGTAGTCGGCCGACGTGTTCCAGTAGAGCTTCAGCGAGACGCGTCCCTCGGTGGCGTTGCCACCCTCGAGTGCGTTCGCTTCCGTGTCCGGGGCGAACTCGACCCACTGGTCACCGTCTGCAACGCCGGCCCAGTGGCGGTTCGCGTAGTTTCCGGCCGACGTGACGAAGACGACACCTTCCTCTGAGGCGTGGTCGGCGACAGCCGTAATCTGATCCATGTCACCGCTCATCGGTGCGAAGTAGCTCCCCGAGTCGACGATGACGTCGACGTCGTTCGCCAGTAACCACTCGACGGCGTCGGCGTACGACTCCGGCGTCGGCGTCGTTCCGACACTGGCGAGATAGAGGTCCGCATCCGGCGTCGTTCGAGTGACCACCTCGGCGACGGCGGTGTCGTGGGCCGTCTCCGTACGCTGTTGGTCGTGGCTGGCGTGGTGTCCGGCGACTTGCTCGGCGATAGCGGCGTTGTCGGTGTCGAAGGAGCTGCCGATGACGCCGACGCTGACTCCTTCGCCGGTGATGCCACGTTCGTGGAGTTCGTCGGCCCGGATGGCTTGTACGCCGTCGGTGGTCCGACTCCCTTCTCTGTGGAGTGACGCGACGTCACTGTCCGGTGTCGGTCCGCCCTCGACGTCTTCGACTGCGTTCGTCGATTCGAGAGACGCTTGCATCTCACCACGTTGCATGATGAGGTCGTTGTCGTACTGTGACGGGCCAGTGAGCGACGCACCGTACGGAACAGACGAGTCAGTGAGCGCAGGAGCAGCGAACGACGAGACGAACAAGAGTGCGAGAACGAAGTGGACGGCGAGTCGGCGGGGCTGTCGACTCACCGTCGCTCACTCCGGTACTCCTGCGTCGTCATCTCGTTACCTCCGTCGGTACTCCCACACGGCGACCACGGCGAGGACGAGCAGTCCCCCCGCGAGGAACGCCGCTCCCGGGGGGATGAGTCCGAGCAGTGGCCCCGCCGTCCCACCGAGGCTGTCTCCGACGCGTGGTGCGGTTCCCGGCCCACCGAGGTCCGTGACGGTCGAACCGAACGCGAACTGGACGAGAAGGCTGAAGACGCCGAGCACTGCGACCGTTCCGACCAGTCGCTTCAGCGAGTCCATGAACGTCGAGCGGTCGTCTTCGCGGCCGACACAGACGACGAGAGAGTCGTCCGTCGGTGCGTAGACGTTCATCTCGCGGCCTTTCACCGAGTATCGTGTGTCTGCGACCTGTACCAATCCGGCGTCCTGTAAGTTCGTCAGGTGGTGCCGGGCGTTCTGGAGGGACGTCTCGACCGTCTCCGAGAGTTCCGAAGCTGTCGCCGGTGCTTCGTGGAGCGCTGTGAGGAGAGACCGGGCTGTCTCCGACGAGAGCGAGTTGATGAGTTGTTCTGACTCTTCGTCGTCGAGCCAGAGCACGCGAAGGTCGCCATCTCGCGTCTGCGTCGGTTTCGTGTCAGACGGTAGCAGCCCTGACATATTCACTAATTATGCGGGGACGAAGTAAACTCTTCGGAATTAGTTAACACACCGGATACGTTCACAGAGAGACGACTGTCTGTCGAACGAGTGGACGGTCCTCGACTCACTGTGGGACTCCAGCGTCGTCGACGGCCGTGGGAAACGCACCGACGACGTAGAGACCAGTGAGGACGACGAGCACAGTAGTCAGCCCCCCAGCGAAGGTGAGAAAGACGGCGTCGAACTCGAAGCCGACCTCTATCAGATAGCCGAGAACACCGCTTCCGCCCGCTTCCAAGAGGAGCGCCGCTCCGCTGAAGACGGCGTAGGCGGCCGCACGGTTGTCGGCCGGGAGGACCCCGAGCACGTAGGTGTCGAGTGCGGGAAAGACGCTGTGGACGACGTACCCCATGACCGCCGTGACGACGAACAGCGCCGGCCGCGAGGAGACGACAGTCAGCGTCACGAGACAGACGACGAACGACAGATGAATCGCGAGGATGTACGGCACCTTGGGGAGTCGGTCGACGAGTCGCCCGCTGAACAGGAACGCCGGGACACCCGCCGCGAAGACGACGGTGAGCATCGTCCCGGCCGTCGCCGGCGAGAGGCCCTTCACCGTCGTCATGTACGGGACGTAGAAGTTGAACAACCCCTGCCAGACGAACCCCAGTGCGGCGACCATCACCACGCCGAGCACGATGGGTCGCCAGTGTGCGAGCGCGGCCAGAAAATCCCGGTCGGCGTCCGCACTCGCCGGAACCGTCGTCTCGTCGGCGACGAGTGCGAGGACGACGGTCACGAGGAGTGCCGCACCGGCGAGGAGCCAGAACACCGCCCGCCACGACGACTGTGCGAGAACCACCACGGCGAGCGTCGGCACGACGACGGCGGCGAGTTGACTCGACATACCGTGGATGCCGACGACGCGGCCGACCGCTTCGGGATATAGTTCGCCAAGCAATGGCACCGCCGAGACGAAGTAGGCGCCCGACGCGAGACCGACGCCGAATGCGCCCACTTGGAGCATGGGGAGCGACGTCGCCGACGCGGTGAACGCCGCGGCGACGGTGAGGAGCACGCCCGTTCCGAGGACGACTCGATGGCGAGGCACGCGCGTCAGGAGGATGCCGACGGGGATACGGGGGAGCGCCGACCCCCACCAGACGAGCGAGACGACGAGACCGATGGCGGCGGACCCGACGCCGAACGCGGCCTGTAGCGGTTCGACGAGTGGCGCGAACGCGACCCGACCGAAGTTGACGAGGAAGACGAACCCACAGAGCGTTCCGAAGAGTCGGGTTGTCACTGACTTCGCTTCGGAGAGGAATGGGTCAAACGTTGTGACTTCGTCGGCACCGACTCTGGCGGCACAATTATGTTGCTCAGTTGTGAACTATCGGACATGTCCCTCCATCCGATTCGTGCAGTTCGTAACTTCCTCGCCGACGACGTCTGGCGGTTCGCACTCGTTGCCGGAGGATTCTCCGCGTGGGTCGTTCTCTCCGAAGCGTTGCAGACTGGGTCGACGACGCTGGAAATCGAACCGGTCGTCGCCGCCGGGTTCCTCGGCGGCGTTCTGTTCGCCACTCGGTCGACCAAAGCGACGACTGTCGGCTTTCGAGTCGGTATCGTCGGAATGTCTGTCCCGGTACTCTGGCAGTCAATCGAACTCTTTCGCTACATCTTCGGGCTGTCTCAGCCAACGTGGTTCGGACTCCTGCAGGTCGTCTTCGCCGTCACCGCGATTGGAATCTTCGTCGGCGTCGGCGCGCTTGTGAGTGCGTTCGCTGCGTCCGTCGGTAACTGGGTCGCCGGCAAATTCGGTCGCAGACCCCACCCCGCCGGCCACTGAGACGCACCGACCCCCGTGTCGCTTAACACCCATCCGAGCGAACGCCGACGCATGATAACCGCCGAACGCATGGCCGCCGTCGACCGCAACGCGGCGGCGCTGGGCGTCTCGCAGAAGCAACTGATGGAGTCGAGCGGCAACGCCGTCGCCGCCGCCGTCCGCGACGCCGCCGACGCCGGGTCGCGAGTCGCTATCGTCGCGGGCCGCGGCAACAACGGCGGCGACGCCTTCGTCGCCGCGCGCTTCCTGAAAGACTACGACGTGACCGTCCACCTCCTCGGTCGTCCCGAGACCATCACGACGGACATCGCCCGCGAGAACTGGGACGCACTCGTGGAGGCCGACTGCGACACTCGCGTCGTCCGCGACTCACGTGACCTCGAACTCGACGACCCGGACGTCGTCGTCGACGCGATGCTCGGGACGGGCATCACCGGGTCGCTCCGAGAACCGGAGGCGTCGGCCGCACGACTCGTCAACGAGACGAACGCGACGGTCGTCGCCGTCGACGTGCCGTCCGGTGTCGACGCGAACACCGGCGACGCCGCCGATGGCGCAGTCGAAGCAGACCGAGTCGTCACGTTTCACGACGCGAAACCCGGATTAGAGGAGTTAGACACGCCCGTCACCGTTGCCGACATCGGCATCCCCGAGGCCGCAGAACTGTTCGTCGGGCCCGGCGACCGACGTATCGTGGACCGCGCCAGAGGCGCGCACAAAGGCGAGAACGGTCGCGTGTTCGTCATCGGCGGTGGACCGTACACCGGTGCACCGGCGATGAGTGCGCAGGCCGCACTTCGCGCGGGTGCGGACCTCTCGTTCGTCGCCTGTCCGGACCGCATCTTCGACGTCCTCGCGAGTTACACCGAGGACCTCATCGTCCAACCGTACGACGGCGACCATCTGACGCCCGATCAGGTCGACGAGTTGGTCGACACCGCCGAGAGTCACGACGACGTGGTCGTCCTCGGCCCCGGACTCGGCACGCACGACGAGACGCTGGAGGCCGTCGAGCAGTTTCTCTCGTCGTTCGCGGGGAAGGCCGTCGTCGACGCCGACGCGCTCTCGGTCGTCCCCGACGTCGACACCGACGCGACGCTCGTCTGCACGCCGAACAGCCACGAACTCGCCGAGATGGGCGGACCGGACGTGGACAGTCTGCGCGAACACACGGACGAAATCGAGTCGTTCGCCGCGGACCTCGGCCACGTCGTCCTCGCGAAGGGGAAAGACGACGTTATCAGCGACGGCGAGACGACGCGCGTCTGTCGAGCTGGAACACCAGGCATGACCGTCGGCGGAACGGGTGACACCCTCGCAGGCATCACGGCGGCGCTCCTCGCCACACAGGACGCCTTCGACGCGGCTTGCGTCGCTCCCTTCGTCAACGGGAGGGCCGCCGAACTGCTCGACGACCGGCACAACGGACTCCTCGCCTCCGACCTCTTGGACGCGCTTCCGCGAGCGCTGTGGGGTGACGACGATGAGTGACCCGAGCGACGACCCGAGTCCAGAGAACCCGACTGACGACTTGACGCACACCGACTCGGCCGGGAACGTCCAGATGGTCGACGTGGGCGCGAAACCCGACTCCGCCCGCCGGGCGGTCGCTCGCGGGACGATTCACCTCCAACCGTCGACTATCGAGGCGATTCGGGCCGACGAAATCGGGAAGGGTGACGTGCTCGCAACCGCCCGTATCGGCGCGATTCAGGCCGTCAAACACACGTGGGAGACGATTCCGATGTGTCACCAGATACCGATTACGAACGTCGAGACGACCTTCGACGTCCACGAGGACCACGTCGTCCTCGACGTCGCAGTAGAGACCACCGGGAAGACCGGTGTCGAGATGGAAGCCTTAGAGGGCGTGACGACGGGACTCAACGTCGTTTGGGACATGGTAAAAGCCGCCGAGAAGGATTCAGAGGGGCAGTATCCCGGAACGCGAATCTCGGATATCGAAGTGCTGTCGAAGGAGAAGCGGGCGGTGGAGTAGTCGAACCGGGTTAACTCGTCGCCACCGACAGGTCCGCCGCTTTCGCCCGCGCTTTCTCGATGATTTCGGGGCGGGCTTTGAACGCCAAGAGCACGTTGTCGTCGGTGTACTCCTCGTCGTCGACGTGGCCGTGGTCGTGAATCCACGAGACGACGCTCATCGTCTCGTCGGTCATCGGGAGCATCAGTCGCTCCTCGTGCCACTCCGGCAGCTCGGTCTCGATGCGCTCACAGAGTTCGTCGACGTTCTCACCAGTGAGGCCAGAGACGACGACGGGGTTCGGTGCGAGGGCGGTGAGCGCCTCTCGCTTCTCGGCCAACGCCGTCTCGTCGACTTTGTCGGCTTTGTTCAGCACTGTCACGATGGGCGCTTCGTTGCGCTCGTAGAGCGTGTCGTGACAGGTGACGAGTTTCTCGCGTATCTCTTGGACCGACTCGCTGGCGTCGACGACGAGGAGAACCAAATCGGCGCGGTAGACCGAGTCGAGCGTCGACTGGAACGACTCGACCAGCCAGTGCGGCAGGTCCGAGATGAACCCGACCGTGTCGGTGAGGAGGACGTTCCGCATCCCTGTGTCGGCCCGACGAGTGGTCGTCCCGAGCGTCGTAAAGAGCATATCTTGGGACTCGGCGGTCGTGTCGAGGTCCGGATGTAACTCTTCGTTCTCGTCGACGTCGAGGTCGGCGGCGAGTCGGCGCATGAGCGTGGACTTGCCCGCGTTGGTGTAGCCGGCGAGGGCCACGAGGTCGAAGCCGGACTCGCGGCGCTCCGCGCGGCGGGTCTCTTCTTTCTCGGCGATGGCGTCGAGTTCCCGCTTGATGTTCGCGATCTGTGACTTGATGTCGCGTTCGCGACTCTCGTCGTACTCACCGAGACCCATGAACCCGGGGCGTTCGTCGCGCTTGGCGAGGCTAGCCTTGGCGGCAGCGCGCGGGAGTTCGTAGCGCAGTTCGGCGAGTTCGACCTGCAACTGGGCTTTCCGGGTCTGTGCGCGCTGCCCGAAGATGTCGAGGATGAGTGTGAAGCGGTCGATGACCTCGACGTCGTCGGGTACCTTCTGTCCGATGTTGTACGTCTGGTAGGGGCCGAGGCGGTTGTCGACGATGACGGCGGCCGCGTCCGTCTCGACGACGAGTGCGGCCAGTTCGTCGACTTTCCCCTTCCCGAAGCCGTAGGCGGCGTCCTCCTCGCGGGTCTGCGTGAGCGACCCGACGACGTCGTAGCCCGCGGCGCGGGCGAGGTCAGAGATCTCTTCGAGGTCGGCGGTTCCGGCGTCGACGCGTTTCGCGACGACTGCTTTCGTCCCTGTCATAGTATCATAGTTGCAACTCTCGGGCGGCGTACGCGGCGTAGTGTGCGGCTTGCACTGTTTCTCGTTCGGCTATGCTCTCGATGTACTTGAACGCTGGCCGAAACTCTAACCCGACGCGTTCGCTCGGCTCTTCGTAGAACTCGCCGTGTTCAGCGACGATGGGGCCGTCCGGCACCGTCGGGAGTTCCGCGACGGCGTCGGCGACGACGGCCAACGTCGCGTCCAGCGTCGGCTGAGCGCGACTCGTGGCGAAGCCCATCCCTTCGATACTGCGAAGGCGCGTCGAGTCCACGACGGCGTGGACGGCGGCGGCGACCATCAGGTACTCGCCCGCCTCTTCGTGGCGACCGCTGATGTCGACGCCGACGACCTCAGGGGTGGGGGCTCTCCACCTCGCGTTCGGAACTGTGGTGCATAGTCGCGCGTAGGTCGTCGTCGGTCTTGAAGCTTCCCGGCGATGTAGTACGTCGAGATACCGACCGCTTCTGCAGACGGTCTCTCTCGGCTCACGTTCTCTCTTAAGGACCTGTCTCTCTGAAAGACGTGTGTCAGACGGAGCAGCACAAAGGTCTTAACAGAGAGTGACAGATAGGTGACTATGCTCCAAGCGGACCTCCCCCTGGTAATCGACTTCCGACAACTCGGCATCGAGGCCGGGTCCGGGGCGATTATCGGTGGTATCATCGGCTTCGCCGCGAAGAAGGTGGCAAAAGTCATCGCCGTCCTCGTCGGCCTCGAACTAGCGCTTTTCAAGTTCCTCGAATCACGCGAGATTCTGATCGTCGACTGGGACAAACTGACCGCCGGGTTCATCAAGACCAGTCAGGACGCCGCCAACGGTGCGCCGCCGGACTGGGTGATGACCATCCTCTCGACGCTCTCTATCTCCGGTGGATTCGCCGCTGGATTCTTCCTCGGCTTCAAGAAGGGATAGTCGCACTCGACTGTCGTCGTTCGATTTCTTCGGCTCTGTCCGGTTCCGCTCTCACTCGTTCTACCAGTCGCTGATACGCTCTCGGACTGTGAGACTCGGTACCTCTCGTCTCCAATGATTTAACCGTCTCCGTCTCCCAGTAAATGTGTGAGTGAAGAATCTGGGCGCCGAAACCTTCGGATGCCCAACAGTGACGAGATGTTCGCCGTCGTGACCGAGATGCTCGGTGGAAACCACGTCCGCCTCCGCTGTCAAGACGGGAAGGAACGACTGGGCCGAATCCCCGGTCGGATGAAGTACCGAACCTGGATCAACGAGGACGACGTGGTCCTCATCGAGCCGTGGGACTGGCAAGACGAGAAGGCCAACATCGAGTGGCGCTACACGGGGCAGGACGCAGACCAGCTCCGCCGCGAAGGCCACATCCAGTAACACCGCGTCTCGACCGGCACACTCAACGTCACTGCTGGCTGACGATAGCTGTCGTACTCTCTTACCGGCGTATCTCGCTCTCGATACGGCGAGCGCTGGGGCACAGTCACGACTGCTGTCGTAGTTCGCTCGAATCGACACAGAACCGTTTTCGTGACGCCGCATCCCTACGAGCGACGTCGTTACGCTGTCCCCGTTCTCGTACGTCGATTACGGTCCCCGTTAGCGCGTGTTGAGTTCGTCTTTGTCTTTGACGATTCGTGTCTCGGCTTCGCCGCTCGTCAGGTCGTTGACGAGGTCGTAGAATTCGTTTTGCATCCCTGCAGGGAAGGTCATCACACCGACCCAGCCGCCGTCGTTCGTCCACTCCTCGCGTTCGAGTTCGCCGAACGTCCGGACGCGGGCCTGTGCGCTCCCGGCGTACTGGGCGGGGAGGTTGACCGCGATGGTGACTTCGGCGAAGCGGATGGGGATGACAGGGCGGAGCGCGTCGAGTGCGTCGTCGACTTGCGAATCGACAGTCTCCATCGGGTCGATCTTGAACCCGGCTTGCTCCAGTGCGCGCTCGATGCGGTCCGGCGGGTGGGGCGCGTCGTCCATCTGCGGGTTGACCGCGTTTCGGGCGATCTTGTTGATGAGCTGTTTGCGCTTCTGTTCTTGCATCTCGCGGCGCTGCTCGGCTGTGATCTGAATCTCCCCGCGTTTGACGACTTCGGGGATAATCTCCATCGGGTCGGTCGTCCCGAACACTTTCTCCAGGTCGCTCTCGGCGGGGCGGTCACCACGAGAGGCGTCCTCGAAGACGTCTTCGGCGGCGATGACGTCCTCTAGTTCGCCGTCGAACTCGTCGCGCTTCATCGCCAACGCCGCGTCGGGGTCGATAAGGACCTCGAACCGTGCACCGTGTGATTCGAGTCGTGCCGTCACGGCCTCGTCGAGTGAAATCATACGACGGGATACTCCCTCCGACGTTAAAAGCTCTCCCCGATACTGACACGTATCCGCTACCGCGGCATTCCCTCTCGGCGGAGTCTCTGTCGCCCTTCAGTACCCTTTTCCGAGCAACTCGCGGGCGACGATGTTCTTCTGAATCTCCGAGGTCCCTTCGTAAATCTGCGTAATCTTCGAGTCGCGGTAGAGACGCTCGACGTCGTAGTCGTTGACGTAGCCCGACCCGCCGAAGATTTGGACCGCTTCGTCGGCGGCGTCGGTGGCGACGCGCGAGGCGAACTCCTTGGCCATCGACGCGAGTGCGGTCAACTGCCCCTCGTCGTTGTCGACGCTCCACGCCGACTTGTAGGTCAACTGCCGGGCCGCCTCCGTCCGGATGTGAATGTCGGCCAACTTGTGTTGAATCGCCTGGAACTGGCCGATGGAGCGCCCGAACTGCTCGCGTTCCTGTGCGTAGTCGAGGGCACGCTCGGAGGCACCCTTGGCGATACCGACGCCCTGTGCGGCGACGGCGGTTCGCGTCTCGTCGAAGAACTGCATCAGTTGGAGAAAGCCCATCCCCTCCGTCCCGACGAGGTTCTCCTCGGGGACGCGTACCCCATCGAATCGCAACTCCGCGGTGTCGCTGGCGCGGATGCCCAGCTTTCCGGTTATCTTGTCGGCCTCGAAGCCGTCGCGGTCCGATTCGACGATAATCTGCGAGAACCCGTCGTACCGGTCCTCGGCGTCGGGGTTCGTCTGGCACAGCACGACGAAGTAGTCGCCGACGGAACCGTTGGTAATCCACATCTTGTTGCCGTCGAGGACCCACTCGTCGCCGTCTTTCTCTGCCCGCGTTTGAACGGACGTGACGTCGGACCCGGCCTGCGGTTCGCTGATGGCCGCACCCATCACGGACTCGCCCGTGGTAATCGGTGGGAGATACTCCTCTTTCTGCTCGTCGGTGCCGAACTCGATGATGGCCTCGGCACCGAACCCCGCGCTGGTGACACACAGTCCGACGCCCGGGTCGACGGCGAACAGTTCCTCGGTGACGAGAGCGTTCTCCAGGGAGGAGTAGCCGACGCCGCCGTACTCGACCGGGAAGTGTGCGCCGGTCAGCCCCATTTCGGCGGCCTTCTCGACCACTTGATACGGATACTCCTCTGCTTGGTCGTACTCGCTCGCGACGGGGGCGATTTCGTTCTCGGCGAACCGCCGAACCTCCTCTTGGATGGCGCGATGTTCCTCGGAGAGTGCGTAGTCCATGTTTGTCACTAACAGACAATCGTGATATAGGTGTTTTGACACTCGAAACAACGCACGGCGCGTGGTCTCGGCCAGTTTGCTCGACGCGAAGTGCTATATCTCCCTCTCTCCTCTCTCGGGCTATGAGCACGACGTCACCGGAGACACCCGAGAAGAGCCTCGAAGAACGCATCGAACTCTTCATGATGCGAAACTTCCCGCAGATTCAGATGCACGGTGGCGACGCCGGTATCGACGCCCTCGACGAGGAGACGGGTGAGGTGTGGATTTCACTCACGGGTGCGTGTTCGGGGTGTGGCATCTCGCCGATGACGATTCAGGCACTCAAGAGTCGGATGGTGATGGAGTTCGACGAACTCACCGCCGTCCACGCGGGCACGGGGATGTGGGAACACGAGGGCGGCGACGACGAGTTCTCGGACGTGCCGTTCTGAGGGCTAGACACGCTTCGGCGGCGCGTTGCTTTTCGTACCGATTGCTGTGACTGTTTACCACTCTGACCGCACGGCGGTATGCGGTCGGACCGGCAACGACTCACAGCAATCGTCAGTAGCCGTTCGACGAAGCGCCTAGTCGATATTGACCCAAATCGTCGGTATGGTGTGCCTACGGCGCGATTCAGGTTCGAACAGGCAGTTCGTACTTAGGGCCCATCCGCTCGTAGCCTGTGTTGTCATGGTTGTCACAGAGTACGTCTTCTACGTTGTCTGCCGCGACTGCAACGTCGAGTCACTTGTCGAGACCGAAACCGCTGCGGCGGAACTCGCCGACGCCCACGCCGCGGAGTCGAACCACACCGTCGAGTTCGCTCGCGTCAGCTAAGCCACGCAGAACCGGATACGAATTCACTCGACACTTTTACCACACGCTGGTCCTCGTCTCGCTTCGGCGGACGACGACTCGGCGTACTCTGTTACAGAAAACCCGAAGACCGAACGGTCGCTGAGATTACGCGAGTTGCTCGATAGCGTCGACGAGGTCGGCTTTGTCCTGCACGCCGACGACGGTCTTTGCCTCTTCGCCGTGGGCGAAGAACTTCAGCGTCGGCACCGAACGAACGCCCTGCGCTTGGGCGAACTCCTGTAACTCCTCGATGTCGACTTTGGCGACGACGGCGTCCGTCTCTTCGGCAATCTCTTCGAGCGTCGGTTCGAGCATCTTACACGGTCCACACCAGTCGGCGTAGAAGTCGACGAGGACGACGTCGTTCTCGGCGACGAGTTCGTCGAGGTGACTCTCGCTTTCGACGTGTACCGGTGTCGCAGTCGTCTCAGTTTGGCTCATGGTCGCTTCTACTGGTGCGAGCGGCTTAACTATTGAGCAGGTATGTCGGTGTCGTGCACGACCGCTATCGGGCGAGTCGGAGCGAGTTAGACCGACTCAGACCGAATACCGCAGGACGATGCCGTCGTCGATGCGCTTGGCGTCCATCAGGTCGAGACGTGGGAACGCCTCGCTGTCGACGAAGCCGTCGCCGTCGGCGAGGGTAGGAGCGTCTCTCCCACCGATAATCATCGATCCGACGTAGAGCGAGAGTTCGTCCACCAACCCCGCAGCGAACAGCGAGAAGATGAGTTCGCCGCCGCCTTCGACCATCACGCGGTCGATGTCTCGCTCGCCGAGTGTTTCGAACCCCGCCGCGAGGTCCACGCGCTCTTCACCCGCCCGGAGGACGACCGCCCCGGCGTCTTCGAGCGCCGAGACGCGGTCGTCGGGGGCGACGTCGGCGACGAGCAGGTACGTCGTCGCCTCGTCGTCGAGAACTCTGGCGTCGGTCGGTGTTCGAGCGCGCGAGTCGGCGACGACGCGGGCCGGGTTGCCGGGGCGGCCGTTTCGGAGGCGTTGGACGCGCCGGTCTTCCACGTCGAGGGTGAGATGCGGGTCGTCGGCGAGCACGGTGCCGACGCCGACGACGATTGCGTCGGCGGCGGCGCGAATCCGGTCCATCCGGTCGAAGTCGTCCGGTCCGCTGATCTTGATCTGTTCGCGCCGTCGCGAGGAGAGCTTTCCGTCGGCGCTCATCGCGGCGTTGACGACGACGTGCATGGCTACGTGATTGCGTGGGGAGTGAAAACGGTTTTCGGTGTGTTGGGTTGGGTGCCGGGAAAAGCCGGAAACGTCCGAGGCGTCGGTACCGTCTCTCAGTCGGCACCCGACGCCGACGCAGTACCGGACCCGGACTCGCTGTCGAGCGGGTCTTCGACTTCGCCCATCACCGCTTCGAGTGCGTCGGTGGCGGTGAGGAGTCCGACTACCGTCCCTTCGGAGAGGACCAGCGCGAGCTCTTGACTCTCCGCTTGAAATCGGTCGATAGCGTCGCTGACTGACGTCTCGTCCGACATCGTCATCGGTGGTGCGGCAATCTCTGCGAAGGTCGTCTCGCCAGCTTTCAGTTCCTCGATTCGGTCGATGACGCTGGGGACGTAGACGGTTCCTTCGACGTCTTCGAGCGTCTCGCCGACGAGCGGATACCGCGTGTGTGGCGTCTCCGAGACGCGTTCGAGGTTCGTTTCGGCACTGTCCGTCGTCGACAGTGCGACGATGTGCTCCGCATCGACCATCACGTTCCGAACTTCGATGGTGCCGGCGTCGAGTGCCTGCAACACTTCGTCGTGACGCTCGCCGTCGATCTCTCCCTGTTCTAAGAGCGAACTCACCCGGGTACGGAGTTGCGCGCGAGTCTCGATAGCGTCTTCCTCGGTTTCGAGCCACGCACCGGTCATCTCGATGCCGAACAGTCGAAGTGTCCACTTCGCTACCCAATCACCGAGCGTGATGAGCGGCGAGATGACTCGGTAGAACCAGTAGAGCGGCGTAGCCCCGTATCGACAGACCATCCGTGAGCGTTCGACACCGAGGTAGGTCGGCGCCTGTTCACCGTGCGTGAGGTGGATGAGGTTGATGATGACGTACGAGATGATGGCACCCGCGCCGATCGTCGCGAGTGTCGTTCCGGCGAACAGCGGCTCGAACAGGGCCGCGAGCGCTGGTTCGGCGACGATACCGACGGCGATACTCGACGCCGTAATCCCGACCTGACAGGTCGTCAGATACAGTTCGAGACTCTGGGTCATCTCCCAGGCGCGTTCGAGTCGCTGTTTGCCGTCGACGAACTCCTCTTTCGTGAACTGCCGAGCACGCGTCAACGCGAACTCGATAGCGACGAAGAACCCGTTGGCGAGAATGAGTAGTACACCGGCGACGAGACGAATGCCGATTTCGGCTGGATTCATTGGGTGTCGGTGTCTCGAAGTTCACCTTCGAGCGGTTTCAAAGCGTCGGCCCGTCCGATACTTTATAAACATTTTTGCAAAATCGACAACTCTCTGCTGTCTCACGCTCGGACCGACAGTTGAGAGCGTAGGCTCCTTTGTGAGACAGGAACCGAGTAGTTGACTCGACACCGACCCGACGCCGACCCGACGACGACTCGATGCTTCGGCGACGGCGAATGCCACACCGAGCCGGGTCTTTAAATAACCCCGCAGGCAACGTAGGCATCATGGTTCCGCGAGTGTTGATGCTCGGGTGGGGGTACCCACCGAACGTGACAGGTGGTTTAGACACACACGTCGGTGAAGTGTTCGACCGTATGGAAGCACGTGACGACGTCGAAGCACAACTCGTGCTCCCGTCGGAGTAC
Source organism: Halogranum rubrum (assembly GCF_900114455.1). Taxonomy (GTDB): domain Archaea; phylum Halobacteriota; class Halobacteria; order Halobacteriales; family Haloferacaceae; genus Halogranum; species Halogranum rubrum. The sequence continues at coordinate 1,028,016 of NZ_FOTC01000002.1, read as the reverse complement.
GCACCAGAGGGACGGGAGAACATCGAGGGCGTCGCCACGGGCGACGGCGACATCATCACTCGTATCGGTCGTCTCAGTAAGCGCTTCGCCGAGAAGGCCGCAGAGGAGGACTTCGACCTCGTCCACACACACGACTGGTTCGGATACGGCCCCGGGTCACGTGCCCAACAGAGCAACGCCGACATCGAGTGGATCACCTCGTTCCACTCGCTCTCGTCGGACCGGAACGTCGACCCGCCGCAGCGCGAAGTCGAGACCGAACAACGCGTCACCAACCGCTCGGACTACCTCATCTCGGTCAGTCACCTGCTCGCGGATAAACTGAACCGCGAGTACGGCGGCGAGTCCCACGTCGTCCACAACGGGTTCACCGAACCGGAGTTCGGCGGCCGCGACATGAAAGCGGAGTTGGGCATCGACGGCCAGATGCTCTTCTTCGTCGGCCGCCACACAGACCAGAAGGGTATCTCGCATCTGCTCTACGCGATGAAGCATCTCAGAGACCCCGACGTGACGCTCGTCGTGGGCGGGAAGGGCCACCTGACCGACCAGTTGAAGAAGTTCGTCGAACTGCTCGGCATCGAAGACCAGATAGAGTTCGTCGGCTACATCCCCGAAGAGGAACTCGGCGACTACTACGCTTCGGCGGACGTGTTCGTCTCGCCGTCGCTATCGGAACCGTTCGGCATCACCATCACGGAGGCGTTGGCAGCGGGGACGCACGTCGTCTCGACGCCCGCTGGTGTCATCGAGTGTCTCCCCGAAGGTTGCGTCGTCGAAGTCGAAATCGACTCCGTCTCTATCGCGGCCGGCATCGAAGAGGCACTCACGCGCGACGGCCCGCCCGAGTACGAACCACGGACGTGGGACGAGGTGGTCGACGAGACTATCGCCGTCTACGAACGAGTCGCTTCGGGCGACTACTGAGCCGAAGAACAGTCGCTTGGGTACTTACCGGTAGACGCTGTACTCGGTCACCGCTTCGCCGTGGACGATGCGGAAGCCGTTCTCTATCTTCGTGACGCCTGGACCGCGGCGAATCGACTGATACGGACTGTCGTCACGCGCTGACTGGTAGGGGCTATCGCTGTCGACGGACTGGTAGGGACTGTCGCTCCGTGCCGCTTGGTACGGACTGTCGAGGTCGGCGTCGGCGTCGAACCCTTCCGGTGGGAGATAGACTCGCTCGCCGCTCTCGGAGCGGACGACGACGGCAGCCTCCTGTGTGCCGGTGATCGTTATCTCCGTCTTGTCGTTGGCCACACGCATCGAACAGTCGAACGTCTCCGGCGACTCGCTGGCTTCGCTCATACAGGTCGATGGACGCGCGATTCACTTAGCAGTTCGTACCGATTGGTTCTCTCACCACCGGGTGTGCAACGGTTTTTATCGCAGGGGGACCAACCCTCGCTCGATGCAGTTAGACGACCATGCCGAGGAGCTTGCCTCCGCTCTCGGCGTTGACAAAGAGGAGGTCAAGCGCGATTTAGAGAACCTCGTCCAGTACAGCGTTCCACTGGACGAAGCAAAGCAGAGCATCCGCCGCAAACACGGCGGCGGTGGCGGGGGCGGCGGTGCTCCCTCGACGAAAGATGTCGCCGACATCACGCCCGACGACAGCAGTGTCAACGTGACGGCGACGGTGCTCACCGTCGGCACCCGAACGATTCGATATCAGGGTGACGACATCACCATCCGCGAGGGCGAACTCGCCGACGCGACGGGGAAAGTTTCGTACACCTCGTGGCAGGACTTCGGCTTCGAAGCCGGCGACTCGGTGACGATTGGAAACGCCAACATCCGCGAGTGGGACGGCAAACCCGAACTGAACCTCAACGACAGTTCGACCGTCGCGATGGCGTCCGAGGAGATCGCAGTCGACTACCCCGTCGGCGGCGACGCCGACCTGCTCGAACTCGAACCCGGTGACCGAGGCCGGAACGTCGAGGTCCGTGTGCTCGAAGTCGAAGAACGAACAATCGACGGCCGCGACGGCCAGACGGACATCCTCTCGGGCGTCCTCGGCGACGAGAGCGCGCGACTCCCCTTCACCGATTGGAACCCGCACGCGGAAATCGAGGAAGGGGCGAGTCTGCGTATCGAGGACGTCTACATCCGCGAGTTCCGCGGCGTTCCCTCGGTGAACCTCTCTGAGTTCACGACGGTCACCGAACTCGCGAGTCCGGTCGACGTGAACGACTCGGCACCCCGACTGGGCGTCCGCGACGCCGTCGACAGCGGCGGCATGTTCGACGTCGAAGTCGTCGGCAGTCTGCTCGCCGTTCGCGACGGGTCCGGCCTCATCGAACGCTGCCCCGAGTGCGCTCGCGTCATTCAGAACGGTCAGTGCCGGAGCCACGGGGCCGTCGAGGGCGAGGACGACCTACGCGTGAAAGGCATCCTCGACGACGGCAGCGACACCGTCACCGTCGTCCTCGACGCCGACCTCACCGAGGCGGTCTACGGCGGAGACGTGACCGACGCGAAGGAGGCGGCGCGCGACGCGATGGACAAGGAAGTCGTCGCCGACGCGATTCGAGAAGAGATAGTCGGCCGTGAGTTCCGCGTCCGCGGGAGCCTCTCGGTCGACGAGTACGGCGCGAACCTCGACGCCGACACCTTCGACGAGTCCGACGACGACCCGGCCGACCGTGCCCGTGAACTGCTTGCCGTCGTCTCGACGCAGGAGGTAGAGGCATGAGTTCGACAGATTCGAACTCCTCTGACAACGGTCCGGGGCGACGCGAAGTCGCTCACCGACTGTTCGCCGCCGAGTTCGACGACGCCTCGCTCTCGTACTCCGAGAGCGACGAGGAGCGTGCGCCGAACTACGTCGTCACCCCGACCGGCGCGCGCGTCAATCGCCTCTTCGCAGTTGGCGTGCTGACCGAGAAGGAGGACGTCAACGAGGACGTGCTCCGAGGACGTATCGCCGACCCGACGGGTGCGTTCGTCACCTACGCCGGACAGTACCAACCCGACGAGATGGCGTACCTCGACCGGACGAACCCGCCGGCGTTCCTCGCGCTGACGGGGAAGGCTCGGACGTTCGAACCGGAGGACTCCGACCGCGTGTTCACCTCCGTACGCCCGGAGAGCCTCAACGACGTCGACGGCGACACCCGTGACCGCTGGGTCGTCACGACGGCGGAAGCGACGCTGGAACGCATCGCCGTCTTCGACGAGGCACTCGACTCGGACGCCCGCGGCGAGGCACTCGCCCGCGAACTCGAAGCCCGTGGCGTCGCTCCGTCGCTGGCGTCCGGGATTCCGCTGGCGATAGAGCACTACGGGACGACCCGCGCCTACCTCGAAGCTGTCCGGCAACTCGCCGTCGACGCGCTCGAAGTCGTCACGGGCGACCGCGAAGAGGTTCGGTCGCTCGACGTCGCTCCCGGCGAAGGCGGCGACGTGACGCTCGGCCCGCTCCCAGAACTGGACCTCGCAGACGCACCCGAACTGGAGACGCCTGCGGAGGTTGCAGACTCCGAAGAAGCCGAAGCGACAGAAGCGACCGAGGAGACCGAGACGCCGACGGCGACGACCGGTGACGCTGCGGCGTCGACGGAGACGCTCGTCGACGACTCGGCTACCGAAGCCGAAACTGGCGAACCCGACGAAGCGGACGGAACTCCCGAGTCGAGCGACGTAGCGGCCGAACCGGCAGAGGCCGTGACGACCGATACCAGTCCATCGATGGACGACGCCGACGAGACCGACACGGCCGTCGCCGACGAGTCGTCGTCGGAGTCGACACCGACAGATTCGACCGACGCCGTCGCCGAGACGGGTGACGCTGCCGCCTCGACGGAGAGCGTCGTCGACACGAGTGACGACGGTGCCGCCGAACCGGCAGAAGCCGTCTCCCCGTCCGACGACGGGTTAGGTGACTTCGACGACGAGTCCGAGTCCGGACTCGACGACTTCGACGACGGCGACGCTGTGGACTCCGAAGAGTCGAGCGACGGGATGTACGAACTCCCCGAAGACGAACGACAGGAGGTCGAAGACGAGTTCGGAACCGAGTTCTCGACCGGCAGTGAAGTCGACGACCCCGGCGAGGCCGACATCGACGTGCCGGACGCCGACGACCTACAGGCCGAACTCGACGAAGAGGCCGAGGAGGCCGAAGACACGCATGTCGAGACGGAGACGGACGTGGCCGAGAAATCCGACGGCGCCGACGCCGCGGAGGCCCCATCGGCCGCAGACGTCGACCTCGAAGCCGCGGCCGTCGAGGCGATGGACGAACTCGACGACGGCGACGGCGCGGCCCACGACGCCGTCGTGGCGGCAGTCGTCGACGAGTACGGTGTCGACCCCGACGCCGTCGAAGCAGCCATCCAAGACGCGCTGATGGGTGGGCAGTGCTACGAACCCGACGAAGGGCAGTTGAAGGCCATCTGAGTGTGACTCGCTGAGATGCCTGCAGTCGAACCGCTGCCGGGCGAACCCGCCGCCATCGCCGACGTCGGAAGCGAACGTGCGCTCGTCGTCGCCGACGTCCACTGCGGTATCGAGCGTGCGCTCCGCTACGAGCGAGGCGTCGAACTCGAGAGCAACGCCGACGTGCGCCGCGAGCGTCTGTTGTCGCTGCTCGACCGCACGGGCGCAGAGCGACTCGTCGTCCTCGGTGACCTCGGCCACCGTATCGGCGACCCGAAGGGTGACGAGTTCGACGAACTGGAGACGCTCGTCGACGCCGTCACCGACCGGGTTCCGTTCACGCTCGCGAAGGGGAACCACGACGGCGGCATCGCCGAGATGTTCGGTGACCGAATCGAAGTGACACCCGCAGACGGCGCACGGTTCGGCGACGTCGGGGTCCTCCACGGCCACACGTGGCCGAGCGAAGATGTGCTCGCAGCGGACGTCGTCTGTATCGGTCACGAACACCCCGCAGTGAAACTCACCGACTCGGTCGGCGGAAGCCGCGTCGAACGGGCGTGGCTTCGCGGCCGACTGGACAGAGATACGTTCGCCGAGAGACTCGACGTCGACGCCGCCGAACTCGACTGGCACGACCCCGAACTCGTCGTCTTCCCGGCGTTCAACGGGCGGTCCGGCGGCACGTGGATAAACGTCGAGGGACAGGGCTTTCTCTCGCCGTTCCTTCCGGCGGGACTCGTCGATGGCGAAGCGTACCTGCTCGACGGCACGCGACTCGGCGACTATCGGCGGGTGTAGTCCGTCTCGGCGGCTTAGAGCACCGAAATCATTGGGGCGAATACACTCGCGGCCACGAGAATCGACCCGACGACGACGAGGTAGAACTGCAGGTTTCGTTCTGTCGGGTAACCGTGTCGCTCTGGGTCGCGAGCGACGAGCGTGAGCGCGGCGATTCCGCTTCCGACGAGAGCCACCCCGGCGTCGAGGACGGTGAATCCGTCGACTCGAATCGCATCGAGTGCGTTGAGCGCGAAGCTGAGACCGAAGAGGGTGATTGCGGCGCGGTAGAGGCGAGGAACGTTCACGTACACATATTCAGTCACGATGACAAAAACACACCGTCAGACGGACGCTGAACTATCCGGCCGCACGGAGACGCTCACTACGTTCCCCAGCGACTCCCACTTGAGAGCATCTGCATCTGCCTCGGTATCACATCGGCGAACGCGAACCGGACTCCAGCGAGACTCGCCGTGTTCGGCCGAGAGTTCGTAGCGGACACCGGAGTTACGCGGTCGGAGTTCGAGTCGAAGACGCTCTTCCGGGACGTAATCGATGGCCGTCGCTCGACCTTCGAGTTCCGTGTCGTCGCCGAGGAGGACCTGAACGTGGTCGAAGACGCCGAGTGAACCGAGTTTCGTGACCTTACTCATACGTAGAGGATGGCGCGCAACCAGCATGAACACGTGTTCTGCCCGCGTAGAGAGTCTGTTCGGAGCTGACTGGATACCCGGCTTCCGGCGGCCACAACCCATTCCCGTCGCGCGGGTGAATCGACCGATGATGAAGGCATCTACCATCGTCATGGCAATCGGCGCAGCGCTCACCATCTTCGGTCTCCCCATTCCGGGACTCTCCGTGATCGGCATCATCATCTTCGTCATCGGTGCAGTGGCTCGATTCCTCAACTTCTGAGCGGTTCGACGTCGGCGGAGTCGCCGACGCTGGTTCCGAAACCGAGGTGCCGACTTTTCCGTAGACTGCTCGTTGGCCGCGAACGGTGTGCTTAATCACACTCGTCCACTAGTCCAGCCAATGTCGGAACCGACAGTCAGCGACGGTGCTGACGCGTTCACACATCTCGGTTCGGCCGTTCGGTCGGCGCTCTCCGAACGGGGTTTCTCGACACCGACGGAGCCACAGCGGCGAGCGATTCCGCCGCTCGCAGCAGGGAAGAACGCGCTCGTCATCGCACCCACGGGGACGGGAAAGACGGAGACGGCGATGTTGCCGGTCTTCGACGCGATTGCCGAGTCCGAGGACCGATTCGGTATCTCGGCGCTCTACATCACGCCCCTCCGGGCGCTCAACCGTGACATGCGCGAGCGTCTCGACTGGTGGGGCGACTATCTCGACCTCGATATCGACGTCCGCCACGGCGACACCACGCAGTACCAGCGAGGGAAGCAGGCGAACGACCCGCCGGACGTGTTGGTGACGACACCCGAGACGGTGCAGGCGATGCTGACGGGCAAGAAGTTGCGAAAGGCGCTCTCGGACCTCCAGCACGTCGTCGTCGACGAGGTGCACGAACTCGCCTCCTCGAAGCGCGGCGCGCAGTTGACCATCGCCTTCGAGCGACTGTGCCAACTCGCGGGCGACTACCAGCGCATCGGTCTCTCGGCGACTGTTGGTTCTCCTGAAGAGGTCGGCAAGTTCCTCACCGGCGACCGACCCTTCGACATCGTCGAAGTCGACGTCGACAACCGCGTCGACTTCACGGTCACGCATCCGCGGATTACCGAAGAGGACGAACGACTCGCCGGGAAACTGGCGACCGACGCCGAAATCGCCAGTCACGTGCGAGCGATTCGCGACATCGTCGAGGGCCACACCTCGACGCTCGTGTTCGTCAACACCCGCCAGACTGCGGAGGCACTCGGGTCGCGGTTCAAGAATCTCGACACGCCAATCGGCGTCCACCACGGTTCCTTGTCGAAGGAGGCCCGTATCGAAGTCGAAGACGCGTTCAAGTCGGGAGAACTCGACGGACTCATCTGTACCTCGTCGATGGAACTCGGTATCGACGTGGGCCGCGTCGACCACGTCGTCCAATACGGCAGTCCCAGAGAGGTCGCTCGCCTGCTCCAGCGTGTCGGCCGCGCGGGTCACCGGATGGGCATTGTGAGTGAAGGGACGGTCATCACCAGCGACGCCGACGACACGTTCGAGGCGCTGGCAATCGCTCGCCGCGCGGAGGCTGGAGAAGTCGAACCCGCCCACATCCACCACGGGAGTCTCGACGTCGTCGCCAACCAAATCGTCGGCTGTGTGATGGACCACGGCGAGGTGAGCGCCCGCGAGACGTACGAACTGCTCACCGACGCCTACCCGTTTCGCGACTTGCGCGAAGCGCAGTTCCAGTCGGTCGTCCGCGAACTCCACGGGAATCGGTTGCTCTGGCTGAACGAGGAGAAGGATTTACTGGAGAAGTCCGGCGGGACGTGGCAGTACTTCTACGCGAACCTCTCGATGATTCCCGACGAGGAGACGTACGAGGTCCACGACATCTCCTCGCGCAAACAGATTGGGACCTTAGACGAGAAGTTCGTCGTCAACTTCGCGGAACCGGGCGAGGTGTTCATCCAGCGCGGTGAGATGTGGCGCATCAACGACATCGACGAGGATGAAGGGCGCGTCAACGTCGCGCCCATCGAGGACCCCGCAGGCGAGGTTCCCTCGTGGGTCGGGTCGGAGATTCCCGTCCCGAAAGCCGTCGCCCAAGAGGTGGGCGAGATGCGGGCCGTCGCCGGACCGCAGTTCGAACGCGGCGCACCGCGACAGTCCGTCGCCACGGAGTTCGTACGGCGGTATCCGACCGACGAGTACACCGTCAGCGAGGCGTTGGCGGTGCTCGAACGACAGGCCAACGCTGACAACCCCATGCCGACGCACGACCGGGTCGTCGTCGAGGGACAGGGCCGAACCGTCGTCGTCAACGCCTGCTTCGGCCACAAGGTCAACAAAACCTTTGGGAGACTGCTCTCGGCGCTCATCGCCCAGCGAACCGGGTCGTCGGTCGGGATGGACGTCGACCCCTACCGCATCGAGTTCGAGGTGCCGCCGAAAGTCGGGCCGAACGTCTTCGTCGAGGTTCTCGAATCGACCGACCCGAGACACGTCGAGGGACTGCTCGAACTCGCACTGAAGAACGCCGACTCGCTGAAGTTCACGCTCGCACAGGTCGCCGCGAAGTTCGGATCGCTGAAGCGGTATCAGGGTCGAAAGCGGTTCGGTGGCGACCGACTGCTCGCGGCGTTGAAAGACACACCCGTCTACGACGAGGCAGTCAGAGAAGTGTTCCACACGGACCTCGCCGTCGAGGAGACGGTCGAGGTACTCGAACGGATGCGGTCGGGCGACGTCGAACTCGTCGTCGCCCGCGAACGCACCCCGGTCGGGAGCGCCGGGTCGTCGAGCGGTCGGGATTTCCTTGTCCCCGAGAACGCCGACGCGAGCGTCATCGAGACGGTTCGCGAGCGCATTCAGAACGACCGCGTCATCCTCGTCTGTCTGCACTGTCGAGACTGGTCGCGCAAGACGAAGGTCCGTCGCGTTCGCGAGCAACCCGAGTGTCCCGAATGCGGGTCGACCCGAATCGCGGCGTTGAACCCCTGGGACGACGAGACGGTTCAAGCCGTCCAGTCGCAGGACCGAGACGACGAGCAGGAAGAACTGGCGCAGCGAGCCTACCGGTCGGCGAACCTCGTCCAGAGCCACGGTAAACAGGCCGTCGTCGCCCTCGCCGCTCGCGGCGTCGGCCCTCACAACGCGGCGCGCATCATCGCCAAGTTGCGAGAGAACGAGGACGACTTCTACCGCGACATTCTCTCGCAAGAACGACAGTTCGCGCGGACGAAATCGTTCTGGGACTGAGACTCTCTCCCTCGGTGTGCTTTTGTTCGCTCGCGTGAACGTCCGAGTATGTCCGACGAACCCTCCATCGTCGCACTCGCCGACTCGGTTTCGGAGTTGATGAACGGTGTCGCTGGCTGGATACTGATCGCGTCCGGGTCGGTCGGTCTCCTCGCCGCTGGCGGGTCGGTCGTCCAACTCTTCGACGCGACGGCTCCCTCTCCGAACCTCGCCGTCGTCGCACTGTTGACCCTGTTCTCACTGCTGTTAGTCACCTTCGGCGTGTTCGTCAACCCCCGATTCCGCCGCCGTCTGGACCGTCGGCACGCCGTGAGCCAGTTCGGTTCCGTCCGAAGCGTCGACGAGCGCGTCGTTCGCGCGGCGGAGCACTGTCGCGAACGCTGTGTCGTCTGTGAGTCCCGCGTCGACGAGGGACTCGACCGCCGGTTCCGCTCGGAGTACGTTGTCGCGGGTATCCCGGTCTACACGGTCTCCGAGGAGCACAACCACTACTGTCTGGCCTGCGCGACAGCGGAACTGTCCGGTATCGACTCCGAGAGAGCCGAGGATGTCGACGGACGCGAGGAGGCGGCGCCGTCGACGGCGTTCGAACGCTGAGTCGTCACACGGTCGTCCAGTGTCGAGACTCACGCCCGCCACTCGATACCGCTCACCTCGTATCTGACTCTGCCGTCGGTCTCCCTGGTCAGCGACCAACCGTGAACTTCCGCAATCCGTGCGGCGACGGCGACGTTGGACCCACTTCGGTTGGATTCGTTCTCTCCGTCGACCGTCTTCGAGACAGCCAGTTGTCTGTCGAACTCGACGTAGAGGCCGTCGTCGTTGAGTCCGACGGTGACCTCGACGTCCGTTCCGCCGAGGACGAGCGCACACTCGAACAGATGTTGAAACAGGCGGCCGAGCAGTCCGACGTCGGCGGCGAGCACTCCCGACCCGTCCACCGAGAGCGTCGCGTCGAGCGTATCGACCTTCCGCCACGCCGCTCTCGCACTCGCTTCGAGGTCGACCATCGACCTGTCGACGTCGTCGCCTCTGAGCAGGGTGAGCGCGTCGGTGACGAGTGCGTTCACGCGGTGGAGCGACGCTTCGAGTTCGAGACACGGGGCCGTGCCGACGTCTCGGGTGAGGAGGACCGCCCGCCCGAGCGCCGTCGTGAGTTCGTCGTGGAGATCCTCCGAGAGGAGCGTCGCGATACCCTCTAACTGTTCTGTCCGTGTCTGTACGGTGAGTTCGGCCTGCTTGCGCTCGGTGACGTTCTGGTGTGCGACGAGGAGATATCGCTCCTCGCCGACGTCGAACGGAGCCACCTGCATGACGAACCACCGCTGCTCGTCGGGGCTGTGACACGGATACTCGTAACTGAATCTGTCGCGCTCGCCGGCCGAGACAGCGCGGATCCCTGCTGCGGCTATCGTCGCACCCTCGTCGCTGGCGGCGTCGCAGACGGCGAGATAGTTCTCGCCGACCATCTCGATGTCGCCGCGGTAGCCGTTGGCTTCGCCGAACATTCGCCACGCGAGGTTCGTCAGAACGACGTTTCCGTCGATGTCGAGGATGGCTACTTCTTCTGGGAAGTGGTGGAGGGCAGCTTCGGCGAGCCGGCACTCGTCGTCGCCCGGGTGAACTGCGCTCATAGTACGCTATAGGTGCGCTACGTACTTGGAACAGACGCAAAAGGTTCCAGAACGTGGCGATGATTCGTCGACGACTCGGCGATTACTCGGCGACTGCCCACTCGTCGAGCACGCCCTCGACTGCCTGCGAGAGTGCCTCGAAATCCTGCATCGTGATGCCGTCCGTCGTGATGAACACGCCGGAGTCCTCGATGGTGATACGGACGAGATAGCCGTTCTCGAAGACGCGAATCGTGTACCGGTAGTCACCCAACTCCGACCCTCGGTAGGCGTCTTGGGTCATCTTGAAGTCGTGCCACTCGTTGCCGATGAAGGAGTTGAGGTCGGCGTCGCGTTCGAGGTCGTCGCGGAGATACACCTGCTCGTAGTCGAAGCGGTTGATGTACGTCAGCGACCGGAGGCTGTCGCCGACGGCGGTTCGGCAGGTTCGGGTGAGACGATCTTTCGCTTTCTCGGGGAGTAACTGATTCTCCATTGGCTGCCACACCGTGACGCACCCACATATATCCGGCGGCGTGCGACCGGGTCGACCCGACGCCGTGGTGTGCTATCGACTATCGTCGTGACAGATTTATGTAATGTGGCAGAGTACCCCACATCATGTCCGTAGATGCACTCGGACTGGCGATGTTCGACTACCAACGCGACGGTCTGCGAGGCGACTGCCGGTACGTCGACGGCGCGGAGACGGCCGACGCGCACATCCACGAGAACTACTTCGGCGACCCCACACAGTGGAACGCATCGACGAAGCGCCTCCTCGACTCGCTCGACGGACCAATCGTCGACGTCGGCTGTGGTGCTGGCAACCACGCGCTGTATCTGCAAGAGCGAGTCGACGACTGCGTCGCCTTCGACGTGAGTCCGGGGGCCGTCGCCGCCGCCCGCGCCCGCGGCGTCGACGACGCACTCGTCGCCGACATGTTCGAGTTGTCGTTCCCGCGTGACCGCTTTCGCTCGGTGTGGATGTGCGGGACGCAACTCGGTCTGGCCGGGTCGTTGGCGGGTGTCTCGGCACTCCTCTCTGACCTCGCGTTCGTCACCGACGCCGAGGCGACGGCCGTCGTCGACAACTACGACCCATGCGACCCCGACGCGACGAAGCTACTCGGCTACCGGTCGGACCCGCGGGAAAGCGTCGCTCGTCGTGCCTTTCACTTCGAGTACGACAGAGACGACGAGCGACTCGTCGAGCGGACGCTCTCGTTCGTCCTCTTCGGTCCCGAGCGACTCCGCGACGCGGCGGTGGGGACGCCGTGGTCGGTGAGCGAAGTTCACCAGAACCCAAGCGGTGGGCACTATCGGGCCGTACTGGAGAAGTCGTCTCGACGTTAAACCGCGCCGAGCGACGGCCGAACCGACTCGACGGCGGCGTCGAAGTGCTCCCGCCGAATCAGTATCTCCTTGTGGTGTTCGTTGGCCTCGTCGGGACTCTCGTACTGGTCGGCCACCTCGCGGATGGCGGACATCGCGGCGTCTCGGCAGACGGCCGTCAGGTCGGCCCCGGAGTAGCCCTCCAACTGCCCGGCGAGCGCGTCGAGGTCGACGTCGTCGTCGACGGGTTTGTCGCGGGTGTGAACGGCGAGGATGGCCCGGCGAGCGTCGTGGTCCGGTGCGGGGACTTCGACGTGAGACTCCAGTCGACCGGGTCGGAGGAGCGCCGGGTCGAGGGCGTCACGGCGATTCGTGGCCGCAAGAACGACGAGATTCGGGTTGTCCGTCAGGCGGTCGAGTTCGGTCAACAGTTGCGAGACGACGCGTTCACCGACACCCGAGTCGCTACCCATGCTGTCTCTGTTGGTCGCGACGGCGTCTATCTCGTCGAAGAAGACGATTGCCGGCGACGCCTGTCGAGCGCGCTCGAACACCTCTCGCACCGCTTTCTCGGACTCGCCGACGTATCGGTCGAGGAGTTCCGGTCCGGCGACGTGGATGAAGTTGACGCCGCTCTCGCCGGCGATGGCGCGGGCGAGGAGCGTCTTCCCGGTTCCGGGTGGGCCGTAGAGGAGGACACCAGACGGTGGTGACGTGTTGGCCGCCTCGAACAGCGGGCCGTAGGTCAGCGGCCACGTGACGGCGCGTTCGAGCGTGTCCTTCGCATCTTGGAGGCCGCCGACGTTCTCGAACGTCGTCGCCGGTGTCTCGGCGACGTACTCGCGCATCGCGCTCGGTTCGACGGAGGCCATCGCCGCCTCGAAATCAGAGCGTACGACTTCCAGTTCGTCGAGTGGGACACGCTCGCCGTCGCGACGCACCCGACGGAGTGCCGTCATCGCGGCTTCCTTCGCCAACGATTCGAGGTCGGCACCGACGAAGCCGTGCGTCCGACTGGCGATGCGGTCCACGTCGACGTCCTCGGCCAGCGGCATCCGGCGGGTGTGGACGTCCAGAATCTCGCGACGGCCTGCCTCGCCGGGGACGCCAATCTCTATCTCGCGGTCGAATCGACCGCCGCGACGGAGTGCGGGGTCGAGTGAATCGACTCGGTTCGTCGCGCCGATGACGATGACGTCGCCGCGGGCGTCGAGTCCGTCCATGAGCGTGAGCAACTGGCCGACGACGCGGTTCTCCACGTCGCCGCCGTCGTCACGTTTGCCCGCGATGGAGTCTATCTCGTCGAAGAAGACGATGGCCGGTGCGTTGGCTTCGGCCTCCTCGAACTTCTCGCGCAACTTCTCCTCGGACTCCCCCTTGTACTTCGACATTATCTCGGGCCCCGAGACGGTGATGAACGTCGCGTTCACTTCGTTGGCGACGGCCTTCGCGATGAGGGTCTTTCCCGTCCCCGGTGGGCCGTGGAGGAGTACGCCTTTCGGCGGTTCGATGCCGAGACGAGCGAACACCTCGGGTTCCGAGAGCGGGAGTTCGATCATCTCGCGGACGAGGTCGAGTTCCTCGTCCAACCCACCGATGTCTTCGTAGGTGACACCAGTTCGGTCGTCGGCTTTCGGCGTCGATGTCGACCCGTCGCCGGTGACGCTGTCGACGGTCTTGCTGACGCTCTCGCGCACGCTCGATTTCCGGGTAATCGTCACACTCGTGTCTTCGGTGACGCGGACGGTGCCGTCGGGAACCGTCTTCGTGACGACGAACGCGCTCCCGCCGAGACGTTCGATACGAACGCGTTCGCCTTGGTGGAGGGGTCGGTCGAGTAGGTCCCGTTTGGCGCTCTGCCGGACGAGGTCGCTGTCGTCGAACCCGAGGTCGTCGGGGGCGGCGAGGGTGACGGCGACGGCCTCTTCGACGGCCTGTCGTCGGACGCGAACCGACTCGCCGATCTTGACGCCGGCGTTCGTGCGGGTGTCGGCGTCGACTTGAATACTCTGACCGGTCGCACCGCCACGGGCGGGCCACACCTTCGCGACCGTCTCGCGTTCTCCCTCGATGACGACGGTGTCGCCACTGAGGACACCGAGTCGCTGGCGTGCGTCTTCGGGTAGTCGGGCGATTCCCCTGCCCGCATCACGCTTCTCGGCACCGCGAACGGTGAGTTCGAGTGCCGTCTCGTCGCTCATGTCCCCGGCTTGGCGTGGCCGGACCTTTACCCTTCCCCAGCGGTTCGCGAGTGACTCGCCGTCGTACTGTTGGTAGTCGGTAGAAGGTGACTCGACGCGGCCCCGGCGTTACCGGTGTTCCTCGGCCAGTCGCTCGGCGTGCTCTCGGGACGTCGCCTCTGTCCACCGCACCTTGCTGGCACTGCCGTAGGAGAGGGCGTCTTTCAGCGCGTCCCGAAGGACGCCGACGCTGCTATCGACGACGGCTCCGTCCGCGTCGCCGAGTTCGTAGTAACCGAAGCGGTCGGGAGCCTTCCCGACAGTCGCTCTGTCCAACGTGCGCCACTGTTTGCGGAGCGCCACGGTTAGGACGCGTCGGCGACGAACTCGTAGCTCTGTTCGCCCCAGTCGTCCTCGACGAAGACGAACACGCGGCCACGGGCCACGTCGGGGTCGGCAGCGACTTCGGTGCGCATTCCTCCCATTCGGTGGACGGTGACGCCGGGGAACAGCTCCTCTTCCTCGTCGGCGTTCAGGATGACGCGGCCGACACCGCTCTGTTCGAGGATGTCGTCGTGCGTCTTGAGGTCGTTGACGTACATCAACACGCCCTCTGTCTCCGTCGGGTCGGTGACGAGGATGTGCGTCTCCTTGCCGGGGCCCGTCGTCAGCGTGTCACTGACTGTCCGGGGGACACCTCGGTAGAGGGTCGTTCGGCCGTCGAGATACTCGACGACGACACCCTCCTCGCGGAGTTCGACGCCGAGCGTGCTCGGGGCGACGTCGTTGCGTGCGCTCATGTACGACGCTACCGGGGGCGTGGGGAAAAGCGTCGCGTCTCGGGAGCGTCGCGGCGGTCCGACTCGGAGACGCGAATACGGCAGGGACCGCCACACCTATTGCGATGGTTGGCAGTCTCAGTGTATGAACGGCCGAGCGGCCGCCCTCGGGGCGGGAACCGTACTGAACGCTCTCGCTACCGGTGTCGGGTCGGCGTTCGCCATCGACGCCGAGACGCGAGCGAGCGTCGAACTCGACAGCAGCGACGAAGTCACTGGCGAAATCGACGACTCGCCGGACGCCGACACGCGTCTCGTTGAGCGCTGTGTCGAACTCGTCGTCGACGAGTTCGGCGACGGGCAGGGCGGACACGTGCGAACCGAGAGCGACCTCCCGATGGCTTCGGGACTCAAGAGTTCCAGCGCGGCCGCGAACGCGACGGTGCTGGCGACGCTCTCGGCGCTGGACGCCACAGACGACATCGACCGCGAAGACGCCTGTCGCATCGGCGTGCAGGCGGCCCGCGACGTCGGCGTCACCGTCACCGGCGCGTTCGACGACGCCACGGCGAGTATGCTCGGCGGCGTCACCGTCACCGACAACGAGACGGACGACTTGCTCTCACGCGAACAGGTCGAGTGGGACGTCCTCGTCTGGACACCGCCCGAACAGGCGTTCTCGGCCGACGCCGACGTCGACCGCTGCAAACAGGTCGCGCCGATGGCCCACCTCGTCGCCGACCTCGCACTCGACGGCCGGTACGGCGAGGCGATGACGGTCAACGGTCTCGCCTTCTCGGCGGCCCTCGGATTTCCGACGGACCCCGCCGTCGAGGCGATGCCGAGCGTCGACGGTGTCTCGCTTTCGGGTACCGGACCGAGCGTCGTCGCCGTCGGCGAACGAGCGCGACTGGAAGACGTGCAGAAACGCTGGGACGAACGCGATGGAACAACGTGGCAGACGACGACACGAAACGACGGAGCACGAACCCTATGACACAGAACGAGACGAACGAGATGACCGAGATACGACCGGAGGACATGAGCCTGGACGAACTGCGCGAAGAGATAGAGGACATCGACCGTGAAATCGTCGAACTCATCGCCCGGCGAACCTACGTCGCCGACACCGTCGCACAGGTCAAAGCCGAACAAGACCTGCCGACGACGGACGAATCGCAGGAGGATAAAGTGATGGAGCGTGCTGGCCTGAACGCCGAACGGTTCGAAGTCGACGCGAATCTGGTGAAAGCGATTTTCCGGTTACTCATCGAGTTGAACAAGGTAGAGCAGCGGGAAAGCAGGTAGTAGGGACCCGGACGTCCCGTTTACGTACCTGTATCTACGGAGCTAACGAGTACAACATCGGCCTCGAGTCACTGGACGGGACCCTCCTGCTGGGCCCCGACGCAACCGTCGGTCGGTCGACTGCCTGACTCATCGACTGGCGGGGCTCGACTGGCGACTCACGAGTCAGGGACGCCAGCGGTATCGAGTCCCTGCC
Organism: Halogranum rubrum; assembly: GCF_900114455.1. GTDB lineage: Archaea > Halobacteriota > Halobacteria > Halobacteriales > Haloferacaceae > Halogranum > Halogranum rubrum. The sequence goes on along the minus strand of NZ_FOTC01000002.1, from coordinate 1,011,560 downwards.
GAGGGGCCTCGACAAGACGGTCGGATTGCGACCGTATTCCGTTCAATCAGATGTCGTTCAGTGGCCAACATCCCCTGACGCAGAATCGCTGTTCGTGGACAACCGCGAGCGGCACGCGACGACGAGTTTCGATTTCGTACACGAACTGATACAACCCTGGAGTCCCCCTAGTAGTGTATGGAGATGAATCACGTCTGTCGCGGGTCCGGTGAACCGTTACTCTTGATCCACGGACTGGGCGGGAGTTGGCGGACGTGGACCCCCATCCTCGACGGGTTGGCCGCCGAACGGGAAGTCGTCGCAGTGGACCTCCCGGGTCACGGGGAGACGCCGGCGCTCTCCGGTGAAGTATCCATCGACACCCTTGCCGATGCCGTCACTTCGTTTCTCGATGCGAACGACCTCGCCGGCGTCGACGTGGTCGGCAACTCGATGGGAGCGCGACTCGTCCTCGAACTCGCGCGCCGCGGGGAGGTCGGCACAACCGTTGCACTCGATCCCGGTGGGTTCTGGAAGGGGTGGGAGCGGTACTTCTTCTACGCGACGCTCGCCCCCTCGATACGTCTCGTTCGCCTCCTCCAACCCGTGATGGACCGGCTGATGGGGAGTGCCGTCGGTCGGACCATGCTCCTGATTCAGCTCTCGGCACGGCCCTGGGACCTCTCCGCCGAGGTCACACGGGAGGAGATGCGGACCTTCGCCGACTCGCCGTCGTTTGACGAACTACTTCGTCGGTTGGCGTTCGGCCCGAGCCAACCGGGGACGGACTCCACACCGGGATCGGTCGTAATCGGATGGGGGCGCAAGGATCGAGTTACCCTGCCCAGGCAGGCAAAACGCGCGCTGGACAGGTTCCCCAACGCTCAGTTGTACTGGTTCGAGGACAGTGGGCATTACCCTCATTGGGACGCTCCCGACGAGGCGACCGAACTAATCCTTACGAGCACTGCGAACGACGAGTGAACACAACTGTTCGGACGCGAGAGAGATGAACGATCACCAACTACCACAGAAGGGATACTTGGATACCGGAAAAGTACACGCGACCGTGTTACGTGAGTTATTGAACTGAACAAGGTTCATAAGCGCGAGAAGCGGTAGCATATAACATTCGAGAGAGAATATTGAACACTACTGTCTAATTAGCTAATAAGATTTATCTCTCGTTCTAGTAACTGCTTCTAAAATGAACAACAGGCCTCTGCTCAGAACAATTCGATTCGAGACAGAGAAACTAGATTACGTCGAAGCAGGAGTGGATTTTCGAGAGGGCACACGACTGTATGGTTCTGCAGTAATTGGCCGAGTCCATCTCTATCTGAACGGGGATGAACTGTGTGTAGAGCGGAGAATTCCGGATGAGTTCGACGTATCGGATACCGTGAAATCGATGTTTGAGATGAGTAGTGAATTCGAGAGGACTGGCTCCGCAAGCGCAAACCCATTTTGTTGTGTTTGCGGGGATAGAGGATGTGCGTATCTTGATTGGCGGCTCGAAACGGTAGATTCGGAGACCAGACTGATTATGGAGGACTTAGTCGGAAATCCAATCGGAGCCCACCAGTACCGTCTTCAGCCGAAGACGCTATACAACGCAGTCGCAGAGTTAGCCGAGACCGTCGTCGCAACGATGAAAGATGCGGGCATTAGACGCACGACGGCGGGAACGATTCAGGAGTTCGTTGATTGGCATCAACAGTTGGTTCAGTGGAAAGAGAACGAACTCTAAACTTACGCACTACTTGGTGAAGAAGCGACCATCGTCGGGGCCGATGTCGAGAAAGCGGCAAAGTAGACGAAATCTGTAACATCAGTCCGAGACCCGAACAAGGTTCATCAGCGCGAGAAGCGGTAGCTGATTTTGGGATTCTGAGACCTGTATCGCAGTTTTGTTAGTTGACTCTTCTTTGGGCAGTTGCTCTCTCGTCTCTCGGTCGTTGCACGAGGACACGGTTCCCATAGACCTCACTTACGACTCGTCAGTCTGGAAAGTGAGAGTCGCTTCGGCGAGTCCGGTACGAGCCACGCCGGGACGACTCGCGTCAGAGTAACCATCCCGACCAGTTCGACGAGCGTTTGTGTCACGACGACCGCAGGTGCCAGTCGATAACCTGCCGGAAGCGCAAGTGCGAGTGGGAGGACGACCAGCGAGTTACGGGTGACCGACGTGAACACGAGCGCCCTACCCTCCCCGGCATCCATCTGCAAGACTCCCGCTGCGAGTCGTCCGAGTATTGGCATAACGACGAGGAAGGCGACGTACACCGGAACGACGACTGCAATCTGTGCAATCGAACTCTGTACCCGGGGAAGTTGTGACGCGATGACGACGAACAACGTCGCGCCCATCATCGGAACCGGTAACCACCCCATCGTCTCCTGCCACGCGTTACCCCTCGACGACCGTTCCGCCCACACTTCGGTAAGCCACGCGAGCGTCAGTGGGAGCGCGATGATTATCAAGAACGCCTCGACGAACGGCCCCGGCTCGATGACTTCCGCGACTTCCGAACCCATGAACAGCCACAGATACGCCGGGAGCAACAACAGTTGGACGAGCATCAGGGCTGGGGTCGTCGCGGTAATCTGTTCGGAGTCGCCGTCGGCGAGTTCGGTGAAGGTAATCACGTAGTCGATACACGGTGTCAGAAGCACCATCAACGCACCCACGAGAATGGCTGGTCGTTGGGGGAGGAACCGAGTGAGTCCCCAGACGACGATAGGGACGACGAGGAAGTTCATACCCAGTGCTGCCGCAACAAATCGCCCGTTCGCGAATGCGCGACGGAGTCGGACGAACGGGATTTCGAGGAACGTGACGTAGAGCAGAGAGGCCAGTATCGGGTCGATGAGTCGCTCGAAAAGCGTCGCCGAGTTCGAGCGACCGATTCCGACGCCAACGGCGAGGAGAACGAAGACTGCATAGACGCCGACTTGATGACGTTGAAGCCACCGCTTCGAGTTCATCTAACGGCCGATTCGTGGGTCATCGGTAAACCGTCGTCGTTCCTCTATGTCAGACAGAGAGCGACAACGTAGTCGGAATCTGTAACGTCAGCTTGACACCTGGACAAAGTGGAACAGAGGAGCAGTCGGTGGTCGAAATCGACCATCTCAAATCCTGTATTGCTGCTCAGGTGGTTGATTCTTCTTCCAGTAGCTGCTATCTCGTTTCTCAATTTCGACTGACGACACGGTACCTCGTCCGTCCGGGTTTCATGAGTCAGACTCCGGGCGAGAACCGTCACTCGGTCGGTGCACCCCGGGTTCGAGATAGGTTATCCGACCAATCCAAGCAAACCGAGAATCCAGCGAGCAATTTCAGAGGTGGCAAGTAAGGCACCTTCCAACCGAGAGAGGATTCGTCCCGTCCAGAGGGCGGCAACCATCAGAAGAGAGATTCCAGCCAACCATGCTAACGTCTCCAGTGCCAGGCTACTCACTACGAGAGGATTAACGACCGCTGCGACACCCAAGATTCCCGTGACATTGTAGATGTTGCTGCCGACGACGTTTCCGACCGAGACGCCAAGGCTCCCTCGCTGGAGTGCCATCAGCGATACGGCGAACTCCGGTGTCGACGTACCCGCTGCGACGATCGTCCCGCCGATTACCCACTCGGAGATACCGACGCTGCGGGCCAGCTCCGAAGCGGCTGCCACCATGTAGTCGCCGCTCACCAGTACCAGCGCTAGTCCACCCAGGAGAAGTCCGAAGTCACGCCCGCGAAAGTTCACACGCTCGGTCACTGGGCTGGTCACCCCCCCTTCGGGTGACTGACTGGTGGTTACCGTCGAGTCCGACTGGTTGGCGCGGAGTAGATAGACCGTATAGGCGACGAACACTCCCGCTAAGAGCGTTCCCTCGAACCTCGTAATCTGGAGGTCGAAAATTGCGATTCCACCGACGAGGGTGCTTGCCAGTAGAGCGAAGCCATCACGATGAATAAGCGATTTTTCGACTGGAATCACCTTCAGCAGCGATATCACGCCCAGAATAAACGCCAGATTGTAGATGTTCGAGCCGAGGACGTTTGCAACCGCGATATTACCTGCACCCTTGAGCGCAGCATCGACCGAAACCGCGAGCTCTGGTGTCGATGTTCCCATCGCAACGATAGTCAGCCCGATCGTGAGATCCGAGAGCCCGAACCGTCGAGCCAACCGTACGACGGCATCGACTAAGAACCGCGCACCAATCCACAGACCCAGTATCGAGAGAAGAATCACGCCGATTTGGACAATCGGGCCGCCTTGAACCATTGTACGGATTTACTGCGGGTCGGTCAATGAATGTTTGGCACCGCTGGTACACGGTAGCTCATACGCGGCTCCGTGATGCGCTGTAGACCACAATCAACCGTATCCCGTCGACGACGAAGTCGTTGTGATTCATCTTTGTATCATCTCGGTGTATGTCTCAATTCACCCTCCCCTTTACGTTTTGAGTTAGCAAGGAACATGGAACGCACCCCACCTCTGCAGACCACCCTGATCGCCCGCGAATCTATCTAAGCTAATTTGTGTATGATGTCGGTCAAAGATCATACCTACGACTATCAGCTAGATATTCTACTTTGATGAGTATTCTGTCTAGCAAATTCCAGTTATAGTGTATAGGTTTTCATTCTTATATTATTTAATGCATTAATCGACTACAGAGCGAATATAGGCAGTAACTCACGTTATCAACGCTGGCGAAGAAACCGGCAGATGGAAATCTTATAGGCCGATGGGCTCTTCGCGCTCAGAACCCTGTGGAGTTGCCATCGAAATTCGATATAAATCATTAGATATCTGTTCGGGGAAGTCACTCTGTTTGTGGACTCATCGGAGTGACGGATTCGCTTCGTCTCTTCCGAATCGTCGTCGACGTCACTGACACCCGTACCGTTCGGTGAGGTCGGTGGTTCAGTGAACGAGTTGGAGTGATATTACAACCTTACATCTGTAATGGTTGGAATGGATTCAGAGAAATTCTCTGCTCGACTCACGAGAGAGCGATACTCAGTTCGAGTTCGTTCGCGATACCCAGAAGGATTTCGGTCAGTTCGTCGAATCGAGCCCCTTTCATCCGATTCGACGGTCCTGCGACGCTGAGCGCGCCGAATACGCTTCCGTCGGGTTGCAAGACGGGCGCTCCAATCGCCCGGACGCCTTCGATTTGCTCTTCGACGTTCGTCGCGTATCCTCGCTCTCTGACCGTTTCGAGTTCGGCGAACAGGTCTGCTTGGTCGTCTATCGTCTGTTCTGTCTCCCGCGGAAGTCCTACCTGCTCGACGATCTCCTCGACTCGCTCTCGGGGCATGTGTGCGAGGATAGCTTTGCCGCTCGCCGTAGAGTGGAGATAGACTCGTTTTCCGACCGTCGACTGCGTCCAGACGCCGTGTTTTCCGGGCGCTGTGTGGATGTACACGCCGCGCCCGTGCTCTTCTGCGGTGAATATCGAGCGACACTCGGACTCCTCCGAGAGCACCGTCGTGTAGTGTTCGGCTTTCCCAAATCCTTGTTTCCGCGTCCGAACGAAGTTTCCCAGACCGATGAATCGAAGACCGAGATGGTACGTATCTCCCTCTTTGACGACGTACTGCTGTGCTTCTAACGTACTCAAGTGGTTGTGTGCAGTACTCGGTGCGATGTCGAGTTCGTGAGCGACTTCGGTCACACCTGCTCCATCTCGTGCCTTGAGCAATTCGACGACCCTGAAGGTCATAATTGTCGTCTTCAGGGTCCGGTCCGTCGTGTTGGTAACCATCGACTGTCTATTGGTAACTCCACACATAGTACTTTCGTCTCTCCCGAATCTGCGGTTCCCTCTAGCGAACTACGCGCGCGACGGTGACAATCACCCACGAGACAACTGCTGAAGACCAATGGCTCAGTTTCGTGCCAACCACTCCATCGCTCGCATGGATGTCGTCCACGGACACTCAGAGAGGTTCGACGCCGCGAAGAGCGGCTGTACTACGCGCTTCGTCGACGGTTCCGAAACCGTCGAGCCGATTCGTCTCTCCCGTATCTGTAGTTATCACCGTGAAAGACCACCATACGTCACCCGCTACCAAACACTTATTGTACAGACTCCAGATTTGCTCCGTGAGATTCAATGAACCACGACAGCGTGTTCGAGCGTGTCGAGTCGCTAAAACCGAGGATTACCTCGCTTACCGAAGTACTGTGGGAGAACCCCGAACTCGGCCTGCACGAGACGGAGTCTGCGAAGTTGCTCTCGACCGAACTGGCCGAGGCGGGCTTCGACGTCACAGAGGGCCTCGGTGGGATGCCGACGGCGTTCAGTGCGACCTACGGAGACGGCGACCCGCACATCGGTATCCTCGGTGAGTACGACGCACTCCCCGGTCTGTCACAGACGGTGTCGTCGACGCGAGAACCGGTCGAAGCCGGTGCCCCCGGTCACGGCTGTGGGCACAACCTCTTCGGGGCGGCCGGTGTCGGCGCTGCACTCGCCGTCAAGGAGGCTATCGACGACGAGCATCTCGACGGGACGGTGACGTTCTTCGGCTGTCCCGCGGAGGAGATACTCGTCGGAAAGGTCTTCATGGCGCGTGCCGGTGCGTTCGACGAGTTAGACGCCGCACTGACGTGGCATCCGAGTCACCTGAGCGCGCCGTTCATGGCCCAGACACTCGCGATGAACTCCGTGGAGTACAACTTCACTGGCGAGTCGGCTCACGCCGCCGACAGCCCCGAGTCGGGACGAAGCGCGCTCGACGCCGTCGAACTCCTCAACACCGGCGCGGAGTTCATGCGCGAGCATCTCTCCGACGACGCCCGACTCCACTACACGATTCCGGACGGCGGCGGCGCACCGAACGTCGTTCCCGCCGAAGCGACGGCGTGGTACTACGTCCGAGCGCCGACTCGAGCGGAAGTCGACCGCATCACCGACTGGCTCGACGACGTCGCCGAGGGGGCCGCCCTCATGACGCAGACGGACGTCGAACGACAGTTCCACACTGGCTGTTACGACTACGTCGCGAACCACGTGCTCTCCGACAGAGTGCTGGAGAACATGCGACGTGCCGGTCCGATTCCGTACACCGAGGAGGACCGTGCGTTCGCAGCAGAGCTCCAAGAGACGCTGTCACCCGAGACAGTCGACGCCCGAACAGCACAACTCCCCGAAGGCCCACGAGCGGAGGCTCGGTCGTCTGTGCTGTATCCCGAGGCCCAACCCTCCTACGACGTCGACACCGTGCTCAAAGGGTCGACGGACGTCGGCGACGTGAGTTGGATAACGCCGACTGCGCAGTTCTGGGCGGCGTCGTGGCCCGTCGGAACGCCCTCACACACGTGGCAAGCCGTCGCGTCTAACGGGAGCTTCGGGCCGAAGGCGGCGGTGTACGCGGCGAAAGTGCTCGCGGCGACGACGCTCGACTTACTGACCGACGACGAGTTGCTGGCCGCGGCCCACGAAGAGTTCGAGACGTCGGTTCCCGGTGAGTACGAGACACCACTGCCCGCAGAAACAGAGCCACCCTTCCACCTCACGTTGTAGTCTCCCTCTCGCTTCTCATCTCAGTCTCTCGTTTCGACGACACAGCGAGCGGAGAGTGGTGAGTGGTTGTCAGTCCGTTCGTCGGCCGGTCGTTGGTCGTCGGGTCGTTACTCGCGTTCCGAGCGGAGATGGCCCAAGATGTCGTCGGTCGTCTCCTCTATGACCTCGGCCAAGAACACCGGGTCGGACTGCGTCGGGTCACCGAGTCCTCCTTCGACGGTCAAGTCGTCGAAGTGACTGTACTGGCGGACCTCGTACCGATTCTTCTTCGTCTGTGGCGTCTTACGCTCGGCGTGGACGAGTTCGGGGCGATAGTGTTCGATGACGCTCGTCTCGTATTCGCCGGCGTGTCCCCACTCGCTTCCGAACCGCTCTTCTAACCGCTCACGGGCGAAGTCGGTCCAGTGGACGTAGTACGAGTCGAGGTCGTGGTCTCGTTGGAGTCTGTCGAGTGCGAGTTTGTGTGGCTCGATATTCCCGGCGTGGAAGTTCGTGACGAGAAACCGCGTCGCCCCGTGTCGCTGCACCGACCTGCCGATATCGATGATTATCTCCTGGTACGTGTCGGCACCGACCGAGACCGTTCCCGAGTAGTTGAGGTGATGTTCCGAGTAGCCGTACGGAAGCACCGGGAGGACGAGCAAATCGAGGTCGTACTCCGACGCCGCGTCGGCGAGTTCCGCGGTCAGATGCTTCGCGCGGATGGTGTCGACCGACGTCGGGAGATGCGTCGAGTGCTGTTCTGTCGCACCACACGGTAACACGACGAAATCCGCCTCGTCGAACGCGAGTTCGGCTTCCTGCCACGTCATCTCCGCTAGGAGCGACTGTGACTCCGTTGAGTCCATAGCCAGATACGCACAGTTCTGGTATATAGTCGTTCGCCCTCCAGACACTGATTCGTCACGTTGACGTGTGTATTGCCGCAAAAAGAGGATTTAACATCGGTGTACCGAAATGCTCCGACACCCATAATGAGAGATAATGTCTCACGGAGAAGCCTACTGAAAGCGACCGGTGTGTCGATGCCCGTACTCCTCGCCGGGTGTACCTCGAACTCGGGAGATGGAGGCGACGGAAACGCCAGTGGTGACGGCGGCAGTGGCAGTACCGGCACCGACGCACAGGGGTCCGGCGGCAGTTCGAGTGCGACCATAAACATCGGCCAGTCGCTGAACCCGGTTCGGTTCGACCCCATCACCCAACTGTCGAACCCGGACGCACTCGTCGCGAACCGCGTGTTCAGTCAACTCTACACCTACGGTGAAGGGACGGACGTCGTGCCGAATCTGGCGACGGACATGCCGACTATCGAGCGAGACAACACGCGGTACATCGTCGACATCGTCGAGGACGCGACGTTCCACAACGGCGACCCCGTGACCGCCGAAGACGTCGCGTACTCGTTTCTCGCACCCATCGAAGAGGAGACGCCGCTGTTGGGCATCTTCAGCGTCATCGACTCGGCCGAGGCCATCGACGACACGACGGTCCAGTTCGACCTCGCGAACCCCTACGCGATGTTCCAACACGTCCTCACCCACCAAGTCGTCCCCAAGGCAGTGCGCGAGGAGGACAAAGAGGCGTTCAGCACGACACAGCCTATCGGGTCCGGGCCGTTCAAGTTCGTCGAGTGGGAGGAGAGCAACTACGTCACGCTCGAACGCTGGGACGACTACTGGGGCGAGGAGACGCCGAACGTCGCCGGTGTCGAGTTCACTCCTATCGGGGAGTCGACGACCCGTGTCACCAACCTGAAGACCGGAGAGGTGGACGTCATCGAGACGATTCCGCCGAAACTGTGGGACTCGGTCGAGAGCGCCCAAGACACGAGTATCTCTGCGGTCGAGAGTGTCGGCTACTTCTACGTCGCGTTCAACTGCAACGAGGGGCCGACCGCCGACAAGCGGGTCCGTGAGGCCATCGACTACAGTTTCTCGATGGACGACGCCGTCGAGCGGTACATCGCACCCGCTGGCCTTCGCCAGTACGGGCCGCTTCCGGGTCCGATGGTCGAAGAGTGGGACATGCCGCTGGACCAGTGGAAGCAGTACCCCAACGACAAAGACGTTGAACAGGCGACGTCGTTGTTCGAGGAGGCGGGCGTCCCCGCCGACTGGGACGCGAAGATCATCGTTCCGCCGGACGACAACCGCGAGAACATCGGTCTCTCCATCGCAAACGGAATCAAGGAGGCCGGCTACGAAGCGCACGTCGAACGCCTCGACTGGGGCGCCATGCTCAGTCAGGCCTACACCGGCAACGCCTCCGATTACAACATCTACGTCCTCGGGTGGGTCCGCTACCCCGACCCCGACGACTTCATGTTCAACCTGTTCCACGAGGAGTCGGAGGGCGTGAACCAGGGCGTCTACTACAAGAACGACGAGGTGATGGAGCAGATAAAGGGTGCCAGAGAGTCGACCGACCGGGCCGAGCGCCAACAGCTCTACCAGTCTGCGATCGGGACGCTCTTGGAGGACAAAGTGCACCTCCCGGCGTTCAACTACAAGAACTCCTACGGCGTGAAGTCGTCCGTCAAGGACTTTCAGGTGCACCCGGTGTCGCCACAGAACCCGCGACTCGTCACCAGCTACAACAACGTCTCGGTCGACAAGTAGCGTGAGTCACGTGAGCACACCCCGACACTAACAAACGCTAAATGCGCACTCCCCATCCACACTACCTATGACGACAGCCGGTTACATCGGTCGACGGTTGCTCCAAATCGTCCCCGTGCTGTGGTTCGTCGTCACGGTCACGTTCGTCCTCATCAACTCCATCCCCGGCGACCCGGTGCGCATCCTCGTCGGGCCGAGTGCCGACGCCGCGGCTATCGAAGCCGCGCGTGTCCAGTACGGACTCGACCAACCGCTGTACGTCCGGTACGTGAAGTATCTCGCCGCAATCGCGACCGGTGACTTCGGAACGAGCATCCACTACGGCGGCGTGCCGGTCACGGCGAAGATTCTGGAGCGGCTTCCCGTGACGCTGCTGTTGCTCGTGTCGAGTTTCACGCTCGCAATCGGAACGGCCATCCCACTCGGCGTCTTCGCTGCGAAGAATCGCAACAACCGCTACGACCATCTGGCACGTATCACGTCGCTCGTCGGCGTCAGTACGCCGAGTTTCTGGGTCGGGTTGCTGCTCATCATCGTGTTCGCCTACTACACGAACCTGTTGCCGCCGAGCGGACTCGTCATGCCGTGGGCACCGCCCGGGTCTGTCGAAGGGGCCACCTCTCGGCTGGACGTCCTCGCGACGTCGGCGTCGCACCTCATCCTGCCGTCGATAACGCTGGGGACGCTCCAGATGGCGGCTATCACGCGCATCGAGCGTTCGTCGATGCTCGAAGTGCTCAACAAAGACTACGTCCAACTCGCCCGCGCCTACGGTATCTCCGAGCGGACGATTCTCCGCAAGCAGGCGTTCAAGAACGCACAACTGCCGGTGCTCACCGTAATCGGGATTCAGATCACCACCGCCCTCGGTGGCGCGGTGCTCACTGAAACCGTCTTCAACATCAACGGAATGGGCAACCTCATCATCACGGCCGTCCGGGCACAAGACTACCAACTGATCATGGGCACGACGATTTTCTTCGCCATCATGTTCGTCCTCGGTGTACTGGTCGTCGACGTACTGTACGCGGTCATCGACCCGCGTATCTCCTACGGTGGTGCCGATGAGTGACTCGACGGTTCCGGCCGGCGAGTCCACCCGAGTCGGGTCGTCGACGGAAGAACGGACGGCCGTCTCGCGCTCGGCGCAGGCGTTTCGCCAACTGAAGCGAAACTCCGCTTCGCGCGCCGGACTCTACGTCATCGGTATCGTGACGCTCGTCGCACTGTTGACGACCATCGACGCGGACATCTTCGACTACCAGTTCGCGGCGACGTTCTGGTACCACCCCGAGAACGACCCTTCCGGGGGCGAAATTCTGCTCCCACCGATCGGTATCGAAAACGAGTTCGGCGCGGGTAACTGGGCACACCCGCTCGGCACCGACCACCGGGGCCGCGACATCTTGGTCAGACTCGTCTACGGGACCCGAATCGCGGTGCAGGTCGGCCTGCTCGCGACGGGCATCGGGATGACCCTCGGCACGGTCATCGGTGCAGTCTCGGGCTACTACGGTGGCTGGGTCGACGACGTGCTCCAGCGGTTCGTCGAGTCGCTGTACGCGATTCCGTTCCTCATCCTCGTCATCGCCATCATGTCCGCGTTCGGCCGCGAACTGGGCATCGCCATCGTCGGCGTGTCGATTACGACGATTCCGGTGTTCACGCGACTGATTCGGTCGCAGGTGCTGAGCGTTCGCGAGATGGAGTACGTCGAGGCGGCGAAGGCCGCCGGCGTGCGTGACCGACACATCATCTTCCGGCACATCATCCCGAACAGTTTAGCGCCAGTGCTCGTCCAGTCGACGCTCCAAGTCGGCGTGAACATCCTCATCGTCGCCTCGCTGTCCTTCCTTGGGTTCGGTGTTCAGCCTCCGACGCCCTCGTGGGGACAGATGCTCGCGCAATCGCGACAGTACATGATCGTCAACCCGTGGTTCAGCATCTGGCCGGGCATCGCCATCCTCGTGACCGTCATCGGGTTCAACATGCTCGGCGACGGGCTACGCGACGCAATCGACCCACGGTCGAACGACTGACCATGTATCGAGAGACCACACACTCGGCGAGACGCGGCCCGTGTCAGGGCACTCAGAGCAGTCAGGGCACACGGGCCGGTCCGTCTAGTTCGCCGAGTCCGTCGCGCACGCTCGACAGGGCCGTCGACACCGACACCGAGTCAGTCGACGCGAGCGAGCGCCCCGAACTCGAAAACGAAGTCACTACAGAGGCACCTCACTCACGAACCGCCCTATCCCCGACTCACCCAACTCATGTCTGATACGTTACTCACCGTCCGCGACCTGCAAACGCACTTCGTCACCGAAGAGGGAACGATTCGGGCCGTCGACGGTATCTCGTTCGAAGTACAGCGCGGCGAAGTACTCGGTCTCGTCGGCGAGAGCGGCGCGGGCAAGAGCGTCGCCGCGCGGAGCATCATGCGGCTGATAGACGCGCCGGGACGGATCGTCAACGGCGAGATTCGGTTCAAAGACGACCTGCTCCTCGATGTCGAGACGAGTGACGACCCCGGCGCGGAACCACACCGCGCACCGGAGATGCTCTCCAGTCGCGAGATTCGAGAGCGCATTCGGGGCAGAGAGATTGCGATGATCTTCCAAGACCCCACGGAGAGTCTCAACCCCGTCTTCACCATCGGCGAGCAGTTGAGCGAGATCATCCAACTCAACCGGAACGTCTCACGGGACGAGGCGGCGCAGATTGCCGTCGACCGCCTCCGTGAGGTCGGCATTCCGGAGGCAGAACGACGGATGGACGACTATCCGCACGAGTTCTCCGGCGGGATGCGCCAGCGCGTCCTCATCGCGATGGCCTTCGCCTGCGAACCGAGTCTCATCGTCGCCGACGAACCGACGACGGCACTCGACGTCACCGTCGAGGCGCAGATTCTCGACCTCGTCAAAGAGCTCACGACCCGATACGAGACATCGTTCATCTGGGTCACGCACGACATGGGCGTCGTCGCCGAAATCTGTGACCGCGTCAGCGTGATGTATCTCGGCGAAATCGTCGAACAGGCGTCGGTCGACGAACTGTTCCACGAGACGCGACATCCGTACACCGAGGCACTCCTCGGTTCGATTCCCCGACCCGACCGCGACGTCGACGGCCTGTCGCCCATCACGGGCATCATGCCCGAAGCCATCAACCCGCCCAGTGGCTGCCGGTTCCACGACCGGTGCCCCGACGCGCGCGAAGCCTGCGTCCGGACACACCCCGACACCCGTCTCGTGGAGTCGGGCGACGACTCGTCGCCGCACCGAGCGGCGTGTCTGAAGAACGACGCGTTCGCCGACGACGGCTACTGGGAGAGCGAACCGCTCGACAACGGTGCGAACCAGACTGAGCACGATGGCAGTCGAGAGACGCCCACGGAACAGTCGGTACTCGACGACGGCGGTGTCGAGACGGACACGGACCGACAGCGAACCGATGCGGAGCCACTCCTCGAAGTCCGCGGACTGAAGAAGTACTTCGACGCGACGGACGGATTTCTCAGCCGTCTCCGAATCGACCGGCACGGTGGACTGCTCCCGATTACGGTCGACCGGGAGTACGTCCGCGCCGTCGACGGCGTCGACTTCGACATTCGACGCGGGGAGACCATCGGGCTGGTCGGTGAGTCTGGCTGTGGCAAGTCGACGCTCGCTCGGACGCTCCTCCGACTCGTCGAACCGACCGAGGGCGACATCGTCTTCGACGGGAAGAACCTCGCAGAGATGTCGGGAGAAGAGCTTCGGCAGTCGCGAAAGCGGATGCAGTTCGTCTTTCAGGACCCACAGGCGTCGCTCGACCCGCGGATGACCGTCGGCGAAATCGTCGAGGAACCGATGAAGGCGCACGGTCTCTACCCCGGCGAACAGGAGCGACGGGCACGGGAACTGCTGGAGACGGTCGGTCTCGACGCCGACCACTACAACCGGTATCCACACCAGTTCTCCGGCGGCCAGCGTCAACGTGTCAACCTCGCGCGTGCGCTCTCGGTAGACCCCGAGTTCATCGTCTGCGACGAACCGACGTCGGCGCTCGACGCGTCGGTACAGGCGCAGGTGCTCAACACGATGAAGGACCTGCAAGACGAGTTCGGACTCACCTACCTCTTCATCAGTCACGACCTCAGCGTCATCCGCCACGTCTGTGACCGCGTCGCCGTGATGTACCTCGGCGAACTCGTCGAACTCGCCGACAAAGACGACCTGTTCCGGTCGCCGAAACATCCCTACACACAGGCGCTGCTGTCGGCGATTCCGGTTCCGGACCCGCGCGCCGAACGAGAGACGGTACCCCTCTCGGGCGACGTTCCCTCACCGATTACGCCGCCGAGTGGCTGTCGGTTCCACACGCGTTGTCCGAAACTCATCGCACCGAGCGAACTGGCGCTCTCCGAGGAGGCGTGGGAGGACGTGCGACGGTTCCTCAGAGCGGTGCAACGCGAGTCACGCGACGCCGGGACGGCCGACGCACGGGAGACGTACTTCCCCGACGGCGTTCCGAGCGGCGAATCGGGCACCGTAGTCGAGGAAGCACTCTCGCTTACGTCCGAGGGTGCGTGGCGCGAGGCGGCGACGCTGCTGACGGACACGTTCGTCGACCCGAGTATCTGCACTACCGAAGACCCGGCACTCGACTCGCCGGACGGTCTGGACCGTATCGTCGCCTGCCACCGGTACTGACGGGCTGCGAGAAGACGCCGCGGTCGTATTTTTTGCTGTTCGATGCGCAGGTCACGAGTCGCATCGGTCGAACCAGTCGAATCAGTCGAAGAGCCGAGTCAGTCGAAACGGTCCACAACCGTCTCGACTGTCTCGAAGGCGACGTTCGGTGTGTCGGCGACGTGTTCGACGAACGATTCCAGTCGGGCGAGTCGGTGCGACTGGCCGATGACCTGCGGATGCATCGTGAGGACGAAGACGCCGCCGTCGACGTTGTCGACCATCCAGTCGAACTGCTCGCGCCACTGCCGGAAGATTGCTCGTTCGTCCGCGTAGCCACGCTCGCGGCTGAAGGCGAACGCCGGGAAGTCGTCGCGTTGCCACGAGACGGGGACTTCGACCACGTCCGTTTCGACACCGCGCTCGAAGGGAGCGTCGGCGGGCGCGGCCCATCCGTCGCGGACGTAGTACGGCGTAAAATCGTTCGCCATCTGACTCGAATCCCACTCGAATCCGAGGTCCTGTAGGATGTCGAGTGTGTGCGTCGAGAAGTCCCACGAGGGCGAGCGATAGCCCGTCGGGCGACGGCCAGTGAGGTCGACGATGCTCTCGACGCCCCGTTCGATGTCTGCACGCTCGGCGGCCTCCGACTCGTACTGCCGAGGGCGGGTGTGCGACCAGCCGTGATGCTGGATGTCGTGACCGCGACTCCACACCTCCGCCGCTCGCTCGGGGAAGCTATCGATGGTGTGACCGGGCGTGAACCACGTGCTCTCGACGTCGTACTCGTCGAGGAGATCGAGAACGCGGGGCGCGCCGACGTCGACGCCGAAGAGACCGCGAGAGAGTTCCGTCGGACTGTCCGGCGAGTCGAACGAGTGAATCCACGAGGAGACACCGTCGAAGTCGAACGTGAGGCAGACGCTGTGGTGTGTCACGTGTACACGTACGAAAATCGGTTGGATAGCTGTTTCCCTCCGCGCAGGTTCGTACGGTCGCCGTGCGGACGACTCCGACTCCCACCGGTGTCGCTACTGAAACGCCGGCGCGACGTGCTCGGCGAACAGTTCGGCGCTCGTCGTCTCGGGGAAGTCGACGAACTCGACGACGACCTCTTCGAACCCCATGTCGACGAACGTTTGGATGTCGTCTCGAAGCGCAGACGGCGTGCCGACGAGCGGGAACTCGCTCTCGTCTCGGTTCTCGGGTTTGAAGCGCGGAAAGTGCTCGTCGAGGAGGGCGTCGAGTTCCGCCTCGTCTTCTCGGATGAGACAGCGCGCGAACCACGAGCGCTCGATGTCGTCGAACGGACGGCCGTAGCCGTCGCAGTGACGTTCGAGCACGTCGAGTTTGTGCTGCATCACTTCCGGCGGACCCCAGAAGTTCCACGAGTCGGCGTACTGAGCGGTGATACGGAGCGTGAACGACTCGCCACCGCCGCCGACCATGATCGGTGGACGTGGCTCTTGGACGGGATGCGGGCGGCACATCGCGCCGTCGAGCGTGTAGTAGTCGCCGTCGAAGTCGACGGTGTCTTCGGTCCACAGGCGCTGAATCAACCGAATCGACTCCTCCAGCATCCGCAGTCGAGTGGGCGCGCCGGGCCAGTCGTAGCCGTAGGCGCGCGCTTCGCTCTCTTTCCACCCCGCACCCATCCCGAGTTTCAGGCGGCCGTCGCTCACGGCGTCGAGTGTGGCGGCTTGCTTCGCCAGCAACGCGGGGTTCCGGAGGTGGTTGTTGACCGTCTTCGGATAGAGATACACGTCGTCTGTCTCGCGAGCGATTGCCGCCAGCGTGACGAAGCACTCCGTCGTCGGTCCGCTCCCAGTCATCACGTGGTCGGGAACCGCGATGCCGTCGAAACCGAGCGTCTCCATCGACGTGGCGAACGCGAGTTGGTCCGCCCACGAGATACTGTCACAGAACGCCAGTTGCGAGTAGACGGAATCGCCGGCGCTCGTCGGAACGTTGACTGCGAACTCCATACCACTCGCTCACAGTCCGGTGGCAAAACAGTTCGTACTCGTGCGATTCGCGTCGGCGTCTCGATTCGCCACGACCCCAAACGGTAGTACGGTCCACGTCGTGTCTGCGGTATGGCGGACCAACAGCGTGCGGCAGTGGTCACTGGCGCAGCGAGCGGTATCGGCCGAGCGGTCGTCGAACGACTCCGTGACAAGTACGACTACCTCGCGTGTCTCGACGTAGCCGACCTCGACGACGAGTGGCAGGACGCCGACGACGTCCACGGGTTCGCCGTCGACGTTCGTGACCCTGACGCCGTCAGCGAGACTATCGAGGCTATCGAGTCCGTGGCCGCCGTCGAGGCGGTAGTGAACAACGCCGGCATCTCGCAGGCCGTCGCCCTCTCGGACCTCGGGCCGGACGAGTGGGACCGCGTCCTCGACGTGAACCTCAAAGGGCAGTATCTCGTCGCTCGCGCGGCGGCCCCAGGGATGCTCGAACGGGGCCGTGGTGCCATCGTCAACGTGTCGAGCGTCGCGGGACTCCGCGGGAGCGCTACCGGCGGCGTTCACTACTCGTCGTCGAAAGCGGGCGTCTTCGGCCTGACGAAGGGTCTCGCGAAACAACTCGGTCCCGCGATACGTGTCAACGCTGTCGCACCGGGACTGATCGAGACGCCCCTACTCACCGACTCCGACCTCTGGACAGAAGCGGGACTCGCCGACTACGCGGCCCAACTGCCACTCGAACGCATCGGCACTCCCGACGAGGTAGCAGACGCCGTCGCGTTCCTGTGTACTGATGCATCGTACGTGACCGGGACGGTGCTCACCGTCGACGGTGGGTCGATGCTTCGGTGAGTGTCGAACAGCCACGATGGTGTAAGTAAATATGTCTACACATCTCTTCTGAATAACGTGGCTAAAAACACGGACACTGTCTTTAGAGTGTTCATTTAAAGAATAAATGGCTCTATAAACCTACAAAAAAGTACTAAAATGCCCATATCGTGTGGCGGTGGGAACTAATAAACACCTCGACTGCTCTCGAATGGGACTGACAAACACATCGAGAGCGAACTCACGGAATGGGGTCCGAGAGGTACAGAGAACGCCGCTAGATTCGTTCGACTACCATTTCTCTAGAGCGACCAGACAGCGTTGTCTCACGAGTATAGACTCCTTCGCTCTCGCTTTTGAATAAGTAGTTGGACAAGATATCCGAGAACGACGTCGGGGAGACCGAGTTCAGTACTCCCAGAGTCGGTCGACTCGGGACGCGATGTCCGGGTACTCCTCGCGGAGCGTCTCGACACTGGTCTCGCCGTCGACGTTGACCACGTGGACCTCGCCTCGGCGTCCCCCGTAGACGTCTTGGAAGTCGTAGACGACGCCGACGACGTCGACGTCGTCGGCAATCTCGTCGCTGTCGAGGAGGAACTCGACCTGTCGGTCCACGTTGTACTCGACGAGGTGGTTGATGGCTCCGGTTCGGTCGAGGTCAGACGGAAGTTCGTGGACTCCGGGTTCGAGGTACGGCTTCAGCACGTCGAGACAGTGTTCGATTCCCGGGGCGTCCGAGAGACCGTCCGTGAGCGCGTCGTACGTCGCCGTCACGGCACCACACCCGCTGTGGCCGACGACGACGATAGTCTCCGTGCCGGTGTGTGCGACCGGGTAGAGCACGTCGCCGGAGACGACGTCGCCGCCCTCGGTCCGCTGGACGACACGGTTGCCGATGTTGCCACACGTGAAGATGTCTCCCGGTTCGTCGTTCCCCCAGATGTGGTCCTGTAAGACTCGGGAGTCCGAACAGCAGACGGTGACTACGTCGGGGTGTTGGGCGTCCTGGACGTCGTCGAATTTCGACTGGAACGTCTCTGCGTGCTCTGCGTTACGTTGCAAGAGGTCGACGAGTGCTCGGCGCATGGTCGTGACTCATGGGACCCATCGAGATATATGTAGGTACTCCTGCAATCGTTCCCGCGAGAGTTGCGGCAGAATCGACACACGGGGAGTGACTTTAACACCTCCCCGCGGGTCTCTCGACAGACGAAACGATGGTAACAACGGCAACTTTCCTCAGACTTCTCGCCGGGATTGTACTCTTACTCGGCAACGGCTTTTTCGTCACGACCGAGTTCGCGATGACTCGTGTCAGGCAGTTCTCCGAAGCGGAGTTCCAAGGGTCGCGTGGCCTCGAACGCGCGTGGGAGATGACGGAACGACTCGAAATCTACCTCTCTGGCTGTCAGCTTGGAATCACGATCTGTAGTGTCGGCCTCGGCGTCGCGGCCGAACCCGCGCTCTCGGCGCTGCTCGACCCGCTGGTCCAGATGGTCGGACTCGGCGGCGGTGGCTCCGGCGGTGAGGGCGGCCACACGGCACTCGCCGCGTTCGGTTCGCTCGCCATCATCAACCTCCTACATCTCACCATCGGCGAGCAAGCACCCACCTACCTCGGAATCGAGCGCACCAAGACCATCGCGAAGTACGGTGGGCCGGTTCTCTACTGGTGGACGCGCATCCTCTCACCCATCATCCGTCTCGCCGACTGGACGGCGAAGGCACTCCTCTCGCTGTTCGGCGTCGAAATCACGCGTTCGTGGGCCGAAGAAGAACTCGAAGAGGGTGCCGAAGAAGCGACCACACGTGGCGAACTCGTCAGTCAGATGGGGAACGTGCTGTCGAACTTGGACCTGCCGACGGAGCGCCGCCGCGAAGTCATCAACGCGCTCGCTATCGACCGTATCAGTGCAGCCGACATCATGATTCCTCGGGAAGATATCGTCGCCGTCTCTACCTCGAAGTCGACGGCGGAGAACTTCGAGACGATACGGAATACGCCACACACCCGGTTTCCCCTCGTCGGAGCGAGTCTCGACGACCCTCTCGGCGTCATCTACGTCCCGGCACTCTTACAGCACCAATCCGAACTCGAAGCGGGCGAGATGGAGTTCGCCGACATCGCCGTCGACCCGATGAAGATTGCGCCCGACCTCCCGGTCAGCGAACTCATCGACGCCTTCCAAGAGGCACACCAAGAACTGGCACTCGTCGTCGACGACGGCGAGACGAAGGGGATGGTCACCGCGACGGACGGCTTCGAGGTCATCACTGGCGAGTTGGAAGACCCGTTCGACGAGGATACGGACGAGTCGTAGTCTCGGAGGCTCTCACACGCACTCTTTCTTCGTTCCGGTCTCTCGTCTTCGTTCCTTCTCGTCTCTCGTCTTTCCTCTCGGCACACCGGTGTCTCCGCTGAAACTGGAGGCAGAGAGCGACGGACCTTACTGTTCGCCGGACCCGACCACGTCCTCGAACGACCGGTCGGCGTCGACGACTGCCGAGAAGACGAACTCGTAGCCGTCGGGGTCTGCGACGGTCAGTTCGCGGGTGTTCCACGAAGTCTCGTGCGGGTCGGCGACGACCGTCGCACCGGCTGTCTCGGCTCGTTTCGCCACGTCGTCGACGGACTCGCCTTCGAGCGTCAGATACACGGCGACACCCCGTCCACGAGAGACGTCCTCGCCCGACTGCGAGTCGGAACTGGCGGAACTGGTAGGGACGCTGTCGGTGACGAGCAGCACGTCGGCGTACTTCCGATAGCGCAGGTGTGCCATCGTCGGCATCTCGTAGACCGCGTCGAAGCCGAGGTCACGGTACCACGCGACGGACGTTGGGAGGTCCGAGACGGTGAGTTGGACGAAGAGCGGCATCGGGTAGAACTCGTGGTCGGACGACTCGAACGCCTCTGAAGACATGCGAGTCGTACGATGGCAGGGAGGATAAGCGTGTGTCGCGCCGCTCAGTTCGACCGGTAGGTCTCTGCCAGCGCGTCCAACGACTCGTGGTGGTGTGTGGTGTGCGGTGCGGTCAGCGGCGAGACGCTGATCTTGCCGTCGACGATGGCTCGGCGGTCGGTCCCTTCCGGGTCCGGAATGTCGCCGTCGCGCATCCGCTCCCAGACACGGTCGACGAGGTGGACGGTCGAGTTCTCGTGTTGGGCGGTCATGTCGTACAGCGTCGACGGCGCGGTGACGACCATCTCTGCGGGGTCGTCTGCGGGCATCGGCGCGTTCACGTTCAGGTAGTCAGCCTGCTCGAAGACGCCCGCGTCGAGTGCGTGCTCCGCGAGATAGCTCGCCGCGTTCGTCGCCTCACGGTAATCTTCGGGGTCCGTGGCCTTGTCGCGCCAGTCGCCCGTTCCGCCGGGAACGTAGAGAGAGAAGGCCATCGCGGGAACGTCGAAGAACGCCGCCTCGACGGCGGCGCTGACCGTCCCCGACCGACCGAGGACGTACGCGCCGAGGTTCGCCCCTTTGTTGCAGCCAGCGACGACCATGTCGACGCTCGGACAGAGCGCTTCGAGTCCCGCGACCGTACAGTCTGCGGGCGTTCCGTGGATGGCGTACCCAAGTTCGTGTTCGACGACGTCGACTTCGTGCGACATCGCTCGTCCGACGGCACTTTTGTCTTCGGCGGGGGCCACGGCGGTCACGTCGGCGAACTCGTCGAGTGCGTCGTAGAGTGCCCGGAAGCCGACGCTCTCGATACCGTCGTCGTTGGTCAGCAGGATGCGGGGTGTGCCCATGGCTGAACGTGCGGTGGCGAGCGCAAAAGCGCACCGATGGACCCGCTCTCGTCGTGTCAACGGTCGTCTTCTGACTCTTCGCTCGTCCGGTCCGCTCCAGCGAGCGCTCGCAACTGTTCGAGGACGATTGGGACGTTCTTCGCGTCGCCGTCGAGGCCGATGTAGACGGTCGGAACGTCCTCGACACCCCACGCCATCACGTTGATACCGTCGTCGAAGTACCGGACGGTGAATCGGAGTGAGCCGATTGGCTCGAAGAGCGCCTCCTGTCGCGCCCTCCCGACCTGTTCGAGTGCGATGTCGTCGACGATTTGCTCCGTCTGCTCGGCCGTATACTGGTCGAGTGTCTCCTCGTGAGCGTAGGCGATAGTGTACTCGCGCGTCTTGAAGTCGCCGTAGAACACCCCCCGCAGGCTGTCCCCAATCTCCGCTCGAAGCGCGTCTGCCAGCTGGGTCATCATCTCCGACATGCGGTACCCGAACACTCGAACCAAGACACAATCAATATTTCCGATGACTTTACCCGATATCTGGGTAGAAATGGCTCCGAACTGACGCTTCTGCACCTCTGCGGAGAAACAGCACGGAGTTCAGCCGATCGCTAAGCGATTGCGACGGTGACGCCGATGCTCCCCGTCGTCGCTCTGCCGTACTTCTTCTTAGAGTGCGGCGGTGACTACGAGGGTGTGACGGGCCGGCGCGCCCGCGTCGATGAGACGAGAGTAGACAGGAGAGGAGAGTCGAGAGTAAAAGCCGGAACGCACACAAAGGAGCGCACGTATCTTCGACTATGGGACTCGGAAGCACGGCGAAGAAGATTCAGCGAATCGCGGATATGGCAGAGGAACTCTACAAGAAACTCAACGAGGTCCGCGACCAAGTCAAGGAGATGCAGGTGACGGTCAAAGACACGAAGGGTCGCGTGGAGGCGCTCGAAGCCGAGAACGCCGAGCAACGGGCCATCCTCGAAGCCATCGCGAGAGAGCAGGGCGTCGACCTCGACGCGGTGACGGCGAAGGCACACATCGCACAGGCCGAAGACGACTCACTCGCGAGCGACGCCGTTGACGCCGCCGCCGGTGAGACGAACGTGGCCGCCGAGACGGGCGAGTCGGGCGAAACGACGGAGACGCCACCTGCTTCGGACGGTGGCCACGACACGAACGACTCTCGCTAGAGAGACGACCCGGATGGCAACGTTAAGGGGCCGGGGCAACATTTGCCAGCGTAATGACGACCCATCCGTCCCCGCTTGCGTCCGTCTTGGACACGGTCGGTGAGACGCCGCTCGTCTCAGTCCACGCCGCCCCCGACGACGTGCCCGTCTACGCGAAACTGGAATCGTTCAACCCCGGTGCCAGCATCAAAGACCGTATCGGGAAGTACATGCTCGAACAGATGCTCGCCGAGGGGACGCTCTCGCCCGGCGGGACGGTCATCGAACCGACCGCGGGCAACACCGGCATCGGCATCGCCGTCGCCGCCGGTCAACTCGACGTGAACGCCGTCTTCGTCGTCCCCGAGCGGTTCAGCGTCGAGAAACAGCAACTCATGCGCGCGCTCGGTGCCAAGGTCATCAACACACCTACCGAAGACGGGATGGGCGGGGCAATCGACCGCGCCCACGAACTCGCCGCCGAACTCGACGACGCCGTCGTCCCCCAGCAGTTCCAGAACCCGCTCAACGCGGAGGCGCACTACGAGACGACCACCCCCGAGATATACGAGGCGCTGAACGGTGAGGTGGGTGCGCTCGTCGCCGGATGCGGCACCGCGGGGACGCTGATGGGGATGGCTCGGTACGGCCGCGAGGCAGACGAAGATACCTACGTCGTCGCCGTCGAACCCGAGGGGTCGCTCTACTCGACACTGCAGGGGAGCGACGCCGAGGAAGCCGAGTACAAGACGGAGGGCATCGGTACCCACGACCCGTCGACGAACGAACTGTTCGACGTCGAACTCGTCGACGACATCGTCCAAGTCCCCGACCGAGACACCCACGCCGAGATGCAGCGACTCGCTCGCGAGGAGGGCCACCTCGTCGCGTCGAGTTCGGCGGCCAACAGCCTCGTCGCCCAGCAGGTCGCCCGCGACATCCGCGACGGCGACATCGACGTACCGTTCGACTCCGTCGTCACCGTCTTCCCCGACTCCAGCGAGCGCTATCTCTCGAAGGGTGTCTACAAATCCTACGAGGAGTGGGACGGATAGTCGTCACTCAGCTATTCTCGACGCGGGTCACTCGGTCTGTCGTCGCGGCCGAGTGCCACGTGTGTCGAACGTTGGCCTCTCGATTCGACCCTCTATCTCGGGAGCGAGTCCGACCACCCGAGCGTAGGCGACGAACGGATGCTCGCCGTGATAGGTCGTGACGACGTCCGAGGTGTCGACGGCCGTGAGTCGCCGTCTTGTCTGGAGGAAGTACGCAACCGTCGCGAGCGTGTATCGGTCGTCGTCGACGACGGGGTCACCGTCGACAGTGAGTTCACGAAGTGACTCGCCTTCGTCGTCCCACACGACGCGCATCCCGCTTACGTGTCCGAAACACGTTTCGGCGAGGTCCGGTTCGAGGTCGACGAGTGAGAGGTCTCGCACCGTCGCCCGGAGGTCGGCCCCCGTACATTCGACCACTTGGAAGACGTCGTCGTAGGGGGCGACGCGGCGGAGGTCCAGCGCGGTCACGTCTCCGGACAGGGGTGGCCCGGCACAGAACCCACCAGCCGGGATGACGGCGGTGTCGGCCTCCGTCGCCCAGCGTATCGCGTCCGTGACGACGTTTCCGATGCGACTCTCCCCACAGTTCACCGCCTCGTCGTCGCGGTCGATAGGGTCGTCGAGATGAGAGACGACTTCGTCGAGTCCCGCCGCTGTGATGCGGGTCGAGAGTGCTTGGAGGAGCGTCTCGTCCGGAACGACCGCCGCGTCGTCGACGACGTGCGTGTGAACCTCCGGCGTCTCGTCCGCTTCGAGTCGAACTTCGGTCACCTGCGTCCCGCCGTCACCCGTTCGGACGTAGGTCGTCCCGCCGTGTGTCGAGACGACCGGGTCGTGACAGTGCCCGTCGAGGACGACGTCTGCGTCGACGGCCGCTGCGAGGCGTGCGTCGCCGACGTGTGCGAGGACGACGACGAACGTCGCTCCCGCGGCACGGAGTTCGGCGATGGCGTCGACGGCAGCGTCGACGGGGTCGGTGACGGTCAGCGACGCGGCGCGTGGACTGGTGGTCGTCGTCTCTGTCGTCGAGACGCCGACGAGTCCGACGCGCGTGCCGTCGACGTCGGTGACGACCCACGGTTCGGTGAGTGGGTCACCGAAGCGTTCGCCCCCGTCGTCGAAGATGTTGGCTGTGAGCCACTCGTTGGGTGCATCGCGGACCAGTGCTCGGGTCGCGTCGAGTCCGTAGTCGAAGTCGTGGTTCCCGAACGTCTCGAAGTCCGTCCCGACGGCGTTGAAGAAGTCGAGTGCCTGTCGACCGTCGCTCTCGACGCCGAGAACGCTCGGTGCGGTGTTGTCGCCCGTTCCGAGGACCATCGTCTGTGAGTCGCGTCGCTCGTCGACGACAGCAGCGACGCGTGCTGCGTGGCGAGGGTCGTCGAACGCACGTTCGAGGTCCGAGTAGTGGAGTAGTCGGACGACCACACTTCGACTTCTGCGCCCCCAACGAAAAAACGCTGACGTTCAGCCGCGGAGTCGTTGGTGTTCGACTTTCAGACATTTGTCTTGGACGACACGAAGACCCGCCTCCTCGGCGCGGGCCGTCGCCTCGTGCGTAATGCCGAGTTGAAGCCAGAGTGCTTCGACGTCACCGCGGGCTTCGTGCCGCGCGAGCACCTCGTCGACGATGCTCGGCACCTCCTCACTCGGGCGGAAGACGTCTACCAAGTCGATTTCTTGGTCGACGTCGGCCAGCGAGTCGTACGCTCGGACGCCGAGAATCTCCTCGGCGAAGGGGTTGATCGGAACGATTTCGTACCCTTGGCGCTGGAGGTACGCCGGTATCTCGTGGGCGGCTTTTCCAGGTGTCGTCGAACAGCCGACGACGGCAATCGTCTCGACGTCGAGCAGTGACCGAATGTCGTCGTCGCTCGTGAGCGGCATAGCTGCCGAGAGGGCGACGGCGAGTAAAAACGTTCGTGCGATTCGCCGGGGTCAGTCGCTGGCGAGTCGAATCGACGACTCCTCGTCCTCGTACGTCGTGATGATACCGTCGAACAGCTGTTTGAGGGTGTTCATTGTCCGGTCGT
Source organism: Halogranum rubrum (assembly GCF_900114455.1). GTDB lineage: Archaea > Halobacteriota > Halobacteria > Halobacteriales > Haloferacaceae > Halogranum > Halogranum rubrum. Next base: position 985,946 of record NZ_FOTC01000002.1, on the reverse strand, counting down.
CGTGTGCGGTCGAGTCGATACAGAACAGACCCAGTCCGCCGACGCTCTGGATGCGGCCGGTGAAGACGTGGAGGAACCGAAACACGGTCTGGAGGTCCGAGTACATCAGGAGTGTCGACAGCGAGTGGACCATGATCCGGTTTCGCTCGATACCCTGTTCTTGGTAGAACGCTTGGAGGAACTCCGAGAGCTTGATTCCGATGCCGGTCATGTCGACCGGCGACGAGGTGTACTTGACTCGGTCGTCGTCTCGGAGGTCGTTGACCCCCTGTTGGCGAGTGACACAGTCGACGACGGCGACCGGACGGCCCTCGTACGCCGTCCGCGTCGCGTAGTCGTTGAGGATGCGTTTTCCGCTGTCTTTCGTCGTGACGATGATCGAACTGTCACCCTTGCGTGTTCCCTCGGCGAGGACGTCGAGCGCGAGTGCACGTTTCCCTGTCAGGGGAGCGCCAGTGACGAGGATGTTCGTTCCTGGGGCGACTTCGTAGTCGAACGCTGGGTCGAGGTTATACATCGACAATCACTCCCGAGCCAAGGGCTGTTCGTGGTCTTACAGCATGACGCTCCGCCTCACCGGGAGTCATCAACTGATAACAAGATACGGTGAACCGGTAATATTCTTTTTGATTAGGAAGATAGCGCACGGTGTACCCCATCTGTGACTTCTGGAACGGCTTCGTCGTCTCGACAGACGGACGCCGCTGCCGAGGAGGGAGACACGGCAGTGTCTCCGAACCGAGTCTCGTGTTCACTGGTCGCTCGTCGGCAGCGCCGCGAGTCTGTCGAGTGACTGCTGGCGGATGAACTCGATTGCCATACTCGTCAGGTGGTCCGGCGAGCACGCTTCGGCCCGGTCGAGATAGTCGACGACCACTTCACGGAGGTTCTCGACACCCGTCTCCCGGTCGTCGGCGAGGTTCAACTCGGCAGTCACCGGCGTCAACTGCGTCCGACGGTCTTCGGGGTAGTCGTCCGTGTCGTCGAGTCCCACCTGTGCGGCGATGACCATGAGGACGATGGCGCGTTTGAAGTCGTCACCGAGGTCGATATCCAAGTCGGCTTCGTACATGTTCAGCATATCTTCGTAGAGGATTCCGACTCGGAGGTACTGCGTCAGGAAGTACGGCAACGAGCTATCGGCGTCGAACAGACCGAGTGGTTCGTCGTGCTCCGCGAACTTGTACGACTCCCGTATCTCCTCGGCAACGTCGGCCCGGTCGGTTCCCTCGGTCGCGTGATAGCGGTCGAGTAAGTCACGGAACGCCTCGTCGTCGTCTTGGTGGCCCTCAGAGAGACCGACGGCGTGTTCGTAGTGTTCACGCACGGCCGCGGGCGTCTCTGCCTTCCCGAACCACCGTTGGACGTTCTCGGCCAATCGGGCCTGTGCACGCTCGGCGACGCGGGACTTCGGGCGCGCGTTCGTCACGAAGTCTTCGTACTCCTCGTCGTTGATGGCGTCGCGCATGTCGCCGTCGACGAGCGCCTGGACGATGTTGTACGTCGTCGTGCGACTCTCGCGAGCCAGTTCCTCGTCGACGTCGCGGACGTGCCTGACGACCGGGACGTCGTTGGCGAGGACACAGAGTCGACCGAGCGTCAAGAGTGCGGGGAGGACGAGTCGCGTGTCGTAGTCGAACCGGACTGCGTCTCCGACGTCGACCGTCTCTACTTCGCCCGCAGCGAGCGCCGAGTCGAGTTCGAGTTCCACCTCGCGAAACATACGCCCCGTCATCGCGTCGATGTCGTCGTCGACTTCGGAGCGAAGCACGAGGACGGGAATCACGCTGGGGTGGGGAGACCGACTGACGTAGCGGAGGAACGCCCGGGCGATGGGTGGGATTCGTGACCACGGCGTGACGGCTACATCCTGCATTGCTTGTGTGGTACACGACCAGCTACTAATAGGGGTTGTGAACGCGGCGGTCGGTTCGGGGAGTCGCCGCCGACTCGGAGTCGTTTCGCGAGCTATTTACTCACTGCTCGTCGCAGTTCGAGTGATGGTTGCCTTCGACGCGCTCCCACGCAGACTCGGCAGGCTGGTGGACGGACTCGGTATCGTCGCTCGGACGGTCGGTCCGTTCGACACCAACCCGGTCCCCGCCGACTGGAGTCACGTCACCAAACTCGACCCGGAAGACGCGAAGAAACTCCCCCTCCTCTACCCGCTGTTTCTCCGACACACGAGCGCCGTCTCCGTCGGCGGGTCGAGCGACGTCACCGCCGCGAACACCGAAGAGACGTTCTCACTCCTCGAACCACTCTCCGTCCCCGCGTTCCACGAACCGAGCGAGGCGAAACACGTCACCGAACGCACTCGCGAATCCGCTGCGTTCATCGCAATCCCCGAAGTGCTCAACGGCGACTCCGAGTCACTCGTCGGGACGCTCGGCGTCGGCACGGAGTACATCCGCGAGGAACTCACCCCCGGAATGCTCTCGGAGAAACTCCCGTGGTGGACGCCGAATCGGGTACTCGACGCCTGTTCGAACGTCGCCACCTCACTCCTCCTCTCGGAGGCAGTGTTCGAAGCCTACATCATCCAGAACCCCGACAGCGCCGCCGCTCGCGAGGCCAACGTCGATGAAGACGACCTGCTCTCGGCGCGCGCGGCGAAACAACACTCGATGGCCGCCGAACGCCACCTGGAGAGCGAACTCGTCTACCTCGAATACTCCGGCACCTACGGCGGCGACGAGGCGGCGGACATCCTCGCGGCCGTCTCCGAGAGTCTCGATTGGTCGCGACTCTGGTACGGCGGCGGACTCGACTCGCGCGAACACGCACAGGCCATGCTCGACGCCGGTGCCGACACCGTCGTCGTCGGCGACGTGTTCCACGACGTCGCCGCCGAGGAGGCAAAAATCTGCGCCGACGCACGGACCGACCTCTCGCCCGACGCAGACGTGCGGACGGTCCGCGAGTGGGTGACAGACACCGTCGGCGTAGAGGAATCCGCCGCCAGACGCTACCTCTCGACGGTTCCCTCCGTCGACGACCCGACGGCGACAGCCGAGCGATACCTCGTCGCCACGGTCCGAACCGTTCTCGAACTAGAACGACTCGAAGCGGTTGTTGCGGAGGCGGGGCCGGAGACGCGCGACGACGTTTGCTCACTCGTCGACGAACAGACCGACACCCTCCCCGGTGAACGGTACCTCCAGTCGACGGCGGGTGAGGCGAGTCGAACGCTCGCCCGGACGATTGCTGTCGACGTGCTGACTCGGCGCTTGGACCTCGGTGACGACACAGAGTTGCCAGTGTCGCATCTGAGCACGAACCAGTGAATCGATGTTGGGACGGGACCCCACACCCGACGACGAACCGCGGGACTTAAGCGGGGCTGTCGTGTACCCGATAGTGTAAGGGCGCTTAGCTCAGTCTGGACAGAGTGCTTGGCTTCGGACCAAGTTGCCGTGGGTTCAAATCCTGCAGCGCCCATTCGTTTTCCGAACGAACTAAATCCGCAAGACGGCAGTACATCGTTTATAAACGAGTGTTGCGTCACGTGATTGATTTCGGTTAAGAGTCGAACGACACGTGGTTTCCACCGGGGTTCGCCTATATCCAAACCGGTTGTCTCCGAGAAAACCAATCGCCGGTCGATGGCCTACCAATCTCTTGTCAGTCATCTGTGTGACGGTGAGACCAATCCGAACCCCTCTCGAAAACCATCGACCGAACCAGTTAGAAGTTGTGCGAATGTTCGATAGACCCGCTATCTACGGGACAGTAGGTTCATTTCGATTCGACACGAACATTTTCTCATGCCTGTCAACGTTCTCGTCGACTTCGACAGGTCCTTACTTTCCGAACGCACTCACATACGCTATCGAAACCTGCCCGGACGGGCCCGTCACCTCGGTTACGGTAGCGCTGACTCGGCTATCGACGTGGAGGCTGGCGGCCTACCAGTCGCCGAGACAGTCACCCGCCGAACACGGATACCGATGACGACGTCAACTGAATCGTCCGGACAAGAAGGACAGAAGACAGATCCACAGTTCGAGGACCCGCTTCGTATGCAGTCAGATGGGAACACAATGACAGACCGACAGTATCGAATCACAATGCAGTATCTGGGGAGATCGCATGACAGTGACTGAATCACCCCCGCTATCGACGTGTGCCGTCCAGATCGAACGACGAGGCGGTCGCGGCGAATCGGGAGCGCGAGCCCTCGAACGACAGCTCCGGGACGTACCCGGCGTCCACGACGTCGACGTCTCGTTCCGAACGGGGAGCGTTCGAATCACCTACGACGAGAGCGTCACCTCAGAGGAACAACTTCGAGGAGCGGTCCGCAACCGTGACGTCTCGATCCAAGACGAGACCGACACGGCAACCGACGAGATGACCACCCGCTCGGACCTCAGGCGGGAGGCATCGTTCGTCAGTCTGACGCTGGCCGGCATGGTGACCGGCTTGGCGACGGGGTGGCTCGATGGACCGACACTCATCATGTGGGCGGGCTACGGCGTTGCTTACGTCTTCGGTGGGTGGTACGGGCTCAAGGGAGCGATCGAGACGCTTCGTCACGGCGCTGTCGACATCGACCTGTTGATGATCGTTGCTGCGCTCGGGGCGCTCTCGATCGGCGCGCCGTTCGAGGGCGCGATGCTCCTCTTCCTGTTCTCGCTGTCGAACACGCTCCAACACTACGCGATCGGCCGCTCCCGCCGGGCGATCAAGTCACTCGTCGAGATGCGACCGGACGAAGCGCAGATCCTCCGTGATGGTGAGGAGGTGACGGTTCCTATCGAGGAGGTCGCCGTCGGTGACGTGTTCGTCGTCCGCCCCGGCGACAGAATTCCGCTTGACGGTGTCGTCGTGTCCGGCGAGGGGACGGTCGATCAAGCCTCGCTCACCGGCGAATCAGTGCCCGTGCCCAAGGAACCCGATGATGAGGTGTTCGGCGGCACGATCAACGAGAGCGGGAGCCTCGAGATCGAAGTCACACGACAAGCCCACGAATCGGCGATCAGCCGCCTCATCAACATGGTGGAACGCGCCCAGAGCGAGAAGGCGCCGACACAGCGACTCATCGACCGACTCGAACAGCCGTATGTCCTCGGGGTGTTCGCACTTACCGTCGTAGCTATCGCAGTTCCGCTCGCGTTCGGGAGCGAGTTCACGGAGACGTTCTACCGCGCGATGACACTCATGGTCGCCGCGTCCCCGTGTGCAGTAATCATCTCGACGCCTGCAGCAGTCCTCTCCGCAATCGCCTCCGGGGGAAGACAGGGAGTGCTGTTCAAGGGCGGCGAACACGTCGAGACCGCAGCACGTATCGACGCGGTCGCGTTCGACAAGACCGGTACCCTCACAGAGGGCAACACACAGTTGACCGACGTATTCGTCCGTGACGGGATGGCGGACGAGACACTGTCGGAGGACGAGCTACTTTCTATCGCTGCCGCAGTGCAGGCCCGCTCGGAACACCACCTCGCTCGTGCGACCGTGAGGGCGGCAGAAGCGCAATCACTCGACGTCGCCGACGCAGAGCGGTTTCAGTCGGTCGCCGGGAAGGGGGTCAAAGCAGAGGTCGGTGGCCAAACGACCCACATTGGAAATCGCAGTTACTTCCAGACCGTCCTCGGAGACGTGGCAATCGATGGGCTCGAACCTGGCCTCGAACGCCTCGAGGCGTTAGAGGAGGAGGGAAAGACCAGCGTTCTCGTTGCCCGAGAGAGTCACGGCGACGTCAGCGTACTCGGATGGTTCGCGTTCACCGACACGGTCCGCCCTGACGCTGCCAAGATGATCGACGACCTCCGCTCGCTGGGCGTAGAGCACATCGTCATGCTGACGGGCGACAACGAGCGTGTCGCACAGCGCATCGCCGACGAGGTCGGCATCGACGAAGTCCAAGCGGAACTACTGCCCGAAGAGAAAGTAGCGACGATCGAAGACCTGGTCGAGCGACACGAGAACGTGGCGATGGTCGGCGACGGTGTCAACGACGCACCGGCGCTCGCCACAGCGACCCTCGGCATAGCGATGGGCGGCGCAGGGACCGACGTCGCACTCGACACTGCCGACGTGGTACTCATGGGCGACGATCTCAGCAAGATTCCCTACGTGCTCGGTCTCGGACGCAAGACCCGCCGAACGCTCACGATCAATCTCGCAATCGCCTTCGGCGCGATTGCACTCATGGTCGGCACGATCCTCTTGCGAGGCATCCCGCTCCCGCTCGCAGTGGTCGGTCACGAGGGTTCGACGGTTCTCGTCTCGCTGAACGGCCTTCGGCTACTCGGCTTTCGTGGGTGAGGAGTTCGTTAACTAGGAAACGCGTCACGCTTCGAACCGTTGGGTGAAGAACTCACTGTCCAGATATCGACGTTCGCAAGACCGTTCTCTCTTCTATGCAAACGACCGCTGTAGCCGAGAATGGAGACAGCGACGCCCTCGAAACCCCTCCAGCGGCGACATCGCTTAAGGGCTGACGGGGAGACGTACTGGGTATGTGTACTGCTAGTCGACCGACGTGGGAGTACAAAGCACTGGAGCCACCGAAGGGACTCACGAAACGGGAAGTCGTCGACCCGACGGCCGAACTCAACGAACTGGGTGCCGAGGGGTGGGAACTCGTTGGACCCATCGACTACGACAAAGGGGGGACGAAGTTCTTGCTCCTCAAGCGGCAGGTACTCGATGAGTGACATCGAGACCGAACGAGAACTGTCGACGCCGAACAAGCTTCGGAAACGGACCGACGTGAACGAGTACCTCTTTTGGGTGCTGCTCTCCGTCAACCGCTGGGTACTCGTGGGAGTCCTCGCACTCTGCGTCTTCATCTCGTTCGTGGTGTTCGGCGCGTTCAAGCCGGTATCGCTCGTGTCGATGATGAAGACGAGCGACATGGTCGAGACGGTGTTCTCGGGACTCGTCGGTGCCATCATCACGAGTACGACGCTCGTCGTCTCCATCAATCAACTCGTTCTCTCGCAAGAGATCGGGTCGCTCGGGACGCAGCGGACGCGGATGGACACGACGATGGACTTCTATCAGAACACCGACGAACTGTTCGGCACGACCACGCCCTCCGAACCGGCGACGTTCCTCAGAAAGCTCCTTCGCGTGAGTCAAGACCGGGCGACTACGCTGCGAGAGTCGGTCGGCGACAACGACGACGAGCGACTCCGGGCCGAGATAGACCGGTACGTCAGCGACCTCCACGGCAACGCAGAGACGGCACACGAGGAGTTGGAAGACGCCGACTTCGGGACGTTCACCGTCGTCTCGCCGGCACTCGACTTCAACTACGCCCAGAAGATACACGACATCCGACGACTCGGCGAGGTGTACGAAGACGCACTCAGTACAGACGAGCGGACGGCGTTCAGAGAGATGTTGGAAGCCGTGGCGATGTTCGGACCCGTCCGCGAGTACGTCAAGGTTCTGTACATCCAGTGGGCGCTGGTCAAACTCTCGCGAGCGATTCTCTACGCGTCGGTTCCGGCACTCATCGTCGCCGGCGGGATGGTCGTCTTCGTCGACCCGACGACGTTCCCCGGGACGCTGTTCGGTCTGGAGACGATGCTTTGGGTCGTCAGCGCCGCGTTCGCCATCTCGGTCACGCCGTTCTTGGTGTTCACGTCGTACGTGCTTCGACTGGCGACGCTCGCGAAACAGACGCTGACCGTCGGACCGCTCATCCTCACGTAGGACGAGCGCAGTCACTCGACGGTGTGTTTCGGTTCGAACGCAACGACGACGAACAGCGGTGGCGACAGTGTCAGCAGCAACAGTCTCTTACGGATACCTTGTCCCAGTGACGGTCACGTTCTGCATCCCGACGACAGTTCCGTTGACGGTGTTCACGGCGACGAGTGTGGACGCTTGGCCAGTCGGGACCGGCAGTGAGACGTTCGTCTGGCCGCTGTCGACTGTCGTCGTGTAGAACGACTTTCCGTCTCTCGTTATCACGTTTATCTGCGTCACCCCTTGGCTCGTCGTCGCCGACGAGGTGAGCGTCACCGACGCCTGGACGGACGACGTGCCCCACTCGCTGTTCGTGGTCACCGATTCGAACACGCTCGAGTCGTCTTCCTGTACGACGACATCCGGTTGGACGGTTACACAGCCACTGCAGGCGACGAGGAGAAGTCCGACGAGAGTGACACGCCACAGTCGAGATGTGTGTTCCATTGGCTACTCTGCTCGTGGAAGCCTTATCACTGCACTGGCGGCTGCTCGGTCACTCGGCTGTGAGCGATGGGACCGACGAAGGAATCGAGCTAAGGAGAGGGGGGATTGGAGAGATAAGCAGAGCTGAGGAGAGATGAGCAGAGGGGAAGTGAGAAAGGGCGGTGAGTGAGAGCGGTGTTCTGAAGTGCTCGACGTACGTTGGTCGTCTCCTGAATGAACGACAGACACGCGGGCTGGAGGTCGACGACTCTCTCTTTCGAGAGTGGTGTGTGCCGATGAGTGAAGACTCCGCAGAGAGCATCGAGACGCGAGCGGAGAATCCGAACGTCGACGCGTCGGACGTCGACGAAGTCAGTACCGCGAACACGATGCGCAAGCGCGCCGGCGAGACGCGCGTCAAGACGTGGGTCGTCCTCGACGGAAACCGTCTGTTCGTGGCCGGGTTGATGTCGCTTCTCATCTTCGGCGTGTTCGTCTTCGGTGGGACGTTCTTCTATCAGTACTACCTGACCGATGCACAGACCGCCGACACGGTCGAAACCGTCTTCTCGACGATGATTGCAGCCATCATCACCGGGGTCACACTCGTGTTGACCATCTCGCAGATAGTCATCTCACAGGAGAACGGCCCGCTCGGTGACCAGCACGAACGGATGAGCAGCACGATGGACTTTCGCGAGTACACGAAAGAGATTACCGGGACACCGGTTCCGGCAGACCCCTCGGAATTCCTCCGTGCGCTCATCTTGGAGAGCAAAGACTACGCGACGGCTCTCCGCGACTCGGTCGCCGACGCCGACAACGAGACGCTCCGGAGCGAAGTCGCCGAATTCACCGACAGTCTCATCGACAACGCCGACACCGCAGCGGACCGACTCGAAGGGCGGAAGTTCGGGTCCTACACCGTCCTCGCCGCGGCACTCGACTACAACTACGGGTGGAAAATCTTCCAAGTCGAGCGACTCGTCGACGAGTACGACGACGACATCTCCGACGAGACGCTCACCATCTTCGACGACCTGAAGCGCGCGCTCTCGATGTTCGGCCCCGCTCGCGAGCACATCAAGACGTTGTACTTCGAGTGGGAACTCATCAGCCTGTCACAGAACATCCTCTATCTCTCGTTGCCGGCGCTCATCGTCGCCGGGTTCATCACGACGTATCTCGGCGGGAGTGCGATAACCGGCGAATCGCTCGGCGTCCCGAACCTCATCTGGATGACCGCGAGTGGGTTCGCCGTGACGTCTCTTCCCTTCTTACTACTCATCTCGTACATCGCACGTATCGCGACCATCGCGAAGCGGACACTCGCTATCGGGCCGTTCATCCTCCGCGACTCACAGCGTTGAGCGGAGAGTAGCCGACCACAGACACTCACGTCAGTCGCGTCAGTCGCGGTTCCACGGCCCCATCTCGGGGTCGATTACGCGCCGCCGTTCTTCGATATCGTCGATACTGCCGAGGTCCTCTTCGTCCAGTTCCAGCGTCGTCGCGTCGAGGTTGTCGGCGATGTGGTCGCCCGTCGATTTCGGAATCGGGACGACGTCGTGTTCGACGGCCCACGCCAGACACACCTGCGCCGTCGAGACGTCGTGTTTCTCCGCGACGTCGACGAGAACCGGGTGGTCGATAATCTTCCCGCGGCCCAGCGGCGAGTAGGCGACGAGCGTGTGGTCGTGCTGCTTCGCGTACTCGCGGAGTTCCTCTTGTGGGAGGAGCGGATGGCACTCGACTTGGTGGGCGGCGATGGGTGCATCGAGCACGTCGCGCGCTTCGTCGAGGAGTTCTGGAGTGAAGTTGCTCAGACAGACGTGGTCGGTCAGTCCGTCACCACGGAGTTCGTCGAACGCTGGAAGCGTCGCTTCGGCGTCGTACGCTTTCGCCGGCCAGTGGACGTAGAGCATGTCGACCGATTCGACGCCGAGACGGTCGAGACTCTCTCTCGCTGTGCGCTGTACGTCGTCGGGTGCGAGATTCTCGGGATGTACTTTCGTCGCCAACACGACGTCCTCGCGGTCCACGTCGCTCCGTTCGATTCCCGCGCCGACTGCCGCTTCGTTCTCGTACATCTGTGCGGTGTCGACGTGGCGGTAGCCGGCGTGCAACGCCGCCGCGACGCTGTCGGTCCACACGTCGCCGTCTTCGTCGCCGGACGTCCCGTAGCCGATGGCCGGTAGGTCGAGATTCGTCACAGCAGTAGCGACGGCGAGAACGATAAAAGGCGTGTGGCAGACGGAAAACGACGTGGCTCGGTTCGAGTCGGTTCGGTCGTCGGGTTTGTCTCGGTCGCTCTCCGACACGTCTATCCACTGTCTCGCGACGAGAAACGTGGCGAAGCGGGTGAACAACACGACGAGGAAGACGAGCGTGTACGACTGGCGAGCAATCGTGCGGCGGGGCTGGCTCCGCCGACAGCGCGAGACGCGATGCTCACGTTCGTCGAGAGCGAGAACGCTGGGTGCGTCGATTCGAAGAGATGGGGTGCAGCAGGAACTGGAACTGGACTGGAGGCTGTCGGACTACCGCTGCTCGCGGAGTCGAATCTCGTCGTCGTTCGAGTCGACGTGTTCGCTGCGAATCTCGTCCGAGTCGTCGTCGCCCCAGCCGAGGAAGTCTTTCACCTTGTCCGTGAGGTCCGCGTCATCGTCGCGGTCGACGGTCGCACGGTCGTCGTGGACGTCGCGGATGGTTCCGATTCGGTCGCCGGTCGCGGTGTAGACGGGTTTGTTTCGGTCGTCGTCGGTGAAGTTTCGAGCCATTGCATCTCCAGTAACGCGTGAAGAACAGTGATGATTGATGGCTGTATTTACCGGCTTTCTCCTCCCGAGTGGGCGCAGTCACGCACTCACCCTCCATCGATGGGCAGAAGGGTTGTCTCCTCTCGCTTCCTCCTCTCGGTGATGGTATCTCGCCGGGTTCTCACGCTTGCGCTCGTGTTCCTCGTCGTCCTCGCAGTCGTCGGTGGAGTGGTGATTCTCGTCGGGTGCTGTCTCGTCGCGCCGACGGACGACTCGTCGTCGGAGTCGGTGTTCACGCCACTCGACGCCTCGGCGACGCCTGCCGAAAGCAGGGGAGACGGTGGCAGTGCACCGAACGGCACGCTCGCGGTTCACTTCGTCAATGTCGGCCAGTCAGCGAGCGTCCTCCTGGTAGGACCGACTGGCGAGACGATGCTCGTCGACACGGGCGACTTCACCGACGACGGCGACGAGGTGCTCGCGTATCTCCAACGCGCCAACGTGACCCGTCTCGACCATTTGGTGACGACCCACGCCGACGCCGACCACATCGGCGGGCACGCCGCCGTCATCACGTACTACGAGACGGAGGCCGACGGCGTCGGTGCCGTCTACGACCCCGGTCTCGTCTCGACGACGGCGACCTACGGTCGCTACCTCGACGCTGTCGAGACGTACGACGTCCCGCTCTACGAGGTCCGGACAGGTGACGAACTCCCGTTCGCGGGAGCGACAGTGCGCGTCCTCGCACCACCAGACCCGTACCTCGCCGGGGAGCGCCGAAACGAGAACAGCGTCGTCCTCCACGTCACCTTCGGAGAGACGAGTGTGCTCCTGACTGGCGACGCCGAAGAGACGGGGGAAGCGTATCTCGTCGAGCGATACGGCTCCGAGCTACGGACGACAGTCCTGCAAGCGGGCCACCACGGGAGTCGAACCAGTACCAGCGATGCGCTCTTGAACGCTTCTGAGCCACTCCTCGTCGTCGTCTCCAGTGATTACGACTCTCAGTTCGGCCACCCCCACGAGGAGACACTCGACCGATTCGCGGCCCGGTCGCTGCCGACCTACTGGACGGGCACTCACGGCGACGTCGTCGTCGTAAGCAACGGCGAGACGCTCACCGTGTCGACACAGCGGGCCGCACCGACGGACCCACTCGAACTCCGCGACGCACCCGCCGTCGAATCGGGAACGGCCGACCCCGTTCGCGAAAGACTTCGACTCCGTGTGTCGACCGGCGAGCAGACGACGCCCGTCCTCGTCACCGACGGTGGTGACGACGCCCGACCCGACGGAGACGACGAGGATGGGCGACTCGTACTCGTGAGCGTCCACGCCGACGCCGCAGGCGACGACCGGACGAACCTCGGCGACGAGTACGTCGTCTTCGAGAACACTGGTGACGTGACGCTCGACCTCTCGGGATGGACCGTCCGCGACGAGCGTGGAGCGACGTACACGTTCCCCGTGGGAGCGACGCTCGTTCCCGGCGAACGACTGACGCTCTCTACCGGTGCCGGAACCGACACCACGACGCGGTACTACTGGAACGCGTCGTCGCCCGTCTGGAACAACGACGGCGACGTCGTCACCGTGATGACCGCGGCGGGTGAACCGGTCCTACAGGAGGCGTACTGATGGACGACGTAGAGACAGCAGACGGCTGGTACACCGCCGTCGTCGACCGAATCGAAGCGGGTGAAGAGAGAGGAGCGGAACTCGCGGTGCTCGTCCTCGAACGTGAGGGCGACGCCGTCGGCGAACTCGTCGCTCCACTCGCTGAACTCCCGTCTCTCGGCCGGATGGCCGATTCAGTCCTCTGTGTTCGACTCGAAGCCGGTGAACTCGCGGCGGCGACGTTGGACACACAGGAGACGGCGTCGCGCCGGGAACGCGCACGCAGTCGGTTCGAACGCCTCTCGCGACGACTTCCGGAGCGAGCGGGGCGAGAGAGCGACGACGACTCGAACGCCGACGAGTGACGACCAGTGCGTCCGAATCGTGTTCGTCAGAACCGTGTGTCTGTGTCCGTGTCTGTGTTGTCCCTCTGCCCCCGTGTCTATGGGTGACCGTGGCACGGACGGCACCGATTGCCGCCTCTCTCACGTTTAGTCCCCCGATAATATTCTCCTCGTCTCTCTAAGAGCGCACAATGAGACGACGGACCTTCATCGAACGCGCGACGGCGGCGCTCGGATGTTCGGGCGTCGGCGTCGCCGCGGCGGGGACTGCGACAGCGATGCAGGGCGAGCGAGTCTCCGAGCGGACGACGTCGACGTTGCTCGCCGGAACGAAGTACGAGACGGACATCGTCACCATCGACGCGCCGGCAGACGGCCCGACGGCCGTCGTCGTCGGCGGGATGCACGGCGACGAACCGAGCGGCTACCGAGCGGCCACCGAAGTCGCGTCGTGGGACATCGACGCCGGCCGTATCGTCGCCGTCCCGGAGGCGAACCGCGTCGCCATCGACCGTGGAACGCGAAAGAACGACCAAGGCGACTTCAACCGGAAGTTCCCGCCGGGCGAGCAACCGACGACGAAACTGGCGCGCGCGCTGTGGGGTGTCGTCACCGACGCCGACCCCGACGTGGTCCTCGACCTCCACTCCTCGAAGGGAATCTATCGAACCCACGAGAGCTTCGTCGGACAGGTCATCTTCCCGAGTCGCGTCGAACCTGCACCACAGTACGCCGAGCAGACAATCGCCGAGGTGAACGAAACAGTCGTCCCGTGGTACATGCCGTACCACCGGTACAAACGCGGCAACCTCGTCGACGGCGACCACCCGCTCCTGATGCACAAAGTCGCCGGTGACCTCGGGCAACCGGGCTACCTCGTCGAGTCGACGAAGTTCATCTTGGACCCGCGGACGGCCGCCCAGTGGACGGCGAGTATCGCCGAGACACTCCTGGCGAAACACGGTATCGAGCGCCACACCGGAGGTGACGCGTCGTGAGCACCGACAACGAGAGCAGTCTCAGACGGTTGGTCGCTGGACCGTCGGTGCTCGTGACGTTCGCACTCCTCGTCGTCCCGCTCACCGCCGGCAGTCTCGACGGTCGGTTGATGACGCCGTTGGCCTATCCCGGCTACCTCATCATGATGGTCGGCAGTTCGTTCGGGAGCTACCTCTTTCCGAACTTCGCGCTGTGGGTGTTCTGGTTCCCGTTCGTCGTCGGCTGTTACGGCATCTCCGTCGTCGTCGGCGTCCTGTTCCGCGCCGTCCGATAGCACACTCGACCGGTCGTTTCCATCTGTTCTGCGTTCGTACACTCCCTCGAAACACAAATCCACTCCGAGTGATGTTACCCGCCAGAATGTCGGCTGTACCGGACCCGTTCGGCGTACTCGTCGGCGACTTCCTCTCGCTGGCCAGGCAGGGACGGACGGTGAACGACCCGGCGACGTTGCAACTCGAAACCTACGTCACGCCCGCACCGCGCGGGTCGTACTCGGCGTACGTCTCCTCGTCGAGAATCTCGCGGAGAATCTCCACTACGTCCCACACGTCGGCGTGACTCGTGTAGAGCGGCGCGGGACAGACGCGAACGACGTTCGGTTGGCGGAAGTCGACGACGACGCCGCGGTCTTTCAGGGCGAGACTCACTCGGTACGCCTCGGGATGTTCGATGGCGACGTGTCCGCCGCGGCGGGCCGCATCGCGCGGCGTGCCGACCTCACACTCCGGTAACCGCTCGTCGACGAGTGCCGCGAGGGCGTCGGTGAGGGCGACGGACTTCTCGCGAACCGCCTCGATGCCGGCTTCGTCGAAGATGTCGAGTGACCCTTCCAAGGGTGCCGCCGAGAGCATGTGTACCGTTCCAATCTGCCACGCGCCGGCGCTCTGGGCGGGGTCGTAGGTCAGGTCCATATCGAACTGGGTCTCCTTGTCGTTGCCCCACCATCCCGCGAGTGCGGGTGTCGTCCCGAAGTGTCGCTCGTTGACGTAGAGGCCGCCGACCGAACCGGGGCCGGCGTTCAGGTACTTGTAGGTGCACCAGACGGCGAAGTCGACGCCGTGTGCCGAGAGGTCGTGGTCGACCGCACCGACCGAGTGTGCGAGGTCAAACCCGGCGTATGCTCCAGCATCGTGGGCCGCTTCGGTGATGCGTTCGATATCGAGCAGTTGGCCGCTCCGGTAGAGGACGGAGGGCATGAACACGATGCCAATCTCCTCTTCCTCCAGCGCGGCGACGACGTCTGCTTCTTCTATGGTCTGGCCGTCACGACTCTCGACGAGGTGGAGGTGGTCGTCCGGGTCCAGTCCTCGCTGGCGAAGTTGGGCGCGGATGGCGTAGTGGTCCGTCGGGAAGTCGAGGTCGTTGGCGAGCACGGTCAGCGGGCCGCCCTCCTCTCTGAGTTTGTCGAGGAACGTCCCGACCAGCGTGTGGATGTTGACCGTCGTCGAGTTGGTGACGACGACTTCGTCGCCTTCGGCCCCGAGCATCGGCGCGAGTCGCTCGCCGAGATGTTCGCCGTAGTTGAACCAGTCGGGGTCGGTGTCGGTCCAGCCTCTGATACCGAGTTCGCGCCACTCGTCGACGACGCGCGAGAGGGTGTCTTCGGCGTCGGTAGAGAGCGGGCCGAGCGAGTTACCGTCCATGTAGAACTCGTCGTCGGGGAGCGAGAAGCGGTCGCGGAGTGTCGAGAGCGGGTCGTCGCGGTCCCGTGCGACGGCGGCCTCGCGACTCGGGTCGAAGTCGTCCATGCACCTCCCTCGGCGGGAGGTGTGTTGTCAGTTCCGGATATGCGAGTTCAGTCGGCCGCCGTCACCGTCGTCGCACGCGTCGGGACGTCGTACCGGTCGACGACGACGACGCTGGCGACGCCGACGAGGACGCCCGCGGCGACGACGCCGAGGATGCCCCAGCGAATCGCCGCGGCTTCCCCGAGTGCCGGGGTCGCGAAGGCGATGACTGCACCGGTGAGCACCGGTGCGACGGTACTGCCGAGTCGGCCCGAAGACTCGCCGAGGCTGACGAGACCACCGCGCAGGTCCACCGGTGCGCTGCCGGTCAGCGCGCTCCGGTAGAGCGTGAGACCGACGCCGAATCCAGCACCGGCGACGACGACACCGAGGCCCGCGACGAGCGTGGAGGGAGCGAACGCGAGGGCGACGACGCCGCCGCCGACGGCCAGCGTCGACACGAGCATCGGAACGACCCGCGTGTCGAACGCGGTGGTGATGCGTCCGGACTGTGTCGAACTAACCGAGGAGGCGACGCTAGCGGCGGCGACGAGCAGACCCGCCACGCCGGGGTTCGCACCCAAGAGACGGACCACGACCACCGAGTTGTACGTCAGGAAGACGAACCAGAGGAACGACGGAATCGCTCGCCCGACGAGCGTCGCCGCCACTCGCGGATGGGAGGCGAGCGAGAGGAGTGCCCCGATGGAGTCGTCGCCCTCGCTCTCGTCGCCGACGGCCGTCGGTTCTTCGAAGAGCAGGAAGACGACGAGCGCCGTCGGGACGGCGAGTCCGTAGAGGAAGAACGGGTACTGCCACGCGAGGACGACGAGCGCGCCCGAGAGGACGGGAAAGAGAGTCAGCGAGAGGCCGACGGCCGTGAACCGGAGTCCCTGTGCGGCGGCCTCGGCGTCGTCGTCAGCGGCGAAGATGTCGCCGACGCTGGTGATGAGAACGGGCGCGATACCGGTGTAGCCGACGCCCTGCAGGAACCGAAGTCCGAGGACGACGCGGAACTCCGTCGTCAGCGAGATAGCGAGTCCGGCGAGGCCGAAGAGCAAGAGACCGGCGGTGAGGACGGGTTTTCGACCCACCCTGTCCGAGACGACGCCGACGACGGGGATGAGGAAGATGGCAGGCGCGGTGAAGACGGCCATGAGGAGACCGATTTGGGTGCTCGACGTGCCGAGCGGTCCGGTCAGCCCCTCCAGAATCGGCGAGACGACGGACGCACCGAGCGGCGAACTGAGACTCGCGAGGAGCAGTAGCTGAAAGTTCCGCTCGTAGAGGACCCGAGCGTCGTCACCGAAGAGCGTCTGCAAGATACCCACAGTGAGTGAAGACGGTAGAGACGTTTGAATCGCCGGTTATCGCCGGAGATTGCCGGTATGAATCGTGTGTACGGACGGCACACTCCGGGGCCGCCGAGGACGGTGAGCTATAACTGACCGCCGCCGAAGGGTCGAATATGCCCGACCACGAGACGACAGAGTTAGACCCGCAACTCGCGGCAGTCGTCGCCGACATCGAAGCCGAGGGGGTTCCGGAGTGGCACGCGATGAGCGTCGACTGCGGCCGCCGCGTCGAAGACGAGGTGTTCACGAGCGACGAGCGAGCGGACGTCGAGTTCGTCCGTGACTACGCCTTCGACGGCCCGCACGGCGACGTCCCCGTACGCGTCTACCGACCCAGTGACGAGACTATCGCCACGCCCGCGCCGACGCTCGTCTTCTATCACGGCGGGGGGTGGACGCTCGGAACGCTCGACTCGGCGGACGACATCTGTCGAAATCTCGCCCGTCGCGTCGGTGGTGTCGTCGTCTCCGTCGACTACCGTCTCGCACCCGAACATCCGTTCCCGGCCGGTCTCGACGACGCCTACGCGGCGCTGAAGTGGGCGGCCGAGAACGCCGAGACGTTCGGCGGAGACGGGTCGAGACTCGTCGTCGCCGGCACCTCCGCCGGTGGCAACCTCGCGGCCGCCGTCGCACTCAGGGCACGCGAGTTCGACGGCCCCGACGTCGCGCATCAAGCGCTCTTCTACCCCATCACCGACTACGCGTTCGACACCGACTCCTACGCCGAGAACGCTGACGGACCCCTGCTCACGCGAGCGGACATGGAGTGGTTCTGGGCGCAGTACCTCCGAAGTCCCGTCGACGGCGCGAACCCGTATGCGTCCGTCCTCCACACGTCCGAGTCCGTCCTCTCGGAACTCCCACCGGCCACCGTCGTCACCGCCGGATTCGACCCGCTCCGTGACGAGGGCATCGCCTACGCCGAGCGACTCGCCGCCGCAGGCGTCGACGTCGACCACCAGCATCACTCGACGATGACCCACGGTTTTCTGAGTTTGACTGACTCCGTCGACGTGGCCGACGAGGCGTTCGACGCGGTGGCCGAGCGACTCCGTGCGAGCGTGGGGGTGGGCGGGGGCGACGAGTGAGGACGAAGCAGTTACTCGCCGTCGTCCGCGGCGTCGGCCGCGTTGGCTGCCAACTGCTCGTAGGCCGCCCACGACGGGTCGACGCCGGGGTGTTCCAGTAACTCGCCGTCGACGTAGACGCCCGTACCCTCGCTGACCTCGCCGACGACGGCGGCCGGTGTCCCTCGCGCGTCGAGTTCTGCGAGCACGTCGTCGACGCCGTCGGCACCGACGGTCATCACGAGCGTGCCGGAACTGGTCGAGAGCCACGGGTCGATGCCGAGCGAGTCACAGACCGCGAAGACACCGGGTTGAACGGGAATCTCGTCGGTGTCGACGTCGAGGCGGACGCCTGCGCCTTCGGCGACTTCGTCGAGTGCGCCGAACAGACCGCCCTCGGTGGCGTCGTGCATCGCCGTCACCGGGCCTGCGGCGGCCGCGGTGGTGGCGTCGCGGACGGTTCGCGTCTCGTCGAGTCGCGACTGCGCTTCCTGTAGAACCTCCTCGGAGAGGTCGAACTGGTCGGGAAAGAGCGTCGTCAGGAGACCCGTCGCCTCCACGGCGGGTCCTTTCGTCACGAGCACTTTGTCGCCGGGACGTGCGCCGTCGGGGCGAACCACGTCGTCGGGGTCGCCGACGGCCATCGCCGTCGCACCGCCGACCCACGAGTAGTCGACGCCGCCGTAGCGTGCGGTGTGGCCGGTGACGATGCTGATGCCCAACTCGCGACACTCCTCGTCGATGGCGGCCCAGAGTTCGGCGAACTGCTCGTCGGTGATTTCGGGCGGGAGCGTGAAGGAGACGGCGAGATGCGTCGGGAGTAGGCCTGAAACAGCGACGTCCGAGAGGACGATGTGGAGGGCGAACCGTCCGGCGCGGTCGAAACCGAGTTGCGGGAGGACAGAGAGCGGGTCGGTAGCCATGACGACGGCCGTCCCGTCGAGGTTCAGCATGCCGAAGTCGACGCCGTGCTTCGGGCCGATGGCGACGTCGTCGCGGTCTGCACCCAAGTTCGGGTAGATGTGTTCGTCGAAGAACGAGCGGTCGACTTTCCCGAGGTCGGTCATAGTCGGAGTCGCGGTGCCAGTGAGATAGGTTTGCCGAAGCCGAGAGTCGAACCCAAAAACGCGAAAGCCACCCCGCGCGAAGAGGGGACCATGACACGAGACGGCGTCTTCGTCGCCGACGGTGCGGCGATGCGCGACGACGCGTTCGAGGTTCGACGAGCGGTGTTCGTCGACGAACAGGGCGTTCCCGAATCGCTGGAGTGGGACGAGTACGAGGAGACGGCGACGCACTTCGTCGCATACGACGAGGGGAGACCGGTCGGTGCGGCCCGCTTCCGCGAGTACGAACTCGACGGTAATCGCGTCTGCAAAGTCGAACGCGTCGCCGTCCTGGAGTCGGCGCGAGGAGAGGACTGGGGACGAAAGCTGATGGAGTCGCTCGAAAGCGTCGCCGACGAGGAGCGGTTCGACCGCTTCTACCTCCACGCACAGACGAGCGCCCGAGACTTCTACGAGAAACTCGGCTACGAACAGGTCGGCGAGGAGTTCCTCGAAGCCAACATCCCGCACGTGAAGATGGCCAAGTCGTTGTAGGTCCGAGCGAGTTCGGGCCGTCGTCTCTTTCGGTTCTCGGAACCAAGCGAGGGTATGGACGCCGAGGCAATCGACCACGTCAACCTGCGTATTCCCGCGGACGGAGTTGACCGCGCTCGCGAGTTCTACGTCGACGCACTGGACTTCTCACTCGAAGGACTCGACACGTATCCCGACGAGAAGCCGTTCTTCAGCGTTCGACTCGCCGACGGCTGCGTGCTCCATCTCTGGCCCGACGAGGAGTTCGTCGAACCGACCCGGCGCGAGAATTACGACCACGTCGCCATCCGCGTGCGTGAGTCTCTCGACGAGGTCAAAGCGCGTCTCGACGCGCACGACGTCGAAATCGCAGGCGAACTCGAACCGCTCGGTGCGACGGGCGTCGCCCCCGCCGTCTACGTCCACGACCCGTTCGGGTACCGCGTCGAACTCAAGACGAGTGGTTGACTCGCTCCGAAAACCACCGGACGGCGCACCCACGACGCTTTTGTCCGTCGCCACGAACGAGCGCGTATGAACACTGACGTGTTCGGCGTCGACACTCCCGTCGTCGGCATGGTCCACTTAGCGCCGCTTCCCGGGTCGCCGCGGTTCGCCGGCGACCGGCAGACGATTCACGACCGCGCCGTCGCCGACGCGGAGACGCTCGAAGCGGGCGGCGTCGACGGCCTCGTCGTCGAGAACTTCGGCGACGCACCGTTCTACCCCGACGACGTGCCGAAACACGTCGTCGCGGAGATGACGACGGCCGTCTCTAGCGTCGTCGACGCCGTCGACCTCCCGGTCGGCGTGAACGTCCTCCGAAACGACGCCGACGCCGCGCTCTCTGTCGCGGCGGCGACTGGGGCAGCGTTCGTCCGCGTCAACGTCCACACCGGCGCGCGAGTGACGGACCAAGGCGTCGTCGAGGGACAGGCACACGAGACGATTCGACTCCGTGAACGACTCGGTTCGGACGTGCGGGTGCTCGCCGACGTCGACGTCAAGCACTCCGCACCACTCGGCGGCGACGGGTTCGACCCCGAAATCGTCGCCGAGACGGTCGAACGCGGCCTCGCGGACGGCGTCATCGTCTCCGGCGCGGGGACCGGCCACGCCGTCGACACCGACCGACTGGCCGCCGTCGTCACGCGGAGCGCCGAGTTAGACGTGGGCGCACCCGTGTTCGTCGGCAGTGGAGTAACGAAAGAGACGGTCGGTGAACTACTCACCGTCGCCGACGGCGCAATCGTCGGAACGGCACTCAAACGCGGCGGACGAACGACGAACGCCGTCGACGAACAGCGCGTCAAGGAACTCGTCGCGGCGGCGGGTCGATAACCAGAATCTCAGTCGTCGTCGCCGTGGCCGAGTTCTTCTCGCACCAACTCCGTCGCCTGCGTGACCGCTTTCACCGACCCGAGATAGCCCGCGCCGATGCTCGTCTTCATGGCTTTCGCCGCCGCACCGCGGACGACAGTCGGGCCGACCTGTGCCACCGCGCCGTCACCGATGGAGACGACCCACCCGGGCACCTCGAAGCGGTACGGCTCCATCCGTGGTGCGAAGTCGTCGTCGTCGAACAGGTCGTGCTCGACGAGTTTCTCGATGTTGCCGGCGACGGTTCCAGCCTCGCGGATGGCCGCGGATGCGCTGGCGGGGACGGCCTGGCCGTCGCTGTCGACGATTCGAGCGGCGTCGCCGACGACGAACGTCGAGTCGTTCAGTCGGAGGTCGTTTCGAACCATGGGTCGGTCGCCGTGCATCGCGTCGGACCCGCTGATACCGCCCGTCCAGACGAACTGGTCACAGGCGATGGTCCCCGATTCGAGTTCGAGTTCGTCGGCCGTCGCGCGAGTGACCGTCGCGCCGGTTCGAATCTCCACACCGCGGGCGAGCAACTCGTCGTGGACGGCCTCCTGAAAGTCCTCGCGGAAGTTCGGCGCGACGCTGTCCATCTGTTCGAGCAGCATCACGTCGACAGCGTCGGCGACGTCCTGTTCCGCGGCGAGCGCGGCGAGTTCGCCTGCGACTTGCACGCCCGAGAGGCCCGCGCCACCGACGACGACGGTGCCACCGAAGTCACACACGTCGAGGAAGTCCGCTCGAATCTGCTCGGCGTCGGCGACGCGTTTCAACGGTGTGCTGTGCTCTTCGACGCCGGGGAGGCCGTAGTAGGCCGTCTCGGCCCCGAGACAGACTGCGGCGTAGTCGTAGTGGATGGTCTCGCCGTAGTCCAGTTCGACGGTCTGGGCGTCGGCGTCGACGTTCTCGACGCGAGCCGTGACGACTTCTGCACGGTCGAGAACGTCGGTCAGCGGGACGGTGATGGCCTCGACGATAGAGGGGCGGCGGACGACGCGATGGACCTCGTGTTGGACGAGGTGGGTCGGCGACTCGTCGACGACGACGATGTCGACGTCGCTGGGCAGTCGGTCTTCGAGTCGGCGGGCGAGGGTCAGTCCCGCGTAGCCTGCGCCGAGGACGGCTATCTGCATGGTCATGGCGTAGGACCGCAAGACAAAGAGCGTGTGGGCGGGGGAGAACGCGACAGCACGGCCGACCCTACTCGTCCGACTGCTGCGCTTCGGAGGTGTCCTCTGGCAGTGCGTCGACTGTAGGGATGTCTACTGCATCGTCCGCGTCCACATCAGACGTCTCGCGGTCGAAGAGCGAGCCGACATCGCCGTCGAAGTCCGTGTAGCCGTGCGCGAGTCCGCCGAGCGCACCGAGCAGCGACGCCTCGCGTGGGCCGCCGAGAGCAGGGTTCTGTTCGGCGCGTCGCTGGGCCACTTCCGCTGCGTCGACGACCGAGTCGATGTCGGCCTCGACGAGCCACTGTGCGTACGCCGAATCGTACTCCAGTCCCCCGAGGTACTCGGCGACGCCGAGCGTTCGGCCGACGTTGGCGGAGCCGGCAATCGGACTGTTGTGGACGTGGCGGCCACGCTGGTTCATCGTCGTCACGAGCATCATCGGGTCGACTTGGCCGACGACCGACTCTGGGTTGGCACTCGCGTAGAGGCCGGTCGCCGTCCCGCCGGCCGCGAGCGCAGCCAATCCGGCCGTCGTCGAGAACGGCGCAGAGATGGCGTAGGCTCCCAGCCCCAGTGTCGCGGCCATGGTGTACTTCCCTACTTCCCGCGGGTCGGCGTCCTTGAGTGTCCCGGTGACTCGTGTTCGAATCGACCCCGGCGTCGGGCGCTTGGGGAGCGTGAGTCGCCCTCTGTCGGCGTCGCGGTCCGTCACCGGGAGCGTCGAACTGTCGTCGGTGTCGTCACCGCGTTCGTCGTCGCCACCGCGTCTGGCGTCGCCGATTGCGTCGAGTAACTCGTCGACCGAGTCAGCGTCGGCGACGGCGTGGTCGACGTAGGACACCTCGTCTCGCGCCGCGAACAGGTCTGCGACGTTCCGGAGCACCGTCTCTGCGTCGTCAGCCGCCTCGACCTCGTCGTCGACGGCTTGCACGAACTTCGCCGCCCGCGACTCCGTAGAGTCGTGGCGTGCTTCCACCCGCCGGACGGCGTCGGCCAACTCGGTCAGCAGTGTGTCGTCGGCGTCGACGTCGTACGTCACGGTGAACCCGCTCGCCAGCGAGACGACGAGCGACGCACCGAGCAGTTTCGAATCGGTCTCCACGCCGACGACGTCCGTCATCCCGACTTCGAAGACCTGTGGCTCGCCCGACCCGGGCAACACCGTCACCAGTCGCTCGCTGGTCACGACGAGGTGGCCGCTCTTCAGGAAACCAGTGTCGAGTTCGAAGTCGTACGACCCGTCGTCGGCGACGTGCGCCGACGAGAGTTCGCAGACAATCTCCGGCTGCTCGCCCTCGACGAGGTAGCCGCCGAGCGGACGCTCGTAGCTGTCGTGTCTCGACCGAAGTGCCTCGAACGAGACGCTGTCGTGGTCCGCGTCGAGTGCGGCGTCGCTCATCCGGGCCGTGAAGTCGCGTCTGTAGTCGTCGAACGGCGGGACGACGTCCGTCTGCAGCGGTTCCCGACACGCTTCGCAGTGACGCGCTGTGGGAACGACTTCGCCACACGCGTCACAGAGTGTTGTTGTCATTGTCTTCGCTCCGTTCGAAAATACTCGACCGTGAGCCACGTCGTGCGCGCCGCGTCGTCTGCGACGAACGAGTGCACGACGGAGACTCTCGGTCGGTTCTCTTCGTAGCGTCTTCTCGCTCCGCTCGGGAAAGTCGTTCGGCCGTCCGTCGCACTCGTCGACAGTAGCGGAGAAGAGACGAGAGACGCTCGTTCAGAACAGTGACTCGGATTCGTCCAGCACTTCGGCCGGACCACCGACTTCCCAGACCATCGTCTCGACGTCGCAGTCGGCAATCGCCTGTTCGACTTCGTCGACGTACTCTTTCGTCGTGTTCACGTACACCGACGCGCCGGTGTCCGTCGAGAAGTAGACCGGAACGCCCTCGTCACGAAGCTCACGAACTGCGTTGAAGATAGCGATGGTCTCGGGTTGCCAGTAGACCCATCCCGAGGGGCCGGTCATCGTCGTCGCCGTCAGCGAGAGCGAGTCGTGTTCGGCCGTCTCGAAGACGCGGTGGAAGTCGCCCTCGTGGAGGGCGTCGCGCATCTCCGCAATCTGGCCGTGGATGTGGGCCATTCGCGCCTCGAACATGTGGCTCTCGGCGGCCTCCTTGTGCGCCTGTTCGGTCTCTTTGTACGCGGGGACGAGACCGGCGACGATGCGAATGTTCTCTTCTAAGTCGCCGCCAGTCTCGATGCGCTTCGAGCGGCAGTCGTCGTCGTTCAAGCCGGTGTAGAGATGTGAGTAGGCACCCGTGACGGCACGAGCGGCCGAGGAAGACCCGCGGCGAGCGACGGTGGAGATGTCCGGGCGCGTCATGTCGAGGCCGGCGGATTCGACGGCTGCCATCGCCAAGGCCGCGAACCCGGACGAGGACGACCCGAACCCGACGTTCGACGGGAACGAGTTCTCGCTCTCCATGCGGACGCCGTGGTCGAACTCCGCGAGTTCGCGGACGTAGTCGAGCACCATCGCGATGCGTTCTGCGCCGCGTCCGTCGACTTCCTCGCCGTCGATGACGTAGGTGTCTTCGTCGGACTCCGGCAACCACTCGACCGTCGTCGTCGTGTTCGACGGCGCGGTACAGACACTGATACTGTCGTGGTACGGGAGTCGAAGCTCCTCGTCTCGCATCCCGTGGTACTTCACGAGGCCCTGGATGGGGTGGGCACGTGCGGTCGCTTTCATACTGTCGTTGCTGTGTGGTGTCGGGTTAAGCGTGCTGGATGCGAGTAGCCGTCCGTCCTGTCGTCCAAGCTGACTCTAGTGGAACGTTTCGTGACAGTAGGGTGATATTAATCGGTTTGTAATAATGGTGCTTCACTGGCTGTGTCCCCTATGGAGTCTACGCTGAGCGCCGGGCACACACGACGGCGACGACCGGAGCCGCGGTCGTTGCTCTCCGGCGGCTCACAACAGTATCTGCAGCTTGCACTCACCGTCGCCGGGGCGCTGTTCTTCGTCGCGGCAATCGTCATCGCTGTCGGTCCCATCGACCCTATCTCACCACAGCCAGCAGTCGATGCAGACGACAGCGACCAACAGTCTGCCGGTAGTGAGGCCGCGGCCGACCCGGCCACCGATCAACCTGCCGCCGACTCGACGGCGACGGCGGCCGCCACGGACGATGCGGCCGCGACCGAAACGTCGAGTGACGAGACAGATGGTGGCGGCGACGACGCGGCCGAAAGCGAGGAAGATAGCGACGACCAGTCCGACGACGGGGTCGGCGCTGCTGCCAACGCATCGGTCGACAACTCGTCGGCTGGCAACGTGTCGGTCGGCAACTCGTCGGTCGGCAACGCGTCGAACGCATCGAACGCCTCCAACGGTTCGGACCTCGACGACGTCGGCGAGGAACGAGCGTTCGAGCGACTTCAAGAGGAGCGGCAGTCGCTCAGCGAAGCACACGAGCGACTCGTCGCCGAGCACGACCGTCTCGAACAGAACAACGCCGACGACGAGGCGTGGGAGCGACACCAAGAGAAGTACAGCGAGCACCGCGAGGCGTTCCAAGAGCACCGTGAAGCGTTCGACGAGTACGTCGACGAGTTCGGAAAGAACAGTGAGACGCTCGACCACCGTCAGTGGTTACAGAACCGCAGCGCGAAACACACGATTCACAGCATCCAGTAACGCGACGCACAGTCCTCGACGGTCGACCCGGTCGAACCGTGCGACCGTTTCGACCGTTTGACTTTCTGACTTTTCTACTTTCTCGAAAACGTCCCGCCTTCACGAGGGACCGTCGCGCTTCGCCGACTCAGAGTTAGTACTCGTAGAAGCCTTTCCCAGTCTTCTTGCCGAGGTCGCCGGCGTCGACTTTGCGCTTCAGGAGGTAGGCCGGTTTGTACCGGTCGCCGAGTTCTTCGAAGAGCGTCTCGGAGGCGTCGAGACAGATGTCGAGACCGATGTGGTCGGCGAGGGTGAGCGGCCCCATCGGGACGTTGGTGCCGAGGGTCATCCCGCGGTCGATGTCGTCCTTCGAGGCGACGCCCTCGTCGTAGGCGCGGATGCCCTCGTTGATCCACGGCATGAGGATGCGGTTCGTGACGAACCCCGGTTTGTCGTCGGACTCCCACGTCTCCTTGCCCATCTCTTCTGCGAGGTCGTGAGCGAGTTGCGTCACTTCGGGGTCGGTCTTCTCGCCGACGACGAGTTCGACGCCCTTCATGATGGGGACGGGGTTCATGAAGTGCAGGCCGACGATCTGCTCGGGTCGCTCCGTGACGCTCGCGATGGTCGTGATGGAGAGTGTCGAGGTGTTCGTCGCGAGGACGACGTCTTCGGGCATCAGTTCGTCGAGGTCGGCGAAGATGTCCTGTTTGATGTCCATGTTCTCGACGGCCGCCTCGACGACGAAGTCGCAGTCGGTGAGGTCGTCGAGTTCGGTCGTCCCCGAAATTCGCCCCTGCACTGCGTCGGCTTCGTCTTCCCCCATCTTGTCTTTCGAGACGAACCGAGAGAGACTGTCTTCGATGCTGGAGAGGCCACGGTCGACGAACTCCTGTTCGATGTCGCGCATCACGACGTCGTATCCGGCCGTCGCCGCGACTTGGGCGATACCGTTGCCCATCGTTCCCGCGCCGATGACACCGATTCGCTGAATGTCGTCCATACCACGCATGGCTGGCTCTGCACTGGGTAGGAACGTAAGGCTAGCGGCATCGTTCACGAACGTTCTCTACATCCACTCGGCTTGGAGAATTTACTATTTGAGTAGTAACTCTGTGTGCCCGCAACGATGGTACGAGATGGACGTATAAGCGCTCTGGCCGTCGTTTGTGGCATACTGTCAGTCTCGGTTACGGACAAATGATTTTTATACTCTGTTACCGGATTTTGTACCAGATGATCCCGCTTGCCGACGACGCAATCACGCGTGACGAGAAGGCATTGATTCTCGCCTACGACCACGGCCTAGAACACGGTCCCGTCGACTTCGCGGACGTCCCCGCGTCGGCGGACCCCGAGACGGTGTTCGACGTCGCGACGCACGACGCCGTCACGGCCTTCGCCGTCCAGAAGGGTCTCGCAGAGGCGTACTACCCGTCGTACGAGGACGACGTCACCCTCCTCGCCAAACTCAACGGCACGTCCAACCTCTGGATGGGCGAACCCGACTCGGCGGTCAACTGGTCCGTCGAGAACGCCGCCGACCTCGGCGCAGACGCAATCGGCTTCACGCTCTACGGTGGCGCGAACAACGAAGTCGAGATGGCCGAAGAGTTCCGCGACGCACAGGAGGCCGCTCGCGACCACGATATGGGCGTCGTGATGTGGTCCTACCCGCGCGGACAGGGACTCAAGAACGACACCAGTGGGAGCACCATCGCCTACGCCGCCCGACTCGGCCTCGAACTCGGCGCCGACATCACGAAGATCAAGTATCCGGGCTCCGCCGACGCGATGAAGTGGGCCTGTGACGTCTCCGGGAAGACAAAAGTCGTCATGTCTGGCGGGTCGAAGACGAGCGACCGAGAGTTCCTCGAAACCGTCGAGACGGCGATGGACGCCGGTGCCTCCGGACTCGCCGTCGGCCGCAACGTCTTCCAGCGCGAGGACCCGACGGCGCTGCTCGACGCGCTCGAACAGGTCATCTTCCAAGAGAAGACCACCGACGAGGCGCTCGCCGCGACGTCGGCGGAGACGACTTCCAACTGATGGCGACGCAGGCCGACCCTCACGCCGACGCTATCGAGGAGATATTCACCACGGTCGCCGCCCTCGCACCCGACATCCGCGACGCGCTGCCGGGCCGACGAGTACAGAACGACGAGACCAACCCGAGCGGCGAGACGCAACTCGCGGCCGACGCCTACGCCGACGAGTTGTTCCTCGACCACCTCGGCGCACTCGACAGCGTCGTCGAGTACGCCAGCGAGGAGCGGACGAAGATCGTCCCGACGGACGGCGAGGAGGAAACCGGACTCTCCGTCGCTATCGACCCGCTCGACGGGTCGTCGAACCTCAAATCCAACAACACGATGGGAACCATCGTCGCCGTCTACGACGCCCCCCTTCCGGCCGCCGGGTCGGACCTCGTCGCCGCGGCGTACGTGCTGTTCGGCCCCATCACGACGATGATTACCGCCGACGGCGACGGCGTCACGGAGTACCTCGTCGACGACGGCGTTCGAGAGGTCATCACCGAGGACGTGCAACTCCCCGACGACCCGTCGGTCTACGGGTTCGGCGGGCGCGTCCCCGACTGGCCGGACGACTTCACCGCGTACACCGAAGATATCGAGTCCGACGACAGCATGAAACTCCGCTACGGCGGGGCGATGATCGGCGACATCAACCAGGTGCTCATCTACGGCGGCGTCTTCGCGTACCCGGCGCTCGAATCCGCCCCCAACGGGAAACTCCGTCTCCAGTTCGAAGGCAACCCAATCGGCTTCATCATCGAGTCGGCGGGTGGACGCTCCTCGGACGGCACTCAGTCACTGCTCGACGTCGAACCGAACGACGTCCACCAGCGCGTGCCCGTCTACGTGGGCAACGACGAACTCATCGAGCAGTTGGAAGCGGCGCTCGACTGAGTCTCCGACGCGCCACACACGGAACGCTTTTTCTCGACTTCTCGACGTCGCTGTCGCGGTCGACCACTCCCACAATCTCACATGGAAAACAATTTTGAATAGCCTCTCGCACACCGAGATATGAAAGTCCACGTCGGCCAAGGTGCGACCGAGGACGAAGCCAGTGCCATCGCGAGCGCACTGGCCGAACATCTCGGCGTCGATATCGAGGTCCACGTCGGTGACGACGCCGACCCGGCCGCCACGGCCGAACCGCCCGAGATAGACTACCCGCTCGACGACGACCTCGGTCCGACCGACCGCGAGGCCGCCCTCCGCGACGAAATCGACGACATCCTCTCGGGTGGCCCCGAGAAGTACAAACAGCGACTGCCCGAGCAGGGGAAACTGTTCGTCCGCGACCGACTCGACCTGTGGTTCGGCGACGGCGAGGACGACGGCCTGCTCTTCGAGGACGGGAAGTTCGCGCACTTCGACGGCTGGCATCCGGAGTCGCCCGACGTCGACGAAGACGACTCGGGTAACCGACTCCCCGCAGACGGTCTCATCACCGGCGCGGCCGAGTTCGAAGGCCGAGAGCTTCACTTCATGGCCAACGACTTCACCGTCAAGGCGGGGAGTATGGCCGGACGCGGCGTCGAGAAGTTCCTCCGGATGCAGCAGCGCGCGCTGAAGAACGGTAAGCCGGTACTCTACCTGATGGACTCGTCCGGCGGCAGAATCGACGAACAGAGCGGGTTCTTCGCCAACCGCGAAGGGATTGGTAAATACTACTACAACCACTCGATGCTCTCGGGTCGCGTCCCGCAGATTTGCGTGCTCTACGGGCCGTGTATCGCCGGTGCGGCCTACACGCCCGTCTTCGCAGACTTCACCATCATGGTCGAAGGGATGAGCGCGATGGCCATCGCCTCGCCACGGATGGTCAAGATGGTCACCGGCGAAGACATCGACATGCAGGACCTCGGCGGGCCGTCGGTCCACGCCAAGTACTCTGGCAGTGCGGACCTCGTCGCCCGTGACGAGGCCCACGCTCGCGAACTCGTCGAACAACTCGTCACCTACCTCCCCGACAAGGCAGGCGAGAAACCGCCGAAGTCGGAGCCCAAACCCCCGAAATACTCTCCAGACGGTATCGACGAACTCATCCCCGAAGCACCGAACCGCCCCTACGACGTCTTCGACTTGCTGGACCGCATCGCCGACGCCGAGTCGGTCTTCGAGTTGAAACCCGAGTACGGCCCGGAGATCGTCACCGCCTTCTGCCGTATCGACGGCCGACCGGTCGGCGTCGTCGCCAACCAACCGACGCAGCGGTCGGGAGCCATCTTCCCCGATGCCGCCGAGAAGGCTGCCGAGTTCATCTGGACCTGTGACGCCTACGAGATTCCGCTGCTCTACCTCTGTGACACGCCGGGGTTCATGGCCGGGTCGCAAGTCGAGAAAGACGCTATCTTGGAGAAGGGCAAGAAGTTCATCTACGCCACGTCGTCGGCGACGGTGCCGAAGCAGACCGTCGTCGTCCGCAAGGCGTACGGTGCAGGCATCTATGCGATGGGCGGTCCCGCCTACGACCCCGAGAGTGTCATCGGTCTCCCCTCGGGCGAGATCGGCATCATGGGTCCGGAAGCCGCCATCAACGCCGTCTACGCGAACAAGCTGAACGCTATCGACGACCCCGAGGAGCGAGCGAAGCGAGAACAGGAACTCCGCGAAGAGTACCGTCGCGACATCGACATCCACCGCATGGCGAGCGAAGTCGTCATCGACGAAATCGTCCCACCGAGTTCGCTCCGGCAGGAACTGGCCAACCGCTTCGCGTTCTACGAGACGGTCGAGAAGTCGCTGCCGGACAAGAAACACGGAACGATTCTCTGAGGGCGTACGCCTCTTTTTCACCTCGTTAACTGCTGAGTAGGGACTGCTGGCGGGTATTAGGTGGACTCTACTAACAACGGTCCCGTCCGAATGTAGAACCACGTGGGCGTCTCTCGCCCCCGGAGGTATCTAACGTGGCAACCCCATCTCGACCCGGAGCCAGCCCCCCATCGACCGGAGCGATGCTACACGCACGCATCGTTCGCGGTGCAGAGCGAGCGACGTCGTACGAAGTGACACTTTGGGCACTCGCCCTCGTCACGCTCGCCCTCGACGTCGTCACGACGACGTACGGTCTCGAAGTCGGACTGGCCGAAATGAACCCCTTTGTGAACTATCTTCTCCCGACGCTCGGACTCGCCGGCACGTTCGTCGTTCTCAAGAGTTTTGCACTCCTCGTCGGCGTTGCAGCGTGGTGGACGATGCCGTCGAAGGTCCGTGGCGTCGTCCCGCTCGGACTCGCACTCCCGTGGGGTATCGCCGCGGTGAGCAACACGGTGTTACTCGCCGGCATCCACCTCTAACGCTCTTCTCGCGTCGTCTCACTCTCTCGCTTCAACGAGAGCACCGTCCGCTCGAACTCACAGACGAGCGTGTCGTTTTGGTTGAACACCTCGACGCGCATCGTGACGACGCCTCGCTCTCCGTCCGAGGTCTCACGTTTCTCCGTCACCGTCGACTGGGCTCGAAGCGTGTCGCCGTGAAACACCGGGTTCGGGTGTGAGACGTCGTCGTAGGAGAGGTTGGCGACGATGGTACCGTCCGTGGTCTCGGGAATCGAGATGCCGACGGCGAGTGCGAGCGTGTAGATCCCGTTGACGAGTCGCTCGCCGAACTGTGTGTCGGCGGCGAACTCGGCGTCGAGGTGGAGCGGTTGCTGGTTCATCGTCATATCACAGAACCGCTGGTTGTCGCTCTCGCTGACGGTACGGCGCTTCTCGTGTTCGATGGTCTCGCCGACTTCGAACTCCTCGTAGTACAGTCCAGACATGACTGCTCGTGCACGCGTATCACGGAAAACCGTGACGATTGGCAAGATGTGGCACCATCCAAACTGATTAAGAACTATTATCAACTGTGCGCGGGAATCGTCCGCAAATGCCTACGAGTGACCGGATGCAGCCCACTCGCCGGGTACTTCTCACAGTGCACTGTGTACCTGTGAAGCGTGGCTCACACACCCACCTATGACGCAAGAAACGAGTTCAGCCGAACCAGAGGCAGACGCACAGGAGACCGCTGTCGAAACCGCCCGTCGACAGCTCGAACGCGCTGCGGCACATCTCGACGTCGACCCGGGTATCGTCGAGCGTCTCAAGCACCCCGACAAGGTTCATCAGGTGTCGGTTCCGCTGAAGCGCGACAGCGGCGAGACGGAGATTTACACTGGCTTCCGCGCGCAACACGACAGCGTTCGCGGACCGTTCAAAGGTGGACTCCGATACCACCCGGAGGTCAGCGCCGACGAATGTATCGGCCTCTCGATGTGGATGTCGTGGAAGTGTGCCGTCATGGACCTCCCGTTCGGCGGCGGGAAAGGTGGCATCGTCGTCAACCCGAAAGACCTCAGCAACGAGGAGAAAGAGCGACTCACCCGACGGTTCGCAGAGGAGATGCGTGACTTCGTCGGTCCGATGAAGGATATCCCTGCTCCCGACATGGGGACGGACCCCCAGACGATGGCGTGGTTCATGGACGCTTACTCGATGCAGGAAGGCGAGACGCAACCCGGTGTCGTCACCGGAAAGCCGCCGGTCATCGGCGGATCCTACGGCCGCGAAGAGTCACCTGGCCACTCCGTCGCAATCATCACCCGCGAAGCAATCGACTACTACGGCTGGGACATCGAGGACACCACCGTCGCCGTCCAAGGGTTCGGGAGTGTCGGTGCCAACGCCGCCCGTTCGCTCGACGACTGGGGTGCGACAGTCGTCGCCGTCTCCGACGTCAACGGGGCTATCTACGACCCCGATGGTCTCGACACGAAAGACGTGCAGGGTCACGACGAGCGTCCCGGCATGGTCTCGGGCTACGACGCCCCGAAGAAACTCGGCAACAGCGAACTGCTCGAACTCGACGTCGACATCCTCATCCCTGCAGCTATCGGGAACGTCCTCACGGCCGACAACGCCAACGACGTGCAGGCGCGGATGATCGTCGAAGGGGCGAACGGTCCGACAACGACGGCGGCCGGCGTCATCTTCGAGGGGAACGACATCCCGGTTATCCCAGACATCCTCGCCAACGCCGGCGGTGTCACCGTCTCGTACTTCGAGTGGCTCCAAGACATCAACCGCCGACAGTGGTCGCTCGAACGCGTCAACGACGAGTTAGAGACGGAGATGCTGAAAGCGTGGAGTGCGGTTCGCCGCGAGTTCGAGTCGCGCGACGTGACGTGGCGTGAGGCTGCGTACATCGTCGCACTCTCTCGGGTCGCAGAGGCACACGAGGCACGTGGGCTGTGGCCCTGACCAGTTCGTAGCCCATACGACCGATTCACAACCCACACGCCGCTTCGAACAGTTGTAGTTGACAATATGTGCGTAATGTCTCTACTTTAAGCACAGCTGGCCATATATTCCGCGTGTTAGGACGATAATAACACACGAAGAGCGGAGTTGTTAGCTGCTTCGAAACTATCTACTCTCGTAGTGAACGACGAATCGTCGTCGCGTTTCGGACAACCGCGACGAAGTACTCACCCCATGTCATCGCACATTTCGTCGAATACGGACTCCGCGAGCGCTCTCGATTTACACCACGACAACTCCCCCGCCCCTGCAGAGGATGTCGACGACTATCTCGGACGGGCGGCGGCGCTCCTCGAACTGGACGCGTCGGTCGTCGACAGACTGAGACGACCCAAACGAGTGCATCGAGTCTCGGTACCGCTGGTCCGCGACGATGGTGAGGTGGACCTCTTCACTGGCTATCGGTCACAGCACGACGACGCCCGCGGCCCGTTCAAAGGTGGTATCCGCTATCACCCAGGCGTCACCGAAGCCGAATGCATCTCGCTCTCGATGCTGATGACGTGGAAGTGTGCCCTCCTCGATCTGCCGTTCGGCGGCGGCAAGGGCGGTATCGTCGTCGACCCTGCGACGCTGAGCGACGCCGAGTTGGAACGTCTCACTCGTCGCTTCGCGATGGAACTCTCGGACGTCGTCGGGCCGGCACAAGACATCGTCGCACCCGACATCGGTACTGACGAACGAACGATGACGTGGTTCGTCGACGCCTACAGTGCACAGTACGGCGAACCGACACCGGCCGCCGTGACGGGAAAGCCGATCTCTGCAGGCGGTTGCTACGGCCGGGCGGCAGCACCGGGACGGAGTGTCGCCGTGACGGCACGCGAAGCCTGCGCACACGAAGGTATCGAACTCGACGGTGCGACCGTCGCCGTCCAGGGATTCGGCAACGTCGGTGGGAACGCTGCCCGACTGCTCGACGAGTGGGGCGCGACAGTCGTCGCCGTCTCCGACGTCGACGGTGCAATCTACGACGCTGACGGACTCGACGTCGCTGCGGTCACGGCGTCCGGCCCACATCCCTCGGTCGTGGCGGACTACGACGAGGCGGCGATACTGACGAACGCAGAACTGTTGGCACTGGACGTAGACATTCTCGTCCCGGCCGCCGTCGGCGACGTGTTAACCGCCGACACCGCTCTAGACGTTCGGGCCGAACTCGTCGTCGAAGGGGCGAACGGTCCGACCACGCCTGCGGCCGACACGCTGTTCGAAGAGCGAGGCATACCCGTCATCCCCGACATCCTCGCCAACGCCGGTGGCGTCACCGTCTCGTACTTCGAGTGGCTACAGAACCGAACCGACGAACGATGGTCCGAGTCACGGGTTCTCGAAGCGCTCGATGGCCGCGTCGTCGACGCGTGGAACGCTGTCAGTACCGAACGCGAGCGGCGTGACTGCTCGTGGCGCGAAGCAGCCTACGTCGTTGCGCTCTCGCGCGTCGTCGATGCACACGAGATGGTAGAGACGTCTCTCTGAAAGAGAAACGCGTTCCACAGTGGGCAAACAGGTGTCACAATCTCGAACCCACAGCGCGACGTGACACACACCCGCGACCCGCGCTGTGGGTACGCTCAGGTCACGAGGACTCTGGCTGCGTTCTCCGTGTTTAAGCTTCGGTCGAGCCACGAGAGACCAGAGACGAGCATCGACCGCCGTCGTCTCCGGACGCACACACTCGACGACGGAGATGGACGATACGAAGCGTTCCGGATTTGGTCTCGTCGGGGTACTCGGTTTGGTGTCACGCTGGTGGTGTTCCCCGAGTATACACGGTGGCGGCGAACTCGCAGACGAAAAGGTCTGACTCTCGACCGCACTGGCACCTGCGGTTTCAAATCGGTTGCGGACGTTGGACGTGGTATGTCTCGACGTAGTGTGATGTTCTCGCCGGGCGACCGCCCGGACCTGATGCGAAAAGCCCCGAGTACCGGTGCAGACACCGTCGTCTTCGACCTCGAAGACGCCGTCGCACCCGCACGAAAAGAGGAGGCTCGCGACGCGGTCCACGAGGTGCTCTCTGACCCCGAGTTCGACCCCGACGCCGAGGTGTGCGTTCGAGTGAATATGGGTCAGGCCGCCGCCGCCGACTTCGACGTGATTCTCGACGACAATCTTCGACTCGACGCCGTGATGGTGCCGAAAGTGAGTGGACTCGACGACGTCGTCCGCGTCGAAGAGCGGACGACGCAAGCGGGGTTCGACCTGCCGGTGCTTGCACTCGTCGAGAGTGCCGCCGGCGTACTGAACGCCAGTTCGATTGCGACGGCGAGTGCGACAGACGCGCTCGTCTTCGGAGCGGAAGACCTCGCGGCGGACATCGGTGCGACGCGAACCGACGAGGGGACCGAGGTACTCTACGCTCGCGAACACGTCGTCCTCGCAGCCAGCGCGGCCGGGGTCGACGCCATCGATACGGTCTACACCGACTTCGAAGACAGCGACGGGCTACGCGACGAGACGGAGTTCGCACTCACGCTTGGCTACGACGGAAAGATGGCGATTCATCCGACACAGGTCGACGTTATCAACGAAGCGTTCACACCCGACGCCGAGCGCATCGAGTGGGCACGAGCGGTGCTCGACGCACGCGACGAAGCCGAGTCTGCGGGCCGCGGCGTGTTCCGCGTCGAGGGAGAGATGATAGACGCCCCACTCATCACACAGGCCGAGCGCGTCCGCGAACGTGCTCGTGCCGCCGACGAGTGGTGACCGTCCAACCGTCGGCGTCGCGTCTGACGCAGATATGTCTCGGAGAGAGCCGTGTGAACAGAACACATACAATGATTCTTAATTATTCACTATGATATTGTTTCGGCACACTTAACCAATCTCCGCGTGGTATCTCGATTATGTCGGACGATGCTAATCCGTTCGAGTCCCTGCAGGAGCAGATCGACGACGCTGCGGCGTATCTCGACGTCGCGCCGGACGTCATCAACCGTCTGAAATATCCACAGCGTATCTTGGAGACGAACCTCTCGGTCGAGATGGACGACGGGACCGTCGACGTGTTTCAAGCGTTCCGTTCGCAGTTCAACGGCGACCGTGGACCCTACAAAGGTGGTATTCGCTATCACCCCAACGTCTCCCGTGACGAAGTGAAGGCACTCTCGGGGTGGATGGTGTACAAGTGCGCCGTCGTCGACATCCCGTACGGCGGCGGGAAAGGTGGCATCGTCATCGACCCCTCCGAGCACAGCGAATCCGAACTCGAACGCATCACCCGCGCGTTTGCGACAGAACTCCGTCCGTTCATCGGCGAGGACCGCGACATCCCGGCCCCCGACGTCAACACGGGCCAGCGTGAGATGAACTGGATCAAAGACACCTACGAGACGCTGGAAGGAACCACGGCACCGGGTGTCATCACGGGGAAGGCCCCCGACTCCGGCGGGAGTGCGGGCCGTGTCGAGGCGACGGGTCGCTCGACGGCAATCACCGCCCGCGAGGCGTTCGACTATCTCGACAAGGACATCGACGGCGCGACAGTCGCCGTCCAAGGCTACGGGAACGCTGGCTGGATTGCGGCGAACCTCATCGACGAACTCGGCGCGAACGTCGTCGCCGTCTCCGACTCCAGCGGCGGCATCTACAAGGAAGGCGGCTTCGACCCCAAGGCCGTCAAAGAGGCGAAAAACGAGTCCGGCAGCGTTACGAGTTACGACGACTACGACGAGGAACTCTCGAACGAAGAGCTACTGACGCTCGACGTCGACCTCCTCGTTCCTGCGGCCCTCGAAAACGCCATCGACGGTGACCTCGCACAAGACGTACAGGCCGACGTCGTCGTCGAAGCCGCGAACGGCCCGCTGACCCCCGACGCCGACGACGTGCTGACCGAACGTGAGGTCACCGTCTTTCCGGACATACTCGCGAACGCCGGTGGCGTCACCGTCTCGTACTTCGAGTGGGTCCAGAACCGCCAGCGCTTCTACTGGACCGAGGAACGC
This sequence comes from Halogranum rubrum, assembly GCF_900114455.1. Lineage (GTDB taxonomy): Archaea > Halobacteriota > Halobacteria > Halobacteriales > Haloferacaceae > Halogranum > Halogranum rubrum. Next base: position 948,899 of record NZ_FOTC01000002.1, on the reverse strand, counting down.
GTCAACGACGAACTGGAACGAATCATCGTCGACGCCTTCGAGAACATCGTCGACGCCTACGAGTCGAAGGACCTCCCGAACTTCCGAACCGCGGCGTACGTCGTCGCCATCGAGCGCGTCGCGAAGGCTTACCAACAGAGCGGCAACTGGCCGTAACGCGTCGACGCTCCTCGATTCCCTTCTCTTCTCTTCGTTTCGGTCGGTGTCGAATCTGACACAACTGTTTTCTCGTCTGAGAGCGCCCTGGCGGCATGAACTTTCGTCGACTTGTCCCACTCGTGGTTGCCGTGAGCGTGCTTCTCAGCGGGTGTGCGTCCTTCGAAGGACCGAACTCCGCGACGTCGACGAGCGAGTCTGACGGGTCGACGGCGACGACCACTGCGTCGGATGCAACGTCGACACCGGAGACGACTGACGAACAGGCCGCCCATATGGGCTGTCAACCCGGTGAAGTCGAGAAAGACGGGACCTGCGAGGTGGCCGTCTCGGGACAGAACGCCGAAATCTTCAGCGCCGAGAATCTCACCCCCATCACGGCCGAGCGGACGACCATCGACGGAACGCCCGGCTACCTCGTCCGTCCAGCAGACGACGGCACCTACCCGACCGTAGTCCTCATTCACGAGTGGTGGGGCCTCAACGAGAACATCGAGCATATGGCCGAGATTCTCGCGGGCCACGGCTACGTCGTCTTCGCCGTCGACCTCTACGACGGGGAGGTGGCGACGAACTCCTCGCGCGCCGGTGAACTCGCCGGGTCGGTCCGGAGCAACCCCGACGAAGCAGTCGCCAAGATGAGTCGCGCCGTCGACGCACTCCGCGCAGAGTCGTACACGACGGACCAAGTCGCCAGCCTCGGGTGGTGTTTCGGCGGCGGTCAGAGCCTCCAGTTGAGTCTCAGTGACGCCGACCTGGACGCGACAGTCATCTACTACGGGTCGCTCACGACTGACGAGCAAGAGTTACAGCACATCGACGCGCCCGTACTGGGCATCTTCGGGGCCGAGGACAGTTCGATTCCCGTCGAGACGGTCGAGGCGTTCAATCAGACGCTCGACGACCTCGGTGTCGAACACGAAATCTACGTCTACGAGGGCGCACCGCACGCTTTCGCCAACCCGAGCGGCGAGCGGTTCCATCCCGAGGCGACGGAAGACGCGTGGGAGAAGACGTTGCGGTTCTTGGACGAGAATCTGAAAGGGTAACTCGACGACGCTGCTGTCCTTTCAGTCCCACACACTCTCCAGACGCCGAATTACGCCCACCCCGACCGTACCAAGAGTGAGCACGAATCCGGACAGTCCGGCCTCCGTTCGGTAGTCGAACCACCACGGGTCTGTCTCGTGGTCGAGTCTGTACTGGTACACCCGTTCGTCGTCGACGATAGAGAATCGCGTGTCTTCGTCGCCGTCGAGGTAATCCGGTGATTCCGAGAACGTCACCGACCCCGTACGCCGCGCTTGGGTCAATGCGGTCTGTTCGTCGTCGTCGAGAGTGTTCCAGAAGTAGGCGGTGTCCTGTACTGCGCCCGCCTCGTAGTCGGTGCCGACGGAGGTGAGCGTGTACGTCCGCTCCGCCGGGACGACCATCGGCGCGACGAGCGACCCGAGGGTCACCGCGAGCGCGACGACGAAAAGCACGCGTCGCCATCGCTCCGAGAGCCAGCGGTGTGTGGAGGGCATTCGTACACGTGGCCAAGAGTCCGTCTCGCATAGCTGTTTTCGTCGGTGACGATACGCACAGGTACGCATACCTGGGGGTACACCGAGACCCGATTGATTCAAGCCCCTGCACGATGCCACACCAAACGATGCGCCACGACCACCTCATCTCCGCGAACCAACTCACGCGGGAGGACATCGAGGCGGTGCTCGACCGGGCGGCCGACATCGCCGAGAATCCCGCCGCGTTCCGGGAACAGCAGGCCGGGTCGGTGCTCGCACTCTGTTTCTTCGAGCCGAGTACCCGAACTAAGATGAGTTTCGACACGGCCATGAAACGTCTCGGTGGCGACACCACCGACATGGGTTCGGTCGAATCCTCCTCCGTGAAGAAAGGCGAGAGCCTCGCCGACACCGTCCGCGTCATCCAGGGCTACGCCGACGCCATCGTCCTCCGACATCCGAGCGAAGGTGCCGCGAAGATGGCCTCGGAGTTCGCCGACGTCCCCATCGTCAACGCCGGCGACGGGGCGGGCCAGCATCCGTCGCAGACGCTCTTGGACCTCTTCACCATCCGTGAGAACGCCGGCCTCGACGACCTCACCATCGGCATCATGGGCGACCTGAAGTACGGGCGGACGGTCCACTCGCTGGCCAGTGCGCTCACGAACTTCGACGCGCGCCAGCACTTCATCAGCCCCGAGAGTCTGCGACTGCCTCGAAGCGTCCGATTCGACCTCCACGAGGAGGGTGCCCAAGTTCGCGAACACACCGACCTCGACGAGGTGCTCTCGGAACTCGACGTCCTCTACGTCACTCGCATTCAGCGCGAGCGGTTCCCCGACGAGAACGAGTACCACAAGGTCGCCGGCGAGTACCAGATAGACCTCGACACACTCGACGCCGCGAGCGACGACTTGACCGTGATGCACCCGCTACCGCGCGTCGACGAAATCGCGCCCGAGATAGACGAGACGGCGTACGCGACGTACTTCGAACAGGCACACAACGGCGTCCCGGTCCGGATGGCGCTGCTCGACTCCCTTCTGACCCATGAGTGAACACGAACTCCGCGTCTCGAAGATTCGCAACGGCACCGTCATCGACCACGTCAGCGGCGGGCAGGCGCTCAACGTCCTCGCCATCCTCGGTATCGACGGGGAGGCAGGCGAGTCGGTGAGTCTCGGGATAAACGTCCCCTCGGACCGCCTCGGCAAGAAGGACATCGTGAAGGTCGAAGACCGCGAGTTGAGTCAGTCCGAAGTCGACGTGCTCTCGCTCATCGCGCCCGAGGCGACCATCAACATCGTCCGGGACTACGAAGTCGCCGACAAACTCCGCGTCGAACGCCCGGACTTCGTCACGGGCGTCCTCTCGTGTCCGAACCGTAACTGCATCACGCAGGCGAACGAACCCGTCGTCTCGAAGTTCGACGTCGTCGACGACGGCGTCCGTTGTACCTACTGTAGCACTATCGTCCGCGAGGACATCGCCGACCACCTCGACGTCGACTGAGCGCTCCCGGTTCGGGTCTCTCCGGTGTCTCTTCGGAGTCGACGAACCGACACTGACGGTCGTCTAACGCCCTCCAGAAACGCTTTTGAGCGTGTCTTCCTTTCACCAGCACATGTCCAAAAAAGCGAAGTTCGTATTCGTGCTGATACTCGTCGCGATGATGTACGTGTTCACCTCGGCCAATGCCGAACCGGTCGAAGTCGAAGTCGAGGCGTAAGTCGACGCTCGGTCGCTGCTTCTCGCGTGCGCTCCGACTGACGAACGCACCGTCGGAACGAACGACTTAGGCACGGGGCGCCCAAACCCCGAAACATGTACGGGGTCGTCACGCGAAACGCACCGGAGGTCGACTGGCCCGAGTTCGACCGTGGGTTCTACGAGGTCAAAGACGTCACCGGCCGCGCGGCCGCGCCACTCTCGAACGCCGTCAACATGATCTCGTGTTTCGGCGACAACGCCGCCGCCAACGAGAATCCCGAACTCGTCCCCGTCAACGACGACGGCGAACTGGCCACCCGCGACCGGACCTTCTTCGACTGGGCGTACATCTGCCCGACCAACGAGAAGTATCGTGCCGGTCTGCTCGAAATCGTCGAGGACTGCGCCGCCGAGAACGGCGACGTGCGCCTCGACGACGTCGGCTTCCCTCGCGAGGAGTACTGTTACTGTGAGCGGTGTACTCGACGCTTCGAGGAGAGCGGGTACGAGGACCGCTTTGCGTGGCGCGCCTCGGTCATCACCGAGTTCGTCGCCGAGGCGGCCGAGCGAATCCCCGGTCGGACCTACCTCACGCTCTACCCCGACCCCTATCCGGGCCATCTCTACCGGCGTGCCGGACTCGACATCGAGGCACTCTCCGAGCACGTCGACGAGTTTGTCGTGCCGCTCTACGACATCAACTACGGGACGACCTACTGGCTCGAAACCATCGCGAAAGGGTTCAACAGCCTCCTGAACTGGTCTCCGGACGACCCGGATGCCGAGGGAACGCCATTCTCCATCGAACTCTACGCCGTCGACGTCGACATCGACGACCTGATTCACGCGACAGAGGTCGCCGACGCCTACGCGAAGGACGTCTTCTTCGGTTACGACGCGAGCAACGCGGCGGCGACGCTCCGACGGATGAAAGCCGACGAGCAAGAGGGGAAGACGTTCGGCGGCGAGTCGTAAATTCGGGACTCGTTGCTACGCGCCGCCCGAGAGAAACCAGATGACGACGATGCCGAGTATCGTCATGAAGATGGCGATGGCGAACAGGCCGTACAGCAGTCGGCGCTGGCCGGTTGTCGGTTGGGCCATGTCCGTTCCAAGGACGCGACGCGCTTAGTTCGTGCGGTGGCGGCCATCGCTTCTGTCGCCGTGACGCCTCTCCGCTCGACGAAACGACTATGAAGAATCGTGTCGATTGTTCTCACATGGCAACCGAGGCTACTGCTCCGAACCTGTCGCGATGCCTGAACTGTCGGTTCACCGCTCCTGCTGGCGGCAGCGAGTGGGACCATGTCGACTCGCCACCGCTCGGCCGGATGACGCGCTGTCCGGACTGCGGGTCGACGAACGTTCTCAGCGGAAGGTGAGGTGACACAGAGGACGGAGAACACGAGAAACACGCGTGCGAACGCGACGACGGGACGAGCGCCGAGTCGGCCGCGGGGCGTAACCCACTTCTTTCACCGCTGTGACCCCACCTACATGAGTGACGAGTCACGTCGCGTCGTGGTCGACACCGACACCGCCGGCGACGACACCCAAGCGCTCCTGATGGCCGTCGCCTCCGACCGCGTCTCGGTCGAGGCAGTGACCATCGTGGGTGGCAACGTCGAGTTCGAGTACGAAGTCGAGAACGCCAAGTATACGCTGCAACTCGCCGACGCCGAGGACGTCCCGGTCTACGAAGGCGCACGAAACCCGCTCGTGAAAGACCACGAGTTCGCCGACTACGTCCACGGCGAAGGTGGACTCGGTGGCGACCTCTTTCCCGACACGGGCATCGAGTCGGCCGACGGCTACGGGCCGGACGCCATCGTCCAGATGGCCAGGGACAATCCCGGTGAACTCACCCTGCTCTGTATCGGCCCGCTGACGAACGTCGCACTCGCCTGTCGGCAGGAACCCGAACTGGGCGAGTTGCTCGACGAGGTGTGGGTGATGGGCGGCGCGGTCAACACCCTCGGTAACGACACGCCGAGCGCCGAGTACAACTTCTGGGTCGACCCAGATGCGGCGAAAGTCGTCGTCGACGAACTCGACGTCACGCTCGTCGACTGGGGCGTCTGCATGGAGTACGGCGCGTTCGGCCCGGAGATTCTCGACCGTATCGACGACATCGACACCCCGTTCGCCGAGTTCTACCGCACCATCACCAGTCACGTCCGCGAGTTCACCCGCGAACAGCAGGGTATCGACGCCGTCACGCAACCGGACTCGCTGGCGGCGGCGCTCATGATTGCACCCGAACTCCGCGGCGAGGTAGGCCACTACTACGTCGACGTCGACGAACGCGAGGGGATGACTCGCGGCCACAGCCTCGTCGACGAGAACGGCGTGCTCGACGAGGAGCCGAACACGCACGTCGTCGAGTCGCTCGATGCAGACCGCTTCGCCGAGATGTCGCTGGCGATGTTGCGAGGCGAGACGCCCGAGTCGGTGCTGTAGGGGAGTTTTAACGCAGGTCTTCGAGTGGGTCAGCGTTGTCGAACGACGGCGTCGGTCCGTCGACGGGTGCGGCCCACTCGGCGGCGTTGGCGAGCACCTGTTTGATCTCGTCTTGGTAGTAGATGGGGTACGTCTCGTGGCCCGGTCGGAAGTAGAAGATACGTCCCGACCCGCGCGTGTAACAGCATCCGGAGCGGAACACTTCGCCGCCCTCGAACCACGAGTTGAACACGAGCGTCTCCGGTGCGGGCACGTCGAACCGTTCGCCGTACATCTCCGCCTTCGGAACCTCGAAGGACTCCTCCAGACCGGCGGTGATGGGGTGACTCGGTTCGACCGTCCAGAGTCGTTCTTTCTCGCCCGCCTCGCGCCACTTCAGCGAACAGGAGGTGCCCATCAGCTTCTTGAAAATCTTCGAGTAGTGACCCGAGTGGAGGACGAGCAGGCCCATCCCGTCGAGGACGCGTTCGTGGACACGTTCGACGATGTGGTCTGCGACTTCGTCGTGGGCGCGGTGGCCCCACCACGTCAGCACGTCGGTGTCGTCGAGGACGCCTTGCGTCAGACCGTGTTCGGGGTCGTCGAGCGTCGCCGTGTGCGTCTCGAAGCCGTGTTCTTCCAGTCCGTTGGCGATGGCCGTGTGGATACCATCGGGGTAGATGTCGGCGACGTCGTCGTTGTGCTTCTCGTGTCGGAACTCGTTCCAGACGGTGACACGCGTCATTGGTCTCACCTCTCGGGGGGAGCACAAGTGGGTTGTGGAGCCATCGCCACCGACCGTGTCGCGTCACAACAAGAGTGATACTACGCCGAATACCCCATATCTATTCAATAGCTCAGCCCCCGACTGTAGGGTGTTGAGAAGCGACTCAGTCCTCCGGGCAACTGAACCAGGAGCACGTCGCTCTCCAACAGGAATGCGTGAAACACTATGGCACAAACGTTCAACATAACTGACGACGAAGTCGGGAAGAAAGTCATCGCCGCGGACGGTGACGAAATCGGACTGGTGACAGAGGTACGACACGGAACCGCCTACGTCGACGCCGACCCAAGCCTGACAGACAAACTGATGTCGAAACTGGGCTGGGAACACACCGACGACGACGCGTATCCGCTCCAGAAGTCTGAGATCGAGACCATCACGGACGACGAGATACGTCTCCGCCGGATGTAGGTGAGTCGATGACTTACCTCACCGTCACAGACCTCGTGACGTTCCTGACTCCGCTACAGTTCAGTGGCGACTTCATCCAGTACGCGCTAATCTTCTTCGTGCTGGCGATTATCGCGGCCGTGGTCGGCATGCGAGGGGTCGCCGGTATCTCGATGGAGATTGCCCGGGTCTTCGTGGTGCTCTTCATCATCTTCGCGATCGTCTCGATCATCCTCTAACTCGACCCGGTCCGACTTTTTCCCGACACGAACGAACACGGCGTAGCCACCGCTTCGGTAGTTCGTACGTTCGATTCGGCGGCGGTGCCTCGGGGGTTTCTCGACGACCGTATCCCTGCCGATTGCCTCATTCCACCATCTCGTACGTCGACGTTTCCGACACCGTCGATGACTCAGACGCTTCGGGTGCTTCTGGTGCTTCGGACGCCTCTGGCCGTCGCACGACCAACACCGGCACGTCCGCGTTTCGAACGACGCGCTCGGTCACACTGCCCAACAGATACCGGTCGAGGCCCGTTCGGCCGTTCGTCCCCATCACGAGGAGGTCGATGTCGTGGCCGGTGGCGTAGTCCAGAATCGTGCGAGCGGGGTGGCCGGTCAACACGTCGGTGACGACGTCGACACCTCGCTCGGCCGCTCGCCGTTCGATTGCATCGACTGCTTCTGTGCCTTCACCTTCGAGCGCGACGGCGACCAGTTCCGATTCACTGACGATACTGTCGACTGCCGACTGGTCGACGACGTAGAGCACGTGGAGCCGAGACCCGTAGGTCGCAGCCAAGTCCAGTGCGTGGTCGAGCGCACCCGTCGCCGCCGGACTGCCGTCACTCGGGAGGAGTATCTCGTCGTACATCGAGAGAGATACGTTCGCAGCGGATATAGCCGTGCGCCGGTCTCGGTTGGGTTCTCCCCCTCTCCCTATTCGTCGGTACGAGCGTCCCGCACCGTCTCCTCACAGACGCGCAGCGCCTCGTAGCGCTCGACGTCGTCGAGCGAGACGGTCTCGACGACTTCCCAGCCGTCGTCGGTGAGGAGAAGCGCCTTCACCCACGAGGCGGTGGCGAGTAGTACCGCGTCGGTGGGCGTGTCGTCGTCGTCGACGGCGATTGCGAGTTCGACGGCGTCCGAGCGATTCAGTGCGGCCACTTCACCGTCGTCGAGCGGTCTGGTCGGGAGCGAATCTACGAGCGTCATAGTCGACAGAGTGGCGGCGAGCGTGTTGACGCTTGCGAACTCTTGTGAACTCCGACAATCAGACAGACGGAGCCTCGCCCGCGAAGTCGAAAGCTTTCTGCCGTGAGGCAGTGGATGACCGCACATGTCGCACGCTGACGACTCGGCCGACCACGACGGGCGAGTCATCCTCCCCGTCGTCGCCCTCACGCTCCTCGCGGTGGTCGTCCGCCTCGTCGGCCTCGGAACCCGGTCGTTTCACTGGGACGAAGGCCGCGTCGGATACTGGACGCTCCGCTTTCTGAAGACCGGTGCGTTCGAGTATCGACCCGTCGCCGGCGGTCCGTTCCTCTATCTGGTCGACCAACCCGTCTTCGCACTCCTCGGTCCCTCGGACTTCTCCGCTCGCCTCGTCGTGGCACTCGTCGGCGGCTTGCTCCCTCTCGTCGCACTCCTCTTCCGCCGTCGACTCGCCGCCGACGAGACAGTCGTCTTCGCCGCCATCCTCGCGCTCAGTCCGACGCTCGTCTACTACTCCCGATTCCTCCGAGGTGACCTCCCGCTCGCCGCCTTCTCGCTCGTCGCACTCGGTTGTCTGGTCAGCCTCGTCGACACTGGTCGCCGCCGGTATCTCTACGGGGCGGCACTCGCCGGGGCGCTCGCGTTCACCACGTCGGGGTTCATCGTCGGCTACGTCGCCTGTTGGCTCGTCGCGGGCGCACTCGTCTTCGACCACGTTCGGGTCTACGGCGACGCCCGACAGACAGCACTCGACCGTGTCTCGGGTTACGGGCGAACCCTTCACGACTGGGTGACGCCGCTCGCACGGGCGTTTCTCCTCTTCGTCGCCGTCTTCATCTTCTTCTACGCACCGCGGAGTGCCGACGGAAGTGGTCCTGACCTCTGGAACCCACTGACGTTCCCGGCCGTGCTAGAAGAGGCGCTCTACGGGTCGCTCCGGAAGTACGTCGGTGTCTGGGTAGAGTACCGAGACGGACACGAGTTCCTCGCGTACATCGCTGCGCACGTCGAACTGCTCGTCGTCCTCGCCGCGCCGCTCTTCCTCCTCGGCCTGTTCGGCTTCGCGGCCGAACGCTACGCCGGACGGAACCGGTCTGTCGTCGCCTTCGCGAGCTACTGGGCCGGGGCCTCACTGTTGTTCTTCCCGGTCATCACCGAACTGACCGCTCCGTGGGTTATCGTCCACACGCTCGCGCCGACGAGTCTCCTCGCGGCAGTCGGCGGCGCGAAACTCGTTCGCTTCGCCCGACAGGGCGTCTCCGACCGAAACGCTGCCAGAACGGGCATCGCCGCACTGTTGATACTCGCCGTCGTCGCACAGGCCGGCGCGCTCGCCGCCTCGAACGTCTACGGCCCGAGCGACTGGGACAACCGGATGGCACAGTACGGCCAACCCGCCGGCGACCTGGACGCGATGGCGACCAACGCCTCAACGGCGATGGCCGGAAACGAGGGCATCGACGTCGTCTACGTCGGTGACCGATACTACCTCGCCGACGACAGCGACGAAGACTACCCACCTGTCCCCGAATCGTGGGGCAACCGCCTCCCGCTTCCGTGGTACTTCGAGCGGATGGACGCCGAGACGACGAGCGTCTCGAACGCGACGCGACTCGACACGCTCGACGAGACGCCGCCCGTCGTCGTCGCCCAACCGCAGTACAGGGCGGCGCTGGACGAGCGACTCACGGGCTACCGAGTCGACGAGTACGAACTGGCGCTGTGGAACCGCAACGTCGTGGTCTACACTCGTCAGTAAGTCGAAACCCGTAACAAGCGGAGAAAGGCTGTGTCGTGTAGGAGTCGGACGCGCCTCGTCTCAGCGGAAGCCCATCGCTTCGATCTGTTCTTGGTATCGGTTTCGGATGGTGACTTCGGTGACTTGCGCGACGTCGGCGACTTCACGCTGCGTCTTCTTCTCGTTGCAGAGCAGCGACGCGGCGTAGATGGCGGCGGCGGCGAACCCTGTCGGCGACTTCCCCGACAGTAGCCCCTGTTCGGCGGAGACGTCGATAATCTCGACCGCTTTCGCCTGCACCTCTTCGCTCAGTTCGAGCGCAGAGGCGAACCGTGGGACGAACTGCTTGGGGTCGACGGGTTTGAGTTCGAGACCGAGTTCCTGAGAGATGTAGCGATACGTCCGGCCGATTTCCTTCTGTGGTACGCGCGAGACTTCCGCGACTTCGTCGAGGCTCCGCGGGATGCCTTCCTGTCGGCACGCGGCGTAGAGCGCGCTCGTAGCGACACCCTCGATGGAGCGGCCGCGGATGAGGTCCTCGTTGAGTGCGCGCCGATAGATGACAGACGCGACTTCTCGAACGGAGCGTGGAACACCCAATGCGGAAGCCATGCGGTCGATTTCACTGAGTGCGAACTGGAGGTTGCGCTCGCCCGCGTCTTTCGTGCGGATGCGCTCCTGCCACTTGCGGAGTCGGTGCATCTGGGAGCGTTTCTCGGAGGAGAGTGAGCGTCCGTAGGCGTCTTTGTCCTTCCAGTCGATGGTCGTCGTCAGCCCGCGGTCGTGCATCGTCTCGGTGATGGGTGCGCCGACGCGCGACTTCGACTGGCGTTCGGAGTGGTTGAACGCGCGCCACTCGGGACCGCGGTCGATAGAGCGTTCGTCGATGACGAGACCACAGTCGTTGCAGACGAGTTCTCCCTGGTCGGCGTCCGTGATGATGTCGGTCGAATCACACTCCGGACATTGTACTGTCTCGTCCGCTTCCTGTTCGACCTCTTGCGCTTGCTGACGCTGTCGGGTTGGACGCTCCATTATAAGGTTTGTGGACGAGGACGAATTTAAAGCTTTGTGCCAGTAGAAGCGATTCCCCCGGATAATAGGAAGTTGTTGCCGCAAACTCGCTCAGAGAATAGAAATCTATCGGTATTCAACTGTAGATTTATATACCCATACAGTCAATCAATCCGAACGATGGTTCGCGCGCGTCGTTTCGACGTTCTTGTCTTTCTTTCTATCTTACTCGTTCTGAGTGGATGTGTCGCACCGGTGACTCCCGAGCAGTCGACCCCGATGGATGCCTCGGACGGGACGAGCGGGGCGTCGGCACAGACACCGAACTCGGTCGGGACACCCGTGGCGTCGACGGCCCCCGTCGTCACGGTGACCGTCGTCGACGTCGTCGACGGTGACACGGTGAAAGTTCGCTACGAGAACGGGACACGAGACACGGTTCGTCTCCTCGGTGTCGACACGCCCGAGACGTACGGCGAGAACACCCCAGACGAGTTCGAGGGTGTTCCGGAGACCGACGCCGGACGACAGTGTCTCCGTCGGTACGGAGAGCAGGCCAGCGAGTTCGCGACCGACACGCTTGACGGTCGGACGGTTCGTCTCGGATTCGACGAGAACGAGGGTCGACGCGGCTACTACGACCGCCTCCTCGCCTACGTCTATCTCGACGGTGAGCAGTTCAACTATCGCCTCGTCGCCGAGGGCCACGCTCGGATGTACGACAGTCAGTTCGTCGAACGAACGCGGTACGCCGCCGCCGAGCGCGCAGCGCAGGAGGCCAATCGTGGTGTGTGGAACTGCGCGACGGCCGCTGCCGACGGTGGGTCGGCAGCGACTGAGACTGAGACTGAATCTGAGAGCGAAGACGGACCCCTCCGTCTCTCGCTCCACGCCGACGCGGCGGGAGCGGACGGCGACAACCTGAACGACGAGTACGTCACGCTCACCAACACGGGGTCGGAGTCGCTGGCACTCGGCGGATGGACCGTCGCCGACGCCGCCGACCACGTCTACACCGTTCGGACCGGGACCACACTCGAGTCGGGCGAATCGTTGGTGATTCACACCGGGAGTGGCCGCGACAGCGACACCGACTACTACTGGGGTCGAAACTCGCCGGTGTGGAACAACGACGGCGATACGGTGACCGTCCGCGACGAGACGGGGACGACTGTCGCTGTCCACCGAAGCGGATAGCGACAGTACGACGAACAGTGGGCCGAATGAGCGAGACTGACGAGCGAGTCGAGTCTCGTGCGTAAGGGGGAGGGAGCGTGTGCTCCCCACACGTACTATGTGACGAGGTCACATGAGTCACTAGCTCGACTGCTACAGACGGTATCTGACAACGGGACATTTCGCCACGAAGAATAACTACCACGCATTCACAAAGATTTTTGTATAACCTCGAAATATGTATGAGTAACATGAGCACGACCCACTCTCCGAACGTTCAACGAGCGGTCTCGACGTGCCGTCCGGCAGACGTCACCTCGGTCGAACTGGACGCTGCGGCCCTCGATTCGACCGCGTCGTCGTATCTTCGGGAAGTCAAGGCGGAACTCGCCGACGAAGGGTATCAGGCTGCGACTCTCGCCGTCACCGCCCGCTTCGACGAGAACTGCTCGCTCGCCACGCAGACAGAGATAGACTCCCTCCGCGAGTACGTCGAGGCGGCGTCGTTCCTCGGTGCGAGTCGACTCACGGTCACCGTCGACACTGTCGCCGCACCCGAGAAGGTCCGTCCTGCGCTCGCCGCACTCGCAGAACGGGCCGACCGAGAGGGCGTCCAACTCACACTCGCGGGCGACGCCGAACTGACGCTTCCCGTCAACTGATGGCGACGAAGCGCGCGCTCGAAGGAAAACTCGCCGTCGTCGCTGGCTTCGAGAATCCACAGGCGTCGCTCGAACAGTATCCGACGCCACCGGGACTGGCCGCGCACGTCGTCCACATCGCCGACCTCCAAGGCGACATCCAGGGCCGAACGGTGGTCGACCTCGGCACCGGGACGGGGATGCTCGCGCTCGGTGCGGCGCTCCGCGGTCCGGCCCGCGTCGTCGGTCTCGAACTCGACCGCGCGGCGCTCGACACGGCCCGTGCGAACCAGAAGCGCGTCGGGACGACGACGCCGATTCACTGGCTCCACGGCGACGCGACGCGCGCGCCACTCTGTATCGAAGAACCCGTAACCGTCGTGATGAACCCCCCGTTCGGGGCACAGGACGGCCACGAGGGTGCAGACCGGGCGTTTCTCGTGACTGCTGCCGACATCGCCGACGTCTCGTACTCCGTCCACAACGCCGGGAGCCAGGAGTTCGTCGAGGCGTTCGCCGCCGACAACGCTGGCGAGGTCACACACGCGTTTCAGGCGACGTTCGACCTGGACCGGCAGTTCGACTTCCACGAGAAGGTGAAGCGAGAGATAGAGACCGAAGTCTACCGTATCGAGTGGCGTAACTAACTGTACGTCTCTCTCGTCGCCACCCGGACGACCGTCCCGTCGTCCGTCCGCGCGACGAGTTTTCTGCCCTCGTTGGTGAACTCGATTCCGCCGAGTGCCACCGACTCGTTCTTGACCGGAAGTGGCGCACGAGCGCGCTGCGTCCCGTTTCCGACGACGAGTGCGTACCCGTCTCGGTCGGCCGCGAGCGAGACGTTCTGCCCGGCGAGTACTGGCTCTGCGCGGACGGGGTCCGACGCGAAGACGGGGGTTCGTTCGTCGCCGACGCGGAGTGTCACGCGATAGACCGACCTGTTGCCCTCGACTTCCCACCCGTCGCGAGTGGCGACGACTGTCTCGCGCCATCCGACGTCGCCGAGGCGGACGGGGACGCTGCCGTCGAACGCGAGTTGTGACTTCGAGACGGCCGTAATCCAGAGATTTCGCTCGGAACTCTGGACGATGACGCCCGACGTCTGCACCGTCGTCGTCTCGCCGAACGCCTCCACGTTGGCGACGGCGACCATCTGGTTCTGGACGTTCTCGGCGTACGTCACCTCGTAGTCACGGACCGAGACGGTGGGACCATCGAGTTCGTCGTCGGCCGCGGTGAGGAGGTTGACACCGGCTCCTGGCCCCGCCAGCAACGCCGTGACGAGCAAGAGGGTGAGAAACGCCACTTGGGGGCGCGAGAGTCTCGTGAGTGACCCACGGAGCGTCTCTGCTCGTCCAGCACCCGCTGCATCCCAGTGGGCGGACATTCGGCTGTCGTCGGTACGGACGGCGGCGGTCACGAGCGTCGCCAAGAGTGTGACGAGAGCGAGTCCGCCAGCCCGATACAGGATGAACTGACCGTTGCCGCGGAACCAGTAGACGGCCCACAGCGACTGAGCGACCGAGAACAACAGCACACCGGTCCACAACCGAAGTGCGGACGGATGGTCGTCGCGACGACGCTCGGAGACCCACAGGCCGAGGAGGACACCGAGGAGGAACCCGAGGGCGTGTCCCTGCAGCGCGATGTCGGCGAACCACGGCGTCGAGAAGACCTCTCGACTCGACACGCGGGAGATGGGCGTCAAGAACGCACCGTACACGAGCCGAATCACCTGTCCAGCGACGAGCGCCAAGACGGTGCCGAGTGGGTAGTAGACGAGTGCGAAACCAGCGAACGCGAAGACGACGCCGGAGAAGCCGATGACGGGACCGAGGCCGAAGAAGGACGTCGCGAATCCGACGACGACGACGGCGACGGGAAAGAGGACGAACGCGCGCACGTAGGGGTTCGTCCGCCACGACGAGAACGAGGTCGACCCGCGGTTACGTGGGTAGTGTCCCCACGCGTACTCGACGAGTGGGGCGTAGGTGAGCGTGCCGACGAGGTTGCCGACGAGATGGTTCGGGCCGGAGTGAGAGAACGCCGCAGTCACCATCCCGAGCGGATAGGTGTACGACCACGCGGTGAACGGGATGACGATGGGCGTGAACCAGTGGGCGAGTCCACCCTGGACGAACAGATAGACGGCGAGGACGAAACAGATGGAGACGACTGTCCCCCACGGGACGCCAGCGACGAACCGGCGACGGAGCTGTTGGCCCCACCGTCCCGCCGGTCGGTCGACCCACCAGACGAGGCCCACGGCCAGCAGCGCGGCCAGCACGACGGCAGCCCGCTGGACGGGGAGGGTTTCGAACGTCGGGACCATAGCTGACACTACGTGCCGCCGTGCTTGAATGTCGCGGTAGAGAAAACGACACATCTGCCGATAGCCGCGTCACAGTGCTGTCAGCGATCACAGAGCGCAAAGAGTACAGACTAGAGTTTCGACTCGGCGTCTTCGGCGAGTTCTTCCATGCGCTTGCCGACGCGGCCGGCGCTGGAGAACTCGTCTTCGCTCATCGCACTGGCGAGCGCGTTGCCGAGGACGAAGACGGCGTGTTTGTGTTCACTCTTCGATTTGTGGACGTGCGAAGGGTCGACGCTGAGTTCCTCGTACGGGTCGAACAGCGAACTGTCGACGTGTTCTTGCGCCCTGAAATACTCCATAATCGTTACCATCTGCTCGTGCAGTTCAAGCAGGTCGTCTTTATGCATGTGTTGTGATACGCACGTCGCTGTTTTAAGAATTATTGCGTCCCCCTGCCATGCTACGGGGAGTGTCGTGGACGTCGACGTGACCAGTCAGAAGACGTACTCGTCTTCGTGACCCATCATGCCGTCGTCTTCGAAGCCCGGTTCGTTGTCGTCCATCGGGCCACTCGTCTTGTACGCCTTCATCCCGGTCGACAGGAGGTCCTCGATGGCCTCTTCACGGTTCAAGAACTCGCCCTGTTCGACCATCTGGGCGATCTGCATTTCGAGATGTTCGGGGATGTTTAACTCTACTTTCGGCATCTGAACGTCCGACGCTTTGGATAGGGAGCATTTAAACCTGACGGGGCATCGGCCATATGAGTGCCTCTAGCGAAAAGGAATCTTTCGCTCGTTCGAACGAATATTCTCGTTTTACAGTGATTTACACACCGAATGGGAAAACTTCGGACGAAGTCGGTAACCATAGGTAAATCGAGGAGAACAGTCGACTATGGCCGAGGACGTCACCGACATCTATCAATCATTTGGCGAGGACCGACTCCCACCGGGACAGCGGAAGACCGACCGATTCCCCGTCCTCTCGAAGAGCGGCACCCCTTCGTGGGACCGCGAGACGTGGCGCTTCGAGGTGTGGGGTGCCGTCGACGACGACCTGACGCTCACCTTCGAGGAGTTCACCGACCTCCCGAGCGAGACGCAGATTCAGGACTTCCACTGCGTCACCGGGTGGAGCAAGTTCGACTGCGAGTTCACCGGCGTCTCTTTCCCGACACTGGCGGAGGCCGCAGGCGTCACCGACGACGCGGTGCACGTCATGTTCCACTCGCTCGACGGCTACACGACCGACTTGACGCTCGAAGAGTGCATGCGCGACGACGTGCTGTTCGTCTACGAGTACGACGGCGAACCGCTCCCCGCCGACCACGGTGGTCCGCTCCGCGTCGTCACGCCGCACAAGTACGCCTACAAGGGTGCGAAGTGGGTCTCGGGCGTCGAGTTCCTCACCGAGCACGAACTGGGCTACTGGGAGAAACGCGGCTACTCCGACACGGCGAACCCGTGGAACGAGGAGCGGTATAGTTAGGGTAAAGGGCACGCGGCCCTGACAGCTTTTTAATGGGAGCGCCGCAACGCGACCCGGTGGCCGTCGGAGAGGGACTGGTCAGTCGGGCCGTGCAGATTCCGACGCCGCCGTTTCGCGCAGTTCTCGCCGATGCAACGACGCCTCGAACCGTCTGGAGCGCACCCGGAGAGGCGACTGTCGTCGGCAGCGACGCAGCGGCGACACTGACGGCGAACGGCCCCGACCGGTTTCGACGAATCCGCGACAGAGCGGAGGCACTGTTCGAAACTGGCGACGTCCACGCCGGTACCGAGGCTGCCTGCCCGCGACTCTTCGGCGGGTTCGCCTTCCACGACGACGGGGCCGAGCGCCCGCCGTGGACCGACTTCCCCGGTGCACGCTTCGTCTTTCCTCGCGTGCAGGTGACCTACGCCGACAACGGGACGTGGCTGACGGTCAACGCCGTCGGCCCCGACGCGACGCCGGAGGCAGTCGAGACGCGACTCGAAGAGGAACGCGAACGCCTCGCGAACCTGCCCGACCCCGGCCCCGTCGGTGACCCGCCGGGCGTCACCGACCGAACCCGGACGACCGACCTCGACGACTGGTGTACCGGCGTGAACGCCGCCGTCGACCGAATCCGCTCCGGCGAGTTACAG
This sequence comes from Halogranum rubrum, assembly GCF_900114455.1. Taxonomy (GTDB): domain Archaea; phylum Halobacteriota; class Halobacteria; order Halobacteriales; family Haloferacaceae; genus Halogranum; species Halogranum rubrum. The sequence goes on along the minus strand of NZ_FOTC01000002.1, from coordinate 931,683 downwards.
AAGGTCGTCCTCGCGCAGGCGCTGGAGTGCTCGCTCGAAGAGCGACTGTCGATTCCGGACATCCTCGCTCGCCTCGCCGAGAAGTACCCCGACTGCCATCGCTTCCTCGTCGAACCCGCGTCCGGCGACGCGAGTTTCTTCGGCGCGACCCCCGAGCGACTCGTCACCCGCCACGGGCGAACCGTCGAGACGGGCGCACTCGCTGGGACGACCGGTCGCGGCGAGACGCCCGCCGAAGACGAGTGGCTGGCCGAGGAACTGATGGACTCGGAGAAGAACGTCCACGAGCACGAACTCGTCGCCGACGCCATCCGCGACCAACTCGCCCCCTTCGCGGCGTCGATGTCGACGGGCGAGCGAACCGTCCGCCGACTGGCGACGGTCCAACATCTCTGGACGCCCATCACGGCCGAACTCGCCCGCGACGAACACGTCTTGGACCTCGTGGAGGCACTCCACCCGACACCCGCCGTCGGCGGCCTCCCGCCCGAGAAGGCGCTCGACACGATTCGCGACACCGAACCGTTCGACCGTGGCTGGTACGCCGCTCCCGTCGGCTGGATAGACGCCGCCGGAAACGGCTCCTTTGCCGTTGCGCTCCGCTCTGCGGTGTCGACGGGCGACGTGGCGACGCTCTTCGCGGGCGTCGGCGTCGTCGCCGACAGCGACCCGGACAGAGAGTGGGACGAAGTGCAGTTGAAGTACCGGCCGATTCTGGACGAGTTGGAGAACTGACTCGGCGAGTCGACCGACACTCGTTTCTGCAGAGTGACAAGACCTATACTGACCCCACCAGCAGACAGCGTATGCACTCCGGGTTGGTCCCCCGCCGACGGTTTCTGTCGAGCCTCGCAGCGACGAGTCTCGTCGGACTGGCTGGTTGCATCGACGACTACGACGGTCTACAGTATCGACTCTCCACTACACCTACTGCTGAATCGCTCACAGACTTGACCGACGATTTCGTACTGGTTGACCCAACGACCATTCGCGCCCAAGCAGCTATCGACTACTCTGATGCATACAAACAATCAGTCGTCGACACGCTCTTCGAGACGGGAACTGCCGAATCTGTCCAGTGGCAACTCGCGTACAATCGCTCGTTCGGGACGACGACTCGGCCGAGGCCAGTGTTCGTCGAGCGAGATGGAACCTACTACTCCATCACCGAGACAGCTCAAACCGAGTTCACCGAAGAGCGCTGGGTGTTCTACCTCGATTTGGTCGACAAAGAGCCACACAGTTCTGACACCGTCGTCTCAGAACCACCATCGTCGCTCTCTGAGACAGACCAACTCGTCGTCAAGCGGGCAATAGAGACGGTACGGGGGCACAGTGTGTTCGACGTTGACGACCGAGCACTGCAGGGTCGTGGCCCAAACTTTCACCACGAGATGGACCCCGAGGCGAGCGAACTCGTCCCGTCGCCGCCGTTCGACTATCTGAAACTGGGCGACGAGTATCCGGAATATCTCGTTCCGCGAGCAGAGAAGGGACCGGTCAACCTGACGCGCTACACGTTCACCATCGAAGAAGTCGCGTCGTCGAGAGAGAAGCTAGAGCGACACGTCGAATCGAACGTCGTCGACGCGGAGTTCGACACGAGCGACGACGCTGCCGTCGTCAATGTCGTTCGTGCCGCGACTGACCGTCCGGACGGACGACTGTACACCGAACACGGGGAGATGTCTGAGGGCTTGGCGCAAGTCGCCGACCGACTCGGAATGACTCCGCATATCCCTGAAGAAGTCGACGACCGTACCACGCTGAACGGCGCGCTCTTCTCGTTCCAGGGAAAGTGGTATGGGGCGTCGCTCTGGATTCGTCGGTAGGAGTGACCGGGGAAGAGTCTCAGTACCCCTGTTTGTACTCGCCGAACTCGTCGCGCATGACGTTACAGATTTCGCCGACCGTCGCGTACGCTTTCACCGCGTCGACGATGTGCGGCAGGAGGTTCGCACTGCCCTGCGCAGCGTCTCGGAGTGAGGCGAGTGCTTCCTCGACCGCTTCCTCGTCGCGTCGTTCACGGACGGCCTCGACGGACTCGACTTGCTTCTGTTCCTCCTCTTCGGCGACTTCCTCGACGTCCATCTGTTCTTCCTCGTCGACCTGGTACTTGTTGACGCCGACGATGACGCGTTCTTCGTCCTCGATTTCGCGCTGGCGGTCGAAGGCGACGTCCTGAATCTGCTTCTGTACCCACTGGTTCTCGATGGCGTCGAGCATCCCGCCGCGTTCGTCGACTTCGTCCAGTAGTTCGAACGCCTCCGCCTCCACCTCGTCGGTCAGCGACTCGACGTAGTAACTGCCTGCGAGGGGGTCGATGGTGTCGGCCGCGCCCGACTCGTGGGCGAGAATCTGTTGGGTTCGGAGCGCCGTCCGGACGGACTGCTCCGTCGGCAGCGACAGCGCCTCGTCCTTCCCGTTGGTGTGCAGCGACTGCGTCCCGCCGAGCACCGCCGCGAGCGCCTGATAGCCGACGCGGACGACGTTGTTCTCGACCTGCTGGGCGGTCAGCGTCGACCCGCCGGTCTGCGTGTGGAACTTGAGTTGTTTGGACTTCGGGTTCTCCGCGCCGAATCGCTCCTCCATAATCTTCGCCCACATCCGGCGGGCGGCGCGGAACTTGGCGACCTCTTCGAGGATGTTGTTGTGCGCGTTGAAGAAGAAGGACAACTGGGGCGCGAACTCGTCGACGTCGAGTCCGGCGTCGATGGCCGCCTCGACGTACTGGATGCCGTTACCGAGTGTGAACGCGATCTCTTGGGCCGCCGTCGACCCGGCCTCGCGGATGTGATAGCCCGAGATGGAGATGGTGTTGAACTTCGGCGTCTCCTCGGCGCAGTACTCGAAGATGTCGGTGATGATGCGCATCGACTCCTCGGGCGGGTAGATGTAGGTGTTGCGCGCGACGTACTCTTTCAGCACGTCGTTCTGAATCGTGCCGCGGAGTTGCTCGCGGTCGACGCCTTGCTTGTCGCCGACGGCGATGTACATCGCGAGCAGGACCGACGCGGGCGCGTTGATGGTCATACTCGTCGACACCTCGTCGAGCGGGATGCCCTCGAACACGCGTTCCATGTCCTCCAGCGTGTCGATGGCGACGCCGGACTTCCCGACTTCGCCGGCCGACATCGCCGCGTCGGAGTCGTACCCCATCTGCGTCGGGAGGTCGAACGCCATCGAGAGGCCGGACGACCCGTTGTCGATGAGATAGCGGAACCGCTCGTTGGTCTCCGCGGCGGTACCCATCCCGGCGTACTGACGCATGGTCCAGAGGCGACCACGGTGCATCGTCGGATAGACACCGCGTGTGTACGGCTTCTCGCCCGGGAAGCCTACGTCGTCGAGGTAGTCGAGGTCGGCTACGTCGTCGGGCGTGTAGAGTCGGTCGACTTCCTGCCCGCCAGTGTCGGTGGTGAACTCGTCTTCGCGCTCCCCGAACCGTTCTAGGGTGGGTTCGAGTGTCTCTTCCTCCCACTCGTCTTTCGCGGAGCGAATCCGCTCCAAATCGTCGGGGTCGAACATTGTCGAAGATGAGGGTTGGCCACGACTTAAGTGTTGAACGACAGTGCAGGAGTTGCCTCCGAACTGGGGACGTGACGAACCTTATGACCCACGTAGTAATATCTCTCTCACCCGACTGTTCAGTCGATGAGTCGTTCTCGCCGACGGTTCCTCGAACTCGCCGGCGTCGGGACGGGCCTCGTCGTCGCTGGCTGTACGGGCTCCTCGGAGAGCTCGACGGACACGCCGACGCCTCCCGACGAGTCGGGGACGGAGACACCGCCGCCAACATCCGCAGAGACAGAGACCGAAACGAGCACACCAGAGCCAACCATGAGCACCGTATTCCACTTCGCACAGGGTATCGACGAACAGAACCACGCCGTCGCCAACGTGGCGAACCTCTTGGCCGACGACTCGACGGACGTCGAGAACGTCGTCCTCGTCGCCAACGGCGCGGGAATCAAACTCTTGGTCGAAGAAGAGTCCGACCAGGCCGACAGAGTCCGAGAACTCCTCGACGAGGGTGTCTCCTTTCGCGCCTGCGAGAACTCGATGGACGCACTCGACGTGAGCGAGGCGGACCTCATCGAGGGCGTCGAAACCGTCCCGGCCGGTGTCGGCGAACTCACGAAACTCCAAGTCCGCGACGACTACGCGTACATCGAGACACCGTAGGCCGGACGCGGAAGTGAAAGCCGCCACGACATTCAAGCGTGTGTCGTGCGAACGCATTGCCATGACTGTGCTCCCCGCAAACGTCGCACGGTTCGTCCGTGCGAGTGGTCCCGAACACGACGAGATTCAGACGGCGATGGCCGAACACGCCGAGGAACGGGGGTTTCCCATCATCGGCCCCGACGCAGGCGGATTCCTTCGACTCCTCGCACGCTTGACCGACGCCCGTCGGATTTTCGAGTTCGGGTCCGGATTCGGCTACTCGGCGTACTGGTTCCTGCAGGGGATGTCCGAAGATGGGTCTATCGTCCTGACCGAGTTCGACGCCGACGAACTGGCGATGGCCCGCGAGTTCTTCGAGCAGGCGGGCCTCTCCGAGCGAGCGACGTTCGAGGAGGGCGACGCCATCGATATCGTCGACGACTACGACGGCCCGTTCGACGTCGTTCTCGTCGACAACGAGAAACACCGCTACGTCGAGGCGTTCGAATCCGTACGCGACAACGTCCCCGTCGGTGGCGTCGTCGTCGCCGACAACGTGATGGCCGGCCCCGTCGACTTCGACGCTCTGCTGATCCACGTCGAAGGCGGTGAGATGGGCGACGCCGACGAGTCGACACGCGGCATCGCGGCGTACCTCGACCACGTCCAGCGCGACGACGCCTTCGAGACGGTGGTGTTGCCCCTCGGGCAGGGCCTCGCCGTGAGTACGCGAGTCGAGTGACCCGAAGACGGCTTCGGCCCAGCTTGTAAATACAGCGATTAGTTATACCAGTGAGGCGTGAGTCGACCTATTCGTCTCAATTCGACAGGGCCCCGCGGGTTTCGACTGTCGGACGATTTTGACCATTCGACCACTGCCGGTAGTCGGCAGCGTCGTCGCTTACTATGAGCAACAGCACACGCAATAGCGTCGTCTCTGCGGTACAGAATCTTTCGATCACCGAGTTCTTCCGGCGGTACGGTCTCGCCTTCGTGATGGTCGCGAGCTACTTCGGCTCGGGCTCCGTCTTCATCGCGAGTTCCGCTGGCGTTCGGTACGGCTACGGGCTGCTGTGGGCCGTCGTCGGTGCCGTCTTACTCGGCTTCATGGCACAGGACATGAGCGCCCGTCTCGGTATCTTCGGCGAACCGTTGATGGTCTTCGCGAGACGGAAACTCGGTAAACCACTCGCTACCGCCGTCGCCATCCTCCTCTCGGTCGGTTGTGTGGCGTGGTGTCTCGAACTGACCGCCGCCGTCGGGAAAGGCGTCTCCGTCCTGCTAGGTGGTGCCGTCGGTTGGCAACCACTCGCGCTCGTCACCGGCGGACTCGCTATCGTCGTCGGTATCCTCGGCTACGGCTGGGTCGAGCGGGTGATGACCGGGATGATGCTCGGTCTGCTCGTCGCCTACGTCGCCGTCGCCGGTGCGGCAGGACCGTCGCTCACGGATATGGCCGCCGGGTTCGTCCCCACGATTCCCGCTGCCGGTGCCGTGACGCTCGCCGCGGGTATCCTTGGAACGACGGCTCTCTGGCCGAACTTCTTCCTCGAATCGAACCTCGTCCAACAGAAGGGCTGGACCGACGAGTCGGCCGTCTCCTCGATGCGAACCGACCTCTCTATCGGCTACGCCGTCGGTGGGCTGACCACCATCGCCATCGTCGTCGTCGCCGCCGCCGTGCTCCGTCCGGCGGGCGTGACGGAACTCGCGACGTTCCTCACCCCCGGCGAAGCGCTCGCAACCATCCTCGGCGACTGGGCGATGGCCGCGTTCATCGTCGGCGCCGTCGCCGCCGCGTTCAACAGTATCGTCCCCATCATGTGGGCACCGGCCTACATGATTCCGCACGCCTACGGGATGGACGTCACCGCCGACGACCGGGTGTTCAAACTGCTCTACGCGGGCCTCGTCGCCCTCGGCAGTCTCTCACCGCTCGTCCACATCGCGTTCGGGCTGAGCGTCGTGGACATGATCATCCTCTTCCCGGCGTACAACGGCGTGGTCGGCCTGCCTATCACGGCCGTCTTGCTGCTCTGGGCAGTCAACGACAGTAAGACGATGGACGGACACGCGAACGGCTGGAAGCTCAACGTCGTCAACAGCCTTCTCGTCCTCTTGTCCATCTACCTCGCAATCTCCTCGGCGGAGGGCGTCTTCTCGGCGATCTTCTCGGGAAGCTTCTAACGCCCCGGCTTCACTCTTCTCTCTATCTCACGATGATTCTTGGATTCGACGTCGGTCTCGCCGCCGTCCTCGTCTTCGTCGCCTTCTTCGCGGGTATCGGCATCACGGCAGTCGGCCCCGGTGGTATCTTCCTCACCGTCGCGCTGTTCGCGCTCACACCGGTCGCACCGGCGACAGTCGTCGGTACCGCCAGCGCGACGTTCGTCGCGACGGGACTCCTCGGAACGGCGACGTACGTCCGTTCCGGCGAACTCTCGGACGCGACGGGGTGGCGACTGGCGGCCGTCCTCTCGGCGACGGGTATCGTCGGGGCACTCCTCGGTGTTCGGTTGAACGACATCCTCCCGACCGACCTGTTCGGTATCCTCTTGGGAGTGTTCGTCTCGGCGACGGGACTGCTCATCTGGTGGCGAACACGAACGAGCACCGACGTCACACTCGACCCGACGACGCGCCGCGGCACGCTCGTCACGGCGGGTCTCGGCCTGTTCGTCGGGGTTGCTGGCGGCCTCCTCGGTGTCGGTGGTCCCGTCCTCGCTGTGCCGCTCCTCGTCGCGAGCGGCGTTCCACTCCTCGCCGCGGTCGGTGCGGCGCAGGTGCAGTCCGTCTTCATCGCGGCGTTCGCCACCGCTGGTTATCTGGTTCGCGACGCCGTGTCCGTCGAACTCGCGGTGTTGGTCGGCGTCCCGGAACTCGCCGGCGTCGTCGTCGGCTGGTGGGTCGCCCACCACGTCGACGAGACGCGACTGAAGCAGGTGCTCGCAGCCGTGTTGGTCGTCGTCGGGCCGTACATCGCCTTCTCGTGACAACGCGTCTCAGCGCGGTCCCTGCGTCTTCCCCATGCCACCCGCGCCGTACCCGGTGAACGGACCGCCGTGTCGAGCCAGTAACTTTCCGACGCCCACACAGAGCGCCGTCGCTCCGAGCAGTGCGCCCGCCGTCAGGAGGTTCGACTGCGTCGGTGACTGCGACGACGTCCAGAGAAACAGCAGTGCGTATAGTCCCGCGACTGCGGCCACGAGATACAGACTCAGTGCCAATAGCGTGGCGGCGACACGTGTCAACCCCATCGGGGTCGAGTCGACGCGCCGATACCAAAGGTCTCTCGGTGCGATTTTGGGCCCCTCACTGGTCCAGTTGTTCGCGGGCCCCGCTACCGTAGCCGAGCAGTCCCTTCCCACGTTGTGAGAGGGCGCGGCCGATAAGGAGGAACAACCCCGCCATACAGAGGGCGGCGACCAGTTCGAGGACGCTCGAACCACCCGATTGAACCACCGACCAGCCGAGCGTAAGCGCGTACAGTCCGGTCGCTAGCCCGGCGAGATAAAATGCGAGACCGAAGAATCTGAACACGGTGCGGATGACACCCATCGTGTTGAGTCTCCTGTGGAGTCGGGAAACACTTGTGGCCGTAACACCTAAGAGCAGAAGAACGTTGGTCCCGTCGACCTACTCCTCGAACCCGTCCTCGAACGAGAACGTACCGTTTCGCTGGACGACGTCGCCGTCGAGTTCGATGTAGGAATTCTCACTCATGTCGAGAATCATGTCGGTGTGGATGGCGCTGTCGTTGCCCTCCTTGCCCTCGGGGACGTTCTCGTCGATGGCGCGCCCGATGGCCATGTGGACGGTGTCGCCCATCTTCTCGTCGAACAGCATGTTCTTCGTGAACCGGTCGATGCCGCGGTTCATCCCGATACCGAGTTCGCCGAGGCGACGCGCACCGTCGTCGGTGTCGAGCATCGAGGTGAGCAGTTCCTCGTTTCGGTCGGCGCTGTGTTCGACGACTTTCCCGTCCTCGAAGACGAGTCGGACGTTCTCGACTTCTCGACCTCGGGTCACGAGTGGCATGTCGAACAGCACCTCGCCCTCGACGCTCTCGGGGTTCGGCGCGGTGAACACCTCGCCTGCGGGCATGTTGTTCTTCCCGTGGTCGTTGACCGCACGCATTCCCTCGACGTTCATCCGGATGTCCGTCGTGTCGCCGCTGACGATGCGGACTTCGGACGCCTCGTCGAGCATCTCCGTGAACTCTTCTTGGTGGTCGTACTGTTCTTGCCAGTCGCGGTTGATGGCGTTCCAGACGAAGTCTGCGTAGGCGTCCGTCGACATCTCGGCCTTCTGTGCGTCGCCTTCGGTGGGATACTGTGTCAGTACCCACCGCTTCTCGTGTGCGATGGAACTCGTCTCTTTGTTGACTCGCTGGTTCTCGGCCATCTTCTCGGGGTCGACGTCACCCAGTTCGTGGCTGTTACGGTTCGCCCGAACGTAGATGTGGGCGTCCATCGCTTCGGCCGTCGCGCGGAACACGGCGTTCTCTTCGATGTCGTCCTCGTCCAGGGCGTTCATGTACGCGCGTGTGGCGCGGGAAGACGCAAGCTTGTGCGTGATGTTCGCGCCGCGCTCGCCGAGTTTCTCGGCAACGGCCACGACGAGGTCTTCCGCCTCTGGCGGTGCGGTGACGACGACTTCGTCACCGGCCTCCGCTTCGATACTGTAGTCGACCAAAATCTCCGCCTGTCGTTCGATTCGAGGGTCCATGCGAAGATGCTCTGGCGGGTGGCAGTTTAGTGTTTTCAGAAGCAGATTTCTGTCATCGAACGAAAAGTTCGCGTGAGGGTCGAAGCGAACGCGAGTCGCTCTCAGTTGTTCTGGACGAGTTCCAGTCCGAACGATTCGTCGGCCGGTTCGTCGTCGGGCGAGAGGTAACCGAGAGCGAACACGCTGTAGACCGCGCCGCCGTCGAGTGTCACGTCGACAGTCGTGACGACCTCTCCGTCGTTCGAGTCGGTGTCACCGCGGATTTCGAGGGTGTAGTCGCCAGCAGGGACTTCTGCCGTTTCTGTCTCGCCGAAGGCGACGCCGTCGAAGACGACCGTCTCGCCGTCGCCTGCAGTCACGTCGACAGCGGGTGCGTCGGGGGATGCGTGGACCAGCGTCACCCGGGCCATATCGGACCCGGGGTCGCTCAGGTCGTCTTCGACGACGAGGGGTTGGAACTCCGTGTCCTCGCTCGTGAGTTCGCCGATGGCGGCGACCGTGTAGGCTCCCGCGCCGACGTCGACGTCGCCCTCGAATGCGACCGTCTCTTCGTCACCTGCGGCGGTAATCTTGACCGTGTGCGTTCCGGTCGGAACATCGAGGTAGTCGCTCACCGTCCTGAACGGGACGTCTTCGAGTACCACGGAGTCGTCGACGTAGACGTCCACGTTCGGCGCGTCCGGCGAGGCGTGTGCGACCCGAACCATCCCCATCTCGGAGTCGTCCGTCGTCGTCGCCGTCTCCGTCTCCATCGGTGTCTCGGTCGACGTGGCCGTCTCCGTCCCCATCGACGTCTCTGTTTCCATCGTCTCTGTGGTCGTGGTGTCTGTGCCCGTCGACCCGTCGTCACTGCCGGTACAGCCAGCGAGACCGCCGATTACCAACAGCCCCCCTGTCGCTCTCAACACGTCACGTCTTCCTGTGTTCATAATGTCACACCGATTATAGCGACGACGTGAATCTGAATGTTTTCCCAAATTCGACCCCTAACTCACCAATATGTACGCTATTTCAGAATATAATACAGAAATATTTGGAAAGTTCAGCGTCGACTACCGGGTTGTGGGTCGACGTGTGGCTTCGGCAGGAGGTCTGCGAACGCCTGCCCGTCCAGCCACTCTAAGAGGAAGACGAGTTGTTCTGTCGCCGCCTCGAACAACTGCTCGCCTTTCTCGGCGGATGCGTCCCTCTGGTCGCCGAGGACGCCGTTGTCGGTGTTGTCGGCGGCGTCGTAGAACGTCCGTGCGCCGTGCCGAACCGTGTCGACGTCCTCGGGGAAATTTCGACAGCCATCTGCGGCGGCGTCGTCGATACGGTCCTCGCGGACGTTCTCGCGGTCGAGATAGAGCATCATCGACGTCTCCTTCGGCCCGCCGTGCGGTCCGGGCGTCTCGAACAGCTCCTCGACTAGCGGCGTGATCGACTCGTCCCACATCCACTCGATGCAGTAGGCGTCGCCAGCGTCACGGAGACGACGCCCGACTTCGCGGAGGTGCTGGATGTTGCCGCCGTGAGCGTTGACGTAGACGACGCGGTCGATGCCGTGGTACGTGAGGTTGCGCGTCAGCGACTCGACGTAGTCACGGAACTGCGGCGGGTCGACCCACATCGTCCCGTGGAACTGCCGGTGGTGGGGACTGACGCCGACGTTGACCGTCGGGGTACAGAGGAACCCGGTTCTGTCGGCCGCTTCCCGCGCCAGCGACTCCGCAATCGTGTGGTCCGTCGAGAGTGGGAGATGCGGGCCGTGTTGTTCGGTCGAACCGAGCGGGACGAGTGCGACTGACTCCTCGGCGACGTAGTCTCCGAGTTCGGGCCACGTCTGGTCGGCGAGGTACATGCACGCACATCACGGGGTGGGGAGAAGAAACTGCGTCAGTCAGACTCGTTCGCCGGGTTCGGCGGTGTCGTCCCCTGTGTCGACGATTGCGACGGCGTTCGGGCCTCGACGTGCACGGCCGAGCGCTCGACGAACAGGTGAGGCTGACGTCGCACGGGACAGAGCCACTGGTTCGTCACCCTTTTTGTACCGGCACCCGACTCTCCGAGTATGTTTGGAGGCGGCGGTATGAACCCACGGAAGATGAAGCAGATGATGAAACAGATGGGCATCGACGTCACGGAGCTCGAAGCCGAGGAGGTCATCATCCGAACGGCCGACGAGGAACTCGTGTTCACCGGTGCGCAGGTCACACGCATGGACGCGCAGGGCCAGGAGACTTACCAGATCGTCGGTGACCCCGAGTCGCGTCCGCGTGGCGAGGGTGGCAGTGCGAGCGCCGTCGAGTCCGGTGACGACGCGGTAGTGGACGTCGAGGGCGAGGCCGCAGGCGCGGAGATTCCCGACTCGGACATCCAGATCGTCGCCCAGCGCGCGGGCGTCGGCAAGGACGAAGCACGAGAGGCACTCGAAGCCGAGAACGGCGACCTCGCGGCCGCCATCGCACGGCTGGAGTGATCCTCCTCGTCCACGACGACCGAGAGTATCTCCGAGCGCCGGGTGGCGAACTCCACACCGACCTCGGTATCGTCGACATCCCCGACGACGTCGAACCCGGACAGGTGTTAGAGTCACATCTGGGCGACGAGTTCGTCGTCCGCGAACCGCGCGGACCGGACCTGTTCAACCACTTCGAGCGCACCGGCGCGCCGATGATGCCCCGTGACGTGGGTCTCGTCGTCGGCCACACCGGCGCGGCGATGGGTGACCGCGTCCTCGACGCGGGAACCGGAACCGGCGTCCTCTCGGCGTATCTCGGTCGCCTCGGTGCCGAAGTGACCACCTACGAGCGGAAGGCCGACTTCGCCGACGTCGCTCGCGAGAACATGGAACTCGCCGGCGTCGACGACCTCGTCGACGTGCGGACGGGCGACATCACGGAGCACCTCGACGACCTCTCGGGATTCGACCTACTGACGCTCGACACGGAGAACGCACCCGACGTCGTCGAACACGCACCCGACCTACTCGTCTCCGGCGGGTTCGTCGCCGTCTACTCGCCGTTCGTCGAGAACTCGCGGGCGTCGGTGCAGGCGGCCCGCGAGGCCGGACTCACGGATATCGAGACGTTCGAGACCATCCAGCGACATATGGACTTCGGCGAACGTGGCTCTCGTCCCTCGACGGCGGGCGTCGGCCACACGGCCTACCTAACGTTCGCGCGCTACGAGTAGCGCCGGAAAACTCCGGTCGGTCGTTTTCGTCTCCGTTTCTCCCCGCGACTAGCCATCGAGAGCGTAGCCTGCCTCGAATCGCTCGTCGTCGAGGTACACCTCGTCGTCGCGCACCTCCACGCCGATTGCGTCCAGCACCGACCCGCGACACGGCCCACGCGTGCAGAACCCGTCGTCGCAGTTGAACCGCGCGCCGTGTTTGTGACAGACGAGTTGGCCGCCGTTGACGAGCGCACCGAACCCCTTGTCCAGTTTGACGTCCGGTTCGTGCGGACAGGCGTTCTCCCACGCGAGTACGCCCTCGTCGGTTCGCTGGAGAATACCCTCGACACCGTATCGGCCCGTCCGTGCCTCGAACCGGAGCGTCCCGCGTTCCGGGATGTCGTCGACCGCTGCGAGGTAGTGTGGGTCGGCTGTTGCGTCTTCGTCGTCCCCAGCATCGACACTCTCACCGTTGGCGTCAGTCTCGTCTGGCGTCTCGTGCGTCTCGTCGTCTGCGCTTCGCGTACGAACACCAGTCACGTCGAACCGAAACGTCGCGTCGCCGACGCTGAGTTCACCCTCGTCGTCGTGGATACGGACAGTTCGCTCTTCGTCGTTGGATTCGACCGTCACTCGAACGGGGTCGTCCATGGCTGCTACTCTTAGGTGGGCCTAAAAATAAGTTGTTGTCGGTTCGTGCGAGCACTCGGCCGAGCGGCCGAGGGGCCGCCTCACTCGTCGACCGTAATCTCCACTTCGACTTCGATGGTGAGACCGTCGACGACCAGTTCGGCTTCGGCTTCGTGTTTTCCGCTCGTCTCGAATTCGAGCTCTTCGGAGTCGACTTCGACCTCTACTTCCAGGTCGACCGTCACGTTCGGTTCGGCCATGTCTGGTCACTCACTCAACCAGTATTAGCTGTATCTGCGTCGGAGCTGACACGGCGAGAGAGACCGAACGCGTCGACGACTGGCCCTGCCTCAGATGTGACAGAAATCACACCGCTCGCGTGAACGAACCTATCGACTCGTCCTCACGAGTATCGTACGCAGCAAATCATGAGGTTTAGGTCGCACGAAAAATTGTTTGTAGATTGCAAAGTTCTAAGAGGGAGGGACTCATTATATACAAGTGATGAGTAAACAGGAAATCGTTCGTCAGCAGGCAGGCACCGTCGAAGCGAGTCCCGCACTCCGTATCGAGCAGGGGAAAGCAGAGCAGATCGTCGAAGCACTGAACATCGACCTCGCGGCGACGTACGTCCTCTACCACCAGTTGAAGAAGCATCACTGGAACGTCGAGGGAGCGGAGTTCCTCGAACTCCACAAGTTCCTCGGAGAGGCCGCCCACGAGGCCGAAGAGGCAGCGGACGAACTCGCAGAGCGCGCGCAGGCGCTCGGTGGCGTCCCGCTCTCAGGGATGAAGACGCTCGAAGAGACGGCACCCGTCACCCCCGAGGACAACGACGTCTACGACGTCCGCACGTCGCTGGCCAACGACATGGAGATGTACGGAGACATCATCGAAACCGTCCGTGAGCACATCGAACTGACGACGAATCTCGGTGACCACGCCAGCGCCGAGATGCTTCGTCACCACCTCCTCGAACTCGAAGAGTACGCACACCACATCGAACACTACCTCGAAGACGACACGCTCGTCCTCGAAGAAGCGACGCACTAAGCGGCGACGCTACTCCAACAACGTCGCTTCGAGTCGATCGGCGACGACCGGACTGACGCTTCCGGTCAAACGCATCGCCTCTGCCTCGTAGTCCTCCAACTGAAGAATATCGCGACAAAATGTACACAGCGTCTCGAAAGTGTGCGTGAGTTCCGCGGCTTTTCGTTCTCCCTCCGGCGTCAACGAGACGCCGGCGTAGCGTTCGTACACCACGAGTCCTTCGTTCTCCAACCGCTGAATCATCTCTGTCGTCGTCGACGGCGAGCGTCCGAGTTCGGTTGCGACGCTGCCGGTAGGGACGGGACTGCCGTGACATCGTTCGAGTTCGCTAATCGCGACGAGATATCGCGGAATTTGCCCCATCGTCAGTCGAGCGTCGAGTGCGGCACTCTCACCCAGTTATTCCCAGGGTTCGACGACGAAATCCGTCGCAATCCATCCGTCAGAGTTGCCAGCTTCCGTGAACACTGACGTTCCGGGTGTGCTCTCGCAGACAGAGATATCGGGAGCGTCCTCAGATTCCTCGTCGAACGTTTCTGTCGCGTCGGGCCGCGGAGTCACTGCCATTACTGAGTTTAGGTATGCCTAAAACCAAAAAGGATTCGGTCGGGGTCCACGGCGAATCTACGCCCGTAGATGCCAGTAAAGCTTCTGACGACGTCTCAGGGTCGTTCGACGGCGCGAACGAGCGAGAACAGGTCGTCGCGGAACTCACTCGGATGGAGGAGCGCTTGGACGGCTTCGGCCGTCTCCTCGCTCGCCGCGTCGCGGACGGACGTCGGATATGCGCCGCCGGCGAGCAAGAAGTCGCCGCCGACTTGCCAGACTGCGAGCCACCCCTGTACGTCGAGCGTGATGGTGCCGAACGCGTACGTCGACTCGTAGGAGACGAGTCGAGCGTCGGCCCCGGATACCGAAAAGGCTCGCCGCCCCGTCTCCTCGACGCGCGTGAATCCCCGGTCACGAAGTTGGTGTGCGAAGTCACGAGCGACCCGGTCGGTCACTAGGCGGCGAAGCGCTTCGGACGTCGGCGGTTGTGGCTTGAGGACGACGTGACTGGTGAGGAAGAACCGCCCCGGTCCTTCGATACCGGTCGAGTCCTGGATAGCCGCGCTCAACTCGGCGTCCTCGTAGACGTTCGTGTGCGCCGTGACCGTGATCAGTTTGATGTCGAAGGGGGTATCGACACGCTCGTCGACCAGCCGCCACCCGGCTAGCTGCTCGGTGGGGACGGCCGGTGCGGAGGTCATCTAGTGGTCGTCCTCGCGCCACTTGTGTTCGCACTCGGTACAGACGAAAAAGCGCGTCTCGGACTCGTCGGCCGAGCGAATCTGCTGCATGTACCAGTAGGCGCGGTCGTTGCCACACTTCGGACAGTGAACTTTCGTCGTCGGCAGTCCCTTGTCCTCGGCGTCGCTCACGTCGACGATTTCGCTCTGCTCTTGGCCCTGCGTCGTAACCATCTGCGCTTCCTTACTACTGTCACGGAGCTTCTCGAATCCACAGCTCCCGCAGACCCATTTGTCGTCGTTCGTCTTCATCATCGAACCGCACTCGTCGCAGAATTCCATATTTGGCAAATCACTCTCCTCTCGCACTTAAACCTCGGGTTTCGGTCGTCAGGGTGTCGTCCGAGTGGAGAGTCTCAGGCTCAGGCGTCGCCGTCGGACTGCCCTGGCTCACCCACCGCTTCGATGGGGAGGGTGTTGTTCAACTCGGCGTACAGTTCGTCCGAACTGTGAAAGGAGTCCGCACGAGCGTCCGAGACGAGGTCACCGAGGTTCGCTTCGCCGTCGGCGAGTTGAACCCGGGTATCCGAGAAAGTCTCTGCCGCTTCGGTACGCGAGACGGGGAACTGGAGGGTCTCGAAGAGCGATTCGACTCGGCTGAGCTTCACTGTATCCATAACGAACTATCATTTGGGTTGTGACTACTTAGCTTCGCCGGTACTATCCGCGTAGTAAGAGGATTCGACTCCCCGTCAGAATCAGCTATCAGGTTGGCGACGCTCTTCGGCCCACATCTGTGTCTCGGCTTCGACAGAAAAGCTCTCACAGGTCGGACACACGTGGTACTGAATCCGATACCGGGTGGCACAGTTTCGACACTCGTACGCTGTCCCCGCGTCACGCCCGAGTCGTCGTGTGAGAAACGTGATGGGATTCATACCGATGCGTTGGAGCGTTTAGACTTTGTTATGGACGTGATAAGTCGGCTTCTCGGACCTAACTAATAGTCGATATGTCCGGGACCGGCCGCTCGTCGGCTTACTCGAACTCGGGGTCGCGCTTGTCGAGAAATGCAGACATCCCTTCTCGCTGGTCGTGCGTCCCGAACAGGCTGCTCCACGCCCGCCGTTCGAAGGCCAGGCCTGCGTTCTGTGGTTCCTCGTGGACCATGTTCAGCGACTCTTTAGCGACTTGCATCGCGTGTTTCGGTTTCTCGGCGAGTTCTTTCGCCATCTCGGCGACGTGGTCTTCGAGTTGGTCGTGAGCGACGACTTCGCCGACGAGTCCGTACTCGTAGGCGTCGCTGGCGTCGATACGGTCGCCGAAGAAGACGAGTCGACGCGCTCGCTCGTCGCCGATGAGACGCGAGAGTCGCTGCGTCCCGCCCCACCCGGGGACGATACCGAGGTCGATTTCGGGTTGTCCGATGACCGCGCGTTCGCTGGCGACGCGAAGGTCACACGCGAGAGCGACTTCGCAGCCACCGCCGAAGGCGTAGCCGTTGACGGCGGCGATGACCGGTGCCGGGAACGACTCGATGGCGTCGCAGACGCGGTGGCCGAGTTCGGCGTACTCCTGTGCCTCCGGCGTCGAGAGCTCCTGCATGTGTCCGATGTCCGCGCCAGCGATGAACCCCTTGTCACCCGCACCGGTGACGACGAGCACGCGCACGTCCTGCGCTTCGGCCTCGTCGAGCGCCTCCAGCATCGCTTCGAGCGTCTCCGCGTTCAGCGCGTTCAACTTGTCGGGACGGTTCACGGTCAGTGTAGCGACGCCGTCGTCGTCGACGTCGAGCGTTAGGGTATCCCAAGACACGTTCGAGCGGTCGTTGGGAACCGTGATAATCGTTGGGCAGGCGGCGATGTCACTCGACACGGAAGGCGTAGTCGAGTTTCTCCCGTACTGTGTGGAGTGCGTCGACGGCGGCGTCCAACTCCGCCCGTGTCTCGAAGCGGAGTCGCGTCGGCGGGTCGGCGGTGAAGCGACTGACGAGGCGTCGCACGAGTCGTCTCGGCAGCGACGACGAGTTGCTACGTCGCCACTGACTGGCTAGTTCGAGACGCGTCGGTTCGGCACAGACGTAGTTGAGCGACCGGAGTCGAAAGGCACTCGTCGACGCCTCGGTCGTGAGTCGAAGCACCTCCGGCGTAAGTTCGTACCCGATACCCGCCGCACGCCACGAACACAGCGGTTCGTCGGTCGGAAAGACGGCGACCCCGGGGAACTCGTCGAGTGCGCGCTTCACGTCGGCGAGATATCGACTCGGCGTCGACTCGTCGTCGCAGTACAGTTCTCGACACCACGTCTCGTGCGGTATCGAATGATATCGCCACCGCTCACCGTCGAGGACGGCGAACTCGTCGAGGCCGAACAGGCGGGCCGCCCAGACGTCGCCGTCGCTTCCCGCGCCGGCGAAGTCGAGAATCGTCGCGAGTTCGTCGGCGTGTTCGGGGAGTCGCACACGACGTTCGCCGTCGTGCCGAAACAGGCGTTCGTCGTCGGCGACGGGGGAGAGTCGACGAAACGCGTCCAGACCTGCTGGGTGATTCTTCTCAAACGTCCGCTCGTCGAGCGCGAGGTGAACCGTCGTCGCATACGCGAAGGTGGCGCGGACGACGGCGTTCTCGGCGGCGATGGTCGGGTCGCCGTGGTCACACTGGAGTGCGTCGGAGTTCCACACGAGTCGGTGGGTCGGGGAGGGAGTCGATGGGGAGGTCATCGGGTGCAGTGCCGTCGGCCACATTGACTGTTCCAGAACGTAAATATGTCCGCGCCGCAGACACGGAGATAATGGCACTCACCGAGGAGGAGGAAGAACGGCTCGCCGACATCGTCCGGCTACAGCCGACGAAGAACAAGGAACTCCAGAAGCGGTGGGAGTTAGAGAGTGGCAGCGAGGTGCACCAGTACCTCGAAAACCACCTCAAAGACTACTACTACCGCGACGACAACAGCCTGATTCGGGCGACAGGGGAGGCGGCGGAACTACTCGGCATCGACCCCGGCGTCGAAGGCGAAGAAGACGGCGAAGACGGCGGCGTCCCGAGCGTCATCCGCGTCCCCGAACTCGAAGCGCAGGTCTTCCAGGTCGTCGCCGGTCCCAAGGACCGCTCCGAGAGCGTCGTCAGCGTCCTGAACAAACTCCGCGAGGAGTTCGACGTCGACCCGGAAGCCGAGGACGTACGAAGCGCACTCCAGAGCCTTCGCCGGAAGGGCGTCGTCGAAGTCGTCTACCGAACCGTCCCGACGTTCAAACTTGCCGTCGAACGCGACGCTGTGGACGTCGAAGTCGTCTGAACTACTGCCTCTCTCGCACCCACTCGCGTCGCCCGTCCAACAACCGCTTGATTCCCTTGCCGGGTCCACCCTCGATGGGCCACCCGCCCGTTCGCCACTGCGGTGGTTCGGGTGAGAACTCTGGACAGGACCCCGAACACTCGGCGGCCGTCTGCGCACGTTCTTTCGCCGCACACCACGGAACCAGTGCGCGTCCTTCGCGTCGAAGTTCGAAGTGACGGCAGTCCGGTCGCATCGTGTCGTGGAAGGAGCGCCAGCCCTTGCCGTACGCTCGCTCGGCGATGGCGAGTCGTTTCTCGGCTTTCTCCACGGCGGTGAATCGCTCACCGTCTGCTGTCGGGTCCATTGTACTCGGATACCACGCGACGTCGCCCGCGTCGGCGTGCACACCGTCGGAAAAGTCGAGCGTGAGGATACCCACCTGGACGGGCATCGACTCCATGAGCGCCGGTTCGACGGCCGACTCCGTCGCCGCCGTCGCTACCCACACCTCGTCGGCGAGCGCCGTCTCGACGTCGTGGTCGAGTTGACTGCGAAGCGCACGGGCGGCGCTGGCGTCGAGGTCCGGTTTGTTCTCGACGGCGACGATTCGGTTCACCCAGTCGGGGTAGGGTGCGATGCGACGAATCTCGATTCTGTTTCCGTTTCGCCGTTTCTCGACGACGCCGCGGGCCGCCGCCTCGTGAATCGCCTCGCGGACGTACCGCCACGGGTAGCCCGGATGCGGAAGCGCGTCGCGGTACCACGTCCAGTCAGCGGGCGCGTTGCGGACGACGTGCAGCAGGTCCGAGTCGAGTGCGTCCGTCCCGAATTTCCGGCGGGCGGCGAGCGCCTCCGGGTCGGCTTCGACGACGATGGTGTCCCAACGCCGCTTCTGCGTCCCTAGCTGTCTGGAGACGACGACGGACGAGTCGCGTGGCTCCTCGGGCGGCCACGCCAACTCGGCCCACCGGCAGGTGAGCAGTTCGAAGCCGAACTCGGCGTCGCCGTAGGTCATCGTCGCCTCCGTGGGGTGTGCGAACGACTAACGCAGGTGCTCACGGCGACGGGCGTTCGAGAGCGGAGACGCGTCGGCCGGTCAGCCGAGGTACGTCTTGCTCCCGTCCTCTTCGTCCTCTTCGACGAGTTCGTCGAGATACTTGTGAGCCTGCTTCAGGATGTCGCGCGGACCGTCCTGTGTGATGGTGTTGATGGCCTGTTCGTAGTCGCGCCACTGCAGGTCGCGATGCTCCTTCGAGAGCTCTGCGCTGGCCTCGAACGAGCGGGCGATGAACAGATGGACCGTCTTGTGGATGGTCTTCCCGTTCGCCTCGAACACGTAGTCGTACTCTTTCCGGAAGCCGTCGATGAGGCGGAAATCGCCGATTCCGGCCTCCTCTTTGACCTCTCTGATTGCCGTCTGCTGAAGCTCCTCGTCCCCCTCGACCCCGCCTTTCGGGAACTCCCAGTCCCCCGGGCGGCTCTTCAGGAGCAGGTACTCCCGTCGGCCACGGGTATCGCGGAAGAGGATGGCTCCAGCGCTGACCGCTTCTACCGTCATTACCGGGTGTAACCCACGGGACGTTAAGAGAATATCGGACTATAGACCCGAGATAGAGGTCGAATCCAGTGAGCGTGTCCCACAGACGCCCCAGTAATGTCAGGATTTTCCATGTTCCGCTGTCTCTGTGAGTCGACACGCACACGCTCGCACGGTGGTGTACGGTCGGGTAATATGACAGATACCGCTGCGACGATGGATGCGTTTTTGGTGCTGCGTACCCGCAGTTCGTGGTAGCCACCCATCTCATGACCTTCGTCACCAAACTCAGCTTCCAGAGCGGTGACCGCGCCGTCCTCGACGACGTAGTCACCGACCTGAAAGCGATGATAGAGCGCAAAGGCGCAGAGTGCAAAGGACCGCACTCCGAACCACCCGAACGAATTCGCGTCCCACAGTATCGCAATCTCTCTATCGGCGACGAGTTCTCGTCGTGGGATTACACGGTCTACGCGCGCAAACTGGAGATTCACGGCGCAGACCACATCGCTCGAGAAGTCGGTCACATGGAGTTCCCCGCGAGCGTCCACGTCGAAATCGAAGTCGAACAGAAGAAACCGCTCGGCCACCGACAGAACTAGTTCTCGACTCTCTCTGCAGTTCTCTCCCGACGAGCCTCGCTCGGCGGTTGTGACCGTTCCGCTCCAGATAGCTCCACGTCCAGCGTCGCGAGTAGCGACTGTCGCGTGCGACGACTCTCACTATCGAGTGGCGTACCCGATTCCGTCGATCCACCATTTAGTCTTCTCAATTTGTAAAATATTTAGTCTTCTCTGAAATTCAAGTATTCATAGCGAAACAAGATTTATACATGCCACAACCTCAGTGAGACTACTGTGTCGAAATACAATCGACGAACGTTCCTTCAGCTAACTGGTGCGGCGGTCGGTGCGGCGACACTGGGCGCTGGAAACGCGACAGCACGAGAATCCGAGTCACGATTCTTCATCAACCTCCGCGACGTCGAGCGCTCGGCGATTCCCGACGACGTCGAAATCATCCACGACCTCTCGCAGGCGGACGTCTTGGTCGCTCGGGGCGACCAAGACAGCGTGAACGGGACGACGGTCAGCGACCTGACTATCGACCTGAGCGACGACACCACGGGTGCGGTCGAATCCCGCGACGGCCCCAGCACGGACGGGAACGGTTCGAGTCACAACCACGACGGCGCTCCCACGAACTCGGAGTATCAGTGGGACAAACGCGTCCAGGACCTGAACAACGACCTGACCGACAAACCGGGCGGCGGCAAGTCGGTCCACGACGTCACGACCGGAGCGGGCACTCGCATCGCCGTCGTCGACAGCGGTGTCGACGACAGCCATCCGGACCTCGCGGGCGTCGTGAACGACGACCTGTCGGAGAACGTCTCCGAAGACGAGTTCGACTTCCGACCGAACGGCGCGGGAAGTCACGGGACGCACGTCGCGGGCACCATCGCGGCGACGAACAGCAACGACGCCCCAGGTGGCGGTGTACTCGGAACCGCACCCGACACCGAAATCGTCTCCTACCGGATGTTCTCCGGCGTCGAGGGGAAACAGGGCGACGGCTACGCGGGGTGGGTCAAGGCCGCCGAGGCTGGCTGTGACGCCATCAACTACAGCGTCGGCTTCCCTGCACCGTTCGTCTATCCCGACCAGTATCCGAGTCTGCTCGAAGAACTGCGAATCGCAGAACAGGTCGCCGAGTACGTCCGCTCGCAGGGGACGGTCATCGTCAACTCCGCCGGAAACGACGGCCTCGATATGTCACCCGAGAGCACGCTCAGTCTGCCGACGGAAGCGGAAGGTGTCTTCGGTGTGAGTGCGACCGGTCCGATTGGCTGTGGATGGGGAGGTAAGCACAGCGACAACGAGGCGAAGTGGCTCACCGGCAACCGACTCGAAGAACCGACGACGCAACCGGCGTTCTACACGAACTACGGGAGCGCCGTCGACATCAGCGCCGCCGGTGGCAACGCTGACCTCGAAGCGCTCGACGCCGAAGTCGAAGGCGCCCAGATTGACCTCGTCTACTCGACGATTCCGGGTGGCTACGGCTGGAAAGCCGGAACGTCGATGGCCGCCCCGCAGGTCTCGGGTGCCGTCGCGCTAGTCCGCTCGCTCCGACCCGACGCGAGCGTCGAAGAAGTCGAGTCGCTCATCGAAGAAACCGCCAGTACGCCAGAGGAAGGCGAGGTGTACCACGGTGCGGGTCACCTCGACTTGACGGCGCTGGTCGACGCCGCTCGGTAGCGACGAACGCTCTCACGGCGTAGCAGCGTTTCTGACGGGAGCTTTCTGCTCGTCTCATCGGTGCGGCGCCGAGGTCACTGCTCGCACCCGCGGTAACGTCGACCGTGAGAACCCGACGACGAGTCGATTTTGCGGACTGTCGTCGCGTTCGTCAGTCCCGTATATTGCGTTCGGAATCGTGTACAATACATGGCAGCAGTACCCGACCTCGGCATCGAGATTCCGGAGATCACCCAGATCGCGTTCGTCGTCGAGGACATCGAAGACGGGATGAATCGGTTCGATGGTCTCCTCGGCATCGGCCCGTGGGACGTCTTCGAGTTCGAACCGCCGACGCTCCACGACACGACGTTCCGCGGTGAGTCGCACGACTACAGCATGACCCTGGCACTCAGCTATCTCGGCGAGACGATGATCGAACTCATCGAACCGAAGGCGGGTGAGAGCCTCTACACCGAACATCTCGACGAACACGGCGAGGGCCTTCATCACGTCGCCTGCTTCGCGTTCGAGGACACAGAGGGAGTCGTCGAGACGTTCGAGGAGAACGGCATCCCCGTCATCCAGAGCGGTGTCTTCGGCGAGACGCCGTACTGGTACTTCGATACGGCCGAACAGCTGAACGGCGTCATCTTCGAGACGGCGACGAATCTCGAAGCGATTCCCGAACCCGACAGACAGTATCCGTAGTGTCGTCGAAAAGAGAACGACCGGTGTGACGGCGTTCCGCCGCCGCTACTCCTCTTCTTCGAAGACGCTCAGCAGTTCGCCCGTCCCTTCGTGGTTCTGCGAGTCGAACTCCGTGACGCGGAAGCGGACGCGTCTGTCGACGAGACGGCCGTGTCCCTCCGTCCCGGTGAGGGTGATAATCGTGTCACCGATGCGGACGACGGGCGTCGACCCGCTAGTGCCGGTGACGAACGCAGTCAGTTCCTCGCCAGCCTCGTAGACTGGCTTACTCGTTCGGAACGTCCATCCCGCGAGGAACTTGTCTAGGTTCAGGTTCATACGCGACTCACCTCCTCGCTCTGGCGGTCAGAGACGTACTCGCGACCGAATCCGGTCCACGCGGCGACGATGAAGACGGCGACGAGGAACCAGCCGTGGAAGACGTACGGGAAGACGGAGGCGGGGTTCACCAGCATCTCTTGGGTGAACCACGGCGTCGCCTGCGAGTTCACGAGGTTTTGCATCGCGCCGTATCCGGCGAGGAGTCCACCACCCCACGGGAAGATGTATCCGAGTGCGGAGGTGTTGGCGTCGAGGATGTTGGCCCGACGGTAGCTGTTGATGTTGAACTTCTCACCGAGCGTGCGGATGTACGGTGCGATGGCGATTTCGGCGGCGGTGTTGATGGTGACCGTTGCGTTGACGAGTGCAGTTCCGAGCACCATCGTCATCTCGGCGCGCTTGACCGTCGTGGCGACGCTCGACAGCAGGAACTCCTGTAGGGCGTCGAAGCCACCACCGGCGCGCATGATTTCGGCGCTGGCGACGAGCAGGACTGTAAGAACGATGAGCGGGAAGAACCCCGCCGCACCCGTGTAGAGACTACCGCCGACGCCAGCCTCGCCCGCCGGGACGAGTTGGATGAACGCACCGATGAGCGGGACCGCGTTCAGCTCTGCCGCCAACGCGGCGTTTTCGGGTGCGTTGAACGCAATCATATCGCTCGGGGACGCCAGCCCCAACACGAGGTTGAGAACCGCGGAGACGACGAGTCCCCACGAGACGGCTTCGATGATGTGCCGTCCGGCGACGGCCGTCGCGATGACGACACCGATGGAGACGAGGTGGACGAGTCCGAGCGGCCCGACGCCCGCGGCGACGTCGCCGCCGACGTTCATCGGCTGTTGTGCCATCTGTGCGCCGGCGACGAGGTAGGCGACGAAGGCGAGTGCTGCAGCGACGATTGCGTACTTGATACGCGAGGCGACGACGCCGCCGATGTCGGCGTTCTGCGTCACGGCACTCACGATGGTCGTGTCACTCACGGGCGCGAGGTTGTCACCGAAGACGGCCCCCGAGAGGATGGCTCCGAAGAGGAGCACCGGGTTGGCCCCGATGAGGACACCGGCCGGGAAGACGAGACCGGTGAAGGCGATGGCCGTCCCGTACCCCGTCCCGATGCCCGTCGCGAGCAGTGCGGCGAAGAGGAACGTCAGCGCCGGGAACAGCGCGGCACCGACGTTCAGCGCCGTCGTGGCCCACACGAGGCCGTCGACGAAGCCGCCGACTTGGATGGTCTGGGCGAACATCCCTGCCCAGAGCCACGCGACGATGGCCGTCGCCGCCACTCGACGCGTCATGCCGTCGAAGATGACGTCTGCGTAGCTTTTCCACGGTCCCTTCACGAAGAATAGCCCGACGATGAGGCCGACGAGCATCCCTGCGACAAGCCCTGTCGTATCTCCGATTCCCAACAGCCCGGACTGGACGATAGCCCAGGCGATGAAGAAGGTAATCGGGAGGGCGCTGACGAGTCGGCCCCCACGGAACGTGAGCTTCGTTTCGGTCGATGAATCGGTTTCGACGTCGCTCATCTATTCGTGGCAATACCAAGCATCCTATAAAATGGGTCGGAATCAGTCTCTCACTATCCAATAGAACACCTAAGACACCTAAGACACTCGTCACACGGGGCATCTTCGGGGCACACCGGCGGTTACTCACCGCTGTACGGGAAGTCATCACTTATCACCGAGGGATTCATCCCCTCTCGTATGAGCGAGATTGCCGAGGAACTCGTCGAGTTCCGCCGCGACTTACACCGACATCCCGAACCCGCGTGGCGTGAGTTCTACACGACCGCGCGCATCGTCGACAAACTGGAGACGCGCCCGCTGGACGAACTCTACGTCGGCGCGGAGGTGCTCGGTGAGGACCGACTGTCGGTACCCGACGACGACGAACTCGACCGGTGGTTCGCCCAAGCCCGCGAGGCAGGCGCTCGCGAGGACATCCTCGCCCAACTCGAAGGCGGCTACACCGGCGCCGTCGCTGTCTTGCGGAAGGGTGATGGTCCGACCGTCGGGCTTCGCGTCGACATCGACGCGCTCCCCATCCGTGAGTCCGACGAGTCGACTCATGCACCCTCGGCCGGTGGCTTCCGTTCGGAACACGAGGGCTACATGCACGCCTGCGGCCACGACGGTCACGCGACGCTCGGTCTCGGCGTCATCGACGCCGTCGCCGACAGCGACTTCGACGGGACGCTGAAGGTGTTCTTCCAACCGAGCGAGGAACTCATCTCCGGCGGCAAGCCGATGGCCGAGAGCGGCCATCTCGACGACGTGGACTACCTCCTCGCCGTGCACCTCGGTCTCGACCACCCGACGGGCGAAGTCGTCGCGGGCATCGACGGCTTCCTCGCTGTCCACCACTTCCGCGCGGAGTTCGACGGTCATCCGGCCCACGCCGGTGCCAAACCCGAAGAGGGCGACAACGCCGTCCTCGCGATGGCGACGGCGATTCAGAACCTCTACGGCATCTCACGACACTCCGACGGCGCGACCCGAATCAACGCCGGACTCGTCGGCGGCGGGACGGCGACGAACATCATCCCCGAGGAGTCGTTCATCGAGGGCGAAGTACGCGGCGAGACGACCGAACTGATGGAGTACATGCGTGAGAAGGCAGAGCGCACCCTTCGAGCGGCCGCCGACATGCACGGCTGTGAGGTCGACCTCTCCACCGAGGGGATGGCTCCGAGTGCCCGCAGCGACGACGAGATTCGGAACGTCGTCGCCGCCGTCGCCAGCGACACCGACGGCGTGACCTCCGTCCTCCCGAGCGATGCTCTCGGCGGCAGCGAGGACGCGACGTTCCTCATGCAACGTGTCCAAGACAACGGCGGGAAGGCCGCCTACGTCGGCGTCGGCACGAACCACCCCGGCGGCCACCACACGAGTACGTTCGACGTCGACGAAGCGTCGCTCGGTATCGGTATCGACGTGCTCTCGGGGGCGATTCTGCGGGTGGCCGAAGAGCGGCCCTGAGTCCGCTCGAGCCTCTTGGTTATCTCGGCTGTATTCGCGTCTGCGGTTCGGTCGTCCTCAGACTCCACGTGGTAGAGGACGTTACTCCGATTGACAGTCTGCCTTCGTCAGGGTTGCTGACACATCACCCGGGGGGATGAACGGATAGTCGGGAGTGCCGGGGAAGTGGTAGCTAAACTCGTAATCTCGGTTGTCGTCCCTGTCGCGAATGAGCAGAGCGTTGACCTCGGCCGAACACTCGCCGGACTCGGTGGGGAAGCCGCTGCCGAACGTGATGTCTTCGTAGTGACCCGGTTCGAAGTAGTCCGACACACCGATTTCGACGTAGTCGTCGATATCTGGGTCGCCGACTTGGGGGGCGAACAGCGCAATAAACCCGCCTTCCGGGAACGTTGCGGACTCGACGACGATAGCCTCGTCGACCACTTGGTCTCTGAAGACGAGCTCCGCGTCCTGAGACTGAGGGAGTGAGACGGTTGCCGTGTCGGAGACGACGGCGCTCTCCTCGTCGCGCTGGCTACACGAGAGTTTCACCGTCGTCGCGTCGAACGTTCGGTTTCCGTTCGTGTCGGTCTGGATAGTCGCAGTGAGGGTCCCGGACTCGAAAAGCGGCCTGTCGAGGTCTATCGTTACATCCTCGAAGCGGCCAGCAGAGAGGTACGTCGAGACGCCGACGATTTCGTCGTCGTGGACGATGACGACGAACCCACCCTCGGCGAGCGTGGCACTGGCGACGGTGACGCTTCCGCCAGTGGATTTCTGGTCGCGAAAGTCGAGTGCGGGGGTCGACGGAGGTGAGAGGTCGTTCTCTTCTACAGCGTCTGTGTCTCCGTCTCCGGGTTCGGATTCGACCGCGCGTGCGACCTGTCCCTCGGCTACGCGGGACGGGACGCCCCCGAGCAGACCCACTGATGCGAGGAGTCCAAGAACTGACCGCCTGCTCTGTGTCATGTGACGAACACCACCCCGGTGAGACATAAAGAGCAATGAAAGTGTGTAAAAATAAACATTCAAACCTGTCGAGTAGGACTCATTTGATCGGCGTTCTGTTTCGTGGGACGGTCTGCCGACTACTGGACTTTCGATACTGGTTCCGGGCCGTACTACGAGACTCGGTTCGCCTCCTGGGTCTCCACCAAATACGTTCGGAGAAAAAGCGACGGACCGCAGTTTTCGGCGAGGGGCGAAGCCGACGAAGTGGCCGAGATGTCCGTGAAGAGAGTTCGTGGCTCAGTACTTCGCTTCCGCGCCCGTCGTCTCGTAAATCTGGTCCATCAAGTCGTCACGGTAGTTCTGCCAGCCAGCGAGCGCACTCGGTCGACCGGGGTAGCGGTCGTAGTGGTCGATGAGTTTGTCGGCGAGCTTTCGCGTCTTGTAGAAGTCGTAGATGACGTCCCAGTAGTCGCGACTCTGGATGGCCGTCTGAAGCTTGACCTTCCAGCCGAGACTGGTCTTTCCGGAGTAGAGCCCCTCTGCCAGTTTCTCACCCGGCAGCACTGCAAGAAGACTCTCCAAGTCGTCGACTTCGCCGGCGGTGACGAGGATGTTGTAGACGTCGAGTCCGGCGTAGCGGCCGCCGAAGTGGTCCATGACGCGCTGGTTGTAGCGCCACAGCATCTCCTCGCTGACGTCGCCCGCGGCGATGGCCTCGATGGCCTGCTCGGCGGCGTACTTCCCTGCGTAGGCGGCACCGGCGATACCGCCGCCGGTGGTCGGGTTGACGTGGCCTGCAGCGTCACCTGCGGCGATGAATCCCGGCGCGACGGCCGAGTCGTAGGGGCGGCGCGTCGGCAGTGCCGCGCCGAGTTTGTCGGTCACTTTCGCGCCCTTGAACTCGGGGCGGTTCCGGAGGTCCTGTTTCAGGTCCTCGACGAGTTTCATCGGCTGTTCGTTCATCTGGAAGCCGAGACCAGCGTTGATTTCGGTGGGCGTACGCGGGAAGTACCAGATGTAGCCCGCCGCGCGCTTCGTCGGCTTGAAGACGAGTGCGTCGTCGTAGTCGACGGGTTCGTCGACGTGCAGTACCTCGCGGTAGGCCGAACAGAACTGTGAGTACGAGACGTTGGTGTCGAACGTCGCCTGCGAGAGGTCGGCTTTGTCCTGCAGGAGCGACAGCGCACCGGCGGAGTCGATGGTTATCTCGGCTTCGTACTCGACGACGTCG
This sequence comes from Halogranum rubrum, assembly GCF_900114455.1. Lineage (GTDB taxonomy): Archaea > Halobacteriota > Halobacteria > Halobacteriales > Haloferacaceae > Halogranum > Halogranum rubrum. The sequence goes on along the minus strand of NZ_FOTC01000002.1, from coordinate 903,481 downwards.
CCTTTGTGTTTGCCGCGGACGCCCGTGACTCGGCCGTCGGCTTCCTGTTCGACGTCTTGGACGACGGTGTCGTAGTGGAACTCCGCGCCCGCCTCTTTCGCGCCTTCGATGATGAGTCGGCCGTACTCCCAGCGGTCGAGGACGGCGAGTTCGCCCGGGATGGGAATCTCCAGTGACGTATCGTGGCTCGGAATCTCGAAGCGGCCGTGCGTGACGTTCGTGTTCGTAAAGGCCGGCTGAATCTTCGACTTCGGAATCGCCTCGGGGAACGCGTCGGCCCCCTTCAGCGCGTCACCGCAGGCGATGTGACCCGCCTCTTCCTCGTCTTTGCGCTCGATGACGACGACGTCGAGTCCCTCGCGGGCGAGGGTCGCCGACGCGTAACAACCGGCGGTCCCTGCGCCGACGATTGCGACGTCGTACTCGTGAGTAGTCATGCGTCTCACTCCTTATCGCGGAATCAAAACTCTTTATCACCGAATGCGTCGTTCGGCCTCCGACGAATCCGTAAGTTCGAGCGTCAGTTCCCGACCGCGCGGCAGTCAGACCAGTCGACACCACCGTCTGACCCCGGTCGGAGTCGAGCGAGCGTCCCGACCGTCTCGGCGCTCGACTCCGTCGGGTCGCCTCGACCGCAGTGACCGCCGTCGGCACGCGCGCGTCCCGGCGTCGCGTTGTTGGCGATGAGTCGAGGGGCGAACGTCGCGTCGAGATAGCTGGCGAACGCGTCGAAGGCGGCCGTCGAGACTTGTACTGCGGCGTCGGCCGGGTGTGCACTCGTCGTGTCGTCGGCTGACACCGTCACCACGCGCCCGCCGTCGTGTTCGAGCAGGTAGGGGAGCGCCGCCCGGACGAGGAGCAGCGGTCCGCGGAAGGTCCGGGCGATACCCGCATCGACGGTGTCGATGGACGCTTCGAGTAAGCTCCAGTCGCGTCGGTCGCTGACCGCAGGGAGGAGGACGAGTACGTCCAGTCGGCCTCGGTCGCCGACGACGCGGCCGACCGCCGCGCCGATACTCTCGGAGTCGGTCAGGTCTAGGGCGAGTGGAATACCTCCAGAGAACACCGTCCCGTCGGCAGACCCGACGTAGAGCGTCGCTCCGCGTCGGAGGAGTTCGTCTGCGACGGCCGCACCCACACCGCCGTCGGCACCCGCGAGAAGAACGACCTGCCCGTCCAGAGAGTCGTACAGTTCAGAAATCACAGTACGACTACGTTCCCAAACGTTTATTACTTTTCGTTGAATGATTCACTACGATTTTCAAGAAGAGTGCGGTTTCCTCTCGAAGATGTACAGTTCTGTTCGAAAGAGAGTCTGTTCGGGAGGGTGTTCTGAAGTCGGCTCTCAGTCGTCACCCGACTCGTAGTGCTCGCCTGCCGCTCTTCCAAAACGAGCCGAGAGTTCAGTCGTCGCCCGACTCGTAGTGCTCGCCTGCCGCTTTGGGAATCTTCGTCTTTCCGACGAGCGCCAACACGACGATGACCGTCACGTAAGGCACCGTCTGGATGAGCGTGTCCGGAATCGCGTAGCCCGGCACCTGCTGGAGACGCAGTTGGACGGCTTCGAGTCCGGCGAAGAGGAACGACGCGCCGAACGCGCCGATGGGGTTGTAGTTGCCGAACAGGAACGCGACGATGGCGATGAACCCCTTTCCGTTGACCATCGTCTGACCGTTCCCGATGAACTGCCCGAGACTGAGCGAGAGCGCCGCGCCGCCGACGCCCGAGAGGACGCCCGAGAGGAGGACACCCGCGTAGCGTACGCGGTTGACGTTGACACCGACGGTGTCGAGCGCCTTCGGGTTCTCACCACTCGCCTGAATCCACTTCCCGAACGAAGTGTGGTTCAACACGAACCACGTGAGCGGGACAGCGAGGAGCATCAGGTAGACGACCGGTGTCGCGTCGAACACTGCGCCGAGCACCGGGATATCCGAGAGCACCGGAATCGTCCACTGGTCGAACGTGCCCGCGCTGCCGAGGTTGTCCGAGTTCGGACTGCCGTACTTGACGTTCGCCGCGAACGGCGCGAGACCGAGTGCGATGAGCCAGACGGCAAGTCCGGCGATAATCTGGTCGGCACGGAACTCGATGCAGACGATAGCAAAGAGCAGCGAGAACAACGTGCTGGCGAGGATGCCGGCGAGGAAGCCGACCCAGACGGCCGGGACGAAGAACACCGAACTCGACGCGCCGACGAGGTCGGTGACGAGCACGCCCGTGAACGCCGAGATGATGAGCAGTCCCTCCAGTCCGATGTTGATGACGCCGCTCTTCTCGGCGAAGATACCGCCCAGCGCCGCGAAGACGATGGGGACGGACAGCCGAAGCGCCGAACTCAGCGTACTTCGGGACGTGATGATTCGGAACAGGTCGTTGGCGATGCTCCCGGGGAATATGACGCCGAGAAGCCCGACGAGCACGAAGACGCCCACCGTACCGACGGCGAGTCCCTGTCGATAGCTGAGGTTTCGAAGCGTCGACTGTGCGTCGGCGTTCGCGTTACTCATCGTCGTCACCTCCAGTGTCGTCGACGGACCCACCGTCCGTCGTCACCGTCTTTTCGTTGGTGTCGAAGTCGACCACGCGCGACCCGAGGAGTCGGAAGAACTCCGGCATCGCGACGAACAGGATGATGAGACCCCGAAGGACGCCCACCAGTTGTTTCGGGACGCCCGTCTGGAACTGCACCGCGAGCGACCCACTCTTGAGCGTGCCGAACAGCAACGCCGCCGGAATCACGCCCAGCGGATTGTTGCCGGCGAGAATGGAGACGGTGATGCCGTCGAAGCCGAAGGCGGGTACGCCCGTCTGCCAGCGGCCGACGACCATCAGCACCCACACCGCACCGCCGATACCGCCGATGGCACCCGACAGCGCCATCGACGTGACCGTCGTTCGTTTGGCGTCGACGCCGCCGTACTCGGCAGCGTCGGGCTGTAAGCCACTCGTCCGGAGGTCGTATCCGAACGAGGTACGCTCGATGAGGTAGTAGAGCGCGCCGACGAACACGAGACCGAACAGCAGTGCGATGAGCGAGAAGTCCCCGCCCTGCGGGAAGCCGAAGGGGAGGACAGAAGAGACGGGCAAGAGGAGTCCGAAGTCCGGAATCGGCGTCGTCTCGACGACCTGACTGTCGGGGTTCTTGAAGAACTCCGAGACGAGGACGAACGCCACCCGCGCCGCGATGAAGTTGAGCATGATGGTGGTGATGACCTCGTTGGCGTCGGCGTACGCTTTCAGCGCACCCGGAATCGCCCCGTAGAGGCCCCCACCGACGGCACCGACCGTGACACCGAGCGTGATGAGCAAGACGCCACCGACGACGCTCGCCGGAACGAGTGCCGAGGCGTAGAACACCGTCACGCCCGTCGCGAGCGCGCCGATGATGAGTTGTCCCTGCGTCCCGATGTTGAACAGCCCAGCGCGGAACGCGACGGCGACAGAGAGTCCCGTGAAGATGAGCAGTGTCGTCTCCTTCAGCGTCAGTGCCAGCCCGAAGTTGAACAGGTTCCAGTTCGGGTTGAACAGCGCGGGGTCGTTCAGCGCGAACAACCCGCCGAGCGCCCCGTTAAAGAGGACGAGATACACCTGAATCGGGTCGTAACAGAAGCCGACGCCGAAGTACGTCGCCGCCGCCGTCTGGCAGGTGGCGACTCGCCCGGAGACGAGGATGAGCACTCCACCGACGAGGACGGCGAGGACGAGTGCGGCGAGACTGATGAGCAGTCGTTCGACGGCGGAGAGACCGACGAGACGTTCGAGTGCGTCACGGGCACTTCGCCCACCACCCGATTCCGACTCGCCGCTCATCGGTCACCTCCGTCGGGAGCGATGGTCGCTCGCTCGGCGTCGTCAATGTGTTCGCCCGCCATGAGCAGGCCAATCTGCTCTTCGGTGACGGTCGAGGGGTCGACGACGTCCATGATTTCGCCGTCGTGCATGACGGCGAGGCGGTCGGAGAGACCCTGTACCTCCGTCAGGTTCGACGAGACGAGGACGACGGCTTTCCCCGACGCACGCAGGTCGAGCAGTCGGTCGTGGATGAAGTTCGTCGCACCGATGTCGACACCCCGCGTCGGGTGGGTGGCGACGACGAGGTCCGGATTCCGTTGGAACTCACGGCCGACGATGAACTTCTGTTGGTTCCCACCGGAGAAGGATTCGGCGTCGGCGTCCTTGTTCGGCGGCCGAACGTCGTACTCCGTGATGATGTCTTGGGCGTGCGTCTCGACACGGTTCCAGTCGATACGACCGCCCTTCGCGAACGGTTCGCTGTGTTGGCTGCCGAGGATACCGTTCTGCGTCAGGTCGAACTCCATCACCAGCCCGCGCTCGTGGCGGTCCTCGGGGATGTACGCCATCCCGTCGTCGATACGCTGTTTCCGGGGTGCGTTCGTGATGTCGCGACCCTTGTACGAGATGTGGCCAGTCGTCGGCGTCTTCAGACCGGTGATACACTCGATGAGTTCGGACTGGCCGTTGCCGTCGATGCCGGCGATACCGAATATCTCACCCTCACGAACGGCGAAGTTCGCGTCGGTGACGGCTTCGACGCCACGGCTGTCTTCGGCCCGGAGCGCTTGTACGCCGAGAACCGTGTCACCCGGTTCTTGATAGTCGCTCTCGGGTTCCATCAGTACTTCGCGGCCGACCATCAACTCCGCGAGTTGTTCGCGGGTCGTGTCGGCGGTGTCGACGGTGCCGACGTTCTTCCCGTCGCGGAGCACGGTCACTTCGTCGGCCGCCTCCATCACTTCGCCCAACTTGTGGGAGATGAAGATGATGGTCTTGCCCTGTTCGGTGAGTTCCTCGAACACGTCGAACAGTTCCTCGACCTCCTGTGGCGTGAGGACGGCCGTCGGTTCGTCGAGAATCAGGACGTCTGCGCCACGGTAGAGGGCTTTGAGAATTTCGACTCGCTGTTGGACGCCGACGGAGACGTCTTCTATCTTCGCGTCGGGGTCGACGTCGAAACCGTAGCGGTTGGACAGTTCGCGGACTTCGGTTCGTGCCTGCGCCGAATCGACGGCGAGGCCGAGCCACTTCCGGGGTTCGTTGCCGAGGACGATGTTCTCGGTGATGGTCATCGGGTCGACCAGCATGAAGTGCTGGTGAATCATCCCGACGCCGGCGTCGATAGCGTCACGGGGCGAGTGAAAGTCACGGGCAGTGCCGTCGATGTGAATCGTCCCCTCGGTCGGCTGATACAGACCGTAGAGAATGTTCATCAACGTGGTTTTGCCCGCACCGTTCTCACCTAACAGCGCGTGTACCGTGCCGCGTTCGACGGAGAGGTCGACGTCGTCGTTGGCGACGACTCCCGGGAAGCGTTTGGTGATACCGTCGAGGTGAACCGCGGTACTCATCTGCTCGCAGATTTTGCATGGTTCCGTATAAAGACGCGGATTCGTATTCTACAGAACTGCGGTTTCGAGGGGTATTGCACCCGAAACTATCCGAAACTATTCGCTGTCGGTTGTTGTTTTGACGGAAGAATCGCGAGGAAACAGCAGTGACGACGCGAGTCGTTACTGCGTCGACGTCGGCACGCTGATGTCGCCGCCGATGATGGCCTCCGCGGAGGCGTCGACTTCGGACTTCACGCCGCTGGGGATGTCCGAACCGATTTCGGCCCCGTAGACGCAGGCGACACCTTCCTGTTCGAGACCGAGCGTGACCGTCGAGCCACCCTCGAACTCGTCGTTGGCGACGTTCTGAATCGACTCGAAGACCGCCGTGTCGACGCGCTTGACCATGCTCGCGAGGATGATGTCTGCGTAGTCGGGTTCTGCCTTCGACTGGTCGGAGTCGACACCGATGGCGAAGCCACCTTTCTCCTGTGCGGCCTGGAAGACGCCGACACCGGACGCTCCGGCGGCGTGGTAGACGATGTCTGCACCCTGGTCGTACATCGACAGGGCGGCCTCCTTACCCGCTTGCGGGTCGCTGAACGAACCGGTGTAGGCGGTGAGCACTTCGACCTCTTCGTCGGCGTGGGCCGCGCCCGCCTCGTAGCCAGCCTGGAACTTCCGGATGAGCGGCGCGTCGACGCCGCCGACGAAGCCGATGGTCTTCTGGTCGGGGCTCGTCTCGCCGCCGCCTGCGGCGAACTCTTGGCTCGTGAGCAGACCGGCGAGGTGGCCGACCTGGAACGAACCCTGCTCTTCTTTGAACAGGTAGTTCGCGACGTTGTCCTGCTCGACGGTGCTGTCGACCAGCATGAACTTCTGGTCCGGGAAGTTCGGTGCGGTGTTCTTCAGGGCACTCTGCTGGGCGAAGCCGATACAGCAGACGAGGTCGTACTCGTCGCCCTGTGCGAACTGTCGCTGGAACTGCGGGAACTCCTCCGCGGAGGATGGCTGTGCCTCGTTGTAGGTGATGCCGAGTTCCTCTTCCGCTTGCTTGACACCCGTCTGTGCGGCGTCGTTGAACGACTTGTCGCCGAGGCCACCGAGCGCGTAGACCACTCCTACGTTGATGTCGGCGGAGGCCGAGCCCTCACCGCTCGACTCCGTCGTCGACTCGTTCATCGACTCGTCGCCGCCCGACATGGTCGTCTCTTCGCTCCCACCGTCGCCGCCGTCACCGCTTCCGTCTTGCGGTCCGCCCGTACAGCCAGCGAGTCCAGTGATTCCGACGATACCCGTCCCCTTGATGAATGTTCGTCTATCCATGACTATGGAAACCTTAGCTGACACATCGCGGAGTTATCGGCATAAACCCGTCGTTCTGTGACTGAAACAGTGACACACAGTGACACTCGACCACCTCTGCCCCGAGAACTGTGACAACCGCCGCACGTCGTCGTGTTTCTACATACATTCCCACGAAAATAAGAGAGAAGGGGAGAATACGGCGGAGACGGGTGCTAAGGAGAATCGAAGCGAAATCGGACAGAGTACGCGCTACGATGCGTCGGCGACTGCCTCGTCGACGACGGCGCGCACGTCGGCGACGAGCGTGTCGACGTCGTCGCTCTCGGCGTAGATTCGGACGTACGGTTCGGTTCCGCTCGGTCGGACGAGCGCCCACGACGCGTCGGGAAACTCCAGTCGGACGCCGTATTCCGTGTCCACCTCGGCGTCGGGGAACGCCGCCGGTAGCGTCGTCTCCAGTGTCGTCATCGCCGGTACCTTCGAGGTGTCGGGACAGTCGACACTGACCTTCCGGTATGGACGCTCGGTGACGGGTTCGCGAAGCGCGTCCAGACCGACGTCGGCGACGAGGCGACTGATGACCGCAGCGCTCGTAACGCCGTCTATCCACCCGCCGAAGGGGACGTGGATGTGTTTCCACGGTTCGGCTGCGAAGACGACGTCGCCGCCGTCGGCGCGGGCCGACGCGATACCCTCGTGAAGTGCACCGAGTCGGACACGCTCGACACGGCCACCGGCCGCACGGACGCGTTCGTCGATACGCGCCGAGGCGTTCGGCGTCGTCACCACGACAGGGTCGACGACGTCCTCCGAGCGGACGTAGTGTTCGGCGAGGATGGCGAGAATCGTGTCCTCGTGAACCACCTCTCCGTCGCTGTCGACGATGACGATACGGTCGGCGTCGCCGTCGTGACCCAGTCCGAACGCGAAGTCGCCGTCGGCGACGAACTCGCGGAGGTCCGAGAGTGACTCTGGTGTCGGCTTCGACTCCCGGCCGGGGAAGTGGCCGTCGACGTTCGCGTTCAGCGTCACGACCTGTGCACCGAGTTCGCGGAGCACCTGCGGCGTGGCGACGGCACCGACACCGTTCCCACAGTCGACGGCGACTCGGAGGCCGTCGAGGTCCGCGCCACGCGTCGAAGCGAACGCCGTGACTGCACGGCGGTACTCTACGAGCGGTTCGATGGTCTCGCCTTCGCCCCACTCGTCCCACGCGGCCGGTTTCGTGCCGCTCTCGACACGGGACTCGATGCCGCGTTCTGACTCGCGGTCGTACTCGACGCCGTCGTCGAAGACCTTGATACCGTTGTCCGTCGGTGGGTTGTGCGAGGCCGTGAGCATGACGCCGCGGCGGCCCTGTGAGGCGAACGCGAGCGCCGGTGTCGGGAGTATCCCTGCACGGTAGACGGTCGCTCCGGCCGATTCGAGCCCTGCTTCCATCGCGGCGGCGAGCGCCGGTCCCGTGACTCGACCGTCGCGGCCGACGACGAACTCGTTACCGTCCGCGCCAGCGGCTCGACCGACAGCGAGTGCCAGTTCCGGGGTCACCTTCTCGGTGGCGCTCCCTCGGATTCCGGCGGTTCCGAAGAGTTCCATAGCTGTCTGTTTCTCGTGGGACACTTAGAGTATCGCGATTCGAGACGAGTCACAGCAGTGACGAGTCGTCGACGGCGAACGTTCAAGACCAATGCCGAGACCACCGACTCGTGTGACGTAGCTCCCGGCGTGAAGCGGTCAGCAGTTGCACGACACGTCGCTTCACGAGTTCGTTCCAGCCTGTGTCGTCTGTTCATCTCGAACCATCGCTACTTACTGGTCTGTCGATGTCGGCGGTCGGATTTTAGTCGCTCCCGTGTGTCGGTCGAGTCATGACAGACCGAACGCGAGCACACGTGTACGTGTCGGGGCGAGTCCAGGGCGTCTTCTACCGTGCCAGCACCCGCGACGCCGCCGAGGAACACGGCGTCGACGGGTGGGTTCGGAACCTCGACGACGGGAGAGTAGAGGCTGTGTTCGAAGGCTCTGAGTCGTCAGTCGAGTCGATGGTGGAGTGGTGCCACACCGGAAGTACCGCCGCAGACGTCGACTCGGTCGACGCCGAGTACGAGGAACCGCAGGGCGAGAACGGGTTCCGGATTCGTCGATAGTCGCTTCCTTCTCTACTGGACTCGGCTGTTCGACGCTCCCGATTCTTTCGACGGAAGAGAGCGACTCGGCGTCTGTGCATCTCGGACGCCACAGTGCGGACCACCTTACTCACTCGCCACTCAAGCCCTGTGTGTGACACTCGAAGGTTCCGACGCACCGAATTTTACGTTGCAGAGTACCACAGGTGACGACGTCTCCCTCTCGGAGACCTTAGAGAGCGGTCCAACGGTCGTACTCGTCAACCGAGGCGCGTGGTGTAGCTTCTGTGCCGAGCATCTCCAGACGTTCAGCGAAGTGTCGTACGACCTCTGGTTCAACGACGGCGTCGACATCTTGCCAGTCGTAACCGACGAGGTTGGCGCGCTCACCGAGATGCGTGACCGCTTCGATTTAGATATCCAACTGTTGGCCGACTCTGATGGAGAGGTCGCAGACCAGTACAGCGGGACAGAAGAGACGAGCCACGGCGTGACCGGTATCGCCGCGACGTACGTCGTCGACGAGGACGGCGTCGTCCAGTACGAACAGACGGCAGACCACCCGGCCGACCGGACGTACGGTAACTGGGTTCGTTACTTCATCCGCAACGACTACGAGGACATCTTCGCGTAGGGCGAAGACATCTCCGAACGTTCCTCATTCGTAGTCGGCACCGCCGAGGTAGAGCTGTGACACCTCGGGGTTGTCGAGCAAGCTTCTCGCCCGACCCTCGTAGGCGACGGTTCCTTGGTCAAGTACGTAGCCGCGGTCGGAGATGGCGAGTCCCTCGCGGGCGTTCTGTTCGACCATGAGGATGGAGGTTCCGAGTTCGTTGACCGTCTGGACGTTCCGGAACACGTCTTCGACGATAGACGGTGCCAACCCGGCCGACGGCTCGTCGATGAGCAACACGTCCGGTTCCATCACGAGCGCCCGCGAGAAAGCGAGCACCTGTCGCTGGCCGCCGGAGAGCGTCCGCGCCTTCGCGCCTCGCTTCTCGTCGAGAATCGGGAACCGCTCGTAGAGTCGCCCGATGACGTCGTCGAGACCCGACTCGCGGGCGACGCCGCCCATCCGGAGGTTCTCGTCGATAGAGAGCGAGCCGAACACGTTGTCCACCTGCGGGACGTAGCCGACGCCCATGCGGACGAGGTCCGCCGGGTCGACGCCGCCTATCTCCTCACCGCGGAGTGTAACCGACCCGGTCCACGGCGAAAGCAGTCCGAAGACGGTTTTCAGTACCGTCGACTTCCCCGCGCCGTTCGGACCGATGAGACAGACGATCTCCTCGTCGTCGAGGTGAAGATTCAGGTCGTCGAGCACCTGTACCTCTCCGTAGCCGCTATCGACATTACTAGCTTCGAGGACGTGTCTGCTCATTCGTCGCCTCCAGAACCCGGTCGGCCGCCCTCTGCGCCGCCCAGGTAGGCGTCGATGACACGCTGGTCGGTTCTGACCTCCTCGGGTGTGCCCTCCATCAAGACGCGTCCTTGGTCGAGGACGATGATGGGTTCGGCGAGGTCCATGATGAACGGCATGTCGTGCTCGATGATGAGGAAGGTCTGACCCTCCTCGTTGAGTTCGCGGATGAACCGCTTGATGTCGTTCGCGAGCGTCGGATTGACACCGGCGACGGGTTCGTCGAGGAGCAAGATGTCCGGGTCGGTCGTGATACCTCGCGCGAGTTCGACCAATTTCAACTGGCCGCCGGAGAGGTCTGTCGACGGTTCGTCGATGAGGTGGGCGATCTCGAAGCGTTCGAGCAACTGCTCGGCTCGGTCGAGGTTCGCCCGTTCCTCACTCGTGACTGTGCTGGGTGAGAGAAAGAGGGGAAGAATCGACTCGCCGGTCTGCGGCGTCGCACCGACCATCATCGCCTCGCGGACGGTCATCCCCTCCAACTTTCGCGGTGTCTGGAACGTTCGGATGAGTCCCTCGCGGGCGACGTCGTGCGGTGGTTTGCCCGTCACGTCAGTGTCGTTGACGGAGACCGACCCCCCGTCCGGTGTGTAGAACCCCGAGACGAGGTTGAACAGCGTCGACTTCCCGGCACCGTTCGGGCCGACCATGCCGGTGATGCTCCCCCGCTCGACGGCGAACGAGGCGTCGTCGGTGGCGACGAGACCACCGAAACTCTTGCGCAGGTCCTTGGCGCGCAAGACCACGTCGGCCTTGGCCATGTTCGCCCCTTCGTAGACCATCTCGCGCTCGCTCATCGGTCGTCCTCCCTAGCGGCAGGCCAGATGAGTTCGCGTCGTGGTGGAAGCAATCCTTCCGAGCGGTAGCGCACGACGACGATGATGAGCAGGCCGACGAGCAAGAGGCGGAGCGCCGCGAAGTCGAGACCGAGGCCGAGGCCGCCGAGGAACCGCGTCCCCTCGCGGATGAGGATGATGGTGAACGCGCCGACGACGGCACCGCGGTTGCTCCCCGTTCCGCCGAGGATGACCGCGACCCACACGTAGAACGTGTTGATAGGTTCGAGGTCGCCGGGTGCGACGTAGCGGAACTGGTAGGCGTAGAAGACGCCGGCCAGCGCCATCAGGATGCTCCCGACGACGAACGCCTGCATCTTGTACTGGTAGGTGTTCTTCCCGAGCGCCTCCGCGAGGTCCTCGTCGGACCGAATCGTCCGCATGAGTCGACCCCACGGCGAGCGGTGGACGCGACGCAAGAACAGGTAGACGAGTGCGACGGCGATGCTGACGAGGAGCAGGTCGACGAGTCCGCGGTACGGGAACGCGGGCGCATCCGGCGCGAACAAGGCGTCGAGGAACGTCACGAGGCCCGGGAACAGCGCGTCGACGCTGATTCCTTGACTCCCCGCCGTGATATTGCGTTCGTTCAAGATGACGAGGCGGACGACTTCCGCGAGGCCGAGGCTGGCAATGGCGAGATAGTCCGTCCGGAGACGGAGCGTCGGAATCCCGATGAGGAGCGCCAGCACCGTCGACGCGACGACGGCGACCACGACGGCGACGAAGAACCCTTGGTTGATGCCGAGTGGCGACCCCGCCGTGGTGAACAGCGCTACCGAGTACATCCCCACGCCCCAGAAGGCGGCGACGGAGAAGTTGATGAGTCCGGCGTACCCCCACTGGACGTTCAACCCGAGGGCGAGCAGTGCCCACATCCCGACGAGTGCGACGGTCGGGAGGAGGTACGCCAGCGTGATTCGGCCGGTGGCGAGCAAGACGAGGAGGACGAGAGCGACCACGCCGAACACCGCGAAGATCCATCTTTCACCCGTGTCGCCGGTGTCGTCGGTGCCGTCGGTGCCGTCGGTGGCCTCGTCAGCTACCTCAGCCATCTCAGGTCACCTCTCCCATGATGCCCTTCGGACGGACGAGCAGGATGACGACCATCAAGATGAACGCCACCGCCGAGGAGTACTCGACGCTGACGAATGGAATCGCGGGCGTCAACTCGTGGGCCATCCCGATGACGAGACCGCCGAGCATCGCGCCGTAGACGGACCCGATGCCGCCGAGGATGACGGCGGCGAAGACGACGAGCAGAATGTCGAACCCCATCCGCGGTCGGACGAGCGTGTCGAGGCCGAGGAACACACCGCCCGCTGCGGCGAGTGCACCGCCGATGACCCACATCGCGAGGATGACTTCGCCGGTCCTGATACCCGAGACGCGCGCGAGGTCGGCGTTGTCGGCCGTCGCGCGCATCTTCCGTCCCAGCGTCGTGTACTGGAGGAGGGTGTGCAAGCCGATGACCAGCACTGCGGTCAGTCCGAGGATGATGACGTCTCGCGGCGTCACCGCGATGCCAAGGAGGTCTTGGAGCCACTCGATTCGGCCCGTTCGCTCGATTTCGTAGGTGCGCTGGCCGGACCCGAACCCGAGTTGCACGATGGCACGGTAACCGAGCGCGACACCGATGCTCGTGATGAGCAGTTCGATAGACCCGGCGTCGAGCGGTTCGTAGATGAACCGCTGGGTGACGACGGCGACGAGCGCCGCGAACGCCATCCCGACGAGGATGCCGACGTAGAGCGCCAACGGTAGCTCGAAGAGGACGATGTCTGCGCCCGGAATCGGCAGCGACGGGAGCGTTACGCCGAACAGCGTCGGTGGGTCGCCGCCGAGGACGCCCGCGGCGACCAGCGCGCCGAACGCGCCCGCAGTCATCAGGTCGCCGTGCGCGAAGTTCGCGAAGTCGGCGATACTGTAGACGAGCGAGAGACCGATGGCCCCGAGGATGATGATACTCGAAAAGACCAACCCGTTGACGAGGAGTTGGGCGAGTTGGACCATTACCGGCCCTCCGAGTGTTCCGAAACGGTCGACAGACGGTCTGTGACCATCTTACCCGGTGATGAAGTCGCCGTACTCGTAGCTGTGGTCGGCGACCCGGTATATCTGGTAGTAACCCGGCGGGTCGCCGTTCTCGTCGAGGTCGACCGGACCGGAGACGCCCTCGTAGTTGACGTCGCTGGCGCTGCCGCCGTCGGCGAGAATCTGTTTCGCCTCCTCGAACGTGTAGACCTGCTCTCCCTCGGGACGAGTGACGTCGCGGACGACTTCCTGTAGCGCCGCACCGGTGAACTCGCTCGCCGCTTCGGTGGCGATGGCCGCGATGGTGACGGCGTCGTAAGCGTACGCCGACCAGACGGTCGGTGAGGCGTCGAACTGGTCCTCGAACGCCGACTGGAACTGCTGGTAGCTCTCTTGGTCGACCGGTGCGCTCTCGGTGATACCGGTCATCCCGTCCATGCTCCCGGGTTCGGTGTTCTCGATGATGGAGTCCGCGACGGTGGACTCCGCACCGTAGTAGTCCACCTCCTCGTTGAACCCCTGGTCGTACGCCTCGTTGACCATGATGGTGTACTCGTTGGCGTACGTGATGAAGACCCACGCGGTGGCGTCCGTTCCCGCCATCTCCGAGAGGATGCCGCGGTACGACGACTGGTCTTGGTCGTGGGGCGTGTTGTAGGCGACGTCACCCTCGAAGGAGCCGGCGAACACCTCCGACAGTCCCGTCCCGTAGTCGTTGTTGATCCACGTCACGGCGACGGTGTCGTGTTCCTCGGCGACGAGGCTCGCCAGCGCCTTCCCCTTCGCGGAACCCGACGGACTCGTCCGGAGCAGGTCGGGTTTGTTGGTCAGTTCGGGGCTGGTACTGTTCTGCGAGATTTGGACCACGTCCGTCCCGGAGACGACGCTGTCGAAGATGGCGATGGAGACGCCGGACCCGACGGCACCGATGAGCAGCGGTACCTCGTCCTGCGTGACGAGTTTTCGCGCGCCGTTGACGCCGGCTTGGTTTACACTCTCGCTGTCCTCCTCGATGACCGAAAACTCGCCGTCGTTCGACCCGACACCGACTTCGTTGATGGCCGCGAGCGCCAGTTCGGTCCCGCGCTGGTTACGCTCGCCGTACGGCGCGAGCGACCCAGTGAGCGCGTTGACCATCCCGATACTGTAGCTGTCCTGTCCGCTGCCGCCACCGCCGGAACTGTCCGTCCCTTCGGCCCCACCGCCGGTGCTCTCGTTTCCGCCGCCGGAGCCACCGTCTTCTGCACCGCCGTCGCCGCCGTCCGAGGACTCCAGACAACCGGCAGTCGTGCCGACGAGAACGATGCCGCCTGCACCCGTCGTCTTCAGTAGGTCTCTGCGAGTCACTCCCGTCTTGTCATTTGGTACCATGACTGATGGCCAGTACTAACCACAGATTGTTGATATACCTTCCCCCGACCATGGTCGGATTCGGGCGGTACATCGAGAGACGGCACTCGGTCGGTATTCAGTGTGTGAGTCGCTACTCAGCGTTCGTGGGTCACCGCTCAGTGGTCGGCGTCGCCGCTCAGTGGTCAGGGTCGAGAAGTTTCGCCTCGGCTTTTCGGAGATGTTCGAGCATCGTCGTCTTCGAGATGTCCAACTCGGCGGCCAACTCGCGTGTCGAGACGCCGCGAGGCCACTGGTAGTAGCCACGCGCTCTGGCTAACTCGAACACCTCCCGCTGTGTCGTCGTCAGCGTGTGTGTTCGCTCATCGTGTTCGCATTCGGCAGTCTCCGAGGCCGTGATACGCGAGACGGACACCTCCGCGTCAGCGTCTTCGCGGACACCGTCGAGGCTGGCCTCGATGTCACGTCGGTTTCCGGCGAAACAGACGTCCCAGTACTCTCGTCCGCCCTCGATGCGAACGGGAGCACTGTGGACGAACCCGTGTTCGAGCAAGACGGGACAGATCATGTCGCGCGGGTCGTATTCGAGGAAGAACTCGCGGACGACGCTACCGGGTGGACTCCCTTGCGTCGCCCGCCCGAACCGCTCTTGCAGTTCCAGTACCGACCCGGCGTGTGGCGACTGGCGAACCGTCTCGATGAGTGACTCGACGGCCGCTTCGCTGTCACCGTAGGCGGTGAAGAGTCCGTTGACCGACTGGCTCGTCGTCTTCGGTGTGTTGTATATCGCGTATGCGAGGATGCCGCCCTCCGCCTCCGCCGTCGACTCTATCGCCCAACAGTTCGGATGCCACAACTCCAACGTGAGTCTGGTGCCGACGACGTTCGCCTGCTCGCTCATCGTGAAGCGTTAGCGAGGGGCACGTATGTATGTGTCTTTCGGTCGAGATATGTCTGTGGGTCACACGATACTCAAGTAGCAACGGGGCGGGTTCAGGACCGCTTGTCGAGACGCGCACCACACTTCTCGCACCGATAGCCGATGGGACGCCAGCCACCGCCCGTCGCGTATCGCGTGGTCAACGAGTCGCGGGCGCCGCACTCCGGACACTGCTCGGGACGGCTCATACGTCTCTTGTGAGGGTTGCGGTGAAAAAAGTGCTCGTCGACGAAATCGGCGTGGTGTCGGTGTGACGTGGACGCTACTCGTCGAGCGCGTCCATATCGACGACGGACATGATACCGCCGCGGACGACTTGGACGAGGACGGCCGCCATCGCCGAATCGGCGCTCCAGATGGCCGTCTCGTCGGTCACACCGGGGAGGTTCGCGTCAGCGAGGACCGAGAGGAGAATCGTGTTGTCGTCGCTCAGGAGGACTCGCCCCATCACCTCTGCCGGGGGTTCTCTGACCGGCTGGACGGCGGGGAAGGGCGCGTCGTCGAACTTGGCGAGGACGTCGGGGTTCTCGCTCACGACGACGATAGCGACACCCTCGTCTGCTCGGTCGTTGAGGACTCCGACCAGTTCGTCCGGCACCGACGAGGGAGTGGCCGCCGCGAAGAGGACCCAGTCCGTCGCACCGCTGGCCAAGTCGACGGTCCGGTCGTCGACGGACTCGCGGCCACGGATGGTCCAGACGTCGTCGCGCGTCTCCTCGCCTCGTTGCTCGCGCTGGACCGTCTCCAGATAGTCGAACGCCCGCTCTTGTTCCTGTTCGAGGCGTCTCGTGAGGTGGCTGCGAGCGGCATCGAGACTGACGGGACGGTAGCGCTTCGGCGTCGACTGCTGAATCTCGACGAGGCCTCGCGCTTCGAGTTCGTCTGCCGCACCGTACACCTGCGAGCGCGGGATGTCGGCGACGCGGTGAACCTCACGGGCGGTGCCGGTGCCGAGTTTCTGCAGGGCGACGAACACTCGTGCCTCGTAGTTCGAGAGGCCGAGATGTTCGAGTGACTCGATGGCGTCGTGTTCGCTCTCGCTCACTCTCGACCACCGTCCGTGACGACCGTCTGTCCGCTCGGTGCGCCGTCGTCTCTCGGTGTCGACTCGTTCGGATGTCCCATCGGGACGTCCGGGTCGTCGTTGACGAAGCGGTCCCAGACGACGAGCGCCGACGGGAGGACGAGCAACGACGCGAAGAAGGAGTAGACGATACTCAGCGCCGTCAACACGCCGAACTGGCCGAGCACACTCAAGAGAGCGAGGACGAGCACGCCGATACCGAACGCTGTCGTCAGCATACTGCCGGCGAGTGCGCCACCCGTCCCTCGGACTGTCCGGTCGAGGGCGGTGAACAGGTCGTACTCTCTGCGCTCGTCGATGAAGCGGTGGACGATGTGGACCGAGTAGTCGATACCGAGTCCGATGGTAAGCGACAGAATCGTCGCCGTGAACGCGTTGAACGGGATGTTGAGGAACCGCATCGTCCCGGCGACGAACGCGACGGCGACGGCGATGGGCACCGTGTTGACGATACCGAGCGACGGCAACCCTTCGAGCACCCAGTAGATGAAGATGAGGAAGATGACCGTCGCACCGAGAGCGATGCCCAGGCTGATGAGCGCGGACTCGAAGATGAGGTCCGAGATAGCCTTGAAGACGATGGTACTCCCGGTGGCGACGGCACCGCCGCGGAACCGGTCTGCGACCATCCGGCCGTCTTGGGTTATCTCTTCCTGCGAGGCGTCGGCGCTCACCGAGTAGTCTACGCGCGTACTCCGTCTGTCGTCGGAGAGATAGCTCTCCGCTTGGTCTTCTGCGGGTGAGTCCAGCAGGTAGTCGTAAATCTTTCCGAGGTTCTGGTCAGGAACGCCGTTGCCGTTCAGGTCGTTTCGCTGGACGAGACGCCGGAACTCCGGGTCACGCTCGGCCTGTGACTGGATGACAGTCACGATACTCTGTGAGTCCGCACGGCGGTTCTCGCTGACGAACGACTCTGGTGGGTCTTCGCCAGCGCGGTATATCTCCTCTAACGCCGTGTCACGTTCCATCGGCGTCTCGTAGTATATCGTCACCGACCCCCCCTGCGTGGTCTGGAACTTCTCTTCGAGGAAGTTCAGCGTCGCCACGACGGAGTAGTCGTCGGGGGCGAACGGTTCGGGGAGGTTCTGGAGGTACCCCGGAACCTCCTCCGGCGGGAGGAAGTCCTCTTGGGTGAACGACGTGTCGACGTCCTTGGCGTACCAGCCAGCACCCGCGCTGGCGACGAGGGCGACGACGAGGAACGCCAGTGGAGCGTACTTCGCGACGACGACGCCACCGCGGAGTACCTCACCGAGACGGGAGCCTTCTGCACCGAGCGGCGACTGACTGAACACCGGAATCGGGTACTTCTCGGCTCTCCGGTCCAACCACACCTTCGCCGCGGGGAGGAACACCCCGAAGATGAGGAAGGTGAAGATGATACCGACGGCGGCGACGATACCGAAGTCTTTGATCGGAGCGAGGTCACTCGCGAGATTCGAGAGGAACCCGATGACCGTCGTCCCGGTGACGATGAAGAACGCGACCAGCAACTGGTCGGTCGCCTCCCGCATCGACTCGTCGATGCCGAGACCGGTCTGGCGGTCCTCACGGTATCGGTTGATGGCGTGTATCCCGAAGTCGATACCCACCGCCAGCAAGAGCGGTGGCACCGCAATCATCATCTGACTGAACGGGATACCGGCGAGACCGAGGAAGCCGAAGGTCCAGATAATCGCCATCAGCAACGCGAACGACCCGAGTAGGAGGTCCAGGAGGTCGCGGTAGGCGACGACGAGGAAGAACACGATGAACAGCACGGCGGCGGGCGTGACGATGAGCAGCGAGTCGGTGATGACGCTCCCGAACTCGTCTGCGACGATGCCGCTCCCGAAGACCGTGATGTCACCGCCGACGGTGTCGACGATGCGCTGCGAGTTCAACTGGATGTCGGTGAGCGGACTCGACCCACTCTGTCCGGCACCGCCGCCCCCACCCGCGCCGGGCACCTGGTGCGTGACGACGCCAATGGTCGCCGACGCCGAGGCTGACTTCCGGTTGAAGTCGTTGCTTAGCGTCCCCGTGAACGCGGGGTTGTCGGCGTTCTGTCGAACGGCCTGCCGGACCTGCGTGGGAGTCGCGCTTTCGACGGCGTCTATCTGTTCTTCGACAGTCGTCGCCGACGGGTCGAGCGTCTGCGCGACGACGCTCGCGGCGCTAGACGTCCCACTAACGCGGAGGTCCTCTTTGTCCTGGAGGCGCTCCTGTGCACGGAGCATGTGCAACAGTTCCTCTCTCGTGAGGACGTTGTCACCTCGTTGGACGAGTTGGGTCGTCCCCGTATCCTCGGAGAACGACGACCCGAACTCGTCGTTGATGGCTTCGAGCGCGTTGTTCGCCGGGATGTCCGAGGCGAACTGCTCCGTGCCGGCTTCCGTCGAGACGTTACCGAGACCGACCGCGAACACGCTCGTCACGAGCAGGAAGGCGATGATGACCTTCCCGGAACTGTGGACGATGTGGTCGTCGGTCCAGTCTATGAGGCGCTGGTAGTCCATCTACGACGCTCGACTGTAGAGGTACCCGGCGACCCCGAGGAGACCGAAGATGACGAGTCCACCGACGAGGGCAATCGGGAACCCACCGTTACCTTCGGTTTCGGTCACCATCACTGGTACCTGATACGTCTCGGAGATGAGCGTGTCACCGTCCGGCGTGTCGTAGCGGAAGTCGACCTTCACCGGGTACGTCTTGGCGATGGCGTCGCCGCCGACACTCGTTCCGAAGACGATTGTCTCGCTCTGTCCGGGTTCGAGACGCGAGATGAACGCCTCGTCGTCGCTGGCAGAGATGGGTGCGTCGACGAACAGTTTCGCGGAGATGTCTGTCATCGCCTCGTCGCGGTTGTTCGTCACGGTCATCGTCATCTCGCCCGTGTCGCCAGCGGCGAACGTCGTGTTGACGCCCTCGACGGCGAACTCCTTCTGTTTCTCACCGACGCTAGCTTGCACGTCGAGTGGGTCGCTCGTGCGACTCTCGCCGTCGGCGTTACGGTACTCGACTGCCAGCGTGAACTGACGGGGACCGGCCTCGGCGGACTCCGAAATCTCCGTCGCGAAACTGAAGTTCGCTCGCTCGCCTGCCCCGACGGTCCCGAGTGCGTACTCGGTCTCGATGGGGTTGACGTTGGGGTTCTCCGTCTCGAAGACGACGACGGCGTTGCGTGCACCCGTCTCGCCGTTGTTGACGATTTCGCCACTGAGTCGTCCCTCTTGGCCGACACGGAGGGTACTCTGCGTGTTCTCGACAGCGAACGACTGCTCGTCACGCGGTGTCACACCGAAAGAGAGCGCGTCCGAAGACTGGGCGGTACCCCCGTCGTCTTCGTAGTTCACCGTCGCGGTGAGCGCGTAGTTCCGGGGTGTCGCGCCGGGGGCGACCGCTGCGTCGTACGTGAGCGTGCGTGTCTCACCGGGTTCCCACGACCCGACGTAGTTCGACGCCGAGTTCGCTTCCGAGAAGGTGAGTTCGCCGTTCTGCGAGGCGACCTGCACGCTGGCGTCCGAGGCGACTTCCGTGCCCGTGTTCGTAATGTCTACCGAGATGGGCCCGCTGTCGCCGACGGCGAGGTCGGAACTGGCGCTCTCGATTTCGAAGTTCGCACTGTCGACGACGTTGAGGTTCACGTTGAACGTTCGCTGCTCGCCCTCATCGTCGTAGTCACCAGTCTGCGGGTCGATGGACTCGGTGTACGCGTAAGTCACGCGAACGGGAACTTTGTAGTTCCCCGGTTGGGCGTCCTCGTCGACGCTGATAGAGAACGTGACCGGTACGGCCTGTCCGTCGGGGATACTGCCGACCGCCTGCTTCCCCGTGTCGACGGAGATTGGCGGGTCGTCGTTACCGAATCCGGCGTCCGTACGAAGTTCTGCGGTGACTGCCTTCGCCGTCGTCACCTGACTGTTCAACGAGGGCTGGGAACTCTCGCTGATCTCGCCTTCGTTCTGGAGGAGGACGGTGAACTCGACCTCCTCGCCGGTGGCGACTTGGTTGTTCGGTGCGGTTGCACTCAGGTTGGGTTCTCCTTCGACAACGGCGAGCGCCGTCGTCGGGACCAATACGAGACCGACGATGAGGATGGTGAATAGCTGTGTCTTCTTCATGTTCGCTCCGCCCGGAGACTCAGATGTCTTCCTCTACCGGGCTGGTTGGTTGGCCATCGAGCGACACTCGTGGCCATTATCCAGCCCTACACAGTCCTCCCATATAACGTGTTGTAAATTTCTACAAACAGGTGTGGTGTTGCTGTCGAACAACAGAACTGTCACCGGACACTGTCGGTCAAGAGCGTCGTCACTCTCGGAGCGGGACGAACTCAGTAGAACGAGGCGAGGCTGTCGAGAGATCGGTACACAGTGGTTGGCAGTGATGGGGGCTGGCACACCCATCGCTGCAGTTAGCGAGACAGTCTCTCGCGGGCGCGGCCGCGGCGTAGTGGTGGCTCACACATGACAGGTTGGTCCGCGAAGCGGGTCGCGCCAACAGCTTCTACTCGACATTGTGTTAAAAATCGTCTCATAAGTGCGTTATAAGACACTATATTCCGTAATATTTCGAACAAACGTCGAGTCACTCACCACAGATAGCGAATGTGTTTCAGAGTAGGGGTTCGAACGCGGGGCGAACTTCTCTCCTCTCCGGTTGTCGCCACCGTCGATCGATTTCTACTGACATCGCCGTTACCTGGTAACGCTCGTGTCCAGTAATGGATATGCTCGTGGCGGGTCTACGAACGGACCGAGAGATGACCGCAACCAACACGTCTCTAAGTCGACACCCCCAACACTCGACTATCTCCCCATGACTGACGCACCACCGACGACGGGCCTGCATCACGTGACAAACATCTGTACCGACATGGACGAGACACGGGCGTTCTACGAGGACGTCCTCGGGTGGCACACCGTCAAGCGGACGCAGAACTACGACGACCCGGGGACGAAACATTACTACTTCTCGCCCACGCCCGCGGGCGAACCCGGGACCAACGTCACCTACTTCGAGTATCCAAACTCCCGGGGGCAACCCGGCCCGGGTGCGAGTCACCACTTCGCCATCGGTGTTGAGGACGAAGACACCCTTCGGGAGTGGCGCGAGCATCTGCTGGACCACGACGTACGCGTCTCGAACATCAAAGACCGCACCTACTTCAAGAGTATCTACTTCAATGACCCCGACGGACTCGTTTTCGAGATTGCGACGAGAGGGCCAGGGTTCACCGCCGACGAGGACGACCCTGGAGCGACCGAAATCGACCCGTTCGAGGAAGGCTACGAGGAGGACGCCTAGATGGAGGGCACACCCGACGAGTTCGGTGCGTACCGACTGCTCGCTGGGGGCGTCGTTCCGCGGCCAATCGCGTGGGTGAGCAGTCGGAGCGGCGACGGCGTGGACAACCTCGCACCGTACAGTTTCTTCAACGTCGTCGCCTACGACCCACCCGTCGTGATGTTTGCGCCCGTGGGAACGGGTGAGAATCTGAAAGATACGCCGCAGAACGTCGTCGACACCGGGTCGTTCGTCGTCAACGTCGTCACGGAGGACCTCGTCGAGGCGATGAACGCGACGAGTGCGACACTCCCGAAGGGCGAAAGCGAGTTCGAACACGTCGGTATCGACGCCGTCGAAGCGACGGAAGTCGACGCCGCCCGTGTCGCCGACGCCAAAGTCGCCTTCGAGTGCGAACTGTACGACACCATCGAAGTCGGCGGGTCGACGATGGTACTCGGCGAAGTCGTGTACGCCCACGTCGCCGACGAGGTGCTGACGGGCGAGAAACTCGACGTGACAAAACTCGACGCCGTCGGCCGCCTCTCCGGTGGCTTCTACGCGAAGACTCGCGACCGATTCGAGTTGGAGCGGCCGGAGTAATCAGTAATCAGGTCGTCGCCAACCGCTCGATACGTCGCAGTGCGCGCTCACAGACGACGGCGTACCCCACGGCGAGCGGTGGAATCTCGAACACGGCGCGGCATCGATTCTCACCGACCGGGTCGACACGGTGGCCGGTCGCCGGTACCTTCGCGACACGCCACGTCCAGCGGTAGACCTCGTCGTCGAAAGTGTCGATTTCGAAAGGAATCCACACCCCGACAACACGGACGCGGCCCGTCGTCCCTCGTCGAATCCGGTCATCCTCGCAGTCGACGGCGGCGACGCTCGGCCCCCACTCGGGCCACCGTTCGGGGTCGGTAAAGAGCGTCCAGACGGTCTCGGCGGATGCGTCGACGATTCGAGAGACTTCGAGGCGTCGGCCGTCGGGAGTCCGGCGGAGGGAGACGTCGGTACGATTCACGTCGGCGGTTCGAGCGCAAGCCCGATAAGTGGGCCGTCAGTCTCCGCCGAGGCGCGTCTTCAGAGTCGCGTCGTCGTCGTCACTCCGCGTCAGTTCGTGTTCAACTTCGTAGCTCACCCACTTGCTGACGAGTTTGACGAACGTCTTTTGGGCGTCGGTGAACGGTCTATCACGCGGTGTCTGGGACGCGAAGCAGAGCGTTCCGTACAGTTCGTCGTCGACGAGAAGTTTCCCGCCGATGTACGACCCGAAGCCGAACCGCTCGTCGGCAGAAGTTCTCTCCCAGTCAGTAGCACGGACGTCGTGTACCGTCAAGAGGTCGTCCTGTTCGATAGTCTCGCGGCAGTACGCTTTCGAGAGTGAACACGACTGCCCGGGGTGGATACGTTCGTGCGACCCGTGAGACACGACGACCGTCTGCGTGCCGTGGTTGGAGTCAGGCTGTTCACCGTCGAACTCGATGGCCGTGACGATGCCGTACGGTGAGTCGAGTTTCTCACAACCCTGTGCGAGCAGTTGGTCGATTTTCTCCCGGACGGTCAGTGTCGGATCCGTCGTCACGTCAGAGAGGTTTCGCAAGAACTCGACCGTCGCTCTGCGTTCTTCTTCTCGCTCTTTTCGGTCGGTAACGTCGCGAGTGAATCCGGTGACGCGAACGACCGTTCCATCGTCGTCGGTGATCGGGTGACCACGCGCCCAGACCCACCGACTGTACTGTTCGCGTTCGTTGACCCGATACTCCACCTCGATCGAGTCTCCCTTAGCGAGATCGTCCATGGCCGCCTTCACTCGGGGCCGGTCTTCGGGGTGAATACCGTCGAAGAAGGTCTCTGGTCGGCGGTGGAGGCTGGTAGTCGTCTGTCCCCACACGCGTTCGTACGCAGAGTTGACGAAGAGTAGTTCTTCCCAGTCGCTCGTGAACATCCAGAGTACGTCGTCGGACTTCTCGCCGAGTTCGTGCATCCACTGCTCTGCTTTCTCGGCACGGTGTCGACTGACTGCGTTGCTGATTCGGTTCGCCAAGAGTGAGTAGTGGTCCGTCCCACTCCCCTTTTGGAGGTAGTCTGTCACACCCGCAGAGATTGCGTCGCTCGCGATCTCCTCGCTCCCCTTTCCCGTAAACAGGATGAACGGGAAGTCGGGATATGCCTCGTGGACTGCTTCGAGGAAGTCGATACCTGTCTTCTCGGGCATGTCGTAGTCCGAGACGAGACAGTCGAAGCGTTCGGTAGTGAAGCGGGCCAGCCCCTCGTCGGCGCTACTCACCGTCTCGACGGTAAACCGTGCGTCCACGCGCTCGAGGAGAATCGCGGTCAACTCCCCGAAATCGGGGTCGTCGTCGACGTGGAGAACACGAATACCGTCACTCATTAGCGGCAGAAATTCCTTTTAGATTGATAAACGTTTCTAACAAGTGAGTAGTACTCTACGAGATAGTTGTACACGTACGAGCGGACGTCGAGTCAGCCTCTCGCCCGGCAATCACGACAGACACGCCCAAATCCGACTACGAGCGGACGAACCAGCTACTGAAACGTCGTGTCTGAAACAGCAACGGGACGAACAGAACGAGCCACGCCGTCCTTAAGGAAATAAGTGTGATAATAATCCTCTATATTTCCTTCGAGAAAGAGTTAATATGGCGTCTGTGTTAACGAGTTGCACGATGACACGAGAGAGCGAAGCACGAACGATGAAAGACGTTAACCATACACCACCGGCCGGCGTCTCGGTGACGAACGTGTGGCAGCGAGGACAGACACCCGAGACGGCAGAGACACCCCAGACGAAGACACCCGCAGACGACTGACGGCCCGATTCGGCCCACGAAGACGACCCTTCTCGGCGAGGATACTGCTTTCTGAGCGGTAGTACCGCTCGTAGTCGTGTACAGAGAACGGACAGTCTGCCCGGTGCCTCGGATTTAACTCCCCCGGTACTAACGCACTCAACATGATTGACGTGCAGAAACTCCGGAAAACCTATGAAGATTTCGTCGCCGTCCGGGGAAGCGACTTCACCGTCGACCGCGGCGAAATCTTCGGCGTCGTCGGTCCCAACGGTGCCGGAAAGACGACGACACTGAAGATGCTGGCCGGCCTCATCGAACCGACTAGCGGCGAGGCCACTCTCGCTGGATACGACGCCGGCGACCCGGAGATGCGCTCGACGCTCGGCTTTCTGCCCGAGGAGTCACCGCTGTACGAGGATATGACGCCGCTGTCGTATCTCCACTTCTTCGCGGACCTCTACAGCGTCCCCGACGACGTCGCCGGCGAACGCATCGGCGACGCACTGGACCGCCTCGAACTCGAACATCGCGAGCGCCGACTCGGCGACATGTCGAAGGGGATGAAGCGGAAAGTCGCCATCGCCCGGTCGCTCGTCAACGACCCCGACATCCTCATCTACGACGAACCCGCCTCCGGACTCGACCCGCTGACGACGAACTACGTCTTGGAGTTCACTCGCGAACTGAGCGAAGCGGGTAAGACCGTCATCTTCAGCGCACACAACCTCTATCACGTCGAGAGCATCTGCGACCGCGTCATCATCATGAACCGTGGCGAAATCGTCGCCCGCGGGTCGGTGCCGGAGATTCGCGACGAACACGGCTACACCGAGTACCACGTGACGACGACAGCACCCGTCGAAGGGGCTGAAGTCGTCAGTGTTGGCGGTGGTGGCGGTGGTGGCGGTGGTGGCGGTGGTGGCGGTGACGGCGTGAACGATACGGGCGAATCGGGTGACACCGGTGAGTCTGGCGACACCTACCGCGTCGTCGTCGACAGCATGGACGAGGTCCGGCGGATTCGCGAATCGGCCGAATCTGCCGGCGGCGACGTAGCCGACATCCGGACCAAAGAACCGAGTCTGGAGGAGATTTTCCTCGACTTGGCGAAACAGCCAGCCACCTACGACCGGACCGTCTCGGGCGAAGGCCGGTCGACTGGAGAGACGCCGCAGGCGACCCCTCCGGAGGGTGGCCGGTGAGCGGTCGACCGAACGGTAGACAGCGTCGCTGGAGACAGATCCTCCGCATCGCTCGCTGGGAAGTCACCAGAAGTGCTGGAACTATCGACCGCCGGACGGCCATCATCGGACTCGTTGCACTCCTTCTCTCCGGAGCGGTATTCGGCGCGACGGCCGCCGCCGGCGTCTCGGGAATCGCACTCGACCGTGACATCTACCGCGTCGGCGTCGCACCCGACAGCCCCTACTACGAACCGGTCGTCCAGAGTGCGGCGCTTTCGGTCCGCCCGCCGAGTGAGGGCCTCACTCCCGGCGGCAGTCTCGACATCCTCGTTCGCGACGGGCAGTTCGCCGTCGCCGACACACAGAAAGGAGAGGCGGCACTCGCGGAGTTCCGCGGTGCAGTTGAGTCCTACAACGACCGACGACTGTCGAGAGAGAAGAACCAGTCGGCCGCGTTCCCGGTGTTCGTCGACCTCCAGTACGTCGCTCGCGACGAGGGGTTCGGTGGGAGCGGTGGCGCGGTCAGCGTCGACGACGGAACTTCGTCGGGAACGACCGGCGGCACAGGTTCGTCGGGTGCCGACGCTGGTTCGAGCGGTGGTTCCGGCCCGGGTGAGACGACGGGTGGCGACAGAGGACCGTCTGCCACTGGTGGCGACGCAAACTCGGACCTCCCCGTCCCCGACGTCGCAACCGGCGGTGGAGGCCTGTTCGGCGGGCAGACCAGTGGGTCGCCCGCGGCCATCAGCCCACCGTTCCCGTTCGGGTCGCTCCTCCTCGCGTTCGTCTTTCTCGTCCCGATGAACTTCGTGATTCAGGCCTACGGAAGTACGATTCTGAACGAGCGAATCAACCGACGCGGCGAACTGCTGCTCGTCGCCCCGGTCGGTCCCGGTGACATCGTCGCCGGGAAGACGCTTCCGTACGTGGCTGCGATGGTACTCGTCACGACTGCCATCACCGTCGCGGTGAGCGTCTTCGGCGGCGGAACCGCCGGAGTCGTCACCGTGTTGAGCGTCTTCCCCGTCGCACTGCTCTTCTTGGCGGCAACCTTCGTCGGCGCGATGTTCGCCCGGTCGTTCAAGGAACTCACGTTCGTCACCGTCGCCGTCTCGGTGTTTCTCACCTCCTACGTCTTCGTCCCGGCCATCTTCACGAACATCACGCCCATCGCGCTCATCTCGCCGCTGACGCTCGTCGTCCGCGACTTGCAGAGTTCGGGTGTCTCACTCCTCCAGTACGGCTTTTCTACTGGACCGTTCTATCTCGGCGCGAGCGTGCTGTTCCTCCTCGGACTCGGCGTCTACCGCGAGGAGGACATGTTCACGCAGCGGCCCGTCCCGCTGAAGTTCCTCGACGCACTCGACAGTCAGATTCGGAGCAAGTGGTCGATGGCGACACTCTCCGCGCTCTTCATTCCGTTCGTCTTCATCGCTGAACTGCTCGCCGTCGCGATTCTCTTCGCGCTCCCCATCGCAGTGTCGACGCCACTCCTCCTCGTCACCATCGCGGGCGTCGAGGAGGTGGCGAAGAGCCTCCACGTCTACGCTGGATTCAAACACGCGCGGTTCCCCCGAACACTCCGGTCGGCGCTCGTCCTCGGGACGCTCTCTGGGTTCGGCTTCTTCGTCGGCGAGAAACTGCTCGCCGTGGTCCAACTCATCGGCTTCGGTGACTTGGAACTCGGTCAGCAGTTGCTGGCCTCCGCTGGCGTCGGTACCGACGTGGACCCCCTCGTCGCGCTCGGACTCTTACTCGCACCGCTCGCACTCCACACGGTCACGACGAGCATCTCGGCGGTGGGTGCCACCAGAGACCGGTGGTCCTACGCCGCGACGGTCGGCGTGGCGACGTTACTTCACGCCGCCTACAATCTCACGGTGGTGACCAGCCTTGTCTGACCCGCGGCTCACTATCGCGAAACGCGAACTGAGCGTCCTCCGCAAGGAGAAGACCATCGTCCTTGCACTACTTATCCAACTGTTCATCGCGGCGTTCTCCTCGTTCTTGGTCGTCGGTCTCGTCTCGCTGTACGACCCGACGAGCGTCGACGGCTACACCGTCGACGTGGCGGTGACCGGCGACGCGCAGGACGACCTTCTCGCCGTGACGAACGACCAGCGCAGCATCCGCGGCCTCGCGTATCCCTCGACAGACGCCGCGATGGACGCCTTCGAGCAACGCCGCGTCGACGCCGTCCTCGATACGGCGGTGGTCGACGACAGGGTTCGAGTGGCGGCCGTCGCGCCGGACTCGAACATCCGGACGACGCTCGTCGTCGTCCAACTCCGCGACGCCCTCCGAGCCTTCGAGCGCGCGGAACGCGCAGACCGGGCAGCCTCGCTCGACACGACGCCGCTCGAACTCCCGCCCGAGGCGACGACAAGTCCCTACTTCGGCTTCACCTACACCGTCTTGATTCCGCTCTTGCTCTTCCTGCCGGTGTTCATCAGTGGCTCTATCGCCGTCGACTCCATCACCGAGGAGTTCGACCGCGGGACGCTCGAACTCCTTCGGGTCGCACCCGTCTCGCTCGTCGACATCGTCGACGGCAAACTCGCCGCGGCCGCCGTTCTCGCCCCGGCGCAGGCGGCGCTGTGGATACTGCTCCTCCGGTTCAACGGGACGCAGGTGCACAACGTCGCGCTCCTGCTCTTGCTCGTCGCGTCGTTCTCGCTGCTCGTCGTCAGCGTCGCCATCGGTATCGCGCTCGCGACGCCGGACCGGCGCTCGGCGCAGTTGATGTACTCGCTGGCCGTGTTGCTGCTCTTCGGCGGGACGGCGCTTCTCCCGTGGAACCCCGCGAACGCCATCGCCCGACTCGCCATCGACAGCGTCGGCACGGACGTACTCGGTGTCGTCGTGGTCTACACCGTCGTGGCTGTCGTCGGGTACGTGGGCGTTCGAAAGTTGACGCACCACGTCGACGAGACGAGCCTCTGAGTTCACCTCGTTTCAGCAGAAACAAATAGTTCGCATCTGGCTCACAGGTATGGCCCTCCCCCCGCGCCGTCGCGGTACGCTGACCGTCCTCCTCGGCTTCGTTCTCTTGCTCAATCCGTTCGTCGTCGGCTACTTCGACATCGGCGACCCGGACCGGTACGAGTACCAAGCGTACGAGGTGTCGTTCACGGAACAAGGCACGGCCGAGATTCCGCGAGAGGTAGACACCGTCGACCCGCAGATTGCCTGCCTCGACGGACTCCGCCCGAGTCGCGCGTGCGTACTCGAACAAGCAGTCCACGAAGACGGTGGCGTCTGGTACGATGGACCGCCGGCTACGTTCATCTACCGTCAGTACGACTACGTCTTCGTCTGGGAGAAAGGCTTCTTCACACCAGTTGCCGAGGAGTACGCTGACCGACCGGTCCGGTACGATATGAAGCCAGTCGCCACCAGCGAGGCACTCGACCGGGTTTCGACGGAGTACGAAGACGCCGACAGGGCCATCCAGTACACCATCCGAGCCGGTAACTACACCGCGCGGGACCCAATCGACGGGGCGAACGAACTCGTCGAACGCGACGGTCAGTACTACGTCGTCGACGGATTCAACGGATGGGAAGACGACGGCGACGGCGGCCGCTCGGACCTCGTCGTCCTCGCCCAGTGGCTCCTCGGCATCGCTGGCGCTCGACTGATTCTCGAAGGCCAGCGAACGAGAGTCGAAGCTGAGGCCTAGGCCGCGACGATGTCGACGACCGTCTCGGCGTCGACGACGAGGTTGTACGCCTCCTCGTCGTCGTTCCAGAGACAGAGGACGTTCTGGATGCCCAACACCGCGCCGTAGGGGGCGTGCTCCAGTTCCTCGTTCAGCACCGACTCCCGCGTGAGCACCGCGTAGTGTTCGACCTGTTCGCTGCCGTCGCCGACTTTGAACACCTTGTTCTTCCCCTCCGAGAGGTTGTGGCTCAGTTTGACGGCGAGGAGGTCGATACGCTCCGTGACGTGCTTCTCCATGTCGGCCATCCGGGCGTGCTTCGTCCCACTGGCGCGAATCTCGAATCGCCGCTTTCCGTCCTTGCGGAGAATCGAGTGCGAGAACTGCACGTCGACGTTGACGAACGTCCCCGGTCCCTCGTCTTCGTCCCAGTCGGTCGCTTCGTCGAGACGACGTTGGAAGCCTGGCGTCTGGAGGTCGTCGCGGACGTCGAACGACCAGCCGTGGTCGGCGGGTTGGTAGCCGTCCCAGAGCCGAAGCGTCGGCGAGTAGACGGTGACGCCCGACCCCGGTTCGGTGACGGCGCGTTCGACTTTTCGCAAGCCCATCGAGGTGTTCAGGTCGGCGGGTTCGACGGCGACGAGCGACCCATCGTCGGCGACCACGTCGAGGTAGTTTCGAACCACCGTCTTCGGGTCCTCCAGTTCCGAGAGGACGTTGCCGAAGAGCACGAGGTCGAACTCGCCCGACTCGCTCAACTCGCTTGGGTCGACGTCTTCGGCCGTCTCCTCGTGAATCGTCGTGTGGAAGTTCCGGCCCGTCTCCTCCAAGAGATGAGAGAGGACATCAGCGTTGGCGCTCGGTTCGAGCGCGTGGTAGTCGACGAGTGCGTCCTCGCCCACGTAGTCGTGGAGGCCGAGCGCCGGACCGCCCGCGCCCGCCCCGACGTCGAGGACGCGGAGTTTCCGGGGAAGCAGGCCCTTCTTCGCGAGGTCTTCGAGGACGTAGCCAGCGACGGCGTAGTTGTCCGGCAGGTGGTAGATGGCGTAGCCGAGTGCGGCGACGTCGTCGTACTCGACGGGGTTCTGGTAGAAGTAGTCCGTCTTGAGGTGGCGAATCGACTCCCGGAGCGCGTCGCCCGACTCGTCCATGTGCCAGTTCGCGCCGTACTCTCTGACGAGCAGGTCTTCGAGGGCGAAGCTGTACTCGTCTGGGAAGGACTCTGGATGCCATCGCTGAACGGCGACCGGGTCCTCGTCGACGGGGACGAACGTCCCGTCTTCCTGTTCGAGCAGGCCGAGGTCGAACGCTTCCTCGCGCAGCGTCTGCTTCACGACGGCGGGGTGTGGACTCCCTTCGACGTACTCGGCAATCTCTTCGGGGTCGATTGGTCGGACCTGCCGGAGGTACTTCGCGTTGTCGCGGACGGCGTCACGGTCTATCATCGGTCGGCCTCCTCTCTCGTCGTCTCGAATCGACTCGACACGTCGTGATACAGCGACTCGAACTCGTCGTCGTCGGCCGCCGCGATTTGGGCGGCGGCGGCGGCGACGTCGTCCGCACCTTCGAAGACGGACTGAATCTCGCTGTAGACTTGCGGCGACCCGTCGCTCACCGTCTCGACGAGGTCACGAAGTCCGGCGGAGACCGGCGTGGCGAACTCGTCGCGGACGTCGCCCGCGGCGAGTGCGTAGGCCAACACGGCGGTGTGTGCGCCCGCCTGTACCGTCTCCATCGCCTCGTCGTGTTCCTCGACGGTGGTCTCGAAGACGTGGTTGTCTGCGGCGGTCATGTCGTCGCGGATGGCGTCGGTCACGGGACCGGACTCGTCGGTGACGACAGCGACGTTGCCGGGAGCGTTTCGCGGTGCGAAGAGGGGGTGAAAGCTGACGCGCTCGCAGTCGGGCGCGTGCTCTCGCATCGCGGCGACCGGAGCGGCCATCACGCCAGTGATGTCGAAGACGGCACGCTCGGCCAGCGGCGCGTAGACTTCGATGGTGTCGATGACGGCGGACATGGGGACCGCGAGGCAGAGCGCGTCGAAGCGTTCCTCGGTGTCGACGGGGACGACCCGTCCGTCGACTGCCTCGGCCGCCGTCTCCGCAGCGTCGGCGTCGCGGTCCAGAAAGGCGACGTCGGCGTCGACGGTGTCGGCGACCCAGCGGCCCATCGCACCCGCACCGACGATGAGCAGGTTCATTGCGCGAAGGTAGCCCGTCGCGTTTCAAAAGGGGTTCGGTGCGGGCGGGCCAGTCACGCGTGCGCGCCTCCGCTTCGTGTGACAGTCACGCCCACAGCTGTCGACGGAAAGACACATATGTGACCCGAGAGGAGCGCCTGTATGGTCGCCCTCCACTCGCTCTCCACCGCCTTCCAGACCATCGCTCACCGACCGACACTCGTCCTCCCCGCCGCGATACTGGGGTTGATTTCGGTTCTGAGTGTCGTCGCGCAAGGTTCGGTCTGGGCACTCCCCGTCTCGCTCGCGCAACTCGTCGCGATACCGTTCGTCGTCGCCGGATTCGTCGCACTCGTCGAAGATGCGCGACCCGGCGGCCGAGAGACTCGCGACTTCGTCGCCGCCGGAAAGCGTTACTTCCTCACTGTACTCGGTGGGAACGTGCTCCTCGGGATCGTCATGGTGATTATCGCGGGTATCCTTCTCGTCACGGCTGTCCTCGCCCTCGGTGGCTTCGACGCCGTGTTCCACGGCGAGTTCGTCATCACGCCTGTGAGTGTCGGCATCGTCGGCGTCGTCGGCATTCTGGGCTGGCTCGTCTCGCTCCTCTTTCGGTTCTTCATCCCGGCCGTCGTCGTCGAGGACCGCCGCGTCGGCGACGCACTCGGCCGGAGTGTCGAGTTCGTCACTGGCAACTTCCTCAGCGTCGTCGGCTTTGCGCTGGTCGCCGAGACGATTTCGCTCGTCCTCGGTCTTCTTCCGATGTGGTACTTCCTGTATGGAGCACCGACGAGCGTCGACGAGTTCGTGGCGGCTGCTGGCCCCAGTTTCGCGGGAACACCGACGCCGCTCGGCCTCGCCATCCTGTTTCTGACCGGTGTCGTCGCGTCGCTCGTCGGTCAGACGTACCTCGTCTGCTTCTTCGGTGAGTGCACTGACGCCCAATCAGACCGACCGTCGACGACCTACTAAACAACTCTTCGCGCGTCGTCGCGCGTGCACGAACGGTCAAGTGACCCCCCGCCGAACGCGTGGGCATGGCTGACACATCACCCGAAGCACTCGACGGACGAGTCGCGTTCATCACCGGGACGAGTCGCGGCATCGGGAAAGCACTCGCTCTGCGTCTCGCCGACGCGGGCGTGAAAGTCGTCTCGACGGGCAAGAGCGTCGAACCGCACGACAAGCTTCCCGGCACCATCGTCGAGACGACAGAAGAGATTCGCGAACAGGGCGGCGAGTCCATCTACCTCGAACTGGACGTCCGCGACGAGGACAGCGTTCAGCGAGCCATCGACGAGACGGTCGACGAGTGGGGGCAGTTGGACATCGTCATCAACAACGCGGGCGCGATTCACCTCGCACCGTTCGAGGAGACGCCGCCGAAGCGGTTCGACCTGCTCATGGACGTGAACGCCCGGGGCGCGTACACGACGACACAGGCCGCGTTACCGCATCTGAAGGAGAGCGACCACAGTCACGTCCTGATGATGTCGCCGCCGCTCGGGATGGAGGCCGCCCCTGGCAAGGCCGCCTACGCGCTCTCGAAACTCGGGATGACGTTCTTCGCCAACTCGCTGTCCGAGGAACTCTCGGGCGACGACGTCGGCGTCAACAGCCTCTGGCCCGTCGCGGCCATCGAGACGGAGGCGACGCGGCACTTCGACCTCGGCCGACCGGAAGATTGGCGCACGCCCGAGGTGGTGTGCGACGCGACGATGGAGATTCTAACCCGCGACCCGACCGAGTGTACGGGTAACCAGTTCTACGACGAGGACTTGCTCACGGAGGCTGGCGTCGACGACTTCTCGCAGTACGCCGTCGTCGAGGGAACCGACCCCGGCCCGACGTCGGCGTGGCTGTTCGACCCGGAGTACGAGCGCCCGGAGTAGGCGAGTCTGCCGGTACTCTCACGTTTTGATAGAGATAGTCTGCTGAATAGCGAGAGTGTATGTCGCACGAGTCGGAACGCTCGCGAAGCCAAGAGAGTTTGTCACAGCGTGGTAGTCCCTTTGGGCACCGATGTCCAGCACCGGTTCCGAGGATTTTCTGACGAGACGAACGGCGTCTCCGAGCAGATCGGTCTGTACGCGAGGCGGTAGACGAAATCGTCGTGGCCGACGAAGAATCCGGATGGAACCGACATCTCGTGCTCCGTGCGGTCGTAGTACGGTAGCCTCTCGAGGGCATCTGCGACAGTCTCGTACTCTCTCCAACTCAATCGGAAGTCCATCACCCCACGAGGGTCTTCTTGCTTCACGCGGTCAAGCGCTCGCTGTATCAACGGCTCTTCGCTGAGCCTATCGTCGGAAGCGGAGACAACGTCTGGGACTTCGGACGACGACAGATGCATGACTGTGAGCACGCCCCCATCGATACCCTCGAGGTTGAGACAGCCACTCAACCCAGCAACAGTACCGAGAGTCAGTGTCGCAAGTAGTGACCGTCTCTTCACTCCCATGACTTGTCTCTATGGTTAAATTGTTGTTTTGGGATTCAGATTACTACGCCCGATTCGCGTCCTGTATTCAGCATACCCACTGAAACCTCGCCAAGGCGGCGATGGCGTGAGCGGTGGCAGTGCAGTCAGTGGAGTAGTGCCGGTGGAAACACCGAAGTACGTAGAGGAGCGAGAGCAAGGCAACCAATGAGTCGTGGGTTGTTCGACAGAGCGCGCGAGTTCCGGCAGTGGGTGAGCGCGTTGTCAGCGGTCAGACGACTCGCCCTTCTCTTCGGGTCAGTGGGGTCTTCTACATCACGCAGGGAATCGCGACGGCCGAAGAACAGGAGGCTGTCGTCGTCCTCGCCGCCGGTGGTCTTTCTGCCGTCTCCGCTCTCGTCGCGCTCTACTCCGTCTACGTCGTGCTTCGGCCATTCATCAGCGCTGGGTCATCGGACGACGCCGAAGTGGAGTAGTCCAAATCAACGAACCAGCGACTCAGAAGCGCCTAGCGTGGCGCTCGAGATATTCTGCTCTGTCGAACGCGTAGAGATCACGGGGATTCGAGATCTCTAGTTAGCACACCCCCAGAAACCAGTCAACGGTTGTGGAATTCGAACGGGGCAGAGTAGCCACGAAAACCGGTGCAGTCCGCAGAACTAGCTTACTCGACGACCAGTTCGATTTCGTAGTCGGTGAGGTTCTCGTAGCCGTCGTCGGTGACGACGACGATGTCCTCGATTCGGACGCCGCCGACGTCTGGGTCGTAGAGACCGGGTTCGATGGTGATGATGTGGCCGGCTTCCAGTTCCTCACCGTTCGTGCTCACGTGTGGGAGTTCGTGGACGTCGAGGCCGACGCCGTGACCGGTGCTGTGGATGAATCCCGTCTCAGTCGTCGGGTCGTCACGTAGCGTCGGCAGACCCGCTTCCTGATAGATGTCGCAGACGGCGTCGTGTACGTCCTCGCCCGTCGCGCCCGGTTCGACCGCGTCGAGTGCGGCGTCGAGTGCCTCGTGGGTGAGGTCGTACCACTCGCGAACCGTCTCGCTCGGTTCCCCTTTGCAGAAGGTTCGAGTCATGTCGGCGTGGTACTTCGTCGACTTGTTCTTCGGGAAGATATCGATGATGATGGGTTCGTCCGCTTCCAGCGGGCCACTCCCGCGGTCGTGCGGGTCGGCGGCGTTTGCGCCGCAGGCGACGATAGTCTCGTCGAGCGCACAGCCCTCCCGGAGGAGCGTGACTTCGATTTCCTCTTTGACGCGTTCGCTCGTCAGCGGTTCGCCCTCGTAGTGGAGAACGCCGTCTTCGACGTTGGCGGCGGCGATGAGGTCCTCGGCGGCGTGCATCGACTGCTCGTTGGCCTTCTGTGCCTCGCGGACGTGTTCGACTTCCTCGTCTTCCTTCACGGCGCGAATCTCGGTGACGACGTCGCGTTCTTCGACGGTGACGTCGACGTCGAGGGCGCGCAGGTCGTCGGCCGACCCGAGCGGGAAGCGTCGGGGTGTCACGACCGACTCGACTTCGTACTCGTCGAGGAACTCCGCGCGAGCGCGTGCTGAGGCCTCGTAGCGACCGTACTCCTGCATCTTTCCACGCATGTCGAAGTCCGACCCGCGTCGGACCTCGTCGGCGCGGGCCTCTTTCTTGGCGCGACCGTATTCGAGACCCGAGACGAGGAGGTACGTCCCCTCTGGCGTGTAGAGCGTCGTGAACGGGTCGGGTGCGTCGAACCCAGAGAGGTAGCGTTGCGTGGAGTCGTCGCTGGCGGCGTCGACGAGGTAGCCATCGGCGTCGACGGCGTCGAGGTAGTCGTCGAGTGCGGAGAAGTCCGGTTCCATGGTTCGAGATGCCACACCGAGTGCGTAAATCGATTGCTGT
The DNA here is from genome assembly GCF_900114455.1 of Halogranum rubrum. Lineage (GTDB taxonomy): Archaea > Halobacteriota > Halobacteria > Halobacteriales > Haloferacaceae > Halogranum > Halogranum rubrum. The sequence continues at coordinate 867,601 of NZ_FOTC01000002.1, read as the reverse complement.
CTCCCCATTCACTGACCGGCATACTCACCGCCTCCGGTAGCCTGATACGGGCACACACAGACACGCCGGTATGGACATCGAACTCTCGCAGTCACGCGTGCACGGTCGAGCACGCGCCCCGCCCTCGAAGAGTTACACACACCGCGCGATTCTCGCCGCCGGCTACAGCGCCGGTGCGCTCGTCTACAACCCGCTGAACAGCGCCGACACACAGGCGACGATGCGAGCGGTCGAAGCGTTTGGCGGCGACGTCGACCGCGACACCGACGAAGACGTCCTAGACGTCACCGGGTTCGACGGCCGCCCGGGCGTCCCTGCGAACGTCATCGACTGCGCCAACAGCGGGACGACGATGCGTCTCGTCACCGCCTGTGCCGGCCTCGCCGACGGCATCTCGATTCTGACCGGCGACTCGTCGCTCCGCTCGCGTCCGCAGGGGCCGCTCCTCGACGCCCTCGACGCCCTCGGCGGTCGTGCCGAGAGCACGAGAGGCAACGGTCAAGCCCCACTCGCAATCAAAGGTCCCATCTCGGGCGGGTCGGTGTCGATTCCGGGCGACGTCTCCTCGCAGTACATCACGGCACTGCTCATGGCCGGCGCAGTCACCGAGGAGGGTATCGACGTGAACCTCGAAACGGAACTCAAATCGGCCCCGTACGTCGACATCACGCTCGAAGTCTTGGACGCCTTCGGCGTCGAGGCAGAGCAGACCGACGACGGGTTCTCCGTTCCCGGTGGCCAGTCGTACGAACCGACAGACGGCGAGTACCACGTTCCCGGAGACTTCTCGTCGATGTCGTACCTCCTCGCTGCCGGGGCAGTCGCCGCCGACGAAGGGAAAGAACTCGTCGTCGCCGGCGCCCAACCGAGTGCACAGGGTGACAGCGCCATCGTCGACGTGCTCGAACGGATGGGTGCAGACATCGACTGGAACCGAGAGGACGGCTACATTACGGTCCAGAAGTCTGACCTCTCCGGCGTCGAAGTCGACGTCGGCGATACACCAGATCTGCTGCCGACCATCGCCACACTGGGTGCTGTCGCCAGCAGCGACACTCGCATCGTCAACTGCGAACACGTCCGGTACAAAGAGACAGACCGCGTGAGCGCGATGGCACAAGAACTCACGGAGATGGGCGCGACAGTCACCGAAGAACAGGACGTGTTGACAGTTCACGGTGACGAGTCCAGCCTCGAAGGAGCCGCCGTCGACGGTCGCGGCGATCACCGTATCGTCATGTCTCTCGCCGTGGCCGGACTCGTCGCCGACGGGACGACGACCATCGCGGGCGGGGAACACGTCGACGTCTCGTTCCCCGACTTCTTCGACGTCCTCTACGACCTCGGTGCAGACGTGCGACACGTACAGTAGAGAGAATCCGTCTCTCCCCTCGGCTTCGCAAACTGCTTGCGTCTTCTGCAAACGCTAAATGCCCGGAAGCCACACCCACAGGTAATGAACGGAAACCGCTTCGGCCGACTCTTCCAGGTCACCACCTACGGAGAGAGTCACGGCGAGGCCATGGGCGTGACAGTCAGTGGCTGTCCCGCCGGTCTCGAACTCAGTGAAGAAGACATCCAAGGCGACCTCGACCGACGAAAGCCCGGCCAGTCGATGATTACGACGAGTCGCGGCGAACCAGACGAGGTCACCATCAACTCAGGCGTCCAAGATGGCTACACCACGGGGACGCCAATCGGGATGGTCATCCAGAACAAAGACGCTCGCTCCGGGAAGTACGAACCCTACATCACCGCACCGCGGCCGAGTCACGGCGACTTCACCTACTCCGCGAAGTTCGGCACGCGCAACTGGGGCGGCGGCGGGCGTTCGTCGGCGCGCGAGACAGTCAACTGGGTCGCCGCCGGCGCGATTGCCAAGAAGATTCTCGCGACGCAGGGTGTCGAAGTCAAAGCACACGTCAACCAGATTGGTGACATCGAAGCGCCAGAAGTCTCGTGGGAGGAAATACTCGAACACAGCGAGGAGAACGACGTCCGCTGTGCGCACCCTGAGACAGCCGAGAAGATGCTTGACCGAATCGACGAGTACCAGAAGGAGGGAGACTCTATCGGTGGCAGTATCTACTTCGAGGCTCGCGGCGTCCCACGCGCACTCGGCGCGCCGCGCTTCGACTCCTTCTCGGCACGCCTCGGACAGGCGTTGATGTCGGTTCCGGCGGCATCGGCGTTCGAGTTCGGCCTCGGCAAAGAGGCCCGCGAGTGGACCGGCAAAGACCGAAACGAGGATTGGGAGTTCGACGACGACGGTGACCCGATTCCCGTCGGCAACACTCACGGCGGGATTCAAGGCGGTATCACGACCGGCCAACCCGTCTACGGCGAACTGACGCTTCACGCACCGACGTCGATTCCGAAGCAACAGACCACCGTCGACTGGGAGACAGGTGAGGAAAAGGAGATTCAGGTCGTCGGCCGACACGACCCGGTGCTGCCACCGCGCGGCGTGCCCGTCGTCGAGGCGATGGTGCAGTTGACAGTACTCGACTTCATGCTCCTCGGTGGGCACATCAACCCGGACCGACTGGACGGGAAGGTTGGAGAGTATCGGACGGACTACCACCCACGGAGTCCGGAGAATATGGGGGAGTAGAGAGTTAAATCAATTTTCGTAGTCCAAATATTTTGTCAGGTCTTCACCTAACGTTTTTTCGAATAACACCGAGAGCAAGCTCGGCTTTTCAGCGTCCACGAATTCAAACGTGTCGACAATTCTGTCAACTAATTCATCAAGCGTGATTTCTCTATTATCATACTCTTGAACCCACGATTGAGAGATATTGAATATCAACTCTTCGTTTTTATCAATGCGAACTCTCGCTTCTAAGTTCGCACACGGGAAACTCCCGCCTGCGAACGTACCTGAATACCCTACAAGAATTATCTCTATCATCTCCTCGATATCCACGCCATCAGGCACTCCAAACTGCAAATTAACTGAACCACCATCTTTAGTATTGTAACTTAAATTTGGTTCGTCAATTATATCCGTCAGATGGGTGAAACGTATTAGCTCTGAACCCATTTGTTCTATTTCCGTCTCTTCAATTGCACCTGCCACATGAGAACGCGGCCACCACGAATTAGTGACTAGTTGTAAGAAAATTGCCACTGTTACGAACAGCAACAGCCCTGTAACAAGGGGACGAGCGGGAAAGAGCACGTACAGTTCGTAAACTGTGAAAGGATATGATAGGAACACAATTAGCGCAGAAAAGATGACCAAGATGCCTAATAGCAGTCTCTTTTTTGGAATTCCTTCATGTCTATTTAGTTTAATCAAATACTGTGGATATTGATGTACTTCTCCTCTATTCAGAAGAGTGTGAACAACACGCTGTGTCTCTTCCTTTTCAGAGATAGTGGATGACGCTCCTTGAGGGCCTGCGACAGACCGCCAAGCACCATGAAACAAGACTGCACAAGAGAGTAGTACGATTGTAGAAACAAAGTAAAACCCAGTAGATTCGATTATTGGAGTCGCTTTTAATAACGGCGATGATGACACTGATTCCACAAAAATATATCCGAAAGATAATGCGGGAAGGTACACAATGCGGTATCCTAGTTCGCTAGCCCGGTCTAGTGCAGACAGAACCATGTTGATTGATTCCATGATATCCGACATACATAACTATATTTGTATTTTCTGAGTGGACGAAAGTGATAGGTGAGCTAAATATAACGTGGTAGATTATTATTAAAATGGACAATTTCTCTCAGGTATTGCTTTGACAGAACTGTTCTATATTGCCTCAAAGCCCTGTATTCTTCATTATCGTTCCTTGCTAATCCATAGCAAACTCTTTAGCCCGACCCTTGTTACACACAACTACTCTGGTCCGACGCGGCGGACCGTGACATCAAATTATGACTGAAGACGAACTCATCTGGCGAATCGCAGGAGGTTCCGGTGACGGGATCGCCTCGACGAGCCAGAACTTCGCGAAGGCCCTGATGCGAGCGGGGCTCCACGTGTTCACCCATCGACACTACCCCTCGCGCATCCGCGGTGGTCACACGTACACCGAGGTACGTGTCTCCGCCGACGAGGTAAAGTCACGCGGCGACGGCTACAACTTCCTCCTTGCTCTCGGCGACTCGTTCGCCCGTAACCCGCAGGAGAACGCCTACTACGGCAACGAGGAGATCAAGCCGCTGTCGGAGAACCTCGACGAACTCCACGAAGGTGGAGTCATCATCTACGACTCGGGTCTCCTCGACCCGAGCGAAATCGAGAACTTCGACGAGCGCGTCGAAGAGAACAACTGGCACGTCTACGACATCGACCTCCGCAGCATGGCTCGCGAGCACGGCCGCGAAGTCATGCGGAACACGGCCGGTGTCGGTGTGACGTGTGCGCTCACCGGCATCGAACTCGAGTGGATCGAGGAGCTGATGGAGAGCGCCATGCCGGAGAAGATTCTCGAACCCAACATCGAGATTCTCAACGAGGCGTACGACATGATCCACGAGGAGTACGACGTGGACGCGCCCGACGTCAAAGTTCCGTCGGGCGAGCACGACGAGGAGCAGGTGCTCCTGTCGGGCTCCGACGCCATCGCCTACGGCGCACTCGACGAAGGCTGCCGCTTCATCGCGGGTTACCCGATGACCCCGTGGACGGAAGTCTTCACCATCATGTCGCAGAACCTCCCCGAGGTCGGCGGCATCTCTGAACAGGTCGAAGACGAAATCGCCGCAGCGGCGCTCGCAATCGGTGCGAGCCACGCCGGTGCGAAGGCCATGTCCGGTTCGTCCGGCGGTGGCTTCGCGCTGATGGGCGAACCGCTCGGTCTCGCCGAGATGACGGAGACCCCCGTCGTCCTCGTCGAAGCCATGCGTGCGGGTCCGTCGACCGGGATGCCGACGAAGCCCGAGCAGTCCGACCTCGAACACGTCCTGTACACCTCGCAGGGTGACTCCCAGCGCATCGTCTTCGCGCCCGGGACCGCCGCAGAGGCGTACAAACAGACGCGAAAGGCGTTCGAAATCGCCTACGAGTACCAGATTCCGTCCATCGTCCTCTACGACCAGAAGCTCGGCGGCGAACTCGCAAACGTCCCCGCCAGCGTCTTCGACGAGGAGCCGAACCCGTCGCTGGGTTCGACGCTGACGGAAGCGGAACTCGAAGACGCACCGCACAGTGACACTGGGAAGTACAAGCGCTTCCAGCACGACGTCGAAGACGGCGTCAGCCCGCGTTCCATCCCCGGTCAGAAGGGTGGACGCTTCCTCGCGACTGGTAACGAGCACACGCCCGAGGGACACATCTCGGAGTCGCCCGAGAACCGTGTTGCGCAGCTCAACCGTCGCGTCCAGAAGACGGAGGCAATTCGCGCCGAACTCGACACGTCGAGCAAGGACGACAGCCACCAGACCTACTACGGTCCCGAGGACGCCGACTACGGTCTCATCACCTTCGGTAGCCAGCAAGGTACCGTCGAAGAGGCCGTCGACGTGCTCAACGAGAACGGTCACTCGGTCAAGTCGCTCGGTGTCTCCGACATGATGCCCTTCGCAGAGGAGGAAGTCGCGGAGTTCATCGAGAGCGTCGACGAAGCGCTCGTCGTCGAGATGACCGCGTCGGCTCAGTTCCGCGGCCTGATGCAGAAAGAACTCGGACTGTACGGCGAGAAGCTGTCCAGTCTCCTGAAGTACAACGGCAACCCCTTCGAGCCTGCAGAGGTCGTCGAAGGGTTCGAAGTCAACATCATCGAAGACGACGAACTCGACCACAACCGGATGAAGTTCGTCCCCTCCGCAGGTGACTAACTATGAGTGCATTCAGCGCAATCGGTGAAGAACGTGAGATAGACCGCGAGGAGTTCACGCCGGGACTCGAACCACAGCCGACGTGGTGTCCCGGATGTGGTGACTTCGGTGTCCTGAAGGCACTGAAGCAAGCGCTCCCCGAAGTCGGGCGAACGCCCGACGAGACGATGCTCGTCACGGGTATCGGCTGCTCGGGGAAGCTCAACAGCTACCTCGACAGCTACGGTTTCCACACCATCCACGGCCGCTCGTTGCCCGTCGCTCGGGCAGCGAAGCTCGCCAACCCCGGCCTTGAAGTCATCGCGGCCGGTGGTGACGGCGACGGCTACGGTATCGGTGGAAACCACTTCATGCACACGGCTCGTGAGAACCACGACATGACCTACATCGTGTTCAACAACGAGATCTTCGGCCTCACGAAGGGCCAGACCTCGCCGACGAGCCCGAAAGGTCACAAGTCGAAGACCCAGCCGCACGGCAGCGCCAAGGAGCCGCTCCGCCCGCTGTCGCTGTCGCTGACCTCCGGAGCCTCCTACGTCGCCCGAACGGCGGCGGTCAACCCGAACCAGGCCAAGGAGATTCTCATCGAAGCGATGAACCACGACGGGTTCGCCCACGTGGACTTCCTGACCCAGTGTCCGACCTGGAACAAGGACGCTCGCCAGTACGTCCCGTACATCGACGTGCAGGACTCTGACGACTACGACTTCGACCCGACCGACCGCCGCGAGGCGGCCGAGATGATGCACGAGACCGAGGACGCCCTCCACGAGGGCAAAGTTCTCACCGGTCGCTTCTACGTCGACGAGGAGCGTCCGTCCTACCAACAGGAGAAGCAGAACATCGGCGAGATGCCCGAAGAGCCGCTTGCAGCGCGGTACTTCGACGAGGACTACGAGTGGGAGCGCTCCTACGACATGTTCCTCGACAAGCACAAGTAACGCCGACCAGCAGTCACGGCGGCTGTTTTCTTTCTCTTTCGCGTGTAACGCTTCCAGTCTTGACTCTCGACGTGGCTCGTGCGTCGATTTCACAAGGCCGACAACTCGTTTTCGGTTCGCAAGGTATTTTTTCTGGCAACTGAAATTGCCACACATGAGTTCCACCTCCACGGAGGACCGCATCCTCGCCGCGCTCGAATCGGATGCGCAGGCCTCCTACGCGGACATCGCCCAGAGTGCGGGGGTGTCCAAGCCGACGGTCAGAAAGTACATCAAACAACTCGAAGACGACGGCGTCATCGTCGGCTACTCTGCCGACATCGACCCGAAGAAGCTCTCCGGACAGACCATCGCGCTCGTCGGTATCGACGTCGAGAGCGAACGCTACGTTGAGGCGACGCGGGCGCTGAAAGCACTTGACGCCGTCGAGACGCTCTACACCTCGTCCGGTGACCACATGCTCATGGCCGAAGTCCGCGCCACCGACGGCGACGCTCTCGGCGACGTCATCAGCGACGAGATTCTGAGTATCGACGGCGTCAGCGCGGCCCATCCTTCGTTCCTGCAGGAACGACTGAAGTAACGTTCTCGTCGCGTTTACTTTCACTCTGGACCCCGAACGTTCAGCATCCCTGCGCACCCACAGAGAGACGATGAACGGAGAGACGCTGCCCGGCACGACCGACGCCGGTGAGCGGCGCGTCGTCCTCCACGTCGACATGGACTGTTTCTACGCCTCTTGTGAGCGACTGCGCGAACCCGGCCTCGTCGGGAGACCACTCGTCGTCGGAATGGGGTACGACGCGGGTGAGACACACGGGGCCGTCGCCACCGCGAGTTACGAAGCCCGTGAGTACGGCGTCGAGAGCGCACAACCCATCTCACAGGCGCTCGACAACCTCCCGCGCATTGAGGACGAGGACAGTGCGGACGGAGTCGAGGGCGGCTACTACCGGCCCGTCGACTTAGACTTCTACAAGGAGGTCAGCACGCAGGTCAAAGAGGTGCTCCACGACTGTGCCGACGTCGTCCGCGAAGTGAGTATCGACGAGGCGTATCTCGACGTCACCGACCGAACGTCGTGGCAAGCCGTCGCCGACGGGGAACGGACGCTCGCAGAGGGCTACGCCAGACACGTCAGAGAGCGAATCGACCGCGAAGTCGGTGTCACGGCGAGCGTCGGCGTCGCCCCCAACATGAGCACCGCAAAAGTCGCCAGCGACCACGACAAACCCGACGGACTGGTCGTCGTCGAACCCGGAGCAGTCCAGGAGTTCCTCGCCCCGCTCCCGGTCGAGGCGGTCCACGGCGTCGGTCCCGTGACCGCCCGTGAACTCGGAGAGTTGGGTATCGAGACCGCAGGTGACCTCGCCACCGCCGACCCGACGGTGCTCCAGAACCGATTCGGCGGGCGCGGCAGAGAGATGTACGACCGCGCTCGTGGCCACGACGACCGGGAGGTGACACCGACGGGCCGTCCGAAGAGCCTCTCGCGTGAGTCGGCGTTCACGGAGGCGACGGACGAGGCCGAGGCGAAACGCGAGAAGGTTCGGGCACTCGCCGTCGACGTCGCTGACCGAGCACGACAGCGCGGGGCGATGTACCGAACAATCGGCATCAAAGTCGTCACACCGCCGTTCGACGTCAACACGCGTGCGCGGTCACTCCCCGGCCCCGTCGACGACTCCGACCTCGTGGAGTCGGTCGCACTCGACTTGCTCACCGAGTTCGCCGACAGCGAGGTGCGGAAACTCGGCGTTCGAGTCTCGAATCTGAGCTTCGCGGCCGAAGAACAGGCGCGCCTCGACGGGTGGGAAGGGTCGGCCGAGGCGGCCCGACCGGACGAGAGCGGCCAACGACCGACAGACGAGACCGAAACGAACGACCTTCGGCGGTGGCTCGATGCAGACGATGACGAACGCGACGACTCGGTGTCAGGTGAGTCGCCGCCCGGACGACACCGGAGCGGTCAGGCATCACTGGGTGATTTCGGATGAGTGATGGGATTTTTTATCGCTGGCTTCAAGGTGCAGTTATGGATAGACGGTCCCTGCTCTCCCTCGTTGCCGGTGTGGCTATCGGATGGACTGGTGCGACACTCGTCGACGACGACTCCTCGAACGACGACAGCGATGATGCCGGCGGTTCCGGTGGTGCTGGCGACGGTACCGGCTCGCCGTCGCCGACAGAGGTGCCCCCAGAGACAGGGACGCCGACGCCGACACCGGAACCGGCGGAGACGCAGACAGCCACCGCCGAACCGACGGCGACGCCGGAACCCACGCCGACCGAAACAGCGACGCCCGAATCGAATCCGGAGCTCCAGCGGAATCTAGACATCAACTCGCGGGGCTTCGGAGACGACGAGACGTACCAAGTACTGTACAGCATTCGCAACGAGAACGACGTCGCCGTCTCCGTGACGTTCGTGGCGACGGTCCAGCTTCAGAACGGGACGGAACTTCGAGAAGAACGGACGGCGACTATCGCTCCAGGACAGGCCGCCACCGACGAGTTGGTCTTCAACGAGTACGAGTCGTCGCCGTCGGGGTACGGATTCCGTCCCACTCGCACTGTCGAAGCGTAACACGACAGTAGGAGTTAAGATGGCACAGTCGGTGTTGCCACCAACTGAATGACAGACGAAGAAATCATCACCGTCGCAGAGGTGAGCGACGGACCGGGCGGCGACAGCGGCGAGGAACCTGGAACGCCCGTCTCGCTTCCGGTAGTCGAGATTCTCACCGGTCGCGGTTTCGTGACCGGCAAATCGGGGTCGGGAAAGTCGAACACGGCCAGCGTCGTCATCGAGAAACTGTTGGACTCGCAGTTTCCGGTGCTCATCGTCGACACCGACGGCGAGTACTACGGGCTGAAAGAACAGTACGAAATCCTCCACGCGGGCGCGGACGACGAGTGCGACATCCAGGTCAGCCCCGAACACGCCGAGAAGATTGCGAACCTCGCGCTCGAACAGAACGTTCCCATCATCCTCGACGTCTCGGGCTACCTCGACGAGGCCGACGCCGAGGAGATGCTGCTGAAGGTCTCACGGCAACTCTTCGCCAAGGAGAAGAAACTGAAGAAGCCCTTCTTGATGCTCGTCGAAGAGTGCCACGAGTACATCCCCGAGAAGGGTGGGATGGGCGAGGCCGGCAAGATGCTCATCAAAATCGCCAAACGCGGCCGGAAACACGGCCTCGGTATCGTCGGCATCAGCCAGCGCCCCGCCGACGTCAAGAAAGACTACATCACACAGTGCGATTGGCTCGTCTGGCACCGCCTGACGTGGCGAAACGACACGAAAGTCGTCGGGCGGATTCTCGGCAGCGAGTACGCCAACGCCATCGAAGACATGGGCAACGGCGAGGGGTTCTTGATGACCGACTGGAGCGAGTCGCTGCGTCGCGTGCAGTTCCACCGTAAGAAGACGTTCGACGCCGGGGCGACGCCCGGCCTCGACGACTTCGAGCGCCCAGAGTTGAAGTCCGTGAGCGGTGACCTCGTCTCAGAACTCCGCGACATCTCCGACGAGAAAGCACACCGTGAGAGCGAAATCGCCGACCTGCGACAGGAACTCGACAAGAAGGACGCGACCATCCGTCAACTCAGACGTGACCTCGAAGAGGCACAGGACATGAGCCGAATGGCCGACAAGTTCGCACAGGCGATGCTCCAACGCGCGGAAGCGCCGTATCGCGGCGGCGAGGGGCGAAACCTCAACCGACCCGAACACCAGCGTGGCCTCGACGGCTACGAACGAGAAGGCGACACGAGTGCGTCGCTCGAAGACGACGAACACGAGGACCACGAGGAACCGGAGGGCCGAGGCTACCCCGGATTCTCCGAGGACGAGTCTGTCGACGGTGACAGTGAGTCGACGCGAGAGGAGAGAGAGGGACGAGAGCACGCAGACACCGCAAGTGCCACTGGTGGATGGCCCGACCCGACGACTGTCGCTGCGAGCGAGTCGGACAGCGAACGTCGTGCCAGCCAGTCAGAGAAACCGAGCGAGTCGCAGGAATCGACCGAATCGAACGAACCGAGTCAGTCGCCCGAGCCGGAACCGGTACGCGACCAGCGTGGTGTCGTCCGCACGCTCACCGCGCAAATCGAGTCGCTCGACCCCGTGTCGCGTCGGATGCTCCGGCACTATCGCGACCAGTTGGTCAGCGACCCTGTCGACGCCCACGTCGCCGCCGGCGGGACGGGTGAGAACCAGCGTGCCTACAGTCGGAACCGACCACTCCGACAGCAGGGCTTCGTCACTCACGCCGGCCGCGGGCAGTACGCCTACGCACTGCCGGACCTCGTCCGCGAGGAGTATGCAGACCGACTCACCACCGACGAGTTCGCCGAGACGGTCGAAGCCATCGAAGCGGCGTTCGTCGACGAGTCCAAGTCGAGTGCTTCGACTCCTGCCGACCACGTCCACTCGCACGACGACGGAGACGACGGAGACGACGACCTGACGCCGTGGCCGGAACGCTGAGAGCGCTGCGATACCGCTCTCACTCGTTTCGAGCCTCGAAAGAAGAATCGACGCGAAGAGACGCTTCGTACCGGACGAAACGGAGGATGTAGCCGCGTTAGAGTCCCGAGACGAGGTCTTCGAGCGCAGCCTTCGGGTCGTCGGCCTTGGCGACACCACTGGCGAGCAGGATGCCCGTCGCGCCCAGTTCTTCGGCAGCGACGACGTCGTCGCCGTTCGAGACGCCGGCACCACAGAACACGTCGACGTTCTCGTCGACGGCAGCGGCGGCGTCGACGGCGTCCTCGACGATGTCGGGGTCGGCCGTCGAGACGGAGACGTCGCCACCGATGAGTTCCGGGGGTTCGACGGCCACGGCGTCGGGTGCGAGTGCGGCCGCAGCACCGACCTGCGTCGGGTTGTTGGCGCAGACGATGGTTTCGAGGTCGGTCCGGTCGGCCGCGTCGAGCGAGGCGTCGATGTCGGCGAGTTTCATCCGGTTCTCGGAGTGGTTGAGGAGCGTCCCCGTCGCACCAGCGTCGGCGACGGCTTCGGCGAGCGTACTCCCTGTGTGGCTCCCGTGCTCGTTGGGTGAGACGTGCTGTGCCCACGTCTCGACGCCCGTCTCGGCTACTTGCGAGAGATGTGCGGCTTGCGGAGCGACGGCGATACGGACACCGGACTCGTCGGCAACGTCGCGTGCGGCGGTTGCGACTTCGACTGGGTCACACGGATACGCCTTCAGATTGACCAGGATGAACATACACCGAACGATTCGCCTGCGGCGGTAAATAGCTTGATTTTCCGCAGCCAACTCGATAGTCGAGCGGCAGTCGGCGTCGTCGGTGTCGTCGACTGTTACGACACGACTCGACCCGGCGAAGTCGCTACTAGACAGCGTGAACTGAACCGACGTCGGTCGAAAAGACAGGCAGCGAAAGTCAGTCGTAGTGGACGAAAGCGAGTCGTCGCCTGTCGTGAGATGATGACACGAACTCCGTTCGGTCGCTGTTACGTGCTCTCTTCGGTCGTGGTCTCGTCGGTCGTGGTCTCGTCGTCCGTACTCTCGTCGGTCGTGGTCTCGTCATCTGTGCCTTCTTCGGTCGTGGTCTCGTCGTCTGTGCCTTCTTCGGTCGTGGTCTCGTCGTCTGTGCCTTCTTCGGTCGTCGTCTCGTCCGTCCCCTCGGCGGTCGTCGTCTCGGTCTCCATTTCGGTCGTCTCCGCGCTCTCTGTCGTCTCGGTTTCCCCCGCGGCTTCCGTCGTCTCCTCGCCACCCATGCTCGGCTCCGTCGTCTCTTCAGCATCGGTCCCCTCTCCACCTCCCTCGGTCGTCCCTTCGGTCTCGCCATCTCCCCCGGCACAGCCAGCGAGCCCGGTCATCGACGCAACTGTGGCCGCACCGATCCCTTTCATCGCAGTCCGACGGTCGAGCGTGAACGTTGTGTCGTCTTTCATATATGGGGTCCGGACCGTGTCGGTCCACGTCGTGAAAGGTGATTGAAGTAAAAAGGTGTTCTAACCGAACCGTCGAAACCCCTGTATACGGACGTTAGAAAGTGTTTCTAGGAAGAGTGTATGTTCGACTTGTCAGTCTTCGTCAGACAATCTGACGTGGGACAACTCGAGGAGCGTCGCGTGGAGTCGGTGTGAAATCTCGGGAGAGATTCGAGTGAGAACGGCACCACCATCGCGCTCACGTTCGACCAGTTCGTCCTCTTCGAGTCGCGACAGGTGATGTGAGACCGTACTCGGTGCACGGTCGAGTTCGGCCGCGAGTTCGCTGGTAGTGGCTGGTTCGGTCTGGGCGACTGCGGACATCACAGTCGCGACGGTGTCGTCTGCGAGCGCCGCCGTGAGCGTCGGGTGGTCGTCGTCACTGGGGAAGTGTCGCTGTTTCCCGCGAATCTTCTCGCTGAACACGAGACCCTCTCGTTCGAGGACACGAACGTGGTAGCGGACGGTCGACCGTGGGATGTCTGTCTCGTCGGCGACGGCCGCGACGTACGCTCCCGGCGAGTCGGTAATCGCGCGAAACACCTCGTTGCGCACCTCGTTGTCGAGCGGACTGAAGTCGTGACGAGCGTACCCTGCGACCACGAGCAACGGCGTCGGATCGACCGCGCTGGCAGACGAAGCAGTCGCGCTAGCCACCTCTGCGAGTACCTCGTCGCCAGTCACCGTCGCCATCTCGGTCGTAATCGGCTGGTAGACGGGAGAGTGCGTCGCTGCGGCCACCATCGGGATGGCACTCGCGAACACGAACACACCCACGAGAAGCGTGAGTGCCGGCGAGTTACGCATTGGAACACGGAGTGTGACCACTGAGCGAGTAGCGGTATCTAGCTGCGTGGTTGGAACGACCGTGGAGGGAGGTCCGATGTCTCATCGGTGAGCATTCGGAAGCATCCTACAAATCCCCATTGGCCGTTTCAGCACGTAATACTGAAGAATTCAGGACATTGGCGAATTTCTCAGATGTGAAACATTCCGAAGAGTCGACCTCCGAACGAATCTGCATCGAACGAAACCCGACGTCACGGGTCTACCGTTTCGCTCAGTCTTTGCGCTTGACGACGTCGCCGAGCGTCGTCGTCGTCGACGATCCGCTGGACCAGTCGGTCTCGTCGTCGCTAGAGCCTTCCGTCAGCGAGATGTCGAGTTTCTTCTCCAGTTTCTTCTGGACACCGTCGCTGGGGAGGATGTCACCGCGTTCGAGTTTGCGGATGAGACTCGCCTTCTCGTTCAGTTGGCCGGCGAGTTCCTCTTGGCTCATTCCTTGCTGTTCACGGGCTGCTCGGATACGGTCGTCGTAGTCCGCCGCGAGCTCTTCCATGTCGTCGAACATGTCGCGGCGGCGCGTACTGCCGCCGGACGACGAGGAGGACGAACTGCTCGACGAACCCGAGGACTGGTTGGTCTTCGAGGAAGACGTCGAGTACTTCGTCGACGTCGAACTCGTAGATTCAGTGCGGACCTCGGTCCCGAAGTCCTTGCAGCTGTCGCAGAGCTGCAGTTCGGCACCTTCGACTTTCGTAGTGGTGAGTGACGGTTTGTCCGCACCGCACATCTCGCACTGGGGCATGGTCTGTGGTAGTGTTGCCCGGGGTATAAAACGCACGCCACGTCCCCGCTCTCAGTTTCGGCTCAGCGGACGCTGAGTCGGTAGCCAGTCGCCGGTCTACGTCCCCACTGAGTCGGCAAGCCTACGCCGGTTTGAGGTCCCACTGAGTCGGCAGCCTACGCCGGTTTGAGGTCCCACTGAGTCGGCAGCCAGTCGCCGACTCAGAGGTCCGACCACGCACCCCAGAACCGCTGGAGTGCAGTGAGATGGCCGACGATGGTAAAGAGCACCAACAGTAGGCCAACGAGCGTCAGTCCCGCGACGAGTTCGCCGGGGAGAAACGCCGCGACGAAGCCGGTGAGTCCGACGAGTGCGAGTCGGTCCGCACGGCCGAGTAAACCACCGTACTCACGGCCCAGGCCGACCGCCTGAATCTGCGTCCCGAGGTACGAGGTCATGAGGACGCCCGTGACTGCGGCGAGTCCGAGCGCGTAGTTGTCGATTCCCGCCGCCAGCCCAGCGAGGATGACGATGTCGGCGTAGCGGTCCAACACGTGGTCGAGCAAGTCGCCGCCGTCGGAGGCGACGTTCTGCCGCCGGGCGAGCGCGCCGTCGACCAAGTCGAGCCACCCGTTCAAGAAGACGAAGAGCGCACCGAGCGCGTACCACAGTGGCGTGGCGACGTAGAACGCCACACCCGCGGCGACGGCGAATCCGAAGGCGAGGACGCTCACCCCGTTCGGTGAGAGGCCGACGCTGTCGGCGGCGGAGACGAACGGACGCAACAGTTTGTCTGCGACAGAGCGGTACTGGTCGAGCGTCATAGATAGTCGATGAAGTTCACCGCGCCCGCACTCGGTTCGCGCTCACCGTCGAGGACGGCCCGAATGTCGGCGGCAACCTCGTCGGGCGACCGGTCGGTGGTATCTATCTCGTACACGTGTTCCTCTCCGTGGAAGTCGACGGCCTCCGAGAGAATCACGTCGAGCGCCTCGCTCTCGGCGTTCTCTTTGGCTTTCTTCGGCGGTTCGCCGCGCTCCAGCAGGCGGTCTTCGAGCACGTCGGGACGACAGCGGAGGACGATTACCCTGTCGGCCTCGAGGTGGTGGGCGAGATGCGACTCGACGAGTTGATGGCGCGGAGCGCCGTCGCCAGCTGAGCTTTGCTCAGCGCTGCCGTCCCACTCACCTAACCACTCACGAACCCCGTCGAGGTCGGTGACGAGCGTGTCTCGGTCGGCGTCGCGTTCGGTCCAGAGCTCGTGTTCGCGGATAGCGTCGTTGAGGTGGACTATCCGGGATTGGGTGGAGAGGGCTTTCACTGCCGTCGTCTTCCCCGTTCCCGGGGTGCCGGTGACGACGACTCTCACGCTTCGACCACCTCGGCGAGGATTCGGTTCAGCACGTCGACGGCCTTCTTCGTCCCGTCTTCGGTCCCACACGAGATGCGGATACAGGTCGGGAGGCCGAAACTCGAACAGTCGCGGACGATGACGCCCTCGCGTTGACTCGCCTCGGCGACGGCGCTCGCGTCACCGACGTCGGCGAGGACGAAGTTGCCCGCGCTGTCGTAGGTCGGTGCGTCGAGATGTTCCGCGAGATACTCACGGGCCCACCTCGCCGTCTCGACGGTCTTCTCGACGTGTTCCTCGTCGTCGAGGGCGGCAAGTGCGGCGCGACAGGCCACCTCGTTGGCTGCGAACGGCGTGTTCACTCGGGCGTAGGTGTCGGCCCACTCCTCTGGCACTGCCGCCCAACCGATTCGGAGACCGGCGATGCCGTAGGCCTTCGAGAAGGTACGCGTGACCGCGAGGTTGTCGTACTCGTCCAAGAGGCCGATGCTGCTCGGCCGCTCGGAGTACTCGCCGTACGCCTCGTCGACGACGACGAGCGTGTCTTCGTCGACAGATTCGGCGATTTCACGAATGGCGTCGCGGGAGAACTCCGACCCGGTCGGGTTGTGCGGCGTCGTCAGGTAGACGATACGCTCGTCGTCGTAGTAGTCGAGCACCGCCTCCGGCGTCTGGGCGAAGTCGGACTCGGCGGTAAGTTCGTACTCCGCCACCTCGCCGTGGTGATAGCGTGCGCTCATCCCGTAGTAGGAGAAGCCGGGTGTCGGCGTGAGCACACGGTCACTCGGGTCGAGCATCGCCCGAGAGAGGTAGTCGAGTGCGCCGTCCGCGCCGGCGCTGACCCACACCTGTTCGGGTTCGAGGTCCCACTTCGCGGCGAGTTTCTCGGTGAGGTCCGCGTGCGAGGTGGTCGGATAGACGTCGATGTTCGGTGCCGCCTCCCGAGCGGCCTCGACGGCCTTCGGACTCGGCCCGAACGGGTTCTCGTTCGACGACAGTTTCGTCAGATCCTCGGGGTCGAGTCCGAGTTCGCGGGCGACCTCCTCCGTCCCGCGACCGGGAACGTACGGAGCGTGGTCTGAGAGGTCCCGTGGTTGCATAGTCGTGGGATGCAGGCGACGACTCTTAAGAGTGCTCACACCGCTCTCGGCCTCAGCCCTGTGGCTGGATAATCTCGACAACGTAGCCGTCGGGGTCGGTGACGAACGCGACGTACAGACCAAACTCGTCGACGGCGAACGGGCCGCGTTCGACCCGGTCCTCGCCCAGTTCGTCGACGAGTGCGTCCACGTCGTCGACGTCGACGGCGAGGTGGTTTAGCCCCGACGGGTCGACGTCAGACTCGTCGGCCGGGACGAACTGAATCTCCATCTCGTCGCCGTGGCCGTAGAAGACGTTGGTGACGCCCCCAGCCTCCAACTCGGCGACCGGTTCGAACCCCAGAACGTCGCCGTAGAACTCGGTCGTCGCATCCATATCCGTCACGTCGATTGCTGCGTGAAGCAGGCCCATACACCGTCTCAATCGGCGTGCGATAAAGGTCTACCCGCTCGGGCAACAGTTCGGAGACTCACGCCCCGGAATCCGTCTCTTCGTCGAGAGGCGGCGATTTCTCGATTGGCCGGGCCCGAGTGAGAGCGGTCCGAACTGCGGCGGTGAACTCGTCAGGACGGTCGAGATTCGAGGCGTGGCCAGCCTCCGGAATCTCACGAACAGCGACGTCTGGGACGTGGGCCGCAATCTCTGCTGCGTGACGCTTCACGAACGGGAGTTCGTTCTCGCCGTAGAGTACGAGCGTCGGCACCGAGATGCGCGTGAGGTCGACCGTCAGTTCGTGGAACCGAGTCATCGACCGGACGATTTTGACGAACTCGTCGGTGTCGATGCTCGGACCGTCCTCGCGCAGTCGTTCGATACGCTCGTAGTCGCCGCCGACGCCGCTGAAGAACCGCTCTGTCACCCACACGTTCGCCTTCTCGATGCGCTCGAAGCCGACGAGGCGGACGGGGAGTGTCAACGCGTTCAGGACGATTCGGCGCAGAAACCACTCGCCGCGAGTGAGGATGGGAGGCGTGAACGTGTCGGCCAGAACCACTCCCGCGATTCGGTCGGGGTAGCTAGCAGCGTAGGTCTGTGCGATCAGTCCCCCGAGCGAGAGGCCACAGAGCACCGGATGGTCGAGTTGCAACGCCACGATGAGTTCGTGGAGGTCCGCCGCGTACAGGTCGACCGAGTACTCGTCGAGAGCCGACCCACCGGTTCGGCCGTGTCCCCGGACGTCGTAGACGACCGTCCGATAGTCGTCTTCGAGCGCGGCAACCTGTTCGTCCCACATCGAGTGGTCGAGCAGAGCAGCGTGGACGAAGACGACTGTCTGTCCCGCTCCGTGTTCCTCGTAGTACGTCTCGATACCGTTCGTCTGAACTGTCGGCACAACTACGTATAGACGCGCTCCGACGGCATGAACACGCCGGCACTGAGACTCGTCGTTCAGCGTCACCCGGACGATTCCGAGGCTCTCGCCCGCATCTGCTCGACGACTGCGGGGCGACCGACGAAGGTAAAACGCACCGACTCACCTTCGTAGTGAATCTCTTTGACTGTCCCGTGGTCGTACGCCCACGACAGTAGTGTCTGCGTCGTGCCGGTGTTCGGGACTTCGAACATCGCTGTCGCCGTCGGGACCACCGACCGAATCCGCGCGAGCAACTCGTCGATTCCCTGCCCCTCGGTCGCACTGATGGCGACTGGGTCGACGTCGAACGTCCCGACGATGTCACGAACGTCGGCGACGTGCGCGGCCGAACGCCGGTCGACTTTGTTCACGACGGGCAGGACCGGCCCACTGGCCCGCCCGTGGAGCACGTCTCGGCACGTTTCGACTTTCGCTCGCACCGCCGAGAGCGGGTCACTGCCGTCGACGACGAGGAGGACCACGTCGGCGTGGTACGCTGCCGAGAGCGTCGACTCGAAGGCGTCGACCAGCCACGGCGGGAGGTCACGGACGAACCCGACCGTGTCGGTGACGAGTAACTGCCGACCCTCGGTCGAGACACGCCTGGTCGTCGTGCCGAGCGTCTCGAACAGGCGGTCGGCCGTCGCGGCCGTCGTGGATTCGTCCGGGTGTGCAGGGTCGCCGTCTGAGACGTCGAGTTCGTCTGCGAGTCGGCGCAGGAGCGTCGACTTCCCGGCGTTGGTGTAGCCGGCGAGGGCGACGAGGCTACGACCGGCCTCGCGGTGTCGTGCGCGCCGGTCGGCCCCGACGCTGTCTAGCGAGTCGAGTTTCTGTTCGACGCGCTGGATACGCTCGCGGATGTCGAGCACGCGACGGTGTTCCTTCTCGTTCATCCCCGCGACCGTCCGGCGTTCGTTTGCGGATTCTCGTTCGAGCCGAATCTCCTGTTTGATTCGAGGTAGTTCGTAGCGTAACTCCGCCAGTTCGACCTGTAGCTTCGCTTCTTTCGTCCCTGCTCGTTCGGCGAAGATATCGAGGACGAGTCGGTGTCTATCGACGAACCGGACACCGTCGGGGGCGAGCGTCCGAAGGTTGTGCGCCTGCTGTGGCGACAACGGGTTGTCGACGAGGACGGTGTCTACCCCCGTCTCGGTGACTCTGCGGGCCAGTTCTTCTGCCTTCCCGCGGCCGAACTGGTACGCCGAGTCTTCGGGCCGCGTCTGTGTGAGTTCGTCGACGACGGTGTACCCCGCCGTTTCGGCGAGGGCGGTGAGTTCGGCAGTCGATTTCGGTTCTCTGGGGTCGAATCGTGCGGCGACGAGTGCATCTCGTCGTGACTGTTGCTGTTGCATGCGTGTCGAATGGGGTGCCGACCGCCGTGGCGCGAGGACGTGACGGAGCGTCCGAACTACCCGCCGGTCGGCCGCCGTCACTCGTCGGAGAGACGGCGAGGCTCGGAGACCGGTACGTGGCCATCGGTGTGATGGCCGAGAACAGGGGGTCGAGTCGCCGTCCAGTCGAGTGACTGTATCCGTCGAGGCGACCGACCGGAGAACAGCTTACACGAGGGTCATCGGAGTCAACTGAACCGTTGTTCCATCAACACAAAAACGCTGTGGAGGTGTGTCACTACGTCTCAATCGGTGAGTGTAGTTCGGCCGAGCGAGTGGTCGGCCGAGCCACCGATGGCGACGGCGACGCCGGAGTCGACGACCACGATAGCCGCCGTCGAACGAATTGAGCGCAACCGAACGCGTCACGACGTGAAAGACCATCTATAACGGTGTGTATGGCCGTGTTACGGTCTGTCGTTCGGGTTTCAGGGCCGACGTTCGGATGGGTGTCTACTTAAATAGGTTGTAATTACAGCCCTATCGTTTAGCTAGGGGACCGGCGAACTGAGAATCCCGGGGCACGGACCAAGCGCCGTGACTCGGACAAGACAATGACACTAGGACTCGAGGTGGAGTACTGGGTCGTCGACGAGACCGGTCGACTCTGTGATGGTCGTGACCTCGTCGATGTCCACGAACACGTAATGCCCGAGTTCGTCGGGCCGCTGCTCGAAATCAAGACTTCACCGCACGAGGACGTAACTGCGCTCAAGCGGGAACTACAAGAGACGCTCCGGACGGTGCTCGACGCGGCCGAAGCGACCGGACGGTACCTCGTCCCGCTGGGGACGCCGCTCACGGAACACGACTCGCCGGCGACCAGTAGCCGGGGGGAGTTGTACGAGCAAATCTACGGCGAGTTCGTCGCCAGCCCGAAGAACTGTGCCGGGACGCACATCCACTTCGAGAAGACGAACGTGAAGCGGCAACTCGACCTCCTGACCGCGCTCGACCCGACGGTTGCGCTGGTCAGTTCCTCGCCGTACTACTGCGGGTCGCGGACGGTTCACTGTGCTCGTGCACAGGCGTACCGGAGAGCGTGCGGCGAGCGATTCCGCCCGTTCTGTGACCTGTGGTCGTACCCCGACAGTGTCGACGCGTGGACCGAGACGGTCCACGAGAACTTCGAGGAGTTCGTCCGAATCGCCGCAGACCGCGGCGTCGACGAGGCGACGGTCAGAGCCTCGTTCTGCCCCGAGGACACGGTGCTCGCACCGGTCAGACTCCGACACGAACTCCCCACTGTCGAGTGGCGCGCGCCCGACGCTGCACTCCCGAGCCAGCTCCTGCAGTTGGCCGAGGATGTCGACCGGCTGATGACGCTCACCGACTCGACACCCGTCGTCACCGGCGACCCTGGGGTGTCGGACGACGAGAT
The DNA here is from genome assembly GCF_900114455.1 of Halogranum rubrum. GTDB lineage: Archaea > Halobacteriota > Halobacteria > Halobacteriales > Haloferacaceae > Halogranum > Halogranum rubrum. Next base: position 846,754 of record NZ_FOTC01000002.1, on the reverse strand, counting down.
TCGAATCCCGCCGTTCGAGGAACTGCAGTCGCTCAGCGACGAGGCGATTCGCTGGGGACTCGACTCGACTCGCGTGTGCGAGTACCTCAAGACGATGGGCTTCGACACCGCACAGTACGACCCGCTGTCGGCGCAACTCTCGGGTCCGGGTACGCTCCAACCCGACGAGGCCCGTCAGCTTCGACTCGACTGTGCGGCGCGGCTCCGGGCCGACGTCGAGGCACTAGACGGTGGCAACTTCCTGCGTCCCGTTCAGCCTCGTATCCAGTACTCTGCGCCGTAAGGGGCAAACGGCCGCTCGGGGCGTTCTGTGACCTGCTCGCTCGGGTTACGGAATCCGGACCCCGTGTTTTAACGTCCCGACACCTTCTATCTCGACTTCGACGTGGTCGCCGTCTTCGAGCGGGCCGACGCCCGCAGGCGTGCCAGTCGAGATAACGTCACCTGGTTCGAGCGTCAGGTAGGTCGTAATCTCCTCGATGAGCGTCGGTACGTCGAAGAACAGTTGGTCTCTGCTTCCCTCCTGTCGGAGTTCGCCGTTGACGCGGAGACGGACTGCAGCGTCGTCGGGGACGTGTTCGGGGTCGGCGACGACCGGACCGATGGGGGCGGACCCGTCGAACGCCTTCCCGCGGACCCAGTTCTGTTCCTCGTTCTGGTCGTCGCGGTTCGAGACGTCGTTGAGACAGGTGAATCCTCGCACCACGTCCATCGCGTCCTCGGCGGCGACGTGGCGACACTGCTCGTCGATGACGACGGCTAGTTCGGCCTCGTGGTCGATTCGGTCCTTCCCGGCCGGAAGCGTCACCGTGTCGCCGTGACCGGCCAGCGTGTTCGGCGGCTTGAGAAAGAGCAGCGGTCGGTCGGGGACGTCGTTGTCGAACTCGGCGGCGTGTTCGGCGTAGTTGCGGCCGATACAGACGATTTTCGAGGGCTCGACGGGCGGAAGTACGTCGACCTCGTCGTGGTCGTAGCGCTCGCCACCGAAGGTAATCGCGTCGTCGTGCCACTCGCCCTGTCGAATCGCTCCTGCGGGGTCACGGAATCGAACGTGGTGCATAGCGTGGGTGTGTCTCTCACATCGCTTAATCCTTGGTACTGTGGCGACTCGGACGGTGTCACCGGAGTCACGTTTTAATCCGCTTCGACGATGAGTTTCGGTTCCACGTCGAGACCGAGAAACCGACCGAGGTCGGCCGCTTCGGTCTCCAGTCCGACGACTATCGCGTCGTCGAGCGGTTCGAACGGCCGAACGCCGACCACTGGTGAGGCACTCTTGTCCAACGTCCACGTCGCGACGACGGCACCGTCGACGACGACTGTCGGGCGAATGATGCCCGCACCCGGCCAGACTTGCGTGTGAAACGCCGTCGGGACCGGACGGTTCTCCGGTCGGTAGCCGAGTAGATAGGTGTCGTAGCCGGGGAGAAACCGAACGGTCGTCTTTGATTGGGTCGGGTCGGTATCCGGAACGTCGGCGGTGCGCATCGACAGCGTTCGTTCGCCGAACGTGACGTCGCTCCGCTCGTCGGCAATCGACTCCCACCCGGCTCGGACGTCCCGTTTGGGGAGGCCCGACCAGTACGCAAAGTCGTCCAGCGTCGTCGGTTGATACGCCGACAGATACCGTCGTGCGAGCGTAGCTAGCGCGACGTCTCTGTCCGGTGGCGCCGGCGACGAGACCCACTCCGCTACGACGTCGTAGGCGATATCGCCTGCCTTGGGTGCGACTTCACAGAGGACCCCGCGGAGGGCTGCCTGCCGAATCAGGAAGTTCGGCGTGCGACTCGTCGGGTCGACGTCGACACCCGACTCACGGAGTCGAGCGGCGAGTTCGTCCCGGGTGAGCGGCCCCTCGTCGTCGAGAACCCGCCGAATCGCGTCCATCGTCCGCTCCAGTTCCGCCTCGTCGAACCCCACCTCCGCGAGTTGTTTCGGCTCCGGGCCTCGCGGGGCGAAGTGCGGTCCGAACAGCGAGAGAAGCCACGACAGGTCGTCGCGGGCGACGAGGTGGAGCGTCCCTCGCATACTCCACGTCCGAACTATCGTCCGCTCCTCGTGGAGCGACGCTTCGACGTCGCTGGCGACGAGGCCAGCGGTCCGAGCACGAACCGAGAGCATCGCCGACCGCGTCTCCTGTGCTTGCACGCCGCAGAGCGCTTCGGCGGCGTCGGAGACGGCTGTCACCGTGGTCGCCGGGTGGAGACGTTGTGACCGCATCCGCAATGGACCCACCGCGTCGTCGGTGAACGAGTACATCGTGGAGACCGTTCGCGGTGAGCGAACGTAGCTGTATTGTTGGTTCAGCGGAGATTCGACTCGAAGCGTAACGTGGCCAGAACCCTCATTCGACCGGACAACTATTCAACAAGTATGCTGGTCTATCTGCATCAGTACCGCGAAAACGACGCCGACGAGACGGTCGGAGAGGACGGCCCGTCCGTCGACGTCTCGGCTGGAGAGTACTTCGACACCGAAGAACTCGCCGTCGACGAGTGGGAGCGTATCGACTACGGCGACCGGACCGTCTTTCGGAAGCCGACGACGTACGAGGGCGTCACGCGCGTGTCCGTCCCGGCGGACGTCGAGGAACCGGACGACCTGCCGGGCGAGACGATTCAACTCCGTGTCGACGGCGAGACGACGTACGTCGAGAACGTCGAACTCATCGAAATCACCGACGAGAACCCCTCGTAGGAAGATTCGACTCCCGGCAGTACTGTGCCGCTGGCCATCTTTTATGTGGATTCCGTGATTACTGGCGAACGAACCATGGAACTCACCTGGTACGGTCACTCTACGTGGTACGTCACCGTCGGCGAGACGTCGCTCCTCATCGACCCGTTCTTCGACAACCCGCAGACGTCGAAGGAACCGAGCGACGTCGACGACCCGGACTACGTGCTTCTCACACACGGTCATCAGGACCACGTCGCGCACGCCGCGGAGTTCTCCGACGCGACGCTCGTGGCGACGCCCGAACTCGTGAACTACGCGCAGGAGAACTGGGGCTTCGAGGACGCCGTCGGCGGCATGGGGATGAATCTCGGCGGCACCGTCGAGTGCGGCGACGCCTACGTCACCATGCACCGCGCGGACCACTCCAACGGCATCATGAACGACCCAGACGTGAGCGCCGGGATGCCTGCTGGCTTCATTATCAGTGATACCAAGCCGACGCAGGTGTCCGACGAGGAGTCGAACACGTTCTACCACGCCGGCGACACCGGCCTCATGCCCGAGATGCGCGACGTCATCGGCCCGTACCTCGAACCCGACGCCGCCGCACTGCCGGTCGGTGACCACTTCACGATGGGTCCGTGGCAGGCCGCCATCGCCGCCGATTGGCTCGACCTGGACCACGTCTTCCCGATGCACTACGACACGTTCCCGCCCATCGAAATCGAGATGGACGACTTCGAACGCGAACTGGACGCCGCAGGTGCTGGCGGCGAACTCCACGTGCTGGACGGCGACGAGACGTTCACGCTGGAGTAACTGAGGATAGCTGACGGCGAACGCGTCGCTCGATTTTTCTCGACTGTCGAGGCGTACTGATGGACCACGTTTGGGTTACCTTTAGTACCGTCGCAGACAACGTTCCGGTTGCAATGAGCGACATCGAGACCACCACTGTCAGCGAAGAAGGGTACGGATGTTCCAGCCAAGTCGGCGACTTCGACATGTCGATCGACGCGACAGGCGAGACCGGGCCGGACCCGAACTCCGCGCTCGTCGCGACCTACGCGTCCTGTTTCCTGCCTGCGTTCCGCGTCGGCGGCCAACAGCGCGGTGAAGAGGACCTCGGCAAGATTCAGATCGACTCCAGCGCGGACCTCGACGAGGACGACGACCTCACGGCGATTCGCTTCGACATTCACGTCGAGGCCGACCTCTCGGACGACGAACTCGACGAGATCGTCGAGCGCGCAGAGGACATCTGTCACGTCCACAGCGCACTCCGCGAGGGCCTCCACGCGGACATCACGGTCCACGGCGGCGCGTTCTAAGTCGAACTCGGAGCAACTTTTTTGGCTGTCGCTCGCACCCGGAGCGACGCCCAAAAACAACGCTATCGTCGGTAACTTCGGTATGTCATGGCCTCTCCGTCGACGATGACGACTTCGCGTTCTTCGCGGTCGTAGGTCGGTGGCTGTGCCACCTCGTCGCGGAAGGTGTACGGCGTGTCACGTTCTTCCATACCACGCCATTAGAGGGGGAGTATAAATATCCTCGTCAGACACGTGATTGGTATCTGGGGAGAACACTCGGGTTTTCCTATGTGTTCGAGAGAGGAGTCGAATGTGCCGTGTGAGCACCACACAGTGCCGCTCTCGGGTGTCTCGTACCCCTTCGGCGATAAGACATTTTTATCGCCCGCGAGTAGCCGGGACCGTCCCCCCGCGTTCCGTCCAGCGGCGGGAGACCAACTGGTGATTTCGTCTTATGTCTACCCAACAGAGCCTATCCGAGGACATCGAGACGGTAGCGAACGCGGAAGCGAACGACGACCAACTCGTCACGGTCGCGATTGCACCGGACGAGTCACTAGAGGCGGTGCGTGGCCGCGTCGAGGAGGACCACGCAGAGGCCGAGTATCTGAACGAGCGAGAGGAGGTCCAGAAACCGCTCAAGCAAGCGATGGAGGAGACACGGCGAATCCTCCACGACTACGAGGAGACCCCCGAGAACGGTCTCGTCGCGTACGCTGGCGTCGTCGACGGTGACCTCGTCACGAAGGTCTTCGACGACCTGCCGGACCCGGTCACCGAGACGACCTACGGGTACGCAAACGAGTTCGACACCGCGCCGCTCGAAGCCAGTACGAGCGGGACGGACACGTACGGACTCGTCGTCGTCGCCCGCGAGAACGCGGTGGTCGGCCGCTACGACGGCGAGACCATCGAGCGAATCGAGACTATCGAGAGCGACGTCCCGAGCAAACAGGCGGCCGAAGGTGGAAAGGAAGACCGCTTCGAGGGCCGGAGCCAAGAGCGGAAAGCCGAGTTCTTCGACAGCGTCGGCGAGAGTCTCGAACGAGCGTTCCTGAACCCGACGACCGGAGAGTCCGACCCCGACACCGACACCGACGCACCCGCACACGGCGACGTCTCGGTCGCGGGCCTACTGGTCGGTGGGAGCGAGGTCACGGTCGAGCAGTTCGAGAACGGTGGTCATCTCCCCGAGCGCCTCGCGGACGCGACCCTCGGCACCTTCAACGTAGAGTACAGTTCCGAGACCGGACTCCGACAACTCGTCGACGCGGCCGAAGACGCGGGCGCACTCGACGGCAGTGACGCACGCGAGACGCTCGACCGGTTCTTCCAGGCACTCGCCGACGACGACGAGTCGGCGGTCGGCGGCCGCGAGGACGTCGACGAGGCGCTGGAGTACGGGGCCGTCGAGACGCTGCTGCTCGCCGACTCACTACCCGCCGAGGACGTCCAGACGCTCCGAGCGCGGGTCGAAGAAGAGGGCGGGACGTGCGTCGTCGTCCCCGAGTCGCTCGACCGCTCGGAGCGCCTCCAAGAGGCGTTCGACGGCGTCGGTGCACTGCTTCGGTTCGACGTCGAATAGCGGTCGAGAGACGTGCGAGCGGGCGACGTTCAGTCGTCCGCCGGTGCGGCCTGTCCGTGCTGAATCTCGGTGCCGAGCAGGTCGAGGAACTGCGCCAGCCACTCGGGGTGGTCAGGCCACGCCTGTCCCGTCACGAGGTTCTTGTCCGTCGTGACTTCGTCGACCCACGAACAGCCAGCGGCTTCGACTTCGGCCTGCACGGCCGGATAGGCGGTCATCTCGTAGCCGTCGAGGACGCCCGCAGCGGCGAGAATCTGTGGTCCGTGACAGATGGACGCGACCGGCTTCCCTTCGTCGAAGAAGTGCCGGACAGCGTCGAGAACGGCGTCGTACGTACGGAGGTACTCCGGGGCGCGGCCACCGGGGACGACCAGCGCGTCGTAGTCAGCGGGGTCTACGTCGTCGAACGTCGCCGTGAGTTCGAAGTTGTGGCCGCGTGTTTCGAGATAGGTCTGGTCGCCGCGGAAGTCGTGGATAGCCGTCTTCACCACGTCACCCTCCTCGCGCTCGGGACAGACGGCGTGAACCTCGTGGCCGACCATCTGGAGCGCTTGGAACGGCACCATAATCTCGTAGTCTTCACCGAAGTCGCCGACGATCATGAGAATCTTCTTTCCGGGCATAGCAGCTACTACGTCTCGCTCAGAGACTATAACGGTTCGTCAGGAGTCGTTCAACACTCGACCGATGTCGGCGATGGAGTCCAGCACGTAGTCGGGTTCGACGTCCGAGTCGTTCAGCGTGTCTTGGTCGGTGACGCCCGTTCGGACGAGGACCGTCGTCATCCCCGCACGAGCGCCGAGTGCGATATCCGTGTTCAAGCGGTCACCGACGACGAGACAGTCCTCGGCGGGGACGCCGAGATAGTCGAGTGCGAGTTGTTGGGCGTACTCGTCTGGCTTACCGAGAATTCGGTTCGGGTCGCGTTCGGCGACGCCCGCGACGGCGCGGATGATGGCCCCCGACCCGGGGACCAACCCCTCGTCGGTTGGGATGGTCACGTCTGGGTCGGTGCCGACGAAGGGCACGTCGCCGTCGAGTGCGTGGAGCGCTTGCGTCAGACGGTCGTAGGTGAACTCCCGGTCGATGGAGACGACGACTGTCTCGGCGTCGTTCGGGTCGTCGACGACGGTCAGCCCTTCCTCGTCGAGTTGAGTGCAGAATCCCGACTCGCCGACGACGAACAGGTCGTCAGTGGCGTGGTGTTCGGCGAGGTACGACACCGTGACCGTCCCGGATGTCATCACCTCGTCGGCGTCGACGGCGAACCCCGCCCGCTCGAACCGGTCGACGTAGGCCCGGGGCGCTTTCGTCGGGTTGTTCGAGAGGAAGAGCCGCCTGATACCGGCGTCGTCGAGCGCGTCGAGAGCGTCTCGCGCGCCGGGAATCGGCGTGTCACCGCGGACGACTGTGCCGTCGACATCCAACACTGCACCACGGTAGGTCATTGCCGGGGGTAGGGAGCGCGGTGAGTTGAAACGCTCGGTCCGACGAACCAAAGAACGAATATCCCACGACCCTGAGGGGGTTGTAGTGACGAACACGCAGCTGACGCACATCCAAATCGACAACTACGGCCCGTGGACGGTCACGCCGGAGCCACGGAGAGAGATGGACCTCCAGACGCTCCAGTCGCGACTCTTCGCGGACCTCGCGCAGTTCGTCGGCGGCCGCGGCGGGTACGTCTTCTTCACCCGCTTCGACAACATGGTCGCCGTCACGAACGGCCTCGACCAGACGGACCACGAACTCCTGCAGGAGTCGGTCGGCAACCGGTACCCGGTCACGCTGAGTCTCGGCGTCGGCGTCGACGACGTCCCCGTCGAGGCACTCGAAACCGCGACGGCCTACGTCCAAGCCGCGGGAAGCGCACAGGACAGCGAACGCCGCGAGGTGCTCGCGGGCGACTTCCACGCCGGGCGCGCAGACGACGACTTGCATATCGCACACTTCGACGTCGACGACGCCACCGGCAAGTACACCGACCGCCTCAACGAGTTCGACACGTTCATCCAAATCGAACAGGGCTACGCGGCACTGATGCGTTACATGCGCGAAGAACACGGCGCGCTCTCTTTCTTCGTCGGCGGCGACAACATCATCGCCGTCTGTCCGGACCTCTCGAAGGTGCAATACGCCGCGGCCATCGACGCCGTCGAGGAACGCGTCGGCGTCGAACTGAAAGTCGGCGTCGGCACCGCTGCGACACCCCACGAGGCCGGGTTCGCCGCGAAGCACGCCCTCGAAGACTGTCGTCACCGCGGGACGCCCGTCGAGTTCGCGGGGACGACAGACCACCCGATTCCAGACACCGACTGACGATGCCCGCTCGGTCGCTCTACTTCGTCGGCCCGCGAGCGGTGAGCGTCCGTGAGCGACCGGTCCCCGACCCCGACGGCGACGAGGTACTCGTCGAAACCAGCGTCTCGGCGGTCAGCCCGGGGACCGAACGACTCATCTACCGCGGCGAGGCACCCCGTGACCTCTCGGCAGACCCCTCTATCCCGGCGCTCGCCGGGACGCTCGACTACCCGTTGCAGTACGGCTACGCCGCTGTCGGCACGGTGGCTGCCGTCGGCGACGATGTCGGCGACGAGTGGCTCGACCGGCGGGTGTTCGCGTTCAACCCCCACGAGAGTCACTTTCTCGCCGACCCTGCAGACCTCCACGTCGTCCCCGACGACTGCTCGTCGGAGACAGCCACACTCCTGCCGAACGTCGAGACGGCACTGAACTTCGTCATGGACGGTCGTCCCGTCGTCGGCGAACGCGTCGCCGTCTTCGGACAGGGCGTCGTCGGCCTGCTCACGACGGCGCTGTTGGCTCGGTTCCCGCTGGAGCGACTGGTCACCGTCGACACCGTCTCCCGGCGTCGCGACCTCTCGCGCTCGCTCGGGGCCGACGAGAGTTTGACGCCGGCCGATGCACGTGCCGAACTGAATCCGGTGTCGGGGCGAGCGCAGAGCGCAGACGACACCGACGTGCCGACGGGCATCGACCTCAGCTACGAACTCTCGGGGAACCCCGACGCACTGGACGCCGCTATCGGCGTCACCGGCTACGACGGCCGCGTCGTCATCGGGTCGTGGTACGGCGAGAAACGGTCCGACCTCGCACTCGGCGGGCGATTTCACCGGAGCCGAATCGACCTCCAGAGCAGTCAGGTCAGCACCATCGACCCGACTCTCCGCGGCCGGTGGACGCCCGAGCGACGGTTCGCCCGCGCGTGGGACTGGCTCGCACGGGTCGACACCGACCCGCTCGTCACCCACCGCGTGCCGCTCGAACAGGCACCCGACGCGTACCACCGTCTCGACACCGACCGCGAGGAGACCGTGCAAATCCTCTTTACCTACGGGGAGAGATGAGCGGCTTATGTTCCGTGTGACCGTCCAGCGGTCGTTCGTCGCACAGCACTTCCTGACGGTCCCGAATCCCGGTCCGGAAGGCGAGGTCCACTCCCACCAGTTCACGGCTGAAGTCGGCTTCGAGGGACCTGACCTCGACGAGTACGGCTACTTGGTCGACATCGACGCGGTAAAAGCGGCGATGGCGACGGTCGTCGACCGCTACCGCGACACGACGCTCAACGACCACGACGCCTTCGCGGGAGAGAATCCGAGTGTCGAACGGTTCGCACGGGTCTTCTGTGAGGAGGTTATTGCCGCCGTCGACTCCGACGTCCCCGAGCGAGCACGAGTGACGCTCTGGGAGGACGACGAGGCGTGGGCGAGTTACGAGACGGCCCTGTGAACGCTGTGAGCGACCCCATGCGTATCGGTCTGGTCGTCTACGGTGACCTCGATACGCGCTCCGGCGGATACGTCTACGACTCCGAACTCGTCGACCACCTTCGACAGACGGGCGACGAGGTCGAACTGTTCTCACTCCCCGAGGTTGGGTACGGTCGCTCGCTTGCACACAACGCCGGCCGGTCGCTTCGCCGCCGACTCCGTGCGGCCGACCTCGACGTCCTCCTCCAAGACGAACTGTGTCATCCTTCGCTCGTGTGGACGAACCGCCGACTGAACCTCGACGTTCCGGTGGTCGCACTCGTTCATCACCTCCGGTCGGTCGAACGTCGACGCGCGTGGCAGAACGACTTCTATCGCGGACTCGAACAGCAGTACCTCCGAAGCGTCGACGGCTACGTCTTCAACAGCGAGACGACACGCGAGACGGTCGCCGCGCTCACCGACCCCGACCCCGGCGTCGTCGCCTACCCCGCAGGCGACCGGTTCGGCCGGACGCTCACCCCGGACGAGATTCGTGACCGCGCTCGGGAGCGACCGCTCCGCATCGTCGCCCTCGGCAATGTCACGCCGCGAAAAGGGCTTCATACGCTCATCGAAGGGTTAGAGCGCATCCGAGCAGACTGGCAACTCAGCGTCGTCGGCGACGACGAGACGAACCCCGCGTACACGCGGTTCCTCCGGCAACGAATCGAGACGCTCGGCGTCGCGGGGTCGGTCACACTCACTGGGCGACTGCCCGACGACGAACTCGCCGACGTGCTCGCTCGAAGCCACCTACTCGCGATGCCGTCGACGTACGAGGGGTTCGGCATCGCCTACCTCGAAGGGATGGCGTTCGGCCTCCCAGCGGTTGCGACGACGAGCGGTGGCGCGGCAGAACTGGTCTCCGACCGGGTGAACGGACTACTCGTCGACCCCGACGACGCCAGCGCACTCACCGACGCCGTCGCACCCCTGTGTCGGAACCGCGAGCGACTCGTCGCGATGAGTCTGGCGGCGCTGGAACGCTATCACGCCCATCCGACGTGGGCGGAGACGACGGAAGTGGTTCGGGGGTTCCTCCGGACGCTCTCTCCGAACGACCGTGGTCGAAGTACCGATAGCCGAGACTTCGAAGGTTAGATTCCACCCCGAAAATTCTGTCTTAAATCTATTTCTTGTTCGCCGATAGATTATTACTTCTGGATGATAACCGGTGTACTATGAAGCGGACGGGCCCGGAACTAGTGGAGGAGGCAAGCTTCCGGAACCTCGTCGACCAGATTACGGACTACGCTATCTTCCTTCTCGACGTCGAGGGCCGAGTCATCACGTGGAACCAGGGTGCAGAGCGAATCAAGGGGTACACCGAAGAAGAGATACAGGGGGAACACTTCTCGCGATTCTATCCCGAGAGTGCCAGAGAGAGAGGCATACCAGAGCGACAGTTGGCGACGGCAATCGACGAAGGACGAAGCGAAGACTACGGGTGGCGCGTCCGAAAAGACGGGTCGAGATTCTGGGCTCACGTAGTCATCACATCAGTGTGGGACGACGACGACGAACTTCTCGGGTTCGCGAAGGTGACACACGATCTGAGAGAACACGGACGGACAAACGAGATTCTCGACCGAGTCTCCGACTCGTTCGCCGCACTAGACGAGCAACTGCGGTACACCTACGTGAACGAACAGGCCGCGGAGTTGCTCGGACGGCCCAAAGACGAACTGCTCGGTCGGTCGATGACGAGCGTGTTCCCCGAGACGAAACACTCGCGGTCGTACACCGAACTCCACCGCGCTCTAGAGACGCAACGGCAGACTACGTTCGAGTTCTACTCGCAGGTCACAGAAGGGTGGCTGGAAGTACGGGTGTATCCGGACGAGGCTGGCCTCTCGGTGTTCTTCAAAGACATCACCGAACAGCGACGACAGACGAAGCGCCTCTCCGAAGAGAAAGAACTCGTCGAGCAGATCCTCGAGACGAGTCCGGTCGCCATCACAGTTCTCGACGACACCGGGACGGTCGTTCAGCACAACACACGGGCCGAGGAACTGTTCGAAGAGGACGGACGGCCGCTCATGGGTCGGAACCTGGAGAGTACGGAGGGGATGCTGTACGACGAAGAACACGCTCCACTGCCACTCGACGAGTATCCCGTCGGTGAGGTGTTGGCCGACGGCAAGACGATACTCGGGTTCAGACACGGCATCGAACTGGCGGACGGGACGTTCCGCTGGCTCTCGTCGAGTTTTGCGCCAATCGTCGACGACGAGGGAGACGTCGTGCGGATGGTCGTCACCTCCGAGGACATCACCGAACTCAAGTTGAGCGAGTTCCAGTTACAAAAACAGCAGAAAGAACTCGAACGGTCGAACGACGAACTCGAACAGTTCGCCTACATCGCCTCGCACGACCTTCGTGAACCGCTTCGAATGGTGTCGAGCTACCTCGACCTCCTCGACAGGCGGTACGGAGAGACACTCGACGAAGAGGGAGTCGAGTTCCTCCAGTTCGCCCGCGACGGGTCGCGTCGCCTCCAACAGATGGTACACGCCCTTCTCGCGTACTCGCGGGTCGCACGACAACTCGAGGACGTCGGGGCTGTCGACTTCGCGGACGTCGTCGAACGGGCACAGCAGAATCTCGCGCTCGCTATCGAACAGACGGACGCCGAAATCACGACCGAGTCGCTCCCAGTCGTGGACGGTAGCGAGACGGTCCTCGTCCAACTGATGCAGAATCTCCTCGGGAACGCTATTCGGTACTCCGAAGGAACGCCTCGAATCCACGTCTCCGCAGAACAAGTCGACGACCACTGGCTGTTTGCCGTCCGTGACGAGGGGGTCGGTATCGCAGTCGAAGAGCTATCTCGCGTGTTCGGACTGTTCTACGGAAACAGCACCGAGGGGAGCGGAATCGGACTGGCAGTCTGTCAGAAAATCGTCGAACTCCACGGCGGTCACATCTGGGTGGAGTCGGCGCCGGGTGAGGGGTCGACGTTCTACTTCACGCTACCCAAGTGACGCGCCGTCCCGCTTTCGTCTCCGGGTGGTGAATCCTCGTGGCTTACTCGTTCGTCTCGTGACTTACTCGTTCGCTCTCGTCTCCGCACCGACTTCGTCGAATAGCGCGACTACCCGTTCTTCGATTTCGTCGCGAATCGCCCGGACGGCGTCGAGTCCTTCGCCGTCGGGATCGTCCAGTCCCCAGTCGCGATTCTCTCCGGAGAACGTCGCGGGGCAGACGTCACTGGCCGAACAGCCCATCGTGATGACGTAGTCGGCATCGTCGAGTTCAGCAGGTGTGACTTCGCGCGGTGTCCGCGACGACAGGTCGATGCCCACTTCTCGCATCACGTCGACGACTTCTTCGTGGACGTGGTCTGCGGGTTGGGTTCCGCCCGTGACGATGTCGACTTCGTCGTCGACACTGCGGGCCGACCGTTCTCGCTCGGCGAATGCCGTCGCCATCTGACTACGACCGGCATTCTGCACACACACGAATGCGAACTTCATGCCTGGCGATGAGTGTGTCCACGTCAAAGCGGTTCTGGTCAGAGTTTACCGTGGTCAACATAGTCACGCCGAGAGCTGACACATTACGAGATGTTCTCCTGCTCGTTCAGAGTGCCGCCGTCGTCTGCGCTGACGGTGTTCGCCGTCGCGTCGAATTCGGCCCACGCGCTGGTGTGGGATAGAAGTCACTCGACAATCGTGTCAGTAGATCACCGTGGCAGTACCCCAAATAATCGCGTTCGTTGGAGACTGTACTTAACTCGTCGTCATTCCCGTCTGAACTTGGTTCTCCCACTCGCGCCGCTGCTCCAACTTCTGGCGGCCGAGTGACGTCAACTCGTAGTAGTTCGTCCGCCGGTCGATCTGTCCTTTCTCGACGAAGCCACTTTCGACGAGGTGGTCGAGATTCGGATACAGCCGACCGTGTTTGATCTGTTGACCGAAGTCTCGCTCGAATCGCTCTTTGATACTCTGCCCCGATGGATGGTCGAGTCCACTGATGACGTACATTAGGTCACGCTGGAACCCTGTAAGGTCGAACAGCATACTCTTACAGTACATCACGAGAGAGCATAGTAATTGTCAATAGTATAGTATATTCGGACCCTCTTTTTATCGATAGTGACAGCTCTATCGGAGATGCAGAAAATCCGACGACGCAGGCGAGTTCTACGTTACACCAAACCACGGATTTCGTTGATAGAGCCCGCACCACCCCAAGTTCAAGAAACGCACACGGAAAACAAATAGATGGGAAAATTGATACGATTCAGGTTCAAGCGTTGAGATACGACACGTGTCCTTCTGAGAGGGGCGTCGTGTCGTTATGTCAGAGGCACCCTCCCTCGTGAGTACACGAGGTGGAGTTCAGAATTTTGTGAAGTTGGTCTGTTTTCCCCCGCGTCTGTCGAAGACGTAGACTCGCCGCCGCCGACTCTCGCGACTCTTCGTGCGACGTGAGGTTTGTGTCGATGGCGTCACTGTTCGGGCGTGTTTCTCGCCGTCGTGGTCAACGATACCCTAGCAGTACCATTCAAATCGGGCGACACAGGATTCGAGCAGTTCGTCGATGGAGACGAACCTTCTGTCTCGAATTTAATCAGACTACACGCAAAGAACAACGAAAGAAGCGAACACACCTGATGCTCACCGTGTGAGTTCACGCAAGGAAGTGGGGTCGGAGGGATTTGAACCCCCGATCGACTGATATCTCCGGTTTGCCTCGGTACTCCAGAGGGTCGTCAACGCGAACCGATGATCAGTCGGTCGCTCGGAATATCAGTCTGGAGTTCGTCACCGGGCGTTACCTCTGGAGTCAGTCGCCATGCCGGGCTTGGCCACGACCCCTTGCATCTCCACGTATGGCGAATTGCCTAAAAGGGGTTTCGGTTATCGGTCGTCGTCGGCCCAGTCGCAGTCTTGGCATTTGTAGCCCGTGACGAACTCCGTCACGCTCGGCATGTAGCCGACCGTGAGGACGTTACCACCGCACTCCGGGCAGTCTCGGTCGGCGTCTTCGATGGGTTCGGCTTCCATCGGTCGCTCTCCTTCGATTAGCTCTGCGAGTCGCTTCGGCGTGACCATCCGCCCCTGCACGACGCGATTACTCATACGGGGACGAGTTTCGCCAGCCACCTAAGCCCTCCGTCAGCGTGACGACAGCCAAACGAAGTGTCTCAGTCACTCCCCATGGCGGGCGCTCGTCGCGTGTTGGAGTGGAAAGCTGAGAGAAGGGCCGAGCAGTCAGCGGCTCACTGCGCGGTTCTCGTGGTCAGAGCCACGGTGCGCGCGCGTCTTCGTCCTCGGGGTAGAGGTAGTCGTCCTCGGTAGCCGAGTCGTCTGCCTCGTCGAAGTCGACTGCCGCGTCGGAGCTCTCGTCGTTCTGGGAGTGCTCGGCGTCGCCACCACCGTCGGTGACGGCGGCAGCGGCGTCCGCGTCGGACCGTTCGCTCACGTCAGTCGCGTCGGCGACGAGCGTCGAGTCCGACGCCGGGTCGAACGCGAACAGCGCCGTCACACCGAGCGTGACGAGGGCGATGGGTGCGTCCTTCGGGACGCCAGGCACGCCCAGCACCGAGAGTGCGAGCATGCCGAGAGCGACCGAACTGCCGAAGCGGAACAGGTCGATGTCGACTGCACCGCGCAGTCGCGGAGCGAGCAGTGCCACCGCGAGGGCGAACGCGATACCGACGCCGACGGCGGCGACGGCGTTCGGGACGTTGGTCAGGTCGGGGGTCACCACGAGTTCCATGTTCGAGGGCTTCTTCAGACTCGCGACCAGTCCGAGAGCGATGATGGCCCCGGGACTCGGGAGGTACTCACCGACCTTCGAAGAGGCCGTCTTCGCCGCGATGGCGAGGATGACGATGCCCGCGAAGCGGTGGAACATGTCGAAGTTCAACACGCCTTCGAGCGTCATGACGAACGCCGCTTCTAGCGCCGCGACGGGCAGCAGGATGGCGGCCAAGAGTAGGATGGAGAGCACCTGCTCGCGGCGCGTGCCGTCCATCTCGGCGAGGATGACGGCCATCGTGGCCGAGCCACCGAAGATGAGGAGGCCAGCCTCGACGATGTCCGTCGGCGACTGGAGTGCGCCCGCGATGATGAGCGCAGGCAGTATGCCGTCGACGAGTGGAAGCCCCATGACCGTCGCGAGGAGCTTCGTCGCGCCGCCGACTTGCTGTTCGAGGCGGAGGGCGACCGGATGTTGTGAGACACTCATTCGGGACTAGCGGCCGTCACCATCGGCCAAACGGCGATACGAACGCAACTCCCCCAAACCTGCGTCGTTGGACCCGGAGAATCCGGTGAGTCCGAGATTCGACTCCGGTTTGAGTGTTCGCCACATCGCTGTAAAGGTAAAGCCGGATACGGGGGTCATCTGACCGGCAATACGCGATGCGGCGAAACTGTCGGAGTCCATAGTACAACTGTGTTGGAGAGAAGTAATAAACGTTGTGTGGGGCATGGCCGCATGTGCCAACAGATTCTGTGCTTTCGTATTTAAAGGTGGTTCGGAAGTATAGGCTATTGATAGACAACACCGAGAGAACGTCATTGTGAGAGAGTGACTAGGGTGATTATTCCTGCAGGATTTGACGATGGCGCGGCAAGTCGTCGCTACTTCGAGTGACACTCACGAAAGTATACGCAACCGTGCATAGATGCTTGCTCGTGTCTGTGAGTTGGACGCATAGACGTGCTGACTCGCAACGTTTTTGACCTGCGAGAGTTCACGATTTATATGGCGAACGACGTTCCCGAACGAGACGAGCGAGAACCCTTTTCGGAGAAACTGCGTGTACCCGAGTCACTGACGTTCGACGACGTGCTGCTCCGCCCGATGGAGAGTCGCGTCGAACCCGACGACGCAGACGTGTCGACACGCGTCTCCACGAACGTCGAACTCAACATCCCCATCCTCTCGGCGGCGATGGACACCGTCACCGAGAGCGGCATGGCCATCGGGATGGCCCGCGAGGGTGGACTCGGCGTCCTCCACCGTAACATGACCATCGAGCAGATGGTCGACGAGATCAGTCACATCAAGCGCGCCGACGAACTCGTCATCCCCCGCGACGACGTCGTCACCGCGAGTCCCGAACAGACCGTGAGCGACGTCGACGCGATGATGGAACACGCGGGCGTCTCCGGCGCACCCGTCGTCGACGACGAGGACACCGTGTTGGGTATCATCTCTGGCACCGACATCCGCCCGTACCTCGAAGTCGGCGAGACCGACGCCGTCCGCGAAGCGATGACCGACGAGGTCATCACCGCCGGTGAGGACGTGACCGCGCGCGAGGCGCTCGAACTGATGTACGACTACAAGATAGAGCGTGTTCCCATCGTCGACGCCGAAGACCACCTCGTCGGTCTGGTCACGATGCAGGGCATCCTCCAGCGCCGCGAACACGAGAACGCCGCCCGCGACGACGACGGTGCACTCCTCTGCGGTGTCGCTGTCGGTCCGTTCGACGAAGAGCGCGCTGTCGCCGCCGACGAGGCTGGCGCGGACGTCATCTTTATCGACTGCGCGCACGCGCACAACCTGAACGTCATCGACGCCGCCCGCGCCATCGCCGAGAACGTCGCCGCCGACGTCGTCGTCGGCAACATCGGGACCCGCGAAGCGGCCGAGGAAGTCGTCGACTTCGCAGACGGCGTCAAGGTCGGTATCGGTCCAGGCTCCATCTGTACCACGCGCGTCGTCTCCGGGTCCGGTATGCCACAGATTTCGGCCGTCGCCGAAGTCGCCGACGTCGCTGGCCCCCAGGACGTTCCCGTCATCGCCGACGGTGGGATTCGCTACTCCGGCGACGCCATCAAGGCCGTCGCCGCCGGTGCCGACGCCGTGATGCTCGGGTCGTTCTTCGCCGGCACCGACGAGGCTCCCGGCCGTGTCATCACGATGAACGGCAAGAAGTACAAACAGTACCGTGGCATGGGGAGTGTCGGTGCGATGAAGTCCGGCGGTGGTGACCGCTACCTCAAGGACGAACCCGACGAAGAGGAAGACTACGTCCCCGAAGGTGTCGAAGCCGCGACGCCGTACAAGGGCAGTCTCGCCTCGGAACTCCACCAACTCGTCGGCGGGATGCAGTCCGGCATGGGCTACGTCGGTGCCGAGACGATTCCGCACTTCAAGGAGAAGTCCAAGTTCGTCCGCGTCTCTGCGGCCGGCCAGACCGAAGGCCACCCGCACGACGTGATGATTACCGACGAAGCGCCGAACTACAGTCCGAACGAGTAGTCTCGTTCGCGCGCCAGTCTCGCTGTTCTCCCCCGCTCGACTCTCGTTCTCTTTCTCTCTCGACGCTCAGACCAGACAGTAGTCACCGCCACCGACGGCGCAGGAGTCGATGGCGTAGACTCGGCCCAGCGGAGCGAAGCGACCCGTGAAAACTTCTCGGGTCGAGGGGACGCATTAATATCCGTGTAGGTCGTGGAACCGTAATAATGGACTCTGCGGAGTTACGAGGCGCTCTGGAAGACGCGGGGCTCTCGCAGTACCAAGCCGAGGCGTACAATACACTGCTGCAGTTAGGAGCGGCGAGCGCGACGGAACTCGCCGACGCGTGTTCCGTGCCGACCGCACGAATCTACGACGTGCTTCGTGACTTGGAGTCGAAGGGATACATTGAGACGTACGAACAAGAGAGTCTTCATGCGCGTGCACGCGACCCGAAAGACGTTCTCACAGACCTCCGTGGGCGAGCAGAACTGCTCGTCGACGCCGCAGACGAAATCGAAGAGCGGTGGGAAGAGCCGGAAGTCGACCGCCACAAGGTGAGCATCGTCAAGCGTTTCGACACGGTGTTCGACCACGCGACAGCGGCGATTCGCGACGCCAAGTACGAAGTACAGGTGTCGGCGACGCTGGAACAGTATCGAGAGTTGAAGCCTGCACTCGAAGCGGCCTCTCGAAACGGAGCCATCGTGAAACTCTCGATTCACACGCCGCCGACTGGTGGTCCAGACCTCCCACCGTCGTCGATGTTCGAGGGCGCTACGACGGAGGTCCGACATCGCGAGCTTCCGACGCCGTTCGTCGCGCTCGTCGACCGGACCGAGACGTGTTTCGCGCCACACGCAGAGTCGCTGAATCAGTACGGCGTACTGGTGAACGACTACACGCTGACCTACGTGTTCCACTGGTACTTCCAGACGTGTCTCTGGGAGGTGTGGGACGTCATCTACGACGGGCGAGCGGACATGCCGCCGATGTCTTACGCGGACATTCGCCGGTGTGTACGCGACATCGAACCGCTGCTCAACGACGGTGTCGAACTCACTGTCTCGGTCGAAGGGTTCGCGACAGAGACGGGCGAGAACGTCTCACTCTCGGGAACCGTCGTCGACGTCCTCTACGAGGGGATGCGGTCGACGGAGGGACCGCCGCCGCTGTCGCAGTTGGCCGGACAGGTAGCTATCTACGTCGAGACGGGCGACGGCGTCGTCACCGTGGGGGGCTGGGGGTCCGTTCTCGAAGCCGTGGAGGCGACACGCGTCACAATCGAAGCGGTCGACGGGGACCGTCGTATCGTCGAGCGGTGAGAAACGTTTAATTGAGCACCAAGGGGTATTTTGATATAGCCGCACATAGCATTGCAGTGCGTGAGTGTTGACACGGCACCACTGACCGATAAATGAGTGACGCATCCCCGCTCGTCCTCGTGGTCGAAGACGAGCCTGACCTCGCCGATTTGTACGCGACGTGGCTGAGTAGTGACTACCGAGTTCGGACCGCCTACGGCGGACACGAGGCCCTCGATGCACTCGACGACGACGTCGACGTCATCCTCCTCGACCGCCGAATGCCTGGGTTATCCGGCGACGAAGTGCTTGCAGCCGTTCGTGACCGCGGTATCGACTGTCGAGTCGCGATGGTGACGGCCGTCGAACCGGATTTCGACATCGTCGCCATGGGCTTCGACGACTATCTCGTCAAGCCTGTCACGAAGGACGCGCTTCGTGAGACCGTCTCGACGCTATGTACGCGAAACGTATACGACGAGGGTGTCCAAGAACTCTTCTCGTTGGCGTCGAAGAAGGCACTCCTAGAAGCCGAGAAGAGTAGTACCGAACTGGAGGACAGCGAGGAGTATGCAGAACTGACCGCACGTATCGAGAAACTCCAGTCGGAACTCGACGAAACCGTCGGCGGTGTCGACGACCACGACTCGTTCGTCGGGTTCTATCAGGACCTCGACCGGAACTCGTCGGAAGACTGACCATCTCGGCCCGGCGACTCGCTGCGGTATCGAGACCCGGGAATTCGAACTATCGAGTCATCGGCGGCCGTATCCCCACGTCTCCATCACGTCGACGACGTCCTCGACGTTTCGCAAGCCTGCTTTTACCACCGCTTCGCGCACGTCGAGCGACATCACGTCGTCGCCGTCGAACCGGTCGTCGAGTTCTCGTTCGAGTTCGCCGATCTGGTCGGCAGTCGACGCACGGACGTAGACTGGAAGCGCGTCGCGGTCCGCCTTCACCGTGCGTCGCGCGAAGATGAACGGCAGGTCGGCGACGCCGTCGTTCGCCGAGTCGTCCGTCTCCGTCTCGGCGTCGTCCGCGGCAGCGCCAGCCGTCTCTGCACCAGTTCCGTTCTGACTCGGGGCGTCGTCGTACTGGTCACCGCTCGACCCGTACGTGTCACCGGCCGCACCGTACCGGTCGTCTTTCGTCATCGGGCCACCTCCTCTACCTCGGACAGTGTTGCGGCGTCGACAGACCCTTCCTCGATGATGCGTGCGACGGCCTCGAACTGGTCGAGCAGGTCTTTCTCGTAGTCACGCAGGTCACGTGTGTCCGGCGAATCGGCGAAGGTGAACAGGTCCATCTGCGCCTGCCACGCCTGTTTCAGGACGTCGCGCTTGCGGATACCGAACGGCGTGACCGGTTTGCCGTCGGTCTCCAGTTGTTCGCGTACCTCTCGGTAGATGTTCGAGTCGCCGACTTCGTTGGGGACGACAGCGAGGATACCCAGTCGGAAGTCCTCGTCGAACGTTTGGAAGCCGCGTTGCATACTGTCGAGCGTGTCCTCCAAGCCGT
The DNA here is from genome assembly GCF_900114455.1 of Halogranum rubrum. Lineage (GTDB taxonomy): Archaea > Halobacteriota > Halobacteria > Halobacteriales > Haloferacaceae > Halogranum > Halogranum rubrum. The sequence goes on along the minus strand of NZ_FOTC01000002.1, from coordinate 826,368 downwards.
CGATGGAGACGCTTCCCTTTCGGGTCAACTCGATGGGGATGACCACGTCGCGCGCGGCGACGAGTGCGTTGTCCACGAGGACGTTCAGCGTCGCCGGTGGGTCGATGAGGAAGTAGTCGTACTCGCCTGCGAGCGGCGTCAACGCCGACCGAAGGCGGAACTCTCGGAGGTTCGTCCCGCGGGCGGCCATCTCGCTCTCGATGTTCGCCAACCCCTCGTGGGAGGGGATGAGGTCGAACGCGCCCGCGTCGACGATGAGGTGACTCGCGTCGCGGTCCTCCGCGAGCAACAGGTCACCGAGGTGGTCGCGGTCACCGGTCTTCAACTCGCCGTAGCCGACGTGGTCGGTGAGACTCCCGAGTTGCGGGTCGAGGTCGACCACCAACACGTCGGCACCGCGTCGACCGAGCGCCGCGGCGGTGTTCGTCGCCAGCGTCGTCTTGCCGACACCACCGGACTCGCTCCACAAAGTGACTGCCCGTTTCATACCGGGGGTGTACCGTTGACCCGTACATAAAGTTCCGTCAGACATTCGCACTAGACACTACTGACAGATAGCTGTATGGACAGATATCTACAAAGATTTCTAGATAGGTGTACAGATATCTGTGCAGAAATGCGCACACGCTGAGCCATTCAGGCCGCAGAGAGAGCGGCGAGTGATCGAACAATCGCGTGGTCAGAGCGACGCCGTCGTGCCGACGTCTGCGTCCACTGCCCGTTCGAGGAGATACTCCGCCGCCGCCGCGTCGAGGACGGCCGAACCGACCGACTCGACGACGAGTATCTCCTCCGACCTCTCGCGGCCAACTCGGCCTTCGAACACCTCGGAGAGCGGGAGGAGGTCGTCGGCGTCGACCGAATCGAGCGAACCGTGAGCGAGGTCACCGACAGTGGCCGCCTCCTCGGGAACGTCGGCGAAGACGCGTGCCGCCCGTTCGACCGTCGTCGTGTCGAGTTCGCGCATCGCCGGAGTGTACGCCCCGACGGCGACGACGAGCGTCCCCGGTTGCAACGCTTCACCGTCGAAGACGGGGTCGGTACTCGTCGTCGCCGTGACGACGACCGATGCCTCGGAGACGGCCTCGGCCGGAGAGTCGACTGCCACCGCATCCAGTCCCTCCTCACGGAGTGCCGCCGCACACGACTTCCGCGAGTCACTGGGCGAATAGACGCGGACCTGCTCGACGGTCGTCGCCGCGGCGATTGCGCGTGCTTGCCACCGGGCTTGTGTACCCGCACCGACGACCCCGAGCGTAACCGGTTCGTTCGCCAAGTACTTCGCCGCGAGGCCGCCGATGCATCCCGTCCGGGCGTTGGTGATGCGTGTCCCTGCCATGTAGGCCGCAGGGAGTCCAGTCGCGGCGTCCATCAGCGCAATCGTCGCGTTCACGGTCGGTAACCCGCAGTCGACGTTACCCTCGTGGACGCTGGCGAGTTTCGTCGCGAAGTACGCCGCGCCGTGGATGTACGCGGGCATCGCCAGCGCCGTCCCGAGTGGGTCGTCGCCGTCGAGTCCGGCCCCGACCGGATAGTGTGGCCGGTCGGGGCGTTCGACCGCACCACGGCCCTGTTCGACGAACGCGCTTTCGACGACCGGGAGGAGCGATTCGAGGTCGAGGAGCGCCGAGATATCGTCGTCGGAGAGGAGTCGAAGCATACCGTCCGTACGGCCGCCGCCGGATAGAGGTTGGTGCCTGCCAACGCTTATCAAACAGACGGTGGTAGCAACCCTATGACTGTCGTCGTCGTGGGCGGTGGCATCGTCGGACTCGCGAGCGCCTACTACCTCGCAGCACGCGGAGTGGACGTCGTCGTCTGCGAGAAGGGGACGCTCGGCAATGGGAGCACCGAACGCTCGGCAGGCGGAATCCGCGCACAGTTCTCGACGGCCGTGAACGTCGACCTCTCCGTCCAGAGCATGCGTGTCTGGGACGACTTCGAGGCGGCGTTCGGCGTCGACATCGGTTACCGACAGGTGGGCTATCTCTTTCTCGCGCGGACGGAGGCCACGGCCGACGCGTTCGAGGAGGCGGTTTCGATGCAACGAGCACACGGCGTGCCGAGCGAACTTCTCACTCCCGAGGAGGCGGGCAGACACTGTCTCGAACTCCACGTCGACGCGTTTCGGGCGGCGACGTACTCGCCGACGGACGGCTTCGCCGACCCGTATCTCGCCCTCCAAGGGTTCGCGAACGCGGCCCGCGAGGCTGGTGCTGACGTGCGGACGAAGACGCCCGTAACGTCGGTTCGACGCGAAGACGGCGAGGCTGGGCGCGTCACTGGCGTCGTCGCGGGCGGCGAGGAAATCGAAGCGTCGCACGTCGTGAACGCTGCCGGTGCGTGGGCCAGTCGTCTCGCGACGCTCGCAGGCGTCGACCTTCCCATCGCACCGCGTCGTCGGCAGGCGCTCGTCGTCGACCCGGACACGCCAGTTCCCGAAGACGTGCCGCTCACCATCGACCTCGATACGGGGTCGTACTTTCGGCCCGAACGGGAGGGTGCTGCCATCGCCGGTGGACATTTCGCATCTACCGACCCCGACCAGAACCCCGACCGGTACTCGAAGTCGCTGGACCTCGACTGGGCGGCGACGGCGCTCGAACGCGCGGCCGACTGCGCGGGCTACTTCGGTCCCGACACGCGGCTTCGTCGGGGGTGGGCCGGACTCTACGCCGTCACACCCGACCACCACCCAATCGTCGAGGAGACGGTCCCAGGGTTCGTCACCGCCGCTGGCTTCTCGGGCCACGGGTTCCAACACGCCCCCGCGACGGGCCAACTCGTCGCCGAACTCGTCTGTGACGGTCGAGCGTCACTCGTCGACATCGACACACTCGGAAGCGACCGCTTCGACGGCGGCACTGGGCTAATCGAACGAAACGTGGCCTGACACACACACCCACGCTCGCGACAGTCTGTATTTATTACACATGAGTGTGTCACGGGACGTGATGAACCGCTCTCGTGTCGCTCATCGAAGTGAGGAGATTTTGGAGCACGTGACGGACGCCTACTATGCAGTCGAGTCTGACTGGTCTATCGTCTACTGGAACCACGCGATGGAACTCCTGAGTGGTGTTGCCCGCGACGATGCCTGTGGAGTCGTCCTCTGGGACGTACTCCCCGACGTCGACGCAGAGTTCGACGCGGCCCACCGACGGGCCTTCGACGGCGAACATCCACACTCGGCCGACCCGACGTACCTGTTCGGACAGTGGGTGTCACCTCGACTCGTTCCCGACGGCGACTGTCTCGGTGTGTTTCTGCACGAGGTTCGAGACGACCAGGCGGCACTGGAGACGACGACGAGAGCACTCACGGAGACGGAAGTCGCGCTGAAACGCTCACAGCAACAAGTGAACGTCCTCGAAGGCCTCCTCGTCAACGACGTTCGTAACGCGATGGTCGAGATTCGAGGAACAGCAGACCTCCTCGTGACCGAACTGGCCGACGAGACGACGCGCGGCGACGTCGAGACCATCGTCGAATGGGGTGACGACGTACTCGCACTGGTCGACGAAGTCTGGCCGCTGTTGGACGTGCTCACCGGCGTCGACGACGTCGAACCACACTCGGTACGACTAGACGACGCCGTCATCGACGCACTGACTCGCACACAAGCGGCGTTTCCCGAGACGACAATCACGGGAATCGTCCCGGAGGACGTCACCGTCGTCGCCGACGACCTCCTCACCGACGTCGTCGAGGCACTCGTCACCGACGCTGTCGCGGAATCGTACGACCCGGCCCCGGCGGTACACGTCTCCGTCGAAACCGACGAACAGACTGCGACAATCGTCGTCGACGCGACGCACGACTCCTCCGTTTCACCCTCATCCGACGACGCCGAACGGTCTCCGGAAGCTAAGTCGGGCTCTCGGCTATCACAGACGTCGAGACCGGTAGAAAACGTCGCGTTCGGCTGTCTCTTCGCCGAACTGGCGGTGGACACGTACGCCGGTGAGATGAGCGTCGAACACGACGCTCGTGGCCGTCCACAGGTCGTCCTCACGCTCCCTCTCGCGATAGACGCTTAGACGCTGTCTCGGACCGATAGTCGGGGTGTGACCGGGTGACCGAACCGTCCTGATTGCGCTAAAACTAAAGACGAGAGGTCCGGTGCACTGACTTACAGTCCGTCGTGGCCGGTAGTTCGATATCTCTCGTGAACGTGTCGCGTTTGACTCTCTCGATACAGTCGGCGTCTGATGACAACTAGCTGAACGATTGCTGGGCGAACGCTACTTCCGGTGGTGGTTTGCTATCCCCTGTCGACAGATATTTTTACACACTATCGGACCACACGGCTACTCATGAACGTCAGATTGGTCGCTCTGTCAACGCTCGTCGGCTTCTGCCCGTTCGCCTTCGAGCGATGAGTTGGCAGTTTACACCACTCGCACTGCCGACGGTGACGGCGATGCTCGTCGCCGTGTTACTCGGTGGGTACAGCTTCCAGTATATGCGGAGCAACGGTGTGACCCCACTGCTCGAAGCGTTCTTCGCCGTGAACGTCGGACTCGTGACGTGGACGCTCTTCTCGGTACTCAAACTCCTCCACACGGACCCCGCGATGAAACTCCTGTTCTACCGACTGCTCTATTTCGGTGTGGCACCGCTGGGTGCGTTTGCACTGCTCTTCGTACTCGTCCACACCGACCGTGAGAGTGAGATTCGTGTCCCAGTCGTCGCTGCACTGTTGGCCGTACCAGCGACCTATCTCCTCGTCCTGTTCACCAATCCGTATGGACTCGCTATCGAGTCGACTCGGGTCGTCGAGCGTGGCGGATTAGTCATCCTCCGCGTCGAGACGGGCCCCGCTCACTTCGTCTTGCAGTTACTCTACAACGCACTCGTCTCGCTGGTCGCCGTGGGGTTGACGCTCTCAGAGGCGTTTCGGCTCGGCCGGTCGTACATCCCGCAAGCGTTGGTGGTCACGAGCGGTGTCGCCGCTCCGTTCGTCTTTGTCGGCCTCAGCGTCGCCCGCATCCCCCCGTTCGTCTCCGACACCGTCAACTTCGTCCCGGCATCGGCTGGTGTGACTTCTCTGGCTCTCGGCCTCGCCATCGCTCGCTATCGATTTCTCGACCTCCCGCCTCTCGCGTACACGACGGCGATGGAAGCGTCTCCCGACGGTGTGCTCGTGTTGGACGCCGAGAAACGAGTCGTCCACACGAACGAGCGAGGCGCGGCGCTCTTGACCCGACTCGACGTGGACATCGGCGACACCGTGACGGGCGAACACGCCTCGTTCGACGTCGAAACACCGTCCGAAGCGTACATCCACGTCGATGCTCCCGAGTCCATCTACCTGAGCGCTCGGACACAAGTACTCGAACGTCAAGGACGGATTATCGGCTGGGTCGTCGTACTCCGCGACATCACCGAACTGCGAGAGCAGCAACGGACGATAGTCGAACGAAACGAGAAACTCACACTCCTGAACGAGATTCTCCGTCACGACATTCGTAACGACATGATGGTCATCCTCGGCAACGCCAACCTCTTGCTGGAGACGCTCGACGACGAGACAGCCACCGAGCGACTGGAGACCATCGTCAGAAACGGCGAGCACGCGTCCGAACTCACCGAGACTATCCGGACACTCATGGCGACGATGGTCACCAGTGAGGACACGACCAAACCAGTCTCTCTTCGCGACGTGCTCAATGCAGAGACAGAGACGTTGCAGGTGGACAACCGGACTGCAGTCGTCGACGTTCCCGACAGTGTACCCAACATCGACGTCGTCGCCGACGGCTTGCTCAGGGCGGTCTTTCGGAACCTCCTCACGAACGCGGTGCGGCACAATCGCGGCGATGACCCGAAGGTCTCCGTCTCGGTCGAGACACGACCGGACGACGTCCTCGTCCGCGTCTCGGACAACGGGCCGGGCATCCCCGACGACCGGAAAGAGGACGTCTTCGGTCGTGGTGAGAAAGGGCTCGAAAGCCCCGGAACGGGACTCGGTCTGTACCTCGTCGATACCGTCGTCGGGAGCTACGGCGGCGACGTCTGGGTCGAAGACAACGACCCGACCGGCGCGACGTTCGTCGTCCGCCTCCAACGTGCGTGAGAGGCGAAGAGCAGCGAGACGAGGTCACGCCTCAACCCTCCAACGGTACGGCACGCCTCCAGCGTCGTAGACGGTGTGAGCCGTCACAGACGGAGAGTCCAAAAGCGTATCGCAGAGTGTAGTTTACCAACTACAGCGACGCCATCGAAGAAGAGCGTCGAGAGGAGACGGGGCTTTAGGAGACGAACGTCTCGATACGATCCAATGCCTCTCTGAGGTCGTTCATCCCCGTCGCGTAGGAGACGCGGAGGTGTCCTTCACCCCCTTCGCCGAAGATACGGCCGGGGACGACGGCGACGTTCTGCTCTTGGAGGAGTGCCTCGGCGAACGCCTCGTCGTCGCCGCCACAGTGCGGGAAGGCGTAGAACGCTCCTTTTGCTTCGAAGCAGTCCAGCCCCATCTCGTTGAACCGCGAGAGGACGAAGCGACGACGGCGATTGTACTGAGTACGCATCTCGACGACGTCGCCCTCACAGCTACGGAGCGCCTCCAGTGCCGCGAACTGCGCCGTCGTCGGCGCGGAGAGCATCGAGTACTGGTGGATACGGTTCATCGCGCCGATGGCGTCCGCTGGACCGAGCGCGTAGCCGAGTCGGAGTCCCGTCATCGCGTAGGCTTTCGAGAAGCCGTTGAAGACGACGGTTCGCTCGCGCATGCCCGGGAGCGTCGCGATAGAGGTGTGGTCTCCGTCGTAGGTGAGCGCCGCGTAGATTTCGTCGGCGAGGACGACCAAGTCGTGTTCGCGGGCGAACTCGGCGACTTCGGTGAGGTCGTCTCGACTCATCGTCGCACCCGTCGGGTTGTTCGGGTAACAGAGGACGAGCACGTCGGCGTCGGCCGCACCCGACGCTTCGAGGTCCGCGTACGTGAGTTTGAAGTCGTTCTCCATCCGCGTGGGCACCGCGAGCGGTTCGCCGCCTGCGAAGATGATACCCGGCGCGTAAGAGATGTACGAGGGTTGGTGGACGGCGACGGTGTCACCGGGGTCGACGAGTGCGCGCATGGCGACGTCGACGGCTTCACTCGCACCGGTCGTGACGAGTATCTCCTCGTCGGGGTCGTACGACTGGTCGTATCGGGTGACGTGGTCGGCGATAGCCTGCCGGAGGTCACGTCGGCCGCGGTTGGCAGTGTAGGAGGTCTTGCCGCGTTCGAGCGAGTCGATAGCGGCCGTTCGGGCGGCCCACGGCGCGCTGAAGTCCGGTTCGCCCACGCCGAGCGAGATGACGTCGTCTTTCTCTTCGGCGAGTTCGAAGAATCGCCGGATACCCGAGGGCGGGACCTGATTCACTCTGTCTGCGAGTTTCATGGTGAGACCGAGAGTCTATCGTCGTCGTCGCGGTCACCGAACTCGATGCCCCGTTCCTTGTAGGTCTCCATGACGAAGTGCGTCACTGTCTGGGTGACTTCCGGAATCGGGGCAATCTGCTCGGAGACGAAGTTCGAGACGTCGTGCATCGACTCGCCTTCGACGTCGATGGCGAAGTCGTAGTCACCGCTGATGAGTCGCAACGAGGCGACCTGCGGGAACTTCGTGATGCGCCGGGCAATCTCTTCGTAGCCCGTTTCACGGTCGAGTTCGACGTTCAGTTCCACTTCCGCTTGCACGTGTTCGCCGTCGACGCGGTCCCAGTCGACGACGGCCTGATAGCCAAGTACCGTCCCGTCGGCTTCCAGTTCCGCGATGAGACTCTCGACTTCTGCGGCGTCGAGCCCGGTCTGTCGTGCGAGGTCGGTGGTGTCTTCGCGGGCGTTCGAGAGCAAGAGGTCGAGGAGTTCCCGTTTCGCGTCCATGTAGACTCCGTATCCGTCACGAATAAAAGGGTTTGCCACCGACGCAATACACGATATACTACGATACAGAATTGAAGAACCTGGGCGTAGTTTCAGAGGATAACCCGCCTTCATCGCTGTTCGAGTCCTAGCTTACAGCGTCGGTCAAACCGACGCAGCTTCTAGAGAGTGTGTGTTCCCAAAGAGCGACGTTACGAGGCTGTTGGAGATTCAAATCTGGCAGGGCCGACCGATTTCTCGTTCGTACGCTGTTTTGATTTGCTCGAACAGATTCTCGCCCAGTTCCGTCTGCAGGCGTGGGGCAGCCGTTGCAAAGAACTCGTCGAGGTTGTCGAACGCAGAGAAATGCTCGTTTGGCTCGGTTTCGTCGTACCGGCTCTGCGTCTCGTACTTGAGTGCTTGAAGACAGTTCTCGATCAGATCCATATCCTTCACGAAGTGAGCGGTCTCGGTGTCACGGGCCTCGTACTCTTCCCACAGTGGTAGCAGTTCGCCCTCCTCAAAAGGCCCGACAAGATCGGTCACCGCACTCCGTTCAGCAGCTTCCTTCTCCGGCCCGCTAGTGGTTTGGCGTCCGTCTTCCGCACGTGTCGGGATGTCTCCCGTTCGGGCCTCTCCGAGATCGTGGATGAGTGCCATCGTCACTGCCTTCTGACGGTCGACCTGTGCTTCCTCGGCATAGAGCAGACAAAGCGCTGCTGTCCCCCAAGAGTGGTCCGCAACAGACTCCGGTGAGCGGACCTTCCGCAGTTCCCACCCCGTCCGGCGTTCGTCCTTCAAATCGAACCATTCGAGTAGAGAGCCGAGTTGAGCGTCCATTGTGGCAACTGAATCACACTGGCAGTTTACTATGCCGAATTTGACTCATAGCGGAGAAGAGAGCTCTCCGGCATCGTCGAAATCGGCGACGAAAGAGAACCACGCATCGAGTCGGTCCCCCGAGGGTGTGAGCCTCAGCGAAGTCGCCACCGCGCTTCGACGCCACCCCACGTCACGAGGGTGAGCACACCCAGCAGGATTGCGATCAGTTCGGGAAGACCCATCCAGACCGGTGTGATGTACATCAGCCCGTTCAGATACCGACCCGGGAGGAAGTTCTTGACGCTGATCCAAAACCGGTCGCCGACAGTCCCGGTACGAGACGCGACGTTGCCGGACTGTGCGCTCGGGCCGTTCGTCGACTCGTCGCCCGTCTCTAATCGCTCGGCTTCGTAGGGGAACGCGATGTTGAGGTCCCAGACGACCGTCCCGTTCTCGTCGACTTCGAAGACGCGGTTGCCGTTCGAATCTGCGATCAACGTGTGACCGTTGGGCAGTCGGTCGGCGTCGCGGGGCCACTGCATCCGGCCGTCGCGCCAGATCCACGTCTGTTCCCACTCGCCGCCGTCGGTCCGCTGATACTCGAGGACGCGGTTGTTCTCGCTGTCCGCGACGATGACCGCCGGGCCACCGTTGCTCTCGTTGATGAAGTCGGGGTTGTGCTGCTCGTAGAGGACGTCGTAGTCGTCCTCCTCGCCGAGCGTCCACTCGGTGTCGACCGTCTTCGACTGGGGAACGACGAAGATGACGCGGTCCATGTTCCGGGGACTGACCATGATACGACCGTCGTCGAGTACCTCGACGTCGTTGATGTGCGACCAGTCTTTCGGGAACTCGTCACCCGTCTCGTCGGTCGGGAACGACTCTGACGCGTTCCAGCGCCACTCGACTTCGTCGGTCTCGGTGTTCACGACGAACACGCCGTCGAAGTAGATGTCGGCGACGACGAGGTGCGTCTCGTTGAGTCGGTCGACGTCGTGGTATCGGGTCGCCTCTTTGCCCGGAGTCGCGTGACCCCAGACCTGTTCGACGTCACCGGTCGAGAGGTTCACTCGCTCGACGCCGTTGAAGGTGCAGGCACCGGTTTGGCTGTGGACGTCGTAGTACGTGTCCCACGTCTCTTGGTCGACGCCGTACTCACGGGGGTTCCACGTCGTCGGGCACGCTTCCGGTTCGAGGTGGTCGGCGTAGGAGTACTCGACAGTCGTCTGTGTTCCCTCGACGGGGTCGACGTCCCAGTATCGAGTGTGCGAATCGTTGTAGTAGAGAACGCGCCCGTCGGAGTCGAACGCGACGAGTTCGGCGAGCGCACGCGGCCCTTCGCTGCGTTCGCCGCGCCACGAGTTCGAGTCGGTCGCGACGACAGTGATACCCTCTGCTTCGGGGGCGATGCGAGCGTCTCTGTCGACGTCGCCGTCCCCGGTCAGATGCGATTCGAAGGTCGTCTCCGACGACGACTGCGCGAACCCGTAACCGACGGCGACCACCGAGATGGCGAGCAGCGACGCGAAGACGATTCGAAGGCGACGTCGAGAACGCCGACTCATAGAACCCCGCGGTCGGCGTCGGTCGGGGCCTCACAACAGATGTTCCAGTTCATCAGAACCCGTACGTACGTAGCAGTCGGGTTTTAGCGTTCTGCCCTCAGTCGTTCGAGCGTGCCTTGTCGAACTGCTGGGCCGGGAGTCGCAGTTCGTCGAGACCGGGTAGCGACTTCACGTTGTAGAGAATCTTCAACTCCTCCGTCTTCGGGACGCTGATACAGGAGAGTCGCAAGCCGCGGTCGACCATCTCCTGTGAGAGGATGTGGTTCGAGGGCATCTCGACTTCGCCCTCGACGACGGCGATAGCACAGTTCGCACAGGCTCCGCCGCGGCAGGCGAAGGGCCACGCGTAGCCCGACTTCTCGGCGGCAGCGAGCAGATTCCGGTCGTCGGTGAACGACAGCACTCCGTAGTCTTCGGGTGAGAGGTCCGCGTCGGCAGCCTTCTCGAACAAGTCGTCGTCACCGAGGTCCCACCCGTGGTCCGAGAGCGTCTCGTAGTTGAGGTACTCGACTCGGTAGCCTTCCGCCACGTCCTCCGGTTCGGGGTCCTGGCCAGCCCCGTTGGTCGCCTCAGACGAAGAAGCGGGTTCTTCGTCGCCCGTCTCGGTCGCACGCTCGGCGTCGTCTCCGACATCGAGAGACGCGTCTCCGTTCCCGTTCTGTAGCAGTTCGTAGGCGCGTTGGACGGCCAAGAACTCGCGTGTCGACCCGCCTTGGTCGGGATGGACCGCTTTCACTCGCTCTCTGTACGCGCGGACGATTTCGTCGTCGTCCGCGTCGGCGTCGATACCGAGAATCTCGAACGGAGAAGCCACACGCGAGGTTAGGAGACGGGAGGCATAAAGGCTGATTCATCGGTAACGAGGCCCTGTTGTCTCGCCCACTCTCCAGAACGAATTAGTTCGTGACGACCCAACAGTGAGACGACCATGGTGATGATGGAATCCGATTCGGAACTGTCGCGTGGCGACGCCGCACCGACGTTCGACCTCCCCGGGACGGACGGTGAGACGTACTCGCTCGACTCCTTTGCGGACAACGAGGCGCTCCTCGTCGTCTTCACCTGTAACCACTGCCCCTACGCGAAGGCGAAGATTCCCCTCCTGAACGACATCGCCGTCGAGTACGACGACGTCGGCGTCGTCGGCATCAACTCCAACGACGCCGAGGAGTACCCCGACGACTCGTTCGAGGCGATGCAGGAGTGGGTTCGAGACGGCCGAATCCAGTACGACGCGTACCTGCGGGACGAGTCACAAGCGGTCGCCCGCGAGTACGGCGCGGTCTGTACGCCAGACCCCTTCTTGTTCGTCCGCGACGGCGACGAGTTCGTCCTCGCGTATCACGGTCGGCTGGACGACGCGCCCAACCCCGACGACGAGCCTTCGGAGTTCTACGTCCGACAGGCCATCGACGCCGTTCTCGCCGGTGACGACGTCTCACTCGACGACGTCCCCTCTCGTGGGTGCTCTATCAAGTGGAAAGACGAGAACTGACGTTCGACCCTCTCACTCGGCAGTCGCCTGCACGTCTTCGAGCGCGCTTCGGGCGTTCTCGATGGCCGCCTCGCGCTTCGCGGGATAGGCTTCGACCTTCGCCCGGAGCGTGAGACCCGCGCCTCGTTTGACCTCGCCTTTGAACGCGGCCTGCTTGTCGAGCGTCAAGAAGAACGCACAGTTGTCGTCGACGCGGTGGTCGAGTTCGGACTTTACCGTCTCGATGTCTGGGAGTTCACTGAGTCGACTGAGGATGTGTCGCACCTCGTCTGCGCGTTCGACGCGCGAGGAGAGGACGACGATACGGTCCCCGTGGTGGCCGGCGTTCTCTACCCGGTCGATTTCGGCCTCCTCGGGGAGGAACGTCCGAAGCGCCTCGGTGACGCGTTTCTCGTCTTCGGTCGCGTAGCAGAACGCACGGAGGTCGATATAGTGAAACGGAACGCTAGCCATGAGGGTGGCTACGAGAGCGCAACGAAAAAGGGCTACTGCTCGTTCCTCGGAGACCGGTCGAGACGAATCGACTCGATTACTCTTCGTCGTCGTCAGCGTCAGCGTCGGCGTCGTCAGCGGCGGCCTCCAGCTGGTCGGCGGCGATGCCGACTTCCTGTCCGTCGTCGAAGCTGACCGTGTACGTCGCTTCGCCGAACATCGACTCCATCACTTGCGTGACGGTTCCCGTCTCGCCGTCGAACTCGCTGTGCTTGTCGTTCAGGACGACCTTGTCGTCTTTCTCGAAGCTCATACCAGCGCTTCCATCGCTCCGGATAAAAGGCCGATGATTCGCCTGCGGATAGCGTCGAAGCCCTCTTTTTCCCTGGCTCTCTACTGCAGTGTATGTCGGTTATCTCTCGTCTGTATCGCTCTCGACCGCCTGACGACGACGGGCAATGACGACGTTCGACGAACTCTGGTTCCTCGCAGACGAAGCGGACCAACAGGCCGAGCAAGCGTATCACACGCTCGACGAGCGTCACGACGACTTCCTCCAACACGACCGGACCAAGCGCGTCTCGCGCCGTCGGTTTCGGACGCTCGCTACACGGGTCCGACAGAGCGGGGCACCGTTCGGCGCACACACCATCGTCTACCGTGACTCGGGAGCACTCCTCTTGGTCCGCCACGACGGTGTCGACAAGTGGGTGCTTCCGGGTGGCGGCGTCGACGGCGACGAGACGTTCCGCGAGGCTGCCGAGCGCGAACTCGCCGAGGAGGCGGGTGTCGACGCCGAGTACGATGGGTTGGCGATGGCGACCCGCGTCCACATCGAGTGTGACGGCTATCGCACGTGGGGCGTCCTCCCGGTGTTCGAAGCCCGTGCGCTGACCTACGAACCACACATCGACGACCCCGACGAGGAGATATCGGACGCGCGGTGGTTCACCGACTTACCGCCGGACACCCGTGACCGGGCTGACCTCGTCGAGTGGCGTCGCCAGCGGTCGTTGTAGCTAAACGGGCGGCGGCGCTGTCGAACGTATGGGACTCATCAGTGTCTCCTGTCCGGCCTGTGGCGCGTCGACGTATCTCTCACTGCCGACGGGTCGACGGTTCGTGACCGCAGAACCAGGAGAAGGAGACGACGGACGTGAAGATTTGTCTGAAGCGACCGCGACGTGTGACGCCTGCGAGACGTCGTTTCCGGTGATTCACGGTCCGGCCCGAGAGCCCTGAGGAGATACCTCAGTCTGCCTGCGTCTGAGCGCGGTGATAGGGTGCGCGTTGGATAGACTCGCGAAGTTCGTCGAGCGAGTCGCGACTCCCGTCGGTCATCGTCGAGACGACGGCGAACACCTCTTGACGAGACACCTTGACGCTGCGCTCGGAGAGAGCAGCTTCCGGATTGGCGAGGAGTTCACGGAGCGTCCCGACGGCGAGGAGGTACGGAATCCCCCACGCCGCGATGGTGTTTCCGTCCGTGAGGGGGACGGTTTCGAGGTAGGTCTGTGCGTCGTCGAGGAACGACCGCGCGTGCGTGGCCGTCCGCGCGACGACGTTCGCCGCCTTCGTTTCGTGTCGCGGGTCGATGATCTCGTCCTGTGGGACACCTTCGTCGGCCAACCAGTCGGCGGGGAGGTAGACGTTGTTCTCGTCTTCGTAGTCGCTGTGAACGTCTTTCGCGACGTTGACGAGTTGGAGGAGGAGACCGAACTCTTCGGCGGTGTCGTAGAGGAGACGCTGGCGCTCGTCGTCGATGTCGCCGCGCGTGACGAGGTTGGTGATGAGGTTTCCGACCGTGCCCGCGGCGTAGTAACAGTACTCCTCCAGTTCCTCGCGAGACTGGATACGAAGTCCGTCGGTGTCGGCGTAGCGCTCGACGAACATCGCCATCCCTTGGACGAGTTCACGGGCGGGCGGCGTGACCGCTTCACGGACGTCGTCGGGGAGGGCTTCGAACGTGCGAACGACTCGGGGGGCGTTGACGACGACGTCCCAGTCGGCCGTCTGCTCTTCGGGAACGAAGGGGGCGACGGCGGTAGCGAACTCGTCGATGTCGGTGTCGTCGTCGGGGTCGAGTGCCGCGTCGTACAGTCGGAGGACGCGCGCCTGTTCGGCCGGCGGGATGTGGCCTGCATCCTCGACCGTGTCGGCTATTCGACAGACGAGGTAGCCGATACAGATGTACGACGACATCGGCTCGTCGAGGACGTCGACGGTCAGTGCAAACGTGCGTGAGACGCCCTGCACTGCCTCGTGGCACCATGCGAGGTCAGTGTCGTCGCCGGGCGGTCGGTCAAGTGTGTCTCCAGACATTCAAGTACAGGGCCATTAGAATCGGGGACTAAAAAGTGTCGTGCCCAAGGACGCTGTCAATCACCATGAACCATGTAGAAAGCCTAAAGCGGTGAGGCTCGAAGGTTGGGCCATGGACTTCAGTCTCTCCACCGAACAGAAGCAGATTCGAGACATGGTCTCGGAGTTCGTCGACGAGGAGATAAAACCCGTCGCCGCCGACATCGACGCGAACGACGAGTTCCCGCAGGACCTCGTCGACGAGATGTCGAAGCTCGGACTGATGGGGATGCCTTTCCCCGAGGAGTACGGCGGTGCAGGTCTCGACTACCACTCCTACGCCATCGGTCTCGAAGAGATTTCGCGTGGTTCTGGAGGGCTTGGCACCATCGTCGCCGCCCACACGAGTTTGGCGGGAAACATGCTCTACGAGTTCGGGAACGAGGAACAGAAACAGGAGTATCTCACGCCGGTCAACGAAGGCACCGACATCGGCGCGTTCGCCCTCTCGGAGGCCGGTGCGGGCAGCGACGTGCCCGCGATGACGACGACGGCGGAGAAAGACGGCGACGAGTACGTCGTCAACGGCGGCAAACTCTGGATTTCGAACGGCTCCGTCGCCGACACGGTGACGCTCTTCGCCAAGACAGACCCCGAGGCAGGAAACAAAGGAATCTCCTCGCTCATCGTCCGCCCCGAGGAGGACGACGGGTTCATCGTCGAGGGGACGGAGCACAAACTCGGCGACAAAGGCTGTCCGACGGCCGAACTCCGCTTCGACGACATGCGCATCCCTGAGGACCGCCTGCTCGGCGAGGAGGGCGACGGCTTCGTCCACGCGCTGAAGACGCTCAACGGTGGCCGCATCACCATCGCCGCCCGCTCTATCGGTATCGCTCGCGCCGCACTCGAAGATTCGCTCCAGTACTCGCAGGACCGCGAGCAGTTCGACCAGCCCATCTCGGGGTTCCAGGCCATCCAGCACAAGTTGGCTGACATGGATACGAAGGTCCAGTGCGCCAAACTCCTCATGCACCAGGCCGCAGACAAGAAGATTCGCGGCGAGAAATTCATCAAGGAGGCCGCACAGGCGAAACTCTACGCCTCGGAGATCTCGCGCGAAGTCGCCAACGAGGGCATCCAGATTCACGGTGGCTACGGCTACACGAAAGACTTCCCCGTCGAGCGCTACTACCGCGACGCGAAACTGAACGAGATCTACGAGGGAACGTCGGAGATTCTGCGCAACACCATCGCCGCGCAGTTGCTGGACTGACGACTAGCTGTTCGTCTCTGTTGTTTTCGTCGTACTCGTCGCATTCGCCGTACTCGTCGTATTCGTCGCACTCGTCGACTGTGCCGTCTGTTCGCCTTCCATCGCCCTTACGCCCCAGTGGTCGAGCATCCATCGTGTGTACGCCGTCGTCCACTCGATTCGTGTCTCCTCCGGCAGGTCGGCCTCCGTCACCTCGAAGATGGCCGTCGGAATCTCCAAATCCGCCCGCGCTTTGTCGGCAATCATCGCGAGGTTCTTGCTCATCGTCGTCGTGACGAACTCGTACTTCGGTTTCCGAGAGGCGGGGACGTAGTTCTCGTTGAGGAACGCCGTCGCCTGTTCGGCGTCCGGGCCCATCGTCCCTTGCTGGGAGTGAAAGACGTTCTGTCCGACGTAGCCCGTGTCGTCGGCTTGGAACCCCTTCGAACTGTGGAGGTCGACGAGCACGTCCGGGTCGTGCTCGACGATGGCGTCCCAGATGGCGGTGGCGAGTTCGTTCTTCGGCGGCTTCCCGCGTTCGAACTGGCGGTTCAGGTCTGTCCCTTCCGGATACTCGCGGCTTCGGTTCTCGACACCCTGGATATTGGCCTTCGGCAGGACTACGAGTGTCCCGGCGTCGATATCCCACTCGGTGGCGGCGGTGGCCGTCTTCCACCCGCTGACCTCGTCGCCGTGGACGCCGCCGACGAGGAAGAACGTCGGGCCCGCTTTCGGCGCGTCGATGACGTACAGGTCCGTCGCCTCCGCCGTCCCTTCTCGGAGCGTCGACGTCGTGACCGTCTGCGTCGGTGTCGCAGTCGCCGTCTCGGTCGCTTCCGGCGTCGCTGTCGTCGTTCCCGATTCGTTCGCCGCGTCGCTGGACGCGTTCTGCGTCGTCTCGCCGTCGCTGCCGGCACAGCCAGCGACGAGTGTTCCTGCTGCTGTCGCACCGAGCGTCTGGAGGAGTGTCCGTCTGTTCATTGGGGAGTCTCGTTTCGGGGCTTCTCACGCGGAGAAAAATAGACTGTCGGATGCTGTCTGCGAAAAACGACGTCTCAGCGACACGACGGCGAGGTCGTGTCAGTTCGACTGCGCCGTTCGGAGCGCGTCGCCGGCGAACTCGACCTGTCCCGAGAGGTCGCGCTGCGGGAACGGAATCTCGATGTCTTCGGCGTCGAACCGCTCTTTGACACTCTTGACGTACTCCGCGCGCGTCTTGACGAAGTCGGCGCGACTGGGGTTCGAGATCCAGAAGCGCGACTGGAGGCCGACGTAGGAGTCGGCGAGTTCGTTCAGTCGGACCGACGGTTCGGGTTCGTCGAGGATGTCCGGATGTCGCTCGGCCTCCTCGACGATGATGTCGGTCGCTTTGTCGATGTCGTCGCCGTAGCCGATACCGAAGACGAACTTGAGTCGCAGTTTGTTCTTGGCGACCGGGTTCTTGACGACGCCGTCGGTGAGTTGGGAGTTCGGCACCGTCAGCAGTTCGTTGTCGAACGTCCGGACGCGGGTGACGCGGAAGCTGATGTCCTCGACGATGCCGGAGTTGCCGTCCCACTCGATCCAATCGCCGATGCGGAACGGCCGGTCGGTGAAGATGAACACGCCCGCGACGAAGTTGGCGATGACGTCCTGCATCGCGAAACCGATAGCGAGCGTCGCGGCGGCGGCCACCGTCGCCAGCGCGGTCAAGATGTTTCCGAACCCGGCGAAGGCAAATGCAGCAGAGATGGCGACGAAGACGACCAAGACGCCGGTAATCTTCCGAATCGGCTTCTTGCCGTGTTCGTCGAGGCCGCGAGAGTCGAGGACGCGGTCGACGAGTGGGACGATAACCGCACGCCCGGCGATGTAGACGACCGCGAACGCGACGAGGAACGAGAATGCGGGACCGATGACGCCCGCCATGCTCTCTCCGACGCCGAAATCGATCAACCACTGCGTAATCGGGTCGGCTCCTGACGCCTGCAACGTCTGCAACAGCATCATCGCTTGTGCAGCACCGCCGTGTTACCGCGCGTCTCGACGACCGTCGCGTTGACGTCTTCAGCCAACTGCTCGGTCAGTTCTTCGACCGTCCCCTCCGCACGCGCCGCGCGGTGGAACTTCACTTTGACCAGCTTTCGCTCTTTGAGTTGGTCGAACAGTTCGTCCGTCACTGCACTGAGTCCGCTCTTGCCGACCCACACCGTCACGTCGAGGTCGTGGGCCTCCTTGCGGAGTTCGTTTACGTCCATGTATACCCGCGCTTGGGAGTGCGGCGGTTTCAAGCTTGAGATTACGAGGCGTCGGCTATGTGCCGCCGTCTCACGGCGTTACGACTGATACGGATATCGTTTCAACTCGCCGCAGTCGCAGGTGACGACGACGTGGCCGTCCTGTGTGCGGACGCGAGCGTTGACGCCGGGGCGGAGATAGACGTCACAGCGCGGACACGAAAACCGTTTGAACTCCCGAGGCAGTCCACAGCGGTTGCGCTCGGCGATTCGACGGGCGAGACGGACGTACTCCCGCGAGCGGTCGAACTCTCGCGCCGCGACGGCCTGCTTCGCCAGCGTGTGCAACCGGTCGATGCGCTCCTCGGCGATGCTCATTGGTTTCGTCTACGTCGATGGGTGCGACGAGCGGTGATAGTCGTTCCGAACTGGACGACGCGATGGACGCTGGTTCGTGCTGCTTCGTACTGCTCCATATCCATCTGGACAGATACCTAGACATATGTCTGTATATCTACCCACACATCTGGGTGTCGAGCCACTCGGCTGTGTGACTGAACTCTCTACACCCGTGCCGACACGCTCAAGAAAACCACCCGAGAAGCCCCGACTAATGCGGGTTCTCAACTATCTCGAACTGTCGTCTCGACTCCGTGGCGGGATGGTCACGGCGACGAAACAGCAGCGAGCGGCCCTCGCTAAGACCGACGTCGAAGTCGTCACGTCGCCGTGGAAAGGGGACCACCCGATTGCGGCCGTGGAGTACGAACTCCGTGGACGAGGCGGGTTCCGCGAGTACGACGTCGCCCACTGCAACCTCGTCGGTCCGGGGTCACTCGCCGTCGCCCGGCACGCGAAGCGCAACGACATCCCGCTCGTCCTCCACGCCCACGTCACCGGAGAAGACTTCGCCGAGAGCTTCCGCGGGTCGAACTACATCGCCGGGCCGCTCAAGCAGTATCTGAAGTGGTTCTACTCACAGGCCGACCTGGTGCTCTGTCCCAGTGAGTACACGAAGGGCGTCCTCGACTCCTACCCCGTCGACGCGCCGGTTCGTCCCGTCTCGAACGGCGTCGACACCGGGTCGCTGGCGGGGTACGAGACGTTCCGCGAGGAGACGCGCGAACGGTTCGACCTCGACGGCGTCGTCGTCTTCGCCGTCGGCGAGGTGTTCGAGCGGAAGGGTCTCACGATGTTCTGTGAGTTGGCACAGGAGACCGACTACGACTTCGCGTGGTTCGGGAGTTACGAGGAGGGGCCGCAGGCGTCGACCACGGTCAAGCAGTGGACGGAGAACCCGCCGGCGAACGTCACCTTCACCGGATGGATGGACGACAAACGGGCCGCATTCGGCGCGGGCGACGTCTACCTGTTTCCGGCGAAAGTCGAGAACCAGGGAATTGCCGTCTTGGAAGCGATGGCCTGCGGGAAGGCCGTCGTCCTCCGCGACATCCCCGTCTTCCGGGAGTTCTACACTGACGGCGAGGACTGCCTGATGTGCTCGACGCACGAGGAGTTCCGCGAGGCGGTCGACCGACTCGCTGCCGACCCCGACCTGCGGAAGCGACTCGGAGAGAACGCTCAGGAGACGGCCGCCGAGCACAGTCTAGAGCGTGTCGGCGAACGGCTGGTCGAGGCGTACGAGGACGTGTCGGTGAGCGTAGAGAACGAAGTCACAAGCGATTAAGTACCGGTCGGTGAAATTCGGAGCAATGGACGCGGTGGCAGCCTTCACGGACACGTACCTGCCGACGGTCAACGGTGTCACCTACACGGTGAAGACGTGGCGGGACACGTGGCTCGCTCGCGGCGGTCGGATGGACGTGGTCTATCCCGGGTCGGACGACTACGGCCCGGACGACGGCGAGTTCCCCGTTCGCAGTCTCCCCTTTCCGTTCTACGAGGGGTTTCGTCTCGGGATGCCGCGTATCCCTGACGACGTCGAGAACGTCGACGTCGTCCACGCACACACCCCCTTCGCACTCGGTCTCAGTGGTCTGCGACTCGCGCGACGGGAAGACCTCCCGTTCGTCACGTCGTATCACACACCGACCGGCGAGTACGCGGCCTACCTCACCTCCATCACCTCGGTGGAAGACCGTCTCGAAGGGCTCAGTGAGCGCTACGAACGGTGGTTCTTCGACCACGCCGACACCATCATCACCCCGAGTGCGGTGTCGAAGCGGTATCTGCTCGACACCGTCGGCGTCGACGCCGACGTGACGGTCATCTCGAACGGCGTCGATATCGACCGCTTCTCGCCGGTAGACGCGGTGTCGTTCCGCGAGAAGTACGACCTCTCCGGGCCGCTCGTCGGCTACACCGGTCGCCACGGCTTCGAGAAGTGTCTCGGCGACGTCGTCGACGCCGTCGCTGAGGCGGATATCGACGCGACGCTCGTCTTCGGTGGCGACGGCCCCGCCCGCGAGAGCCTCGAACAGCGAGCGGAGAACCGCGGTGTCGACGCCCGGTTCCTCGGATTTCTGCCACGGGAGGAGCTCTCGGCGTTCTACTCCTCGCTCGACGCTTTTCTCTTTCCGAGTCCGGTCGAGACGCAGGGACTCGTCGCGCTCGAAGCGAACGCCTGTGGAACACCCGTCGTCGGCGTCGACAGCGGTGCACTCGCCGACACCGTCGACGACGGCGTCACCGGCTACCACTTCGCCGCTGGCGACGTCGAGGGGTTCGCAGCGGCACTCCGCCGCACACTCGCCGAACGCGAGCGACTGCGAGCGAACTGTCTGGACCGCCGCGAGCAGATTAGTGTCGACCACGCCGTGGACGAACTCGCCGACATCTACGAGCGGGTTCGCTGACGGCAGTCAGCGCTCGCGCTCCGAGTCGGACTCCAGTCGGTCGAGTCGGTCCAGCGTCACCTTTCTGAATCGGAGGAAGAGCAACAGTACGAGGAGCAACGCCAGCGGTGGGAACGCCGTCACGAGGACGAACAACGCGACACCTGCGAAGGCGACGAAGAGCAGGTAAATCGGAGCCATCGCGTGCCGGTGTGACCAGTTGGGTTCAGAGGAGGGCATCGTCGAGAGTACGGTCCCCTATGTCATAAGTTCGACTCGAATACTGTGCGCTCGACGTCGTCTGGTCGTCGGAGCGCCGCCGAAAAGAAGGGAGATAGCAGTCAGCGGACGTTCAGTTGTCGTCTTCGAGCGCCTGCGCGATACGCTGAAGCTGTCGCGTCGCGTCGCGGACTTCGTCTCGCAGTTGGCGAACTTCGCGGACGAGTTCTTCGTTGCCGGCGCCGCTCTCTTCGCGTCCACCGGGACCACGCGGATCGGCACCGCCCGGACCACCGGGACCGCCGCCCATGCCGCCCGCGCCGGGGCCGCCGCCGCCCATCATGCCGCTCATCATCTGTGCGAAGGGGTTGCCGCCGCCGCCCATACCGCCGGGGCCGCCGCCACCCATCATCTCTTCGGGGCTCGGTCGCTCACCGTCGCCCTCCTCTCGCTCTTGGGCACGTCGTTCACGAATCTCCTCGACGCGCTCGCGGAAGGACTTCTCCTCGTCGCTCGCAGACTCGGTCTCCGGTTCTGCCTCCGGTTCCGTCGCTTCGTCGGTAGGTTCGTCTTCGGCCATGCTCGCCACTTGACGAGCCAACGGGAAATGATTGTTGTTTATTCGACTGCCACGTGGCCACAGCGCTCTTGGCGACTCTCGGCGTCGGCATGGAGTAGATGCTCTACTTTTGGGTCGCGAAACTCGTTCTCTGGCTCGTTTTCTGGATACTTCGGTACGTTCCCATCGTCGGTGCGAAACTCTCGGGTGCCTACGAAGACCGTGTCTTCCGTCCAATCGTCGAAGAGGTCTCAGTCACCGACGTCCAGGCGACGCTCGTCGACGACCCACCGAGTCTCGTCGTGGAGTACGACCTCGAAAACGAGAGTTGGGTCGACCTCGGACTCGCGGGGATGAACGTTCGCGTCGGTCTCCGTGAGAGCGGCGGAACCGTCCACAACGCCGTCTGGACGCCCGCGTTTCAGGAGCGACCGCGGAACATCGCCGCCGACCCCCTCCCGAGCGAAGGCACCACCGCCGTCAACTTCGAGTACCTCGCTGGGGCCGCCATCGACGACGGGACGACCATCCACCTCGACGGTAATCTCGTCTTCGAGTACTCCTTTACTCTCCGTGACCGGCGCTTCCGATTCGGCGAGCGGACGTTCCCGCTACCGGACCGGACGATTACCGTCGAGAAGGAGTGATATCTCAGCCGAACGCGCCGAGACTCGACTGGACGTCGCGCTCGGTTCTCCCTTCTGTGATCTCGTAACCGACGAGGTCACGCACGTCGACGGCGTAGGTGCTTCCCGCGTGGTCGAGGACGAGGAGTCTCCCCTTCGTCCCTCTCACTGTCCCCGTCGCGATGGTCTCGGCCATCGGTCGGTCGGTGAGATTCAGGTCGTAGTCGAACGTGAACGTCTCGATGGGGTCGAACTCGGCGAGGAAGTCGGTCCACGCCTCGTCGTCGACGTGCTGGTGGAGTCCCCGTCGTTTCGTCGGAACGCGAACGCGGTCGGTCACGTCGTCGGCGTCGGCGATACCCGCCTCGATTTCACGGGCGACGCGGCCGTTCTCTACCGTCCTGATGTGAGCAGCTCGGTCTGCGCCCTGCTCGCGCAGGCGGGTGTCGAGTCGCCACTGTTTGGTCACGCCCACTTTGAACACGTCGGGGGCGAACGCGGCGAGATAGACCGCGTGGTCGTCGTAGCAGTCCATCTCGTCTTTGAGACAGGTACCGGTACACCGCGCACAGACCCACGTGTACTGGTGGTCTGCACAGTACGGCGCACGGTCGGCGTCACA
Organism: Halogranum rubrum; assembly: GCF_900114455.1. Classification (GTDB taxonomy): domain Archaea; phylum Halobacteriota; class Halobacteria; order Halobacteriales; family Haloferacaceae; genus Halogranum; species Halogranum rubrum. The sequence goes on along the minus strand of NZ_FOTC01000002.1, from coordinate 803,609 downwards.
CGCGAGATGCGTGTCCTCGTGAATCGTCCCCGCGCAGTAGCGCTCGCCGAGCGTGTACGCGAGTTCGGTTCCGGCGTCGAGCGACACGTAGTCGAGTTCGTCGCCGTCGCTCAAGAGCAGTCCTGCCTCGGCACTCGTGTCGTACCCGACGATCTGCACGACCTGAGGGTGACTCTCGCGAGGTAAAGATGTGTCTCTCCCTCTCGACTCGCTCGCACAGGCCCCGAACTGCTAATATCAATTTAGATATAAATTATGTTAAATGAACGAACGTTTAGAAAGATTTAATCGAGAGAGGAGGATTGACACTTGTGCTATGGTGCACAATACCAAAGGTACGTCTCGACGTGACATACTCAAAGCTGCAGGCACTGCTGCGGCGACGACCGGGCTGATGGGGATGGCCTCCGCATCGGAGGGCAACACCGTCGAAGTCAACGTCGGGTTCACGGGCAAGAGCGGTCGCCGCGCGGCGGCGAGTGCGGCCGCGAACGTCACACGCGAGTTCGCGTTCGACGCGATGACAATCGAAGTCAACGAGAACGCGATTCAGGGGCTACAGAGACGCGGTGACGTACGCTACGTCGAAGCGAACGGCACGATGCACGCGCTCGCGCCGAAGGGCGGTAACGGCGGCAGTGGCGGCACGATGGCCGCCCAACAACTCCCGTGGGGCGTCGACCGGGTCGACGCGGAGGTGGCACACGCGAACGGATACACGGGTGCCGGCGCCGACATCGCCATCCTCGATACGGGTATCGACTCGAACCACCCGGACCTCGTCGACAACCTCGGCACGGGCAAGGCGTTCACGAAAGCGAAGGGGAACTTCGCCGAGAACTGGGACGACGACAACGACCACGGCACGCACTGCGCCGGAAGTGCGGGCGCAGTCAACAACGGTGAGGGTGTCGTCGGTGTCTCTACCGAAGCGACGCTCCACGCCGTGAAGGTTCTCGGCAAGCGCGGGAGTGGGAGCTTCTCCGATATCGCCGCCGGTGTCGAGTGGACCGCCGACCAGGGCTACGACGTCGGCTCGATGAGCCTCGGTGCCAGTTCCGGTTCACAGACGCTCGCAGACGCCTGTCAGTACGCCGTCGACAAGGGAACCTTCCTCGTCGGTGCGGCGGGTAACTCCGGGCCGTGTACCGACTGCGTCGGCTATCCCGCTGCCTACGACACGGTGATGGCCGTCGGCTCGACGACCAGCAGCGACGGTCTCTCGTCGTTCTCCTCGACCGGACCGGAAGTCGAAATCGCCGCTCCCGGGAGCAACATCTACTCGACGATTCCGGGCGGTAGCTATGACACGTTCTCCGGCACGTCGATGGCGACGCCGCACGTCGCCGGTGCGGCCGGTCTCCTCGCGGCCACCGGGTCGTCGAACACGCAGATTCGGAGCCAACTCACGTCGACGGCCGAAGACATCGGCCTCGCCAGCAACGAGAGCGGGTCCGGTCTCCTCGACGCGGCCGCCGCTGTCGGCGTCGACTCCAGCGACAACTGAAGAAAAGAACAGAATTCGGCGGCGCTGTCGTCGCCTCGACGCCGCCTCGCGTCGCTCCGTTCTACGCGTCGTCGGCAGCGTAGACGTCGCACGACCCGCAGTCCGGACATCGGATGCGCGTCATCCGCGACTTCGGCCGTTCGAACGTCGTCTCACAGCGACCGCACTCGTACGCGAACGACTCCTCGCTCGTGTACTTACGGCTCGGTTCGTCTGGCCGCGTCAGTTCGAGTCGTGACGTGACTGCACTGAGCAGTCCCATCAGTAGTCACCTCGACGGCGGTTACCGATGGAAGGTTTTAGTCTTTGGGCCACAGCGTCCCGAGTTCTTTTGGACCACTCGCGAGTGGATACGGTATGGTTACAGCGACACTCGACGCCGACGCTGGCGAAGGGGCGGTCCAGTTCACACTCACCGTCGAGAACGACGGCGACGAACCGCTCGAACTCTCCTTTCCCGACGGGCAGCGCGCGGAGTTCCTCGCACAGGCCGACGGCGAGACGGTCTGGCGGTGGAGTGACGACCAGATGTTCATGCAGATGCTCGGGTCGGAGACTATCGAACCCGGCGGGACGGCCACGTACGAAGGTGTCTGGGAGGGCCCGAAACCGGGAACCTACGACTGTCGCGGCGAAGTCGTCGCCGAAGGCCACGGTATCGCCGCCGAGACGACGGTCTCTGTCTAAGCGGTCAACTCGTCGATGAGGTCATGGGCCGCCTTCCGGACAGCGTCGTCCGAAGACGTGGTCGGTTCCCACCCGAGCGCCGAGAGTTTCTCGATGGAGAGACGCATCTTCGGCACGTCGCCCTTCCACCCGCGGTCGCCGCCGGTGTAACTGTACTCGGGGTCGAGGTCCATCTCGTCTGCGACGATGTCGGCGATGGTCGTCACCGAGGTAGTCGTCCGCGTGCCGAGGTTGTACGTGTTGAGGTCCTTCTGGCCGTGTTCGACGACGTGACACATCGCGTCGACGCAGTCGGAGACGTGGAGGTAGGACTTCTCCTGTCGGCCGTCGCCGAGAATCTCCAACTCCTCGGGGTTCTCGACGAGTTTCTCGATGAAGTCGGGGACGACGTTACCGCGCTGGTGCGGGCCGACGATGTTGGCGAAGCGGAACACCCACGCGGTGAACTCGTCAGCGTGGGCGTAGGTGGAGATGAGACCCTCGTCTGCGAGTTTCGAAGCTCCGTAGACGCTGATGGGTTCGAGGGGGGCGTAGTCTTCGGGCGTCGGCATCGGCGCTTCGCCGTAGATGGTCGACGACGAGGTGAACGCGACGTTGTGCACATCGACCTCGTCCATCCGTTCGAGGACGTTGTACGTCATCTCGGTGTTCTCCTCGAACAGTTGGCGGGGGTTGGCGTAGTTGGTGTCTGTGTAGGCAGCGAAGTGGAAGACGACGTCTACGTCGGCGGTGATGGCGTCGGCCACGTCCTCGGCGTCGGTCATGTCGGCCTCGACGAACTCGACGCCGTCGGGGACGCGCTCTCGGTCGCCTTTCGAGAGGTCGTCGGCGACGACGACGTCGTTGTCGGCCGCGAGACGCTTCGCGAGATGCGACCCGACGAGACCCGCACCACCCGTCACGACGACTCGCTTGTCGGTGAGGTTCATGTCAGCGACTGCGACAGGCGTAAGTAAGTGTATTCTGGTTCTTCCGACGGTCGCCGCCTCTGTAACCAGAAAACGTTGATATGGCTCTCGCACCTATCTCAGTTATCTGGACGGACGTGTCCGGACATACGATGTCTCTGAAAGCGCTCATCCACGAGATGGAAGACAGGCGGAAGACGATAACCGTCTTCGCACACGAACCGCAGTTCGGCGTGGGTAGCTACTTCGGCGCGCGCCACGTCTCCGTCGAGTACGAACGCCTCCCGACAGCGGACACAGACGAGTTCGTCACCGTCAGCGCCGGCGACGACTTCCTCGGAAGCGTCGCACTCAGTTCGCTTCGTGCACTCGACGAGCCGCGTATCCACGAACCGGGGTCCGACGAACTCGTCTCGGCGGACCTCCGCTATCTGTTCAGCCTACTCGACGACACTCTCTTCTCGTCGTTCGACCGCCGACAGATGGTAGCGACGTCTCGTGAAATCGAAGACAGAGCCATCAGAGCGGGGCGCGGAACGCTCTACGCGGGGTTCCAGCGTCTCTCGGCACTCCGCGACCAACTGGAGACGTACCACGATATCGACCGGACGCCCGGACTCGACATCCACGTCTACGGCCAGCCCGATTGGGAGCCACCGACGAGTTCCGGTATCGTCGTCCACAGGCTCCTCGACGACGAGGTCAGAGACTGCTGGTTCGTCGTCTTCGACGGTGGCGGTGACGACCTCTCGAAGTGTGCACTCGTCGCCGAGGAGCGTTCTCCCGGCCAGTTCTACGGCTTCTGGACGTACGACCCGGCGCTGGTCGACAGAATCGTCGAACACGTCGAGAACGCGTTCACGCACACGCCGGATGCACAGGTCGACCACCACCCCGACAACGGAAACGAAACCCCCTAAGTCGCCGAGCGTCTCGCATCGGCCATGCAGGACGAACCCGAAGTCGCGGTCCTCCGGTACGGTCACCGGCCGGGTCGCGACGACCGGATGACCACCCACGTCGGCCTGACCGCCCGGGCACTCGGTGCCGACCGAGTCATCTTCCCCGACAACGCCGGACAGTCAGAGGAGACGGTCGAAGACATCACGGGTCGCTTCGGTGGCCCGTTCGACGTCGAACTGACCGGCGCGCTGAACGCCACGATTCGCGACTGGGACGGCGTCGTCGTCCACCTGACGATGTACGGTGAGCGCGTCCAAGACGTCGAAGCCGACATCCGCGAGGCCCACCAGACAGAACCGCTCCTCGTCGTCGTCGGCGGCGAGAAGGTTCCTTTCGAGGTCTACGAAGGCGCAGACTGGAACGTCGGCGTCACGAACCAACCGCACTCGGAAGTCGCCGGACTCGCCGTCTTTCTGGACCGCCTGTTCGACGGCCGCGAGTTGGAGCGAGAGTGGGAGGACGCAGACCGGAACGTGATTCCGATGGCGACGGGGAAGAAAGTCGTCGACCCCGACGCGGAGTAGTAGAGCGGCGACGACCGACGCGTTCGACTTTCCGTTCTGTCGTTCTTCTTCGAACATCCACCTACTGCCGCCAGTATCGCCACAGTTCGGGTACGGAATCACGGAAGAACCAGCCAGCGACGAGCGCTGCGAGAACCACGGTCGGGGACGAATCGAAGTACACACCGTAGACGGCGAACGCGGTCAGTCCGAGGGCCGTGACGAAGTCGACGGTCGGTGCTGGGAGGCCGATGACAGCGACGCCGAGACGGACCGCGCCGATGAGTGGAAAGGCGACGACAGCGGGCACGACGTCTTCGAGCGACGCGCCGAGAACGACGGCCACACCAGTGATGACCAAGCCAATAGCGACGTACGCGACGAGGTCACGCGCCGACTCGTTGACGTCTGGCGGATCGAACTGGTCGTCGCTCGGCGACGGACTCATCGACGCAGTGCCAGAATCTCTCGGAACGGAAGCGAGAGACGTCGAATCGCACTGCCAGCAGTCGCGTCGACGAACGCCCGCGGGCCGACGCTGGACTCGTCGAACGCCCAGCGCGTCTCGCCGTCGACAGTCTCGGCGACTGGATGCGCCGACCCGGTGGACTCCAAGCGGTCGAGTGCCGTCTGGACCCGCGACTCGGTGAGGTCGCACGCCGCCGCGAGTTCCGCGCGAGTCTGCGGTCGCTCGCGCAACTGGTTGGCGACGACGCGGAACAACTGCATCTCGAAGAAGAACTCGTCGGAGTCGACGTCGTCGAACTCTTCGCTCCTCTCCGACGCGGAGCGACCGCTCGCGAGTGCGGCGAGGCCGTCGGCGACCAGCCATCCGCCGACGGCGAGACCGACGACGGTGACACCGAGCGTCTCGCCTTCGACGATGGCGTCGGGGACGAACACGGCGACTGCCGCGATGACGAAGCCACACACGATGGCGAGGTATCGGTCGTCCACGTTCGGCGCGTCCGCGAGTGCGCCGAACGCGACGAGCGTGGTGAGCAGTGCGGCGAAGCGACCGACGACGGACCACGGTTCGTCCCCGACGAACCGGAGGAAGACGACGAGGAGGACCAACGCGGCGACCGCTTGCACCGTCGCCCGTTCGCGAACTGTCCGGACGAACGTACCGGGGAGGGAGGGCATACGAACGTCTCGTCACGCAACCGTCATATCAGTTGCGCTGCTCCCGTTGGTGACGTCGCTGACGGGGTGAGTGTCTCGACAAAAATCGAAGGGGGCGTGGAGGGATGGATGAGCACCGCTCCGGCGCGGAGAGCGGCCGGAGGGGGATGGGAGAGGGTTGGGGGTGCCGTTCGTCTGCTGCTGAGCTCTCGACTTCTAACAGCCGTCTTCGACCGTAATCTTGCCCGGGTTCACGACGGGCTTGCCGTCCATCGTGTACGGGCCGTCTTCCTGGCCCTCGGACGTGATGAAGTCGTAGGTGTCGGTGTCGTTGCTGTCGAAGTGTGGCATGGCGACGAGCGTCTCGTCGGCGTCGAGCATGTTCTTGTCGAAGTCGCCGCCGGGGACGCCCTGGAACAGGTCGACTTCGATGTCCTCGTGGGTACCAGCGTCGAGGTACTCGGAGACGCCGATGACGCTCTCGAACACCTCGCCGTCCTGCAGGCGACTGTCGTGGATGGCGACGAACCCGCCCTCCGAGAGCGTCGCCTCGGGGAGCATGACCGACATGCCGTCGGATTTCTGGTCCGGGAAACAGACGTCGGCCATCGGCTGTTCGGTCGCTTCGACGGTAATCGCCGCGTCGTCGACGACAGCCTTCCCGTCTGCGGTGTACGGTCCGTCGTCCTCCCCGCCGGAGGAGACGAAGTCGTAGGTGTCGGTGTCGTTCGTGTCGAGATGCGGCATCGCGATGAGCGTCTGGTCTTCTTCCAGCATCATCTCGGCGTCGAAGTCGGCACCGTTCACGTTGAACAGCGTGACCGAGACGTCTTCGTGCGTGCCGGCTTCGAGGTACGGCGAGACGCCGACGACGCTCTCCAGTACCTTCCCGTCGAGGAGGCTACTGTCGTGGATGGCGACGAACCCGCCTTCCGAGAGTGTCGTCGAGGCGATGTCGACCATCTGTCCGCCAGTCGTCTGGTCGTCGAACGTGACGGACGCCATCGGCATGGACTCGACGGTAACCGCCGCGTCGTCGACGACGGCACCGCCGTCTGCGGTGTACGGTCCGTCGTCCTCCCCACCGGAGGCGACGAACTCGTACGTCTCGTTACCGTTGGTCTCGCGGTGCGGCATTGCGATGAGTGGCTGGTCTTCGTCCAGCATCCCCATCTCGAACTCCGCGCCCTCCACGTCGAACAGGGTGACTTCGACGTTCTCGTGTGTGCCCGCATCGAGGTACGCCGAGACACCGACGACGCTTTCGAGGGCTTTCCCCTCCTGCAGGCGCGCGTCGTGAATCGCCACGTAGCCTCCCTCGGGGAGCGTCGTGGACTGGACGGTGACTGTCTTTCCACCGGTAGTCTGGTCGTCGAACGTGACCGTCGCCGTGTCCGAGGACTGCTGGGCGACTGCCGTTCCGCCGAGCGTCGCGGCGGCACCGGTCGCAGCGGCGACGGTCAGGAACCGCCGCCGCGACGACGCGCCGAACGTCGAGTTGGTTGTTGTTCCGTCGGTACGGCCGGTCTCGTCTACAAATTCGTCTTCAGGCATTGGGGTGACACCGGTATGGGAACCGATACCCGAAACGAGGGGAGAGAGACTAAAGTGGATTTTGGCAAATGTGTCCTAATTCTCACCCAAATTGGTACATTTGTAAATTTTTAGGCCCAAGTATGAGCAGAGAGGAATATTTTGGTGATGAGGGACGTCGGTATACACTGTTCGAAACGAATTGTCGGTGAATCGGTCACTCTCCGGAACCATCACTCCCGGTGACCGTATTCGGTGCTTTTAAACTGTTTTGCGGCGGACCTAGAGGTAATGGCTTTTGAGGACCTGCTGAACGACCCTGTCATCCAGAAGTACCTCCACGAGTTGGTTGGCCCCACGGGGATGCCGGTCGCCGCCGCGCCGCCGGACGGCGAAGTGACCGACGAGGAACTGGCGGAGGACCTGGACCTCGAACTGAACGACGTGCGTCGCGCACTCTTCATCCTGTACGAGAACGACCTCGCGACGTACCGCCGCGTCCGCGACGAGGACTCCGGATGGCTCACCTATCTGTGGACCTTCGAGTACGAGAACATCCCGGAGAATCTCAAAGAGGAGATGCACCGACTGCTCGAAGCGATAGAACAGCGCGAGGAGTACGAGCGGACGCACGAGTTCTACCTCTGTGAAGTCTGTTCCATTCGCTTCGAGTTCGGTGAGGCGATGGACTTCGGCTTCGAGTGTCCCGAGTGCGGTTCGCCGCTCGAATCGATGGAGAACAACCACCTCGTCGACGCGATGACACGACGCGTCGACAACCTACGAGACGAACTCAACGTGGACGCTACAAGCTAATGGTCGTACTCGCAACCAAATGTTACATCGGCGGCGACGCTCGTGGTCGGGCGCTCGACAGCCTCGGATCGATGGTGCAGAACGACATCGGTGACCTCGACGTCGAGTACGACATCGGCGTCCGCGACGACGACTTCATCAGCGTCACCGTCACTGGCGAGGACGCCAACGTGGCCCGGAACGTCCTCCGCGGCGAGTGGGGCGAAGTCGTCCCGCAACACCGAGACGGTGAGACGTACGTCGGAACGCTCGACGCGTGGGACGACGACGGCTTCTACCTCGACGTCGGCCACGGCAACCGCGTCTTCATCCCGACCGAGGAGCTGGGACTCGGACAAGGGTCGCCGACGCAGATTCGCGAACGGTTCGGCATCGTCCAGCACACACCGCTGAAGTTCGTCGCCGGCGACCCGGCCCGGTTGGCCGACGAGACACGGGACATGCTCTACGACTGGACGCGTGGCGAAGGCCGCGTCAACGTCAACAGCGCCACCCGTGGCGAGGTACGAGCGACGGTCAACCGCGCAGGACACGCCCACGACATCGTCACCGTCGAACGAATCGGCCTACTGGAGCAGAGCATCATGTGTCGCGAAGGGACCGACCCGCCGGGTCTCCTCTCCAGTATCGGAGAATACCTCCCGGCAGAGATTCGTTGCGTCATCACATGAACACCCGTCTGGTCCTCGGAACGGCGTCGCTCGTCTTTCTCCTCCTCTCGGCTGGCTGTCTCGGTGCCATCATGGGCCCGCAAGACGTCTCCAACGACCGGTTGAACGAACCGCCGGCCGCCGAGTACACCTGGGACAGCGACCGCGACGCTCACATCGCCGTCGTCGAGAACGCGACGTTCTCGGCCGTCTACGACCTCAACTCGACGGAGGTCCAACTCTTCCGTCGGGACGGACTCGGTGGTCGGAACGCCATCCGTGTCAGCGCCCTGCAGTACCAGTACGACAACGGCACCGTCATCAACGCGACGCAGTTGAAGGCGCGTGGCGGGACCATCAAGCAGACGCGCGAGGCGGTCACCGTCACTCTCCCCGAGGAGACGAGCGCCGCACCCGGAAAGTTGGCGTTCACGTCGACGTCGACACCCAAGCGGTTCTCGTTGCCGACGTTCGTGAAGGGGTCGTACGAAGTCGTGTTGCCGCCGGACCGTCGCATCGACTTCTTCCTCTTCGGGCAGGTTCGCCCGAACTACACCGACCGGAGCGTCGACGACCAGAGTCGAACGCACATCGTGTGGGACGACATCCAGACCGACTCGATGCTCGTCCAGTTCTATCTCCAGCGTGACCTGACCATCTTCGGTGGTATCGCCGCCGGACTCGTCCTCGTCGCACTCGGTGGCCTGTTCTACTACAAACGCCAGATAGAGGCGCTCGAAGAGCAACGCCGCGACTTGGGGCTCAACGTCGACATCGAACAGGACGACGGCGACGACCCGCCGCCGGGCATGCGCTGAGCGGCGACTCGAAATCGCCCGCGACCAGCGACCTTTTGCGCACGACGCTCGTGGACCACGTATGCGAGTAGCGGTAGTCACCGTCGGCGACGAGTTGCTGGCCGGTGACACAGAAAACACGAACGCGACGTGGCTCTGTGAACAGTTGACCGAGCGAGGCGTCCGCGTCGAGCGAGTGACGACCGTTCCCGACCGACTGGCGGACATCGCGCGCGTCGTCAACGAGTACAACGCCGAGTACGACGCCGTCCTCGTCACCGGTGGACTCGGCCCGACGCACGACGACCTGACGATGGACGCCGTCGCCGCGGCGTTCGGACGTGGGGTGGCGGAACATCCGGACGTCGTCGCGTGGTTCGACGACCACGACGGCTACTCCGGAACAGACCTCGCCGAGGGGACGACACATCTCCCGACGGGGTCTCGAATGCTCCCGAACGAGGAGGGCGTCGCACCGGGATGCGTCGTCGACAGCGTCTACGTCCTCCCGGGCGTCCCGAGCGAGATGAAGGCGATGTTCGACCAAGTCGCCGACGAGTTCGCTGGCGAGCAGACGTACACGGCCACGGTGACCACGTCGGAACCCGAGAGCACGCTCCTCGACCGAATGCGCGGTGTCCAAGCCGAGTTCGACGTCCAGTTGGGGAGCTACCCCGGCGAGAACGTTCGACTGAAAGTGACCGCGACGGACCCGGAGACGGCGAAGTCGGCGGCCGCGTGGCTCCGCGAACGGGTGGACCTCGTCGAGGAGTAGCCGAAGGCTCTCAGCGGTACAGGTACGCTAGCCAGCCGACAGTGACGAGGAGGCTGACGACCAAGACGACGGCACCGGTCTCTGCAATCGGTAGCGCTTCTCCGGAAGTTGCGAGCGGAATCATACCTCTGGCTTCCAGTCGGGCCCGCTTAAAGATTCGACATCCGGGAAGTCACGACGTTCGACGACGATGGAGCACCTGACAACACGTTAGACCCCCTGTCTGTCCAGAATTCGTCTTATGGCTCTTGCCGACGTAGCTGCTGTATGACTCGCACGCTGACGGTAGTCGCCGTCGCGTTCGCCCTCCTCGTCGCTGGGTGTTCGTCGTTCGGTGGCGATGCACCCGCCACAGATCCGACGCCGACGCCGGAACCGATATCGACACCGACGCCGACGCCCGATTTGACGCCGAATTCGACGACGACGACGACGGTGACCCGGTCGAGCGACGACCCCTACGCCGACCCGACGAGCGACACCATCGGATGGGAAGACGGCTACTGGTACGACGAACCTATCGACGTCGACCAGTCGGACGGCCTTACCGACGCCGAACGACGAGCCTACGTGGGACGTTCGAAAGCCCGCGTCGAAGAACTGCGGCGACAGGAGTTCGTCCGAGACGTGCGGGTGGAGGTGCTGACCCGCGAGGAGTTTGCCGCGCGCGAGCCTGTCGGTACGGACGAAGACGACGGCGGACCAGAGTACGACCGCTGGAACGAGCAAGTGTGGGAGGCACTGTTCATCGTCGACGAGCGAGACGAGATTTCGACGGCGTTCGATTCGCTCGGCGAGTCGCTCGTCCTCGGGCAGTACTTCCCCGGCGAAGATGCACTGCTCGTCGTCTCCGACACGCCCGAGCGTCCCGTCATCGACAACGCGACGCTGATTCACGAACTCGTCCACGCGCTGCAAGACCAGCAGTACAACCTGAGCGCGCCGCGGTACGACCCGCCGACGCAGGACGGCCAGTTGGCACGAAACGGGTTGACGGAGGGTGAAGCCGAGTACGTCACCGACCGCTACGTCGAGCAGTGTGTAACCGAGTGGGACTGTGTCGCGACGCCGGCGTCGAACAGGCCGACGCCCGACTACAGTCGTCTCAACCTCGGTGTCGTGCTCGTCGTCGTCCAACCCTACGGCGACGGCACGGCTTACGTCCACTCGGTCGTCGAACGGGACGGATGGGAGGCCGTCGACGCCGCTCACGAGAACCTGCCGCAGTCGACGGAGCGCATCATACACCACGCTGACGACGCGATTCCGACACTGACCGTCCCCGACACGGCCCGAAACGGATGGGAACGCTACGATATCAACGGTGACGGTGCCGACACGGCCGGCGAAGCGTCTATGTACGTTATGTTCTGGTACCAAGGCTACCAGTACGGAAACGAAGTCGTCGACCGCTCGACCGTGGTCGAGCGCGACGGCGGTCGATACGACACGTACAACTACACGAGTCCGCCCTCGCAGGGGTGGGGCAACGACAAGATTGTCCCCTACAAGAAGGGCGAACAAGACGGCTACGTCTGGGTGTCGACGTGGGACACCGAGGAAGACGCCCGCGAGTTCTCCGAGGCGTATCTCCGCGTGCTCGACGGCCACGGAGCCGAGTCGGTTGGCGAGTCGACGTGGGTGATAGCAGACGGCGGATTCGCCGACGCCTTCTACGTCGTCCGAGACGGGAGGCAGGTCATCGTCGTCAACGGACCGACCGTCGACGACCTCTCGGACATCAGCGAGTACGCTCGGTGAGAGTACTCCTTCCGGACGGCTTTTCTCGGTCGCTTTCGAGTGTCGAGACATGCGTATCGGTGTCGTCGTCAACCCCATCGCGGGCATGGGCGGTCGAGTCGGACTGAAGGGGACAGACGGGAAGGTTGCCGAGGCCCGCGAACGAGGCGCAGAACCCCGCGCACCGGAGCGTGCGCGACGTGCGCTCGAACGACTCGCAGCACTGGCTCCCGACACCGAACTACTCACCTACGCCGACCCGATGGGCGAGTCCGAAGTCCGCGAGGCAGGGTTCGACCCGACCGTCGTCGGCCGACCGGGAGACGAGGAGACGAGCGTGGGCGACACGCAGGCGGCCGTCGAAGCCTTCCTCGACGCCGACGTGGACCTCGTACTCTTCGTCGGCGGCGACGGCACGGCCGCAGACGTCGCCGAGGTACTGGACGATGCGGACACCGACACGCCGATGCTCGGCGTTCCTGCTGGTGTGAAAGTCTACTCCTCGGTGTTCGGCGTCTCGCCCGAAGACGCCGGCGAGATTGCGGCGACGTTCGACCGGACGGAGCGCCGCGAGGTGATGGACATCGACGAGGACGACTACCGCGCTGGTGAAGTTCACCCGGAACTTCGAGGCATCGCGTTCGTCCCCGTCGCCGACGACCTGCAGTCCTCGAAGCAACTTGGCGGCGGAACCGTCGAAGCACTGGCCGCGGGCGTCGCCGACAGCATCGAATCGGGCGTGACGTACGTCCTCGGACCGGGCAGTACCGTCGGTGCAGTCAAAGATGCTCTCGGATTCGAGGGGTCGGCGCTCGGTGTCGACGTGTGGCGCGACGGCGAGGTGTTGGTCCGCGACGCCACCGAACAGGAGATTCTGTCGAACCTCGGCGACCGAAACGTCATCGTCGTCACGCCTATCGGCGGACAGGGGTTCGTCTTTGGGCGCGGAAACCCGCAACTCTCACCGGACGTTATCCGACAGTGCGAGGTCGAAGTCGTCGCTTCACGCGCAAAACTCGACGACCTCGGGGTGCTTCGTGTCGACACCGACGACCCGGACCTCGACGAGGAGCTTCGAGGATGGACGAAAGTTCGCGTGGGCCGCTTCGAGCGCCGGATGATGGAAATCGTGTGATCTATCGACTACCTTGGAGGGATATTAGGATTTGAGCGCTGTATCAATCTTACACGAATATCATACGACGTATAATGGGCATATAGTCAAGATTAAGGTCACTGGTGCGGTATGCAGTGGCATGGAAACGCGGAAAGTCCAGCGACTCGGGCCGTCGACGCTGGCGATGACGCTTCCGGCAGAATGGGCGAAGGAGCACGGCGTGAACAAGGGCGACGAAGTGTCGATTCGGATGGGCGGAAAGGGGACGCTCACCGTCCTCCCCGAATCGGCGAACACCGAGGACTCCGAGGCGGTCCTCCACGCCGACAACCTCGACGCCGGCGCACTCGAACGTGCCATCGTCGCACAGTACGTCCTCGGACGGCGAGTTATCCACGTCGAGAAACGCGAGGGCGCACTCGACAGCGAGCACATCAACGCCGTCTACAAAGCCGAGACGCAGTTGATGGGTCTCGGTGTCATCGAGGAGACGCCCGAACGCATCGCTATCCGGTGTTCTGTCGACCCGGAAGACTTCACGCTCGACAACCTCCTCAGTCGTCTGGAGAACACGGGCAGTACCATGCGCGGCGAGGCAGTCAAAGCGCTCGCCCACGGGAACCCTGACCTCGCACAGCGCGCACTCAACCGCGAGCGACAGGCGAACAAGATCTTCGTCCTTCTGCTCCGGCTCATCTTCACCGCCTACCAGAACCCGAATCTCTGTCGCGCCGTCGGCCTCGAATCGGGCTTCCCGCTCATCGGCTATCGCTCGGTCGCGAAGAACCTCGAACTCACCGCAGACAACGCCGAAGACATCGCCGAAATCGTCCTGAACACCGAAGGCCACACTCTCGACGTCGACCCGTCGACGATGCGGCGCATCCGGGAGTACACCGACCAAGTGGACGAAATTACCGTGAAGGCCGTCGAAGCCGTCGTCGAACGGAACTACGACAAGACCATCGAGGTCCGCCGCCTCTTTCACGACATCAGCGACCGCGAACAGGACATCCTCAACGACCTCCCGGAGATGGACAACAAAGACCTCCTTCGCGTGCGAGAAGTGCTCGTGAGTCTCCAACAGACCGCGCAGTACGCCATGCGAAACGCCGAAATCGCGGCGAACCTCGCGCTCAACGAGGAGAACGAACACGTCACGATTACGTAGACGCTGGCGCTGTCGACGACCGATGTCGTGCAGATTCGGCGACAGATTCTTTTCACCGCTATTCGTCGACGAGATATGAACCGCGCGAAACTCGCCACGGGTCTGTCCGGACTCGCTGGCACCGCATTCCTCGTGTACGGTCTCGCAGTAACGAGGCGCGAAGGACTGACACTGGGCGCGGTACTCGTGCTTCTCGGTGGTCTCCTCTACGTCAGTATCGCCGCGCGCAACGCTATCCGCGGTGAGTTCGAGACGTGGGCCATCGAGAACGATTCCGCACTCTGGGTCTACGGCTTCGCCGTTCTCATCCTCGCCGTCGGCGTCGCTCTCCAGTTCGTCTGAATCTCCCAACCACTCAGTCGGCGGTCATCTCGACGACTGCCTTCTCGACGATTTTCGTCGCTCGCAACGGGTTTCGTCGCTCGATGTCGCAGTCGAACGCAGGATGTTCACAGAAGTGCCGAATCAGCATGTGTCGGCGCGATCCCGTGATTCCGGTTCGACCGACGTCGTCGGCGTCGAACGCGTCGGGCAACCGGTCGTACAGACGGCGCAACGCCTCGAAGTTCTCGAACACCTTCGCGTTGCCCGTCGAGTCGGCACCGCGCCGCGAGACGACGTAACTGCCATCTTCACGGTACTCACCGGCCGTTCGGAAGAACTCCCGTTTCTCCGTTAGCGCCGTGCCGATGGCGCGTTGTAACTCGGCGGCGTCCGTTCGAGACAGTTCGCACGAGCGGTCACCCATCTGGACGACGATGGACTCGTCGTCGCTCGAGACGGTGACTTCGGTTTCATTACCTGAGAAGAACTCGACCAGGAGACTGGGTACTCCGTGACATACTCGGTGTGATGCACGACGCTGGTAAAACGTTGTCGGCAGATGTCGGATTTCTCGGTCGTTTGTCAGTCCGCGCTACCGACCGAGTGCGAGGAGTCCGTCGTCTTCTGTCGTCGTCTCACCGCTCTCGGGTGTCGGCGTCGCACTCGCGGTGTCGGTCGGTGTCGCTGTCGGCGTCGTCGAGTCTGATCCACCGTCCGTGGACGTCGTAGTTACGGTCGGTTCCGGCGTCGACGCACTCTCGTTGCTCTCACTGGTCACGTTCGTCTGTCCAGTTGCCTCGACTTTCGTTCCGAACATGTCCGTCTCGATGGTCTCGGTGTAGGTCATCTCGTCGAGTGGGATGCGGATAGTCTCGCCCGTGACCCGAACCTTCGCGTAGAAGTCGATTTCGAGGTCGGTTCGCTGGTTTCGCTCTAAGTGCGTCACCCACCACTCGTCGAGTCGTTCGTTCTCGACGAGCGTACGCGTCTCGACCGTCCGCTGTCCGCCTGCGGGGATGACGTACCCCTGTGCCGACGTTCCGTTGCCGACGGTGACGTCGTTCATCGTGATGGTGTACCCGATTTCGGAGACGGGAACGGGGAACGCCTTCGGATTGTACATCGTGAAGTCCATATCGATGGGCGTCACCGACTCGTTGACCTCGCCCCACTGTGCGCTCGTCTCGTTGACGTAGAGCACCGGGTCGGAGACGACGGGTGCGTCGGCGTTCACCGGCCGCGTCTCAGTGGAGTTGAACGCCGAGATGAGGTCCGTCTCGACCGTTCGTTCGACCTTCGGTGCGCCGAAGGAGTAGTCCAGAAGCGACGAGTGGACGCTCGCGTCGACGGTGAGCGTCGTCGACTCGCCGTTTCGGATGTGGCTCACCCACCACGCGGGAATCCGTTCGTTGTCCATCGTCGTCGAGAACGGTAGCGTCGAGTTTCCGCGGTCGATGTCGACGCCGGATTTGACGCCGTGTGCCATCTCGACACCGTTCATCGAGACGGCGTAGTCGGCCGAGAGACCGCCGAGCGCGACGCCGAGGGGGTTCGGATTCGAGACGTGGAGGTCGCTCTCGATGACCGTCGACGTCTCGTTGACGCCACCGAAGCGGTTCTCGACGCCCGAGACGGAGGGTGTCCCGACGGCGCCAAGTGCGACAGCGCCCCCGAGAGTACCGACGAGCAAGACTACCACGATTACCCCGACTTTCAACTTTCCGAACATACCAGTCCGTGTCCGTTCATCACATATATTCGGTTCGCTCGGTGCAAGCGATAGCGAATCGAGCGAATCGAGGGAACCAGGTCGAAGTGAAGCAACTCGAAGTGAACCAAACTGGGCTAAATCGAACCGGAACGAGAGCGTCTCGGCCCTACTGTCGGGTGTGTGTGGGAGTGTCGAATGAACTAAGTGCTGGCCATCGAACCCAGAGGTATGGAAGTGCACGCGGTCCAATCGGACAAAGGAATCGGGTTTGCGGTGCTGTTCTCGCTCGTCGCAATCGGTGGTGCTGCCGTCCTTCTCTTGGCACCGGGACAAGTCACGAAGGCGTGGGGATTCGCACTCGCGATGGTCGCCGCCTCCATCGCTATCGTCGGCACGCACCTCTACTGGGGATAGCGACAATCGTTAATATCTACAGTCCCTAGAAGGTGGCGAATGACGAAATACACTGAAGAAGAACAACGGATCGTCGCGTACCTCAGCGACGCCGTCGCGGGCGGAGAGCAATACTTCCGAGCGAAGAATATCGCCGAAGCCATCGGTCTCTCCGCGAAACAGGTGGGGTCACGTCTCCCGCGCCTCGCCGAGAAGTCCGAGGACGTCGAAATCGAGAAGTGGGGTCGCGCCCGCTCGACGACGTGGCGCGTCAGCCCGAGTTAACACCTCGTTTTTTTAGCGTCTCGCCCCAAGTCCCTTCCATGACTGTCCGGGTGCAGCGGACGTTCGAGTTCGACGCCGACCCCGAACGCGTGTGGGAGTTCATCGCAGACCCTGCAAAGCGTGCGGAAGCAATCAGCGTCGTCGAAGAGTACGAGATCGACCCGCACAACGAGCGGAAAGCAAAATGGCACATCAAACTCCCGATTCCGCTTCTCAACTCCACTGTCGGCGTCGAGACGGAAGACGTGACACGTGAAGAGCCACGCTACGTGAAGTTCACGGGGAAGTCACGTGCGCTCCGCGTGACGGGTGAACACACGATAGAGGAGGTAGCGGGAGGCTGTAAACTCCACAACGAGTTCGTCGTCGACGGCCGTCTGCCGGGCGTCGAGAAGTTCTTCAAGCGTAACCTCGACCGCGAACTCGACAACCTCGAAGATGCCCTCCGGCGTGACCTTGGACTGACGGTATGATTCTGACGCTAGCTCAACTCGACCAGACGGCGGGCGACGTCGACGGCAACCTCAAACGTGCCGAACGTGCCGTCGCCGACGCTGCCGAGCGTGGGGCTGACCTCGTTGCGCTCCCCGAACTGTTCACCGTCGGCTACTTCGCCTTCGATTCGTACGCCCGAGAGGCCGAAGGGTTGCACGGCCCGACGTTCTCTCGTCTCGGCGAGTTGGCCGACGAGTACAACGTCGGCCTCCTCGCCGGTAGCCACGTCGAAGATTTGGAAGCGAGCGCCGATGCAGGCTACGACGTCCCCGACGACGACGGACTCGCCAACACGGCTGTCTTCTTCGACCGGAGCGGTGACCAGGCCGCCGTCTACCGGAAACACCACTTGTTCGGCTACGAATCGGCCGAGTCACGTCTGTTGACGCCGGGTAACGTGCTCGAGACGGTCCCCTTCGAAGGGTTCGAAGTCGGCATGACGACGTGCTACGACCTTCGGTTTCCGGAGCTCTATCGCTCGCTGGCGGAGGCGGGAGCGACGCTCGTGTTGGTCCCGAGTGCGTGGCCCTACCCGCGCGTCGAACACTGGCAGACGTTGACGCGTGCACGGGCCATCGAGAACCTCTGTTACGTCGCGAGCATCAACGGCGCGGCGGAGTTCGACGAGACACGACTCCTCGGGCGGTCGACCGTCTTCGACCCGTGGGGGACGCCACTCGCGAGTGCCGGTGACGAACCGACGCTCGTCACGGCCGAGATAGACGCGGACCGTGTCGCCGAAGTTCGAGCGGAGTTTCCCGCGTGGGCCGACCGACGCGACTCGCTGTAGTCGCGAGAGCGGCCTTCGACCGGAGACGACCACGGCTCCGAATGTACCGACAGAGGTCCGTCGCCGATGCCGGTGGTTTTATCCGTACTCCGAACAAAGCGAAATTGCCGGAAGCCGACGCTTTTCTCGTCGCTGCCGGCAGCAACCGCCGCACCGTACTGCAGTGCAGGGGTCCACTGTAGTGCATTCACGGAGGCGGCTCCGCCAGCCGCCACACATCGCCGGACGGTTCATCCGCCGCACCGGTGACACGCCATGGCCATGGCACATCCGCCCCTGATCCCGGCAGGGGCGTACTTCACTTCGTTTCAGTTTCACCCACTCACTCGCGAGTCAACCGAGTCGCTGTGACGCAACTCGGTCCGACGTGCCCCAATTTCGGTTGTACTTGAGCGTGAGACGGACCAGTCGTCTCGACGAGAGAGCGAGAGCACTCGCTCTGTAGGACGAGAAGAGAGAGAAAGGAGGTGCGGGAGGTAGAAGAGAGAGAACGTTCCAGAGTTCGAGAGTTTCAGAGGTCGAAGAGCGGAGACGAACTCTCGTGTCTCGTTAGATGCCGTCGAGGAACTGCGACGGCGTCACGACGTCCATATCCTTCTTGGCGATGTGGTTGATGACGTTCTCGAAGTCGTCTGTCGACACTCGGTAGTCCGGTCCGTCGCCGATACCGTGCCAGCCTATCGAGACCATCTGGTTGAACTCCTCGGCGAGGTTTAGCACGCGGCGGGTACCGCGCGGGTCGCGACCCATGATACGCGACATCGTGAACATGTTGCTCGGATGCTGGGCGTTGTTCGGACAGGCACCGAACATCATACCCGTCTCGTGGAACTCACTGACGATTTCGAGCGTCTTCGGACCGACGCGGTGGTACGGGGCGACGAAGTGGCGTGCCCCTTTCGGGAATCCTTTGAGGTCGAGGTAGTTGTACGTCTGCTGAATCATCTGTCGCTGTTTCGCCTCCGAGTACTCGGGTAACGGTTTCGGCGTCTGCGGGTGGGCCATCATGTCCCAACCGGCGTCGCGCATCTCGCGCATCTGGCCCGTCGTGAGGTTCCCCTCGCTGTTGATGGCGTCCGGGATGACGGCGACACCGCCGGCCCAACCCTTCTCCTGAAGCATATCGAACGCGACTTCGTACTGGGAAGTGACGGCGTCGTCGAAGACCATCATGACCTTCCCCTTCTTGGGCTTCGGAATCTTCCGCAGGTCGTCGATCCAGAAGTTGATGGGCGTACCGTCTTCTGAGAGGACGAGCAGACGGAGCTCTTGAATTGCCTCCATCACCGGTTCGCCTTTCTTCCCCGTGTAGCCGAGGTCGATGCGGACCCAGTCGTTCAGTTCCGTCGGGATGAACCGCTTACTGACGAGCATGTCGCTCCGTGCCGGAGCGATGAACTCCATCGAGATTTTCCCGTTGGCGGGTTTGTCGAGTTTGACGGCGAGCGACAGGTCGTGCTTCGAGAGGTCGAGACCGTCCGGAAACGCCTTGAAGATGCCCGCCGCGCCGCCGTTCTTGTTCGAAAGGTGGAGCGATTGGCTGCCGGCGTACACTTCGTTAGTGTCGGTCTTCACGTCGCCACGAATCGTCCCCCAGCGGGCCTCCTCGTAGTTCTCGAAGTCCTCGACGAGTTCGCCGCGAGAGAAGGCGGCATCGGACTGGGAGGGCGTTGTCGTCCCTTCGGGCGTACTCGTCGCGTTTGCTGTCGACGTCGCAGTCGGTGTTCCGGTCGTAGTCGTGTTCGACGGCGCCGACGTGTCGGAGCCCCCGGTACAGCCGGCAACACCGACTGTACCGACTGCACCGATACTCGCGAGGAACCGCCGACGGGTCGAGTTTCGCTTCGTCATGCTATCTCCCTCTTCGGACAGGATGCCCTTTCCTATGGTCCGACTAAACAGCGTGTTGACCTCCTAAACACCGAATTTCAAAACTGATACCGTGGCAGTGTACCACATATATGGCCCACCTAAACACTCGAATTCGACAGTTCCGACGGTCTGTCTGCAGAGCGGTTACGCGACGTCTGGCGTGTCAGAGACGTCCGTGTTGCTCGTTCGAAACAGGAAGTACGCGCCGACGAGAAGCCACGCGACGACCGGCGGGCCGATGAACATCGCCGCACCCAACGGTGCGAACACGCCGTAGAAGATTGCTCCGTTGCCGACAGAGGGTCCCGCTGCAGCGAGGTTGAACGCGGCACCCTTCATCATGGGGTCGTCGGCGATACGCCAGAGACCGATACCCATCGGGAGTGCCCCGAGGATGGTTCCGAGGCCGCCGAGGCCGAACACGATTCCCGCCGCAGGGACCAGTGACGGTGCGACGGCGACGAACAGGAGTTGGACGAGTGCGGCGACGACGCTCAGCGCGAACCCACCGACCGTCGAGAGCACGCCGAACTGCCAGTAACGGTCCGTCGCCGTCGGATACGCTAGTGCGGTTCCGAGGGCAGCCACACAGAGCAGTGCCATCGCCGCGACGAGCGTCCCACCGCTGATGGTGGCGACGACGGTCCGGATGTCGATGAGAATCTCGTCGCCGCCTTCTCCGAGGTCGACGATAGCCTGCCAGAGAATCGCCGCCCCGAACAGCAGGGCACCGAGAATTGCCGTGACACCGGTCACGCGCCGCCTCGTCTGTGGGGAGAGGCGTCGCTGGAGTCCTACCAGAGTCTGCTGGAGCATCAGTATCGACCGTGACTACGGACGCGACGAAAATAAGTCCATCCGCTGGGAGTCGCCAGTCGACTCAGTCGTCTTTCGTCTTGATGTCCGCAGAGAGACCCTGGGCCATCTGGATGTCCTTCGAGTTGTTGAGCGTCCACGCGGTGCGCTCGGTCACGGCTTCGATGATCTCACGCGCGGAGGGGTAGCCGTTGCCGGACTTCTTGACGCCGCCGAACGGCAGATGAACCTCTGCACCGATACACGGGAGGTTCCCGTAGGCGAGGCCGACTTCCGCGTTGTCGCGGAAGTAGTTGATCTGACGGTAGTTCTCGGAGATGATGGCGCCGGCGAGGCCGTAGTCGGTGTCGTTCTGGATGGCGACGCCCTCCTCGATGTCACCGGAGTACTTCAAGAGCGCGACGTGCGGGCCGAAGACCTCTTCGTGGGTACAACGCAGGTCGTCCCACGCCTCTGCCTCGTAGACGAACGGACCGACCCAGTGACCCTCCTCGTGACCCTCGGGAATCTCGTCGTCGTCTAGCTCTGTGCGGTCGACGAGTACGTTCACGTCTTCGTCTTTCGCAAGTTGGTTGTACTTCGTGACCTTCTCTTTGTGGCCTGCCTCGATGAGCGGTCCCATGAAGGTGTCTTCTTCGAGCGGGTTGCCGACGGAGACACTCTGTGCGAGTTCGACGAAACGCTCTTTGAACTCGTCGTAGACGTCCTCGTGGACGACGAGGCGTTCGGAGGAGACACAGCGCTGACCGGTCGTCTTGAACGACGACATGAGCGCCGAGTGGACCGCGATGTCGAGGTCTGCTTCCTCGGTGACGACGATGTTGTTCTTCCCGCCCATCTCACAGGCGGCGAGTTTGCCTGGTTGCTGGGCGACTTTCTCGGCGACTTCGTGGCCGACTTCGGCACTGCCCGTGAAGAGGACGGTGTCGACGCGTTCGTCCTCGACGATGGAGGCACCAGCGTCGCCGAAGCCTTGGACCATGTTGAACACGCCGTCCGGGATGCCAGCGTCTTCGAACATCTCGGCGATGATCTGCCCGCACCACGGCGTCTGTTCGGCGGGTTTCCAGACGACGGTGTTGCCCTCGACGAGCGCGACGGCCATGTGCCAGAAGGGGATGGCGACCGGGAAGTTCCACGGGGTGATACAGCCGATGACACCGCGCGGCTTACGGCGCATGTAGGCGTCCTTTGCGGGGATTTCGGAGGGGACGACGTCGCCCTTCGGGTGGCGGGCGTCGGCAGCGGCCCACTCGACCATGTGGTACGCTTCGATGACGTCGGCGCGACCCTCCGAAATCTCCTTTCCGCACTCCTTGGTGACGACTTCGGCGAGTTCGTCGGTACGCTCTCGGAGTTCGTGGTAGATGTCCCAGAGGTACTCTGCGCGGTCGATATGCGAGAGTTCGCGCCACTCTTCTTCGGCGTCGTCGGCCTCGGCGAGGGCGGCGTCGATGTCGCTCTCGGTGCCGCGGCGGAACTCACCGAGCACGTCGCCCGTCGCTGGGTTCGTACTCTCGAACGTCTCTGTCCCGTCGCCGTCCGTCCACTCGCCACCGATGTAGTGGCGGTACGTCTCGGTCGATTGGTCGCTCATGGTGTGGTAAGATTTGCGCCAGCGGTCGTGAAAAATCCCCCAGATTGGGAGGCAACGACACCCCTGTCGACGACCCACACGAGCAGGGATATACAGCCACCACGTACATCCGTCGGCGGCGGAAACGTAGGGACACGATGAATACCAACGAAGAACGCTTCGACGAGTCAGACCTCTCCGATGCGTCCGAACTCTTCGATGCGGCAGACGACGCGGCGCTCGACCGGGCACGGGCACTTGCGTCGCTTCTCGACGACGGTGTCGAACTCCCGATCGTCGGGAAAGTCGGACTCGACCCTGCACTGGGACTGCTCCCAGTCTCCGGCGACATCGTCAGCGGCGTACTCTCGCTGTACATCCCGCTAGAGGCCGCTCGACTCGGCGTCCCGATGACGAAGATCGTGAAGATGCTGGGGAACGTCGGTGTCGACGTCGCCGTCGGATCGGTTCCGGTCCTCGGGACGCTCTTCGACATCTTCTGGCGAGCGAACCGACGGAACGTCAACCTGCTCGAAGAGCATCTCGACGCAGAGAAGACAGAGTAGACAGAGTCGACTCGTTACGACGCTCGTTTTTCGATCTCGCCTTTTAATCCCGCCGCGTCGAAGTCGTGGTCCGGTCTGATGTTGACGAAGTCCATGAACTCCCGAGCAGCGAGGAGTTCGTCGATGGTGTAGGCGGAGAGTGCGGCGTCGACACTGGCGGGGACGCCGATGAGTGGTTCGAGCGCCCCGAGCGCGCACGCGAGGTCGTACGACCGGGCGTCTTCACGGCCGTCTTCGCGGACGTTCGTCGCGTCGATGAAGTAGAGTTCGTCGTCGAGGATGAGTACGTTCTCCGCGCGCAAGTCGCCGTGTGCGAGGCCGTGTTCGTGCATGCGGTGGAGGTTCGCAAAGAGGTCCGGCGCGAGCGCCACCTCGGCCTCGCGGTCCAGTTGGTCGAGCGACCGAAACGACGGGAGGAACTCCAAGACGACGACGCCGAGGTCGTCGATTTCGAGCGCCTCGATGGGTTCGGGAGCGTTGATGCCGATATCACGCATCTGTCGGGTGGCCTCCAGTTCGTGTTCGGCCATCTGGAGCGGCGTCCCGAAGTGTTCGAAGAACCCCTCCGTGCCGCTGGAGAACGCGCCGAGGTTCCGACCGGTGGTGAACAGCGCGTGGACCATCGAGTTCTGCCGCGAGATGACCTTCACGAACCACTCGTCGTCGATGACCATCGGGGTGGAGAGCCAGTTGTCGGCGGTGAGAAAGTTGACGTGGACTTCGTCGCGGCCGTATCGCGCGGCCAACTCGCGGACAACGGTTTCGAGTCGGGGCCAGCCGACACGGCCTCTGACGAGACTGCGAAAGTCCATTGTCACTCCCTATGAGGGGGTGGCGTATAATTATCGTGGGCAGAGAACCCCGAACTGAGAGTCTTTCACGGTCGTTCGCTGACTTTATCACATCCCCCTCGCAAGCTTTGCCTATGGATTTCGAGCTACCCGCAGAACACCGGATGATTCGCGACACCGTCCGTGAGTTCTGTGAGGAGGAAATCGCCCCCGTCGCCCAGGAGTTCGAGGACGAACACCAGTTCCCCGCCGACGTCTTCGGACAACTGGCCGACCTCGACATGATGGGCGTCCCCATCTCCGAGGAGTACGGCGGACTCGGCGGCGACCAGTTGATGTACGCGCTCGTCACCGAAGAGTTAGGACGTGTCTCCGGCGGTATCGGTCTCTCCTACGCCGCCCACGTCTCGCTCGGGTCGAAGCCAATCGAACTGTTCGGCACCGACGAGCAGAAAGAACGCTGGCTCACCCCACTCGCGACGGGTGAGGAGATGGGTGCGTGGGCGCTCACCGAACCGGGCAGCGGGAGCGACGCCAGCGACATGGACACGATGGCCGTCAAAGACGGCGACGAGTACGTCCTCAACGGCACGAAGCAGTTCATCACGAACGCCTCTGTCGCGGGCAGCGTCCTCGTGAAGGCTGTCACCGACCCCGGCGAAGGCTACGACGGCATCTCCACGTTCATCGTCGACCCGAAGAACGACGACGGGTTCGAAGTCACCACCGTCTGGGACAAGATGGGGCTCAACTGCTCGCCGACCTGCGAAATCGCCCTCGACGACGTTCGTCTCTCCGAAGACCGCCTACTCGGCGAAGAAGGCGAAGGCTGGAAACAGACGATGAAGACGCTTGACGGCGGCCGCATCTCCATCGCCGCCCTCTCGACGGGACTCGCACAGGGCGCGTACGACGCCGCTCACGACTACGCGAAAGAGCGCGAGCAGTTCGGCAAACCCATCGCCAAGTACGACGCGATTCGTGACAAAATCGTCGACATGTACCGCAAGACCGAACGCGCCCGTCTCCTGACGCACAAAGCCGCCTGTCGCTACGACGCCGGGGAACGCGTCTCGACCGAATCGGCACTCGCAAAACTCGACGCCAGCGAGGCAGCGAGAGAAGTCGCCGAGGACTCGGTGCAGGTACTCGGCGGCTACGGCTACACCGAGGACTTCTCGCCGCAGCGGTTCTACCGCGACGCCAAACTGATGGAGATTGGCGAGGGGACGAGCGAGATTCAGCATCTCGTGCTCGGCCGCCAACTCGGACTGTAACTTACAGTTCGTCTTCGAGCAGTCCGTAGTGGAGCAGGTCTCGATACTCGCCGCCAACGAACGCCTCTTCGCGGTGGACGCCCTCCTGTGTGAATCCGACCTTCTCCAGCACGCGTTGTGACCCGGGGTTGTGGTCGTACGCTTCGGCGACGACCTTGTGGAGTCGCCGTTCCTCGAAGGCGTACCGTGAGACGAGACGCACTGCCGCCGTGCAGTAGCCGTTCCCCTGCGACTCAGGTGCGACCCAGTAGCCGAGTTCGCCGACGCCCCACGTCGAGTTGACGTGGAGACCCATGAGACCGACCGGGTCGCCGTCGTCGCAGACGAGCAGGTGGACTCTATCGTCGTCTTCGCTCGTCCGTTCGAGCCACTGTTCCTCGTTGTGCTGGTTTCTCGGCGCCGACATACCGAGTGTCCCCCACACGTCGGGGTCGTTTATCTGGTCTTTGACGAACGCTAGGTCGTCGGATTCGACCGTTCTGAGTTCGACACCCTCCCCTCGGAGGAACACTGAACCGGGCATGAGAGAGCAGAGACTCGCGGGTGTAATCAATCGTTCCGTGCTGTGAGAACGACTGTCGAACCAGCCGTCGTCTCTCGGTTCTCGCTCGTGAGACGACGACGCCGAGTTAGGGCCTCGTGAGAACGAGTGCGTCGGTGTCGCCGCCGACGTCGCCGAGGACGGCCCGGAACTGTCGGTCGTGGACGGCCCGGACGGCGTTCAGTTCCTCGCTCGACGCCGACAGCGACGACGCGAACTCCGGCCAGACGTGGCCGGGGACGGAGAGATAGTAGGCGTCCGGTCGGCACTCGACGAGTGGGTCGGTGGCGAACGCCTTGCGCCACTCGTAGACGATGTCGTCGACGCCGGGGAGCGAGCGGACGACCTCCTGTTGTTTCCGAACCAGGTCACGGAGTGTCTGCACCTCGAAGTCACGCTCGCGGGCGACCGCCTCGATGACGGCGTCGTCGAAGGCGTGGAGTGGGTCGCGTATCTCTGCCATCTGCAGAGTGTTCGGTCCGGGTGCCTAAAAGCGTCCTCGCCGGAGGGGTCGGATTGTGACGCTACCGCTGTGCGAGGACCTCCTCACCGGCGTAGAGCCACCGCTCGGGAGACGCGGATGTGGCGCGAGGGCGTGGTAGACACAGACGACGAGGCTCTCGAATGGTCACCCGGTCCAGTCGAGTGTTGGGCCACGTTCTACGAACTCCGGACGAGGCGCTCGGCGATGCGCTGGGCGCCAGTCGCGACAGCGAGTTCCGGACGGTCCGGGGCCGTCGCCTCGATGGACCGGTCGAGTTCTTCGCTCAGGCGTGTCTCGAACTCTTCGACCAGACCGGGAACACAGGCCATCCCACCCGTGAGGACGATGGGCCGGTCGAGCGCCTGGCGATAGAGTCGGACGTAGTCGTTTGCGAGCTCGGCGAGGAACCGGTTGACCACCTCGTCGACGACTTCGTCGAGGTACTCGTCGACGGCGTCCATGACGACCCACTCGATGGTGGACTCGTGAGAGCCACCGCCCGGTTGCTGGATGACGTCGGTGAAGGGGTCAAAGTCGACGAAGTCGGCGTGGGTCTCTTTGTACTCGCGGGGGTCTGTCGGTCGATGTTGACCCGGCGCTGCGTCTCTTCTTCGACGTAGGTGGCGATACGACGGTCGACTTCGTTGCCGGTGACGGCACCCGTCGCGAAGGGCGAGAGTTGCTCGCCACGACGGTAGGCACAGGCTTCGAGGTTCGTCGGTCCGAGGTTGATGGCGAGGAATATCTCGTTGATGGCTTCGAGGCCGTCGCCGACGGCGGGAATCGCGCCACAGAGTGACTCGGGATAGCTGCGAACGAACTCGCTGCCGACTGCGCTGTCTGAACGGGTCGTTCCCGCCGTCGACGTCAGTTCGGTCGACGCTGTCCCGACCAGCGTCGGACCGCTCGCGTATCCCGTCTCGGTTCGGTCTGTCACTGCCCGCTCGTTCGTCTCTCCGCGTCCGCCTGTTCGACGAACTCCGGTTGGCGGCGTCGCGGAGTTCGCCGAGGTCGTAGTCGCGCGGGTCGATAGTTATAGGTGGACATCCTGTCATTTTTATATAAACGTTAGTGCAGTGTCTACCGCGACCACCGGGGCTTTTGCCACACCTCAGAGAAAGAGAGACAGAGAGCCATGACACGAATCCTCGTCGCAGGCGAGAGCCTCATCGACTTCATCCCCGACGCATCCGGTCCCCTCGCGTCGGTCGACTCGTTCGACAAGCGTGCCGGTGGCGCACCGGCCAACGTTGCAGTCGGCCTCGCCCGTCTCGACACCGACCTCGACTTCTGGACACGCGTCGGCGACGACGCGTTCGGCGACTTCCTCGTCGAGACGCTCGCCGACGAAGGACTCACGGGTGACCTCGTCGAACAGGACCCCGACGCTCAGACGACGCTCGCCTTCGTCAGTCTCGGCGAGGATGCCGACCGAGAGTTCAGTTTCTACCACGACGGCACCGCAGACACGCGCATGAAGCCGGGAACCATCGACGACGACGCACTCGCCGCGTACGGGTGGGTTCACGTCGACGTGCTCTCGCTGGACACCGAACCCTCGCGTGCCGCCATCATCGACCTCGCCGAACGAGCACAGGGCGCCGACACCGTCGTCTCGTTCGACCCCAACTCCCGACCCGAGCGCTGGGGCGAGTTCTCCTACCTCGAAGCCGCGAAACAAGGATTCCGCCTCGCCGACGTGGTGAAAGCCACGCCCGAAGACCTCCGCGAGGCCGGGTTCGAGGGCGACGCCCCCGAACTCGCCCGCGAACTCTGTGCGTTCGGCCCGCACACCGCCCTCATCACCCTCGGCGACGAAGGCTCCTATGCGTACGCGACGGCCGACGCGCCGTGGGTCGACGAGGAGACGGAAGTCACCCACGACGGCTACACGGTCGACCCCGTCGACACGACGGGTGCAGGAGACGCCTTCACTGCCGGGATGATTGCTGCGCTATCGTCCGGTGAGTCCTTAGCCGAGTCGCTGGCGTTCGGGAACGCCGTGGCTGCGACGACGACGACGGCCGCTGGAGCGATGACGGCACTGCCGACGCGAGAGGAAGTAGAGGCGTTCAGAACAGAGTAGGTTGTGATAATTGCTTCTGTACCGGAGAGGTTGAGGTTTGAACAGTAGACACACCTTCTGTGCGTAGCGGTGGTTCACAGCTGGAAGGAAGCGTCGAGAGGTGTGTATAAACGGGGTTGGTCGGCGTCGACGTGTCTTGACTCTGTGCCACTTCCAGTTCTCGTCCGGAAAGAGACCGTGATCTCGGGGAGAAATGAGGTACGGAACGACGTCAAGTAGACTGACGAATTACGGTGTATCCAACAGCCTACGGAAACGCAACTCGGCCAGTAAAGCACCCAACGAAGCCAGAAAGAGGCTTTCCACTAAACGAACTATCTCTCGTCAAGATATCTCTAAGAGAGGCTCAATAAGCGAAAAACGACAGACGGAGTGAGATTGTGAAAATCGACGTCTATCTCGTTGGAGAGCCGGCACTCGCCGTTAATCCGGCGACGACCCCTGTGAGTCTCTCAGGCAAGAT
Source organism: Halogranum rubrum (assembly GCF_900114455.1). Lineage (GTDB taxonomy): Archaea > Halobacteriota > Halobacteria > Halobacteriales > Haloferacaceae > Halogranum > Halogranum rubrum. The sequence continues at coordinate 774,847 of NZ_FOTC01000002.1, read as the reverse complement.
TCTCTTGATTTCAGCAGCGACAGCGCGTCTCGTGAGGGGGTTGTAGCTGCTCAACCCCCTTCGATGAACTGGCCTGAAACCACCAGCAGCACCGATTCACAACCGCACAAAATCGCAAGACTGAGAGGGGTTGTGAAATTTGAACACCCTCTACTTGGCCAGCGGCCAGTCCAATTGCTTAGCGTAGGGATGGAAGCAGGTCTCACGCAACTGGGTCAAACATTCGAAAGGAAGGAGATAACCACCGAAAGACCCCGTAGTTGATTGAGAGCGCAACCCGTTCGAGTAAGTACCCGACGGCGGCTCAACCAGACACAGCCAGAACCACAGTCTGCATCGATTCCTCTTTCGGTGACCTGACGAGGTTGTGAATTCCGCACAGACAGCATTACTTACTAACTAGCCCCTATAGCTGCCACTCAGTGCGTCTCAGATGTTGTGAATAGGCACACGGCTCAGAACAATATTCGTGAGGTCAGCGCCCGAACTCAGTTCCACGGAGGAGAACGTCGATTACCTCGGCAGGATCCATCGTCGGTTCAACCCGCGTCGCGTACCACCGCAGCATGTCGACGAAGACCCGCTGGAGGTCAACGTCGGCGACGCGGTGGCGATCGACACCGTAGTCGGTCTTGGCCGTGATGTCGATGGCGTATGGAGCCACGTCGTCGGCGAGTTCGTCAATGACGGTGCGAACTGGGGTGGGTTCTGGGTTGAACGATAGGTCCGCAGGGACCTCGCCGTCACCCGTGTGGACGATGAACCGCCCGTTGTCAAGTAGGGTGACGCGCTCGCTGTTGCGGTAGTCGAGTTCATCGGGGGTGACGTAGTCCTTGGTGGTCATTGTAGTACGGAAAGGAAGGGATGAATCGCGTTTGAATATCGTGTTTCGTTCAGTAGGGCGTTAGTGTGGGTTTAGAGTTCGACGTAGGTCTTGGTGCCGAGTTCGTCGGGCGCGTTCCTCTCATCGTCCTGTTCCTCCTCTCGGTATCTTAGTGCTCGGACTCGTCGTCGCGCTCGTCTATCCGAAGATCGAACTAGACCGTCACCGCAAACAGATCGAAGAACGGCTCCACCTCTTCATCACTCGCATGACGATTCTGTCGACGACGAACATCGATCGTGTCGAAATTATCCGGACGCCCGCCGCAGAGAAAGAGTACCGTGCACTCGCAGAAGAACTCGCCCGCATCGTCGCACTCGTCGACACGTGGAACCAGAGCCTCGAAGAGGCCGCTCGGTTACGAGCCAAACGCGTGCCGAGTCCGCTTATGCCCGACTTCCTGGAACGGATGGCCTACGCACTCGGTGCGGGCCAAGAGCTTCAGGAGTTCCTCCTGACAGAACAGGACGAAATCATCGGAAAGTTCGTCATCAGCTACGAGAACGACCTCGACAAACTCACCGTCCTCAAAGAGTTGCACCTCTCGATGACGCTGTCGACGACGTTCGCGCTCGTCTTCGGTATCATCACTCCGTTGCTGACGGGGATGGAGTCTGGAATCGTCATCGGTGGCATCGTCGCGTTGTTCGTCATCGTCCAGGTCGGGTTCGTCCTCATCATCCACATGGTGTCGCCGATGGACCCCATCTGGTACCACACAGACCTCGTCGAGACCGACCGTGACCAGAAGATACTGCTCAGCCACCTCGTCGGTATCGTCCTCACGCTCGGTCTCACGGGACTGTGTGCCACCCTCCTGTTCGGTTACCTGCCGTACGACGGTCGGCTCGTTCCACTTCCGCTGTATCTAGCGATACCACTGACGCCGATGCTGTACCCCGCGTGGGTCATGCGGAACGAAGAGAACGCGATCAAGGAACGAGACGAGTCCTTCGGGAGTTTCATCCGCGTTCTCGGTGCGGTCGAGAGTGTCAAGCAATCTTCGACCGGGCGTGTCCTCAAGACCCTTCGGAAGAAAGATTTCGGGGCGCTGACCGAGAACATCAACGGACTCCACGCTCGGTTGTCGATGTAAATCGACTCGGGTGGGGCGTGGCGGATGTTCGCCGCCGAGACGGGGTCGTTCCTCATCCAGAAGTTCAGTGAGATGTGCATCAAAGGTCGCCTGCCCGACTCGGCCAACTCATCAACCAGAACTTCAGCGAAGTTATCAACCTTCGTGAACGTCGTTCACAGGAGACGACGACCATCATCGGCATCATGTACGGTATTACGGCGACGAGCGTGTTCGCGTTCTTCGTCGGTCTAGAGATCATCAACCTCCTCATGTCGATGACGGCTGCGATGCCCGGTAGCAACGAGATTGCCGCGAGCATCTTCCACTCAGAGGTGTACGACGTCGACTTCGTGACGTATCTGTTGATGCTGGTCATCATCTCCAACGCGCTCCTGTCGGCGCTGATGATTCGTCTCGTCGACCGTGGGCACCTGAGTAATGCGTGGTTGCACTTCGTTGTGCTCACCTGGGTTGGTGCCGTGACAGGCGCAGTCACGAGAACGCTCGTCGAGGGCGTCCTCACGGTGTAAAACGAGAGACACATTCATATGATTTCAAGACAATTAGAATTGAGGACATCCCACCAACAACATCGCCCGTACCTCGAAACCGTACACAGTTCGCCGAGATGCACGCTCGCAGCGCTCGAATGGGCTCGGTATCTCGGGGCGGCGTTCGGCGCACGCGGCGCGTTAGAAGCGCTGCGGTACTATCACGATCTCGGGTGGATCAGTGAATCAGTCTGGGCATCGATGGTCCAACATCTCGAAGGACTGTCTCTCTCGGAGCTCCAACCACAGGGTACGGCTTCCGACAGCAACAGTTCGTTCGCATCGCTGGCTGAGTCACCGTTTTCTCCTCATCTTGGGTCACTGTGGCACATCGCACGGGTTGCTGGAGATGACATCGACACGATTCTCGAGGAGACGCACTTTCTGGTCGGCGAGTTCGCTCCCCAATCGACGTCACAGCGGAGATTCCGATGGTTCGAAAGCGGTGGTGTACCCACGTAGCCGAGTTGCCTCTGTCGGATTCTACGAACGGTTGGAGACCGGAATGGAGTTTTGATCTTCTTCGGTCTGAAGCAGTTTGTCCTCCCAGGTCCGACGGGTTCCGAGAGCTTCTACTCCGCGTTCGGTGATGCTGTAGAAGTTCGTCCGCCGGTCGAGGTTGCCTTTCTCCAGCAGTCCCTCGTCGACGAGTGTGTCGAGGTTGGGGTACAGACGGGCGTCGCTGATTTCGGCGTTCGACGAAATTTCGTAGGCGTCTTTGACTGATTGCCCGGATGGCTGCTGCAGGTCTGCAATGACGTACAGGAGGTCGCGCTGGAATCCGGTCAGGTTGAAGAATACTTCTGACATATCTACACTCCCCTTTCGAACACTGTGGTGTTAGTTATTATCAGCATATACAGAACGTCTGCGTTTCCGAACTTGCTAACTCATTACGATTTTCTGCATCAGTTCGGTCTTAGCGTTCGCTGTGCTGATGACTCACTACACTCCGTTTGTGTAAATTCACCACAATACTCTTTGGCAGGCGTGAGCTGATGAAACGGAATGCAAGTGAGTACACGACTGTTTCACGAACCGGGGAACGTCTGTGTGGCGGGCGGGAAGCAGTCATTCGACGAGATTCGGCGACGAGTAGTGACGTTTCGCGGTCGGTGTCCTCTGTGGAAAGCTCCCCCGAACGTCGCTATCTCTTCGCAAGTATTGTGGGTAAGCAGAACGACCGAAAACGAAACGAGACCTTAGCGAGTGTTTTTGTGGAGGTTAACCATCCGTCCACCGGGGATTCCATCGAGACGGCTCTCGTCGTCAAGTCGAGCATCCACTGGGCGCCGTCGTGTCTCACAGTCACGTACTTACTGCCCGCCGTTCCCGAGACCAGCACGACCGAGAAGGACGAGAATCAGATAGCCGACGAAGCCACAGGCGAAGAGGAGGACCGGGATGACGAACGGCCCGAACACGCTGATGAGGTCCGAGAGGGGGCCGAGTTGGAGCACAGTGGGTAGAACGGACGGGGGAGATTAAAGCTCCCGTCTGTTGCTCGCCTCGTCTCCGACGTCGTTGCCGTTGGCCACCTCACCGTCGGCGTTCGCAGCGGTGGCGAGTCGTCGCCCGTCTTCGGCGAACTGCACCGACAGGTCGCGCTTCGGGTAGGGAATCTCGATACCGGACTCGTTCAACCCCTTGTAGATTTCGCGGTTCAAGAAGTGTCTCGCACGCGCTTCTTTCGTCGGGTTGTTCACCCAACAGAGGAGTTCGTACTCCAGTGCGGAGTCGCCGAAGCGACGGAGACGCATGCGCGGTTTCGGGGAGTCGAGTGCGAGGTTCTCCTCCAGAGCGATGTCGACGACGAGGTCCTCGAACTCGTCGATATCGGTGCCATAGGCGACGCCGATGGGGACGCGAATCCGTTTTCGGTGTTGCGGTGCCGACCGGTTGATAATCTTCGCCGAGTTGAGCACCGAGTTCGGGACGGTGATGAGCACTTCGTCTCGTGTGAGCAACATCGTCGACCGAATACCGACTTTGACGACGCTGCCGGACTCCCCGGAGTCGAGTTCGATGAAGTCGCCGATTTTGTACGTGTCGTCGAAGTAGAGCGCGATGCCGCCGAAGAAGTTGGCGACGGTGTCTTTCGCGGCGAAGCCGACGGTGATGCCGACGATACCCGCCGCCCCGAGCAGCGGTGTGATCTCTATCTCCCATACGTGGAGAATCAGCCCGGCCGCCCCGACAAGGACCACGAGCGTCCAGATGTTCGAGAACACCGGCGCGAAGTCAAAGCGCGGCCCTCGGTCCTGTACGGCCTCGACGAACCGGTTGACCATCTGGTTCAGCGCGTAGGCCCACACGAGGACGATAATCGTGAGCGCAGGGTTGTCGAAGAACGCTTTCAGTTCGGCAGGTGTGAAGAGAACACCCGATTTGAAGGCGGGGAGTCGTGTCAACACGAAGACGCCCGCGAGGGCGACGGTGACGACGACGGGGATGCGGAGTTCTTGGAGGAGGATGTTATCGAACTCGGTGTTCGTCTCGCTCACCAACTGCCGGGCGAACCGAAGTACGACGAACTCGACGACGAACGCCGCGCCGAGAGAGAGCACGAGGACGAGCAACGTCGCCTGCAGCGGCGGGAGACCGGAGAGAAACTCGAGCGTCTGAAGCACGACCTGCAGGTGGAAAGGTGGCCGTATAAATGTACACCGTCGAGCGAGTGTCGGTAGAACCCGTGTGTTTTTGTCCGCCTTCACGCAATCTGTGACCATGTACCGCTTCGGCCACTTCGGGATTTCGCTGCTCGTCTTCGCGCCTCTCGGCTTTCTGCTCGTCACCGCCGGCGCAGTGGAACTCGCGTTCGTCACCGGCGCGACGATGCTGTGGCTGTCGATGTTGCCGGACGTCGACCACCGAGTACCGGGCATCTCTCACCGCGGGCCGACGCACTCGCTTCTCTTCGCGGCACTCGTTGGCGGCGTGTTCGCCGCAGTCGGCGGCTTTCTCGGGCAGCGTCTCGGCCTGACGGCCACCATCGACGGCTTCGGGACGGTCGGTCTGGCCGCGTTCGGGTTCTTTCTCGGTTCTCTCACCGTCGTCACACACCTCCTCGGCGACGTCATCACCCCGATGGGCGTGAACTTCCTGTGGCCGGTGTCGAAGAAGCGTTACTCGCTGTCGCTGACGCCCGCGAAGAACACGCTCTGGAACTACGGGTTGTTCGTGCTAGGCGTCTTCGCCGTCGCCGCGGCGACGGTGCTGGCGATTCGCGGAATCTGACGCTCGAAGCCTCAGTCGAATCGGACGAGGAGGCTCGTCCCCCAGCGCTCGAACCCGACGTTCGTCGCCGCCTGTATCGACCACGGCCACGCGTCGAGCGTCCGGTACTGCGGGACGAGTCCGTCGTCGAGTGCGACCCGTGCGACTCGTCCGACGACCGCTTGGGCGTGGCCCTCGTTCCGGTGGTCTGGGTGGGTGACGACGGCGATGTGGGCGAGCGTGTCGTCCCACACCGTGTAACCAGCGAGGGCGACGAGGTTTCCGTCAACGAACCGACCGACGGTGCGCTCTGGAACGAGGTCTGACCCACCAGCGTCCCACTCGTCGTCGGAGCACGCCGCACGAAACCGGTCGTAGGCACCGCTGTCGCTTTCGGTCAATGTTCGCACCGTATCTTCGACAGTTGGGCGTGTCGACGCGTCGACTGGCCAGAGCGTCGAGTCGTCCGCGTAGCCGAGATACGCGGGACCGAGAACTTCGTTCACGGGGATACCGATAGAGGCGAACCGAGCAGTGAGTACGTCGGCGTCGACGGCAGCCGTGGCTGAGAGTCCGGCGAGTGCGTCACGAACGACATTCGTCCGACTCGAACCGACGGCGACGACCACCGAGTCGCCACGTGCGACGAGTTCGACCTCGTCGGCCGGACCTTCGACGACTGAGAGGCCCTCCTGTCGCAAGACAGCACGTGAACACCCGAGCGCATCGGCCCAGTATCCGTCAACGGCGTCGCGTGTCTCGGTGAGCATATTCGAGATGATGAATGGGCGGGTAGTGAACGGTTCGGCAACCTACCGTTAAGTGGTGTGACATCTAACCACGTCCCATGTCCGAGCAGACACTCGACGACGACGCGATGCGACGTTTCCCCGTCCCCGACTTCGACGACATTCCAGAGGACCTCCAGGCGCGCATCGCCGAGGAGACGGAGCGCGCCGGATTCACGCCGAACGTCTTCTCGGCGTTCGCCTACAAGCCCTCGCACTTCCGGGCGTTCTTCGACTACCACGACGCGCTCGTGGAGGATACCGCACTCGACCGAGACGAGGTAGAGATGATAGTCGTCGCCGTCTCGGGCGTCAACCACTGCTACTACTGCAACGTCGCCCACGGCGCGCTGCTTCGTATCTACAGTAAGAACCCCAAACTGGCCGACCAACTCGTCGCCAACTACCGACAGGCCGACGTGAGCGAGAGACAGCTAGTGATGCTCGACGTCGCCGTGAAACTCACCGAAGAACCCGCAAAAGTGACCGAACGCGACATCGAGGACCTCCGCGAAGTCGGCTACAGCGAGGAGGCGATTTGGGACATCGCCAGCGTCACGGCATTCTTCAACCTCTCGAACCGAATGGCGATGTTCGCCGACATGCGACCGAACGACGAGTTCCACGGGATGGCGCGCGAGAAGCGCGAGTAACCGTTACGCCTGCGCGTCGTAGCCAGCGCCGTCGACGGCGACGACGAGGTCCAGCGGGTCGGCGTCGCCCTCGACGGTGGCCGAGTTCTGCTCGTGGTCCGCCGCCGCGTCCGTGACGCCGTCGACGCCTTCCAGCGCCGCTTCGACGGCCGCTTCGCAGCTACCGCAACTCATCCCTTCGACGGTGAGTGTCGTCGTCATATCCTTGTCTATAGGTGACGTCGTTTACTCCCTTTTCGTTTCACGACGAATGTCTCGTCCGGCATTGACTTTCGAATCTAAAGTCCGCACGAAATCGCTTTCCCGGACGAGCGAGTACGGTGGACCATGCGTGACCTCGACGACACCGACCGTCACATCCTCCGATTGCTCGTCGACGACGCTCGGCGACCGTACAGCGACATCGCCGACCACGTCGACCTCTCCGCCCCGGCCGTCTCCGACCGTATCGACCGTCTGCGCGAACTGGGCGTCGTCCGAGGGTTCACCGTCGACGTCGACCGCTCGCTGTTAAACACCGGCGTCCCCGTCCTCGTCGAACTCGACGTTCCGGTGGACCGCGCTGGCGAGGTGGCGACGGCACTCGGCGAACTCGACGCCGTCGAGCACACCTTCGAGACGGCCGACGGCGCAGTCGTCGTGCAGGCCACGGTCCGCGACGGCGACGTGACCGGCCTCCTCGCCGAGGCAATCGACCTCGAACAGGTCCGAGACGTGGACGTACGCCTGCTCCGAGGGTCCGAGTGGTCGCCCTCGCTCGGTGATGCGACGTTGGCACTCACCTGCGCAGAGTGCGGTAATCACGTCACGAGTGAGGGCGAGTCCGCCCGCCTCGACGACAAACTGTATCACTTCTGTTGTGGCACCTGTCTCGCGAACTTCGAAGACCGGTTCGAGCGTCTCCAGAGCGGCGCGTAGACGGGACATTAAAAACGAAAGTTTCGGCCACTTCGACCCACAGTTTCTGAGTCACAATCCGCATGAGTAGGGGACCCTTATGTAGTACCAAGTGACTGCAATGGAACGAGTCAGGGTCGAGATTGGTGGGATGAGTTGTGCGAACTGCTCGTCTACCATCACGGAAGCACTGACACGGCGGGAGGGAATCGGGGAGGTAAACGTCAACTACGCAACCGACGAGGGGACCGTCGAGTACGACCCCGACCAGATATCGCTGGCGGAGGTGTACGAAATCATCGAGGAGTCGGGATACGACCCGGTCGCCGAGACGCTCTCGGTCGGCATCACCGACATGACCTGCGCGAACTGCTCGCAGACGGTCGAATCGGCCGTCTCGAAGGTTCCGGGTGTCGTCTCGGTCGACGCGAACTACGCCACCGACGAGGCGCAGGTTCGGTACAACCCTGCAGCCACCGACCGCGACGCCATCTACGACGCCATCGAGGACGCGGGCTACTCGCCCGTCCGTGACACCGGCGGCGACGAGAACGAATCCGAGCGTCGGAAGCGCGCCCGCGACGCCGAAGTGAAGCGACAGCTTCGACTCGTCTTGTTCGGGGCGGCGTTCGCGATTCCGCTCTCGGTGCTGATGATGGGCGAACTGGTTGGGCTTCCGGTGCCCGAGACGCTCTTCGGCGTCGAGAGAGGGTGGTGGGCACTGGCACTGTCGACACCCGTTCAAGTCGCTCTCGGCAAGGAGTTCTACGTCAACTCCTACAAAGCGCTCGTCAAGAACCGCACTGCCAACATGGACGTCCTCATCGCGCTGGGGTCGTCGACGGCCTACGGATACAGTCTTGCCGTCCTCTTCGGCTTCGTCGCGGGCGGCCTCTACTTCGAGAGCGCCGCGCTCATCTTGACGTTCATCACGCTCGGCAACTATCTCGAAGCCCGCTCGAAGAGTCAGGCGGGGGCGGCCATCGAGCAGTTGCTCGAACTCGAAGCCGACGAAGCGACGGTCGTGAGTGAACGAGACGGCGAGTTCGTCGACGAGCGACAGGTTCCCCTGAAAGAGGTCCAAGTCGGCGACGTACTGAAAGTGCGACCCGGCGAGAAAGTTCCGACCGACGGCGAAGTCATCGACGGAAGTACGGCCGTCGACGAGTCGATGGTCACCGGCGAGTCGGTTCCCGTCGAGAAGGAACCCGGCGACGAAGTGGTCGGGTCGACCATCAACGAGACCGGTCTGGTCTACGTCCGAGCGACGAAAGTCGGGTCGGAGACGGCGATTCAGCAAATCGTCCAGATGGTTCGGGACGCCCAGAGTCGCCAACCCGAGATTCAGACGCTGGCCGACCGCATCAGCGCCTACTTCGTCCCGGCGGTCATCCTGAACGCGCTCCTGTGGGGTGCCGTCTGGTATCTGTTCCCCAACGTACTCGCGGGGTTCGTCGACTCGCTGCCGCTGTGGGGACTCGTCGCGGGCGGTCCCGGTGCCGTCTCGTCGGCCGAGTTCGCCATCATCGTCTTCGCGAGCGCCGTGCTCATCGCCTGCCCCTGTGCGCTGGGGCTGGCGACGCCGGCGGCGACGATGGTCGGAACCGCCATCGGCGCGAGTCACGGAATCCTGTTCAAAGGCGGCGACGTGCTCGAACGCGTTCGCGACGTCGACACGGTCATCTTCGACAAGACCGGCACGCTCACGAAAGGCGAGATGACGCTCACGGACGTGCGGGTGCTCCGACCCGAGACCGACGGGTCGGGTGTCGTCAGTACAGACGACACCAGTGAGTACGAGGGTGACGAACTGACCGAGGAGTTCCTGCTCGACGTGGCGGCTAGCGCCGAGGCAGGGAGCGAACACCCCATCGCCGAAGCCGTCGTCGAGGGCGCGAGAGACCGCGGTATCGACGTCTCCGACCCGGCCGCGCTGCAGAACGTCGCCGGGAAGGGAATCCGTGCACGAACCGACCACGGCGACGTCCTCGTCGGCAAACCCGAACTGCTCCGCGAGTACGACGTCGACCCGTCGCCCGCCGAGGAGACGATGGCGACGCTCGAACGTGAGGGGAAGACGGCGATGCTCGTCGCTCGCGTACCCGACGACGCAGAGACGGGTCGATTACTCGGCGTGTTAGCCGTCGCCGACGAAGTGAAATCCGAGTCGCAGACGGCCGTCTCCGCGCTCCGCGAGCGTGGCCTCACCGTGATGCTCGTGACTGGCGACAACGAGCGGACGGCGCGCGCCGTCGCCGAGCAGGTCGGTATCGACCCCGAGAACGTCCGAGCGGGCGTGCTCCCGGAGGACAAAGCGAGCGTCGTCGAGGACATCCAGTCCGACGGTCGACGTGCGATGATGGTCGGCGACGGCGTCAACGACGCACCCGCACTCGCCGCCGCCTTCGTCGGGACGGCACTCGGTAGCGGAACGGACGTCGCCATCGAGGCGGCGGACGTGACGCTCATGCGCGACGACCCGGCGGACGTGCTCCGCGCCATCAACGTCTCCGAGGGGACGCTGGCGAAGATCAAGCAGAACCTCTTCTGGGCGCTCGGCTACAACACGGCGATGATTCCGCTGGCGTCGCTCGGCCTCCTCCAACCGGTGTTGGCGGCCGGTGCGATGGCGCTCTCCAGCGTCTCGGTGTTGGCGAACAGTCTCGTCTTCCGCCGGTACGACCCAGAGAAACGCTATCGCTTGCTCGGCGCGTTCCGCAGACGGTAGCGTTCGGTCGAACGGCAAACAACGTTTAGTCACTGCGGCGAGTGTGAACCCACAATGGGTGGAGAGGAGTGGGGAACGTCGGTAGACGGAGGACAGAGACGTCAGTCACGACAGCAGGGCTGGGTAGCGCGAGTTTCGCAACGTAGTCGAGCAATCCCCCGGTCTGGGGCGCGAGGAGGCCGATGATGGCTGGCGACGCGCTCATCCTCGCCGTCGCCTCCCGCAGCCGAAATCTCGAACTGATGAGAGGACTCCTCGACGAGGCAGGGTATCGTGTCCTGACCGCAGACGACGTCGAAGAGTTCGACGCGTTGCTCCAGGAGGCCGACGGTGTCTCGCTGGCCGTCCTCGACATCGACGGGTTCACCGCAGAGATTTGGGCACGCTGCGAGCGTCTGCAGTCGCTCGGCGTCCCGATTCTCGTCCTCGCGAAACGGCTCCCCAGCGGGGTCAGACAGAAAGCCCTCTCTATCGGTGCCCGGCAACTGCTGGAGAAACCGGTCCGAAAGGGAGAGCTTCGACAGTCGGTGCAGACGCTCGTCACAGTACACTAAGGAGAGTGCCGACGTCCTTAGAGTGCAGAGCGAGCGTCACGAGATCAGAGTGCTCGAAATCGACCTTCCAACGGCGAGAGACGTCTATTTGTTCCGGATGGTACTGCCAGTTGCCACAAGTCTTATACTCACAAGTGACGTCTCGTTCACCGTATGGCGAAAGGTAAAGTGGCGTTTTTTAACGACACAGGCGGCTACGGATTTATCGAGACGGACGACGCAGACGACGACGTGTTCTTCCACATGGAGGACGTCGGCGGCCCGGACCTCGAAGAAGGACAGGAAGTCGAGTTCGACATCGAACAAGCGGACAAGGGACCACGAGCGAAGAACGTCGAACGGCTCTAAGACGGTCTCGCAACCGGTCTGTTCGGAGTGTCCCGATAGCACCTCGCGGAGTCGGTATCCACCGACGGACGGTGATGGACACTACTGAACAGTGTCGGCTGTCTGAGCGATACAGTCAAGACCGTGTGTGAGCAATGGTAGTCTTGCGCACACCGTGCGCGGTCTGTCAACCCACACCGGTCGTGGCGTAGTATCCACACGTGGTTTTTTCGCAGTCGCTCCTGCCCGACAGCGACGACTCTCGTGCTGTTACCCACAGGTCACTTGCCAGCGACTCGTCGAAGCACTCGGACCCTAGGAGTTGCTGTTCGTCGACCAGCCGGTACTCCCGAAACACCCAGAGTTCTGGTATTAACTGAAGAATTGAATATGCCGGATTCGGCAGCTTCGAGCGTTGGACTGGCCGTCACGCCTTTGAGCGTTCCGAGAGTCGACCCGGTAGATGACGTACGAGACGACCGTCGCCGACGTCCACGAGGTCACGCCCGACGTGAAGCAGTTTCGCCTCGTCGCAGACGACCACACCTTCGAGTTTCGCCCCGGCCAACACACGACCGTCCACTTCGAGGAGGACGGCGAGGAGGTCGTTCGTCCCTACACGGCGACCAACCGCCCCGGAACCGACGAACTGACGCTCGCCATCCGTCGGTACGACGATGGGACCGCATCTGTTTGGATGCACGAACGAGAGCGTGGTGACACCGTCGACGTCGGTGACGTCGAGGGGGAACTCTACGTCCGCGACTTCGACTCGGACGTCGCCTTCGTCGCCACCGGGACGGGAATCACGCCGATGGCGGCGATGCTCGATGCCTACGCCGAGGAGGGCACGGGGACCGCCCACCTGTTCGTCGGCGAGAAGACACAGGAGGACCTCATCTACCGCGAGACGTTCACCCGACTGGCGGCGAGTAACGAGAACGTCGAAGTCACGTACACGCTGTCCGACGAGGAGTGGGACGGTCCGACCGGTCACGTCCAAGACCACGTCGTCGACGAACTCGACACGCTCGACGACACGGACTTCTACGTCTGTGGCGTCCCGGAGATGGTCGTCGACACGACGGAGCTGTTGAAAGACGAAGGCGTCGACGACGAGCGTATCTACACCGAAGGCTGGGAAGACGACGAGGTTGTAGACGAAGCGGAGGAAGCAGAGAACTGATGGCCGGGAGACACACCTACGCGCCGACTGCACCCTACGGTACGGCACATCAGTTCAGCGAGGACGACGACGGCAAGCCGGTTGTCACAGACGACGGAGAACGAATCGGCACGGTCACAGCCGTCGCCGACGGCGCGGCCACACTCGAAGCCGACGAAACGCTCTCCGACTCGATCCGAGAGGGGTTCGGCGTCGAGCGGGGAGCCACCTCGACGATACGGAAAGAACAGATTTCGACGGTGACGGACGAAGAAGTCCGCCTGAAGCGTCTCTGACCGTCGACAGCGTTTACCGTCGGGGCTGTGTCGACGGGTCCATGGACAACGTCTTGACGAACTGGTTGCTCGCACTCGTCGCTGCACTTCTCGCGATTCTCGTCCTCGACACTACCGGTGCAGAGTTTCTCTCTCCACTCGAACCAATCGCGACGGTGCTGTCGCTCGTGACGTTTCTCACGTTCGTCATCGCGACCGGTGCGTTCTTCGTCTACACGGCGAGTTTCCGTGACGGCGCGGACAGCTAAACGAGGAGAATCAGCGCTACTCGAAGACGTTACTGCCCGAACTGGTCGACTTCGCGCTGGCGAAGTTCGATACGGCGAATCTTCCCGCTCGACGTCTTGGGGAGTTCGTCGACGAACTCGATTCGACGCGGATATTTGTACGGTGCCGTCTCCGCTTTCATGAAGCTCTGTAGCTCGTCGACGAGTTCGTCGTTCGCGTCGTAGCCCTCCGCGAGGATGACGTACGCCTTCACGACGTCGCCGCGTTCCTCGTGGGGGCTGGCGACGGCGGCAGCCTCGGCGACGGCGGGGTGCGAGATGAGCGCGTCTTCGACTTCGAACGGGCCGATACGGTAGCCCGCGGAGATGATGATGTCGTCGGCGCGGCCCTCGAAGAAGAAGTAGCCGTCCTCGTCGCGAGAGGCCAAGTCGCCGGTTCGGTAGTACTCGCCGGAGAACGTCTTCTCGTCGAGGTTTGGCTTCTCGTAGTAGCCGTCGAAGATGCCCGGACAGCCGACGGGAACGGCGATTTCGCCAATTTCGCCCGCGTCGAGTTCGTTCTCGTCGTCGTCGATGATGGTCGTGCCGAGGCCGGGCGTCGGTTTGCCCATGCTTCCGGGCCGGACGTCGATACCGGGGTAGTTGGTAACGAGTGCGACTGTCTCGGTCTGACCGTAGCCGTCACGCGGGGTGACGCCGAACGCCTCCTCGACGCGCTCGATGGGTTCACGGTTGAGCGGTTCGCCCGCCGAGAGCGCCGACTGCAGGTCGATGTCGTAGCCCGAGAGGTCCACTTGTGTGAACATGCGGTACTGCGTCGGCACGGCACAGAGACGGGTGACTCCCTCCTCGTCCATCACCTGCAAGAACGTCTCGGGGTCGAACTCTCCCTCGTAGATGAGTTGGGAGGCACCGGTCGTCAGGCCGACGCCGACGGGGCTCCAGAACCACTTGGCCCATCCGGTCCCCGTCGTCGCCCAGAGCAGTTCGTCGTCGAAGTCCGTCTCGGCCGTGACACCCCACCAGTACGGGCCGTTGACGAGTTCGAAGCAGCGCATCCAGCGATGCTTGTGCCGGACGGGTTTCGGGTTGCCCGTCGTTCCCGAGGTGTAGTTGATGGACATCGGGTCCTCTGCCGCGATGGCGGGGCCGTCGTGTTCGCCGGATTGGCCGTCGAGGAGGTCCGAGAACGCCTGCCAGTCACCCGACGCACCGTCGAGCGAGATGAAGGTGTCGAGCGGCGAGTCGTCGGCGATAGGGTCGACCATCTCCGTCAGGTCGGCGTGGGCGACGACGGTGGTCGCCTCACAGTCGTTGGCGCGGAACTGGAGGTCCTTCGGCTTCAGCATCTCCGAGCAGGGGACGAGAAGCGCGCCGCGCTTCAGCGCGCCCAGTTGGACGGCGAAGCCATCGGGGTGGCGCGGAAAGAGATGCATCACGCGGTCACCCTTGCCGACGCCGAGTTCCGCCAGGGCGTTGGCGAAACGGTTCATGTCGCGGCGGATGTCGTCGTAAGTCCGCTCTTCGCGTGTGCCGTCAGAGTCGCGGAAGTAGACGGCGACTCGGTCGCCGAAGGAGTCCGCGTGGGACTCGATGACCGACGGGAGGTTGTAGTCGTCGGGGATGTCCCACTCGAACGTTGCGACGGCGTCGTCGTACTCGATTGCCATAGCCGAGAGTCGAAAAGCCCACGGATAATCATTTGGGTAGAGTCGGTGTGATTTTATCGCATCCGTGAGAGGTCCGGATGATGACAAAACTGGCCCTCTTCGGAGCGGTTCACATCGACCGTCGTGGAAAGGTCATCAGTGAACTGTCACGGTTCTCCGAAGGAGCCGACGCGCTGTTCGTCGAGTACCCGGTCGACGGTATCTCGTTTCCGACGGTCGGACGAGCACTGGCACGAGCACCGGTGTCGGCACTCGGTATGCTCCTCGTCACGCTCCTCCACATGCCGGGCTACGCACTGTTCAACCGCGATATCGTTCCGGCAGAGGTCGTCGCCGCGCGTAAACTCCACCGAGAGCGAGATATCCCGTTGTACCCGGTCGACGACCACGTCATTTCGATACTCGGCGAGAGCAGTGTGCTCCGAACCGCCGCAGAGTGGGTCGTATTTCTCGTGATACTCGCACTCGACCCGGTCACGACCGGAGCGACGGCCGGTGTCGTCGTCGGTGGCTGGACCGCACTCAGTCTGGCTCGTCGCGTCCATCGACTGTTCTGGGTCGTCGCCGTCTTCCCCGTACTCGTCGGGTCGTGGTGGTTTCTCTCGTCGCAGGAGCTACTCGGTTGGACACTCGGCTACGTCGCACTCGGTGCAATCTTCTACACCATCTTCCGCACGATTTCGCACCGAAACGACGTCATGGTCGAGCGTATCGCGGAACGCTGCGAAGCGGAGGGCTACGACCGCGCGTGTCTCACCACCGGTCGGGCACATCTCGCTGGACTCGCGACGGCCGCCGAGGACCGCGGTGTCGACGTCGTCGCTTCCTACGTGCCGAGTTGGCTCCGTGAGGGTGACGTCGTCGAGGGGAGCGTTCCCGCGAAGTTCGGCGTCCGGACGGTCCGAGGTGACCTCGACACCGCAGGTGACGTGTTCGGCCGACGGGTCGTCGCCCTCTTCGTTGACTGGGGCGTCCTCAGCGTCGTCACTCTCGTCGCTGGGTCTTCTTGTGCGCTCCTCGGTCGTCTCGTAGTCGGGTCTGACGCCGCATTGTGGGCGGGATTCTTGGTGGGTGCCGTCCTCGGATGGGCCGCCTACTGGGTCGGGTTCGAAGCCCGGAGCGGACAGACAGTCGGTAAACGTGTCACGGGACTCGTCGTCGTCGCCGGCGACGGTGCGTCGCTCTCGCGTCGTGACGCAGTCGTTCGAACGCTCTTGCGTCCCGTCGACGGCATCGTCGGGTACGTACTCGGCGCTGTCGTCGCGCTGCTCTCAGACGGCGGACGGCGAATCGGTGACCACGCGGCCGGGACGCTCGTCGTTCGAGTCGAAAAGGAGTGAAGCGGGACATCCCGAACTCACGCCGTCGGTCGGCGTCCCGGGTCGTCGTCGACGGCCGGGGCCGACCGGCGACGGTCACCACGCGACCGCTCGTACAGCACGAGTGCCAGCGCACCGAGTCCGAGCAGCAAGATGACGAAGCTCACGATACCACCGAGACCGAATGGGAGAACTCCGAGTACGGCGAGTACCAGCAACCCGAGGACGAGCGCACCCCACCGCGAGCTACTGTCGGCCATGTCGAGTGCCTTCGTCCCGACGAGATACGCGCCGAGTACCTGACCGACCCAGAGCGTGAACCCGAAGACGACGAACCCGAGCAGCGAGAGCGGAATCCCGACGATGGTGAGGAGCAGAATCACCAGCACGATTGGGACGCCGACCAACGTCAGTAGACCGACGCCGCCGCTCTGGACGGCCCGAGACGTTCCAACCTCGACGACCTGTTCGGCGAAGCGCGGTGCGACGAGCAACACGACTGCGCCGAGCAGGAGGTTCGCGAGGAAGCCGTAAGCGACGGCGACGATTGGTGGAATCGCCGGCACCGCGAAGTCGACACCACCGGCGAACGGCGACCCGACGTCGAACGAGAGGTCGTCGTTCTGCGTCGTCGTCCCGGCGACGGATGCGCCGGGCGCGACGTCGAACGTTTCGGCGTCGTACTCGACGTTCCCGCCGACCACGGCGGTTGGACCGAGCGCCACCTCGTCGCCGCCGAGACGCGCGTTCCCGACGACTTCACCGTCGAGTCGGATGGCTCCTGCCGCTGCTTCGAGCGACCCGTCGATACGCGCGCCGTCGCGGACGACGACGCTCCCACCGAGAGCGTCGACGCTGCCGCCGACGTCACCCTCGATGGTGACCGACCCGGCGACTGCCGTGACGTCGCCGGTGACGGTACCCGAGACGACGACGGTGCCGCCGACCGCTTCGAGGTCACCGTCGACCGTTCCGGAGACGAGAACGGTGCCACCGGTCGCATCGAGGTCACCCGTAACCGTCTCGCCCGGGCCGATTCTGACGATACCGCCGGCACGCGTCTCGTCTGCGTTCGTTTCCTGTGCGAAGGCGAGTGTGGGGACCGACCCCGCCACCACGAGGAGCACGACGAGCAGGACACCGAGGCGGTACCCCATCTGTCGAACGTTGTGAGTCATGGAAATCACGACGAGAGCGGAACGCTCTCGTCGAGTGTAGAGACGCGTGTCTGCGGCATAAAATCGACAGTGGCACGCGACAGCACTCCGCTTCGTCTTCCGCGAAACCGACGCTTTTGTGCGTTGACAGTGAGTCTCGCACATGGAGTATACGACCCTCGGCGACACCGGCATGGAGGTTTCGCGCATCTGTCTCGGCTGTATGAGTTTCGGGACGAGCGACTGGCGCGACTGGGTACTCGACGAAGAGGAGGGACTCGAACTCGTCGAACGGGCGATAGACCTCGGAATCAACTTCTTCGATACGGCCAACATGTACTCGATGGGCGAGTCCGAACGCGTCCTCGGCAAAGCCCTCGAAGGCCGCCGCGAGGAGTCCGTCGTCGCCACGAAGGGCTACTTCCAGATGGACGATGACAACCCGAACTCGGGTGGCCTCTCACGGAAGGCTATCGAACAGGAGTTGGAGCACTCTCTCGACAGACTCGGGATGGACACGGTCGACCTCTACCAGATTCACCGCTGGGACTACGACACACCCATAGCGCAGACGCTCGCCGCCCTCGACGACGCGATTCGCCGCGAGAAGGTGCGCTACATCGGCGCATCGTCGATGTGGACCCACCAGTTCGCAGAGGCGCTGCACACGTCCGAACGACTCGGACTCGAACGGTTCCAGACGATGCAGAACCACTACAACCTGCTCTATCGCGAGGAGGAGCGCGAGATGCTCCCGCTCTGTGCGAAGGAGAACGTCGGCGTCATCCCGTGGTCGCCACTGGCCCGTGGCTACCTCACTCGGCCCCACGAGGAGTCGGAGGCGACGACGCGCGGCCAGTCCGACGACTTGGCTCGCCAGCACCCGTACCTCGAAGGCGGCGGGAAAGAGGTCAACGAGCGCGTGCAGGAACTCGCCGACGAGAAGGGCGTCAAGATGGCCCAAATCAGCCTCGCGTGGCTGTTCCACAAAGACTCGGTGGACGCGCCAATCGTCGGCACGACGAGCATCGAGCATCTGGAAGACGCCGTCGAGGCGTTGGACGTCAAACTGAGTTCGAGCGACATGGAGTATCTCGAAGAGCCGTACCAACCGGTCCGCGCGTCGGGTCACGACTAGTCGGGGACTCTCGTCTCAGTCGTCTCTGTCGTCTCTGTCGAGCGGTTTCCACGTCTGGGTCGGGAATCGCGACGGTCACCTCGCTTTTCGAGCTAGTTTAAATGACTTTAGTAGATGGAACCAGAGGGACAGGTATGGACAATCGACAAACGAACAGCCGTGGCCTCCAGCCCTACCGATGGTGAACGTCGCGCTCTCGCTGGCGCAGGTCGTCGTTGCGCTGGCTCTCGTGGTACTCAACGGTTTCTTCGTCGCTGCAGAGTTCGCCTTCGTACGGATACGAGGGACCTCGGTCGAACAACTTGCCGAGGAGGGGCGCCCCGGCTCGGGGACGCTCCAAGAAGTGATGACGGATCTCGACGACTATCTCGCGACGACGCAACTCGGGATCACCATCGCCTCGCTCGGGTTGGGGTGGGTCGGCGAACCGGCCGTGGCGTCACTCATCGAGCCCGTGCTGGCACCGGTTCTTCCCGCGAACCTCATCCACCTGGTCGCCTTCGCGGTCGGCTTCAGTTTCATCACGTTCCTCCACGTCGTCTTCGGTGAACTCGCGCCGAAGACGCTCGCAATCGCCCAGACCGAGCGACTCTCGCTGTTCCTCGCCCCGCCGATGAAGCTGTTCTACTACATCCTCTATCCGGGAATCGTCGTCTTCAACGGGGCCGCCAACGCCTTCACGCGAGCACTCGGCGTGCCACCTGCTTCCGAGACGGAGGAGACGCTCGGGGAGCGAGAGCTCCTTCGGGTACTGAGTCGGTCCGGTGAGGAAGGAGACATCGACGTTTCGGAAGTGGCGATGATCGAGCGTGTCTTCGATCTCGACGACGTCGTGGTGAGAGAGGTCATGGCCCCACGACCGGACGTGGTGAGTGTTCGGGCGGATGCCTCGCTCGCCGACCTTCAGTCGATCATCCTCGAGGCCGGGCACACGCGCTATCCGGTTCTCGATGCCGACGACGGCGACCAGGTGGTTGGGTTCGTCGACGTGAAAGACGTTCTCCGGGCAGAGGTGGAGGGCGGGGACGCCGAGCTAGTCGGCGACATCGCCCGCGAAATCCTCGTCGTCCCCGAGACGATGGCACTGAGCGACCTCCTGCGACAGTTCAGAGAAGACCAACAGCAGATGGCCGCAGTTATCGACGAGTGGGGGACGTTCGAAGGGATGGCGACGGTCGAAGACGTCGTCGAGGCACTCGTCGGAGATCTCCGAGACGGGTTCGACGTAGACGAGCGCGAACCCTCGATTCGCCAGCGTGACGACGACGGGTACGACGTCGACGGCGGCGTCCCGTTGTCGAAGGTCAACGACTTGATCGAGGGAGACTTCACGAGCGAAGAAGTCGAAACGATCGGTGGGCTGGTACTCGAACGCCTCAATCGCGCACCAGAACGCGGCGACCGCATCGAGGTCGGCGGGTACGTCGTCGAGGTGACGGGCGTCCAAGGGGCCCGAATTTCGACGGTCTGGGTCTACGAACGTGATGGAGACGATTCGGTGGTGGACTGAGTAGAATCTGGCTCGAACCCGCTGAGAACCGAACTGATGATCGAGGAGTCCAGTTTTCGGTTACGGAACTCTACCTGCCGGGATACGTCGTGGAACTCGGTGCCAGAGACGCGGGGCGAGTTCAGCACGACCGGAGAAACCTCACCGAACGCTGTCAGAAGTCGCGTGCTGTATAGAGTGGGTGTATAGAGCCTGATGGTGCCGTTGTACTCATCTTCGCCAGTAGACGAAGTCAAAATCAAACGCGTTCGTCTCGTATCCGTGAGCGAGTTCTCGGCTTCAGAGAACCAGCTGTCAGCTATATCATCTCTTGAGGTGATATTTCACCTATGAACGCTCGTACGATCGCCCTTGGAATGGGTACCGCCATCACGACTTTCCTGTTGGCTGGTGCCGCGACAATTGTACTGCTGGGGGCTGGCGAAGCCCCTGCAATCGGTATCATCGGCGTCTTCGTCGGCGTCGTCGTCGGATTGCTGGCAGGTGGGATTACCAGTGTGTACGGTGACCGACTCTCCGGGACCGCTGCTTTGGCCCTCTTCGCCTACGCGACGTTCGGTGTCGCGTTTGTCGGAATCGCAGGAATGAGCTACGTCAACATGCCATATGCCGACGAGGTATTTACGTTCCCCGTCCATATCGGTGTGAGCGTCGTAGCCGCAGTCGTTGTCGCTCTGCTAGCCATCCGTGGAAGGCTCGACGAAGGGGGTGCAACTGCCTGAGTACGACCGCAAACCGGTGGCGATAGCTGTGCGATACGCACCGAACTTTATCGCGCATTACTTTACTTGAATTCTATGCCCAGTAATACGTATCACCTTGGTCTTCTTCTCGTAATATTTGGTGGGTTTCTTTTGCTTGGGAGAACAGTGTTCGCGGGCGCTTCAGAACAACTCGGTCAGTTCGGTCTTATCATTATGCTTGTCGGAGCGTTGGTCGGGACACTTGGACTCGCAGGCTCTCCTACCTCGGTGAACGAGCAGGGTTGATACTCAAAACCTTCTGCAAAACTCACACACTCTATGCAGCACGACCCCGAACATCCGTCACCACGCGGCCCATCCGCTCAGTCGTCACCCACCGACACCGACCCGCTCTCGCCCAGTATCGTCTGGTCCGCCAAGCGCTTGACCGCCCGAGCGGCGACGACGGCGATGACCATCTCCGCGCCGCCGACGAGCAGGAACGCCGGTGTGTAGCCCGCGAGGTCCGTCGTGAGGCCGCCGAGCAGGAATCCAGTGAGAAAGCCGAGACTCCCGAAGACGTTGAATCCGCCGAGCGCCGCACCGCGCTCCTCGGGGGCGGCCACGTCCGTCACGAGTGCCATCGTCGCGGGAGCGACGAGCGCCCCGGCGACGCCGACGAGGACCATCGTGCCCGCCGCGAGAACGAGCGTCGGGGCGACGACGACGGCGACGATAGTGACGCCGTACAGCAGTGACCCGACGACGACGGGGAGAAATCGACCGACACGGTCCGAGAGGATTCCGGCGGGGTACTGAAACAGGGCGAAGGGGACGAAGAAGGCCGCCAGCATCGCGCCCGCTCCGGCGGCGTCGAGACCGAACGTCTCGCGGAAGTAGTAGACGCCGACGAGTGCGAAGAATCCGGCCGTCATGCGGTCGATGAAACCAAACGCGAAGGGGACGAGCAGTGCCGGACGGTCGGTGAGGCGGCCGAGCGCCGCGCCGACGTCCGCGTCGTCGGACTGTTCTGCGCGGTCGGTGACGGTGGCGAGGAGACCGGCGACGACGACGAGGACGCCCGCGGCGGCGGCGAGGGGTGCGAGTGGGTCGACGACGGTGAGTCGACCGCCGACGACAGAACCGAGCGCAGCGCCGAGTCCGATGGCGATGCCCGCCGCGCCCATGTTGCGCCCGTGGCCTCCCGAGAGGTCCGAGAGCATCGAGATGGAGAGCGAGAACGCGCCGATGGTGAACGCGCCGCCGACGGCGCGGACGAGAAGCGCCGCCGTGAACGGGAGACCGAGCGTCGGCGCGGCGGCGAGGGTGAGGTAGGCCGCCGCGCCGCCGAGTGCCCCGACGACGACGAGCGGAACCCGCCTGCCGAGGGTGTCGCTGAGTGCACCCCAGACGGGAGCGAAGAGGACGAACGCGGCGAACTCGGCGACGAGAAACACCATCCCGGCGTCGAGGTCTCCCGTCGCGCCGAGCGCGGTGACGAGGTCCGCGATGCCCGGATAGAGGAGGACTTGCGAGACGAGTACCGCCCAGACGGCCATCGCGAGGACGACGCGGTCACGTCGCTGAGAACCCATAGCAGAGGAGAGGAACGGCGGCGTCAAATCCTTGGCGTCTTTGGCGTCTCTCTGGCGTGCCTTCTCACTCGACTGTCACGCTGCCGACGTCGAAGAACGCCGTCTCGTAGCCCTCGTGACGAGCCACGAGTGGAGGAACGTCGATAGTGACGGTGACGGTGTCGTCGGGAGTGAGGTTCTCGACGGGGGCGCCGTAGTGGAGACCGGCCTCGGGGTCCAGCCCTGGCGTCAGGTCGCCTTCGAACGCCGTCTCGCCGTCGCGTTCGACCGTCGCCGACAGCCCCATCTGCGGGACCAGATAGCCGTTGTAGCGGGTCTTCGGTGAGACGAGGAGATACGGGGTGTCGCCGAATCGGTCGTCGGTGGCTGCCTGTGCGCGGAACGTGATGTCCTGTGTCTCGGTCTTTCCTTCGCCGATGGTCTCGCCCGGAAGCGAACTCGGGGCGACGCCCTGTGGCATCTCCATCTCCATCCGCGGAACCGTCCCGCGCTGGCCCTGTTTGTCTTCGAGGAGGGAGTACGGGATGTCGTTGCGCTGGCCCTCTCGGTAGTCGAACTCGATGGTGGCGGTGGCGGCCTGCTCGAACTGCCCGTCGAACGCGCCGAACCGCTCGAAGGGGAGACCAGCGACGGTTACTTTCGCGGTGTAGATGTCGTCGCCAGGGAGTGGAACGTTGTCGCCGTAGTGGACGCCCATCTGCTGTGAGAACATCGGGTAGACGACCTCTTCGTAGACGAGTCCGTCGTCGTTGGTCAGTTCGACCGTGACGTCCGTGGAGGGCACCACGACGCCCGTCTCCGCTTCCCAGACGACGGCCATGAGGTGAATCGAGTCGTCGGCTTCGAGCGGGACTTCGGTGGCTACGTAACTTCCGCCGTCCGGGTCCACTGTCCAGAAGCGGTGGGCGTAGCTGTACATCAAGCCGACCTTCAGACCGCCGGCGTCGCCCATCCCGACCATCTCCATTCCTTCTCTGTGAGTTGGAATGTAGATGGCATCCGGTCGATTTTCGACCAGCGGCGGTTCGCGGCTGTTCGTCGTCTCGAAGACGTTGGAGACGGCCGTACAGCCAGCGAGTGATCCGGTGAGACCGAGTCCAGCGGCCCCGAGAAAGGCGCGTCGTTGCATTACTCGTCAGTTAGCATCTCGGTGGGTTACGGGTTCTGGTCCAGTCTTCGAACGCTTCGTTCAGTCCGATTTACTCTACGTCTCCCGCGAGCAGGTCGTCGACGAGACGCGTAAAACGGTCGAGGAAGCGGTCGGGAAGCGACGGCGACACCGCCGCCAGCAACTCGGCCGTCGCGTCGGGACGAGAGAGGACGAGCGTCACACGGTTTCGAGAGTCGCGCTCTTTCGTCACGACGTCCTGCTCGACGAGGTGGTCGAGATGCCACTCTAGTGTACTTCGAGCGATACCGACGTCGTCGGCGACGGTGGCCGGGGCGGTGGGGCCGTATTCGAGCAAGTGGCCGATGACGTCGCGCGACGTCTCTCGGCGAACGAGTGCGAGCGCGCCGCGTTGCCATTCGTCGAACGTCGGCGGGAAGTAGTGTGTCCGACCGTACAGTTCTTCGACGGAGACGGTCTCTGCGCCGATGAGTTGTCGGAGGTGGTACTGGACCTGACCCGGAGCAAACTCCGTGCCGCGGACGAGTTCGTTGAAGTGGACACCCGGATTCTCACGGACGTGGCGGGCGATTCGCGTTCGCGTCGTGCTCATCGGTCCACCCCTGCGGCCGACTCCACACGGCGAGCGTAGTAGACGGCCGCGAGCACCAGCGCGACCAACACGAAGTCGAGCGCGTGTTCGGCCGTGTGGTGCGTCGTGAACGGAATGACACCGCCGATAGTGAGGACGGCGACGGCGCTCCGGAGCAGTATCGCAGAGAGTGCGAGCGCGACGAGGAGGTACGACCCCGAGCGTCGCTGTGCGTACGCGGCGATACCGAGACCCGCGACGACGGCCGACCCGAGGCCGGCGAGCGACACGGCGAGGACGAGCATCGGCGTCACCGTCGCGACGACGTGACAGGGGAGCACGAGATATCCGGTCACGCCCAGCCCTCCGGCGTGAGAGCGTGGCGGAAGGACGTCCGACTCTTCATTGCGCCACCGTAGTAGCCCGAGGGACAAATGCCGATTGGTGTGGCTCTCGAAAGAGTGGCTGTCGAGATTCGGGAGACGGACCAGAATCCCTTAACGCCGCAACACCCTAGCCGACGTATGTTCGATGGGCCGTCCTCGCGTCGAGAGTTCATGAAGGCGGCCGTCGCCGTCGGCGGCGCCAGCGCCCTCTCCGCGTGCATGAGCCGTGCCGAGGAACCGATCCCGAAGGGAACAGACGACCCTTCGTCACTTCCGGAGCGACAGCACGCTTGGAACGACGTTCTCGTGCACGACGACGCTGGGAACGTCGAGGGGCCACGTCACCAACTCCTCCTCTACGTGAACCTCGACCACGACGGCCCGCCCACCGAAGACGACCGTCGAGTACTCGAGTCGGCACTCACGACGCTCGACCGGGCCTACGAGCGGAGCCACGAGGGTCTCGTCTACTCCATCGCCTACTCGCCCGCCTACTTCGACCGGTTCGACGAGTCGCTGCCCGACGACCTCGACCTCCCCGAACCGCGGTCGCTCGCGCCGTTCGAGGACCCGGAGTTCGACCGACAAGACGCACTCCTCCACCTCGGGTCGACGCGTGCCGACGCTCTCCTCGAAGCCGAGGAGGCGCTCACGGGCGACCGCGACACCGCGAACACCGTCACGATGGAGTCACCGCTCACCGACGTGCTCGCTGTCGACTCGCGGCGCACCGGATTCGTCGGGGCTGGGATGCCCGCCGAGCGACAGGACGTCGCCGGGATTCCGGACTCGAAACCCGTTCCCGAGCAGTCACCACTGTTTATGGGGTTCAAAGCCGGATTCGCACAGAATCAGGCAACTGAGGACTACGTCACGCTCCAAGACGGACCGTTCGCCGGTGGCACGACGAAACACGTCGCCAACATCCGACAGCGTCTCGACGATTGGTACGTCGAACAGGACTTCGAGGACCGGGTCGCCGAGATGTTCAGCCCGAGGCACGCCGCAGAGGGACTCGTGGACGGCGTCGGCGACAACCTCGGCGACAGTAGCGGCCTCACGCCCGACATCATCGAATCTATCGAGGAACAGGCCAAACAGTACGGACGTGTCGGCCACGCCCAGAAGGCCGCCCGCGCCAACCGCGACGAGGAGGGAAACGTCCGCGTCCTCCGGCGACACTTCGAGTCGACCGACGACGACGTCGCCAGTCTCCACTTCCCCTCGCTCCAGACGGGCATCTCCGTCTTCGAGGAGGTTCGAGAGGCGATGAACGGGACGGACCTGACCTCGAATCCGGCCATCCGTCAGCGGGTGAACAACGGGATTCTGGAGTACATCTTCGTCCGTCGCCGCGGTAACTTCCTCGTTCCGCCGCGACGACTGCGCTCGTTCCCGACGCCGACAGGGGAGTGAACGCGCCGCTCGAAGAGGAGAAGAGAGTTCAAGTAGGAGAACGGCACCACCGAGCGTGTGGCCTGACACGCGCCACGAGTCGACCTGCGGTCGTACGAGACATCGACTCGTGGAGTCGGTACCGTCGTTTCGTCTGTTCGCTCTTTCGAACTACGCTTCGTAGTCCAACGAGACGACTCGCCCGTCGGCGTACATCACCAGTATCTCGTCGTCACCGTCCCCGTCGGTGTCGGCGAGCGTCGCATGAGTGAAGAGAGGGACGTCACGGCTGTACGTCGCCTGTACGTCGCCGCCCGGTGAGACGACCGAGACGGTGCCGTCGTTGCCGGCGGCGACGATGTCGCTCGCACCGTCGCCGTCGACGTCGCCGACGACGGGCGGCGGCATCATCTGGACGCTCTCGGCCGTGAGGTCTATCTTCCACGCGACGTCGCCAGTCGCGGCGTCGACACGGCGGAGCGTTCCGTCTCGGGCAGTGACGTAGAGCTCTCTCTGTCCGTCCTCGTCGGTGTCTTCGAGTGCGTGAACCGCCGTGTAGCGACCAGCGTCGAGTCGCCACTCTTCGTGTCCCTCTCGTCCATCGAACGCGACGACGTCGCCGCCGCTCGTGGCGACGAACGCTTCGTATGCCGCATCGTCGTCGGCGTCACCGCTCGTCGCCCAGAGAATCGACGACCCGGCCTGTCTCTGCCACTCGACGCTCCCGTTCGCCGCGAACAGCGTTGCGTTCCCGTCGTCACCAGCGGCGAACAGTTCCGGTTCGCCGTCGTCGTCGTAGTCGGCGACGGTCGGTTGCGCGAAGACCCGAGCGTCGAGGTCGTGCGTCCACAGCGCGTCTCCGTCGCTGTTCAGGACGAAGACGACGCCGCTGGCGTCGACGACGACGAGTTCGCGTCCCGAGGCAGGCGTGAGGTCGGCGACGACCGGTTGCGTGTAGCCGTACGCCGACAGCGTTCGGTTGAACTCCTTCTCACCACTGTCGGGGTCGAAGGCGGCGACTTCGTTCTCGGTCGTCGCGGCGAGTACTTCGTTCACACCGTCGTCGTCGTAGTCCGCGATTGTCGGGTCGGCGACGGAGTGGATGATACAGTTCTCCGTGGGAATCTGGTAGTCCCAGACGGTAGTGCCGTCGTCGGCTGAGAGCGCGACGAGTGCACAGCCATCGCTCTTCGACTCGGCGCTGACTGGCGCATAGACGCGACCGTCCCCGACGGCGACGGCGTGGTGATTCGACTGCACGTTCCGACCGGTGTCGCTCACCCAGCGTTCGGTAAGTTCGCCGCCGGAGTCACCGAGGCCGACGACGGCCACACCGAGCAGTCCGACGACGAGGAGGGCACCGACGACGACGGTGGCTATCCGCATCGTTCGACCTTGCCACCCGTCTCGGATAAGCGTCTCTCTTCGGCCTACGCCGCCACCGGTCGAGAGATAATCCACAGCGAGAGCACCGTGTAGCCGACCATGAGCGCGACGAGCGGGAGGTGGGCGACGAGCGCTCGACGACGGCCTTCGACGAGTCGTCGTGCGACGGCGTGAGCGGCGACGACGGCGACGACGTGGCCGACGACGACGAGGACGACTTGGAGCCCCCAGTAGACGGAGAGTGGGAGCCAGAACAACAGGTCGACGCTCCCCGCACCGACTGTTCGCGGAAGTTGGCCCAGATACGTCGCGACGTAGCTGAGGTTGTGTGCAACCTCGTAGGCAGCGGCGATGGGGACGACAGTCACGGCGAAGGCCTGTACGGGCCTGTCGACGTCACCGAGAGAGCCGGCGAACCGTGTGACGCCGACGAAGGTGACGAGGAAAACGGCCAGTCCAACGAGATAGAGGAGGATGCTCACCGTCGGGCCGACGCCGAGTGCCTCTCGGATACCGAAGAAGAGTGTCCGGTACTCGGGTGACTCCGCGAACCCGTCGAAGCTCACCGTGTAGACGGCGGCGACGACGAAGGCAGCAGCACTCGGTGGGAGTGCGTCTCGACAGCCACGCCACGGGACGCGAGCGACGAGCGTGTCACCACTGGCGTCGCCGGAGTGCACCTGGAACGGTGCTGCACGCCCGAGCAGTCGGTAGAGGACGCCGATGGCGTCGGCGTGGTCGAACCACCGTGGACCGAAGACGACGCCGCCGAGGAGCATCACTGCGGCGTAGACAGCGAGTAGTCCGGCGGTCAGCGCAGGCCGTTGCGGTATCTGTGTGAGGTTCTCTGCGATACCGACGACGAGGAGAAACCCGACGAACGCGGGCCAGTCACCGAACGCGGGATACGCCCGATACTGGATGTCTCGTCCTTCGAGCCACCCCAGTCCGTCGTAGAGCGTCCGCCACGGTGACAGCGTTCGCCACGGGCTTCCGGCGAGCACCGAGAGGAGCGCGACCCCTTTCAACAGTAGCGGCCAGACGAACAGCGTCGCGAAGTTCCCGAGTGGCGCACGCGGTCCCAGCACTCCATCGACGAGTGCGACGACGAACGCGAGCAGAAACAGGACACGCCCGGTGAGACGGATGGGTCGAGCCACCGACGACGGAACCGTCAGGACTCGTCGCTGTCCAGTCGGTGTCTCGTCGGTCCACGCGAGCAACACGGCCGTCACTGCGACGGTCGCACCCGCGCCAGCGAAGAGAAGAGAGAGCGGAAGCGGCGCGTCGAAACGTGTCCCGACTTGGTGGGCAGAGGCCGGGACCGCAAGCAGTGAGAGTCCCGCGAGAACCGAAAGGAGGCGGAGACGTCGCATACTCGACGTTGCCGACAGCGGTGGAAAACGTAGTCGGTTCGTCCGTCGTTCAGAGTTCGGCTTCGATAGCCGCCTTCACTTCTTCCCACGTCGGTTGGACGAGCGTCCCGTTGACGTAGACGGCGGGCGTCCCTTCTGCACCGCGGTCGAGCGCCCGCTGTTTGTCGGCTTCGAGTGCCGGGCGATACGTCTCGTTGATGGCGTCGCCACGGATGCCACAGCCGTCGGCACCGACTTCTTCGGCTTTGTTCTGGATGAAGTCCAGCGAGTACTTGCCCTGGTTTGCGAACATCTCGTGAGAGAACTCGAAGAACGTCTCGTCGTCCATCGAGTCTTGGACGCCACGGGCCGCGTTGGGGACGGTCCACGACCACTCGCTCATCGGGAGCGGAAGGTCGTGGTGTTCGTACTTCACGTCGCCGGACTCGATGTAGTTCGACTCGATTTTCGGGAGGACGTCGAGGGTGAACGTCGCGCAGTGCGGACAGACGTAGTCTTTCCAGACTTTGACGGTGACGGGTGCGTCGTCCGGACCTTTCGTCGGCGGGGTCAGTTCCTGCACTTTCGGCTCTTCGGTGATGTCGCAGTCACCGGAACGTCCCGAACCGTTCGAGCCACCCGAATCGCTTCCACCGACGTTGCCGAGACAGCCAGCCAACCCGAGCGTCGCGCTTCCGCCGACAGTCGCGAGGAGGGCACGGCGAGTCGTATCCATGTCCGAAACAGGGGGTTCGGGCTATTTAACCCTCAGGACTTTGCGTGGCTGAACCGTACTGGAACCCATGCCGACCGTCGACTTCGAAGGAAACCGAATCGAGTGTCCGGAGGGTGCAGTTCTTCGAGACGTCCTGCTCGCTGCGGGCGAGACACCGCACAACGGGCGTGCAGACGTTCTCAACTGTCGCGGACACGGCTCCTGCGGGACGTGTGCGGTCGAACTCGGCGCTCTTGCCGGTGACGAGTTGGCCGTGAGTAGCCCGACGAAACGTGAGCGAGCGCGGTTGTCGTTCCCGCCGCACTCCGCAGAGTCGCTCGACGCCGGACTCCGACTTGCCTGCCAGACTCGAGTCTACGGCGACCTGCTCGTGACGAAACACGGTGGGTTCTGGGGACAACACGTCGTCGACGAGTGAGGTGCGGCATCGGCACTCGATGCCGGTGTCGGCCACGGCGGCTTTACGTCTCGTTTACATACTGACTACCGATGCGTACCGTACTCGCCGACGCGACGTCGGTCGTGAAAACGACCGTCGTCGAGGCTCGCGAGAAAGACGTCACGTTCATGGCCGCGAGCATCGCATACTACGCGTTCGTCGCGCTCCTCCCGCTCCTGTTTCTCGCGCTCTTGGCGCTCTCGGTGTTCGGCGACCCTGGTCTCGTGCAGACCGTCCTCGGTGTCGCGCACGCGGTTTCACCGTCGATGGGTGACACGTTGTCGAAGGCGATTCGGAGCAGCGGCGGCGAAGTGGGGTTCTCTGTTCTCGGACTTCTGACGTTGCTCTGGGCGTCGCTCAAACTCTTTCGCGGACTCGATACCGCGTTTTCAGCCATCTACGACACCGAGTCCGAGGAGTCGATTCTCGACCAACTCCGCGACGGCATCGTAGTCCTGTTCGCCATCTGGCTTGCCGCCATTGCGACGACTGTCGCCGGTGCTGCGCTCGCACTCTTCGAGGCAGTCCCGTTCATCGGCGTCCTCGAACCACTCCTCCTCCTCGTCGGACTCGTCTTCGCGTTCTTCCCGATGTACTACGTCTTCCCCGACGTCGACCTCTCGCTCGCCGAAGCGCTCCCCGGCGCGGTGTTCGCCGCACTCGGGTGGACCGTCCTCCAGGGAGCGTTCCACGTCTACGCGGCGTTCGCCGACAAGT
Source organism: Halogranum rubrum (assembly GCF_900114455.1). Classification (GTDB taxonomy): domain Archaea; phylum Halobacteriota; class Halobacteria; order Halobacteriales; family Haloferacaceae; genus Halogranum; species Halogranum rubrum. The sequence goes on along the minus strand of NZ_FOTC01000002.1, from coordinate 744,298 downwards.
CGGCGACCTACGGCATTCTCGGTGGTGTCGTCCTCCTCGTCACGTGGCTCTACTTCAGTGGTGTCGTCCTCCTCGTCGGCGCGGTCATCAACGCTGTCCTCGCCGGACGACACGAACGTGTCGGCGAACGTCGCCGGACGCTGACGCCCGACGAGACAGTGGCGTATCTCAAATCACTCGGTCGCGAGATAAACGACGACGCCCGCATCCGGGCCGACGGTAACGGCATCCCGGACACACCGTCGCCGCCGGACGGGACTCGGGAGTACGTCGTCGTGGAGTGGACGGCCGCCGACCGCGAAAGCGCGACGAGAGAGGTCACGCTCCGATGGGTCGTCGACGACGAGTGAGAAGCGAAACGGGCTCCGACCGCAACGTCAGAGTCAGAGAAACGCCGGCGGCGCCGTCGGCAGCGAGATGAGCCAGAGACTAAGAGCGGTGTAGAGCATCATGACGAGGACGAACGAGTACTGGCTCCGAATCGCCTGAACGCGACTCGGGAACCGTTCGTACGCGATAGAGTGGGCAACCCAGATGGCGAACAGATGGCCGAGCAGGACGAAGGCGATGTTGAGACTCCCGAACCACGCCGGGAGCGTGAGAACCAGCGGGTTCGGCGGCGGCGAGAACGGCGACCCGAGAACGGTCACGAGCGTGGGGAGCAGCGAGACGAAGAAGGCGAAGTAGTGCGCGAGATGGTAGCCCGCGGCGATGGCGAGAAGCGGTGGCGCGAACCAGACGGCGAGTTCTCGGGCAGAACGGTAGGTTGGCAGGTAGTCCGCGGCCACGTTGGCGGCGAGCACGTACAGTCCCACGAAGGCCGCGAACCCGCCGAGATAGAGGACGACGTAGACGAGGAGCGGCGGGAGACCGACTCCCGCGACGAGTTCGACGAACGACGCGCCGGCCGCCGTCGTCACGAACCCGCTGAACGTCAGTTCCCAGACGAGCGCTACGACGAACGCGACGTCGTCGAGGCCGTCGACGAACTCTTCCTCGACGAGTCGCATCCCTGGCAGGTGGAGTTCCAGCCCCTCGCGAGTCCACGTCAGCGGGGCGACCCGGCCGTAGAAGGCGAAGAACACCGAGACGGGGTCGACGAACTCGAACCACTCGTCGGGACCGACGAGTATCGCTCCGACAGTCGTGACGACGGAGTAGACCGCTATCGTCGTCGCGAGCACCGAGGGCAGCGAGGTGACGCCCGTCGTCGTCTCGACCCAGACGAGAGCGAGCAGTCCGCCGACGGCCGGCCACCGACCGAACCGTTCGGGATAGGACACGAACCCGTTCGGCGCGAACTCGGCGATTGTCCGCCACGGGTTGAGTGACGGCCAGGCGTTCCCGAAGAGATACGTCGCCATGGTGAAACCCGCACGCATCCCGGCGAAGACGAGGACGAGAGCGAAGTTTACCGTGGGGACCTGCGGACCGGTGAGTCCCCTGAGAACAACGAGCGGAAGGAGGACGACACCCAAGACGGACAGACCCACCCGGGCACCCCGCCTGAGCGTCCGTCCGTCGGTGAGGAAGCGACGCCACGAGTGAATCGACGCGACGAACCGACGGTCGGTCACGAAACTCGCCAACAAGGCGGACGCGCCGATGACCGCCCCACCGGTTGCGACGTAGAGCCACCGCGGGACACTGAGCGACTGCTGGGACGCGCTGTCGAGACCGACGGCGGCGTTGCTCGCGACGGCGGTTCCGACGAACGCGACGGCGGCGAGAGCGACGACGGCGAGGCGTCTACTCACTCGCGTGAGTAACTGTACTGGCGTGTCCGTGTCGGAGTCGTCGTCCTGCGAGGTCATGTTAGATGGTCAACTTAGAGCGCGAAGACGGCGTACATGAAGAGGAAACCGAAGTAGAGGAGGACGATACCGCCGAGGGCGATGATTCGAAACCGCCGCAGCGTCGCCTCCTCTTCGGCGTACGCCTCGTGGTACTGTTCGAGTTCAGTCTCGCTGAGGTCGTCGGGGTGGCGAATCCCCCGGTGGTGAATCAGCAGTGTCTCGGTCGGATACGCCTGTCCGCAGGTCGCACAGATGTACGCGGCGTCGGGCGCATCGGAGACCGACTCTCCGGTCGATGTCGTGTGTGTGTTGGTCATGCGGATTACGAACGGAATCTCATCGGTGGCATCTCGAAGAACGCCGTCTCGTACCCGTCGTGGCGGGCTACCTGTGGGGCGACGTCGACCGATAGTTCGACGACGTCACCGGATTCGACGGTGTCTACCGGCGTTCCGTAGTGGTAGCCGACTGTTGGGTCCAGTGTTCGCGCTAGCGTCCTGTCGAGTAGTTGTTCTCCGTCTCTGGTCAGCGTCGCGTCGAGGCCCATCATCGGGACGATGATCTGATTGTACGGTGTCCGAGCAGAGACGTAGAGGTAGGACTGCTCGACACCGAACCGACTGCCGTCTTCGACGACGAACGTGTCGAACACGGCATCGCCGCTGGTCTGCGACCCGAGGTGCTGTCCCGGTAACGAGTCGGTGTCCGGTGCGCGACCGATTGGAAAGCCCATCTCCATCGGCGCGATGGCGTCTCTCGTCCCCTGCCGGTCGCCGAGTCGTCGGATGTCGACGTCGTACAAGTCGTCGGTGTCGAAGGTGAAGTCGAACGCGACCCGCTCGGCTCTCTCGAAGCGACCTGCGAACGACCCGGTGCGGTTCAGCGAGACGCCACCGACTCGGACCGTGGCAGTGTACTCTCCCTCCCCGTCGAGAGCGTAGTTCGCCCCGTAGTGAAAGCCCATCTGCTGAGAGAGCATCGGATATGCGACTTCCTGCGTGACGAGTTCGTCTCCCCGTGTGATTTCGATGGCCACGCCCGCGTCGAGCGGGAGGACGGTCCCCGTCTTCTCGTCCCACAGCGAGACCATCAGATGTATCGAGTCCTGGCTCCGGACGGGGGTCTTGGTCCGTTCGGCCCCAGTGAGCGTCCAGAAGCGGTGCGGGTAAGAGTAGGTGAGCGCGACACCGTACGGTCCCGCCGTCTTTCGACCGTACATCTTCATCCCCTCGGTAATCGCCGGAAGGTAGACTGCGTTCGGACGGTTCTCGACGAGCGGGGGGTCACGCCATGCGGACTGCGTCTCGAACCCGCCGAGACAGCCTGCAAGCGAGCCAACGCCGCCGAGAGCTAGTGTTCGAAGTACTGACCGGCGTGAAACCGAATACGGCTGTGTCATGGGGTTGGAAAGTGGATGCCGAGCCAACGGTTGACGTTACGGGAGGACGATATTGGCTCTTTTGACGCGACACCACAGTCGTATTCGGGACTCGGGCACTCCCCTACGAGTAACTTGCGGAGCGACGCCGGGATACGTCGATTGTACCACTCGAACCGGCAACATTCGCTGGCTCGTCGTCGTGCGAGACGAGCGACGCGGTTGGGAGGATTTTTAGTAGTCCGACTGGTACCCACGCGTATGAGTACCGAAGATTCACACGACGACCACGGACACCACCTCCCCGCAGTCGAGGACTGGCCACGGGGCTTCGGCGAGGCCAGTTGGTGGCCGTTCGTCACCGCAATCGGCGGCGCAGGCATCTACGTCGCTGCCGCGTTGTACATCATCGGCAGCGGCGAGGACCCGCTCGTCAGTCCCATCATCGGACAGGCCGTCGGTATCGGGAGCATCGGCGTCCTCCTCATCGGCATCTACGGCTGGCTGTATCACGCGTTCATCGTCAAGTTCTGGGAACGTGGCGAGAGCGACGACCACGGCTCCGGACTCCGCTGGGGGATGATCGCGTTCCTCGGGTCCGAACTCGGCACCTTCGGTGCGCTGTTCGGCTACTACTTCTACATCCGTGCAGGAGCGACGTGGCCGCCCGCCGGCATGCCGGAGGGCCTCGCAGGGTCGCTCGTATTGGCCAACACCGCACTGCTGGTCGCATCGAGTTTCACGCTCCACTGGGCGGAAGTTTCGCTCAGAAACGAGAACCGTCGGAGCTTCATCCTCGGTCTGCTCACGACGCTCATCCTCGGTACCGTCTTCATCGGCGGACAGATAGTCGAGTACTACGAGTTCATCGTCCACGAGGGGTTCACCTTCACTGAAGGTATCTACGCGTCCGCCTTCTTCGGACTGACCGGCCTCCACGGCCTCCACGTGACGCTCGGTGCGGTGCTCATCGGCATCGTCTTCGTCCGCGCACTCCGCGGGCAGTACTCTGCACGCCGCCACGTCTCGGTGACGACGGCGTCGATGTACTGGCACTTCGTCGACGTCGTCTGGATCTTCCTCGTCGTCGTGCTGTACTTCGGTGCAGAAATCGGCGGCGCGATTCAGTAACGAGGCGACACCGACTCCGTTCTTTTTCGGTCCGCTCGTCGCGAAGTGACGACACTCGACGTACTCGGCGGTCGTCGGTGGAGATTGTCGCAGGAAAGCGGCCCAGGTACAGGCGCATCGGCCTGAATCACCTGGGCGCCGGAATGCCACGGTTCGACACCATCCGACCTTGACGGGCGGTTGTCGAACCGCACCTGAACTGCGAGTGCTATATAAATAAACAAATTGGCCCAATCGTTACAATCTTTATATGGGGGTGTGAGCGGAAGTGGTGACGTTCAGTCCGACCGCTCGAACCAGGTCTCCGGTCCGGGGACGATACCAGTGAGCACGAACACGAGCAGAACGAAGTACGTCGCGAGGCCCCCGATGACGACACCGAACACCCAAACGCCCGACAGTGTGGCGAGCACGACGCCCCCACCGAGGACGACGACGACGGCGAGTATTTGCACGCGCACGTCGTTCCAGAGTTGGCGACTCACGTCGGGAACCCACGCCATGAGGAGTTCGAGTGCGAGCGCACCGGCAGCACCGAGGAGGAGTAAGCCGGGGCGAAAGAGGACGTTCGGGTCGACAGCCATCGCTCGTGCGAGTACGAGGACGCAGACGGTGACCCCCGTCGCGAGCACGGCGTCTCGGTGCCGGGAGTTCATCAGGCGGCTTTCGGGAGGGCGGGCTTTAATTCCCGTCCGTCCGCAGGGGTGAGTGAGCAATGTCGCAGTCGACGCGACGGGCGGTGGCCTACATCGCACTCTCATTCGTCGTCGTCATCGTGTACGCACTCCTCTATCAGTGGGTACAGGGTGTCTTCGAGGGACGAGAGATATCGTTCCTCCGCTCGTTGGAGTTCACGGTCCAGACGTTCACGACGACTGGCTACGGCGAGGAGTCTTCGGCGTGGAGCACTCCCGCGTCGCTCGTCCTCGTCATCCTGATGATGGTGACCGGCGTGTTCCTCATCTTCCTCACGCTCCCACTCTTCGTCGTGCCGCTCGTCGAGTCCGCACTGGCGACGGACCCGCCGACGCGCGTCGACTTGGAGGACCACGTCATCATCTGCACGTTCACACCGCGAGGCGACACGCTGGTCAACGAACTCCAGTCGCGCGACAAGCCGTACGTCATCGTCGAAGCCGACCGTGAACACGCCCGCACCCTGTACGAAGACGGCTACAGCGTCATCCACGGCGACCCCGAAGACGTCGATGCACTCGAAGCCGCCTGTATCACAGACGCGGACACGCTCGTCGCCGACGACACCGACGAACGGAACGCGAGTATCGTCCTCTCGGCCAAACAGGCCGCTCCGGACGTGCGCGTCATCACCCTCATCGAGGACGCCGAAGTGGCCGAGTACCACCGATACGCCGGTGCCGACGCCGTCATCTCCCCCCGTCGACTGCTCGGCGAGCGACTCGCGAGCAAAGCGACGACGTCTATCTCGTCGGCGCTGGGCGACGCCGTCGAAATCGGTGACCAACTCGAAATCGCCGAACTGCTCGTCCAGCGTAACAGCCCACTGGAGGGAAAACGCATCCTCGACAGCGGCGTCGGCGAGATGACCGGGACGAACATCATCGGCGCGTGGTTCCGCGGCGATTTCAAGAGTCCACCCGGCCCCAGCGACGTCATCGACGAGCACACCATCTTACTCGTCGCGGGTCGAGAGTCCCAACTAGAGCGACTGAAACGACTCACGTTGTCGGAGACACGTCGTCACCGTCGCGGGAAAGTCATCGTCGCCGGATTCGGTGAAGTCGGTGAGGCGGCCGCCGAAGCGCTCACGGGGACGGAGACGCCGCCGACGGTCATCGACACTGCGGACAAACCCGGCGTCGACGTCGTCGGTGACGCGACGGACCCACGGACGCTGAAAGAAGCCGGTATCGAGGAAGCGCGCAGTATCGTCCTCGCACTGGCAGACGACACGACGACCATCTTCGCGACACTCGTCGCCAAACAGGTCGCCCCCGACGTGGAAGTCATCGCGCGAGCCAACGAGACGGAGAGCGTCCCCAAACTCTACCGGGCCGGTGCCGAGTACGTCCTCGCGCTGGCGACCGTCTCCGGGCGTATCCTTGCGTCGAACGCCCTCGACGAGGAGGTCATCTCGCCGGACACCCAGATAGATATCCTCCGGACCGAAGCACCGGGACTCGTCGGCAAGAGCCTCATCGAAGCGGACGTTCGTGCGCGGACGAACTGCACCATCATCGCCGCCGAACGCGACGGTGAACTCCTGACCGAAATCGGGCCGGGGTTCGTCGTCCAGAACGAAGATATCCTCGTCGTCGCCGGTATCGACGCCGACATCAACCGATTCAACGAACTCGTGAGCTAAGGAGTCCAGCAGGACTCAGTCCGAGCACCCACGTGGCGAAGACAACTGCACCGACCGTCTCCGGAACGGCGAGACCCGTCCCGAATCGAACCCCCGAGACCCAGACGACCCACCCCACGAGGTGGGCGACGCCGAGGAGTGCGGCTACACGTCCCTCTCGCGCCGACCACCGAGCGAGACCGTCGAGGGCGAGCGTCGTCGACACGAGCAAGTAAAACGAGAGAGCGACTGGGAAGTGGAGCGGTGTCCCGCTGACGAAGACGCCGACGAGTCCCATCGCGGTCACCGCGAGCGCGAACGAGAGCGGCGTCAGTCGGCCGAGTCCACCGGGGCCGTCGTGCCACAGTGCATAGGCGTAGGGCAGACCGAGTAGCCCACCGACGACCAAGCCGCCGTTGAAGAGGAGCGCCGTCGACGCCGCGACACCGAGGTCCGAGAGGGCGCTCTCCGACCACGAGAACGAGGGAGAGACGACGATTGCGAGGAGAATCCCCCCGAGCGTGACAACCGGTGCGAGATACCCCGAGAGGCGAGCGAGAGAGACAGCAGACGACTCAGTGTGGCTCATCTGTCACTGACGTGGAGGGAGAGTCAGTAAAGTCCGTGGTGTCAACCCACCCCATCCTTCCGACGAACCCAGGGTGTTTTACGCGTGGACCGCCGTGGTCAAGACATGGGATTTGGCAGCTACGACGAGTCCGAGCAGGAGAACCAACAGAGTAGCGCCGACCTCGACGAGAGCGAGGCTGTCGCAACCCACGAACACGACCACGACGGAGAGTCGAAGTTCGAGGCCGGAGCCTCGAACGAAGACCTCATCGGCAAACTCGACCAGATGCGCGACGACGGCGACGACGACAGCGACGACTGAGTCGGTATCTGACCCGACCTACTCTGTCCCACTCCGAGTCTCGGAGGAACTCGAGGGTGGTTCAGCCTGCTTCGACCTGCTTTTTCGCGACACGACGTACAGTTAAGAGTGGCCGCGCCGTCTCTCGACTGTGACTCGTGCGTCGACCACTCCACAGAGCGACCGGAGCGCCCAGAGCATCCGGGACGCTCGCCGTCGCCGACGACGTTCGGCGCTCGTGGTCGTCACGACTGTCCTCGTTGCGACCGCTCTCTTCACCGTCTCTCTCACAGGCCTCGTCGGTACCGACGAGGCGGGGCGATGGGTCGTGTTCGCCGCCGCCGCTCTCATCGCCGTGTTCGGGACGTTCGCCGTCCATCGAACCGCGACAGCGCACCACTCGGAGTGGCCGTTCGGCGTCGCGAATCTCGTGACGCTCGCCCGCGGCGTCCTCGTCGCGTGGGTCGCCGGCTTCCTCCTCGTCGCGTGGGCTGCACGCGGAGGGGTAGTCGCGTGGCTTCCGGGACTCTTGTACGGAGCGGCCGCCGCGCTCGACGCCGTCGACGGTACACTCGCCCGTCGTCTCGGCCGAGAGACTGCACTCGGTGCGCGACTCGACATGGCCTACGACGCGTTCGGACTCTTCGTCGCGCCACTCGTCGCCGCCGCCGCCGGGCAGGTGCCGTGGTGGTATCTCTCGGTCGGTGTCGCGCGGTACGTCTTCGTCGCGGGCATTCGTCTCAGGAGATATCGTGGTCTCGCCGTCGCCGACCTCCCACCACGAACCAGTCGGCGAGTGCTCGCCGGTCTCCAGATGGCGTTCGTCGCCGTCGCACTCACGCCGGTCGTCTCGCCCGCGGCGGGGCGAGTCGGTGCAGCACTCTTCGGTGGGGCGCTGTTGGCCGGGTTCGCTCGTGATTGGCTCTACGTCTCGGGGCGACTCGTCGAGCGAACGCGGCCCGAGGGTGAGAGCGACGGCGACGCCGACGAGTCGCTCGCAGACTGAACGAACAGAAGCGTGAGATTCGACAGTCGGGATTCATCGACGAACGCGCGCGAGAACGTCCACGTTGTGCGCCAAAAACGTCAACTCCGCCGCAGCGACGGCGTCGTGTCGCGCGTCGGCCCACGCGCGACGACGCTCTTCCGACAGGTCGCCCGCGACGGCACCGGCGATGGTGTCGACGAGATGGTGGAGGAAGTACGCTTCGTCGGCCGAATACGGTGGGTGGACGACCCAGTCGGAGCCACCAGCGGCGACGAGCGTCGTCGTCTCGCCGTGCGCAACCATATCCAATACCTCCCGGCCAGTCGTGCTTCCCCCGGGTCGGTCGGCGTCGTCCATCGTCGCGTGGTAGGCGTCGAGGACGGAGTGGTCGGTGGCTGGATCGAAGACGGGCGAGAGATGCGTCACGCCGTCGAAGGTGATAGGGAAGTACGCTAGACCGCCGTCGGCGACCAGTTCGAGGAGGGATGGAAGACCTTTGTCGAGGTCCACGAGGTCGAGAAACGCCTGTCCGACGAGGAGGTCGAACCGGTCGTCGGTCGCCGCTGCATACGTCAGGGCATCTGTGGAGACGAATCGAACGGTGACGGACTCGGCGTCACGGGTGAGTTCGAACGTCTCGCGTTCCTCATCACCCGTGCTCATCGTGTACCCCTGTTCGGCGGCCCACGCCAAGAGACGGTCGCGAGCGGCGTCGAGGGTCGCCGAATCGATATCGACGAGCGTGTAGTCGAGTCGGTCGGGGAGACAGTCCCAGTCGAGCAGACGCTGGAGTCCGGTTCCGAGACCGGCGGCGACGTCGAGGACGCGGAGCGTCTCGCGGTCGGCGACGGCGTCGGTCAGACGGGTGAGCGTCGGTCGGTGGAGCGCCCGGTCGTCGACGGTCCGTTTGGCGGCGAGGTAGCGACGAAACGAGAACTCGTCGGGGCGAGGGTGAGACACGGTCGAGTGTCGGACTGAGTCGGGAAAGCCCTACCGTCGGAGACGAGAACGTCGAAGAACTGGCACAGTCCTCTCGCCGAGAATGTGTCACTAATTCACACTTTCCGCCGCCGCAAAGTATTTATTCGGGTTCACGGGACATAGGGACAAATGGACAGTGACATAATCGACGTCGTCGCCGAGTGGGAGTCGACGCCCGTCTCCGACGGGTACGCCGGACTCCACGACCTCGCAGACCGGGAGTTCACCGGTGCCGTCAGCGAGGGGTCGGTGTGGGCGTTCGTTCTGAACGGAAAGGTCGTCGGTGTCTTCGACGGCGGTATCGAAGCGTTCGAAGACGCGGACGCGACCGCGTATCACGCGCCGGACCCGGCGCTTCCACTCCTGTACGCGATGCAGGCGGGGGAGAACGAGACACGAGCGAAGTACTACTCGAACGACACACCGCTCTCGTCGGCGGATGCGACGCTCTCGTCCGGGAACTTCACGGGCTACATCGAACTCTCGGAGAACGTGCTCTCGGGAGACTACTACGTCGTCTACTACGGCGGCAAGTCGATGAGCGTCGCCTACGTGGGCAACAACCGAAAGCTCCTCGCGGGCGACGAGGCGTTCGAGCGCGCGAACGACGAGGTGGGTATCTACCACGTCAAAGAGGCGAGTGTCGACATCGTCGAGATTCCTCCGGTACCCGACACCCCCGAACCGACTGAGTCCCCCGAACAGGACGACACGGCAGCCACGAGTACTGTCGTCGCCGACGCCGACACGCCCGAGTCAGAGAACGAGACGGCCGACGAACACGAGACCGACGAGAGCGCCGAGCGCGACGAACTCGGTGAGCGCGGCGAGCATGGCGAACACGACGACCACCACGAGAGTGACCCAACCGACGGAGAACCGACCGCCGCAGCCACTCCGGGCGCGTCGACGACGGCGGCAGTCGACCACGAGGGTGACGAAGCGGTCGAGTCTCCTGTCGACGACCGGCCTGCGACGGACGTCTCCGAGAAACCGCGTGCGGATGCCGACCACGCCGAACCGGTCAGTACGGCCGACTCGGCTGACTCGGCCGCCGACGTGCCCGAGACAGACGAGACGACGACAGAACCTGTCCCGGATGCTGCACCTGCGGAGGGGGAGGCCGTCGAGGCGTCCGACGAACCGGAACCGGTCGAGCGGATGGACGCGACTGAAGTCGCCGAAACGCCAGCGCCGTCACCGCAGGAGCGGGCTGGCGCACAGCCGGGTTCGAGCGCGGACGCGTCCGAGCAGGCGACGAGTGCGGCGGCCAGTGCAGACGTCTTCTCCGAAGAGGCCGAGTGGCGCGAAGCGACGTCGATTCCGGCGCTCGACCCGAAGAACTCCCAGGAGTCTCAGAAGTCTCAGAAGAGACAGAACCCAGGACAGCACACGTCCACCGATACCGACAGCACCGACCGGAGTCGGCCGAATGCGTCGGAGTCGGCGAGTGCCTCGTCGGGGCAGAACGCGGTGCGACAGCAGCGACGACGGCAGCCACCGCAACGGCACCGAGAGACAGACCAATCCGAGTCGTCGGAGACGTCCGGCGGCCCGCAGCGGGCCGACGTCGCCCGACTCGAACAGCGCCTCCGGGCGACCGCAGAGCAGAAACAAGCGCTCGAAACGGCCCAAGAACGTCTCACGGCCGAGCGCGACGAGTACCGCGAGGAAGTAGACCGACTGCAGACGCGGGTCTCAGAGTTGGAGTCCGAAGTCGACCGTCTCGAAGGTGAACTACAGGAGACTCGCTCCGGGTCGGCGGCGGCCACGTCGACACCGAGCCAGACGATGTCGGCGGACACCGCACTCGACGGGACGAACCTCTTCGTTCGCTACGGGACGAAGAGCGGCGGAACGCTAGAGAAGGCCCACGCGGGCGAGTCCGGACGTGAAGAGGTCAACCAAAATCTCCGACTCGAACACCACACCGGGTTCGAGACCGAGGGCCTCGCCGTCGACGGCGAGGCTTACGAGACGTTCCTCCACGGTAGCATCGAGTACAGCTTCGTCCGGTGGGTCGTCGAAGACCTGCTCTACGAGATTCGAGAGACGGGGAACCAAGGGAACCTCGACGAACTGTTCGACGCGATTCCGAAGGTCGACCGAGCAGAATTGCACGGCGACGTGACGTTGAAGTACACCGAGGACGGCGAAGAGCACCGCGAACAGCAGTCGTTCGACGTCGTGTTACGCGACCGGATGGGGAACCCGCTCATCGTTGCGAACCTCAACGGGTCGCGTGACCCGGCGACGGAAGGGATGATGACGTCGCTCGTCGAGAACACGAGTCGGCTCAGAGAGTCGAACGAGTCGCTCGGCGCGGCGTTTCTCGTCACGGCGAGCTACTTCGACCCGGGGGCGCTCGAAACCGCCGCGGATGCGACTGGAGGTGGACTGCTCAGCCGCGGGCGACGAAAGAGTTTCGTCAAACTATCTAGAAAGCAGGGCTTCCATCTGTGTCTCGTCGAGACTCGAAACGGGGACTTCCACCTCAACGTACCGGAACTGTAGACCCGTCTCAGTTGGGAGTTTAGCTTTCGATTTCTGCGGCGTCTTCGATGCGCATCGAGCCGAGTTTGTCGACGATGTCGTCGAGTTTGTCGTCGAGTTCGTCGACGAACTCCGAAGTGCGCTCGGTCGTGATTGCACCCTGGCTCGACGGCTCGATGAGGTTCTCCTCTTCGAGCACGCGCAGGCTGTATCGCACCTTGTGGTGCGGGTAGCCGGTTTCGTTGGACATCTTGACGATGCCGATCGGTTCACTCTCGATGACCATTCTCAGGACCTGCAAGTGGCGTTCAAGCATATCCACTTCCTTCTCAAGTCGGTCTATCATGCCATTTGTTAACTTGTCTTTTAGGGTTTTAAAAGTTGCTGTCGGAGGCGCACGGCGGCGGGCTGATTCGGACCTTTCTCATGTGTGGGGTTAACACTTCGGGTTAGTGACGGCGGCGACGGTCGGCTGACACGAATCAGAAGATACACTGTTCTGTGTAGTCGCTCACGTCGGAGTGAAGAAAAATACACGAACGTGTACATCTTTCGGTCGTGTACCGTAATCGGTTTAGTAGATGAGACAGAAGCAATCGCCGGATATGACCGTAACTATCGTCGGCTCTCAGCTCGGCGACGAGGGCAAAGGTGCACTCGTCGACCTCTGGGGCGGAGACGCCGACATCGTCGTCCGGTATCAGGGCGGCGACAACGCTGGCCACACCGTCGTCGAAGGCGGCGAGGAGTACAAACTCTCGCTCGTCCCGAGTGGTGCCGTCCGCGACAAGGTGGGCGTTCTCGGCAACGGCTGTGTCGTCAACCCGCGCACGCTCTTCGACGAACTCGACGGACTCCAAGAGCGTGGGCTGGACCCCGACGTGCGTGTCGCGAAGCGTGCACACGTCATCCTTCCGTACCACCGACGACTCGACGGCATCGAAGAGGAGGTAAAAGCCGACTCGGGTGTGAAAGTCGGGACGACCGGTCGCGGTATCGGTCCGACCTACGAGGACAAGGCTGGCCGCCGAGGTATCCGCATCGGCGACCTCTTGGACCCCGAGGTGCTCAGAGACCGACTCGAATACGCCGTCGAACAGAAACGCTCGCTCATCGAAGACGTCTACGGCCTCGAAGCGGGCGACGAGTGCGACGTCGACGCCCTGCACGAGGAGTTCGCCGAGTTCGGCCGCCGTCTCAAGGAGAACGGGATGGTCGTCAACTGCAGCGACTTCCTCCACCAGCGACGACAGGAGGGTGACTCGCTCATGTTCGAGGGCGCACAGGGAACGCTCATCGACATCGACCACGGCAACTACCCTTACGTCACCTCTTCGAACCCGACCGCTGGCGCTGCGGCGACCGGTTCGGGTGTCGGACCAACCGTCGTCGGACAGGGTGAAGTCGTCGGCATCGTGAAGGCCTACCTCTCGCGAGTCGGTGAGGGCCCGATGCCGACCGAACTCGACGGGACCGACCACGAGGAGTCGCTCGCCGACTTCATCCGCGAGAAGGGAGGCGAGTTCGGTACCGTCACCGGCCGTCCCCGTCGTATCGGCTGGGTCGACATGCCGATGCTCCGTCACGCCTCACGCGTGAGTGGATTCACCGGTATCGCCGTCAACCACCTCGACGTGCTGGCCGGACTCGAGGAAGTGAAAGTCGGCCACGCCTACGAACTCGACGGTGAGGAGATCGAGACGATGCCTGCGACGACCGAGCGCTGGGCAGCGTGCGACCCCGTCCTGAAAGAGTTCGAGACGTGGCCCGAAGTCGACTGGGCCGAGGTTGCTGAGGAGGGCTACGACGCCATTCCGGACGCCGCACAGGACTACCTCGACTATCTCAGCGAAGAGGTCGGTGCGCCGGTCTACGCCATCGGCGTCGGCCCGGACCGTGCCGAGACGGTCGAACTGACGAACCCCTTCGACCGATAACAGCACCGGGAAGTCGCACTCGCACCCGAAAGTGCATCCGTGCCGAGCGAAACCTGCTAGCCCGCTAACTATTTTACATTCCGGCAGACACTCTTCTTATATGACTAATTCGAGGCGAAAAGTCGCCGTACTCGATACCCTCCACGCCGCGACACGTCGCCTGATGGACGCCGAGGACAAGCAGTCGGTGTGTGAAATCGCAGTCGAGACGGCGAGTGACGTCCTCGGGCTCCCGCTCAACGCAATCTGGCTCTACGACGAGAGCACTCACTCGCTTCGTCCGGCCGCCGAGACAGCCCAGACGCGCGACGTCATCGGTAAGCATCCGACGTTCACCCCAGGAAACAGTCTCTCGTGGGAGGTGTACGAGTCAGGGACTGTTCAGTGGTTCGACGACGTTCGCGAGGAAGACGCCGTACACAACCGAGAGACGCCGATACGGAGCGAGATGATTCTCCCTCTCGGAGCGTACGGGGTGATGAACATCGGGTCGACGACGACGGCAGCGTTCGACGAGTCCGACGTCCACCTGGCGAAGATACTGGCTGCGAACACGGAGGCAGCACTGGAGCGGGCCGAACGCGAACAGATACTCCAGTCACAGAACGACCGGTTGTCGGAGTTCGTGAGCGTCGTGAGCCACGACCTCCGAAATCCGCTCACCATCGCGACCGGACGGTTAGACCTCGCGGCCGACGAGTGCGATAGCCCTCACCTCAACAGCGTCGAGCGAGCACTCGACCGGATGGAAGTACTCATCGAACATCTCCTTACGCTCGCACGACAGGGAAAGCGTATCGGCAGGACGTCACCAGTCGATGTCGGCGACGTCGCAGCGAGAGCGTGGGAGAACGTCGAGACGGGCGACGCCTCACTCGGCGTCGACGAGACGTACTCGACACCCGCCGACGAAGAGCGACTGAGTCAACTCCTCGAGAACCTCTTTCGCAACGCCGTGTTTCACGCCGGCGGCGACGTGTCCGTTCGAGTCGGAGTGCTTCCAGGGAACAACGGGTTCTACGTCGAAGACGACGGCCCCGGAATACCCCCGGACGAGCGTCAGTCCGTCTTCGACTACGGGTACACGACCGGCGGGGGAACCGGACTCGGACTCACTATCGTCCGCGTCGTCGCAGAGGCTCACGGCTGGGAGGTTCACGTCACCGACAGTACCGCAGACGGTGCACGGTTCGAGTTCTCGACTCGCCCCGACGCGACCCCTGGTCACCCCAGTAAGTCAGCCGAGGAGACCGAGTCCGAAGGCGAGTTCCGACCGTGAACCCCTACGCTTTTGACCGGTCCGTGCTTCGGTCTCGACAATGAAGGAGTCGCTGATGGACATCATCTGCTGCCCGATGGACAAACACGACCTCGACCTCGAAATCGACTCACAAGACGACGAAGAGGTACTCGAAGGGACGCTCGTCTGTAGCGAGTGCGGCGAGCGCTACCCCATCGAGGACGGAATCCCGAACCTGCTGCCGCCGGATATGCGCGACTGAGACGGCCACGCGTTTCCCCTATGAGATGACACGCAGGAGACACGTCGAGCGGTAGATTCGGGCGCGGGCGCCGGTTCGACCACCCGAACGGCCCTGAACCTTTTTCGTCTCTCGGTGTCTTGTCATGAGACGTGTCTTCAGCGCTGACCGTGGACCTCAACCGCGACCGATTGCACGACGTCGCGGTTCCGGGGATGTACACGACCGACGAGGCGTTCTACGTCGCCTTAGAGAACCACGGCGAGGCCGTTCACATCCACCTCCATCTCGACGATACGCTTTCGACGGTGGCGACGCTGGACGGCGGCAACCACTACGTCGACAGCGGGTCGACGACGACTGTCCGCGTGGGCGTCGAGCGCGTCGAGGAACCGGTGACGGGAAAGCTCAAAATCGTCACTGGCTACGGAGCGGAGACGGCCTACGTCGACGTGACTGTCGAACCGTTCGAAGAAGAGAACCACTCCGTCCAAGTCGACGAAGAACTCGGTAAACCGCAACGAAACGCGTCACAGCGCCGGAACCCAGCTAAACGTGAGCCGTCGATGAGCGAGAAGTTCGGCAATCGCCCGTCGTCGGGAGTCAGTCTCCCACTGCTCGCGTTGGCAGCGCTCGCGATTCTTCTCGCGCTCCTCGTCGGTGTCGTCGTCGACAGCGGTGTCGTCCTTGTCGGCGTCGGCGTCGTCATCGGCGGCGTACTCGTCGCTCTCGCCTTGCAGTTGCGGTAAAGCGCCAGAAGAGTCGAGTTGCAAAACGCAGATTCAGCGCGCTCAGTCGTCGCCGTCGTGCTCTTCCTCGTCGTGACCGTCTCGGGCGTCTTCCTGGTCGTGACCCTCCTGTTCGTCCACCTGCGTCGGCGTCCCCGAGAGGTTTCCCTCCCCGTCGAATCGCTTGGCGCGGAGGAACCGTGTGCGGTAGCGGTTCGCCCCCTCGTAGATGTCCGCCTCACGGATGTCGTCGGCCCGGCCGTCGGCGACGGCGTCGATGATGTCCTCTATCTGCTCTTTCTCGCTCTCGGTCAACTCGAACTCGTAGGTCTGTGTCTCCTCACCTTCCAGTCGCGTCCACTTGCGTGAGGCGGCGATGACGAGCGAACACGGTTCGCGGCAGGGGAACTCCCCGTCGCCGCCGTCGGCGTCGAGTTCGGTCTCCTCGTCGTACTCCCACTCGCGGCGCTTGAGACACTGCGAGTCGTCACAACAGCTCTCGGCGACCCAATCGACGTGTTCGTGGCCGTCGCCGCGGTTCCACGTCTCGATGACGCCGTAGATACCGGACTGGCGCTCGATTGTCTCCTCCCAGTGATTCACGTCGAGTTCACCGTGTCGTTCCAGGTTCCAGTTGACGACGGTCGCTGGATAGACGACGTCGTCGACGGCGTCGAACACCTGCCGTTGGTCGAGGTCGGTGAGCACCCACCCGGTCTGGAGCGTCGGTGCGGTCTTGAGCGGGCGGTACTGGCCGCGTTCGTCGTACTTGACCAACTCACGGATGTCTAACGGGTCGGTGTAAGTCTCCAACTCGTCGGTGGGAGTGTTGGCGTCGTCTTCGTGGCGAATCTCGTAGACGCGGTGGCCCTCTTCGCCGAGTGTCGCGGTTATCTGGAGTTCGCCCCACTCGTGAGTCAGACCGCCGCGAAGCGCCTCGTACCGTCCCGGAACGTCGTGTTGCGTCTGGTCGGCCAGTTCCAGCCACCGCAGGAAGTTGCGGCGATGGTGTCTGTTCTCGCCGACGTCGACGCCGCCTTTCAGTTTCGACCCGCCGACGACGTGCGTCCAGAAGTACCAGTTCGAGACGTACTCGTCGTACTCCTCGGCGGCGGCGTGAAACTCGGACTCCGAGAGGTTCGAGCGCTCGCCTTCGGGCGTCCCGAAGGTGTAGCCGCCGTCTCTGTCGTAGTCGTCGTCGCCTGCGTGGACGTAGAGGCCGTCGAACTGGACGCCGGGTCCGTTCTCGGCGGCAGCACGGAGGGCGGCGAACTGTGTTGACTCCTCCATCTCAGACCTCCACCGTCTGCTGGCCTCGCGTGCGTTCGCGGACGAGTTCGAGCGCATCACCGATGTCGGCCCCACCCTCGGCGGCGCGTTCGAGGATGACGTCCGCCATCAGCCCTTCTGTCCCCACAGCACCGGCGTACCAGATACGGTGGCCGTCCACGTCGGCGGGGACGTCGTACCCCTTACGGTAGTCGTCGGTGAGACCCATGTCTTCGGGGATGTCCTCCTGCGTGTGGAAGCCGTCGGCGATGAACAGGGGGACGACGACGATGTCCGGCGACTCGAAGTAGTCGGCGACGTCGTCGACTTCCGGTTCTTCGTCCATGTAGAGCGCCTGTACCTCGTCGAAGCGGTCCATCTCGCGGATGCGGTCGGCGTGGTACTCGATGGCCTTCGCGGAGTTCTCGTTTCGCTCCGTGCCGTGGCCGACGACGGCGAACCCGAACCCGTCGCCGACGTCAGAGTCACCAGTGACCGTCTCGGCGCGCCGGACGAGCACGTCCGTCATCGACTCGTGGGTGCCGACCGGGCCGCAGTAGGTGACCTGCTGACCCGTATCTTCGGCCGTGAGCGTGACGTGGTCCGCCGAGAGACCGTCGGAGTCCCACTGCGAGACGTCCCACCCCTCCAAGCGGAGTTCGCGGGGGATGACTTGCTCGGTGAAGTAGCCCTCGCTGATGAACAGGGGAACGACGTACACTTCGTCGGACTCGACGGTGCGGAGTACCTCTCGGAGGTGGGGTTCCTCCTTCCAGAAGCCGACTTTCACCTCGTCGAACGCACCCGTCTCGCGGATAGTGTCCGCGTGTGCGTGCGTCGGTGTCGACGAGTCGGGATTGAGGTGCGACCCGTGGGCGACGATGACCAGCGCTTGGCTCATATGCAAATACACGGACGGAACCGCCTTAGTGACTTCGCAAACGGAAGTGGGAGGGCCGAACGAGGATGTTCAGGCGTCGACGCAGACGGCCGTCTTCGGGAGGCAGACGCGACGGGTGCGTCCCACCTTCCGACGGTAGTCGAGCGTCACCGTCGTCGCCACGGTAGCAACGAGTGCGGCGGCGACGGCACCGACGACGGCGACGGGGTTCGCGAGAGCGACGAAGAACGTCAAAACGGCGGCGAACAACACCCCCGTCGCGACGAGTACCTGTCCGAGGCTGTACACCGGGTTCGGGGTCGTCACGTCCTCTCTCATCACGTCTAGTAGATGGTCGACGACCACCATAACGGTAATCTGAATTTCATTTCTGTCCGAGAGATTACTGAAATCAGATTCAGGAGAACGGCCCGAGGCACTTTTGTCGTCGCCGTCGCATCGCACGTCCATGTCACTCGCCGCTGACACGCGCGACGCCGTCCGTGAGCATCCGTTTCTCTTCGACGCACTCCGTGCGGGCGTCGTCAACCACACCGCCGCGGCCGACTTCTTGACCCTCGACGGAGAGCGAGAGGCTGTCGCGACGGCGCTCCGCCGATTCTCGGCGGAGTTAGACGAGTACGAGACCGAAACGCGACAGGTTCGCGTGACGATGCAGAGCGGCGTCGCAGTCGTCGACGGGGAGAGGGAAACGGACGAGAGCGAGGCCGACTCCCTCCTCGCACTCGCCGGGACGAGAGTCGTCGCCGACGGCGGGTCGCAGACGGCTGTCTTGGCCGCGGGCGACGTCGACACGGCCAGTCTCGCCGCCGTTCTCGACAGACTCGCCGTCGCCGACGTCGCTGTCGACGCCGCGGCCGTCGCGGGCGAGACGCTCCTCGTCGTCGTCGGCCGTCGCGACGGAGCCAACGCGGTCCGCGTCGTCGAGTCTGCACTGAAGACGGTGCCGACGCGGACTGCCGCACCGCGGTAGCACACCTTCAACAGGTTCAAGCGAGACGCGGCGGAATCCTCTGCCGATGACACTGTCCGTGACCAACACGCTCACGAGAGCGCGCGAGGAGTTCAGGCCCGGTGACGAAGACGACGTCCTGCTCTACGTGTGCGGACTGACGGTCTCGGACGACGCCCACCTCGGCCACGCCCGCGTCTGGACGCACGCCGACGTGATGCACCGATGGCTCGAACACGAGGGCTACACCGTCCACCACGTCGAGAACTTCACCGACGTCAACGAGAAAATCGCTGCCCGCGCCGGTGAAGATGCCCTCGGCGAGGACGAGGCGGCCGTCGCCGAGCACTTCATGACTTCCGTGATTCGAGACATGCGCGGGCTGAATCTCAAGCGTGCGGAGGTCTACCCGCGCGTCTCCGAACACGTCCCCGAGATAATCGACCTCATCGAGACGCTCTTAGAGCGCGGGTACGCCTACGAGTCCAACGGGTCGGTCTACTTCGACGTGACCGAGTTCGAAGACTACGGCAAACTCTCGAACCAGCAGGTCGAGGAGATGGAGGCGCAGGGTGAGGCGAGCGAACGCTCGGAGAAACGCAACCCGTTCGACTTCGCGCTTTGGAAGGCCGGTGGCGTCTCGCCTGCCGACGTGGCCGAACACCGGAAGGACGACCGCCCGATCGAAGACGGTGAATACGGCGAGACGTGGGAGTCACCGTGGGGCGAAGGGCGACCCGGATGGCACATCGAGTGCTCGGCGATGTCGATGACGCATCTCGACGGGACCATCGACATCCACGTCGGTGGCCACGACCTGGTCTTCCCGCACCACGAGAACGAAATCGCCCAGAGCGAGGCCGCAACGGGTGAACAGTTCGCCCGCTACTGGCTTCACACGGGCCTGCTCGAAACGAAAGGCGAGAAGATGTCCTCGTCGCTCGGGAACTTCTTCACCGTCTCCGGCGCGCTAGAGGAGTTCGGCGTGAACGTCGTCCGGACGTTCTATCTCTCCACCGAGTACGGGTCGAAACAGACGTTCTCGGAGTCGGCGATGCAGGAGGCCGAGGAACGCTGGTCGCGTCTCGAACGCGCTTACGAGGCCGCCGTCGACGCTTGCGACGGCGTCGACGCGCGGACGAAGGTCGAAGACGCGGACCTCCGCGACGCGGTCGACGAGACCCACGAGCAGTTCGCCGAAGCGATGAACGACGACTTCAACGTCCGCGAGGCCATCTCGGCGCTCCTCGAACTCGCCTCCGCGAGCAACCGACATCTCGAAGATTCGGTCGAATACGACTATCAGGCGCTTCGCCGAACTATCGAGACGTTCGAGGAACTCGGCGGCGACGTCTTCGGGCTCACGTTCGGCGACGCGTCGGCCGAGGGTGACGTGTCGCTGGCGGGTGACCTCGTGGAACTCGTGCTCGACGTCCGTGAGGACGCCCGCGACGACGGGAACTACGAACAGGCCGACGCGCTCCGCGACGCGCTGACCGACCTCGGCGTGGAAGTCGAGGATAGCGACGACGGGCCGAGCTACCGGCTCTGAGGCGGGAAGCGACCCCGCGCGGTTCCTTCGGAGGCGTTCACCATCGAGAGTCGAGACTACGGACGCGAAAGAACAGAGAAGGCGTTCGAGTCGTCGGCGAGACAGCCGTCGACCGAGTTAGGCGTTCTCTTCAGTCTTCTCGTCGCTCGACGAGTCGTCTTCCGTCCCCTCGGCTTTCATCGTCATATCCGAAGCGACGACGAGGTCGAACGGACAACTCGACGGGTCGTCGTCGGGCGTGAGATAGCCCGTCGCGAACGCGGTGTAGGCCATGCCGCCCTCGACAGCCACGTCGAACGTCGCGACGACGTCGCCGTCGTTTTCTTCGGTGTCACCGCGGACTTCGAGGGTGTACTCGCCAGCGGGAACCTCGACGTACTCGCTGGCCGTGCCGGGTTCGACGCCGTCGAAGAGCGTCAGGTCTGCGCCCTCGACGGTCACGTCGACGGCGGGTGCGTCCGGTGAGGCGTGGACCAGACGGACCACCGCCGTGTCGTCTGCGGGCATCGTCGCGTCGTCGGCGAGGACGAGCGGTGCTTGCGTCCCCTCGGAGAGTTCGCCGACGGCGGCAACCGTGTAGGCACTTTCCTCGACGGTGAGCATCTCCTCGAAGACGACGGTGTCGGGCTTGCCTGCGGCCGTGATTTTCACGGTGCGCTCGCCAGCGGGAACCGTCAGATAGTCGCTGACCGCGCGGAAGGGGACGTCGGAGAGGACCTTCGACCCGTCGACGTAGACGTCGACGCTCGGCGCGTCCGGAATCGCGTGGACGGCGCGGACCGACGCCTCCGACGGTTGCTCCGGTTTGTCCCCCTCGTCTTCTTTGTCGTCCATCTCGGAGCCGTCGGCGGCGACCACGAGGTCGAACGCGCGGTCCTGTGGTTCGTCGTCGGGGGTGAGATAGCCCGTCGCGAACGCCGTGTACGACATCCCCGCCTCGACGGCGACGTCGAAGGTGGCGACGACGTCGCCGTCGTTGCCTTCGGTATCACCGCGGACTTCGAGGGTGTACTCGCCAGCGGGGACTTCGACGTAGTCGCTCGCGGTACCGGTGTCGACGCCGTCGAAGACGGTCAGGTCCGCGCCCTCGACGGTCACGTCGACGGCGGGTGCGTCCGGCGAGGCGTGGACCAGACGGACCTGCGCGTTGCCCTCGGCGGGTGCGCTCGGCGCATCTTCGAGGACGAGCGGCGTGAACGTCTCTTCGCTCAGTTCGCCCGTCGCGGCGATGGTGTAGTCCGCGTCCTCGACGGTCACGTCGCCCTCGAAGGCGACGGTATCCGGGTCGCCAGCGGCGGTCACTTTCACCGTGTAGGTTCCGGGTTCGAGCGAGAGATAGTCGCTCACCGCCTGGAACGGAACGTCTTCGAGTACCGCCGACCCGTCGACGTAGACGTCGACGTTCGGCGCGTCCGGCGAGGCGTGGACGACGCGGACGTTGGCACTCTCCGAGGTGTGGTCGTCGGCGCCGACGACGCCCGCACCGCCGACCATCGCGACTGTACCCGCTGCACCGACCGTCTTGAGGAACGCTCTGCGGTTTGTCTCAGGCATAACTACGTCTGTGGCCCAGGATTGTCTGAGCAAAACCGTTGTGGCCGAATCTCACCCAATATTCTCCCACATTTCACCCAAATATCGGTGGCTGTCTTGCGATCCGGTCATATATCTACGGAACTACTGTCGAAGTTATCGAACGTCGGACTGTCCTCTCGGACAGTATCTCTCGGTCTGTGTCAGCCCCGAATCTCCCTACTCTGTGGAGTTCGGTACTGCTCGGACTCGGCGTCGGTCCGGTCGTGCTCGTTCACGGACTCGGAGAACTCGACGTCAGTCCGTTCGCGAACAGTGAGAGTCGCCGCTGTCGTCGGTTTCTTCGACTCGCTCGGCATCCCTGCATCCGTCCCCTTTGGTCGAGAGTTAGTGCCGAGACGTCTCACAGAACGGGGAGGCGTCGAAGAAGTCGGAAGAGTCGGAGAATCGAAAACTACGGCCGCCGCCGGCCCGGGTTACGGAGTCTCAGTCCCACGTGACCCACAGCAGGAACGCGAGACCGACTGCCTCGAACAGGGGCAGCATCATCATCCCTTGCCACGCTGGGGCGGGGACGGCAGTCGCGAACCACGCCGCGAGCACGCCGTCGAACATGTAGATGTAGAGGGCGAAGGCGTTCTCGAGGAGGAGGAAGACGGAGAACAGCAACAGCCCGAGGGTGTGCTTCGAGCGGAACTCGAGGTAATTGCGGACCCACACGTAACCAAGTCCCACCAAGAGCAGGACGTTCAGTGCATGGGCGACCCGCGCGACGTCGAACCAGAGACTCATCTCGTACTACCTTGCTCTGTCGCAACCATATACGCTTTCCCGAATCTCTCCATAGTTAGCCTACTTGTGTGAAGATCGTCTCGACCGTGTCCCAGTTGCTTCTGGCTCGGTCACTGGGGAGATACACCGTTCCGTACCCGTCGCCGCTGTTCTGGACGACGTTGTTCTCCATCAACACGTCGAGATGGTGACGGACGGTCTTGTAGTCGAGTTCGAGGTCCTCTGCGAGCTGATTGGCGTTCCGCGGGCGTTCGTCGACTGCCCGCAGTAACCGGACGCGGTTTTTCCCGCCGCGTGTCCCGGTCAGGACGTACCAGAGGACCCCCTCCATCGTGTGCTTACTTACCCTCCGGACAGGTAAGTACGTCGGCATGTATCGGCAACGTCGGCAGCTATCTCGTCGACCGACCGGGGGTCGGTCCCGTTCACGTCGCCCTCAACGAATGTACATTTTTAGCGGAGAACCAGCAGAACTGTCCGTCGTACGCATACTTTTAGCACGGATGTACTAAGCATTACCACGTTAAATGACCACACACGACAAGACGACACGGCGGCGGTTCTTACAGGCGGCGGGTGGCGTCGGAGCGAGTCTCGCACTCGCTGGCTGTACCGGGTCCGAGGGTGACGGCGAGTCGACGCCGGCGGCGAACGGGAGTGCGACGAGCGAGGGAACCGAGACGGGCACGTCGAGCGAGGGCGGCGAGGCAGGCACGCTCAACCTCATCAACTCAACGCTGAGTTCACTCGACCCCATCTCCGCAGACGACACCGCGTCGGGTGCAGTGACGACACAACTGTTCGACGGCCTGATGACGTATCCGAACGGCGAGGTACCCGTCGAACCCGTCATCGCGGAGGGCTACGAGACGTCCGAGGACTTCACGACGTACACGTTCTCGCTCAAAGAGGGCGTGACCTTCCACAACGGGACAGAGGTGACGGCGGCAGACTTCGTCTACTCGTACGAGCGACTCGCCGCGTCGTCGAACTCGCGGACGGCCGCAGACATCCTCCAGACCATCGGCGTCGTCCACGAAGTCGACGGCGACGAGAACTACGTCCCGGAGAGTCTCGCCGTCGAGGCAGTCGACGACTACACCGTCGAGATAACTATCGAGCAACCGTTCGCGCCGACTCTACAGGTGCTCTCGAACAACCAGTTCGCCGCCGTCCCCGAGGGTATCGTCGGCGACGTCGAGGGCTACGAGGGCGAGATGGAGTACAACGAGTTCGCCAGTTCGAACCCCATCGGCGCGGGGCCGTTCACGTTCGACGCGTGGCAGGAGGGGACAGACGTCTCGGTGTCGGCGTACGACGACTATCACGGCGACGTCCCGCAACTCGACGGCGTTCGGTGGCAGATTATCGAGGACGACAACGCCATCTACAACTACGCGATGAACGAGAACGCCGACGCGTTCGACATCCCGACGGCCAAGTTCGACCGCGGGAAACTCTCCGTCGAGGAGACAGACGACAGAGGCCGTAGACACGGTACCTACGGCCCCGTCCGGAACGGGAAGACGGTCAACTATCTCGGTGTCCCGACGCTCTCTGTCTACTACATCGGGTTCAACATGGAGGCGGTGGAGAAACCCGTCCGACAAGCCGTCGCGCACGCACTGAACCAACAGACCGTCGTCGAACAGGTGTTCAAGCGGCGCGGTGTCCCCGCCTACCACTACATGACGCCCGGTATCTATCCCGGCGGTGCCGAAGGGTACTCGACGCACGCCGAGGAGTCGTACCCCTACGGCTACAACGAGTCTCAACTGGACGAGGCACGCGCGCTCATGGAGGAAGCAGGGTACGGACCGGACAACCCCTACGAACTGGAGTTCCTCATCTACGAGTCGACGACGTGGGAGGATACGGGCAAACTCCTTCGAGACCAACTGGCGAGTGCACACATCGAGATGACAATTACGAAAGCACCGTTCTCGGCACTGCTCTCTCGCGTGCGAAAGATGGACGTCCAGGCGTACTCGCTGGGATGGGTCGTCCCGTGGGCCGCTCCCGACGCGTTCGTCAAACACCTCAACCCGGCGGCGTCGGACCCGACAGCGTCGGGAGCTATCGAGTCGTACAACCAGTGGCCGACAGACACCGAGGCCGCCCAGAACGCCATCGACGCGTGGAACCAGATTTCCGAGAACCGCGCGCCGACCGACGAAGCAGAGCAGCTTCGCGCGGAGGCCGCCGTCGAGATGGAGGAGGCCAACTGGGCCGACGTGGCCAACCTCCCCGTCTATCACCAGATAGAAGAGCGGTTCTGGTACGACCGAGTGTCGATTCCGCCGTTCGGCATCGGTGGGATGTTCAAACAGAAGTACAACGGCGCGAGTTTCGAGTGACCGACACAGTCACATCGTGAAGAGGTGGCTGTCGTCGGGGACGGCGAAGAGGCCCATCCGGACACCCGCGTCGAGCCATCCGTAGCCGTAGGAGAAAGAAGCCAGCGCGTTGACCAAGTCGTCTTCTTCCCGGAAATGTCGCCCGTCGGTGAGATACGATTCGGCCATCTCGCGGCACTCGGCCGCCGCGTCGCCGAGCGGTGTCTCGACGGGAACCGCGATTTCGGCCTCGTCGAGGGCGTCGGCGAACATCCGTTCGTAGCGGTCGGTCTTCTCTTCGAGGTCCGCAGTCATGTGCGAGCGAATCCGTCGAGTCGGGGTAAGGACTTCGGCTTTCGCGGCGCGCGATGTTCGAGGGGTCCGCGATGGCGGCACAGCTACCGGACAGCGCAAGGTAAATACTTCCCGCTCGCAAAGAATCGAGCATGACCGAAGACGCCTCTGCGGACGCTGCCACGGACGGTGGCGTCGTCGAGCATCGTAAACTCATCGTCGCCGGAACGGGGATTTCAGGGCTGACAGCGGCCATATACGCCGCCCGCTCGAACAACGAACCGCTCGTCTTCGAGGGGACGGAACCGGGCGGCCAACTCACCCTGACCACCGAAGTCGACAACTATCCGGGCTTCCCGGAGGGTATCTCCGGGCCGGAACTGGTCAACAACATGAAAGAGCAGGCCAAACGCTTCGGCGCGGAGGTCAAAAACGGCGTCCTCAAATCCGTCGACGACTCTTCGCGCCCCTTCCGCGTCGAACTCACCAACGGTGACGTCTACACCGCCGACGCCGTCATCGCCGCCTCCGGTGCCAGCGCACGGACGCTCGGCATCCCCGGCGAGGACGACTTGATGGGTTACGGTCTCTCGACGTGTGCGACGTGTGACGGCGCGTTCTTCCGTGACGAGAAAATCGTCGTCGTCGGTGGCGGCGACGCCGCGATGGAGGAGGCCAACTTCCTCACCAAGTTCGCCTCGACGGTCTATCTCGTCCACCGCCGCGAGGAGTTCCGCGCCGAGGACTACTGGATCGACCGCGTCCACGAGAAAGTCGAGTCCGGCGACATCGAACTGATGCTCAACACGGAGGTCACAGAACTCCACGGGACGCCCGAAGACGGCGTCGACCACGTGACGATGGTCCGGCACCCGGAGGGTCACCCGACGGACAAACTCGACGACCCGGAGACCGAGGAGTTCGAGTTCGACGCCGGTGCGGTGTTCTACGCCATCGGCCACACGCCGAACACGGAGTACCTCGAAGGCACTAGTGTCCAGATGGACGACGAGGGCTACCTCAAGACGAAGGGTGGTTTCGACGGCGGCCAAACGGCGACAGACGTCGAGGGGCTGTTCGGTGCCGGCGACGTCGTCGACTACCACTACCAGCAGGCCATCACGGCGGGCGGGATGGGCTGTAAAGCGGCCATCGACGCCGACGACTATCTGGAGAGTCTCGAACGCGCCGAGACCGAGCAGACGGAGCCTGCGGCCGCCGAATCCGACGACTGAACGAGGCGGGACTCCAAGACTGTCGTGCGGAGTTCAGTTTCACAGACACCTCGATACGTCCGTGAACGGGGCACACGCCCTGCTCACCCGATTCCCACAGACCCTTTACCTTCCATCCCCGAGATGGCCCCATGGTCGATACGGAAACCTACACCATCGAAGGACCGAACGGTGACACCGACAGCATCGAACTCCCCGAGGGTCTCGTCGACGTGCTCTCCGAACAGGGCGAGTCGCCAGCGACTGTCGTCGCCGAAATCTCGCTGCTCTCGTTCGTCCAGCGCGCACACACCATCGTCCACCACGCTGAGGGTGACGTGCCGGACGACCTGCTCGAGATCAACGAGAAGGCCGAAGAACTGTTCGAGGAGCGCTTCGGTGTCTCCTTCGCCGAGGCGACGGGCCACGACCACTAGTTCCCACACGCGATTCGGCGCGCTGTTTCTGCTGTAACTCGGAGGCACGCCAGCGACAGCAGTAGCACCGTGCCGCCGTACCGCCACCTGTCTCGGCGGTTTGGTAGGTGTGAAGACAACTGCTATCAAAAATTTGATTATTTTGTCCGTCCTAACGTCTCACCACTCTCCCAAGAAGACTATTTCTGTAGACAGTTGCATCGAACAGACTGTTCTTAGGTGGCAGGCAACTAAGCAGGTGTCTGGTGTACGAGGAATCGTATGGTTCGAACCGACCGACAGGCGAGAAGCACGGAGGACACATGTACAGCGCACTAACCACGATTCCACTCCAGAGCGGTGGGGGGTTCCTCTACTACGCACTGGTGTTCTTCGTGTTGGCACTGGTCGCCGCAGTCGTCGGGTTCCGCGGCGTCGCCGGCATCTCGATGAGCATCGCGAAGATATTCGTGGCCATCTTCCTCGTGCTGGCGATTCTCTCGCTGCTGCTGTGAGAGGCACCAGTCGACACTAAAGTGTGTCAGCGTTTTTCAGAAGTTAGCGACGGACCGAGTTTTGCATCCCAGCGTACCGACTCATCGACCTGACAGCAGAGGTCGGTGAACTCGCGGCCGATACCACGGCGTCGAGGGAGTACGGAACGGTTTCGTCAGAGTTTGCGGTGAACACAGACGAACTCGGTGATACGCTGTTCGCCCTGCTTGTGGTCGACGACGAACTGGGTATCGATGCCGACGACGCCGACGATGCCTCTCGAAGTCACTACCGAAGTAGCAGAATCGAATCGGAGAGAACCGTCAGGTCTGGCGAGCAATCACCCACTCTCCGTCGTCGTGCGCCCGATTCGTTCGAACGCCGTGAACAGTCGAAGAGTGCAAATGTATAAGTTCTCACAGGGCAAACTGAGATTTAGATACGTCTAATTTACTTATGTCAGAACTCGTCGATATCTTCGTCACCTCCGTCCGCGACGGTTTCGTACAGGTCAGTGCGTTCGTCGCCGTCACCGTCCTCCTGTTTAGCTACGTCCAGTACAAGACCGACGGTGCGCTCGTCCGCCGACTGGAACAGAACCGCCGCGCCGGTCCGCTCGTCGGCGCATTCATGGGACTCACGCCTGGTTGCGGGGGTGCAATCGTGATGATGCCGCTGTACGTCCGCGGGAGCGTCTCGTTCGGCACCGTCGTCGCGACGCTCATCGCGACGGCGGGCGACGCAGCGTTCGTTATTCTCGCGCTCGCGCCCGAAGCGGGGTTGTACGCCTACGGTATCTCGTTCGTCTCCGCCATCGTCTTCGGGTACGCCGTCGACACAGTCGGTCTCGGCGTCGGTCGTATCGACCGCGCGGTGAGTCGAATCGGACGGACCGTGACCGACGGTGGGTTCGCCGCGCCGACGGTCGGCAGTCAGGTCCACCACTACGAGGAGGCACAGGGGTGTGAGGTTCACGACGACGCGACGCGACACTCACCGATTCTCACTCCGCTGAGTAAGGTCGCACTCGGTGCGTGGTGGGTCGCAGCAGCCTTCGGACTCGTCGCGGGTGTGTTGTACCTGCTGCGTGGTGCGCCGGATGTTCCGATGGTCGTTGCCCCGAGTTTCGCGGGCGCGTTCACAATCTTCGGCATCACGGGGACGGCACTGTCGTTCTACCTCTACTTCGTCGGTCGCCACTACGTCGGCCACGGTCACGTCGGGAAAGCGAAGGACACGTTCGCCAACGCCCAAGAGACACTCACGCACGCGGCGATGGAGACGTCGTTCGTCACGGTGTGGGTCATCGGAGCGTACCTGCTCTACGAGTACGGTCTCGTCTTCACCGGTATCGAGATACAGGCCGTTGCCGCTGCTGCGGGCGTACTCGCACCCGTCATGGGCGCCGTCATCGGCCTCATTCCCGGCTGTGGGCCGCAAATCGTCCTCGCGACGGCGTACTCGCAGGGAGCGATTCCGTTCTCCGCGCTGACGGCGAACGCCATCAGCCAGGACGGCGACGCACTGTTCCCGCTCATCGCCATCGACAAGAAGGCCGCCATCGTCGCCAGCATCTACACGACGATTCCAGCGCTCATCGTCGGCGTCGGTCTCCACCTCCTGTTCGGCCCGATGTTCGGGTTCGGGGTGCTCTGAGACCGTGGTCGGAGACTTTTCTGTCCCGACGACGTAACGACACGCATGAGTTCCGAGCGTTCAGCAGACGGCGTTCGCGTCTGGTTGGTCGAACGGACCTACTCCGACGACGAACAGAACATCGTCATTCTCGTCTACGCGACGCCCGACGGGTCGCGGTATCTCCGAAAAGAGCGGTCGCTGACGAGTTTCGACGACGTCAGAGAGACAACTGCCGCCGTCGACACCGACTCAGCAAAGCTGGGTACTGTCGACGACCCGGAGACGCAAGCCGAGTACGCCGCCAGTGCGAAGCGAACTCGCGAGCAGTACGCACCCGACGAGGCAGTGTAGAACGATGTCTCGAGAGAACTCGACTCCGAGTCGGTCGACGATTCTCCTCACGAAGACAGAATGAGTGGGAGATTCACGGAGAAATATCCTGATTAATCCTGCGGCTGTGGCATGATGACAGCATCCGTGTGAGTGTTCACACACAGGAATTTATGCGCGTACGGCGGCAACGTGAGAACGATGGGAGACCTATCCGAGTTGTTTGCGCCGGGGCGGGTTGCCGTCGTCGGTGCGACAGAGCGTGAAGGGTCGGTCGGCCGCGCCATCGTCGAGAACCTCATCGAGGATTTCGACGGTGAGGTCGTGCCGGTCAACCCCAAGTACGACGAGGTGTTCGGCCTCCCCGCCGTCGCCGACGTCGGTGAGACCGATGCCGACCTCGCAATCGTCGTCGTTCCGCCCCACATCGCCGTGGACGCGGTACGCCAGGCGGGCGAGGCGGGTATCCAGAACGTCGTCGTCATCACCGCCGGGTTCGGAGAAACCGGTAGTGAGGGCGCCGCACGTGAACAGGAACTCACCGAAGTCGCCGAGGAGTACGACCTCAACCTCGTCGGACCCAATAGTTTAGGAATTATGAGTACACCGAAGGGGATGAACGCCACCTTCGGTCCCGAGAACGCCACCTCCGGCAACATGTCCTTCATGAGCCAGTCGGGTGCCTTCATCACGGCCGTCCTCGACTGGGCGAACGACGAGGGCATCGGCTTCAAGGACGTCGTCTCGCTGGGGAACAAAGCGGTCCTCGACGAGTCGGACTTCATCGACGCGTGGGGGACAGACGAGCAGACGGACGTCGTCATCGGCTACCTCGAAGGCATCGAGGAGGGGCGCGAGTTCATCGACACCGCTCGCGAGGTCACACAGGACACGCCGATCGTGCTCGTCAAGTCCGGGCGGACGGACGCCGGCGCACAGGCGGCGTCGAGTCACACCGGCACCATCGCCGGCAGTGACCAAGCCTACGAGGCCGGTCTGGAGCAAGCGGGCGTCATCCGCGCCGAGTCGGTCCAAGAACTGTTCGACTCGGCGCAGATGCTCGCCAACCAGCCACTGCCCGACAGCAAGGAGATCGCCATCATCACCAACGCCGGCGGTCCCGGCGTGATGTCGACGGACGCCGTCGGGGATTCGAGTCTGTCGATGGCGAGTTTCTCCGACGAGACCTTAGAGGAATTCTCCGAGAAACTGCCCGAAGAGGGCAACATCTACAACCCGGTCGACATCGTCGGCGACGCCGACAACGACCGGTTCAGCGAGGCACTCGACGTTGCACTCGCCGACGAGAACGTCGGCATGGCGCTCGTCTTGACCTGTCCGACGGCCGTGCTCGACTACGAGCAACTGGCCGAGGACACGGTCGAACTCCGGAAGGAACACGACAAGCCCGTCGCCGCCTGTTTCATGGGTGGCGAGCGAGTCAAGCCCGCCGCAGAGATTCTCCAAGAGTCGGGCATCCCGAACTACTTCGACCCGTCGCGGGCGGTGTTCGCACTCGACGCACTCTCTGACTTCAAGGACATCAGCCGCCGCGAGTACGACGAACCGACCGAGTTCGACGTCGACGAAGAGCGCGCCCGCGAGATTCTCGAATCGGTCAAGGGTCGCGACGACACGCGACTCGGCGTCGAGGCGATGGGACTGCTCGACGCCTACGGTATCGAGACGCCGCAGGGCGACATCATCGACTCGCCCGCCGACGCGCTCGAAGTCGCCGAAGACATCGACGGCAACGTCGTGATGAAGATCGTCAGCCCCGATATCCTCCACAAATCCGACATCGGCGGCGTGAAAGTCGGCGTCGAGGACGAGGACGTATACGACGCTTACGAGGACCTCATCACCCGGGCACGGAACTACCAGCCGGACGCCAACATCATCGGCGTGCAGGTCCAAGAGATGGTGGATCTCGACAACGGCGTCGAGACCATCGTCGGCATGAACCGTGACCCACAGTTCGGGCCGCTGCTCATGTTCGGACTCGGCGGCATCTTCGTCGAAGTGATGGAGGACACGACGTTCCGTGTCGCTCCCGTCGCCGAGAACGAGGCACACACGATGACCGAGGAGATAGACTCCGCACCGCTGCTGCGCGGTGCTCGCGGCCGTGACCCCGTCGACGTCGACGAGGTCACAGAGACCATCCAGCGACTCTCGCAGTTGGTTACGGACTTCCCGGCCATCCTCGAACTGGACATCAACCCACTCGTCGCGCTGCCGGACGGCGCGAAAGCGGTCGACGTTCGACTGACCGTCGACCCCGACGAGCTATGACCCTTCCCGACAACGATTCAGCCATGAACACGCTACTCGTCACCTCGACTCAGGACAGCACCGGAAAGACGGCCGTAACACTCGCGCTCGGTCTGCTCGCTCAGGAACGCGGCCTCGACGTGGGCTACATGAAACCGAAAGGGACGCGCCTGCAGTCGAACGTCGGTAAGACGCTCGACCAGGACCCGATGCTCGCGCGCGAACTGCTCGGTCTCGACGCCGAGATGCACCAGATGGAACCCATCGTCTACTCGCCGACGTTCGTCGAGGGTGCCATCCGTGGGCAGGAAGACGGCGACGAACTCGCCGACATCGTCCGCGAGAACTACGACCAACTCTCGGCCGGCAAAGACCTGATGCTCGTCGAGGGTGCCGGCCGGTACACGACCGGTGGCATCATCGATCTCACCGACCCCGAAGTCGCCGACCTGCTCGACGCGCAGGTGCTTCTCGTCGCCGATTACACCAAACCGGGCGACATAGACGACGTGCTCGCCGCCGCGGACGACATCGGTGAGGACCTCGCCGGCGTTCTGTTCAACCGGGTCTCGGACTCCGTCTACGACGAACTGGAGACGGAAGTCGTCCCGTTCCTCGAGAACCGCGGTATCGACGTTCTCGGCGTCCTGCCGCGAAAGCGCGAACTCGCCGGTGTCACCGTCGAGGGTCTCGCTCAGGAACTCGGTGCCGACGTCGCGACGAACGTCCCAACCGACGCCTTCGTCGAGCGGTTCCTCGTGGGGGCGATGGGCGGCGACGCCGCTCTCCGCTACTTCCGCCGGACCAAGGACGCAGCGGTCATCACCGGCGGCGACCGTTCGGAGATTCACACCGCAGCGCTCGAAGCGCCGGGTGTGAAGGCGCTCATCCTCACGGGCGGTCACCGTCCACCGGCCGCAGTGCTCGGCAAGGCGGAGGAGAAGGGCGTCCCCGTCCTCCTCGTCAACGCCGACACGCTGTCGGTCGTCGACCGCGCCGAGGAGCTCGTCCACAGCGGTCGAACCCGCGACGAAGAGACCGTCAGCTTGCTCCGTGACCTGCTCTTCGAGCACGCAGACGTCGACGCGCTCGTCCCCGCCGCGGCCGACGACGAGTAACGCTACTCGGACCGACTTCTCGATTTTTCACTGCCGTCAGCGTCAGTGTTGGCGAGCGAATTGCGAACAGACGGTACGACGTCGACGCGCGGCGGTGTACCGTACACCCGCTAGTCGCCGCGCGGTGAGGCTCAGCTCATACCCTCGGTGGTCTCGATTTCGGCTATGAAGTTTCGGACGAGAAGTGCCAACAGCGTTCACGAGGGAACAACTGTCTCGACGTCGACAGCGAAGAGGATGGCTGCGAGGTGGTTCGTCCGGGCGGCGTCCTCGTCGGCGACGTCACCGACTCGACGATGGCACCACCGGAACACGAGGAGTACATAGCCGAGCATCGAGTCGAACCGGGCGTCGCCACTCGCCAGTTTCGGCTGGTGTACGACGGCGAGCGAGACCCATATATAACGTCGCTCATGTTCTCTGTCGACCGTCTTCGGAAAGTCGTCGCCGACACACCGTGGCCTGTCTCCGACGTTCACCGTGACCGTGGACGATACGTCGCCGTTCTTCGGCACGAACGAAAGTAGGGAGGTTGAGACTCGATGCCGGTCGCCACAGAGTTTATATCGGAGAGCACGGCCACCACCCGTATGAATTGACGATTTCGGTGGAGCGTATCGCGGATGTGTGGCGCACCGCTTCACTGACACGCCAGAGTACCGTGCCGCCTGTTTGCCCCTCCCCCCACTCGTTCACTCGTTACTCACTGTCGAGACGAATCATCCCTTTCACCGTCTCTGGCTCTTGGGCACGCTGGAACGCTGCGTCGACGTCGTCGATTGCTGCGTCGAAGTCGATGATTCCTTCCACGTCGACTGCGCCGTCGGCCAAGAGGTCGAGCGCCGCAGGGTACGTGTTCCGGTAGCGGAACGACCCGAAGACGTCGAGTTCGTTGTCGATTATCTCGTTCGTATCGAGTGGCACCTCTCCGTCGGGGGCGAGTCCGACCAGGACGACGGACCCGCCGCGTTGGACGGCGTCGAACGCCCCTTGTACGGCCGGTGGTGCGCCAGAGGCTTCGACGACGACGTCGACACCGCGCCCGTCCGTCGCCTCCGTGACAGCAGTCTGGAGGTCGTGCTCAGTCACGTCGACGGTCAGGTCCGCGCCACGCTCCTCGGCGAGAGCGAGTTTCTCCGGAACCACGTCCGAGACGATGACGTCCGTCGCACCAGCGGCACGGACGGCTTCCATCACCAGCAACCCGATGGGGCCGCTCCCCGTCACGAGCACAGAGTCACCGACGTCAATGTCTGCTCGGCGAGCGACGTGGATACCCACGGAGAGCGGTTCGACGAGTGCACCCTCGTCCATCGAGACGTTGTCTGGGAGGGTGTACGCAAAGTCGGCGGGCCAC
Source organism: Halogranum rubrum (assembly GCF_900114455.1). Lineage (GTDB taxonomy): Archaea > Halobacteriota > Halobacteria > Halobacteriales > Haloferacaceae > Halogranum > Halogranum rubrum. Next base: position 709,720 of record NZ_FOTC01000002.1, on the reverse strand, counting down.
GCGACGTACTCGGCGAACGCGCCGTCGTCCGGTGGTGTCGCCATGAACGTCACGTCCGCACAGAGGTTGTACTCGCCACGGGCGCAGTGTTCGCAGCGGCGGCAGGGAACGCCCGGTTCGAGTGTCACTCGCTCGCCGACGCGCCCGTCGTCGACGTTCTCGCCGACGGCGACGACTTCACCTGCGCTCTCGTGGCCGAGAATCAGTGGGCTGTCGACGACGTAGTCGCCGATTCGGCCGTGTTCGTAGTAGTGGACGTCGGAGCCACAGATACCGATAGAGCGCATCCGAACGAGCACGTCGTCGGGTCCGGGGTCGGGTCGGTCACGGTCTTCGAGTGTCAGTTCGAGTTCTGGTGAGAGGACGGCGACGCGCATGGAAACACCGGCGTTCTGGTACGTGATAAACGTATCCGCCACGCCACCGCTGCCCGTAGTTCCAAGAGTGTCCGTGCCGAAGGAGAGCGTATGGCTGCAATCAAGCGTCGATTCTCCCGACTTCGGGGTGGAAGCGACGACGACGAGTCAGAACCACTCGACGGGGCAACTGACACCGAACTCTCCCAGTTCGAGGAAGTCACCGCCGAGGAGTTCGAGAGTGGCGAAGCCTTCGACGAGTCCGAACCGGACGACAGCCCGGGCCGTCCCTACGTGTGGCTCGGACTCGCAGTCGGGTCACTCGCTGGTCTCGGTGCGTCCGTCTACAAACTGTATCAACACCGCAAAGCGGCGAAGGCGGCCGAGGAAGCTGCACGCGACGAACCGTGGCGTGTCGAAGAGAAAGCGAGTCGAATTCCGGACGATGCGGGGACAGCCTCGCTCGTCGGACTCGTCTTCCTCGCCGTCCTCAACACCCTCGGCGAGCGATTCGAGCGCGACCACTGGGAGTGACTACGACCACCCGCGGTCGGTGTCGTTCAGTCGCTCACAGCCGTCGTCGGTGACGACGACGAGGTCTTCGATACGCACACCGAACTCGTCCGGGAGATAGACGCCGGGTTCGACGCTGAACACCATCCCCGCTTCGAGTTCGACGTCGCTCCCGGCGACGATGTACGGCTCTTCGTGGACGTCTAGCCCGACGCCGTGGCCGGTTCGGTGGATGAACTGCCCGCCGTAACCCGCAGCCTCGATGACGTCGCGGGCGGCGGCGTCGACTGCACCTGCCGTGACGCCCGGTTCGATGGCGTCGACGGCGGCACTCTGTGCGGCTCTGACGACGTCGTGAACCTCGGTGAACGTCTCCGAGGGTTCTCCGTCGAAGACGATGGTTCGCGTCTGGTCAGAGGGGTAGCCGTCGACGCGCGTGCCGAAGTCGAGGACGACGGGGTCGCCCGCCTCGATTCGGCGGTCGCTGTGGTAGTGGTGTGGCTTCGCGCCGTTTGGTCCGGAACCGACGATGACCTCGAAGGAAGTACCGTCGCCGCCGGCGTCGACGAGGCGACGTTCGATGTCGGCCGCCAGTTCGGCCTCGGTCGTGCCGACTGCGTCGCTACCGAGTGCGCGAACGTCGTCGACGACACGGTCTGTGATGCGGGCGGCGCGTCGGAGTGCGTCGAGTTCAGCGTCGTCTTTCTGTAGCCGAAGCGGTGCGACGACGTCGCTCGCCAGTCCAAACGTCGCGTCGGGGAGGACCGTCCGAAGGTCCTGTGTAAACTGTGCCCACATCGTGTCGTCGACGAGGAGGTGGTGTTCCGAGAGTCCGAGGTCGCTCGCGACGTCTCGGAGGTGGTCGCGGGGGTTCTCCTCGTCGGCCCACGTGCGGACGTCGTCGACCCACGAGTCGTCTCGAATCTGGTCGGCGTAGAGTTCGGGGACGAGAAAGACCGGGTCCTCGTGTCTCGGAACGAACAAGAGGAGATGTCGTTCTGCGGGCGTCTCGTGGAACCCCGAGAGATAGAAGAGGTTCTGACTGGGGAACAAGACGAGAGCGTCTCCGGCACCGTCGCGGAGACGAGACTGACACTCGCGGGTACGGCGTTCGAAGGGTGTCATGCGTGCGGTAGGACTGCCCCTGCCAAAGAGCTAGCGACGTCGAGTGAGCGAGTGGAAACCAGCCGCGCCTTTTTATCCGCTGACAGCTTCTCTGTGGCTGTCATGCCCTGGTATGCCCTCTCCACGCTCGACGACGCTCGGCGAGCGACGACGTCTCTCCTCCTCCCCGTCAACCGTGGCCGCTGGCTCCGACTCGCACTCATCGCGTTCTTCGTCGGCGGACTCGGTGGCGGTGGCGGCGGTGGCGGACAGGGTGCGTTCAACTACTCGACCGACGAGGTTCCGCCGTGGACTGGCGAGTTCCCACCGGTCGACACGCTCCCCATTCGGTCGATACTCGCCGCTGTCGCCGCACTCGTCGTAGTGCTCGCCCTCCTCGCACTCGTCTTCCTCGCGATTAGCTCCGTGATGGAATTCGTGTTCGTCGACGGTGTCAGAACACGAGACGTCCGAATTCGCGCCCCGTTTCGGCAGCACTTCCGACCGGGACTCCGCCTCTTCGGGTTCAGAGTCATTCTCGGAGTTCTCGTCTTCGCCCTCGTCGCGATTCCGATTGGTGTTGCAATCTTCGCCGGGGTCACCCTCTCTCCGGCGTTCTTGCTCCTCTTACTCCCCATCGTCTTCTTCGTCGGTCTGCTGGCACTCGCTGTCGGCGTCGTCCTCCAACTGACGACGGACTTCGTCGTTCCGACGATGCTCGTCGAAGACCGAACCGTCCTCGACGCCTGGCGGCGGGTGTTCCCGCTCCTCCGCGTCGAGTGGGAACAGACCGCCCTGTACGTCCTCGTTCGGTACGCACTCGCCATCGGTGCAGCAATCGCCGTCGGCCTCGTCGTCGTCCTCCTCGCACTCGTCGTCGCACTTCCCTTCGCCATCGTCGGCGGAATACTCTACTTCGCGCTCGTCTCGACGGGTGGCCCCGGAACGGTCGGCTTGGTCGTTCTCGGCCTCCTCGCTGCGCTCTACGGACTGGCCGTCATCCTGGTCAGCCTCCTCGTGCAGGTTCCGGTCGTCACGTACTTCCGGTACTACGCGCTGTTCGTGCTGGGCGAATTCGACGTGACGCTCGACGTCGTGCCGTCGTTCCGGAGCGAGACAGGTGAGTGAGTAGTCGCCGGCGTTAGAGTTAGCCTTCAGTGAGTGTACTCCGGTCGACAGTCGAGAGGAGGACGACGATAGGAATCATCAACAGTCCACCGGCGACGAACGGTGACCAGAACGCGATTCCCGTGTAGAGCGCGCCAGCGAGCGCCGGGCCGAACGTCCGTGCGAGACTACCCGCACTCTGCGTCAACCCGAATGCCCCGCCTTGGTCGTCGGCGCTCGCCGCCCGCGAGACTAACGTATTCAGCGAGACGTTCGTAAGGGCGTTGCCCGTCGCCAGTGGCGTCACGACGACGAACAGCGCGACGATTGCGGCGGGGACCGTCGGACCGACCGGTAGGAGTCGCCCGACGTTCGGAACGAGTGGAGCGAGACGAGGTGCGAACGGGACGGCCGCGAGCGTCACTACTTGAATCGCCGCCCCAACGATGGCGAGTCGGTACTCGCCGAACCGCTCGGTCAACGGGCCGACGAGCCCACCCTGGACGACGGCGATGACGACGCCGAAGTACGTCAAGAGCAGCGCGTTCTCCGTCGCGCCGTAGCCGTACTGGTCGTTGGTGAGGAAGATGAACTGACTCTCCAGTGCCGAGAACGCGAAGGAGACGAGGAAGAACGAGACGACGAGTGCGCCGAGTCCTTCGGTCGTGAGCGCGTCTCGGAGTTGTTGCAGTCGAGACTCACGTTCTTGGACGGGGACGTCGTCACGTTCCTCCGGTGGTCGAGACTCGGGGAGGACGACGAACGCGAGGAGGAGATTCGCCGCCGTGATGACCGCCGCGGCGAAACTCGGGAGGGTAAACTCGCTCACCGGAACGACGGCCGGAAGCACGTCTCGGGCGACGCTGAGTACCGTCTCGCTGGCGAAGAAGCCGCCGAGCGCCGGGCCGAAAACGAAGCCGAGACCGAACGCCGCACCGAGCAGACCGAGTCCCTTCGCGCGGTCTTCCGGTGGCGTGATGTCGGCGATGTACGCCTGTGCGGTAGCGATGTTTCCGCCCATCGCCCCGGCGAGCATCCGGGCGAGAAAGAGCACCACCAACGACCCGGCGAGACCGAACAGCGTCCACGCGACGACGCTCCCCGTCAGCGAGACGAGGAGGACGGGTCGCCGACCACGCGTATCCGAGAGTCGACCCAGGAACGGTGCGGCGAGAAACTGCATCGCCGAGTAGGAGGCGATAAGGAGACTCCCGACGAACTCGCTCGCGCCGAAACTGAGCGCGTAGAGCGGGATGACAGGGATGAGGATACCGAATCCCAGCAAGTCGATGAAGACGATGCCGAAGACGACGGCGAGTGCCCGACGAGGGTTCTCGACTGTCACAGCAGAACGTTCGAGGCGGTGAGATTAACGACATCGGTCTGTGAGACGCGGGGGCGTTGTAGCAGCGCAGCGACGAGACGATGCGACGGGACACCCCGCCACAGAGCGAGTAGTTTGTTACCGGTGGGTTCCGAAAGAGCGTGTATGAGTTGGACCGAGTCGACACCGGACGACACGACGACCGAGTGGGAACGTTCCGACGGACACGCGAACATCCGCATGCGACGTCGCCACGACGGAAGCTTCGCCGTCCGCTTCGACCGCCTCTTTCAGGCACCCGAAGGACAGTTCTACAAACGAGAGACCGCAGAGAGCGAACCGGCCGCGAAAGCCATCATCGAAGCGTGGCAGACCGAGTTCGACGTCGAACAGCCGAGCGGTCGGTAGTCAAAGTCGAACGTCAGTAGTGACCGAGGACGCCGTCTCGACGAGCCTTGTCACTCGACCGCTGAAAGAAGAGATAGCCGAGAACGGTGTAGCCGACTGCCGTCGCGACGAGGACGAACAGTTCCGTCGGCGCGAACTCCCAGAGATGGACGCCGTCGCGCATCGCACGCTGGAGGAGGTTCCCACCCTGTGCGAGCGGGAACACCCGGAGGAACGGGTAGGCGTCGACGGGCGCGGCGATGAGCAGGATGAACCCGAACTGGACGAGTTGGAAGATGTTCTCGATACGCTTGTAGACGAGTGCGAGGCCACCGAAGACGAAGCCCACGCCGATTGCCGACCCGAGCGTGAGCACCACGAGCGGCACGATGGTGAGTGGGTCGACGGTGAGCGTCCGACCGGTCGTCAGGAGCATCGACGCGAGGATAAACCCGCCGTAGGCGAGGCTGACCAGGAGGTTCACGCCGACAGTGACGGCCATCACGCGCCCGAACCCGTACGGCGACATGTAGAGTTGTTCGAGCGTTCCCCACTGTGCCTCACGAGTGAGCGCCCACGAGAGCCCCGCGTAGGCCGTCACCGACATCGTGAACAGGAAGAAGCCGACGATGAGGCCGCTCAGCGACTCGCCTATCGCCGGGCCACCGATGGCCTGTCCGCCGAAGAACAACAGCGCGAAGAAGATGTACAACCCCACGAGTTGCGACGCCGTGTTCAGCGGATACCGGGTGAGCAAGATGAGTTGCTTGCGCGCAATCGCGGAGACGAGTACCGTCGTCCGCATCAGCGCTCACGTCCTCGTTCTGCCGGCGACGCTCGGTCCGTCAACTCCAGGAACGCGTCCCCGAGGTCCGAGTCGAGACTCGTCACGCCGTGGACCGCACAGCCAGCGTCGAGCAAGACGCCGAGCAGCGCGTGGAGTTCTGCGCCGTCTGCGAGTGTCGCCTCGAACTCGACTCCCTCGCCCGTCGTCGTCCACTCGTCGTCGTCGACACCGTAGCTCTCGGCGAGTCGTGTCCGCGTCGCGTCCGGCGGGAGTGCATCCAGCGTGAGTCGGTAGCGTTGGGTTCGAAAGAGGTCGACGAGGTTTCTCACCGTATCGTCGGCGACGAGGTGGCCGTCGTTGACGATGAGCACACGGTCACAGACGTCTTCGATGACGTCCATGTCGTGACTGGAGAGGACGACAGTCATCGAGTCGTGGTCGGCGAGTCGACGAAGTTCGCGGCGCAGGTCCATCGAACTCTCGACGTCGAGGCCGAGCGTCGGTTCGTCGAGGAAGGCCACGGAGACGTCGCGAGAGAGCGTACACGCCAGTGCAACCTTCTGTTTCATCCCCCGCGAGAGGTCGTTGACCGCCACGTCGGCCTTCTCTGCGAGGCCGAACTGGTCGAGCAATCGGTCGTGACGCTCGCGAACCTCGCTCGGTCGATGACCGGCGAGTCCGGCGAAGAACTCGAGGTTCTCGCGGACGCTGAGTCGCCAGTAGACGTTACGTGCGCCTTCGAGCATCGCGCCGACGTGGCCGTAGGCGGCCGTCGGGTCGTCGTGGACGCTGATACCCTCTATCTCAACAGTTCCAGACGTGGGAACGACGAGACCGAGCATCGACTTGATGAGCGTCGTCTTCCCGGCACCGTTCGGGCCGAGGAGGCCGACGACGGTGCCGGAGTCGACGTCGAAGGAGACGTCGTCGACGGCGATGAGGTCACCGTAGGACTTCGAGAGGTGACGGACCGAGACGGCGGGAGTGCTGTCGAATTCAGTCGAGTGGTCTCCGTCGACCATCACGGAGGGCTGAGACATTCGGTGAACGTGGGCGTGGCCCGAAGATAACGGTTTGGCAACCACGAGACAGAGTGACACGGCGGAGCAGGCGAGGAGAGACTCTCACTGAGCCGTCGAAGCGACGACCCGCGTTCGGGCGACGTAGCCCACGACGGTGAGTACCGCGAGGAGAGCGTAGCCGACGCCGAGAAACGAGACGAGACCGAGACAGAGAACGCCGAGTGCCCAAACGGCCGCTTCGAGGTTCGAGAGTCGGTCGAGTGCGTCGTAGTAGACCCAGAAGGAGACGCCCAAGACGACGACGGCGACGAGTTGAAGACCCACGCCACGGAGTTCGTGTGGCGACACGACGAAGAGAAACGCACAGAGGGAGACGAAGAGACCGGCCACGACGGCGACGGCCCGCCGAGAGAGACTGTCGACGCCGTTGTGGACGACGTACATGGTGGGTCCGATGACGAGGCCGATGAGGAGGGTACGAGCGACTTCGACAGCGAGGGACATAGGCGGCGTTCTCGTGGCTGTTTGCTAAAGATGTCGACGAATTCGAACTATTGGAACCGCTTCGTCGTTTCCACCAGCGGATGTCGTGCGTAGTCGACGACGCTGATGTCCTCGATAGAGGCCAATCCTTCTTTCTCGGCGGTTCGCTGCATCCCGAGTTCGACGTCCTCGTCGACGACGATGATGTAGGCGTCCATCTCCTCGATACCGATACCGTGGGCTGCCATCACGCGGTGGTGGCCGTCTGCGAGGAGCAACGTCCCGTTGCTGTCGATGACGACGAGCGGTTCGGCGAGTCCGCGTTCGAGTTCGTACTGCCGGCCCTCTAACTCGTCGGCGTAGACGCGGGCCTGCGTGGGGATGAGGTCAGCCAGTTCGACCGTTCCTCTCTTTTGGGTGACGGAGATGCCGTGAATCTGTTCGAGCGTCCGCATCAGCTTCCCGACTTTCTCGGGCGTCGCACGCTCTATCTGACTACGTACTACATCCGTATTCGAGATGATGCCGACGAGGTTGCTCGCGTCGTCGACGACGGGGAGTTTCTGAATCCCCGAGCGGAGGATGACCCGTGCGGCGTCGTTGACGTCCATCTCGGGGTGAGCGACGACTAACTCGTCGGTCATCACGGTGAAGATAGGTGCCTCGTCGTCGGCGAGCAACAGGTCACGGGCCGTGACGAACCCTTCGACACGTCGCCCGTGACAGACCGGAAACCCGTTGTGGCCGTCGCTCTCGGTGATACGGCGGGCAACTTCCTCCACCGTGTCGTCCGGTGAGACGGTCTGGACGTCTCTAGTCATGTAGTCTTTCACGGGTGCTTTCCCACTCATTGGCCAGGAGTACGCGACTCGGTGGCAAAAGACTGGTGCCGCTGGGGTCGGTCACTCCTCGGTGACGTCCGACGTATCGCTCTCTTCGTCCTTCTGTCCCCTGTCTCCGAGGTCGACCGATTCCTCGGCGTGGTCGTGGGCCGGTGTGGGATACTCGAACGTGAGGCCGGGACCGATGTCTCGGTCCGGCGCACTCGGTGCGTCTCTGAGTGTCTCGAAGAACCGTCCAGAGATGATTTCGTGAACCACGTCGGCCAGCGACTCCTTGGAGTCGGCCCCGACGTCGCTGAGGATTCCGAGCGGAATCTGTGCGCCCGCCATGTCGGCGTGGCCGCCCGCGCTCCCGATTTGGTCGAAGGCGTCTCGAAGCGTCTCGCCGAGGTCGAGGTCCGCCCCGCGTGCTCGACCCGACGCGTAGACGGTCCCGTTCATGAACCCGTAGACGAGCGTCGTCGTGACACCCTCCATGTTGAGCAGGCGGTCTGCGGCCTGTGCCAGCGCGTCGCGGTCACGAATCTCGCCGACGGACGTGGCGAGTGCGTCGCCCTGTAGCTCACGATTTCGGATCGCCCGAGCGATAGTCTCGAACACCTCGGCGTTCATGCTGGGTGTCTCGACCCGTTCGAGCACCGCAGCGTCGACGAAGTTCAAGAGGAACGCTGCCGCCTCGAAGTCCGTCCCCGATACCTCTCGCGTGAAGTCCTTCGTGTCGACGCGAATCCCGTAGAGCAGCGCCGTCGCGATGGTCCGTTCCGGCGTGATGCCGAAGAACTCCAGATACTTCGCGAGGAGCGTACTCGTCGCGCCGACGTCGCTTCTGAGGTCGACGAACCGAGCCTCGACCGGCGCTCGTGGCGGGTGGTGGTCGACGACGATGTCGATGTCGGTATCCTCCGGGAGACCGTCGTTTACGCCGGGCCGGGAGTGGTCGACGAGGGCGACACCACCGTACGATTCGAGGTCCGCCGCCGACTGAAGGTTCTTCATTCGGATGTCGAGGAGGTTGACCAACGCGCGGTTCTCTTGGTGTGAAATTTCGCCGAAGTAGCAGGCGTCGGCCTCGACGCCGACGGACTCGGCGACGCGGGCGAGTGCGAGAGCGCTGGCGATGGCGTCCGGGTCGGGGTTGTCGTGGGTCACGACGGCGAGTGGGCCGTCGAGGTTCCGGAGAATCGCTAAGAGTTTCCACATCCGCCGTGCGTCGTCACCGGCCGAGACGTCGAGAATGCGGTCGACCACTCGCTGTTCGGGGTCGATAAGGCGGTCTGCGACGGCTTCGATGGCCGCTTTCGTCTCGTCGTCGGCCCCAAACCCGGTCGAGGCGACGAGGAGCGCGTCCGGAAACTGCGCTCGTGCGGCAGTCGCCGCCGCACGGTTTCGTTTCGGGTCGTCGTCGGCGACGATGACGATGTCCGTCCGTTCGGGATAGCTGTCGGGGTCCGTCGGATCTGCGACGGTCGCTCGGACGCTCTCGTCGCGGAGTGCCGTGACCCGACTCTGTTCGTCCGTGATGACGTGGAGTCGTCCGGGCCAGGTGATCGCCTCCTCGACGATGTCGTGGCCGAGTGACCCGCACCCGAGCACCAACCGACTGACCATACCCAACGCGAGGGACTGACGAGTCAAAGTCCTACCGTCACGTCTGTCTCACCCCGAGGAAGATTCACAAGGGTCGCCACTGTCGGAGCGGGTGTCTGAGAAGCGACGGCAGAAGACCGACCGTCGAACGGGTGAGAACTCGGAGTGGTCTTACGCGAACAGTGCGGTTGCGGCGGTCTGGGCCATCTCGATGACCGGCCCGAAGCCGGGCAGGAGCACGAGCGTGCCGAGTGCCGCAATCATCACTGCTGCGTAGAGACCGATTGGTTTCGAAGTGATTTGGAACTCCCCGCTGGGGTCTTCGATCCAAATCGCCTTGACGACGCGGGAGTAGTAGAACAGCGACAGTGCGCTGTTGACCGCGCCGACGGCGGCGAGCCACCAGAAGCCAGCGCCGATTGCGCCGGCAAACAGGAAGTACTTCGAGAAGAACCCGCCGAACGGCGGCAGGCCAGCGAGACTGAACATGAACACCGTCATCGCCGCACAGGCGACGGGTGCTTGCGAGCCCAGTCCGTTGAAGTCCTCGAAGCGACGGCCGATGTCCCAGTGCTCGGTCAGCGCGATGAACAGGAACGCACCCGTGTTCATGAAGCCGTAGACGAGCAGGTGTGCCATACTGGCACCCATGACGTTGCCGTTCTGTGCGCTACCCGCAGAGAGCGCCGCGAGGCCGATGAGCGCGTAGCCAGCGTGACCGATGCTGGAGTACGCGAGCATCCGCTTGACGTTCTCTTGGGTCGCGGCCGCGAAGTTACCGAGCGTCATCGTGACGACGGCCAGAATCTGGAAGAGGAGCACCCAGTCGATACCGGCCGGGATGGCCGACAGCGCGAACGCCTCGGTGAAGACGCGGAAGGCGACGGCGAACCCGGCGGCCTTCGACGCCGACGAGAGGAACGCGCTGATGGGTGCAGGTGCACCCTCGTAGGCCTCCGGTGCCCAGAAGTGGAACGGGACGGAGGCGGTCTTGAACGCGAACCCACCGGCGATCATCAGCACGCCGAGACCGGCGACGCCGACGAACTCCGTTCCATTGAGTGCCTCGGCGACGTCGCTGAACACCATCGACCCCGTCGCGGCGTAGACGAGGCTGATACCGAACACGAAGACGGCCGACGAGACGGCACCGATGAGGAAGTACTTCAGCCCCGCCTCGACGCTGCCTCGGTTCTTCTTGAGGAACGCGACGAGCGCGTACGAGGGCAGCGAAGCGAGTTCGAGTGCGACGAACGCCGTCGCCAGCGAGTTGGCAGCGGCCATGAGGCCCATACCGGTCGCGGCGAACATGACGAGCGTGTAGAACTCCGCCTGGTGAGGCTTCCCGCGGAGGTAGTCGTAGCTCCCGATGGCGACCATCGCCGTGACACTGGCGAAGATGGCCATGAAGAACAGGGCCATCCCGTCGACGACGAGAGCCTCACCGTAGAGTGAGATACCGCCGCCGGTCGACACCTGGCCGGTGCCTGCAGAGAGGAACCAGCCTGCGAAGCCGAGCGACGTCAGCGCCCCGACGACGGAGATGCCGGCGAGTGCGGCGCTGTTAGTCGAATCCGGGTCGATACTGTCGACGACGAGCAGGAGGAGCGCCGTCAGCGCCAGTACGAGCACTGGTGCGAGCGCGAGCGAGTTGGGCAGTTGCGACTGCAGCAACATCAGAGCCCACCTCCCGTCTCGAGAATCGGCGTAACCGCGTCAGTAATCATGCTGAAGAAGGTGTCTGGTGCGACACCGAGTGCGATGACGAGCACGAGTAGCGTCGCGAGTGCGAGCGTGTCGTGTCGGGGTGCGCGTCCGACCTCGTAGTCGGTTTCGAGGCGGAACGACCCGAACAGGGTCCGCTGCATCGCGAGCAGCAGGTAGCCTGCGACGATGACGATACCGAACATCGCAATCGACGTGAACACTGGTGCGTAGGGGAGTGCCTGCGAACCGAACGAGCCCACGAAGATGAAGAACTCACCGGCGAAGCCGGCCATCAGGGGTAGTCCCATGTAACCGAACGCGCCAGCGATGAAGATGCCCGTCGTGATGGGCATGCGGTCGGCCATGCCGGACATGTCGCCGACCATCCGCGTGTGCGTCGTGTTGTAGATGACGCCGACGGCCATGAACATCAGACCGGAGATGAGGCCGTGGGCGATCATCTGGAAGGTCGCACCGCCGACACCGTAGACGGTGTAGGCGATGAGACCGAGGATGACGTACCCCATCGACGACACGGAGGAGTACGCGACGATGCGTTTGAGGTCCTGCTGGGCCAGCGCGAGCATCGCGCCGTAGATGACGCTGAGTGCGGCGATGGCAGCGATGGGAATCGCCAGTGCCGTCGCCGTCTCCGGCAGCATCGTGAAGTTGAACCGCAGCAGGGCGTAGGTCCCCATCTTCAGGAGGACACCGGCCAGCATCACCGAGGCCGGCGTCGGGGCTTCGACGTGAGCGTCCGGCAGCCACGTGTGCAGCGGGACGATTGGCACCTTGACACCGAACCCGACGAACATCGCCACGAAGGCGACGAGTCTCAGCGTGTCGGCATCGAGGGCTCCGAAGCCGCCGAGTTCACCGGCGCGGAGCGCCTGTGCAATCTCCGGGAGACCGAGCGACGTAATCGAGTCGCCGAGACCGAAGACCAGCGCCATGAAGCCGATGAACATCACGAGCGACGCGATGTTCGTGTAGACGAAGAACTTGATTGCGGCGTACTTCCGGCGGGGGCCGCCCCAGACACCGACGAGTAAGTACATCGGGATGAGGACGGCTTCCCAGAAGACGAACCACATGAAGAAGTCCAGCGCCGTGAAGACGCCGAGCAGGTTCGCCTCCATGAACAGGAAGAGGCCGTAGAACTGCGACTGTCGGCTGTCGATGGGCGTCCACGCGCTGACGATTGCCAGCGACGTGAGCACCGTCGTGAGCACGACGAGCGGCATGCTAATCCCGTCGACACCGGTGTGCCACGAGAGTTCGTAGCCCGCGAGCGTGAGCCACGCGAACGATTCTTCGAACGCGAGCGACCCGCCCAAGAGGGCGTTGCCGGTCGCGTCGAACTGACTCCACATGAAGAGGCTCCCGAGAATGGGAACCAGACTGAGTCCGAACGCCAACTTGCCAGCGACCTTGTTCGGCGCGACGAAGGTCACCAGTGCGGCGGCGAACGTGAACGCGATTAGTGCTTCGACGATCATTAGAACCACCCTCCGAGCAGCCCGAAGACGACGAGCAACACGGTCAATCCGAGCGTGAGGAGCATCGCGTAGTTACTCACGACACCCGTCTGGAGCTGCTTCACGCGGCTACCAGAGAACAGACTCACGCTGGAGACGCCGTTGACGACGCCGTCGACGACGCCCTGGTCGAACTTGTCGGCCGCACGCGAGACCGGAAGGGTCAGCCCCGTCGCCAACCAGACCTGATACTCGTCTTGGTAGTAGTTGTTGTACAGCAGCGTCTTGATGCCGCCGAGCTTGTCGGTGTGTTCCGTCGGCTCGGGGACGTTGTACAGCACGTGTGCGAGGCCGACGCCCGCGAGGGCGAGAGCCAAGGAGACACCACCCGAGATGAGCGCCGTCCCGAGTTCACCGCCGGCGAGCGTGCCAGCAGTGTAGTGGGCGAACTCGTGCGTGAGTTCGGTGTAGTGTTCGCTCGTGAGACCGGCCGGGCCGTGTTCGAGCCACTTGTGCAGGAACTCGATTTCGGCACCCGTCAGCTTCGCGACCGGAACCATGTTGACGAACCCGGCGACGACGGCCAGTACGCCGAGGACCGCGAGCGGCCCCTTCACGTTCCAGCCGACACCGTGTGGGTTGCGCGCGGTGTCACTACGGGACTCTCCGTGGAAGGTCAAGAAGACCATCCGGAAGGTGTAGAAGCCGGTGAAGAAGACGGCGAGCAGGCCCATCGCCCACGCGCCGAGCAGCAGTGCGCCCTCGGCTTCGCCGCCACCGAGACCACCCAGTCCGTGGACGAGCGCCTCGTAGAGCACCTCGTCTTTGGACCAGAAGCCCGAGAACGGGAAGATACCTGCGAGCGCGAGCGACCCGGCGAGGAACGTCGCGTAGGTCACGGGCATCTTCTCTTTGAGGTTGCCCATGTCCCACATGTCCTCGTTGTGGTGCATCGCGATGATGACCGAACCCGCACCGAGGAAGAGCAGCGCCTTGAAGAAGGCGTGCGTCATCAGGTGGAAGGTCGCCGCGATGTAGCCACCCGACCCCAGCGCGAGCATCATGTAGCCGTACTGGGAGATGGTGGAGTACGCGAGCACCTGTTTGATCTCGCGCTTGACGACACCCATCGTCGCCGCGAACAGGGCGGTGAACCCGCCGATGAACGCGATGATAGCGAGCGTCGTCGGCGTGAGCGCGTAGAACCCGTACATCCGAGCGACGAGGTACACACCGGCTGCGACCATCGTCGCTGCGTGGATGAGTGCGGAGACGGGCGTCGGACCCTCCATGGCGTCCGGAAGCCACGTGTGCAGTGGGAACTGCGCGGACTTCCCGACGACGCCGCCGAGGACGAGGAGACCGACGATGGTGAACCACGTCTGCGGTGCGAAGCCGAACGTGTTGGCGCTGGCTTCACCGAGTAGTACTTCCTCGGCGAGCACCGGGAACGCCTCGGCACCGGCGAACTGGGAGGTGCCGAAGGTGGCGAACACGGCGACGACGCCGATGAGGAAGAAGTAGTCACCGAAGCGGGTGACGAGGAACGCTTTCTTCGCCGCACTCGGCGGGCCGGCTTCGCGGAACCAGAAGCCGATGAGCAGGTACGAGCAGAGCCCGACCAGTTCGAAGAACATGAACGCCATGAGCAGGTTGTCGGCGACGACGAACCCGAGCATGGATGCGGTGAACAGACCGAGGCCGGCGTAGTACCGGGGAAGCCCGGTCTGGCCGTCGTCGTTCATGTAGCCGAGTGAGAACACGTGCACGAGAGTCGCGATGAGCGTCACGATGACGAGCATCATCGCAGAGAGCGGGTCGATGAGGAGCCCGAACGTCAGTTCGAAGCTTCCCTCGACCGCTGCCCACGTGTAGATAGTTTCGTCGTAGTACTGGCCACCCGAGACGGTGAGGAACATCCACACCGAGAGCAGGAACGAGCCTGCAGTCGCTGCGATGCCCGGGAGCGCGCCGCCTTTCGGGAGCAAGTCCCGACCGCTGACCGCGACGCCCACCGAGACGAGGAACGACAGGAAGGGCAGGAGAACGATTGCCGGAGCGTAGTCAAATGCTGCCATAGGTTACCACCTCATCGTTGTTGCTTTCGTCACGTCGATGTCGTCGAAGTTGCGATACAGGACCAGGATGATGCCGATTCCGATGGCGACCTCTGCTGCGGCGAGTGCCATCGTGAACAGGCCGAACGTCTGGCCAGTGACGTTCCCCCACTGGTAGGAGAACGCGACGAAGTTGATGTTGGCTGCGTTGAGCATCAACTCCACCGACATCAAAAACAGCAGCGCGTTGCGCCGCGTCAAGATGCCGATGAGACCGATACAGAACACCGCCGCTGCGAGAAGTAGGTACCACTCTGCGGGCACCATTACTGCTCACCCTCCGTGTCGTCTCGGTTGCGACCGCCGTCAGTTCGAGCGGCACGGTCGCCCGTTACCGCGTCGCGTGCGCTGCTCGCAGCCGCATCGACGAACGAGGTCTCGTCGTCGCGTTTCGCGAGATGGACCGCGCCGTCGAGAGCGACGTCGAGTGCGACGG
Organism: Halogranum rubrum; assembly: GCF_900114455.1. Lineage (GTDB taxonomy): Archaea > Halobacteriota > Halobacteria > Halobacteriales > Haloferacaceae > Halogranum > Halogranum rubrum. Next base: position 694,470 of record NZ_FOTC01000002.1, on the reverse strand, counting down.
CCATGATGAGGAACGCGACGAGGAAGCCCTCACCCGACACCGCACCGAAGTCGAGGTTGAACATCGCATAGCCGATACTGGCGGTGATGTTCGCGCCCTCGGGGAAGCCTGCGGCGTCGCCGAACGACGTCTGCAGGAAGACGGCCGCCATCACACCGAACAGCGCGACGGCAGCTAAACCGGGCACGAGATGTGAGCCGAGTTTGAATCGTGGTTTCGTTGTCATGTGCTACTCACCTCCGAGTCGATACGCGTCAGCATCACGGCGAACGTGATGAGGATGAGAACCCCGCCCACGTAGACGAGGATCTGCATAGCGGCGAGGAACTCCGCCTGCATCATCACGTAATGCACCGCGACGCTCAAGAGCGCCCCTCCGAGCAGGAGTGCGGAGTGCCACACGTCCCGAGCGAGGACGACGCCGAGGCTGCAGCCCACGGTGATGAGGGCGAACAGCGCGAACGCGATAGTTTCATAGACCATTGTTTGAATCTCCATGAGATATCCCTTTGAAGATTTCGAGACGTGCGAGACCGATTCGAGGTCTCTCACGGCCGAAACGTCGGGAATCTCGCTACTGGTAATCGACCTCGCCTTCTCCCTCGCCGATCCAGGCCCCACGGTCGGGGTTACGCGAGTTTAGTGGGTCGATGTCCTTGTACCACGGGACGTTTTTGAGCTGTTCTTTGTTGTACACGAACTCGTTTTTCGTGTCTGCTGTGAACTCGAAGTTCTGGGTCAGCAGGATGGCGTCGACGGGACAGACCTCCTCGCAGAGTCGGCAGTAGATACACTGGCCGATGTGGAGGTTGTACTGCTCGCCGTTTCGCTGGTCGTCCTGAACGATCTGGATCGTGTCGTTCGGGCAGACGTTCTCGCACTGGCGACACCAGATACAGCGCTCTTGGCTGAACTTGTGAACCCCGCGGAATCGGGGGCTCACCTCCGGCGCGACGTCGGGGTATTCGACCGTAAACGTCTGGCCGTCCATTGCGTGCTTCAGCGTCGTTGCCATCCCTTTGAGGATTCCAATCATACAATCACTCCCACGATGATGGCCGTGAGCACCAGGTTGGCGAAGGACAGTACGAGCATGCCCTTCCAGCCGATGTCGATGAGTTGGTCGATACGGACACGCGGCACCGCCGAGCGGCACCACTGCGTGAACAGGAAGACCGCCCAGATTTTGATAGTGAACCAGACGAAGCCGAGCGCCTCCGGGCCCGGACCGGCCGGACCGCCGAGGAACAGCGTCGCAATGAGCGCGCCGCCGAGGAAGATGTGGATGAACTCCCCGAGGTAGAACAGGACGAAGTAGATACTCGAGTACTCCGTCTGGTACCCGCCGACGATTTCGGTCGGCGCTTCTGGCGTGTCGAACGGGTTCCGGCCGACTTCGGCTAGGTTCGCCGCGAGGAAGAGCACGAACGCGAACGGGTTCACGAACGCGAACCACTGCGGAATCGTGATACCGGCGACGGTGACGAGCGGTTCGGCCTGCACGGCGACGATTTCGCTCATCTGAAGCGACCCCGTGAAGATGACCACGGACGCCGCCGTGACGATGAGCGGGATTTCGTACGCGATGTTCTGCGCGACAGAACGCAATCCGCCGAGCAGCGAGTACTTGTTGTTCGACGAGTAGCCCGCCATCACGAGACCGAGCGACGCGATGGAGGCGACCGCGAACGCGTACACGAGACCTGCTTCGGGGTCAGCCAGATGGACACCGCTTCCCATCGGGATGACTGCGAAGCCCATCAGCGCCGAGAACGGCAGGATGATGGGTGCGAGGTCCCACGCCGGGCGGTCGACGCCGTCCGGGACGATGAGCTCTTTCGACATCAGCCGCACGGCGTCAGCGACGATGATGAGCAGGCCGAACGGACCGATGCGGTTGACGGCGATACGGTCCGTGAACGATGCGGTGATCTTCCGTTTCGCCCACGGGCCGGCGACGGCCGTCGTGACGAGCATCACGTTGGCGATGAGAAACGCCCCGAGAAGCCCACCGACGACGGCACCGAGCAGTCCGTCGAGACCGAGTAGCCCGGCGATAGTGTCGACGAGCGGGGTCTGTGTCTGCGACTGTAACAGCAGTGTGCCCATCACCGGTCCACCTCGCCGAGCACGATGTCGAGGCTGCCGAGCGATGCGATGAGGTCAGGAACGTACTCGCCCTGCGACATCTCCGGCAGCGTCTGGAGGTTCGAGAAACACGGACTGCGAATCTTGAACCGGCCGGGTTTGTCGGTCCCGTCCGAGCGGATGTAGATACCGAGTTCGCCCTTCGCACCTTCGACGGCGCGGTAGACTTCGGTGTCGTCCTCGGGCTTGAGCGTCCGGGGAACGTTGGACTGAATCGTCCGGTCCTCCTCGGGCCAGTCTTCGAGCAGGTCGACACACTGCTCGATGATCTTCGCGGACTCCTCGACTTCGCGGAGACGGACGAGCAGGCGACTGTAGTTGTCGCAGCCGTCTTCGACGGCGACGTCCCAGTCGAGTTTGTCGTAGTAGCCGTAGGGGTCGTCGCGGCGGAGGTCGTAGTCGATGCCGGAACCACGGGCGACCGGTCCGGTCGCGCCGTAGCTCTTGGCGACGTCCTCGGGGAGGACGCCGGTGCCGACGGTTCGAATCTGGAGAATCTCGTTCGCCGAGATGAGGTCGTGGTACTCCTCCAGTGCCTCCGGCAGGTCGTCGAGGAAGTCTCGAATCTTCTCGAAGAACTCTGCGCGGGGTTCCGGCAGGTCCCAGACGACGCCGCCGAGGCGGAAGTAGTTGAACATCAGTCGCTGACCGGTGAGGTCTTCGAGGATGTTCTGGGTCTTCTCACGGTCGCGGATGGCGTACATGAAGATTGCCGTGAAGTCCCCGTAGACGTCGAGTGCGAACGTGCCGACCGCCAGCATGTGTGCGGCGATACGGCACAGCTCTGCACCCATCGTCCGAATGATCTGTGCGTACTCCGGCACCTCGATGTCCGCGAGGTCTTCGGCCGCACGCGCGTAGGCCCACTCGTTGAGCAGCCCCGCCGAGATGTAGTCCCAGCGGTCCGGGTACGGCATTATCTGGTGGCGGTAGGTGCTCTGCTGGCACATCTGCTCCTCACAGCGGTGGAGGTAGCCGATGTCGCTCTCGACGTCGGCCACCTGCTCGCCGTCGAGCGTCGTCTTCAGGTGGAGCACACCGTGGGTCGCCGGGTGGTGCGGCCCGATGTTGAGGAACATCGTGTCTCCCCCGTCGCCTGAGTGGTCGTCTTCCAGCGGATTGGCGTGTTCACGGAGTGGGACGACTTGGGGTCGGTCCTGCTCGTAGTCCCGCGAGAGGGGGTGTCCTTTCCACGTCTCCGGGAGGAGGATCCGGCGCATGTCCGGATGTCCCTCGTAGTTGATACCGACGAGGTCGTAGGCCTCCCGTTCGTGCCAGTCGGCCGTCCGGTAGACCGGTTCGGCGCTCTGGCTGACGGGGTTGTCCTTGTCCGTCGGGACGACGACGCTCGCTTCCTGCGTGGGGTCGTCGTACTTCTTCAGGTGGTAGATGGACTCGTAGCGGTTCGAACGTTCCTCGGCCGTGACGCAGGAGAGGTGGTCGAACCCCGCCTCGTCACGCAGCTTGAACAGAACGTCCTGTACTTCGTCGGGTCGGATGACGAAGCCCGGCGCGTTGAGGTGCTCCTCGCGGGAGAGGACGTGGTCGCCGAGCAGGTCGGCGAGTTCGTCGCCCAGCGAGCGCCCCTCGACGGCAGGCTGGTCTTGGTCTGAGTCCTGTGGTTCTTCGAGGCTCATGGTGAATCAGCCCAGTTGTACCGCATGACGAGGTCGTCCTCGTCGATCTCCTTCGCCAACTCGTCGACGATTTCGTCCCGCGAGAGGTCGCCGAACTGTTCGAGTTCGTACGGCTTGACCGTCACCGGACTCGACTCGCCGTTGGCGATGCGTTCTTGCAGTTTCGCGACGCCGTAGACGAGGGCCTCCGGGCGTGGCGGGCAACCGGGGACGTGGATGTCCACCGGAATGACCTCTTCTGCGCCCTTGACGACGTTGTATCCCTCTTGGAACGGGCCGCCCGAGATGGTACACGAACCCATCCCGATGACGAACTTCGGTTCCGGCATCTGGTCGTACACCCGCTTCATGCGCGGGGCGAACTTCGAGACGATGGTTCCCGGAACGATGATGACGTCGGCCTGTCGCGGCGACGCGCGCGGCACACCCGCCCCGAATCGGTCGAGGTCGTGTTTCACCGCGTAGGTGTGCATCATCTCGATACTGCAGCACGCGATACCGAACTGCAGCATGAACATCGACGACCCGCGGACCCAGTTCATGAATTTGTCGAACTTCGTGAGGATGAACGGCGACGAACCGAACGCCTCACGGAGTTTCGAGTTGAACCGGTTGTCCTGTCCCGACATTCGGGCGTCCCGGGTGTCGGTCAGTACGTTCGAGTCTTCCGTGACGAATGGCTTCTTGTCTTGACTACTCATGTTTGTCTCTCCGTCTTTCGGCTCTCGGCAAGCGGGCTCTTGACCCACTCGACCGCGCCGTTACGCCATGCCCAAACGAGACCGACGACGAGAATGCCGATGAAGACGAGCATCGGAAGCAGCACCTCCGTGAGGCTTGCTCCCTGCTCCAGTGCGGAGCGGTAGATGACCGTCCACGGGAAGATGAGGACGGTTTCGATGTCGAAGATGACGAACAGCAGCGCAACCATGTAGTACTGGATGTTGAACTGCAGACGCGCTGTCCCCGTCGGAATCTCCCCGCTCTCGTAGATGGCGCTTTTACCTTGTTCTGGCACACTTGGACGCAGCAGTGCCGACACCGCCATCATACCGAGCGGGATGCCGATACTGACTACGCCTAATGCGCCGATAGCTATCCATGGATTCATACCGAGTTCTCCGTAACGTCCGCGGGTTAGGGGTGCTCCCCTATAAGCGTTGATTCTTACGCGTTCGGGCGATTACGGCGGTTTCAACCGTGAAGCTTTGGGCGGAGACACGGAAGCGAGAAGAACAGTCGACTACGCCGAACGGTCACGAAACGAGACGTGACCGAGGTCGTGAAGGTCACGCGACACCTCGGCGACGCCACCGACCAGTTCCTCGTGGTACGAGAGTAGCTCCGCACGCACCTCGTCGTGCTGCCGAGCCAACACTTGTGCCGCCGACAGCGCCGCGTTGAACGACTTGCCCGCGTCGACGGCGACGATGGGCGCGCCGGTCGGCATCCCGATGACCGAGTCGACGGACTTCTCCTGTACCGGCACCCCGATGACCGGGAGTGGGTACGCGATGGAGGCAGTCATGTTCGGTAAATCCGCGGACTTCCCGCCCGCGCCGGCGATGACGACGTCGAGGCCGCGCGCCTCCGCCGTCTCCCCGTAGGCGTACATCAGTTCGGGCGTTCGGTGTGCCGAGACGACGTAGCTCTCGTAGGTGAACCGCGATTTGGGCGGGTTCTCGTAGTCCGTCTGCTCTTCGAAGCCGAGTTCCTCCAGCGCGTCGTACGCACCGGACATCACGTCGAGGTCGGAGTCCGACCCCATGATGATACCCACGTCGGGCGTCGTCTCGGGGTCTCGGTCCATCTCGGCTTCCGCTTCGAGTCGGTCGATGAGGTCTTGTACAGTCATTGGTCGAACGTCAGCGAGTCGACGTGGTCGCGCGCCGATGCGAGTAGGTCGTCGGTCGATGTGAACGAATCACCGACGGCGGTGATGTGGCCCATCTTTCGGAGGGGGCGAACCTCGCGCTTGCCGTACCAGTGCATGCTCACGCCGTCGGCGGCGAGCACTTCCTCGACACCGCGGAGTTCGGCTTCTCGGGATTCGTCTACATCTCCCAGAACGTTTGCGCTCACCGTCGGCGCGCGCAGGTCTGTCGACCCGAGGGGCCACCCGAGCACTGCGCGAGCGTGCTGTTCGAACTGCGAGGTCAGCGCGCCCTCGATGGTCCAGTGGCCCGAGTTGTGCGGGCGCGGCGCGATTTCGTTGACGAGAATCTCACCGGACTCGGTTTCGAACAACTCGATACCGTACACGCCGCGACCGTCCAACTGGTCGAGCACGTCGTAGGCGACATCTCGCGCGCGCTCCGTCACCTCGTCGCTCGTCCGGGCGGGAACGACCGTCTCGCGGAGAATCTCCTCCTCGTGGACGTTCTCGCCGAGCGGGAAGGCGCGAACTTCTTCGTTCCCTTTCACACCGATGACCGACACCTCGCGCACGAAGTCGACGAACGTCTCGGCCATCGCGGGGGCGTGGCCGATGTACTCCAGTGCGTCCTCTATCTCGTCGAGCGAGGTGACGGGGACGTTGCCGCGGCCGTCGTAGCCGCCGGTCCGGGCTTTCAACATCACGCTACCGAACTCCTCGACGGCGTCTCGCAGGTCCGCTGCGTCGTCGACGCGGCGGAACTCGGGAATCGGAATGCCCGCCTCGCCGAGCGTGTCCTTCTGGACGAGTTTGTCCTGAATCATCCGCAACGTGTCGGGCGACGGATGGACGGGTACGTCGTACTCGTCTTGGACTTCCTCTAACAGGTCCGGGTCAGCCAGTTCGATTTCGAACGTCAGCACATCGACGCGAGACGCGAGTTCGTGGACGGCGTCGGCGTCGTCGAAGTCGCCCTCGACCTGCGCGCGAGCGACGGGCGACGCCGGGCAGTCGGGTGTCGGGTCGAGCACCACTACCTCGACGCCGAGTGGGGCGGCGGCCTCGGCCAGCATCCGGCCGAGTTGCCCGCCGCCGACGACACCGAGCGTCGGGCCGGGTAAGGTCACTGTCACGGTCGGCCGTTTCGGACGAATCTGCATAAGAGTTACCACCTACGGAGTCGAGGTGTGCGAGAACGTGCGTATCTCAGAGACAAGCCGAACCTACTTCAGGCGACCGGAGCGGCGCGAACGCGCTTGGTCGGTGCGGGTTCGGCACGTCGGAGGTCAGCCTGCTGTGACTCCGGCAGTTCCGACTCGTCGATGAAGACGACGATGTTCTCGTTCCAGAGTTTGAACTTGTGTTCGTGGACGGTGTAGCCCGGCAGTGCGTCTTCGAGTTCCGAACGGTTCCAGTCGTAGGCGATGACGACGGGCGGTGCGTCTTGGGCCATCTCCGTCGCCGTCACGTTCGGTGGTGTACTCGTCACGTTCGCACCGTACATCTCGGTGTACCACGGAAGCGGCAGACGACTGTGCCAGTTCGAGACTTGCCAGTGGGCGAGGACGTCAGACTCGTCTTGGACGTAGAACAGCGTCTCGCCCGAACTGGGGTGTTTCGTCCCGTAGAACAGCACGTCGTGGCCTTCGTTCGTCTCTGCGATGCGGCCCATCTGCTGGAGCGTGTCTTTCAGGTCGTTGTTCGGTTGTGCCCACTGGAGCACCTGTTTGTCGTTCTCGCTCGTGCTGTCGACGTAGGCGACGTTCGCCCCGGCGACGCCGACGACGGCCGAGAGGATGACCAACGCGGCGATGCCCGTCCCGATGGCGTCTTCGATAGCGACGGACTGGCGAGCGGTGCGGTAGATGTATCCTCCGCCGATGGCCGCCGGGATGGTCAGCGGGAGCACGACGTGGATGGCGGCCCACGGGGCTTGGATGTCCGTCGCGACAGGGTAGCCGATGACACTCGCGATAGCCCAGTAGGCCGCGAAGGCGACGAGGTCACGCGAGCGACCGCTGGAGTAGCCGTCGACGACGAAGCCGAGTAGTGAGAAGACGACGAGGACGCCGGATCCGTAGACGATAGTCTCCAAGATGTCGAAGAGGAAAGGGAGATAGTCGTGTGACTGGTGGGACCCGGAGGCCCACTGGCCGTAGAACTTCTCCCACGCGCCGACCGTCGCCTGTTCGAGAACGTCGGGTGCCATGCTGACGTCACCGAACATCTGCCAGAGGTCGGGACGCGGCGCATAGAAGAAGACGATGACGAGGAAGAACGCGGCGACGGCACCGGCGCTGTGGGCGACGACCCAGAACACGCCCGACTTCACGTCGCCGGCCCACGAACTGAGTCCGGTCTTCGTCGAGACGAGATAGCCGCGGGCGGTCTGTTTGAGGGGCCGGTCTGCCTGCGCTGCACGCAGGAGGCGGTGGTCGAAGAGGACGAACGCCCCGCCGAGATAGCAGACGATGTAGATGAGTCCGTTCTCTTTCGCGGTCAACCCGAGAGCGAGCGCCACACCGGCCGGGTAGAGATACTTCAGATCTCTGCGGTCGTAGGCGGCGACGACGAAGCCCAGTGCGGCGAACGAGAACGCCGCGACGAGGACGTCGTTTCGCATGAACCGCGAGTAGTAGACGAAAAGCGGGTTGACCGCGAGAAACAGTGCGAGTGCGACAGTCTCAGAGTTGCGCAGGCGCGTCCAGAACAACAGCGCGGTGAGGGGAAGGAGACCGCCGACGACGGCGACGACGAGGCGGGCGCTGAAGTCTGACGGCGGGAGGACGGTGAAGAGGTAGTCGTTGACGATGGGGAGGAAGGGACCGTGGATGATCGGCCGGTAGGCAAACTCGCCCGTCTCGTGGTAGCGGAGAATCCAGTAGCCGACTCGCCCCTCGTCCCAGTGCATGACGCGCGTACCGAGTCCGACGAGGCGAGCGACGAGGGCGAGCGCGGTGATGGCGAACACCGCGAGGAGGGTTCGATTGGCAGACTGGGGACCAACCCTGTCGTCCGTGCTCATACGCACTCTTGCTCCACGAGTCGTTACAACTCTTGTGTTCCGATGTGCCGACCGAGAGACCCCACACCGATTTTCGAGTGTTCGCCGCGCAAACCCTTTTGCGCCGCCGTACAGACACGTCTCACATGGAATTCGCCGCCGCACAGGACCACAGTGGCACACAGACGACCGACGTGTTCGACGCATTCGACGCCTCCGACGTCGCCCACGCTCCTGCTGAGGGCTGGTGATGGAGGTTCCTGCCGACGCTCCCTCTCACTGTCCGGTCTGCGACGTCGCCTACGACTCGGTCTCGGAACACGGTGGGGGCGTCATGGTGAACCTCCTCGACAACGCCCGGTATCGCCGTGTCTGCTTCGAACCGACGGAGAGTGACAGTAAACCACGAATGCGGTTCTACCACCACACGCACGAGCAGGTCGGTGCGGGTGACACAGAAGACGACGCCTCGTCAGACCGACGCTAGGCCCACGGTCGTTCGGTGAACTCGCCGTTCTCGATCTCTCGTTCTATCTCCGACAGGGTAGCGTCGTCGACGCCGACGAGGTGACACAGCGGATGGCCGGGCGCGGCGACGGGGTTCTGGAGGACACCCACAACCAACCCGGTGAACGGTGCCGTCACCCGCTGTTCGTTCTCTTTGAAGTGATCGGAGACGGTGCAGACCGTCTCGCCTTCGTGGACCAGCGGAATCTGCCCGTACTGCATCTCGACGAGACCGCCGGTGTCGGCGCGGAGCCAGGTCTTGTCGCCCTCGCTGTCGATGACGCGCGTCCATCCCGGCCAGATGACCGGGTTCCCCGGAAGCACGCCGTACTCGGCGAGAACGCTCTCGACGCCGTCCAACGCACGCTCGATGAGCGCCGGTTGGAAACGGTGGGCACGGCCCATCTCGATGGTGATAGTCGGGACGCCCGCGTTCGTCGCCACCGTCCGGAGCGACCCGGCGTCGGCCTCGCCCGAGAGGATGACGTTCGCCCCGAAGGAACGGGCGAGACGAGCGACCTGTCCGTTCGCCATGTCGGCGCGGACGTGGTACATCGTCGTTCGGTTCCGCGTCGACGTGTGGAAGTCGAGTCCGATATCGCACTGCTTGACGAAGCGGTTGTAGATGACGTTCGCCATGCGTTCTGCCGTGTTCGCGCGCTCCTTCCCGGGGAACGAGCGGTTGAGGTCGAGGTCGTAGATAGGGATGTAGCGCTGTTGGGCGAGATAACCGGGGACGTTGCAGACGTGGAGACAGACGAGCGTGCCGTGAATCTCGGCGGGGTCGTAGCCAGTGGCGACTTCTTGCAGCACCTTCACGCCGTTGAGTTCGTCGCCGTGCAGCGCCGCCGTCATGATCACCGTCGGCCCGTCGTGCGCGCCGTTGACGATAGTGACCGGAATCTCGACGGGGTCGCCGAGGTACGTCTCGCTTATCTCGTACCGGAGATGTCGCGTCTCGCCAGGGTCCACTTCGTCACCGTATCGGAACGGTTCGGCCTGTGACATTGTCTTGTGTTCGGGAACGTACGACTTGAACGTTAGCCCGCGGTGTCGGAGAGACTGAGTCGACCGGTCGGCGGGAGCATTTTCCCACCCCCCACCGTTTGGCCACCATGACGCGGCTCGAAGACCCCCTGCATATCGGCGATGTCCGGATACCGAACCGGCTCTATCGGGCACCGCTGCTCGAGTGCGCCGGGAACGGTCCCGACGCCGTCGACACGCTCATCGGAGACCTCGAACCCGCCGCACGGGCCGGGGCCGGACTCGTCTGTCAGGGGGCGACTATCGTCCGCGCGGAGGGTGGCTGTGCCGCACCGAACATGACGAGCGTCGCCGACCCGGCGTTCGTCGCCGGCCTCGAACGCCTGACCGACGCGATTCACGACCACGGCGGGAAAATCGCTATCCAACTCGAACACGGTGGTCTTCGGAGTATGGAGACGTGGCACGCGGCGTATCGACGAGAGCACCCCGACCTCCAGCAACTCGCCGTCTCGCGTCCGCCGCTCCCGCTCCGACTCCTCGACCGAGCGGGCTTTCTCGCCTACGACCCGCACGTCATGTCGACCGAGGAAGTCTACGAACTCGCCGCCGACTTCGGTCGGTCGGCGGGGTACGCCGTCGACGCGGGGTACGACCTCGTCCACATCGCGGGGGCCAACATGGGCATCGTCCATCAGTTCCTCTCGCCGTTCTACAACAGTCGAAACGACGAGTTCGGCGACGGCGTTCGGTTCCTCGAAGTCGTCCACGACGAGATTCGAACGCGCGCGGGCGACGTTCCACTCATGGCGAAAGTGCCGACTGAGACGGAAGCGCCGCCGTTCGTCGGCCCGCGACTCACACACGGCGAGACGGTCGGTATCTGTCGACGGCTGGCCGACGTCGGCTACGACGCCGTCGTTCCCGTCAACGGCTCTGTCGTCTGGGACATGAGCATCGTTCGAGGTGCGTTCCCCGCTCGGGCGTGGCGCGACGAACGGTTCCGAGACGCCTACGTGGATGCGTTCGGTGGGCGAACCCGCGCCCTGCTCGTCGCCCTCGGCAACTGGGTCGAATCTCGGTGGTACGACTTCGACCCGGCGTGGAACGCCGGACTCTGTCGCGACGTGCGCGACGCCGTGGACGTCCCCGTCCTCGCCGAAGGCGGTATCCGCGAACGCGGGCAGATAGACGAGTTGTTGGGTCGTGACTGCGACATGGTCGGGATGGCCCGACCGTTCTACGCCGAACCGGAACTCCCGGCCCGACTCCTCGACGACGAGAAGCAGGTGTCCTCGGACACGAGCGTCGTCTGCGAGAACTGTAACAACTGTACGGTGCCGCAGGCGACGGGTGCGCCCGGCGTCTGTCGGACGCCTGCTGTCCTGAAGCGAGCAGGAGAGTTACGGAGACAGCACGCCTACGAACGCGACGGACGAGGCAACGAGACGTGAGTCGAGGCGTCTCGACCACAACGGTTAGGTTCGCGTCGCGACGTATCACTGCCTAGCGATGCTCCGTGAGCAGTCACCCTCCTCGGACGATGTCGACCTTCAGTCCGTCCTCGACGTGCTCGACGACCCTGCCTCCCGTACCATCATCAAGACACTCTCTACACCGATGACCGCACGCGAACTCTCCGACGCTTGTGACGTCCCGCTCTCGACGACGTACCGAAAACTAGAATCGCTCACCGAGACGGGGTTACTCGTCGAGTCGACGGAGGTACGTTCGGACGGCCACCACACGACGCGATACGACGTCGCGTTCGACTCGGTCACCATCGCCCTCGCCGAAGACCGCTCGTTCGAGGTCGCACTCGAACTGCGGGCGAGCGAACCCGAAGAGAGACTCGCGGCCATGTGGTCTGCCGTCAGGAGGGAAGCCTGATGGTCTCGTTCTCTCCTACGTCGGTGGCGACGGCTATCGTCGTCGCCAAGACGGGTATCCTCATCCTCGGCGGACTCATCACGCTCATTAGCTACAGAGCGTATCGACGAACTGGTGCATCCGCACTCCAGTTCTTAGCTATCGGGTTCGGCGTCGTCACCTTCGGGTCGCTTCTCGGGGGCGTCTTAGACCAGTTGCTCCACATCGAACTCGCCACGAGCGTCCTCATCGAGTCCGCCTTGACGCTCGTGGGATTCGCGGTCATCTTCTACTCGCTGTACGCCGAGTGACGTGCGGGGTAGGTCGAATCGAGGCTGAGAGGACGACCACGGTGTGAGGATGCGAGAATCCGAGAACGAGAGAGTTCGAGAGAACGAGAGAGAAGAGTCGGTGAGACGATGCTCAGCCGAGGATGTAGTCGAGCACCGGGTACTTCTCGATGAGGGGGACGCCACCGACTTCGTACTGCTCGATGTAGGCGTCCAGGCCGAGGATACGGCCGGCGCCGAACGCGGCGAGCGCGAGGAACAGCAGCATGTAGGTGAAATCACCGTTGATGACACCGTGTGCGATGTCCCAGTTGCCGAGGTAGAACATGAGCATCATGACGGCGCCCCAGAACGCCGCGAAGCGGGTCATGACGCCGAAGATGAGGCCGAGACCGATGGCCAGTTCACCCCACGGGACGGCGACGTTGACGAACTGTAGGAGCAGGTCGTTGGTCGCGAACAGTTGCAGGAACCCGACGGCCGGACCGCCGTTCGCGGGAACTGCGTTCATCAGGTACCCTTGTGCGTCGAACGGTTCTGGCCCGAGAATCTTCGCCACACCGGCGTAGGCGAACGCGTAGCCCAACATCAAGCGGAGCGCGAGAACGAACCACGCGCTGAGGCTGTGGGCCTCTCCGCCGATAGTCACGCCGCCAATCTTGCTCTGGAATGTGTTGTTGCTCATCTTAGTTCACCTTGTACAGTTACAGAGACTCCTGAGAAGAGGATATAAATGGAGGCTCGTTCTCACCGACTGGGAACGTGCGACTGCGTCACACTCACCGTCGCCTCTCCCGGACGAAGTTTATCTACCGTGACAGACTACGACAGCCATGAAACTGGTCGCCCGCGAGATAGACCTCGGGTCTCGCTCACCAACCGTTCTCCTCAACACCGCCGACGCCACCGAACTCGGCGTCCACCAACTCGACCGTGTCCAAATCGAGCACGACGGCCGACTCAGCATCGGTATCGTCGAGTTCACAGAGGAACTGGTCGACCCGGGAACGCTCGGCGTCACCCGCCGACTCGGTCACCTCGTCGGCTCCGTCGACGTGATTCCGGCACCGCAACCGACCGCCGTCCACTATATCAAGAAGAAACTCGACGACGTCGAACTGGAGAAACACGAGTTGCAGAGAATCGTCCTCGACATCAAACAGGACCGTCTCTCGGACGTCGAACTCGGTGCGTACGTCACGGCGACGTACACGAACGGCCTATCGCTGGCGGAGACGATGCACCTCGCCGAGTGCATGGCCGACGTCGGCGACGCCATCCAGTGGGACGACGCCGTCGTCGCGGACAAACACTCTATCGGCGGCGTCGCCGGTAATCGGGTGACGCCCATCGTCGTCTCTATCGTCGCCGCTGCAGGCCTCAAGATACCGAAGACGTCCTCACGGGCGGTCACGTCGCCTGCGGGCACGGCGGACACGATGGAGGTGCTCTGTGACGTGGCGTTCTCGCTTGAGGAAATAAAGCAAATCGTCACGGAGACGAACGGCTGTCTCGTCTGGGGCGGGTCGGTCAACCTCTCGCCCGTCGACGACAAGATTATCCGCGCGGAGACGCCGCTCTCTATCGACCCACCGGGGCAGATTATCGCCTCCGTTCTCTCGAAGAAGAAGAGCGCCGGGTCGACGCACATCGTCGTCGACATCCCCTACGGCGAGGGGGCGAAAGTCGAGAGTCTCGCGGCGGCGAGAGAACTGGCACAGGACTTCAAACGCGTCGGCGACCACCTCGGGATGACCATCGAGTGCACCATCACTCGCGGGTCCCAGCCAATCGGTCGCGGCGTCGGCCCGATACTCGAAGCCCGAGACGTCCTCGACACCCTCGCCGGAGACGGCCCCGAAGAACTCCGCCTGAAGAGCCTCCGTCTCGCAGACATCCTGCTCGAAAGCTGTGGCTGTGAGAGCGAGGCCGCCGAGATTCTGGACTCCGGGCGTGCGCTGGCGAAGTTCCGCGAAATCGTCGCCGCACAGGGTGGAAATCCGGACGTGACGGCCGACGACCTCGTCCCCGGTCGACACGAACTGCTCGTCGCCGCCGACCGAGACGGCGTCGTCACGCACGTCGACAACCGACTCGTGAGCGACGTCGCTCGGCGTGCCGGTGCGCCGAAAGACAAGGGTGCAGGCATCACGCTCCACTGTCGCGTCGGCGACGAGATTCACACCGACGACCCGCTGTTCACGGTCCACGCCGAGAGCAAGGACAAGCTTGCGGACGCCGAGCGACTCGTCGGCCAGAGCGAGACGGTTCGCGTGCGAAGTCGGGACGAAGCGTTGGTCGAACGGGTGTGAGGTGTCTCGTCCCGTCGAATAGCCGAGAGACTCCAATCGGGCAACCGCTTTTATCGTTCGGATTCCTTATATGTGGTATGGACCCACACGTCCACCCCGACGTCCATCACATCGCCGACGACATCGGCACGATGGAGATTCGTGGGGCGGCGAAGATTGCGGACTCGGCCGCGACAGCCCTCCAGATACAGGCACGCGAGAGCGACGCCGAGACACCCGACGCCTTCCGCGCGGAGATGCGAGCGGCGGCCCGAACCCTCCACGACACCCGACCGACGGCGGTGAGTCTCCCGAACGCACTCCGATACGTCCTCCACGGGATGGACGGCGTCACCGTCGAGCAGTTGCGCGAGAGTAGCGTCGTCGCCGCCGAGCGCTTCCGCGAACGCCTCGACCACGCACAAGCAGACCTCGGCCTCGTGGGGGCGAACCGCCTCAAGGACGGCGACTGCATCATGACGCACTGTCACTCGACGGCCGTCCTCGCCTGCGTCGAGGCTGCCGTCGACCAAGGGAAGGAACTCACCGCCGTCGTCAAAGAGACACGTCCGCGGAATCAAGGCCACATCACCGCGGAGCGTCTGCACGAACTCGGCGTCCCGGTGACGCTCATCGTCGATAGCGCGGCCCGCCGCTACCTGAACGAAGTGGACCACGTCATGGTCGGTGCCGACAGCATCGCCGCCGACGGCAGCGTCATCAACAAAATCGGCACGAGCGGCCTCGCGGTCAACGCGAGAGACAGAGGAACTCCCGTCGTCGTCGCCGCCCAGACGTTCAAACTGCATCCGGGCACCTTGACGGGCCACAGCGTCGACATCGAGATGCGCGACGAGTCGGAGGTGCTCTCCGCAGAGGAGAAGGCGGCACTCGGCAACCCGACCGTCGCAAACCCCGCGTTCGACGTGACACCGCCGCGCTACGTCGACGCCATCGTCACCGAACGCGGGCAGTTCCCGCCGGAGAGTATCGTCATGCTGATGCGCGAACTGTTCGGCGAGCAGACGACCGAACCGTGGGTAGAGCCAGTCGTCTGATTTCCGAAGCGGCCCACTGAGACGGAGAAACGGTGAAATATCGACCGCCCGAGAAGAGCGTATGGTCAACGTTGGCGACACCGCACCAGACTTCACCGTCCCGAAAGCGGGCGGTGAGGCGTACAACGACCTCGAACCGTTCACCCTGAGCGACGTCGTGAGTGACGGCCCGACCGTGCTCTCGTTCTATCCGGCGGCGTTCACCAGTGGCTGTACAGACCAGATGTGCGCGCTCCGAGACACGATGCATCTGTTCGACGACCTCGACGCGCAGGTGTACGGCCTCAGCGTCGACCTCCCCTTCGCGCAGAACATCTGGATACAGCAGGAGAATCTGAACTTCCCGATGCTCTCGGATTGGGACCACGAAGTGATTCACGAGTACGACGCGGTCCTCGACGACATGTACGGGATGGTCGAAGTCGCCGAACGAGCGACGTTCGTCGTCGACACCGACGGCGTCGTCACCTACGCGTGGGTTCGGGAAGGCGACGAGAACCCCGACTTCGACGAACTCACCGAGACGGTGCGGGAAGCGGTCGAAGACGCGGTTTAGCGACGACGAACGAGGGCGGTCCACAGACCGAGACCGAGGGCCACGCCGAGCGCCGAGAGACCAGTCTCGATTCGTGTACCGGCCGCTCGACGTTCCTCGAACAGACGCCTGTAGTATCGGCCGTACTTCGGGTAGACGACGTAGTAGTCGCCGTCGTCGACGAGCAGTTGGTACTCATCCGGAATCTGTGTTCGCCGAGTAACTGGCCCGTCTTCGACGACCTTGCGGGCACCGGCCGAGGCGAACGGGAGTGGGGTCGCCGCCGAACCGAGGGCGGTTTCGTGGGTCGTCTCGTTCAAGCGCAGCAGCGTCTCGCTGTCGCTTCTCGTGTACGTTACTTCGTAGAACTGTCCATCGATGTAGGCGTAGTCGTAGGCCGCGTAGGGTCAGAACTCTTCGACTGGAACCGCCCCGCCGTGGTCGAGGACGTGCTTTTCGAGCGCGCAGGCCCGGTCCCAAGCGAGGAAACAGGC
This sequence comes from Halogranum rubrum, assembly GCF_900114455.1. GTDB lineage: Archaea > Halobacteriota > Halobacteria > Halobacteriales > Haloferacaceae > Halogranum > Halogranum rubrum. The sequence continues at coordinate 677,774 of NZ_FOTC01000002.1, read as the reverse complement.
GACGTCGTCGTCGATGTTCCGGTCGGAGAGGTCGGCAGGCAACTCCTCGGGGTCGCCGTCAGGGCCGAACGTCACTTGCTCGGCGTGGTACTCGTAGCGGTTCGGGTCGTCGAAGTGGAGGAGCGAATCGAGATAGAGCGGATTGAACACGAGGAGGAGAGCGGCGGCGACGACGGCGTAGCGTCGGTACGTCGGAGGAACCGAGACCATGCGGTCACGAGAGGATGAGTCGTCAAAAACGGTTGGATTGGCGCTGCCTTAGCGCGGCGTCTCCGTCCCCCACTTCTCCAGCGCCGTCGCCAGTTCGGGGTGGTCCGCGGCGTACTCCTCGATTGGGACGCCTTCGGTTACGGAATCGACGGATTGCCGGAGCGCCATTGCACCGGCGCGCGTGCCGTCGGGGTGGCCGTGGATACCGCCGCCGGCTTGGATACAGAGATTGCCGCCCGCGGCGTCCATGAGTTGCGGGACGAGACCAGGGTGAAGTCCACCGGAAGCGGTCGGCAGGACGTCTTTCAGGCCGTAGAGGTCCGAGCGCATCCACTCGTTGATTCCCACGGTGTCCTCGTTGGCGAGTTTGCCGAGTCCGACCGTCCCCGTGTGGAGTTGGTCGACGCCGCAGAGGCGTGAGATTTGGGCGATGAAGCGCATCGAGACGCCATGATCGGGGACCCGGTCGAAGGCGGCGTGCATCGCGCGGTGGGCGTGGATAGCGAGTCCGAGGTCTTCGCATCGCTCGCGGACGGTCTGGACGGCCCCCCATCCGGCGGTGACGACGTCGACCATGACGTACTCGTTTCCTTGCGACGCTGCTTCGTCGGCGCGTTCGAGCATCTCGTTCGTCTCGGCGGTGATGTTGATGAGGTAGCTCTTCTTCTCGCCCGTCTCGTCTTGGGCCTCGTCGCGCATGGCGAGACTCTCGGTCAGGCGGTCCGAGTAGGGGTTGAACGACTGGTCGGTGAGGTTCTCGTCGTCTTTCAGCAGGTCGAGACCGCCGACCCAGGCCTCGTAGCCGATTTCGGCGTGGCGTTCGGTGGAGAGGCCGACCTTCGGTTTGGGGACGGTGGCGAGAATCGGTCGGTCGTCGACGCCGAAAATCTCCTGTCGGACGCCGGACCCAAACTGCGGGCCAGGGTAGCCTTCGACGATGGCTTCGGGCCACTCGCAGTCTTCGAGACGGATGGTGTCGACGGCTTTCATCCCCATGATGTTGCCCGCGATACAGGAGAGCACCTGCGGCATGTTACCCGCCTCGAACAAGCCAGCGGGGTAGGCGACCCGAATCGTGTCGCCGTCGATAGAGAACGTCGTCGCACCCATGTCGGTGAACGTGTCGTCGATGTGGAGAGCGGCCCACGTGCCGTTGGAACTCTCGGAGGCGACGCGACTGGCGGCGGCCTCCATACTCATTCCCTCGGCAGGGGCGATGCGGAACGTGCAGACGAGGTCTGTCTCGGTCGGTGTGTAGGACAGGTCCAAGAAGTCCTCGTAGGTGATTCCGGACATGCCGTGGCATACGGTCCCGAACGTGATAAATCGGTGGCTAGAACTGTCACTTCGTGGCGACAGTCACGTCTCGACGATGTTCGGGAGGTAGAGCAAGAGACAGACGACTGCTGTCCGCCGCGAGGTGCGGTGACGCCGGTACGGACGTCCGACGGCGGCGAGCAACGGGCCGAGTTCGGCCGCGTCGAGACCCATCGCTTAGAGTCGACTCCGAACGCGAGCGATTTCGGGAACGTCCAGGTCCAAGAGCGTCGCCAGCGCGTCGGCCGCGCCGAGCAACCACTCGGTACGCTCGACTCTGGACTCCAAGTCGCCCGGGCCGATACGGTAGTTCTCGACGATGGTCTCCATGGTCTCTCCTTCGGTCCACTCGTAGAGGATGCGAGCGGTCTTGACCGTCTCCAACCAGCGTTCGAACTCCTCGGCGTCGTTCATGCCGACGGTGAACTCCGCGTCGTGGTTGCGGGCGTACTGGTACATCGCCGCCCGTTCGCGGTTGCCGAGGTAGGTGTCCTGCATGTCGGGCGTGTCGGCGACGAGTTGGAGGACCGTCAGTCCGGTCACGTTCTCCGCGGGCATCTCGGCGGCCCGCCGGAGACCCGAGACGATGCGTGCGCCCGTCTCCGGGGCGACGTACTGTCTCGACACCTGCGCACCGAGGTCCGTCGCGGTGAACGTCTCCGACGTACCCTCGGTCAGCATCCCCATCTCGACCAGTTCTGCGGTGACGTCGTCGACGATTCCCGAGAGGTCCGCGACGGGCGTCTGATGGGCGTAGAAGGTCGCTTCGAGTACCTCGAGGATGGTCGCGTGAGAGTCGGCGAACCCGGTCGCGACGATAGAGAGCACGTGCGTCGTGAGCGCCGTTCGGTCACGGAGTTTCGACTCGACGGCTTCCGGGTCGGCGTCTACGTACCGCTCGTCGAGTTCGGCCCTCGAAGACTCGTCGCCGACGAGCACCGCTTCGCCGTACGGGTCGAGGTGTGGACGACCCGCTCGGCCACACATCTGGTGGACTTCGAGGACGGGGAGAAACTCCATACTCGACCCCGTGTAGCGTTGCTGGTCGCGGACGACGACTCGGCGCGCGGGGACGTTCACCCCCGCCGCGAGCGTCGGCGTCGCGCAGATGACGGCCAAATATCGGTTTCTGAACGCCGTCTCGACGACAGCGCGATGCGTACTCCGGAGTCCGGCGTGGTGGAAGGCGACGCCGTCGCGGACGCAGTCGGCGAGTCGGTGGCCGGTCGAGGTGCCGTCGACGGCCGTGAGGTCGTCCGCGACGGTCGCTGACGCTCCCGTCGCAAGCCCTTCGCGTGCGAGACGCTCCGCGAGCGCTTCGGCCTCGCGGCGCGAGCGGACGAACGCGAGACACTGCCCACCGGCGTTGTGAACGGCGTCCTCGACGAGTGCGACGGTGGCTTCCGTGTCCTCGTCTGCCCCGTTCGGAGTCGAACCGTCGTCGACGTCGACGGTGAGTTCGGTCCCGTCGTTGAACTCGACGAGGCCGTCCGCGTAGACGCCGGTGCGGAGGTCGACCGGTCGCCACGTCGACTCGACGAGTGTCGCGTCCAACCAGTCGGCGATGTCTTCGGGGTTGTCGACGGTGGCCGAGAGCGCGACGATTTGGACGCCGGGGGCGCGGCGTTGGAGGTTCGCGAGCGTCACTTCGAGCGTCGGGCCGCGACCCTCAGCGCCGAGGAGGTGGACCTCGTCGACGACGACGCAGGCGAGGTCGGCCACCCAGTTAGCCCCGTTGCGGATGGCAGAGTCGACTTTCTCGGACGTCGCGACGACGATGTCGTGGTCGGCGAGTTCGTCGGCGGGCGAGTCGTAGTCACCCGTCGAGATGCCGACGCTCACACCTGGGAGCGCCGAGAACGTCTCGTACTTCTCGCGGGCGAGCGCGCGGAGCGGGCAGATGTAGAGACCGGGACCGTCGGCAGTCAGCATGGCGAGTTCGGCGATGAACGTCTTCCCCGACGCGGTGGGTATCGCGGCGACGACGCGGCCGCCGTTGGCGACTCCGGCGTCGACGGCCTCGGCCTGTGGAGGGTACAACTCCTCGATACCCAACGACTCGTAGTGGTCGATGACCGAGTCGGAGAGCGGGAGGTCCCGAACGTACATTACTCCTGTGTGGTGCCCCGACTGCATAAAAACCCTCGTCGGGTAGGGTGGGTACCCGCATCGAGAGAACGGGGAACCCGTCTCGTTCCGGGGCGAGCGTGACGAGAGGTGAGACTCCTCTGATGAACGGAACGTCTCGCAGACATGACCGATAGCTGTGGAGTTCGCCGTCTCGATACCCGCTGACATTCCGCTCGGCAACTATTTGGGCCCCGACTACATATTTAAATCAATTTAGATGAATCGTATCGTTCCCCTCCTCGTCGTGCTCTGTCTCGTCCTCCCAACAGTCGCGTTCACCGGTGCCGCCCAGACGGCGCAGGTGTCGATTACGAACGTGACAGTCTCGCCGAACCAACCGACCCCCGGCGAACGATTCACCGTCACGACCACCGTCCGCAACGCCGCGGCCAACCCGTCGGCGCTGGAGATAGACGAAGTCTCGCTCGAACGCAACAACGGCCAAGAGTACGCCGACGTGCGAAATCTCGGCACGCTCGCGCCGGGGAGCGAACTCAACGTCCCGCTGACGCACCGTTTCGACGAGGTGGGCGTACAGAATCTCCGCGTCGTCGTCACCGGGACGAGCGGCGAGGAGGACGTGGAGATTCGCTATCCGCTGACCATCACCGTCCGTGAGGGCGGTCCGCAGGTGAGCATCCAACTCAACGACTCCGTCGTCGGCACCGAGACGACGGCGACGGTGCTCGTCGCGAACGGCGAGGAGACGACGGCGCGGAACCTCCGCCTGACGCTGTCCGGTGAGAGCGTCGCCATCGACGACGCGACGCGCGTGGCCCCGCAACTCGGAAGCGGCGAGACGCGGGCGTTCACCTTCGACGTTCGGCCGGGCGCGACGTCGGCAGCACTGACGGCGACACTGCGATACACGACCGCCGGCGGTGAATCGGTGACGACCGAGGAACGCGTACAGATGAACCCCGAGAACCTCCGCGAAGACGTCGGTATCGAGGCGACAGTCGTCGAGGGTGGCGTGGCACCGCCGGTGAACGTCCAGGTGACGAACTTCGGGAACGCGCCGCTCTCGCGGGTCGTCCTCGGTGCGACGGTCAACGAGACGACAGTCGCCAGACGGGCGCTCGACCCGATTCCCCCGGAGTCGACGCGAACCGTCCAGTTCAACGTCTCGAACGTCCCCGAAGGCGACCTCACGCTCAGTGTGAACTACGAGACTGGAAGCCGAGAGGGACAGGTGTCGACGACGGTCCCGTACCGAACGAACCCCGGACGCATCGAACTCACGGGCGTCGACTACGAGCGTGAAGACGGGAAACTCTACATCACCGGCAGCGCGAGCAACGTCGGTCTCAGCGACGTCGACAGCGTCATCGTGAGTGTCGTTCCGGGCGACGGCGTCCAACCGGCCCGACCGTACCGCGAGTACTTCGTCGGCACCGTCCCCGCCAGCGACTTCGTCTCGTTCGACCTCTACGCCACCGTCGACGAGAACGCGACGGCCGTCCCTATCCGCATCGAGTACCTCTCGGACGGCATTCGTGAGAGTTCCGTGTACGAGGTGCCGATAGACGACCTCCAGCCAGCAGCGCCCTCTCCGGCGACAGGTGGTCCCTCGCCGCTGGTGTTCTTCGGCGGTGGGTTGGTCGTCATCGCAGTTCTCGCCACTGGCGGCTACCTCTACCTCCGCCGATGAGTTTGCGAGAATCCACCAAAACCACCGAGCCAATCATCGAACTCCGTGACGTCGTCAAGCGGTACGACACGGGCGGCGAAGTCGTCGACGCGCTGAAGGGCATCGACTTCGCCGCGAAACCCGGCGAGTTCGTCGCCGTCATGGGACCCAGTGGGAGCGGGAAGTCGACGATGCTCAACGTCCTCGGTCTCTTGGACGCGCCCACCGAGGGGACCGTCCTCCTCGACGGCCGTGACGTGACGGACCTCTCGGACGAGGAGCAGACGAAAGAGCGAAAGCGCTCTATCGGCTTCGTCTTCCAGAACTTCTATCTCATCCCGACGCTGACGGCGACGGAGAACGTCGAGATGCCGACGCTGTTCGGCGACGACCCGGACGCCCGCGAGCGAGCGGAGGACCTGCTTCGGCGCGTCGGCCTCGGTGACCGTCTCGACCACCGGCCGAACGAACTCTCCGGCGGGCAGAAACAGCGCGTCGCCATCGCGCGGGCGCTCATCAACTCGCCGCGCATCCTCCTCGCCGACGAACCGACCGGCAACTTAGACCAGAAGACGGGTCGGAGCGTGCTCGAACTGTTCCTCGAACTCACCGAGGAGCGCGACGTCGCCATCATCGCCGTCACGCACGACCCGCAGGTCAGCAAGTACGCCGACCGCACCATCACGCTCGTCGACGGGCGGATGCAGGACTGGGAGATGGCGGGAGTGACCGACCAGTGAGCCTGCTCGACGACCTCTCTCGGCGGTTCCCAGCACTGTTGATGGCGCGACGGAACCTCTCGCGCAACCAGTTACGGTCGGGACTCGCCGTACTCGGCATCATCATCGGCGTGTTCGCCATCGCCTCGCTCGGGATGTTCGGGACGACGCTCCGAGCAGGCGCGACGGACCAACTCGGCGACATCGGCAACGAAGTCGTCGTCTCGCCCGCGTTCAGCGAGGGCGTCACGGAGTTGACCGAACGGGACGTGACACAGATCGAACGAGCAGCGTCGGGGACGACGGTCGTCCCGGTCAAGCAACGACAGGCGCTCGTGACACGAGGTGACGAGCGGACAGTGGCGACACTCTACGGGATGGAGCGACCCGGCGCGCTCTACACGGCGACGGACGGGCGCGTCCCCGACAGACTCCGACAGGGGGCCGTCGTCGGGTCGGGCGTCGCAGAGCGGTTCGGTCTCCAAGCGGGCAACAGCATCACCGTCGACGAGCAGACCTACCGCATCGTCGCCGTCCTCACCCAACAGGACGGCATCTCGCTCGTCGACCCCAACAACGCGGTCATCGTCTCGCCGACGGACTTCGAGGCGGACGGCTACTCACAGGTCGTCGTCACGGCCGAGACGGGCGAGGCGGCGACGGCGGCGGCCGACGAGATTCGCGACACCCTCAACGGCCGCGAAGAGCGCGTGACGGTGTTCGAACTCAGTTCCATCACCGAAGGCATCAACGCCTTCTTCGGCATCCTCAACGCCTTCCTCATCGGTATCGGCTCTATCTCGCTGCTCGTCGCGGGCGTGAGTATCCTGAACGTGATGCTGATGAGTACCGTGGAGCGACGCGAGGAGATTGGCGTACTCCGGGCCGTCGGCGTCCAGAAGCGCGACGTGATTCGGATGATTCTGCTCGAAGCGGCGTTGTTGGGCTTCGCCGGCGGCGTCGTCGGCGCGGTGCTGGCACTCGGTGCGGGCATCGCGCTGAACCAGTTCGTCATCGACGACGCGCTGGCGACGTTTCAGCCCGTCAACCTGCTCTATCTCGTCCTCGCCGTCGGGTTCGGTCTGATTACGAGCGTCTTGAGCGGACTGTATCCGGCGTGGAAGGCGGCGGGCGAGCGGCCGGTGGACGCGCTTCGGAAGTAGGGTTGAGAGTCAGCGGACGGCCGCTTTCAGTCGACTCCAGGGGTTTTTGAAGACGACGAGATAGGCGAATGGGAGAGTGGCGACGAGAAAGATGGGGAACTGTCGCGCCTGCGTGAACGGGTCCGGCGGCGAGAGGATCGCACCGAGCATCATGGCGACCATCATCGCGCCGAAGTACGTCCACGCGATGCGCTCCCACTTCGACGCTCGGTACGCTCGTGGCCCGAAGTTGTCGCGGAAGATGAGGTAGATTAGTGCGACGAGACCGAACACTGCAGCGGCGACGCCCAACACAGTCGGAAACCTGACGCCTCGGGCGCGAGCATCTGCCGAGATGGCGTAGGAGAGTGCGAGAAGACCCAACAGATACAGCGCGAACAGCGGGAGGGTGGCGAGAGGGAACGGAAGTTGGACCATTATCGGCGAGACTGTCGGCAGTCGTATAGATTTTGAGGTGTCGAAACTCAGCCGACGAGTCGTTTCGCCCGTGACCATCCACTCCGGAACGAGACCAGATACGCGAGCGGAGCGGTGACGAGCAGACAACCAAGAGCGTAGACCGCTGTCGACACAGGGTCGGGCGGGGGGAGAAACGCGGCGGGAAGCCACGCACCCATTCCCGCGATACCGACGAAGAGTGCACGTCGTTCGTCGGCGGTCGGTGGCGACTCACGTTCGCCGTGACGACGACGAGCGGCCCCGTAGTAGACGAGCGGTGCCAGTAAGACGGCGCACGCGGCACCGAGTATCTGAGCGTTCGGAATCCCGCGTTCGGCGGCGTCTTTCGAGACGTAACGGTAGAGTCCGACGACACCACCGAGTTGGAGACAGAACGCGAACAGCAGTGCGAGGAGGGGGAGTGGTTCGGAGACCATAGCCGACGAGTGGACGAGTCGGTTACTAATTCTTGCGTCTCTCAGGGGGAAGAAAACCGCCGAAACCGCGCTGCCGGGGGAGACGAGTTAGAAGTAGTCGTTCTCGGCGAGACGGTCGACTGCCTCGCGGAGTCGCTCTTCGCTGGCGGCGTAGGAGATACGGACGTAGCCCGGTGCGCCGAAGGCACTACCCGGCACGGTGGCGACGTGAGCGTCTTCGAGTGCGCCCTCGGCCCACGACTGGTCGTCGTCGTCGACGGGGAGCATCATGTAGAACGCGCCGTCGGGGACGGCGACGTCGACGTCGTGTTCGGCGAGCAGGTCGACGAGCATGTCACGGCGTTCCTCGAAGGCCGCGCGCATCTCTTCGACCGACTCGTCGGTGTTGTTCAGGGCTTCGATACCGGCGTGCTGGACGAAGTTGACGGCCGAGGAGACCGAGTGCGAGTGGAGTTTGCCTGCCTGCGAGACGAGGTCCTCGGGCGCACAGAGGTAGCCGAGACGCCATCCGGTCATCGAGTAGGCTTTCGAGAAGCCGTTGACGGTGACGGTGCGGTCTTCCATGCCTTCCAGCGAACCGAGACTGGTCTGGTCGACGCCGTAGGTGATTTCGTCGTAGATCTCGTCCGAGATGACCGTGATGTCGTGTTCGACGGCGAGGTCACGGACGCCTTCGAGAGCCTCCTCGGTGTAGACTGCACCCGTCGGGTTCGACGGGGAGTTGACGACGAGGAGTTCCGTGTCGTCGGAGACGGCGTCCCCGAGGTCGTCGAGGGCGGGTTCGAGTTGGAAGTCATAGTCCGAAAGGTCGACGCGGTTCAGACTCCCGCCGGCGAGTTTGACCATCGCCTCGTAGGAGACCCACGCGGGGTCGAGGAGGACGACTTCGTCGCCGTCGTCGACGAGTGTCTCGACCGTCTCGTAGAGCGCCTGCTTCGCGCCGGGCGTGACGATGAGGTTCTCCGGGCCGCAGTCGATGCCGTCGGCTTCCAGTTTCTCGACGATGGCCTCCTTCAGTTCGGGCACGCCGTTCGAGGGCGCGTAGCCCGTGTGGCCGGCGTCCATCGCGTCTTTTCCGGCCTGAATGACGTTCTCGGGCGTCGGGAAGTCGGGTTCGCCGACCGAGAGGTCGACGACGTCCTTACCCTCTGCCTCTAACTTGCTCGCGAGGTCGCTGATAGCCAGCGTCGCGCTCGGTTCTACACGACCAACACGGTCGGCAAACTCCATGCTCATGCTAACACCTCCACCATCTCGATGGCGGCACTAACCGCTTCCGCTCCTTTGCTAACGCGTTCACGTGCTTCGGCCCCGCTCATGCCTGGGCCGGCGACGCCGAACGAGACTGGCTTGTCCCGGTCGAGACTGACTTCTGTGAGGCCCTGTGCCGCCGCGTCGGCGATGACTTCGTCGTGTTTCGTGTCGCCGGTGACGATTGCACCGAGGACGGCGACGGCGTCGACGTCGTCGCGTCGGGCGAGTCGGTCGGCGGCGAGCGGCGCGTCGTAGACGCCGGGTACTTCGTACGTTTCGACGATGTCGGCACCCGCGTCGGCGGCGGCCTCGCGGCCAGCCTCCTCCATGGGGTGGGTGACGCTCTCGTTGAACTGCGCCACCACGAGTCCGAGTGTGACCATGCTGGCGGGTTTGCGTGGTCGGTAAAAGAGGTATTCGTTGACGGCGAATGAGTGTACATGGGACTGAGAGAGAGTGTGTGGTCGTACGTACTCGGTCCATTCGTCTGCTGAGAGTAGCTCAGTACGTTTCTGTCTGGTTCGGCGATGAGCTAGACAACACCTCGAAAGCCCACGCGCTAGCACAGCCACACCCTCCCCAACCGACTGCGCTCCTCACTCGCTTCGCTCGCTGCGGTGCTCATCCCTCACACGAGTGGCTTCCGGCGACAAGACGCCGGAAAGCCACGCGCCACGACAGTTGGTCAATCCACGGGCGCTTGGCGCGCTCTATGCGCGCCAGAAATGGGGAAGGGTAGGCACGGTGCGGTGCGGGCCTGGTGGACTGCAAGGGCGAGTGCTCCTCGACCCCTCCCGGCGACGTAAGCACCACAGAAGTGAGTGTAGCGAACGACGAGGAGCGCAACGAGACCCGGAGGGTCGAGAGCGCGAGGGCTTTGCCGAGTATCCCAAACTGCACCAGAAACAGTGAGTTCGTCAACGATTCACGCGCCTCAGTCGTCCGGCTCCACTGCCGGGTCGTACTTCTCGTACCACTCTAGAATCTCCTCTAGTCGGTGAATCGCCCGGTCCGGGTCACCGACGTTGTGGTGCTCTTCGGGATACATCACCAGTTTCGCGTCGACGTCCTGCTTCTTCGCGCTCACGTAGAGTTGTTCGGACTGGCTCGGCGGACAGCGCCAGTCCTGTCCACCGGCCATGACGAGCAGCGGCGTGTCCAGATTGCCGACGTCGGTGATGCTCGACGCCGCCTCGAAGGTCTCCGAATCCTCCCACGGCAGGCCGAACTCGTTTTCGGTCCAGACCTGACAGTCGTCGGTTCCGAACAGCGACCGCATGTCGTAGATGCCGTGTTCCGGCACGGCGGCGGTCAGCAGGTCCGTTTGGGTGACGAGGTAGCCCTGCGCGATGCCGCCGTAGGAGAAGCCGTAGCCGAAGACACGCTCGGAGTCGGCCCACCCGCGACCCACCACGTTCTCCACCCCGGCGACGATGTCGTCGACTTCGACCGTTCCCCACTGTCCGTAGAGTTCTTCGACGAACGCCTGTCCGTAGGAGGAGCCACCGCGGTAGTTCGGCCGGAAGACGAGATAGCCGCGCGAAGCAAGGACAGCGTGCGGGAAGTAGAACTGCGGTTCGTCGTAGTAGACCGGCCCGCCGTGGATGCCGACGACGAGCGGTCGTGACTCGCCATCCGGGTCGTCGGGGTCGAAGTCGGGCGGATGATAGAGCAGACCGTCGATGTCCCAGCCGTCGCTCTCGTAGCTGAAGCGGCGACAGGCGGGAAACTCGAACTCGTCGAGCAACTCGTCGTTCAGCGTCGAGAGCTTTCGAAGAGAGTCGGGGTCGCCGTCCGAGTCGAGGTCTGACACGTCAACCGAGAAGACGTCGAGACCCTCCTCGGGGTGCGAGAAGACGAGCGCGGCCGTGTCGCCCGCGACGTCGAACCCCTGAACCGCGCGGTCGGTCCCCTGCGCCTCGAAGGTTCGCTCAGCGCCCTCACCCTCGTCGGCGTCAGCATCGACCCGAATCAGCCGAGAACGAGCCTCGTCGGCGACGACGGTGTAGAGCGTCTCGTCGTCGGCCCACTGCGGCGTCCCGCTCCACGCGAGTCGGCGGTCCAACTCTGCCGTCAGCGACTCGTACTCACCCGTGTTGCTGTCGAGCGCGTACACCTGCGACGGAACCGGCGAGTGCGTCGGGTGCTGTCCGACGAACCCCAGACGGTGTCCGTCGGGACTCCATCGCGGCGAGGAGACCGTGAGGTCCGAGTCGGTGAGTTTCTCTGTCTCGACGCCCGCGGGGTCGACCGTGTAGAGGTCGGCGACGAACGTGTCGTCCGGCCGTTCGGCCCGCGTCGTCACGAACGCGATACGGTCGTCGGGCCCCCACCGAGGCTGGAGTCCGGCGAACTCGTTCGTCGTCCCGCTGCTGTACGCCTCGTCGAGACGTGTCTCCTCGCCCGTCTCGACGTCGACGACAAACAGGTAGGTCCGGACGCTGTCGAGCCACCCCTTCCCGTTCACTTTGTGCTGGAGTCGTTCGGTGACGATTGGCCCGCCGTCCTCGCGCTCGTCGAGGTACTCCTGTTCTTCCTCAGTTGGGTCGCGAGCGGCGATAACGAGTCGCTCGCCGTCCGGTGCCCAGTCGAACTCCGAGACGCCGTGCTCGCGGTCGGTCACCTGTCGGGCGTCGCCGCCGAGCGAGAGGTCGAACAGCCACACCTGCGACTTCGGGTCGTCGCCCCCGCCGTTCGCGGCGTCGGTATCTTCCCCCTCCTCGTCGCCGTCGCTCGCGCCGTCCTCGTCGTTTTCGTCGCTTTCGTCGTCCTCAGCGTCTTCCTGTCGCCCGACGCGACGTGCCGGGTCCTCCTCGCGGGCGGCCAGAAACGCCAGTCGGTCGCCGTCCGGACTCCACGTCGGACTCGACGCACCGGGCAGGCGAGTCAGTCGATGTGGGTCGCGACTGCCGTCTGTCGGTGCGACGAACAGCGAGGCGACCTGCTCGTCCTCGTCGGGAGCGTACTCCGTCGTTGTGAACGCGACGCGCTCACCGTCCGGTGAGAGCGCCAGAGCCGTCGGCCGCGTCAAGTCGTAGAGGGCGTCGAGCGGAATCTCCCGGGCGTCTGGAGCGTCTGCCGTCATACCCGAGGCGACCGGTGGTGAACACAAAAAGGTGCGTTCTCCCGACTCACGTTGCCAGTTGTCACGGCGAACCCGTCGACCGAACGCCTCTTGTCGACAGACCGACTGACGAGCGTATGGACGAACCCCACGAGCGCACTCGTGACGTGAGTCGAGAGGCGCTCGCGGACGTCGCGACGCAGGCGGCGCGGGCCGGCGGCGACTACCTCGCCGACGAGTTCCGGACCGGTCACGTCGACGCCGAGTACGGAGCCGACGACGTGAAAGCCGTCGCCGACCGGGAAGCCGAGTCGCGAGTGCTCGACGTGGTTCGCGGGGCGTTCCCCGACCACGCGCTCCACGGCGAGGAGTCGGGGCGGGTCGGCGAGAGTCGCTACGAGTGGGTCGTCGACCCGCTCGACGGCACCAACAACTTCGCGAGCGGCCTCCCGGCGTTCGCCACCGCCGTCGCTGTCCTCGACGACGGCGACCCGGTCGTCTCGGCCATCTACGAACCGCTCCCCGACACGCTCTACGTCGCCCACGACGGTGTGGGGGCGACAGTCAACGGCCAGCAGCTAGAGACAGGTAGTGACGTCGCACTCGACAACGGAACCGTCTCGTTCGTCGTCGGCCTCCCCGCGATTCGTGACGAGGAACTCGCGAAGCGAGCTGAGGCTATCGAGTCGGCGCTCGGTGACCACTGTAAACGCGTCGTCGAGACGTGGTCGCCGTGCGTCGACTGGGGACTCGTCGCCCGCGGCGCACTGGAGGGTATCGTCTGTTTCTACCCCGACGTGTACGAACAGCACGCGGGCGAACTCTTGGCACGAGAGGCGGGCGTCGTCTCGACGTCGCGAGAGGGAGTGTACGTCGGTGCCAGCGACGAGAAGACGCACGACGACTTGCTCGACGCCGTTGGCGGCGTCGACGGCGTCTGAGCCGAGCTATCGAAGCCGCCGGAGCCAATGCTGGCGGCGGGCGAGCACTGCGATGCCCACAATCGGAAGCCCGAACACGATGACGTACGGTGCGGCGTAGGCCGCGCCGACGAACGTCGCGCGGAGGACGACCACCACGCCGTCGACGGATTCGAGAAACGCCGTCACCACGCCCGTATCGTACCACGCTGCGCCGCGGACGTACTGGTACTCCGGTTCTGGTTCCGAGAGGTTGACCGTGACAGTCGAGTAGGCGACGCGGCCTTCGAGCGCACGGAGTCGCGCTTCGAGTCGCTCTATCTCCTCTTGGGTCTTCGAGAGTTCTTGGCCGACTCTGAGTACGTCTTCGGTCTCGTTGGCCCGGTCGTAGAGCGTTCGGAGACGGTCACGCTCGGCGCGGAGGTTCCCGAGTCGCGCTTCGAGGTCGACCACCTGGTCGGTCACGTCCTGCGTCGCCGTACTCGACTCTTGGACCTCGCCTTCGGCTTTGACCGTCTCGAAGAGAGCGCTGAAGTTCTCTTTCGGCACGCGAAGCACGAGCGTCCCCGTCGTCCACGTCTCGTTCTCCCAGCCGTGGACCTGTTGAGTCGTGTCGCTGACGTAGCCCCCTTGTGATTCGACGGCCGCCGTCAGATTCGCCTCCGCCGACTCGAAGTCGTCGACCTGGAGTCGTATCTCGCCAGTCCGGATGAGTTCGCGCTGGGCGACGAAGTTCGTCGTACTCGCGCTGTCGGTTCCGGCGGACTGAGCGGCCTCGCCGCCGTCTCCGCCGCTACCACTACCGCCGTTCTCGGACCCGCCAGTCGAGGCGTCGAAGTCGGTTACTTGGCCACCACTCTCGTCGCTCCCACCCGCCATACTGTCCCCTGCACCGGAACAGCCCGCCGTGACGACGAGGAGGGCGAGAAGGAGGGTCACGAGATGTTGTCGTCGCATGCGTAGACAGACGCTCGATGATGCGTTAACAGTTGTCAAGAGTCAAAGAGGCCTTTTACCCATCGACCTGCCGGCGGCGTCAAGGCGAAGTGTCCGCCACTCCAACTGGTCGTATGCACCGTGACCTGATGTCGATGACGTGGCTCGACGGGTTGTTCCTCCACTGGCCCGTCGACCCGGCCCTCGTCGAGGAGCGGATTCCGGCGGGGCTCGACGTGGCGACCTACGACGGCGACCCGTGGCTCGGCGTCGTCGCCTTCGAGATGCCGGAGATTCGGCCCCGAGGCTCGCCAATCGGACTGGGTTTTCCCGAGGTCAACCTTCGAACCTACGTCGAACCGAGCGGCGGCGGCGAACGCGGCGTCTACTTCTTCAACCTCGACGCGGGCGACGTTCTCGGCGTCGCGATGGCGCGCCTCTTCTTCGCGCTCCCGTACTACCACGCCGACATGCACGTCTCGCGGGACGGCGACGAGGTTCACTTCACTCACCGACGAACCAACCCGCACGCGAGGCCGGCAGAGTTCGACGCCGTCTACCGGCCGACAGGGTCGGTGGCCAGTGCCGAACCCGGGTCGTTAGACGAGTTCCTCGTCGAGAACTACCGGTTCTACACGGAACGAAGCGGGCTCTGGTACTGCCCGATTCGCCACGACCCGTGGCCGTTGCAGGACGCCACCGTCGAGGTGCGGGCGAACACGCTGTTCGAGGCCAACGGGTTCGAGAGACCGGCTGGGGAACCGTTGGTCCACTACGCAGGAGAACTCCACGTGACGGCCGACCGACTCCACCGCGTCTGAGCGAGACATGAAGTGGAGAGACAATAGCACTCAGGAGACGATAGAGCACTCACGACCAGAATATATAATATATCCGATATAATTATCGGGGCGTCGCTCGTTCTGTCCACCGATGGCAGAGGACACGCTCGGATTCGACTCCCTGCAGGGACCGGCCACGTCGGTGACTATCGAACTCGACCCGGAGACCGGCGGGATTCGCATCCGCCGAGAGACGGCACTCGGGACCGTCACCGAGTACGTCGACCGATGACGACGGCGGCACCGGGACCCGACTCGGTTCACGGAGCCGAATCCGCCGGGCGAGAGACCGTCGGCCCCGTGCTCGCTCGATTGGCGCAACCGACCACAGAGGAGACGACACGCATCGCCGTCGTCGCCGACCCGCACGTCACGCCGACAGCAGAAGGGACGTGGAAGGTGTATCACCGGACGGAAGCGCGGTTCAGAGCGGCTATCGACGTCGTGAACGACCTCGGACCGGACGCGACGCTCTTTCTCGGCGATCTGACCAAAGACGGCGCACCCGCGGAGTTCGCCCTCGTCGACGAGATTCTCTCGGGACTCACCTCGCCCGCCGTCGCCGTCCCGGGGAACCACGACGTACCGAAGCAGTGGGACGAGTACGAGACGCCCACCGTCGACAGTTTCGGCGACCGCTACGGCCGAGGTCGGTATCCGTTCCGCGTCGCCGTCGGCGGACTCGACCTCGTCTGTCTCGACAGTGCGACTGGCGACGGCGACCTACGAGACACGCACGTCGGGCGTGTCTCCGAGGCACAACTCGACTGGCTCGACGACACACTGGACACCCCGACTGACGCACGGACGACACGGACACCCGTCGTCGCCCTCCATCACAACCTCCTGCACGCGCGGCGACACACCGGTGAGTTCCCGGACGCAGCGTTCTACCGTCTCCAGAACGCCGACGCCCTCCGCGCGGTCCTCTCTCGGCACGGCGTTCCACTCGTCCTCTCCGGACATCTCCACTGGCCCGCCGCAGCGACGCGCGATGACGTTCGAGAGCTACTGGCTCCGGCCACGTGCTCGTTCCCGCAAGCGGTGCTCGTCCTCGACGTGACCGACGGTGGAACGACCGTCCGTCTCGTCCCCATCGCCGACCGTGAGGGCGTCGCCGAGGCGTACACGCACGCACGGACCGGGAGCGCCCACGGGCAAGGAGTCGCCGAACACGCCGAACGTGGCTACTTCGGTGACCTTCCCGCGTTCGTCGAGGGGGCGGCGAGCGAGTCGCAGGAGACCGACGTGCCGGGTTCGGCCGTCCGGTGGTCCCGATGACGGAGACGCCCGAGCTCCTTCGACTGGCCCAGCGGCTGACCCGACCCGTCCTCGACGCTACAACCGTCGTTCGCCGTGAGCGTCGCCGCTCTGTCGACGAGCGGGAGTCGTTCGAGACCTTCGGCCGACGAGTACGCCGACTCACACCGGACGCTTCGGACCCGTCGCTAGAGCCACTCAGTGGGAGGCTTTTACCCGGTGTCAGCGGCGTCCGGAGTGGTCCGACGTTGGCAGCGGTGCGTACCAGCTACACCGAGACGGTGATGGCGGTTCCACACTACCGCGAGGAGTACGACGACACGCTCGAAGAGAGTCTCACCGTAGAGTTCGGCCGCGAAGTCGCCGAAGCGGTCGTCGCCGGCGACACGCTCTCGACGGAGCTACAGGACGCACTCCTGACGGCTGCAGCACTCGCTCGCACCGAACGCGACCAGTTTGTCGAGCGTATCGACGCCGAGGACGCGTCACTCGCCGCAGTCGTCGACGGCGTTCGGCGACTGGTCGTCGACCTCGGAACGCTCGACGACACGCCGCTCCCCGACCGGTCGTTCGACGAGTTACGCGCCCTCGACCGGGAAGTCGCCAGTCTGGAACGCCAGTGCGACCGACTCGTCACCGACCGGCAGGCGTCGATTCGGTCGGCCGCCCCCGCCTCGACCGACCCCTCGCTTCAGGCGTACCTCTATCAGCACGAATCGACTAGATACCCGGTGTTGACGTGTCTCGCCGACCTCGGTGAGGTGCTGACACAGGCCCGCCGTCGCGTCCAGCGTCAGTTGACGGTGACTGCCTGAGCGTCGACGCTGGACGTTCCAGAATCGACAGCCAGCATCCGATTCTGCCACGAGTCGGTGCAGGGTACTTATATCGACGCCGACAAAACGGGCGAACATGAACCGTCTGCATCCTCGTGTTCAGCTAGTGTGGATGCTTCGTTCGGCTATCGGCGCGACTGTCGTCGGCGTCGCCGCCTTCTTCCTCAACCGAGCGACGCTCGAACTGCCCGTCTTCGTCCCCGTCGGCCTCTTCGCCGTCCTCTTGGTCGTCGGCATCGGGTTCGCCGCGCTTCGCTATCGACTCTGGGGCTACGAGGTGCGTGGAGACTCACTCTACCTCGAACGCGGCGTCCTCACCCGCGTGCGAACGGTCGTCCCGTTCGTCCGCATCCAGCACGTCGACTCCGCGCGCGGCCCGGTCGAGCGAGTGCTCGGCCTCGCCAGTACCGTCGTCTACACGGCTGGCTCTCGCGGTGCAGACGTTCGCGTCCCGGGACTCACCGCCGACGGGTCCGACGAGTTACAGGACCGCCTGAAAGGTCTCGCTATCCGGGCCGAGGGTGACGACGCGGTATGAAGCTCTCGCCGCTCTCGGTCCCCTACAAGGCGGCCCAGAAAGGCGGAAGCATCGTCTTCACGCTCGCGTTCGTCCTCTTCTCGGGTGCGTCTGCCTTTCTCGGCAGTATCGGTGGACCGCTCGTCGCTATCGGACTACTCGGCCTCGTCGTCGTCGTCCTCGTCGGCTACGAGACGCTCTACTACCAGCGCTACGACTACGACCTCACGCCGGACACCTTCGACATCCGGTCGGGCGTCGTCTCGCGCCGGAACCGCGAGATTCCGCTGCGCAGGATTCAGAACGTCGACATCAGTCGAAACGTCGTCCAGCGCGTGCTCGGCATCGCCGCACTCGACTTCGAGACGGCCGGCGGCAGCGACACTGAAGCCGCGATTCGCTACGTCACCTTCGAGGAGGCGAAACGGCTCCAGAGCGAAATCGCTCGCCTGAAACGCGGCGACGCCGAGGACGCACCCGAGGTCGAATCCGACGAGTTGTTCGCGCTCTCGGACCGCGAACTCGGCATCGTCGGCGCGCTCTCGTTCGATCTGCGCGGGCCGGGCATCCTCTTTTTCCTCCTCTCGGGGTCGATTCCGGTCGTCTCCTCGTTCTTCGAGTTCGGTGTCGAGGCGACGCTGCTCGCGCTCGGTGCCGTCGCCGTCCTCGCCGCCGTCGTCCTCGTCTCGTGGCTCGCCGGGTTCGCCCTCGCCGTCGTCAACTACTACGGCTTTCGCCTGTCGCGGACGGACGACGAACTGCTGTACGAACGCGGGTTGCTCCAGCGCTACGACGGGTCGATTCCGTTCGACAAGATTCAGACGCTCACCGTCGAGGACAACCCGCTCAAACGACGGTTCGGCTACGCCACGCTGGCTATCGAGACGGCCGGATACGCCCCGGGTCAGGGCACCCAACGCGGGTCGGAGGCGGCGGTGCCGCTCGCCGAACGTGACCGCGTGCTCTCGCTCGCCAACGACATCGAGGCGTTCGGCACGCCCGAGTTCACTCGCCCGCCCAAGCGCATCCGGCGGCGGTACGCCGCGCGCTACCTCATCGTCCTCGGCGTCGTCACTGCCCTCCTCTTCGGCGTGAACACGCTCCTCGGCGCGTCACTTCCGTGGTACGGGCCGCTCGCCGTCCTCCCACTCATCCCGATTGCCGCCCACTACAAGTGGAAACATCGCGGCTACTGGCTGGGCGAGAACCACGTCGTCACGCGAAACGGCTTCTGGAAGCGACAGACGAAGGTCGTCCCCTACTACCGCATCCAGACGGTCATCGACTCCCGGACTATCTTCCAGCGTCGCTGGCACGTCGCCACCGTCACCATCGACACTGCAGGGTCGCTCTCGCTCTCGAATCAGGACGCCGCCGCCGTCGACGTGGAGGCGACGGACGCCGAGCGAATTCGTGGAGCGTTAGAGGACCGACTCGTGACGGCGGTTGCGGAGCGTCGTTCGCACCGGCGGCAGGCGGCACAGCCGTTCATCGGGCCGGTTGAACCGGACGTGCCGGCAGAAGAAAACGGCGGCGAGTCGGCGGACGGAGACGCGGTCGACTCCGAGAGCAGTGAACAGACAGACACAACCTCCAGAGATTCTGACCCGAGTAGTGTCTAAGGACGCGGAGTCAGCGTCTCGCCGCCTGTAACCCGGTGAACATCGAACCGGCCGTCGTCTTCGGATACTTCGACACGGTCGTACACCTGCACGCGGTTGAAGTCTTCGCGTGATGTCCACGTGTTGAGACAGCCGGACCTCTCGTCACGGGATGCAAAGTCGGAACCGCAGACGCCGATTCCGTAGTTGACCCGCTTGTTCTGCCGAGCGAGCGCACGGTGAAACGACTCCGAGACCACCGGATAGTCGGTGTCGTCGACGAACTCGGCGTACTCCTCTGCGACCCAACTGTCGATAGCACCGCGCTCGACGGGGTGACTCAGAGACGCGTCGAGGACTTTCTCGGAGTGCAACTGCCCGTCTTCGTGCTCGTGTTCGACCGAGATCCACTTCCACTGAATGTAACCTCGCTTTCGGAGACCGACCATAGAGAGACAACCGCTGACTGAGGCGAGACCGATAGTCGAGAGACACGCAAGCAACGTTCGTCTGGAGGACATCGTCTCACCTCCGAAGCGGGTGAGCAAAAAGCTACAGATCTGTACCGTCTTCGAAGACCTGAAACTCCACCGCGCGGCCGTCCGGGTCGTCCGCGAAGAACTGGTAGATGTCGTACTTCTCGTTCAGATGCGGTTCCTCACGAGCGGCGTCGCCGACGCGCTCGTGCATCGCGTCGACTGCATCACGAGCGTCGTAGACGAAGGTCACGGTTCCACCGTCGTCGGTGTGGTCGCGGGCGCAGAAGCCGAAAAGCAGGTTGTCGTGCTTGAGAATCGTGCAGTCGGGCTGTTCGAGCCACGTCTCCGCGCCGACGACGGTGGTGTAGAAGTCGACGACTGCGTCGTGGTTCTCTGTCGCGAAGAAGACGATGCCGGGCATACCGAGGTGGTCGCTCGCCGTCGACTTAACTGCTCAGTGGGGCGATAGGGTGTTCTCTCAGTCTCGCCGTCTGAACCGTCGGACCACCATCGTCAACCCCTTCACCGTCAGCAGACTCGCGACGGTCACCGCGGCGAGGCGTGCCTTCCCCAGCGAGGACGCCATCCGGACCCAACTCCCCCACATCGTCGTGGGCGTCTCCGCTTCCTGCCCGGCGTGCTGGACGGCGTGTACCACGTCGTCCGTCGTCACGCCTTCGTCCGCGTCGATGACGACTTCGTGTTCCTCGTCGCCGTCTGAAATCGTCACCCGAATCGCCCCGTCGTCGAGTTCGTCGGCGGGTTCTCTCTCGGGTTCGTCGACGGAGTCGCTCGCTGTCTCGTCGGGAGAGTCGTTCTGCACCTCTTCGGTGGATTCGGCTTCGGTTTCGACTTCCTCACTGGCTTCGGCTTCCACCTCTTCACTGGCTTCGGCTTCTTGGGTCGGTTCGTCCGCTTCCTCCTCGTCGACTGTCGTCTCCGCTTCCGGTTCGTCCGACGTCTCTTCCTCGTCCGCGTCGCCGCCGAGATGCGAGTACCGGTCTTTCTTCGACATTACGAGACCACCGCCTCCGTCTCGTCGTCGGCGTCCAACTCGATGATGAGCGTCGCGAGGTCACGGTACGCGTCCAAGAGCGACTCCTGATATTTGCGCAGACCGTAGTCGTCGTGTTCGGCGTACCGGAAGATGTCGAGGTGGGCGTCCCACGCCTGTTCCATCACGTTGTAACTCGGAATGGTGATGGGGAGCACCTCGACGCCGTCGACGTCCTCCAACGACCCCTGAATCTCCTGGTTCAGAATCGACCCGTCGACTTTGTTCGGGAGGACGCCGATGACGTTCAGCGAGAAGTCCGGTTGCGCGCGCTGGAGTTGCGACTCGATGGCAGTGACCGTCTCGACGACACCGCCGATGGAGCGCTCGCCCTTCCGCGTCATCTCCATCGGAACTAACACGTTGCCACTCGCGATGAGGGCGTTGTCCACCAAGAGGTTCAGCGTGGCGGGCGGGTCGATGAGGATGTAGTCGTACTCGTCTTCGATCTCTGCGAGTTTCGACCGAAGTAGGAACTCGGCTGTGGAGATCTGTTGGGCTCGAACCGTCGTTTCGAGCGACGCGAGCGACTCGTGTGCCGGGGCCAAGTCGAACAGTTCGTCTTCGATGATGACCTCCGAGAGGCCGACGTCGTCGTCGAGCAAGACGTCCGACAGCGTGACCTCGACGTCCCCGTTCTTCGCGTCTTGATAGCCGGCGTGGTCCGTGATGCTCGCCGGTTGCGGGTCCAAGTCGATTATCAGTACGTCTTTCCCCTGTTCGCCGAGTGCAGCGGCCAGATTCAGCGTCGTCGTCGTCTTCCCGACGCCACCGCTCTCTGACCAAATCGTGATTACAGTCATGGTTTCTGATTCGAGGGTTGGATACGAGTTGCGTCCAACAGAGTATGAATCACCCTATCCGACCAGTCGTAATAAAACACACCACGTGCGAGTAGTCCGAGGAAACGACCGTCGCCGCCAGACGGGCGAGACGGAGTACGCGGCGACGCTCTCCTCGCTCGTTGCTCTCCGCTACTCGCCGCGAGCGTCGTCGATGACGTCGGAGAACCGCTGTGCCTGTTCGGTGATGGCCTCGAAGTCGCCCGCTTCGACGGCGTCGTTGTCGACGAGCGCACTGCCCGCACCGACGACGATGGACCCAGCCTCGATGAAGTCGGCGGCGTTGTCCACGTCGACGCCGCCGGTCGGCATGATGGGAATCTGCCCGAGCGGACCTTTGATGCTGCTGATGTGACCCGGGCCGAGCGAGGACGCCGGGAACACCTTCACGAAGTCCGCGCCGCGCTCGTAGCCGCGGAGCGCTTCGGTGGGCGTCATGACGCCCGGTGCGACGAGTTTGCCGTAGCGGTTGGCGACGTCGATGACGTCCTCCTCCAACGTAGGCGAGACGACGAACTCCGCACCCGCGAGAAGGGCCGAACGGGCCGTCTCGCCGTCGAGGACGGTTCCCGCGCCGATGATGGTTTCCGACTCGCCGAAGGACGCGGAGACGTCCGAAATCATGTCCATCACGCCGGGCGTGTCGGCGGTGAGTTCGATAGCCGTGACGCCGCCTTTCTGGAGGGCGTCGGCGACGTCGATGACCGTGTCCGCGTCCGCGCCGCGCATGACGGCGACGACGCCGCTGTCTACGAGTCGCTGCATATCCGCGTGTTTGTCGAGAGTCGTCATTCGAGCGAACGTCGTCGGGGAGTACACATAAAAACCGGCGACGCCACGCAGGTTCGCCGCGACCGTCGCTCTATATCGTGCTATCTGTTCCCGTGACAGGACGCGACACGCTCAAATACTGAACGGCACTTACCTCAGGTGAGCGTGGCCGGGGGGTCCCCCGGCCCGCCCACGTTATGACAGCACACATCGACCTCGAACGGCTGTATCGCGAAGTGATTCCCTCCGTCGTCTCCATCTACGTGAGTCGCGACGGGCCGGGGATGGGCTCCGGTTCCGGATTCGTCACGGATGGGAACCACGTCGTGACGAACCAGCACGTCGTCGGCAGCGGCGAGAACGCCGACGACGTGGAGATTCGATTCAGCGACGGCAGTTGGCGAACCGGCCGCGTCGTCGGCACCGACGTCTACACCGACCTCGCCGTCGTCTCCGTCCCGACGCTTCCGGAGACGGTGGACCCCCTTCGAATCGCCAGCGAGAACCCTCGACCGGGGCGACAGGTCGCGGCACTCGGTAACCCCCTCGGCCTCGACGGGTCGATTACGACCGGTATCGTCTCCGGAGCGAGTCGGTCGATGCCGACGTCGAACGGCTTTGCGATTCCGGACGTGGTCCAGACCGACGCCGCCATCAACCCCGGCAACAGCGGTGGCCCACTCGTGGGTGTCGTCGACAGCGACGACGAAACAGACCCAGACCCCGCGTACGAAGTCGTCGGCGTCAACCGCGCCCGACAGGGTGACGGCATCGGCTTCGCCGTCTCACCAGCAATCGTCAACCGAGTCGTCCCGGCGCTCGTCGAAGACGGCGAGTACCGCCACTCGTACTTGCGGACCAGAACGCTCGACGTGACACCGACCGTCGCGGAGGCAAACGAGTTAGACCACCCCCGTGGCGTCCTCGTCGTCGACGTGGGCGAGGGAGTCGAGGGTGACGACCTCCGCGGGTCGCGCTACACCCGGACGGTCCGCGGCCGCGAGATTCCGGTCGGAGGGGACGTCATCGTCGGTATCGGCGGTCAGGAGGTTCACACCCACGAGGAACTGATGCGTATCCTCATCACCGAGACGAGCCCCGGCGAACCGGTCGAAATCGACGTGCTCCGCGACGGAGCGCCAGCGACGCTCAGTCTCGTCCTCGGTGAGCGCCCACAGCCAAAACGCCGCCGGAGTCGACGAGGGCGGAACCGCCGCAACGGACGAAACCGCGACGACGGGGGCGGACGCATCCCCATCGACTGAACGGAAACCACTCGGTCCCCCACGGCCCTCCACCGACGACAGTTTTTGTACGAAGACGGCGCCACCTCGGTCCATGCCTGTCGACAGCGGTTCGCTCTCACTCGTCCTGTTCTCATTTCTCGTCTCCGGTCTCGCCGTCGTCACCGTCGGTGCTGCGGCCACCGCGTGGCGAACCGAGAACCCCCGTCTCGAACGAGTTGGGTGGGTGCTCGCGCGACGGGCAGGGACGCTTCTCGGTGGTATCGGTCTCTTCGTGGCCGGAGTCGTCGCGTTCTGTGTCGCCGTTTCGTGGCGAGTGCTCGACGTCGTCTGGGTCCTCGAACTGTTCGCGCCGCCGACGGCGCTGTACGTCCTCGTCTTGGTCGAACGAGGCGTGCGCGGCCTCGTTTGCGGATGAGAGTAGGGCGACTCAGTCCGTCCGCGGAATCGTCACCGCGCCCGCCGCGAAGAAGACGAGCGCGAGCACGGAGAGAATCGCGAGATTCGTCACCACGGCCCCGATGGCGTCGCCGCTGTAGGTCAGGCCGCGGACGCCGCGGGCGAAGTAGGTCAGTGGCGAGAGGCCGACGAGAGGACGGAACCACGAGGGCAGCAGGTCCGGCGTGACGAACGTCTCCGACAGGAAGAGCAGCGGAAGTGCGATGGCGTTACTCGCGGCGACGACGCCGTCTTGGGAGTCCGCGAAGTTGCCGAGTAGCGCGCCGATACCGCAGAAGAGCGCGACGCCGACGGCGACGAACGGAATCAAGAGCAACGTCGCCGGTTCGAGCGGGACGGACACGCCAGTGACGACCACCGTCAGGCCGAGCAGGAGCAACCCTGCGAGGCCGATGACGACGACGTTGACGAGCGTCTGTGCGAGCAGCCACTCCCAGCGTTTCAGCGGCGTGGTCGCCAACTTCTCGAACTGGTTGCCGTCGCGGTGGCGGGCTATCTCGCTGCCGACTCGCGAGAGCGGTGTGAAGAGCACGACGACGGCGAGGTAGCCCGGGATGTAGTACGCTGGTGGTTCGGCGAAGATGCCGCCGCCGGTCGGTTGCGTCTGGACGAGTCCCGCGAAGATGGCGACGATGATGACCGGGAAGAAGAACGTGAAGAAGACGGCCGTGCGGCGACGGAGGAACGAGTGCCACCCCGCGCGCGTCGTCGACGTGATGCGCTTCAGTCGGCTCATTCGGCACCTCCCGTCGGCGCGGCAACCGCTCGTGAGCGTCTCCCCTCGAACGTCTCACCGGTCAGTCGCAGGTACACCTCTTCGAGGCCGGGCTGTTTCCACGTGAGCGAGTCGTATTCCACGCCCGCCCGTTCGAGCGCCTCGACAGCGGGACCGATGTCTCGCGGGTCGACATCGTGGAAGGTGAGCGTCTCCGCGTCCGCCTCGACGACGAATCCCGCGTCGGCGACGGCGTCGGTTCCTGCCTCGGTACGGACGACGAGGCGCGTCTCGCCGCCGTACTCGGTCACAAGGTCTGTCGGCGACCCGACGGCCGCGAGCGACCCCTCGTTCAGCAGGCCGACCCGGTCGGCGAGTCGTTCGACTTCGTCCATCGAGTGGCTGGTGAGAAAGACGGTCGTGCCGCCGTCTGCGAGGTCCTCGATGAGTCCCCACAGCGCCCGGCGTCCGGCCGGGTCGATACCGGTCGTGGGTTCGTCGAGGAAGAGTACGTCGGGGTCGTTGACGAGCGCCGTGGCGACACAGACCCGCCGTTGCTGGCCGCCAGAGAGGTTCTCGTACCACGTGTCGCTCGCGCCGTCGAGGCCGACGTCTGCGAGGACAGCCTCCGGGTCGCGCGTCTCTTCGTACAGGCCCGCGTAGTAGGCGACGAGTTCTCGCGCGGTCAGTCGCTCGGGAGGGGTGAACGACTGCGGGAGCAGGCCGACGCGTTGGGTGTCGACGTCGCTCGGTGGCGTGCCGAGGACGGTGACCGTCCCGTCTGCGTCTGTCGTCCCGGTCAGTGCTCGGACGAGCGTCGTCTTGCCCGCGCCGTTCGGTCCGATGAGACCGAACACCTCGCCTTCGGCGACGGAGAGCGAGACACCGTCCAGCGCAACCGTGTCGCCGTACGTCCGGCGGACGTCGTCGGCGACGAGTACCGCATCCATATCTCACCCTGCCCGCGTTTCGGAGGTAAGGCTTCCCTTTCGGTGGGCGGATTCGACTCGCGTTCCAATCCGGATGTCTCACCGACGGCGCTACGTCTGGTCGCTGGCGACGAACGCGTCTCTGACGCGCTCTGCCTGTGCACGCTCCGCGAAGGACAAGTAGATTTGACCGTCCCACTCGTCGGTAGCGATGGCGTCGGCCAACGAGGGCGCGATACCGAACCGGCCCATCTCCTCGCCGTCGTACGTCTGGACGATTTCGAACGCGTCGACGTTCTCGGAGACGCCGGCCGAGCGAACGGTCTCGGCGACGTCTGCCGTCGCCGACTCGGTCAAGGCGACTGGGAGAGCGGCCGCCCCGGCGCGACTCGATTCGACGGGCCCGACCCGTTCGAGGTCCTCCCCGTCGAAGAGGAGATGGTCGGTGTCGGGGCCGTGCAGTCGAACCTCGAACGTGGCGCTGGGGTCGGCAGCGATACGGTCGGCGGCGGCCGTCTGGTCGACGGCGGTCGAGTCGTCACTCGCTGGGAGACTCCCGGCACAGCCAGCACTCAGTGCGAGTACCGACGTGCCAAGAGCGCCGAGGAGGGTTCGTCTGGAGGGCTGCATGACTCGAAGTTGTCAGACAGAATAGAAAATAGTTGCGACGCTCGAGGTTCAGGGCTTCACGAGAATCTTCACCTGGTCGCTCTGGTCGTCGAGCAGCGACTCGAAGCCGTCGTCGACGATGTCGTCCAGTCCGATGCGGTCGGTGATGAGCGGTTCCGGGTCGAGTGTGCCGTCCGCGAGCATGTCGATGACCATCCCGTACTCCTCGTCGGCGCGCGGCCCGCCAAGATACGCGAGCGTCCCCGTAATCGTTCGCTCGCCGAGGACGATGTTGTTCGGATGCGAACTCACCTCTCCTTCCCAGATGCTCACGACGGTCATCGTTCCGCTCGGTCGCACGCTCTGGAGTGCCGCCTTGTACGTCGGTTCGATACCGGCGACTTCGAACGTGACGTCGACACCGCCGCCCGTCTCGTCGGTGATGAACTCGACGGCGTCCGTCTCGGTCGGGTCGATAGTGTCCGTCGCCCCGCAGTCGACGGCCCGGTCACGGCGGGCCGCCCGAGGTTCGGAGACGTAAATCTTCCCTGCGCCTGCTGCCCGCGCGGACTGGATGACCGAGAGGCCGATGGGACCGCTACCGAAGACGGCGACGCTGTCACCCGCTTGCAGGCCCGACCGGCGAACCGCGTGCAGGCCGACGGCCAGCGGTTCGACCAGTGCACCGTATTCGAGCGGGACGTCCCCGACGAGCGGCACGGCCTGCTCGGCGCTGACGACGACGTTCTCGGCGAACCCGCCGTCGCCGCCCGAGAGGCCGGTGAACCCGATGGAGTCGCAGATGTGGTAGTTCCCCTCTCGGCATTGGCGGCACTCGCCGCAGTAGAGGATGGGGTTGATGACGACGGCGTCGCCGACGGCGAGGTGGGTTACACCGTCGCCGACGTCGCTCACCGTTCCGCTGTACTCGTGGCCCATCGTGACGGGTGCGACGTCGCCGGAGATGGGGTGCGGTTCTCCCTCCGGGATGAAGATGGGTCCAGCGGCGTACTCGTGAAGGTCCGACCCACAGATGCCGCAGGAGTCGACGTCGACACGAACTTGACCGCTCCCGAGTTCGGACTCGTCGATGTCCTCTACGCGAATGTCACCTCGGCCGTGGTATCTCGCTGCTTGCATAGCACCAGATACTAGCGCCAATAATAGTTAACAATTGGCGTGCTGACGGGCGAGACGGATTCGGCGTCCGCTACGGCCGGTCGAGGAGTGCAGCGACTACGACCGGTCGAGCAGTTCATCCACGTCGATGGTCTGACCGCTCTCGGCGGCGTCGTACGCCGCTTCGGTGAGTGCCGTCACCTTCAGCGCGTCCTCGGCAGGTATCTCTAACTCGACGTCACCGCGGATGGCGTCGACGAAGTTCTGCAGTTTGCGACGGGTGATGTCGTCGAATCCGGGGTCGTCGGGCGTCGCCGTGTAGGTCGTCCCGTTTTCGATGACGCTGATGGTCTCGCCGTCGAAGCTGATTGTGCCGTCGGTGCCGAGGAGTGTCAGCATCTCGCCGGGAGCGGGCGAACTCTGCCCGGCACCGGAGACACCGATACTGGCCGTGATGTGTCCCTCGCCGTCGTCGCGTTCGAGCGTCGCCGCGAGGGCGCTGTTGACGTCGACGTCGTGGCCGCGGTTGTCCACCGTCGCGGCGACGGAGACGGGCGTGCTCCGTGTCGACCAGAGGAGGGCATCGAGGAGGTGTGACCCCGAGTCGTAGAGTTGGCCGCCGCCGGAGAGGTCGGGGTTGCTGCGCCACTGGTGTTGCGTCCAGCGAATCCACTCCTGTTCGAGGTAGCACGTCGCCATGTGCACCTCGCCGATACGACCGTCGTCGACGAGACGACGAATCTCGGCAAACCGTGGGTCGAGGTGGCGCTGGTAGCCGACTGCGAGCACGAGGTCACGGTCGTCTGCGAGGTCGATGAGATGCTGTGCGTGGTCGACGCTCGTCACCATCGGTTTCTCCAGGTGGACGTGGACGCCGTGTTCGAGACAGGCTTTCGCCTGCTCGTAGTGGAGCGTGTGCGGGGTGACGATGCAGGCGGCGTCGACGTGTTCCTCGTGAAGCATCTCCTCGTAGTTCTCGTAGGTCGGAACGCTGAGTTCGTGGGCGAACGCCGCGCGAGCGTCGTGCGAAGGGTCCGCGCCGGCCACGACTTCGACGTCGTCGAGTTCCGCGAGCAGACGAAGTTCTAGCCGACCGAGGTCACCGACACCGATTCCTGCGACTCTGAGCATGAGGAGTCGGCGCAGGGGGCGAGCAAAAGTCTGCTGGAGGTCTGGAACCAGAGTGCCGCGGCGCGAGAGCTTTTGTCCCTACCCGCAGAGAGTCGAACCATGAACTATCGACGACTGGGTTCGACGGGGACGAAAGTTTCGGAACTCTGTTTCGGCACGTGGCGCTTCGGGATGGAGTCGGGCGACGTCGTAGAGACGGGCCGAAGCGAAGCACACGACCTGTTGGACACGTTCGAGGCAGGCGGCGGCAACTTCATCGACACGGCGAACGTCTACGGTGCACCTAACGGCACGAGCGAGGAGTACATCGGTGACTGGCTGGCGGAGCGTGACCGAGAAGATTTCGTCCTCGCCTCGAAGGTCTACTTCCCGTTCGACGGGTGGGGCGAACCGGGCCCGAACGACTCGGGGCTGAGTAGAAAGCACATCCGAGCGCAGATAGAGGGCACCCTCGACAGACTCGGGACAGAGTATCTCGACGTCTACTACATCCACCGCTGGGACGACGAGACGCCTATCGAGGAGACGCTCTCCGCGCTCACCGACCTCGTCGACGAGGGGAAGGTCAACTATCTCGGAGCCTCGACGATGGCCGCGTGGCAGTTGACCAAGGCCCTCTGGAAGTCGGACGTCAACGGTTTCGAGCGCTTCGAAGTGACCCAGCCGATGTACCACGCGGCCTACGAGGAAGTCGACGACTACCTCGACGTCTGTGCAGACCAGGACCTCGCGGTCTGTCCGTACTCGCCGCTCGCCGGTGGCTTCCTCACCGGCAAGTACGAGCGTGCTGACGACGGGAGCGCCGTCGGCCCCGACGGGTCGCGTGCCAGCCTCGTCGACTACTTCCAAGACGCCTACGTCTCGGAGACGAGTTGGCGCGTCCTCGACGCCGTCGAAGCCGTCGCCGACGAACTCGACGCGACGCCCGCACAGGTCGCCCTGCGCTTCCTGATAGACCAACCCGAGTTCACCTGCATCCCTATCGTCGGTGCGCGGACGACCGAGCAGATGGAGGACAACCTCGGCGCGACGGAGATTTCGCTCTCGGTCGACCAGTTCGAGCGCATCGCGGCGGCACGCAACGACGAAGACGACGACGAATAAGGGATTTCCGCGACTCGCACCTTTTTTGAGCCGGCCGTCGACTGTCGACTATGGACTATCGACGACTGGGTTCGACGGGGACGCAGGTCTCGGAACTCTGTTTCGGCACGTGGCGATTCGGTCGAGAGACGAACGGCGTCCTCGAAACCGACCGCGAGCAGGCACACGAGTTGCTGGACGCGTTCGACGCCCACGGTGGGAACTTCATCGACACGGCGAACGTCTACGGAAGTCCCCACGGAACGAGCGAGGAGTACATCGGCGATTGGCTAGCTGGGCGTGAGCGCGAAGACTACGTTCTCGCCTCGAAAGTATACTTCCCGTTCGACGGGTGGGGCGAACCGGGACCGAACGATTCTGGATTGGGTCGAAAGCACATCCGAGCGCAGATAGAGGGAACCCTGGACCGACTCGGGACGGAGTATCTCGACGTCTACTACATCCATCGCTGGGACGACGAGACGCCCATCGAGGAGACGCTCTCGACGCTGACCGAACTCGTCGACGAGGGGAAGGTCAACTACCTCGGGGCCTCCACGATGGCAGCGTGGCAGTTGACCAAGGCCCTCTGGAAGTCCGATGTGGAGGGTCTGGAACGCTTCGAAGTGACACAGCCGCTGTTCCACGCGGCTTACCGCGACGACGTCGCCGACTACCTCGACGTGTGCGCCGACCAAGACATCGCCGTCTGTCCGTACTCGCCGCTCGCCGGCGGGTTCCTCACCGGGAAGTACGAACGCGCGGACCCGGACGACCCGAAGCAGGTGAAGGCCCCCGACGGGTCACGCGGGAGCTTCGACGACCGGTTCTCGAACTTCTACCTCTCGGAGCGCGGGTGGGAAGTGCTCGACGCGATTCGAGCGGTCGCCGACGAGAACGACGCGACGCCCGCACAGGTCGCCCTGCGCTGGCTGATGGACCAAGAAGCGTTCACCTGTGTGCCCATCGTCGGCGCGCGGACGACAGACCAGTTGGAGGAGAACGTCGGCGCGGCCGACGTCGACCTGAGCACCGACCAGTTCGAACGAATCGCGGAGGCGCGCTACGCAGAGGACGGGTCGCGGTGGGGTCACCGGAGCTGAGGACGGTTCGCACACCACCCGAAGACACTTGTTTCGAGCGTCTGAGTCGCCGACAATGACCGACCGGAACGCGGTTCGCCGCGGCTACGACGCGCTGGCAGAGGACTACCAACGAGCACGGGGAGAGAGTGAACACGACGAGCGACGCTTGGACAGCCTCGCCGAACGGCTTCCGACCGACGCTCGCGTCCTCGACGCCGGGTGTGGCGATGGGCGTCCCGTCTCGACACGATTGGGTGAGCACGACGTCGACGTCGTCAGTCTCGACTTCTCTCGGTCACAACTGAGTCTGGCGAGCGAGCACCTATCGACCGAATCGCTCGCGCAAGGAGACATGACGTCGCTTCCCTTCGACGCCGACTCGTTCGACGCGGTCTGTGCGTTCGGTTCGTTCATCCACATCCCCAAGAGTGAACACGAGGCGGTGTTGCGAGAGTTCGAGCGTGTACTCGAACCCGATGGCTGGCTCCTGTTCACGACTGGGTGTAGCAACTGGGAGGGACGGAACCCCGACTGGTTGGAGAGCGGCGTCGCCATGGAGTGGGACATCCTCGGCGTCGACGAGACACACGACCTGTTAGAAGGCGTCGGGTTCGCCGTCGAAGAGACGTGGGTCTTCGCCGACGAACTCGACGACGGGAACGACGACTCGAAGTTCCCGCTCGTGTTGGCGCAGGTCGCTCAGACTTAGAGTTTTTCTCGGACGCGCCGCGTAATCTCGTCGACATCGTAGTCGTCCTCTGCTTTGTCCCACACAGGGTCGCCACCGACGTCGACACGGAGGACGCCGTGGTCGCCCGTCACCAGCGCCACCGAGTCCAGTTGCTCGCCGAACTGACTCAGGAGCGCGTGCTGGATGTCTTCGGCGCGGTTCAGGAAGCCACAGGGAACGCAGTACTCGATGCTGACTGAAGTCACAGTCGGACGTTAGCGGCGGCGCGTCAAAAAGTGCGGTCGTCGGCTCGTCGGTTCGTCGGTTCACTCCCCGCCGACGGTCGGTCGCCACAGCAGGAGACCGACCGCACCCAAGAAGGCGACGGTAGAGATGTCGTAGGGCCACGTCGTCGCGGCGACGGCGACGGCCGACCCGCTCCCGAAGATGCTCGCGACGATAGAGCCGAGGACGGGCCACGCACAACTGACACACGAGAGCAGGCCGAGCGCACCAGAGATGCTGGCGGTCACGGCGTCGATGACCGTCGCGTAGACGAGGTACGCGAGTGCGACGTAGCCCACGACTTTGTACGGCATCAGGATGACCATGACCCACGCGCCTTGGTAGACGAGCGACGGTCCCCACCCGGGCGGGAGCATCCGCACGTCGAAACTACCGGCCGCCGCCGTCGCTCCGTGGCTGTGGGTGTGGCCGTCGGTGATGAGCGCGGCGAGCGGGCTAGAGTGACTCGGCCCGAGGACGCCGCCGACCACGGCGAGCAGAAGGAAGTAGCCCGCAGCGACGAGAATCGCGAGACGTCGCGTCCGCGGGTTCGAGGGCGCGGGGTCGGTCTTCCAGATTGCGTAGAGACCGACGTTTATCCAGAGAAAGCCGTAGAAGATGAACCGCCACGACTGGATGCGGACGGGTTCGACGAGGAGATAGAGGAGGACGACGAGGAGTTCGGCGTTCAGCACTGCCGCACCGACGACTAGCTCTTGCCGCGAGGGCCGCCAATCGCGTGGGGTGAGGGAAGCGAGAGACATGGTTCGAGAGAGGCGAGCACTCAGACCGCGAGCGTGTCGATGACGATGGCGAGGAGCATGACGCCGAGGTAGGCGTTCGAGGCGTGGAACGCGCGGAACGCGGCGGCCTCGGTCTGCTCGTAGTGAAGGCGGACGACGGCCCAGAGGAACACCGCGCCGACGACGACGCCCGAGAGGACGTACACCCAACCGAGCGCCTCGGAGGCGGCTAAGGCACCCGCCGCGAGGAACGTCGCACCGAGGTACCAGAGGATGTGGCGTCGGGTCGTCGTCTCGCCACGGACGACGGGCATCATCGGGAAGCCGCCGCGTTCGTAGTCGTCTTTGTACGCCAGCGCGAGGTTGTAGAAGTGCGCGGGCGTCCAGAGGAAGATGACCGTCGCGAGCGCGATGCCACCGAGGCCGACCTCTCCAGTGACGGCGACCCAGCCGATGAGTGCCGGGAGCGCGCCTGCGGCACCGCCGAGAACGGTGTTCTGGACGGTGTTCGGCTTGAGGATAAGCGTGTAGACGACGCTGTAGAACAGGATTGCGGCGAGACCGAGTACTGCCACGAGGAGGTTGACCGACGCGAACAGTGCCAGCGAGATGGCGGCGAGAGCGACGCCGAACGCGATGGCGTGGCTGACGGGGACGAGGTCCGTCGCCAGCGGCCGGTCACTCGTCCGTTGCATCCGGCGGTCGATGTCGCGTTCGAGGATGTGGTTGAACGTGCCGGAGGCGCCGATGGAGAGTGCACCGCCGCCGAGCGTGGCGAGGACGGTATAGATGTCGAGACCGGGGCCGCTCGCCAGCGCCATCCCGGCGGAGGCGACGAGACAGAGCAGCCACATCAGCCGCGGTTTCATCAGGCGGAAGTACGCGTTGGCAGTCGCCTTCGCCCGAGCGACGGGTTCGGTGGGGATGGTCGGCTGGTGGTCGTCGGCCGGCGGCAGGTCGGGTTCGGGCATGGTACCAGACGCGTCGTTGGCATCGCCGGTCTGGGCTTCGAGTGTCCACGCGAGCGCCGCGACGAGGCCGGCGAAGATGGCCATCGCGACGGCGAGGTGAAGCACGGAGAGGGTAAACGTCGCGCCGCTGGTGGCGACGACTGCGCCGACGGCCGCTTGGACGGGGTAGAGCAGGACCGAGACGCCGAGGGCGGCGCGGACACGTCGGGATTCGCCGCGTCGCCAGCCGACGACGGCGGTGGCGACGACGAGGAGGCCGACAACGAAGGCGACGAGTCGATGACCGAGGGCGACGTAGCCGTCGGTAGTCGTTGGGAGGGTCCAGCCGTCACCGCAGACGGGCCAGGCGGTACAGGCGGCGGAGGCGTCGGTGATTGCCGTCGTCGCGCCGACGGCGAGGAGGAGATAGACGCCCATCGCCGTCGCAGCGAGGAGGCCGGCGAACCGGTCGGGTGTCTCTGTGTCTGACACGACTAAGTCACTTGCATGGAGGTTAGGAATCGCGGTATTTAGGCGACGCGCTTCGTCGCTCAGTCGGACGCTCGTCCGCCGACGCAAGTCCGGCGACACAACCCCGAGTCAGTAGGTATTTACGGGTGTTGTCCTAACCCTCGATAAGCATGAAAGGCAAGCGTTTTGCGCTCATTTCGGTCCTCTCGGCGGCGCTCCTCGCCTTCGCCGTCGAACCGGTCGCGGCGCAGTCGACGTCCATCGACCTCATCAACGGGCTAAACGAGCGGTTGCTGTTGATCGGGGTGCCGATCACCATCTTGGTGGAGGTCATCCTCATCTACACCGTCTTCAAGTTCCGAAACAACAGCGACCCGAAGCCGACGCGTGAGAACCGCCGGCTGGAGATCACGTGGACCATCGCGACGGCCATCATCCTGCTGTTCGTCGGTGTCGCCTCCTACGGCGTGCTGGCGAACCCGAACATCACCTACATGGCCGACCAAGAGGTCGCTCCCAACGAGGGCGACGTCGTCGTCGAGGCGACGGCGTTCCAGTGGGGCTGGAACATGACCTACCCCGAGGAAGGCGGATTCAGTTCGGGAACGAACATCGTCGTCCCCGCTGACCAAGACGTCTACTTCGTCATCACATCAGACGACGTCATACACGGCTTCGCCGTGCCCGAACTCGGGCTGAAGCAGGACGCGATTCCGGGTCAAGAGAACGTCATCAAGACCGTCCCGACCGAACCGGGCACCTACCAGGGCTACTGTACGGAGTACTGCGGTGTCTCGCACTCGCAGATGTACTTCACCGTCGAAGTGCTCCCGCAAGACCAGTACGACCAGTGGGTACAGGAGCAGCAGGCTTCGGCCAACGAGTCGTCTGGTAACTCCTCGGCTTCAGGAAACTCGACCGCATCGGGGAACTCCTCGGCGTCCGGTAACTCGTCGGCCAGTCTCGCCGCACTCGCGAACTAACTACCTCTCTCCTCTCTCAGTTCTCTTCACCGTCGAGCGACTGCCGTCGGAGTCGTCGACACTCGCCTTCTGTGACGCTCACTGACTTCTCATCACTCTCGACGACGAGTGCACCCGTCTCGGTTACGTCGCGCGCGACACCCGCGATGGACGCCTGCCCACGACGCTCGACGCGGACGCGGTGACCGAGCGTCTCACTCAGCGCTCGATAGTCGTCGAGAACCGACGCGAACCCGTCTGCCGACTCCGCTTGGACACACCGGTCGAGCAGGTGCTCGTGGAAGCGAACGAGCAGTGCACTTCTGTCGACGTCGTGGCCGGTCTGTTCTCGAAGCGACGTGACGGCTCTGTCGGCCGCGACGTCGTCGGCGTCGACGTTGGCGTTGATGCCGACACCGAGCATCACGTAGTCCAGTCCGACCGACTCACCCGGGAACACCTCGTCGACTGGCTTGCCCGCGACAGGGACGCCGTCGTGGACTGACTCGGTGAGGATGCCGGCGAGTTTCTCGCCGTTCACGAGCAGGTCGTTCGGCCACTTGAGTCCGGCACCGACGCCGAACTCGGAGACGGTGTCGGCGACGGCGACGCCCGCGGCGAAGGTGAGTCGGCCGACGTGGTCGGCATCGAACTCGGGGCGGACGAGGGTACTCGTCCACAGCCCTCCGGCGGGGGCGCTCCACGCCGACCCGGTTCGACCGCGGGCGGCAGTGAGTTCCGACGCGACGACGACGGTGCCGTGCGGCGCGCCGTCGTGGGCGAGTCGTCTGAGTCGGTCGGTAGTGTTGGGGATGCGTTGGTGGACGTGGACGGGGACGTCGAGGCGAGTGGAGAGTTCCGCTTGGTTCATCGCGTGTGGGGTGGAGGGCGCGTGTGGTAAGGGTTCGTTCTGAAAGTGCGGCCCGTGCTGTTCGTCGTGAACGCAGTAGTGAGAGCAGAGAACGCCTCGAAAGCCAACGGGCTTTCGACCATCCCAACAGCCACGCTCTCCCCAGCCGATTCCTTCGTTCACTCGGTCATCTATTGACGGGGCAGGCGCTGTCTTGCTCTCGTACACGAAGTCGCGAAGCCACGCGCCGCTGTGGATGGTCGAGCGGTGTCGTAGAACAGCGCTACTTACTCCACACGCTCGTGGAGGATTCGCTCGATGATGCGACCCGTCGAGAGCAGTTCGCCCTCGTAGTTCGGTTGGCGGGCCGACGCCCGCTCGACGGCGCAGTCGATGCCGCGTGCTTCGAGTGCGGACCGAATCCCGTCGGCGTCGTGGTGCTGGTCGTAGCCGAGGACGATGACGTCCGGCTGAATCTCCTCGATCGGAACGAAGATGTCCTCGGGATGGCCCAGATGGGCCTCGTCGACGACGTCGAGTGCGGCCACCATGTCTCGGCGCTGGCGGTCGGGGAGAACCGGCTTCGCTTTGTGCGTCACGTTCTCGCGGCGGGCGATGATGACGTGGAGTTCGTCGCCACGGGCGGCGGCGTCGGTCAGATAGTGGACGTGGCCCGGATGGAGAATATCGAAGGTGCCTTGGGCGATAACAGTCGTCATTTGTCGGAGAGTTCGCTATCGATGTCTTCCTGCGTGAAGTCGAAGAACGATTCGGGGTCCGCGAGGTCGACGGTCAACACGTCGAGTTTGCGCTCGTTTCCTTCGCGGTCGAACGCCTGCCAGTCTGTGGTCCGATAGGGGAAGCCGACGATGATGTGGACGTCGCCGTTGCCGAACGTCGCGAGGTCGGCGTCACTCGGTTTGAGCACGCCGTTGGGGTGGGAGTGGATAGAGCCGACGGCGTGCATGTCGTTCGGAATCATACTCGTTTGGACCGTCGCGCTCACGGGGTTCGACTCCGTCCCGGGGATGATGAGCACGTCGGTGATGACGGTTCCCTCTCGGTCGAGACCGAGGTCACGGGCGTCTTCACCGCGGAGCAGGCCCATGTACTCGTCGGGGTGGGTCTCCTCGGAGGCTTCGAGCGCGAAGTCGAGCGTGTCGGCTGCGATGCCGATAATCTCGCCCGACCGGAACAGTCGCATGGTCGAACGTCCGGTTCGTCGGCATCTAAGAGTTGCGGAAGGGTGCGAGCCAGCATGGAAAGCTTAACCCCGACCCCCACTCTATCACGCGTATGAGCAGCGAGAACGCCGGGGATTCCGGCACTGGGTCAGATTCGCGACCCGTCGTCTACGACCTCGCACCGGATTGTACGGTCGACGACGTCGAAGTGAACAACTACTATCACGCCGTCGTCAACGGTGTCGTCGACTACGGTGTCTTCGTCGATATCTCCGACAACGTCTCTGGTCTCGTCCACGAATCGAATCTGAACGGCTCCTACGACGTCGAGGACCGCCTCATCGTCGAACTGGAGAACGTTCGAGAGAACGGTGACCTCGCGTTCGTCGCGGCCGACCCCGACGACTACGAGACGGTCACGGTCGACCACGAACCCGAGCGGACGGCCATCGAGGACCTCCGTACGGGCGAAGACGTCCACCTCGAGGGCGCAGTCGTCCAGATCAAACAGACCGGTGGCCCGACCATCTTCCACGTCAGCGACGAGAGCGGCATCGTCGCCTGTGCCGCCTTCGAGGAGGCGGGCGTTCGCGCCCACCCGGAGGTCGAACTCGACGACCTGGTCCGCGTCGGCGGCAGCGTCGAAGAGCACGACGGGGCGACACAGATAGAGGTCAACTCGATGACCCCGCTCGTCGACGACCAAGCCGAGGCCGCCCGTGAGCGCCGCGACGCCGCCCTCGACGAACGCGCCGAACCGCACGAGGTCGAACCCCTCATCGAGTGGCCCGCCTTCGACAAGTTGCGAGCGGACCTCGCGGAGGTCGCACGCCTCCTCCGTCGGACGGTCCTCGAAGGCCGACCCATCCGCGTCCGGCACCACGCCGACGGTGACGGGATGTGTGCGTCGCTGCCGGTTCAACTGGCCCTCGAAAACTACATCGAAGCGGTCCACACCGACCCCGACGCACCGCGACACCTCTTCAAACGGCTTCCCTCGAAGGCCCCGTTCTACGAGATGGAGGACGTCACCCGCGACCTGAACTTCGCACTGGAGGGGCAGGCCCGTCACGGCCAGAAACTCCCCTTCCTGCTCATGCTCGACAACGGGTCGACGGAAGAGGACGTCCCGGCCTACCAGAACCTCGCGCACTACGACATGCCCATCGCCGTCGTCGACCACCACCACCCTGACCCGGAGGCGGTGAACCACCTCCTCGACGCCCACGTCAACCCGTACCTCTACGACGAGGACTACCGCATCACGACCGGGATGATGTGTGTCGAACTCGCGCGGATGATCGACCCGTCGGTCACGGACGAACTCCGTCACGTCCCGGCCGTCGCCGGTCTCTCGGACCGCTCGAAAGCCGAAGCGATGAGCGACTTCGTCGACCTCGCCGAAGCCGAAGGTTACGACCGCGACAAACTCCTCGACATGGGTGAGGCACTCGACTACGCCGCCCACTGGCTTCGCTACTCGGACGGCGAGTCGTTCGTCAACGACGTGCTCAACGTCGGCTGTGACGACGAGGAGCGCCACGAGGAACTCGTCGAGTTCCTGTCGACGCGCGCCGAACGCGACGTCCAGCGCCAACTCGACGCCGTCGAGTCCCACGTCGACCACGAGCGTCTCGACAGCGGGGCACATCTCTACCGTATCGACCTCGACAACTTCGCCCACCGATTCACCTACCCCGCACCGGGGAAGACGACCGGCAAACTCCACGACAACAAGGTCACGGAGACGGGCGAACCCGTCATCACCATCGGCTACGGGCCGGACTTCGCCGTCCTCCGCTCCGACGGCGTCCGACTCGACATCCCACAGATGGTCGCCGAACTGAACGAGGAAGTCGTCGGCGGCGGCGTCAACGGCGGCGGGCACCTCGTCGTCGGTTCCATCAAGTTCGTGAAGGGCATGCGCGAGGAAGTCATCGACAGCCTCGTCCAGAAGATGGCCGACGCCGACCTCGACGAGGACCTGTCGAGCACGCCGACGCTCAACGACTAACAGGGCTCTCTCGCTCTTCGAACTCGATTCGCTTGCGCGCTACACCGACAGCCACGAGTACCGCGAGTGCGGTAGCGACGACGACACCGAGCGGTACTCGGTTGGTCCCGCCGCCACCCTTCCAGTCGGCGTCGAACACCTCCCGGTAGTACGCCGCCGGTTCCTCGCCGTCCAGAATCACCGCCACCTCGCGGTTCTCCCGGACTGAGTTGTTGTTCCAGTTGACGCTGCCGACGACGACT
The DNA here is from genome assembly GCF_900114455.1 of Halogranum rubrum. Taxonomy (GTDB): domain Archaea; phylum Halobacteriota; class Halobacteria; order Halobacteriales; family Haloferacaceae; genus Halogranum; species Halogranum rubrum. The sequence goes on along the minus strand of NZ_FOTC01000002.1, from coordinate 638,609 downwards.
CGGTCGTCGGCGACGACGCCCTTCGCGTGAATCTTCTCGAAGCGACCTTCGGGGTCGACGACGCGGGCTTCGAGCGGCGCGTCACGACGCTCGGCCCACTCGTTCAGCCACTCGACGAGTCGACGGTTGTCTTCTTCGACGTACCACGCTCCCGGGAGGAGGATGCGAATTTCGACACCGCGTTCGGCGGCCCGGAGCGTGGCACGGAGGTAGGGATGGTGGCGACTCCCGATAGTCGGCTGAATAACCGAAATCTGCTCGCTCGCGTTGTCGACGACGCCGACGATGGCTCTCTCGGCGTTACCGGGTGCGGTCACGAGTCGGACACGGACGACGGCGACGGACTGTGGGTCGAACCGTGTCGGAAACGACCCGTTGGCAGGGTGAGTCGACGTGAACGACCGACCGCGGCGGAACTGCGACCACGGCGTCGTGTCTGGTCCCGTCGCGTCGTCTCGGAACACGGCCGCGAGTTCGTCCGCCGCCTCGGCCGAGTCGACGCGGACGCCCCACCCGCGACTGCTCCGACCGCCCGTCCAGCTGGGTTTCCAGTTCTCCGTGAGTACGAGCGCGTCGTCGTCCACGACGGCGTACTTCGGGTGGTGGAAGTCGTACCGAGCGCGCTCGCCGCCCAGTACAGACACCTCGACACCGGCGGCCGCGAGACGGTCGAGTGCGGCCGCCTGCCGGGTGGTTGTTCCGCCGACCGGGGCGTCGTCGACGAGAATCTGTACTCGCACACCACGCTCGGCCGCCGCGACGAGTTCGTCCGTGACACGCGCCGACGAGAACGTGTATCCGGCGAGGAGGAGTCTCCGGTCTGCACTTCGGAGGGTTCCCACGGGAACGTCGGGGGCGTCGGGGAGGACGAACGTCTCGGCAGTCGTCGCTCCCGAGACGTGGACCGACCGCGGTTCGAAAACGAGTGGTCGCCACGCCGGCGTCCGGTTCCAGCGCCACTGCTCGCCTTCCGGTGCGTTCTCGTAGGTGACTCGGTCGGTCGGTGTCCCGTTCCGTTCGAGTCGGAGCGACTCGCCGCCGTTGGCGAGTGCGAACGCCGCCGCTTTGACGACGTGACCCGACGTCCCGTTGGGGAGTGCCGACGGCGTCGCGGTGACGACGACGTGAGTCTGTGTGGCGTTCGTGGGGAGCGGGACCGTCGTCTCGCCGTCGGTGAGCGTCCAGTTGGCGGCGACGTCGTCACTGGCGTCGGTCGGCAGTCGAACGACGACGTACTCGCCACGGTCCTCGGCGGCGTACGGGTTCGGATAGAGTTCGACGATTCGCGCCGTCGACTCGTTGGTCGTCGTACTCGTGGTATCCGGAGACTCGGTGGCGACGACAGGTACAGACACACCGGCCGCTACGAGGAGGAACACGAGACAGAGCACGGTGACCCGAGACACGCGACGAGGTGGTCACGTCATCGAACAAAAGCACTCGGGGCTGCAGCGCCGGTAGACGAAGACAGAGAGAGTCGAGTGAGAGACCGCTTAGGCCGTCTGTTTGGCCGATAGTGCTTCCGAGGCCTTCTTCGACTCGGACTGAACGAGATACGACCGGTCGTCGCTGTATTCGGCGGCCGCTTCGAGCGCTTTCTGCGTCCCGATTTGTCGGAGTGCCCACGCGGCACTCGCACGAGCAGACTCGTTCTCGTCGTCGGAGAGCATGTCTGCGAGCGGGTCGACGGCGCGAGTGTCGCCGATGAGGCCGAGTGCGCGAGCGGCGTGCGGTCGGACCTTCTCGTTGTCCATGACCAGTTTGTCCGCGAGCGGTTGGGTCGCGCGCTCGTCGCCGATTTCACCGAGCGCTCTGAACGTCACCTTCTGTAGCTGCGGGTCTTTGTCGGTGTCGACGTACTCGACGAGCGTCTCGACGGCGTCGGTCGCTCGCATCTTACCGAGCGCCTTGATGGACTGTTTGTCGCGCTTCTGTGCACGCTGGTGCATTGCGTCGAACGCCGCTTGGTCGTTCATCCGGATGAGCGAGTCCAGACAGTTCTCCTCCATGAAGTCCGACCCGAGGTTGTCGAGTGCGAGCAGGATCATCTCGACGTTGCCCTCCTGCTCCCACCCTTTGACGGCCGCCCACTCCGGCGGGTAGTCTTTGTAGTGGCCGAGCACGTCGTAGAAGCCCTGCCGTTCGAGCTTCTCGTGGGTTTCGAGGTCGTCCCACTCTTGGGCATCTTCGAGGTCGGATTCGAGTCCGTCGGCCGCCTCGATGAGAGCGGCGATGGTCTCTTCGTCCTCGTCGGCGTCGAGGTTCGCAGACTCGATGGCGCTCTTCGCGTCGTCGAGTGCGCTGGTGAGCGCATCCTCGTCGGTGCCGTCGACAGAGAGATTCGTGTCGAGGGTGTCGTTCACCGAGGTGACGAACGATTCGACTGCCTCGACGATTTCGGTCTCGCCGCGCTCGGTCCAGCGCGTGTCCGCGACTTTCGTCTGCGCCTCGTCGACCGTCTCGACGGCGTCCTCGGCGTAGGGGCCACGCTGGGCTTCGAGGTCCTCACGGAGTTCGGAGAGTTTCGTCTCCAACTCTTCTTGGAGGCTCTCCTCGTCGTCGTCCTCGTCCGGTTCCGGGAGGTCGGCGGCTTCGAGTTTCGTCTCGATGTCGTCGAGTTCCGCTTCGACCTCGTCGAGGTCGTCTTCGGTCTCTGCGGCCTCCAGTTCCTCCTCGGCGGCCGACAGGCGCTCTTGGAGGCTCTCGGCCGAAATCTCGTCTTCAGCGGCACCCGAATCCTCGGGTGTGTCGTCCCCGTCACTCATATGTTGGACCTCGGTGCGACGATGAAAAGAGCGTTTCCCTTTGCGAACCACTCGGTAGCGGTGTGAGAGTGGGCGACCGCACCCTACCTGTGGGAGACCATGACGAAACCCACGTCGTTCGCGGACGCCCTGCCGGCTATCGGGATACGGACACGACCGGCACGGTAACATATGTCACACAGGTATATCTCTCTGCCGACTGTCGGGATGTTTTTCGACTCCCCGAGTGACGAACAGCTATGGCAACTGTCGCCGTCCCACAATGTGCTGTCGACGACTTGGACGTCGAGGCGAACCTGACAGAACTCGCCGACCGAACCGCTCGTCTCGACGCGACAGTCGACGTCGCACTCTTTCCCGAGTACGCGCTGACGGGGTTCGTCGCCGACGAACGAGTCGAGTCAGTCGCACTCACTCGCGACGGGCCGGAACTCGACACGGTCCGTGAGACGGCGCGAACGAACGACGTCGCGCTCCTCGTCGGATTCGTCGAACGGGAGGGGAGCGACTACTACAACGCGACGGCGTACGTCGAACCGAACGGCGAGACGACGGTCTATCGGAAACGACATCTCTGGGGTGGTGAGCGAAGCGTGCTCACACCCGGGAGCGAACGGGTCGTCGTCGAGACGCCGATAGGACGAACCGGTATCCTCACCTGCTACGACCTGAACTTCGTCGCCGAGAGTGCGGCACTGACCCGAGAGCGAGTCGATGCGCTGTTCGTCACGGGCGCGTGGCCAGCGACACACAGCGAGAACTGGCGACTCTTGCTCCGTGCGCGCGCACTCGACGGGGTTCGGTGGGTCGTCGGCGCGGGTCGAACCGGCGCTCGGCGTGTGCCGGGAACCGTTCCGCTCGACTACGCTGGACGGTCTGCCGTCGTCAGACCCGACGGAACCGTCGCGGCAGCGACGAACCGTGACGAGCGAACGCTCGTCGCCGAACTAGACCCGGACGTCTTGGCAGAACAACGAGCGTTCATCCCGGTCTACGAGGAGCCAGTCGACACAGACATCAAGTAGAACGTGTGTGAGCCGAAGCAGTCCGAAAGAGCAGTGCCGCTACTGGTCGTTCCAGCGCCAGTACGCAAGAAAGCTGTTCAGAGTGGGATCCACGAACTCACGAAGTCGGTTTCACGAAGCTCCCAGCGGTGTTCGGGGTGGCCGTCACGGACACGGAGTTCGATGACGGCGTCGAACGCGGAGGCGAGTTCGTCGACGATTGGGTCGGAGCGGCTGACCGGGAGGTGATAGTGGGCCATTCCGTGCGACGCACGGACGCGATTGCCGACGACGCGGAGAAATCGGAGCACCGTCGGAACGTCGTGTTCCGAGACGAGCGGTGCGAGCGAGTCGAAACAGAGACGCAACTCACCGCTAGACAGTCCGTTCGCATTGGCGTCGAACGCCCCAATCTCCTCTTCGATACACCACGCGAGCGACCCGAGTTGGGTCGGTTCGACACGCCGACGCGTGAGTCCAGCAGCCGTCGACGAAGCAGATGGCATCGCCGCAGCGCTTCGAGTCGGTGTCACGCGGTCGATGACTCGGGTGGTCTCTGGACCGACCGCTCCGTTGCCGACCTGGGCGCCAGCGTGGGTCGCGTCGGTGAAGACGAACAGACGGCGACGTGTCTCGGACACACCGTCACCGAGGAGTCGCCGAGTCGCGGCGTCTCGTACGTGTTCTGCCAGCGATCCGACGACGAGTAGGTTGCTCCCACGTCGCTTCAGGTCCTGTAGGGACCGAGCGAACGAACCGTTCCTATCACCAACATTCCCCATTACTTTCTTACTATTGATTCGTTAGATAATAAAGATTGTGGAGGAGAAAACGACAGTCGCTCGTGCCGGACTGTGCGTCAGTCTCCGGAGTCAACAGCGGTTTGCGTCGTCGCACGAAACGTCCCACGATGACAGAGTCGCTGTTCAGTCCACTCTCGCTTCGGGAGACGACCGTCCCGAACCGAGTGATGGTCTCTCCGATGTGTCAGTATTCGACGAACGACGGTGTCGCAACCGAGTGGCACCGCGTCCATCTCGGAAGTCGCGCCGTCGGCGGCGCGGGTATCGTGATGACCGAGGCGACGGCCGTCGAGGCCCGCGGCCGTATCACACCGCACGACCTCGGAATCTGGAGCGAGGAACACGCAGAGGCACTGAAGCCGATTACCGAGTTCGTCCGCTCTCAGGGGAGCGTCCCGGCTATCCAACTCGCTCACGCAGGTCGGAAAGCCTCGAAGACGCGCCCGTGGGACGGGAGCGAACCGCTCTCGCCCGACGAAGCGGGTTGGGAGACGGTCGCTCCCTCTCCGGACCCGTATCCCTACGAGGACGAACCGCCAGCGCAACGAGCGATGACTGCCGAAGACGTCGAGGACGTGACGCAGGCGTTCGTCGACGCCGCGAAGCGCGCCGACGAGGCTGGTTTCGAGATTGCAGAGGTACACGCCGCCCACGGCTATCTCCTCCACGAGTTCCTCTCGCCCGTCACCAACGACAGAGACGACGAGTACGGCGGAAGCTTCGAGAACCGGACGCGACTCGTTCGCGAAGTTACCGCGGCCGTCCGAGAAGTGTGGCCCGACGACAAACCGGTCTTCGTCCGCATCTCTGCGACCGACTGGCTTCCCGACCGTGAGTCGTGGGACCTCGACCAGTCGGTCGAACTCGCACCGCAACTCGCCGAGGCTGGCGCGGACCTCGTCGACGTCAGTGCGGGCGGTATCCACCCCGACCAGCAGATTCCCAACTCCGGCCCGGGATACCAGATTCCCTACGCCGAGGCCATCAAAGAGAACACCGGAGTCGCCGTCGGCGCAGTCGGTGGCATCACCGAGGCGGAACAGGCCGACCAACTGATTCGCAACGACCGTGCGGACCTCGCCATCGTCGGACGTGAGCACCTCCGAGACCCGTACTTCACGCTCCACGCCGCCCAAGAACTCGGTGTCGACGTCGAACTGCCAGTACAGTACCGTCGCGGATTCGACCTCGACTGACGAGCGTCGTCTTCGTCTATCGAGCGTCTCTCGGCAACGGGCGGCTAACCTTTTGGCCGTGCCCGTACAACCCCCACCTATGAGTTCCCGCCGTGACGACGACGACTTCGTCGACCTGCTCGACGACCTCGAACTGACGCTCGGTGACCTCCGTGACGAACTCGAGCGACGTCCCGAGGCACGCCGTCGGTTCCGACCGCCGACCCCGAGCGAGATTCTCCGGTTCACCGACGAATACACGATTCCGACGGTCGTCTCGATTCTGGAGGCGAACATCCGCGCGCTCGAACTCCTCCAGAAACTCCTTCGGCTGGCGAACCCGGAAGGCTCACTCCGCGAGGGAAGCGAAGAGACGCGCCGACGCGTCAGCGGCGTCCGCGACGAAGCCGTCGACGGACTCGACCGTGCACTCTCGGAACTGCAGCGCGCGCTCACGGAGGCGGACCTCCCGGACGACCCCGAGTCGCGAGACATCATCGAAGACGCGCGTGGGCTGACGGACGAAATCGAACGCCGAATCGAGTCGAGTCGCTCCGGGTCCCGCTCACGACGTGACTCGCGCGACCGGAGACGTACCGGTGGTCGGAGACGCTCGTCGCGAGAGCACGGTCACAGCGGACGCACTGAGCCGGTCGAAATCTCTGTGGAGGAAGAATCCGACGGCGGACGGGAGTTAGACGAGGTGGACGAGAAGAACGAGAGGAACAACAGTGACGGGTTCGGCGACGACGGCGACGAATTCGACGACGCTGAAGTCGACGTCGAATCCGAACTTCAGTCCATCAAAGACGAGTTGGACGATGTCGACGACGAGGGGGACAAGAGCGGCAACTAACGATAACGACAGCAGGTCGGTCGAATCGGTTGGCAGCACGCACATCGTCGGCAACAGCCGAGACAGCAGCAACAACACGTCGATTCGGTCTCTTCTGACATTGCAGTCAGAGAGAGGGACGACACACCGATAACCGCAGCAGTGGGCCGAGAGCAAGGTAGTTTCGCCGCAGAAACCCCCCGACTGTGTTTTCGACGATGGTGACGTATCTCTCGTCGATGAGTGACGACGAATCAGCTGAGTCGGAAGCGGTCGACACCGACTGGCAACAGCTGTGGCACCGCCTCCACGAGTCGCTCGGTCGTAAGTGGACGTTCCACGTGCTTCGGTTGCTCTCGGAACGTGACGTCGGGTTCAACGAGATGAAGCGTGAACTGGACGGCATCACGGCGAAGACGCTCTCCCGACGCCTTCGAGAACTTCGATGCCGCGGATTCGTCGAGCGGCACGTCGAGGCGACGCCGCCGTCGACACGATACTCGCTGACAGAACAGGGCCACACGTTCGTCGGAGCACTCCGAGAGCTGGAGTCCCTCGTCACCGTCGTCGGCTGCGACGACAGTAGACGAGACGCCTGTGCCGTCGTGACTCGGGAGCGACCGACGACAGCGGTAGCTGCAGGTGAGTGTTGTTGAGCTGCGTCTGTGCAACTACGTGTTGGGTGGTCGATTCGAACCTTCGCTCTGTCCGGGTTAGTACGACGCAGTGCACCACGGTACTAAATAAAGGCACGAACCGTGGCACGCAAACGTGGCTGCGCTCAGACCGGTTCGACTCTTCGGCTTGTGCCTGTTTGCGCGCGATGAAACGCGCTATTGGACAGGCTCGAACCGGTATCCGTCCCAGTCCTGGCTCTCCGGTTCCTTGATGCCGACACCGGGTTCGCGGAGTTCGTCACAGTAGACCGCTTTCACCTCGTCACCGATTTCGACGTCGTCGGTGGTGACCTGCCCGAGTGCGCGGACGGGTTCGCCATCGACGTCGAACTCGACGATGGCGAGCGTGTTCGGTTGGCGGACACCCGGCGGCGTCGCCATCGACGTCGTCCACGTGATGACCTCGGCCGTGTACTCGCTGAGGTCGACGGTGTCGACCGGTTCGCTGCCGTCAGGGCCGATTGGGTGGCCGGGGTAGGTGATGCTGCCGTCCGAGTAGCGGTACGCCTCTAGCGGTGGATTGTCGCTCATTAGTTACCCTCCAGAATCGTGGTCGAAACACAGTTCCCGAAGCCGCCGACGTTCGTCGCGAGACCGACGTTCGCGTCGACCTGTCGCGGTCCTGCCTCACCGAGGACCTGCTTGTAAACCTCGTACACCTGTGCGACGCCCGACGCGCCGAGCGGGTGGCCCTTGGACTTCAGGCCGCCAGACGTGTTGATGGGGAGTTCGCCGTCGCGTTCGGTGACGCCCTCTTCGACCGCCTTCCACGCCTCGCCCTCGTCGAAGAAGCCGACGCCCTCCGCCTGCAGGAATTCGAGGATGGTGAACATGTCGTGGAGTTCGGCGACTTCGATGTCGTCGGGACCGAGGTCGGCCATCTCGTAGGCGATTTCGCTGGACTTGACGACGCCGCCCATCGTCGTCGGGTCCGAGCGCTCGTGGACGACGTGGGTGTCTGTCGCACCACCGATGCCGGAGATGACGGCGTAGTTGTCGGTGTACTCGCGGGCGACCGACTCGGGACAGAACATCAACGCGGCGCTGCCGTCGGTGATGGGACAGAAGTCGTAGAGGCGAAGCGGGTCGGCGACGATGGGTGACTCCATGACGGTGTCGAGGTCGACTTCCTTCTGGAACTGCGCGTGCGGGTTGTCGACGCCGTTCTTGTGGTTCTTGACGGCGACTTTGGCGAGACTCTCTCGCGGTGCGTCGTAGGTGTCGAGATAGAGACGGGCCGTGAGACCGGCGAAACTCGGGAGCGTCACACCGTGTTTGTACTCGGCGGGATGCGTGATGGACGCGATGACGTCGGTGGCCTCTGCGGTCGTCTTGTGTGTCATCTTCTCGCCACCGACGAGCATCGTCATCTCGCTGGCACCGCTGGCGATAGACTGCCACGCGTGATAGACGCCAGCGCCGCCCGACGACGAGGTCTGGTCGATACGGGCGGTGTATGCGGGCATCGCCGCGAGGTCGTGAGCGAGAGCGTTCGGGACACCTGTCTGCCCTTCGAACTCGCCGCTCGCCATGTTCGAGACGTAGAGATGGTCGAGTGCGTCGGGTGAGACCCCGGCGTCTTCGAGACACTCCTGTCCCGCCTGTGCCAGCAGTTCGCGGATCCATGCGTCGCGTTGACCGAACTTGGTCATCGACGCGCCAATGATTGCTACGCGCTCCATAGGGGAGGCGCGTGGCGTACCGTTTTACAGTTTTCCCCTCCGACAATCGGAGACCTGTCTCGGATTCTTTATCTTCCGGCCACCCCGAGTGCACGTATGGACTTGGAAGACGTCGCGCCGACCGTCGGGGTCGGCGCCTGCGTCGCACTGCTCGTCGCACTCGGAGTGCCGTACGTCGCAGTCAGCGGGGGAGAGGCCGTCCTCGGCGCGTACTACGCCTCGGGACCGGTCGGCGTCGGTGGTGTCGCCTTCATGGCACTCCTCACCGTCGTCGTCTTCCTCTCGGGAACGCGCGGGACGGCAGAACCGGATCTCGTCGCCGGTCTCGCACTCGTACTCGGTGTCGCGACGTTCCTGCTCACCGTCGTCTGGGCGCTCGCCGTCGACGAGACGCTGCTGTTCAACCTCCCGGCGTCGGCCACCTGGATGACGAGTCATCGGTGGGTCGTCGTCGCTGTCGCCGCGGTCGTGCCGCTGGGTGCTGCTGGCTACGTTCGCGGCGTCCTCTGGCCGTGAAGCTGACGGTGAATCCAGCGTTCACGTCGTCGGCTGGTTTTCGCGCCAAAGTCGAAAGGCCCTTATGAGGTCGTGGGGTAGTATGGAGTGGACTAGGTCGGGCAGTTAGGCCCTGCTCACTTCCCGCGATAGAGTCTTTAGCGGGGACCGAACGACGGGCGCGTCCGGTCAGACCGGCACGGGCCCCGGGAGCCAACGTAGAAACCTCGTCCTGCGGGGACAGCGGCTCGACGAAACACGTCTGCAGGGACGTCGACTCGTCGTTGATTGGTGGCACTGGGTCAGGCGCGGAAGCGAGCAGCCCACCACCAGACGTGCGTCGCTCGTAGGGCCGCGGGGTGGAGGAGGCAACCGGGATTACCCGCGCTCGGAACGCCGGGCAATCCCGCCCTGTCCGCATTCATACTTCATCTATCCTTCTCAGCCACGGCGCCGTCGTGGCGAGACAGGAAATTCGGGAGACCGAGAGAACCGATAGCTTCGACTGTCCTCCTTCCTAACCGGCGAGTAGACTATGTCGGAGGCATCCGCGGAGGCGACGGCGAACGGCATCACGGCCCACTACGAGGAGACGGAGACAGAACGAGTGCTGAGCTTCGACTACGACGGCCGAACCGCGGCTATCGCCCAGAACGTCGACGGTTACGCCATGCTGAAGGTCCGACCGACCGCCGACGGCGACGAACTCGAACGGTACTACGGCTTCGACATGGCGCTCGACCACGCCGCCGAACTGCTCGGTGTCGGGGTCCACGACTTGCCCATCCCCGACGACGCGGCCGACATGGGGATGTGAGCTACGTCCCTCGCCAGTAGAACCGCGGCCCGAGGAAGAGATAGCCGAGCGCCAAGAAGAGGAGTCCGAAGGCGAACACCTCGCCGGGGTAGCCAGAGAGGAGAATCGCCAGCGCTTGCACGACGCCCATCACGAGCGCGTCCTGCCAGTGGAGGTCCGGATAGTTGATGGTCGTCACCATCATGAGTGCCAAGATTGCGACCAGCGGGACGAGAACGAGCGGGTCGGCGAAGCCAGCGAGGACGCCTGCCGAGAGAATCGTCGCCGCGAGCGTCGTCGGGACACCCTCCGTCGAGTCCGACTTGCTGTCGTAGGCGGTGTAGAGACCGAGGCGAGTGACGCCCATCGCGACGAACAGTGCACAGAGTCCCGCACCGGCCCACGAGCGAACCGGGTCGAACCCCCACGTCTCCAGCACCACGCTCACGACGAGCAGGGCGGGGGCGACACAGAACGAGGCGACGTCGGCCAGCGAGTCCAGATACGGTCCCGCGTCGGACCCACCGAACTGTCGAGCGAGGACGCCGTCGAGTCCGTCGGCGACGGCCCCGAGGAGGATGAGTCGGGCCGCGAGCGTCGTGTCCACGAGCGCGGCGACGGCGGCCAGAAAGCCGAGTGCCGCGTTGCTGACGGTGACGTAGTCAGCGAGTCCGAAGTGGCCGACGAACCGCGGTTTCATGTCTCGGCAGTCGAACAGGACCGGTTTACGTGTTTATATCCGCCCGCGAGCGTGACTGCATTCGACAACCGAACCACGCCGCATTTATCGGTCGCTCCCCGAGAGTCGACTATGCAACGCAGGACGTTTCTCGCGAGCGTCGGTACGGCCGGACTCACCGCAGTCGCCGGCTGTGCCGGCGTCGGCGGGTCGCAAGGCGACATCCTGATGCGTGCGACCGCGTTCGACCCCTACGAGTTCACCGTTAGCGTCGGTGACACGGTCACGTGGTACAACGGGAGCTCTCGCGGCCACACCGTCACCGCTTACGAGAACGCGATTCCCGACGACGCCGAGTACTTCGCCAGCGGCGGCTACGAGAACGAGCAGGCCGCTCGCGAGGCGTTTCGACAGGAGGGGTTCGATGGTGGTGGCGTCGTCGCCGGCGAGACGTACAGCCACACCTTCGAGGTACCCGGACGGTACGAGTACGTCTGTGTTCCACACGAACAGGCCGGGATGGTCGGGACGATTATCGTCGAAGAGTAGCCGTAGTAGTCCGTAGTCCTGCCGCTCGACGGCATCGAAAGAAGCGAAAATCGGGTCGAGAACGACGAGAGACGCGTTACTCTTCGTCGGCTTCGGCGTCTTCGTCGACTGCGACGTCTTCTTCGTCGACGTCGACTGCGGCCTCTTCCTCGGCGGCGACCTCTTCGGGTCGTGCTTCGAGGTCGAGTTTCTGGATCTCGACGCGGCGCAGCGGGTAGATGGTCTTGGCCTCGCCGTAGATGGCAGAGGAGAGTCGACCCTCGACGACGCTGTCGACGAGTTCCTCGAAGGTGTGGTCTTCGGCGGCCTCTTCGACGAGGTCGATCATGACCTTACGGATGGCCTTCTCTTGGCTGTTGTCGGCCTTCTTCGTCGTGAGTGCGACAGGCTGGACCTGCACGCGGTAGTCGTCCTTCGTCAGGACGGTCACGTTCACGTCGATCTTCGACGCACCGCGGCGGACGAGGCTGCGGAGGTAGTCACGAGTGAGTTCGTGCTTGACGAACTCGGTGTACGCCGAGTCGCTGCCGACGTCCGTGATCTTGAACGTGAGCTTCGTGTTGTTCGCACCGGCGTCGCCCGTGAGTTCACCGAGGGTGACCTCGATGGTGCGGCCGTTGATCTGTTCGACTTCGTCAGCGAAGGTCTCGCCGAGTTCCGCGCGGTCGAACTGCTCGGGCGCGAGAATGCTGTACCATCGCTTTCCTTTCTTCTGCTTGGATACTGAACGTTCGCTCATAGGTTGTGTCGTGTTGCGTTGTCTGCGACCGTCTCCGCGACGGTCAGGTTCACCACGTAGTCGTCGACGGTAGCCTGTAAGCCACCGGTCGTCTCCCGCTCGACGACGGTCACGATGGAGTCGCCCTCCACCGTCGTCGTCATCGAGTCGGTGTTGTCGGGAGTCACCGCGTCGGCGACGAGGCGAGCGTGTTCGTGCTCCGTTTCGAGCCGTGCTCGTCTCATCGCGCCAACGCCTCCCGAACCGCCGTGATGAACTCGGTCGTGTCTGTGTCTCCGTCGACCCGCGCTTCCGCGCGTGTGTCGGTTCCGTATCCCGTCCCGTCGAACGACTCGGCTGCCTCGGCCATCGCGGTTCCGAGCGCACTGTCGTCGACGCTCGCGGCGGCCGCCCGCATCTCGTCTACGGGCGAGTCACCGTCGGTGACGACGAGCGCCACGGGTTCCGGCGACCGGAAGTCCCGCAGCAGTCGTGCTATCGTCGGCAACGCCGTCGCCGACTCCTCGTCGGCGTCGACCCGAGCGACGAACACGCCCTCGTACCGGCCGGTCGTCGCCTCCCGGAGGAGACGGTGCGTGGCGACGGCGTGGGCGCGCCAGGCGTCCAGTGCAGCGGCCCGAGCCACGTTGCCGTGGCCGAGTGCGAGTGCTACACCGGTTCCGGGCTGTTCGCGGGCGACGGCGTCGAGCACGTCGGCGTAGCCGCCGACCGTCTCGAACGTCGCCTCGGGCGTCGCGTACGGGCGGAGTGCCCGCTCGACCGTCTCGGCGGCGCGTGGTGTCGCGTCGTCGCCCGTCGTCGCGTCGATGGCGACGAGAGAGGCGAGTCGGCGGTGTGCCGCCTCGTCGAGTTCGGCGGGGAGGTCCAACTCCGCGAGCATCGCTCGAACGCGCTCGACTTCGCCCGAACTGGGCGTGTGAACGAGCGTCGTGTGTGCGATACCGTCGCTGATGTCGGCGGTCGGAACGGCGAGACCCGGTCGGCGTTCGACCGTGCCGCGGCGTTCGGCCGCGTCGAGCATCGTCCCGCTGCCGTCGACACCGATGGTCGACTCGGCGGCGACGACGCCAGCGAGTCCGAGAATCGGGTCGGCTTCGACGCCGAGTTCTCGGGCGACTTCGAAGGCGGTCACGCTCGCCGGGCGACTCGTGCCCGCGAGTGCGACGTCGCCTCCCGTCAGTCCGACGACGAAGGAGAGTCCGTCGGCGTCGGGGTCGGGAGTCGGATTGGGGGCCGTTCTGACGTGGAACGGAATATCGGCGCTCCGACACGCGTCGGCGAGGATGCCACTCGCGGCCAGCGAGTCGCCGTCGGCTCTCGCGACGACCCGAACGAACGGGGCTTCGCGGAGTGCCGCGGCGATGTCGGCGGCGGGGGCGTCCTCGGCTGTGGAGCGCGCGGTCGACATGTACGGTGCTTACTCCAGCAGCTCGACGGCGACGTCGTAGCTGTACTTGAAGTCCTCGTCGAGCTTGTTACCGCGGTAGTAGTTGACGAGACGGCGAATCTTCGACTCCGTGTTCTGGAGTGCGCGCTTGTTCTGCGCGTCCTGCTGATTCTCGCGGACGTGCTCGCGCAGACGGACGGCGCGCTCCATGAGGTTCCGGAGGTCTTCCGGAATCTCGGGGGAGGCGTCGTTGTCTTCGAGAATCTGGGTGAGTCGCTTGCCGGTCACGAGCTTCACGTTCGGAACGGGCGTGCCCTTCACGCCTTCGTCGCGAAGCTTCAGACCGATTGCAGCGGGGTCGTGACCCTGCTCTGCCAGTTCGACGACGCGCGCTTCGACAGCGTCAGCGTCGACGTCACTCCACTCCGGGGCTTCGTCTGCCACCGGCTTGTCCGAAGAGGACGAGCCACGGCGGCGGGTGTGCATTCGTGCCATTGGTTGAGTTGGAACGCACAGACCGCAGAAAGCGTGTCCGAGAGCCGCGTATTCGGTACGAACGGCTCTCGGCGCACCTCCGTAATCCCAAGCCTGCGAACACAGGCGAGTCAGAGTTACGGCCGTGCTGTTCCCGTGAGTACCTCGCGGCGTCATCCGTTAAACCGTTTCGACTTCGACGGGACAGAAACCGAAGCGCCCTTTAGGCACGTCGAGGTATGAGGGAGTGCGGGCTCGTAGATCAGTGGTAGATCGTTCCCTTGGCAGGGGAAAGGCCCCGGGTTCAAATCCCGGCGAGTCCATTAGATTTTCCCGACACTACACGACGAGCGAAGCGAGGAGTCTGTGTCGGGGAAAAATCGGCTACGCGAGACGGGATTTGAATCAGGGAGCGAGAGGTGAGCGAGCAACGCGAGCGAACGAGAGCGACCGTGGTTCAAATTCCGGCGAGTCCACAAAGAACCATCTGTCACACAGAGAGTCGACTGCACAAGAACCATACGTGAGCTGAGAGTGTAGCGAGACAACGATGCCGACACTGCCGGACGGTCTCACGATTGGAACCCGCTACACACAGGAGGAAATCGAAGACCTGTTCGACACTGGCTTTGGCTACCAAATTTCGGGCATAAACCCTCGGCGGCCCAGTGACGGCGAGCGATACGTGCTGTTGTTCGCCAACGAAGACGGACCCTATAGCGACGCCGTGACCGAAGGAACGTTCGAGTACGTCGGCGAGGGGTTACAAGGCGACCAGAGCGAGAAATCGTCCGGGAACTCGACGCTCATCGACGCCGTCGACGAGGACTTCTCGATTCACTTCTTCTACCAGCACTCGGACGCCAGTGGATGGGAGTACCAAGGACTGGTCGACGTGCTCGACTGGGAATGGCGAGTCCAGAAGGGACGGGAAATTCTCGTGTTCACGATGGCACACCGGCGTTCGGAACACGACGTGACGTGGGTCGATGCCGTCCGTGCCGAGTTGGATCGATACCGAAGCGAGACCGGTTCTCGAAGGGTCACACTGAACGAACTCTACGACTTTTCGGAAGAGACCCTTGCCACGCAGTTCCCCGAGAACAACAGCGTCAGAGCCAAACTCCGACAGCAACTGCAGGTCCTCCGTGACCGCGGTGAGGTCGAATTCGTCGACGGCGCAGGTGAGTACCGCCTCATCGATGAGGAGAAAGACGAGGAGCGAGAACAGTTACAAACGAAATGGGACTCACCGCCGATGCTCACAGAAGACAACGACTCGTTCACCGAACACCGGCGACGAGTGCGTGATACGGTGTTCGCGGAACTCGTCAAAGAGAACTACGACGACACGTGTGTCGTCTGTGGGCGTTCACGAGAGACGCCCACCGGAAACCCCGAAGTCGAAGCGGCACATATCTACCCACGCTCTGAAAACGGCGCTGACGACCCCAGAAACGGGGTCACCCTGTGCAAACTCCACCACTGGGCGTTCGACAGCGGATGGCTCTCGGTGACGGATGAGTACGAACTGTTGGTCAAAGACGCTCCTGAGCACGAGGGGTACTACGAGTTCAAACAGTTGGAAGGCGATGAACTGGTGTTCCCCGAAAACGTGAACCTGCTACCCGACCCGCTGTACCTCGACGCCCACCGACGACTCCACGGCTTCTAGCTATCCTCGACTCCGCTCCATCTCCAACTCTCGCAACGTATCCGGCGCCTCCAGCAGTCGGTCCAACCGCTCGTCGAACTCGTCGTCGTCGATGGAACCTTCGGCGTACCGTCGTTTCAACAGCGTGAGCGGGTCTTCTGTGGGTTCATCTCTCACCTTCGACTCGCGCTCTCGCTCGGACTCACTCTCCGAATCAGATTTGAACAAGTTCCAGAACGCCTCGTCGTCGTCGAACAGGTCGAAGAAGAGCAGCCATGCAAACCCGTAGAAGACCCAGAACCAGAAGCTCAGACTCGCGCCAGCGGTGACGAGTGCGACGACGCCGACGACACCGAGGACGAGCGCGACGACGTGTGCGAGTCGGGAATCGAGCAGAGCCTGTGCGTCGACCATACGAGAACGTCGCGCGGGAGTATCATAAAGAGAGACACACGGCGCCGTCGCTCCGGAGTGT
Organism: Halogranum rubrum; assembly: GCF_900114455.1. Lineage (GTDB taxonomy): Archaea > Halobacteriota > Halobacteria > Halobacteriales > Haloferacaceae > Halogranum > Halogranum rubrum. Next base: position 622,420 of record NZ_FOTC01000002.1, on the reverse strand, counting down.
AAGCGTGAGTAGAGTTCGTCGGTCGGTCAGACGTTAATGTGGCCTTCGTTGCGGAGTTGGTCGGCTTCGGACTTCTCGTAGCGCCACGTGACGTCGGCTTTCTCGTCCTGCCAGTCCCACGGTTCACAGAGGACGATGTCGTCTTCGCGAATCCAGATACGCTTGCGCATCCGACCCGGGATGCGACCCATGCGTTCCTTCCCGTCGTTGCAGCGGAGCGTGACACGGCCGTGGCCCTGCATATTGGTCACGACGGCGAACAGCTCGTCGTCGTCAGGCATGCGAAGGTTCCGACGCCCAGATTCTTCGCTCATGAGTGAGGGTTGTCGTCGGGTCAATTAAATCGTAGCATTCTCTGGTTCGAGGAGGAGTTCGGTGCGTATTCGCCCCGATTCAGTCACTCGATTCGGAGATACATCCCTTTCGACGCTGGGGCGGTCCGTTCGAAACCGAAGCGCTCGTAGAACCCGTCGACGTCGGCCATGAGGTTCACGTACGCCGACGACGGGGCGTGCTCGTGCAACCAGTCGACGAGCGCCTGCGTGATTTCGGTGCCCAACCCCTGTCCCTGATGGTCGGGGTGGACGACGATATCCGTCAGTTGGAACACCGTGCCGCCGTCGCCGACGACGCGACCCATGCCGACCACTTCCTCGTCGTGAGCGACGGTGACGGCGTAACAGCTGTTCGGGAGTCCACGCTCGGCCGCATCGAGTGTCCGTGACATCATCTCGGCCGCCGCACGGAGACCGACGAACTCCTCCGGCGTCGGCGGTGTCTCACGAAGTTCGTAGGACATGGTGTTGCAGTCGTCCGAGCGGTGATTAGCTCTGTCTATCGGCGAGTGGTCGGTGTCTGTCGATTTGGGCCGTGGCAGCGTCCCACTCGACACTCGCGAAGTCGAAGCCCTTATTAAGGGAACCACAGAAGATGTGGATGCGTTCGAGGGCTCGTAGATCAGTGGTAGATCGTTCCCTTGGCAGGGGAAAGGCCCCGGGTTCAAATCCCGGCGAGTCCATAATTCTCTGCCGCTCACGACAGTGAGCGGCTGTAATTCTACGCGAGACGGGATTTGAATCAGAGAGAGAAGCGAGCGCAGTTCGAGTCTTGGTGACCCTGTCAGGGTTCTCGTGACGGTACTCAACGAGTGAGCGACAGACCACTGTCAGGGTGAGGCCGTCTGGGGGTGGGTTTTTATCCGCTCGAAACATTCTGGTAGGCAATGATTGCGCCGGAGGGGGGGAATCGCTGTCGAAATCAGAGTTCCCGTCGGGAGAGAGGGCAGGCAGAGACGCTCAGTATCGTGTTGCTGCTCGGACTAGTCGTGACTGGAACGACAGTTGTCGTCGCAGTCGGGAGCGTCGCAATCTCAGACACTCAGTCCCGGTCGGACATCGAACGAGTCTCGAACGCAATGACACTCTTCGACTCGCACTCGTCGACCGTGGCGCTTGGCGAATCGAGTGTTCGAACGGCCCGATTTGGGCAGTCGAGTGGGAGTTTCCGCGTCGACGACACCGCCGGGGAGATTACTATCGTCCACCGAAACTACGATGGGCCAGGAACCGACCACACGCTGTATCAATCCTCGCTCGGGAGCGTCGTCTACGAGACGCGGGATGGCGAAAGCGTCGCGTACCAGGGCGGCGGAGTCTGGCGGACCAACGACAGGGGAAACAGCGTCATGGTCTCACCCCCCGAGTTCCACTTCCGTGACTCCACGCTGACGCTCCCAATTATCCGAGTTACTGGGTCCGATGGCGCTTCGGGCAGCGTGAAAGCCACCATCCAAGAGTCAGTGCGCGGCGAGCACGTCTATCCCTCGGCTGCGACATATCCAGACGGACAATCGTTCGCTAACCCCATTCAGGAGGGTGAAGTCGCGATTCAGGTCCAAAGCGAGTACGCAGAAGGGTGGGCCAAGTACTTCGAAACGCGGACGGACGGGACGGTGACGCTGTCCGGCGATACGGCGGAGGTCGTGCTTGAGTCTGCCGGTGCTGTCGGTGCGTTCAGTATGCCCGCCGAGGGGAACGGCGTCGACGTCCGCGCGATGAAAGATAGTGACCACCCGAACGCAGACTTCACCGTCACGCTCGTGAACGACGGCCACTTCAACAACATGCACTGGTCGCTTTACGCCGACGAAGGGTCCGAGAAGATCGAGTTCCACGTCTACGCGGACAAAAAATGCAAAGCCGGGAGCTACGACGGGCGAGTAGACCTGAGCATCTTCTACAGCGACGAGAGTGGGTCGTACGAGGGGTGGCAAGCGGACTTCAACCCGTCGTCGACAGCAGCGGTCGATGTCGACTGCAGTGCCGGTGAGATGACCATTGACTTCACGAGTACGAGTAGCCAACTGGCGTACAAATCGATAGACATCACCGGCAGCGACAACAAGTGGAAGTTCGGGAACGAAATCGGTGCATGGAGCCATCGGAGCGAGACGACGACGTTCAGCCATCCGTCGGACACCGCAGGTCAGCACACCACTGGTGAGACAGTGTCACTTGACGTCATCACGAACCACTATCTGGCCTCTATGGGACCGGAGTTCGACATGAAGGTCTCGGACGGACCTGGCGGAAGTAGCCGCGTCGACGAGGATGCCTCGTACGGAAATCTCGACTACGACACTAGTGGCTCTCGCTACATCACGTTCCTCCACGTCACCGAAAACGAGGTTCGAATCGAACTCGACTGAGTGACGACGCTATTCGATACTCATGTCGATTCTCGTTGCCGTGACGTACAGTTGGTCGACAGCGATACTACACGTGACCGTCCCGTCAGAGACGACACAAACGTCGTCTGTCCCATCATCGTCCCACGACGCCGGTATCTGCGACTCCAGATACCGCTCCCATGCTGGCGCGCGTGCAGGGTCGGTCGTGATTTCGAACGACACAGCGTAGCGGGAGTCTCCGATAACCGTCTCGCTGGTCGGGTTCGTCCGAGTAGCCATGACGTCGGTAATCGAGCGTTCGGACCGTACCAACACCGTGGTCGACCCGCTGACACTCGTCCGCTCGCCGCTGGACCGGGTCTGTACGAGCGGGATGACCGCAGTTCTCACATCCGCGTCCTCCGTGAAGACCATCCCGACACGGTTCTTCACGGTCGTTCTCGATGGGTCGACACGGAGCACCATGCCTCCTTCGTAGACGAGCGCGGTTTCGTCTCCGGCTTGGTAGACGAGGGGTGTCAGTGAGATGTCGTTGCTGTCCCAACTCGATGTGCCGTCGAGATTGTTGACCGACACGTTCATTCGCGTCTCGGTTCCAAATCTCAGATTCGCGTCTGCGAGTTTGAGTTCGGTCGCTCGACCGGGTGCGCCGTCACGATAGATGTCCTGTAGGTTGTCAGCGAGGACGTCGAACGCGCGTTCTGCGTTCGTGATGCGTTCGTTGTCGCGAACGTCCTGCAACCCGCCGTACCCAACGACGTACACTGTCCCAATCGACATCGTGATGAGTGCGAAGACGAACACGAAACTGAGCGTCTCGCTCACTGCACGGTCGGTGCTACGCATTCTCCACCATCAGTTCTCCATCCGTGTAGCGAATCACGACGTCCCCACCGTTGGCGACGCTGTCGGCGAGACGGTCCGCAGGACTTGACCCGGGGAGCGTCGGAAGCGTGAACGGCACACGGACCGTCACATCGGGTCTCTCCGTCGAGAGTCGTAGGTACGGCGAGTCAGAGGGTGGGACGACCACCTCAAGTGTGTACGAGAGACCGGTCACTGTCTGTGGGAGACTTGGCTGCAGTTCGACGGTCGGCGCTCCATCACTCGCTAACACGAGTCTATCCGCTGCGCCGAGGTCACCAGCAAACTGTTCGCCGATTACCTCCAGTTCCGTCCGGATAGTCTGTTCCTGCTGACTCTCGAGAAGGCCACTGAGGCCGAGGAGAAGCCCCGAGATGAGTATCGCACTGATGCCCAGTGTCAACACGTAGTTCAACCCGACCGAGACAGCACGGTCGTCACGCATGGAACTCACCCGGAGCAACCCGGAGTTCCGTCTCATACGTCAGATCTGGTGTCCGATACGTGAGGTCGACGGTTACCGCGTAGATGGCCTCCGAGGCGGGCGGGTCGCCGTCGGGTGCCGAATAGCTAGCACCGAGACCAGAGACTGTCTTGTCGACGAGCAATGAGTACGTCCCCGACCCTTCGGTCGGATTCCCGAACCGAACGTCGTACGGAGTCCCCAATTCGTCGAGGAACGCGAGTCCGCGGCAGTAACCGCCTCCGACGGTCGCTGTAGAGAAGACGACGGTCGTCTCGGACCCCGAATCGTCCAGACACTCCACCGTTGCACCAGACGGGTCGGTAACTCTGACGACCGTCGCCGTCCCGGGTTCGTTTCTGAATATCCGAACGGTCCATACGTCGGTTCCGTCGTCGAATCTGACCCGGAAGGCATCGTCGTCGGCTTCGTCTTCGAGCGAGGCGCGTGTTGCTGTGAGAGAGAATTGTCGCGTCTGGACTCCACTCGCGACCGTCCAGTCACCACTGCCGCTCGGGCCGTCGAAAGGACTGTCGACTGTCTGTTGGATTCGTGCCCCTCGTGTGTAGACCGGGTTCTCAACACGTAGTAGGGCTGTACTCCGCACCTCGTATTGCCGGAGTAAGACCTCTGTGTCGACGATTGCTGCACCGATAGCGGACTCTTGGTCGTCGTACGTCGCCTGCTGGTCGTTCGCCCTGTCGACGACGCTGCCGACGGCAGTGCGAACGTCGTGTTGGCGCGATAGCGCATCGGTCGCCCCCGTCTGGTCTGCTCCGCGCGTCGCGAGGTTCTCCGTGTAGATTGCGGAGTTCAACACGAGTGCCAGCACAACGAACGTGATGGCCAGCGAAAGTGCACCGATAAGGAACAGTTGTGCACGGTCACGGGCTACATCCGCCATACGACCACCTCCACCCGGAGGACGTTGTAGACGAGCGACGTCGACACGTCGCTCGCGTAGAAGTTCGTCGTCGAGAGCGACGTCCCCGTCGTTTGCTCGGCGACACCATCGTCGTCGGCGTCGTCGTACAGGGGGTCGTCGTCAAACAGCGTGACGTAGGTCGAAGCGGTGACCGCGTTGTCACTGGGTTCTCCCCGGTAGATGTATCTGATTTCGCGGTAGCCACCACCCGGTGCCTGGTATCCGACGTGGACGTTGTACGCGATTCCTCGCACCCCGTACGTTCGCTCCAGGAGTCGGCCGAACTCGATATCCGGCGGTGGTGGCGCGTTCATGTAGTAGGGCCGTCTGGGCCCCGCGTCGTAGAACTGACCGCCAATCTCGTTCCAGAACAGGACCGCTCGTTTGAGCGACCCGTCTTCGGTTGCTTGTGCGAGAATGCCCGACGCCATCGCGTCTTGCTGATTCTCGATGTGCTGACTCGAGGTGCTCGCCGACAGCGGCGTGACTGCAGTCACCTGAAGCGCGAACACGACACTGCCGACGACGAGGAGTGCTGCGGAGATTGCTTCCAGTGTATGTGCCTGTGCACGCATCTTACCACATCCTGACGAGGAGTGTCACGTCGGTGTTCGCTAGCGAGACAATTCGACGCCCGACGACGACTGAACCAGTCTCTGTCGGCGGGTCGCTCGTCGCAGAGACGAACGGTGTGTCACTTCCGTCGCAGGCAGCGTCTCCCTCCTCAACGAGCGACTCCCCATCACGATCCCAGCAGAGCGTGGCTGTCGACCCGTCGCCGTCAAGGTCTGCTGTGAGTCTGACGTCGACCGACTGAGCGTCGTCGACACCGATTCGCTCGGTGAGTGAATTTCCAGAGAACCGGCACTTCGACTGCGTCGCTCCGCTGAAGAACGCGAGCGTGCAGTCGGTGTCGAGCAGATAAGGCTCGGTGGGGTCGCCCAGCAGTCCAGTCGCGAGCTGTGTCGCGACTCGGTCGGAGGTGACTGTCTCACGCTGGATTCCCTCGTAGGGTTCGATCATACCGGGGATGAACGCGACGACGAACGCGACTGCGAGCAGAAAGACGCCCGCACCGATGGCGTAGTCGATAGTCATCTGCCCCCGGCGTGAACGTCTCATCCGACCACCATCCAGACAACGAGCGCAATCGTCTGCAACACGACCACGAACTTCACACCGGAGACGATGTCGGCGTCACGGATGTAGCCGGAGATGAACCCCGAGAGGATGGCCTGCAACGTGACGGCGTGGAAGAACAAGACGGAGAGTAGGTTCGAGTCGACACCGCCGCCGAAGCTCATGCCACCGCCGCCACTGCCGCCTCCTGCTTGGTCCGTCAACCCGGCCATGACGTCGAGGAACTGTGTCTTCAGGATGGCCATCACGGCCAAGAGCGTCAGATAGGTCATGATGATGATGACCACCTGCATCCGAGTGCGAGATTTCCGTTCGCGGTCGATGTCGTCTTGATTCTCGGAGGCCTGTGCCGCCGTACTGAGGACGGCCGTAATCTGACTCGACGCCTCCTGTGCCTTACTGATGAGTTTGACCGTCCGAGCGAGACGTGGGATGTGATACTTGTTGTTGAACTCGACGAGCGCCTCCCTGAGACTCATGCCGTAGTTGACCTTGCCGTGCATAATCGCGAACTCGTCGGCGAGTTTGCCCGACGACGTCTCGGAGACGCTTTTGATGGATTCGAGCAGCGTCTGGCCCGTATCGTTCGCACTCGACAGTTGCCGGAGGTTGTCCGAGAGTTTCCCGACGACGGCGGTTCGCGAGTGGACGTTCCACGTGTGAAAGATGGCGAGCGGAATCGCGACGACGTACACCGGGACGTACACCCAAATGACCGTCCCCCAGACGGGTGCGGCGACCATCCCGTCCCAGGTCGTCGGTGCCGACCCACTGGCGACGGCGATGCCCACCAAGACGAGTGCGGCCGGAATGGTGAGTACGAGCGTGAACAGGGGGAAATCACGGAAGAAGTGATGTGGGTTCCGGAGCAGTACTTTCGTCTTGTAGGTCCCCTCACGAGATTTGATCCGGTCGAAGACGCCGTAGTCGCCGACGAAGCTCTCGACGATACCGAGGTGGAGGAGTCCTTCCTTTCGACTGTCGTCCAATCGAGAACTGGCGTCCGACGGACTGAGGTAGCCGTCACCGGTCTCGTCTTGCTTGACCGTCGAGACGAGGACCAAGAAACCCACGCCAGTGATGGGGATGAGACCGTACACCGTCCCGTAGAGCATTATGTCGTCAGCGTTACCGAGCATGCTCATGATGACGAGGATGATAATGAGCAAGAGCGGAAACAGCGAGAGCGTCATGTACATCTCGCCGAACAGTTCCAGCGTCTCCAGCGTCAGTTCCTGTTGCTGTTTGGCCGTCCGCATGTACTTGTCCTTCTTGTCGTCGAGGAATTGCTGCATGTTCCCCCCGGAGTTGACGATAGAGAGCATGTCGGTGAGAAACTGCGAGAGTTCGTCGCTCGGCGTCTCCATCGCTTGGTTACGGATGGCCGTCCGGTAGTCGACGCCGAAATACTCCGTCTCCTGGACGATACTCTGGAACTCCTTTGCGACTTCACCGTAGGTGTCCTCGGCTTTCGCCATCGCCTCCAGCACTTCGAGTTGGTTCAACCCGCCCACCGACAGGGCGTACATGAACGAGACGGAGTCCGAGAGGAGCATGTTTATCTGGCGTTTTCGCGACGACGCTTTCGAGTAGGGGATAGCGACGAGTGACCCGAACCCGAACGCGAAGCCGAGCGACCCGAAGACGACGCCCGCGAGACCGATAGCCGCCGGTACTTTGGCCGCGACGACGAGGTCGTAGAGCGTCTCGTTCGGGATACGTGCCCCGAGCGACAGCGCCTCGGCCGAAAGCAGGCCGAGCGCGAACACAGCGTAGGCGAGGAGCGTTCCGACGAGCCACAAGACACCGCCAGTGAGTACGCCGACTGCGAGTGCACGTGAGAGGTACAGTTCGACCGTCTCAGACATCCGTGCCTGGGCGAGTTTCTCTTCGACGTCGGCGACGAACTCGCCCTCGTCGTCGAACAGACGGCTGTACAGCGGATAGAACGCGTCACTCAACACGTCCGAGCGGGCACCGACGCCCGACTTGGAGTCGAGGCTCACTCGTCCTCCTGTTCGTCGACGCCGAACCGCCATCCAGCGGCCGCGTCGTCTTCGGCTTCTCGGCTCTCGTCGTTCGCACGTTCGTTCTCCTCGTCGACCGTGGTTTCGGCCTCGTCGGTCGTGTCTCCGTCGTCGCCTACGCTCTGTTCGTCCAACCCGCTCGCGTCGGCGAGGTCGAACCCGTCGACGTCGTCGAGGGAGTCGTCGTCCGAGTCGATGCCGAGAAGCTCGAAGCGCTCGACGTCGTCGACATCGTCGACGTTGCTGAAGCCGTCGATGCTGTCGAAGTCGTCGAACCCGTCGATGTCGGCGAAGTCGCTGAAGTCACCGAAGTCGTCGGCTGCGGCGGTTCCGCTCTCTGCCTCGCTGGAAGCCGTCTCGCCGTCGAGTGCCGGTGTCGACCCGCCGTCGTCGAGTTCGTCGGGAAGCGAACTCCCGCCGTCGAGCGCGGGAGCCTCGTCGGCCGAGTCGAGTGGGTGAGCGTCGGAGTCGAACGGGAAGGTGGCGTCGGTGGATGCGTCGACTGCACCGCTGGTCACGTCGGGAGCGGGTTCCATGTCGGCTAGTGCGTCCGCGACGCTCCCGTCGACGGTGCCACGGTAGTCGGGAAAGAGTTCCTCGTCGGCCCGGCGGAGAATCTCGTTCGCCTCGGCGAGAATCTCGTCGGTCGGGTCCGGCCGGGGCACCATCTCCTCTTTCTCGGGGTCGATGTTGATGAGCACCGACTCCATCTCACGGAGGTCTTCGAGACTCCGTTCGAGTCGGTCGTTCGCCATCAAGGAGAGAATCGTGTCGGGGTCGTTGATGAACGCCTGAAACGTCGCGGCCACCTGCGTGTAGGTGTTGAGACCCTCGACGATGAGGTACGCGAGGACGACCTGCCGCTCGAACAGTCGCTCGTCGAGTTCCCTTCTGTTCCACCCGCGGTCGAACATAATCTCGTCGAGCGTGTTCGAGTCGCCCATGTGGAGATACTCGTCCGTCTCGGCCTGCCACTGATAGACGTCTTGGACGTTGATCTCGTCGTTCTCGGCGTCGTAGTGGTTGATTTCGGTGAGCGACTTGTTCCGGCGCACTTTCCGTCCCTTCACCCGCGTCGACGTCTGGATGGAGACGAGGTCGAGCGCCGAGAACATCGTCTTCGAGACGTTGATCGGTTCCGTCGTGAAACGCTTCAACACCTCGCCCACGGAGTCGGCGTGGAACGTCGTGTAGGTCGTGTGCCCCGTCGACATGACCTGAAAGAGCGTCCGACCCTCCTCACCACGAATCTCACCCATCACGATGTAGTCGGGGCGCTGTCGGAGTGCAGCCTCCAGTAGGTCGAACTCGTCGACGTCGCCTTTGTCGTCGTCGGAGAACGACGGACGGGTGACAGAGGCGATCCAGTTGCGCTGTGGCAACTCGACTTCGCGCGTGTCCTCGATGGAGACGATCTTCGAACTCGACGGGATGAAGAGCGAGACGGCGTTCAGCGAGGTGGTCTTCCCCGACGCCGTCCCGCCCGCGAAGATGAGCGACTTGTTGTTCTCGATGCAGAGCCACAGGAACGCCATCTCGTCGAGCGAGAACGTCTTCCAGTTGATGAGGTCGAGTGGGGTGAACGGGACGTCCTTGAACTGGCGGATGGTGTAGTTCGTCCCGTGGTCCGACACCTCTCGGCCGAGCGTCAACTGAGCACGAGAGCCGTCGGGGAGCGTCGCGTCGACCTGTGGTCGGCGTTTCGAGATGCCTTTCCCCGACCGCTGGGCGAGTTTGACGACGAACTCGTCGAGTTCCGACTCGCCGTGGACGACGTTCGAGATGATCTGTTCGTACTCGCCGTGGTAGACGAACACTGGCGAGTTGTAGCCGTCACAGGAGATGTCCTCGACGTTGATGTCGTGTTTGATGGCGTCGATACGCTCGTAGCCGATGAAGTCCCGCGTCAGGAAGTACAGGAGTTTGTTCACCTGATACTCGGTGAGTGTCTTGGCGTCCTCGACGATGACAGCAGGCTCTGGTCTGGCCGAGAGGCCGTCGAGGGCTGATACTTCGGCGTCGGGGTTCTGATACCCGAAGAGATGAAACAGACGGCTCACCGTCGCATTACCGTCGACGTTGAGGTCGAGTCGGTCGGCGAGCGTGTTGGCGAACCCGTACTCCCCGTCGCGCGGCTGCGAGAAGAGGTCGTAGCGGTCGAGCAGTCGATACGTCTCGCGTTCGATAACTGCCCGTCTATCCTCCTCGGCAGAGGCGACGACGTCCGTATCGGAGTACTTGATCGCCGTTCGGAGCTTTCCCGTGAGAAACGATTCGAGGTCCGACTCGATGTCGTTGAGGTACGGTTCGACGACGTAGTACTTCTTCTCGTTTTCCTTCGTCGAATGAAAGATAATGACGAACGCGTGTGGCTCGTTCACCCAGTAACGTTCGACTTCGCGAAAGTGGGTCTTCTTCGCCATCGGGACGGCCTTCTCCAGGTCGTATCGGTTGACGATGGTCGTCTCTCCGTCGGTAGTCTGGAAGAACGCGTCCTCGTCGAGATCTTCGTCGACGTCGACGGTCCGTTCGTCGACGAGGTCCTGCAGTTCTTCGCCGCGGTCGTGAAGTCGTGAGAGCGTCTCACCCAGGTCGTCGGGGTCGAATCCCAGCGCTGCCGAACGGTCGAACGGTTCTTTCTCGCCGTCAGCGTCGTGCGGGACGGACCCATCGTCTTCGTAGTAGTAGAGACGTTTGTAGTGCTCCCACATCCACTCGTCTTTGACCACCGGAGTCGTCTCGGGGTCACAGAAGGATTCGAACGTCTCCTGGTGTCGTCGCGCGTCGGTTCCGGCGACGCCGAGACGCCGTTCGAGGTCGTCGGGTGGAAAGCCGAGATGGTCTGCGGGGTCGATATCGATTCGTTCCCAATCGCTCGCTGTCGGGGTGTGTGTCTCGTCTGCCTCCCAGCGATCACTACCCGGTGTGGGGCCGATATTGGCGTAGAGCTCCTCTGCCGACCCATCAGGGCCGTACTCTTCGAGGTAGTCCCGCCACGAGTACGAACCGACGACGGCAGTTTGTGACGCAGTCGTTCCCTCCGCTGTCTCTTCCGACGACTGCCCTGTGTCGGTGGTTCCCTCCAATTTCCCAGCAGGACCATCGACGCCGTCTGTAGCCATTGTCAACAACATGCTGTCACTGCTAAAAAGTCTTCTTCCGCAGAGTGTATGGGTAGCCATCCATTCTGTCGGAGTGACAATCTGACCGAACGGGTGCGGACGAATCGCTCGTGAGACGCGTTTCTGGGTGCGATTGCCGATAAGGTCCGAGTGTCACGGCCGGCCCAGACGAGTCGCTTTCAGAGCGCACCGGTATGGAACCCCAACCGTCGTTATCGGCAGTTTAACCGCCGTTTAGTAAGGCAACAGTGATGACATACCCAAGTGGTGTGCCCGGAAATGATTGGTCGACGTTTCAAGCGAAAGTCAACGTCCCCAACCAATGTCAGACAACAATCAACCCACCGATTCCGAGTCCGCCCCCGGACGTCGCGGGATGCGCGCCATCTCTCGACTGTTCGTCGTCGCGATCACCATGATCGTCGTCTCGGGCAGTATCGTCGGCGCTGCCGGCGCAACCTCGGCATCGTTCGGCAACTCTCAATCGCAAGTACAGGAGTTCGTCCAGTCGCTCACAGACGACCAGGACGGCATCAACAACGAGAAGACCTCCGACCAAGACATCGCGCAGATGCAAGGTCAGGCACAGGCTGGCGCTGGCAACGGCCAGGCACAGGCCCAGGAGTCCTCGCAGGCTGGCAACACCGGCCAGTACGGCGTCCGCAACCTCCAGCAGGTCGCACAGGACGTCTACCAGTACGGTACCAACCTCCAGCAGGGCTGGTTCAACTTCCAGGGTCAAGACCAGACGGTCGACCAAGAGCGTCTCGCTGGCCAGGACGGCAAAGCGAACGACCAGACGTCGACGCAGGACGTCGACCAGATGGGTACCCAATCGCAGTACAGCAACTTCAGCGAGCAGTACCAGGACCAGAACGCTGAGCAGTTCAGCGAGGGTTACCAGGTCGGCTTCAAGAACGACCAGCACCAGAACCAGGGCGTCGACCAGAGCGCTTCGCAGTCGCAGCACTCCAACGTGAGCCTGCAGGTCCAGATCCAGGACGCTAACCAGACGCAAGCGGGCGGTCAGCTCTACTCCGTCGACAGCCGACAGAACCAACAGCAGACCGTCGACTCCGACCAGCACCAGAGCCAGTCGGGCGACTTCAGCGGACAGTTCCAGGGCGAATCCTCCGAGCAGAACCAACTCGCCAGCCAGACCGGCGAAGACAACGCACAGCGCCAGAAGGAAACCGCCGAAGCCGACCAGACGCAGTCGCAGTCCGGTGACTTCAGCGAGCAGACCCAGGGCGCAACCTCCGACCAGGACCAGGGCGCGTACCTCGAAGGCGAGGACAACACCCAAGTCCAGACCGAATCCGCACAGCAGAAACAGGACCAGTCCCAGAACGCTGATGCGAGCAGTCAAGACCAGAGCGCCGACACTGAGCAGTCCGAGTACCAGCAGCAGTTCGGCGACGACAACGACCAGAAGCAGCGCGAACAGGCCGTTCAGGAACAGGATCAGACCCAAAACGGTGCGTACAACGACCAGGGCCAGGACGCCGAGTCCTCCCAGGACGCTTACCAGAGCCAGGACGGTACCGACAGCAGCCAAGAACAGACCCAGAGCAACAAACAGAACGCTGACCAGGACCAGGACGGCATCGCTAACGACCAGAGCCAGTCCCAGGACAGCGACGAATCCGCCGAACAGATCGCCACCGGCGACGACAACTCTCAGGAAGAGTCCCAGGGTGTGACCCAGGACGCCGACCAGGACCAGGAGGGCGTGCACAACGACCAGAGCCAGTCCCAGGACGCCGACGCTGACGCCAGCCAGGCCGCACACGGCGACGACATCACCCAGGACCAAGAACAGGACGTCGACCAAGACGCCACCCAAGAGCAGGACGGGTACAACAACGACCAGAGCCAAGAGCAGGACGCCGAGGCCGAGGCAACCCAGCACGCTCAGGGCGACAACGTCGACCAGAACCAAGAACAGGACAGCGAGCAGTCCGCCGACCAGAGCCAGGACGGCGAGAACAACGACCAGAGCCAGTCACAGAGCGGAAGCTCGACGCAGGTTCAGGTCAGCTTCTAAGACACTCGTCTCACTGTAGCGCGGTTTTTTTTGCGGTCGTCACTACATCCGAGAGTGGCGACGCTCGCGGCGATGTGACTGACGAGACTCGGGAAGTTACAAATTCCCAGACGTTGTCGGCGCCCAACATTTATCAGACACGTCTCTGAAAGGGCATCAATGCCGAACGTCAACGAAAACTCTTCTCACCCGACACCGAACGAGATTACCGATCTCGCGGAGCGTATCGTCTCTGGCGAGACGACGGAGCGACAGTTCTCGGGAGAGCTATTGAACTTTAGAGAGAAGCCAGACTCCGACTCAGAGACGGAACTCGTGGAGTTGGCTGTCCGGAGTGGCTTCGGAACCGTCCGGAAGATTACCGCACCGAAACATCAGTTCTCGCAGACTCTGAACCGAAAGGGGTTGACGCGTAACGACGTGCTGCGACTCGATGCATCAGAGGGCACCGTCCCGATTCAACTCGTCGAAACGGGAGACGGAGTCGAAGTCGCACCGCAACCCAGCAGATCGGACGACTGGCGGGTCTTCGGCGTGCTCTCGTTTACGAGTGGCGTCTGTCTCACAGTGCTCGTCGGTACCCTCGGTCCGCTGTATTGGTCGAGTTCGGCGAGTCCACTGGTCGCCGTGGCGCTCCTCTTCACACTGTCTGTGCTGGTCTACACGGCAAAGACGTGGACGTAGCTGAGAGAGAAACGCAGACGCACTAGGGGTTGAGCAACGGTCGTTCTCTACATCGATCTTTCTGGTTCTGTCACTACTGCTCGCTGTTGCTCGCAGAAGCTGGCGGGCGTGACGGGACTCCCGCGAGTGAACGAAGTGAGCGAGTGGGGGTAAGTCACGGCCGTGGGGCTGAGCGAAGCGAAGCCGAACGGCCGTGACGGGATTCGAACCAGAAGAAGACGTTCCAGCTCGGCTCGCTTTGCTCGCCTTCGCGGGCTGCGACTTCTAGGGTTCAAGAATCCCACCACCGTCGCTGTTCGTCCTCACTGTCGCTCGGACAGAACAGCGGGCGTGACGGGATTCGAACCCGCGATCGAGAGGTTAGGAACCTCTCGCCCTGTCCACTAGGCCACACGCCCCGGCGGAGCTACGAAAGCGCACACGAAAAGCGTGCGCTTCCAGCGCAGAGAATGTGCCCGACTGGTCGGGCAGAAAGGGGAGTTAGTTGTTCTTCTCGGTCTCGGTTTCGGTCGGGGTGCCGGTCGTCTCGGTAGCCGTGTTGGTCGAGTCGGTGGAGTCTGCGCCGATGTCGGGAGTCACTTCGTCGTCCTCGTCGTCGGTCTGCGTCCGAGAGCCTTTGCCCTCTCGCATCTGCTCGAGTTCGTCTTCGACTTCTTCGCGGCCCTTCTGGAACTCACCCATCGCCTGACCCGTCGACCGAGCAAGCTTCGGAATCTTGTTTGCGCCGAACAGCAGGACGAGCACGAGGAGGATGATGAGGAGCTCCGGCCCGCCAGGGATCGGTCCAAACAGTGGAATCACGGTGTCAATCATCTCTACCCCTGCCTAACCATGTCTCGATTATAGGCTTTTTGCTCGTGGCGGTTCGCTACATTCTTCCGGAGCAGAGTACGCTTTCCCCGAGCCGTCCCCCATTCAGTAGCGTACGTGAACGCTTGTCAGGCCATGTCGAGAGCACAAACGTCATTCGTCGCGCGAGAGAACGCCTGCTTATGGTCGACGTAGGAGACGACGCACCCGACTTCACCGCACCGTTCGTGACCGACGAAATCGGTCCGAAGACGCTCTCGGAGCACCTCGACGAAGAGGCACCCGTCGTGTTGGCGTTCTTCCCCGGCGCGTTCACCTCGGTCTGTACCGACGAGATGTGTACGTTCGAGTCCGAACTCGCCGCCTTCGAGGACGTCGGCGCGACTATCTACGGTGTCAGCGTCGACACCCCCTTCGCGCTGCAGGAGTTCAAAGCGCAGAACGACCTCTCGTTCGGTCTCGTCAGCGACACGAACAAGGAACTCATCGACGCCTACGACGTCGAGATGGACTTCGACGACTTCGGCTACTACGGACTCGCCAAGCGCGCCGTCTTCGTCGTCGACGGTGACGGCGAAGTGGCGTACACGTGGGTCAGCGACGACCCCGGCGTCGAACCCGACTACGACGAGGTCGAACAGGCCGCTGTCGACGCCGCCTAACTTCGCGTCCCAACGGTCGCAAACCGAATCCCACGGACTTTTTCTCGTCAGCGCGTGAAGTCGTATCCATGAGCAGCGACACCGACGACATCGACGACATCGACGATATCAACGGCGCGCGGAGCTACGACCCGGAGGCCGAACACGCCTTCCCCGACGAGAAGCTGAACGAAATCCTCCCCGTCATCGAGAACGACGTCGAGATATCGACCTACCTCAAGGCGCAGAACGTCAACGCAGTGGCGCGTAAGGGGTACAACGACCACGGTCCGAAACACATCGAAATCGTCCGGAACCGGGCACTTCGACTCTACGACCTGCTCAAGGCGGGCGACGTCGAGTTCAACGGGGCGGCGGACCAGCAGCTCGATGAGGCAGACGAGTCGGTCATCATCGCGCTCGCGGCGACGATTCACGACATCGGTCACATCGTCCACCGTGACAGTCACGCCTACTACTCCATCCCGCTCGCAGCGGACCTCCTCGACCGCTTCCTCCCGCAGTTCTACGACACCGACGAAGTCGTTCGGATGAAGGCAGAAGTCCTCCACGCGATTCTCTGTCACCACACCGAAGAAGACCCGCTCACGACCGAGGCCGGTGTCATCCGCGTCTCCGACGCACTCGACATGGAACGCGGCCGGTCGCGAATCCCCTACGAGAAGGGTGGTCGCGGCATCAACACGCTCTCCAGTCAGGCAATCAGCAGCGTCTCGCTGAAACCCGGCGAAGGCGTCCCGGTGCTCGTCGAAATCGAGATGGTCAACGCGGCCGGTGTCTACCAGGTCGACAACCTCCTGAAGGCAAAACTCCACAACTCGAAGCTCGAAAACGAGATTCGTATCGTCGCGGTCAACACCAAATCCGACGACGACCAACTCGTCGAACGCATCGAACTCTAAGGGCGCGCTCTACGCCCTCGCCACGAGACACGGACACGAGGATCAGGACACCTAGCAGCCGTGTGACACGGACGAACCGTGTGTGAATGCGAGACGACCCCATCGTCGAAAGCGTCGTTTTTTACGCTGCCGACCGTCTCGACAGACAACCGTGTCATCTGGGCTGGGTCACTCGCTCGCGCTCCTCCGTGACCGCGAGTTCGCTGCACTCGCCGGAACTGCGTTCGCGCGGAGTCAAGCGTACTCGACGGTGCTCATCGCACTCGCACTCTACGCCGAGCAGTTCGGAACGACGGGGTTCGTCGAAGGACTGTTCGGAACCGCGTTCGCGTTCGTCCAGTTACTCATCGTTCTCCCGCTGGGCCGAAAGATAGACACCGGGAACGCGAAACGGTTCCTCCTCGCCGGTCTCGTGCTGAACGTCGCCGTCTTTGGAGGGTTCGCGTTCGTCGAGAGTGCGACACACGTCATCCTCGTCCGAGTGCTGCAAGGGGTCGGCGCGAGTCTCCTCTGGATAACCGGGTCGACAGTCGTCGGCGAAATCAGCCCCGAAGACGAGAGCGGTCGTTGGCTCGGGTCGTACAACCAGGTCGCGGCGTTCTCCAGTCTCGCAGGCGACGTCGTCGGCGGCTATCTCCTCTACGCCTACGACTTTCGGCTCACCTATCTCGTGCTCAGTCTCGTCACCATCGGTGCGTTCGTCCTCGTGTTCGCGTTCCTCCGCGACAACCCCGGTGGGAAGACCGACCCCGAGGACGCGACGAGCGTGGAGACGTTCCGCGCTCTCCTCGCCCGACCGATGGTCCGGGCACTCGTCGCCTTCCGACTCGCCTTCAGCTTCGGGAAGATGGCCGTCATCATCTTCCTCCCCATCCTCGCCCGGACCGAGTTCGGCATCAACGCGTTCGCTATCGGGTGGATTCTCGCCGGCGGGAAACTCACGAAGTCGCTACTACAGGGCTACACGGGCGACTTGACGGACCGAATCGGGCGGAAACCGTACTTCGTCGCCGCAGGCGCACTGCTCTACGGCGTCGGGACGGCGATGATTCCTCTCTCCTATCTCGCGGAGGGGGCGCTCTCTCCAGTCGCGTTCGGGTTCGCCGGCCAGTCTGTCGAACTCGGTGGTGCGTTCTTCACGCTGTTCGCCGCGTACGGACTGCTCGGCGTCGGTGACAGTCTCCGACTCCCGGCGAGTATGGCGCTGTTCGTCGAGGAGGGCGAGCGGTTCGACTCCGTCGCTAGCAGTCTGTCGCTGCGCTCTATCTCGTGGAAGGTGGGACAGGTCGTCGGCCCAGCAGTAGTCGGGATAATCATCGACGTCGTCTCGACGACTGTCGCGTTTCTCACCGCGGCGGGGTTCATCGTCGTCGCGACAGTCGTCTTCGCAGTGACACGCACGAGAGCGACGACGGAAGCGGACACGGTAGCGACGCTCGGAGACTGAGGAACGAAAGAGAGACGAGAACAGAGACGACGAAGAACTTCTCAGACTGCGTTTCGGCCCGTGGCTCGTTCGGCCAGGTCGGGGTCGTCGGTCGCGCGTTCGTCGGCTTCGTCGACGAGTTCCTCGGCAGGTTCGCGCTGTCTCGTCGCCGCCGCATCACGAATCTCCTGCTCTATCTCTTCGCGTCCGCGTTGGAACTCGCCCATCGCTTGTCCGCTGGCACGAGCGAGTTCTGGAATCTTGTTCGCACCGAAGAGAAAGACGATGACGACTAGGATGATGAGGAGTTCGGGACCACCGGGAATCGGCCCGAACAGTGGGGTGTAGTCGAACATGACGGGACGAGTACGCTTCCGAACGATATGAATCTCACCGTCGCGTGCTGGCGTTCAAGCACGGCGGGTTGGAACGGTACTCCCGGCCCGACTCGAACGAGTGACCTCACCGAAACGGATTGACGGCGACGAGTGCATCCGAGATGGCACGTGAGAGCGGGAGTGCGAACCGTCCCTCGACAGAGAAGAGGACCCACCCGCTCACGAGGAGGTACACCGTCATCGATGCGGCGGCGACACCAAGGACGACGGCACCGACGCGGAGAAGTCGGCCGTCTCAGTCGTTACCGACGAGTGCGCTGCTCACGGACCACAGATCGACGGCGACTCCCACGAGGAGTGCGACGAGAGCGTACAGTTGAATCGCCTCGCTCTGGACGGTGTCGAAGAGTACGAGCGCACCCAGATACAGCGGGACGCCACCAGCGACGGCGACGGTGTACGCCCGCCACAGCGTCGACCACTCCTGTCGAATCACGCGCCGAACCGCCGGTGTCCGAACGAGCGCGTAGACACCGACCGGATAGAGCGGGTGGAGGTACCGAACGGTGAGCATGTGATGGAGTGGGAGGCTTCTGAGGTAGAAGACGACGAGTATCGCCGCGTAGAGGGCGACGAACACGTCAGTCGACTGCGTGGCCGAGAGAAAGCGAAGCGACGGGCGAG
Organism: Halogranum rubrum; assembly: GCF_900114455.1. Classification (GTDB taxonomy): domain Archaea; phylum Halobacteriota; class Halobacteria; order Halobacteriales; family Haloferacaceae; genus Halogranum; species Halogranum rubrum. The sequence goes on along the minus strand of NZ_FOTC01000002.1, from coordinate 603,637 downwards.
ACCACCGAGTCGAGTCCGAGAGTCGAGCACGCACCGACCCACCGTCGGTGAGCAGTCTCCGCCGACGCCACACCGCAACGAGAGGAAGCGTGAGCACGACGCCGAACAGTGGCATCGACTCGAGGACGCTGAGGTTGACGGCCCGGTCTTGACCCGTCCGAAGCGGGCGGTAACCACTCCCGAAGAAGACGTCGGCGAGTCGCTCGACGTCGGTAATGACGTGGAACGAATGAGTCAACCGAGACTGGAAGTAGGCGAGACCACCGACAACCGTGGCGACTGCGTCGCCGACGAACACGGCGAGGCTACCGACGAACGCGATGAGACCGCTGAGCGTGTCACCTGCAGGGTTCGAGGACGTTGAGGTTCCTGCCATCCCCGTCGGCCCGTCCGACGCGGAGCCAGTGGTCTCCGGCGGACTCGGAGAAGCCCCCGAAGATGCCACCGAGGACGAACTGGCCGCACCGACCGAGTCGCCAGCGAGTGGCTGACTCTTGTAATCCGGCAGGAGTCGAAGTGGTTGTACCGGGTTTCCGGTGATGGCGTAGTTGGTCAGCGCGAACGGGAGAAGCGAGACGGCGAACACGAGGGCGACGACGGCGAGATGCCGCGGGCGGTTCGTCCGCGCCGTCGCGAGGTCGATGGGCACAGGCGCGACAAACAGAATCAGCGCTTCGGCGGCGTGGACCCACGTACAGAGACCGATTGCTGCGTACGTGACGGCCCGAAAGCGCGTTTCGGCGCGAACCGTCGCGGCCGTGCAGTTCGTACACCGTCGAATCGGCGTGGCCGAGCGCGGGGACGTCGAGGGCGAACTTGACGACCGGGTTGCCGTCGACGCGCTCGGGCGTTACATACGCCGGTGGGGCCTCGAGGTGGTAGGTTCCCGACCCGAACATCCCGCGCGTGAGTGTCACCTCGTCGGCGGGGACGGAGTCGACAGACACTTCGGCCTTCCCGCGCCGGGGGCCGGTGAAGACGACGCCGCTCCGAAGTCGACGAACCCGGCGGTGACGACGCCCAGACAGATGAGACAGCCAACGGCCAGCAGCACGCGGTCGCTCCGCTTCGTTGCCGCAGTCTATCAAAAGCCGATACTTATGTGTTCGGTGGTAATTCTGTCTCCGAGACTGAAAGCTTAGAGTTCCTGGTCCGTCGGCCGAATGAGCATCTCGTTGACGTCGACGTGAGAGGGTTGGCCGACGGCGAAGGCGATAGACCGGGCGATGTCGTCTGCTTCAAGCGCGTCCATCGCTTCCAGCGCTTCTTTCGCCTGCTCTTGCTGCTCGTCGTCCGGGATGTGCTCGGCGAGTTCGGTGTCGACGTAGCCCGGTTCGATGAGCGTCACACGGATGTCGTTCTCGCCGGTGACCTCCTGACGGAACGCCTCGGAGAACGCGTTGACGCCGAACTTCGTCGCGTTGTAGCCGCTCGACCCGGCGTAGGCCTTCCGCCCGGCGACGGAGGAGATGTTCACGACGTGTCCCTCGCCCTGCTCCTGCATGATTGGTAGTGCGGCGTGCGTGACGTTCATCAGACCGAGGAGGTTGACCTCGACCATCTGTCGGAAGTTGTCGGTGTCGGCGTCTTCGACGCGCTCCAACAGCATCACACCGGCATTGTTGACGAGGATGTCGAGACTGCCGAACTCCTCCGCTGTCCGGTCGACCATCTCCTGAATCTCGTCTTCGTCGGTGACGTCCGTCGGGACGACGAGCGTCTCGCCGCCCTCGGACTCAATGCGGTCGGCGAGTTGTTCGAGTTCGTCTTCGCGACGTGCAGCGAGTGCGACGCTCGCGCCCGCCTCTGCGAGGGCTTCCGCCGTCGCCTCGCCGATTCCGGAGGATGCGCCGGTGACCAGTGCCGCTTTCCCGTCGAGGTCTTCGGTGAGTACGCTCATTGGACTCCGACCTTCGTGCGGGAGATGAAAGAGGGGTCCGCTGGGAGCGACACTGACCGGTACTGTCGCTTGCGGTCGATACGGCCGGTAGTCGCCTCATCTGAGTTCCCAGAACACTTTGTACGCGTCTGCGATGTCCAAGAAGTCGAACACGAAGTAGAGCGAGCTTGCATCTTCCTCGACTTGGAACGCGAGTTCACCGCGACGCGATTCGTCGGGTGCGATATCCGACCCCTCGTTGTATCCTCGACTGAGAGACGACGACCCCGCGAGATCCGCGGTAGACGATAGCCCAGTCCCCGTCTTCACACGCATCTGAAGCATCGTCGAAACGGTGAGCGGCTCTTCGGTCCCGTTCGTTATCTCGACGTCCGGGATGACGTACTCCCGCCCGTCCTCCGCTTCGGTGTACTCTCCCAATTTCGACTCGGTTCTGACACCGTGAACGACGACCGAGACGCCTCCGTTGGAAGCCGATTCTCCTGTCGAGAGTATCTTCGTGTTCAGTTTCTGAGAGAGATTTGCGATCGATTCGGCCTCGTCAGAGAGGTTCACGGTTACGCGCTTGAACTTGAACAGATCGAAGGCGCTGAAGTCGAACTGCATCGTCAGTTCGCCGACGTCTTTCGGAACCTCGTACACGACGTCTCCACGCGAAACTTCGCCTGGAGCGAGTGTTCCGCTATCGAAGGGGTGCGTAGTGACACCGAACGACGCGTCGTACACGTGGTTCTCACCGTCTTTGAGGCGTGTCTGCCAGAAGCTACTGAAGTCGATGAACTTCTCGCTGATATTCTTCACGGCAAGTCGAACGACGACGAATTCGTTTCCACTCTGTGCTTCCTGAAACTCACCGAGTTTGTCTGTCGTGGACACACTTCGGGCGACCATCGTGAGATTCTCTCCTTCGACAGCTTCACCGAGCGTCACGGACACCGACTGCGACGTCGACGCCTCGTTATCGCTCGACTCGTCGAACGTTTGCGTCGAGTCAGTAGTGGCTGACTCTGTCTGCGTCGTCGCTTCGCTCGTGGGCTCCGCTGTACCGCCCTCACCCGACGAGGAGTCACCGGTACATCCTGTGAGCAGAGTAAGCGCGCCAGCAGCAACGAACGAACGTCGGTTCAGCGGAATCTTCTCTGTCATGAGATAATCAGAAATGTGATAGTATATGTGTTAAGATTGTTGAATTACACACTTGAGAGAATTTACTGCACGAGTGCCATCTGTGCGGGAGAGACAGAGAACGCTCGTGAGCTAGACCGATAACGAGTCGTCGACTCGTGGGGAGAACTATCGACCGACGTCGTCGAACACTCTCAGACGAAGTTGCGAGCGAGATACGACTCGCTCGCTGAGAAGTCTTCGACAGAAGTGCACCGGCCGGGAGTTGAACCCGGATCGTTGGCTTGGAAGGCCAAAGTCATGCCATTAGACCACCGGTGCGCTCGTGGTACAATCGTTCATTCTGCCTCACCCATTAAGGGTGTTACCCTTTTCAGTCGTCGCCGAGGCTGAACGCCTGCGCCGCCTCGCGGAGTTTCGGTGAGATGGCCGGCGTCTCCGCGGCGTCGACCGGGCCGTGCTCTCGAATCTCGTCGAGGCTCTTCGGGAACTCCCGAAGATCGTAGTGCAGACCGATTCCGGCCTTCGCACCCTGTCCCATCGCGACGGGAATCTGGTTGTGGCCGGGGACGAGGTCACCGACGGCGACGACGCCGTCGACACTCGTCCGACCGTGGTCGTCGACGGCAACGGTGCCGTCGTCGTTGATGTCACAGCCCAGCTGGTCTGCGAGGCCGTTGTTGTACTCGGACCCGTACATCGGGAACCCACCGCGGTACTCGCGGACGGTGCCGTCCTCGAACTCGAAGCTCTCCAGCCAGCCGTCGTCGCCTTTCGTCATCCCCGAAATCTCCGCTTCGACGATGTCGACGGGATGCGCGCGGAGTCGTTCGTCCGTCTCATCGCTCCACTCGGGGTCCTTTCCTCGAAGCAACAGGTCGACTTCGTCGGTGAAGTTGAGCATGATCATTGCGACGTGGGCGGCGCTCTCGCCGTGGCCCATCACGTAGACCGACTTGTCGACGAACATGTAGGCGTCGCAGTGGAGACAGTAGTGGAGGCCACGGCCCGTCCGCGGCAGCGGCGGGTCCGGTCGCTCGTCGGAGAACCCAGTCGCGAGGACGACCTTCTCGGTGACGTACTCCTCGTCGTTTCCGGTCACACGGAACCGGCCGTCGTCGAGTCGCTCGACGTCTGTGACGAAGTCTCGGTGGAAAGTCGCCCCGTACTCGGCCACTTGGTCACGGGCCGTCTCCAAGAACTCGTTTCCGGAGACGTCCTCGGTGATACCGATGACGTTGTGTGTTTCGAGCATCATCGCTGCTCTGCCGCCGCCGCGGTCGACGACGGCAGTGTCGTGTCCCAGTCGCGTCGTGTACAGCGCAGTCGTCAATCCCGCCGGGCCGCCGCCGACGACGACGACTTCGTACTCAACGGTGTCGGCTACTTCCGTCTCGGACATTGTCTACCCCCACTTACCGCTGGCGGGGGTTAAGTCCATAGCACCTGTGCACCGCGAGTATCCGCCCGCCACGTGCTGACAGCCGACACGACCATCGACGGTACCGTCAAAATCAGCAGTGATAATTTGGCGCATACCTTCTTTGCCGGTTCTTCGCAACGACGACTACACTGGTCATGAGACTCATCACTAGCCTCTCACAGTTGGTAGCCAGCGCATCGAGCGAGATGGACGGAGAGACGGAAGGCAGTGACGCTGCGGTTCGGGAACCTGAGCAACGCGAAGCACAGTCGACTGGGCAAACTGTTGAGACGCCCACTCACGCCCATCGAGAGAGCGACGACGCGGACTCGACGTTTCTCGAATACGACATGTTGGCCGACGCGATTCCGTTGGCCGTGTTCGTCCTCGACACCGACCGGACGGTTCGCTGCTGGAACCGCGCCGCCGAGGAGTTGACCGGGACGCCGCGAACGGACGTCGTCGGCACCGACGAGGTGAGCGTCGCCTTCTACCAGGACGGGCGACGGGCAAGGACGCTCGCCGACAAAGTCGTCGAAGCACCGGAGTCCGCCGACAGTGTGTTCGGCGTCACTCGTTCGACCGACGTCGACTACACTCGCTACGAGGACACGAGTACGATGCTCGACGCCACCCACGAGGAGATTGCCATCTGGTTCACCGCGACGCCGATATATCGCGACGGACAGTTCAGCTCGACGCCCGACCAACGTGAGTCGCTCAGTCTCACGTCGTTTCTCCGCCGAGACTGGCAGGTCGCTTCCTGCTGGCCACACCAAGCGTCAAACGTTTTGTACGCGCCCCTCCCATCTGTCGGTATGTTCGACGACTCCGCTTCGGTGCCACCTGCGCTCCAGAGCGGGCAGTCCGTCCTCATCTCCGGACCACCGATGACGGGCAAGTACGAGGTGCTGCTCCGGCAACTCACCTCGTCTGCAGACCGTCTCATCGTCGTGTCGACCGACACACCGGCCGACCAGATTCGACGCGACGTCGCCGACTACGCCGACCTTCCGGCGGAGGCACTCGGCATCGTCGACTGCACCTCGAAGGCGAGCGGAAAGGACGTCTCGGACACCGACACCGTCCGCTACGTCTCTTCGCCGGAGAATCTGACACGGGTGGGCGTCCAGTTCACCGCGCTCTGTGAGCAGTTTCAGGGCGACGACGTGGCCGTCGGACTCCACTCGCTGTCGCCGCTCTTGATGTACTGGGACGTCGACCGTGTCTATCAGTTCCTCCGTGTGTTCTTGGACCGCGTCAGGTCGTCGTCGTGGTGCTGTGCGGCCGTCATCGGGTCGACGATGCACGACGAGCAGGTGCTGCACACGCTGTACGACCCCTTCGACGCGATTATCGAGACACGCGAGAGCAACGAAGGACGACAACTGCGTCGTCGCGGACGGCGGGAAGCGGCCTCGGAGTGGACCTCGTTCTAATCCGGAGACAGGTAGATAGTTACGAGCGCTGGTCGGGGAGCGTGACCTTCGCGACGAAGCCGTCGCTCCTGTCGTCTACCTCCGCAGAGTCGGTGAACCCGCTCACGACGGCGAACCCGTCGCTCGTCGTGGTGAGTGCATCGGGAATCTCCGGGCGTTCGGTCCCGAACGCGTATCGCCACGTCCACTCGCCGTCCTCGTCGAGTCCACCGAGCCACAGTTGCGGGCCGACGACGTCGGAGCTCCGCGTCCCGACGACGGCGTACCCGCGCGCTGTTGCCGTGATTCCCTCTGCAGTGTACTCCTCACCCGAAGCCCCGTACGTCTGTTCCCACACGAGACGTCCCCGTGAGTCGGTTCGCACGACCAGTGCATTCGTCGTGAAGGCGTTCTCGGACGACGTCGTCCCTGCCAGCACGTAGCCGTTCTCGGTCGGGGTACAGTCTGTGAGCCGACTGTCTTCGCCCGCCGAGTACGTCCGCCGCCACTGCTCTCGGCCTGTCTCGTCCGTCTTGAGCAATAGGAACTGGCGGGTACTCTCGCTGTGCGTCACCGTCCCGGCGAGGACGTACCCGTCGTCGACGGCGACGACGGTCACTACTTCGACCGCTCGGCCACCTCCGTACGTGTTCGTCCACTCCACTGTCCCGTCGGGTCCGAGTTTCGCCAGTGCCGCGGAGTCGGCCGCGATACCGGCGACGGCGTAGTCACCTCCGGCGGTCTGGACGACGTCGTTCGCTCGGTCGTCGTCACAGCGCCGAACGTGGAACCGCTGTGTCCAGCGCTCTGTACCGCGCGGCCCCGTCGCGACGACGTAGAAGCGGTCGTTCTCACGTCCGCGTCTTCGGGTCCGACCACAGAGGACGTAGCCACCGGTGGTCGTCCGCACACCCCCGAACGCGCTGTCGAACCCGGGGTCGCCTTGGCGCGCCGTCCACCGTTTGTCTCCGATCGCGTCCCACGCGTACTGCCACGCTTCGCTGCGGTCCGCATCGAGCGTGACGGCACCGACGGTCGTGACGCCACCGTCTGCCGTCGCGATAGCGTCACGGAATCGTTCTTCTCCATCTCTGTCACCGGTTCGGTACCATCGAACGACCTCGTCGCGTCCGAACACAGGTGGAGGAGACGAGTCGTCGTCTGTGGATGTTGCTGTTCCGACACCGGTTCCCCCCACACCTACCATCGCCGCGACGCTCGCAGTTCGGACGACATCTCGTCGACTCAGTCGACACGACGTGTCTGCGTCGGCCGCTACGGGTTGTTCTGTCGTCGGTTCTGCTGCGCTGTCGATGTTTGATTCGTTCATTGTCTCTCCGTGGTTAGCCGTCGATAGTGAGATAGGAGACCGTCTCCTCGGCGTGGCCCGTCTCCGAGTCGTCACTCTGTTCTTCTTCGAGCAGGAAGTCGACGCCCGACGACGTGAGGTTCTTCCAACGGACGGTGACGGAGTTCCATCCGTTGTAAGACATCACGTCCGCGAGGAAGACCGGACGCTGATAGGACCGCGAGAAGTCGACGTGCGTCCACGAGTCGTCGGCGGTCACCCTCTTCGCCTCGTAGTCGTGGCTACCGAGAGAATCGCGTCCGGGTTCGAACGCCATCCAACTCACCATCTCGTCGTAGTGATACTCGTTCTCGTGACCTGCGTCCTCCTCTTGGACGCGGAACTGGAACCCATCACGGCTGGCGTTCTGAATGCGGGCGATGATGGGGTCGTCGCCGACGGTCGACTGGGGCATCGCGAACAGGACCGGCGTCGAGTCGAACGCAGTGTCGAAGGAGACGCTGTGCCACTCGTGGTTGACGTGCTTCCTCCCTACTTCGATGGCGTTGCCGCCCTCCGCGGCGTACACTCCCGGGTTCGCCATGACGAAGCCAGCCCGCTCCTCGAGGTGAAGGTCGTTCAGATAGGCCCACTCTTCGACGCGTGCGTCGAAGGTATTCCCCGTCAGCCCCGTTATGCGGGCGTGGGCCGGGTCGTCGCCGGCGTGTGACAGTGCCGGTGCGACGATGGCGGGGTGAGAGTAGCGGTTGTCGACGGTGAACGTCTTCCAGTAGTCGTCCAGCCAGACCATCCCCGCGTCGAACTCGAACGGCGGTTTGGGAATGCCTCGTGGTTGGCCGTACTGGTTCATCGCGTGCTCGACGCAGTAGAGGTGCCACCGAATCTGCTCGCTGGTGGTCGTCCCTTTTCGGGTCGTCTCACAGAGGAACCCTGGAACGTCGAGTAGGCCAGCGACACGGTGCATCAGCATGTCGCGGTCGGCGTCGAGCGTGTTACCCATGCGGTAGGCGGGCGTTCCGGTGAGACCGAACGCCTCGTTCAGGTCGCCCACTACTCGTTCGCCGAACGAACGAGCAGGCGACGTCCACGTCGGGAACATCGCCTGCCCGACGCTCCCGTCGCCGGATTTGTAGATACCACGTGCCGAGTGGAGGTCGAACACCCAATCCGGGTCGTACTTGACGACTTCTTTCCAGATGGCGCGCGCCAGCGGGGTTCGCGGGTCACCGCTTCGAGGAGGGAACTGTCGGTTCAGGTCGCCGTTGTCGTTGTAGCGACTGTTCTGTCCGATGGCGACTTCGTTTGCACGTGGGATGACGACCAACTCGCCACGCTTGACTCTCCACGACGCAATCTGTGTCGCCGCGCGGTACCCCGACGGTTCGTTTCCGTGGATACCGCCAATCACGACCGTCGTCGGACCAGTTCGGCCGGAGTCGTAGACGTGGACGTCGGTCTCGTACTTCGTTCCCGTCATCAGGGAGTACTGATTAGTGCTGGGCATAGATTTGTTTAATAATTATTATGATTCTCTGATGCTCTCTGACTGCATCGCTCGTTTCACACTATCGTCGGTTCCATCACGCTGATCCACTCACGGCCGTTCCAGACGGCTGGACCCCACAGTGCCTCTCCGTCGCCGTTGTGGATTCCCATGTCTCCGCGGTACAGGCCGTCGGTGTCTCGGAGGTCGGCCTCTTGAACCATCCCGTCGCTCCGGAGTCGCTGAAACTCGCTGGCGTCGCTGAGGAACTCCGTCTCGTCGAGCGCGTCGTGCGACGGTCGATGGATGTCCACGTCCAGAGTGTTTCGACCGTAGAGGAAGGCGTCGGTGTAGTTTCGGAACGTCGTGTTCCGGATGTCGACACCCTTCGCGTCGACGACAGCAATCGCTCGGTGGCCGTCTCTGAGGCCGTTCGTGACCTCTCGGGAGAAGTGACCGTTGAAGTAACAGCTATCGATGCTGAGACCGGGCGATTTAGAGACGTAGATACCGTGCGGGAACTCGGAACTCGCCCCGTTACCTTCGAAGTACGTCCCGTAGACGGTTTGGGACCCACCGCCTCGGGCGTCGATACCGTAACTGCCGTTGTTCTGGATGGTGCCTCCGTTCCACCGGGAGGCGTATCCGCGAAGCAGGACGCCGGGCGCGTTGTTCCCCTCGTAGTAACCGTTCCAGAGAGCGTGACATCCGTAGAAGCTCGTACTGTGGGGTCTGGCCTCACTGCTGAGTCGAAAGCCGACGCCCCGACACGACCAAGCCACACAACTCCGGAAGTTGATACCGAAGGACCCTTTGAACGCCCCGCTGGCGTCGTTATACGTTTCGACGGAGACGCCGTGGGACCCCGTCTGGAAGAACACGAGGTCCTTGTACGTCGAGTACGGCGCTGCGCGAATACGCAGTCCGATGTTTCCGCCTCGAATCTTCAGTTTTTGTACAATCGCTTTGTTCCGGTAATCGTTCTGTCCGCGGCCGAGCACCTCGATGACGTTCTTGTCGGGGGCGTGTCGAGCATCGATGACCGACCCGGACGGGTGACCACCGGTGAGGACGACTTCTTTCTGCGATTGGTCCAAGACGATCGGAAACTCTTCGCCCGCTTCCTGTGCATCGTACGAACCATGGACGAAGATGATGTCCCCGCTAGCCGCGTGTTCCCACGCATCTTGGATGGTGTCGTAACCGTACTCGCCGCTGGCGACGACACGCCGCTCCCCGAGATTGAGCTCCGGGCCGATTTGAAGGGCCGTCGTTGCCCGCGACTCTTGGACCTGGTCGGCAGTCGAAGGGAGGTCCGAAGAGCCCTTCTTTCCCTCCACCGTACCCGTCCCCTGCTTAGTCGCGCCTAAGAGCGACCCGGCCGCGGCGGTCCCCAAAAACGAACGACGTGACCAGGTTGTCGGGTTCGAGTCATCCGGTTTTTCCAGATTGTTCATTTTGGAATACAGTATAATTTTCTAATTAATTATAGAATAATTATACGGCCTAGCAAGGTTACTAAATTGTTACCAAGGCATAAAGTAATTAACCTTACATATAATTGGTTGAGATAGTTGCTCTATAATAATTATTTATATATGTCTGGAAATAATTGATAAAATAGAAGACACATATAATGACAGAAGATTGTGGCGACCCCTGCTCGGTCAGAGAAATCAGTTCCCTGCTCTCCAAGAAGTGGCGGTTGAACCTCCTCCGTGCAGTTCAAACCGATGGACCGTGTCGATTTAGCGATTTGAAACGACGGTTCGACATCTCTTCGAAAGTTTTGACCAACAGTTTGAACGAACTCACCGACTACGGAATCGTCGAACGAACTGCTCACAGCGGTGTCCACGTCACCTACTCACTCACCGACTCAGGGGCAGATTTACTGGATACGGTCGGCGACCTCGACAGTTGGACGGCGCGAAGCGGCCGGAAGACCGTTCCGACGGTTCTCGTCGTAGACGACAACCCTCGGCTGAACAACCTCTTTGCGGACCTGTTGCACTCTGACTACGACGTCAGGCAAGCGTGCGAGCGTCGGCAGCTAGAACGACAGCAGTTCGAGGTGACGGACGTGGTGGTGTTTCACTACAAGCCACGCGGCCCAATCGACCACTCCGCCCTCCAGTCGGTTGCAAAACCGGAATGTGACTGTCGACTCGTCGTCGTCGTTCCCACCCGGCGTCACCTCGAACGTCTCGAACTGCACCACTGTGGACATCTCGTACTCCCCGTAACGAAACCGGAACTACGGAGATGCATCGAGCACGTGCTCGACTGTCGGGCAGACGACGAGTGAGTCAGGACGTCATCGGCGACGGCGAGGCTATGCGTACACGGTCGATGGCACCGACCGACGTGGGACGTCGGCCGTCAGTTCGTCGCGGTGCCGTCTTCGCCGTCGAGACGGCTCCGACAGCCGGATGCTCTCTTGCCCGAGACGACTTCGACGCCGGTGTGCTGAAGGAACGTCTCGCTATCTACGTCCGCTAACTGCGCTCGAAGGGCATTCTCGAACGACTCTTTCTCCTCGCCGAACGTCGTCGGTGAGCAGAACGACAACGAGAACACGTAGCCGACGATTCCGTCTGCGTCCCACTCTCGCTCGACGGGGAACGTCCGTGTCTCGACGTCGACGAACCCGTGGTCGGCGAGGAGTTCGTCCCACGGGTCGTCGTACTCGACGTCCGCCGGGTCGACCCGGGCGGGAATGTCGTCGAGGTACTCGGCGGCGAGTTCGTACACAGCCTCCTGCCACGCGTCGGTGCCCTTGGTCAGCCACTCGCGGTCGGTGAGTAGGGCGACGCCACCGCCGGGTTCGGTCAGTTCTCGCAGCGTGTCCAGCGTCTGCGACTGGTCCATCCAGTGGAACGACCGCCCCATCGTTGTGAGTCGGAGCGGTGCGAGGTCGTCGGTGAACTCGGCGAGGTCGGCATCCGACCCCACCAGAAACGAGAGGTTCTCGCGTCCCTCGTCGTCGGCCAACCGTCGGGCGTGACGCAACATCTCTTCGTTCGGGTCCATCCCGACAACCTCGCCAGCGGCTGCGGCCAGTGGGAGTGCGAGGTGGCCTGCGCCACAGCCCAAATCGAGGACGCGGGCCGACTCGTCGAGGTCGAATCTGGTCACGAGGTAGTCGAGTGGGTCGTCGCCGTACCGTGGTCGGTACTCGGCGTAGTAGGCTTCGGTGCTCTCGAACGGATTCGCGAGGTCCGAGGTGTCGGCGTCGGTGGATGGGGACATCGTGTAGACACGTTCGTCGACAGAGGAGAGTAAAGACGTTTCGACGGCGTTGGATGCACCACTGCGTCAGTGCGTAGTGCTGAGTGCTCAGTGGCCGCCGACCACGGCGTAGCAGTTCCCGCTGGAGACGAACGTCTCGACGACGGTGAGGTCGCTCGCATCGAGGTCCGTGCGGAACTCCTCGGGGTCGTAGATGTGGTAGTATCTGGGCACCGTCTCACCGCCGGGGAGCGTCCAGTCGACGGTCGTATCGAACCCGTGCTCGGCGTCGAAGGTGTCGTGCGCGGTACTCCAAACGCTCACGACCGCTCGACCCTCGGGAGTCAGCACGCGAGCGAGTTCGGAGAGACTGGCGACGCGTGCGTCGCGGCTTTGCAGGTGATGCAGCGTGGCGACGTACACCGCGAGGTCGAACCCGTCGTCGACGAACGGGAGGCAGGCGGCGTCGCCGTGGACGAGGTCGACGGCGAATCCGCGTTCGGTCGCTCGCGTCTGCGCTTCGGTGAGTAACCCGCGGCTGAGGTCGAGACCGACGACTCTCTGGACGTGGTCGGCGAGGAGTTCGGCGTGTCGACCGTTGCCACACCCGAGGTCGAGCGCTCGCTGCCGGGCGGTCCCCCACTCGTCGACGAACGTCTCGACCTCGGGCCACGCGTACTCGCGCGTCGACGCGAAGTGCGCGGCGATGCGGTCGTAGGTCTGTCGTGGGTCCGACTCCATGTGGAGGAGATGTTCGCGGTGAGATAAATGCCCGCCGACTTCGTCGATTCACGCGACGGAGACGGCCAGAATACGAACGTCGCTGGCGACTCAGATGACGAGCGACGTCGCGTAGGCGACGAGGAGGAGGATGGCGGCGTGCTTCGCGCCGTCCGAGAGGCTTCCCTCACCCAGTTGCCCGGCGATGAGTCCCGAACAGACCGCCTGGATGGCCGTCGTGTGGAAAAAGAGGAGGCGGTAGGCGTCGGTGTCGACGTCGCCGATACCGCTGAAGACGCCAGTCGTCCCGGAGATGGCATCGGTCGACCCCTGTCCGACCGTCTGGGTCGCCTCGATAGCGGGGAGGGACGACACCGAGAGGGCGGCGATGATGCCGAGGAAGACGAAAAAGGAGATGTAGATGACCATCAGGTAGGTAATCATCTCGGTGCGTCGTTCGCGGCGGAGTCGACGACTCGACTGCGCCTCGTCGGCGGCGATGCGAAGGATGGGCGCGATGTCGTCCGTCGCTCGCATCGCGTTCGTGATGAGCGTCACTGCACGGGTGACCGTCGGCGACGACGTTCGTCGCCCCATGCGGTTCAGCGCCGTCGAGACGTCCGCACCCCACTCGATGTCGCGCCAGGTCCGCTGGACCTCCGGCGTCAGTGCACCGAGGTCACTCTGGGAGACGCGACGGATGCTCTGGACGACGGTCACGCCGGCCTCGTTGATGCTGGCCATCCGGTCGAGGAAGTCGGGAATCGCCGCCTCCATCGCTCGCAGACGGCGTTTCCGCACCTCGTACGCCAGCGCGAACACGCTCAAGACGAGGATGGTCACCTGGACGAGCGGTTCGTCGATGCGGTCGATGCCGGCGACGAGATCGACGTTGGCGACGGACGGGAGTTGCGTCGGCCAGTCGGTTCGGAGCATCAACCAGAGGAGACCGAGCGGAACCGTGAGCACGAGCGAACGCGCCGGGTGAGCGAACGCCATCCCCCAGGGGTCGTCGAGCCATCGTCGCAGTGGTCGGAGTCGGTCGTACGTGCGGAGACGCTGGCGGTTCACGTCGTGTGCATCGGTCTGAGTCGCACCGCCGTCGGCGACGTAGTTGTGTGATTCGGCCGTCGTCTGTTCCTCGAAGGGACTGTCGTCGCCGCCCGTCTCCATCGACTGCGTCAAGCTGTCGATGTAGACGACGAACCCCGCACTCGCGAGCGGGATGGCTACGTAGCTGATGAATCGGATGAAGCCGAGCGTGTCCTGGAGGACGAGTCCGATGACGACGAGGATGGTGATGAAGAACAGCGGTCCGGCGACGAGGACGGTGACGTACACCTCGGCGAACGTCGCGAGCAGTTCGAGATACTGCTCCTGTTGGGACTGGGCCTCCTCTTGGTACCGTTCGTACTGCTCTCGGAGGAACTCGGAGAGGTTTCGCCCGCTAGAGAGGACGCTGGCGAGGTTCTCTGCGAACTCCTCCATCCCGTCGCTCGGCGTGCGGCGACCGAGTTGCTGGAGGGCGGTCAGGATGTCCGTCCCGAAGGTGTTCATGTTTCGGACCGCCACGCCGATTTCGTCGGCCGATGCCCCGTAGACACTCCGGTTATCGACGAGTGTCTCTAAGACGCTCGGGAAGGACATCCCGCTGCGCGACAACGCGTAGACGAACGCGACGGTTCGCGGGAGCGTCACCTCGATGGCGCTCGCGCGGGCGACGGCCAACTGGTCGAGATACACCCACCGTGCGCGGTACGCGCCGAAGGCGAGCGACGTGCCGACGGTACTGCTCGCGAAAAAGAGGAGGACGAAGAGTTCGAGGCCGCCGAGCGACGAGATGGAGGCGAGGTTGCCGAGGAAACCGAACACTCCGGGGAGCGCGTTCTGTATCTCTTCGGAAGAGATGGCGAGTACCGAGAGAAAGCCCGCAGAGAGATAGACACCGAGAATACTGCCGACGATGCCGAATATCGTACTGTACACCAGCGTTCGTGAGGCGTACACTCGGTGTGTGATGCCGATGTGTGCGGCCTGCATCCGTCGCTTCTGTCGCTCGGCACCGTTGGCTGTACCGACGTAGTCGCCGAAGAGCGACAACCCGACTCGCGTCACGGCGAGTCGCACCCGCTCGTCGGTCAGGTCGAAGAGGAGGAGCACACAGAGGAGCGCGGCGAAGCCGAGTGGAACCAGCCAGAGCATCAGGTCGACTCCGCCGTGACCAACCCGTCGTCGAGTCGCTTCGTCACCCGTTCGGGGTCGGCGTAGTACTCGTTGACGAGTGCGGTGAACCGACGGTAGTCGCCGACGCCGTACGTCTGTAGCTGTTCGAGGAAGTGCTCACGTCGGCGAATCTCGCGCAGGAGTTCAGACCGCGACCAGCCGCGTTCGGCTTGAATCTCCGACAGTAGGTCGCTGTCGTTCCGTCTGAACGAGTCGCTCTGCGCGTTCCACTTGAACGCCGACGAGTAGTCGAGTTCGCCGGTCCGCTGGTCGATACCCCCGATTTCGCCGATAGTTTTCGACCGGCGAACGCGCTCACCCTCGAAGCGCGTGAGCGTCTGAATCGAGAGCAGGTCGAGCGACTGGACCATCGCCCGCGGGACGTTGATGGGTTCGTTCTCCAAGCGGTTGATGACCGTCTCGATGCTGTCGGCGTGCATCGTCGAGAACGTCGTGTGGCCGGTGTTCATCGCCTGAAAGAGCGTCACGGCCTCGTCGCCACGGACCTCGCCGACGATGATGTACTCGGGGCGATGGCGTAGTGCCGACCGGAGCAGGTCGTACATGTCGATGTCCGACCCCTCGTGGAGTTGCTCGCGCGTCACGCTGGAGAGCCAGTTGTCGTGGTACAAAGAGAGTTCGCGCGTGTCCTCGATGGTGAGTACCTTCGCCCGCGGGGGGATGAACATCGACACGGCGTTCATCGCGGTGGTCTTCCCCGACGCTGTCCCGCCCGCGAAGATGAGCGACTTGTTGTGCTCGATACAGAGCCACAGGTAGGCCATCATCTCGACGGAGAACGTCCCGTAGTCGATGAGGTCGATGGGTGTGAACGGTTCGTCGGCGTACTGGCGGATGGTGAACGCCGACCCGCGTGGCGTCACCTCTTGACCGAGCGAGAGTTCGATTCGCGAGCCATCGGGAAGCGTCGTCGAGACGACGGGGTTGCCGACGCTGACGTGGCGACCAGAACGCTGTGCGAGACGGATGACGTAGTCGTCCAACTCGTCGCTACCGAAGACGATGTTCGTCTCGATGTCGGCGTACTCGTCGTGGTAGATGAAGATCGGAAGGTCGTACCCGTCACAGGAGATGTCCTCGATGTGGCTGTCGTGTAACAGCGCGTCGGCCTTACCGTAGCCGACGAAGTCCCGATAGAGGTAGTACAGCACGGTGTGGTACGTCTTCATGTCGACGTCGATACCGTACTGCTGGAGGAGCGTCGTCAGTTCTTCACGGAGCACCGACTCGCCGACTGTGTCGGCCTCGGGGGACCGATACAGCAGTGGGTCGCGGATGTCGACGGCGACGCGCTCTCTGAGGTCTGCCGTGAACTCGTCGGTGTCGGGTTCGACGACGTGGTAGTAGTGCTCGCTCGCGGTCGGGTCGAAGGTGACGACGACGTAGGCGAACGGGGCGTTCACCCAGTAACGGTCGACCTCTTCGTGTCTGGCGGGAATCGTGTACGTCGAGAGCGGTCCGTCTTCACCCGGCCGGAACGGCCGAGCGTCGAGCGTGGACCCACGAAGGACCTCCATCGCGTGTGTGAGATGTCGACGCAGGGCTGCGAGTGACCCCTGTTGGTCCGCTTCCGTCTGTAATTCGTCTCGTGACATGTGGCTCCGAGTCAACTGCGCGAACATACCGTATACCAATACTTAAAGTCGACCCTGAAATTCTCGAAAAACAACATGCATCTGAGTAGCCGTTCAGGGCCTCTTTCGTGTGCAGAACGGGGAACACACGGCAGGGAGAGGTGGACTGTCTGGGGCGTTACGTTCTTACTTGGCCATACCCAAGGGCGCGTACGGAATGAGGCGTGATTACTTCGAACTGACCGTCGAATACATCGATTGGGTTGAACACGATGGGGACCCCGAGAAGCCACTGGTCCGCATCGACTTCCACGGACCCGAGGGGTTGCTCCGAGAGCGACTCACGGGAACCGACGGCGACCTTCTCTCTGCGAGCGAAACTGACGTCGCCTTTCGGCTTCAGGCCCCGCTGGACACACCGGATTCGACTGGTGTCGTCGGCGTCACCAACCGGACGACGGGTGACTTCGTCCTCGAACTGAACGAGGACGCCAACGACGTCCTGAAGTTCATCCGCGCGGCCCGCGAGTACGGAAGAAGCGGCGACGACGACGACGGCCGATACCGGGTCGAACTCACCGTCGAGGGCGAACCGCTCGTCACCTACGAGAAGCGTACCTTCCTCGTCTACGACGCCGACGGGGGACTCCTCCGAGAGAAGAGTCTCATCCCCTCGGGCGTCGAACTCTGAGGCCGTCGAGTGCGCGCAGTATCGGCCGAAACCGCGCCACCTAAACCGTGATGTCTCATATCGACCCCCGTGAGAAACGTCACTGACCGCACGAGCAACCCCTTCGGGATGCGCCCCTCGTGCGAGCGGTTCGTCGCAGGGTACGGCGACGCGAACGCCGACTTCCACGTCGTCGGCGACCATCCGGGTCGACACGGCGGCGTCGACTCCGGCGTTCCGTTCACCAACGACGCCGGACTACGACTGCAAGAAGCACTCGCCGACGCGGGACTCCTCCGAAACGTGGGCACCGAACCGGAGGTACGGCGGACGTTCCTCTCGTACTTGCACATGTGTGTCCCGACCGGCGACGGCGACCCGGACGTGTCCTCGTACGGCGACATGGAACGGTTCTTCGACGCGGAACTGCGCGCCATCGCCGCACACGTCCTCCTGCCCGTCGGCGCGCGCGCCACGCGACACGTGCTGGAGAACTACACCGCACAGGCGCACAAGACCACCGTCGATATGGAGCGACTCCACGCGACCGAACTCCGTGGCAGCGGCTTTCTCGTGCTCCCTATCCGTGATCCGAGCGAGTGGGACGGCGACGACCGTGGGGAACTGGTCGACGGACTCGCGACCCTCCGTTCGACCGACTTCCGCCGCGAGGCCGACCTCGGTCGGTTCCTCGCGGGCGACGACCCGTACTACGTCCGGTAACCCGAACGAATAATTAGGTGTTTTCTGTACTGCTCGCCGTGGGAGTGTGCAACCGTCCAGCGACGGCCACGATTGATTGACAATATTAGAACTCTGTCCGTTTTACTGGCCGGATTGATTCCGAACAGAGCGGAAATATTGCATCGGCTGGCTGGAATTGGTAGTAACGTAGGACTTTTCACAGCATCCGTCCAAGAGGATACTGGCGCGCGTGGTGTGGACGAACAGACCGCCGATGCGCGCCGGGTAACTGCGAGACTGGTGCTCTTCGCAGTTGGCTTGGTCAGTCACGGACCCGCGCTCTGCGCGGGTCCGATGTCACTCGAACTATCCTGAGAGGCTTCGATAGTCGAAGATACACGGAGAAGTCGTCGGCCGGTGAGTCGCGACGACGCCAATTACGCCGACGAGTCGTCTGTCCGGTCGCGGAGTTCCGTCCGTCGAATCTTTCCGGTGACGGTCTTCGGCAAGTCATCGACGAACTCCACCTCGCGCGGATACTCGTGGGCGGACAACTCCTCGCGGACGTGCTGTTTTATCTCCTCGCCCAGCGCTTCACTGGCCTCGTAGCCGTCGGCGAGGACGACGTAGGCTTTCACGATGTTGCCGCGTTCGGTGTCGGGTTTGGGGACGACGGCCGCCTCGGCGACGGCCTCGTGTTCGCCGAGCGACGACTCGACTTCGAACGGGCCGATGCGGTAGCCCGCAGAGATGATGACGTCGTCGGCGCGGCCCTCGAACCAGATGTAGCCGTCCTCGTCCATCCGCGCGAGGTCACCCGAGAGATACCAGTCGTTCTCGAAACACGCCTCGGTCTGCTCGGGTTTTCGCCAATATTCGGCGAAGAAACAGGGGAAGTTGCCGCGGTGGGCGATTTCTCCCGTCTCACCGCGCGGGAGTTCCTCGCCCGTCTCCGGGTCGACGATGGCCGACTCGACGCCCGGGAGCGGTTTCCCCATACTGCCGGGGCGAATCTCCATCGTCGGGTAGTTATTGACGACCATGTTCCCCGTCTCCGTCTGGCCGTAGGTGTCGTGAATCGTCACGCCCAACCGCTCTTCACCCCAGTCGACGACGCCCGCCGAGAGCGGTTCGCCGATAGAGAGCGCGTGCCGTAGGTCCACGTCGACGCCGTCGAGGACTGCCTCGTTGGCGCGGAGCATCCGATAGGCCGTCGGGACGCTGAAGAGCACCGAAATCGGGTACTCGTCGAGTAGTTCCGCCCACGTCTCGGGGTCGAACTCACCTTCGTAGGTGAACAGCGTCGTCCCCCAGAACCACGCACCGAGCGTGTTGATGGGACCGGTCAGCCACCCGAGGTCACCCGTCGACCAGTACAGGTCGCCCTCCTGCAGGTCGACGGCGTACTTCTGTGTGGCCGCGACACCGGCGACCCAGCGATGTTTGTGCAGTACACCCTTCGCCAGTCCGGTCGTCCCCGAGGTGTAGTAGAGTAGTGCGTCGTCCTCGCCTGTTGTGGCCGCCACCTCGTACTCTCGACTCGCGTCGGCCATCGCCGTCCGATAGCTGACGTCACCGCGCTCGATGCCGGTGCCGTCCTCCGAGAGGACGATCACCGTCTCGACGGACGGGGCGTCTTCGACTGCCTCGGCGACGGTGTCGCGGTTCGCTGCTGTCGTCACCACGACTTTCGCCTCGCAGTCGTCGAGGCGGTAGGCGATACCGTCGGGTCCGAACCGTTCGTTGACGCTCCCCCACACGGCCCCCCGTTTGAGCGTCCCGACGAGGGCGACGTAGTGTTCGGGGACGCGCGGCATGTACGAGAACACCCGTTCACCGCGCGCGACGCCGAGCGATTCGAGGACGTTCGCGAACCCGTTCGACTGCCGCGCGAGTTCCCAAAACGAGAGGGCCGTTCGTTCACCGTCGGTGCCGACGTGGTAGAGCGCGACTTTCCCTCTATCCTCGGCGTGGCGGTCACAGACCTCGTGAGCGATGTTCAACTGGTCGGGTGCGTCCCAGTCCGCTTCGGCGTAGATGTCGTCCCAGTCGAACGAGTCGTACGTCTCCTGATACGAGTGGAGGTTATGTTGTGGCATCAAAAACCATGATGGAACCGTGCGTGATAAACACTCGCCCGTGGTGTGTCGAACGAAAGCTCTCGAACCGGACGCCGAGAGTCTGTTTAGTCGTCGAGGGCGGTGAGTTCGGCCGACCCGTTGGTGACCGAGAGTCGGAGTCGGTTGCCGCCGTCGCCGAGTCGCCCGGTGATCCGACGAGGCGTTCGCGTCGTGTTCGCGAGTTCGACTCCGTCGGCGGCGACGTTCCCGTTGGATGCCGCGAGGACGACGTCGGCGTCGAGCGACCCGGAGACGGCGACGTCGATGGACCCGTTCTGCGTCGAGATATCCACGTCTCGGCGGATGTCGAGCAGTTCGAGGTCTATCGACCCGTTCGAGGTCTTCGCGCCGTCGACGCCAGTACAGCCACTCGATTCGAGCGCGCCGTTACTCGTCGTGAGCGTGACGAACCCATCGACGTCGGTGGCCGTGACGCGTCCGTTCTGGGTCGAGAACCGTCCGTCACCGGTGGTGCCGGTCACGTCGACGCGGCCGTTTCCGGTCTCGACGGCCGAGACGGCCAGTGACGACGGCACCTGGAGTTCGAAGTCGGTCGCTACCCGCCGGCGTGCTCGGTCGGTGGTGTAGACCGTCTCGATGGCGAGCGACCGGTTGCGGACTGCCGTTCGGACCTCGACGTCGTCGAAGGCGTCACGGCTACCGATGGTCCGCTTTGTGACAGAGAGTTCGACGGCGTCTCGGTCCCACGTCGTCACGGTCACCGACCCGTTTCGACTCGTCACCTGTAGGTCGGTTGCGTTGCCGACGTCGACGGTGTCGGTCGTCCGTTCACGGACTTCGTTCCTCGGCGTGGTGCATCCGGCGAGCACTGCCGACGCCAAGGAGCCACCGAGTGCGAGAAAGGCGCGTCGAGAGCGGGGTATCACTGCCAGAGAGACGAGCGACGGGGGCAAAAACGTGTCCCGTCGACGCCGTTCGGTGGTCGTCCACAGTCTCTCAGAGTCGGTCGGCTAGCTGTCGGAGTGCGATACCGCCCTTCGTCCGCACCGGGTGGCCGTGGCCGACGGCCAACACGTCGACGTCGGGGATGCGGTCGGCGAGCGTCCGGATACTCCGCTTCACGTTCGACAGACTGTAGGAGAACACCCACGGCGAGGGGTGGAGTTCGCCGTCGATGGTGCGTACGAGGTCACCGACGAAGGCGACACCGTACTCGTCGTGAACGAAGGCAGTGTGGCCGGGCGTGTGACCAGGCGTACGGTGGGCGACGAACGGACCGATTTGGTCGCCGTCTTCGACAGGTTGGATAGTGAACGTCGGGTCACTGACGAAGAGTTCCGTCGCCCGCTGGAAGAGTCCCTTGTGGTTCGTGAGCGGTGGCGAGTCAGTTCCGCGGAAGTAGTCGGCGTCGGGAGCGGCGAGATAGACGTCGGCGTCGAGGTCGAGTTTCGCCAGCGTGCCGACGTGGTCGAGGTCGTAGTGGGTCAGCAGTACGCGGTCGATATCTGCCACGTCGTGGCCGATGTTGTCCATGCGCGTCCGGATGCGGTCGGCGTCCCACGGCGTGCCGGCGTCGACGAGCGTCAGACCGTCGTCGGCGACGAGGTAGGCGTTGACGCCACGCAACCGCATTCGCCAGACGTGATTCGGCGGAAGTCCCATATATCCATATCGTGGTGCCCGACGTGAAAGAGGTTAGCGTGTCGCCACGAGATACCGACCGACGTCACCGAGAAACACCAGTGCGGCCAGCAACGGGAGGACGACGAACAGCGCGAGGTCGACACCGGCCATCTCTGGGAGCACCGGACCGGCGGCGAAACCCACAAGCGGGCCGACTGCACCGAGGAGGTAGAACCACGCGGCACCGCGGCCGAACTTGAGGACGGTCGTCGCCAGCGCAACCGGGAGGAGGACGGCGCCGAGCGGAAACAAAAGGACGAGTGATGGGTCGGCGACGAGCGTCTGAACGTACGCCGTCGGGTCGCCGAAACCCCACCCAGCCGTCAGCGCCGACGCGGGGTCGGACGTGAGTCGTGCGAGAAGCGCATCGATGGCCGAGAGGTTCGCCGCGACGAACTGCGCGAATCCGGCGACGTAGATGGAGAGTGCGAGAAAAACCCCGAGCCACCGGTTCCGGAGTCGAGTTCGTCGGCCGGACGACGACTGTGTCGTACTGGAAGTGCGCGTCGTCCGCGACGACGTGGTTCGGTCGGTTCCGGTCTGCCCGGACGGACTCGTGGAACTCCTGGACGCCGTCGATTGCTGTCGTGTTCGACGCCCACTCGACGAGGAGTTCGACGCCGACTGCGACGACGTAGAACGCTGAGACGACTGAGCCCGAGACGATTTCGAGGTCTTCGACTGCTTCGACTGCTTCGACTGCTTCGAGGTTTTCGACGACTGTGACGACGTCGAACTACTCGAAGTCGTCGAGGCGTTCGAGGACTGGGAGGACGAAGACGACTGCGTCGAACTCGAAGCGGAAGCGGAAGCGGAGGTGGTCGCCGACTCGCCGGGTGAGGAGGGAAGCCCGTTCATCCGTTTTCGGACGTACGTCTCGTGGCCCAGTCGGTCGTACGCCGAGCGTTCCGTCTCGTCGCGGAGCACGTCGTACGCCCGGCGGACCGTCTTG
This sequence comes from Halogranum rubrum, assembly GCF_900114455.1. GTDB lineage: Archaea > Halobacteriota > Halobacteria > Halobacteriales > Haloferacaceae > Halogranum > Halogranum rubrum. The sequence goes on along the minus strand of NZ_FOTC01000002.1, from coordinate 581,140 downwards.
AACTGTGTCCCTGCCCGGTCGTCGGCGTTGACGTCCGGATGGTACTCGCGGGCACGCTGTCGGTACGCGCGCTTCAGGTCCGTTTTCGTCGCGTCCTCGTCGACGCCGAGCAGGTCGTAGAAGTTTTCGGGCATCCCTGGACGGAGACGGCTACGACATGCCCCTGTTTCAATGTATCGGGGTACTGAACCAACTGCGAAGGATTAGTAAATTCTGGAGAACGTTACGGCACGAGAACGCCGACGGCGACGACGACACCGGTCCCGACGATGGCGAGTCCCGCAGACTGAAGGTGGAATCTCCGCGCTCGTCGCCGGTCGGTAGCGTGGTCGTCCGCGTCCGTGACCTGTCGACGCTCGGTGCCGTCGTCGCTCACGTCGTAGACGCCGGTCGACGCGAACCGAGGGCAGAATCCGGTCTGTGCTTGGAGAAATCCCTCGGCGACGACGAAGAGCGAAACGACCGTCACGAGCAGGACGAACCGTGAAATGTCGGTCGCGAGGACTGCAAGCACGACGAGGAGGGTCGCGAGCGACGCGAGTGCACCGAGAGCGGACCGTTTTCGCTGTTCGGCGGGACCGATGTTGCAGACACCGGGCTGGTAGTCGGTCATACTCGAATCGACGGGACGACGGTCAAAGTGGTCCCCGGTTGCGGCACACACCGCCTACTCGACGCGGCGGTCCACACCCTCGCGGTGGCGGAGGCGTTGTGCCTCGTCCCACTCCTCGAAGATGCCGTACTCGGTCATCGTCGTCATCCCAGCGAGTGCGGCACGGAGTTTCAGGCCGACGAGCGGGATGTCGGCGACGGCGATGACGACGTCCGCCTCGATGACCGCACCCTTCCGCAGGATGACGTCGACGAGGTCCACCAACGCGTCGTCCTCAGACTTCGTCGGGCGCATCGCCCCCTCCCAGTTCGGGCGTGAAGGTGTACGGCGGCCACGGCCCGGTGAATCGGACTTCGATACCCGGGTCGGCCGCGACGTCGTCGAGGAGCAAGCCGACGGCCTCCTGTTCGTCGTCCGTGGCGAGGACGGAGAACCGGGCGAGCACGTCGACGTCCTCGTCTGCGCCGCCGATGTCCAACCCGACCGTCGACCGTTCGCCGAGGTCGACGAGGTCCGTCACCTCGCCGGAGAGTCGGTCGGCGAGGTCCGCCGCCTCCGCGCGACGCTGTTCGCTCACCAGTTGGTCGAGACGCGACTCGTACTGTTTGTTCAAGAGGAACTGTGTCCCCTCGCTGGCTTCCTCGCGGCGCTCGGCGAGGTCCCGAAGTTCGTCGTCGGCTTCCTCCAACTCCTCGCGAGCGGCCGCCTCGTCCCAGACGATTTCGATGCGGTACTCCCAGCGTCCAGCAAGGGCGTCGAGGTGGTCGGTCAGCGTCTCGGCTTCGTCACTGAGCCACGACCGTAGTGCCTCGTCGTCGCCGCGGACGATGGTGTCGAACTGGAACGGAAGCGGCGTGCCGAACGCCTCGCCCGCGTCGTCGACGACGGACTGGTGGGTGAGTATCCACCGTTGAATCTGCGTCGCGGAGTCCGAGTCGTAGAGCGAGGTACAGTCGTGGACGACGGCGACGAGTCCGGCCTCGCGGACGACTCGCACCGGTTCGTCGTCGAGGCCCGTCGTCGACAGCGACGTCCCCTCGTCGTCGAGGGCGACACAGTAGAGATATCGTCCCGTCTCGAAGTCGGCAGGAGACTCACTCATGACGCATGCCCCCCAGCATCGCACCGCGCTGGTCGTGGTCCAGTTGCTGGACGGCGTCGGAGACGAGCGAGTCCAAGTCGCCGCGCAGGCGAGCCACGTCGTCGTCGATGTCCTGGTCGTCTTTGAGGCGCTCCAGTTCGTCTTCCATCGCCGCGAGTTGCTGGCCGAGTCGCTCTATCTCGTCGTCCGTGAGCGACCCCGACTCCATCCGGCGGATAGCTTCGCGTTCGAGCGCGTCTACGAGCAGTTCGACGACGGTGACGACGAGCGTCGTCAGGCCGTTCGTCGCCTCCTCGCCGTCGATGTCAATTGTCGTCATCGGCGGATGCGTTCGCGCTCTCCGTCTCGGCCGTCGACTCCTCGTCGGCCGTGTCCTCACTCGCGTCGTCGGCCACTACTTCGCTCGTCTCGTCGTCGGGTTCGTCCGAGTCGGTCGCTCCCGCCCGAACCGTCAACCCTCGCTCGGGCGGTTTCCCTATCTCACCTCGTCCAGAGGCGGCCTCGACACGCTCCATGTCGGTTCCTTCGGGGAACTCCAGACCGTACTGCGAGGCCGTCTCGAACGAGGCGATGGCTGCGCGGAGTTTGATACCGAGCAGTTCCGTCTCGCCGACCGTGACGGCGATATCTGCGTTGATGACGACGCCTTTGTCGAGGAGCATCTCCACGACGTCGGCGAGGCTGTCCTTCTGTCTGGTTGGGGCTGTTCCGTTATTCATCGTCGTTCTCCGTTCGTTCTTTCGCGTCGTCGAACCGCTGTCCGTAGATTCGGGGTCGGTTCGGAGCGGTCGAGTAGCGGGTCTCCTCGGGGACGGTCGAGTAGCGGGTCGACCCGCCTAAGTCCGCCCGCGAGGTGGGCATCGTCGAGACGGCGGTCGGGTTCCGCGAGTTCGGTTGACCCGCCGACTCGGTCCGTTCTTGGTTCTTCTCGACGACTTCGGTCAGTCGTTCACGAGCGTCGAGGATGCTCCCTCGGAAGTCGGCGACCGACTCGCTTATCTTCTTCTGGATGGCCGCCTGCTTCGACTCGTCGGTCTCCAACATGCCGAGTTCGGGTTTCGACAACGACGACTCGTCGTCTTCCGCCTCGGCCGCCGTCTCTTCATCTTCGTCCGCTTCGTCGCCGAAGAGACCGCTGTCGCGGTCGAGAAACCCGTCGTCCGCGTCGCTCTCTTCGCTTCCCTCACCGGACTCACTGAGGCGGTCGAAGATGTCGTCCAACAGACTGTCGTCCGCCTCGTCGCCGGCCTCTCGGTCGAACAGTCCGTCGACGGCCTCGTCGAACTCGCGCTTGTTTCGCCAGAACTCGCGGACGTCGACCGCGTCCCAGAGGTCGGTGAGTTTGACGAGTTCGTTGAGGTTCCGCAGTTCGACGGCCTTCGTCGGGTCGCCGCTGGTCACGGCGTCGGGGAGTTCGTCGGCGTCGACGGTGTCCGGCATTTCGCTGGCGTCGATTGCGTTGGGCAGTTCCTCGAAGTTGATGGTTCCGAGTACGTCTTCTGCTTCGTCGGCGACGAGGTGCAGGTCGTCGAGGAGTTCTTGGGCCCGTTCGTGAGACTCCGGGTCGTCGTCGAGACCGGCCAGTTTCCGCAAGAGCGACTGGGCCTCTTCGACCAGTTCACCCGCATCGGTGACGGTGTCGACGGCCGTCTCCGCTGCGTCTTCGACGGCGTCGGGTGCGTGTTCGACGGTGACGACGTCGGTGACGTCGCTTTCACTGTTCTCGCGACTCTCGTCGGACTCCTCGTTCTCGCTCTCGGCACTCTCTCCGTCCGTCGACTCCGTGGAGTCGTCCGTGGACTCCTCGGCGTCGTGTGCGTCCGTCGTCTGTTCGTCGGCGTCGTCTGTCTGGTCTGTCTCGTCACTCATGGGTCTGGGTCTCCGCTGTGTCGTCGCCGTCGTCGCCATCGCCGCCGTCTTCGAGATGGAGTTCGAGTATCCCGTTTCGGTACGCGCCAGCGATGACGGTCAACCCGTAGCGTGGCAGTCTGATGCGTTTGTAGACGTTGTTGTCGACGCCGACGACGAGCGTTCGTCCGTCGACACCGGCAGCGACCGTCTCGCCCTCCACTTCCGGTAAGTCGAGGTGGACGACGACTCCCTCGTCGGTCTCGCGAACGTTCACTGGTGACTCCGGAGACACCTCCGCGTTCGACGGCCGCCCGCTCAGTTCGTCGTGCTCCGGGTCGCGAATCGAACCGATCCGAATCGAGTAGTCGACCGTTCCGCGGTCGGAGACGGCCCGGCCGTGACGGACCGACTCTCCATTCTCGCTCATCTGGTCGAGCGTCTCCAAGAACCGACGGAGCGAACCAAGGATGCCGTCGCCGCCGGCGGGACGCTCCTCGTCTCGGCTGTCGTCTCGATTCGTGTCCGACCGGCCGGGCGTCATCGCTTCACCTCGACTCGGCCCGAGAGGTTCTCGTGGGCCGCCTCCGCGACGTCGAGTTGGGCTTCGAGTTCGGTGCGTCGTTCTCGGTAGGTCGCTTCGGGGCGCTCGCCGAGTTCGTACAGCAACTGGTTCTCCTTGAGTTCGTCACGAATCCTGGAGACGTCGTACATCTCCTGGATGGCCATCGAGTGGATGGTGTTGAGCAGTGAGACGAACGGCTTGAGGAGCAGGTCGTCGACGAGCAGCATCTTACTGGGCCGCTCCGATCTGGATGTCGACGAAGTTGTACGGTGCCCACGGGCCGCTGTACTGGACGGTCAGGTCCTCGTAGTCGTCGCGGACGGCCTGTACGGCTTCCGAGAACGCCTCTTGGTCGTCGTAGGCGACGAGATACGAACGGTTCATGCACAGTCGGTCGCTGAACAGGTCGTTCTCCACGTCGCGTTCGGCGGCCGCCGCGAGGCGTTCGGCGATGTCGGCGACGGTGTCGTCGTCGACCGTCGCTCCCTCGTCGACGACGATTTTCACGCCCAGTTCGACCATCCCGTCGACGTCGAGGAGGGCTTTTCTGAACGCACGTCGACCGCTGCGGAGGACGCTCTTGAGCGTCCGTCCGCTCTTGAACACCATCCCGAACTGCATCGGGACGACGGTGCGGCCGTCGGCGGATTCGATGACTTCTCTGAGGACGTCGTCGTGTCGTCGGACGTTCTCGTCCGAGCGTTCTGGTTCGAGCGTGTCGATGTCGCTGACGATGGCGGTGAGCGAACGGTACGAGACCGTTCGAATCGGAGTACCGCCGTCGACGCCTTCGATGGCCAACTCGAACTCGTCGTCGTCGACGACGCCGTAGGTGTAGAGATGTTCACTCATGGGCGGCGCTATCGTTGACTCTTCTCCGAACGCACGGGTAGCGTTTGTGGCCGATAGAACAGAACGTCGTCGTCGCATTTGGCCAGAGTAGTTATGCCATCCGATTGTGTTGGCCCAACTATGCCTTCGACAGCATCACCGAACTCCTCAAGCCTCGCAGACGTGCTCGACCGTATCCTCGACAAGGGGATCGTCATCGACATCTGGGCGCGCGTGTCGGTCGTCGGTATCGAGATTCTGACCGTCGAAGCACGTGTCGTCGCCGCATCCGTCGACACCTTCCTGACGTACGCATCAGAGATATCGAAGATAGAGCAAGCCACCCAAACTGGCGACTTGGACGACATCCAAGACCTCGAAATCGAGACGACTTCGGCCCGCAAACACGAACAGAAGATCGAGAAGACACGGGCAGGCGTCGACGCCTCCTAAGCACCGAAGGCGTCTCGCTGACCACACACTTACGCACCTACGCACCACGTACCATAGACGAGGGTTACTTTCGTGACATCGGACACTGACGACGCAGACATCGAATCAATCGACGGTATCGGCCCAAAGACAGCAGATACGCTCCGAGAGGCGGGTATCGATACCGTCGGTGACCTCCGCACGATGGAGCGAACCGACCTCTACGACATCGAGGGTATCGGCGCGGCGACGGCGTCGCAACTCCTCGCTGTGGTCGATGGTGACGACGCAGAAGCGAACGAAGGCGACGACGGGTCGGCCGACGAGAGCAACGACGCAGACGAGAACGACGCTGACGACGCCGACGAAGACAGCGACGACACCGCGACGACCACGAACACCGAGTCGTCGGGGGCGCCCGGGCTCATCGAAATCCGTAACGAGACGGTCGAGTTGGCACCGGAACTCATCAGTCGTGACCTCGACGGCGTCATCGAAGTGACGAAACGTGGCGACGAGTGGGTCGCCGTCGTCGAGATGATCGAACGAAAATCCGTCCCGGACACCCAAGACATCCTCGGGCGGTACGAGATAGAGTTCGACGAAGCTGGCACGCTGACGGGCTACCGTCGCGTCAACCGCTACCGACGGACCGAGTCGAACCCCGACGAGTTCTGACCACGGCGACGACCGCAATGGGGAACCCTCATGGTTCTTCCCTTCTTCTCGCCGAACGTGAAGCGAATCCAGTTAGGGAACACCGTCTTCGAGGGGAAAAACGACGTCTACCTCCTCGACGGTGACCGAACGGTCCTCGTCGACGCCGGTGTCGCACTCCCGGACGTCCGCGAGCAGTTACGCGACGGCCTCGCGGCCCACGACCTGACCGCCGCCGACATCGACGACATCTTTCTCACGCACTGGCACCACGACCACGCCGGACTGGCCGGTGAACTCCAAGCCGAGAGCGGGGCGACCGTCCACGTCCACGAAGACGACGCCGCCCTCGTCGCCGGCGACGAGACGGTCGTGAGCGCACACAGCGACCTCCTCCTCGACGCACTCGGCGACTGGAACATGCCCGAAGGCCCACGCGAAGAACTGCTCGACTTCCTCGACTTCCACGACGAACTCGCGGGCGAGGACGTGGACGTCACTCCCTTCGTCGACGGCGACACGTTCGACGTGAACGGCCAAACTTTCGAGGCGGTCCACCTGCCGGGACACGCCGCCGGACTCGCGGCGTTCGGCTTCGACGGCGACGAGGGCCGAGAGGCGTTCGTCGGCGACGCTATCTTGCCAAAATATACCCCGAACGTCGGCGGCGCGGATTTGCGAGTCGACTCACCGCTCGCGCAGTACGTCGACAGCCTCCTCCGACTCGTCGAGATGGACCTCGAACGCGCGTGGCCCGGCCACCGCGACGTCATCGACGAACCCGCGGCGCGCGCACTGACGATTCTCGACCACCACCGCGAGCGAACGGAGAACGTCGTCGGCGTGCTCGAAGAACACGGTTCCTGCGACACGTGGACGGTCAGCGCGCACCTGTTCGGCGAGTTGGAGAACATCCACATCCTCCACGGTCCCGGCGAAGCCTACGCGCACCTCGACCACCTCGCACACCACGGCGTCGTCGAACGCGACGGCCACGAGTACGAGTTGACCGACGAGAACGTCGACGTCGACGCGCTGTTCCCCGTCGTCGAGAGTCGCTCCTGACTCCTCACCCACTGCACCAGCCACCGTTATTTTCGCGCCGCTCGTAGGCCTCCTCGTGTGCACACTCACCATCGCGTGGCAGGTGTTCGACGAGGCTCCCGTCGTCGTCGCCGCCAATCGCGACGAGGCACTCGACCGGCCCGCCGAAGCGCCTGCGAAGATCGAAGACGACCCCGGCGTCGTCGCGCCGAGAGACGTCGAAGCGGGCGGAACGTGGGTCGGGTACAACGAGCACGGCCTCTTCGTCGGCGTCACCAACCGCTGGGTGACGGGACTGAAGAGCGAGCGTTCTCGGGGACTGCTCGTCCGCGACGCGTTGCGTCGAGAGAGCGCCGAGGCCGCACTCGAACTCGTCGAGGAGGCGGTGAAGGACCACGAGTACGAGGGGTTTAACCTCGTCGTCGCCGACGCCGACGCCGCCTACCTCCTGGAGTGGGACGGCCACCTTCACGTCCGCCAGTACGAACCGGGCGTCCACGTCGTCGTCAACGTCGGCACCGACGACTCCTTTTTCGTCCCGGATAGGCGACCAGACATCGGTCGACAACAGGCGGCGAACGCCCGTGCGGTGCGAGAGGCGCTCCGACCCGAAGACGGCGAGACGGGAGACGAGTGGGTCGAACGCGCCGCCGGAGTCCTCGGCGACCACGAGTACGGCGTGTGCATCCACGCCGACCGGTACGGGACACGCTCGTCGTCGCTCATCACACTCGGCCGAGACACGGACGGGTCGCTTCGAGCGCGCTATCAGTTCGCGCCGGGGCCACCCTGCGAGACGGAGTATCTAGCGGTGGAAAGCCAAGTATAAGGAGGAGCCACTTCGTTGTAGACGTATGAGCGAGCACACGACGCCGGGGTGGTTTGCGTGAGCGTCTCCGAAGCGGAAGCCGAACTCTCGGAGGACGAGCGTGCGGGACTGGAACTCATCCGCCAGTCGGGTGGCATCCACCAGAGCGACTTCTGGAAGGAGCTAGACGTCTCCTCTCGGAAGGGCAGTCGCATCGCCGAAGCGCTGGCCTCGACGGGTCTCATCGAGCGCGAGGATACGGTCTACAACGGACACAACACCTACTACCTCCAGCCTGCGGCCAAAGACCTCGATTTCGCCCTGCTCATGGCGGGCGACATGCTCTCGCCGTTCATCGGTGAAGAGGAGATCAACGCCAACAGCGACGCCTTCTCGCAGTGGCTGATGAACCTCGCGTACGACGACTACTGACGGCCCCTTCTCGACTCACCGAGATTCGACTCCCCGTTTTTGCAGTCTCACAGACGACGCGATTTATCAGCACGACGGCCGTCTTCTCGGCGATGAAAATCACCACGACCGAGGTCGGTGACGACGCCGCCGGTTCGGCCCGCGTGTTCAAGTCGCTCTCAGAGTCGCTCGGTGTGATGGGCGTCGCTCTCAACTACTTCGAGCGCGCCCCCGGCGAGCCAATCGGCTACTGTTATCATCGCCATCACGAGCAGGAGGAGGTGTTCTACGTCCTCTCGGGAACTGCGACGTTCGAGACGGAGGCAGAAACCGTCACCGTCGACGCTGGCGAACTGATACGGTTCGCCCCGGGAGAGTGGCAACAGGGGTCGAATCGCGGCGAGGAGCGACTGGTCGTACTCGCTATCGGCGCACCGTTCGAACAGGGACCGACCGACCTCCGCCGAGACTGCCCGGCTTGCGGCGAGCGAACGCCCGCCGACCCCGAACCGATGGGTGACGGTGTCGTGTTCTACTGTGCCGTCTGCAACACGGAGACCGGTCGGTACGACTGACTAGTCGCGAGCGCGTCGAACGAAACGGGAAAAACTTGGACGTCGGTGAGTGACTTACTCTTCTTCTTCTGCAGCGTCGCCCTCGCTCGCGAGCACGTCGTGCTCGGAGAGGATCTCTTCGAGTTCCTCCGTGGAGGGTTGGCTGAACTGCTCGGTCTCGACGTCGACGGTGGCGACACCGATGCCGTCGGGTGCGAGTCCGTCTTCGTTCACTTCGCCGAGGGCTTCGACGGCGAGGCCGATGCCGGCGTCGAGGTCCATATCTTCGCGGTAGTTCTCTTCGAGGTAGTCGCGAATCTCCGCACGGTCGGCGCCGATAGAGACGGCCTTCCACTCGTAGGGCGTCCCCGAGGGGTCCGTCTCGTAGAGACGCGGCGTGCCCTTCTCGACACCCGCGATGAGGAGGGCGACACCGAACGGACGAGCGCCACCGACCTGCGTGTACTGCTGGATGTGGTCGGTGATCTCCTTCGTCAGCGTCTCGATGCCGATAGCCTCGCCGTAGCGCAGGTGGTTGACCTGTGCCTGGCGGCGGGCGAAGTCGATAAGCTGGCGAGCGTCGGCGACGTGGCCGGCGCTGGCGATGCCGATGTGGTCGTCGGCTTTGTGAATCTTCTCGACGCTCGACGGTTCCATGAGCGGCGACCCACTGCGTTTGTCGGCCGCGAGGACGACGCCGTCTGCCGTCCGGATGCCGATGCTCGCTGTCCCTCGCTTGACGGCCTCACGCGCGTACTCAACCTGGTAGAGACGCCCGTCGGGCGAGAAGATGGTGATGCCACGGTCGTACGCTTGCTGTTGCGCTTGTCCCTGCATAGAGTATCACTCGAAATCGAGTTCCGTCGCTCCCACGAACCCCGACGAGAGACGCACATCGAGGACCGTATCTCGTGCCAGGGCGGTCCGGTCGGAATCCGCGAAGACGACGCTTCTCTCCTCGGGAACTCCGGCCGGCCGTCGTAAATACCTTTCTTCACAGGCACGTACCGTCCCGGAGACACCGCGAACCCGGATACCGACCGAGTGCCCGGAGATTTCGTCGATGCAGGCCAACGCGGCCCGCGCCTCCGAGACGTAGCCTCTACGGGCTCTGACCACCGTCTCGCCGACGCATCCCGAGAAGTGAAAGTCGAGGACCGTCAGGTCGGCGTCGGCACTCCCTGCGTCGCCGACGAAGTTCTGTGCAGCGAACCAGAGTTCGCGTTGGAACGACCCGCGCGAGAGGTCCGCGTCCGGCCACGTCTCCAGTTCGACGGCGAGATAGCGCCATCGCGGTCGGATATGCTTCGGGAGATGCTTCATTCGGCGCTCGGAACCTCGTCGCCGTCGCCCGCTCGCTCGGCGACCAACACGCCGACTTGCTCGTGGACACACTCGACGGCCGTGAGCGCGAACCCGGCGTCGGTGAGCGCGTCGGCGAGCATCCCGACCGTCGCCGGGTCGTCGACTTCGGGACTGTAGAACGGCTCGTCGGGGTTCGGTTCGCCGAAGAACATCACGTCGCCGAGGACGAATCGACGGGGACCGAGGTCCGCAATGGTCTGAATCGCCTCGCGTTTCTCCTCGTCCGAGAGGTGGTGCATCGCGAAGTTCGAGACGACGATGTCCACCTCGCCGTCGTAGTTCGGGTCACGGAACCGGCCCTCGCCGAACTCGACGTTATCGAGACCTTCTTTCTCAGCTTTCTTCCGGGCCTGTTCCATCATCCCTTCGCTGATGTCGCGGCCGACGACGCGTTTCGCCCTCGGGGCGAGTGCGAGGGCGATGGCTCCCGTACCCGTCCCGAGGTCCAAGACGACGTCGTCGGGCGTCGGGTCGGCGTGGTCGACGACGAGCGACGCGCAGGCTCTGTACTCGTCGCTGGACTGTGTCTCGTCGTAGTCGGCGGCTATCTGGGAGAAGCGGTCGGCGTGTTCCTCAATCGTCTTCTTCATGGCTGGCCTTTTCGACACCCGGGGCAATGAACGACTCGGACGTCAGTCGACGGTTGCGCTCGGCGAGTCGACCCCACTCCGCGAGGCCCTCTCGAATCTGGTCGGCAGAGAAACCGATGGTCTCGCCGACGGCGACGAGTTCTCGCGAAGCGCGAAGTTGGAGATGCGAGCGGGGCGTGCCGCTGACGACGTACGGAGCGTCGTAGTGGTCGACGAGTTCGCGGAGTTTTCTGAGGTTGCGAATCGCCTGTACCCGGTGACCGCCGTCGAGTCGGAGGACGGGTCCGAGGTCGAACTCGACGCGGACGCCGTTCTCGCGTGCCGCGCGTGCGAGGACGTGATTGAAGTCCCCGTCGTGTGCCATCGGTCGGGTGAGCACGTCGACGCGTTCCTGTTCGACGGCGAAGCGGTTGAGTGCGTTCGTCCCACCCTGCAGGAGGAGGAGCGTGGCCTTCGGTCGGTAGTTGCCGATACCGCCGCTGGCTCTGTCGGGCGTGTCGGCGACGACTTCGACGGCGTCGACGACGTCGATGGGAGTGGCCGCACGGATTGCTTCGTAGTCCGGCGTCGCGTCGCGGGCACGGACCACGAGTCCGTCGTATCCGTAGCGGGCGGCCGTGTCGGCGAGTCGTGCCGCCGTGCTCTCTCCGTCGGGATACGCGTGGGCCGCCTCGTACATACCTCAGAGATGAGGACTCTGTGGCTTGGTGATTACGGTTCACAGGGACCGGCACTGCTTGGGTGTGAGACTGTTCGAGTGTGACCACCGACCGAGACGTGGGTGCAGTGAGCGCCGACGTGGTGGCTCGACAGCCTTCGTCCGTAGACGGCCGTCTCGACGGGTCTTCCGGGGGCTCACAGACATGGGAGTCTTTACTCAAAATAGAATAAATGTTTTGGTGGTGGCCCTCACAGAGAGTACCATGAAAGCAATCGCAGTGCGTGAGGGAACGAACACTCCGGAGGTCATCGAGAAGCCGATTCCGGAGCCCCAGGAGGGCGAGGTGCTCGTTCGGACCCTTCGCGTCGGTGTCGACGGGACCGACCACGAGGTCATCAACGGTGGCCACGGCGGCGCACCCGAGGGCGAAGACCACCTCGTACTGGGCCACGAGGCAGTCGGCATCGTCGAGGACCCGAACGGGACGGAGTTCCGTGAGGGTGAAATCGTCGTGCCGACGGTTCGACGGCCGCCGAACGGCACCAACGAGTACTTCGAACGCGGCGAACCCGACATGGCCCCAGGGGGCCAGTATCACGAACGCGGTATCGTCGGGGCACACGGCTTCATGGCCGAATACTTCGCCAGTCCGACGGACTCGCTCGTGCGTATCCCGCCGTCGCAAGCGGAGGTCGGGTTCCTCGTCGAACCCATCTCGATTACGGAGAAGGCGGTCGAACTGGCCGAGGCGTCCCGGTCGTCGTTCACGTGGGACCCCGAGTCGGCGCTCGTCCTCGGCAACGGGAGTCTCGGTCTTCTGACGCTGGCGATGCTCGACGAGAACGAGAACTACGAACGTCTCTACTGTCTCGGTCGACGTGACCGACCGGACCCGACTATCGACATCATCGAAGAGATGGGCGCGACGTACGTCGACTCCCGGCAGACGCCGGTCGACGAGGTTCCCGACGAGTTCGAGGGGATGGACTTCGTCTACGAGGCGACGGGCTACGCGAAACACCCGTTCCAGTCGGTGCAGGCGCTCGCGCCGAACGGCGTCGTCGCTCTCCTCGGCGTGCCGAGTTCGTGGGAGTTCGAGGTCGACGGCGGGCAGTTCCACGAGGAGATGGTCCTGCACAACAAGGCGATGGTCGGCAGCGTCAACTCCAACGTCCGGCACTTCGAGTCGGCCTCGCGGACGCTGACGAAGATGCCCGAGTGGTTCCTCGACGAACTCGTCACCGGCGTCTACGGAATCGACGAGTTCGAGAAAGCGTTTGACGAGGGGGACACCATTATAAAAACCGCCGTCCAATTCAGCGCATATGAAGAACGTTGACGACCTCATCGCGAGTGCCGCGGAGTTGGCCGAGCGTGGACTGTCGAAAGGTGAGATTGCAGACGAGTTGAACGTCTCACGAGAGACGGCCAGTTGGCTCGTCGAGCGGAGCGGTGCATCGAGTACGCCCGAACTGTCGACCGACGACTCCGAGTCGGCGTCCGGCGGCCCCTACGACATCCACGTCGACTGGAGTGCGCTCGGCCGCGACAGCACGCGACTGACGTACCTCGGGCAAGCGATGGCCGACCTCCTGTCGAAAGAGGGCGAAGAAGTCGACCTCACCGTCGGTATCGAGAAGGCGGGCGTTCCCCTCGCGACGGTCGTCTCGCGTGAACTCGAAACCGACCTCGGTTCGTACGCCCCCCGCAAACATCAGTGGGAGGAGGGTGACATCGAGGACCTCGGTGGGAGTTTCTCGCGGAACTTCGCACAGATTCGTAACCGCGACTGTTACATCGTCGACGACACCATCACGAGCGGGACGACGATGAAAGAGACCATCGAGGCCGTCCGCGAAGAGGGTGGCAACCCCGTCGCCTGCGCGGTCATCGTCGACAAGCAGGGTGTCGAACAGGTCGACGGTGTACCGGTCCACTCGCTCATCAATGTCGTCCGCGTCGGCGACGAAGAATAAGGTAGCGCTGACGCAACCCCTTTGTGACTCGCTCTCCTACGACGACGTATGACCTTCCAACCTGGAAGCGACCTCAGTTCCGAAGAGGTCCAAGAACGCGTCGACGAGACCATCGAACAGAACCACATCGTGCTGTTCATGAAGGGGAACCGTCTGATGCCACAGTGTGGCTACTCGATGAAGGCGCTCGAACTCATCGGCCAGTACGAAGACGAGTTCGAGACGGTCGACGTCCTGCCAGCACTCGACCAGTACCGTGCGGCCCTCGAAGGCCACAGCGGGTGGGAGACGATTCCACAGACGTACGTCGACGGCGAGTTCGTCGGCGGCAGCGACATTCTCGAAGAGCTCGACGAGCGCGGTGAGTTAGAAGAGACGCTCGCATAATCCGGATTCTCGTCTCCACTGTACCTCCCGAAGCAAAGAGTAGGTCTAATAAGCCTACAGCCCTAACAAGCGGGTAGGTGCAGTTGGATTAGCGTCGCGGGCGTTGCAATCAACCACTACCAGTTACCCATGTCAGGCCGTGTATATCGACTCCACTCGACACTCGAACTGCCACTCGAAGACGTAGAGACGTACTTCGAGAACAATCCCAGTCTTCCGTCGGAGATTGCGGACATCGACATCACGAGACGAAACAACACACTCATCATCAAAGCGGTGGCGGCGGACGAAAGTCTCAGTAAGTACACTCCGACGGCACAACTGAAGGCGAGTGTCACCGAGACGCGCGTCTACGAGGAGGAGCCACCGCGGCCGGGTGGCCCACAGTGGGGCCAGGAGGAAGAAGAGGAGATTCCCTCCGAACTCGTCGAGTTCGCCTGCTTCAAAGGCGACCGCGAGACGGTGCTCCAGAACACGGCGCTGCAGTACCCGATGTTCCTCGTCCTCCGTGACCTCGCACGGCAGGCCGAGAAAGGGACGTTGACCGCCATCACCGAAGTCGACGGTGACCTGCAGGCGACGCGTATCGTCGAGGGCGACGACCGGCCGGCGAGCATCGAAGTCGTCGAGACCCCCTCGAAGAGTTCGAACAACGGCAACGGCGTCAACTGGCGCGACAACAAGTTCATCAGCTAACTCTCGGACGAACGCCCGCGAGACGGCCGCTCGTCCCGGGAGACGAGCAAATTCGGCGTGCGTCGAGCATGCGGGGCGGTATCATTCATCAATCAGCCGAGTGGGCAAAAGACACTTTAGGCTGGTAATTATATCTCATTATACGATGCCAGCGAACTTCCCGGACTATCTCGACGTCGACTACACCGACGGTGAAGGTGAGACGGCCGAGGACTACCCGAGCATCAACCACAAACTCGAGAAGGCTATCGAAGTCACGAAGCAGGGTCTCGAGCAGTACGAGAACCCCGCCGTGATGTGGACCGGTGGCAAGGACTCGACGCTCACGCTCTACTTCGTGAAGGAAGTCGCAGAGCGCTACGACCTCGAACTCCCGCCGACGGTGTTCATCGACCACTACCAGCACTTCGACGAACTGATGGACTTCGTCGAACACTGGGCCGACGAGTGGGACCTCGAAGTCGTCTACGCGCGCAACACGGACATCGGGAACTACGTCGAGGAGAACGACCTCGAACCCGGCGACGACATCCCGATCGACGCACTCAGCGAGCACAACCAGCACCACGTCCGTAACATCCTTGAGTACGAGGAGGACAGCTTCCCGTTCCTGCTCGACACGTACGTCGGCAACCACCTGCTGAAGACCGTCGCACTCAACGACGCACTCGAAGAGTACGACATCGACGGCATCATCTCCGGCATCCGCTGGGACGAGCAGGAGGCCCGTGCCGACGAGACGTTCTTCAGTCCGCGTCACGACCCCGAAATCTACCCGCCGCACGACCGCATTCAGCCAATCCTGCAGTTCGACGAGGCCGACGTCTGGGAGGCCTTCTGGCACTTCGTGGTGCCGGAGACCGTCGAAGAGTACCCCG
This sequence comes from Halogranum rubrum, assembly GCF_900114455.1. Taxonomy (GTDB): domain Archaea; phylum Halobacteriota; class Halobacteria; order Halobacteriales; family Haloferacaceae; genus Halogranum; species Halogranum rubrum. The sequence continues at coordinate 565,722 of NZ_FOTC01000002.1, read as the reverse complement.
ACGAGGGCTACGTCCCGCAGGACTACGACGACCTGCCGAACGGCCTCACCCACGAGGACATCCCGGTCTCCCCGAAGTACTTCGAGGGATTCCGCTCGCTCGGCAGCGAGATTTCGACCGACAAAGCCGACTCCGAGCCTGCGTGGTTGCAGGACCTCGACAACACGACCGAACGCGCCGGCCGCGCCCAGGACAAAGAAGACCTGATGGAGCGCCTGCGCGACCTCGGCTACATGTGAAGTTCGTCGCGTAACGCCCGAAACTCCACGCGACGCTCGCTGTCTCCTCTCGTTTTTCGCACCGCATAGCCGTGCCCAGTGCTAGGCAGTGACTACGCAAAACTAGATAGTCACAGAGAGCGACAAGTGAAGTGGTATGACCACATTCCCCGATTACCTCGATCTCGATTATTCGGCCGGTACCAAGCAGACGGCCGCCGATTACCCCTCGCTCATGGACAAGATGGCGAAGGCCACGGAAGTGACACTTACCGCGCTCCAGCAGTACAAGAAGCCCGCCATCATGTGGACCGGTGGGAAAGACTCCACCGTCGTCCTCTACGTCGTCCGCGAAGTCGCGCGCGAACACGGGCTGGAAGTGCCGCCCGTCGTCTTCCTCGACCACTTCGAACACTTCGACGAAGTCGAGGACTTCGTCCACCAGTGGGCCGACGAGTGGGACCTGAACCTCATCTGGGCCGCCAACGAGGACTTCCGTGACCTCGGCGTCGCCCCCGGCGACTCCGTCGCCGTCGCCGACCTCAGCGAGAGCAACCAGCGCGAACTCGAACGCCTCGGCTACGAGGGTGACGAGTTCGTCCTCGACGCCGACTCCTTCGAGGGGAACCACCTCCTGAAGACCGTCGCGCTCAACCAGGTCATCACCGAACACGGCTTCGACGGCATCTTCTCCGGCGTCCGCTGGGACGAACAGGAGTCCCGCGCCAACGAGACGTTCTTCAGCCCCCGCCACGAGTCCGAGAAGTACCCGCCACACGACCGCGTCCACACCATCCTCCAGTTCGACGAGGGTGACATCTGGGACGCCTTCTGGCAGTTCATCGTCCCCGACACCGTCGAGGGCTACCCGACCGGTCACGTCCCGGAGAGCACCGCTGACCTCCCGAACGGCCTCACCGCACGCGACCTGCCCGTGAGCCCCAAGTACTTCGAAGGCTTCCGCTCGCTCGGCACCGAGTCGGGGTCGGGCAAGAGCGACGACCGACCGGCGTGGTTGCAGGACCTCGACAACACGACCGAACGCGAGGGCCGCGCACAGGACAAAGAGAACCTGATGGGTCAACTGCGCGACCTCGGGTACATGTAACACGACCTTTTTCTACGTCGGGTCGCCTACGGCGACCACTCCTTGAAAAAGCTCTCTTCGCGGTTTCACCGCGAAGGCTTGGAAGACGCGAAGCGTCTTCCCTTGGGCCAAAAAACCCGCCCCGCGCCTCGCTACGCTCGGCGCGGTACAGCGTGCTAGGTGCGAACCGCACCGCAACCGCACCGCAACCGCGCCGCCACCGCGACCACTCAGCACCGACCACCGAGACACACCTGTTTGCAAGTGTTTCGGCCGCTCCGGCGGCAACCGTAGACTGTTTAACGCAATCGTCGCCTACTCCGAGTCAATGACCGACGACTGGGTGAGTCTCTTCTCCGGTGGCAAAGACTCCTCGTGGGCGCTGTATCGGGCACTCGAAGAAGGACTGAACGTCTCTCGCTTGCTGACCGTCCATCCCGACGGCGACTCCTACATGTATCACGTCCCCGAGACGCGCCTCGCGCGTCTCGTCGCCGAGAGCGTCGGTATCGAACTCGTCGAAGTCGAACCCGGCGACTTGGAGGCGGAGTCGGCGGAGGATTCCGGCGCGCAGGGCGACGCCGAACTCGAACCGCTGGAGGCCGCGCTGACCGAGTTGCAAGGGGAGATAGACCTCGTCGGCGTCACCGCCGGGGCCGTCGAGAGCGAGTTCCAGACCCATCGGATTCAGGGGATGTGTGACCGCCTCGGCATCGACCTCTTCGCGCCGCTCTGGCAGGAGGACCCCCGCGAGCTCGCCGACGCGATGCTCGACGCCGGGTTCGAAATCAAGATTATCCAAGTCGCCGCCGGTGGTCTGGACGAGTCGTGGCTCGGCCGCACGCTGGACGAGGCGGCGCTCGAAGAACTGGAGGAACTGAACGAGCAGTACGGCGTCCACATCCTCGGAGAAGGTGGCGAGTTCGAGACGTTCGTCGTCGACGGCCCGCACATGGAGAAGCGAATCGAGTTGGAGTACGACACTGAGTGGGAAGGGACGAGAGGCCGGATTCGGATTACGGACGCGCGATTAGAGTAACTGCGTCGCTGATTCTCGATTCTCGATTCTCGTAGAAATCGAAGCGGAAAGTCGACGGGGCGTTTAGACCATCTCGTCGGTAATCTTCGTGTGCGCGCCGATGAGCGCACCCGAGAACTCCAACCCCTCGATTCGGGTCCCTTCGTCGATGATGGAGCGTTTGATGTCGGAGTCGACGATGGTCGTGTTCGGGAAGACGATGGTGTCGTCGAGCGAAGAGTCAGTGACCGTCGCTCCGGCCATCACGTGGACGTTGGTACCGAGTTCGGAGTTCTCGATGGTGGCCGACTCGTTGATGTAGTTCTCGTCGTCGAGTTTCCACGCGACGGCGTCGAGATAGCTGTCCGGCGTCCCGATGTCGAACCACGCGCCGTCGAAGGTGAAGGCGTGGACGTCCTCTTGGGACTGGAGCCACTGGATGAACCAACCCGGTTCGTCGGGGTTGTTGCCGCTCGTGAGATACTCGTCGAACTTCGGGAGGTCCTCTTGGCGGAACGCGTAGCACGCGATAGAGACGAGCGTACTCTTCGGGTCTTCGGGCTTCTCTTGGAAGTCGACGACCTTCTCGCCGTCGAGTTCGACCAGTCCGTAGGATTTGGCCTTGTCGTAGGAGCCAACGTCGTACGCGGCGATAGCGGGCGTTCCCTTGGACTCGAAGTAGTCGATGAACTCCGACATCTCGAAGCTCAGCAGGTTGTCACCGGCGACGACGACGAGGTCGTCGTCGACCCCTTCGCGCTCGATGAGTTCCTCGATAGCGCCGACGACGCCGAACTTCTCGTCTTCCTCGCGCGTCTCTTCGACCGAGAGCGTCGGTTTCTCGTACTCGCTGTCGGCGAGATACTCCTCGAACTCCGTCGCGAAGGCTTCGTTCGTACTGACGAACACTTCGTCGATGCGTTCGTCTTCTTCTAGATCTTCGAAGATGATGTCGATGACTGTGTCCTCACCGACCGGGAGAAGCATCTTCGGACGGTGCTTGGTGATAGGCCACAACCGGGTCGCGTAACCGCCTGCCAGCACTACGGCTTTCATATCTGTTCACTTTCGTTCCGGTGGTATGGTTCTTTCCCCTGCGGCGGATACCACAGCCAATCAACAGGAAACGGTTTGTCTCTCCGACTAGTAGGTCCCCGCGATGGACGCGACGACGACGCGACAACGAATCGCCGAAACACTCCGCGAGCAACCGGCGACGGCGAGCGCTCTCTCGCAGACGGTCGGGGTTCCCCGGTCGTCGGTGTACGACCACCTCCAGCACGTCGCCCAGTCGCTCGACGGGACCGACGAGGAGTTCTTGGTCGCCCCGCCGGAGTGTCGCAACTGTGGCTTCAGTGCGTTCGACGACCCCGTCAACTACCCTTCGCGCTGTCCGGAGTGTCGAAACGAAGGAATCGAAGAGGCCGTGTTCAAAATCGAGTGAGAGAGAGAGTAACCGAAATCGTCGAGACGAAACGTTGAAACGCGCGACGAGAGAACTCACACACATGGAACTGCGGGTCATCGAAAAGACCGACGAGGAACTCCGCATCGAGATCGCCGGCGAAGACCACACCTTCATGAACGTGCTGAAAGGCGCGCTCTTGGAGACGGAGGGTGTCGCCGCCGCAACGTACGACGTGAACCCCGAACAGTCCGGTGGACAGACAGACCCGATTCTCTCTGTCAAGACCGAAGCAGGCGTCGACCCCCTGGACGCCGTCGCCGAGGGTGCACGCAGCATCCAGGCGATGACCGACTCCTTCCGCGACGCGTTCACCGCGGCGTAATCGTCGACGCCACCGTGCAACCGGCCGATAGACACAACCACCTCCCGCTGGTGGTCTCTTCTAGAAACGGGACCTCATCGACGTTCTCACGATGAGCGACTGTGAACGAGGAACTCTCTCACGATGTCTGATGTTGCCGGTGCGACTGTCGACCGGGGAACTGCACTCAAAGTACTCGCAAGTTTCGCCGCTGCGGGAGTCCTGTTGTACTTCTTCGGCACGGTCGTCGGGTGGGGCGAAATTCTCTCGACGCTCCGCGATGCGGACCTCCGTTGGCTCGTCGTCGCCTGTCTCTCGTCGACGTTCTGTCTCGTCATCTGGGCGAAGTCGTGGGACGTCATCCTCGCCGTCGTCGACGTCGATATCCCGCTCCCCTCGCTCGTCTCGACGTACTTCGCGGGGACGTTCGCCGACTACGTGACGCCGTTCGGCAAGGCCGGCGGCGGCCCGTTCATCGCCTACATCCTCTCGACTGACGGCCGCGTCTCCTACCAAGAGAGCCTCGCGGGCGTCGTCATCGCGGACCTGCTCAACATGCTGCCGTTCTTCACGTTCGCCGGATTCGGGTTCACGGTACTGTTCGTCCGCGGGTCGGTCCCGCCGCGGGCGGAACCACTCGTCGGTGGCCTCGCCCTCCTCGCGTTCGGGATTCCCGTACTGGTGTATCTCGGCTGGCGACATCGAGGCGTCGTCGAGCGACTCGTCGTCGGTCTCGCCCGGCCGGTCGCCTCTCGGACGAAGTACGTCGACGTCGATTCGCTCAGCAACCGCGTCGACGAGTTCTACGACCGGGTCGACCGAATCGCCGCCCGTCCCAAAGCGCTCGTCGTGACCCTCGTCTACTCGTATCTCGGCTGGCTGTTCTTCGCCGCACCGCTCTTTCTCGCCGGGCAGACGCTCGGGGTGAGCATCGACCCACTGCTCGTCCTCTTTATCGTCCCGGCCAGCACGCTCGCTGGCGTCGCACCGACACCCGGTGGACTCGGCGGGGTCGAAGCCGCAATCGTCGGTCTGCTCGTCGTCTTGACGCCCGTCAACACGGCGACTGCGGCGGCGGTGGCGCTCGTCTACCGTGTGGCGAGTTACTGGTACGTCCTCGGCATCGGCGGCGTCGCCGCGCTGTACGAGATTTACACGCACTGAGAGAGGGTGAAAACCAGTCCTCGAACCCGCACGGAAGGCGGCGGTACCGACGTACCGATTACGGGAACGGGTTCGTCCGACCGCACGTGCCGTCGTGACGGCGGTGGAGCAGTATCGGGTTGTCGTCGGGGTCACCGACCATCGCCATGTCGCAGACGCCGGTCTCGATTGCGTCCATCAGGACGGTCATTCCCGCCTCACGGAACTCCTCGACTGCCGCCTCCACGTCGTCGACGGAGAGCGCGATACTGACACCGCCACCACCCGGCGTAACCGGGACTTGTGGGTTCGCTCGACCGAGCGTGAGCGTCGTCGTCGGGAGCGCGAACTCCGCCCACCCCATCTCGGCGTCTTCGCTTTCGAGGGTCAGCCCGATAGTGTCGCGGTAGAACGAGACGGCGCGTTCGAAGTCGGTGACGGTGTAGTGGACGAAGTCTGCGGCCCTCGCTTCCATGACTGGAGAACGTCGAAATCGGCAATAGCCGTTGTGTAGGGAGTGAAAGTGCGTGTCCCTGTTTCGAGTCGAGTGACGAAGTTACAGCCGAACCGGCACGTCGCGCTCGTCGAGGTAGGACTTGACGTCCTGAATCGAGTACTCGTCGAAGTGGAAGATGGAGGCGGCGAGTCCGGCGTCGGCACCGGCCTCGGTGAACACCTCGTACATGTCTTCGGGGCCACCGCATCCCGACGAGGCGATGACCGGAGTCGAGACGTTGTCGCAGACAGCCTTGGTGAGCGGGATGTCGTAGCCATCCTTGGTTCCGTCGGCGTCGATGGAGTTGACGAACAGTTCACCCGCACCGCGGGATTCGGCCTCGCGTGCCCACTCGACGACGTCGATGCCGGTTCCTTCGCGGCCACCTTTGATGGTACACTCGAACCAGCAGGACTCGCCGTCGACGTCGGCGTAGAACTCGCCCTCTTCGTCGTAGCGGCGGCGCGCGTCGACGGAGATGACGATACACTGATTGCCGAACGCCTTCGCGCCCTCTTCGACCAGTTCGGGTCGCTGGAGTGCGGCAGTGTTGATAGAGACTTTGTCTGCGCCGGCGCGGAGCGTCTCTTTGATGTCGTCTTTCGTGCGGATGCCGCCGCCGACGGTGAGGGGGATAAATACCTCGTCGGCGACGCGGGAGACGGTGTCGAGCATCGTCTCGCGGCCGTCGGCGGAGGCGGTGATGTCGAGGAAGACGAACTCGTCGGCCCCGGCCTCGTTGTACTGTTTGGCCATCTCGACGGGGTCGCCGGTGTACTTGAGGTCCTCGAAGTTGACACCGGTGTAGACGGCGGGGTTGCCATCCTCGTCTAAGTCGACGTCGATACAGGGGATGATGCGCTTCGTCAGCATTTGAGTGAGTGAGAGTTTGCGAGTGTCGGGTTTCACGGTTTCGACTACGGCAGGTGTACGTCGGCGCCGGCCCGAGGTGTGTTATGTCGCCCTCCTGAACGACTCGTATGGTCTCCGTGGTCTCCGCGATACCCGTGGTAGATGTAGTAGCGGCGGTGTTGGTACTCGAGGACTTGACGTCGACAGCGGTTCGTCTCTTGCGTCTGTACGGGCCGTTCGTCCTCTGTCTGTTCACGTTTCTGGAGACGTCGATGCTCTTTCCGTTCCTCCCGAGTGAAGTCGTCGTCCCGGCGGCCGCCGCTCTCCTCGTCACCGACCCGCTTTCGTTTCTCGTCTTCGTGACGGCGGCGACGGTCGGTGGAACCGTCGGCGCGTTCGTCCCCTTCTACGTGTTCGCCGACACCCGCGTCGGCCGAGCGAGTTGGATTCGAGCGCGAATCACCGTCTCGGAGGGAAGAATCGAGCGCGGACAGCGGTGGTTCCGCGAGCGGGGACAGTCGTCCGTGTGCTGGGGACGATTCTTGCCTGTCCTCCGGTCGGTCATCTCCATCCCTGCTGGGCTGGCCAACATGGACCCACAGCGGTTCGTCGCGTACACGGCCATCGGGACAGCCGCGTTCTACGCGGCGACCGGAGCCATCGTCTACTATGGGCGGCAACAATCCTTCTTCGCGACCGCCGTGGAGTTCGTCAGCAGTAGACCGCTCGTGGCCGTCGTCGGTCTCGCCGCGCTCTTCGGTCTGGGGTACGTCGGGAGACGGTGGGCCGACGGTCAGCGTCAGTAAATAGTACTCAGCCGTCGTACTCGTCTGTCACGTCTTCGAGGTGGACGATACCCGACGGGACCCGATACGCGGCCACGACAGACCGGTCGGCGTCCGGGCTGTTCTCCGTCTTGTCGACGGCGTAGCCGACGTAGGTGCAGTTCTCGCGGGTGAACTCCACGACCGAGTAGCCCCAGTTGTGACCGTCGAAGAACTCGATGTGGGGGTTCATCAGCGGAATCAGCCACGAGAGCAGCGGTTCGGTGAGCTTCTTGCGCCACCCGCGCGTCAGGTGGAGTGCCTCGGCGGCGTTCAGCGACGTGATGGCGGGCGTCATGAACTCGACGCCGATACGGTCGCCCTGCGCGACACCCTCGCCGCCGGTCACGCGGCCGGGATACGAATCCTGCTGGTAGGCGGCGACGTAGCTGTGCATGTCGCCGGTGAGCGTCACGAAGTTGTCGACGTTCGCCGCCGCGACGGCTTCGGTGATACGCTGTCGCTCTCGGGTGTAGCCGTCCCATCCGCCCTGTACCGGGTAGAGCGAGAGCGGTCCCGACCCGAGGCGGAACGGGACGGTCAGCACTTCGTCGGCCCACACCGTCCACTTCCCCTCCGACTCGGTGAGCGTCTCGACCAGCCACTCGCGCTGTTCGTCGCCGAGCATCGTCCGTCCCGGTGGTTCACGGTGCGGGCCGACGTTGTCGACGGTGGGGATAGCCTCTCGTGGCGGGTCGCGGAAGAGTCGCTCGTCGGTCAACACGAGGTCGACGAGGTCACCGAACTGGAAGGTGCGCCAGAGGCGGAACCGCTCCTGCAACGACTCGCCGTTCGGGTCGTACTCGACGCGGGCCGGCATGAACTCCCACCACGCGTGCATCGCGTCGGCGACGAGTTCGGTCATGAACTCCGGGTCGTCGCCGCGCGGATGGTCGCCGGCGGGTGCGTCGGTCACGCGGTCCCAGTAGACGTCGTTGACCATCTCGTGGTCGTCCCATCCCGCGATGAGCGTGTGCGACTCCAACGCCTCCTGCATGAAGCGGTCGCTTCGATAGAGTCGGTAGAGATAGCGGTAGTCGCCGAGACCCCAGACCCGCTCGTGGCCGCTCGGGAACGATTTCTCGCGGTCGGCGTAGTCGTACGACCCGAGACCTTTGAATGCCCCGTCATCGGACTCGTAGACGAAGTCGCCGACGTGGACGAGGAAGTCGACGTCTGTCTCGGCGACGTAGTGGAACGCGGGGTAGTAGCCGTTGAGGTAGTTCTGACACGCGAGCACCGCGAAGCGAATCGACTCCGGCGAGGCGTCGGCCGCGGGGAGCGTTCGACAGCGGCCGATACGCGAGGAGACACCACGGTAGACGAACCGGTAGTAGTAGGTCCCGTCGGCGTCCAGGTGGCCGTCGAGGTCGACTTTGACCGTGTAGTCGTGAGCACGAATCCGGTCGGCGTCGGTGACGACTCCTTCGTAGACGACGTCGGTCAGTTCCTCGTCGTGGGCGACTTGCACGCCCAGTGGTTCCTCGCCGTCGAAGACGTCGGGAGCGATTCGCGTCCAGACGATGACGCCCTCAGGTGTCGGGCCGCCGCTGGCGACGGATTGGGGGAACGTCTCGTCTGTGTCGGCAGTCTCGTCGACGTCGAAGACTTCGGTGTCCGGAGACGTGACGGGGTCGGTTGCGACGGCGATATCGTGCGAGTCGAGTTCCGAGAGGAGTTCGGCGTGACCGTCCGCGCCGCGATTTGGCTCGTCTCGCAAGTGCATGCCTCCATCGGACATTGCCAGGGGTTTGGAGTGGGGGTGCTTGCAGGTTCCGACTCTGTGCGCGTGCGGTATCGAAGTGTTTCCGAGGCCGTTCGTAGCACTGCAGGTGTTTAGAACACAGTCGATTCGGCGATTCACGACACCCGAAACACGACGAGAGACCGCACCGTCCACATCCTCCCCAGCCGACTCCTTCGTTCACTCGCTCACTCCGCTCGCTCGGTCACTCAGTCCTCCCTCGAAAGAGCAGAGCTCTTTCTGTCGCCGGACAGAACTGCTGTCCGGCTTCAAGCGATTCCTCTGGAATCGCCCTGCCCCTCGTTCGCAAGCTCACGAGGACCTCGCACGCGACTGGCAGCCGACGGAGCGACTGCCAGCGCGCGCCACCGCAGAACAGCGTGTGGGTCGTCAGTTCAGCTTGTACACCCGCGCCTCCCACGGCTGGAGGTCGGTCGTCTCGACGGCGTCCGCGTCGACGGTGTAGTTCGCGGCGAGCAGTTCGGCGTCCGACCCGGCGACGACGTCCGGCGGTTCGAACGTCGTCGACGTGTCCGAGACGTTGAGCGCGACGAGCGCCTGTTCGTCGCCGAGAGTGCGTGTGTACACCCACAGCTCCCCGTGCTCGGGCAGATAGAGGTCGTAGTCGCCGTAGACGAGCAGGTCCGACTCGTGATGCAAGTCGACGAGTCGTCGGTAGTAGTTCCACACGGAATCACGGTTCTCTCGTTCGGCCTCGACGTTGACCTTCTCGTAGTTCGGGTTGACCGGAATCCACGGCTCGCCGTCGGTGAACCCGGCGTACTCCTCGTCGGACCACTGCATCGGCGTCCGCGCGTTGTCACGGCTTCGGCGACGAACGACGTCCAGCATCTCCGTCTCGTCGGCGAAGCGTCCTTCCTCGCGGGCGATACGGACGTTCTTGAGCGTGTCGACGTCGCGTACCTCGTCGAGGCTCTCGAAGGGATAGTTCGTCATCCCCAGTTCGTCGCCTTGGAAGATGTAGGGCGTCCCCTGAAGTGTCGTGAGGAGCGTCGCCAGCAGTTTCGCGGATTCGGCGCGGTAGACACCGTCGTTGCCGAACCGCGAGAGGATGCGTGGCTCGTCGTGGTTACCGAGGAAGACGGCGTTCCAGCCCTCGTCACCGAGTCCCTCCTGCCAGTAGCTCATCGCTCGCTTCAGTTCCGGGAGTTCGAACGTCCCGTGGCTCCACCGACCGTTCGGCCCGAAGTCGAGTCGAAGGTGGTCGAAGGTGAACGCCATCGACATCCCGTCGGCGGAGTACGCTCGCGCCTGTTCGGCGTCCACGTTCGCCATCTCGCCGACGGTCATCGCGTCGTACGGTTCGATGACCTCCTCGTGCATCTCCGAGAGGTAGTCGTGGATACGCGGCCCGTTCATGAAGTGGTCGGCACCGACGACGAGTGCGTCTTCATCCTCGCTATCCGGGAGGCCGTCGGGTTTCGAGAGGAGGTTGATGACGTCCATCCGGAAGCCGTCGATTCCCTTCTCCAGCCACCACTCCATCATGTCGTAAATCTCCTCGCGGACTTCGGTGTTCTCCCAGTTCAGGTCGGGTTGTTTGCTATCGAAGATGTGGAGATACCACTCGCCGGTCTGCTCGTCGTAACTCCACGCCGGTCCGCCGAAGAACGACTCCCAGTTGTTCGGCGGTGCTTCACCACTCGGCCCGTGCGGGCCGCCTTCACGGTCGACCTGTCGGCCTTCGCGCCAGATGTAGTAGTCGCGGTACTCGTTGTCCGTCGACTTTCGGGACTCTTCGAACCAGATGTGTTCGTCGGAGGTGTGGTTGACGACGAGGTCCATGATGAGCTTGATATCTCGCTCGTGGAGCTTCGCCAACAGTTCCTCCCAGTCGGCCATCGTTCCGAACTGGTCGTCTATCGAGCGGTAACTCGAGATGTCGTACCCGTTGTCCGCGCCGGGCGACTCGTAGATGGGGTTCAGCCAGACGACGTCGACGCCAAGGTCGTCTAAGTACTCTACCCGTTCGATGATACCCTGAATGTCACCGACGCCGCTTCCGTCGGTGTCGTTGAAACTTCGGGGGTAGATCTGATAGACGACTGCCTCCTTCCACCACTGGCGGTCGATGTCCGACTGAGTCATTGTCGACAGTCGCTCGTGAGTTTCCTTTGATTCTCCGGTTCGACCGACGTATGACAAAGAGAGACAGTTTCACCCGACTGTCGAGACGACACGTCGTCGCGACAGTCTACGAAAGGTGGTACACGCGCGCTTCCCACGGTCGGAGCGCGAACTCCGTCGGGTCCGATTCGACGTCTTCGTCGTAGTTCGAGACGAGCAGTTCCGTGTCGAGGTCGGCGACTTCGCCTGCGTGGAGGGGGAGTTCGTCGGCGTAGGTCGCGTGGTCCTCGTCTTCGCGCGGCAGTCGGAACTGCTGGTCTTCGCTCGTGAAGTTCAACACGACGAGCAGACGTTCGTCGTCTAGCGTCCGGGTGTAGGCCCAGAGGTCGGTGTGGCTCGGCCAGAGGTCGTCGTAGCTCCCGTAGACGAGCACGTCGCTCACGTCGTCGTCGTCACGGAGCGCGATGAGGTTACGGTAGTAGTGGAACACCGAGTCGTCGTCCTCGCGGGCCGTGTCGGCGTTTATCTCCTCGTGGTTCGGGTTGACTGCCAGCCACGGTTCGCCGTCGGTGAAGCCAGCGTGTTCCTCGTCGGTCCACTGCATCGGCGTCCGCGCGTTGTCACGACTCAGCGCAGCGACCGAATCTTTCACGTCGTCGAAGTTCTCGATGACACCCTCGTCGAGAGCGTTCTGGACGGGGTTGAGCGTGTCGACGTCTTGGTAGTCGTCGAGGCGCTCGAAGGGGTAGTTCGTCATCCCGAGTTCCTCGCCCTGATAGATGTACGGCGTCCCGTGGAGCGTGTGGAGGAGCGTCCCCAGCAACTTGGCGGACTCGACGCGGTACTCCACGTCGTCGCCGAAGCGCGAGACCATCCGTGGCTGGTCGTGGTTGTTGAGGTAGTTGCTGTTCCAGCCCTCCCCTTCGAGGCTCTTCTGCCAGTGTCGGAAGACGTCCTTCAGGTCGGTCAGGTCGTAGCCGTAGTACTCCCAGACGTCGCCGCCGCGGTCGAGAAGCATGTGGTCGAAGTGAAACAGCATGCCTAGGCCGTCGCCGTCGCGGCCGACGTACTGTCGGGCGTCGTCCATCGACACGTCGCCGACAACCTCGCCGACGGTGAGCAGGTCGTCAGAGAGGACGCGCTCACCCATCTCACCGACGTACTCGTGAATCTTCGGCCCGTCGAACGTCGCGTCGAAGCCGTCGGGTTCCGGCGGGTTGTGCTCGGTGACGCTCGGCGGCTTGGAGATGAGGTTGATGACGTCCATCCGGAAGCCGTCGATGCCCTTCTCCAGCCACCACTCCATCATCGAGAACACCTCTTCGCGGACGTCTTCGTTCTCCCAGTTCAGGTCCGGTTGCTTCACGTCGAAGAGATGCAGGTACCACTCGCCGACGTCCTCGTCGTACTCCCACGCCGGACCGCCGAAGAACGACCCCCAGTCGTTCGGTGGGGCTTCGTCGTCCGGACCAAGGTGGCCGGTCCACCCGTCGACGTCCGTCCGTCCGTTCCGCCAGATGTAGTAGTCGCGGAACTCCTCGTCGCCCTCGCGGGACTTGACGAACCACTCGTGTTCGTCGGAGGTGTGGTTGACGACGAGGTCCATGATGAGTTTGATGTCTCGGTCGTGGAGACCGTCGAGTAGGTCCTCCCAATCACTCATCGTCCCGAACTCGTCCATGATGGACTGATAGTCGGCGATGTCGTAGCCGTTGTCCGCGTTCGGCGACTCGTAGACCGGGTTGAGCCAGACGACGTCGACGCCGAGTTCGTCGAGGTAGTCCAACTTCTCGATGATGCCCGGAATGTCGCCGACGCCGTCGCCGTCGGTGTCGTTGAAACTGCGCGGATAAATCTGGTAGACGACCGCCTCTTTCCACCACTGGCGGTCGATGTCTGCACTGTCCATGCGTGGTGCTCACGCGCCGATGGTTTAACAGTAGCTTGTGAAAGTCATTCACGGAAGCCCGTACGTCGTCGCGCGGTCGACCGTGCCACAGTTGCACAGTCGACGATAGTTGTACTTTAGTAGCGGCGAATCCGACAGTGTGATATGGACGACTCACACACCGGCGAGCACGACAGCCACGACCACGGCGGCAACGAGGAGGGGCGTATCACGTCGCCGATGCAGAGTTTCACGATGAGTCAAGTCGGCACGGGCATCGTCGTCACGCTCGTCGGCCTCGCCGTCGTCTTCGGTGTACCGCTGCTCTTGGCCTGAACGCGTCTGCAGATTCTCACGTCGTCACCGTCACGTTCCCCGCCTGAGCCTCGGCGGTAGCCCCGTCCACGAACTCCTCGTGGCCTGCGAAGACGACGACGATGTCGGCGCCTGCGCGGATCGAGCGGAAGTGCGACGTCTCGCCGTCTTCGGTGTCGACCCACGTCTCACCTCGCTTCTCCGCACGGCTATCGAGATACTCGGTCAGCACCGTCTCGAACTCCGTTGCGTTCGCGGTGTCGTCCCATCGAAGCGCCCACGCATAGCCGGTTCGGCCCTCGGAGGTGAACTCGATTTGCGTGTCGTTCCCCCAGCCATCTGCCCCGCTAACCGCCGCCGACCGACTCAACTCTTCTCGGAGTGCGACGCGGAGAAACAGTTCACCCATCTGGTCGTCGCCGAGACGTTTCCAGTCGTTGGCTGCGGCCGACCCATCCGAGGAATCCGACTCGACAGACACCGAGAGTGGCGTCGGCGGTTCAGTTTCCGGCGAGAGGTTGTGGAGTACCTCTTCTGTCGTCTTCGGCGGACGCTGATACACTCGACTTACGTCACGAGGCGAGTCGACGCGGGAGACGACGTACTGCTGGCCGAAGTAGTACGGTGCGTTGGCGTAGCGAACTGCGCCACGTGACGCCTCGTAGCTTCGTCGGTTCGATGCGAGGACCGACGCCGTCGAGACGCCGTATCTGTCGATATACGTCTGCGTGGTAAACTCGGCACTTCCCTCAACGACGGCCGAGTAGACGGCTCGTTCGTCGGTCGAGTAGGTCGGTCCGAGCGATTCGCGAAGTGCGTACTCCCCACCAGTGCCCGACTGTACGGTGTGAACTTACTCGTGGGCGAGCGTCGTCTCGGTCTGGGTTTCGTCGTCGAGAATCTCGTAGTGGAGGTAGACGAGCGTCTGGTCGGGAACCCGTCCGGTCGCGACGAACGTCTCGTCCGTGCTGGGTGCTCTCGAGACGCCCCAAAGGTCGTGAAACGGCGAGACTGGTTGTGGAGAGAAAGCCAACGTCTCGTTCCCGGCGACTTGGACGTTGTACGGCCCGCCGAACTCCGTTCCGAGCAACACGGCGGTTCGGGCGTAGGTTCGATTCACGTCGACAGGGAGTGTCCCATTGACGACGACGATGTCGGTCGCTGTAGCGCGACTATCGACGACCGGAGATGTCGACGACGGAGATTCGTTCACCGACGACGTGCCTTCGGGAGGAGTGGCTGTCGGAGCACTGCACCCAGCGAGAACCAAGAGGAGGGAGAGAGCGACTGCAGCGGGTTTGCGCATATTTCAGACCGGAGTCGAGTGCCGAAAAGTGTTCGCGTCCGACGTTACTCCAGTTCGCGCTCGATGACGTCCCGCAGTTCCGCAATCGACGCCGCGTCGTAGACGAGTTCTTCATCACTCACCGAGAGCGAGAGCGTGCCGTCCGTCGTCGCCGCGCCGATTTCGGTCACGGGTGCGACGCCGTCGAACGCCTCGCGAACTGCCTCGGGGTTCGTCGTCTCGACGACGACGCGGCCTGGCGTCTCGTCGAAGAGTGCGATTTCGTCGGCGAGTTCGACGTCTGCACCAGCCGTCTCGGTGACCATCTCCGCGAGCGACACCGCGAGGCCGCCGTGGCTCACGTCGTGCGTGGCGAGCGTCGACTCGTCGTCGGCGACGGCGGCGAGGGCGGCCACGAGGCCCGCGGGGTTCGCCGGGAGCGTCGGGAATCGGTCGGTTCCGCCGGTCTTCGCGAGGTACTCCGACCCGCCGAGTGCGCCGCCCGCCTCGCCGACGAGGAGGAGCGTTCCCTCGCCCGAGAAGGCGGCGGGCGGGGCGTCGTAGCCCGCCTTGCTGCCGACCATCGCCAGCGTCGGCGTCGGCGGAATCGGCCCGGAGACCGAGTCGTTGTAGAGCGAGACGTTCCCACCGACGACGGGAGTCGAGAGGGTCCGACACATGTCGGCGAGACCGTCGACGATACCTTTGAACCCGCCGTAGACGGCGGGTTTCTCCGGATTGCCGCCGTTGAGACAGTCGACGGCCGCGAGCGGCGTCGCACCCTTCGCGGCGAGGTTGGTCGCGTTTTCGAGGGCGACGGCGCGCGCACCCTCGTAGGGGTTCGCACTCGTCCAGTTGGGGTTCGCACCCGAGGAGAGTGCGAGACCCGCGCCCGCCTCGCGCAGAGCGATAATGGCCGCGTCGTCGCCGGGACCGACGCTCGTTCGGATGCCGACTTCGTGGTCGTACTGTCGGTAGACCCAGCGTTTGCTCGCGGTGGTCGGACTGCCGACGACAGCCTCGAACGCTTCGGTGAGGTCCGCTTCTGGTAGGTCACGTTCCTGCGGTTCCGAGGCGACGGCGTCGAGGTCGTTCATCGGTGCGCCGTCGGCGAGGAACTCGGGGGGAACGTCGACGACGACGTCGCCGTCGAAGGTACAGACGTAGTTGCCGTCGGCGACGTCGCCGATGACCGAGCAGCCGAGGTCGTACTTCTCGGCGATGTCGGCGACGCGTTCGACGTCTTCGGGGGCGACTTCGTAGCACATCCGCTCTTGGGACTCCGCGAGCAGAATCTCTAGAGCGGACATGTTCGGTTCGCGCTGGTGGACGCGGTCGAGGTCGATTTCCGCGCCGAAGCCGCCTTTGGCGACGAGTTCGCTGGAGGCACCGCCGAGACCGGCCGCACCGAGGTCGCGCGCGGAGAGAACCAGTCCCTCGTCGACGAGGTCCTCGTTGGCCTCGATGAGGAGTTTCTCCGTGTACGGGTCGCCGACTTGGACGGCGGGACGGTCCTCGGTCTCGGCGTCCTCGGCGAGGTCCTCACTCGCGAAAGAGGCCCCACCGAGTCCGTCGCGGCCGGTCGCGTTGCCGACGAGGACGAGTTTGTTGCCCGCCGCTTGGGCTTCGGCGGTGACGAGACGGTCGGGGGTCGTCAGACCCACACAAGCGACGTTGACCAGCGGATTACCGACGTAGCCCTCGTGGAAGTCGACGCTTCCGGCCACGGTCGGAACGCCGATACAGTTGCCGTAGTGGCTGATTCCTTCGACGACGCCCTCGAAGAGATAGCGCGAGTGTTCGCGGTCGAAGTCGCCGAAGTACAGCGAGTCGGCGAGCGCGATTGGGTAGGCACCCATCGACAGGGTGTCACGGACGATGCCGCCGACGCCCGTCGCCGCGCCGTCGAACGGGTCGACGTAGGACGGGTGGTTGTGGCTCTCGATGCCGAACGTGATGTACGTCTCGTCGTCGCCCTCGTACAGCGGAACGGCGACGACGGCCGCGTCGTCACCCGGACCGATGACGACGTCGTCGCTCTCGGAGTCGAACGCCGACAAAAGCGGGCGCGAAGACCGGTACGCGCAGTGTTCGCTCCAGAGGTTCTCGAACAGTTCTCCTTCGGCGGGTGTCGGGTCCCGACCGAGTTCGTCCCGGATGAGGTCGTAGTCCGTGTCGGGCAGGCTCATTCACCTTCCTGTTGATAGAGGGGCTGTTAATGCTTTTCTATGTGCACGTACGTGTACATTAGCGGCAGTAGACAGGGTTGGAGCGGCGTCGACGCGGACTCCAGCAATCCGGTACACATAACACGGTTCGTCGTTTCAGAGTTCACCAATGAACGAATCAGTCGTCTGGGGAGGAATAGGCGTCCTGCTCGCCATCGGTGGTCTGGGTATCATCGCACCGGAGTTCCTGCACGAACTCCAGACCCACGGACCGGGGTCACCCATCGCGCTCTACGGTATCGGCGTCGTCGTCGCCGTCCTCCTGACGATACTCATCGTCGTGCCGAGCGTCATCGCCGGCGAATAATCGACTCACCCCGTACGCATCGAGTCAGTGACTTCGCCAGAGAGACGGTCTGTCTCCGCGAAGTAAACGATTGAGTGACACTCACTGTCCGGACCGCGGGTCTTTTTAGCGGGTGGTTCTTACCCCCGTTCGTGTTATCGGTCGAGTTGCACACGCACTCGTCGCTGTCGTACGACGGACGTGATCCGGTGGACCTACTGCTGGAACAAGCGGCCGCAGTCGACCTCGACGCGATCGCCATCACCGACCACGACGAGATCGACGCCAGTCTCGAAGCCGTCGAGAGAGCACCCGACTACGGTCTCGTCGGTATCCCGGGGATGGAGGTCACGAGCGCCGCAGGCCACGTACTGGCGTTCGGTATCGACAAACTGATTCCCGCAGGGCTCTCGTTCGACGAGACGCTCGACCGTATCCGCGACCAGGGGGGAGTCGCGGTCGTTCCCCATCCGTTCCAGAAATCCCGCCACGGCGTCGCCCCCCACGTCACTCGCGACCAGTTGGCGAGTGCCGACGCCATCGAGGTGTACAACTCCCGACTCCTCACCGGTCTCGCGAACCGCAAAGCCGAGAAGTTTGCCGAGCGACGCGGCCTCCCGATGACGGCCGGGAGCGACGCGCACATCAGCGAGATGGTCGGTCAGGCTGTCACCGAAGTCGCGACGGACGAACGCGACGCGAGCGCGATTCTCGACGCCATCGTCGACGGTGAGACGAGCTACGTCGGGTCGCGTACACCGTGGCGCATCAGCTTCCGACAGGCCGCCGGCGGCGCGAAGCGACGGATGAAACACGGCTTCGCCGACCTGCTCTGATGGACGGTGCAGCCCTCGAAGTCGTCCGCGATGCACTCGACACGGGCGACCCGTTGCCCGGAACCGGTGGCTTCGCTGGGGAAGTCGACGGCCGACTCGTGCGAGACGTACTCGGACGGTATCCGCTGTTCTCGGAACGTGGTGACGAGACCCGATGGAGCACCGACCGGACGGACCTCGACGACCCAGTTCGGGTCCCACCGGGCGTCGCTCGCGACGCAGGTGGTGACGAGGTTGTGTGGTCACTCCCCGAACCCCCCGTCTCTCCTCCCGACGAGGCAATCGGCGCCGTCCGCGACGCCGTGTCGACGAGCGTTCGAGACGTCGACTCCGAGAACCTCGCCGTCGCCTTCTCCGGCGGCGTCGACTCCGGACTCGTCGCCGCGGGCGTTCCAGATGCGCCGCTCTACGTCGCTGGGTTCGAGGGGAGTCACGACGTCGCCGCGGCGACGGCGGCCGCCGATGCGATGGACCGAGAACTCCGCGTCGTCGAACTTACCCACGACGCGCTTCGACAGGCGGTTCCGGAACTCGTCTCGGCTATCGGGCGAGATAACCCGATGGATATCCAGATAGCTCTCCCGCTCTATCTCACCGCGAAGCAGGTCTCCGAAGACGGCTACGACCGTCTCGCCGTCGGCCAAGGTGCAGACGAGTTGTTCGGTGGCTACTCGAAGGTCGTCGCCCCCGCGACCGACCACCGTGTCGAGGCCGACACGGTTCGGGGGGCGACACGTGAAGTCGTTGCGACGCTCCCCGACCAGTTAGAGCGAGACGTACTCGCGTTGCGGGCGGCGAGCGTCGAACCGGTCGCACCGCTCCTACACGACCGCGTCGTCGACGCGGCGCTTCGACTCCCGGCCGAGTTGCTGGCGACGGAAGACGAACGAAAGGTTGCGCTCCGGCGGGCCGCAGACGGCGTGCTTCCGGACTCGGTCACGAGTGCGGACAAGAAGGCGGTCCAGTACGGAACCTACGCCGCTCGCGAACTCGACCGACTGGCGCGGCAAGCGGGATTCAAGCGACGGATGGACGACCACGTCGGACAGTACATCCGCTCGCTCTGTGAAGAGTAGCAGTTCTCGGAGTGAGCGAACAGGCGACACGGCTGTGTAGAGAGTGACGCGAAGCGGTGTATCGCACACCCGCAGACCGCTACGCGGTGACTCGTCAGCGCACGAGGTGTCTGGTCGCGCTCTTGTACTTGAACGTTCGTTCGCCTCGGGTTCTCAGTTAGACGTCTCGGTGACCGTCTCGATAGCTTCGACGCCAATCTGTACGGTGTCGGGGTCGACGTCGCTCGCTCGGAGTTCGTCCGCAGTGTACCAGTTCCAGAGTTCGGAGTCCGCTTCGTCGTCGCCGTTGGGGTCGATATCTCGTCTATCGACACGGGCGAAGTAGACGTGGTCAATGTGTTGGTGACCGACTCGCCCGTCTTCGTGGACGTTGATGTCGTAGAGCATCATGTGGGCCGGTTGGGGGAGGGGTTCACCGGCAGGCGCGTCGACGTCTGCCACGTCGGCGGCGAGCGTCGCGTCGAGTCCCGTCTCTTCTCTGACTTCGCGGAGGCCCGCCTCGTGCGGGAGTTCGTCTCGGTCGACGTGACCGCCCGGCGGGACACGAATCCCCAATCGTGCGTGGTGGTGGAGGGCAGTCGCCCCGTCGTTGACGATGTAGACCGTCGCGGTGAAGTGACGTGTCGTCTCCATACGGATGGCTCTGAACGGTGGGACTTGCCGATTCCGACTCGGGGTGGATGGAGTAGATAGAGTCGTCAGCGACGAAAACACGGCGACGTGAATCGATTCACGCGACTCGTGAAGTGAAGAGACAGAAGGGGTTAGGGCATCTGAACTTGCTCTTCGGCTTCGAGCAGTTCGTGATACCGGTTGCGGATGGTGACTTCGCTGATGTTTGCGACGTCCGAAACCTCGCTTTGGGTGACCTTCTCGTTGGTCAAGAGCGAAGCGGCGTAGACGGCGGCGGCCGCGAGGCCGACCGGCGACTTCCCGCTGTGGACGCCCTCTTCTTTCGCGTTCTGGAGCAGTTTGCGCGCACGACGCTCGGACTCGTCGGAGAGGTCGAGGTCGCTGGCAAAGCGTGGGACGTACTGTTCGGGGTCCGCGGGCTGAATCTCCAGTTTGAGTTCGCGGACGACGTACCGGTACGTCCGGGCGATTTCGTCTTTGTCGACGCGGGAGACGCTCGCAATCTCGTCGAGACTCCGCGGCGTGCCGGCCTGGCGGGCCGCCGCGTAGAGGGCACTCGTCGCGACACCCTCGATGGAGCGGCCGGGCAGCAGGTCGTCGTCGAGCGCACGGCGATAGATGACCGACGCCGTCTCGCGGACGTTGTCCGGCAGACCGAGACCGGAGGCCATGCGGTCGATTTCGCCGAGCGCCTGCTTCAGGTTGCGCTCTTTGGAGTCACGGGTTCGGAACCGCTCGTTCCAGGTCCGCAGTCGCTGCATCTTCTCTCGCTGGCGACTGGACAGGGAGTTCCCGTAGGCGTCTTTGTCCTGCCAGCCGATGTTGGTCGACAGCCCTTTGTCGTGCATCATGTTCGTCGTCGGTGCACCGACGCGGGACTTCTGGTCTTTCTCTTTGGAGTCGAACGCTCGCCACTCGGGACCGTGGTCGATCTCGTCTTCGTCGACGACGAGCCCACAGTCGCTACAGACCGTCTCACCGTGAGCCGTGTCTGGGTTCAGCTGTCCTCCGCACTCCGGGCAGTGTAGCTCCTCCGAGGCCGACTCGTTCTCGGATTCTGTCTCTTCTTCCTCGCGCGAACGGGCACGCTGACCCGTGTAGCTTCGGACACTCTCAGTCATTGTGGGATAAGGGGGGGTGGGAGAGAAGTCTCTCTATCTCTCTGTCTCTATTCACTCATCTGTTGGACACCGAGCAACTTAACTCTGATGACCAATCGTGTGAAACAATCCCGTGACGGCGACTGACACGCGGCGACGACGGCACTGGACAGCCCGTCCGCCGCCGCATCGAAACCCTTACTCCCGGCCCGTGGCACCCTCGAAGTATGAGCCAATCCCGCGTTGACGCAGACGAGGTGCGTCACGTCGCCGAGCTGGCGCGGGTGAACCTCGACGACGACGAAGTCGAGGCGTTCGCCACGCAGTTCGCCGATATTCTGGAGTATTTCGACGCGCTCGACGAGGTACCGGAGGTCGACCGCGAGTCCGACCTCGTGAACGTGATGCGACCCGACGAGGTTCGTGAGGGTCTGTCACAGGAAGAAGCGCTCGCCAACGCACCGGAGACCGAAGACGGCTTCTTCAAGGGGCCGCGGGTGTCATGAGCGACCTCAACGCCTTCATCACCGAGGAGACTATCGACGGCGAGAGTGACGGACCGCTCTCTGGGAAGTCCGTCGCCGTCAAGGACAACATCAGCACGAAGGGACTCCGCACGACCTGCGGCTCTGCGATGCTCGAAGACTACGTCCCGCCGTACGACGCGACGGTCGTCGAACGACTGAAAGACGCAGGTGGGTCTATCGCCGGGAAGGCCAACATGGACGAGTTCGGGATGGGGACAACCACCGAAACCTCCGCCTACGGTCCGACGAAGAACCCCGTCGACGAATCGCGCGTCCCCGGCGGGTCCTCGGGTGGCAGCGCCGCCGCCGTCGCCGCGGGTGAGGCCGACCTCGCACTCGGGTCGGACACGGGTGGCTCCATCCGTTGTCCGGCCGCATTCTGCGGTGTCGTCGGGATCAAGCCGACCTACGGCCTCGTCTCCCGCTACGGTCTCGTCGCCTACGCCAACTCGCTGGAACAGATCGGTCCAATTGCACCGACAGTCGAAGAAGCGGCCGAACTCCTCGACGTCGTCGCCGGCCCGGACGCCCACGACGGCACGACGCGCGACGAGGGTGCAGACTCGGACTACGCGGGTGCCGCCGACGGCGACGTCGACGGCCTCACCATCGGCGTCCCTACCGAACTCGTCGACGGCGCAGACGAGGGCGTCGTCGACGCGTTCTGGGACGCGATCTCGGAACTGGAGGCGCAAGGTGCCACGTACGAGGAAGTCTCACTCCCCTCCGTCGACCACGCGGTACAAGCGTACTACGTCATCGCGATGTCCGAAGCCTCCTCGAACCTCGCTCGGTTCGACGGCGTGCGCTACGGGAAATCCGGCGGCTACGAGGGCAACTGGAACGAGTCGTTCGCGTCGGCCCGCGAAGAAGGGTTCGGCGCGGAGGTCAAACGTCGCGTCCTTCTCGGCACCTACGCGCTCTCGGCAGGCTACCACGACAAGTACTACGCCAAGGCCCAGGATGCCCGCGCGTGGATCAAACAGGACTTCGACGAGGCGTTCGCCGACGTCGACGTGCTCGCGTCGCCGACGATGCCCGTCCCGCCGTTCGAACTCGGTGAGAGTCTCGACGACCCCCTGCAGATGTATCTCGCAGACGCCAACACCGTCCCGGTGAACCTCGCGAACCTCCCCGCCATCTCCGTCCCGGCGGGCGAAACCGAGGGACTCCCCGTGGGGCTACAGCTCATCGGTCCGAAGTTCGGCGAGGAACAGATCATCCGCGCCGCCAGCGCCGTCGAACAGTAGACGCTGGGTCCCCGGTTCTTTTCGACTCGGTTCGACGACTATATACTCGATACTCGCTACCTGGGGAGACGGCTCTACAACGGTCCAGTCGCTGTTGCTCGTGTGTATCAAGAGTACGGCTATACCGACGGTGCGAGCGCACAGCACGCTCGTTGGTGTAAGAGAGTGGTAGCCAGCCGAAAAAGTCGGCTGGCCACCGTGGTCCCCGCTGACGCTTCGGCCCTCCAAGAACGAAGCGTCATCTTGGGTGAAGCACGCAACACTCATAATGCTACCGGCTTCGGCAGAGACAGTCACTCTGAGAGATGGATCAACCGAGCAAGAGTTTCTCCTTCACCGATACGAGACGCCAGTCTCTCAGTACCCACGACGGAACAGGTTCTTCTGCCCGTAGATGTACGCCGTGACGAGTGCAAGGACGAGTGCCTGGAGTAGCTGACCACTGAGGAGTGCGACGACGGTGTCGAACCCGTACAGAAACACGGCAACCGTCCACGCCCACGGCGTGAGCGTCACGAGACCGAACATGGTCAGCACTTTCAGCAGTGCCACCCCGAAGACGACGACACCGAAGACGAACCACGGAATTCCACCTGCGAGAAGGCCGAGTCCCTGCAGCACGTCGGGGATTGCGGTGAGCAGGCCGACGACGGCGATTATCTTCAGTCCGAGCGGTGCCGACCGATGTGAGTAGGAGGGCATCGGTCGTAGTTCTGACAGTGAAGATAAATGTCTTCCGCCGGTTCGAGCACTATCCCCGAAGCAGGTTCATCACCTCGTCGGCGACGTCGGACTCGACGGCGACGACGTAGCGGTTGCCGGGCGCGAGCACCGTCTCCGGGCCGCCGATGCGGTTGCCAGCGTAGTCGACGATGATGAGACTGCCCCGCGGTAAGCGAACCTCGCTGAGTTGTCGGCCCGCCGCCGGTGCGTCCTCGGCGATTTCGATTTCCAAAATCTCTACGTCGCCGAAGACGTCTTCGACCGTTCGGACGCCTTCGTCGGCGATTGCGTTCGCCGCGGCGCGCGCGCCGGTCCGTTCGGGAAAGACCACTTCGTCGACGTACTCGGCGTAGAGGTCGTCCGGGCGCGTCGTGGTCCGCATTACGGTTCGAACGTCGGCCATCCGCTGAGCGGCCATGCAGATAGCGAAGTTCGTCGCCTCGTCGTCGGTAAGTGCGGCGACGACGTCACAGCGCTCCGGTTGCGCCTGCCGGAGAATCGAGGGGCGCGAGGCGTCACCTTCGATGACCGTCGCGACGTACGCGTCGCTCAGGAAGGCGCTCCGTTCGGGATGTGCCTCGACGAGCGTGACAGTGTGTCCACGGTCGTCGAGCAGTTCGGCCGTCCGCACGCCAACCTCACCGCCGCCGGCGATGATGACGCGTAAATCTCCAGTGGTGTCGTCGGCGCTCATTTGTGTTCGTCCTCCAAGTCGAGGGGTTCGGCCTCTGCAATCACGGATTCGCGGCGCTCGCCCTCACCATATCCTCGGCGGGCCAAGAGCAAATAGACGACCCCACCGACGGCCAACCATCCGAGTGCGAGCGCCCACGTGAAGGGGTCGATGAAGAATCCGAGGAGGAGGTTACAGCCGATACCGAGAATCGGCGTGTACGGGTAGAACGGCATCTCGAAGGGGCGACGAAGGTCAGGTTGCTGTCGTCGGAGGCGGATGACGGCGACGTTGACGATGGTGAACCCCAGAAGCGAGAAGAGACTGGCGAGGTTGCCGACGACTTGGATGGGAACGACGACGACGGCGACGAGCATCACGGCGGCGCTGGCGAGGATGCCGACGAACGGCGTTCCGTAGCGGTGATGGAGCCGACCGAGTGCGGCGGGCAGTTGGCGTTCCCGGCCCATCGCGAACGCCACCCGACTAGAGCCGATGACGACGGCGTTGAGTGCGCTGATGGTCGAGAAGACGGCACCGAAGGCGATGATAGCCGCACCGGTTCCGACGAGCGGAAACGTGGGCATGAACCCCTCGGCGGCGCGGGCGACAGCCGTCTCACCCGCTGCACCGAGCGCCTCGGCACCGAGTGTCCCGATGGCGACGAAGATGACGAGGAGGTAGACGACGACAGTGACGACGACGCTCAGGATGATGGCCCGCGGGATGTTCACCGTCGGGTTCTCCACCTCCTCGGTCACCGTTGCAATGAGGTCGTATCCCTGAAACGCGATAAACGTCAGTCCCATCGCCGGAAGGAGCGCGATGGGACCCGCTTCGGGAAAGAACGGTTGGAACTCGTCGACGCGGGCCACCGAGAGGCCGAAGGCGACGAACACACCCAGGATGGCTATCTTCACGAGGGTGATAACCGTCTCTGCGCCCCCACTGGCCGCCGTCGACAGCGCGTTCAGCGCGACGAACACGACGACGACGAGCAGCGCGTACACCACGGGCGGACCGGGAAGGTCGAACCCGTAGATGTGGGCGAACTCGACGAAGTTCGAGGCGAACCCCAGCGCGTACAACGCACCAGCGATCATGTAGGTGAACCACCGCGTCCACCCCATGACGAACGATACGGGCGCGGAGAACACCTCGCGGACGTAGGCGTAGCCACCGCCGTTGCGCGGGATAGCCGCCGCGAGTTCGGCGTACGCCAAGGCGGTAAACGAGGTGACGACGCCGTTCAGTGCGAAGACGGCGATGACGGCTGGGCCGGCGATGTTCGCGGCGAGTCCAGTCAACACGAAGATTCCGGCCCCAATCATCGCGCCGATGCCGACCATGGTTGCGTCGAGCAGACCGAGGCTCGTCGCCGGTGCGCGTTCACCTGCTTTACTCACGGTCTCACCCACTGACGAGACCCGAAAGCGGCGAACTCGAACTCGCGAGACCGACGCCTGGGAAGCATTGCTAGAGAATATCTCGCGCTTCAGAGGTAAACAGTCGGGAAACTAGCAATCAGTCGGTATGTTCGCCAGTCCAGAAGGCGAAGATACGCTACGTGTGAACCGGCACCGCCACACGGAACGGTACTTTTTCCCCTTCCCCCTGCCCACCCCCGCTACGAATGTACATCGTCATCGTCGGCGCAGGAAACATCGGCACGCCGCTCATCGAGATTGCCACTGCCGGTGGCAACGAAGTCGTCGTCATCGAGCGTGACGAGGTGAAGGCCGAGCGAGCAGCGACCTACGACTGTCTCGTTATTAGCGACGACGCGACGGTGAAAGACACTCTCGAAGACGCCGGTGCCGACCGCGCAGACGCACTCATCTCGACGACCGACCAAGACGCGACGAACATCATGGTCTGTCTCCTGGGCAAGGAGTTAGAAGTCCCCAACATCGTCTCTGTCGTCCACAACCCCGAACATATGGGTCTCTTCCGTCGTATCGGCGTCAACACGATGGAGAACCCACAGCGACTCATCGCGGAGTATCTCTATCGGGCGGTCAAGCGCCCGTCTATCATCGACTACATGCGCATCGGCGAGCAGGCGGAGGTGTTCGAAATCACCGTCGGTAAGGACGCGCCTATCGCCGGGCTGACGATTCAGGAGGCGGCATCGAAGAACCTGCTGAGCGACGAGATGCTGCTCGTCGCCATCGAACGAAACGGGGAGGGCGACCCAATCACCCCGCGTGGGAACATCGAGATTCACGCCGGTGACATGCTGACCGTCTACTCCGGGGAGGGTGCGACGCCGGAGGTGACGGACGTCTTCGGCCACTACGAGGACCACGACTGATGGCACGACGACAGGTGATTTCGGGCGTCTCCATCGACCTCGCGACCATCGCCCGCGACATCGGGTCGCTCCTCGCGATGGAAGCCGCGTTGATGACTCTTTCTGTACTCGTCGCAGTCGTCTTCGGCGAGTGGTACGCCGCACTCGCGTTTCTCCTCGCTGGGGGCCTGACCGCGGCCGTCGGACTCGGCGCACGGTACACCTTCGCCGACGCACCGAACCCGGTGATGAAACACGGGATGATCATCGCCGCCGGTGGCTGGCTCTGCGTCGCCGTCTTCGGCGCTATCCCGTTCGTCCTCGGCGCATATCTCACGCCGACAGAGGTGCTCGCCGCCTACGGCGCACGCGGCGGTATCGACGTGTCGAGTCTCGCCGTCTTCCGCAACCCGCTTCACGCACTGTTCGAGTCGATGTCCGGATGGACCGGCAGCGGACTGACGATGGCGACGACCGAACCCAGTCTCCCCAGAGCGTTCCAGTGGTGGCGCTCGCTCATCCAGTGGGTCGGTGGCGTGGGCGTCATCGTCCTCACCGTCTCCATCCTCGCGCGCCCCGGTAGCGGGAGTTACGCACTCTACCGGAGCGAGGCACGAGAGGAACGGATTCACCCGAGTATCGTCTCGACGGTGCGGACCGTCTGGAAGATTTTCGTCCTCTACACCGTCCTCTCGGTCGCCGCACTCTTCGTCGCCATCCGCCTGAGTGACTACGGTTCACAACTGCCGCTCTGGGAGGTGGGCTGGCAGGCGCTCAACCACGCGATGACCGGTCTCTCGACCGGTGGGTTCAGCGTCACGGACAACTCCATCGCCACCTACGACTCGCCGCTCATCGAGACGGTGCTCTTGCCTATCATGACGCTCGGGGCAATCGCCTTCCCAATCCACTACGCCGTCCTGAAGGACAGAGACCTCTCGAAACTGTTCTCCGACCTCCAGACACGTTGGCTGTTCATCCTCTTCGGCGTCGGCGTCCTCCTGCTCTCGGCGCAGAACGTCGTCGCACTCACGAGTGCGTTCGAGCCAAGTGCGGGCTATTTCGGCCTGCAGGCGCTCGGGTTCTCGGGCGCGCAAGTCGACGCCATCCGCGACTCGACGTTCCAGTTTATCAGCGCACTCTCCTGTACGGGCTTTCAGTCGGCCCCCATCGGTGGTTGGGGGGCAGGCGGCAAACTCATCGTCGCCGCCGCGATGACGCTCGGTGGGGCCGCCGGGAGTACCGTCGGCGGCATCAAGATAATCCGTGCGTACACAATCGGCCGCGGCATCACGTGGCAGTTCTCGCGAGTGTTCCTCCCCTCGAACGCCGTCGTCAGCCTGAACATGGACGGCCGACGTCTGTCGCGCGACGAGATGGACCGTGAGTTCAGCGAGGCGGCGATGGTCAGTCTGCTCTGGATCGGCCTGCTCTGTGCGAGCAGCCTCCTGCTCGTCAACCTCGCCGGTCCGGACTTCACCTACGCCGACGCGCTGTTCGAAGTCGCCAGCGCACAGGGGAACGTCGGCCTCTCGACTGGCATCACTGGCCCGGACATGCCGGTGGTCGCCGAGGCGATGTTCCTCCTGAACATGTGGGTCGGTCGGCTCGAAATTATCCCGATTCTCGTCTTCGCTCGTGGCGTGCTGTACGGGTTGGAGCCGTAGCCGACGCAGTTCGCACACGTTCGATCCGACGGAGTTTCAGGTGACTTGTGTATGAGTCGTGTTGAATAGAGTGTGCGAGTCTTGCACGGCACCCGCTCCAACAGATGGGTGTAGAGTAGGTCAATACAGTCTGAGGACAGGGCGGTCGCTCAGTCTTCGAGATATGACTTCTCGATATGTTGGTCGCCCCCAACGAGTCTCGTCAGCCACCGGGTGACGATATCGAACACCGCGACGAGTGGCCCTAGTGCGCGTTCAACGTACGAAATCGGGCGCGCGACGCGGAGACTCCAGGACTGTGCATGAGCGAGTCCGTAGGATTTCGGCACGATTTCTCCGAAGACGAGGACGAGAACGCTCACGCTGAGTGTCGCAATCACGACGGTAAAACCGGGAGGGAGAAACCGCGCGACCAGGAGTGTGACGATGCTGGTGATGGCGATGTTGACGAGGTTGTTTCCGACCAACAGCGTGACGAGGAGTCGGTGCGGGTTCGCGCGGAGTTGTTCGAGCCTGTGGCTTTGGGTCGAACTGTCGTCCGTCGCGGTCTGCACCCACTCATCCGGGAGCGAAAAGATCGCGGACTCACTACTGGAGAAGAACGCGCTCAATGCCAGCAGAATCACGACTGCGATAAGTGACGGTACCAAAATCGAGTATGTACTCACACATCACTCATTCGCCAGAAGGTGTATGAAAACCCGTGGTCGGGTCCCGCTCAACTCTCCCGCTGATTCGGTAGGCAATATCTGAAAGAAGCAGGGCGCTGTGCTGACTTCATGTTCTCCATTCGGCTCTGTAGCTTCGCTAGACTGCGGCCAATTTGGCTATATTTCAGCCGATGTTCTCACAGTAAATCTCGTGAATCTTTTGCCAGTACCGACCGTTCGTTCCTTTGTTTTTCGCACAAACCGAGAGACTCCGGTTGATTTGACGAACGAGTCTCTCTACTGACTGTTTTGGGCCCACTTTCCACCAATTGCAGCGCAGTCTAGCGAAGCTACAGAGCCCTCCATTCAGCACACAGAATTCAAACGGTAGAAAAATTGTGAGCTTGAAGTGTACGAAGACTTCCGCTACTCGCAACAACCGCTCGAAAACGACTGCACAGCCAACTCATCCCTGTCCGCCGCGGAACATCGTCAACCGCCACGTGTCGGTGTCGACGTCGAGCGGCAGCACAGTTCCGGCGACGGCTTTGCGGACGTAGACGCCCATGACGAGACAGAAGAGCGCGAACCCGAAGGCGAACATCGCGCCGACGACGGCGTCTGCGCCGAGTCCGGCGAAGGCGAACGCGCCGAGAGCGTAGACACCGTAGCCAGCAGCGACGAGGGCGAGTAGGAGAAAGCCGTAGCCGACGACGTTCCCCACGAGCGCCTTCGTTCGCGTGGCGAGGGACATAGTGGAGGGCAATGTGAAGACTCGGTTAAAGCTTGGTGTCCCAGGACGAGTTGGCTGGGCGAGTGTCCCACAGCGCGGTGAGAGCAGATTCGTGTCGGCAGTCGACGTCGCCGACGTCGTCCGTCACTCGTCGGTGTCGACTCCGAACGGGAGGACGGTTCCGGCGACGGCCTTGCGAATAGTGACGCCCACGAACAGGCAGAACGACGCGACGCCGAAGAAGAGCGGTAGCCCGACGACGAGTCCGGGAATCGCAGCGTTGGCAACCAGAAGAACGAGAACGAAGCCGCCGCACAGCGCTGCTACCATCGCTAACAGCAGAAACACATAGCCGAGTAGGCTCCCGACGACCCGTGCTGTATCTCGGCTGGAGGGCACTATCGAATCGAGACAGTGGGCAGACAAGTGTCTGCTGGTGTCGAGAGAGAATAGAGAGTAACTACCGCCGCCAGTACTCCGGCGTCAGGAGCACAAGCACCGGGAGAATCTCCAGTCGACCGATCCACATCAGGAAGGTCATGAACACCTTCGACAGGTTCGAGAAGGAGAGATAGCTCCCCATCGGACCGGCGGTTCCGAACCCTGGCCCGACGTTCCCGAGCGTCGAGGCGGCGACAGTCATCACTTCCAGCACGGAGATGGTGAGGTCGACGCGGACGGCGTCGAGAAAGAGCAGGCCCGACGAGACGAAAAAGAGCACCAGATAGAGGAGTGTGAAGGCGTAGATACCGCGAATCGCGCGCTCGTCGAGTGCGCGGCCACCGAGTCGAACCGGGCGCACGGCGTCGGGGTGCGCCGTCGTGAACAGTTCACGACGGATGGATTTGAGGATGACGTACCAGCGGACGATTTTGATAGCCCCACCGGTCGACCCGGCCGAGCCACCGATGAACATCGCAAAGAGGAGCAGATACTGCGCCGGCGCGCTCCACGCGTTGAAGTCCATGCTGGCGTACCCCGTCGTCGTCACGACGGAGATGACTTGGAACGCCGCGTGTCGAACCGACGGTTCGACCTGCATGACGATTCGGTCGGTGAACTCCGCCAGATACGCGGCGTCGAACGTCCCGTCGACGGGAGCCTGCGTCACGAAGCCAGCGCCGACGAACAGCAGTCCGGCGAGCACCGCCGTCAACGAACCCATCACGCCGAGATAGAACCGGAACTCTGCGTCTTTGAACAGACGTTCTGTGTCGCCGGTGAGCGCGTGCCAGAACAGCGCGAAGTTGGTCCCGGCGACGATCATGAACGGGATGATTATCCACTGGGCGGCGGCGGAGAACGCTTCGATACTCCGGGCTTCGGGCGAGAACCCACCCGTCGGCATCGTCGTCAGGCCGTGGGCGACGGCGTTGTAGGCGGTCATCGCCGGGTCGACGCCGAAGACGTTGAGCGAGTAGAGCAGCAGGATTTCGAGGACGGTGAAGCCGAGGTACGCACCCCAGAGCGCGCGCGCCGTCTCGGCGATGCGCGGGGTGAGCTTCTCGATGCCGGGGCCGGGGGCTTCGGCGTCCATCAACTGCGCGCCACCCACGGAGAGTTCGGGGAGGATAGCGACGGCGAGGACGACGATACCCATCCCGCCGAGCCACTGGGTGAGCTGTCGCCACATCATGATGCCGCGCGTGTGCGAGTCGAACGAGATATCGCCGAGAACCGTCGCACCGGTCGTCGTAAACCCGCTCATGCTCTCGAAGAGCGCGTTTGCCGGATTGGCGAGCGTCGACTCGGGGTGGAGTGGTGCGAAGACGAAGGGGATACCGTGAGCCTCGATGAGGTACGGGATAGCACCGACGACTGCCACCGCGAACCACGTCAGTCCGACCATCAAGAACCCCTCTCTGGCCCGGATGTCCGGGTCGGGTCGCAACCGTTCGAGTCCGACACCGATACCTGCGGTGACGACCATCGTCACGAGGAACGGAACCACCGTCTCGTCGTAGACGAGCGCGACGAACACCGGAAACGCCAACGGTGCGACCAGATACTTCAGCACCGTCCCGACGAGACTCAAACTCGCACGGTAGTCGACACGGAGTTTCACGGGACCACACGCTCCTGCGTTCGGAACACAGTCGTGCGACGGACGTAACGGGTATTAAGATACTGTTCTCTCGTGACGACACCGTCCGAACGACACGGCGTCGGGAGCGGACCGCTCAGAGTTTCGCCGTGACCTCGTCGACGACAGTCGCGTCGGCGAAGACGACGACGTGGTCACCGGCCTGGATGACGGTGTCCCCACGCGGGACGATGAACTCGCGGTTTCGCGTAATCGCACCGATGACGACACCATCCGGGAGTTGGCCGACCGCCTCACGGATGGGCTGTCCCGAGAGGACGCTCGCGTCGTCGATTTCGATCTCCAGCACCTCGGCTTTGTCCGTCTCGATGAGTGCGATGTTCTCCGCGCCGCCCTCGCGAGTGAAACGGGTGATCTCCTCGGCGACGACTTCGCGCGGGCTGACCGCGACGTCGACGCCGACCGTCTCGAACAGTTCGACGTAGGAGGTGGTGTCGATGACGGCGACCGTCCGTTCGGTGCCGAGTCGCTGGGCGAGTAGCGTCACGAGGAGGTTCTTCTCGTCGGAGTCGAGCGCGGCGACGACCATGTCGGCGTCGCCGATATGTTCACGTTCGAGAAAGGCCATGTCGGTCGCGTCGGACTCCATGACGACGGTGTTCGGAAGCTCTTCGGCGAGTTTGCGCGCTCGGTCGCCGTTCTGTTCGATGAGTCGCGGTCGGAACCCGCGCTCTTCGAGCAGGCGGGCGACGTGGTAGCCAATTTCGCTGCCACCGACGACGACGACTTCTTCGGCCGTGCCGGGCGACTCGTCGGGGGCAATCGTCTGGGCGAACTCCTGGACGCTCTTCGGGCTTCCGATGACGACGACGCGGTCTCCCGGGCGGATGACCGTCTCCCCGCGCGGAATCTCGATAGCCCCGTTTCGGAGGATGGCCGCGAACGTCAGCGAGTCGAATCGGTCGGCCTCCCGTACCGTCTGGTTGGAGATGGGGCTGTCTTCCGGAATCTCGAACTCGGCCATCTGAACCTGCCCGCCCGCAAAGGGGTCGACGTCGAGTGCAGCGGGCAAACCGACGATGCGGACGATGGACTCCGCGGTCAGGAGGTTCGTACAGACCATGAAGTCGATGCCGAACGCCTTCTCCGAGCGCTCCCACGTCCGCAGATACTCGGTGTTCTTGATACGAGCGATGGTGAACGCGTCGC
This sequence comes from Halogranum rubrum, assembly GCF_900114455.1. Taxonomy (GTDB): domain Archaea; phylum Halobacteriota; class Halobacteria; order Halobacteriales; family Haloferacaceae; genus Halogranum; species Halogranum rubrum. Next base: position 533,067 of record NZ_FOTC01000002.1, on the reverse strand, counting down.
TGATGGCTTTCGCCGTCGAGCAGGCGACGATGTTCGTCTCGTCGTTGTCCGTCGACGCGATGACCATCCCAGCACGGTCGATACCGGCCTCTTCGAGCGTCGAGACGGCCGTCCCGTCGCCTTGAATCGCCAAGACGTCGAGCGAGTAGTTCAGCTCCTCGACCCGCGAAGGGTCGCGTTCGACGACGATAACCTCGTGCGTGTCGTCGAGGTCGGCGGCGATGCTCGAACCGACCTGTCCCGCACCGATGATGATTACGCGCACGGCTCGTCCGTACCCCTGTTCATGACCCGTCGTACTTCCGGCAGTCGTATCACTATTTCCCTTGGTGGTGGCGCACGGTGACGACCGAGACCGGTGTGCTCAGACGCCGCTCGGTTTGTCCTCGATGGTCAACTCGACGGGACGGCGACGGCCTTCGAGGTCGGCGACGATGCGTTCGACGATGTGTTCGGCCTCTTTGACGACGACCGGTTTCACTTTGTCGAGGACGCGGTCGAACGAGATGAACCGCGGGAGGTCGAGCGCGTTCGAGTTCGCCGAGTCGGCGTCGAAGCGAATCTCGAACCAGACGCGGCAGGCCGTCTCCGCGTCGGCAGGCGCGTCGTCCGGCAGGTCGTCGAGTTCTTCGATGCGCCAACAGCCGTGGGCGTCGATGTCCTTAGTAATCTTCCAGTCGATACGCTCGGGCGGGGTGAGTTCGGTGACTTCCGAGCGAGCCGTGTAGGTGAGTTTCCACCACGCGAGGCGGAACTCGTACTCCGTCCCGGGACTGCCGTCGCCGTGTGTCCGGACTTCCTTCAGATGTTTCGAGTATCTCGTGTACGTCGAAAAGTCCATGAGGAAGTCGTACGCTTCCTCGGGAGGCACGTAGACGACGGTAGTGACGACGATTTCGTCCACGCCTCTCGGTTCGCCGCCGCAGACCTAAGGCTTGTGGGGCCACTGCTCTCGATGTCGCCGCTTCGAACGTGGCTGTCGCTGTCGAATCGTACAACCGGACTGTGTGCGCTTCGGCACGTGTTACTGCGTACTTCGAGGTGTCGTATTTCGGGGTATCAGTCGTGGTATCGTCCACCGTAGATTTCGGTGAACCTAAAAACCGGTGGACTTTTGCGGTTTAGGCGTGCCAAAACAACCATGCAACGGACGCACTGCGTCGTCGCGGGCACGACAGGCCCGACGAGAGAACGTCGTCACAGGGTGAGTGAGTACTGTGGCAAGTGACACACAGCGGTCAGACGTCGCCTCGAACGCGAATCGGTTACCCTCGTGGCTAGATGGGTCGCTTCTCACGCTCGTCGTCGGGAGTAGCCTCGTCGTCCTCTGTGGAACGTTAGTGCAGGTCAGCTTCGGTGCGTTCTCGATGTCTATCGGGCAGGCGTGGAGCGCCGTCTTCGACCCAGTCGTCTGGTCGAACCCGTACGTCCTCTTGAAGTTCTTCTTCGGAGAGGGAATCGCCGAGACGCTGGCGACGACGTTCGGTCTCTCCGTCGCGAGCGTCGACCTCACGAAAGAGACGCTCATCGTCTGGAACATCCGGTTGCCCCGAGTGGTCGTGGGGGCGCTCGTCGGGATGAATCTCGCCGTCTCCGGGGCGATCTTCCAGGCGGTCACGCGCAACGAGTTGGCGAGTCCCTACATCCTCGGCGTGAGTTCCGGCGCTGGACTGGCTATTCTCCTCACGCTCGTCGTCTTCAGCGGGTTCGCCTCGTTCCTCCCTATCTTCGCCGCCCTCGGCGGGACGGTTGCGTTCGTCATCGTCTACGCCATCGCGTGGAAGAACGGGACGAGTCCAGTACGGCTCGTCCTCGCGGGCGTCATCGTCTCGACTGTGTTCAGTTCACTGCAGACGGCGATGTATCTCCTCGCGAGCGACATCGGCGTCGTCCAGAGCGCCATCGCGTGGACGACGGGGTCACTCACGGGGACTGACTGGGAACAGGTGCGGATGATTCTCCCGTGGACGCTGTTCGTGACGGTTCCGCTCTCCATCGTCGCCTCTCGGCAGTTGAACGTCCTCCTTCTCGGCGAGAAGACGGCAAAGGCGCTCGGAATGTCCGTCGAGCGCGTCCGATTCGCGCTCTCCGGCGTCGCGATTCTGGCCGCGAGCGCCGCCATCTCAGTCGCCGGAATCGTCGGCTTCGTCGGTCTCATCGTTCCGCACGTCGTCCGAAACATCGTCGGCAGCGACTACAAACGTCTCGTCATCGGCTGTCTCTTCGCCGGCCCGGCGCTGATGGTCGCCGCCGACGTCGGCGCGCGACTGGCACTGAACCCGACACAGATTCCCGTCGGCATCGTCACGGGACTCGTCGGTGGACCGTACTTCCTCTATCTCATGCGCAAGAAACAACAGTTAGGTGAACTATGACCGGTGACTCGATACAACGAAGCGAGGACGCAGCGCAGGTAAACGCCGAACGAACGGATGTAGAGCGCGACGACGAGACACCGAGCGAGACGCCGTGTACCCATCTCCGTGGCGAGGACCTCGCTATCGGCTACCCGACCACGGAGCAACCCGTCGTCGAGTGCGAGCGTGTCGACATCCCCGCCGGAGAGGTGACGGCGCTCGTCGGGCCGAACGGGTCCGGCAAGAGTACCCTGTTGAAGGCGATGGCGAAGCAGTTAGACCCCGACCGGGGCCACGTGCTCCTCGACGGAGCGGCGATACGTGACCTCGGGACGAAAGAACTCGCACGCCGTCTCGGCCTACTGTCACAGGAGAACGAGGCACCGGGAAGTCTGACCGTCGAGGACCTGGTGTATCACGGCCGCTATCCGCACCGTAGCTTCTTCGAGTCCGTGAACGACGAGGACGAACAGGCCGTCGAGCGGGCGCTCGAACTCGCGGGGGTCACTCACCTCCGCGACGAAGAAGTGGGCAACCTGAGCGGGGGGCAGAAGCAACTCGCGTGGATTGCGATGGTGCTCGCCCAAGACACCGACGTCCTGCTCCTCGACGAACCGACGACGTATCTCGACCTCCACCACCAACTGCGCGTGATGGAAGTGATTCGGACGCTCAACAGCGAACGAGACGTCACCGTCGCCGTCGTCCTCCACGACATCGGACAGGCCGCCCGTTTCGCGGACAACCTCATCGCGATGAAGGACGGCGAGTTGTACGACTGGGGACCGCCGCGAAAGGTCGTCTCCGACGAGTTGCTCCGCGACGTGTTCCGGGTCGACGCCGACGTCGACGCCGACCACCCGACCGGGCCGCACATCTCGCCACACCGAGCGCTCGACGATTGAATTTAGGTCTGCCTAAAATCCGAAGCGCTTTTTATCTTTTAGGCGAGCCTAAACCCATGGACGAATCAACGAACCAGACGCGACGACGGTTTCTACGGCTCTCCGGTGGCGTCGCCGGGAGTATCGCACTCGCCGGTTGTACGGGGAGTTCCAACGGAGAAGGTGACGAATCGACGACCGGAGCGGATGCAGAGTCGACGGCGGCGACCACGACGACCGGAGAGACGAGCGAGGGGACGGCCGAGTCTCAGTCGTCGTACTCGGTGTCGATGGAACCGATGGGTACTGTCGATTTCGAGTCCGTTCCCGAGACGTGGGTCTCGTACAAATCCGGGTACGGCGACATGGGTATCGCGCTGGGCGTCGGTGCGGGTCTCGTGGGAACCGACCGACCGCAAGAGTCGTTCCGCCTGCTGGACGAACGGTTCTACAGCCAGTTGCCCGACTTCGAGTTGGACCTCTCGGAGACGACGAACATCCGCGCAGACGGCGAGAGTATCGACAAAGAGGTGTTCTACGAGGTAGACGCCGACCTCCACCTGATGGACCCGAACCTGCCGAAGGTCTACTTCGATTGGGACCAGACGGACGTCGACGAGATCAGCGAGAACGTCGCGCCGTTCTTCGGGAACTTCATCCGGCGTCCTCGTGACGACGCGTGGGGAGACGAGTACGAGCGGTACTCGCTCTACGAGGCGTTCGAGAAGGTCGCACAAGTGTTCCAACGAACGGAGCGGTACGAGGCGTTCGCGACGCTGCACGAGGAGGTTCAGACGCAGGTCGAAGACGCCCTCCCTCCGGAGTCGGAGCGGCCCAGTATCGCCTTGATGAACGGCGGTTCCGACCCCGGAAAGGGCGTCTTCTACGCGATGGACCCGACCACGGCGGGATACGAGATGAAGCAGTACCGTGACCTCGGAATCAAGAACGCCTTCGAAGGCGTCGAGACTGGCGAGTACGGGAAGACGGACTACGAGACTCTGTTGGAGGTCGACCCCGAGATTATCGTCTTCCACTGGGGCGTCACCTACGAACAGGAGGCCTTCGAGTCGCGCTTCACCGAACCCATGGTGAACGACGAAGTCGGCCAAGAGTTGACCGCAGTGCAAGAGGAGAACCTCTATCCCGGTGGCACTGCCGAGCAGGGCCCAATCATCAACCTGTTCCAGACCGAGATGCTCGCACAGCAACAGTACCCGGAACAGTTCGGAGAGTACCCCGGACTGGGTGACGTACCCGCGCAGACACTGTTCGACAGACAGCGCGTCGCCGACATCGTTGCCGGGGAGTTCTGACATGGTCGGAGGCGAGACGCTCAGTGAGGCGTGGACCGATACACCGAGTCCGAACAGCCATAGCGACGACGGGAGAACGAGCGAGCGATGACAGATACCGAACTGTACGACGTCCTCGTCGTCGGGGGCGGCGTCGCGGGACTGACCGCGAGCGTGTTCACCGCCCGCGCCGGCCTCACGACAGTCGTCGTCAACGACGGTGAATCGATTCTCCGCCGAAACGCCCACCTCGAAAACTTCCCCGGCTTTCCGGCCGGCGTGAACTCGAATCTCTTCACCGAGATGCTTGAGGCCCAGTCGACGCGGAACGGCGCAGACCACCTTACGGGACGAGTGACGGCCGTTCGGCCTGCCGAAGCAGACGCAGACGATGAAGTCGATGGAGACGACGATGCACGCTACGTCGCCGAACTCGACGAGACCGAAGACGAAGAGACTGCAGACGACGAAACGACGAAGCTTCGTGCTCAATACGTCGTCGCGGCGTCGTGGTCCGACGTCGGCTATCTCGACGAACTCGACGTCGACGTCCGCGACGCCGGGAGTAAACGCTACGTCGACGAAGACGGACTCGGCCGGACGAACGTCGACGGTCTGTACGTCGCCGGGCGGTTGTCCGAACGCTATCACCAAGCGATCGTCTCGGCAGGTCACGGTGCCGAGGTAGCCATCACACTGATACACGACTCCGAAATCCCGTACTACCACGATTGGGTCGCACCGGAGGGTTACTTCTCCGACCGTGGCCGCGAGGTCCCACCGGGTTGTGAAGAGATTTCAGAGAGCGAGCGTCGAGTTCGTGAACAGGAGTCGATGGCCGCGATGCAGGAGTACTTCGCAGAACCCCATCCCGACCGCCAGCGGACACACCCCAGTTTAGTCGACGACGAACTGGGTCGCCTCCCCGACGACGAGTGAGTTGACCGTCTCGGAGAGTCGACACCCTCCCACACCAGTTTGCAAATGCTCGGGTCGTCGAGAGTGGGGGAGGGTGGTGGGAGGCGGGTTGGTTGCGTATAAATGGCTCACACCGACACGCCACCCCACACCGGTTTTCAAATGTTCTAGCTCGACACTGTCTCTCGATTTCTGCTCATACAGAAACCAGCAACAACAACACATACACAAACAGTTATAATATAATTACTAGAGAGACGAGAGAGAGTAGAGAACGGATGCAAAGTAGAAGTGAGAACGGACGAGGGCGCGAATAGGAACACGAACAGGAGAGTGGGATGAGAACGAGGACGATGACGGGGACGAAGACGAACGCCGTGTACCAACTGAGGTGGACGAGACTGTCTACCGAAGCCAGGGACTTCTCCATCGCGTTCTCGTGTCTCGCGTCGGCGTCACGTACTGCATCGACGTTATTTCGGTACTAAATCGACGTACATTGGCGTCACATGACGTCACACCGACGCTCCATCGTCGTCGCCACTCACCACCAACGACTCTTTCGCTGGAAGGACATTTGCAAACCGCTGTGAGAGGGTTGGAGAGAAAGCGGTGTCGCCGGCGAAGTGACCCGTCGGTCCCTATCGACCCGACACCCACGCCCGTCACGACAACACTTGAAAACCGCTGTGGGAGGGTACTGAGGACACTCGCTCTCGAAACGAACGACTCACCAACACTTGCACGACGAGAACATTTGCAAACCGCTGTGAGAGGGTCCACGACTCGCCCCCAAAGCATTTGAAACACGTGAAGCACTTGAAAAAAGATAAGTACGGTCGACTGTAGCGTCGAAGTACATGGCACCGGATTCGATTTTCGAGGACGAGGCCGAGGTCTTCAGAAACATCGAAGTCCTCGAAGAGGATTACACGCCCGAGACGATCCTCTGCCGCGACGAGGCCATGAACGAGTACATCAACGTCCTCAAACCCATCTACAAGGGACGACCACCACAGAACGCCTTTCTCTACGGTGACACCGGCGTCGGCAAGACGGCGGTGACGAACCACCTGACGAACCAACTCGAACGCGACATCGTCCAGAAGAACGAGGACGAAGACGACCCCATCAACCTCACCATCGTCAAGGTGAACTGTCAGAACCTCACCTCGACGGGCGAGGAGACGTCTTCGTACCAAGTCGCAATCGCCCTCGTCAACGAACTCCGGTCGCCGAAGGACATGATCGCCTCCACCGGGTACGCCCCGCAGGCCGTCTACTCGATGCTCTACGACGAGATAGACGAACTCGGCGGCACCGTCCTCATCATCCTCGACGAAGTCGACCGCATCGGCGGCGACGACACTATCCTCTACGAACTGCCACGCTCTCGGGCCAACGAGAAGATAGAGAACGCCCGTATCGGTCTCGTCGGTATCTCGAACGACTACACGTTCCGGACGAACCTCTCGCCGAAAGTCAAAGACACTCTCTGTGAGACGGAACTGAAGTTCCCGGCGTACAACGCCAACCAGTTGCGAGAGATTCTCCACGACCGCGCCTCGCGAGCACTCTACGACGGGACGTACACCGAAGACGTCATCGCACTCTGTGCGGCGCTCGCCACCCGCGAATCCTCCGGAAGTGCTCGGAAGGCCATCAACCTCCTCCGACGAGCAGGAGAGATCGCGGAGAACACCGGGACGACGAGCATCACGGAGAAACACGTCCACCAGGCGAAAGACGACCTCGAATACGGCGACATGATCGACTCCATCACCGACCAGGACGCCCACAAGCAGTACATCCTTGCTGCCGTCGCTCATCTCTCGCGAGTCGACCGAACGCCGGCACGCGTCAAAGAGGTCCACAAGGCCTACGAACACGTCGCCAGCGCCTACGGTGCAGACCCGCTGAGCCAACGTGGGATGTACAACCATCTGACCAAACTCGCCATGCTCGGCTTTCTCACCTCCCACGACAACAACGAGGGTATCAAAGGAGGCCAGTACTACGAGTTCGAGTTCAGCGACGAAGTCGACTCGACGAAGGTCCGCGAGGCGTTCGAACAGATGGGCCTCTCGTGGCAATCCTTCCAGATTCAACAGCGTCTGTAGCTCTCCCGGCAGAGCATTTGAAAACCGCTGTCTCGGGGACCCACACTAACCCCCGGCAGTAACCGTCTCTCCGGCGAACATTTGCAAACCGCTGTTCTGGCCCCAGTAGCGACGCACTGTTCCGGTCTCCTCTCTACACTCCCCAGAGAGATATCGTTAAACCGCGTCACAGAGAACCACGAACGAATGCTGGATGGAGTGAACGTCGCACTCGGCGTCTCGGGCAGCATCGCCGCCGTGAAGGTGGTCGAACTGGCCCACGAACTGCGACGACACGGGGCGTCGGTCCGCGGAGTGATGACCAACAGCGCACAGGGAATCATCCACCCGTGGGCCGTCGAGTTCGCCACCGAGCACGACGTGGTGACGGAACTCACGGGGCGAGTCGAACACGTCGAACTCTGTGGCCGTGAAGGGTGGGCAGACGTCCTCTTGCTCGCCCCTGCGACGGCGAACACGGTCGGAAAGATTGCGTCCGCCGTCGACGACACACCTGTGACGACGTGCGCGACGACGGCACTCGGCGCCGACGTCCCCGTCGTCGTCGCGCCGGCGATGCACGAACCGATGTACGACCACCCGGGCGTGCTCGACGCCATCGCCCGTCTCGAAGAGTGGGGCGTCGACTTCGTCGACCCCCGCGTCGAGGAGGGGAAAGCCAAGATTGCAACCGAGAGCGCTATCGTCACCTGTGTCGCCCGAGCGACCACCGAACAGACGCTCACCGGAAAGAAAGTCGTCGTCACCGCCGGTGCGACCAGTGAGCGTATCGACCCCGTTCGCGTCCTGACGAACCGTGCGTCGGGGAAGACGGGCCGCGCCGTCGCTCGCGCCTGCTACATCGCTGGCGCGGAGGTGACGCTCGTCCACGACGGTTCTGCGCTCTCCGAAGACGAAGACGTTCACTACGCCGACGTCCGGCAGGCCGAGACGGGTGCGGAGATGCTCGCCGCCGTCGAGGCCGCCTGCCGCGACGCCGACGCTCTCGTCTCGGCGGCCGCCATCAGCGACTTCACCGTCGAGGCGAGCGACCAGAAGATTCGCTCGGGCGAGGCGCGAACGCTCGATCTCGGCCCGACGCCGAAACTCATCGACACGATGCGCGAGGAGTACTCCGGACTCACCATCGTCGGATTCAAAGCCGAGACGTCCGGTGACGACGACGCGATGGTCGGCGAGGCACGACGCATCCTCGACCGTGCGGGACTGGCGTTCGTCGTCGCCAACGATGCCTCCGTGATGGGTGCAGACGAGACGCGGACGCTGTTCGTCCGCAGCGACTCGACCGAGGAGTTCACCGGGAGCAAAGACGCACTCGGAGAACGGGTCGCCGCCGAGTTGGCGGTCGAACTCCGAACAGAGTGACAGAGACGAGACTCATTAGCCTCCCGCCACTCTACACTCCATGGACCTCCACCGCCGGGCGTATCTCGTGTCGGCCACCGCAAGCGTCGTTGGACTCTCTGGCTGTCTCGTGCGAACCGCAAACAGACTCGGCGGGTCGAACGACGACCACTCACGGACGGGAACCGACCGAGACGTCTCGGTAGAGACGGTCGCCTCCGGACTCGAAGTGCCGTGGGGCGTCGGCCACTACCGCGGAGACCTCTACGTCACCGAGCGACCGGGCCGTATCGTCCGTCTGGCCGGCGGTGACGGCCAACCGGAGACGATCGTCGACGCTATCGACGAACTCAGAACCGACAGCGGTGACCTCACTGGTCGACTCTTCGGCGGCGAGGGCGGTCTCCTCGGTCTCGTGTTTCATCCGAGCGAACCGCTCGCCTACACCTACCAGACCTACGAGGGACCATCCGGCGTCGCCAACCGTCTCGTTCGGCACGAACTCGACGCCGACTGGCGGGCGACGCCGATACTCGAAGGTATCCCCGGGGCCTCGATTCACAACGGCGGCCGACTGCTCGTCGACGAAACCGACGACGCACTGTACGTGACCTGCGGCGACGCGAACCAACGACCGCTCGCCCAAGACCGGACGTCGCTCGCCGGGAAGGTGCTTCGCGTGACGTTCGATGGCGACCCGCACCCGAGCAACCCGTTCGACAACGAGGTGTTCAGCTACGGCCACCGAAATCCACAGGGTCTCGCACTCTCCGACGGTGACCTCTTCAGCACCGAACACGGCCCGGACGTCGACGACGAAGTCAACGTGCTGGAGGCGGGCAACAACTACGGCTGGCCGGAGGTGACTGGGTCGAGCGACGGTGCTCGGTTCACAGACCCCGTCGCTTCGTTCTCGCCACCGATAGCACCGGGTAGCGCCGTGTTCTACCCGAGCGACGGCGCAATCGAAGCGTGGCGAGGAGACCTCTTCTTTGGGACACTCGTCGGTCAACACCTCCATCGGGTACGACTACGAGACGGGCAGGTCGTCGAACAGGAGCGACTGTTCGAAGACGAGTTCGGTCGCCTCCGAACAGCCTTCCTCGACTCCGACGGTCACCTCTGCGTCACGACGAGTAATCGCGATGGACGCGGGTCGCCGTCGGACGACGACGACAGAATCCTTCGGTTCCGGCCGGGAGCGGAGTAGTCGTCTCCCGATTCGACGCGGCGGCCGCGTCGCCGCCGTCGCTGACCCAGACTCACCACTCACCTGATTACTCCAACTACTCGGACTCGAACTGCGCGTCGTAGCGGTTCTGCAGGTCGGCGAGTCGTTCCTTCGTCAACACCTCAGCGAGGGTGGACTCTTCGACCTCCACACCGAACAGTCGCTCAGCAATCTCCTCGCGCGTCTCGATATCGGCGGGTGAGACACCGGCCGGGAACGACTGGCGGTTGAATATCGCCTGCACTTGCCCGGCCGTCTCGACGCTCAACTCGTCGAAGTCGCGGTCGTACTTCGCCTGTGCGATGTCGTCGCGGCTGAACGCCGGGTCGGTCGGCAGAGAGCCAAACTGTTCGTCGTAGGCGTTCTGTACCGTGAGTAGTTGCTCCCGCGTGAGTCGTTCCGAGAGGTCCGACTCGTCGAGCGACAGGTCGAAGAGTCGCTCGGCAATCTCCTCGCGCGTCTCGACGTCGGCAGGTGAGACATCGTCTGGGAACGGTTGGCGGTTGAAGATGGCCTGCACTTGTCCGGTCGTCTCGACGCTCAACTCGTCGAAGTCGCGGCCGTACTTCGCCTGTGCGATGTCGTCGCGGCTGAACTGCGTCGGTTCGTTCGTATCACCGACGAACGGGTCGAATCGGACGTTCGAGACACCCGTATTCGACGGATCTTCGGAGATAGCGTCACCCGTTCCATCCGCCAGCGTCCCCGTCACGGGGTCGGCGAACGGTGCGTCCGGGTCGTCTGCGGGTACACTCGACGGGCCGCTCTCGTCGCCCCAGAAATTGCCTCTGGCGTCGACGAGAGTCGTTCCTCGGTTGTCTACGCCGAAGCCGTTGTCGACGATGGTGCTGTTTCGGATGACGTTTTCCGCGAAGTTCGTGCTGGTTACGACCCCCGTGCCACTAGTCCGTGAGACCGTACTGTCTTCCATGGTCAACACACAACTACGACAGGTGAGGCCACGGTCCGCGTTGCGGTCGAAAGTAGTAGAAGAGATCGACACTCGGCCACTCTCGAAGTACGCACCAAACTGGTTGTCCGTGATTCGAGTGTCGACGACTGCCGTGGGGAAGTACTCGATGCCAGACATGCCGACCGTGTTGTTCGAGAACGTTCCGTTCAGATACGTTGACGTGACAGTCGGTCCGACGAGTACGCCGACTTCGTTGTCGACTGCCGTGACCGACTCGAATGTAGCCTCAGAGGGATGAGCACCAGTTCTGACTCCCACCTCGAACCCATCCACGACGACGTCGCGTATCACGACGTTTCGAACCGTGTTTCTGGGGCCGACCGCGAGTCCACTCGTGACTTGACGTGAATCGACGCTAACCCCACCCTCATCGTCGACTTCGACTCCGTCGGCGAATTCGAACCCATCGACGTTCTGAACCGTCCGTCCCTTCCCGTCGAAGACGACGTCGTCGGACTGGATGACGATGCACGTGAGTCTCGCCGTTCGGATTGTCGTCCCGAGCACGTACTCGCCGGGCGTGTCGATTTCCGTGCACTGGTCGATGACAGTCGGACCGCTGTCAGCGAGACCATCGAACCGGACGTTCGAGATACCCGGATTCGTCGGGTTCTCTGAAACCGAATCGCCCGTTCCCTCGGCAAGTCGACCCGTTACGGGGTCGGTAAATGGCGCGTCCGGGTCGTCTGCGGGTCCACTCGACGGCCCGCTCGTGTCGCCCCAGAAGTTGCCTCGGGCGTCGATAACTACGCCTCTCTCGTTCAGAACACCGAACTGGGCGTTGTCGACGAACCGATTGTCACGAAGGACGACCTCAGAGGGCTCCGAGACTGTGTCGGTGTCTCGGAACGTTCTGTTCTCGAATTCGAGGCCGATTCCGTTCCGTCGTATCTCGTTCTCGACGACCCTGACGTTGGCGGCGTTCAAGTCGGTCAGTTGGATTCCGATATCGTTGTCGTCGATTTCGTTGCCGACAAGGTTGCCGACACTCATACTGATACCGACGGCGTTCCGACTCACGAGGGAGTTCTGAACATCCAATTCACAGAAATCGGCACCACACCTGATTCCAAGCTGCCCATTGTCTCGGATGACACTGTTTCTGACCTCGCCGTTCGTGCCGACGATGAGACCGATGCGGTTGTCCTCTACCGTCGAATCGTCAACGATGAGGTCGCCTGCAGAATACACTCCGAGGCCGTTGGTGACGATAGTCGTCCTCGTCACGGTGACGCTCGGTGGCCTCGACGCGTCGAGCAGTCCGACTTGGACACCGAAGCTATTACGGAGTATCTCACTGTCCCGAATCTCGACCGAGCCAGGGGAGTTGGCGAAGGAGTCGACGCCGATATGATTGTAGATGAGGCGGACGCGCTGAAGCGTGAGTCTAGTCGGTTCGCCTTTGATAGCCGTATCGAACCCCTCGATGGTCATGTCGACGAGCGTCACTGTGCTACCTACAGAGATACCGACCAGCGTCGTGACACTGTCGTTACGAATCACGTGCCCGTCGCCATCGATGACTATCTCTTCTCGAACGGTAGGATCGATATCCAGACAGATCTCGTCGGTGCTTCTGAGGTCCGAGACGAGACGGTACGTCCCGGGTTGGTCGATGACGCCACAGCTATCGAGTTCGAACTCGGACGCGACTTGGGCCGTCTCACCGTCACTGAAGAGCGTTTCGCTCTCGACGTCGGTACTGGTGTCACTCTCCGGTTCGACTACTGCTCTCGAGTCAGACTTCTTCGAGGTCGATTTCTTCCTCGTCTTGTCTTTCGAGGACGATTCAGACTGCGCTGGCTCACCGTCGTCGTCTTCGGTCGCTGAGTCGCTTACGGGTGGACTCGTCGTCTCGGAGACGGCATCCGCCGACACTGAGTCGTCAGCCTCCGGAGTCGAAGTCGGTGGTTCTTCACCTCCGCTCTGGTCCATTGGTGTCGATTGAGCTAGCTCAGTAGGAGGTGAGACGGCGTCCAGTGCTACCACGTCGTCGCTCTGACTCACACTGGGTATCCACGGAACGCCGACGAGAAGCGAGGCGACGACCAGAAGGAACGATGCGAACACTGCTACGAGCCGTTTCGAGGACACGGTGAGTCACCGTGTGACTGTTGGTCGATGTATCAGTTAGTTATAAATCACCATCCACGGTCGACAGCGACGTCGACACGAGGTTGTCACTCCGAGAATGTAGATAATCTCGGTTTCAGGAGTTCACTACGTCGATTTGTCTCTCCCGATATATCGGATAAATTGACTGGTATTTCGGTACGTCGAACCGAATCGACCGAAGGGGGAGACGAAGAACGACGACAATCTCTATCGAGACAGACATAAACCAGCAAAAGTATCTCCTTTCGGCGCTGAGACGACGCCCGAGTGATAGCGGTTCGTTTGGGTGAATGAGACACGTTTACGCCGCACGACCCACTGTTGTTCGTCCGAGCGGGACACTTCTTTGTCTTTGTACAAAAATATACGAATCAAGTGGTCGTTCGGCGTTATCTTTGGGAAGCAACACGAGATGAGAATAGTTTTGCGTTAATAGCGACTCGCTCTATACGATTAGTTACTATGAGGTGTCGAACAGAGCCGAGCAACTGTCGGTCTCCGGACAGTTGCCAAACGAGGTGGAAAAACCGTGTCGGATGAAGCGAGCGCCAACATCCTCGTCCCCGTTGGCGAGTCACCGACGCTCCGTAACACCGTCGCGTACGCCGTACAGATTGCCCACGACCGTGCAGCAGAGATGGGTCAGACCGCGACCATTCACTTCGTCTACCCCGCAGTCTGGCGGACAGTCGAACCGACGCGCGCCGACAAGTTCGAACGCGCCCGAGAGCTGTTAGACCGCGTCGAAGTGTGGGCCGAAGAAGACCTCGGCGACGACGAAGAGGGGTCGTCCACCGAGTCCGCCGTCGACGTCGAGACAGCCGTCGTCGGCAGCGAAGAGTATCTGTTCAGCCCTGCCGACTTCGCTCGCGTCATCCTCGAGTACGCGAACGATCACGCACTCGAGCGAATCGTCGTCGACCCGGAGTACCAACCGGGCGGCAACGCTCCGATGCTTCGTCCCCTGGAGTTCGAACTGGCGAAGTCCGGCCTCACTGTAGAAGAGGCACCGGTCGAACGCCCGGCACGCCGAGGCGTCCTCGTCGGTCGCGAGAGCCTCGAACAGTACTTGATCGTGTTCGGTGCGTCCTATCTCTTCTATCTCACGCTGGGTGGGTTCAGCGGGACGTTCGACCTCGTGACCGGAGCGATAAGCGCAGGCGTCGTCGCACTCGTGCTCGGGAAGATTTCGTTCAAGGGACAGCCATCGTTCCTCGAGATTCCCAGAAAGACCGCCCGACTTCTGCTCTATACGCCGTATCTCCTCTGGGAGATTACGAAGGCGAACGTCACGCTGGCGTACGTCATCCTCCACCCTCGTCTCCCAATCGACCCACAGATGGTGCAGTTCAGAGCGGCCGTCTGGGAAGACCTGCCAGCCACGACGCTCGCCAACAGTATCACCCTGACGCCGGGGACGCTCACCGTCGAAGTGAGCCAACGCGAGTTCTACATCCACTCGCTCACCGAGGACTCGCGCGAGGACCTCCTCGACGGCGCACTCGAACGCGCCGTTCGCTTCGTCTTCTACGGCCGTGCAGCGGCCCGAATTTCGAGTCCGCGAGAGCGGGATGCAAAGCGTGAGGAACAGCAGATAACCGAACCCGAGATGACTCCATCGGCCGGTTCGCAGGGGGATGAGAGCGGATGACGAACGTGACTCCGCTCGTCAGTGACGTACTCCTCGGTGCTGCGGCCGCGTTCGTCGCACTGGCTATCGTCGTGCTCTACCGTGTCGTGAAAGGGCCGACGATGCAGGACCGCGTCATCGCCGTCAACGTCATCGGTTCGAACACGGTGGTCATCCTCGCGTTGGTCGCCGCCGCGTTCGGCGAACCCGGCTACCTCGACGTGGCGCTCGTCTACGCGCTGTTGAACTTCCTGATGAGCATCGCCATCTCGAAGTTCACTGTCGAACGAGGTGGCGTCATATGACGCCGTTCGAACTACTCATCGTCGCACTCGCCGCCGGTGGCGTCTTCTTCGGCTTCGTCGCCGCAGTCGGCGTTATCCGGCTTCCGGACCTCTACACGCGAGCGCACGCGGCCTCGAAAAGCGACACGCTCGGTGCGGTGTTGAGCCTCGCCGCCGTCGCACTCGTGTTCGGGGCAGACATCGCGACGGTGAAAGCGGTGTTTCTCGTCGTCTTCATGTTTGTGACGAATCCGACGGCCGCCCACGCCATCACGCGGGCCGCCTACGACCAGGGTATCGAACCGTGGAGCAAAGAGGACGCAGAGGACGATACGAACCCGACCGCCGCCGCCGACGAGGCGGACGGAACGGGGTCGCTCGCGACCGACGGCTCCGGTGTCGACACCGAGGGAGGTGAACGATGACGCTCCTCGAAGCGACTGTCCTCGTCTTCGTCATCGGCTGTGCACTGGCGACGGCGGTGTTCCGAGACATTCTCTCGGTCATCGTCGCGTCGGCCGCCTACAGTCTCGGAATCGCGACCCTGTGGGTGCTGCTGCAGGCACCCGACGTCGCACTCACAGAGGCGGCCGTCGGTGCCGGCATCATGACGCTCTTGTTCCTGTTGACGGTCGCGAAGACGGTCAACCCCACGACGGATCGGTTCTTCGAGCGGATTCGACCGCGAACGTTCGTGGTTCTGGTCTGCTTCCTCGGTGTGTTGTTGATGACGGTTCCAGCACTCCCCGCAATCGGCGACGCCGGGTCGCCGGTAGTCGGCGGCGAGGTGACGAACTACTATCTCGACAACGCGTACGAACAGACCGAAGTCGAGAACGTCGTGACGGCGGTGCTCGCCGCCTACCGTGGGTTCGACACCCTCGGCGAGGCGGCCGTGGTGTTCACGGCCGGTGTCGCCGTTCTGCTCGTCCTTCGACGGGAGGCGTTCGTATGAGTCACGACGAGTCGACAGACGGCGAGTCGTCGATCCGTACGCAACCGCGAAACAGCGTCTTCCGTACGGAGGACCAGACGCCGTACGTCGAGAGTACCATCATCATGACGACCGTTCGAGTCGTCGCTCCGTTCATCCTGACACTCGGTCTGTTCGTGATGTTCCACGGGGCGGACTCGGCAGGCGGCGGGTTCCAGGGCGGGACCATCGCCGGAACCGTCGTGTTGCTCTTGGCGTTCGCGTTCGGTATCGAACCGGTTCGCGACTGGCTCAACGCCGATCGGCTACTCGGGCTGGTCGCGGTCGGACTGTTGACGTTCCTCGGCATCGGCTTCGGGGCGATGCTGTTCGGCGGGGCGTTCCTCCAGTACAACGCGTATCCCTACTCGCACGCGAGCAAGTACGGCATCGAACTGGTCGAACTCGGCATCGGCGCAACCGTCGCCGGTATCATCACGGGGCTCTTCTTCCTCCTCGCCGCCGGGTTCGAGACGGACGAACCGATGGAGGACGAACAATGAACGTAGACATTCTCTTCACTCACTACAACTACATCGTCGTCGCGTTGCTGTTGACTATCGGCGCGTACATGCTCGTCGAGACGCCGAACCTCGTGAAGAAGGTCATCGGGATGAACGTCTTCCAGTCGGGCATCTTCCTGTTTTTCATCACCTCGGCGTACCGAACCGGTGGGTCTCCACCGATCGTGGGGCACGGCGGAGCGTCGACGACGTACGTCAGCCCGCTACCACACGTACTCATCCTGACGGCCATCGTCGTCGGGGTGAGCCTCACGGCCGTCGCACTGGCGCTCATCGTCCGTATCTACACGGAGTACGGGACGCTGGACGAACGCGTCCTCCGGGAGGTGCGTGCCGATGAATGAGCTGCTCCCGCTGTTGGTCGCGATTCCCCTCGTGGGTGCGGTGGCGTCGATCACTCTCGGATCCTGGTCCGACCGACTCGCGTGGCCGGTGACGTTCCTGACGATGCTCGTCCACGTGGGGCTGGCGACGGCAGTCGCCTCCACGGTCTACCGCGGTGGCACCCCGCTCGCGACCGCCGTCGGCGGGTTCACACCTCCGTTCGGTATCGAACTCGTCGTCGACGGGCTCAACGCGGCTATCCTCGTGCTCGTCTCGGCAGTCGCCGTCGGAGTGCTCGTCTACGCACGCCGCGCCGGTCCGCACTCGGTAGCGTTCCACACCGGCTATCTGCTCCTCGTCGCCGGTCTCTCCGGGATGACTATCACGGGTGACATGTTCAACCTCTACGTCTTCTTGGAGATAACCGGTCTGGCCGCGTACGCCCTCGTCGCTACGGGCGACGACGGCCGCGCAGCGGTCGGGGCGCTGAAGTACCTCCTCGTCGGCACCGTCGGCGCGTCGCTGTTCCTCATCGGTATCGGCTACGCGTTCGTCGCGACGGGGACACTCAACATGGCCGACCTCGCGGAGAAACTGGCTACGGCCGACCCGACGCTCGTCGGCGCCTCGTTCGCACTCGTCGTGACGGGGCTAGCCGTCAAGACGGCGCTGTTCCCACTACACACGTGGCAACCGGAGGCGTACGCGAGCGCCCCCGACAGTGTCAGTGGCCTCATCGCCGCACTCGTCTCGACGGTCTCGGCGTACGCACTCGCGCGGGTGACGTTCAGCGTCTACACCGTCGACTTTCTCACCTCGTCGGCGTTCGCCCAGGAGTTCCTCCTCGGACTCGCCGGCATCAGCATCGTCGCTGGCAGTCTGCTCGCGGTGATGCAGACCGAAATCAAGCGGATGCTAGCGTACTCGTCGGTGTCGCAGTTCGGTCTCGTCGTCGCCGGTGTCGCCATCGCCAACGAGGCGGCCGTCACCGGCAGTCTCATCCACCTCGTCGGCCACGCCGTCATGAAGGGTGGACTGTTCCTCGCGGCGGGCGCACTGGCGGTCGTCGCCGGGGCCCGAACCGTCGAGGATTACGACGGTCTCGGGGCGCGCGCACCGCTTCTCAGCGCCGCGTTCGCCGTGCTATCACTGTCGATGGTCGGCATTCCACCCGCCGTCGGCTTTGTCGGCAAGTGGTACATCGCACTCGGTGCGATTCAAGCCGAATCGTGGCCCATCGCAGTCGTCATCCTCGTGAGCACGCTGCTGACGCTCGCGTACTTCCTGCGACTCGTCGAACGGATGTACTTCCGCACGTCGTCGGACGACGTCACCTCGTCGACGGGGACGGGGGCGACGGCCGTTGCAGACGGTGGTGACGACACCGACGATGGCCTCACTCGGCCGTCGGCCGGCATGGTCGCCGTCGTCGTCGTCGCGGCACTGCTCGCGGTCGGACTCGGCCCGCTCGTCTCGACGTTCGAACCGCTACTCGAACCGACTCTCGAAACCCTACTCCAGCTATGACAGACATCGCATCGCTCAGACCACTCGCAGCGGTCGCCGTTCCGGCGCTCGCAGCCATCGCCATCTTGGCGTCGCGCAGTCGCCCGAACGTCCGAGAAGGTTGGACGATTCTGGCCGCTGCGTCGACGTTCGCCGTCGTGGCAAGCATGGTTCCCGGCGTTCTCGCCGGCGACACGTACGTCACCAGTCTCGGGACGTTCGTCCCACTCGGGGACGGTAGCGTCGAGTTCGTCCTCCAAGCCGACGCGCTCGGCATGCTGTTCGGCCTCCTGGCGAGCTTTCTCTGGCTCGTCACCAGCTTCTACAGCATCGGCTACATGCGCGGACTCGGCGAACACGCCCAGACGCGGTACTTCGCGTCGTTCGCTGCCAGTGTCGCTAGCGCAGTCGGCGTCGCGTTCGCGTCGAACCTGCTCGTCCTGTTCGTCTTCTACGAACTGCTGACGGTCGCGACCTACCCGCTCGTCACGCACGACGAGACTGCAGAGGCCCGCGCCGCCGGCCGGAAGTACCTCGCGTACACGTTCGGTGGTGGTGTCGCGGTCCTCGCGGGCACCGTCCTCGTCTACGTGCTGGCCGGGAGTATCGCGTTTACACCCGGTGGCATCGAAGGACTCGCTACTGCCGACCCGATGCTCGCACGTGCGGCGTTCGCGCTGCTCGTCGCCGGGTTCGGCGTCAAAGCCGCACTGATGCCGGTTCACTCGTGGCTGCCGGACGCGATGGTCGCGCCGACGCCCGTCTCCGGACTGCTGCACGCCGTCGCCGTCGTCAAGTCCGGCGTCTTCGGTATCGCGCGCGTCGTCCTCGAAGTGTTCGGGCCGGACACCGTCTCGAACCTCGGTGTCGGCGTCCCGCTGGCCGCCGTCGCGGCGTTCACGCTGCTCGCAGCCAGCATCATCGCGCTCAGACAGGACAACCTCAAACGTCGGCTCGCTTACTCGACGGTGAGTCAGCTCTCGTACATCGTGCTCGGGTTGGGAATCGGCGCGTCGATGGGCGGCGATGCCGCGAGGTACGCCCTCATCGGTGGGCTTCTCCACATCCCCGCCCACGCGTTCATGAAGCTCACTCTGTTCTTCTGTGCGGGAGCGATGCACGTCGAGACCCACACGGACGACATCAGCGACATGGCCGGCATCGGTAAACGGATGCCGCTGACGATGTCCGCGTTCGCCGTCGCCGCAGCGGGAATGGCCGGCATCCCGCTCGTCGCCGGATTCGTCAGCAAGTTCTATCTCCTCATCGGAACCGCATCCGGTGGCGAGGTAGCGTTCACCGTCGCACTGCTGGTTTCTGGCGTGCTCAACATCGCGTACTTCTGGCCCGTCGTCTATCAGGCGTTCTTCGAGAGCGAGACGGCCGACGGCCACGACCGGAAACCGCTCATCGAGAACCCACTCGGCGGGCGCTTCGCGGTTGCCGCCGACGGTGGCAACCCTAACGACGGACCGAACCAACAGAGCTCGGCCAGCGGCCGGCCGACCGCCGACCCCGACGGTGAGTACGCCGTCGACCGGAACCCGAGCGACCACACCCGCTCCGGCGATGTCGGCGACGACGCCAGTGAGACGGTCGACAGCGGACACGGCGAACACACCGAACACACCGACACGCACCACGATGTCGACGACCACGCACACGACCACCACCACGGCGGCCCGCCCGCCGGTGGCTGGGAGCGTCGGAGTTGGCTCGGCGGTGAGGGGTCGTGGTTCGTGGTCGCCCCGATTCTGACCGCGGCCACCGGCTCGATTATCCTCGGTGTCATCCCCGGACGAGCGGTCTTCCTCCAACTCGTCGAGTACATCGTTTCGGCGGCGACGGTCGTGGGGGTGTTCGCCTGATGGAGGCGTTGACCGCGATTCCACCGTTCGTCTACGTCCTCGCGGTGGCACTGCTGATGCCGCTGCTCTCCCGACGCGTCGGGCACGCTCTCGGCGTGCTCGCGACCGGAGTGGTCGTCCCCGTCGCGCTGCTCACGCCCGAAGGGGCACACTGGGCGGTTCAGCTGTTCAGTTTCGACGTCGTGCTGTTCAACGTCGACGAGTTCTCTCGACTGATGGGTCTCATCTTCGGCTTTATCGGTGCCATCGCCGTCCTCTACTCCTACGCGACGGAGGCATCGAACAAACAGACCGCCTACGCGCTCACCTACGTCGGCACCAGTATCGGTGCGGTGTTCGCGGGTGACTGGCTCACGCTCGTGTTCTTCTGGGAGCTGATGGCGGTCACGAGCACTCTCCTCGTCTGGGACTACGGCGGCAAGGCCGTCCGCGCGGGCTTCCGCTACGCCGTCCTGCACGGCATCGGCGGGAGTCTCGTCCTCGCGGCTATCGTCTGGCACTACGCAGAGGTCGGTTCGTTCCTCTTCAGCGCCTCGACGGGCATCGTCGGCGCTGGGCCCGCGGTACTGGCGCTGGCCGCCATCGGTATCGGCGTCAACGTCGGCTTCGTCGGGCTGCACGCCTGGCTGCCTGACACCTACCCGCGCCCGCACGTCGCCGCCAGCGTCTTCCTCTGTGTGTACACGACGAAGACCGGCGTCTACGCGATGTACCGCGCGTTCCCGGAGGGGCATCTCTGGCTCGCCTACATGGGCGGTGCGATGGCCGTCTTCGGCGCGACGATGGCCGTCCTCCAGAAGGACATGCGCCGACTCCTCTCGTATCACATCCAGTCGCAGGTCGGCTACATGATTGCCGGCATCGGCATCGGGACGACCGTCGCGACCGCCGGTGCGTTCGGTCACGTGTTCAACCACATCCTCTACAAGAGCCTGCTGTTCATGACGGTCGGCGTGGTCATCTACCGCACCGGCGAAGAGAGCCTGAAGTACGTCGGCGGCCTCGCCCGTGACATGCCAATCACGGCGGGGGCGTTCGTCGTCGCAGCGCTCTCTATCGCTGGCTTCCCCGGCTTCAACGGGTTCGTCAGTAAGGGGATGATCATCGCCGAAGCCCACTACAAGCATCTCGACGTCGTCTGGTATCTCCTCTTGGCCGGTGGCGTCGGCACGTTCCTGTCGTTCATCAAACTCGGCTGGTACGCCTTCTACGAGGGGAGCTACGACGGGGAGGTTCGCGACGCCAACGGCATCCAGAAGGTCGCGATGGTCAGCGTCGCCGTCCTCTGTATCGTCTACGGCTTCTTCCCCGACGCGCTGTTCGCCATCCTCCCCGGCAACGAGGGCGGGTTCGACTACACGACGTACACGTTCGGCCACGTCGTGGAGGGGCTCATCCTGGCCGCTCTCGGTATCGTCGGCTTCGCGATTCTCAAGAAGCCGCTCGACCGCATCGGGCGTGTCCCGGACATCGACGCTATCTACAACCCGCTCGCCTTCTACGGAACGCGAGCGCTGGTCCGTGGCGTCACCGAGTCCTACGCTGCCGTCGACCGTGCGGCAGTCGGAGTCGCCGGGGGCGTCTCCACGACGCTTCGGAACCCCGAGACGGTCGTTCGGCGCGCCGTCGGCCGCGAAGAGGCGGATGCGACCGGCGAAGACGAGTCGGCGTGGCCGCTGTCGCTGCACGCGGGTATCGGAACCAGCATCCTGCTCTTGACCGCCGTCGCGACGGTCGGTATCGCGCTGCTGGTCGTCGCGTAGGCGCGTTCGACTCGTCTCCGTCGGTTTATTTTCGAGGTAACCGTGCACCGTGGGACAGCAGCACGAACGGTCCCCGAATCACCACCATTTATCCCTGCCGGCAGGAATTGTCGGCATGGACCAACTGCAGCAATCGCTGCTCGACGCTCCTATTATCGAGAAAGGCGAGTACGAGTACTTTGTCCATCCGATTAGTGACGGCGTCCCGATGCTCGAACCGGGACTGCTCCGCGAAATCGTCATCAAGATCATCCGGAAGGCGGAGTTAGAGAACGTCGACAAGATTGTCACACCCGCCGCGATGGGTATCCACATATCGACGGCCGTCTCGCTGATGACGGACATCCCGCTCGTCGTCATCCGAAAACGCCAGTACGGCCTCGAAGGCGAAGTTCCGCTCTTCCAGCAGACGGGCTACTCCGAGTCCGAGATGTACATCAACGACGTCGAGGAGGGCGACCGCGTGCTCGTCCTCGACGACGTGCTCTCGACCGGTGGCACGATGAAGGCCATCCTCGGCGCACTCAAAGACGACGTCGGTGCCGACGTCGTCGACGTCGTCGCCGTCATCAAGAAGGCCGGACCGAACGAACTCGACGACACCGACTACGACGTGAAGACGCTCATCAACGTCACCGTCGAAGACGGCGAAGTCGTCATCGTCGACGAACACGGCGACGGGTAGTCGACGCGACGCAGAGCGGCGTTCTTTCGACGGATTCCCCGCCGAGCGTCGTGTCTGCGACCCGCGTTTCTCTCTTTTCGTACTCGCGTCGTCGTGATGCACGCGGAGAGGTAATCGAGCGAGCGGTCGATACCGGGCATCACGCGGCGTGTCACTCAACGGGGAGACGCCAACGGCGACGACGGCCGACTCCGTGTCCAGTCAGACGATTGATTGGCCCACGCTCGCACATCGGTCGCGGCCGGACGTTCCGCCTCCGGACGCCTTTTTCAGCGTGAGTCCCAAGGGGAGGTGATGTCATCCGCACTGTTCATCGTCAGCGAAGAGGGGTACTGGGCCGAGGAGTGTATCGAACCGCTCACGACGCTCGATTCGGCGGGCGTCGACGTCACCGTCGCGACACCGTCCGGCAACCCGCCGGTCGTCGACGAGCGCTCGCTCGACCCGGACGACGTGGGCGAGGACGAAGCGGAGCGACTTCGAGACATCCACGAGTCCGACGAGCGCCTGAACAATCCGGAGCCAATCGCCCAAATCGACGCGACGGAGTACGACGCCGTCGTCTTCCCCGGCGGCCACGGGACGGAGTGGGACGTCAATCAGGACGTCCACGCGCGACAGGCGCTCGTCTCGGCCGTCGCCGGCGACGAGGGGAAGGCGCTCGTCGTCTGTCACGCCGTCGGTATCCTCGGGTTCACCCGCGAGGCCGACGGGTCGCCGCTCGTACAGGACCGCGACGTGACCGGCTTCCCGAACGAGTGGGAAGAGGACATCGTCGACGAGAACGACTGCCTCGACGGCCGAAAGCTCCCCTACTGGGTCGAAGACGAAGTGAAGGCCGCCGGCGGCAACTGGGACGCCGAACTCGACCAAGACACGAGCGTCACCGTCGACGGTGACCTCGTGACGGCGCGCGGTCCCGGTTCGAGTTCCGCAGCAGCAGAGACGCTGCTCGACGAACTCGGTATCGACGCGTAAGGAGTTCTCGAGCGCGCAGTCGTACTTGTACTTATTCTTCGGCGAATCGCTTCGGCGACCGCGCCGCTTCCGCGACGCGAACCGCAGCGACGTTCTCGGCCACGTCGTGGACGCGGACGATGTCGGCCCCGCGGTCGACGGCCACCGTCGTCGCGGCGACGGTCGCTTCGAGGTTGTCGCCCGTCTCCTGGCCGACGAGTTCGAACATCGACTTGTGGGAGTGGCCGACGAGAATCGGACAGCCGAGGGCGTCGAACTCGTCGAGTCGACCGAGGAGTTCGAAGTTCTCGGGCTTCGACTTCCCGAAGCCGATACCGGGGTCGACGATGACGTTCTCGCGGGGGATGCCCGCCTTCTCGGCCAGTAGCACCCGCTCTGCCAACTCGTCGACGACGTCCTCGACGACGTCGTCGTACTCGACCTCCTTGTCCGGAATCACCGGTGCGTCGATGCTGTGCATCACGATGACCGGGACGTCCCGCTCGGCGGCCAAGAAGCGCATCTCCGGGTCGGCGAGGCCGGTCACGTCGTTGAGGATGTCGGCCCCGGCGTCGAGGGCGGCGCGGCCGACGGCGGCCTTTCGGGTGTCGATAGAGAGATGGACGTCGAGGTCCGCGATGGCTTCGATGACCGGGACGACGCGGGCTATCTCGTCGTCGACGGGTACCTCCTCGGCCCCAGGTCGCGTGCTCTCGCCGCCGATGTCGATGATGTCGACACCGGCGTCTATCATCGCCTCGGCCTGTTCGACGGCGTCCTGTGGGTCGAAGAAGTCTCCGCCGTCGTGGAAACTGTCGGGTGTGACGTTCAGAATGCCCATGACGGCGGTGCCGTCCTCCCACGGATAGCCTCGCTTCGTCGCTTCGACGCGGATACCGAGTCGTTCTCTGATGTCGTCTCTGAGCGCGTCGAGGCCGAACGGTTGTCCCGCCAGTTTGTCGACGAGGCGGTTGAACTGCGCGAGCGTCCCCATGAGCACGACCGAGGAGAGTTCACCGTCGGTCTGGAGTCCCGACGTCGCGCACTCGCCGCCGAGGCTCAGCATCTCCTCTTTGAGGTACTGTGCCTGTCGGCGCTCGACGTGCAGTTTCAACGAGCGGTGAACCGCCTTCCCGCGCATCCGCCAGACACCCGGTTCGGTGACGTGCGAGTCGTGGAGCATCGCCTCGGCGTCGTCCAGCGTTCGCACTCGCTTCGGAATCTCCAGTCGCGTCCACGTCGTCCGTGCTTCGGCAACACAGAAGAGTGACCCAGTAATCAGGATACAGTCGTCGGGTGCGGCGTTCTCGCGTACCTTCGCCAGCGACCCGGCGACAGAGAACCCGGCGTGGACGTCGTCGACGCCGGCCTCTTCGAACACGCGCGCCAATACTTCGGGGTCTTCGGCCCGCGAGAGGTTCGGTTTGCAGGTGACGACGGCGTCGGCGTCGGGGAGCGCGTCGACCATCTCGCGGTGGTCTTTGTCGTGCATCGCGGCGAAGACGAGATGCAGGTCCTCGTACTCGTCGGCGAACGCGTCGAGCGTCGTCGCGAGTTGGGCGCAGGCGTCGGGGTTGTGCGCGCCGTCGAGGACGACGAGTGGGTCGCGCTCCATCACCTCGAATCGGCCGGGCCAGTGGGCGTTTCGCAAACCGCGAGCGAGCGTCTCCTCGTCGACGTCCGTAATCTGCCGAGCGAGGGCGCAGGCGACACCCGCGTTCGTCGCTTGATACGCGCCGAGCAGTGGGATACGAGACTCGACGTGCCAGTCGGGGCCGTCGACGGTGACGGTCGATTCGGTGTGGTTCACGGGGCCACCCGA
This sequence comes from Halogranum rubrum, assembly GCF_900114455.1. Lineage (GTDB taxonomy): Archaea > Halobacteriota > Halobacteria > Halobacteriales > Haloferacaceae > Halogranum > Halogranum rubrum. Next base: position 507,494 of record NZ_FOTC01000002.1, on the reverse strand, counting down.
GACGGCGGTGACGTCCGTCTCCAACTCTCCGTCGCCGACGGTCAGTACGTCGCCCGCTTCGCGGCGAATCACGTCCAGTGCCTCGCCCGTCGCGGCGGTGACGAGCGGTGTGTCGGCGGGGGCGACGGCCGCTTTCTTCGTCGCAATCTCTTCGATAGTATCGCCCAGTACCGACGTGTGTTCGAGCGAGACGTTCGTCACCGCGCTGGCGACGGGGTCGACGACGCTCGTCGCGTCGAGTTTGCCCCCCATCCCGACTTCGAGGACGCCGACGTCGACACCGACGCGACCGAACTGCCAGATGCCCATCGCCGTCACCACCTCGAAGAAGGTGAGCGGTTCGCCGTCGGCGGCCTGCTCGACGAGGTAGGGTTTCGCCTCCTCGACGAACGCACAGAGTGCCTTCTCGGGAATCTTCCGCCCGTCGACGCGGATGCGCTCCCGAACGTCGTCGAAGTGCGGCGACGTGTAGAGGCCGACGCGGAGTCCAGACTCGCGGAGAACCGACTCGACCATCTTCGCCGTACTCCCTTTCCCGTTCGACCCCGCGACCTGAACGAACCGGACGTCTTCGTGGGGGTCGCCGAGGTGCGCGAGCAACTCCCGAACCGACTCCGTACCGGGTTTTACCTGAAACCGGCGGAGGTCGAACAGGAAGTTCGCCGCCTCGTGATAGTCCATACTCGCACCTCAGTCGGTGACCGCTTTAGATTGTCGAAGAACGGAGTTCGGCACTGCTCGCTCGATTCGGTCGGCTACGACCACTCGGCGACGAGCGACTCCACGCGCTCGATGGGGACGTGCAGCGCCGCCGAGTTGGTGCGGAACGACTCGCGGACTCGGTCGTCGGTCGGTTCCGGTGCAGAACCGGGGAACCGTCCTCGCTCGATGGTACTCGCGTACGTCAACCCGACGACGTCGCCGTCGAGCGTCACGAGCGGGGACCCGCTGCTTCCCTGTGCGCTCGGAACGCTGGTCTTCAGCGTGTCGCCGGTGCCGAGGACGCCGGTTCGCCCAGTGAACGTCCCGAGCGAGATGACCCAGTTGCCGACGCTGCCGGGGTGGCCGACCTGAACCAGTGGCTGATTCCGGTCGAGGTCCTCTGCCGACCCGGTCGAGAGCGTCGCCGGCACGTCGTCGGTGGTTCGTAAGAGTGCGACGTCCGGCCGCTGTGACGCCTCGACGAGTTCCACGTCGAGGGTGTCGCCGTCGGCGGTGTAGCAGGTCACCTCGCCGCCTTGCGCGACGACGTGGCCGTTGGTCACGATGTGTGTGTCGTCCAGAATCCACCCGGTTCCGACCGAGTAGCGGTTTCCGGCCCGGAGTTCGAGATAGACGACGGCGTCGCGGGTCGCCAGACCGACCTCGCGGGCCCGTTCTCGAACGTCTTCGGGAAACTCGGTGGTAGTCGGCGTCCCGCCGGTGGTTTCTGTAGTCGACTCTGTCACCGTCTCCGGTGGACGGATTTCGGGCGGGAGGGCTTCTCGGGGCGGGAGGTACTCGTCGGGAATCGACGTGTACGTTGCCAGTGCGGTCCCCCCGGCGAATCCGGTGAGCAGTCCGAGGAAGCCGCGTCGTGTCGCCATAGTCGAGTTCAGGACTCGACAGGGATGTACGTGACGGCTACTGGTTTGCAGAGTTACGCTTTCTCGACACTGTCGTCGTAGCAGACGAGTTCGACGCTGTTGCCTTCGGGGTCGGTGACGTACAGCGAGCGCCACTGTACCCATCCGTGCGTCGTCGTGCGAACGTCCAGCCCATGTGACTCCAGTCGTTCTACCTCACTGTCGAAGGCGTCGACTGGAATCCCGAACGCGATGTGGTCGACAGTCGTCCTCGCCGCATCCGGCGGCGTGTAGTCGTCGCTTCCGGAGCGGTCGAACAGCGCGAGTATCTGCGTGTGGCCCTCGACGCCTGGCCCGACTTCGAAGAACGTACTCGTCTCGAAGTCGCCGAGAATCGAGAGACCGACGACGTCGGCGTAGAACTCGGTCATCTCCGCCAAGTCGTCGACGCGGAGGGCAATCTCGCCGAGACCAGCGATGGCTGTGTCGTTCGTGGGGCGGTCTGTTCCCATACCCCGACCACACCGGGAGGCAAGATGAACCCAGTGTCTGCTACCATCCCCCTGAAGAACTCGTTGCGAGTACAGGCAGGGCAGGGTTCCCTCGTCGGTCCCTCTGTAGAAGTGAACATGCTCGGCGCACTCTCGATCGGCAAGAAAGCGGCACAGTACGGCTACAAGAAGTTCGGTGTTCCGGGTGCAGTGCTCGCCGGAGCGGGTGGCGCGGCTGGATACGCCGCGTTCAAGAAGAAGACGAAGTCCGCAGTCAAAGACGAACTCGACGAAGACGACCAGAACGACGGCGGGCGACCCAGCGACGAGCATCTGAGTCGGACGCCCTGAGCAGTCTACTCGAGGGCGGTCACAGTCACAGTTTCTCGTCGCAACAGTCGTGAGGGCTTTTCCTGGCTACGCTACGTCCTCCACTGAAAGGTCTATCGGGCGAATTCCCACGTGAGAGACGGCAATAACGCCTTTCAGTCACCCGTGTGATCTCCGAACTGCAATGACCGACTACATGCTGCACGTGCCGTCGATTCGGGGTGCGACGAAAGAGTCGCCCGATATGCCGTACCAAGAAGACGACTTCCCGATGGACGACATGTCCGACATCGACGACTACTTCCTGCTCTCGACGTCGGATATCCCGCCGGAAGACTTCGACGACCTCTACCTCCCCGTCTGTCACATCGACCAGCGGCTGAGCCTTCCCCTGCTGAAGCGAGCACTCGACGAGATAGACACACTCGACGACCTCGACGAAGAGACGAAAGCCGAGACCATCGACATGATTCACGACCTCGGCGAGTGCTTCCCGAACGACGGACTGGACGACTGAAGACCATCGACTGACGTCACAACCATCGCTCCTTCGACGCCGTTCTCTCCGCAACAACTGCTCTAATCGCCGGTCTCTAGCCCTCTCTATTCAGATATCTACAAATATCTCTGAATAGCTATCCAAGAAGTTGTTCAGACATCTGTCCAGATATCTAAAAGCACTTTTCAGAGTTCCGTTCGGTGACTACTACAAGACCTACTTTTGCTTCACCCAGTCGTGCCTAAAGCACTGTGACAACGGCGCTGTCACGAGTTTTAGGCAATCTTTCGCTTCGCTCAGTCATGCCTAAAGCACCGTGATAGCAGAGCTGTCACAAGCCTCCACCACTTCTTTCAGTCGTGGCGGAAGCATCGCCGGCCGGTGAACGCCATCGCGATGTCGTGTTCGTCGGCGGCGGCGATGACGTCCTCGTCGTTGACGGAGCCACCGGGTTGGACGACGGCCGTGATTCCGGCCTCTGCGGCCTCTTCGATGCCGTCGGGGAACGGGAAGAAGGCGTCCGAAGCCATCACTGCGCCGTCCGATCCTTTCCCTTCGGCGTGTTCGTCGGCCTTCATCGCGGCGAGTCGGACGGCGTCGACGCGGGAGACCTGTCCCATCCCGACGCCGACTGTCTCGGTTCCCTTCGCGAACAGGATGCCGTTGGACTTCACGTGTTTCAGCACCTTCCACGAGAACAGCATCGTCTCCAGTTCTTCCTCGCTGGGTTCACGCTCGGTGACGACTTCCAGGTCGTCGAGTTCCGGAGACCAGCGGTCGCGTTCCTGCACCAACCGTCCGCCGACGATTGGCTTCTCGGTGAATCGCTCCGTTATCTCGCCCAGTCCTCCGACGTCGAGCACGCGCAGGTTCTTCTTCTCGGTGAGGACGTCGAGCGCGGCGTCGGTGTAGCCTGGCGCGACGACGACTTCCTTGAACGAGTCGACGACTTGCTCGGCGGTGGCGGCGTCGCACTCGCGGTTGAGCGCGACGATGCCCCCGAATGCACTCATCGGGTCCGTCGAGAGTGCCTTCTCGTAGGCGTCGGCGAGACTGTCGGCCGTGGCACAGCCAGCAGGGTTGGTGTGTTTGATGACGGCGGCGGCCGGTTCGTCGAACTCCTTGATGAGGTTCAGTGCGCCGTCGGCGTCGTTGTAGTTGTTGTACGAGAGTGCCTTCGCGCCCTCGTTCAACTGGTCGGCGTGGACGACGCTCGCCTCGTCGCAGGCGGCGTCGACGTAGACGGCGGCGTCTTGATGCGGGTTCTCGCCGTAGCGGAGCGACGCTTCGAGGTCGTTCGAGACGAGTCGGCGGTCCGGGAAGTCGCCGCCCTCGTCGCCGTCGACGTGGACCGTGTCATCTTCGACGGTCACGCGGTCCTCGGCGAACCAACGAATCGCACGCGGGTAGGCGGTGAACTCCGCTTCGTTGAGGACGCGCTGTTTGAGGCTCTCTTCGTCGTCGTCTTCGTAGACTGGGACAGCCTCCTGCGTGACGATGGGACCGCCGTCGACTTCCTCGTCGACGACGTGGACCGTACAGCCAGTCATCCGTACGCCGGCGTCGAGCACCTGTTCGTGGGCGTCCATCCCGGGGAACGAAGGAAGGAGGGAAGGGTGGACGTTGAGCGTCGTCGGCGCGGTATCGACGAACTCCTCGGTGAGCACGCGCATGTAGCCGTCGAGACAGACGATGTCGAAGTCGTAGCTGTCGAGACGGTCGAGCACGCGTCGTTCGTGTTCCTCGCGGGACTCGTCGTCGCCGCGTGTCACGACCTCTGTCGGGATGCCGCGCTCTGAGGCACCTTCGAGGACCGGCGCGCCCTCCTCGTTCGCGAGGACGACACTCAGTTTCGCCCCACCGGGGGCGTGGTCGGCGATGTGCAGCAGGTTGCGGCCACGGTTGCTCGCGAGACCGGCGATCTTGAGCATGTGTGAGTGACCCGGCCGCGGGAGAAAAACAGTTGCGGTTGCGACAGCGGTTGTATACACTTTCGTGCCCACATACTCGGAAACAGTCGGCGGAAGACGGGTGAGATATACACAGAAGTGTCTTTCACCATCGACACGCTTTTGCGGTCACCGCCGGGAGCACTGGACATGACCGACCTGCCGCGGAACGACCCCCTCGCCGCCGTCTCGCCACTCGACGGTCGGTACGCCGGACGAACAGCACCGCTGAGTCCCTACGCCAGCGAGTCTGCGCTCATGCGCGCTCGCGTCCGCGTGGAAGTCGAGTATCTCGTCGCACTCGCCGACCTCGCCTCGACGCCGCTCACGCTCGACGAGGGCGAACGCGCCGACCTGCGAGCGCTCTACGACGAGTTCGACGCCGACGACGCACGTCTCGTGAAACAGATCGAAGTCGAGGGAACCGAGGAGTTCTCGGCGACGAACCACGACGTGAAAGCCGTCGAGTACTTCATCCGTACGGCCACCGACGAATCGGTCTATCCGTGGATTCACTTCGGCCTGACGAGCGAGGACGTGAACAACCTCGCACAGCGTCTGCTCGTCAAACCCGCCGTCGAGGAGGTGCTCGTCCCCGCGCTCGCCGAGGTCCGCGACGAACTCACCGCGCTGGCACAGGACAACCGCGACCTGCCGATGCTCGCGCGGACCCACGGTCAACCCGCGACGCCGACGACGTTCGGCAAGGAGATGGCCGTCTACGCCGCCCGGTTGGGGAAAGCGATTGCGCGAACGAGCGAAGCGGCCGAGGGTCTGTCAGGCAAACTCGCCGGGGCCTCGGGAACCTACGCCGCCCACGTCGCCGCCTACCCCGACGTCGACTGGCAAGCGTTCTCCCGCGAGTTCGTCACCTCGCTCGGACTCCAGCACACCGCGCTCACGACGCAGGTCAACCCCTGTGACGACCTCGCTGCACTCTTCGACGCGCTCCGCGGCGTCAACAACGTCCTCGTCGACTTGGACCGCGACATGTGGCTCTACATCTCCGACCGCTATCTCGGTCAGCGGACCGTCGACGGCGAGACGGGGAGTTCGACGATGCCGCACAAGGTCAACCCCATCGACTTCGAGAACTCTGAGGGGAACCTCTCGAAGGCCAACTCCGACCTGACGTTTCTCGCCGACTACGTCACCACCTCGCGCCTCCAGCGTGACCTCTCGGACTCGACGGTCAAGCGTAACATCGGCGCGGCGTTCGCCCACTGTCTCATCGGCTACGGAAAGACCACGAAGGGACTCGACAAAGTCGTCCCGAACGAACAGGTGATGCGCGACGAACTCGACTCGACGCCCGAAATCATCGGCGAGGCCGTCCAGACCATCCTCCGCCGCGAGGGCGACACCGACGCCTACGAACGCGTGAAAGACCTGACCCGCGGTCAACACGTCACGCTCGCGGACTTCCACGACCTCTTCGCCGACCTCGACGTCGACGAGAGCGTCCGCGAGGAGTTGCTCGCATTGACGCCGAGCGGATACACCGGCGTCGCAGACGAACTCGTCGACGAGTTAGACTAGCGCCTTCGGCGACACCAGATCACTGTCACGGGGTAAGCCGGCGCACGAGACGTTCTCATCCGTTGGGAATCGGCTTCTCGTTATATCGATATGCGGTTCTTCGGGACAACTATGAACAGTGACAGAATCGGCGCTCCCGGAACCGGCATCTCTCGACGTGACTTCCTCAAGGCGACCGGTGCGACCGGTGCCGTCGCCGTCGCTGGCTGTATGCAGGCCCCGATGGCGCAACAGGCTTCGTCGAACGGCGCGGCACTCTCGACACAGGCCGCAGACCTCCCGCTCACCGGCCCGCCGGAAGTCGTCGACCTCGACGAACTCGGCGGCGAAGTGACGCTTCGCACGGTCCACGCTCGCCACGAAGTCCACCCCGGCGAGGCGATGAACGGCCCCATCACGCTCCCCGTCGTGTGGGCGTTCCAAGCGAACGATGGGACGCCGTCCGTCCCCGGCCCGGTCCTCCGGTGCACCGAAGGGACTGAACTGAAGATTACGCTCGACAACTCCGACAGCATGCACCCGCACACGCTGCACTTCCACGGCGTGCGCAAGTCGTGGATGAACGACGGCGTCCCCACGACGACGGGCATCACAGTCATGCCGGGTGAGAAACACACCTACACGGTTCCCGCGAACGTCGCCGGAACGCACCTCTATCACTGCCACTTCAACACCCCGTTCCACATGGACATGGGGATGTACGGCATCCTCCGGGTCGACCCCGTAGGCTACGAAGAGGCCGACAAGGAGTACTTCATGACGGTCAAGGAGTGGGACTCCCGGCTCTCACGGCAGTACGGCGGCGAGAACGTGAAGTACTCGCTCACCGACCGCATGGGCGACGTGTTCACCATCAACGGCCGTTCGGCCCCGTACACACTACACCCCGAGATGGGGTCGCCGGTCATCGTCGACTCGGGTGACACGGTCCGCATCCACCTCGTCAACGCGGGGTTCATGAGCCACCCGATACACACGCACAACCACCGGTTCAAAATCGTCGAGAAAGATGGAAGCCCGATGCCCGAACCGCTCCAGTACCTGCAGGACGTGGTGAACATCGGTCCCGCCGAGCGCTACACCATCGAGTTCGTCGCCGACGCCGACCCGGGCATCTACCCGATGCACTGCCACAAGGTTGACCACGTCCGCAACGGCAACTCCTACCCCGGCGGGATGTTCACTGCCACCGTCTACACCGAGGCGATGGACTCCGACATCTTCCGGAAGGTGATGGACTACGCGGGGTACGAGCTATGAGCGACGTCAGTAGACGCAGTTTCCTCCGGGCGGGTGCGGCCGCCGGTCTCGCTGTCGCGGCGGGACCGACGGTCGGAACAGTTGCCGCGCAAGAGACAGGAACACAGACGTTCGACGGTTGGCTCGACACCGTCGACAACTACGACGGCGTCGTCGACGCCCGTGGGAAGGCCTCGGTGCTCGTCGAAGTCGGCACTAACGCCAACGGCGGCGCGTTCGGGTTCGGCCCGGCCGCGGTGCAGGTCGACCCTGGAACGACGGTCCGGTGGGTCTGGACCGGCGAGGGCGGCGTCCACAACGTCGCTGCGGCCGACGGCAGTTTCGCCAGCGAACTCCTGAGCGAGAAGGGTGAGACGTTCGAGTACGTCGCCGACACCGAGGGTGTCGTCAAGTACGCCTGCGAACCGCACGCCGCGATGGGGATGAAGGGCGTCGTCGTCGTGGGCGAGGTTCCCGGCGTCGAGGCCAGCACCGTCGCGGGGAGTACCGAGAACGACCCCGCCGCGGTCTACGACGACTGGTTCGACACCGTCGACAACTTCGCCGGAACCGTCGACAGACGCGGCGAGGACGTCGTGACCGTGGAAGTCGGTGCGACTGGCAACGGTGGGGCGTTCGGCTTCGAACCGGCCGCCGTGCAGGTCGACCCTGGGACGACGGTCCGCTGGGAGTGGACCGGACAGGGTGGCTACCACAACGTCGTCGCCAGCGACGGGTCCTTCGCCAGCGACATGAGCGGCGACGCCGGTTACGCCTTCGAGTACGTCGCCACCGAACGCGGCGTGGTCAAGTACGCCTGCGAACCGCACGCCGCGATGGGCATGAAGGGGGCACTCCTCGTCGGCGACGCCGCACCCGCGGGACTCCCACCCGTGAGCGGCGCACAACTGCTCGGCGGCGGCCTGTTGGCGGCAGCGTTCTCACCGCTCGCGCTGTGGGTCTTCTTGACGCTCCACGGGACGCGCGACGGCGGTAGCGACGGGCGCGTGTACTACCCGCACGGAGCGGATGGGTCGGCGTGGAACGACACGAGGCCGGACGACTCGCGGTCGATCTGACCGCGGCGATAGACTTTTTGACAGTTCGTACGTGTGTAAACCTGCATGTGCCCTCCAACCAACACTAACGGAACCGATAGCACTGACTTCGGCGACGAGCGTGGCTGTCCGAAGTGTGGACACACCGAGACAGAAGTCGACTCCATCGCGACGACGGGCGGCGGCCTCTCGAAGATGTTCGACATCCAGAACCGCAAGTTCACCGTCGTCTCCTGTACGAACTGTGGCTACTCGGAACTCTACCGTGGCCGCTCGACGAACGACGTCATCGACATCTTCCTCGGCTGACGGCCGCCTCGCCGTTCTCACCGGTCTTTTCGTTCTTCACCGGCCTTTCCGTTACCCGAGCAACTCGCCGAGCGTCGCTTCGAGCGCTCGCGCCGCCGCCCGGACCTCTGCGATGGGGACGTACTCGCGTTCGGAGTGAGCGACGGCACCCTCGCTGTCGGCGAGCGACCCCGGCCCGAAGACGACGGTGGGTGCGGGCGCGAAGTAGGACGCTTCGGTCGCCGCGGTGAACGGTCGGACCGCTCCACCGGAACCGCCACTGGCGTCCGTCGCCGCGGAGGCGAGCGTCTGCACCAGCGGGTCCGCTTCGTCCGTCGCGAACGCTTCGAGAAACGGCGTCTCGCGGTCGGTGAGTGCGAACGTGACGCCGACGTCGGCGGGAATCGCCTCGCGGAGCGCCCTCTCCAGCGACTCGCGGAACCCGTCGGCCGTCTCTGGTGGAATCGTTCGCCTGTCGACGACGAGTCGGCAGTCGGCGGGTATCTGGTTCGTCGCCGCGCCGCCCTCGATGGTCGTCGGGGTGAGCGTCGCCGCACCGAGCGTGGGGTGTGGGTCGCGCTCGGCGTCGAACGTCCGGAGCGTCGCCAACACCTGTTCGACGGCGGAGACAGCGTTGGCCCCGGACTCGGGTTCGGCGGCGTGGGCGCTGACGCCCGAGAGCGTTATCGTCCCCTGAAACCGGCCTTTCGCCGCGTTACAGACGTCGAGGCCGGTCGGCTCGCCGACGATGTAACAGTCGCCGTCGACGTCGAGGGCGGCCGCACCGGTCGACAACACCTCCTCGTCCGGCGTGACGGCGAGAGTCAGGGTTCCTTCGTCGGGGTCTGTCGCCAGAAACGCCGAGAGGAGTGCGGCGAGCGGCCCCTTCGCGTCGCAGGAGCCACGGCCGCGGACGACGCCCGCCTCGTCGTCGCGTTCGTAGGGAAGGTGCGGCGGGACGGTGTCGATGTGCGTGTTGAGCACGACGTGTGGCGACCCCGTCCCCTTGCTGGCGACGGTGTTGCCCGCGTCGTCGACAGTCGCCTCGATACCGTGGCTGGCGAGCGTATCGACGAGAAACTCCCGCATCTCTGCGACCGCTTCGGCCGTCGAGTCGATTCGGACGGCGTCGGCGAGGAACTCGACAGGGTCGAAACCGGTCGAACTCACAGCTCAGACGAGGGGTCGCGACCGAGTTCGCCCGCGAACTCGTGGTCGACCGGGCCGCGCAGCGTCGCGGGTGCGTCGTCCGGAACGGAGATTTCGAGGTCGCCACCCGGCGGGCTGACGGTGACGCTCTCGCAGTCGTCGAGGCGTCCGAGACGCTTCGCGACGGCGACGACGGCGACGGCACCCGTTCCACAGGACTGCGTCTCGCCTTCGACGCCGCGCTCGTAGGTCCGCTGGCGGAAGCCGTTCTCACTCGGAGACGCGAACGTGACGTTCGCGCCTTCGGGGAAGACGTCGGCGTAGCGGAGCGTCGGGCCGACGGTTTCGAGGTCGACGTCGTCGACGTCGTCGACGAAGATGACCGCGTGCGGGACGCCCGTGTTGACGGCAGTGACGGAGAAGCCTTCGAGTTCCTCCTCGATGAGTGGTCCGTCGTGCGTGAGCGGGACGTCGCGCGGGTCGAACGCGGGGACGCCCATCTCGATGGTGACGCTGCCGTCGTCGTGGACAGTCGCGTGGCGAGTGCCCGCCTGCGTGTCGACCATCACTTCGCTCGCGCCGGTCTGTTCTGCGGCCCACGCGGCGGCACAGCGTGCGCCGTTGCCGCACATCGCGGCCGTCGAGCCGTCGGGTTGCACGAGCGTCATGATGACGCGCGGTGGCGAGTACTTCTCCTCTAAGGCGAGAAAGAGCACGCCGTCTGCGCCGACGTGGTCGTCTTCGTCGATGTCGAGGTCGGTCCCCGCACCGTTCGTCCGGTCGCAGTAGGTCGTCGCAAACGAGTAGCGATTCGGGATGAACTCGTCGGCGTCGATGATGATGAAGTCGTTGCTCGTTCCGTGGTACTTCTCGTAGGATACGGTTCGGTCTGCGTGTAAACTCATACTTCGTCCTCCAGCTTGGTCAGGTCGCGTCGCTGCTCGCGTCGGCGAACCAATCGTGCGTCGCTCGATTCGGGAGACCCCGACGATTCGAGCGCGACTTCGGCCGGCCGTGGCCGCGAGTTGTAGGTGCTTGTCATCTCGTAGCCGTACGCACCGGCGTTGCCGATAGCGAGCAGGTCGCCACGTTCGGGACGCGGCAATGGTCGGTCTTCACACAGTACGTCTGCGCTTTCACAAATAGGGCCGGTGACCGTGACAGGTATTGCCACCCGGTCGCTTCCGGACAGATTCGCCAGCGCGTGATACGAGTCGTACATCGCCGGTCGGAGCAGGGTTGTCATCCCGGCGTCGACGCCGACGACGGTCGTTTCAGGTGCCTCTTTGACGGTGTTCACCCGCGTGAGCAAGACGCCCGCGTCGGCGACGACGTAGCGGCCGGGTTCGACGGCGAGCGTCGCGTCTATCTCACCGATTGCCTCGCGGGTCGCCTCGGCGACGGCGTCGAGGTCCAGCGGTGGTTCGTCCTCGTGGTACGGGACGCCGAACCCGCCGCCGACGTCGACGAACTCCAACTCGCCGACCTGCCGAGCCAACTCGCCCATCCGACGGACGAGTTCGCGGTGGTTCTCTAGGTCGTCACCGGAGATACCGCTCCCGGCGTGGGCGTGGATGCCGACGACGTCGAAGTCGTCTCGCGCGCGTTCGAGGAGGTCGGGAACGCGGTCGTAGGGGACGCCGAACTTCGCGTTCGCGCCAGTCTGGACCTTCTCGTGGTGGCCCGCCCCGACGCCCGGGTTCACCCGGACGCACAGTCGCCCGTCGAACCCGCGTTCGCGGAGGCGGTCGACGGTGTCCGCCGCGCCGACGGTGACGGTGAGGTCCGGATGGTCCTCCCGCCACGCGTCGACGACGTAATCGAGGTCTTCGGCAGGCGGGTTGACGGCGGTGTACTGCACCTCGTCACCCTCGTACCCAGCGTCGAACGCGCGCATCACCTCGCCCGCCGAGGCGCACTCGGCGGCGAGTCCCGCCTCACGAACGGTTTCGAGCACTGCGCGGCCGGTGTGGGCCTTCACCGCGTATCGCACGTCTTCGCTCGGGAAGGCGGCTTTCAGCCGTTCACAGTTCTCTCGAACCCGGTCGAGGTCGATTACGTATAGCGGCGTACCGTGTACGTCGGCTAGCGAGTCTAATCGCTCGGCGTCCCAGTCGGCCAGTCGTCGGATGTCGGGGTTGTCGGTCATCTCTGTCTCAGTCGCGGAGCGCCTCTTCGCGTCGCGTCGCGTCGATGGTGTCTTCCTCGACGTCGAGGGCGACGACGGCCGGTTTGTACGCGCCGCCGGCGAACAGTTCGTGGTCGCCGAGCGACGACTCCACGAACCGGGTGAACGCACGGCGGTTCGCCGGCAGGTGGCCGTAGAACACCTCTTCGTCGACGAGGTCGTAGACGGGAATCCGCGGCGTGAGAAGCGTGTTCTCGCCGACGATGGAGTTTTCGCCGACGACGAACCCCGACGTCACGCGACAGCCAGCACCCAGTGAGACGCCGTCCTCGACGATGACCGGGTTGTCCTCGACGGGTTCGAGCACGCCGCCGATGAGCGTGTTCGCGCCCAACTTGACGCCTTCGCCGATTTGGGCGCACGACCCGACGGTGTCACAGGAGTCGACGAGCGTCCCGTCGCCGACGTACGCGCCGACGTTGACGAACGAGGGACTCATCATGATGCAGTCCTCGCCGAGATAGGCACCGCGGCGAATCGTAGTGCCGTTCGGTGTGTTGCGTGTGCCGCGTGTCGCCAGGTCGTCGGTGTCGCGCAGCGGCAACACGTCGTGGTACATCACGTCGCCGTAGGCGCGCGGTTCGGTGTGGCGTAGGCCGAAGTTGAGCAGGATGCCCTGTTTGACCCACTCGTTGACCGACCACGCGTCGGGGCCGCTCCCGCCGTCGTTCTCGGCGGCGCGAATCTCACCGGTTTCCAGTGCGGCGAGGAACTCGTCGAGCGTGTCCAAGTCACTCGAGTGGGCGCTGTCGGCGTCGATGTCGTCGGTCTGATACTGGTTCCACAGGTCGTCGATGTCGGTCTGAAGGCTCATTGGTTCGCGTCGATTACGTCGAAGAAGTCGTAGCGGCCAGCGTCGCAGTCGGCCACCCATACTGCTGCGTCGAGTGCGCCTTCGGCGAAGACGCCCCGAGACTCTGCGCGGTGCGTGAGCGAGAGGAGTTCGTGGTTTCCGGCGACGAGCACCTCGTGTTCACCCGTGATGTCGCCCGCACGACGGGCGTGAACACCGATTTCGCCCTCCTCGCGCGGTTGGTCACCCTCGCGGCCGTGGGTTCGGTGCGTGAGGTCCGAGCGAACGTCCTCGATATCGTCGAGGATGCTGTTTGCGGTTCCGGAAGGCGCGTCTCGCTTCCCGTTGTGGTGGGTCTCCATCAGTTCGACGTCGTACCCCGGCAGCGCACCGACCGCCTCGCGGACGGCCTGTCGAAGCGCCGCCACGCCGCGGGCGAAGTTCGCGGCCTTGAGCAGCGGAATCTGCTCACTCGCGTCGTCGAGTGCGGCCTCACCGTCTTCGTCGAATCCAGTCGTGCCGACGACGACGGCGACGCCCGCCTCGGCGCACGCCGAGACGTACTCCGCGCTCGACTCGGGACCGGTGAAGTCGACGACGACGTCTGGGTCTCGTTCGGTGAGCAGGGTCGGAAAGTCGGCCGCGTCGTCGACAGCGACACCGGCGACCGAGTCTATCTCACTACGGTTCACTGCGAGGACGACGTCGACGTCTTCTCGCTTTCCGGCCGCTTCGATGACCTCACGGCCCATGCGCCCGCCTGCGCCGGTGACCGCGAGGCGCGTCACCGTTCGGCCTCCTGTTCGAGTTCGCGCCCTTCGAGTTCCGAGAGGAGTTCACGGAGTCGGTCACGGTGTTCCTCCGAGAGTCGAGAGAGTGGCGGGCGCATCCGCGCGGAGCCGTGACCGCGCATCTGCATCGCCTCCTTCACCGGAATCGGGTTCGTCTCGACGAACAGCTGTCGGGTCAGCGGGCCGAGTTCGTGGTGAATCGCGCGGGCACGCTCGAAGTCGCCGGAGAGTGCTGCACCGACGAGCGCGCAGGTGCGCTCGGGTTCGATGTTGGCGACGACACTTATCGTCCCCGTCCCGCCGACCGAGAGCACGGGAAGTGTGAGGCCGTCGTCGCCCGAGAGGACGTCGAACGCTTCGTCGCGCGTGCGCTCGACGACCTCCGAGACGCGGTTCAAGTCGCCGCTGGCGGCCTTGTAGCCCGCGATGTTCTCGTGGCTAGCGAGCGAGACGACGGTGTCGACGTCGATGTTTCGCCCCGTCCGCGAGGGGACGTTGTAGACGATCTGTGGCACGTCGACGGCGTCGGCGATAGTCCGGTAGTGCTCCTCCATCCCGGCCGGTTCGGGCTTGTTGTAGTACGGCGAGATGAGCAAGAGGCCATCCGCGCCGGCGTCGGCCGACCGCTTCGAGAGTTCGAGTGCCTCGCGCGTCGAGTTCGACCCCGACCCCGCGATGACGGGGACGTCGTCGACCGCCTCGATGACGGCTTCGACCACCTCGACGTGCTCGTCGTGGGTGAGTGTCGCGCTCTCGCCGGTCGACCCGACGGGGACGAGACCGTCGACACCCGCGTCGACGAGTCGTCGTGCGTCCGTCTGGAGTTGTTCGAAGTCGATGTCGCCTTCGGGGGTGAACGGCGTCGTCATCGCCGGATAGACCCCGCTGAAGTGTGTCTCTGTCATGTGTCCTGTGTCTGTGTGTCGCTGGTAGTCAATCGTCCGTACAGCCGTCGGGAGTTCACCCGAGACAGGGTCGCCACCCCTGCAACGAGCGATGTTACGGACGTTTTTTCAGAAGTTTCGGAAAAGCGACTGCGGCTGCTGTCGTGTCGGGCGTGCCCGTGGCAACAGCAGCGTGAATCACGATTGTACCACCGAGGTTCTGAATCTTATAGCTTACGTCGATAGCGAGTTCTGCCAGCCGAGACCGAACGGGAGTGAGGAGGGCGGGTGGGATGTCAGACTCTGTGGGTGGGGGGGACGTCGTCGCCGAGTACGCGACTACTCGGCTTTCGTCGAGACGGTGAGTCCAGTCTCTCGTGTCGCACCGTCGTTGTCGGTCACCCGGAGCGTCACCGGATAGTCTCCACAGGCGTCCAACGTCAGTTCCGCCGTGTCGCCCGTCAGTTCGAACGCACCGTCGCCGTCGAGGTCCCACTCGTAGGCGACGACTCGTCCGTCGGCGTCCATCGACGCTGCGGCCTCGAACGTCACCGTGTCGCCACGGCTCAGGTCGAGCGTCTCTGCCTTCTTCGGCGTTGTCTCGATCATCGGCGTCGGCTTCTCGTTCGGAGTTTCTTCGGGTGGTGCGTCTTCGTCGTCGGAGGGGATGTCTTCGTTCTCGTCTCCGTCGTCGCCTTCCGACGGCGTCTCCGTCTCGTCGTCTTCGGGTGGCTGCTCCGTCTCGCCGTCGTCTTCGGGTGCGCCACCGTCGCCAAACAGTTCGTCTTCGACGAGTTTGCGGACGACCGCCTTCTGCCACTCGACGCGCGTCTCGAGTGCTGGGCCGGTAGAGAGCGTCTCGACGAGGAAGCTAAGTGCGTCGAGGTCACGGGACGCCTTGTGCGCGATGAGTCCGTTCGGGTCGACGTTCGGCCCCGAGAAGTAGCCGATTTCGAACTTGTTCGTCCGGTTGCCGACGTAGTTCTCGTTGACGTGGCGGACGGCGCGTCCGGCCTTCGCGGCGGCGACCATGTCGTACGAGCGGAAGACGGCCTGACCGACGCCGTCGGTCGCATCGCCGTTGTAGAGTTCGGTCGACTCGTGAAGGTCGACGAAGACGTCCGGGTCGTACTGGACGACGACGCTCCAGATGGCCTGTGCCAACTCGTACGTCGGGTCTCGACCGACCGGGAACTCGCGGTTCAGGTCGACGCCGTCGGCGGCGGTTCGCGTCCCACGCTCGATGGCACGGGTGTTCACCTCCGGAATCACGACGAGTTGCCCCGACTCGATGTCCCACTCGCTGATGTCGCCGGCCGCACGGTAGCCCGCGACTTCGTCACCGTGCAGACCGCCGACGACCATCACCGTCGGCCCGTCAGCGTCTGCCGTCGTGACCTCGACTGTCGTCTCCGAGGGTGTGCCTTCGAGAATCTCGTACGACCCGTTAGTGAGCGGGTCGGACCCGCGTGCGACGGTGCTCGCGCCGATACCTGCTAGTGCGACGGTTCCTGTTGCGGCGAGGAACGACCGCCGCGTCGGTCTGTGACCTTCCATTTCAATCGCTCCTTGTAGAATGTCTGTATTTGCTATACGTCTCGTAAGGTTAGCATGCTAACGCGTCTGCAACGGTTCAACAATGTACAACAGACAAGATTATACGGCCGAGTTGTGCACTCAGTGAGGGAGTTAACGGCGTCTCCGAATATATTCGATGATTTATAAATATTGGGTAGAGAGTGGCAAACGTCGGCGGCATTGGCCGCCGGTGACGACGGGCGGTCGACAGTCAGTGGAGCGGTGACCCGCCGGACGAAGCTTCTATGACGCTCCGGCCGGACTCCCCGATAATGGTCGACATTCACCCGAGTCAGCGCGTCGCCGTGCTGGCGGACGCGCAGAACCTCTATCACACCTCCCAGAGTCTCTACTCTCGTAACATCGACTACTCTTCGCTCCTCGAAAAGGCCGTTCAGGGGCGTCAACTGGTCCGTGCAATCGCCTACGTCATCCGTGCGGAGTCACCCGACGAAGACCGCTTTTTCGACGCACTCGTCGATATCGGCTTCGAGACGAAGATAAAGGACATCAAGACCTTCGGCGACGGGTCGAAGAAAGCCGACTGGGACCTCGGTATCGCTCTCGACGCCGTCACGCTCGCCAACCACGTCGATACGGTCGTCCTCTGCTCGGGCGACGGCGACTTCGCCCGTCTCTGCTCGCATCTCCGTCACGAAGGCGTCCGTATCGAAGTCCTCTCGTTCGGTAACTCCACCGCAGACGAACTCGTCGAAGCCGCAGACTCCTTCATCGACATGACCGAGCGCGAAGAGACATTCCTGCTGTAACGGTCCGACGCCATCCGAAGCCGCTTTCCCGACGCATCAGCAACGGCCACCTATGAGTGACGCGGAGGATTTGGCGGACCTGCGGATTATCGCGGACTACCAGTTCGGTGCGGACGCTGGCGACGTGCTGTTTCCGGCCGACGAAGAGCTACGAGTCTCTCGGTCGACGAGCGGTCGCCCGCGGCAGATTCACGCCGGCGACGACAGACTCGTCTCCTACGGAACCGACGGGCGGTTTACGCTCGGTCTCGCCGGTGGCTCTCGTCTCGTCGCTGCGGGGGAGTCTCCGGCGAACCGTGTCGTCGTCGGCGACGAGAGCGAACCGTTCGTCCGTGACGGGAAGAACGTCTTCGCGAAGTTCGTCGACACCGTCGACCCTGCAGTGCGCCCCGGTGACGAAGTTGCCATCGTCCACGAGAACGGCGACGTCCTCGGCGTCGGCCGTGCGGAACTCTCGGCGGACGCTATCGTCGACTTCCAGTCGGGAATGGCCGTGAAGGTCCGCGAAGGTGCAGGCGAGAAGTAGCGGCTGAGAAGTAGCGCCGAGTACTCAGAGATACGGACCGAGACCGAGCGCCTGTACCAGCGAGACACCCGAGAGCACTGCACCGAGCAGATAGCCGCCGATTGCGCCACCGTTGAGGAGTGGCAGTCCGGCGTGAGCGCGACCTTTCATCACCATCCACAGCAGGACGCCGAGTCCCAGGAACGTCCCGACCATCGAGAGCAACGCGGCCAGGTTCAGCGCCGGCAGAAGAGAGAACCCGAGGTTCCCCGCGTCGAGGAAGAACGCACCACTCGCGACCATCACCGTCGGCATGACGGCGTCGCCGAGACCGATGAAGAAGACGTCTCGTTCGCTGGCCTCGGGTGAAACGGCTTCGCCGCGGGACTCGGATTCAGTTTCAGCGTCACTTTCGGCCGCCTCGTCTACGCCCTCCGGCCCACCGTCGGCGGCGGCCGTCTCCGCTTCCTTCTGGTCTTTCAGCAGCGAGTACGAGAGCGTCAGCGGGATGACGAGCACGACAGGGATGTTGAGGTCCATCACCCCTTCCGCGAGGTCGAGCATGTGCTCGGTACCGTAGACGCTGATGGCGTCGTAGACGGCGAGCAAGGTGAGAAGCACGATGGTCGGCAGTACGTCGAAACTGATGCCGAACAACCCGGCCGCACCCGCACCCATCACGACACCTGCCGTGTCGATGACGTACCACTCTGGATAGAGGAGCAGCGACAGCGAGACGAGAGCGGCGAGGCCGATAGCGACCACCGAGGGGACGGCGACGCTGAAGACGTACCACGCGAGCATCCCGCTCGTGAGGATGATGATGCCGCGAATCAGTTGGTCGAGGTTGTACTTGAACGCCGCCAGCATCAGCGCCGTCATCACGAGGATAGCGCCGATGTAGAGCAGACTGTTCGTCGGGTCGGAGGTGTCTTCGATGGTCTGGTAGCCGGCGGCGTCGAACGTCGGTACGAGCGCCAACGCCCCCAGTTGGACGAGGAGGAAGATGAGTGCCGCGAGGGCGACACCCCGGTACGCGCGGGAGTTCATGCTCGGACTTCCGAGGTGCGGAGGCTTTGCAGTTGTGGAAGTAGAGCGCCCCGCTCTCTCTCGGTCGCCCGTGCTCACTCGCTCTTTATCGCCAGCCCCGACCCGTCGATGACCGACGTCAACCCGCGTCGGAGTCGTTCGGAGAGTGACTGCGAAGAGATGCCGAGGTCGTCGGCGACGGCCGAACAGGTCGTCGACCGAGGTACCTCGAAGTAGCCGTCTCGGTAGCAGTATTGAATTGCCTCTAACTGCGCCTCGGTGAGTCCGTACGGCGTCTCCGAGTCGGTCAACTCGTCGTTGTAAATCTTCTCGACGTCGAAGGACCGACCGCGGTCTTGAGACCACTCTCGAATCCGTCTGAGCGAGTCGCGGTCGGGAAACCAGACGCGAACCCAGAAGCCGTCGTCAGTGACGGTTGCTTCACTGAGCATGGCGTCTTCGGCGGTCACGACGGGCGTGATGCTCTCTTCGACGCCACGTTCGCTGTAGTTGACGCGAATGAGCCGCCTCGACGCGGTTTCGTCGAGTTTTCGAGCGTCCGCAATCGTCGGGTCGAGCCCGAGTCCTCGCTCGAACGCGTCCAAGTCGTCTCCTTCTGCTCGAAAGATGAGTTTCATCGCGCCGTTGGGAGGCATGCGGTCGTCGACGACGGTCACCCTCGTCGACGGTGCGACATCTATCGCCCGACGAAGGATTGGTGTCTCTGATCGAAATTCGGCGATGGGCATATTGTCACCGACCACTCTTCGCCGCCCGCAAAGAGCTGTTGGCTTTCGATAAAGAAACTCCTTATTACGGCACTGTCCTGCCTCTCAAGGTGTCGCCAGCGGCCGTACCACCCGGAGAGTCGCTATCTACGGGACGAAAAGAGACTCGGGGCAACAGACGTTGCCAGCACTCACAGCGCTTACCGGGCGTACAGTTTCTGTCCGACGAGTTCGGCGAGACGGATGTCTCGGTCGGTGGCGATGGCGACGTAGGGCCGTTCGACCGGTCCGAACACGTCGACGATGCGGCCGACCCGCGAGAGCGACTCGTCGATGACGGCCGTGCCGATGTCGGGGTGACTGTCGTCGTCGCAGTGGACGATAGCGAGGTTCTGTGCCGTCCGGGAGACGGTGCCAACGCGCTGCATCAGTCGCGGAGGATGCCGACGTAGGCCGCGACGGCGGCGACGAGGTCGTTCTTACTCGAATCGTCGGCTCCCTGTACCAACACGCGACCACGCTCTTCGAACTCACGTGAGTAGGTCTTGTCGCGTTCGACGACGGCGTCGTAGCCGACCTGCTGGACGGCCTTCGCAATCTCCTCGACGGTCGGGTCTTCGACGGCGTCCTTCAAGGCGACGCGTCGCCCCTCCGACCGCGTCTTCGCGGCGTCGATGTACGCGGGGTAGATGACGTTCTCGACCATACTCCGAAGGCCGCGGTCCGGCCGTAATACGGTTGTGGTCCTCGGGTGGTGTCGCTCTGCTCGTCAATGAGTCATCCGAGACCATCGTGGAGACCACCTCGGAAGTCCCACCCGTGGTGGGCTGTACGGGTCGTCCAAATGGCTGAAACTGGCTGGTCGTCGAAGAGAAGAGTTGAAACAGTCGTTACCGGCGGCGACGCGCGAGCAGTGCCGTCGCAGCGAGTGCGGCGAGGGCCGCGGTGACACCGAAACCGGGACTACTGGTCTCTGTCTCGGTCGATGGTGCCGTCGTCTGGTCGTCCACGGCTTCGCCGTCGGTGTCCGTGGCTGTCGAATCAGCCGTCTCGTTCGTCGTCGTCCCGTTCGCCTGCGACGCTTCCACCTCGGACTTCGTCACGAACTGGTCTTCGCTGTAGGCGTCGGGGTAGAAGCCGGCAGTCATGTTGCTGACCGTGTAGGCGACGCTTCGGGGTGCGGGTTGGTTGAGGTAGTTCACCTCGACCATCACCGTCCGGTTGTTCTCGCCTGCGGGTGTACTCGCGTATGGCTCCGAGTCGAGAATCGACGCACCCTGTGGTGAGGTGATGAGGACGACTTCGGGGGCGAATTCGATGACCTTCTCGTCGCTGAGTTGCGGGTAGCCGTTCTGTCCGGCCTCGGCGACGACGTTGGTACCGCCGGCGGCCGTCATCATCGCGTCGATGAACGTGTCGCCGCCAGCGACGTAGGCGTCACCGAGCGGGTAGATGACTCTCGGTTGTTCACTACTCTCGACGGCGGACTGTGCTGCTTCGACGTTCTGGTTCATCCACGCGTTCGCCGTCGCTGCGCCCTCACAGTTCCCGGTGAGTTGGCCCATGAGTGTCGTCTTCGCTTCGATGTCCTCGATGGACGTCGACGCCTCGAAGCGGAAGACGGTGATACCGGCGTCACGGAGTTTCGTCACCGTCTCGTTGCTGATGGCGTTCGGCGCGAGCACGAGGTCTGGTTCCGTGCCGACGACTTTCTCGATGTCGACACCGAACCCCGCCGCGGAGACGTTCGTCCGCGAGTCCGCGCCGTCGAGGTAACTCGCGAACTGCGAGAGACCGACGACTTGCTCTTTCCCACCGATTTCCCACATCGTCTGGGCCGCGCTCGGATTGAGCGTCGTCACCCGTTCGGGGCGTTCCTCGATGGTGACCTCTGTTCCTGTGGCGTCCGTCGCGGAGAACGGGAAGCTACACTGCGTCTGTGTCTGTGCGACTCCCGACCCTGTCGCGGCGACCGGCGTGACGCCGGCACCGACGATGGAGAGTGTCACGAGGAGGACGACGAGCATCGACCGAATCGACCGAGTGGTTCGCATTGTCCAGTCGAACTCGCTAATCCAATAAGTATTTACCTAATGCAAGTGGGTTTTCATTCATGCAGACGACGACGAAGACCGCTGTCTGGTCTGCCGCACTCTGTGGACTCCTCTTAGTCGTCGTCCTCGTCAGCGCCGGTATCGGTCCAGTGTCGATTCCGGCGACGACCGTCGCCAAGACGATGTTGAACGCCATCGCCGTGCCGACGTCGTTCAGTGTCTCGCTCGGTCACTTCTCTCTCGTCGGTATCACGGTTCCACTCCCGGCCCCCGAAATCGGGACCGTCCACCCCTTCGCCTTCGACGTGAGAGACAGTCACGCGACCATCGTCACGAACATTCGACTCCCCCGCATCGTCCTCGGTGCCGTCGTAGGGTTCTCGCTCGCCGCCGCGGGCGTCGTGATGCAAGGGTTCTTCCGTAACCCGATGGCCGACCCCTCTATCATCGGCGTCTCGTCGGGAGCGGCCGTGGGTGCGGTGCTCGCGATTATCGCACCGTTTGCGCTCCCCTTCGGTCTCCAACTGCAGGGAGCAGCGTTTCTCGGTGCGATTCTGACGGCGTTCGGCGTCTACCTCATCGCCACCGAAGGCGGGAAGACGCCCGTGGCGACGCTGTTGCTCGCGGGCGTCGCCGTCCAGACGCTCCTCGGTGCCCTCACTTCGTTCATGCTCCTCCACAGCGGTGAGAGCCTTCGGCAGGTCGTCTACTGGCTGATGGGCCACCTCGACAACACGAGTTGGAACGAGGTGCTCGTCGCCGCGGCCATCGTCCCGCCGCTCTTCGCCATCTTGGTCCTTCACACACGCGACCTGAACGTCCTCCTGCTGGGTGAAGAGGACGCCCACAGCCTCGGTATCGAAGTCGCCCGCACGAAGAAACTGCTTCTCGCGGTGGCGAGCGTCATGACCGCAGCGGCCGTCTCCGTCTCCGGCGTCATCGGTTTCGTCGGTCTCATCGTCCCGCACATCCTCCGACTCCTCGTCGGCCCGGACCACCGAATTTTGCTTCCGACGTCTGCGCTCGCGGGCGCATCGTTCCTCGTCGCCACCGACACCATCGCTCGCTCGGGAACCGCCGAACTCCCCGTGGGCATCGTCACGGCGGCGCTCGGCGCACCCTTTTTCCTCTATCTCCTTCGTCGGCAAGAGGTGCACAAACTGTGACCGAGGCTGTCCTCGATATCGACGACGTCGCCGTCTCGCTCGGTGATGTGCGCGTCCTCGACGGTGTGAGCGCGGCAGTCGACCGAGGGACGTTCGTCGGTCTCGTCGGCCCGAACGGTGCGGGCAAGACGACGCTCCTCCGCACGCTGAACGCGGCACTCAGACCCGACGAAGGGACAGTTCGGGTTACGGGACAGAACGTCGCGGAACTGTCGGCCAAGGAAGTCGGTCGACTCGTGGCGACGGTTCCGCAAGACACCAGCCTCTCGTTCGACTTCAGCGTCCGCCAGACCGTCGAGATGGGTCGCACGCCGTATCTCTCCCGGTTCGGTGGGATGCGACCCGAGGACCACGAGCTAGTCGACCGAGCGATGAAGCAGACTGCCGTCGACGAGTTCGCAGACAGAGCGATCACCGCCATCTCGGGCGGCGAACGCCAGCGCGTGTTGCTGGCGCGGGCACTCGCACAAGACACGCCGCTCGTCCTCCTCGACGAACCGACGGCGAGTCTCGACATCAACCACCAGGTGCGGACGCTCGAACTCGTCCGCGAACTCGTCGACGACGGCAAGACCGTCGTCGCGGCGATCCACGACCTGAACCTCGCGGCGCACTACTGCGACGAACTCCTCTTACTCGGTGAGGGTCGAATCCTCGCCTCGGGTCCGCCGGAGTCGGTACTGACGGAGTCGACGCTCGAACGGGCCTTCGGCGCGAACGCCGTCGTCTCTCGGCATCCAGTGACAGGGTCGGTGTACGTGACTGCCCTGCCGGACCAACGAACGCACGGCGAGGCAGACGGGCGAGTTCACGTCGTCGGCGGCGGTGGTAGTGCGGCGCGCCACCTCTATCTCCTCTCGGCGGCAGGCTACGACGTCTCGGTGGGTGCGCTCAACGAGGGCGACTCGGATACGGAGACTGCGCGGCAACTCGGTCTCGATACAGTAACCGTAAACCCGTTCGCTCCCGTCGACGCAGCAGCACGGAAGACGGTCACCGAGTACGTCGAACGCGCCGACGTGACGCTCGTCGTCGACATCGAAATCGGCGAGGGGAACCTCGCGAATCTGGAAGCCGCCCGAGCGGCCGACGAACTGGTACTCGTCGAGACTCGCCCGTTCGCCGAGCGCAACTACGCGGGAGAATCTGCGGCCCGAACGTACGAGACACTTCGCTCGCGGGCCACCGTCGTCACCCCCGACGAGGTACTCGGTGCGGTCACGGCAGCCATCGAGCGAGCACGCACGCCAACCCCAGCACAACACGACTATTGACATCCTCCCGCGCCTGAAGACGCGGGAATCCCACGGTACCGCACCGCTGAGTTGGGATATTAGGGTTTGCAGTCCACCACCTCTGCCCGAGGTTGGAATCCTCGGGAGAGGTCATAATGTGCCATTATCGCGTGACTGCGCGCTGTTTTCTGGCTGGTTCAGACGCCGTTTACAGCCACCGTTCCATGTCGAGTATGCACGAATACGCACCGAATACACGTCGAATAGAGAGTCACAGACTCGAACGAACGTGGAGAACGCTGTGAGTAACGTCCAGGCAGTGCGACGCGAACGAGAGACCACTCAGTGCTCGCTGAGAACAGTTCGGACTAGTGTGTGTATAAAGAAAGCACGTTCGAAGTAGGTGGCAAGTACTCATCGGCGTTCTTCCCCTCTGTCTCTACTGAGGCCACCCGATTGCAACTCGCACTCATCGGCGTCGGGCGAATTGGCGGAGCTATCGTCGACACGGTCACGTCCTGTGACCGACTCCTCGGCGGTGGACTCGTCGCCGGTTCCGTCGCCGTCGACACCGCACCAGCAGACCTGGCGAGCCTTCGCGCTGTTCCTCGTTCGAATCGTGTGGCAATCGGTGGCGCGTACCCGTGTCGTGACGGTGTCGACGGCGACAACGAGTTCGGTGCGAGTATCGCCACCGAAGATATCGACGCGATTCTCGCCGGCGTCGACGGGATTCCTTCTCACCACGCAGACGCGTTCCTCGTCGTCGCGGCGCTCGGCGGTGGAACCGGCGGCGGCGGTGCCCCAGTCGTCGCTCGAGAACTCAGACGACTCTTCTCTCGGCCCGTCTACGGTCTCGGTGTGCTCCCGAGTCGTGACACCGACACCGCGACGGCCCAGCGGACCGTCCGGTCGCTCGTCACCTTCGTCCGCGAAGTAGACAACCTCCTCCTCGTCGACGGGACGAACGGACGACGACACGCCGACGTGAGCGAACTCGCCCACCAAATCGCGGCCGTGTTTGGCTCCGCTGGAGCCACCGAGGTCGACGAAGCTATCGAGACGAACGAGAGCTACGAAAGTCACACAGGTGGCGAAAGCTACGAATTCGACGGAGACAGCGAGATACCGGCACGTGCTGACGATGGTGACTCGCTGCCAGTCGACAGCGACCCTGTCGGACTCGAATCGGTGCTCGAAGCCGGTGGGGTTTCGCTTCTCGGACACGCTGCTGCCACGTCACCGCAGCGCGGATTGATCGAACGTGTCTGGAACCCAACGGCACAGACACCGAAGCCGGACGACGAAGAGACGCTCCGTCTCGTCCAAGCGGCGGCGCACGGCGGTATCCGGACGGGGCGACGCACGCAGACGCAGAACCGCAACTCGGCCGACACGGCGACCGAATCGCCGCCAGTCCCGCAGGCTCAGAGCGCGTGGGTCGTCACGACCGGTCTCCAACAGCAGGAGTCGCAGGAATCAGAAGGGTCGCGAGAATCACCGGGAACTCTCGTCGACGAGCGAAGTCGTCGGTGGCTCTGTGACGAGACTAACGTCCGTACGGTCGGTGGACGGAGAGTAACTGCAACTGACGGCTCACACTCGGTGACCCTGCTCCTCGCAGGCGTCCGTGACGCTCCGCGCTTGACTGACCTCTGGGAACGGGCCGTCCACGAAGGGTGCGGTGACCCCTGCGACGACCCCACGCGCACCAGCCCCGAGACGGCGACTGAGCGAGACAAGGCGTTCGAGCCGTTATTCTGACTGTTTCACACATCTGGCCGACCCATCGCCGAAAAACGCACGACGTGAACGATGTGGTACGGTCGCACTAACACTCAGTTAACCGACCGGTACTGATTTTCAACGCCCCCATACATAATGTACCGTAGGCAGAATGTATGTTGTATGAGTACGTCCACTCTGGTCCGTCCCCGTGCACAGTCGACGACGAACGAACTCTCGCGTGACGTGATGTTTTCGGTCCTGTCCAACCCGCGGCGTAGGGACGTCTTACGCCTCCTGCGTGAGAGCGACGAGCCCTCGGGCATCAGCGACCTCGCAGAGCAGATTGCCGCGTGGGAGAACGACACGACGATGGCGGAGATTACCTACAAAGAACGCAAGCGCGTCTACACCTCGCTGCACCAGACGCACCTCCCCGCGCTCGAAGATGCCGGTCTCATCGAGGCCGTCCGCTCGTGGGAAGGCATCACGCTCACCCCGCGTGCAGAAGAACTCGAAGCCTACCTCGACGACACGGAGTCCGTCTCCGAATCGCCGTGGTCGACCTACTACTTCGGCTTTGCGAGCATCGGTCTCGCGATGACCAGTATCGCCTGGCTCGGCGTCTACCCCTTCTCGCAGTTCTCGGGGCTGGCGTACGCGACCCTCCTCTCGCTCGCGCTGTTCGTCACGGCGCTCGTCCACGCGGCGAACGTTCGGTAGTCGCTTCGACTCCGAACGAACTCACCGAAAACGTCACCCTTACTCGGGGTGACGGCGTGGCTGCGGTATGAACGTCCCCTGCGTGCGTGTTCCGCGCGAAGCGGGAGAGGCGACTCGGCGGGCCCTCGCCGACTCGAATCTCCTCGACCACGACCACGACATCGTCGTCGACGCGGGCGTGCTCTACATTCCAGTTGCCGCCCCCGAATCGGTCCCCGACGACTACGACGTCGTCGACTACGACGTCCCCGAACGAGAGTCCCGACAACTCCCCGAAGACAGCCTCGGCTACGAACCGAGCTACGAACGCCTCGGCGACATCGTCATCATCGACGAAGACGACGCCGAGCGTGCCCGCACTATCGCCGACGCCCTCGTCGAGTCCGATATCCGCGCCGAGACGGTAGTCAACCGCGCCTCGAAGATACAGGGTGAACTCCGTGTCCGCGACTGGGACGTCCTCGTCGGCGACGACACCGAGACGGTCCACCGCGAGTACGGCTTCGAGTTCCTCCTCGACATCGCGACGGTCTACTTCTCGCCCCGCCTCGCTACCGAGCGCCATCGCGTCGTCGAGCAGGTACAAGACGGTGAACACGTCTTCGATATGTTCGCCGGCGTCGGCCCGTTCGTCATTCCCTGTGCCGCCCGCGGAGCAGACGTCGTCGGCGTCGACCTGAACGAGGCGGCCGTCGACTACCTCAGACAGAACGCCGAGCGCAACAAGGTCGTGGACCGCGTGACTGCCATCCACGGCGACGTACGCGACGTCGCCGCCGACTACACCGACTGGGCCGACCGCATCGTGATGAACCTCCCACACAGCGCCGACGACTTTCTCGACACCGCCGTCGCCGTCGCGGGCGACGACTGTGTGATTCACCTCTACGACATCCAACACGAGGACGACCCGTTCGGTCCGGGACTGGCGGCAGTTCGCGCCGCAGCAGAACCCGAGTACGACGTCGAAGTCCTCACCGAACGGACCGTCCGCTCCTACGCGCCACACGAGGACAACGTCTGTCTCGACGTTCGCCTGACGCGGCGCGAGTGACATGGCTCACCGGGGCACGGTGGTCAGATTCCGGAACCCTTATTGAGGTATTGGCGGTAGATAGGAGTACGTCAGACCGACTGACGATGTACGCGCCGGTGTAGCTCAGCTGGCAGAGCGATTCCTTCGTAAGGAATAGGCCGAGGGTTCAAATCCCTCCACCGGCTTACTTCTGCGACGAACTCCGCGAATCGAGAGTCGTCTCTCCTCTCCATCTCTTCACCGTCGTACCGCGTCGCCCTCGAACGGTTCGTGGACGGCGCGATACCCCTCGTCGGTCCGTTCGACCGATTCGACCGCGTAGAACTGTATCGGGCGCTCCTGTTTGGTCGTGACGGGGAACTCGTAGTTCTCGGCGTCGTAGTTGAACTCCGTTCCCGATTCGATTTTCTCTTCGACGAACGCGTGGTGGGCGTCGAGACGCTCTCGAATCACCGTCTGGGTGAGTTCGGCGACGTCGCTCACGCGCTCGTCGAACACGTGCGTGAACTGTTCGTCGAGTTCGTAGCCGATAGAGCTCCGTCCTGCGGTCATCGCGGCGAGACTCGTCGTTCCCGTCCCCCAGAACGGGTCGAGTACCGTGTCGCCGTAGACGCTGTACATGTTGACGAGGCGGTACGGTATCTCGAACGGATACGCTGCAGAGCGGTCTCGAAGGTCGTCGTGCGTGAGAGACTGGTGTTCACCTCTGACGTCCGTCCAGACGTCCGAAAACCACTGGTTTCGCTCCTCCCAGAAGTACGCCGAGTTGTATCGTCGCTCGGAACCGGGTTCGAACTTCCGTTGTGTCTTCCCGTTTCGGAAGTTCAAGATGTACTCGTGTTCGAGGGTGACGTACGCGTTCGGTGGGAGCATCCCCGACCCCATGAACTTCGCGCCCGAGTTGACCGGCTTTCGCCAGAGAACTTCGGGGAGCGGCTCGAATCCTCGGTCTTCGAAGGCGTTGATGATACGCGAGTGGTTCTGATAGACGCGGAAACTCCCGTCGAGCTTTCGTGTCGCGTCGCCGACGTTGATACACGCAATCCCTCCGTCGACGAGGACGCGCGCTACTTCTGACCACACCTCGTCTAACTCGCTGTGCATCAGCTCGAAGGCGGCCTGTCCGTTCTCTGCATCGAGTTCGTCTCGAACCGCGGGGTTGAGCTCCGAGAACAGGCCGTCCCACATCTCTATCATCGGATACGGGGGAGACGTGACGACCAACTCGACGGCGTCGTCCTCTATTCGACTGAGTTGCCGGGAGTCTTCGACGACGACGCGATGGTCAGTCTCCATTATCGGTCATTCTCTGCCCAGGTTTAATAGGCACTTTGCATAGGGGACTTTCTCGTGGTACCGACGCCCCACGTCTGGACGCAGTAGCTCGCTCGGCAACTTCGCTCGATTTGGAAATTATCGCGGCGGTATGTTGTCCATACGTCACGTTAATACGGCAAAAGAGAGCTGGTCTACACAGACTGCGGTCGTCGCTTCAGTCGGCGAGCATCGGCTGTGTAATCTGGACGTCTTCTTTCAGTCGCTCGGCGTACTCTAGTCGAAGCTCCCGTGCCTCTTCGACACTCAGACTCTCTGCGTCCATCTCCTTCGAGAGCGGCTCGAACGCCGAGACGTCGAATCCCATTCGGTCGAGGTACGACCGGACCTCCTCCGAGGAGAGGCCGTCTCGAATGCTCGCTTCGACGTACTCTTCGACGGCGTCGAACCGCGGCAGGACGATGGCGTCGTCCGTCACACGACCTTCGTCGCCTTCGATGCGCACCTCGTTCTCGTTCAGTCGCTCGACGACGTCTGTAATCTCGTCAGCGAGGCGGATGATCTCACTCGGGAGCGCCGTGTCGGGCGAGCGCCACTCGACCGTCGAGAACCGTTCTCGAAGTTGGACTGGTGTCCAGACGGCACCCTCCGGGTCGAACGACGCCTCGATGTTCGCTCGGTCGAAGCCGGCGAAGACGGCTCGTGTCACGAACTCGCCGTAGCGACGTTCGATGCGTCTTGCCCAGTCCTCGTTGTCGTCGACGTAGGGCCACAGTCGACCCTGTCTGGGGAGATGCTCGTACGCCATCCACCGATAGAGCTGTGACCGTGCACCGGCGGCTAACTGTGTCCCTTTGAAGTACGGCGAGGAGTTGACGAGTGCCAACGCGGGGTCGAGCGCGATGAACGTGTTCAGTTGGTCGATTTTACGTCCGGGCTGTTGTTCGACGTGGATATGCGTCCCGGCGCAGTGACGGACGTACTCGAACTGCTCGCCGAGGACACGGTCTTGGACTCGCGTCCGCTCACTCGGACGGTCTTCGATAGGCCCGTGTTCGGCTGGCGTCGCGAGCGGAACGAGTCCTTTGTTGGCTTTCTCGGCCTCCCGAAGGACGCTCCTGAGACGGCTGAACAGCTCCTCTCGGAGTTCGGCCGTCGTCTCGCAGGGTGTCGTCTTGATCTCTAACAGTGGTGCCGTGAACTCACGTTCGACACCCGGTGCAGCCTCGACGAGGTCACCCGGTTCGGTCAGTCGTCCGTCTTCGTCGATGACCCAGTACTCAACTTCGATGCTCCGTCGGATCGGATCGGAGCTCGTCGACCGACTTACTGGTTCTGTGCGATTCGGCGAGCGATTGTCGTGCGGATGTTCAGACATACGGTGGAGTCCTCCCGCTTGTGCATCTGCTTTCAGCACTCCCGCTCGTCGTCCAGATGCGTGCCGTGTCGTGGAGCGACCAGCGCACTACCGCGTTCCGAGACAGTCACCGCCGCACTGGATTCCGGTCCGCGGTTGGTCGTGCTTGCGTGTTCGACCACGCTGGAGTCGTCCACGGTGGCCGCACACACCGTGGCATGGCCGATTCACCCACATAAACGCTGTGTGCGGATGTCCTAGATGTTCCTTATACGGTTAGCTAACGTCACAAAATCCGTAGTGAATGTAGACAAATGGTGATGGTCTGGGTTCAGTTATCTTCATCCGAGATTTCCGAAGATTCGAAGAGCGGCCCGACGACGGGCGCGGGTATTGGTCTCACTCCCCGTGGTGTTCATATGTCTTCGTCCCCACCGTTCAGACGATGAAATCCTGCTCGAAATGTGGTAACCAAGTTCGACGAACCGAACTCGCCGAGTCCGAGTTTGGATTGCCCGCGTTCGACGGGCGAAAGTACCCCGACGACTGTCCAAAGTGTGGGACCACGTTCGCGTGACGAATCCCGGCGTCGGCGACGCGTGAATTCGACTTCTCGCAGACGAACGATTCACAACCGTTTTACTCGTCAATCTCTTTCGCCCAGCGAAGAGTAGATGTTACAGTGCTCACGACCTGGATGCGGGTGGCAAGCGTTCGCACCGTCGGCAGCGGCGGCGCAAGAGCAGTATCTCGTTCATCTCGTCGAAGCACACGCTACCGACGTCGACGCCGAGATTCCCGACGGAATGGTGCAAGTCCACGTGGGAGACGACGAATGGATGACGGTCTCTTTCGACGAAGCCACAGAACTCCACGAACTGAAGCAGTCGACGGACGTCTCGACTCGCCAGCGTGAGCGTGACTGAGTCCGAACTGCTCGACCCGACCGAATAGCACACGGAGAGCGAGCACTGTCGGCAGCGCTCGAAGGAGTTGGTGGTGGCGGCCGAAGTCACGATCAGTTGGCACCCCGATGTGACACACGGCCGCACTTCCGGCAGGGTCAAATGGGGATGACAGACTGCCCGACGGAAGCAGTTACAACAACACCTCGTTAGTTGAATATCGTTTCCGCCGTGTCAGATATTGCGTGCCACGCGTTTCACCGGAAATCTCGTGTCCAGTCTATAGCGGTATAGACGACTGTCGAGACTGTAGAGACGTTGCCGTCGAAGAGTCGTACGAGAGTTGTACGAGAGTCGTTAGCCGAGACGGAGGCCGAGTCGTCGTCGCCGAACACGCCGCTTATGCACTCCCCCCGACGACTGTTCGTATGCTCACGTTCATCGGACTCGGACTCTACGACGAACGCTCTATCACCGTCGAAGGCCGAGATGCGCTTCGAGATGCAGACCGCGCCTTCGCGGAGTTCTACACCAGCAAACTCATCGGGACGACCGTCGAGGACCTCTCGGCGCACCACGGTCTCGATATCGAAGTGCGTGACCGTGCTGGCACCGAACAGGACCCGACACCCATCCTCGACGCCGCCGAAGAAGAGGACGTCGTCTTTCTCACCGCCGGCGACACGATGATTTCGACGACACACGTCGACTTGCGCCTCCGAGCAGTCGAGCGCGATATCGAGACGAGAGTCATCCACGGCGTGACTGCCCAGTCGGCCGCCTCCGGTCTGACGGGACTACAGAACTACCGCTTCGGCAAGGCCGTCACGCTCCCGTTTCCCTACGCTCACGGCGGCGACGACGTCCCGAAGAGCGTCGTCGACAGTATCGAGGCGAATCTCGAACGCGGCCTCCACACACTCGTCTATCTCGACATCAAAGCCCACCGCGACGAGTACATGACCGCGTCGACGGCCGCGGAGATGTTCGCCGACGGGTGGGAAGACAGACTCGCCGTCGTCGTGGCCCGCGCCGGCAGTCCTGAGCCACTCGTCGCCGCCGACCGCTTTTCGGCACTCGCCGAGCGAGAGTTCGGCGACCCGCTCCACATGCTCGTGATTCCGGGTGACCTCCACCACGTCGAAGCCGAGGCGCTGGAGACGCTCGGTGGTTGCCCCTCGGAGTTACTCGACCCGCTGTAGGCCTCAGAATCGGAACGAAACGGGGGATGGCCGGGAATCACGGACCCCACGAACACCAGTGGTCGGCTT
Source organism: Halogranum rubrum (assembly GCF_900114455.1). Taxonomy (GTDB): domain Archaea; phylum Halobacteriota; class Halobacteria; order Halobacteriales; family Haloferacaceae; genus Halogranum; species Halogranum rubrum. The sequence goes on along the minus strand of NZ_FOTC01000002.1, from coordinate 475,374 downwards.
CTTCACTAGTGCGACCGGTCGACGAATCACGAACGAATCACGACGACTGCGGTGAACTGAACTCGTCGAGTCAGAAGAGTCGAATGTGGACAGCGACCGCCTTACCGCTCGACTCGCTCGCCGCCGTCGGCGCGCGGCACGCGGATGTCGAGCGATTCGTGGAGGTCGTACTCCTCTTTCGTCACCATGTAGAGGACGTCCTCGATGACCGTCAGCAGTTCGGGGAGTTCGCGCACGACGGCGTAGGTCAACCCGACGAGGACGAACACGGCCAAGAGTTGGCTGATAATGCGGTCGGAGATGAACCACGAGACCATGTACGGGTCCGACGACCCGAACATGAACAGCACCTCGTCGACGAAGAACTGCAGATACTGGTTCCCGAAGGTGATCCCGATGAACGTCGTGCGCGCGAGGTTCAGTGCGTAGATCGTCGGAATCGAGATGGCCAGCGCACGGAGTTTGCGGTCGAGGGGCGCTTTCACCGCACCGATGAGACCCGCGAAGATAGCGATGCTCCCGAGGCCGGTACACGCGAGGACGATTTCGAAGTGCAGCCGGTGACCCTCCGGCGTCGTGAAGAGGAACGCACTCGGATACCCGCTCTCGTTACCCATCACCACCTCGGGGTGGTAGCCGAACAGCCCCATCAGGAACCCCGTCTGGTCGGCGACGGCCTGGATGAGGAACTGTCGCGGCGCGGGAATCGTCAGTCCGCCGACGACGATGGCCGGGATGGTCTCGAACGGCAGATAGACCAGTCCCATCACGGCGACGGCGCGCGAGAGGATCATCAGCGTGTCGCGGCCGCGGTAGAGCAACCACCCGGCGTAGACGCTCGCCGGGACGGCCACGATGGTCAGAAAGCCTTCGATGTAGCTCTTGTGCTCGAATATAAAGTGGGGAATCAACTGTAACCAAAAGAGGGCGAACAGCACCCACGCGCCGGCGGTCGTGGTCCGTGCGACCCGCTCGTCGTAGCGTTCGAGCAGGACGCCCGCACCGAACAGCGCGATGACCGCCCACGCGAGGGCGTCGGAGAGGGGGCCGGGCATAGACGATGTAAGGGTTTGGCAGAATAAATCCCTTGTCGTTAGTGGTACGTGACGTGCGGAAACGCGTCGAGTAGCTGGCGTCGTATGAGTGGTAAGACACTACCGACAGCCGTCGCTGGCTGGTGTAGCGTCCCAAAGAAAGAATGCTGCAAAGGGCCGGTGTGAGCCGGTGGTTCAGTCGTTAGTTGTCGCGGCGGACTGCGAGGAGTGCAGCGCCTGCGAGTGCGACGAGGGCAACAGCGATACCGAAGCCGGGCGACGTGGATTCCGTGGTGGTTTCCGTGCCGTCAGGCGTCGTGTCGGTCTCGTCAGTCGAGCCACCGTCGGAGGCCGTGGTGGTCTCGTCCGTGCCAGGCGTCTCGTCGGTTGCCGTCGTGGTGTCGGCCGTGCCGTTGTCGGTCGTCGTCTCAGTCTCTTCGCTCGGCTGACCTTCGACGATCACTGCGTCGTAGTCGTCGGTCGAGTCGCTCTCGAGCTGCGGCGTCGCGGAGAGCGATGCCGTGAAGTTCGTACCGACTTCGAGGTCTGCCGTGTTGAACTCAGCCTCGAACGTACCGTCGTCCGAGACGTTGACGTCCTGTCGCTGGACGAACGGGTTGTCAGCGCCGGACTCGGACTGGATCGTGACCGTGATCTCCGAGCCAGGTGCGATGGCCGTCTCGCCCGTGATCGTTGCGTTCTCGTTCGCGAACACTTCGACCTGGTCGTCGTTGTTCGTGTCGAGCTCTGCCGTACGCTCAACAACTTCGAACTCGGTGGAGACCGTCTCCTCTTCGTCGTCGTCGTCAGGGTCGACGATCTCGTTACCGATGGTCAGCGTCGCGTTCCACTCGCCTTCGAGGTCCTCAGAGTTGAGTTCCTCGTCGAGCGTTTCGCCGTCCTGGGTCGCTTCCAGGCCGTCGGCGCCCGTGTTGATGAGAACGAACAGGTTGTTCGTCTCGTCCGACTCAACTACGTAGATTGCGTTTTCGTTGTTCTCGCCGCGGATCGTGATCGGCTCCTGGTTCTGGCCAGGGTCTGCTTCTTCGAGCGTGAAGTCGAGACCCTCACCGTCGAAGCCGTTCTCAGCGTAGTAGCCGTAGATACCGCTCGTTTCGGTGAACTGGACGACTGCCCAGTCCTGGCTCGCGATGTCGGAGTCCTGCGTGATGACGCCGTCCTCGACTGCTTCGAGAACGTCCTCATCGTCGAGGTCTTCCGGTTCGTCGAGTGCGTCTGCGTTACCGGGTGCCGTCCACGACTGGGCGGAGCCGGTGCTGCGTTCGTTCACCGAGAGGGTGCCGACGTCGTCGGGCGTGTCAACAACCTCTTCTGCGTCGGTGTCGACTGCGAGGTCGTAGCTACCCGTGTCGAGGGCTGCGCTGACGCCTTGGTACTCGAAGTCGTCGACGAGTTCGAGTTCACCGTCGTCGCTGTCGACACTGAGGCCGTAGTTGTTCGCTTCGTTCGGGTTGTAGGTGTTGATCGTGACGTTCACGACACCGTCTTCCTCATCTGCGCCGTCTTCCGTGATCCGTGCGAGGGCTTCGTAGCCTGCGTCCTCGCCACCGACCAGGAGGTAAGCGACGTCAGAGTTGCGGAGGTTGACCTGTGCGTCGACGGAGTCACCGGTGGTCACCGAGAGACTACCGTCCTCGAGGGAGGCGCGCTCGGAGCCCGAGTCCTCGACGGTGATCGTGTCGGAGGCTTCTGCCGTCGTGTCCGTGACGGAGAAGTTGAACTCGTAGTCACCCTCGTCGATGTCGTTGAAGTCCACCGTGTTCTCGGCGTTCTTGTTGAGGGTCACCGTGATGATGTCGTCCTCGTCGTCTTCGTCGTCAGCGGTTGCTTCGAAGCCACTGGCGTCGAAGATCTCGAGGAGTTCTTCCTCGTCGAGACCGTCGGCGGAGACTTCAACCGTGAAGTCGCCCGCGCGGTTGTTCGAGGTAACTTCGAGGTCCGTCGTGGAGTCAGCACCGTTCGTCACGCTGCTGTCGTCGAAGTTGACGTCGAAGTTCTGTTGAACGACGGAGAACTCGATGTCGTCCGCTGCGTTACCGCTCGGTGCTTCGAGGCGGTACTCTTCGCCTGCCTCAAGGTCACCGGTGTCGACGACGATGTCTCCTTCTTCGTCAGCGCTCACTTGCGTGGCGATGACGGAGCGGTCGCCGTCGTCAGTTGCGAATACGTCGACTTGTTCGTCTACGTTGTAGCCTGTGAAGATGACTTCCTGCCCTTGGTAGAAGGCATTCTGATCGCTGTATTCAACGTCAGCGTCATCAGGGACGTTTGCTGCGGAAGCTGCTCCGGCGAACGCGATGGTGCCTGCGAAAACAGACGTAACCATCAGCGCTGCGAGAAGCAGGCCGCGAATTTTTTGGTTTGTCATGGTTTGGTTGGTTGTCGAGTCGGCGGATGCACCTTTCTCCCACCCTAGAGACCGAAATCGCCCAGCGACACCACGTCGGTGCGCCGGACTTGGGCTGGGATACTCGCTACGTCCACCATGGGTAGGGGTACATTGCAAAGGTAAGCCTCTCGTTATAAATGCTTTGTGGTCAACAGTGTATTACGTCAACGCTTCTCACGCCCGAATTCGGGGGGTAGAAGCCATCTCGCCAAATTCGAGTCTTAAATATTTTGTGTAAAAACACGTTGTCCGTCCGTCTCGTGTCTGCCTCGTGTCAGACAGTGGTCCGACAGATGGTCTGGTGGCTCTGTCTGAGGTTACGTCTCGTTACTCACGCGACAACGGACCGTTTCGCCGTAATGGTCTGTGCAAGATGGCCCTCGCAAACTGGGTAGTCACAACAACTAAAATGTGTTAAGAGAATTCGAGAAAGCCTCTATCGTTCAGTGTAAGCGAGTTTCTGGATTCACAAGTCCGTCTCACCTCCGGAGGAGGTGGAGAACAAGCGACGAATAGAAGACCGTTTTCCGACCCACGTAGGAAGTAGTTCAACAGACGGTGTGAGTAGAAACTCTGATTCGTGCGTCGCCGTGGTTTCTCCCACTGTCTGTGCGACTCATCAACTCCAGCCGCACATAGACGATATCCAGTTACAGCCGTCATACTACGTCGACGGTTTTCACAACCCCTTCCCGTCTATCGATTTGCTGTCTTTGTGAATCGCGAGGAGATTGAATCGGGCTCTGATGCATCCGCCCTATTGGTACGAATTCGGCGACAGAACCTACACAACGCTCTATTTCGAGCAGCTGTGTTCATTCCTCTCTTTGCTTCATCTCCTCAAATCCACCACTCGATTTTCACAACCCCCGCTGAGGACACGAGTTCTTTCGGAAATTAGAGGACGTTGTGAACAAGGTAGTATGTGTTTAGAACACGTAATTTGCCCTCTAGAGAGACCTCCCGCTTTGAGAAGTGGTTGTGAATTCACTTCCAGCGCATTCGTCCCTCTTCCAATAACGAATACCGAAAAAGCCGGAGCGGTTGGTGTGAACTGAGCTAATTCGGGAACAGCGAACCGTCGAAATCGCGTTCCAGCACTTCGATTTCGTGGCCGTCCTGGTCTTTCGTGAACGCGTAGTTGTTGTCGCACTCCTCGGGTGTGCGGTACTCTTCGGCCTCGCGCTCTTCCAGGGTCTCCCAGTAGTCGTTCAGGTCGTCGGCGCGCACGGCGAGGTGGCCCCACGCGTCGCCCATCTCGTAGGAGCGCCCGTCGTAGTTGTAGGTCAACTCGACGGCCATCGCTTCTTCGGATGCTCCCTCGGGCTTCATGAAGTAGTTCGCGAAGGAGTCGGACTCCCAGCGACCCGTGTGTTCGTACTCGAACTTGCGGGTCCAGAAGCCGAGTGCCTCGTCGGCGTCCTCGACGCGAATCATCGTGTGGTCGATGCTCCACTTCGCGCCCTGCTCTGGGTCGCGCTTGACGATCTCGATCTCGTGGCCGTCCGGGTCTTTCACGAACGCGTAGCGCCCGTTACAGGATTCGGGGTCGCGATAGTCCTCGACGCCGTCGTCCATCAACTGCTGGTAGGACTCTTCGAGGTCACCTTCGGGCACGCGGACGGCGATGTGTCCCCACGCGTCGCCGACGTCGTAGCTGTCTTGGTCGTGATTGTGGGTGAGTTCCAGCATCGCACCCTCCTCGTGCATGTCCTCGGGGCCGAGATAGACGTTGGTGAACGTGTCGGCCTCCCAGCGGTCTTTCTCCTCGTAGTTCAGATGCGTGGTGTACCAGTCGAGCGATTCTTCGAGGTCACCGACGCGCATCATGACGTGGTCGAGTGTTCCGGACATGTTCGCTAACTCGGCCGCTGCGTCAAAAAGCGTGGCGGAGGCGGAACTGCTGGGGGAAGTTCACACGCGCCGCAGCGACGTCAGGGCGACGGTCGTTTATACACTGCGCTCGAACGCTCGGTATCGTGTCCTCGCTGCCGAACCCGTTTCGCCGCCTCATCGTCTCCATCGGACTCGTTTTGGCTCACTTCGGACTCGTCGACCGCGAACGGGCGATTCGCACGGCCGACCTCTCGTGGCCCCGTATCGTCACCGGTATCGCTCGCATGTCGAAGAACGCCGTCGACGTCGCGATGGTCGGTATCGTGGCTGGTGTGCCTGCCATCACCGGCGTGGGTATCGCCGGTCCCTATTGGGGACTCGCCTTCTCACTCGGCGGTGGCGTCGCGGGCGGAACGATTGCACTGGTCTCGCAGCGCTTCGGGGCAGACGACTCGGGCGGAATCGACCGTGCCGTCCGCGGGAGTGTCGTCCTCGTCGTCGCCGCCAGCCTCCCCGTCACACTCGCCTTCTGGGCGTTTCCGACCGAACTCATTTCGCTCATCTCCGACGATGCGGCGGCCGTCGGGTTCGGCGCGACCTACCTCGGTATCGTCGGCTTCGGCGTCCCGTTCGCTGGGCTGAACCTCGTCGGGAGCAGAGTGCTCGTCGGGTCCGACGACGCCTACACCGCGATGATACTCCGTGCGAGCGGCGCACTCATCAACATCGGTCTCAACGCACTGTTCATCTTCGGACTCGGATGGGGTATCGCTGGGGCCGCCGCCGGAACCGTCCTCTCGAACGTGATTGTGACGTGCGCGTTCGCGTTCGGTCTCGTCCGCGGACGACTCCCCGGTGTCGGTGCGTTGCCCGTCCAAATCGACCCCGTCGGTTCTTACTTCCACCTCGATACCCTGCGAGACCTCGTCTCTATCGGCCTTCCGGTGATGGGCCGAAACCTCGTCTGGACCATCGCAGAGTTTCCGATGCTCGCGATTCTCTCGACGATGGGGTCGGCCGTCGTCGCGGCGTTCGTCGTCACCCGTCGTATCTGGGGCATCATGAACACGCCCGGGTGGGGGTTCGGGCTCGCTTCGTCCAGTCTCGTCGGCCAAGCGCTCGGAACGGGTGACGAAGAGATTGCTGAAACTTACGGCCACGAGGTTATCCGGTTCGCGGTGGCGACGTACCTCGTCTCTGCCGTCGTCGTCGCTACCTTCGCCCGACCCATCGTCTCGGCGTTCAACCCGTCACCGGAGGCGTTCCCCATCGCCGTCTCACTGGTGTACGTCGCTTGTATCGCCGTCGTCTTCCAAGGCGTGTCGGGCGGTGCGGCCGGGCCGCTCGACGCGAGCGGCGACACGCGCTGGGCGTTCGCCAGCCAGTTCGTCGGGATGCTCTGTTCGATTCTCTTTGCGTTCCTCGGTGCCTCCGTGTCCGCAGTTGGCCTCGTCGGCTTGTACTTCGCGTTCCTCGCCGAGACGTCGATTCCGGCGGCGCTCAACTACTACCGCTTCCGAACGGGCGCGTGGAAAGTAGTTAGTCGGAACTACAGACCCGGTGCGACGGCCGCCGACGACTGAGGACACCAGCCGTCCGGCGAACCGGCCTTGGCTGTTCGTGCAACCAGCACTGCAGTTCTTCGTCCGCGGTCGTAGCTGTGCACGATCGCAGATTCGTTACTTGTGAGCGTCGTCCGCATCGCCCGCGCCGTCCAGTGACCAGTACACGTATCCAGCGACTGCCCAGAGGGCCACGGTCCCGAGTGGCCACGCCACGCGACCGGGTTGCACCGAAAACCCGCGGGCGAGTTCGACCTGCGTGAGGCCCGCGAGAACGAGTGCGGCGACCGTCACTCGGTCGTCGCCGTGTCTCGTCACCGCCCCGACGACGGCGCTCGCGACGGCAACCAGATAACAGCCGACGCCGACGGGCCACGCGAGGATGTAGTCCGGAAGCCCCTGTGTGTAGCGAACCAAGAAGTCGAGGAGCGTCGTGACGTTCGTCGGATTCGTGTTGAGTAACCCCCACGCGAAGACGAACGTGACGTCACCACCGGTGAACTGTTGAACCGACCACGGAACGAACGCGAGAAGGGAGACAGCGAGGAGTCGGCGACGGCGGGAACGGAGACGACTCGTCTCCGTCGAATCAGCGACGTGTTCGGGAGTCGAGCCGGTGTCGGTCACCGCTCTGCGGTGATTCGGAGGACGTCTTCGTCGGCCAGGACGTGGTCTTTGCCGACCTGTTGGTCGTCGTGTTTCGCACTCGGACCGGAGACGCGAGCAAAGCGGAATCGGTCTTCGAACTTCTTCCCCAGTTTCTTACACGCGGTGCCGACGGTGTCGCCCTCCATGAGTACGAGTGGTTCCTCGTAGTCGACGCCGCGTCCTGGCTTGTCCATGTAGATGCGGATGAGACCGAGCGCGTCCCAAATCTTGTCTTTCAGCGCGTCGAGCCCTTTCTCTTCGACGGCGCTGATGAACACGACCTCTTCGGGGTCGAGACCGACCTCTCGGAGGTTGTCTTCGACCGTCGGGAGATAGTCAGGATCGATGAGGTCGGCCTTGTTGGCGGCGACGATAGAGGGGAGGTAGATACGGTTGTCCATGATGCCGTCGATGAGTTCGTCGACGGTGATGTCGCCGCGGACGGTCACCTCTGCGTTGACGTAGCCGTGTTCGCGGAGGATGCCCTTGATAGTCTCCTCGTCTAACTGGACGTCGTCGGTCTTCGTCACGCGGATGCCACCGCGACCTTTCTTGTTGATGAAGACGCTCGGCCGTTCGGTGTCGAGTCGAATCTTGTTGTGGTACAGTTCCTCGCTCAGTCGGTCGTACTTCTCGATTTCGAAGACGGAGAGCATGAACACGACGAGGTCTGCCGTCCGAACGACAGAGAGCACTTCCTTGCCGCCACCGCGGCCACCCGCTGCGCCTTCGATGAGACCCGGCACGTCGAGCACCTGAATGTTTGCACCGCGATACTGTAGCATCCCGGGGTTGACGTTCAGCGTCGTGAACTCGTACTCGCCGGTCTCGCTGTCGGCGTTGGTGATAGCGTTGATGAGCGTCGACTTGCCGACGCTCGGGAAGCCGACGAGCGCGATAGTCGCGTCGCCAGTCTTCTCGACGGCGTAGCCGACGCCACCGCCGGCGGAGGACTGGTTCTCCAGTTTCTCCTTTTTCTCCGCGAGTTTTGCCTTGAGACGCCCGATATGTGCCTCGGTGGACTTGTTGTAGGGCGTGCTTTGAATCTCCTCGCGGAGTTCGTCTATTTCCTCCTCGAGACCCATTACCTACAGTTCCGCCGCGTTACTCGAAAAACCCTTTCCTTCGTCGTTTCGCTTCCACCGCACTACGCGCGCCAATCAAGTTATTTGCGCAGGTCTCGTCTTCGATACGATTATACGGTAGCGGAAATTCAGGAAAAATATCACATGTCCGACCCATCGCAACTCCGGGACAGCACCGAGATCGTGCTCCCGTGTGCGACCCTCGGGGAACTTCGAGACGACATCGAATCGCAGTTCACGGTGTCTGTCGTCGCAGGGACGGAGGCGTGCTGTCGCATCATCGGCAGTCCCGTCGAAATCAAAGCGGTCAGCGATTATCTCGCACGACACGGTGTCTCGCTCCCGTAGTCGCCTCGTCGCGAGCTTCCGAAGCGCTTTGTAGGCTCGGGCCACTATCTCCGATATGGACGAGAACCCCGGATTGAGCGACCAATACCGGATGGCAAGCCCGTGGCCACTGTTCATCGCACTCGGAATCCCGATTGCAGAACTCGGTATCCTCTTCGACCTCCCTGCCCTCGCTGTGGGCGGACTGTTGTTGCTCTGTGGGAGTATCGCAGGAATGGCCAAAGAGGCGGGCTACGCGAAGACACCGTGGCGTGCACTCGCCGTCTGTTCGGTTCTCCTGTTCGGACTCGGCGGCCTCTTGCTGTACGCCGACACCGCAGTTGCAGCCGAGGGGGTTCGATTCGTCGCCCGTGGGTACGCCGTCATCGCTGCTGGCGGTCTCCTCCTCCTCGGAAGTCTCTTGGGCACGGCGTTCGTCAAAGAGTCACAACCGATCTAACGCGTTCGGTGTCGCCACCGACGCTCTACTGTCTCACCGGCCGCGAACCAACAATCTATTTGATGGGCGTCCGTAAGAGCCACGTATGGCAGCCAAAATCTTCGACAAGGAGACCATCCTCGACCTGACGGTGAACATTATTCCGCTCGGAATCATCGGGTTCTTCGTCGTCGTCTTCGCTGTCTACGACCCCTTCGGATACGACCCCCTGGCGTCGGCGATTTCGTTCGGTCTGCTCCTCGTTCCGTTGGTCGCATTGGCGGCGTTGACGTACATCTCCGGAAAGGCCATCGCGGGCGACGAGAAGCGTTCTGAAGTCTTCCTCGCAGGACAGGCGACGGTCCCCGGTTCGCAGACGCTCGAAGAGTACGAAGCGCAGGCCGAACCCGACCACGAACCAGCCGAACTCACCGACGACGAATCGGCAGAGGACGCTGAGACAGAACCCACCGCGCAGAACACCGACGACTGACGGCTGTCACCCGAATCTTTCTTTACCTTCCACTACTCAGTCCCTGCCATGGAGATTAACGGACAGTTAGCACTGACGGTCCTCATGGGGGTTTTCCTCGTGGCCGTCGCCGCCTGGCTCACCCGGGTGGAGAACTGGCGCTCCTACACACCACTGGCCAGTGGTGGGGGCGCCTACGGACAGGAGAGTGGTCACGCACACGAGAAGCCAGGCGGACTCATCCGCTGGTTCACGACTGTCGACCACAAGGACATCGGGATGTTGTACGGGCTGTACGGCGTCATCGCGTTCCTCGTCGGCGGTGCGATGGTCATGATCATGCGGGTCGAACTCGCCGACCCCGGCATGACCCTCATCTCGAACACCTTCTACAACTCGCTCTTGACGAGTCACGGTATCACGATGCTGTTCCTCTTCGGGACGCCCATCATCGCGGCGTTCTCGAACTACTTCATCCCGCTCGTCATCGGTGCCGACGACATGGCGTTCCCGCGAATCAACGCCATCGCCTTCTGGCTACTTCCACCTGCTGCACTCCTCATCTGGGCAGGCTTCCTCATCCCGACTGGCGACATCATCCCCGCACAGACCGCGTGGACGATGTACACGCCTCTGTCGGCCGGGGTCGGAAACGGTAACCAAGCGAACGCCGGTGTCGACCTCATGCTCCTCGGTCTGCACCTCTCGGGCGTCTCGGCGACGATGGGTTCGATCAACTTCATCGCGACCATCTTCACCGAGCGTGCCGAGGAGGTAACCTGGGCCAACCTCGACATCTTCTCGTGGACCATCCTGACCCAGTCGGGACTCATCCTCTTCGCGTTCCCGCTTCTGGGCAGCGCGATGGTCATGCTGCTCGCAGACCGTAACTTCGGGACGGTGTTCTTCGCCGGTGAAGGCGGCGCTATCCTCTGGCAACACCTCTTCTGGTTCTTCGGACATCCCGAGGTCTACATCCTCGTGCTTCCGCCGATGGGAATCGTCAGCTACGTGCTGCCGCGGTTCTCCGGCCGGCGGCTGTTCGGGTTCAAGTTCGTCGTCTACTCGACGCTCGCAATCGGTGTGCTCTCGTTCGGTGTCTGGGCGCACCACATGTTCGCGACGGGTATCGACCCACGCCTCCGCGCCTCCTTCATGGCGGTGTCGATGGCGATTGCGATTCCCTCTGCGGTCAAGACGTTCAACTGGATTACGACGATGTGGAACGGGCGAATCAGACTGACGACGCCGATGCTGTTCTGTATCGGCTTCGTCAGCAACTTCATCATCGGCGGCGTGACGGGCGTCTTCCTCGCCTCCATCCCCATCGACCTCGTGCTCCACGACACCTACTACGTCGTCGGGCACTTCCACTACATCGTGATGGGCGCCATCGCGTTCGCAGGCTTTGCCGGTCTCTACTACTGGTACCCCATCTTCACCGGTCGGATGTACCAGCGTAAACTCGGCAAGTGGCACTTCTGGCTCTGGATGGTCGGGACGAACATCACGTTCTTCGCGATGATTCTCCTCGGCTACGGCGGAATGCCGCGTCGCTACGCGACCTACCTGCCGCAGTTCATCACGCTCCACCAGATTGCGACCCTCGGCGCGCTACTGTTGCTCGTCGGCGGGTTCATCTGGCTGTACAACTTCATCATCTCGTGGCTCGAAGGGCCAGTCATCGAGAGCGGCGACCCGTGGAACCTCAAAGAAGACGGTCTCTACACGGCCGAGTGGGAGTGGTTCGACCGTAAACTGCAGACGAAGATTACCGACGGTGGGGAACAACAGGACGTCGCCACCGACGGCGGTCACGAGTCGGACGAGTCCGACTCGTAAGCGACCTAGAACTCTCCGAGTTCTGGTGACGGACTGATTGACTTCGACAACTGACCGAACTCTTTTTCGGCCCGCGCTTTCCGTTTCAGCGTTTCACTCTCGGACGATAGAGTCGTCTCTCGTTCGCTGGTTCACGAATTCACTATCCGACTCTCTCCACTCAGAGCGCTTCAGCTATCGCGTCTCGGATAGCCACTATAGACTAGAGAAGCCACACACGGGCGAGCGAATCGCTCGCCGGTCACCAACAGTACGGAGCGAACGTGCATCGAGTGGTCTGTTCGACCTCACCTCAGATGGCGAGGATGAGACCCGTCGCGAACATCAACATGGCGACGCCCGCGAGCACGATGCCGAGGAGGTCCTTGTCGGACATACCGGCACTCGGGACTGCGGAGACAAAGACCCGTCGATACGTGTGGTTTCCCACCCACTCCGTCCCGAAAGGGCTAATCGGTCGCAGGCCCGCGTTTCGACCGTGCCACAACGAGGCTTCCGCGGTCGCCGATTCGTGTTGTTCCTCTATCTGGCGCTCGTCGGCGTCGGGGGCGCTGCAGGCTTCCTGACGGCGACGTTCGTCGACAATCTCGAACCACCGGCGTATCTCTTTCTCGTCGAGTTCCCGGCCACACAGTTCGGCTTCACCGCCTACGGTGCGCTCACCATCGCCACGGTTCTCGGTGTTCCCCTTCTCCTCGTCGTCTACGTCTCTCGCTACGTCGACGACCCCGACGCCGTCTCCCCAAAAGACTGAGCTGTGTGACCGGGTGCACGTGTGTCGGTACTACGTGGCCTTCGGGAGTGTGACACAGACAGTGATTCTGCGTGCGGGTCGGCCAGTGACGGTGACGGGGATGACGAAAGAGGTCTGAGACAGCGAGTGAGAACGCAGCCAACGAATCGACGACTGACGTCGTCGACTGCGCTACCGATACACCGCCTCGAACGCGTCTGCGAGTGTGGCCGGCGACTTCCGCCCCGTGAACGTCTCTCGTAACTGTCCGTCGCGGAACAACAGCACCGCTGGTGCGACAGCGACGTCGAACGCTCGGCGGAACGCAGGCACGTCTGCCCCGTCGACGCCCGCGATGGCGACACCGTCGGGGACCGAAGCGACTATCTCGTCGATATCTTCTTTCATCGCCTCACAGGGGTCACAGCCGTGTTTCCACACCGTGACGACCGCGTCCGGTTCGTCGGCGAGGAACTGCTCGTACTCCTCGTCGCAGAGTTCCTCGACGGCCAGCGGGACGGGTGACCCCGGACCGATTTGAACGACGATACCGGCCATCACGGCGAGCGTCTCTTGCTCGGGTGGGTCGTCGAGGAACGACCGGACCGACAGGTAGGCGACCAGTTCGTCGCGCGTCATGCCGGTCGCGTCGATGTGTGCACCGACCTCGTCGCGGTCGATATCGAAGAGGTCTGCGACCGTGCTGTGGAACCCTTTGTCGGCCATGTGGGCGTACGTGTCGTGGTAGACACGGCGCGTGTCTTCGAACGCGGCCGTCGTGGTGAGTGCGCCGTCGTCTGCTTCGTCGACGACGCCGGTGTCGATGAGACGGTCCAGTGCGGGTTCGACGTCGACGTCAGGTGGTTCGGCGGCCATCGTTACACTCCGAGATAGCGTTCGCGGGTCTCTTCATCGTCACGGAGTTCGGTTGTCGTCCCGTCGGACCGGATGCGCTCGGCGGCCCGTTCGACATCTTCGATGATTTCGGCACGAGTCTCTCGTGGTTCGTCGAGCATGCGAAGTCGGTGCGCTGTTTCAATGCACGGACGATGGCGAGCAGCTGCCGTTCGTCGCCCGAGAGCGTTCCGACTTTCTGCGTCTGTCGCTCTTCGAGTCGTGGGAACTCGGCGTACACCTCTTCAGTGGTGCCTCTTCGTGGTGGTGCTATCGAAAACGGTACGTGTGTTTTTCGCTCTGGGCCAACTATCGTGGAGTCACCTATCAGTTTCACCTAGTTTACTCCCACGCGAAAAATCGCCGAGAGTATTTTATGTTACGCAGTCGCACTGGTGGGGTATGGAACTCCGTGAGGCGACAGCCGCAGATATCGAGCAGATTCGACAGGTTGCACGCGACTCGCTGATGGAGTCGTACAGCCACGCCCTCGACGAATCGGTCATCGACGAGTCGGTAGACGAGTGGTACGGCGACGACCTCACCGACGAACTCGACCGCGACGACGTCGTCTATCTCGTCGCCGACGACGATGGCACCGTCACGGGATTCTCCCAGAGCTACCTCGTCGGGAGAGATGGGACGAACGGACAGATTAGCTGGCTCCACGTCTCGCCCGATGCCCGTGGCAGTGGTCTCGGTTCCCGACTCCTCACGCGTACCGAGGAGGTCCTCGTCGACCACGGTGCGACGAGACTCTCCGGGAAGGTGCTCACGGTGAACAAAGCCGGTGCGGAGTTCTACGAGGGCCACGGCTACGAGGAGGGCGACACGCGCAAAATCGACCTCGGTGCGGAGTCGTTCACGGAGCGAACCTACCTGAAGTTCCCCGGTACGGAGGGCGAACAACAGGCACCGCTCGACCCTCGACAAGTCGACGACACCACCGTCTACGTCGCCTTCGACGAAAGTGACCGCGGGTCGACTGCCCCGCTCTACGTCGCCTACCTCGACGAGGGCCGCGAGGAACGCTACGGCTACTTCTGTGGCCACTGTGAGAGTTTCGAGGTCTCGATGGACGCGATGGGTCGCGTCGTCTGCAGCGACTGTGGGAACAAACGTCGCCCGTCGCGGTGGGACGCGTCGTATCTCTGAGATCGAGGCAGTTCCTATTTCGTCGACGCGAGACTGACACACTTTTTTCCGCACGGTCACACTATCCGGTATGACTCACGCGCTCGTCATCGGCGGCACGCGCTTCATCGGTCGCCACACCGTCGAAGAGTTCCTCGCCCACGACTACGACGTCACCATCTTCAACCGCGGTAATCACGACAACCCCTTCGCCGACGACGAACGCGTCGACCACGTTCAGGGAGACCGGACCGACGACATGGACCTCCAAACGGCGTCGCTCGCCGCGAAACCCGACGTCGTCGTCGACTGCGTCGCCTACAAACCCGCGGAAGTCGAGCGCGCAGTCGAGGTGTTCTCGGACGTCGACGCCTACGTCTACATCTCTAGCGGCGACGCCTATGGCCGCGAGGAGATTCCCAAGCGAGAGGGTGAGACGCCGATGCGACCCTGCACGCCCGACCAAGCCGAGGACGACTCGGGAGAGACCTACGGGAACCGGAAAGCCGAGGGGGACCGCGTCGTCTTCGAGGCGGCCGAGTCGGGTGTCAACGCGATGAGCGTCCGCCCCTGTATCGTCTACGGGCCGCACGACTACACCGAGCGGATGGACTACTGGCTGAACCGCGTCGAGAACTACGACCGAATCGTCGTCCCCGGCGACGGACAGAACGTCTGGCATCGCGCGTACGTCGAGGACGTCGCCAGCGCTCTCCGTGTCGTCGCCGAGGAGGGCGAAGCGGGCGAAGTCTACAACGTCGGCGACCGCCGTCTGGTCACCTTAGAAGAGATGCTCGACCTCGCTGCCGACGCGATGGATACTGACGTCGACGTGGTCCACGCCGGCGAGCGCGAACTCGCTGTCGGCGGACTCGACACCTCGAAGTTCGTCCTCTATCGCGACTACCCGCACGTCCTGGACACGAACAAACTCGCCAGTCTCGGGTGGGAGTCGACGTCGCTGGAGACGGCGATGGCTCGAACGGTCGAGGAACACCGCGAGAGCGAGCGCGACGGGGCAGAGTACGACCCGGGCCGTGAGGCCGAAGAGCGGGTGCTCGGCGTGCTCGATACACTCTGAACGCGAAGTTACGAAAGCGGCGACGTCTGCGCGTTACAGGTCGCTGCCGAACCGGTTCATCTCGGCGACTTCCTCTTCGAGCCACTCGCGGAACCACTTGACTCGCTTGAGTCGCTGGTAGGCGATGCTCTCGGCGGTGTCGCTGACGATGCGCGTCGAGTGGTCCTTCCCGCGTTCGAGGACGCGCTGGACCATCTCGGCGGCGTCCATGTGTGTTCGAGCCTCGTAGCCCATCCGGAGGAGCATCAGGGCAGTCCCGTTGGCACCGACCTTGTCGAGGATGTCCGCCTCGATGAGACACCGCGTCTCCAGTGAGACGTCGGTGAGCGGCCCCTGATACGAGTGGTCGGTGATGGACTGACACACCTGGTCGATGAAAGACTCGGGGAAGGTACCGCGCGCCGAGAGATACTCGCGGGCGACGCGGGCACCCTCTTCGGCGTGGACGTCTTGGTCGGCGTCGAGTTTAGCGATGTCGTGAAACACCGCGGCCACGCGGACGACGTCGACGTCCGCACCTTCGCGCTTGCCGATGTAGCTCGCGATGTCGACGACGTTCATGATGTGGTTGAACCGGTAGTCGGCGCTGTGCCACGGGTACCACCGCATCCGTCCGCCGTCGTCTTCGTTCTCGACGCTCGCAGCGAGATAGTCGTACACAAATCGCTTCATATCCGCGAACTCGTCGTCGGAGACGGAGGACTCCTTGATCTCAACGCCCACGGGAGTACCCCCGGAGGCAACGTTCCATACTCATTGTTACCCAAGAGAAGGGTCGTTCCGGTCTTAGGCGTTACGACAGATTTTTGTTCTCTGGCCGAATCCCGGTTTGAACAATCGAGCGAGCGTTTCCCACCAACACGGACGGGTCGGCACCGGGCGACTCACGACAGTTCTAACAGAACACGGTGCCAACCCAGCCGACAGCATAAGTACGTCCGCAGAGTTCCTCACTGCATGACCGATGCACTGTATCTCGACGACACCGCGGCGAAGACGTTCGAGGCGACGGTCGAACGCGTCGCTGGCGACCGAATCGTCCTCGACCAGACTTGCTTCTATCCGACCGGCGGCGGACAACCACACGACACGGGTCGGCTCGTCGCCGCCGATGACGGCGGTGAGAAGGGTGATGACGGTAGTGACGAGTGGACCGTGACCGACGTCCAGAAGAAAGAAACTATCTACCACACCGTCGGCGACGACGCCCCGACCGCCGGTTCGACCGTGACCGGCCACGTCGACTGGGAGCGGCGCTTCGCGCACATGCGCTATCACACGGCCCAACACCTTCTCTCGGCGTTCCTCCTCGACGAGTACGACGCCGAGACGACGGGTAACCAACTGTACGACGACCACGCGCATCTCGACTGCGCCTACGACCGGTTCACCGACGACGACCTCGACGACATCGAGACGGGGTTGAACGACCTCGTCGACGACGCGCTTCCGGTCCGGTGGTACGAACTGACCCGAGACGAGGCCGAGTCGACGCTCGACCCCGAACGCACGCGTATCCACCTCCTCCCGGACTCCATCACGGAGATCAGAATCGTCGAAATCGGCCCCGAGTCCGGCCCTTACGACCGAACCGCCTGTGCGGGGACACACGTCTCGGACACTGCCGCCATCGGGACTGTCGACGTGACGGGACGGAAGACACAGGGGAGCGAACACGAACGCATCCACTTCACACTGCGGTGACCGCCCGGTAGTTCAGTAGTTCGGTAGCTCTCTCGAACGCTCCGAGACAGTCTACGAGTTCGACCGAGTCGGTTCAGTCGACCCGTCTGGTTCACGCGACTCGGGTTCACAGACCCACGCGCTCTCTCTCCCGTCGCGTGTTCGAATTCGATAGTCTAGCGAGCGTAAGAACCCAGCGACCGCGTCGGTGTCACGCTCCTCGTCGTCGACGGCGTGTGGCTCGAAGTAGACGACCGGTCGATGGCGTCGAAGCGTCTCTTCGGCACCACGGAGGACGTCGTAGCCGAACCCTTCGACGTCGACTTTCAGGTGGTTCGGCGGGGCGACGTCGCCGGCGGCGACCAAGTCGTCGAGACGGGCGATAGGGACCTCGACCGTGTCACGAACCCGTGCTTCCCACGCACTCGCGTTGGCGGCGGCGAACGACCCCAACTCGTCGTACGTCGACCGATAGAACCGACGCGTACCCGTGTCGTCTCCGAGACCGACCGCTCTGACGTCGACGCGTGTCTCGAACTCGTTACGCCGGACGTTCGTTCGTAACTGCGCACAGACGGCAGGGTTGGCCTCGAAGGCGACGACCCGTGCAGTCGGTTCGGCCGCCGCGACGGCGAGCGAGTAGACGCCTGTGTTCGCGCCGACGTCCACGACTACGTCGCCGGGTCCGCATCGCGCGAGTAACTGGCGAAGGAGGACGTCTCGGCCGTGTTTGTTCACGAGTTCGTAGCTTCGAAAGGTCGCGTCGCCGACTCGTTTCGTCGGTGCGTACAGTTCGTGGCGGTGGTTCACCGCGATGGCGCTGTAGTACGTCGCAAAGACGAGAAAGCGGCCGGTCCGAAAGCCCAGTCTGGCCAGTTGGTGGAGTCGACGCGGGACGGACATGGGTGGATGTTAGCCGGGGGTGACTTGGTCGTTCTGGGGGTTTGACCCCCGTTCCGTGTGGTGGTTATTTAGTGGTTGGCCGAGTGACGATAATCGAGGGTAGACCAATGGTACGACAAGACGGCAAACGAAACTTCGTTCTCCGCGACGAGAACGGTGACGAGGATAGCGTCTTCAGCGGTAGCACGCCTCGACAGGCGGCACTGAAAGCGGCACGCCGACTCTCTCCCGCACCGAGCGAGGAGGAAATCGACGGACACGCCGAACTCTGTCTCCGGGAGAAGGGAACCGACAAAGTCCACATCTATCACGGCTGGGCGTGGAAAGAGGAGAAACCGAGCGACGGCCCCGAGTGGATGCCGGAAGTCCTCACGCGGGCGAACGTCTCGAAACAAGGTATCGAGCACCTCGACTAACCTGCCTCCGTTTTTCGGGGTGGCCCACGAGTCGAGAGTGGCGACGCTCGCCGAAATCGAAAGAAAGTCGAGAGAATAGTCCCGAGCGGATTCGAACCGCTGTCCTAGGCTCCAAAGGCCCAGATGATTGGCCGCTACACCACGGGACTTCGCACGTAGTGCTCCGTCGGACTCCGTGGAAAAGCTTCGGATTTTCTCTCGTGCTGGTCGAGACACACGTTCTCTCGTCGCCGAGACGAGTTCGTCACTCACTGGTCGATTGGTGAAAGAACACGATGACGCTCGTGGATTCGGCGGTTCAAGGCTGCATCGCTTCGACGTCGATTCGTCCCATCGGTGACCGACACGCGGGGCAGTACAGACTGTCGATGCGCCTGTCCCGTTTCGTAGTTAACCCTCGGACGATGGGCCAACTCAACGTTGCACTGCACGATTCACACGTGAGACTCTGGTTGTTCTCCCCAATTGCCATGACATCTACTAACACGTCATTCGATATAGCTTTTACTAACAGTATGGAAAACTTACATTATACACAGAACGGCAGTGTTCCCTCGTTCGCTACTCTCGAACCGGTTCGACCGAGTAGCCACCGCAGTCGGGACAGACGTGGTATTGCACGTCGAATCCCGTACGGCAACCGTGACAGCGATACGCTGGCACTGGTTCGTGGGCGAACCCCACAAATCGTCTGAGACGGCCAAATCGTCTGCTTGTCCCATCCATGCTCGGGGCGTCACGGTCCACTCATATAACGATAGGGGGATTCACGCCGTGACTCAGTCGGCGGGCTTCTCGTGTTCGACTTCGAGATACTCACAGGCGTCCGTCTCCGGGTCGAAACAGTCCGGACACTCCGCGTTCCTGTCGATGATGGTGTCGAGGCGCTCGGCGACCGTCTCGTCGATGACACTCTCAAGTTCGCGGGCCTCGGCGCGGAACTCCTCTACGTCGAGGACGTTCGCGAGGAATCGCTCGATGATACAGTACGTCTGGATGGCGTCGCGTGCGCGGACGATTCCGTCGTCGCTCAGCGTGACTCCTTTGTACTTCTCGTGTTCGGCGAGTCCTCGGTCTTCGAGTTTACCGATCATTTCGTTGGCGCTCGCCGGACTCACGTCGAGCATATCCGCGAGTGCGCCTGTCGATGCTGGTCCGTCCTCCATCTGTTGGAGGAGGTAGATCGCCTTGACGTACTGATCTGCCGTGTTCATTGGTTCTCCTCGCTCATTCTCGTGTCTCCATGATTTTCGTGACCGCTTCGACGCCGTCTGCCTCCTCCTCGCGAATCGTCCGGAGGGCGACCAAGAGCTGTTCGCGGTCGATCGAGAACTCCGCGTCACTCGCTTCGATACCGTCGATGAGGTCGTCGTAGAACTTGTAAGCTGTCTCCTCGTTACACAGTTGGTCGTAGAGAATCCCGTCGAAATCTTCGGGTTTGGTCTGTCCGTACTTCGCTTCGACCAACGTCTCGATGTCCTCGAACGGGATGCTCTCGGCGTCGAGACCGGCGATGAGTCCCTCTAGCTGTTCGCGGTGTTCTGCGGACTCTTCGGCGGCGTGTTCGAGCAACTCCTCTAGCTCCGCGTCGAGGTGGCGGTCCTCCTCGGCGAGCGACTGGTAGTGGTGGTACGCGCGCGCCTCCACGACTTCCTCCAGTACGATGCCGATTTGGAGGAGGCGAGCGAGTTGGTGGTCGGACGTAACCTGGTTGCCGACGCTCACGCGAGACACCTCTTGTTCGAGCGCGATACCTCGTTCATGACAGGAGGTGTGTAGGGGATTGACTTAACACCTCCACCTTTTACTCTGCGGGTCGCCTCCGGCGACCCTCGGTAAAAGCTGGACCAAAAGCACTCCTCCCTTGCTTCAGGCGACTTTGTCGCCTTCCGCTCGGTCGTCGGCCCGCTCACTCCCTGCGGTCGCTCGCGGTACGAAACAGTTACTCTCCGCAGTACTGAAAGCCGGTCAAGTCATCATCCCGCAAGTTCGCTGCGAGTTGGTAGACGTCTCGGAACGACTCCTCGTCGAATTTGATTGCCGTTCCGCTGTCCGAGAGCAATGACTGACGGTCGAGTACACCACGGGTTGCATGCCAAACTGGCTGGTCAGTGTTTCGAACGGCGAAAAAGACTGCTTGACTCGTCTTTGGTCGCCACGCTTGAAACTGGTATCTCAACGTCTGCGAATGAACATTCGTAAGAACTTCGCAAACTGAACTCTTCGGCCCAGTATTGTGGTCGACAATCGAATTCACGTCTGAAACGGTGATTTCCTCGGTCTGGTGTGCAGGATACTGCAAGTGATGGGTGTACAGTCCATCGGCAAACGTGGTCCAGAATAGTTTATCTCGCCAGTCTGGACCAATGTCGACGAACGAGTAGGTGCGTCCCTCGTATTCGACCGTATTCATGCCGAACCAGACGCGCTTTGCGTGGCCGTCGAAGACGCCGTAGTGCCCGGTCTGGTCATCAACTCGCCACGCGATGTAGGCTGCTGCACTGCTCACGGGTTTTTCAACGTCAATATCGGCCCGCTGTGGCCACCAGTATTGTAGCTCGACAGTTACCTCGTGGCCGTCGCTCTGTGTTAGTAACTCGGCTACATTCCCATACTGGATTTCGTCGCCTCTTGGCGCGGGTCCGTCGTCTATCGGCTTGTCGCTGTAGTCGACCGCATCGATGTGAATCTCGTCGCGCCACGGCATCTTTCGTCAACTCTCTCGAACCGATAATAATCCTTTCTCTGACAAAAGCAAAGCGACCGCTCACGACCACTGAAAGAGAGAAAGAACCGCAGAGGGTGCGTCTTAGTCCAGACGCGCGCTGATGAGTTCCTGGAGGTCCTCGCGGAACTCGTCAACCTCGATTTCGTCGAGGACGGGCACGAAGAAGCCCTCCACGAGCATGTTGCGTGCGGTCCGCTCCGGGATGGAGCGAGACAGCATGTAGAACAGGTCCTCCTTGTCGACCTGTCCGACCGTCGCCGCGTGCGACGCTTCGGTGTCGTGGTTGTTGATGATGAGCTTCGGAGAGGCGTCGGCCTCGGACTCATCAGAGAGCATCAGCGTGTTCTCACGCTGGTAGGAGTTCGTGTCCCAGGCGTCGCGACCGACGTCCTGGACACCCTCGTAGACCGAGCGTGCCTCGTCGTCGAGGACGCCGCGAGTCACGAGGTCCGCCGTCGTGTGCTCGGCTTTGTGCCAGACACGCGCGTTGACGTCGAGATGCTGGTCGTTGTGACCGAAGAACGCGCCGACGATCTTCGTCTCCGAAGAGTCGCCGTTGAGTTCCGTCTCGATGTCGCTGCGCGTGAGGCGCGAACCGAGGTTCCCCTCGATCCAGTTGATCGTCGAGTAGACACCGGCGTCGCCGCGCTTCAGCGAGTAGGTGTACGTGTTCTCGTCCAGGTTCTGCAACGAACCGTACTGGACGTAGGAGTTCTCACCGGCGACGATTTCGACGAGGTTCGAGAAGTATCGCTCGCCCTCGACGTCGCTCTCGCCGCTCTCGATGGCTTCGAGAATCGTCACCGAGGAGGATTTCTCGGTGACGACGAGCGTGTGGCTGAACAGCGACTTCGAGTTCATCTCGGCACGAATCTTCACGTCTTCGGCGTCGACGTCCTCGGGGACGTAGATGAGCGTGCCAGTGGTGAACAGCGCCGCCGACAGCGCGGTCAGGTAGTTCGTGTCGGGCGCGATGGTCGACCCGAACGCCTCCTCGACGACCTCCTCGTGACTGTCGAGCGCTTCCGTGAACGAGAGCACCTCGACACCCTCGGCGGTGACACGTTCGGTCGTGTCGGCCGCGTTCAGCGGGTCGACGAGTTCCTCGAAGTCGAGCGCTTCGAGGTTCGTCCAGCGCCGACCGGGCGTCTGGATGACGTCCGGCAGGTCGAGCGATTCGAGCGATTCGAGCGCGTCGAGACGCGCTTCGAGGAGCCACTCGGGTTCGTCTCGCTCGTCGGAGATCGTGCGAACCGTCTCCTCGGAGAGGTTCGCGGGAAGTGCCTTACTCGACATCTATCCGAGGCTCCCCTCCATCTCGAGTTCGACGAGGCGGTTGAGTTCCACCGCGTACTCGATGGGCAGTTCTTCCGTGATAGGCTCGATGAAGCCCGAGACGATCATCTGCTTGGCGTCGTCGTCGTCGAGACCACGCGACTGGAGGTAGAAGACGTCCTCGTCGCCGATCTTCCCGACGGTCGCCTCGTGGGCGACGTCGACGGTGGACTCGTTGATCTCCATGTACGGCATCGTGTCCGAGGTGGACTCGTTGTCGAACATGAGCGCGTCACACTCGACGGACGTCGAGGAGTTCGTCGCGCCGTTGGCGATGTGGACGAGACCACGGTAGTTCGTCCGGCCACCGTCCTTACTGATACTCTTGGACTCGATGGTCGACTTCGTGTTCGGCGCGTTGTGGTAGACTTTCGCGCCGGTGTCGATGTTCTGTCCCTCGCCCGCGAAGGCGATGGTGATGTGGTTGTCCGAGGCACCGCGACCCTTCAGGATGGAGGCCGGGTAGAGCATGGTCGCTTTCGAACCCATGCTGCCCGAAATCCACTCCATGCGGCCGTTCTTCTCGACGATGGCGCGCTTGGTGTTGAGGTTGTAGGTGTTCTTCGACCAGTTCTGAACGGTCGAGTACTGGACGTGTGCGTCCTCACCCACGAAGACTTCGACACCGCCGGAGTGCAGGTTGAACGCCGAGTACTTCGGCGCACTGCAGCCTTCGATGTAGTGGACTTCGCTGCCTTCCTCCGCGATGATGAGCGTGTGCTCGAACTGGCCCATCCCTTCGGAGTTCATGCGGAAGTACGCCTGAATCGGCATCTCGACCGTCACGTCCTCGGGGACGTAGACGAACGACCCGCCGGACCAGATGGCGCCGTGGAGTGCGGCGAACTTGTTGTCGCTCGGGGGGACGCACTTCGTCATGAAGTACTCCTTGACGAGGTCTTCGTGCTCCTGGACGGCCTTGTCCATGTTGCAGAAGACGACGCCCTTCTCCTCCCACTGTTCCTGCATGTTCTGGTAGACGACTTCGGACTCGTACTGCGCGCCGACACCAGAGAGTGCGTTCTTCTCGGCTTCCGGGATGCCGAGTTTGTCGAACGTGTCTTTGATGTCGTCCGGCAGGTCCGTCCAGTCGTCGACGCCGCCGCGCGTCTCGACGTCGGGGCGGATGTACGGGACGATTTCGTCGACGTCGACCTCCGAGAGGTCCGGCTGGCCGGGCCAGTCGGTCGGCATCGGCATCTTCTGATACTGCTTCAACGCACGGAGACGGCGCTGGAGCATCCATTCGGGTTCGTCTTTGTCCTCGGAGATGACCCGGATGGTCTCTTCGGTGAGGCCTTTGTCGGCCTGGAACGACGACTTCTGCTCCTTCTTGAACTCGAAGCGAGCTTCCGTGTCGGTCTCTTTGAGGTGGTCTTGATCTGAGCTCATGATGTGTGCTTGTGGTTGCAGCCGTATTACGCTGTCTCGTAGACTTCCTGGCGGACCCAGTCGTACCCTTTGTCCTCGAGCTCCTCGGCGAGGCTCGCGTCACCGCTCTTGACGACCTTACCGTCGAGCATGATGTGGACGTGGTCGGGTTCGACGTATTCGAGGATCCGCTGGTAGTGCGTGATCTGAAGGATGCCCGTGCCCTGCTCGTCGCGGAGCGCGTTGATACCCTTCGAGACGTCCTGCAGGCGGTCGATGTCCAGCCCGGAGTCGATCTCGTCGAGAACTGCGATCGAGGGTTCGAGGATGGCGGCCTGCAGCACTTCGTTCTGCTTCTTCTCGCCGCCCGAGAAGCCCGCGTTCAGGTAGCGCTGGGCGAACTTCTCGTCCATGTCGAGCAGCTGCATCTTCTCTTTGAGAATCTGCTGGAACTCGGCGACGCCGACGTCGCCGTCGTCGACGTTGCCCTCCATCGGGGAGGTGTCGTAGCCGGGTTCCTCCTCTTCTTTCTCTTCGCCGTCGTCGTCCTCGAAGAGCTCTTCGCGCTCTTCGAGTTTGGCGTTGAGCGCCGTGCGGAGGAAGTTGGTCATGGTGACGCCCTCGATCTCGGCGGGGTACTGGAACGCAAGGAAGATACCCAGTGCCGCTCGCTCGTTAGGTTCGAGTTCGAGAAGGTTCCACGACAGCTTGTCCTCCGGAATCTCGAAGTCGTCGCCGAAGTCGCCGTCTTCGAGGTGGAGCAGTACTTCGCCCTCCGTGACCCTGTAGGCCGGGTGGCCGGCGATGACTTTCGACGTCGTCGACTTCCCGGACCCGTTTGGACCCATGAGAGCGTGGATTTCGCCGGAGTTGACCGTCAAATCGACGCCCCGGAGAATCTGTTCACCGTCCTCCTCTGCGACCTCTGCGTGGAGGTTTTTAATTTCGAGTGTTGCCATTGTTGGTTCGTTGCCTCGTGTGCGAACGGTGGGGAGTCCGACGCATAATGCTTACGCATTCACCCCCTGCGCGTTTTGTGCCGGGTAAATTTATTTTCCGAATGAGAAAAGATCACACCGGTGTCGAACGGGTGTTTCGACCCTGTGGTGTGTGCGCATCTGGCTAGAACGTCGGTCGTTCGGCCCGGCTCACATGAAGCTCCCGAGACCGGTCTGTTCCTGCCCTGACTTCACTTCGTCCCACGACATCCCGAGTGCCTCGATGACCCGCTCGATAGGCCCTTTCAGCGTCTTGTCGAGCATCTTGTCCCAGTCGACGTCGAACTCCTCCGGCACCTGGTCTGCGTACTCGAAGCAGATGACGTCCGGGTTTCGCTTGAACTCGGCGTACTGATAGTCTCGCTGTGGGTCGAACCCTTCTTCGTCCTCCATCCGACGGAAGAACGAAGGGTGGACCTTCTTCAAGTAGAGTCGCTTCGGTTTCGACCCTCGCTGGAAGTTCGTCCCGAGCATGAGGTTCGCGTACTTCGCGCCACGTACCTGTGCCGTGTCGGTGTCGTAGTTCTCCAGTCGCTTTCCGATGCCGCCGGGGATGCCGATTCGGTCGTACTCCATGTTGCCTTCGAGGAAGTCCGTGATGACGTCGTGGACGTAGTCTTTCACGACGTCAACGTCCTCTCCGTAGACGATCATCTCCAAGACGTCCTTCTGCACCTCTTTCGTGATGGGCGCGATGTCCGAGCGTTTGTACTCGAAGCCGGTGATGTCGATGTCGTCGACGTCTTTGCCCTCTTTCCAGACGATGTGTCCGGCGTAGCGTTTCTTCTTGCCCGCTTGGAAGAACCGCCGGTAGAGTTTCTCGAACTCGATCTGGAAGCGGTGTTCGTCGGCCCCGAGTTCGTCGCGCGCGAACTGGTCGTACGCGGCGTTGATGTGCTCCTCTATCTCGAAGGACTGCTCGATGGCCTCTTCTTTAGAGACGTCCGAACCGAGCGCCAGCATGATGGAGTCGGTGTCCCCGTACGCCACCTCGTAGCCGATCTCTTTGGCCGCTTTCTCGGTGAAGTTGATGACCTCTCGACCGGTGGCCGTCACTGCCGCACCCATCTCCTTGTCGTAGAGACGGAAACGGTCCCACCCCAGCACGCCGTACAACGAGTTCATGATGACCTTCACTGCCGCCTGCTGACGGTCGAACTGTTCGTACGCGGAACTCGACGGGTCGTGTTCGTTCCGGAGCGACTTCTTCTCCTCACGCTCGGTGAGTAGTTCGTCGACCATCGACCGGATGATGCCGTCCGGTTCCTTTCGGAAGTGCGTCCCGTTGGGCGCACGGAACGTCTCGCCGTCGTACGTGTCGGGGTCGACCTTCGTCTCTGGCGATGCGTTCGTCGTCACCATACACATCGGGTACAGCGACTTCAAGTCGAGGACGGTGACGTTCTCTTTGACGCCCGTGATGGGGTCGAAGACGGCCCCACCTTCGTAGTCTTCGGACTCGGCTTGTCCCTTCGAGGGAAGTGCGAACTTCCCGTGGACCTTGTGGAGTACGTAGATGTCGACGGCGTCGCCAGGCGTCGGCGCGTCTTCGAGCAGACACCCGACGAAGGTTCGCACCTCGTCCCAGAAGGGAACGACCTCCTGTTTGCGGTCGATTTCGACGCAGAGTTCCACGTCCCGAACGTTGTACTCCAGCAGTTTCGCGGGGTTCTGTTCCCACAAGTCACCGATGTCGCCCGAGTAGCGTTCTTTTCCGACGTCGAGTTCTAGTTCGCCGACGGCGTCGAGGCGGTAGGACTCCAACTCGGTGAACTGCGTCCGCTTGTATGCGTACAGCAGGTCGAAGACGACGCGACCTTTGATGTCCGGACCGCCCCAGTTGCTCCGCCACACTTCGCCGACGCGGGAGAGTCGCTCGATGTCGAGGTCGTAGTCGCTCGTCGGGTTCAGTACGTCGAGGCGGTCGAGGAAGTACGGCGCGTCGAAGTCTTCGAAGTTCCACCCGGTCAGGACGTCGGGGTCGGTCTCGCGGATGTACTCGACGAACGCGTCGAGCATCGCGTCCTCGGCGTCGAACGTCCGGACCTGCACGTCCGTGTCCTCTTCCAGTGGGTCGTAGTTGGGGAGCGAGTCCGGTCGCTTCCCCTCGCCGTCGGGGGCGACGAAGTGCCACGCGATGTACTCGTCGCGGTAGGAGTCGTGGCTGGTGAGACAGATAATCGGTTCCTCACCCTCTTCCGGGAACCCGCTGCGGTCGTCGACTTCGATGTCGAAGGTGTTGACGCGGAGGTCGGCGTCGACGTCGTGCGCTTCGACTTCGTCGTGCGGGACTTGAATCGTCCCGTCGTCGAGACGGCGTTCGGCGACGCGGACCCCGCTGCCGATGTCTTTGTCGATGAGAAAGCGGTTGGGAAAGAGAATGTCCGCCTCGTAGTGGTCGAACTCGTCTCGCATCTGTCCGACGTCGCGCGGGGTTCGGCCGAACACCTTGGTCAGCGCGTCGCCACGGATACTCTCGAACCCGTCTTCGGTTCCGGTGATGGTGTCTCGGTCGAGTTTCTCGTCGGTCAGCGAGTCGGTCGGTGCGTAGAAGTACGGTCGAAAGCCGAGGACGCGAACGTGTTCGGCGACGTCGTCGGCGGTCCGGCCGAAGAGATGGATGACGGGGTATTCGTCGCTCCCAGACCCTTCGATGGTGTAGTCCACCTGTGTGACGGAGAGGTCGATAGTTCCGTCGGCGTCGGGGAACTTCACGTCGGCGGTGTCGACGACGTCGCTGACGGCTTGGCCGCCGTTGCCCGCGATGGCCGCAGCCTCCGCGCTGGGTCGGTCGTCGTCACCTCCGGCGAAGTCCACGAGTCCGCTCTGTTTCATGTTGCTGGTGGTTTGGGTGCGTGGATAAAAACCCTCGCGGTGTCGACGACGAGAGAACGAGAGACCCGCCACAGCGGCTATATCCGTGGACGAAGTTCCCACACGTAGGCGATGAGTACAATAGCAGAACTAGAAGTTCCTGCAGCCGAGTTCGCACTCTCTTCGACGTTCGACGCTATCCCCGACGCGGAGTTCGAAGTCGAGCGTGTTGTCGCGTACGACCGTGACAAACTGCTCCCGT
The DNA here is from genome assembly GCF_900114455.1 of Halogranum rubrum. GTDB lineage: Archaea > Halobacteriota > Halobacteria > Halobacteriales > Haloferacaceae > Halogranum > Halogranum rubrum. The sequence continues at coordinate 447,367 of NZ_FOTC01000002.1, read as the reverse complement.
TCGTGTGGATAACCGCACCGGAGAGCGGTCACGACGCCCTCGACGACGCGCTTCGCTCGGATTCGAGCGTCGAAGGCATCGAACTTCTGACCGACCTCGGCGACGAGTGGCTCTACCGAATGGACTGGACACAGGCTATCGACCTCGTCGTCCACCTCCTCCACGAGGAGCACGCGACGGTGTTGACGGCGTTCGGTGAACGGGACCGGTGGGTCCTTCGAATCCTGTTTCCCGACCGCGACTCGCTCTCTCGGTCCTACGACTTCTGTGAGGACGCCGGCCTCTCTATCGACGTGACGAGTATCTACGAACTGGACGACCGACGACGCGGTCAGTTCGGACTCACCGCAGACCAACTGGAGTCGCTCATCACTGCCTCGGAGCACGGCTACTACGAAGTTCCTCGTGGCGCGACGCTCCAGGAAGTCGCCGCAGAACTCGATATCTCTCATCAGGCACTCTCTGAGCGCCTCCGCCGTGGCCACGGAAGACTCGTCCAGAACGCACTCGTCATCGGAACCGAAGGTCGCGACGTCTTGCGATAGGACGTAGGCTGTCCGCATCCACAAGAGCTATACTATGGTATGTCATACCACAGTCCACACATGTCCGACCACGCTAACGACGAGCAGTGGGACAGTCCGGGTGCCTCGGCCCCCGAAGCAGAGACTGACGGGGTCGAGACAATCGAGACGTACGACACCGACAACGGGGTCGTCTTCTACGACTCGGAGAACCCACTCGCGTGGCTCCAAGCATCTGCGACAGTCCTCCTGAAAGAAGTCGCCTGACGGAGGCGGCCGCCCCCGTCAATCACCGCGCTGGCGCTATCGACGCCAGTGACACCAGTGACGCCATCTCGACGAGAACAGTAGACGGCGAGCGGTCGCTCCGCTAGTCGTGTCGAAGCCGAATTCTTTTGCTCGCCTGCCGCTTTCGGTTAGCCGTGCCTTCCGACCCGTGGCCCGACGAACCCGACGAGTTCGACCCCGAGGCTCGGTGGGGAGACCCCGAACAGGACCCCGAAGCCCGGTGGGGCGACCCGGAGCGAGAACTCGTCGAGAACATCACCATCCCCGAGCCACCCGAACCGGACCTCTCAGACGGTGTCGACAGCGCCATCTCCAAGCCGTTCTGGGCGAGCGTCATCCTCGTCAACTTCGCCGTCTTCGCGTTGAGCCTCGGGCCGATGCTCATCTACTTCCGCGGCCAGTGGTTGGTCGGTCTCGGACTCGTCGCCGTGGGGACGTTCGCACTCGGCCGAACGTATCACCTATACCGGCAGTTCAAGCGTGCCTCGGCCGACTCTCGGCGAGACGACGGAGACGAAACGACGGCCGACGTCGACGGCGAGAACGGAAACGACGAGAGCGGAGACGACGGTGAGGGAGTCGATGGAGACGGTGTCTCCGAACACAACCCCTAACTCTCCGACAGCCCTCCGAACGAGTATGCGCACCGTCCGCGACGACGCCGGTAATCGGTTCGTACTCGTCAAGCAGTCGAGCGAGTCCAGCCGTGTTCGCGACCCGGAGACTGGCGAAGAACGCTACGTCGACAACAGTGAACTCAGCCTCGTCGAGGGCGAATCGCCGCTCGTCACCGCGGCCGCAGGCGTCCCGGCGTCCGTTCGTCGCGTGCTCACCGCCGTCCCGAACGAGCGGGCACTCGGACTGCTGTTCGAACTCGCCGACCGTGGCCCCGTCCCCGTCGTCGACCTCCTCGGTGCGTACGACCTCTGTGAGTCCGACCTTCACGGCCTGCTCACCGAGTTCCGCGCCGCAGGACTGGTCGAAGAGACCACGGTGTTCGGCGAGCGTGGCTACGGCGCGACCGACCTCGCCAGAGACGCCGTCGACGAACTCAGAGCCTGAGTCCGTTCTCAGTCGTTGGTACCCGCGAGCGATTCGACCGCCGCCAGCGACGCAGCGTCCGCTCGACCGACAGTCGACCGATTGGTCGTACTGTTCTTCTCGACGGTCACTAAGTCGTCTGCCGCGCCGACGAGTTCGTCGTCGTGACTGACGATGATTATCTGCCGGACCCCGAGCGCCCGCATCTCCTCGACGAGGTCGACGAGACGCGAGACGTGCCCCGAATCGAGGAACACGGTCGGTTCGTCGAGGATGAGCGGCGGCAGCGGTGCCGTCCCCTCGATACCCTCTGCCAACAAGCGGTAGATGGCACACCGGAGACTGAGGTTGAACAGCGCGCGCTCGCCACCCGATAGCTGTTCGGGGTCGAGCGCCTGCCCGTCCTTCTGGAAGACAGTGAGTTCGTACTCGCCGTCGAGTCGAATCGTCGAGTAGGCGTCGTTGCCGTAGACGAGGTCGAACGTCTCGTTGAGCATCCGTTCGAGGCTCTCGACGTTCCGCTGTCTGAGGTCGGCCCGCAAGTCACCGTACAACCCCTCTAACTCCTCGGTCTCCTCGTGGAGCGATTCGAGGGCGGCGACGCGTGTTGCCACCGACTCGCGCTGCTCGCGGAGGGTCTCTAACTGCTCGATGGCGTTGTTCACGCTACCGATGGCGTTCTGGAGTTCGTCTCGCCGCTCGGCGAGACGGTCGAGTTCGGCTTCGACCTTCTCGAGATAGTCGACTGCGTTCTGTTTCTGCGAGCGCGCCTGTTCGACCTGTTCCTCGTCGACCTCGCCACGTAAGTCGTCTCGCTGGTCGCGTTTCCCCGCGAGATATTCGCGGCGCTCGTCGTTCCGTTCGTCGAGGTCCGTTCGTTTCTCCCGCAGGCGTTCAGCTCGCTCCTCGGCCTCCTCGATTCGCTCGCGGAGGTCGGCGAGACGTTCCAGTTGCGCCTGTTTCGCGTCGATGGCGTCGAGTTCGGTCTCTATCTCTTCGACCGTCTCGCGTGCCTCGGCTGCTTCCTCCGCCTTCCCCTCGGCGACTTCGCGGGTGTTCTCTGCCTGCGTCGCGAGTTCGTCGGCCTCCTCACGGAGCGTCTCGGCCTCTGTGCGCTTCTCGTCGACCGTCTCGGCCTTCTGTTCGACGAGTTGCTCGACGTTCTCGCGGTTCGACCGCAGCGACTCGATCTCTGCCTCCGTCTCGACGAGGTCCTTCGCCCGGTCGATGGCGGCGTCCAGCGACTCGCGGTCGGCCTGCAACTCGTCGAGTTCTGTCTCCAGTTCGGACACGCGGGCGCGGTCCTCGTCGAGCGTGTCGACGTGCGGCGAGTCCTCGACAGGTTGGCCACACTCGGGGCACTTGCCCTCGTCGAGCAGTCGCTCGGCCTCTGTGACGCTGTTTCGGACGGTCTTCAACTCTGTCCGCACGTTCTCGATTTCGTCACGGAGTGATTCGCGCTCCTCACGCAAGTCAGCGAGGTGTGTCGACGCCTCGCCGAGTTCGATGTCCGCCTCCGCCGTGTCGAATGCGGTCTTCAGTTTGGCAATCTCGTCGGCCATCTCGTCGAGCGTCTCCCGCCGACTGTCGAGTTCCTCGGTCGCCGTCTCGACTTCCGTGTCGAGTCGGTCTGCTCGGGCGCGTTTGTCGTCCGCTCGCGACCGGCGGTCGTCGGCCTTCTCACTGAGGTTGCCAGACTGGTTGTCGAGCGCCTGTGCGTGCATTCGGGCCTCGTTGAGTGTCTCCGACTGCTCCGTCTCCTGCTCGTCGAGGGTGTCGAGACGTGACTCGATGGCTGACTCGCTTGCGGTCTCCAGCGTCGTCTCGGCGAGCACGTCTGCGGTCGTCGATTCGAGTTCCGTCTTTTGCGCTTGTGTCTCACGAATCTCGTCGCGGAGGTCGTCTCGCTCGCGCTCGGTCTCGGCGATTTTCGACTCCAACTCCTCGATTTCGTCGGCCAACTCGTCGAGTCGTTCACGCTTCTCCTCGTAGCTTTCGAGCGTCGCCTGCGCCTCGTCTCTGCTCGACTCTGCTCGTTCTCTGTTCTCGCGGTGACGCTCGAGGTCGTCGTCGATGCTCTTCAGTTTGCTCTCCAACTCGTTGAGTCGTCCGTGGAGGTCCTGTTCCTCTCGCTCCTGAATCTGGGTGTCCAGTTCGTCGAGCGCGCCGCGTTTGTTGGCGAGGATGTCGTCGACGCCGAGTCGCGCCTGTCCGGCGCGCTCGCGATACTCCTCTAGCTTTCCTAGCTGGAGGAGGTCGTCTATCATGTCCTGTCGCTGGCGGGGTGTCGCGTTGATGAGTTTGTTCACCTCGCCCTGCCGGACGTACGCGCAGTTGACGAACGCCTCGGCGTCCATCCGCAGGAGTTCGGTGACGAACCGACGGACGTCGCGCGACCCGTCGACGGTCGTGTCGGGGCCTTCGAGCACGCACTTCGCCGTCAGCGTTCGCTCACCCGACCGGCGGAGTCGACGCTCGATGTGGTAGGACTCGCCGTCGTGCGTGAACCACAGCTCGATTTCGGCGTCCTCTTCGCCGTTCGTGATGACGTCGTCGAGCGTCCCGTCGAGTGCTTTCGAGCCGTAGAGTGCGAAGAAACAGGCGTCTAGGAGCGACGACTTCCCGCTGCCGTTCAACCCGTGGATGACTGTGACGCCGTCGTCGAGGCCGAGGTCGGCGTCGGCGTACGGTTTGAAGTTCTCCAGTCGGAGGCGGTCGAATCTCACAGGTAGTCCTCCATGGAGATTTGGCCGTCACTCGGTGGTGTCTCGGCTTCCTCGCGCACTGTCTCTTCGTCGGGGTCGCTATCGTCGCTGTCGTTGGACGTGTCGCTGTCGTCGACAGTGCCGACAGCGTCGGAGTCTGGTTCAGGTTTGGCGTCGGTCCCTTCGGCTTCCTCGGCTTCCGCAGGGTCTCCGGGTTCGTCGTCGGCCCCCGGTGCGCGCGCAAACGCACTCTCGTCTTCGACGAGCGATTCGACGCGGGCTTTCACCTCCTCTCGGACCTTGCTGTCGGGTGTCTTGCTCGCGCGAACCGTCTCGTCGATGTCGAGTGCGGCCTTCGACAGGCCGAGGTCGGAGATACGTTCGCGGACGGCGTCGTCCGGGTCGGCGAAACTCACCGAGAGGTCGGTCTCTGTTCCCTCTATCTCTCGTCGGTCTTTCACGCGAGCGATGAGTGCGCCGCGGTCTGCGGCGAACTCTTCGATGCTCGCGGGCGTCACCGGGTCGCCCTCGCCGGTGATGTCGACGATGGCGACGGCCTCCGAGAGGTCGTGTTGCCGGACCTGCTCGCGCACGCGTTCGATACCTTCTCCCTCGGCGAGGTCGACGTCGACGAAGGCGAAGGGACGCGTCTCGAGCGCTTTTCGGCGGATGTCGACGTCGGGACCGAACTCGACGACGTTGTAGCCGCGTCCGGGTTCTTCGCTCGCGCTCGCGCGCTCGGTGGACCCGCAGTACGTGACCCACGTGCCGTCGACCTGCGCCTCGTCGGCTTTGTGGTTGTCGCCGAGGAGGACGGCGTCGAAGTCGACGTTCGACTCGGTCAGGACGGTTTCCGTATCCCAGTTCGCGTGTGCGAACGGGGTGAAGAGGCCGTGGCTGACGAGCGCCGCGAAGTCGGCGTCGTGCGGCGTGAACTGGTACTCCAACTCGTCTCGACGCGACTCTGGGACGTGGTCGAGACCGTAGAACGCCGTGTTACCGAGGACGTGTGGCTCGGAGCCGAGTCGAACGGCGAGTCCGAGGTTCTCGAAGAGGTCGAGCCACTGCCCACCACGGGTCGACTCGTGGTTGCCGACGACGGCGAGGAAGGGAATCTCGGCGTCGGAGAGTGTCCGGAGCGCAGAGAGCGTCCCGAGGAGGTCCTGCAGGTCGGGGCGTCGGTCGTGAAAGAGGTCGCCCGCGTGAACGACGGCGTCGACGTCGGCCGCGATGGCGTCGTCGACGACCTGTTCGAACGCAGCGAGGAAGTCGTGGCGGCGTTCCGGCGAGTGGTACTGCTGATACCCGATGTGGGTGTCGCCGGTGTGTATCACCCGTGTCATCTGTCACCTCTTTGGCCAGCCCTCATTAAAGGCGTTCCGCGAGCGGAGTGAATGTGGTCGTCGTGCGTGTCGTCCTCGTCGTCCTCGTTACCGTCGGCCGCTCGCCGGTACCGCCGTAGCGTGTCGAGCGCCTGTTGACCGCGACGAGCGAGTCGCTCTTCGCCTCTGTCGTCGGCCGTCCGGACGGCTTCGCAGAGTCGGTCGACACCCACTTTCTCACAGAACTCTGCTGCGTCGCCGACGAACCTCAGCGAGTCCGTCGCATATTCGATATACCGCCGGTGGGTTGCCGCCGCTGGTCTCTGATGTGTCTCGTACGCGAGCGCTCGGAGTGCTCGCTTGACAGTAGTCGGGTCGCCCATCCGTAGAGAGAGGTGGCTGCGGCTTCGCGTATAACGATTCGCGTAATCAGCGTCGCGCGTCGGCGTTAGAGCGACAGTGTGTAGAGGCGCTTGCGCGCGTCGGAGAAGGAGAACCGCGACTCGACGACACCCTCTTCCTCCAGTCGGGTGAGTGCGTATCGAACCGTCCGAGCAGGGAGCAGCGTCTCCTCGCTCAGTTGACTCTGCGTCAGCGTCTCGTTGTAGTCGAGCACTTTGGCGACCAGTTTCGCGCTCGGGGGGAGGTCACGCACCGGGTCCCAGCGGTCCGACACGTCGTCTGCAGCAACTGCCTCTGAACGACTCATTCTTACACTCTCCTGGTGCATACAGCGTAATAATAATTTCTATCGCATTCTATTACTCTCAGGAATCACCTAACGGCCGTGGCCGGCGAAGCAATCCCCGACCCGAAGCCTCTTATTCGGGAGCGCCTTAGTTGACCCGATGAGCGATACTGTGGACGACGTCGATATGCCATACGACGAAGAGTCGGCGTCGCAGCAGGAGAAGATCGAGGGCCTCCAGGAGCGACTGGAGATCTTGGAATCACAGAACGAGGAGATGCGGGACAAACTCCTCGACGCTAATGCGGAGAACAACAAGTACCAACAGAAGCTTGAGCGACTTACGCACGAGAACAAGAAGCTCAAGCAGTCTCCGTTGTTCGTCGCGACTGTCCAAGAGATATCCGACCAGGGGGTCATCATCAAACAGCACGGGAACAACCAAGAGGCACTTACGGAGGTCACAGACGAGATGCGAGAGCAACTCGAACCTGACTCCCGAGTGGCCGTCAACAACTCTCTCTCTATCGTCAAGAAGCTCGACAACGAGACCGACGTCCGCGCTCGCGTGATGCAGGTAGACCACAGCCCGAACGTCACCTACGAGGATATCGGTGGGCTGGAAGAGCAGATGCAGGAGATCCGCGAGACCGTCGAGATGCCGCTCGACCGTCCGGAGATGTTCGCCGAAGTCGGTATCGACCCGCCGTCTGGCGTGCTTCTCTACGGACCACCGGGCACCGGGAAGACGATGCTCGCGAAGGCCGTCGCCAACCAGACCGACGCCACCTTCATCAAGATGGCCGGATCGGAACTGGTCCACAAGTTCATCGGTGAGGGAGCGAAACTCGTTCGTGACCTCTTCGAGGTCGCTCGCGAGAACGAGCCAGCAGTGCTCTTCATCGACGAAATCGACGCCATCGCGTCGAAACGGACGGACTCGAAGACCTCCGGCGACGCCGAGGTCCAGCGGACGATGATGCAACTACTCGCCGAGATGGACGGCTTCGACGAGCGCGGTGAGATTCGTATCATCGCAGCGACGAACCGCTTCGACATGCTCGACCCCGCCATCCTTCGGCCGGGTCGGTTCGACCGTCTCATCGAAGTGCCCAAGCCGAACGAGGAAGGTCGAGAGATCATCTTCCAGATCCACACACGCAACATGAACGTCGACGACGACGTCGACTTCGCGGAACTGGCAGCACTCGCCGACGAAGCCTCCGGTGCGGAGATCAAAGCGATCTGTACGGAAGCCGGGATGTTCGCCATCCGCGACGACCGGACGGAGATCTACATGCAGGACTTCGTCAACGCGTGGGACAAGATTCAAGCCGAGTCCGACGAGGACCCGGACACCTCTCGCGCGTTCGCGTAGTCGGTCTGACTACTCTCGATTCTCTCCGTTCTCACGATTCGCTTAGCGGTCGCGCGGTCTCTCAGAGGAGAGAGAACACGAGAAAGGGGAGGGCGAACAGCGCGACGAACAGGACGAGGAGAACGATGCCGTAGCCGAGACCGGTACCGGCGACGGTGCGCCACGAGTCGTGGTCGATAGTTTCGCGAAGGCTCATACTCGATGGGTTCACCGGAGGCGCGTTAACTGTTTTCACCGTAAGCGGCGACTTCGAACCACTCAACACACCCTCGTTCTAACCTCTCGATATGGGAACTCCGCTCGACTCGCGCGACGAACAGGTCGTCGAAGTGCTCGACAGACTCTACGACGCCTACCCAGACACCACCATCTCGCTGAACTTCTCGACGCGACTCGAACTGCTCGTCGCGGTGATGCTCTCCGCGCAGTGTACCGACGAGCGAGTGAACAAGGTGACCGCGGACCTCTTCGAGAAGTACCACGGTGCCGAGGACTTCGTGAGTGTCCCACGAGAGGAACTCGCCGAAGACATCTCTTCGATTACCTACTACAACAACAAGTCGAAGTGGATTCAATCGGCGTGTCAGACCATCATCGACGAACACGACGGCGAGGTGCCGGATACGATGAAAGAACTGACCGACCTGACGGGCGTCGGCCGGAAGACGGCGAACGTCGTCTTGCAGCACGCCCACGACGTCGTCGAGGGCATCGTCGTCGACACGCACGTCCAGCGCATCTCCCGCCGTCTCGGTATCACCGAGGAGGAGTACCCCGAGAACATCGAACAGGACCTCATGACCGTCGTCCCCGAAGACGACTGGCAGGAGTTCACCCACCTCTTCATCAGCCACGGGCGGGCGACCTGTACCGCCATCAACCCCGAGTGTTCCGACTGCGTCCTCGAAGACCTCTGTCCGTCCTCGAAAGAAGACCACGACGTCGACCTCGCTAGCGGCGAGTCGTGGGAGTGACGCTATCGGTCGTCTCACGAACCAGAGACGAACGGCCAGAATCACTTTTTGCTTGAACGACGAACAGGGAGATATGACCAAAGACGAACACGGCATCGACCTCGAAGAGGATACCGACCTCGACGTTCAGGGCGACGAGGCTGAGGAGACAGAGCAGGCGGAAGAAGAGCGTGAGGAGGCCGTCGAAGAGGCCGAAGCGGAGCGGAAAGAAGAGGAGATAGAGGAAGACTCCGAAGAACGCGAGTGGGAGGCAGAAGAGCAGGAGAACCCGGACAACCACCGCGACGGCGAACCGTTCCAGAGTTAATCGGTAATCGCAGTCGACAGCCAGCGTCTTTTCAGAGGATGTACCCGCCGAGGTAGCGATAGATGCCGAGCAGGTACGCACCGATCCAGAACAGCACGTAGCCGAAGACGCCGATACGGAGACGGCCGCGCCACGCGCCCATGTTCTCGTGGAGGTCGTTCAAGTCGACGTTCTGGTCGGGGTCGTGATAGAGGTTCGCCGCGCGTTTGGCCTGAAAGATACGGACGATGCCCGTGAGCGCGAAGATGAGCATCGCATAGGCTTGAAGCCCGAGAACCGCGTGGAGTGCCGACAGACCACCGAACTGTTCGAACAGTCGCGGACCCATCCACGTCACGACGGGAACCGTGTTGAGCGTGAGGCCGACGACGATGAACTTCAGGTGGTAGACGAGTACGTCCCACGTCACCGTCTCGGCGTCGATCATGACCCACGCCCCGTACAGGTAGAAGGGGAAACTCGCCGTCACCATCAGCGCCGCCACCGTCGCGATGGCCGTGTCGCTTACCATCAGTCGCTCTAAGGTGGGGGCCGGGGTAAAGGGCCCGACTCCGGTCGCATCCAGTCGGAAAGCGTTTACTGTCGTCGCTACCAAGGTGAGCCAATGGCAGACCCGTCATCCGCACCGACCGGGACGGACGACGACGACGAGTCCTCGTCGCCGACCGGTGCGAGCGAAGATGCCGACTTGGCAGATGCTGCTGGAGCAGATGCCGATTTGGCGGCGCTCCGCGAGCAGGTCGAAGCGAAGTACGACTTCGACAACTTCGGCCCCGAAGATATGGCGAAGATGTCTCTCGACGAGTGGGAGGCCGTCTTCGACGCCGACTCGTGGGTCGTCGGCGAGGAGTTACTCGACCGGGTCGAGAAAGATTTGCAGAACCAAATCGCCCGCCGCGACGTCTTCGCCGTCGTCGAGCGACACACCCGCGACGGGGAGAACGTCGTCGTCGCATACTCCGACGAGGGGTACGCCGTCGTCTACCCGGACGGAAGCGTCGAAGGGCAAGGGACCGTCCTCCGCGACGTGAAACCGACGGTGGCGCTCTGTTCGATGGAGGACTACGAGGTCCAAGAGCCACCGGAGAACGCCTCGTTACCGCACCCAGACGAAGTTCCCGAAGGGACGGGCCAGTTGGGGAACAACATGCTGCAGGCCGTCGCAGGGATGCAGATCCTCGGGGGACTCGGATTGATCGGTGCGTGGCTCTTTCAACTCACCACCACTCTCGTCGCACCCGTCGTCGGCGGCGTGTTCCTTCTCGTCGGCGTGTTCCTGTTCGCGACAGTCGCGAACGCCCGCTTGTCGGACCGGTTCCGCGCAGAGGAGTACCGAAACCGGTTGCGCGCAGTTCGGTTGGAAGAAGGTGACAGACCGGATTTTCTCCCGCTCGACGACGAGACAGAACCGACCCCGCGAGACGACCGAGAACCGGACGTAGAAGGGTCCTGAACCGGGTCCCGGACGGCACGTAGTCGGTGGGTTTAAGCGCACTCCATCCTGAGAACGAACCGTATGAATAGGCGGGAATTTCTGAGAGCGGCAGGTGGTTCTGCCGCAGCCGTGGCCGCTACGGCTCAGTCCGCCGCTGCACAGGAAGGCGGAGGAAACGAAAGTAGCGGCGGCGGCGGCGGTGGCGGCACACAGACCGTTGCGGTCGGCCCGGGTAACTCGCTCGTGTTCGAACCGGCGGAGCTGGCAATAGCTCCCGGAACGACGGTCGAGTTCGTCTGGGAGTCCGACGGCCACAACGTCGTTCCGGAGTCGGTTCCGGAAGGAGCCTCGTGGGAGGGGACGGGCCCCGAGTCCGAACTCTTCGACACTGGCTACACCTACACACACACGTTCAGTACGTTGGGTGACTACGAGTACGTCTGTTCGCCTCACGCGACTGCAGGGATGGTCGGCACCATCACGGTGACCGAGAACCCCGGCAGCGGAGGTGGCGGCGAGAAGGAACTGCACGAACTCGGCGTCCCGATTCAGGCTCACTGGGTCGGCGCTTCGACGATTCTCGGAATCATCGTCACCATCGTGTACACCTTCTACATCCTCAAGTACGGCGAATCGGCCAACACCGGCAACACCGGAGGAGGCGAATAGATGAGTTCCACAGGCAGCACCTACGGGGACATTCACCGATACGAACCGGCACGCGAGAGTACGGCGGCGGCCATCGCCATCGTCCTCCTGACGATTATCGAAGTCGTCTTCGTGTTCCTGTTCACGTACGGTCTCGTCACTGGATGGGCGCTGACCGACACCGGGAACATGTTCCTCGGCGCCATCCTCGCGGTGATCTTCATCGACCTGGCGTTCATCCTCGCACTGTACCGCAAGGAGTTCCTCCCCGACGTGATGATCGTGAAGAAACGTCGGCGCAAGTGGGAGGACCTCTACGTCAAGAGTGAGGACGTCGACGGCGTGCAACTCGGTGGCTCCGACGCGTGGGACACCGTCAAGCGCGCGGTCTACCCCTACTACAAGAGGTAATCAATGAGTTTAGAGAAGAAAGACGACTACGACCACAAGGGCTGGATGAAGACGAAGGATCTGACCCCCGTCGAGACGACGTTCCTGACGGTCCTCATCTGGCTCGACAAGCGACTCCGAATCGTCGACTATCTGGAGCTTATGGAGACCCTCTACTACCGGGTCAACCTCCAGATGCCGAAGAGTCACACCGAACAGTACAACCTCGACAACAAGTTCTGGTACTGGTACCCGCTGTACACGCTCGGGTTGTTCTCGACGCTGTCCTACATCGTCGCCGCCGTGAGTGGCGCGTTGCTCGGGTTCTACTACTCCCCCGCACAGGGGAATCCCGAAGAGGCGACCGTCGCGTACAACAGTATCGCGTTCATCATGCAGGACCTCCAGTTCGGATTCATGCTCCGCAGCATCCACCGCTGGTCGGCCCAAGTGATGGTCGCCGCAGTGTTCTTACACATGCTCCGCGTGTACTTCACCGGGTCGTACAAGGAGCCACGTGAACTGAACTGGATTCTCGGCATCATCCTCATCAGCCTGACGATGGTGTTCGGGTACACCGGTTACCTGCTCCCGTGGGACCAACTGGCCTTCTGGGCCGGACAGATCGGTGTCGAGATGTCACTCTCGATTCCGCTCGCCGGCGAGTGGGCCGCACAGCTCCTGTTCGGGGGCTTCACGTTGAGTCAAGCAACACTACAACGGATGTACATCATCCACGTGTTCCTGCTACCCTTCGTGGTGACGACGCTCATCGCGATTCACATCGGTATCGTGTGGGTGCAGGGCATCGCCGAACCCCACTAAGACCATGACCGACGAACAACCAACCGAAGACGAAGAGATTCGCACCGACGGCACCGGACTCGTCGCACCGGACGACGAGACGCCGACGTGGCTCGAGCGCAAGGAACGAAAGACGGGCCTCTCACGGCTCACCTACGAGTACTTCGAACGTGCTCGCCGAGAAGACCAAGACCTCCGAATGGAGTCCGACTACGTCGAGCGTGACGTACTCGGCTTCCCGACGTGGCCGCACGAGACGGTTCGAAACCTCTCTATCGCCGCGTTCTTCGTGGGTATCATCTTCTTCCTGTCGGCGACGATGCCGCCGCACATCGGCGAACCCGCGAACCCGAGTAGTACGCCGGCTATCATCCTCCCCGACTGGTATCTCTACTGGTCGTTCGGCCTGCTGAAGCTGAACCCGCTGAACCCCGAACTCGCCATCCTCGGCGGGTCCAAGCTGATGGCCGACCGGACGTACGGTGTGCTCGCGAACGTCGTCGTCGTCGGCTTCATCGCCATCGTTCCCTTCCTCAACAAGGGGAGCGCACGCCGACCCGTCGAGCAGCCGTTCTGGGCGGCCGTCGGCGCTGGTGGTGTCGTCTTGGCGCTCACGCTCAGTCTGCTGGCAGTCAAGAACCTGATGCCGATGAACGTTGACCTGCTGTTCGACCTGACGTTCCTCTTACCGATCGTCATCGGTATCATCACCTACGCGGTGCTCAAGACGATGCGCGAAGGGTACATGTACGACCTCAACCGCCGCTACTACCGGCTTCGTCCGCCGCGGTAACGGCTCTCTTTCTCTCCCTATGTCTGATACCGACACAGCCGAGCGTACGGCAGACAGCGGTGCGAACAGCCGTGATGACGAGCAGCGCACGGACGGAACCGGCGATAGTGGCGATGGCGACGGTCGTAGCGGCGGCCGCGACATCGTCGTCCCGATGCGACTCTACAAGACGATCACCGTCTTCTCGACGCTCATCGCCGTCGTCTCTGTCGTCGTCGGGTTCGTGCTGCTCGACGCGGCGACGTTGTCGATCAGCTTCCTCCGACGGGCCATCACCGGCGTCCTCGCCGCCGTGGGCATCGGCATCGCCGACGGCGTGTTGACCGCGATACTCGCGTTTCTCGGACTGGCAGTCATCGGATTCGGTGCTGGCGTCTACATCGTCGGCACGCGCTTCCGTGCCCGCGGAATGGGAAAGTCTCAAGAGGACTCCAACGAAGAATCAGATAATGGCTGACGAGTTCATCAAGGGGCTCGGTATCTTCACGGGCGCCGGTCTCGCGTGGATGGTACTGGCCTCGTGGTACCAGACGGAATCCTTCGGGAGCACGAACCAACTCATCGCAGCACCCCCCGAACCGGCGAACCTATTCGACGCCCTCGCCATCGGTATGATCGACGTGTTGCTGTGGTTTGCCCTCCTGGGCGCACTCACCTTCTGGGTGCTCATCCCCGCTGGACGCGAGGCACGGACGGCGTACCGAAACCGCCGCTCGAACTGATTCGACGAACCGACCACTCTTCTCTCCTGTCTCCATCCGCGTGAGCGACGCTGCTACACTCGCACCCACAGCGTCGGTACGTCGAAGTCTGACGTCAGACCGTCGGCTTCGGAGGCGACTCAGAGGAGACGGTCGGCGAATGCAGTCTTCCCGCGTGGAGGACGCCGCGCGCGACGACACTCACTATCCACTTCGCAGGCGACTGTGCGAAGACGTGGAGACTGCTGTCCGTCGTGCCCGCGAGAGATGGGTTGCCAGCCGTCGCTTCTCGTATCGACTGCCGCCGAGTGCTGCTTCGCGAGCGCACGAGACGCCAGCGACTGCGTCGTCTGCGACGACGTGAGCTAGAGCGTGTGTGTCTGTGGGCCGACCAGAGCAGTAACTGCCGACGAGACGGCTTCAGCGTGGGTGGGCCACGCTAACATATGAAAATCGCTGTCCGCCGAACAGTCGTTTCTCGGACGCGGGCGTACCGCTAGGGAGATGCTGCGAGAAAGCGTGCTTCCGGTCGTCAGATGACGAGGTTCCAGTAGTCCTTCACGAGGAAGAAGAGACTCTGGAAGGCGGCGTAGAGCAGGACGATGACAGACGCCGTGATGGCGGCCTTCGGGCGCTCGAAGTCGAGGCCGTTGCGCGCTTCGACCTGTCGCGCTTCGAACTCGAAGAAGTCCGCGACGAACATCCCGAGGACGAGCACCGACATGACCATCCCACCGTGCGGTTCGACGATCATGAACGCGAACGAGGCGAGGAGGAGCAGAATCGACACCACCGAGTGCGGCAGCCACCGAGAGAGGTTGCTGTCGTCGTCGTCGACTTGCTTTCGTTGTTTGCTGTGCGCGAGGATTCGCGTGACCATGTTGACGAGCACCAGCCCCAGGATGGCGTACTTCAGCAGACCCTCGACCTCTGCGAGCGCGTCGATGGGGACGAGGAACTGTAGCGGTTGCATAGTAGAACCTTCGGACGAGGACTCATTAGAGTTTTTCCAATCACTCCCACTATCTCGACCCTATCGACGGCACTCGCCACAGGTCGACGTGGTCGACGACGGACAACCGAACCGATTGGTGGGGGTCGACCGACTGAACGGTCCGGCCGTCGACGACCAGTGCGACCGGTCCGTCGTCGCGTACGACGGTTAGCGTGACGTCCCCGGGGGCGACCCACGTCTCCGACTGCGTCGAGAACGGCGAGATGGGGACGACTGCGAGACCGGTTCCCGGTTCGAGGATGGGACCACCGGCCGCGTGCGCGTAGCCTCGTGTCCCGAGCGGCGTCGACGCGACGACGCCGTCCGCACGGAAGTTACCCGCCCGTTCCGCGCCGAAAGTCACCTCGTACTCGGAGATGCGCGCGGGTTCACTCGTCACGAGCATCACGTCGAGGACACCTCGGGCGACCGTCGTGCCGTCGATGGTAACCGAGAGAACGGGATGCGAGACGGCCGTCCCCTCTCCGTCGAGAATCGTCTCTACGGCGGCTTCGACGACGTCACGAGCGAGCGAGAACGGTCCAAACTCCGTCTCGACCGGGAGAATGGGGACCGCAGGTCCGCCACGAGCAACGTCGACGAACTGCTCTTCGCCGACGGTGACGACGAGTGACGCCGTCTCGACGTCGGTGAGCGTCGCCCCCGCGGCGTCGACCGTCTCGGCGAGTGCGTCGTCGCCGACTACGGCGACGTTCACGGTGACTCCTCCCCTCGGTCGTTCATCACCGGACGTAGCCCGCGTGGGGGTAAAAGACTGCGTGATTCGGCTGTTAGTACGGCCAGTCGCCCGTGACGCGCATCCCTTCTGCGAGGTCCTCGTCTTCGAGCGTCTCGGCCATCGTCTCCGCAGACTTGTGCGTCGTCTCGACGTCGTCGCCAGCGAGTTCGACGACCAGTTCGGTCAGCAGAATCGCCTGTTCGCGGAACGTCCGCTTCTCCAGTTTGTCGAGCGTGTCGGCGGCGGTGTGTGCCCACCCGCGACCCTTCGTGTCTTTCTCGGCCGAGACCATGTAACCAGGCACGCCCCACTGGACGAACGGCCAGTGGTCGCTGTGCGGGACGAGTTTTGGGTTCGTGCTGACCGGATGTCCAAAGCGGTCGGCGACGGTCTGGGCGACCGATTCGAGCGTGTTGAACCCGTGTGTGTCGAACTTCAGCGTTCGCCCGCGGACGGTACAGTCGACGTTGACGACTGCTTTGATGCGGTCTCTGTCGACCTGCTCGGACTCGTGTTCGGAGCCGACGAGGCCGACTTCTTCGGACCCGAAACAGACGAACCGAACTTTCGTCTCCAGTTCGTCTTCGCGTGCGGCGAGCGTTCGGGCGAGTTCGACTGCGGTTGCCGTCCCGGTGCCGTTGTCCGTCGCGCCCTCGCAGATGTCGTGGGCGTCTGCGTGGCCGGTGACGAGCAGTTCGGTCTCCGTGTCGGGACCGAGTTCGGCGTGGACGTTCCCGCTCGTCGCCGCTGGCGTCTCACAGTCGACGTCGAGTTCGACCGACTCGCCCTCGAAACGTCGTTTCAGACGGTCGCCGACCTCCTTGCTCACGCCGACGGCCGGAACGTCGCCGATGGGTGCCTCGGCCGTGCCGACGCTGCCCGTGATGGGTAGCCCACCTGCGGCGTTGTTGGCGAAGACGAATCCCACTGCACCGTTCTCGACGGCGTAGTAGTACTTCTCGCGACGGTGAACGCCGCGGTGGTAGTGGTCCGGGACGCTGGAGGAGACGAGCGCGACCTTTCCCGAGATGTCCGTCTCGTCGAACTCTTCCGGTAGACCGTGACCGACGTCGACGAGTTCCCCTTCGACGCTCTCGGCGGGACTGCGCGGCAGAGCGATACAGTCCTGTGTCGTCTCACCGGCGGTGAGCGTGCTGTCGCCGCGAATCCATCCCTGTACGTCGAACTCGTCGATGTAGGCGTCTCTCGCGCCTGCGGCGTCGAGTGCGTCGCGCGTCGCCTCCAGCGCCTCTTGTTCTCCCTCGGACCCGGCCATCCGGTCGCCGATGTCGACGAGGCGTTCGAGATGGTTCCAGCCGACGTCGCTCGTGAAGGTGTCGCCAATCCAGTCGGTCATGGCGCTGTCTGCGGGTGGTTGTAGGGTAACGATTTCGGTTACTTCACCGACGGAGACTCGACGGTCAGGGTGTGACGTCGTTCGGCGTCTCCGCCTCGTGTGACTCGCTCGACTCGTCTCTCTCGTCTGTTTCGTCCATCTCGTCGCTCGATGGCTCGATACCCTCGAGTCGGTCCAGCAGCGGCATTTCGAGGAACGTGACGAGCGTGTACAGGTCTTTCATCCGGTCTTCGCCACGCTGGTGTGCCTCGTAGCACTGCTGGACGCCCTCCCAACTGAGGAACGGAAGCGACCGGATACGCTCCTCGTTTGCGTCGATAGTCTCGCCGATGAACGGCTGTTGTCGGACGAGTTCGCCGTGGTCGGTCCACGGTCCGTCCGACCAGTGAGACTGTCCGTCTTCCCTACCGAAGTGTCGCCCGACGAAGTCTCGGAGTAGTTCCGTCCCCCACTGGAAGACGAACGGATACCGAATCGGGACGAGACTCCGACCGTGGGGAAGGTCGCCGAGTTCCGGACACAGGAGTGTCGTCGCTCGGTTGATGAGGTTTCCACGAACGAGGTCTTTCGGTGGTATCTGGAGGAAGAGGTCGATGAGACGGTTGTCGAGGAACGGTGTGCCCGACGGGAGCATCTGCGCCGTCGCGTGGTAGAAGAACCCGGAGGTGCTGTTGGAGATGGGGTATCGACTACAGACGGTCGCATCACGAAGCGAGGGGTACTCGACGCCGTGGTCGACGACGGCCCGCCCGCGTTGGGTGACGTTGTCGTAGTAGACGTCTTCGACGGACTTCGGCGACGAGAGATACTCTGGGGCGTCGCTCACACGGTGTGCGACGTACTCGTCGAGCCCTCGAATCGGTCGTTCGACCGGTAGTTCGAACGACCCGAGTCCGCCCAGGTCGATGTTCGGCGTCCGGAAGTGTGTGGCCTTGAACAGCGTGTCGCCGTAGTGGCCCGTGAACAGGTAATCGCACTCCGATCTGAGTTTCTCGGCGAACCCCCCGGCGTGGTGTTGATTGAAGTAGCCGTCGAAGTTCACCAGGCTCGGAGACGATTCGAGCGAGCGGGCCTGATACGTCTCGTCTCGTTCGAGGAATTCGTACTCCGCACCGACGACGTCGGCGGCACGCCGTGCGATGTCTGCCTCGCGGTTCTCCCACTCGTTGAGGTGGTAGGTCCGAACCGGAATGTCGAGTGCGTCGAACGCCGCCAACAGGAGTCGAGAGTCGCTGCCACCGCTGAGGAGGAGTCCGTTCGTCTCCTCGCGGTCCGTTCGGTCTTCGACGACGGTCTTCATCGTCTCGGCGAGTCGCGCTGCGAACTCCGAGCGGGAGGCGTCGACGGGGTCGTAGTGCGGCGTCCAGTAGCGGTCGATACTCGTCGTCCCGTCGTCGACGTCGATGGTCATCGAACTCCCCGGATGGAGCATCTCGACGTCCGACAACGGCGTCTTGAGCCCGAACGGTCGTTTGAGTGCGAAGTACTCGGTGAGATAGTCGACTTCGAAGTCGGTGTCGACGGCGGGATGCAGCGGGAGCGACTGGATGCTCGTCGAGAAGACGACTGCCTCGTCGCCGGTGTAGATGTAGATGGGGCGCGTGGCCAGTCTGTCGGTGAACAGTGTGACAGTCTCCTCGCTCTCGTCGTAGAGTGCTCCCGCGAAGTTCCCGTTCAGGCCGTCGAGGAAGTCGAGTCCGACTTCCCGATACCGCTCGGCGCAGTAGGTCGCCGCGTCGCCCTCGACAGTCCTGTAGCCCGATTCAGGTTCGTCTCCCCACAGGTCACCCCACACTCGGACAGCGACGCCGCCGTCTTCCGTCGCTGTCGTCGGCGTACTCACGGCCTTCGGGTGGCGAACGCTGGCAAATTCGACGCGCTCTCGGGTGACTGGGTCCACTCGCTCGTCGCCGTTGTGTACCAAGTCGTCTGCAAGCTCACGTAGGTGTGATGCGGTGGGTCCGACCGCACCACAGAGTCCGGTCATAGTTACTCACACGGACTCGTGGCTGATAGTAAAACGGGTACTAAGCTTGGTTGCACGCCGAAAACGGTTCTGAAAACGACACTTATGGGCGTCATACACGCCGTCTCGGACCCTTCGACGGTCGACTCACTGGGAGAGACGGTACCAGCTACCACTGCCTCGCGTCGATGGCTGGTCTCGGTCAGTCGTTCGCGAGTCGGCTGTCCGAGTTCGCGCCGAACGCCGAACCCTCTGAGACGTCGACGTCACGCTGCGACGTCCGGTCGCGCTCGACGGCGTCCAGTCGGTCCAATCGGTCGAGAAGCGGCATCTGGAGGAACGTGACGAGCGTGTACAACGACTTCATCCGGTTTTCACCTCGCTCGTGGGCTCGGTAACACGCTTGGACGCCTTCCCAACTGAGGAACGGAAGCGACCGGATGCGCTCCTCGTTTGCGTCGATAGTCTCGCGGACGAACGGATGGTCCCGGACGAGTTCGTTGTGGTCGGTCCACGGACCGTCCGACTGGTGGACGCGGTCGCCTGGTGAACGGAGATGTCGGCCGACGAAGTCGCGGGCGAGTTCGCTCGACCACTGCGCGGCGAACGGATACCGGATGGGGACGAGTCCGCGTCCGTGCGGAATCTCGGCTAACTCGGGAGAGAGCCGTCTCGTCGCGCGGTTGATGAGGTCTCCTCTGAGCAGATGTTTCGCCGGAATCCGGAGAAAGAGGTCGACGAGGCGGTTGTCCAAGAACGGCGTCCCCGACGGAAGCATCTGTGCGGTGGCGTAGTAGAAGAACTGCGAGGTCCCGTTCGTCAGCGGATAGCGACTACAGACGGTCGCCTCGCGCATCGAGGGATACTCGACGCCGTGGTCCACGACAGTCCGACCCCGCTGGACGACGTTGTCGTAGTAGATAGACTCGACGTCCGTCGACGTCGCCAGATACTCGGGTGCCGACGCGACTCGCTCGCTCACGAAGTCGTCGAGACCACGAATCGACCGTTCGACCGGCAACTCGAACGACCCGACCCCGCCGAAGTCGACCGTCGGTATCCGAAGGTGGTTCCCCTTGAACAGCATGTCGCCGTAGTGGCCCGTGAACAGGTACTCGCACTCGGCTCTGAGCGTCTCGGCGAACCCCCCGGCGTGGTGTTGGTTGAAGTAGCCGACGAAGTTCGAGAACCGGGGGGCAGTCTCGAGCGAGCGAGATTGGTAGCTCTCGTCGCGCTTCAGGAGTGTGTGGTCGGTGCCGACGACGTTAGCAGCACGCTCGGCGATTCGCGCCTCGCGGTTCTCCCACTCGTTGAGGTGGTAGGTCCGCACTGGCTGGTCGAGCGCATCGAACGCCGCGAGGACGAGTCGTGAGTCGCTGCCACCGCTGAGCAACAGTCCCTCGGTCGCCTCGTCGTGCGTGCGGTCGGCGACGACGGTCTTCATCGTCTCGGCGAGTTGCTCGGCGAGTTGCTCGCGTGAGCAGTCCCCAGGGTCGTAGTGTGGCGTCCAGTAGCGGTCGGTGCTCGTCGCTCCGGTGCCGACGTCGACGGTCATCACGGTTCCCGGATGGAGTTTCTCGACACCGTCGAGTGGTGTCTTGAGACCGAACGGCCGTTTGAGCGTGAAGTACTCTGCGAGGTAGTCCTCGTCGAACCCGGTGTCGACGGCGGGATGCAGCGGGAGCGACTGGAGACTCGTCGAGAAGACGAGAGCGGACTCGTTCGTCTCGGCAGATTCGTCCTGATAGTAGTGAATCGGCCGTGTCCCCATCCGGTCGGTGAAGAGTGAGAGGTCCCCCTCTTCGGGGTCGTAGAGCGCGCCGGCGAAGTTCCCGTTCAACTCGTCGAGGAAGTCGAGGCCGACGGCACGGTACCGCTCGGCACAGTACGTCGCCGCGTTTTCGTCGACTGTCACGTAACCGTCGCCGGTCTCGTCGCCCCAAATCGACCCCCAGAGTCGGACGACGACGTCGTCGCAGTCGGCTGTCGACTGCTCGCTCCGAGTCGGGTGACGGACGCTCGCGACGGCGACGTCGTCTGTGACGAACGGCGCAACTATCTCGTCTCCGTTGTACGCGATGTCGTCTGCGAGTTCGTCGAGATGTGGTGTCTCTGTCTGCACTGCACCACAGAGTCCGGTCATGTAGCCGTCTACGAGTGAGAGCTACATAGTAATCAGTAGGGTAAGTACTGAAAACGGTGTCACAGGATGGTTCAGCGGCCGCTTAGGCAGACCATATCGAGGGTGTCGATTACCCCAACGTCACGTCCAGATACAGCATCACGACGACGCCAACCATCGTTCCCAACGTCGCAACCCGTTCGTGGCCCCGGGCGTGCGTCTCCGGGACGATTTCGTCACTGATGACGAACAGCATCGCGCCCGCAGCGAACCCCATCGCGTAGGGAAGGATAGGCGTGGCGACGGACACCGCTATCGCGCCGAAGACTGCCAGCGGTATCTCGACCAGTCCGGCCCGGGTGCCGGCGAGCGCGGCGTAGAACAGCCGGTCGAACCCGGCGTTGATAGCGGCGATGGAGACGGCCAACCCCTCGGGGATATTCTGAATCCCGATGGCGAGCATCAACGCGAGGGCGTCACCCAAGTTCCCCGACCCGAACCCGATTCCCACCGCGAGGCCTTCGGGCATGTTGTGGATGGTGATGGCGACGATGAACAGCATCACCGACGCAGTCCGACCGTCCGTCGCGGGCGTGTCTGGACGTGTCCGACCGGTCACGAGAACGTGGACGTGCGGCACCCACCGGTCTGCCCGGTCGAGACGGGGGACGCCGAGAAGGATACCGACGATGACCGGGACGACGCCGCCCGCGTCGATGCCGGGGATGATGAGACTCGTGAAACTCGCTGCGAGCATGACCCCTGCTGCGAACCCGAGCATCGAGTCGAGTGCCCGGTCGGAGGGGTTGCGCCAGACGAGGACGACGAGCGCACCGAGGAGGTTGAAAGACGCGATGATGACTCCGCCAAGCAACCCCTGCATCACGGGGTTCGACCCGGCGATTCGCACAAAGAGGTCCGAGAGGAGACTCATACGTCTACTGGGACAGGTGGCAGGATGTATCTATCTGTCAGGCCCACAGTCCGAAAACACAGACGTCGCCACTCGGAAGCGAGTCCGCTCATCGAGAGACTCACGTCGTGCGCGATGGAACGCACACTGGTCAGGTGCCGCGGATTAGTCGTCGTCTACAAATCCGCGGCTGCTAAGCCGCGCACGACAAGCGTGCGCGTGGCAGATGCCGCCTCAGTCGTCGCTCGACGCGACTTCACCCTTCATCCGCGCGCTCGTGCTCGCGGTTGCGGCCTCCGGGAGCGTATCGCGGACGTCTTCGCGGTCCTCCTCGGCGATGACCTGCGCGTAGGCATCGGGCATCACCTTCACGAAGTTCCCGACCTGTCCCGTCCAGTCGTCGAGCAGGTCGCTCGCACGGTCGCTGTCGGTGTACTCCGCGTGGTTCTGGACGAGACGGTGGAGCATGGCCTCGTCTTTCTCGGACAACTCCTCGTGGAGCGTCACCATGCCGGTGTTCGCCCGCTCGTCGAAGTCGCCGTCGGGGTCGTAGACGTAGGCGACGCCGCCGGACATCCCGGCAGCGAAGTTCTTCCCCGTCTCTCCGAGGACGGCGACGACACCGCCGGTCATGTACTCACAGCCGTGGTCACCGACGCCCTCGACGACGGCCTTCACGCCGGAGTTGCGGACGGCGAAGCGCTCGCCCGCGATGCCGTTGATGTAGGCCTCACCCTGCGTCGCGCCGTAGAGGGCGACGTTGCCGATGAGGATGTTGTCGGCGGCGGCGTAGTTTGCGGTCTCGGGCGTCTTGACGACGACCTTCCCGCCGGAGAGCCCTTTCCCGACGTAGTCGTTCGAGGCGCCGGTGAGTTCCATCGTCACGCCACGTGCGAGGAACGCACCGAACGACTGGCCGGCGATGCCGTCGAACTCGCAGGTGATGGTGTCGTCTGCGAGTCCCTCGCCGCCGTACGCCTTCGAGATGCGGTTCGAGAGCAACGCGCCGACCGCGCGGTCAACGTTCGAGATGTCCTCGCTGATGTGGACCGGTTCACCGTGGTCGAGTGCCGGTTCGGCCGCCTCGATGAGGTCGTGGTCGAGTTGCGTCTCTAAGTCGCTGTGGGCCTGCTCTCGCGTCTTGGTACGCTGGTCGCCCGCTGGCTGTGCGATGACGTCCGAGAGGTCGAGATGCTTCGCCTTCGGGTGGTCCGTCTCGCGCTGGCGCAGATGTTTGGGCCGGCCGATCATCTCCTCGACGGAGGTGTAGCCGAGTTCGGCCATAATCTCGCGGAGTTCCTGCGCCATGAACGTCATGTAGTTGATGACGTGGTCTGGTTGACCGGGGAAGCGGTTGCGGAGGTTCTCGTCCTGCGTGGCGACGCCGACCGGACACGTGTTCTCGTGGCACTGACGGGCCATCACACAGCCTGCCGTGACGAGCGGTGCCGTCCCGAAGACGTACTCCTCGGCACCGAGGAGCGCCGCGACGGCGATGTCGCGGCCGGTCTTCATCCCGCCGTCGGCGGTGACACGGATGCGGTCGCGGAGGTTCGTCGCCCGGAGCATCTGGTTCGCCTCGGCGAGACCGAGTTCCCACGGAAGCCCCGCGTTCTTGATAGACGTCTTCGGCGACGCACCGGTCCCGCCGTCGTACCCCGAGATGTGGACCACGTCGGCGTTGGCCTTGGCGACACCGGCGGCGATGGTGCCGATGCCGGCCTCGGAGACGAGTTTGACGTTGATGTCCGCCTCGGGGTTCGCCGTCTTCAGGTCGTGGATGAGCTGTTTCAGGTCCTCGATGGAGTAGATGTCGTGCAGCGGCGGCGGCGAGATGAGACCGACGCCCGGCGTCGAGTACCGGACGTGCGCGATCATCTCGTTGACCTTCTTGCCGGGCAGGTGGCCACCCTCACCGGGTTTCGACCCCTGTGCCATCTTGATCTGAATCTCCTCGGCGGAGGTGAGGTAGTCGGAGGTGACGCCGAACCGGCCCGAAGCGACCTGCTTGACGGTACACTCTTTCTCCGTCCCGAACCGTTCTGGCGGTTCGCCACCTTCGCCGGAGTTGGACTTCCCGCCAATGCGGTTCATGGCGATGGAGTTGTTCTCGTGTGCTTCCGGCGAGAGACTCCCGAGGCTCATCGCCGCCGTCGAGAACCGTGTGACGATGTCGGAGACGGGTTCGACCTCGTCTATGTCGACGGGGTCACGGTCGCTCTGGAACTCCAAGAGACCGCGAAGCGACTGCAACTCTTCGGTCTGGTCGTTGATGAGGTCGGCGAACTCCTGATACTTCTCGTAGTCTCCGGAGCGAACCGCTTGTTGAAGCGTCCCGACCGTCTTCGGGTTCCACTGGTGGTGAATCCCGTCCGAGCGGTTCTCGTACTCGCCCTGGCGTTCGAGCGTCGGCGTGTCGTCGCTGCCGAAGCCGACCATGTGTCGCGTGCGCAGGTCGTCTTCTATCTGCGGAAGGCCGATACCTTCGGTCCGAATCTCGGTCCCTTCGAAGTACTCGCGAACGAGCCCCGAGTCGAGACCGACTGCTTCGAAGATTTGGGCACCCTGGTAGCTCTCGACCGTCGAGATGCCCATCTTGGCCATCGTCTTCAGCAGACCGTCTTCGAGCGCCTTGATGTAGGCCTCGATGGCCTCTTCCTCGTCGGCACCGTCGGGGCCGGCGACGATGTCCTCGATGGTCTGGTAGGCGAGGTAGGGGTTGACCGCGTCCGCACCGTAGCCGACGAGCGTCGCGACGTGGTGGACCTCGCGGGGGTCGCCGGATTCGAGGACGAGTCCAGCGTGGTTTCGCAGGCCGTTGCGGACCAGACTGTGGTGGACCGCACCCATCGCGAGCAGACTCGGAATCGCCACGCGCTCCGGGCCGACGTCGCGGTCCGAGAGCACGACGACCTCTGCGCCGTCTTCGATGGCGGCGCGAGCGTCTTCACGCAGGTTCTCGATGGCGTCTTCGAGCGTCGTCTCCGAGTCGTAGGTCAGGTCGACGACCGTCGACGTGACGTCGCCGTCCATCGCCTTGATGCTCTCCGTCTGTGCGTCGGTCAAGACGGGCGAGTCGAGGACGAGTTGTCGGGCGTGTTCGGCCGTCTCGTCGAGTAGGTTGCGCTGGTAGCCGAGTCGTGACTCCAGCGACGTGACCAGTTCCTCGCGGATGTAGTCGAGCGGCGGGTTCGTCACCTGCGCGAACAGTTGCTTGAAGTAGGTGAACAGCGGCCGATTGAAGTCCGAGAGGACGGAGAGCGGCGTGTCGTCGCCCATCGACCCGACGGGGTCTTTCCCCTGTTTGGCCATCGGTTCGATGAGGTGGTTGAGTTGGTCGTGGGTGTAGCCGAACGCCGCCTGGTTGGCGCGGAGCGTCTCGACGCGACCACGAGTGGCGTAGTCCTCGGAGTCGGCGATGTCGTCGAGTTGTTGCTGTTCCGTCTGAACCCACTCGCTGTACTTCGTGTCGACGAGGTCGTCGAACACCTCTTCGTCGGGGATGACGCGACCCTCCTCGGGGTCGGCCATGAAGATTTCACCGGGTTGGAGTCGACCGCGCTCTTCGATTTCGCTGGGGTCGGTGTCGAGCGCGCCGACCTCACTCGCCATGATGAGGCGGTTGTCGGTCGTCACGTCGTAGCGACACGGACGGAGTCCGTTACGGTCGAGGACGGCGGCGACGCGGTCACCGTCCGTCGCGGCGACGAGCGCGGGACCGTCCCACGGTTCGACGAGACTGGCGTGGTAGTCGTACCAGTCCTTTCGCTGGGCGTCCATCTGGTCGTCGTTCTCGAACGCTTCGGGAATGAGCATCCGAAGCACGTGGGGGAGTTTGCGTCCCGACTGGAGCAGGAGTTCGACCGCGTTGTCGACGGACGCCGTGTCCGACTGGTCGGCCAGCGTGACGGGTTTGATAGTCTCGATGTCCGCCTGCGTCAGCGGCGACTTATCGGTCGGTTCGAGGTCCGTCTCGCGGGCGCGCATCCAGTTGACGTTGCCGCGGATGGTGTTGATTTCGCCGTTGTGAACGACGTTGCGGTACGGGTGTGCGAGATGCCACGCACCGAGCGTGTTCGTCGAGAACCGTTCGTGGACGAGCGTCAGCGTCGACTTCAGTCGCTCGTCGGTCAGGTCCGGGTAGTACGTCGGAACTTGCTCACCTTTCAACAGGCCCTTGTAGACTAGCGTCTTGCGGTGGAGCGAACAGACGTAGAAGCGCCCGGAGCCTCGGATGTCTGCGTCACTGATAGCGTTCTCGGCGGCGCGGCGGCCGACGTAGAGACTCCGGTCGAACTCGTCGGTGGTTACCGAGTCGTCTCTCGGGGTGACGAAGACTTGGAAGACGTCGGGTTCGGAGTCGAGGGCGGTCTGGCCGAGGTCGGTGTTGTCCGTCGGCACGTCGCGCCAGTGGAACACGTCGAGGTCGTGGTCTGCGAGCGCCGCCTCGAACAGGTCGGTGACGGTCTCGCGCGCTTCGTCGTCCGTCGGCATGAAGATGCTCCCGACGGCGTACCGCTCGGGGAGGTCGACGTCGAGGACGCTCTCGAAGAACTCGTCGGGGCGTTGGATGAGTACTCCTGCGCCGTCGCCGGTGTTCTCTTCGGCACCTGTCGTCCCGCGGTGTTCGAGATTTTTCAGGAGCGAGAGCCCGTCTGCGATGGTTTCGTGGGTCGCGCCGCCGTCTAAGTCGATGACAGCGCCTACCCCACAGTTAGATCGCTCGTCGGTCGGGTTGGCTAACCCGACATGGGTGTCTCTGTGTGGCTTGGTCATAGAGGGATGCTAGAACTTCCCACTTATCAGCGTACCCCTGATAGGATAAGGGTGTACTAATGTCATATTAGGTTGTTTAATGAGTTTGTATGAAAATGAAAGACCATTACGGTCTGGGGTAGAATATACACAATAGCTGACAATACCTGACAGGCGTACCGCGGAGGGAACGCCGGTCTCGAACGGCGCTCCGATTCAGTAGGACTTCGCGAAGAAGGCCGTCTCGGTGGCCTCGTCGTCGCAGATGGCGCACGTACAGCCGTCGGCGACGTCGGGGTGATGTCGTTCCTCGTCGTCCTCGAACGGAACCATCACGATTTCGGCGGAGATGGTCTCCTTGATTTCGGTCTCACACTCCTCTTTCCCGCACCACGGCGCGCGGACGTAGCCGCCGTGCTGGCCGATGGTGCCGAGGATACTCGCTCTGTCTTCGGCGTCGCGGACGTTCTCCGTGAGGTTCTCCTCCGCGCGGGCGTACAACTTCGCGTACACCTCGTCGAAGTGGTCTTCGACGGCGTCGACGACGTCGCTCCGACTCTCGACGGCCTGTTCGCCGTCGGGTCGGTGGACGACGGTGACCTCGTCGTCGTCGACTTCGTGCGGACCGATTTCGAAGCGGACGGGGACGCCCTTCAACTCCCACTCGTTGAACTTGAAGCCGGGGTTGCGTTCGTCGCGGTCGTCGAGTTCGACGCGGACGCCCGCCTCGGCGAGTTCCTCGCGGAGGTCCTCGGCGTAGTCGAGGACCTTCTCCTCCGTGTCCTCTTGATAGATGGGCACGATGACGACCTGTTCGGGCGCGATGGTCGGGGGGACGACGAGGCCCTGGTCGTCGGAGTGCGTCATGATGAGCGCACCGAGTGAACGCCACGAGAGCCCCCACGAAGTCGTGTGCGCCGGCAGTTCCTCTTCGTCCTCGTCGGAGTACGTGAGGTCGAACGCCGCCGCGAACGAGGTGCCGAGGTAGTGGCTGGTGCCCGCCTGGACGGACTTGCCGTCGGGCATGAGCGCCTCGACGGTCGTCGTCGTGTCCGCGCCGGGGAACTTGTCGTGTTCGGGCTTCTTCCCGCGCATGACGGGCATCGCGAGGACGTCCTCGTACAGCGAGCGATACTGGCCGAGGCGCGTCATCGTCTCTTCGTACGCCTCTTCTTCGGTCTCGTGAGCCGTGTGCCCCTCCTGCCAGAGGAACTCTTTCGTCCGGAAGAACGGTTTCGTGTCCGTCGCTTCCCAGCGGACGACCGAACACCACTGATTCACGCGAAGCGGGAGGTCACGGTGGCTTCGGACCCACTGCGCCATGTACGGCGCGATGATGGACTCACTCGTCGGCCGGACGGCGAGACGCTCCTCTAACTCCTGATTACCGCCGTGGGTGACCCACGCGACTTCGGGGTCGAACCCCTCGACGATGTCCTTCTCTCGTTCGAGGTAGCTCTCGGGGATGAAGAGCGGGAAGTAGGCGTTCTGGACGTCCGTCGCCTTGAACTGGCCGTCGAGGTAGTTCTGAATCCCTTCCCAGAGGGCGTAGCCGCGGGGGCGGGTGATGATGAAGCCGCTCATCCCGTCGGGACCGTAGTTCGCGAGGCCGGCCTTCTGGACCACTTCGGCGTACCACTCGCCGGTGTTGTACTCCTTCGACTCGGTTATCCCGAGTGCCTGGTCGTCGCTCATTGCCGGAACCTTTCCCCACGGCGCTCTTAAAGACCCCGAAGGTGTGCGAACGCGTCCGCTGGAGCATCGTCGCGGCCGGACAGTCTCATCGCGTGAGAACTATCCGCTGGGTAGATGCGCTCGGCGTGCCTCTCTTCACTCGGTGGAGAGTAATGACACAGTCGATAGGCGGCGGAACACGGGCTGAACTGTGGGTGAACGCACCCGGCGAGACCGACTACGAACCGTTGGTCACGCACCTCGACCAGCTAGAAGCGACTGGCACCGTCGACGACTACGTCGTCTACCACTGGGGCCACGACCTCGACGTGTCGAGCGACCGTCTCCGGTGCGTCGAGGACCAACTCGCCCGAGAACGTATCTCGGCGTTCAAACAGTGGGCGCTAGAGCACGACTGTACCGTCACCGGTCTCGGCGACCGGGTCACCGCGGGCGTCGGCCGGATGGGCCCGGAGTACACGGCAGAGCATCTCCCACCCGTCTTACTCGCAGAGTACGCTGGTGACGACCTCGAACTGGTGACACCCTGCTCGACGGGACACGAGCACGTCGTCGAACGCCTCCAAGCACTCCGAGAGCGAGAGGAGACCGACGCTGGTGGAGAGACCGCGACTCCGTCGCCTGCCTCGTCTGTAACGACCGACGAGGCGATGATCGACGACGCGGCTACTCCGTCGCTGTGGGGTCGTCTCGTCCGTCGCCTACGCTGAAGGGGTTCGCCCCCTCTCGCCACGACCAGCCCGGCAGTCGGGTCTGAAAGCCCGCTGCGAGGGCCGCATCGAGGTCGTCGGCACCGGCCGCTTCGTCGTCGTCTCCGTGTGTGTGGGTATCCGCGAAGTGGAACGTCGCCTGCGCGAGAAGCGCGAGCGGCTGGCCACCGGCGATGGTTGCCGCGAGTTCGCGACCGAGCACCTCGTCGACGACGAATCCCGGATAGTCGCCCGTGACGTCGAGGTCACGGAGGAGACCGACGTAGCCGGCGACGTTGACGGCGACGTCACCGTCGGCGAAGACGCGGTCGACCTCGTCGCGGAACTGCATCTCCGTCACCGAATCGACGTCCGTGTCGAACAACTCGCCGAGTTGAGTACGCGTCTCGTTGATGAGTGGGACGACGGTCGATGCCCGTTCGCGAAGCCACTGACGCTCTGTTGCGACGGTGTCTGGTGTGACCTGCATACGTCCGAGACGGGGCGACGGTCCTTGCGTTTTGCGAAGGCTTTTATAATAATGGGGTTATACTGCCGATTAAGCGGGTTTTCACTGCCTCTTCCCGCAGTTGAGCACCTACCCAGCCGTATTGGATTCCAGTATGCACTCTCAGACGCCCGGTCACGACGTTGCGACCGTTCGAGGCCCGTCTGTCGGTCCGATTCGTTTTGAGAGCGTAGGATCCCGATCTATCACACCATGAACCGGACGGGAAGTTTCGACATATGAGTTCAGTAGACAAGCAACTCGAACAACTGCAAGCAGAGATCGAGAACGAACTACCGAGCGACATCACGGTGTCCGACGTCAAGTACGAAGGACCCGAACTCGTCGTCTACACGCGCCATCCGAAGGAGTTCGCCCAGAACGGCGACCTCATCCGGAAACTGGCGAGCAAGCTTCGGAAGCGTATCACGGTGCGGCCCGACCCCGACGTTCTCTCTGACCCTCACAAAGCCGAAGAGCGCATCATGGACGTCATCCCCGAAGAGGCCGGTGTCACCGACCTCGACTTCCACGTCGACACCGGCGAAGTCGTCATCGAGGCGGCCAAACCCGGAATGGTCATCGGCCGCCACGGGTCGACGCTCCGCGAGATAACCAAAGAGGTCGGCTGGACGCCCGAAGTCGTCCGCACGCCGCCCATCGAGTCCTCGACGGTCTCGAACGTCCGCAACTTCCTCAAACAGGAACGCGAAGAGCGCCGTGACATCCTCGAACGCGTCGGCAGACAGATTCACCGCGAGGAGATGTCGAAAGACGAGTGGGTCCGCATCACCACCCTCGGGTGCTGCCGCGAGGTCGGGCGGGCGAGTTTCGTTCTCTCGACACCCGAGACGCGCATCCTCATCGACTGCGGTGACAAACCCGGTGCCGAAGACGAAGTCCCCTACCTCCACGTCCCCGAAGCGCTCGGCGCAGGGGCGAACACCATCGACGCCGTCGTGCTGACGCACGCTCACCTCGACCACTCCGCACTGATTCCGCTGCTATTCAAGTACGGCTACGACGGCCCCATCTACTGCACGGAACCGACGCGCGACCTGATGGGCTTGCTCACGCTCGACTACCTCGACGTCGCGGCCAAGGAAGGCCGCACGCCGCCGTACGAGTCGGAGATGGTGCGCGAGGCCATCAAACACTGTATCCCGCTCGAATACGGCGACGTGACCGACATCGCGCCGGACGTGAAGCTCACGTTCCACAACGCCGGACACATCCTCGGCTCCGCCGTCTCACACTTCCACATCGGCGACGGCCTCTACAACGTCGCGTTCTCGGGCGACATCCACTACAAGGACACGCGCCTGTTCAACGGCGCAGTCAACGACTTCCCGCGCGTCGAGACGCTCGTGCTCGAATCGACCTACGGCGGCCGCAACGACTACCAGACCGACCAGGAAGATTCAGAGCAGAGTCTCGTCGACATCATCAACGAGACCCACGAGAAGGGCGGGAAGGTCGTCATTCCGGCGTTCGCCGTCGGTCGGTCACAGGAAATCATGTTGGTCCTCGAAGAGGCGATGCGCTCTGGCAAGATTCCCAGCATGCCGGTCCACCTCGACGGGATGATTTGGGAGGCGACGGCCATCCACACCACCTACCCCGAGTATCTCCGCGACGACCTGCGTGACCGCATCTTCCACGAGGACGAGAACCCCTTCCTCGCCGAGGAGTTCAACCACATCGACGGCGGCGAGGACGAACGCCAACAGGTCACCGACGACGGTCCGGCCATCATCCTCTCTACCTCCGGGATGGTCACTGGCGGGCCCATCATGTCGTGGCTTCGCCATCTCGGCTCCGACCCCGAGTCGACGCTCGTCTTCGTCGGGTACCAGGCACAGGGGACGCTCGGTCGCCGTATCCAGACCGGATGGGACGAGATTCCGGTCTCGGACCCCAACGACCCCGGCCGCTCTAGCACGCTCGCCCTGAAGATGGACGTCGAGACGGTCGACGGCTTCTCCGGGCACGCAGACCGCAGCGGACTGATGAACTTCGTGAAGACGATGAACCCGCGCCCCGAGAAGGTGCTCTGTGTCCACGGTGACGAGCGCTCGGTCCAAGACCTGAGTTCGTCGCTCTACCACGACTTCAACATGCGCACGTTCGCGCCGAAGAACCTCGAAACGTTCCGCTTCAAGTAAGCCGAAAAAACGCCCGCTGCTTCTCAGTCGTCCACTGTTCGACCACTCGACTACCCGCCGTTCGAGCGATTACTCGTCGACGTACGCCAGTTGCAAGTCCGAATCCGACAGTCGCTCCCGAAGCAGTTCTTCTCGGTCACCGAGTAGTCGAAACTCGAACACGTCGTTGGCGCGCGCCACCTGCATGTCGAGCGTCGTCACGTCCGCCGTGACCTCCCGTTCGACGACGTCGGGTTCCCAGTCTTCGCGGACTGCGGCCACGCCGTAGTCGGCGTACGCGACGTGAAGAGACTCCGTCACCAACCCGTCTTCGTCGTAGACGTCGGCGGAGATTCCCTCGTGACTCTCGGTCTCTGCGATTTCGACGGTGTACGTCTCCATCGACATACGCGAGTGTTCGTCTGCCAACCGTTTCAGTCTGCGGGCCGGAAGAGACGAGCAGTGCCGAACGGACGCTCAGCTCACGCCTTCGTCTCCTGTTCGAGAGTCGGGCCAAGAGAACTATGTACGCGACTGCCGAAGACTCCCGGAAGCGCGCAACGCCGACACCGGCATTCTCAACCCCATGAACCGACTTTCGACGCTCGTTGTCGCCGCAACTGTGGTCTTGCTGGCCCTCAGTGCAGGGCCGCTCTTCCTCATCGTCGACGACCCTGCACGAACCACAGCACCAGAGGTGGCATCCGACTCGAGTACCGTGTCGTCGAGCGCCCGGGCGACTCCGGCCGGTTGGGCGAACACGGTTGGCGTCTCGGACGCACACTCGGTCCAGTCAGACGTCCTCGCGGTGAGCCCCCTCTCTACGCTAGCGACAGACGGTGTCGTGGCCCCACCCCGACTCGTCACGACGCCACTCGTGGTGTCGGTTCAGCAAGGCGCAGTCCAGTCTGGAGAGGCGAACCTCCTCGACAACGACCGGCGACGACAGCTCTACGAGGCCATCGAACGCTCACCGGGTACGTACGTCGCACAACTCGTCGAGACGACGGGCATCCCTCGGTCGACGGTGCGCTATCACCTCCGGACGCTCGAAGAGGCAGGGTTCGTCGCGAGTAACGAAGTACGTGGGAAGCAACGGTACGTCACGTCGGTCGTCGACGACGCCGAGGCGACGTTGGCAGCGGCGTACGTGGACGAAGCGACGGCCACCGTCCTCGATGCACTCGACGGGACGGAACCAGCGACGGTGTCAGAACTCGCCGAGACACTCGACCGAACGCCGGGAACCGTGTCTCACCACCTCGACCGCTTGGCGTCGGAGGGACTCGTCGACCGCGAACGCTCCGGGAACGCGGTTCTCAACACGCTCGCCGGTCCGGCACGAGCGGCGACCGAAGAGAGGGCGAGTGGCGGTTCGGAACCGGCCGTCTCAGACGACTGAGATACGTCACCGCTGTTCTCGTGCATCGAGTGCCGAACGCAGCGTCGCTCGTCGCTCTCGACTGTTTTGACGAAGTGGTCAGAACCGATTTTGTACCTCCCACGAACCGTCGAGACGAGGGAGACGACATCCGTGCTAACCCGTGCTGTCAGGTCGCTCCCTCCCCCTCACGGGGTCAACCGCTGACGCAGAGGCTGGACGAACAACGTGTGGACACCCGACGGGAACCCAGACAGATGACAGAACTCACAACTCGACGAACGAGCGCGCGACGACCGTTCGACCGGTGTGTCGTCGACCCGACGCACACAGCGGTCGAAGAAGCGGAACACGTCTTCACCGCCTATCGTGAACAGGTGGACCGGAACCACGGACCGACGTGGTCGAAACATTCGATTCGGGTGAACCCGGACGAGGGAGGCGACGACGAAGTCGTCTTCACCGTCACGGAACGGTCCCACGACCCGAAGACGAACACGGTTCGGACGGGGTTCGAGTACGAGGTCTGTCGACCCGTGTGGGGCTACCGAAAGCCGCTCTCGTGTGACGAACTCGAAAGCATCCTCCGGCGGTGGTACAGGGAGGTCCACGCTCCGACCGACCGGGCAGGAAACGAGGTGAGTTCGCCGGTATGACCGCAGACGGACGGCGGGCGCGCTTCCGCCGAGAACGGGAGAGGGTCTGAGATGCGAACCTGCAAGAACTGTGGCTCGGAGGTGACGCCGGCGTACGTGCGGGTCTTTGCGCCCGAAGGACTCGAACAGCCGCGCGTCTGCCCGCACTGTCCCGACAAGGTACGCGATGGGGCGACGGTCCGCCAGAGTCGCTCACCTCGCGTCTGAGTATCCTGAACCGCGAACCTTCTTGTCGCTCGCTCACGCATCGGCGAGTATGTCGGTCGCACTCATCGCCCACGACGAGAAGAAGGCAGACCTCATCGAGTTCGCGACGGAGCACTCGGCGATTCTCGAACACTACGACCTCATCGCGACCGGAACGACCGGCAAGAAACTGATGGAGGCGACCGGTCTCGACATCGAACGGAAAGCGTCGGGACCGCTCGGCGGAGACATGCAGATTGGCGCGGAAGTCGCCTCCAACGAGTGTGAGGCCGTCATCTTCCTCCGCGACCCGCTGACCGCCCAGCCACACGAACCCGACATCTCCGCACTCCTCCGCATCTGCGACGTCCACGACATCCCGCTGGCGACGAACCTCGCGAGCGCCGACGCCGTACTGGACGGCCTGACGAAAGACGAGAACTGAGTTACGCCGCGTCGGACGGGTCGACGACCGTCTCGTCGAGTTCGTCGACACCGACACGGTCGCACAGGTCGTACAGCGGACAGGCTTCCGGCCCGTCGAGACAGGCTGGCTTTCTCGCCGTACAGTACTCTCTCCCGAACTGAATCATCGCCGTGTGGCCGAAGCCACACTTCTCCGCGGGAACGTCGCGTTCGAGATGTTCGCGCACTTCCTCGTGGTCGGCGTCTGCCGGCGCGAGCCCCATCCGTCGAGCGATACGGTGGACGTGTGTGTCGACGGGGAAGACGCCGCCGCGACCACCGGAGAAGAGCAACACGCAGTCGGCCGTCTTCGGCCCGACACCGTGAATCTCCAAGAGACGGGTACGAACCGTCTGGGGGTCCTCCTCTCTGACGAACTCGTCGAACTCGTCGGCACCGCCGAACTCGTCGACAATCTCCTCGGCCGCGCCGACGATCATCTCGGACTTCTGGTTGTACAACCCCGCAGACTGAATCGTTTCAGCTAACTCGGACTGCTCGGCGTCGGCGAGCGTCGTCGCGAGGTCACCGCCGCCGTAGCGGTTCATCAGACTGTCGTGGGCCGGTTGACTGGCTTTGTCGCTCGTATTCTGGCTGAGAATCGTCCGAACGAGACAGGTGAAGGCGTCTTGGCCACCGTATGCTTTCTGCCAGTACATCTCGCCGAGCGTCTCGACGACGGCCGCCGCGCGTGTCTCGGCGTCGTCGGGGGTGAACGCCGCGTCTGCGCCGCCGCCGTCGATGCCGCCGCTGATGTTCTCGGCGGGTTCTTCGGGCATAGAGGGGTATGCGGATGCAGACTGCAAAAGTGCGCTGGCAGGCGTGTTCGAGTTCTATTCGACAGAGAGCGTCACCGTGAGGGCTGCGCCGTCGGCGAGGGCGTCGACGAGTTCGCGGTCGAATCCCTCGGCGGCGAAGTCGGCGTGAATCATGAACGTCCGGTCGTCGGTGTGGTCGCTCGTGCGGCCGACCATGCTCCGGTCGTTCTCGAAGGTGAGTTCGGGATGGCCGCTCCCGACGACCGTCTCGGTCAGACCGTCGGCGTCGAAGGTGGCGGTGATCTCAGCGCCTTCGTCCCGACAAGCCTCGACGAAGGCGTCGTCGAAGTCTGCGGGAGTGCGGTCGGCGTCGATCGCGAGGATGCAGTCGCCGGCCGGCGTCAACCAGTCGTCGCTCGTCACCTCGAACGTACTCGCGTGCTCTGCGGAGACGTGTTCGTGCCCGCGTGCGTGGACGACTTCTTCCATAGAGAGAACACGGCCAGTCGGCACCAAAGGCGTGCCGTTCTCTCTCGTGTGGACTGGCTCTGGAGTGCTCGATAATTTATATACTACTGTCCACCAGTGTGAACGACCCACACAGCCGTATCGAGCGGCATGGTAGCCATTTTCACCCATCCAGACCACCGATGCATTTATATGTGGGACTGCTGTAGTAGCAGTTACCAGAGCGCCTCCGGCGTTCCGGCGGCATCGCACGCAGAATGATCGGGAATTCTTATAATCGGCCGGTCGCACTCCGACGAGTAGCCGCCGCCACCGGAGCGGTGATGGTATCGAGGTTTGATCAAGCATGGCAGTAGTAAAAGAATTCGA
This sequence comes from Halogranum rubrum, assembly GCF_900114455.1. Lineage (GTDB taxonomy): Archaea > Halobacteriota > Halobacteria > Halobacteriales > Haloferacaceae > Halogranum > Halogranum rubrum. The sequence continues at coordinate 411,204 of NZ_FOTC01000002.1, read as the reverse complement.
CATCGAGGAACTCGATGAGTCGAAGAACGTCGAACTCACAGACGAACAACTCGAATCTGGTTCTAAAGGACAACTTATCAAGCTCGCCGGTCAGCTCCGTGACCGACGAAACGAGCTCAACCAGATGGCCTCCGAACGCGCATCCAAGCGCGACGACCTGAACGCCAAGACGCGCGAGAAGGTCGACGAGGCACAAGAGCACCGCGAACAGCGCGACGAGCTCAACGAGCAGGTCCAAGAGCACAAAGAGAGCCGAAACGAGCTCAACGCGAAAGCCAACGAACTCTTCGACAAAGTCGAGGAGATGAAGGGCGACCTTGAACTCGACGACGGGAAAGGTCTCGAAGAGCTCAAAGAAGAGATCGAGCAACTCGAGTTCCGTCAGCAGACCGAGGTCCTCTCGACCGAAGACGAGCGCGAACTGATCGAGAAGATCGAGAACAAGCGCGAACAGTACCAGCAGAAGAAGGACAAGGTCGACGACAGCGGCGAACTCGAAGAACTCGTCGAAGAGGCCGAAGAGGTCCGTTCCGAGGCGTCCCAGCACCACCAGAAGGTGACGGAACTCGCCGACAAAGCCCAGGAACACCACAACCAGATGATCGAGGCCTACCGCGAGGCCGACGACATCCGTGACAAGGCCGACGAGATGCACGAACTGTTCGTGCAGGCGCAGGAAGCCGCCGACCGCCACCACGAGGACTTCGTCCGCGTCCAGAAGCGCCTCCGCGAACTCGACAAGCAGGAAGAGGCCGAGCGGAAGGACGAGCGCGCCGAGAAGCGCGAAGAGGCCAAGGCCGAGGCCGAAGAGATCTACCAGAAGTTCAAGGAAGGCGAAACCCTCGACACCGAGGACCTGATGAAGCTCCAGAAGACGGGGCTGCTCTAAGTTCGACGTTTTCATCTCTCGCTTTTAGTTTTATACCGTCTGCGCCCCGAGCGGTAGCTATGCAGGTGTCACAGATGCAGCGCGGTGAACGCCCGTGAGTGACTGGACCACGCGTCTCGGGCAGCTAGGTATCGTTCTCTTCGCCGCCGCCGTCGCGACGATTCTCGGCTGGTTTCTCTTCTTCGAGATACCAGACTCGCTCGTCGAGTTGCTTGGCGTCTTGCTCGTCCTCGGAACCGTCGTCTTCGGGGTGCGCTACGGTGGCCGTCTCGCGGAGTATCGCTTCCCGAGCTACAACGTCGCCGAAGTCGCCGTCGAGGGACCGATCACTCGCGACGGTGGCCGCGGACCGCTCCCGACGAGTGGCGGCGGCGACGCCGCAGACGATATCGTCGACCGTATCGAGGCGGCCGACGACGACAGTAACGCGAAGGCGCTCCTCGTCAAACTGAACACGCCGGGCGGTGAAGTCGTCCCGAGCGACGACATCCGACTGGCGGCGGCGGCGTTCGACGGACCGACGATTGCCTACACGACAGACGTCTGTGCCAGCGGTGGCTACTGGATAGCTAGCGGGTGTGACGAACTCTGGGCGCGCGACGCCAGCATCGTCGGCAGTATCGGCGTCATCGGGTCGCGACCGAACGTCTCGGAACTCGCGGACCAACTCGGGGTTTCCTACGAGCGATTCGCCGCGGGGAAGTACAAGGACGCGGGCCAACCGTTGAAGGAGATTTCCGACGACGAACGCGCGTACCTCCAGGGACTCATCGACGACTACTACGAGAACTTCGTCGAGCGGGTCGCCGAAGGCAGAGGGATGGACCCGGCAGAGATCCGTGCGACAGAAGCCCGTGTCTTCCTCGGCGAGGAGGCGCTCGAACTCGGACTCGTCGACCACCTGGGGACACGTGAAGACGTCGAGGCGATGCTCGAAGACCGTCTCGACCAGACGGTGTCGGTGTCGACGTTCGAACCGCAGCGTGGACTCGCCTCCCGTCTCCGCGGTGGGGCACAGACCGTCGCCTTCGCCTTCGGCGCGGGTATCGCGAGTGCCGTGCGGCCGGACGACGGGTTCGACTTCCGGTTCTAAGCGACCGAGATTCGAACCCTGACCGGGAGGGTTTTTACGCGTCCGGTACTCGCCACAGATGTGTCCACGCTGGTCGTCTGTGTCGACCGCTCGAACGACATCAGCCGAAAGGCCGGTCTCGAACTCCCCGTCGCGGGGTGGGAGGCGGTCCACGCACTGGTGACGGACGTCGGACTCGCAGACCCCGAAGATTCGAGCGTCAACTGTCTCTTAGAGTCGCTTCGCGTCGCACGCGACCTGCGTGACGAACAGGAGGAAGCAGTCGTTGCCGTCGTCGGCGGCGTCGGTGACTCACTCGTCGGGACGGACCGTTCGGTCGCGGCCCAACTGGACGACCTCATCGAGAGGTACGACCTCGACTCGGCTATCGTCGTCATCGACAGCGCACAGGACGAGCGTATCGTCCCCATCGTCGAGAGTCGTCTCCCGATCCACTCGGTGGACCGTGTCGTCGTTCGCCAGGCCCACGACATCGAGTCGACGTACTACCTGTTGAAGCAGTTTCTCGGCGACGAGGAACTGCGTTCGACGGTCCTCGTCCCACTGGGTATCGGGCTATTACTACTGCCACTCCTCTTGACCCAGTTCGGCCCACAGGTCGCGCTCGCGGCACTCGCCTCGTTGCTCGGGGCCGTGCTCCTCTACAAGGGGTTGGCCATCGACGACAGACTCGCCACCGCCGTCGAGCGCGCTCGCGACGCGCTCTACTCGGGGCAGGTGTCTATCGTTACCTACGTCGTCGCGGCGGGTCTGGCCCTCGTCGGCGTGTTCCTCGGTGCGCTCGCCGTCCGCGATATCCAGACCGATGCAACGTACATCCGCGTCCTGTTGTTCTCCTATCGGAGCGTTCCGTGGTTAGCACTCGCCGCACTCACCGCGAGTACGGGCCGAGTCCTCGACGAGTTCATCCAATCGGACGGACTCAGCGCACCGTACCTCAACCTCCCGTTCGGAGTCCTCGCCGTCGGCCTCGTCGTCCGCGGGTTCACGGGCTACTTCCTCGAACAGGAGTCGATACTCGGCCACCTGCAACTACCGAACGGTGTCTTCCTCTCGCCGATAGAGCGGCTCGCTATCTTCGTCGTCTCGGGGCTCGTCGTCAGTCTCCTCGGGGTCAGCGTCACTGCTCGAATGCGGGATGAGACACTCGACGACGTCGCCGAGCAGTAACGTACCACGCCGGGTAGCGAGGCTGATACGTCTATGTGCCGCGCTGTTTTTCTCCGCTCACGTCGTATGTTAACACGTGAGTACCGAGGCAGTCTACCGGGAGGTACAGCGATTCCGTCGGCCCACGCTCTGGGTCGTCGTCGTCGCGACGGCACTGGTCTTTCTCGCCTTCGGGGTCAGTGAGGCGACGACACTCGCCGGACAACTACTCTGTCTCCTCACTGCTGTCGGTCTCGTCGCTGGCTTCGCGGCGATGCGGTTGACCACAGAGGTGACAAACGAGGGTGTCGTCGTCAGTTTCCCGCCGTTTCGCGTCACACAGCACATCCCGTTCGAGGAGATTCAACGAGTCGAACGGCACGTCTACCATCCGGCGACGCCGCTCGGCCACTGGGGTATCCACGTCGGGTTAGGCGACCAGCGGTCGTTCAACATCGGGGGAAACGAAGGGGTCGAACTCGTCTACGGCGAGAATCAGCGACTCGTCGTCGGGTCGACGCAGCCCAGCGAACTCGTCGACGTTATCCGCAGAATGCAGCGACAGGAACGGTCGTTCGAGTGAACGATGAGTCGGCGAGCGTAGCAGTTCACGCCCGACCGGCGCGAGGGCGAACGACGTCTGCGAGCGTGACGACGACGCCGAAGAGCCACCCGAGTGGAACGGCCAGGCCGAACCACATGGCGACGTAGGCGACGCCTCGGAGGTCGAACTGGTCGCGGAGGAGAACGTCGAGCCCACCGACCGAGAGGACGGTGTCGAGTAACCAGACGGCGAGCGACTGGCTACCGGGGAAGACCACGCTCGCAACCGAGGGCGAGTAGAGGGCGGCGACGACCGGCGGGAGAAACAGCGCCGTCATCCCCGTCGGATACGCGAGGAGGACTCTCGTCCCCCGGCCACCGACCCGGCCGAAGACGACGGCGAGGGCTGCGGCCAACGTCGCGACGACACTCGCTGCGAGCACCGCGAGAAAGCCACTCTGTGAGAATCGGAGATGTGCGACTGTGGTGAGTCCCCCCCAGACGAGAAGCGAGAGGCCGACGACACCGAGTACACCGAGTCGAGCCCCTGCGCTATCGAGTCGCTGGGCGTGGAAGCGCGCGAGCATCCCGACGAGCAAGAGCGGATAGCCGACGACGACGAGCGGCAGACCGACTGCGGCCCATCCGGTGTATCCGACTCGTTCGACCGTCGTCTCGGGATGCCACTTCCCGAGCACGCGACTCGGGTCGAGCTGTCGCGGGAAGAGCAGTTCCATCCACGTCGCGTGGAGACGCGCGAGGTCGATCCGAATCGCGCCGAAGATACCCGGCTGAGTCGATTCCATCGACCACGTGTGTCTGGTCGGACGACGTAAAGCTATGCTTTTCGAGAATGAAAAGAATCGAAGAATGACGACGACGGCCGCTTACCAGGGCGCGAAGTCGGGGTCGACGCGACGGTCGGTCTTCTCGATACCGTCTATCTTCTCGACGTCCTCGTCGTCGAGTTCGACGCCGAGCGACTCCCAGTTGTCTTCGATGTGGTCGGTGCTCGTCGCCTTCGGGATGGCCGTGACGCCCTTCTCGCGAAGCCACGCGAGACTGACCTGCGCCGCGCTGGCGTCGTGTTTCTCGGCGATCTCCTCGAGTTCGTCGACGTCGAAGACCTCACCGCGTGCGAGCGGTGAGTACGCGACGACTTCGATGTCGAGTTCGTCGGCCTTCGCACGAATCTCCTCTTGCGGGAGCAGCGGGTGGAGTTCGACTTGGTTGGCGAAGATGGGTTCGTCCGACACGTCGACGGCCTCTTCCATGTGCTCTGGCTGGAAGTTGCTGACGCCGATACGGTCGACGAGTCCCTCCTCGACGAGTTCGTTGAACGCGCCGAGCGTCTCCTCGGCGTCGTACGTCCGCGACGGCCAGTGGACGTAGAGGAGGTCGACCTTGTCGACGCCGAGTTTGTCGAGACTCTCTTTCGTCGTCTCGACGACGCCGTCGTGGTCGAGGTGGTCGATCCAGACCTTCGTCGCGAGGAAGATGTCCTCACGGTCGACGTCGGCCTCGGCGATACCCTCGCCGACCTGCTCTTCGTTGCCGTACACCTGCGCGGTGTCGATGTGGCGGTAGCCCATCTCCAGCGCCTCCTTCACGGAGGTCGCACACTGCCCGTCTTCGGTGTTCTCCCACGTTCCGAGACCGAGGACTGGCATTCCGTTCGCGCGTTCGACTTCGCCGGCCGAGAGGTCTTGTTGCGACATACACGACACGAGGGGCGTGACGTGAAAAGGGGTTCCGACCGGGTAGTATCCTGCCGCTTCCAGCGTGTTACCACGAACCATCTTCTCGACACTGATAAACTGTCATTTGCGATAGCAAATGGTCTGATGGTGCGCTCAGGCTGCAGTCCGAACGAGTTCAGAGAACGTCGTCGACGGTTTCGGCGGTAGACTGACTTTCCGTCTCCACCATACAGACGTATGCCAATCGAAGACGCAGACGGACTCCGTCGAATCCTGCAGTACACGCGAGTTGCCGTGGTTGGCGCGTCGACGTCGTACGAGAAAGCAGCCCACATCGTGCCAGCGTATCTCCAGCGCCACGGGTACGACCTGCGACCGGTCAACCCGAACGCGGACGAGATATTCGGCAAGCAGGCGTACGACTCACTCGCCGACGTTTCCGAATCGGTCGACATCGTCGAGATATTCCGGCCGAGCAAGGAAGTCCCGGAAATCGTCGACCAGGCGCTCGCCCGCGACGACGTGAAGGCGGTCTGGATGCAATCCGGTATCCGACACGACGAGGCGGCACGAAGGGCGGAAACGGCCGGTGTCGACGTCGTCCAGGACCGCTGTATGAAGGTCGAACACGGCCAACTGATCCGCAACCCGATGGACTGACTGTGTAGCGATTGCACTCTGAAAAAGAGGGGTCAGCGAGACCATCCGACGACTGGCGTCGGTATCACTCGTCGAGCAGTGTGTCAAAAAGGCGGTGCGGTCGTCGTTCTTCGGCCGCGAGTTCAGAATCGACGGTTACGCCGACTCGACGGCGTCGACGAGTTCGTCGTAGTCGGGTTCGTTCTCCGGCGAGTCGGCGACCCACTCGTAGGTCACCGTTCCCTCGCTATCGAGGACGTAGACGGCACGGTTGGCGACGCCGTACAGTCCGAGGTCCGCGATGTCGATTTCGAGACCGTAGTCCTGAATCGTCTCACGGTTCATGTCGCTGACGAGCGGGAACGACAGGTCGTGTTCGTCGCGGAACGCGTTGAGCGAGAACGGCGAGTCGGCGCTCACTCCGTAGACCGACGCACCGGCGTCTTCGAAGTCGCCGAGATGTTCTTCGAGCGCGACCATCTCGTTCGAACACGGCGGCGTGAACGCGCCGGGGAAGAACGCCAAGACGACCGGTCCGTCACCGGTGTGCTCCGAGAGCGTGAACTCCTCGACGTCTCCGTTTGCGACCTTGTTCGTGAAGTCGGGGGCTTCGTCACCGGTCGATGGCATACCTCCTCCTTGGGGTCGAGTACAGGTAAAGGGGTGTTTCGACCACGGCATCACCGCAGGCGTGAGCCTTTAGTCGGTGCACATCCGCGAGTGATTTCTTCTTCAAATACTCGCTCGTCGACGTCGCCGTGAACGTACCTCGTCTGTACCTGCTCAAATTGTATGTCGACATCCGTACGGTATGCCGAAGAAACGGTCGAATCGTCCAGTGTTTGTCGGTCTATGACGGATATGCAGAACTGCGACACGGACGGGAATCGACCTACCAGAGAGTCAACTTCCGAAAAAGTAGTTCGAACGCCTCGGAATCTGACGTCGAGGCAGTTCGCTCACGGGGAAAGCTCGACAAAAAGTTCGGTTGTACGGGTACGCGTTCGTACTTATGCTGCGGGGCGACCCATGGGCTCTTCTTCACCTCTAAACATCGCACCGACTGCCCCGCCGACGGCACCGGGAAGTCCTGATGCGACGATTAACAACAGGAATCCGACAGCCAGCCCGAAGCCTCCGAGGCCCGCAGCTAGCGTACCGAGTACGATCAACACGAGGCCGACGATGATTCCTCCAATGGTGGTTGCCAAGAGACCGTGTAATGCCCCACCACCCATCCCCTCGTGACTGTAGTATCCTGCGACTCCACCGGCGATTAACCCAGAGAAGCCAGCACCAACCACAGGTAAGGTTGCGTCCGTGAACGGAAGTCCAAGCCCGCTGATAATCCCGACGACAAACGCTGTCACCATGCCGTATGCCACTGCTCTCCAATTGACCATAGTTCTGTGATGCACTCAAATAGAGATAAATATATATGCACTAATACCAATATTCTCATTAAATTGGGCACTTTTATCCATAAATATTTGCATTTTGGCTAATCTTGTTTCCTTACGCGTCTCTCCTCCGCGCGTGGAGTTAAAATCATCTGTCTACCATAACGACGTCTGTTCGTACGTTCTGAAACTGATGGAGATGGGAACTCGTTGAGCGATGGAACAGAGGATGAAGAAACGCCGTGCTAGAGGGTTCACCGGGTGAGTGATGTCGTGAGACTCTATCTCCATCGCAATTCTACTACCGTAACCGACGGTCGGAGTTTGTCACATATCTACAGTCTCACGAACCCTTCGGATCCTCGAGTGAGGTTCATCTCCTCTATCAGTTCCGCATCTATTGTGAGGCCTCGAGTTCTACATCAGTGTGATCTCTGGTCACCTGGGAGCAGACACTGTCCTCACCCAGTACGGCATCGTTGACACCATTCTCGATCTGTTCTACAACACGCTGGGCGGACTGCTGGTTGCAATCTTTGGGTCGTCCCACCTGACAGGTGTCTCAGGGCAACTTGCTGATCGCCTCGGGGCGCAATCTGCGAAGCGGTGACGCGCTCCCAACTCGGCTTCTTCACCGTGGACGGGTTGGAGGCTAACGAGACGAGAACAGGATCCGTAGTGATAGCCCTTACGCGGAGACGAGGATGTCACGTTCAAGTATTCCGGAGACGTAATTTGGGTACTCGATGCTGAGAGACGTTGCTCAGAGATAGGTGACCAGATCAACGACCGACACGAGTGAGTTGCAGACATGGCATTACAACCAACACGACAGAGCTCGAAAGAATACTACTTTATCAGCGACCTCCACATCGGTGGAGACGAGGAACTCCAAAACGTCGAGTTCGAAGAGGAACTTCTCACGTTCCTCCGGGGACTACAAAAGAGTGAGGAAGATATCGAACTCATCGTCAACGGCGACGCGTTCGGACTGTGGGAGTATACCGAACTCGACGGGATAGAGAAGTTCGACGCTCTCGTCGACCGCTATCCGAAACTCTTCGAGCAGTTTCGTGCAACTGGCGAACGGATCCTGATCACGTTTATCCCGGGGAACCACGACTACGAGCTTGCCTGCTATCCAGAATACGTCGATCGATTAGCCGAGTACAACATCACGCTCGAACAAGAGGTGGTCATTACTCGTCCGGTTGGCGACCGCGTCATCTGGATCGAACACGGACAACAGCGAGACCCGAACAACAAGAGTCCCGACTTTGGCAATCCGTACGCAAATCCACCGGGCTACTATGTCAACCGCCATATCACAGGTCGTGCCGGACAGCTATCCGATCGAGGGAAGTTCAACTGGCTCAAGGACATTCAGTCGGTGACTCCGATGACTCAGATACCCGATTGGATGATCTCGAACTACTTCTATCGCGAGATGAGTCCGATTATCCGCTATGCGGCAGTTCCGTTCCTCTTGCTGTTCAACATCAGCGTGCTGTATCTGGGGATATTTCTCGTCGATTCTTTCGGAATCTGGTCGACACCGAACCGGCTCATCGTTTCGGTTCTGAGTCAACTCAGTATCGTCGGCGTTCTGATAGACGTCGTCCTAGCGGTGAACGTCGCTATCTTCATTCTCTTACTCGTTCTCTCTCTCCCGCTTTTCATCCTGGTCAGGGACGTACGGCAGACGCTGACCCGCTTCGGATTACTGAACGACGAAGATCCCAGAGAAGTGTACGACACCTACCTGGAGGGCGCACGGGAGGTGTTCGAACAACATCCCGAAGTCGCGGCGTTCGTCTACGGTCACACCCATCGGGCATCGGTGACCGAACTCAACGACCGCGTCGTAATCAACACGGGAACGTGGCTGAAGCGCCTGTCTCGACAGTCAGTGGTGCTCGGCGTTCTTCCGCGCGTGTTTTACTCTTGGTATCGACTCAATTACGTTCGAATTTCCGAGGAGGATGGAGCAATCGTGGTCGACTACGAAATCGTCGAAAAGCCGAACCCAACTGATTTGTCGCTTTTAGAGCGACTGCTGACCCGAAATCCGAATATCGACAATCCGATTCCACACCGTACCACTGTCGACTCGACGTGGCGCCCACTCGAGGTGGAATCGACCGAGCAACCGATACACCAGTCGACTCGGGAACGAGGCGAACGTCGGTAGCGTTCCGCCTCATCGACGAAGGAACAGTCAAATTCCGTGTTTCGGGAACTGCAGGCGGAGAGTCTCGACTCTTACACAGACTTCGAAGCTATTCGTGACGTCGAGACCAATTCCCTATCGCACTATCGTGTTTATCGAGTACGAGAGTCCTCGCAGAGCGTACCATCCCCACGCGGTCGACTAGTGCTATAAGTTGCCGTGGAACGTGGTTCCCCTATGCCGATTCCAGGATACGACCCCGACGACCTCGAAGAGACGCTCGCAAGACTCCTGGCCGAACACGGTCACAGCGAATTTCTGACCGACGCCGAACACGAGCGTGTGAAAGCCGGAGAGAGCCTCGTCGACGTCCTCGACTCGGAGGATATCGAACGGTTGCTCGACTTACAGCGAGACCAGTCGACTCGACCCGCGAAGTGAACCAGTCTGTCGACTACGGCTCGCCGAACGGTGGTTGCTAGCAATACTCATCACTTCAGAGCTCGTCGTCTCGTCATGAGTTCGAGACAGACTGTCACCGTCGTCACCCTGGTACTGGCGATTCTCCTCGCTGGGTGTACCGGGACCCTCCTCTCCGCAGAGGCGACACCGGCCACGATTCCGACGGCAGCGCACGAATCGCTGTCGTACGTCCACGGGAACACGACGGCCGTCCCGCTCACCTACAGCGTCGGTGTCGCGGGTGTCTCTCGAAACGTCACCGTCACGAGTTGGGTCTCCGGGTACTCGCGAACGACGGCAGACAATCAGACGGCGGCGCTCCTCATCGTGAGCACACCGAACGTGGAAGTCGCCGGTGAGTCCATCAACCCGTTCGGCCGGATGGCCGACGGGGTGCTCGTCGACCGCGTCGTCGACGCCGCTTCTTCGTTCGGCGCGACAGACCGACTGGACAACGTCTCGAACCTCCGCCGACTCGCAGCGAGCGAACGAACCGTGCTCGACACGCCCACGAACGTGACGACGTACGCCGGGAGCATCGACGTCGACGGAACGCAAACTGGCGTCTTAGTACACGTCTTGGCCGTCGAACACGGCGACGACGTCGTCGTCGCCATCGCCGTCCACCCCGAGTCGATGGACGAGACGGAGACGATTCATCGACTGGTAGAGCGCATCGAACACGAAGCTAGCGAGGCGTGAGTTGCCGGCTCAAAACTCGTAGTAGACGCCCCACCGACAGAGGTACTCGAACATCGGCGCGAGGTCCAGTGTCTTCTGTGTCGCCGTGTACTCGACTCGCGGTGGAATCTCGTCGTAAGATTGGCGGGTGATGAACCCGTCAGCGGTCAGTTCTCGAAGCCGGTCGGTAAGCGTCGTCGACGGGACGTCTAGCGTCTCTTGTAACTCTGAGAAACGTCTCGGTCCGGGGTCCGATTCGAACTCGTGGAGTATCGGAATCGTGTGCGCCCGACCGAGTTGGACGAACAGTCTCGCTTTGTCCTGTACGTCGATGGTCGGTGCCGGACCCTCGAACGTCACAGAGAGGAGCGTCTCCGGGTTGCCAGCGTCGTCAGAACCGGAATCGGGACGAGTCATGTTACTCGTTGGGTACACCAACTATTAGGTCGATAGGTCTGGGGTCACTCACACGCACAACCCGTAGCGCCACGCTCTGCGGCGAGTTCGCCATTACGCCGACGCTTCGGCGTTACTCCCTTGCCTCGGTCTCGACCCTATATCTCACTCCCACGAGTACGGGAAGGTGATGGAGTACACACGACTCGGTCGAACCGGGCTGGACGTATCACGACTCTGTCTCGGCTGTCTGAACTTCGGGTCGGGACAGGAGTGGATGATGAACGACCGCGCGGGAAGCATCGACGTAATCGAACGGGCACTCGAACTGGGAATCAACTTCTTCGACACGGCGAACGCGTACTCGAACGGCGAGAGTGAGTCCATCCTCGGTGAAGCCATCGCAGGCCACGACCGAGAAGAGTTGGTCCTCGCGACGAAGGTGTACTTCGACATGGGCGACGGTCCGAACAAGGGTGGTCTCTCCCGGAAGCATATCCTCGACCAAGTCGAAGGGAGTCTCGACCGACTCAACACCGACTACATCGACCTCTACCAGATTCATCGGTGGGACGACGAGACGCCACTGGAAGAGACGCTGTCGGCGCTCGATTATCTGGTCGAGTCGGGGAAAGTTCGCTACCTCGGCGCGAGTACGATGGCCGGTTGGCAGTTCTCGAAAGCACTCTACACCGCCGACATCGAAGGGTACGAGCGATTCGCCTGCCTGCAACCGGAGTACAACCTCGTCGACCGACACGAGGAGGCGAACCTGTTGCCCATCTGCGCCGACGAGGGTGTCGGCGTCGTCCCGTGGTCGCCGCTCGCGGGGGGATTCCTCGCAGGCAAGTACGACCGAGATGGAGACGTCCCGACAGGGTCGCGCGCCGAGACGGACGACTACACGCAGAACCGATTCACCGACGAGAACTGGCGCGTCCTCGACGCCGTTCGAGCAATCGCCGACGAGAAAGCGGCGAGTCCAGCACAGGTCAGTCTCGCGTGGCTACTCCACAAGGACGTCGTCGACGCACCGATCGTCGGCGCGCGCCGTATCGACCACCTCGAAGAGAACGTCGACGCACTGTCGGTCGAACTTACCGAGGACGAAGTAGCCCGGCTAGAGGAACCGCTGTTCCCGCAGTGGCCCGTCGAAGGAAAAGACTGAGGCGCGTTCGGAGACGCTCATTCCGATTGCCGAGACTGCTCGGCTCGATACTCGGCGACGAAATCGAGAAGCGGGACGACGTCGTCGAACCGTTCCCCCCGGGTGAGCGTCTCAGTCTCTGGGTCCCACTCGACGAACCCGTAGTCGTCGAGGAGGGTGAAGTGGCGATGTCTGAGTTCGAGCGCCAAGAGGTCGGGGTCGGAGTCAGCATCGTCGCCATCGCTCTCCTCGCTCGGCGGGTACGACATCGTTTTGTCGACAGCGAGTGAGTTGGGGTCCGCGAGCGACAAGAGGACGTGTCGACGAATCGGATGACTGAGTGCGTCGAACAGTTCGTCGACCGATTCGTCCGTCTCCGTGTCCGGTGCCGTCTTCGAGGGTAGTGGTGGTGCCCAACCGAGCAGCGGCAGCAGTTCGTCGAACCGAGGCCCACGTGTGATGGTGTCGGTCTCACGGTCCCAGTCGACGAACCCTGCAGCGTCGATTTTCAACAGGTGGCTGTACGATTGGCCTTTCTCGAGCAGGTCGGTTCCCTCCTTCCACATCGAGTGTGGCGAGAGACTGGCGTCACTCTGCTGTTCCGAGTCGACGAGTGCGACGAGGACACGACGGCAGTACTCGTGGTCGAGTACGTCTAACAACTCATCTAGCGTACTAGCCGGTTTCGTGCTGTGAGGTTGGTTTGGTGTCATTTTGACAGCAACGCTGGTCGGTTGGATATCTTCGCAAACGATCTCGAGTCGTTTCAGCCGCATTCGGCTGATTACGACACGCCGTGTTGTATTCGAGGGGTGCCGCTGTAAAACACCCCAGGGTTGACCAAGCACCTCTTTCTTTAGTGAGTGGGTTCGACACGTGCGTCACTCTAGTATCACGGTGTTGTCGACGAGCGTCTCGACCGCCCGTCGGATGCGTCTCGAGGCGGCCTGTGAGCTGATTCCCAACTCTTCGCCGACTTCCTCGAGCGTCGCTCTGCTCGGTGTCTGGAAGTACCCGAGCCGACTTGCCACGCGGAGTGCGTCTCGTTGACTCACAGTGAGTCCGTCGGTGTCGTACTCCCCCGTCGCCGGTGAGTACACCCGATGCACCGCCAGTTCGATGCCGTTGTCGGTGCAGAACTGCTGAAACGAGGCGAGCGCGTCGTGCGTGGCTGCCCGCAGCGTGAACCGCCACGTGTCGCTCGTGCCGACACCTGACTCGACGATGACGTCGTTCGTCCGAATCGCTTCTAAGAACCCGTTGGTGCTCATCGAGTCGGCCCACTCGATGTGGTAGAGTCGCTTGTCTGCTCCTTCGTCGACGACGGTCAGCGCAGCGACGCGCTCGTCACGTCGGACTGCCGCTGCGAACTCGTCTTGGTCCGCAGCTTCCACCCAGAAGTACGGAATCAACCCGTTTCCGGTCGGAACGAACGGCGTCAACTCGATACGGAGTTTCTGGTGGTCGTGCAGTATCTCTCCGAGTTCGAACGATTCGCTCGGTATCGTGACTTCCGCGAGGACGATAGTCATCGTCGTCGATTGCTGGGAACCGTCGCTGCCCCACTGGTCCACGATGCAGAGACCGACGGCGACGCCGTGCGCACAGACACGACGCTCGACACCTCGGGTGAGCGGCGAAGCGACGACACCACTGATTTCGGATCAACCTGTCGTTTGATTACCACGTCCAGTCTATAACGGTCCCTACAAATATAACCCAATCAGTTTACATTTACTCGTCTTTCGCAGAATCTTTCGCCGACGAACCGTCAGTATCGGCGATTTCGAGCGCACGAAACGCTTCGTGGACGTGGTCGCTCAGGCGGGACGAACAGAGCAGGCGTGCGGCCCCCGTCGACGTGACGTCGTTCAGCCACCGTGCCAGTCGACGGCGACTTCGGAACCGAGACTGGGTCGCTACCGCCGTCCGCCACGCGCTATCTCGGCACTCGTCGATCGAGAACACGACGAACCACTCGTCCGCTCGGCCCAGCGATTCGTCGAGCGTCTCCAGACCGCCCGCGTCGCGTGCGGCGAGCGACGTCTGCGTCTCGTCGACGATGCGTCTGATGACCTCCGTGATTCGCGCGTGGTCGGCGTACTTCGCTGCCCGATTCGGGCCGACACCGACTCGCTCCAGCGTCAGTGCGAGGTCGTAGTTGATGTGTGCGTTGACGCCCAGTGCGGCGTCTTGGAGGACGAGCGAGTCACCTCGGCGCGCGGCGTCGAACGCGAGACGCCACGCCGCCGGCAACGCCGCTCGGTTCCCCGTCTCGTCGTCGTAGACGGCCTGTCGATAGAAGTTGGCGAACGTGACCAGATACGCACGTACCCAGTCGACGTCGTCGAAGTACTCCTCTTCGATGCGGTCGGCGACTGCACCCGTCATTCGGACGTAGACGGAGAGAAAGACCCCTCGGCGGTCGGCGCGCTCCTCGAAAGCGACCCGAAGCGCGTCGAGTCGCTCGTGTGCATCGGCGACGCTCACGTACGGGTCGGCGACGAGTGCGAGGAGTTCCGGGTCACCGTCCGGTGGTGACGATGTCGGTGCTGGGTGTCGGTGACGAACGCCCGTGAAGGCGACGTGCAGGTGCGTGCGCCGCCGGGTTCTCGTAGACGTTCGTCTCACAGACGAGGTATTCTCGGGAGACAGCATAACCGTTCGCTCGGCGCAGTGAGAACGGTGAGAACAGAAACGATGTGAGAAGACGGGAAACAGCGCGCAGAGAGACGAGTTAGTAGAACTCGCGGACGAGGTCCATCGCGTCGTCGGGTGCGCCGTCCGGAATCTCCGACATGTTCTCCGTGACACCGTGCTGCTGTTCGTAAGAGACCGAATCCTCTTCCTGGTAGATGACGCCCATGTACTCCTTCGAGGAGTCCAGAATCTTGTCCTTGGCGGCGTCGAAGTCCGAGGAGTCGTGGTCCGTATCCTGCAGGTCCACGAGCGAGTCGCGGAAGTAGTCGTAGGTGTCGACGTCGTTGAACGTCACACACGGACTGAAGGTGTTGACGAAGCCGAAGCCGTCGTGCTCGATGGCCTTCTGGATGATCTCTTGGTGACGCAGGGCGTCGGAGGAGAACGACTGCGCGATGAACGTCGCACCGGCGGCGAGTGCGAGTGCCATCGGGTTGACCGGTGGCTGTTTCGGGCCTTCCGGCGTCGTCGACGTCTGGAAGTCCTCGCGCGACGTCGGCGAGGCCTGTCCCTTCGTCAGCCCGTAGATACGGTTGTCCATGACGACGTACGTCATGTCGACGTTGCGGCGAACGGCGTGGACGAAGTGACCGGCACCGATGGAGTAGCCGTCACCGTCGCCACCCGCGACCATCACTTCGAGGTTCGGGTTGGCGAGTTTGACGCCCGTGCCGACCGGGAGCGCACGCCCGTGGACGCCGTGAAGCGCGTAGGAGTGCATGTAGGTCCCAATCTTGCCGGAACAACCGATACCCGCGACGACGAACGTGTTGTCGGGGTCGTTGCCCGTCTCGGCGAGGGCCTTCATCATGCCGTTCATCGTGCCGAAGTCCCCACATCCGGGGCACCACGTCGGCTGCTTGTCCGATTTGAAATCGGTGAATCTGACTTCCGAGCTCATGCTTCGAGTGTCTCCTTGATGTCCTCTGCGAGTTCGTCGGCCTTGAACTGCACGCCGTTGTACTTGTTCACGCGCTTGACGCGACGCAGGGCGTCGTGTTCGAGGACGTCCGCGAACTGTCCGCTCTCGTTACACTCGACGACGACGACGTCGTCGGCGTCGTTGATCTCCTCCGAGAGGTCGGGACGCGGGAAGAGATACGGCACCGAGAGGAGACGGATATCGACACCCTCCTCCTCTAAGAACCCCATCGCCTCCACGATGGTCCCCTCGTTGGACCCCCACGTGATGACGAGTTGGTCGGAGTCGGGGTTCCCGAACTCACGCGGACTCCAGTCTTCGCGTTCCTGTGCAGTCTCGACCTTCTTGTTCCGTTTGTCGACCTGCTGGACGCGCATGTCCGTATCCTCGGTCCGGCGACCGAGTTCGTCGTGTTCGAGGCCCGTACTCATGTGGGCACCGCCCGACGTACCGGGGAAGGCACGGGGGCTGATGCCGTCTTCGGCGAGCGCGTGGGGCTTGAACTGCCCCTTCTCGTTTTGCCACTCGTCGATGGTGTCGTCGTCGACGACGTTGCCGCGTTCGATTTCGACGGCGTCCATGTCGAACGCCTCCGGCGGGAACGTCTGTTCGGTGACGGCCATCGCGAGGTCCGAGAGGATGTAGACCGGCGTCTGGTACTTCTCGGCGAGGTTGAACGCCTCGACGGTCTTCCAGAAACACTCGGAGACCGACGTCGGCGCGACGACGAACCGCGGAATCTCGCCGTGGCCGCCGAACAGTGCCATGTTGAGGTCACCCTGCTCTTGCTTCGTCGGCATCCCCGTCGAGGGACCCGAGCGCATGACGTCACAGATGACGAGCGGCGTCTCCGACGTGGCGATGAGACCGAACGTCTCGGCCATGAGGTCGATACCGGGGCCGGACGTCGCGGTCATCGACCGCGCACCGGCGCGTGCGGCACCGAGTGCGATGTTGATGGCCGAGAGTTCGTCTTCGGCCTGGATGACGTGGCCGCCGTACTGCTCGATACGCCCCGTCAGATACTCCATCACGTTCGTCGCGGGGGTGATGGGGTAGCCGGCGTAGAAGCGGCATCCGGCGGCGATAGCGCCCATCCCGATGGCTTCGTCGCCGTTCAGGAGGACGTAGTCGTTGTCGGTGGTGTCGAGGTCGTAGTCGAACTCGTGGTCGTACTCGTCGGCGACGTAGTTCTGCCCCGCGCGGGCGGCTTCCTTGTTGTTGTCGACGAGTTTCTGTCCTTTGCTCCCGAAGCGCTTCTCGAGGGCGCTGTCGAGGTTCTCTATCGGGAAGTTCGTCACTTCGCAGGCTGCACCGAGTGCGACGACGTTGCGCATGATGGCACCGCCAGCCTCTTCGGCGAGGCTCTTGAGGGGAACGTCCAGCCCAATCATCCCCTCCGGAATCTCGACGTTCTGCATCGAGGTGCGCTCACCGTCGTAGACGATGACGCTGCCCTCGTGCAACTCGTCGAGGTTCTCATCGATGGTCCGCGGTGTGAGCGCGATGAGAACGTCGAGTCGGTCCACGACACTTTGGACCTGGTCGACAGACGTGCGGACTTTGTACGCCGTGTATCCACCGCGGATACGGGAGGCGAAGTCCTTCGACGTGAACACGTGCCGGCCAGCCCTGGAAAGTGCCTGAGCGAAAATCTTCCCTGTGGAGTCGATTCCATCGCCGGCTTCCCCGCCGATGGCCCAGTTGAAGTCCGCAGGCATGTGTGTCGGAGGTTCCCGTTGTCGGATGAAAAGCCTTCTGAAAAGGGCGGTTACTCGCAGGTGGACGAACGGTCGATTTTGCGGGAAGCGTGCGACGCCGTGGCGTGATACGTCGTATCTCGATGAGAAGGCCCTTTGTCCACCGCCGAGAAGCCCCATCCATGGACGCTACTGTCACTGTCACCGCCGCCGAGAGTGTCGGTTCGGACACGATTGCCATCGAGTTCGACGCACCCGACGGATTCGCGGCCGAACCCGGCCAGTTCGTCAAACTTTCGGCGACGCTCGACGGCGAGGGCTACGCCCGCTTCTACACGCTCTCGTCGCCACGCGTCGAAGACACCTTCGAGGTCACCGTGGGCATCGACGACGAAGAGGCCGGCCCCTTCAGCAAATTCCTCGCCGACCTGGGCGAAGGCGACGAGGTGGAGATGTCTGGCCCCTACGGCTCCGACCACTACGAGGGCGAGTCGCGCGTCGTCGTCCTCGCGGGCGGACCGGGTGTCGGCCCCGCCGTCGCCATCGCCGAACGCGCCCTCGACGACGGCAACGAGGCCGCCGTCGTCTACAAGGACGACGACCCGGCCCACGAAGAGCGCCTGAGCGCGCTCGAAGACGACGGTGCCACAGTCGTCGTCACCGACGGCGACCTCACCGACGCCGTCGCCGACGCGGTAACGGGCGCGGAGGGTGAGCAAGTGTTCGTCTACGGCTTCGCCGCGTTCGTCGACGAAGCGGTGGAAGCTATCGAGGACGCCGACGGCGACGTCGACGGCGCGAAGATAGAGAACTTCGGCTGAAGGTTCAGCTGGGTCAGGTCCACGACGCCGTCGAGACGCGGGTCTGCACCCGTACCGGCATCGTGAACGTCGGTTCTCGACCGGCCAGTTTTTCGTCGCCACCCTCGACCTGTATCGGAACGGTCACCGCGCGCGGTGTCTCATCGAGTACCTCTTCTACGCTGTGGGTCGGTGCCGAGACGGCGGTTCCGTTCTGGTCTACCGCGCTGGTGAGTTGGACCTCGACACCGTCTGCAGTCGTTCCCCACACGACGCCACCGGTCTCACCGAGTCGCTCGGTAACTACCCCCCGTGCGACGTCGCGGGCGACGTCGACACACTCGTCTTCTGCCCACGACCGGAGCGTCATCTCTCCCCCGTCGAAACTGACGCCCGAGTGGTGAATCAGGGCTGGGCTTTCTGCAGTGATGGCCGATGCGCGGCCTCGGACGCTGTCGGGTCGTATCGCTGTCTCCGGCCGTGCCGTATCGTTGTAGACGATTTCCGGTCCGGCACGGATTCCCCCGTTGTGGGGATTGTACGTCCCGCCGATGACGTTCACCGGTACCGTGTGTGTCGTCGTCTTCCTGTCGAGTGCGACGGTCACCGTCACCGACGCGGGAGTGATGTCGAGGAACTCGTCGAAGGAGACGGCCGGTTCCGAGACGACGGTTCCGTCGCTGTCGACTGTCGTCGTGTGCGAGAGTTCGACCACCATCCCGGGGAAACTGGACGCCGCTCCGCGCCCGAGTCCGTCCGTGTTCCCACCCAGTCGCTCGGAGACGACGGTCCAGACCGGGTCGAGTCCTGCCTCGGCGCACTGGAGTTGTGACCACCGACCGAACGGCGTCGTATCGTACGCGACGACGTCGTCCCGATTCATCAGCGACGGGAACCGCACGGCGTCCTTTCTGGGGAGATATTCGAGGTCCGGGTCGTCGACGACGACTGTCTCGTCGACCGTGAGCGAGTCTGCCCGGCCCTGTCGTGGGCCACGCTCGTAGGTTCCCCGTGCTCGGTCGTACGTCCGTGCAACGGCGCTGGTGTTTCGAGAGAGACAACCGGAGAGTCCGAGAGCCGTAGAGAGGCCGACAGCAGCGAGGAGGGCGCGACGTCGCGTGAAGGGCATACGTAGGATAACTGAAACGAGTGAGAAAAACGTGTCGTAGACACAAAGCGCCACGTGTGTCACCGTGTCGGGGGCGACTCACCGTCGACGCTCCACGCGGCAAGTGTCCGAACCGAATTATTCGGTTTCAGAGCGCTAAACATCGTTATTTAGCACGTTCTGTTTTTATTGGTGATTGAAAGGACTATACGCGGAGCACCACTGTTCACCGCATGCAACGTTCTACGGTACGAGTGAGTGTCCTCGTGCTCATAGCCCTCACACTCTCGGCACTCACGGTGGGTACCGTCGTCGCCAACGACGGGTCGCTCGTCGTCGGCGACGGTGTCGACATCCCGCCGCAGACGGTGACGTTCGACGGGACGGAGTACCCCGTCTCGACACTGGTTCAGGTGACTCGTGGCGAACCGCTGACCGCCCGTGCGACGGGTCCCGAGAACGTCTCCGGCGTCGACCTCTACGACGTCGATGGCTCACTCGTCTACGACCGTCCCGCCAGCCTGAACGAGTCGGTCCAATTCTCGACGACGTATCTCACACCGGGGGAGTACCTCATCGCGACACACGACGGGTCCGGCCGTTACCAAACGGTCCAACCTGTCGCCGTCACTGGGTACGACGTATCGCTCTCTACGTCACCGATGGAGACGAACGAGGGCCAACGGCAGTTCACCGTGAACGTCACCGAGACGGCACAGACGTCACCAATCGACCGTGTCGAAGTCGTCGTGTTCCGTGGCGACGAGACTGCTCGCGTCTCCACCTCGAAGAGCGCGGAGGGGACGTACACCGGGACGACCAACCTCGAACCGGGTGAGTATCAGCTCTACGCCAGGGCCACTGTGGACGGCCAACTCGTCGGGTTGAGTAACGGGACGACGATGCGTATCACTGCACAGAACGAGACGACACAGGTGAACGGGTCGACGCAGACGACACAGACGCCCGAACCGACGCAGACCACTCAGTCCACTCAGTCCGCTCAGGCGACGCAGACGACGACCACGCCAGCCAACGCGACTGCGGGCGAGAGGTCAGGTGACGGTGTGCAGTCGCAACTGCCCGAATGGATTGGGGGCCGAGTAGTGAACTTGCTGAGTGGACCCCTGTTCGTCGTCGCCGGTGTCGTCGGTGTCCTCGTCCTCTCGACGGTGGCGTATCAGGCCGCCTACTCGTTACGCCGTCGCTGACCGTTCTCTCCCCGTTCGAGCGAGACAGTCAGAGAGGCCGGACGAGAGTGTCGCCCCGATACGGAGCGTGTCGCGTCGAACGAGCGCGATAGTGACGCCACTCCTAAGAGTGGTACCGTCGTTCTGTAGACACAAGTTCTCCTTGTTTTCACTCGATTTTGGCGTGCATCCACCGCCAACTGAAAGGACTTTATCACCGCTGTGGCTGGTCGGTGTATGATGCGTACTACGACACGAGTCGCAGGTATGGTGTTCGTCGTTCTCACACTGACGACGCTCACACTCGGTGTCGCCGTCGCCCACAACGGAACGGTTCTCGTCGGCGACAGCGTCGAGACGGAGAACCGGACCGTGACGCACAACGGCACCGCGTACACGGTTTCAGCAGTGGGCCGAGTGAACAGTGGCGACCCGTTGACGGTGCGTGCGACGAGTCCATCCAACGTCAACTACGTCCACCTCTACGACAGTAATGGGTCGATTATCTTCGACCGCCACACAGAGGTGAACGAGTCGGTCACACTGGAGACGACTGGAATCGCGCCCGGCGAGTATCTCGTCACGACGCACGACCCGAACGGGACGTTCCACGCGGTCCAACCCGTCGTCGTCACGGGCTACGATACGTCGCTCATCACGTCGTCGATGGAGACGAATGAGGACCAACGGCAGTTCACCGTGAACGTCACCGAGACGGCACAGACGCCGCCAATCGAACGCGTCGAAGTCGTCGTCCGCAGCGATGCCAACGAAACAACTCGCGTGCCTACCTCGGTGAGTACGGAGGGGACGTACACCGGAACGGCCGACCTCGAACCGGGCGAGTATCAGGCGTACGCCGAAGTCACTGCTGGTGGTGAAGTCGTCGGACTGAGCAACGCGACGACGGTGACTGTCGCCGCACAGAACGAGACGACACAGGCGAACGAGTCGACCCAATCAACCCAATCGACACAGGCGTCTGAGACGACGCAGACGACCACCGCGCCAAACGCGAGTGCAGGCGCTGCCGTGAGAGACACTGTCGAGTCGCGACTGTCAGAACTGGTGGGTAGCCGAGTCGCGAACCTGATGAGTGGTCCCCTGTTCGTCGTCGTCCTCCTCGTGGGGGTCCTCCTCCTCTCGACAGTGGTGTATCAGACCGCCTACTCGTTGCGTCGGCGCTGACCCGCCTCGGTTCTCCATCTCGACTGACGTTCTTCGCCGGTCTCCCGACCCGAATCCTTAATCAATTGTCCGGCAAAACCACACCTCATGTACGACGAGGACGACCTCGCGGAGATTCGTGAGTCCCGAGACGAGTGGGAGTCGGAGACTCGTGACCCACTGCTCGACCGTCACGGGGAGCGCAAAGACCGGTTCGCGACCGTCTCGAACCTCGAGATAGACGACCTCTACACGCCGAACGACGTCGCCGACATAGACTACGAGGAGGACATCGGGTTCCCGGGCGAGTTCCCGTACACGCGCGGCGTCTACCCGACGATGTACCGCGGCCGGACGTGGACGATGCGGCAGTTCGCCGGGTTCGGAACCGCAGAGGAGACGAACGAACGGTTCCACTTCCTCGTCGACAACGGCCAAACGGGGCTGTCGACGGCGTTCGACATGCCCTCGCTGATGGGCAAGGACTCGGACGACCCACTCTCCGACGGCGAAGTCGGCAAGGAAGGTGTCGCCGTCGACACGCTCCGCGACATGGAGATTCTCTTCGACGGCATCGACATCGGCGAGGTCACCACCTCCTTCACCATCAACCCCTCCGCACCCGTCGTCTACGCGATGTACGTCGCGCTCGCCGACCAGCGCGGCGTCTCCCGCGAGCAAATCGGCGGCACCTTCCAGAACGATATGCTCAAGGAGTTCATCGCGCAGAAAGAGTGGGTCATTCCGCCGGAACCGTCGCTCAAACTCGTCACCGACACCGTCGAGTTCGCCGCCGCCGAGACGCCGCGCATCCGACCCATCTCCGTCTCGGGCTACCACATCCGCGAGGCCGGGTCGACGGCGGTCCAAGAACTCGCGTTCACCCTCGCCGACGGGTTCGCCTACGTCGAAGACGCCGTCGAGCGCGGACTCGACGTCGACGAGTTCGCACCCCAGTTGTCGTTCTTCTTCAACTCTCACAACTCCATCTTCGAGGAAGTCGCGAAGTTCCGTGCCGCCCGACGCATCTACGCCCGCGTGATGGACGAGTGGTACGACGCGGACGACGAGCGCTCGAAGCAACTGAAGTTCCACACGCAGACGGCGGGCCAGTCGCTGACGGCCCAGCAACCGCTCAACAACATCGTCCGAGTGACGATTCAGGCACTTGCCGGCGTCATGGGTGGCACCCAGTCGCTGCACACCAACTCCTTCGACGAGGCGCTCGCGCTGCCCTCCGAGGAGGCAGTCCGCGTCGCACTCCGGACCCAGCAGATAATCGCCGAGGAGTCCGGCGCGGCAGACAGCACCGACCCGCTCGCGGGCAGTTTCATGGTCGAGTCGCTCACCGACGAGGTGGAGGCGGAGACGATGGCCTACCTCGAAGAGATCAAGGAGATGGGCGACGGCTCCGTCCGCGACGGCGTCCTCGCCGGCATCGAAGAGGGCTACTTCCACCGCGAGATTCAGGACGCCTCCTACGAGTACCAAGAGCGCGTCGAAGACGGCGAGGAAGTCGTCGTCGGCGTCAACAAGTACGACATGGACGAGGACACCGAACTGGAACTGCTGCACGTCTCCGACGAGGTCCAAGAGCGACAACTCGCTCGACTCGACGAGGTCAAAGCCGAACGCGACGAGGAGGCCGTCGAAGCGGCCCTCGACGAACTCCGTGAGACGATCGAGAACGAGGAGAACGTCATGCCTGTCCTCGTCGACGCCGTAAAGGCGTACGTCACGATGGGCGAGATTATGGACGTGTTCGAGGCGAAGTACGGCGCGTACCGCGAGAAGATCGGACTCGCCTGAGTTCGCCCCGTTCCCGCACTCCTATCTTTTTTGCCAATTTCGCGACGCGGAGAGACACTCGCTCTTGGTCGAGTCTCCCCGCACCGACTGACATGGTCGGTTTCCCGTGTCGATGCACTTACAGTCCTGGTGAGAGCAGTAAGACCAGTGGAGGGCGTTCTGTGGTACGTATTGACTGGGACACGCGGCGGCAAGAACCGCGTTCGTATCCTCCGTACGCTGGACGAGCGCCCACGGAACGCCAACCAACTCGCAGACGCCCTCGAACTCGACTACACGACGGTTCGGCACCATCTCGACGTCCTCGTCGACAACAACATCCTGAACCGTGAGGGCGACAACTACGGTGCCATCTATCTCCCGTCGGACCAAGCACGCGCCAACTGGGACACCATCGAGAACATCGTCGACAAAGTCGACTGACCTCGGCGACGCCACGTCACTTCTGTACAGACTCTCCGCGTTACCCACCGTCTGATGCCGAAACCGAGCGGTGAACTCGGAGTCGCTGTATCGTGTCTAATTCGACACCGTCGTCTCATGTCACAGGATACCACAGTTCTCGAAACACGGTTGGCAGAACAGGAGGCGTTCGACCCACCCGAGGCGTTCGTGGAGCAAGCGAACGTCAGGGACGAGCGGATTCTCGACGACGCTCCGGAACTCCGAAATCGCCGAAGAGATTCAGGAGAGAGTCCAACCGTGACCGGTCAGTCGTCGTCGAGTCGGTGAATCTCTCGACCCAGTCGCCCGAAGTCGTAGCGCTCGTCGCCGACCAGCGTCGAGAGCCACGCGACTCCACAGGAGACGCTCGCTGCACCGAGAAACGCGACGAAGAACGACGGCGAGAGGAGTGGCACCGACAGCACGCCGCGGGCCGGCGGGAAAAAGAGTAGACCAACTACGAGACCGCTGGCACTCGCGACGAGGACGCCGCCACTCCGTGCCCGCCGCGAGTACAACCCCAAGAGGAGTGGTCCGAACGTAGCGGCGGCGAGTAAGTCTGCGAGGAGAAACAGCGTCAGGACACTGTACCCCTGCGCACCGACGACGATTGCCGCGACGGCGACGAGACCCGTGACGAGTCGAGCGACCGTCGTGAGTCGGTCGGCGGGCATCTCGACGAACCGCGGAACGTCCACCGTGACGACGCTCGCGATGGCGTTGAACAGCGTATCGGCGCTGCTGACGACGAGAACGAGTGCGAGGAGGACGAAGAGGAGCACCGCCCAGTCGGGGAGGACTCGCTCGACGACGAGAAAGAGGGCGACACTGGCGTCCGACGGCGTCGAGACGAACCCGCGTCCGGCGGCGACCGGACCGAACAGACCGACGACGAGGACGAGCGGAACGACGCACGCGGCGGCGACCCGGAACGAACGCTGCACCGTCTCGTCGTCGCGTCCGGCGTAGATTCGCTGCCACCACGCTTGGTTCAGCAGTTCCGCGCCGAGAACCGCGACGGTGACGTAGACACCGAACTCGATACCCGGCAGATAGCCGAGCGAGAGCAACTCGGGACGGGTCGACGTGACCGACGAGACGACTGCCGTCGGCCCGCCGAGTGCGACGAGCGTCGCGACGACACCGACGAACAACAGTGGGAGGACGACGAGCGTCTGTATCCGGTCGGTGACGATACTCGCCCGGAGTCCACCGTAGGCGGTGTACGCCAGGACTATCGTCCCGACGAGCGTCGCCGTCTGCCATCCGGGGACACCGGCGAGACGAGCGAAGACGAGTGCGATGCCGGTGAACTCTGCGGCGAGGAAGACGAACATGTACGCGACGGTGACGAGGAGGACGTACGCGGCGAACACCGTCCCGTAGCGGGCGTACGCGTACTCGGTCAGTGAGTGACCCTCCGGGACGAGTTGGCGGATGCGCGGCCCGAGTGAGGCGTAACAGAAGAGCGGGAGTGCCGACCCGACAGCGTAGCCGACGACGGCCGTGACACCGCCGAACGCGGCCCCTGCCTCCGCCGGACTGAACAGAATCCACGCACCCATACTGGAGGCGACGACTGTCGCGGTGAGCGTCGCCGTCCCCACCGAGTCGCGCGCCGAGACGAACTCTTCGACGGAGTCGACGCCGTCTCGGGCGTACCACACGCCGACCCCGGCGAACCCGAGGAGGACGACGAGTGTGAGTGTGAGTACGACGCCCGAGGCAATCATCCCGGACCACCACTGAGAGACATGTGTGTCTGTGGAGAGTCGTCGACCCAAAATATGCTTCGGTAATAGTAGTTGGTTATTAGCCGTCCGTCCACTCGTCGAGACACAGTTGTCCGCAGAGATAGTGACGCTCTCCGCCCCGTCCCTGTCGTTCGCCGAGTGTCACGAGGAGATGCTTCTCTCGCAGTTCTAACTCCGTCCCACAGTTACTGCAGTCACCACGTCGCTCAACGTCGACGTCCCATCGGTGGTGTGAGGCGACCCGTTCGACAGTCGTGTTCGAGTCGTACCCGCGCGGCGTCCGGCCGACGTACTTCGAGAGTCCCATATCGGTTGATTCGGACGGAGCAGTATGGTATTTTCCTGGGTAGGAGTACAGAGAAATATTGGCTCAACCGAGACGTAACAACAGTACAGAACACTCCCGAGATGACTGCAGTCTGGTGGTTGACGTGTACGTTGCCACCAACCCACAATCTATATCACGAACCTTCATTGTGAACTACGTATGGAGAAACCGCTCCTCGCGACAGATTTTCTGGACAGAGCGCGGCGACACTACGGTGACCAAGAAGCGGTGCTCGCAACGACGGGCGAGCGTTACACCTACGACGAACTCGGGGCGCGAGTGGACGGCTTCTCGGCCGCCCTCCAGAGTCGGGGAATCGAAAAGGGCGACCGTGTGGCCGTGTTGGACCCGAACACGCACTACCACCTCGAAGCGGCCTACGGGTCGATGCAACTCGGCGCGATTCACACGCCGCTGAACTACCGACTCGTGGCGAGCGACTTCAAGTACATCCTGAACGACGCCGGGGTGAAAGCCATCTACGCCGACTACAAGTTCGCCGACCGGATTCAGGAGATTCGCGACGACGTGCCCACGGAACTGTTCATCACGAACGACGTCGACGCCGTCGACGGCGAGTGGGAGTCGTTCGACGAACTCGTGACCGACTCGACGGACTACGAACGCCCGGAGATGGACGAGAGCGACATCATCACCATCAACTACACGTCGGGGACCACGGGCGACCCGAAGGGTGTCTGTCGAAGCCACCGAACCGAGACGCTCCACGCCTACCTCATCAGTATCCACCAAGAGATCAGCGACGACGACGTCTATCTGTGGACGCTTCCGATGTTCCACGTCAACGGGTGGGGCCACATCTACGCCATTACTGGTGCAGGAGCACGACAGATCTGCACGCGGGGTATCGACGCCAAGGACATCTTCGAGCGCATCCAGACGGAGGACGTCTCGTACTTCTGTGCCGCGCCGACGGTGCTCAACATGCTCAAAGAGTACCACCAAAAACACGACCCCGAGACGGTCGGTGCCAACCCCGTTCGCGTCGCCACCGCGGGTGCCGCGCCGCCGGAGGCGACGATACGAACTGTCGAAGACACGTTCGGGTGGTATCTCAAACACGTCTACGGCGCGACGGAGACGGGACCGCTCATCACGACGTCCGACGCACAACGCTTCTTCGACCAGGAGTCCGACGAGCGCTTCGCCATCAAGAAACAGCAGGGAATCGGCTACCTCGGAACCGAAGTCCGCGTCGTTGACGACGACGGCAACGACGTCGCCGAAGACGGCACGACGGTGGGCGAAATTGTCGTCCGCGGCAACCAAGTGATGGACAGTTACTGGGAGAAACCCGAGGAGACCGAAGAGGCGTTCAACGACCGTGTGGAGGGCTACTACCACATGGGTGACCTCGCCACCGTCGACGAACACGGGTTCATCACGATTCAGGACAGAAAGAAAGACATCATCATCTCCGGCGGCGAGAACATCTCCAGTATCGAACTCGAAGACACGCTGTTCGAACACGACGCCGTCGCCGACGTCGCCGTCATCCCTGCACCCTCCGACAAGTGGGGCGAGACGCCGAAGGCGTTCCTCGTTCCGGCCAACGGCGACCCGGACAATCCGGGCGTGACCGAAGAGGAGATACAGGCGTTCTGCCGCGAGCGAATCGCCTCGTACAAAGTTCCCGGCGAGGTGGAGTTCGTCGCCGAATTACCGAAGACGGCGACCGGGAAGATTCAGAAGTACGAACTGCGCGAGCGAGAGTGGGAGGACGAAGAGCGGATGGTCGGCGAGGGATAGGTCAGAACGGTCCACGGACGGCCCGAACGACCGACCCGAGACGACCCCGCAGTCCCGCCTCGGCGTCTTCCTCTCGTTGCTCGTGGTCGTCTCGTTCGTCGGCATCGACTCGTAAGTCGGTTCGGTCGGCGGCGTCCGTCTCTGTCGTCGACACGGACACGGCGGGCGTCCGTGCGTCTTCGGACAACTTCTGTGACCCGGTCGTGGAGTCGGCGATAGCGGACGCTGCGACAGTGGACGCATCGTCGTCGGGAGCAGTCGATGCGGTACGGGAATCTTCCTCAGCTTCGGCCGCTGCTTCGGAATCAGCCGTGACGCCGCGTTGCTCTCCAATCGACTCACGTTCGGTCGAGTCGACACGACTGTCGTCGTCGACTCGTTCGTCGGCGCTCCGGTCCGCATCCGGTCGGTCGTCGTTCTCGCTCGTCTCTCCACCGGGAAACACGAACCCGCCGCGGTGCTTCGCTGTCTCGGCACGAGCGCGGACGGCGTTGGATTCGGCCTGTACCGAACCGGGGTCCACGACGTCACGGGCGGCCAACTCGTGGGCAATCGACTGATACGCGGCTGCGGCCGAACTGTCGGGTGCGTGGACGACGACCGGCCGTCCAGCGTCCTGTGATGCCGGGACAGCCTCGTCTTCTGGAACGTGTCCGAGGAGCGGGACGTCGAGGAAGTCGGCGATACGGTCTACCGGTGGCGAGTTCCCCGTCCCGGAGCGGACGAACACCGCACCAGCGACCCGTCCGCCGACGCGTTCGGTCAACTGTTTCGTCTTCTCGACGTCTCGAACGGAGGCGACGCGCGGAGAGGAGACGAGCACGGTTTCGGCAGCGAGTCCGAGCGGAAGGAGCGTCTCGTGGCTCAATCCGGCACCCGTATCGAGGAGGAGGACGTCGAAGCGAGTTCGGAGAGTCGCGAGAACGTCGCCGAGGCGGTCGACGTCGACGGACGCGAACCCGTCGAGCGTCGTGCCACTCGGAGCAACGGAAAACTCGCCGGGCGCGTCGTACACGGCGTCGTCGATGTCGGCATCACCGGCGAGCACCTCGTGAAGGGTGGTATCCGTCTCGGGATCCATGTCCAGTGTCAGGAAATCCACGACGTTCGCCATCGCGAGGTCGAGTTCGACGACGACGACGGACCGTCCGGTCGCCGCCAGCGCCGCCCCGAGGTTGAGACTCGTCGTCGTCTTGCCGACGCCGCCCTTCGCTCCTGCGACAGCGTAGACGATACCCGTGGCCATAGCGATGTATCCATGTTCAACATCTTAAAAATATGCACTGATATATCGACCCGAAGAACATTCTTCATTTGCAGATATCGGCACAGTTGGCGGTGAGACGTCACGTTCGTCGCCGTAGTCGGCAGGTCTTTCAACTGCACCCTCATTGACGTTCGTGTATGACTGGCGTACGAGTCGCCGGAGTCGGCCTCACTCATTTCGGGAGTCACCCCGACCGGACCGGCCGGGACCTCTTCGCTGAGGCTGCCCTCGCGGCGCGTGAAGACGCGGGCGTCCCCCGCGACCACATCGAGCATCTCAACTACGGGAACTTCATGGGGGCACTGTCAGAGCGACAGGGTCACCAAGGGCCGCTCATGGCCGAAGCGGCGGGACTCGGCTGTCCCGCTACCCGCTACGAACAGGCGTGTGCCTCTGCGGGTGTCGCCGCCCGAGAGGCCGTCAAGAGCATCCGGTCGGGCGAGAACGACGTCGTCCTCGCCGGCGGGATGGAACGCATGACCAACATGGACACCGACGGCGCGACGGAGGCACTCGCCATCGCCGCCGACGAACTCCACGAAGTGCGCTCGGGCGTGACCTTCCCCGGCGCCTACGCGCTGATGGCGAAGGCGTACTTCGAGGCGTTCGGCGGGTCTCGCGAGGACCTCGCTCACATCGCCGTCAAGAACCACCGTCACGCCCTCGACAACGAGTACGCGCAGTTCCAAAAGGAGATTTCCGTCGAGCAGGCGCTCGATGCGCCCCCCGTCGCCTCGCCGCTTCACCTCTACGACGCCTGCCCTATCACGGACGGCGCGAGCGCACTCGTCCTCGTCAGCGACGAGTACGCCGAGGAACACGACGTCGACGCACCCGTCTCCATCACCGGGTCGGGACAAGGTGCCGACAAGATGGCGCTGCAGGACCGCGAACATCTCGCACGGACCCCGGCAGCGACGGAGGCGGCCGAGGAAGCCTACGACGACGCCGGTGTCAGCCCGGACGACGTCGAAGTCGCGGAGGTTCACGACTGCTTCACCATCGCCGAGGTGATGGCGCTCGAATCGCTCGGCTTCTACGACTTCGGCGAGGGAATCGGCGCGGCCCGCCGCGGTGAGACCACTATCGACGGTGACCGACCTATCAACCTCTCCGGCGGACTGAAGGCGAAGGGCCACCCGGTCGGTGCGACCGGCGGCAGCCAACTGGTCGAGATGACGCGCCTCCTGCGCGGCGACCACCCCAACAGCGACGCCGTCTCCGACGCCGAAGTCGGACTCACCCACAACGCGGGTGGCACCGTCGCGAGTGCGGTCGTCCATATTCTGGAGGTGGACCGATGACCGACGCTGGCTACGACGAGTGGCTCGACGCCCTCGACGGCGACGGCTACTACCTCGCTTGTGAGGAGGGCCACGGGTCGCTCCCGCCGCGGCGCGTCTGCCCGCACTGTGGCTCTCCGGACCTCTCGAAGGAGTCGCTGCCCGAGTCCGGGACTGTCGAGACGTTCACCGTCGTCCACGTTCCGGCCCCGAGTTTCGCCGGTGAGGCACCCTACGCGACGGTCATCGCCGACTTCGACGGCGTTCGATTGACCGGTATCCTCGGGAGCGACGCCGTCGACGACGTCGAAATCGGCTCGACGGTCGAGGCGGGGGCCGCCACCAACGAGACGACGGACAGTCGGATGGTCCGCTTCAGCCTGCGCTGAGCGAGGTAGCCGAGTCGGCGGCAAATATTTTTCTCCGATGGAGTCGAACTGTCAACTCGACAATGGCCCTCCACCAGTTCTTCGACCGTGAACCTCGTCTCGTCGCTCTCGACGTGGGCGAGACGCTCGCACTCCTTCTCCTGCCGGCCGTCGTCGCCGGACTCGGCTTAGCGCTCGTCGGCGGGACGACGGGGTTCCTCACCGGTCTGTTCGTCGGTGGTCTCCTCGGCGCGGTCCTCGCGAGAGGCCGGTGGACGCTTCGGGCAGTGCGCACGGAGAACGGTATCGAACGGGCGACTTACTTGCCCTACAGTCTCGACCCGGAAGAACGGACCGAGTTCGAGTACGACGAGACGTACGACAGACTCTTCGTCGTGGTCCTCGCCGCAGTCGGCGCTGGGTCGTTCGTCGCCGTCGCGTCCGGTGTCGTCCCGGAGGAGTGGTCGCTTTGGGTCGTCGTCGTCGGCACGCTGTCGTCGACGGCCGCGCTGATGACGATTGGTCTGCTACACGAGTAGGTGACGGTGAGCGCCGGATTACGACGCGTCGACCGCGAGTTCCTGCCGGAGCGTCTCGACGAACGCCTCCGCGTGTTCGACGTGTGGTAGGAGTTTCGCGTCGTCGAAGACGACGAGGCGGGCGTCTGCTTCGTCGGCCAACTCGCGACCCTCCGAGAGCGGAACGATGTCCGCTTCGCGACCCCAGACGAGTGTGACGGGGATGTCGAGGTTCCCCAGCGTCGCCGCGAGGTCGACGTTGGAGTTGAGGTAGCCGCTGATGAACGAGGCGGGCGCGAACCGGGCGTTCTGCTGGTGGCTCGTTCGCCACTCGTAGTCCATCCACTCGTCGCTGACTGCCGACGTGTCGTAGTAACCGTGGTCCGCGTTGAAGTAGCGGATAGACGGCTTCGACGAGAGACCGTTGAACAGCGCTTCGCCGACGAGCGGCGAGCGGACGAGTTCGCGGAGCGCCTGATTCGGTTCGGGACCGGCCTTCGACGTCGGACAGACGAGCAGAAGTCGTGAGATGTCGCTCTCCGCGGCGACGGCGGTGACGTAGGCGCTCGTCAGCGACGAGGCAACCACCATCGGACTGTCGAACTCGGCGAGGAAGTCGTCGACGAAGTCCTCGTAGAGCGCCGCCGAGTAGCGTAACGGCGGGCGGTCGGAACGACCGAATCCGGGGAGGTCGGGCGCGACGACGTGGTAGTCCTCGGCGAGTTCGCCGAAGACGTCGCGGAACTCGCCGCTGGACCCGGCGGCGTTGATGCCGTGGAGGAAGACGAGGTCTGGGTTCGACTGGTCGCCAGCCTCCGTGTAGGCGACGTCCATTCCGCGCCAGCGGTAAGTGTGTTGGTCGCCGGGGAGAGCGGCGTCGAGTTCGCCGGCGCGCTCCCGGAGTGTTCGATTGACCAGCGCCACGGACCCGAGACCGACAGCAGTGATACCGACTGCTCGGCTGAGTTTCATATCCACACTGTCGCTCGGGCCGAACTTATACTCTGACCCCGACGCAGGCGTAGAAACAGTGTGCCGTGCTGTCGTTAGTCGCGCCGCTCTTCGACACAGTCGGCGAGCGGTTCGATGAGTTCGTCGGCGACGGTGTAGGGGTCCGTCTCGCGGTCGTAGACGGCGGCCGCGTAGGACTCGACGCCGCCGCGGCGGTCGAGTTCGGCTTCCAAGAGTTGGGCGGTGTCCTCACGCAGGAGTTGCCGAATCTCCTCGGCGTAGCGCATCCGCGCTTTCGCGGCCAGTCGGCCAGTCTCTTCGAGGTAGTTGCGGTGTTCGGCGAGCACGTCGACGAGGTTCTCGACGCCCTCGCCGTCTTTGGCGACGGTCTTGACGACCTGCGGGGTCCAACGGTCGTTTTCTTCCTCCTCGTCCTCGACGGCGACCTCCGGTTCCTCGAAGCCGTGGTGGCCCAAATCGAGGTTCGCGGTTGGGTCGTTGCGCATGTGAATCATCTCCTCTAACTCTGCGACGGTGCGGTCCGCACTCGGCATGTCGGCTTTGTTGACGACGAAGACGTCCCCTATCTCCAAGATGCCGGCTTTGAGCATCTGGACGTCGTCGCCGCTGCCAGGTTGGACGAGCACCGTGACGGTGTCGGCGGTGCGGACGATGTCGACTTCGTTCTGCCCCGCGCCGACCGTCTCGATGATTACCTTGTCCTTGCCGAAGGCGTCGAGCGCCTTCACCGCGTCTGCAGTCGCCGTCGACAACCCGCCGAGTTGCCCGCGGGCGCTCATCGACCGGAAGAACACCTCCATGTCGCCGACGTTCGACGCCATCCGGATTCGGTCACCGAGAACCGCCCCGCCGGTGAAAGGTGACGAGGGGTCGACGGCGATGACGCCGACGGTCAACCCGGCGTCGCGGTAGGTTCGAGCGAGTTTGTCGACGAGCGTCGACTTCCCCGCTCCCGGACTCCCGGTGATGCCGATGACGTCGGCGTCGCCGGTGTGTTCGTGGAGTGCCGACACCACGTCGCGGTAGCCCGGCGAGCGGTTCTCTATCTTCGTGATGACCCGCGCGAGCGCTCGGTGCTTGCCGTCGAGGAGTTCCTCGACGAGTTCGCGCTGTGCGGCTCGACTCATCTGATTACGCTCCTCATGCCACGGCTGGAAAGGTGCCGTGTCATCACGTTCGCACTGCTACGGCTGGAAACGTGCCGTATCATCACGTTCGCTCGTGGACGTTCTCTCGCACGAACTCGATGGTCTGTTTCATCGGCGTTCCCGGCCCGAAGATTTCGGCGACCCCGAGTTCTCTGAGTTTCGCTTTGTCGTCGTCGGGGACGATGCCGCCGACGATGATGAGAGTGTCCTCGAAGGCGTCGTACTCTTTGAGGCCCTCGATGACCTTCGGAACGAGCGTGTTGTGCGCTCCCGAGAGGATGGAGATGCCGAGGACGTCGACGTCCTCTTGGACTGCCGCCTGGACGATTTCGTCCGGTGCTCGATGAAGTCCCGAGTAGATGACCTCGAACCCCGCGTCACGGAACGCCCGTGCGATGACGTGTGCGCCGCGGTCGTGACCGTCCAGTCCCACCTTCGCGACGAGACACCGAATCGCTCGCTGCTCTTGGTCTGCGCTCATACTGCAGTGGTTCGCCGTGGGTCGGTTTGACTCTAACGGATATCACGGACGTTCCTGAACGTCCTGTGGCCCGTACACGAGAGAGGCTGTTCACCCTCGTTGCAAGGCCACCTAGTTTCTCATCGGTTACTGTCCGTGTCTACCGTCCCGTTAGCGCGAGGTGATATACTCGATTTACAGACTATCTGCTGTACTACTATGACCCGAAACAGCTCTTCCCCAACAGTCGGTCGGCGTGCGTTCCTCCGCGGTGCGACGGCACTCGGCATCGGACTCGCTACACTCCCGGCACTCTCCTCACCGGTCGCTGCGGCCGGACGCACCAGTTACACCATCATGTCTGGAACGGAGCACGAGACCGACGTATTCGTCGTCGACTCGGGTCGAGACGGTCCGACCATGATGGTCGTGGCCGGACTCCACGGCGACGAACGGGCCGGCTACCTCGCCGCCGACACGATTGCACAGTGGGGTGTCGAGTGCGGGAAACTCGTCGTCATCCCGCGCAGTCACGTCGTCGCCATCGAGGCCGGCAGTCGGACCTACGACGGCATCGACATGAACCGCGTGTTCCCGCCCTTGGGCGGCGACTGCATGCACCCACTCGCGCAGGCGCTCTGGAACGAAGTCGTGAAGCACGACCCCGACTACATGTTCGACCTCCACTCCTCGCGGGGTATCTACCAGTCCGGCGACGGCGGCGTCGGGCAGGCGCTGTTCCCGACGTGGACCGTTCCGGCGCGCTACCGCGGTGAGAAGGCTGCCAGGGCGCTCAACGACTACTACGACCTCTCCGGTGACATCGCGTTCCAGATGGGGAACACGCTCGACGCCGACCGTCACATGCTGATGCACCGCGTCGCCGGGATGCTCGACCGACCGGGGTTCATCTGTGAGACGACCGAGAAAGCCGACTTGGACGACCAAATCAAGTGGCACCTCTTCGCTGTCGAACACGTCATGAACCAGATCGGCCTGCCTCGTGGCGCCCTTGCCGACGGAGACGACGACACTGTCAGCGCCTCGGAACCGTCAGGTACCGACGACCCGGCGTTCACCGCGATGAACGTCGAACTCGACGACGTGTGGCAGCAGTACTCCCTCAGCGGCCACGACGACACACCCGTCGTCATCGCGAAACCGCTCACCATCGTCGGTGACGACCCCTGCCACCCCCGCCTCCGCCGCGTCACCGCGAGCGACTTCGAGTGCCGCATCGAGGAGTGGGCCAACGAGAACGGCCGTCACTACGAGGAACACAGCGGCGTGTTCGCCCTCGAACCCGGTGTGCACACGCTCGCCGACGGAACGAAAGTCGAGGCGGGAACCGTCACCGCCGACACCGACAAGACGGTCGTCCGCTTCGACGAACGGTTCGACTACCGGCCGGTCGTCCTCACACAGGCGCAGACCGTCTCGGACTCGACGCCCGTCGTCACCCGGACCCGTGGTCCGTGGACCGACGGCTTCGAAGTCTACCTCCAGATGGAGGAAGCGAAGACGGGCGAGCACCACGACCCCGAACAGGTCGGCTGGATCGCCATCGAGCGTGGGACGGGCACCATCGGTGACCGACTGTTCGAAGCGGGCGTCGAGAAGGGCGTCCGTAGTTCCTGGCACCGTATCGAGTTCGAGCGCACGTACGACAACCCCGTGTTCGTCGCCGGCGTCCAGTCGCTCAACGACTCACAGCCCTGCGGCCTTCGCTACCGGAACCTCACCTCGTCGAGCGTCGACGTGTTCGTCGAAGAGGAAGACAGCGCGGACACCGATCGGACGCACGGCGAAGAGGACGTCGGCTACCTCGTCATCGAAGGGTAATCAGCCGACTCAGACCGCCTGAACGGGGATTCCTGTCTGCTTGAGCACTCGATTGGTCGTACTCCCGAGGAGATGTCTGTCGGGGTCGAGCATTCCTCTCTTTCCCATGACGATGAGGTCGACGTGGTGTTCGTCGACGTACTCCAGAATCTCTTCTTCGGGAATCCCCGACGCGACAGTCGTCACACAGTCGACGCCGGCCGCCTCCGCGTCGGCGACGACGTCGCCGAGTACCGTTTCGCCGCGCTTTTTGAGACGGTCTTTGGTCTCTCCGATGTCGCCGGGAATCGCGACGAACCCCATCTGCCCGGTGTCGACGACGTAGAGTGCGTGGAGTGTCGCGTCGTGCGCCGCGGCGAGTTCGACCGCGTGGGCGACCGCTCGCTTCGTGCCTTTCGTACCGTCAGTCGGGAGAAGGATGTCAGTGTACATCCCCGAACAGTACGCGCCGTGTCACGATGACCGTTGCTACCCTCTGTCAGAGAGTCAGACGTGTTCTTCGAGGAAGTCGACGATTTCGGTGTACGCCTGCACGCGATTCTCCAACTTCGAGAAGCCGTGGCCCTCGTCGTCGAAGATGAGCTTCCGCACGGGAACACCCTGCTCGCGTGCCTTCTCGACGATTTGTTCTGCCTCGCCGACGGGGACGCGCGGGTCGTTCTCGCCGTGGAGGACGAACAACGGCGCCTGAATCGCGTCGATGTTGTTGATCGGCGAGATGGATTCGAGGAACTCGCGGTCGTCTTCGAGAGAGCCGTACTCGGCCTCGCGGAGTTCGCGACGCCACTCGCCGGTGTTCTCGAGGAACGTGACGAAGTTGGCGATGCCGACGATGTCGATGCCGGCGGCCCAGAGTTCGGGGTACTCGGTGAGCGCGGCGAGTACCATGAACCCGCCGTAGGAGCCACCGAGCGCGACGACGCGGTCCGGGTCTACCGCGGGATGGTCGTGCAACCACTCGACGGCCGCTTCGATATCTTTCACCGAGTCCATGCGGTTCTCCACGTCGTCGAGGTGACCGTAGGCCTTTCCGTAGCCCGCAGAGCCGCGAACGTTCGGTTCGAAGACGGCGTATCCGTGTTGGACGAGGTACTGTTTGACGCCACTGAAGGAGGGACGACGCTGCGACTCGGGCCCGCCGTGGATGTCGACGATGACGGGCGTCTCGCCGTGGCCGGTGTCTGTCTCGGGAAGCGTGAAGAACGCCGGAATCTGCCGTCCGTCGAACGTCGGGTAGTGGACGAGTTCGGGTTCGACGAAGCTCTCGCGGGGGATACCCGCCGTCGCGGCGTACGTCCAGCGCTCGGCTTCACCGGTCTCCATCTCGACGACGTAGACGTTGGTGTTGTCCGCACTGCCCGTCACGGTGAGGGCGAAGCGTTCGGCGTCGGGACCGAAACTGACCCCGCCAGCGATGCCGTGCGGGAGGTCCGGTTGCGGGAACGTCTCGACGGTGTCGGGGTCGGCGAACGTCCCGGTGACGAGTTCGGTGTAGCCGTCGACGTTCTGTGAGTAGACCAATCTGCCAGTGTCGTGGTCGATGGCGACGCCGTCGAGTTCCCACTCGCCGCCCTCTTCGACCATCGTCATCTCGCGCGTGTCGAGGTCCAGACGGGCGAGATAGAGCGTGTCTGCACCGTCGTCGGTGACGAGATACAGATTTTCGCCGTCCGGACCCCACGTGACGCTCTGGTAGCGAATCGAGTCCTCGTGGGGCGTGACGTGAGTCAACTTACCCGACTCGATGTCGAGGACGTACACGTCTTGGTCGAAGTTGGAGTACGCCTCGGTGACGATGAGGCGCGTGTCGTCGGGACTCCAGCCACCGACGTTCAACCAACCGTCGCCTTCGTAGACGAGTTCGGCGTCGTTGCCGACGGCGTCGCGGGCCTGCACGTAGACGTCGAACACCGAGTTGTCTCGGCGGTTGGACGTGAACGCGAAGCGCTCGCCGTCGTGACTCCAGCCACCCCACCAGTGTTTGGCGTCGGCTCGCTGGGTGAGGTTCGTCACCTCGCCCGTGTCGGGGCCGAGGAGGTAGAGTTGGTCGCGTTCGTTACCGCCCTCGTCCATCCCGAAGGCGAGTTCGCGGCGTTCGGGCGACCACGACGCGAAGGTGACCCGTTCGTCGTAGAAGGTGTGCTGGTCGGGCCACTGGCCGGGACCGTCGATGCTCCACACCTGCGAGGTGCCCGTCGTGTCCATGAGAAACGAGAGCGTCTCGCCGTTCGGCGAGAACGACCCACCGTAGGCGCTGCGGATGTTGAGATAGCGTTCGATATCGTACATGTGTCGAGTGTCCACCCGCGAGGACAAACGGTTTTGGGTGACAGTGGTGACGCGGGCGGCCACTCGTGGGCTGTCGCGTCGGTGTCGACACAGCCTCTATCGTTGCCCGTCGTGTCGGAGTACGCGTCAGTCTGGAAAAGAAATGGATTTTTACCGTTCGACACCAAGCGAAGACTATGCGAGTCGCGTTCGTTGCGATGGTCACGGCGTATCACGAGGAGACGCCGGCCACCCGCCGCACGCGACGTATCGCCCGTCACCTCGCCGCAGGTGGCCACGACGTGACTGTCCTCTGTTCGCAGTGGTGGGAGGGGACGATTCCCGAGTTCGAACACGAAGACGTGCTGTACCGTGCAGTCACCGACGACCCGAGCGCGAAGGCGTTCGCGTCGAAACTCCCGTTCGCGCTGAAACGCAGTTCGCCCGACGTCGTCCACGCGGTCAACACACCCCCCTCCGGCGTCGTCGCGGCCAAGACGACGGCGCGCTTGCTTCGCGTCCCCGTCGTCGTCGACTGGTGGAGCGAAGGTGCCGGGTCGCCTGCGAACTACCGGCGTGCCGCGAGGAAGGCAGACGCCGTCGTCACACCCTCCGAGACCGTTCGGACGCAGGTCCGCGAGTACGGGGCCGACGCCGACGACGTTCGGGTGATTCCCGAGAGCGTCGACCTCTCGCTCGTCCGAGACGCGCCCGTCGACGACCGGTTCGACGTCGTCTACGCGCGACATCTCGACGAGGCGGCCAACGTCGAAGGGTTCCTGCTCGCTCTCGCCGAGTTACGCGAGAAAGGGTGGAGTGCCGCCGTCGTCGGCGACGGGCCGGAACGCGAGCGAGCGGAGCGAACCGCTCGTGACCTCCGTATCGACGACCGGGTCGACTTTCTCGGCTCACTCTCGGACGAAGCGCGCGTCTCCGTGCTGAAGGGGGCACACGTCTTCGCACAGACGGCAACCCACGAGGCGTTCCCGACGAACCTCCTGTGGGCGCTCGCCGCTGGCTGTGTCGGTATCGTCGAGTACCAAGCCGGGTCGAGCGCCCACGAACTCGTCGAGGGACGAGA
This sequence comes from Halogranum rubrum, assembly GCF_900114455.1. GTDB lineage: Archaea > Halobacteriota > Halobacteria > Halobacteriales > Haloferacaceae > Halogranum > Halogranum rubrum. The sequence goes on along the minus strand of NZ_FOTC01000002.1, from coordinate 372,036 downwards.
GCGGGGGAGACTGGTGACGAACCCACAGGAACTCGCCGACGAAATCGTCGCCGCCAGAACCGTCGAGCGGTTGCCGTTCGACGAGTCGTTCGCGTCGTTCGACCACGGCGAGATACTCGAGCAGTATCTGGCGTGCTACCGGGATGTCGTTGACGACTACGGATTCTTCTGAGTCGCCGGCCCGCCGGTCGGTGCAAAAACGAGTACGAGGAGTGCCGTCGCTGGAGACGATTGCGCGCGAGAGAGAGAGAGGAGAGACGATTACTGCTGTTGCTCGGTACCGTAGTCGCCGCCGAACTTCATGAAGAAGTAGGCGAGACCGAGCGTCGCAATCATCGAGAACGTCGTCGCGACGCCGAGGGACTTCGCGCTGTCGGGCACCGTCGGCGGGCCGCCGCCACCGCCGCCACCGCTGCTGCCGGCATCCTGACTCACGGAGACGGAGCCAACCATGCCGGCGCTCTGGTGCGGCGCGCAGTAGTACTCGTAGGTACCTTCGGTCTCGAAGGTGTGAGAGTACTCGTGGCCGGTGTTGAAGACTTCGCTGTCGCCGCCGGTCCCTTCCCACGATGCTCCCTCGGGAACCGACTCGGGGACGACGTTGTGATTGTCGGACTCCCAGACCCACGTGATGGTCGACCCGGGCGTGACTTCGACCTCTGCGGGGTCGAAGACGAGTTCGTTGCCGGGACCGACGATGACCGTCTTGGACATCCCACCGCTCGACCCGCCGGAGCCGGACTGGTTGCCGCCGCCGGACTCGTTGCCGCCTCCCGACTGGTTGCCACCTGCGGACTGATTGCCAGCGGTGGTGTTCCCGCCGGCACTCGCGTTGCCGGCCGACTCGTTTCCGGCGGCCGTCGTCGTCGCGTTGCCGCCGCTCGCAGTCGTCGTCTGGTTCCCCGTCGCGGTCCCGTTACCCTCTTGTTGGGCGGCCGCGGTCCCGGCTGCCGCCACTGCGGTCCCCGCTGCCGTCAGGAAGGCACGCCGCGAGAGACCTGCGTTGCCGTCGGTCATTGTCGGCGCTTAGGGGTCGGCCATAGTGAATACTTTGGTTCCGCTCGCGTCGGGAGCGGTCGCGACTTCCGTCGAAGCCGACTGTCCGCTCTCGCCTACTTCAAAGCGTGTAGTCGTGCTCGCCCGTCTCGCTGTCGAGGAACGCCGTCAGAAGGTCGATAGTGGCGACGACGTCCGACTGGTGAACACTCTCGGTCGGGGTGTGGAGATAGCGCGTCGGCACCGAGATAGCTCCAGCAGGTGTCGCACCGGACGTCCGCTGGAGACCGCCCGTGTCCGTCCCACCCGCGGGGAGGATTTCGAGTTGGAACGGAATCGACTCGCGTTCGGCGACGTCGCGCAGGCGACGGTGGACCTTTCGGTTCGTGATGACGCTGGAGTCTTTGAGCTTGATACCCGCGCCGTCACCGAGTTTGGTCACGTACTCCGGCGACTTGAACGGCGGCACGTCGTTGGCGACGGTGGTGTCGAGGGCGATAGCGAGGTCCGGGTCCAGGTCGACGCCGATGGCTTCCGCACCGCGGAGGCCGACCTCCTCTTGAACTGTCGCGACGAAGTGGACCGTCACGCCGGGGTCGTCGAGGCGACGGGCCGCTTCGAGCATCGCGAAGACCGAGACGCGGTTGTCCAGCGCCTTGCCGGTGACGTGGTTACCGAGTTCGACGGTGGTTTGCGCAGTCGTCACGAGGTCGCCGACGGAGACGCGTTCGTCGACCGCTTCACTCGGCAGACCGAGGTCGACGTAGACGTCCTCGACTTTCGGTTCCTTCTCTCTCTGCTCGTCGGTGAGCGTGTGCGGAGGGACAGCGCCAATGACGCCCGGAAGGTCACCTTTCTCTGTCAACACGGTCACGCGCTGAGCCTTCAGGACGCGCGGGTCCCAGCCACCGAGCGCGTCGAGTTGGAGGAAGCCGTCGTCGGTGATGTGTTTGACCATGAAACCAATCTCGTCCATGTGCGCGGCGACGACGACGCTGTAGTCGCTCGACCCCTCGACGGTGCCGACGACGTTACCCATCGCGTCCGAGCGTACCTCGTCGACGACGCCGTCGAACTCACGGCGGACGATGTCGCGGAGTCGCTCTTCGTAACCCGGCACACCACTGGTCTCTGTCAGTTCTCTGAGAAGCTCGAAGTCGAACTCGGCGTCCATGTGTCGTCTTGGCAGAGTCGGCGCAAAAAGCCATCTCGTTCCGCCGGTGAGAACTCCCAACGAGTTTACCGTGGTTCCGGAACGCTTTTGCGCCCGTTGTGTGCATGAGAGGGTATGTCGAACGACGAGACCGAAGCCGAAATCCGCGAACAGCTCCTCGAAGCGTTCAGCGGCGCAGACTACCCCGTCAAGAACCAGATGGCACTCGTTCCCGCCCTCCCGAACGGACCGGGCACCCGCTTCGAAGCCGGCGACGTCAGCTTCACCGCGATGGAGATGGCCGCAAAGCTCGGAGACCACCAAGACTTCCCGTACGACTCCCCGGAGACCCTCGTCGACGACGTGATGGAAGGGCTCCGCGCAGAAGGCGTCCTCTGAGCCGGCAGCACCGTCTTTTCTCACTGTTTCGCGTCCCAGCGGCGCGTCACCGACACCGGTGGCGTGTAACGTGACTCCGTAGCGACGACAACCCATATTAGCTCCCACGCCCTAGCACCGACAGTGCTGCCCGAGTGGCTCTCGATGTTTCCGCCGTGGCTCCTCACTGGACTCGGCGTCGGGATCGCCGCCTCCGTCGTGGTCGCCGGCATCTTCGTCGCTGCGGACCGTCTCTACCCGACGGCACCCATCGACCCCTCTCACACGTTCGACGGGACGACGCGCCGTCGTGCCGAGATTCGCGACTACCTGCGGACCATCGGCGAACCGTTCGCCGAGGACCACCCGGTCCACGGCCACACCGTCGCGTTCTACCTCCCCAGCCGCGGCGTCGCCATCACGTTCGACGCGCAGGCGTACTTCCACATCGAGCGCGCCGGAACCTACGCTGTCCTCTGCGAACACGAGATGCCTGGTGCGCAACTCGGCCGGCGTCTCCCCTTCGAAGTACCCGAACGGAACCTCGACCCCGACGTCGCCGACCCAGTCGCCGCCGCGTTCGACCGACTCGGGCTCTCGTCGACGGCGAGTCGTGACGAGGTCAAGACGGCGTACCGCTCGCAGGTCAAAGAGACACATCCCGACCACGGCGGCGACCAAACGGAGTTCAAACAGCTTCGCGAGGCGTACGCGACGGCGAAGAACCACACCGAAGAGAAGAACTGAGTCAGGCGTCGGCGACTTCGTAGGAGACGTCACCGTCACGGAGTTCGTCGGTGACGCGTCCGACTGCATCCGTCGTCGCGACGACGACGACTTCCTCACCGCGAGCGGCCGCTTCGGTCGCAACTGCGCCCGCGGCGACGGCGACGGCGGGGTCGCGCTCCATCCTGCGGAGTGTCACCACCGCTTCGACGCCTGCGGCGACGACCACGTCCGCGTCGTCGAGTGCGGGCCCGAGTGCACTCTCGTCGACACGGCGACTCCCACCATCTCGCACGGGCGGGACCTGATAGACCGTCACGCGGCCGGGTGTGTAGTCGATGACGCCCTCGAAGCCGGTGACACTGACGTCCGTCCCCGCCTCGGCGTCCGTCGTCGCCACGCCGATTGCCGGGCCGTCGTCGCCCGGCGTCGCGTGGAGCAGGCCCGCTCGAAGCGACAGCGTCACCGTCTCGCCCGTCTCGATGTCGTCGGTGGCGATGGCGGCGTCCTCTTGGACACTCTCTAAGATGTCTTCGGTGACGTGGTCGGCGAACCGCCGAATCGCGTTCGCCTCCTTGAACAGCCAGTCGACACCTTCTTTCGTCACTCGGTAGCGAGAGCGACCCTCCTTCTCGACCAACTCGTCGTCGACGAGGTCACGGATGTACTCGCTGACGGCTTGGCTCGTGACGCCGACGGCGTCGGCGATCTCACCCTGACTCACCGCTGGTTGGCGGTCGGCGATTTCGACGAGGATGCGAAATCGCGTCGCGGTGCGTTTGTCCTCCAGGGCTCCGCTCATATGACCAGAGTACGTCGGATACGGTATAAACCCACGTGGGACGGTAGCGATTTACCGTTCGACGCAAACGGTAAATCGTGCACGACCTGTCGTTTCGCGACCGCGCCGTGTTTCTCGCCGGCCCAGAGACGCTCGTCGTCGCCGACCTCCACGTCGGTCGCGACGAAGTCTCCGGCGTGGAGTTTCCGCTCGGCGAACGTGCGGACCTCCGTGAGCGACTCGACGGGTTACTCGCCCACTACAAACCCGCCGTCGTGGTCGTCGCGGGCGACGTCCTCCACAGTTTCTCACAGATCTCGCCCGCCGTGACCGCGAGTCTGGACGAACTCGCCGACTGCTGTCACGACGCGGGTGCGACGTTCGTCCTCGTTGCCGGCAACCACGACACGATGCTCTCGGAGGTGTGGGACGGCCCTATCCACGAGAGCTACCGACTCACCGACGGGACCGTGGTCTGTCACGGCCACGAAACGGTCGACGAGGACGCCGAACGGTACGTCGTCGGCCACGACCATCCGGCCATCGAAATCGAGGGCCAACGGCGTCCCTGTTTCCTCTTCGGCGAAGGTACCTACCGCGACGCCGACGTGCTGATGCTCCCTGCGTTCAACTGTCTCGCCGCCGGCGTCCCGGTCAACACGATGCAGACGAGCGACTTTCAGTCTCCCTTCGTCACCGACGTCGACGTGTTCTGCCCCGTCGTCTACGACACCGACAGCCACGAGACACTGACGTTTCCGCCGCTTGGCGAGTTTCGGAAGATGTTGTGAGTAGTGAGTAGTGAGAAGAGACGAGACGGCTGTTTCCGATTCGACGCGACTCGACTACTCGACTTCGGCCAGATGTCGCCGACCCTGTCGCGCTTCGTGGAGGTACGCACAGATACCGCCCTGTCCGTCCATGTTCGTCGCCGTCAGCCGTGTGCGGTGGTAGACGCGTTCGAAGTTCTCTGCCGTGAGCGTCTCGCCGTCTGGCGTCCGAAAGAGTGGGTCTGAGCCGTCCGTGACGACACCGAGCGGACGGGCCTTGGCGAGATAGGAGTGTGTGGATTCGAGCGGGACGGTGATACCGACCGTGCCCTCGCGGACGAACACGGTCGTCGCCTCGGGTGTCTCGGGCGCACCGTCTGCGCGGACTGCCGAACCAGCGGCCGCGTCGTCGACGTGGTCGAGGTTCAATCGCTCTGGCGTCAGTCCGACGACCTGTTCGGGAGTCAGTCCCGCATCGAGCAGCGCCGACACCGCGTGATACTGCCGCGACAGGAGCGCCTTCTCGTCGAGGTCACGCCGAACGCTCTCCACGTCCCCGTCGGCGTCGGGGAACGTCGCCTCGAACGACATCCCCTCGTTGACGCCGCGGGTTATCTCCTCTTCGTGCATGTGGTCCGTGAGGACGACGACGGCGCGTTCGACGCCCGAGAGCGTCTCCACCTCCCGGCGGGCGTCGGTCGCCATCATCCACGCGAAGGCCGGTGAACACCACGCCGTGGGCAGACAGAACTCGACGCGGACTTCTGGAAGGTCCACGTCGACCGACTCGATGTACCCCAACGCGACGATAGAGCGGTCGAGTTCCGGGTCGGTGACGCGGTCGAGTCGCTCGCGCACGGCGGTCGGAGTGATGGGACCCGCCATCAGTCTGCAGCACCTTCCTCGGGGCCGATGTCGCCGCCGGTCAAGCCGAACTCCTCGCTGATGGCGTCGTCCTGCAGCGTGTCGGCACGCTTCGGAATGTCGATGTCGTACAACTCGGCGGCGTTCTCGCCCATCACCTTCTTCTTCGTCTCTAAGTCGAACTCGACGCCGTACTCCGCGCGCTGTTCGGGGGTGAGTTCGGCGGTCATCACCGCTTCGATGAGCCACTCCGGTTCCCAGATGGCGTAGTCACTCCCGAAGAGGATGCGGTCCTCGCCCAACCAGAAGAGCAGTTCGCCCAGTATCTCGCCGAACTTCTTCGGTCGGACCTGTGCGAACGGTGCCGCGACGGCGAGACCACCGTAGACGTTCGGCTCTTGGGCCGCAATCCAACAGAAGTCGTCGAGACGTGGCAGGCCGATGTGTTCGACGACGAAGTTCAGGTCGGGGAACGACGTCGCGGCGTCGTCGATGTCGGCGACGTCGAAGGCATCCTTGTTCAGGGGCCGAATCGTCGGCCCCTTGTGAGCGTGGATGTTTTCGATTCCCAAATCGACGCACTTCTGGAGATACTCGAAGGCCTCCTCACTGTCGAGTCGCCACCCCTTCGAGTCGCCGCGCCACTCGGCGGTGTAGACTTTCACGCCGGTGATGTCGTACTCCGCTTTCTGTCGTTCGAGTTCCTCCAACCCTTCCTCGCCCTCACGCGGGTCGAACCGACCGTTGGCAACGAACCGGTCGGGATACTGCTCGGCGAGTTCGGCGTTCGTGTCGACCCGGTTGAACCCCTCCTCGTAGAACTCGTCGAGGTGTGTGGGTTGGGTGACGGCGACGTCGACGTACCCGCTCCCGAAGAGGTCCGACACCATCCGGTCGGTGTCGTACGTGCGGTACTCGTCGATGGTCCACTGCCGGTCCTCTGGCGTGAACCCGGTGTGGTAGTCGTAGAAACACTGGATGAACTGCTCGCCACCCTCGTGCTTGATGTTCTCCTCGCTGGCGTCCCAGTGGTGGACGTGGCCGTCGACGACGAACACGTCCTCTCCCTTGTAGCGGTACATAGCACTATCGTACTAGAGAATATACATAATTATCTTTCGTAAACCATCATTATCTTTCCTGTATCCTAACTACTTAGTTGAGAATTGTTGACTAGTCTCGTGCCATGGACGCTGCGAGACTCCACGAGTACACCGACGACATGACACAGGCACTGTCCATCGACGACGTCGACCGACCCGACATCACGCGGTCGGATGGCGTCGTCGTCGAAGTCGAGGGCGCAGGATGGTGCCAGACAGACAACCACATCGTCGAGGGAATGTGGACCGACTACGTCGAACAGACACTGCCGATGACACTCGGCCACGAGAACGCCGGTACCGTCGTCGACACGGGCGAGGAAGTGACGCTCGTCGAAGAGGGAGACAAGGTCATCTGCCATCCGGTGATGACCTGCGGGAAGTGCCGGCCCTGTCGACTCGGTGAGGACATGTACTGTGAGAACCTCGACTTTCCCGGACTCACGACCGACGGCGGGTTCGCAGAAGAACTGCTCACTGCCGAGCGCTCGGTCATCAAACTCCCCGACGGCGTCGATACGACAGACATCGCCCCGCACGCCGACGCGGGTATCACGGCCTATCACGCGGTGAAGAAGGCGACGAGAGAACTCAACCCGGGTGACCACGCCGTCGTCGTCGGCGTCGGCGGCCTCGGCCATATCGGTCTGCAGTGTCTGGACGCGATGAGCGCGACGACCATCACCGCCCTCGACCTCAAAGAGGAGGCTCGCGACTTGGCCGAGGAACTCGGCGCACACCACACCGTCGACCCGTCTTCGGAGGACGTCGCCGCCGAAATCGACTCCATCACCGACGGCGTCGGCGCGCAACAGGTAATCGACTTCGTCGGCCGCGACGAGACGACGGCGCTCGCGCCCGACATCGTCGCCGCCGGCGGCGACCACCACATCGTCGGCTACGGCGGCCACGTCCACGAACCCTCCCAGTCGCTCGTCGACGGCGAGTTCTCGTACAAGGGAACGCTCGTCGGCAAGTATCCGGAACTGCAGGAACTCGTCGCACTCGTCGACCGCGGCGACGTGGAACTTCGAACGAGTCGCTACGACCTCGACGACATCAACACCGTCGCCGAGCGACTGGAACACGGCGAAATCGAGGGGCGTGCGGTCATCACGCCGTAAATACACCGTAAACACACCGCTCACACCCTTCGACTTCCAGTTTGCTCCGACACGTGGAACTTTGACGCTGGCCGTGAGACTGTGAGCAATGAACATGGACGACGGTCTCGTCCGGGTACTCGACGCCGACGGCCACCGTATCGACGGCCGGGAGGTTCCGTCGCTGTCCGACGACGCACTGGTCGGGATGTACCGCGATATGGTGTGTTCGAGACACTTCGACGAGCGGGCGGTCAGCCTCCAGCGACAGGGTAGAATCGGCACCTACGCACCACTCGCTGGACAAGAGGGGTCGCAGGTCGGGTCGACCTACGCGCTCGCCGAGGACGACTGGATTCTGTACCAGTACCGCGAACACGGTGCTATCGTCGTCCGCGACGCACTGGAGGAGTATCTGCCGTACTGGGTCGGCTACGAGGAAGGAAATGCCGACATCGCCGACGCCCACGTCTTCCCGCTGAACATCACCATCGCCGACCACATTCCGCACGCAGTGGGGATGGCGTGGGCGTCGAAACTGAAAGGCGAGTCGAAGGCGTTCGTCTGTCACTTCGGCGACGGCGCGACCAGCGAGGGAGACTTCCACGAGGGGCTGAACTTCGCGGGCGTCTTCGACACCCCGAGCGTCTTTCTCTGTCACAACAACCAGTGGGCCATCTCCGTTCCCACGGAGCAACAGACCGCGAGTGCGACGTTCGCACAGAAGGCCGAGGCCTACGGCTTCGAGGGTGTCCGCGTCGACGGGATGGACCCGCTGGCGACGTACCAAGTCACGAAAGACGCAGTCGAGAGAGCGCGAAACGACGAGGACGACACGCCCCGCCCGACGCTCGTCGAGGCGGTCCAGTATCGCTACGGCGCGCACACCACCGCCGACGACCCGACGGCCTACCGAGAAGACGAAGAGATAGACGAGTGGCGACGGTGGGACCCGATTCGACGGTTAGAGACGTTCCTGCGAGAGACGGGGCGTCTCGACGACGAACGTGCCGACGCGATAGAGACAGAGGTCCACGACCACGTCGCCGACGCTCTCGCCACCATCGAGGAGTTAGAGGCCGACCCCGACGACATGTTCGAGTACACCTACGCCGAGACGCCACCGCACCTGCGAGAACAGCGTGACGAACTTCGACGACTCCGCGAGAAACACGGCGACGACGCGTTTTTGCGAGAGTGAGTGAGTTAGAACTCGGCTTGCTGTTCGGCCGCTAGTTCGCGTGCCCGTTCGAGAATCAGGTCGTCGTCGACGTGGTCGAGCAGTCGCTTCTGACCCTGCTCCTCGCGCGCTTCGACCTCCTCGTCGGAGAGGCGCGTCTCGAACGCACGGTCGATGTAGCGCTCGCGAAGTTCGGCCAGTCGCTCGTCGCTCACCTCGGCCTCGTCGAACTGGTCGTCGAACCACTCACGCCACCGCTCGCGGTCGCCCCACTCGCCGGAGAACTCCGAGTCCGGGCGAAGCCAGTCGTAGTGTCTGTCGACCGTACTCGGGAGGCCCTCTTCGTGGCGATGGTCTTCGAGCAGACAGCGAGCGACGTACGCGCCCTGTCCGGCGGCGATGATGGCCTGGGCGTTGCGTTCACCGGCCGGTGCGACGACGTAGAGGTCGTCGACCGGCGTCCGACCGTCGTCGTCCGCGTAGTCCGGGTCGAAGTGTTCGTGGACTTCGTCGCCGTGGCTGTGTTCCTCGAACATCTCGTCGCCGCCGAGCGGTCGGAGATACTCGCCGTCGTACCACGACGCTGCGACGACGTATCTCGTGGAGACCGTTCGTCCCTCCTGTGTTTGGACGACGAATCCACCGCTCTCTTCGCCTTCAGCCTCGCGGCGCTCGACCGACTCCACGAGGTCCGGAACGTACTCGCATCCGGCCTCCTCGGCGTGGTCGTGCATCAGGTCGTAGAGCGTCTCGATACCGACGCCCGCCGGAAAGCCCAGATAGTTCTCGACGTACGCGGCCCGTCTGAGCGCCGCCTTCCCACGGTCGAAGACGACGGTGTCGAGTCCGTACCGGGCAGTGAACACACCGGCCGAACAGCCAGATGGCCCGCCACCGACGACCACCACGTCGTAGTCGAGCGTCGAGTCTACCCCGTCGGAGTCCATCTCAGAACTCTCCGGCGACGATGTCGGCGACGCGCTTGCCGTCGTAGAGCGACTCTTCGACGCCGTACAGCTGTTTCGCGGTGCGCTGGGTCAACACGAGGTTCGTGATGGGGCCCTGATACAGACCACCCGCGCGGTAGACGTCACCGTTCTCGACGGCAGTCAGTGCGCTCGCCGTCTCGTGGTTCTTCAGCGACTCGACGACCGTACTCTGGAACTCTTCTCTACTCTTCGACTCGTATCCGCGGAGCATGAGCACCTCGGGGTCGACTTCGAGGACGGTTTCGAGGTCGATGGCCGCGCGACTGCCGTGGAAGTCCTTCACGTCCGAGTTCGCCAGCGCGTCCTTCACGCCGAGGTCGGTCAGATGTTTGAACCCGGTTCCCTCGCCGACGATGTACGGGTAGAACTCCTCGGGTTCGTCGCCGACGCCCCACAGGACGGCGACGGACGGGCGCTCACTCTCGCCAGGGACGACCGACTCGACGTTCGACTGGAACTCCTCGTGCAGGGTCGCAAACGCCTCGTAGCGGTCCGTGCGCTGGAAGACCTGCGCGAGTTTCTCGAAGCCTTCGTAGAGGGTGTAGTAGCGGTAGTCCTCGTGCCACGGGTAGTGCTGGGCGTAGATGCAGTTGCCGAAGAACGGACCCACCTGTTCGGCAATCTCGTCGACGTCGGCTTGTTCCCAGCCTTTGAATCGGTTCAGCAGGAAGTTGGGGTCGATGACGTGGACGTCGGCGTCGAGTTCGTAGAACAGTTCCTTGCTGACGCCGTCCTGATAGAGCGAGACCATGTCGCTCTTGTCGACGGAGACGCCGTCTATCTCGTCGTAGTACTGCGTGTGGTAGCGATTGGTCAGCCAGACGCCCTTCGGCGGTTCCAGACCGAGTGCGATGCCCATGTCGGCCCAACTCCCGTTGTTGGCGACCCACGTCTCGGGGACGCTCTCGAAGGTGACTTCCCCGACCGGTTCCATCGAGACGGAGTACGACCCACTTTCACTCTGGCTCTCGGACGTCTCCGTCTCTGCCTCCGTCGTCGCCGCAGTCGTCGACGCCGCGTCTCCCGTCGTCGTGTTCGACCCGGATTCCGACGCGTTGCCGGTACATCCGGCGAGTAACCCGCCGCCGAGGAGTGCACCGTACTTCAGATATGCTCTGCGACCGACGCTCGATGCGGTGGTGTCGTCGCGCTTCATGGGTTTAGGCTCGCCTAAATGACTAAAGTAGTTCCGATTTTTTGGCGGCCCTAAACCCGTCGTCAGAACAGGTCGATGACGAGGGCTTCGGCGGCGTTCCGACCGCTTCGCATCGCGCCTTGAATCGACGACCACTGCGTGTAGTCGCCCGCGAGGTAGACGCGGCCACCCGCCGCGCGGGTGTCGGGGAGCGTCTCGTGGACGCCCGGCGGTTGGTCGAACTGTGCGAAGGGGATTCGGTGGGTCTCGATGCGTTCGAGTTCGTCGAAACTCTGGTCGGGGTACCACCCCTCCAGCGTCTCCCGCGTTCGCCGTTCGAGTTCCTCCGCGGAGGCGTCGAGAACCTGCTCGCCGAGGAACGTCGCGTTCAACAGGTCGACGTCGCCGGGCGCGTACTCGGGAGCGACGGCGGTCATGTTGACGACGGTGTTCGGTGACTCGTCGCCCGCGTTGAGCAGTAGTCGCTTGCCCGTGTCGGGCGCATCGCCCGCGGGGAGGCGGTAGTGCTGTGTCACACAGCTACGGGCCTCGGTCGGAATCGCTTCGACTTCAGTGAGTTCCGTGGCGCGCTTCGGGTCCGTAGCGACGACGACGGCGTCGGCAGCCACTGTCTCCGAACCCGTCGTGACGGTCACGCCGTCGCCGTCGTCGACGATGGACTCGACCGGTTCACTCAGTCGAATCTCCGCACCGGCCTCGCGGGCGTTCCCGGCCAGTTGCTCGGGAATCGCCTGCATTCCCTCGGCGGGCACGGCAATCGACCCCTCCGAGAGCGCGCGGAAGGTGTACTCGAAGACGTGTTTCGACGTCGACAGCGACCGGTCGAGCGTGATGCCGCCGTAGAAGGGGGCGACGAAGTTCTCGACGTACTGCCGAGAGAACCCCCACTCCTTCAGATAGTCTCGGATGCTCTGGTCCCGACCGGTGAACGTCTCGTCTTCGCGCTGGCCGGTGACGTGCTGACGAAGCGCGAGCGTCCGGAGTTTGTCGGTAGTCGACACCTCGTCGTTCTTCACCGACGAGAGGAGGGCACCGGGGTCTCGAAGCGGGTCCGAGAGGACCGACCGCTTCCCCGGGCGGGCGATGGTCGCGCCGGGTTTGAACGTCCGAAGGTCGAGGGCGTCGAGGTCCAACTCGGCTTTGACCATCGGGTAGGCGGTGAAGAGCACCTGAAACCCACGGTCGAGGCGGTAGCCGCCGCGCCGCTCCGTCCGCACTCGTCCCCCGACTCCGTCCCGGCGTTCGTACACCGTCACGTCGATATCGGCGGCCGCGAGACGTCGAGCGGTGACCAGACCCGCGAGTCCAGCACCGACCACGACGACGGATTCGTCCTGCATGGATGTGACTTCGGACGGACAGTACTAAACTCGGCGGGAAACGGCAGGCGGACAGAGACTCTCGTTCGAGTCGAACGCGCAGAAAACCTATAATCGACGGCTCGCTACACACCGGAGATGGTCCTCACGGCAGTCGAAACGTTTCTTCGAGACTGGCCGTTTCTCACGGCACTCATCGTCCTCGGTGTGAGCGGCGTCCTCGCCGGCCCCTCCGTGCTCGCGGCGACGGTCGGTGCGCGTCGACTCTCTCGGACCGAGCGCGAGACGCTCGCTCACTACGGCGTCCCCGTCGACGGCGTCCGCGTCGTCGCCCGGCCAGAGGGTGTACCGACGGCCTTCGCCGTCGGCGTCGTCCCGGGCCACCGATACGTCTACGTCACCGAGCGACTCGTCGAGGTACTCACGCCCGCCGAACTGGCCGGCGTCGTCGCTCACGAACTCGGCCATCTGCGTCGCTACCACGTCTTTCCTCGACTCGGTCTGCCGACGCTCTTCGTCGTCACGTGGGCCGCGGCGGTCAGCGCCGACGTCGGCGGCGCGTTTCTTGGAGGGTTACTCCTCGTCGCCCCCGTCACGCTCGCTTCCTTCGCCACGTCGCGTTGGAGCGAGTACGACGCCGACGCCTACGTCACCCGTCACGCCGATGGGGTAGCCCTCGCCGACGCACTCGACCGACTCGGACAGGCAGGGTATCTCCGGCGAGACGACGTGGGCCTCCGTCGACTCCTCGCGCGACATCCGACGCTCGGTGAGCGAGTCGGTCGGTTGCGGGGGTCGGCACAGACGGTGAGAACGGAGACCGAGTCCGACACGACGGTGGTCGAATCAGATGACTAGGCAGCTAAGTGGCTAGATGACGCCCGTCCGCGTCGCCACCTCGATGGCGGCCTCTTCGGTGATACCGTCGCCGAGGATGGTGTAGCGGTCACGAATCGTGTGCGCCGTGGTCAGCGCCTCGACGACGAGTTCGTCACTGATTCCCAACTCGTCTGCTGTCGTCGGCGCGTCGATGCTGGCGAGGGCGTCGCGGATATCCGACCACTGACCTTTCGCGCCGCTGTGGAGGTACTCGGTCATGATAGAGCCGACGCCGACCTGATGGCCGTGGATGGCCTGTCCGGGCGCGATGCGGTCGAGTTGGTGCGAGAAGAGATGTTCCGCGCCGCTGGCCGGACGCGACGAACTCGCGATAGACATGGCGACACCCGAGGAGACGAGCGCTTTGGTGACAATCCACGCCGACTCCTCGTGACCTTTCTTGATAGAGTCGGCGCTCTCGACGAGCATCTCGGCCGTGAGTTCCGAAAGCGCGCCCGCGTACTCCGAGTACTCGACGTTCTTCAACCGGTTGGCGAGTCGCCAGTCTTTCACTGCCGTGTAGTTCGAGATGATGTCCGCACAGCCCGCAGTCGTGAGTTCCCACGGAGCCTTCGCGAGAATCTCCGTGTCGGCGACGACGGCCAGCGGCGGGTCAGCAGCAACAGAATGGCGACTGTCACCCTCGGGAATCGACGAGCGCCCGGAGACGATGCCGTCGTGGCTGGCGGCCGTCGGCACCGCGACGAACCCGAGGTTCAGATGGTCGGAGGCCATCTTCGCGATGTCTATCGGTTTCCCGCCGCCGAGAGCGATGAGGTAGCCCGCGTCCTCGCGTTCGGCGGTGTCGATGACGCGCTCGATCGACTCGAAACTCGCCGTCTCGACGACGACCGTCGCCGGGTCGTCGGCCGCGAACTGTGCTGTCACGCGGTCGCCTGCGAGGTCGTTCGGCGTCGGACTGGTGACGACGAGCGGTCGGCCGGAGAGATACAACTCGTCGACCGCCTCGCCCAACTGGTCGAGGACGCCGTGGCCCACGAGGACGTTTCGCGGGAGTTTGATCCACGTCGATTTGTCGAACATATCCGGGAGTCACGCGCGGGCATTGAAACCCTTTCCCGTCGAACCGACGCTACGAATTCTATATGAATATTTATCCAATTTGGGACAGATTTAATATCTACTGCCGTGGCTCTCGAAGTAACTCGTCGAACGGCGAGTGAGTTATCAATGAACGTCAACCGTAGGCAGTTCCTCTCGGCGACAGGCGCAACGCTCTCCGGACTCGGTGTCCTCGGGTCCGCTGGCACCGCGGCGGCGGCCAGTACCCCGTACATCACGACACGGGACCACTTCGACGACGACGGGGACCTCACCAGCGGTCACACGCAGTACGACTACGGGACGAGCGGCGACGTTCCCGGCGTCGATACTGGCTGTGTCGGTGACGTCACCGTCTTCGTCCACGGCTGGGACAAGAAGAGTAGCGAGAGCGACGCCGAACAGGCCGCACTCGACAAGATGGCCGAGGCGGACGCCGAGTTGACGAACGCGGGCTACGCTGGCACCGTTGTCGGCATGACGTGGGACAACGACAAGGGCGGTGGCTGGGACTACGGATGGGGCGTCTCGAAAGACATCGCTCAACAGACTGGCATCAAACTCGCACAGTTCGCCGTCGACTTCAAGTACTACTGCCCGGATTCGACGCTGCGCTTCACCAGCCACTCGCTCGGCGCGCAGGTGCTGTTCAACGCGGTTCGCGTCCTCGACGACAGTTCGTGGTGGGATGACAACGGCCACCAGATTCGGTCAGTCCACCCCTTCGGTGCGGCGACGGACAACGAAGTCCCGACGACGGAGGACCGAGAGACGTACGACGCGCTGTACAACGAAGTCGGCGAGGTACACAACTACTACAACGCCGCCGACGACGTCCTCCAGTTCGTCTACAACACCATCGAGTTCGACCAGGCACTCGGCGAGACGGGTATCGAGAGCGGCAACGTCGCGCCGCCGAACTACGCCGACCACGACGTCGAGAGTCAGGTCGGCGACGACCACTCGAACTATCTGGCGACCATCGCCGACGACATCGTCGGCGACATGCCGTAGCCGTCGCTCCGAGGCTCGGACCCAAAAAATCCGTCTCGGCGGACTCAGAAACTCGGTCGGCCCAGTTTTCGAACCGCCTTGCTGAGTAGCTTGAACGCTCGGACGATGCTTCTGATATCGTCAGCGATGCGGATGACGCGGAACAGTCGGCTGAATATCGAACTCACGGGTGGTACACGATACCACGAGGCAAGAACGTGTCGGCCAGGAGCATCAGAAGAGCGTCGTCACCGCGTCCCACAAGAAGAGCACGCCGAATCCGCCGAGGACCAGCGCACTCACACCCGCGACGACGGGCGCGAACGATTCGACGCGGCGTTCGGCGGTGACGAGCGCCGCCGGAAAGCCAGACGCCCAGAGCAGGATGCCGAGGAAGAAGCCGACGATGAGCGCCGGACTCCCCGTCTCGACGACGAGCAGGCCCGCGAGGTCCGACCCGACGTAGGGCATCTCCGCGAGCACGTCGACGCGCCCCGGTTCGAGCAGGCCGACGCCGATGGTGAGCCAGAACAGGATTTGATAGGGGTTCGTCAGCGCGAGCACGAACGCTCGCCGAAAGCCGGTGCTGTCGTCGTCGACGCCCTCGGAACGGAACGTCCCCTCGACTTCCTGTGCCGCGCCGTAGGCGAAGTAGAGCATGAGCAGGCCCCCGACGCCGACCATGACGGCTTGGAGCGTCGGAAACTGCTCGACGAACGAGACGACACCCAAAAACGCGAGCACGAAGAACGTCGCGTCGGCGGTCAGCGCGCCGAGTCCGGCGCGAAAGCCGGCGTCCCACCCGCGGACGACACTCTCCTCGGCGATGACGGCGTTCATCGGTCCGGGCGGCGCTGCCAGTGCGAGTCCGAAGACGACACCGGCGAGCGCCGACCCGAGTAGTCCGACCATGTACGTTGCAGGGAAGTGCGGAGCCGTGAAAAACGCCTCGAAACGACGGGTTTCAGTTTATAGCAGCGTGAGCACGGCGTCGGAGACGGCACCGACGGCAGTCTCCCACACCGAAAAGCCGGTGAGGATGGAGAGCACCGTGTCGGCGGCGAAGAACGCGAACAGTCCGGCCGCGAACTGGTGGGCACGCCGCACGTCGAACCGGTGGGAGAACCGGTTGAAGAAGTACGCGTTGGCGAGGCTGACCGGGATGATAGCGAGCATCTCGCCGACCCAGATGGCGGGCGTCGCACCGTACTGGACGGCCAGTCCGATGGTGACGAGTTGGGTCTTGTCCCCGAACTCGCCGGCGGCCATCATCACGAAGATGGGTAGAAAGCCGCCAAAGGACGACGAGAGGTCGTACCCGGCGACCGTCGGCAGGTTCACGTTCGGCGCCGCGGCGAACCCCCCGTCCGTCGACGCGGCGACGTCTTCCGGCGTCGCGTGTTCGTCGGGCGCGGACCGCCACAGCAGGACGGCGAAGACGGTGAACAGCACCACGGTGACGGCGTCGAGGACGACGGGCGGAAGCGCCGTCTTGAGCGCCTGTCCGAACCAGATTTCGAGGGCGGTCCACCCGGCGAAGGCGGTTCCGGCGGCGCTCACGACGACGAGCGGACTGTACCGTGTCGACAATCCGGCGATGATGAACTGCACTTTCTCGCCGGGGAGGACGGCGAGTTGCGCGACGAGGGCGACGACGACGATTTCGGTGAACCCGCTCACGCGCCGTTCGCCTCCGCTTGTGCCGGTTCGTCGGCACCTGCGGACCTGACACGGATGGAGTCGGCGACGGACTCGGGGAGACTCTGTTCACGAGCTGTCTCGACGGCGCGGACGGTCACCATTCCGAACGGAGCGACGTCGACGATTTCGAGCGTCGTCCCGGGTGTGACACCTGCCTGTTCGAGATACTCCAGTTCCTCTTCGTCACGGTCGCTGACGCGCGTGACGACGACCCGTTCGCCGACACCGTGGTCACTGAGACGGTTCGTCTCGTCCTCTTCGAGTGGTTCGAGGTCGGGACTCGGAATCGGGTCGCCGTGGGGGTCGACCGTCGGGTTGCCGAGGAGGTCGGCGACGCGACGCTCGAACTCCTCGCTGATGTGGTGTTCGAGTGTGTCGGCCTCGTCGTGGACTTCGCTCCACGAGTAGTCGAGATGCTCGGTCAGGTAGGCTTCGAGCAAGCGATGGTGCCGGAGCACTTCGAGTGCGACCGTCTCACCCTCGCGGGTCAACTCGACGCCCTTGTACTTCTCTCGGTCGACCAGACCGCGCTCTTCGAGTTTCCCGACCATACTGGTCACGGTGGGCGGGGTCTTGTCGAGATACTCGGCGATGTCCGACGTCGACACCGGCGGTCCGTGTTCGACCTGCAGGATGTAAATCGCCTTCAGATAGTCCTCCATCACGTCGCTCAGCATACCTCGGATTAGACGTGTCGAACGCAAATAGTTGGTGGGTCGAAGAGGCGACTAGATGCCCTTGCCCATCAGGTGACTCCGCAGGAGGTCCGAACTCTTGCCGCCCGCTTCGGTGTTCAGGAGGACGACAGTCGCATCCGAGTCGAACTCGTCGGCGAGTTCCCACGCGCCCGCGGCGGCGACGCCCGCGTTCGCTCCCATCTCGATACCCTCGTAGCGGGCCGCAGAGTAGGCGCTCTCCAGTGCATCGTCGTCGGCGACGGTGACTGCCGCACCGTCCGTCGCGTCGAGTGCGCGCAGTGCGAGTTCACCACCAGCGGGGTCGGTTATCTCCAACTCACCGCAGATGGTGTCGGGGCCAGACCACGGTTCCGGCGTCTCCAGTCCGCGCTCCCACGCCGTCGCGATGGGCGCACAGCCCTCGGGTTGAGCGGCGACGAGTCGCGGCACGTCGTCGACGAGTCCTACCGTCTGAAGCTCACGAAAGCCTTTCTCGACGCCGACGAGGAACTCGCCCGTCCCCGTCGGAACGACGACGGCGTCGGGGACGGTCCAGTCGAGTCCGGCGGCGATTTCGTAGGCGAGCGTCTTCACGCCCTCGTGTCGGTAGGGCGTCGTGAACTCCTGTAGGTCGACCCACCCGTCAAGGACGCCGTCGGCTTTCGCTTCGACGGCGTCGGGGAACCGTCCGCCGACGACGCGCATGTCGCCGCCGTGGACGTTCGTCATCGCCTTGTTGTGAAACGTCGAGCGCGACGGAACGAACGAGTGGTGTCGGACGTTCGCCCGTCCGGCGTAGGCCGCGAGCGACTGCGCACCGTTACCCGGCGAGGCGATAGTCACGTCGTCTCTCTCTTGCTGTGCGACGGCCGTCATCGCCACCGAGAACCCGCGGTCAAGGGTCGTCCCGGTCGGATTTCGGCCGTCGTCTTTGATGACGACGCGCTCGACGTCGAGTTCGTCGGTGAACCGGGGGGCTTCGACGAGCGGCGTCGCACCTTCTGCAGTGGTGATTGCCGTCGACGCCGGAAACGGCAGGAGCGCGTCGAACTGCCACAGACCCTCGTGTGGCCGTGGCGAGAGGGTTTCGCGGTCGATGTCGACGGCGTCGTAGTCGTAGACGGCGTCGAGCGGCGCGTCGCAGTCGGGACAACGCCCGAGTTCGGTCGCGTCGAACGTCGCCCCGCAGTCCGTGCATTCGAGTCCGTCGAACGCTTCCGTCGTCTCCATACCCGAGGCTTCGGCGCGAACGACTAATCGCTTCCCGTCTCTCTCGCTCGTCGACCCGCATCTCTCGATTGCCTGTCAACTGAGACTCGAAACCCGACCCGGAATCCGAAACGACATATCCGGCCGTTCCCAACCCTCGGCTATGGCTACAGCCAGCGTCAGCGGTCGGATGAAGGAGCATCCGGCGGCCGCGACGGCGATTCTCTCGGTCGTCGGATACGCGCTCGTCATCGGCACGTTCGCCGGTCTCGTCCCCCAGCGCGTGTTTCCCGACCTCTCGCTCCAGCAGGTGAACCTCCTCTCGCACGCCATCGCCGCGGTCAACACGACGGCGACGATTCTCTTGGTCCTCGGCTGGCGGTGGATTCGACGCGGCGAGGTGAAGAAACACGCTCACGCGATGGCCGGGTCGTTCGGCCTCATCCTCGTCTTCCTCGTGCTCTATCTCACGAAGATTGGCGGCGGTGGGACGAAGGAGATAGTCGGCGCGCCGCAGTTGGTGTACTACGCCTACCTCGCGATGCTCGCTATCCACATCATCCTCTCTATCGTCGCCGTGCCGGTGGTGCTCTACGCACTCATCCTCGGCATCACGCACACGCCGACGGAACTTCGACAGGAGACGCCGCATAAAAAGGTCGGCCGTATCGCGGCGGGGTCGTGGATTCTGTCGCTCTCGCTCGGTGTCGTCACCTACGTCATGCTGAACTGGGTGTACGGCTACGAGTTCGCCGCAGCGTAGTCGTCTAACCGTCGTTCGCGCTCCGTTCTTTCGACTCGGGACGACTCTCCATCGCTCAATAGACTATTGCAAATCGACAGCGGTTTTCAAGTGTTCTCCGGGGGAGAGAACCATCCATTCGGAGCGTACTTCTCGTCGTCGAACAGTCGAGTTCTCGTCGTGTGGAGACGACCGAAAACGTGTAACCGAGCGGACACCCAATTCGTTTGGGGACGACTGTTAATCCGGTTCGTGAGAGAGTAGCATGTATGTCGACGACGGGCTACAGTTGCCAAGAATGCGCGTGGACAGTTAACGAAGACGACGTCGGCGAGATGTCGTCGCAGGCACTCGACCACCACAACGAGACCGGACACCACGTCGAGTACGGCGAGTAGAAGACGGCTCTGTGCAGTACGGTTTTGTGACCATCTGAAGCGACGAGAAGTTATACGAAGTCGGCGCGTCGGTCTGTTCTCTCGATCACTACTCGACCTTACTCGACCACTACGTCGCAGACGCGTCGCTCAGCCGATGTACCGCAGGTCGTCGCCCGTCGGCATCCCCTGCTGTTGGTCCTGCATCTCCTGAATCTTGCCGACGACTTCCTCCATCTCCTCGGCGCGCTCCTCCAGTCCGGCGTAGTCGAGTTCGAAGCCGACCACCTCTTCGAGCACTTCGAGCACCGCACGAGCACTCTTCGGGTCGACGAGGTAGCCGCTGGTCTCGCCCATCAGGCAGGCCGCTTCGAAGCCACGGCGGCCGCCCAGTCCGAGTACCAGACCGCTGACGCCGACGATGCCGCCCGCGGGTTCGTCGTCGCGGAACTCGACACCTGCGCCTTCGAGAATCTCGACGAGCGACTCGTCGGTCACCGCACCGAGGACGGTGTACTCGTCGATGAGTTCGCCGGTGGGGACGCCGCCGAGGGCGAACGCTCGTGTCGCACCGAACTCCTCGGCGACGTCGAGGAAGGTGTCGGTCAGGTGGTAGTGGCCTTCGTTGGACTGGGCCTGATGGTCACCGGTGAGAACGAGTAGGTCCGTGCCCGCTGCATCCACGGCGTGGAACTCCGCACAGGTGAGCGACGCGACACCCTCGTCGTCGATGTTGACCTGTGGGGGGAACTCGTCGGCGTAGACACGACGAACGAGTTCGGTGTCGAACTCTTCGAGCAGATACTCCGCGGCGAGTTTCCCGACGTGGCCGACGCCCGGCAGCCCCTCGATGAAGACCGGGTCGTCGAGTTCCGGGTCCGCCAGTTCGTCGATTTCGATGTCTTCCATGGGCGTCCCGAAGGGACGCGCCGCCTTAATAAGTTTGAAGCGGAGTCTCCGTCGAAGCCGTCGCTCGGGAGCGAATAAGAACACGTGACGCGAACGGGGCGGCGACGGTCACTCGCGTCGGCGCTTCGCCGCACGGCGATACTCGCCGTAGGGGTCTTCGGGGTTGAACGGGGCGGGCGCACTGTTCTCGGCGTCGGCACCACACTCCGGACAGGTGTCCGAGAGCGTGTACACCGGGCGCGGGTGACTCTCTCGCCACGCCGAACAGACCCGGATGTCCGAGTGCATCGGCGAAGTTACTCGTCGTCTTCCGTCCGCTCGCGGTGGTACTCGCCAGTCCCGCCGACGGCCTCGATGGCCTCACGGGCGCGCTTGGCGCTCGCTTCCAGTTCCGATTCGGCGGTCTTGTAGTCGGGCGCGCGCACCTTGATGCGGTACTCCGGTGACCCAACGTAGGCGACGGTGAGTTCGACTTCGTCGGGAATCTCGCCGTTGCCCTCGGCGGCTTTCAGCGCCTCTTTGATGTCGTCGACGCCGTCCGGCGTCGGACAGCGGAGGTCGACGTAGCCGGTGACGTTGACGTAGGGGACGGAGACGTTCTCGCGGGCCGTCTCGACGACGGCCTGCTTCTCGTCTTCTTCGAGGTCGACGTCTTCGAGTGCTTCCATCCCGTGGATGGCCGCTTGCTCGAACCCATCGTAGAGCGAGTCGTACTCGGCGATGAGGGCGTTAGCGACGGCGCCGTACTGCTCGTCGGAGACGTCCTCGCCGAACGCGATGGCCATCCACTTGTCGGCCTTCTGCTCGTTCTTCCAGTCCTGAATCTTGTCCTTGCGCTGGTGTTCGTTGACGTCCTTGATCGAGAGGTCGATCTGTTGGGAGCCCTCGTCGATGTCGAGCACCTTGGCGACGACCGTCTGTCCCTCGCGGACGTGGTCGCGGACGTTCTTGATCCAGCCACTCGCGACTTCGCTGATGTGGACGAGGCCGCGCTTGTTCTCGTACTCTTCGAGGTCGATGAAGACACCGAAGTCGGCGATCTCGTCGACTTTACCGACGACGAGGTCACCTTTGTCAGGCCAGCCACTGTACTTCATACTGGGTCCTCCAAGCGCTTACCGTGCCTCGACGGTCTCGGTAACCTCGCCTTCGAAGGTGGCGTTGCCACCGGTCGGGCGGGCGAGGACGGTGCCGCAGACGGCACAGTTGACGACCGTCGCCGCTTTGCCGAAGACGACCTGTTCGTTCTCACAGTCCTGACACTGAACTTTGTAGAAGTTTCCTGCCATTGGTCTACTCCTGGAACTCCAGTCGGCCTGCGCGCCAGCCCTCACGCATGTGAGCCTTGCCGCAGTCGCTGCAGCGGTACTTCAGGTGGGTCTTCTTCGTCGGCTTGTCGCCACCGGGCACCTTCGAGAACTTACCGGCGTTCCCGATGACCTTCTTCCCGCGCTTCTGCTGACGCGCGTTCCACTTCATCCCCGTCGGGCGGCCCTTACGGACCTTCTCGACTTCGTGTTCGTGGTGTGCCTTACAATGCGGACAGTACGTGTTGAATCGGCGAGGCATCTGCATAGAGTATCTACCTTACGCGAGGTTTGACGTCGGACGTTAAAACGAGTTTGGTTTCCGAGAGGCGGTTTGCGCCACATCCACACCGTCTCGGCGTCAACGTGCGGGACGTAGTCACACGCATCGGGTGTCTCGTAGACGTTGGTCGATGCTCTCTGAGCAACTCGGACACCGTACTCGGGCGAGACTCGCTGTGTCTCCGTCTGGCTACGATACTCCCTCTCAGTTCCGAAGCCGTTAAGCGGAGACTGTGCCAACTGCCGGTCATGAAGCACCTCATCGTGCACGGGGACCCCGGCATCCGGAAGGACGCCATCATCAACTACGACGACACAGAGCAGGTCTGCTTCTCCATCCAGCGCCAAGGCGACTACCACGGACCCGAGGAGGTCCAACTGTGGTGCGTCATCGGAACCGAAGACGAACGCGAAAAGTTCGACAAACGAGAGTACGTTCCACATTGGCTGGACGTCGACACCATCGACGCCGACGCCCTCGACGTCGTGAAAGGGAAAGGCGACATGGCCGTCTGATTCGGCGCACACTTTTTCGCGAGATTACGCCTCACGCTCAGTCCGCGCAGTCCCCACTATCTCTCGCTGCTAGCCGTCGACGCGGTAGACAGTCACCGCCTCCGTCTCGTAGGCCACCTCGACGCCGGGCCTCTCCGAAATCGAGAGTGTGTCGCCGTAGCGGGCGCGCTCGGCCGGACCGACCCAGACGTACTCGACGTCGTACTCCGAGACGACCGACTGGAACTCCTCGGTCGACCCGGTGTACGCCGCGTCGACGACGCGAACACGCTGGTGGTAGGCGTCGTAGCCGCGATAGCCGACTTCGTGGTGCCAGCCGGCGACAGTCGGGACACCGGTTAGACTCGCTGCAGGACTCGAGTCCCAGCTGTACATCCCGGGTGGGTAGGGGTACGAGCCGTTCTGTGCGTCCGGATAGATACTCGTCGCGGGCGCAGAGAGGAGCGTCGTCTCCGCCGTCGCTCGCTCGTCGAGCCAGTCGATGGCTTTCGCCTCCTCGGGATGTTGCTCCGTCGCGAACGCCGTCGCATCCAGCGTCGACCCCGAGTGCTGGTCGAAATGTTGTGAGACCGCGAACGCGCCGTACACCGACGTCGAGGCGACGAGAGCGACGACGAGAACGACACCGAGAACCGAGCGAGCGGCTCGAAGGCGGAGTTTCGGTGCCGCGAGCGAGGGTGATTGGAGGAGCCCCGAGAGGACCGCACCCATCGCCGTTCCCCAGAGCACCCACACCTGCATGTAGGTCTTGAACACCGTGTTCATCCGCCCCGGTCCCGCCTGCTCCTTGACGTAGAGGAGCTCCACGAGGAGGACGAGACCCGCCCCGGCGACGACGAGGACCGTCTCGTAGCCGACGTCGCGGTCCATCCGGAGGGCGAGCCACCCGAAGACGAGCAGCGGCGCGACGGCGAAGAGGACGGCGAACTGCTGAAGGGCGGCGACGACGCCGACGGCGGCCAGCGCGACCACGAGCAGGAGTCGACTGCTGTCGACACCGAGGCGGTCGTAGAGGTACGCCGCGAACGCGACGAGGAACGCGCCGTGGACGAGCAGCAGTGGTCCGAGCGGACTCCGCATCTCTAGCGTCAAGAAGGCCACCTCGCGACTGGCCCCGGCGGCGAGCAGGAACGGGAGACTGAGAAGCACGGCCAACCCGCCCGCGCTGGCGGTGATGACGAGTGCGCTGAGGGTCCGGACGAGTTCCCCTCCGAGCCACGAGTCACCGATGGAGCCACGGAGTCGTCTCGGAATCGACTCCGAGAAGACCGTGAGCGGGTCGGCGGGGGCGAACGTGAGCGTGAGAAAGAGCAGACCGAATATCGACGGGAAACTCCACGTGTCGGTGTAGGTTTGGACGCTCCCGAGCAGCGGCAGGACGAGGAAGACGAGCGCCCAGCGTCGCCGTCGGTTCGTCGCCGGGGTTCGGTAGTAGCTGTAGCAGAGCGCCGCCCCGAGGAGGAGAAAGACCGTCCCCATCATGTGGGCGTGCAGGTCGCCGTTGAGCCACGCGAAGAGCGGGAACTCGTTTATCGTCCCCGGGATGACGCGACTCGCAGACCAGTAGCTGAACGACGACGGTCCGGCGAGGAAGTCGGCGACCGAGTAGCGTGACTGCTCGGCGAGCGCCGTTGCAATCTGTGTCCGAAGCGGGTCCGGGACGGCGAGGAGGACGAGTCGACTCGCCGTGACGAGGTTACTCGCGAAGCCGACGAAGAAGGCGGCGAAGAGGCCAGCAGTACGGCGAGACCCGCCGCGCGCGGCGGCAACCGAACCGGCGAGGTCGAACGCCGCGGTGACGAGCATCGCGTAGAACCCGGCGAGTGAGAGGTTGTACGCGTACGCGGGGGCGACACCGGCGAGTTTCGCGACGAGCGCCGTCGTCAGGTGGCCGCCGTAGTAGTAGCGGACGGGTTCGCCCGCGAACCACATGTCTTCTGGCGGGAGCGTCGGCGACATCATGAGTGACTTGAGGAGACCGAAGTCGAGGAACTTCTCGCCGCCGCCCGCGTGGACCGCCGGGTCGGCGGCACGGACGAGAACGAGGAAGGCGAAGGCGACGAGGAAGACGGCGACGGTGTCGACGGCGGCCGAGCGGTCGAAGTCGAGGTCGGCGGCAGGTTCGACGCGACGCTCGCGGAGTGCGTCTCGGTCGAGTCCGGCGAGTGCAGAGAGCGCCAGTAAGACGAGCAAGCCGACGACGGGGGCGACGACGCCGAACGCGAGGTGGCCGACCCAGTAGCCGACCGTGGTCAGCACGACGAGGGCGACGGGGAGCGCGAAGCCGACACCGCGAGTCGGCAACGGCGCGAACAGTCGCAGGGCGAGCGAAAGCCCTGCACCCGCAAGGAGCGCGTAGAGCAAGAGCCACAGAACGAGCGGGACGAGTTCCATCTACCGAGAGTGACGGACTGGCGGCGGTATACGCTTTTTGGGTTCGAGCACACCGTACGGGGAGACCACCACAGTCGAGAGTCAA
This sequence comes from Halogranum rubrum, assembly GCF_900114455.1. Taxonomy (GTDB): domain Archaea; phylum Halobacteriota; class Halobacteria; order Halobacteriales; family Haloferacaceae; genus Halogranum; species Halogranum rubrum. The sequence continues at coordinate 346,385 of NZ_FOTC01000002.1, read as the reverse complement.
ACGCTTTTTCAGCGCGTGTGTGGAACCCCGAGATATGACGCAGACCGTCGGGGTCGTCATCCCCGCGTACCGTCCGGACGTCGCCCTCCTCGGCGACTACGTCCGGGCACTGCAGGAGCGGCTTGCCCCCGACGTCGTCCGCATCGAACTCGACGCGGCCACGCCGGCGGTAGTCGAATCGGTGTCCACCCTCCCCGTCGAGGTGAACGCCGTCGCCCATCGCCGCGGGAAGGGAACCGCCATCACGGCGGGGTTCGAGGCGCTCGATACCGACGTGCTAGTCTTCGCCGACGCAGACGGTAGCACCCCTGCGGACTCCATCGCCGACGTCCTCGAACCCGTCCTCTCCGGCCGCGCGGACCTCTCCGTCGGGTCGCGGCGACATCCAGACGCCACCGTCGCCTCTCACCAGACGTTCGCGCGTCGCTATCTCGGTGACGGGTTCGCGTGGATAGCGCGACACCTCCTCGACGCGAAACTCTACGACTACCAGTGCGGCGCGAAGGCGATGACGTGCGAGACGTGGCGGTCGGTCCGGCGGCACCTCTACGAACCGGGGTTCGCGTGGGACATCGAACTCGTCGCCGTCGCCGCCGCACTCGGTGCGCGACTCGCCGAGGTGCCCGTCGTCTGGGAGGACCAACCCGGTTCGACCGTCTCGCCTGCCTACACCACGTATCGACTCGGACGAGGCCTCCTCGTCGCCCGCCACCGAGCGAAACTCCTCGCCGACGACAGCCTCCACGAACTCCTCGAATCGCGCCGGGACGGGCCGCCGTCGCTCGTCGACCGCCTCGCGGCAGAGGCGCTCGATGAGTAGCAGCATCGACGAACTCGTCTCCGGGGTTCGGTTCGGGAAGTTCGCCTCCGTGGGTGCCGTCGGCGCGGTGTTCGACCTCACGGTGAGTACGATACTGACCGTCTTCTTCGGCGTCCTCGCCGAGTACGCCAAACTCGTCGGTGCCGAAGTCGCCATCGTCGTGATGTTCCTCATCAACGACAACTGGACGTTCGCCGAACACGGGACTGCGGGGCGGTTCAACGCACTCAAACGGTTCGTGAAGTCCAACCTCGTCCGCAGCGGCGGCGTCGCTGTCCAGTTCTTCATCGTCCGCGGACTCCGACTTCTCGACTTCTCTCTCGTCGTCGCGGGGTTCGACCTCTGGACGGTGCTTCCCTTCCCCATCGCCATCGGCGCGTCGATGTTCTTCAACTACGTCGCCGAGAGCCTGTTCACGTGGCGTGTCGGCGAGCACTGACCGGGGGTGCGAGTGAGTCGAAAACACACATACGGCGGCGGAATCACAACCCTTAACAGTTAGCCGCGGTTTGCATCAGGTAGCGGGATGGGATAGCCAGGAGATTCCGCCGGGCTCATAACCCGGAGATCGGTAGTTCAAATCTACTTCCCGCTACTTCTCTCGGACTTACACTCAGACGCCGAGTCTCGTCTCGGCGTGATAGCTGTGAGTCCGTGCGAGTTGTATGGAGTAGTTTGAACCAAGGAGCGAAGCGTAGCGGAGCGACTGAGGTTCAACTCTACTTCCCGCTATTTTCAGGAACTCAACGCACAAGCGGCGCGTCTCGTCGCGCACACGGCTTTTTGCCCTCAGCGCACCTGTAGTACGGCATGAGTACCGATAAAGAACGGAGTGCGACACGGCTACCGGTCGAGTGCCCGCTGTGCCACCACTCACTCGCAGCAGAGGTCACGTTGGTCAGCCACCTCCGGCGAGCGCACCCGAAGCGCGAACTCGCGGCGTACATCGAGCGCTCCTACGAAGAGACCCAGTAGCCTCAGAACTCCATGTTCGACTTCGAGGAGAGGTCTGCGGGGTCGGACTCGATGGGGCCGGCGGCGACGAACTCGTAGCCCCCGTCGGCGAGTGAGACGACGCCGTCCTCCACGGAGAGGTCGAGACCGTTCAGGTACGCGCCTTCGCACGGACCGAAGGTACAGCGGCCCGTGTCACACTCGAAGTACGCTCCGTGGTTCGCACAGATGACCTCGCCGTCACGCATCGGCGCACCGGACCCTTTGTCGAGTTTGATGTGCGTGTAGTGTTGGCAGTAGTTGAGCCACCCGACTATCTCGCCGTCGGTTCTGACGAGAATCGCCTCCCGTTCTTCGTCTGTCTCGGTGTCGCGCACGGTAAAGAGGAACGTGCTCTTCTCCGGCACCTCGTCGACCGTCGTAATCTGGCGGGCAGCCTGCATCGACTCTCGCTACTCGGTGACGGGATTTAGGTCTGTAGCTTGCGACCGACCGCTCAGTAGTACGCCTCGACGCGCTCGTCGTAGAGTTTCGAGAGGAGCGCAGTCACCGGGCCACCGTCGACGTCGAGACCGTCGACCGTGTCGACGGGCCGAATCTCCCACGTCGTGTTCGTGAGAAACACCTCGTCTGCGTTCCGCACGTCGTCGAGCGTGTACGTCCCCTCCTCGACCGGAATCTCCTCCGAGCGAGCGAGGTTGAGGACGACGGAGCGGGTGACACCCGGGAGCACCGGACCGTCGAGACTCGGCGTCTTGAGCGCCTGTCCGTCGACGAAAAAGAGGTTACTCGTCGCGCCCTCGGCGAGGTGGCCGTCGGCGTCGAGCACGAGTGCCTCGTCCGCACCTGTCGCCCGGAGTTCGAGTCGCGCCAGAATGCCGTTCAGATAGTTGTGGGTCTTCGCGTTCGCCGGAATCGCGCGGTCCGCGACGCGCTGTGTCCGGACGGTTTGAAGCGTCGCCGGGCCGTCCCAGACGGAGTCGCTTCCGCGGCCACCGCGCGGCAACTCCTTCACGATGACGACGACGGTCGGGTCGATCTCCTCGCTCGGCGTGAGTTTCCCGGGTTGGACGCCGCGAGTCACCGACAGGCGGACGTACGCCTCGTCGATGTCGTTCGCCGCGAGTGTCTCGTCGATTCGGCTGCGGAGGTCCTCGTCGGTCAGGTCGTGGTCGAGTTCGAGCGTCTCGCAGGTCTCTCGCAGGCGCTCGGCGTGGGCCGCCCACTCGAACACCTCGCCGCCGTACGCGCGGAGTGTCTCGAAGGCGGCGTCGCCGTAGAGGAAGCCTCGGTCGCGGACGTTCACCGTCGCCTCGTCGGCGTCGCGGAGTTCGCCGTCGACGTGGTACTGCATCGGTTTGTCTGTCGTGCGCGTCGATAAAAGTCGTGTCCTCAGTAACGGAGAATCCAATCGAAGGCGTGGACGAGAGCTATCGGAAAGCCGAACGCCGCGACGAGCGTCAGCACGTGATAGACGACGAGATAGACGGCCCACTCACCGACGGCGCGAAGCGTCGAGAGCGACACGGTCCGGGTACCGACGAATGCGAGGAGACCGAACACAGCGACAGCGACGACGGCGAAGGCACCGGCGAGACCGGCTACGGTGGGCGATGCGAACCACTGCTCGACACCCTCTATCAGTGGCCAATACGTGTCGACGAACGTGAACAGACAGATTACGAAGACGAACCCGTACGACTCGATACAGAGGGCGTACACGACGAGGAACCACCGGTCGGTGAGTGAGTCGACGGAGCCACCCGTGAGGCGTTCAGTGAGTCCGACGAACACCTGCCGAACCGACGGAAGAACGGCCAGTAGCGGGAGCGATACGATTGTGACGAGCAGTCCACCCACGAACGTGACGAGGAACACAACCAAGGCAATCGCAAGGAGAAACAGAAGCACGAACAACACGAACGTGACCGGTCCGGTTACCTCGAACTGCAGCACGAACGTCATCTACTGCTGATACGCGTCGTGAGGAGATGAATGTCGACCCAGAGTCACGTATGCGCACCCTGTTTAATTGCTTCGTCGAACCGGTCGCACTCGTCGCACCCGTCGAGTTCGATGTGTACTTACTGGTTCGCGTACGTGACGAAGTTCCGAACCATCTCTTTGCCACCTTCCGTGAGAATACTCTCGGGATGAAACTGTACGCCGACGTGCGGTTTCGACCGGTGGCGGACGCCCATCACGACTCGGCGCTCGTCGTCGGTCCACGCCGTCTCGACGAGTTCGGCCGGCAGGTCGTCGCGTTCGACGGCCAGCGAGTGGTATCGACCGACCGCAAATCGCTCGGGAAGCCCACGAAAGAGGCCCTCGCCGTCGTGGACGATGGTCGAGGGTTTGCCGTGGACGACGTCGGGTGCGTGACCGACGGGTGCACCGAGGGCGGCACAGAGTGCCTGATGCCCGAGACAGACGCCGAGCGTCGGGTAGTCGAGTTCTGTGAAGACCGGAATCGACACGCCGGCATCCTCGGGCGTGCCGGGTCCGGGCGAGACGACGATGCCGTCGGGGTCGAGCGCGCGAATCCCGTCAACGTCGACGGCGTCGTTACGCCGGACGATTACCTCGTCGGCGAACTCGCCGACGTACTGGACGAGGTTGTAGGCGAACGAGTCGTAGTTGTCGACGACGAGAATGGTGGTCACCGTTCGACCTCCTCCACGCGGAGGTCACCGCGCTCGCCGAGCGCCTCGTCGATGGCGTTCACGAGCGCTCTCCCCTTCGCCAGCGTCTCGTCGTACTCGCTGTCGGGGTCCGAGTCGTGGACGATACCCGCGCCGACACGGAGATGGTACTCGTCGCGCCAGCGAACGAGCGTCCGGATGACGATGTTCAGCGTCGCCCGTCCGTCGAAGCCGAAGACGGCCATGCTCCCGGTGTAGGGACCACGGCGAGTCGCTTCGAGTTCGTCGATAATCTCCATCGTTCGCGGCTTCGGTGCGCCAGTGATGGTGCCGCCGGGGAACGTCGCCGCGACGGCGTCGGCGAGGGTAGCGTCCGGGCGAAGGCGGCCCTCGACCAACGAGACGAGATGCATCACCTCCGAGTAGCGGTCGACGCGTCGGTAGTCCGTTACCTCCACAGACCCGTACTCCGAGACTTTCCCCAAGTCGTTGCGTTCGAGGTCGACGAGCATCGCGTGTTCCGCACGCTCCTTCTCGTCGCCGAGCAGGTCGGCTTCGAGTCGCTGGTCCTCGTCGGGCGTCTTCCCACGCGGGCGCGTCCCGGCGATGGGTTCGGTCACGAGTCGGTCGCCGTCGCGTTCGAGCAGGAGTTCGGGACTCGCGCTCACGAGGTCGATGCCGCCCGACCACCCCGGACCGGAGAACTCGACGAGACCGGAGTAGGGCGCGGGGTTGACCCGCCGGAGCGCCGCGTAGGCGTCGACCGGATGGACGGCGGCGGGCGCGACGAGTCGCTGCGCGATGTTTGCTTGGAACGTGTCGCCGTCGCGAATGTACTCTTTGACGCGTCGAACCCGGTCGGCGTACACCTCGCGGCCGCAGTCGCTGACGAACTCGGCCTCGCGGGCGTCGACTGGCGGCGGGCCGACCGACGGGTCGCCCGCGATGGCCGCCTCTGCGAGTCCGAGCGCTCGGTCGAGTGCGTCGTCGTAGACAGCGTCGAGGTCGGAGTTCGACGGAATCCGCGGACAGCAGGTGACGTGGAGCGTCGTCTCCTCGTCGCTCTCGCCTCTGGGTTCTCGCCACGCGGCGACACGGTCGTAGACGCCGACTTGGAGGTGCGGAAGTGCTCTGTCGTCGACGGTGTGCGCAGGGAGCGATTCGAGTTCGCGGGCGATGTCGTACGAGAGCCATCCGAACGCGCCGCAGGGGTACGGCACCTCGCAGTCGCCACGGACGAGCGTCTCTCCGGAGAGCAGACCGTCGAGCGCCGCGAGCGACGGCGACGGACGCGCGAAGTCGCCGTGCCCCGGTGTCTCCGGGTCGGCGAGGACGGCGTCGGCGCTCACCTGCAACCGTTCGACCGGGTCGACGGCGAAGTAGCCCCACCCGGAGCGCCCGCCGGTCGTTTCGAGATAGACCCCACCGGGACCGTCTCGTGCTCGTCGGTAGGCCTCGAAAGGGTCACCCACCGACAGGCGAACTTCGATTGGCACGCGGCCGCCGACCGGTGTCTCGGTAGCGAGAGCACGGAAGGTCGGGCGGTCGGTGACGGCGGTGGGTTCTGCCATACCTCTGGAGTCGAGATGGCCACAGGTAACGGTTTCGTGACGGGCGACCGCAGGACAGCGGTGTGATAGAAGGAGGTTTACTGCTCTTGGGCGCGGTCGATCCAGCGACCGACGCGCTTCTCGGAGACCGAGATTTTTCCAGCGAGGTCGGCGGCGTCGGCCGTCGCGAGGTCGTGGACCGTCTCGATACCCGCCTCGTGGAGTCGGTCGGCGTACGCCGGGCCGATTCCTTTCACCGTGTCGACGTCGGGCGAGTCGTCCGGCCCGGCGTCTGCGTCTTCGGACTCGTCGCCATCCGCGTCGGTGTCGTGTTCCGCATCGTCGACGTCGGTAGTGACGTCTTCGGACTCCGGTCCGGCGGCTTCGGCCGGTTCGGCCGCCTCGACGTCTTCGGCGTCTTCGTCGACGAGTGCGTCCGTCGACGACGACGCGTCCGTGTCTTCGGCGATTGGCTCGTCTTCCTCGCTGACTTCGTCAGCCTCGTCGACATCCGCTGTTTCAGCTTCTTCCTCCTCACTCTCCTCGTCGACGTCGACGTCCATCTCGTCGGCTCCCGGCCCGGCGGCTTCGGCCGGTTCAGCGGCTTCTGCACCCTCGGCATCCTCGTCGACGAGTGCGTCCGTCGACGACGACGCGTCGGTGTCTTCGGCGATTGGCTCGTCTTCCTCGTCTACGTCGCCTGTGTCGTCCGCTTCAGCGTCGGGGACTTCGGCTTCTTCGGCTTCTGACACTGCGTCCGAGGTTTCGACGTCCGCCGTCTCGGCGGCACCAGCGTCGGTGTCGGGACCTGCGGCCTCGGCCGTCTCGGCCGCCTCGTCGGCGTCGTCGACCGCTTCTTCTTCGACCATCGACTCGGTCGACGCCGCGGACGTCGTCTCTTCGCCCGCGGGTTCGTCGGCCGAGTCGTCGTCAGACGAGTCGTCGGCTGGTTCGTCCGTTCCCTTGACTGCCGCTTCGTTCTCGGCGTCGACGTCCTCGTGGTCGGCCCGTTTCTCGGTGTCGACGTCGGAGGGTGCTTCTTTCCCCTCGGCGACTGCCTCGCTCTCGGCGTTGGCGTCCGTCCGGTCCGCTCGCGTGTCGCGTTCGACCGTAACGCTCGAATCGCTCGAATCTCGACGCTCTCGCTCTGTGGACGCGCTGTCCATCCCGAGCAGCGATTTCAGCTTGTCGAGTAGTGACATTGAGCGACAGTAAGAGTGCCCGGTATTTAAAGGCCAACGACAGCGTCAGAGCCGGGACCGAAGCGCCGTGTTCATCTTGTCGACTGGCGGGTCTCGACCGGTCCAGTGTTCGAACGCTTCGACCCCCTGATACAGCAGCATCCACGCGCCGTCGACGGTGGTCGCACCGGCTTGGGTGGCGTCTCGCAGGAGACGCGTCTCCAAGGGGCTGTATACGGCGTCCATCACGGCGAGGTTGGCGTGCAGTAGCTCTGCGGGGACCGGCGTCTCGTCGGACTCCATCCCGACGCTCGTCGCGTTGACGAGTACGTCCGCGTCGGGGACGGTCGGTGCCAACGAATCGAGTCCACCCGCAGTCACCGCGTCGTTCGCGACGCTCTCCGTCTCGGCGACGGCGTCCGCGAGCTCTGTCGCCGTCGATTCCGTCCGATTGGCGACGTGGACCGTCGCCCCCGCGTCGGCGAGTGCGAACGCGACGGCTCGCCCCGCGCCACCCGCGCCGACGACGACGGCAGCCGCGCCGTCGAGAGCGACGTCGTGTCGCTCCAGCGCGCGTCGTGCACCGCCTGCGTCCGTGTTGTAGCCCGTCGGAACGTCGCCATCACTGGAGAAGTCGACGGTGTTGACCGCGCCGATACGGGCGGCCAGCGGGTCGGGGTCGACGAGTTCGAGCATCTCCTGTTTGAACGGAATCGTGACGTTCAGTCCGGTGATACCGAGCGCGTCCGCACCGCGGACGGCGTCGGCGAGCGAGTCGGGGTCCGGTTCGAACGTCACGTAGCGGGCATCCATGCCGAGCGCCTCGTAGGCCACCTCGTGCATCGGCGGCGACAGTGAGTGTCCGACGGGGTTACCGACGAGTCCGAAGACCTGCATACCGCGGTGCAGGAGAGGGTGAGTCATAAACAGCGCGTCTCCCGCAAGTGGAACGGTGCCGAGAAGCGTCGTTTATGACTCTACCGGCCGATATCGATGTCCGGAAGCGGAAAAGATACTTGTCTCCCAAGAGTTCGCCTCGATATGACCTCGTTACTTCGCCACCCGCTTTCTGCCCTCGTCGGAGCGGTGATTCTCACCGTGCCGTGGCTCGTCTTCTACGCGACGGGGATGCACCACGCCGAGTCAACCAGCACACTCGCCGTCGTCGGGGTCAGTGGGCTGGCGGTACTCGGCGCGTCGTTCCTGCTCGCGTGGGGGGCAGAGACGGCCGAGAAAGACGTCCCGAGGGCGTTCGCACTGGCGATACTCGCCGTGCTCGCCGTCGCGCCCGAGTACGCAGTCGACGCGCTGTTCGCGTGGCAAGCGGGCGCGCAGGCCGGAACGCCCGCCGGTCAGGAAGCCGCAAACCTCGCCGTCGCCAACATGACCGGTGCAAACCGCATCCTCATCGGACTCGGCTGGTCCGGTATCGCCCTCTTCTCCATCTGGCGCGCACAGAAGACTAACGACACTGCCGTCGAACAGAACGACGGCTTCCTCGCCGACGCGGTCAAACTCGACCGAAGTATCGCCACCGAGATTCTCTTTCTGAGCGCCGCGACGCTCTACGCGTTCCTCGTCCCTCTCGGCAACGGGATAGACATCATCGACATGGTCGTCCTCGTCGGCATCTACGTCACCTACATCGCCATCATCATTCGCGGCGACGTCGAGGAGTCGGAGGCTCACGTCGGCGTCCCCGCACATCTCCAGCAGTACCCGAAAGCCCGTCGTATCGCCACCGTCCTGACCCTCTTTGCGTTCTCCGGATTCCTCATCTTCACCGCCGTCGAACCGTTCGCACACGGTCTGGAAGAGCTAGGGAAGGGAATCGGAATCCCGCCGTTCTTCATGATTCAGTGGATTGCACCGCTGGCGAGTGAGAGTCCCGAACTCATCGTCGTCGCCTACCTCGTCAACAAGGCTCGGTCGACGGCAGCGTTCAACGCGCTCATCTCCTCGAAACTCAACCAGTGGACGCTCCTCATCGGGACGCTCGTCGTCGTCTACAGCATCGCACTCGGTCGATACGGCGTCCTCCCGTTCGACCAGAAGCAGGCGGGAGAAATCTGGATTACGGCGGCACAGAGCTTCTTCGCGCTCGCCGTGCTCATCAACTTCCGTATCAGCGTGCGCGAGGCAATCGCCATCCTCGTCCTGTTCGTCTCGCAAGTCGTCGTCGAGTTCTACTTCATCCGTACAGTCCCCTCGTTCGATACCTACAACATACTCATCGCGTACACCGCCGTCTACATGGTCCTCGGCGTCGCGATGTTCGCCACCCGGCTGAGTGACGTCAAAGAGGTCGCACAACTCACCGCGAACACGATTCAGGAAGCGCGGACCGGTAGTGCAGACGTGAAGAGCGACGACTGAGTTCGACGAAATCGACTCGTTTTAGCGCCTCGACGCACCTACTCTCGGACGTGATTGCCATCGTCGTCAGTCGCGCCGACAGCGCATCGGAACACATCGGCGAGCAACTGTTAGCTTGCGCCGACTGGACCGAACACACGGACGAGAGTCGCCCAGAGAGCGACGGTGGTGGCGTCGTCTACCGCACCGGCGACGACGGAACTGGCGCGCCCGCCTTCGAACTCCGGACGTTCGACCGTATCCACGTCGAACTCGACGGCGTCGACGACGCGTTCGACGACCCCGACCTCCTCTTTTTCGTCTCTCGACACTCCGGCGACACCGGCCCGCTTCTCACTGCCCACTTCACCGGCAACTTCGGCGAGGCGAACTACGGCGGCGAAGCGGGAGCACTCGCGCGGGCCGCCCCCGGCGCACAGAAAGCCCTCGTCTCAGCGTTCGAAGAGTACGCACCCGACCGCTACGACGTCGGTATCGAGTGTACGCACCACGGCCCCAGCGTGATGGACGTCCCCTCGATGTTCGTCGAGTTGGGGAGCAGCGAGTCCGAGTGGGAGGACGAGGCGGGCGCGCGCGCCGTCGCCGAGGCCGTCCTCGCCGTCGAGGGCGTCGCCGCCGACGCGTCTCCGCACCACCTCGTCGGTTTCGGCGGTGGCCACTACGTCCCGCGACCCACTCGCATCGTCGGCGAGACGGCGTGGTCGGTCGGACATATCGCCGCCGACTGGCAGTTAGACGAGTTGGCCGAACTCGGCGACGCCGACGCGAGACGAGACGTCGTCGCGCAGGTGTTCGAGCAGAGCGCGGCCGAGTACGCCGTCGTCGACGGCGACAAACCCGACCTGAAGGCCCTCGTCGACGAACTCGGCTACCGCGTCGTCAGCGAGACGTGGGTCCGCGAAGTCGACGACAGACCGCTGGACCTCGTCGCGGAACTGGAGAGCGAGTTGACGCCCGTCGACGAGGGTCTGCGATTCGGTGTCGACAGTGAGGAACGTGCTGAGTTCTCCGTCGTCGACCTCCCGAGCGAACTGCTCGAAGAAGCGCAGGCGGTCGACGCCGACGCGACGCGCGAGACCGTCGAATCCCACACCGTCGCCTTCGAGACAGACCACAACGGGTCGCGTGCGGCAGGTCGGGCCGCCGTCCACGAAGAGAGCGACTACGACGCACTGGTCGACTCGCTGGTCGAGTTGCTCGCGACGGACACTGAGAAGTACGACAGCGTCGAACGCGACGGCGACGTCGTCGTCGCCCGCGAGAGAGCGTTCGACCCCGGGAAGGCGGCGACACTCGGCGTTCCCGAGGGACCGGCGTTCGGAAAACTCGCGGCGGGCCACGCCGTCGAAGTCAACGGAAGCCGCATCCCACCGGAGTCGGTTCGGACCGAGCAGACACACCGCTTCCCGGTTTGACTCATTTGCCGAGAACGATGCTCTCTTCCCCGCTTTCGGTGGGTTTCTGGATAGCTATCTAGATACCTGTCTGGTATTCTCACCGGGAGTCTTGCTGGAAGAATTGTCGTACATCCGTCTGACGGGAGGGAGAAAGATAATTAGGGAGCCTCGACAAACCCTGTCCATAAATATGGACTCTCTCGTCGAGGATGCAATCAGTGAAGCCGAAGAAACAGCGGATGGGCCAGCCCAGAACGGGGGCGGGTCGTCCGACGGGGACGTCGACGCACAGCCCCGACGAACGGGCAAGATGACCGACGAGGAGTTGCAGGACATTCTGCAAGACCTCCAGACGAACATCACCGTCGTCGGCTGTGGCGGTGCCGGTGGGAACACGGTCAACCGCATGGCCGAAGAGGGCATCCACGGCGCGAAACTCGTCGCCGCGAACACCGACGTTCAGCACCTCGTCAACATCGAGGCCGACACGAAGATTCTGATGGGCCAGCAGAAGACCCAAGGACGCGGTGCCGGGTCGCTCCCACAGGTCGGCGAGGAGGCCGCAATCGAGAGCCAAGAGGAGATTCACGACTCTATCGAGGGCTCGGACATGGTGTTCGTCACCGCCGGTCTCGGCGGCGGGACGGGAACCGGGTCCGCACCGGTCGTCGCCAAGGCCGCCCGCGAGTCGGGCGCACTCACCATCGCCATCGTCACGACGCCGTTCACCGCCGAGGGTGAGGTCCGCCGGACGAACGCCGAGGCCGGTCTGGAACGCCTCCGCGACGTCGCGGACACGGTCATCGTCGTCCCGAACGACCGTCTCCTCGACGCCGTCGGCAAACTCCCCGTCCGACAAGCGTTCAAAGTGAGCGACGAGGTACTGATGCGCTCGGTGAAGGGTATCACCGAACTCATCACGAAACCGGGCTTGGTCAACCTCGACTTCGCCGACGTTCGCACCGTCATGGAGAAAGGCGGTGTCGCGATGATCGGTCTCGGGGAGTCGGACTCCGAGTCGAAGGCTCAAGACTCCGTGAAATCCGCACTTCGTTCGCCGCTGCTCGACGTCGACATCTCCAGTGCGAACTCCGCACTCGTCAACGTCACCGGTGGGTCGGACATGAGCATCGAAGAGGCCGAGGGCGTCGTCGAGGAGATTTACGACCGCATCGACCCCGACGCGCGCATCATCTGGGGGACCTCCATCGACGAGGAACTCGAAGGCGAGATGCGGACGATGATCGTCGTCACGGGCGTCGAGTCGCCGCAGATTTACGGCCGCAACGAGGCCGCCCAGCCGCAGACCGACGGCCGCGGCGAAGACATCGACTTCATCGACTGAGCGCCGTCGAGACGACCGGCGCTGTTCTTTTCGCTTTCTCACTCTCTCACTTTCCCGTCTCTCACCGTCTCGCTTTCTCGCTCGCCTCTCTGCGACGCTAGCGACGTACTTCGTACTCGGCGCTCTTCGCATTCAATAGATAGAAATGGTGGGGCGTACTACGACCCGGTAACTATGGACGTCAAATACGACCTCACGAGCTACGTGCGGGTGTTGAAACTCGCCAGCACGCCGTCGTGGAACGAGTTCTCCCAGATTGCGAAGATCGCCGGAGCGGGTATCTTTCTCGTCGGCCTGCTCGGGTTCATGATCTTCGCGGTCATGAGTTTCATCCCGCCGGGAGGCGTCTGAGCAGATGCCCATCTTCGCCGTCAAGACCACCGCGAGCCAAGAGCGAACCGTCGCCGACATGCTCGCGAGTAAGGAAGAGCCGGAGATTCACGCCGTGCTCGCACCCGACCAACTCACCAGCTACGTGATGGTCGAATCCGACAACACGGCCGTCCTCGAACGCCTGCTCGAAGAGATTCCACACGCCCGCAGTATCGTCCCCGGAACGTCGTCGATGGCGGAAGTCGAACACTTCCTGTCGCCGACGCCCGACGTGGAGGGTATCGCCGAGGGAGACATCGTCGAACTCATCGCCGGTCCATTCAAAGGCGAGAAAGCGCGCGTGCAGCGTATCGACGAAGGCAAAGACCAGGTCACCGTCGAACTGTACGAAGCGACCGTTCCGATTCCGGTTACGGTCCGCGGCGACCAGATTCGCGTCCTCGACAGCGAAGAGCGATAACGCGTCTCTTCTCTGCTCTCGCCGAGACGAGAGCGAAGCGTATCGACGTACCGACGCGCTCTCGAGCGTCTGACAAGCGACAGAATCAGCGACTGCATCACTGAGACGGGCGTAACCCGGACTACTGGTCCAGGTCGGACGGGTCCGTCTCGATTCGCGTCCTCGGTGTCGTCGACGCCATCAGCGCTTCCTTCAGTCCCCACGCCACACAGACGAACCCGAACGTGGGGTAGACCCACGTGAGTTCGCCGGTGACGACGACAGAGACGAGTGCGACGGCCATCGCACCACCGAGGAGTGCACGGGTGATACGCGAACTCGGAAGACGACTCCGTGACGCCTTCCGAGTCGACTGCACGGGTCGGACGTGTGTATCCTCTCGCATACGACGTCCTCGACTGCCCTTCTCGGGGAGGAGACGTAAACGTATCGCCCATGGAGACATTCTACGAAAGTTAGGGTATGAGGAGAGCGGAGCGCGCGGAATCAGATTCAGATGGGTAGTTCGAGTCCCAGACGGTCGACGACGGCCTCCAAGTCGACTGCCGCCTCGATTTCGTCTTTGATCGCTTCACGCTCGCGAACGGCAGAGGAGTCGGCGTCGTAGGCGCGGACGTACTCTGCACGTGTGTGTTCGTCGAAGGCGTGTCGAATGGCGAAGTAGCCCTCGGGGACGACGGTGCCACACACCTTACACTCGTGGCGTTCGTGTTCGTTCGTCTGGTGGACGATGGTGGACTCGACGTCGCGGAACCCGGCGTCACAGTCGCCGATTCCGCACCTCCAGAGGGACATGTGGCGTGGATTACACCGTGAGGACAAAACCGTTTTCCCTCTCACGTCTTCGAGTTCGATAGCAACCACTAATTGTCCACTCCCTCGACACACGTGTGTGACCGAGGCCGACGCGACACGAGTCGACATGCACGTAAAGACGCTCGACGAGCACGTCGTCCGCCGAGCGAAAGCGCGCGGACTCGACGTCCTCGTCTACGCCCCGCACTTCGTGCGACTACCCGACATCCGGGCGACTGCGGCCCGCTACTCCGATGACGAGTTGCTCGTCGTCCCCGCCCGCGAGGTGTTCACCGGTTCGTGGCGCGACAGACGCCACCTCCTCGCAATCGGCCTCACCGACCCCGTCCCCGACTTCATCACGCTCGACGGTGCACTCCGGGAGTTCGACAGACAGGACGCCGCCGTCGTCGTCCCACATCCCGAACTCATGAACGTCAGCATGCGCCACGAGGACGTCGCGATGAACCGCGACGCTATCGACGCCGTCGAAATCTACAACGCCAAGTGCCAGCCGTATCAGAACCGCCGCGGACAGCGTATCGCCAACACGCTCGATATGCCCTGTTTCGGGTCGTCGTACGCACACCTCCGCGGCACGGTTGGCGAAGCGTGGACGCAGTTCGACACCGCCGTCGACGACGAGTCGGACCTCGTCGACGCGTTGCAAGCGAACGTGTCTCGGCGCGTGCTGCACCGTCCCGGCCTCTCGCATCGCCTGCGCAGTCTCGTCGAGTTCTCCCATCTCGGATTCGAGAACTCGTGGGGGAAGTTCGACCGTCTCCTCCTGTCGGGAATGGAACCGACGCATCCCATGCAGGTCGCATACGACGGCCGGTTCGACGACGTGAGCGTCTACTAACGGAATCGTGGACATCGTCGTACGCTTCGGGCGTACAGGTCTCTCACCTGTCGAAATCTGTGTGCCGGATAGCGAGGGAAACTCGGTCACTCACACAGCACCCAGTACGAGAGGGTGTAGCTCAGACCAGAGAACTTACTTCGTAACCCTCTCTCTATGACAGATCGTTCACTACAAAATCATTTATCAATCGTTACTCTGACAAACGATTATGGACCGAAGACGACTCAAGATTCTCATCGGATTCGCGATGGTCAGTTTGGGTCTTATTCAAGCAGGCTCTTTTGCCGTAGGTGGCGAGATGATATTCTCGTTCTTGGGTCTCGTCTATGCTATCATCGGAGTAGCCTATCTTTGGACCGAAGTCTATTCTCCTGCAGAGTAGACGTACCAACCTCTCCGTTGTTTCTCCGCTAGTTCGATGAAACGAAGTAGCTCCGCTTGTTGCATATTCCCTCTGAGTGTTGCACGCCACTACTGACAGCGTCCGGTGATGTTTTTGTGGCCGTACTGAATACAGAGCGCATAGTCAGCACATCGTATTGTCGGTTATCGTGACCTCCCCATCCGAGTCAACTGAAACCGCGAGATGTTCACAGGACTCAAGATTACTCTCCCAGATTACTTCGCCATCCATAGAGAGTAAAACGACGTAGGGTGGGTCATCCAAGATGTCCTCAAACGCTAGTTCATCCGTAAGTTCCATCGAGTGAGAACGGTCGTAGATTGCTGAACCGCTATTCGGGTTGGTGATTTGGATTGTGAGTGTTAGATTACCTGCAGCCCAAATCGCGAATCTTGTAGACGGTTTCGTTGATACTGTTTCCTGCTCACTTTCTGTGAAGGGTTCAGAAGACGATAGACAGCCACCCAACGCGAAGAGGGAAACGCCTGATACATGGCGAAGAAATCTTCTCCGAGATGATAGAGAGGGCATTAAGTAGATGGTTGATTGGTTGATAATATGCTTTCTGCTGAATACACCCTTTGAGTGTGGCACGCTGATTCTGACAGTCTCCGGGGAGGTCTCTGTGGCCGTGCTGAACTCAGGGCGCAAGTCGGTCAAGAGATACGTGATAGGGAGAATCCGCCACGGGAGACTATTTAATCAGTGGACTTGTTGTCTAACCAATGGTAAGTACAGTCAATTGGGTGGTACTGCTCGGGATGCTATGGTTTTGTATGAGTCTCTGGGTGGCTCACGATGCTTCCAAGAATAGCAAACATAGCTCCTTTCTTTGGGGACTAGCAGTGTTTGTGGGCGGTCTCCTTGGTCTCATCCTCTATTTTATTCTCGGCAGAGAGAAAACAGCCGAGTCAAACCTCCCGAAAGCAGAGTCGAAAACCCAGTCAGGACTCATCAAGTGCCCCAATTGTCACGCGTTGGAAGACCCCGGTCGCGACGTATGCCGAGCCTGTGAGAAACCAATGACGGGCACATAGCCCGACAGGTGAAGCACCAACAATATACTGAGTTCGTGTGCTGAACTCACCCTCTAAGTTCAGCACGCCAGTTCTGACAGGATTCGGGGAAGTTTCTGCGGCCGTGCTGAACTCAGCGCGTAAGTCGGTCACGAGAGCCCCTCTGTTCGGAACACGAAGGTGTAGATTAGGTAGGACGGTAGACGCCACGCAGCCTACTGTATGTCCGTCAACTGGAATCGACGATGACCGTATCCAAGCGAGAGAACAAGCCAAGCCGTGAGAATGGCGAACCCGGCCCACTTCGGCGGGTAGAACGAGGCCGACACCGGGTACGACATTATCTCGTCGAACGTCGGGATAATCGCCCGCGTTGCGTAGCCGACTGCCGACGTCGGATTGAGCGCGTCAACGACGATCAACCAAGGAGGAACACCAGATTCTGGGGGAATGTATCCGACGGTAACCGTCTGCAGGATTGCCGTCACCACGTCCCATCCCAACTGGAAGAAGAAGTAGAGTCCCACTGCACCACCCAACGCCCGTTGTTGAGATTTCATCGCCGACGAGAACCCGATACCGATTGCGACGTAGACCGTACCGTAGAAAACCGTTAGCAGGGTGTACAGGATGAATTTGACCGCTGCGAACGACTCGTATGTGAGCAGTGCGATGCCAGCGACGACCGCATAGCCACTGAGGATGGCGATAGACAGAACCGCAGTCCGTCCGACGAACTTTCCGAGGACGACGTCACTCCGCGAGTTGGGCAGACTGAGCGCGAGTCTGAGAGTTCCGCTATCCCGCTCGCGGGCAATGGCGCCGTAGGAGATTGCCAATCCCAGCAGCGGGACGAAGAAGGCCATCGGCTGACCCATACTGTTGAGCAGTGCCAGCGTACTCGTCGGGGCGGTAGTCTCAGAATACATCGGAGGAACGTGCTGAATCACCGCCCAGAACCCGGCGACGAGGACGAACAGCAGCGTGGTAGCGATGAACGACCCCGACCGAATAGAGTCGTTGACGTCTTTTCTGACAATCGCAGCGAGAGGCATTTGTCGGATATTTAACTAGACGGCGTCATAAATGTTGAGAGTCCGCAGTCCCCGCGCGTTGTGCGTCTGCTGTGCGGATACGTGTGCGGATCCTCCGAGTGGACCCAGTCGGTTCCGCGTATCCGGCGTCACAGCCACCGACGAGCGACTTCGTACGCGACGGTAGTGGGAACGGACACCCAGAGAAGTGTGAACAACACCTCACCGACACTCGGGCCGCCGTCGGTAAGGGAGATGTAGAAGACGAGTGTACCGACCGCGAGGACGCTCACGACCGTCGCGACGTACGCGGGGTCGGTCCAGGAGGGGCCTGATTGGGGGGACGACATACCGACGTGTTGTGTCGCTTCTTTGTTAGGCACTTTCGTTCGGTTACAGTCCGAACGCCGTCGCCAACGCCGTGAAGTCGATGTCCAGCGAGACGACGTAGTAGTGGACGAGAGCGAACGCGAGGACTTCGGCGATGGTGATGAGCACCGTCACGAGGTCGGCGTACTTCGACGTCGTCGCGACGCCGATGGGCAGTGCGAACTCCTCGTCCCACGGGTAGAACAGCGCGATACCGCGCTTGCTCCCCACGAGGTCGAGGATGTAGTGGGTCAGCACGCCGACCCAGACGAAGTGGAGGTTGTCGAAGACGAGCGGATAGGCGACGAAGACACCGAGGACGGCGAGGTTGTGGAGGGTCTTTCGGTGCCGACCGAACTCCGTGTCGACGTCGGGAAAGAGCGCGCCGAGGGTGATGGGAATCGAAATCTGTGCGATTTTGACGAACGTCACCGTGTCGCCGGAGGGTTCGAGGACGTAGCCGAGACCGATACTCAGGAGGACGGCGTTGAGTACGTGGCCTTTCTTGTTCATCTACAGAGGGGTTCGGCGCGAGGGTTACAAACGTTTCCACGACGGCGCGGGGGTACTGAACCTCACACGTCGCTTACGCGTTCCGGGCGTCGACGGCCGCGAGTACGTCTTCGAGCGCCTGTCTCGCAATCTTCGCTTTCACCTCGACTCGCGACCCGTCGAACTCGTAGCGTTCGACCTGACTGAAGGACTCGCCGGACCCCCACTCGCCCGCGTAGGCGACGCCGACGTAGACGGTTCCGACCGGTTTCTCGGGTGTTCCACCGGACGGCCCGGCGATACCCGTCGTCGCCACGCCCCACGTCGTGTCGGCGACGTCTCTGACACCCTGTGCCATCTCACGGGCGACCGGTTCGCTGACCGCGCCGTGGTCGTCGAGCGACTCCCGAGAGACGGCGAGTTGCGCGCGCTTGGCGTCGTAGGAGTAGGTGACGAGCGAGCGGTCGAAGTAGTCGGAGGAGCCAGCGACGTCGGTGAGCAGTGACCCGACGAGTCCGCCCGTGCAGGATTCGGCGGTGGCGATGGTGGCGTCGGTGTCACGGAGGGCGTCGCCCAACTGTTCGGAGACGGTTCGGGCGTCGTCGATAGTAGTCATAATTAGGGTTGGGGGTAGGGGGTGATGAAAGTGGGCTCGTGAGTTTTCGAGTGGGTTTCGAGATAGTGGTACTCTCTTTCGTCGGAGTCAGAGACATCGCCTCCCAGAAAGCCCACGCGCCACAGCAGAAAATGAGTCTGTCGAAGAAAACGAGGGGTTTGGAGGCTTACCGCGCCGGAATACTGTCTATCTGTCCGGCCTGCACCCCCCAGAGGTCGGCGTACACGCCGTCGGCTTCGAGCAACTCGTCGTGCGCCCCGCGTTCGGTCACGCGGCCGTCTTCGAGCACGAGAATCTGGTCGGCGTCCTTCACCGTCGAGAGGCGGTGCGCGATGGCGAGCACTGTCCTATCGGCGACCAGTTCGTCCAGACTCTCCTGAATCCGCATCTCGGTTTCGGTGTCGACGTCGCTCGTGGCTTCGTCGAGGATGAGCACGTCTGGGTCCTGCAGGAGGACGCGTGCGATGCCGACGCGCTGTTTCTGCCCGCCCGAGAGTTTGACGCCGCGTTCGCCGACTTCCGTCTCGTAGCCGTCTTTCAGGTCCTCGATGAACTCGTGGGCCTGTGCGGCCTTCCCGGCGGCGACGACGTCCTCGTCGCTGGCGTCGAACGCGCCGTAGCGGATGTTGTCGCCGACGGTGCCCGCAAAGAGGTAGGTGTCCTGTGAGACGTAGCCGACTTGTCGGCGGAGGCTGTCGAGCGTCACGTCACGGACGTCCTGCCCGTCGACTTCGACGCTGCCGTCGTCGACGTCGTACAGTCGGAGCAAGAGTTTGAGAACGGTCGATTTCCCCGCGCCGGTCGGTCCGACGAGCGCGAGCGTGTCGCCGCCCGGAAGGTCGAACGACACGTCTCGGAGGATGGTCTCGTCTGCTTCGTACGCGAAGGTGACGTCGTCGTAAGTGACGCGGCCCTCGCTGACGACGAGTTCCTCGGCGTCGTCACCCTGTGCGAGTGTACTCGGTTCGTCCATCAGCCCGAAGACGCGCTCGGAGGAGGCGACGGCCTGCTGGTACATGTTGATGAGTTCGCCGAACTGCGCGAGCGGCCAGATAAAGCGTTGACTGAGGAAGACGAAGGTGACGAACGCGCCCGCCGAGAGCGTCCCCGTGAGTGGGCCGGGGGCCGTGTTCGTAAACACCCACAGGCCGCCGACGATGTAGGTGACGACGAAGCCGATTCCTGCCGTCAGTCGGAGACCGGGGAAGAACGTGATGCGCGTCTTGATGGCCTTCCAGTTCTTGTCGTAGTACTCCTGTGAGGTGTCGGTGACGCGGCCGAACTCGTACTCCTCGGCGTTCGAGGCTTTGATGACCTCGATGCCGCCGAGGTTGTTCTCCAGTCGTGAGTTCAGTCGACCGACCGTCGAGCGGACCTCGGAGTACATCGGCTGGATTCGCTGGACGAACTTGTGCGTGAAGACGGCGACGACGGGCACCGTCACCAGCGTCACCAAGGCGAGTTGCCAGTTCAGATAGACCAGAAAGCCGACGACGCCGACGACGGTTGTCAGAATCATCGACGCGACGAACAGCCCCCCGTTGAGGAACTGTTCGAGTCGATTGACGTCGTTGTTCAGGATGCTCATCAGTTCGCCGGTTTGCTTGTCGGCGAAGAAGCCCAAGTCGAGTCGTTGCATCGCGCCGTAGGTGTCGACGCGGACCTGGTGCTGGATGGACTGGGCGAACTCGTTGAGTCCCCAGCCCTTTATCCACGTGCTCACTGCACTGCCAGCGAAGGTGACGGCGATGACGCCGGCGGAGAACCAGAACTGCCCGGTGGACGAGTTCGGAATCCAGGCGTTCGGAACGAGCGGGAGCGTGAACGACTGACTCGTCCTCGTCGCCCCGAACAGCGCGTCGATGGCCGACCCGAGGACGACCGGTGGGACGAGCGCGAGGATGTGCGCGAAGATACTCGCGGTCAAGCCGACAGTGAGGGGTTTCCAGTTCTCGCGGCCGTACGTCCCGAAGAGGCGTCTCATCGGGTCGTCGACGCGAGCGCGTTGCGTCTCGAATACGTCGTCTTCGTCTGTGTTCGTGTCGTACTCTGTCATTCGTGGTGGGTACAGGCGGTCGGAAGGCGATTCGTGGCGATTCGGGAGACGGAGAGCGACGCTATCGAACTCGGTCGGTAGCTGTCGCGATGCCGAGAGGTGGCCATCCACGTTGGCCGGTTGCGCCGCTCTCACCGGGCACAGTGCGCGAGAAGCGGGCGAACGAACAGGGTCAGAACAGGAGTGTCGTGGCCATCGAGATACCTCTGTTTTCGACCGTTGGGGGTCAGCAACATAATGGTTACCCACGTTTGACAGGACTTGCCAGTGCGAGAGAGTGACTCTCGTGACGAAAGACACAGGTCACCCGGGCGAAAGCACACGCACATGGAGTACGACGAGCCACTGTTTTTCAAGGTCATGCAGTATGCGGCGAACGCCGACCGCGATGTCGTCGACATGGTGAGCGGAAATCCCGACTGGGAGCCACCCGAGGCGCTCCGCGAGGGACTCCACGACTACGCCGACGCCGACTCCGACCAGTTTCAGTACCCCCCGAGCGAGGGCCTCCGCGACCTTCGCGAAGAGATTGCCGAGCGTCGCAACGTCGACGTCGAGCAGGTAATCGTCACCAACGGCGCGGGCGAGGCGAACTATCTCGCGATGGCCCGCGCACTGGAACGCGACGCGGGTGACGAGGTCATCCTGACCGACCCGGTCTACCCCTATTACCCCGGCAAGACGACCATGCTCGGCGGCGAGATGCGGTTCGTCTCGACAGAACTCGACGGCTCGCTCGACCCCGCGAAGGTCCGTGACGTCGCCAGCGACGACACGGGCTGTATCGTCGTCAACACGCCGAACAATCCGACCGGAGCCGTCTACGACCGCGAGACGATGGAGGAACTCGTCGCCATCGCCGAGGAGTACGACGCCTTGCTCGTCGCCGACGAGGTGTACGACCACTTCGACTTCTCCGGCCGCTTCGAGAGCGCACTGACCATCGACTCTGAACACCGCATCGTCACCACCGCCTACTCGAAGTCGATGGCCATCACGGGCTACCGCGTCGGCTACGCGGTCTTCCCCGAATCCTTGGTCAAAGCCGCGAAGACCCGACACATGCTCGTCAACGTCGCCACCAGTCGCCCGGCCCAGCAGGCCGTCCTCGACGCGTTGCAGAACACGGACGCCGAGTACTACGAGGAGACCAGAGCGATGCTCAGAGCGCGCATCGACGCCTTCACCGACGCACTCGACGAGGCCGGTGCGGAGTACTCGCGACCAGACGGCGCGTTCTACGTGATGGCGCGCTTCGAGGACTTCCCCGGCACGCTCGACAACGTCTACACGCTCATCGACGAGGCGGGCGTCGCGGGGATGCCCGGCGAGGCGTTCGGCGAGTCCCGTGAGGAGTGGTTCCGGTTCGCGCTCGTGACACCGAGAGCGGACGAGGCGGCGGCGCGATTGGCCGACTACTTCTAAAAGTCGAGTTTAAATCGGCCCCTCGGTTCCGATGCCGTAGGTCCAGTTCCACTCCACATCGAGGTCCGAGAGCGGCCTCCTCGTCGTGAACGCACTCGCGATTGCGAACGCCGACGGCCCGTATCCGTCCCACTCCACGTGGGCGACACCGTCGGAACCAGTCGCTGCACGAGTTCCACGGAGCATCGGATTCGTTGCCTGTGACGTTCGTACCTGTTGGTTGCCAGTGGCCCTCGCCGACGGGTAGCGAAGCCTGTACGTGTCGAAGGTGAGCACCCATCCGCCACCGTCGCGGTGTGGGTACGACGCCGACTCGATGTCTCCGTCTTGCACGTCGACACTGGCACCGAGTCTGGTCAATCGCATCGGTGAACGAATCAGGTCGACCGGGTCGGGGTTGTACGTGGTGTCGTCGACGCGCCCGGCGACCCACGTCAGGTGGACGAACTCGTCGCTCGCGA
Organism: Halogranum rubrum; assembly: GCF_900114455.1. Lineage (GTDB taxonomy): Archaea > Halobacteriota > Halobacteria > Halobacteriales > Haloferacaceae > Halogranum > Halogranum rubrum. Next base: position 323,795 of record NZ_FOTC01000002.1, on the reverse strand, counting down.
GTCGGTAGGAGACGACGGCGGCGTTCGCTCGGAACATCCCGTCGAAGGCGTCACCGTCCAGCGGTCGGACGAATCCGTCGGTCCACGCGCCGGCGAACTCGGCGGTCAGCGGCACCGAGATACCGAACACGCCGTATGCGCTGTAGATGTCGGCCATCTCGTCGACGAACGAATAGAACGAATCGGCGTCGAGTCGGCTACTCGCCGTCAACGATGGTGTACTGCCGCCACCAACTCGCGTGTAGATGTCGTCTGCTGCGGCGACGCTCAACAGGCCGAACAGACTCGCGCCACCGACACCGACCGCTTTCAGCGCGTTCCGTCGCGTCAGGGAGGGACGTTGGAGGGACACGACAGAGAGACAGCCGGTCGTCGAATATGCGTTTTGTTTGTCACGTGGGGCGCTGCAGTCGTTCGACCGACGGCGTCGACTCGTCGGCGAATCGCCGCGTCGGCAACCGAGAAGTACACAAGTCGTCAGCGTAGACGTCCACCCATGTCAAGCATCGACGTCGAAGCCGTCGATTCGGTCGGCGACGAATCGAATGAGTCCGACGAGTCCGACGAGTCCGTCGACTCTCGCGAACACGCACACGACGAGTCGGCCGACATCGAGGTGCAGGCGACGGAGCGCGACCTACCGGAAGGCGTCGACGCCCCCGAGTACGTCCTCTACGGTGGGAAGGGCGGCGTCGGCAAGACGACGATGGCGGCGGCGACGGCGCTGGCGAGTGCGGCCGGCGGTGTCTCGACGCTCGTCGTCTCGACGGACCCCGCCCACTCGTTGTCGGACACGCTCGACGCCGAGATTCCGCCGCGGCCGACGCAGATTCGGACGGATATGCCGCTCTACGCCGCCGAAATCGACCCCGACGAGGCGATGGGTGAGGGGATGTTCGGCGGTGAGGGCGAGGACGGCGACGCGATGGGGGGCGAGAACCCCCTCGGCGGCATGGGACAGATGGGCGAGATGTTCGACGACGAAGGAGGCATGAACCCGATGATGGGCGGGACGATGCCAGGTGCCGACGAGGCGGCGGCGATGCGGCAGTTGCTCGAATATCTCGACGACCCGCGGTTCGACCGTGTCGTCGTCGACACCGCGCCGACGGGCCACACGCTCCGCCTGCTCCAACTGCCGGAGATGATGGACTCGATGGTCGGCCGGATGATGAAACTCCGCCAGCAGTTCGGCGGGATGATGGACAGCGTGAAGGGGATGTTCGGCGGTGGGCCAGACGGTGCGGGTGGAATGGGCGACTTAGACGAGTTACAGGAGCGCATCGAACATCTCCGGACCGTCCTGCAGGACCCCGAGAAGACGGACTTCCGCGTCGTCATGATTCCCGAGGAGATGAGCGTCGTCGAATCGGAGCGACTCGTCTCACGACTCGCCGAGTTCGACATCCCGGTCCAGACGCTCGTCGTCAACCGCGTGATGGAGAGTCTCGACGACGTGGCCAACGTCGACCCCGAGTGGGTCGTCTCGCCGAATCTGGAGGAGTGTGACTTCTGTCAGCGACGGTGGCAGGTCCAACAGAAAGCGCTCCAGCAGTCGACGGAACTCTTCCGCGGACGCGACGTGAAGCGAGTGCCGTTGCTCGCCGACGAGGTGCAGGGAGAAGAGGCGCTTCGTGTGGTCGCCGCCTGTCTGGACTAGGTAGTAGGTTAGCTCAGCTTGTCCATCAGACCGAGAAGTTTGTCGCGGATGCTGTCGGGGAGGAACCGCGCCAACACGCCGATTTGGGCGAGCGTCCCGACCGGGTAACGCGCGGCGGGTTTCGTCGCGCTCGCGGCGTTGAGGATGTCTTCTGCGACGCGTTCGGGGGCGACGGCACCGGGGCCGCCGCCGCCGAGCGCCTGCGTGTCCGAGAACATCTTGTAGAACGACTCGTAGGCACCGGAGCGTTCGACGCCGTCGATGTCACTCTCTGCGTCGCCTTCGACTTCGTCGTCGACGCGCTCGTAGAACTGCGTGTCGACCGGGCCGGGTTCGACGAGCACCGCGTCGATACCGTAGTCTTTCACTTCGCCGCGGAGCGCGTCGGTCATCGCCTCGACGGCAAACTTCGACCCCGCGTACACGCCCATCCCGGGCACAGAGACCCGGCCGATGACGCTGGAGACGTTGACGATGGTGCCGTCACCTTGGTCGCGCATGTGCGGGAGGACGGCGCGGGTGAGTCGGTGCGGGCCGTAGACGTTGACGTCGAACTGTCGGTGGACCTGTTCGGTCGGCACGTCTTCGATGGGGCCGAGTTGGCCGAAGCCCGCGTTGTTGACGAGACACTGGATGTGGCCGTCTTCCTCGACGATTCGGTCGACGACGCGGTCCACGTCGCCTTGGTCGGTCACGTCGAGGGTCGCGAGTTCACAGCCCTCGTCGCCGAGTGTCTCGATATCTGCGGGGTTACGCGCCGTCGCGTAGACTTTCCAGTCTTCGGCGAGGAAGGCACGGGCCGTCGCGCGGCCGATACCGGACGAGCAGCCAGTAATGAGTACGGTGTCGGGTTTCACATCGGCGAGACGAACGGCGGGCAGTTAATACTCCCTCTTGCAGTCGTCTGCGTAGGCGTCTGCGAGTCGCGTCGGTTCGGGGAGTTTGTAGTCGCCACCGAGTCGCTCCACGAGTTCGACCGTTGTCTCCGCCGAGACGCGGTGGCCGGGGCTGACGTAGAGTGGGTTGATCTGCTTCGAGTTCGGGTACTGCCGTGACTGGTAGGCGTAGCCGACGACGGTGTCCGAGAACGTCGACGCGTCGTCGGTCGGACGTGGCTTTACCCCATCTGCCGCCTCGATGGGCGTTCGCCACCCTTCGGGTCGCTGACCGACCGACTCGCGTGCGCGACCACAGAGGAGGTTCTTGGCGACGCCGATGGCGGGGACGTCGAGGACGACGCCCATGTGCGTCGCCAGTCCGGCCTGTCGGAAGTGGATTCGCCCGCTCCCGTCGAAGAGGACGAGGTCGGGTTCACAGTCGAGTTCGGCGAACGCGTCGACGATGGGGCCACCCTCGCGAAACGAGAGCAGACCGGGGATGTAGGGAATCGAGAGTTCGGTGACCGCGTGGACGCGTTCGACCACCTCGCCGCCGCGGAGGACGACGATGGCACTCACCGCGTAGTCGTCGAGAAAGGCTTGGTCGACGCCGGCCACCAGCGGGCGTTCCTCGTCGGGGACGAGCGACGACTGCGCCGTCGAGACGTTCGCGGGGTCGAACGACAGGTCGTCGGTGAACGCCGCCGCCGACGCGACGTCCCACTGGAGTTCCTCCATCTCCGCGCGGGAGAGCGAGGCGTCGGGAACGAACTCCGGCCGGGCCGGGTTCATCAGAAGCGGCCGCGTCCCGGTCCGCCAGGACCGCCGGGACCGCCACCACCGCCGCCGAAGCGGAGCGACTGGGGCGCGCGCTGGCTTCCCTTTATCTGCGACCCGTAGACGAGGCCGACGACGAGGCCAGCGAGATGGGCGATGTGGGCGACGTTGCCGCCGAGGACGCCACCGCCGAAGCTACCGAACCCGGCGACGACGCTCAGGATGGCGAACCCGAACGTGAGCACCCACAGCGGCATCGGGATGACGAAGTACAGATACACCTTCAGCCCCGGGTTCAGGACGGTCAGCACGCCCATGATAGCCATGATGGCACCGCTGGCCCCGACGACGCCTGTGACGGGGTCTCCGAGGGCGAAACTGGACCCGATTTGGGCGAGTCCGGCGACGATACCGGCACCGAGGAACAGCGCCGCGTACTTCTTCCCCCCGAGTCGCTGTTCGACCACCGGCCCGAAGAAGTACAGCGCGATGGAGTTGAACGCGATGTGCTGGAAGCCGCCGTGGGCGAAGATAGACGTGACCCACGTCCAGACGTACTCGGGGTGCGTCGAACGGAGGACGAAGAGGGCGTTCCAGAGCTCCGTCCGCGAACCGAAGCCGACGAGCGGGAAGACGAGGAATTGAAACAGGAACGTCAGCCACATCAACCCCAAGAAGAGGTAGGTCATGTTCCCCCGGAAGTAGCCGAAGAACCCACCCGTACTCGTCGCTTTGTTGACGACGCTCTTCGCCCGGCCGCCACGTTCGTTCGCGCTGTCGTCGAACCCGCTGTCGAAGACGCCGCTCGGGTCGTTCCACTCCGACAAGCCGGGACAACTGTGATTCTCCGGCAGTCGATGCTCCGAGCAGAACGTCTGCCCGCAACGCCGACACTGGTACGGTAGGTTCTCGTACCTGCCGCACTCGTCGCATTCGGCCATTACCGCAGGGTAGTGGCCACTCGGTAAAAGGGGTTTGCCTCACGTATGCTGGGAACACGCACACGGCAGGCTTCTCGTGGATGTCTCTCGTCGGTAGTCAGCGGCGGCGGGGACGTAGCTGGACCGTTACTCGTCGGCGTCAGCGTCGGTTTCGTCGTCGACGTTCGGCGACGAGTCGAAGTTCGACGGGACGACCGTTACGTGGTTCACACCGAGTCGGGGGCGTTTCGCTGCCATAGCTGTATAATACGTTTTCGGCCCCAAATAATTACCCATGCTCATAATGCATGGACAGCGTCGTGGTGATACGTGAGAGGTATCAGTCCTGTCGCTGTCGGGCGATTGGCGATAGTAAGGAGAGTTCGAGTGTTTTCAGGTTCTCAGCCGAAGTGTTCGGCGTAGAGGTCCTGGGCGTGTTCGATGGCGTCCATCGCGGCCTGTTTGTCCTCCCACCCGAGCGTCTCGACTTCCTTGCCCTTCTCGAGGTTCTTGTACGTCTTGAAGAACTCGTCGATCTCGTCGAGTTGCTGCTGCGGGATGTCGTCGAGGTCCTCGATGTGGTCGTAGCGGGGGTCCTCGGTCGGGACGGCGATGACCTTGTCGTCCTGTTCGCCGTCGTCGTCCATCTTCATGAGGGCGACGGGGCGGGCTTCGATGACACAGCCGGGGAAGGTCTGGTCCTCGACGAGGACGAGCACGTCGAAGGGGTCCTCGTCGTCGTAGAACGACTGCGGGATGAACCCGTAGTCGGAGGGGTAGTGGACGTTGCTGTGGAGCACGCGGTCGAGGACGACGGCGGGAATATCCTTGTCGTACTCGTATTTGTTCCGCTCGCCTTTGAGACACTCGACGACGGCGTAGATGGTCTCCGGCGCGTTGGGGCCGGTTTCCAGGTCTTCCCAGAGGTTCGTCATGCGTTCGTAGTTCTGCCAAACGAGCCAAAGGGTTTTCGGCATGTCTCGGAATCGTCCAATCCAAAACCTTCTTTGGTAGGGAGTTAGACTATTCGCGTGCGAATCTCAACGGCATCTACGGACAATACCTGAATAATACTGCTATGGTACGTCACTGCACCAACAGCGAACAATGAGGGTAATCGGCCGACTAGAAGTAGACCGTTTCGAGCTGTTCGCGTCGGTTCGCCGTAGCGCCTTCCGGCGAAATACGGCCACACGACCCCTATATGCCGGAAACAAATAGAAAGTTGAGAAGCGTTAAATAGCACGGTGACATTTCAATAACTATGTCAGAGGCACAAACAATAGACGACGAAGCTGGCATCGCACGCGACCTTACCGCGTTCCAACAGAATATCCTCGTCATTCTCGCCGAGGAGCCGATGTACGGGCTCGCAATCAAGCGTAACCTCGAGAGCTACTACGGGACCGAAGTCAACCACGGTCGACTCTACCCGAACCTCGACGACCTCGTCGACATGGAGCTCGTCGAAAAGAGCGAACTCGACAAGCGGACGAACCAGTACGAACTCACCGAGAAGGGCCACGACGCCGTTCTCGACCGACTCAACTGGATGCTGTCGAAGTTCGTGACCGACGAGACGCGCGGCGACGAAGTCCGCGACCTCATCGACGCGCGACTGTAGACGGGCACCACAGTCGACTCAGTCGAATTTTTGACTACCGCACGCGTGAACGACCGGGCACGTTCACGTCAACTACTTCGAACAGGAGTTCGAGCGACTGCTCTACGACGTCGCGCTGTCGCTCGCTCGGCCACGCGTTCCGCGGGTAGTACTCTGACAGAAACACGTCTATCTCCGCGGCCGTCGTATCTTCGACTCGACGGACGTAGTGGTTCCCGAGGAAGTCCGCGAACGCGCGGCAGTTCGCGGCGTGAATCTCGCCGTGTTCGTCGGCGACGCGTTCGACGAGGGTGGCGTTGTGTGCCTCGACCGCCTCCCAGTCGTCTTCGTCGCCGGGTGCCGAGAGTGGAACCTCGACCGCTCGCCCCGTGTCGTCGATACGTTCGACGCGAATCGCCCCGTCTTCGACCCACTCGGCGGGATGCAAGACGAGCACGTCGTCCTCGCCGCGAATCCGCGCGGTGAACCCGTACTCCGAGAGGAGTTCCTCGCGGTGTCGGTCGTAAGCGGCCGCCTCGTCGTCGTCGACGGCGTTGCGCGCCAGTCGGGTCAGTCGCTCCGCCTCGTCGACCACGTCGTCCGGCAGTTCCTGTTCGCTGTGTTCGCGCTCTTCACTCATTGTCGAGTGCCTCGTTTGCGAGTGTGTCGGCGCGTTCGTTTATCTCTCGCGGAACGTGTGCGATGGACCACCGGTCGAACCCAGTGAGGAGTTCACGGGCTTCGACACGTTTCTCGCGAAGGCCGGGGTCGTTCGTGTTCCACTCGCCACGGACCTGTTTCACGACCAACTGTGAGTCGCCGCGGAGGTCTATCTCCTTCAGGCCGTACTCGCTCGCCGCCTCCAGTGCCTTGAGGAGCGCGGCGTACTCGGCGCGGTTGTTCGTCGTCTGCCCGATGCGCTCGGAGCCTTCGGCGACGATACCGTCGCTGGTGACGATAGCCCACCCGATAGCGGCGGGACCGGGATTCCCTCTGCTCGCGCCGTCGAAGTAGACGTGACCGCGAGTGCTCGACCCACTGTCGAGCAAGAGGGTGAGGTCGGTCGGACTCCCGCCTTGCACTACGACTTTCCCGTCGTAGGCGACGGCGACGGCGTCACCGCGTTCGGCGCGCCACTCCTCGTGGTCGGTGTTGCCGGCGTGAATCTCCACCCCGGCGGCACGAAGCGTCTCCCGCGCCTCGTCGGTGTCGCACTCGATGGTCGGCATGTGCGAGTCGAGCGACGGGAGACGTAAAGCCGGTTCGTTCCGGCGTGTGTCGACGCGTCCCGACGCGTTTGGACGCGTCTCGGCGTGCGTTTTTCGACCTCGCTCCGAAGCTTCATACCGCCAGAGCGGCTAGTCCTGTCGAATGCGGCTCGACGACTACATCGAGATGGAAGCCGACGAGGCGGCCGACCGGCGACGCCTCGTCGAGGAGAAGTCCTACGCCATCCTCGACGAACTCGAGGAGTTCCAACACCGCTTCGACGAAGTGGTGCAGGACGACGCCATCGTCGGCAGCGTCTCGCCCTCCATCTTCGTCGGTCGGTCGAACTACCCGAACGTCTCGACGGGCATCCTCTCACCCGTCGGCCACGAGGACGACGCCGCCCGCTTCGAGACCAGCGCCGCGTGGTACGACGAGGGCGTCAGCATCGACGACGTGTTCCAGCGACGGACGAGTCTCCTCAACTCGAATCAACCCACCAGCGTCGAGTTGGGTCGAGACACCAACGTCCACGACGCCTGGAACGGCTTCGTCGGCACCCAGCGAGAAGTCGCCATCTCTGACCGACCGGTGAGCGTCGAAATCGGTCTCGACGGGGCGCCAGAACTCGACTTCGACGTCTCGCGGACGGACGTCGCCACGCCGACCGGTCCCCGCGCTCGCGCTCGCTCGGCGACGCTCGGCGAGAATCCGCACGTCCCGAAGGCTGTGAAGAAGACGCTCGAAGACGACGACTGGCAGGCGCAGGGGGCGATGAACTACCTCTATCGACGCGGTTTCGACGTCTACGACATCAACAGCATCCTCTCGGCGGGCGCACTCGGTCAAGCAGAGACCCGGCGACTCGTGCCGACGCGGTGGTCCATCACCGCCGTCGACGACACGGTGGGGCAGTATCTTCGAGGCACGATTAGAGACGCGCCGAGCGTCGACACCGTGCAAGTCTGGCGAAACGAATACCTCGGCAACGCCTTCTGGGTGGTTCTCGCGCCCGGCCGCTGGGAGTTCGAACTCGTCGAGATGAAAGCGCCGGGAAGTATCTGGAACCCGGACGGCGAGAAGTTGTGGCTCTCCAGCGACTGCGAGGGGTTCGAGGGCCGAACGAGCTACGTCGACGAGACGGCGGGCGCGTACTACGCCTCCCGACTCGCGGTGCTCGAACATCTCTCTGACATCGGTCGGCAGGCGAAGGCGCTCGTGCTCCGGCACGTCTCGGACGACTACTGGGGGCCGGTCGGCGTCTGGCAGATTCGCGAAGCGATTCGTCACGCCTTCGACGATGCCCACGGCGAAGCCGAGACGTTCGGCGACGCCGTCCGCGAGGTGACGACGCAACTGCCCGTCTCGCTCTCGGACCTCCGGCGGAAGTCGACGATGGTGTCGGGTCTGCAGGCGAACCTGACCGACTTCATCTGACAGTACACTTTTGTTACAGGTCTGAGTGGTGCAAGTATGGTCCCCCTCCAGATACCCGGCGGTCCGGAACTGCTCATCATCGCGCTCACGTTCGCGTTGTATCTCGCGATTCCCGTACTCGTCGCTCGCGTCGTCTACAGTTACATGGACGGCAAGAACAGCTACGACGAGCGAATTAACGCCCTCGAAGCCGAAGTCGAGGAACTCCGTCGCCGCGTCGACTGAGCGCTACTCGGCGGTGTCGAGGTTCGCGAACGCCTCGTCGACGAGTTCGCCCGTCTGCGCGATGATGTCGGCCATCGCGTCGTCGTCGGGGGCGAGTCCGACGAGTCGCCCGATACGCATGATACTCACGTGGTACACCGTCTGAACGCCCGGCTCTTCCTCCCAGACGACGACGTTGCACGGGAACAGCGCGCCCATCTTGTTGTCCGAGGCGGAGAGCACCTGGTCGGCCATGTTCGGGTTGCACGCACCGAGGACGTAGTACGGGTCGCGTCCCGCGTCTACCTTCTCGTTGAGCATCTCCGAGGGAGAGAACTCGGTGGCGACGCCGAATCCAGCGTCGGTGAACGCCTCTCGAACGTGTTCGATAGCCTCCTCGTGGTTCATGTGCAGTGTTGCACGCTCTTCACCGATGTCTCCACTTTCGAGTGCCGCCGGGTCGATAGGCAGGGCCATAGGTAACCGTTGGTCGGCCGGGGCAGAAAAGCTACCGGGAGTGCGCGACTCGCGAACAACTGTAGTCGAAATCGGTCGCCGCGTCGGACGAGTAGGGTGTTACTTCGTGGAGTTCGTCGACGTGGACGACGTCGAAGTGGACGACGACGATGTCGACTCTGTCGTCTCGACCGGGCCGGACCCGACGACGTCCTCTATCGCAGTCACGAACGTCTGACGCGTGTCGAAGTAGGTCGTATCGACCTTCGTCAGCACGTCCGAGAGGGTCTGCGGACCGCTGGGGGTTCGGACGACGGCGTCGCCCTCTTTCCGTTCGATCAAGCTCTTCTCCTGCGGCCACGTGAGACGCGAGGCGACCTGTGCGAGGGGTGCGCCCTCGACAGCCTCGCCCTCACCGAGTTCGACGACAGGAGCCTCGTCTTCCGCTTCCTCGTCAGCCATGCCCGCCGATTTGCGAGCGCCGACATTAATCCCTTCGGACCGCCGTCGCTGACGCGGTTGATCGGGGTGTCTTGCGCGCGTCTGACGCACTGTTTTGTGGTGTGGTTACATACTCGCGGCCATGACTAGTCTCTCCGAGGCTTACACTAGCGCGGCGGGGCAGAGCACGCCCCGACGGCTCTACCTCGGCGTGGCGCTCTTTCTCGTCGGTGCGCTCCTCGTCATCACGGGTATCGTCGTCACGACGACGAACGTCCTTCGTCCCGAGAACGGCGGGTACGTCACTGCTCGTCTGTACGGCGGCACGCTCGCCGGTATCGGCGTTCCGGCAGTGCTTCTCGGCGTCTTCACCGTCTTACCCGCCGCACGACAGACACGTGCTGCGGCTATCGTCGGTGCGAGTATCTCCCTTCTCGGTGTCGCTCTCTTCTGGCACGCCTACCCCTGTGGGTGGATCGGTGCCGTCTGTCCGGGGACGTCGCAGATGGACCTCACGCTCCCCACGGTCGGTGTCTACTTCCTCGGTACGATTACGGCGTTCTGGTGTCTGTTCGCCGGCGTCGCCAACTTCAAGACGCGGAACAGCCCCGGCGGCACGGTGAAGATGGAGGTCACCCGACAGGGTGAGACACGTGTCATCGAAGTGCCGGCCGAACAAGCCCGCTCGTTCAGCGGCGTCGGCTTCTTCGGCGACACGCCGGACGGCAACGTCGAGACGCAGACGAACGGTGGAGCGACCGTCAGCGACGGCGGTGCAGAGGGCACTGACATCCGCTCGCCGCTGGACGACGCGCCGACGAAGTCGAGCAAGTCGAACGAGACAAACAAGACGAACGGACCGACCGGGTCGGGTGCCGAGGTGTGGACCGACGAACCAGCCTCTCCACGGAGCGCACCGAGTCGTGGTGACGCCTACTGCGGCAGTTGTGCACACTTCCAGTACGTCCGCACCGACGAGGGGATGGCCCCCTACTGCGGCTACCACGGCGAACTCATGGACGACATGACCGCCTGTCAGGAGTGGACGCCGCAGAACCAGCAGTAGTCCGCAGAACTCCGCTCTACAGTTCTTTCAACCGCGCTTCGACGTCCGTCCAGTGACTTCCCTTCCAGAAGTACTGCCCGCACTCTCGACACCGCCAGAGCGGCCTATCGTCGGGGACGTAGTCGGGTCGCGGCGTCGTCGACTCGGTCGTCTCGCTTTCCTCACCACCGACCGAGTCGAGCGGGCCGTTACACCGACCACAGAACGTCGGCGTGTCGTCCAGCGTGAGCGAGAACCCCGCATCACGGAGTTCACAGAGTTGGTCTTCGACATCGCGCTCGGTCAGCAGGACGGCGTCGTCTGCCCGTCCCGCCAACTGCCGGTCGCGGGTGAGGAGCACCCGCCCGCCGGCTTCGGCGAGTTCGAGCAGTCGGTCGTCTCCCTCTACCCTCTCGTCGAGTGCGTACATCGTGTCGTAGCCACACATCCGGAGGTACGTGGCGAGTTTCCCGAGCATCACGTCGAGGAGGAGTCGCGGTCGGTCGTCGGCCGTCTCGACCGTTCCCATCAGTGGAGGAACTCGCGCAGGCCGTCGACGTCGCGAGCGTTCAGGACGTCCGACGTCTCGGCCCACCCGCGCCGGGCCGTGTGGACGCCGTAGCGCACGAAGTCGAGCGTCTCCGGCGTGTGTGCGTCGGTGTCGACGGCGATGGTCGCGCCCGCTTCGACGGCGGCGCGGACGCCAGCGTCGTTCAGGTCGAGGCGGTGGGGGTTGGCGTTGACCTCCAGTGCCGTCTCGTGTTCGACTGCGGCCTCGGCGATACGTTCGTAATCGAGTTCGAGACCGGGGCGCGTGTGGATGAGCCGTCCGGTAGGGTGGCCGAGGATGTCCACCGATGGGTGCTCGATGGCGCGGACGATGCGTTCCGTCGCCTCCGCACGGTCTTGTCCGAGCGCGCTGTGTGGCGAGGCGACGACGACGTCCAGTTCGGCCAAGAGGTCGTCGTCGACGGAGATGTCCCCTTCGGCGTCGATGTTGGCTTCGACGCCGTGGAGTACTTCGATAGATGCGTCTTCAGCGACGGCGGCGACGGCGTCCATCTGCTCGCGTAACTCGTCGTCGTCGAGGCCGACGCCGCCGACCATCCCGGGACCCGTCGCGTGGTCGGAGACGACGTGGTAGTCGTAGCCGCGCTCTGCGGCCCCGGCGACCATCTCCGCGATGGTGTTGTCGCCGTCGGACCAGTCGGTGTGCGTGTGGAGGTCACCGCGGATGTCGTCGACGATGAGGAGGTCGGGCAACTCGCCCGCTTCGGCGGCCTCGATTTCGCCCGTGTCCTCGCGGAGTTCGGGTGGAATCGACGGCAGGTCGAGTGCGGCGTACATCTCTTCTTCCGTCTGGCCGCCGACGCGAGTCCCGGCACGCTGGTCGCTCGTGTCCTCGACGTCCGAGACGTCGAAGATGCCGTACTCGTTCATCTTCAGGTCGCGCGCGATGGCGACGTTCCGCAGGTGGACGTTGTGTTCCTTGCTCCCCGTGAAATACTGGAGAGCGGCCCCGAACTCCTCGGGGACGACGACACGGAGGTCGATTCTAATTCCTGCGGCGCGGACGCTCGCTTTGCTCGTCCCTGCCTCGATAGTCGAGTCGGCGTCGGGCCACTCGGTGAAGGCGTCGACGACGGACTCGCCGGCCTCGCTGGCGACGAGCACGTCCACGTCGCCGATGGTCTCCTTCCACCGTCGAATCGACCCCGCGACGTCGGCACGCTCGACGCTGTCGACGCTCCGGAGGTAGTCGAGCACCGAGTCGGCGAGCGGTCGGGCGTCACCGAGCAGTTCGCGCTCTTGGGACTGTCGCGCGAAGGGGATGTTCTCCAAGATGTTCTCTTCGGTCTTCGCGCCGTACCCTTTCACCTCCTGAATCTCGCCAGCCTCGGCGGCCTCTTCCAACTCGTCGAGCGTCGTGATGCCGAGTGCCTCGTACAGGTCGCCGACCGTCTTCGGGCCGACGCCCTCGACGCTCGTCAACTCCCGCATGTCGACGGGGAGTTCCTCGCGGAGTTCTTCCAACTCCTCGATTTCGCCCGTCTCGAAGTATTCGACGACCTTCCCGGAGATGGCGTCGCCGACGCCCTGAATCTCCTCGACGGCGTCTTGGCCCTCGGCGGCGAGGTCCTCGATAGGTTTGGTGTACTCGCGGATGTTCTCGGCGGCGCGGCGGTACGAGCGCGGTTTGTACTCCACGCGCTTCGCGTCAAGGAGGTCCGCGAACTCTTCGAGCAACGTCGCTATCTCGTCGTTTCGACGCCGACCTTGACTCATCGACGAATCCCTTTCCGGTCACTGTCGCGGCCGAGCGCCTTGTTCAAGAAGGTCATCCAGCGCTTCTTGTCGGCGGCCTCCTGCACCTTCGACTCCTGTTCGAGGTCGACGGGTTGGAGTTGTTCGAGCGCGTTCAGCGCCCGGTCGATTCCGATGATACTCTCGACTAGCTCCTCGCCCTCCTCGTAGCTGACCTCGTTCTCCTCGATCAGTTCGAGGCGTTCGATACGTTCCCGCCGAAGGTTGCGCTTCGCTTGGTCGACGCGTTCGCGTTCGCCAGCGGGAACGGTGTCACGGCGTTTGATCTCGAAGACGAACTCTTGGAGGTCGAGGGTCTCCCCTTGGACCGCTATCTCGTCGGGGATGGTCGACCCGATGGTCGCCCCCTCCCGGTTGACGCGTTCCAAGAGTTGCTTCCGCTGGAACTCTTTCACGGGGCTGGGTTCGGGTGGTTCGCACTTTGCTCCTTCGCCGCTATTCAGAGGTGTACTGAGAGGAGAGATCATATTCGTCGTACAGACTGTTGGCCCGCAAAGCCCTCACGCTCTCGGGGTTCCCGCGGCTCGCTGCGCTCCTCGGTCACTTCGCTCCCTGCGGTGCTTACGTCGCCGGGGGACCGCCGAGACCGTTCGCCCTTTGCAATTCCGCCGAGGACGACACCGCACTGCACAGCACCACGCCTACCCTTCCCCATTTGGAGCGCGCCGACGCGCGCTCAGCGCCCGTGGATTGACCAATCATCGTGGCGCGTGGCTTCGCGCCGCTTGTCGGCGCGAGACACGCACGCGAGGGATGGCGCGAACGAGCGAAGTGAGTGAGCGAATCGGTTGGGGAGGGTGTGGCGTCTCGTCGCGCAAGCAGTCGACGGTCACGTGTCTGTTGGTCTCCCGGCCCCGCTGTGAACGCCGACAGAGTACCCACCTGAGAGAACAAGAGCCGAGAACGTTCGAACTACTCGATTGAAGCGACCCCCTACTTGTACATTCGACCCAACTGACCGACGACCATCGAAGTCAAAACTCCCTCCAGAAGCCACCTACGTCACAGACACCGACAGAAGCGGCATCTATGGAAGGTTCTTTATGGCCTTCGGGGGTAAGCGGTCCTATGGGATTGTTCGACCGACTGCGCGGCAACGACAACCCGCGCGTCGCTTTCATCGGCATCGACGGGGTGCCGTTCAGCCTCCTCGACGAGCACCGCGACGAGTTCCCCAACTTCGCCGCCATCGCCGACGAGGGCAGCGCCGGCGACATCGACAGTATCGTTCCTCCGGAGTCCAGCGCCTGCTGGCCCGCACTCACCACCGGCGTCAACCCCGGCGAGACCGGCGTCTTCGGCTTCCAAGACCGCGAGGTCGGCAGCTACGACACCTACGTCCCGATGGGTCGCGACGTGCAGGCCAAGCGTCTCTGGGACCGCGTCAGCGAGGCCGGGATGAACGCGACGGTGATGAACGTCCCCGTCACGTTCCCGCCGCAGCGCAACGTCCAGCGGATGGTCTCGGGCTTCCTCTCGCCCGGCGTCGACAAGGCTGCCTACCCCGACGAGTTCCGTGACTACCTCCAGGACATGGGCTACAAAATCGACGTCAACGCCAAACTCGGCCACAAAGACGACAAATCGGAGTTCGTCGACGACGCCCACAAGACGCTCGACAAGCGCTTCGAAGCGTTCGAACACTACATCCAGGAGGACGACTGGGACCTCTTCTTCGGCGTCTTCATGACGACCGACCGCGTCAACCACTTCCTCTTCAAAGACTACGAGCGCGACGGCGAGAACAAAGAGGCGTTCATGGAGTTCTACCGGAAGGTCGACGAGTACATCGGGAAGATTCGCGACATGCTCCCCGAAGACGTGACCCTGATGGTCGCCTCCGACCACGGCTTCACCTCGCTGGACTACGAGGTCCACTTCAACACCTGGCTCGAACAGGAAGGGTGGCTCTCCTACCAGAGCGACGACCACAGCGAACTCGGCGACATCGCCGACGAGGCGGACGCCTACTCGCTCATCCCCGGTCGCTTCTACATCAACCTCGAAGGCCGCGAACCGCGCGGTACCGTCCCGCAAGACGAGTACGAGTCGAAGCGCGCCGAGTTGAAGGAGGCCCTCGAGAACCTCGAAGGCCCGGACGGCAACAAGGTCGCCGCCCGCGTCGTCGAGAAGGAGGAAGCGTTCCGCGGCGAACACGACGACATCGCCCCGGACCTCGTCGTTATCCCGAACCACGGCTTCGACCTCAAAGCCGGCTTCAAGGGCCACGAAGAGGTATTCGGTACCGGCCCACGCAACGGAATGCACAGCTTCGACAACGCCTCGCTCTACATCGACGACCCCGGAGCGAGCATCGAGGACGCCGACCTGTTCGACATCGCACCGACCATCCTCGACCTGATGGAAGTCGAGTACCAGCGCTCGGAGTTCGACGGCGGTTGCCTGCTGTCGCGGTAAGCGATTGAGTCAGCGACGAAGCGTTCTCGATTTCGTTCGCCCTACTCTCTCGAAACTCGACTTCGAAGAACCCGACTCGTGAGCCACTGGCTTTCGTTCACCGGTAGCGCCGTCGTTCAGTCGGTGAGCTGAGCCGCCACGAACGGCGCTTCGGGTTTCTCCCTCCCGGACTGGTCGGGAACCTCCCACTCGGAGAAGACGTCGAATCCAGCGTGCCGAAGTTGTCGACGCGTCGTCTCCATGCCAGCTATCTCCCAGGTCATCTCGTCGTCGCTGTCGAGCCAGTCGGTGCTCGTCCGTCGACGTTCCTCCGGTGCTTCGGACAACAGGAGTCGACCTTCGGGACGAAGCACTCGTGCGAACTCGTCGAGCACCGTCTGGTGGTCGTCGAGCGGGACGTGAATAATCGAGTGAGCAGCCACCACGACGTCGAACACGTCATCTCGAAACGGCAGTGCGACGAGGTCACCCTCGACGAGTGCTGCGGAGGGGGCGGCGTCCGCGGCGAGTCGGAGTTGTTCGCGAGAGAAGTCGAGACCGACGGCGGTGAATCTGTCACTCAGACGACCGAGAACAGGTCGACCCTGTCCACAGCCAGCGTCCAACACCCGAGCGGGCACCTCACACGAGCGGAGGAACTCGTCGAGAATGCCGAGTTCGCGGGTGCTCGCCGACCGCATCGACGCGTAGGTCGCTGCGTGTCGCTCGTAGCCGTCGCGAACGACCTGTCTATCACAGTTGTCGGTGTCCGTCATCGAAGGAGACAGTACGAGTCAGAGCAACGAGTCTATCTCGTCGTTGTCGAACGCACTCACCGGGTCAGGACGTTCGTCTTTCGTCTCTTCAGCTTCTTGGGCCTCCTTCGCCCGCTGCATGAACCGCTGGACGCGGTCCGACCGTTCGACGCCGCCGAGGAGGACGAGTGTCGCGATTCGCTCGCTTCCGAGCGGGAAGTCGCCGCCACGAACTTGGAGACTGCCGGTCTCTTCTTCGACCCAACGCCGCGTCCGTTCGACTCCCTTCCGTGGGATGCGCTCTCCGTCGGCGGCGACGACGACGAGTGCCGAGTCGGCCGTCGTCGCGTCGGGGAGACTCGTCCCGGTCAGGAGCGCGCGCCGGGCCGTGCTCATCACGGTGTTGATGTTGTCTTCGGCGTCGGGTGCGGCCTCGGCGCTGGCGTACCCGAGCGCGGAGATACCGCCCGAGCGAAGCGTGTTGATTATCTCACTGGAGTCGACGACGCTTTCGCCGACGCCTTCGACTGCTTCACCCGACGCGAGCAGGAGGCCGACGCGCTTCGCGATGGCCTTGTTGATGGCGTCGTAGCCCTCCTCCATGCTCTCGCCGGAGGCGCGCCACGCGTCGTTGTCGACGAGAAGCACCGAGTCGGCTTCGCGCGCCGCCGTCTTCAGCGAGCGACCCGCGTTGACCTGGTACATCGCCCCTTCGCCTTCGGCGGGAAGCACGCCGAGAACGTAGACGGGGACGTCGTAGATTCGTTTGAGCTCTTTCGCGAGGACGGGCGTACCGCCGGAACCGGTGCCGCCACCGAGTCCTGCGACGAGCACGATAGCCTCGGCTTCGGCGGTGATGCTGCCGTCGAGTGCGCTCATCACCTCGCGGGCGTCCGCTTGCATCACTTCCGCGCCGAGTTCGTTGTCGCCGCCGACGCCGTGGCCGTTGACTCGGTCTTGACCGACGAGGACGGTGTCGAGCGGGAGCGGTTGGAGGTCTGCCTTCGCACTGTTGATGGCTAGCGCGCCGGTGACGGCGTCGAACCCCATCCGAGCGTCGAACTGGACGAGTTCTGTCGTCACCTTCCCGCCAGCCTGTCCGAGACCAATCAGGACTGTCTTCATGATTGACACCATGAATCGGCCCCTCTTGAACGTTCTCCCGAGAAGGTTTTTCTGTGAAAACAGAACGAATGTCGCTATGACCGATACCCTCTCGGAGCGACTCGACGCCGTCGAACGGAGACTGACCGACGGTGCGACGCTCGCCGAGTGCGCCGACGCAACCGATGCGGCCGACGTCGACGAACGACTCTCTGCTCTCGAAGCGCAGGCGTCGGCCATCGACGAGCGTGTCACCGAACTCGAAGCGGCGACACAGGCCGTCCGGGGCTACGTCGGCGGCGTCCGTGCCATCAATCGCGACGTCGAACGCCGCGCGGACGCGGCACTCGCTGGCGTCGAAGCACTCGCGGAGCAGGTGGGTGAGACACCAGACGACGAGACGTTCGAGGTAGTGTGCGCCGACGTGAGAGAACGGAACGTCGTCGGTGTCGACGACGAGAGCGGCGACGACAAGGAGAACGAGAAGGCTGACGAGAACGGCGCGAACAACGCGAACAACGCGAACAGCGCGAACGACGGCACCACCGACTTGCTCGAACGACTGCGCGACGTCGTGTGAGTGCTCGTGATTCGCATCGTACTGACCGTCGCGCTCGCGACGGCACTTCTCGCCGTGTCGCTCCCGGCCGTCGACAGCGCCCGTGGCGACCGGACGGCAGCCAGTCTCGACGCTGACCTCGCAACCGTCCGCGACGCCGCGGTCGGACTCGTCGACGAGGACGACCCGACGCGTGACGACGTGGCCGGTGCTCGCCGTCTCGTTACGGTCGACGTTCCACACCCTTCGTGGACGGCAGCCACCGTCGAGAGGGTCACAGTCAGGGGACAGACCGACTCCTCGGTATCGACGCTCGGCTATCGGCTCGACTCCGGCCGTCGCGGTCGACTCCGACTCGACGTACCGCTTCGGACACCGAACGGGCCGCTCGTCTTCACTACACCCGGAGCGCATCGACTCGCCTTGTCGCTCGCGTGGGGAGACGGCGACGGTAGCGGTGGGGCCGGGCCGACCGTCGTCGTGCGGCGTGAGAACTGAGGAAGCGGGACGAAGTAAGATGCAGCAAAACGAAGCGAGACGAATCAGTAGGACGGGGTCGACGAAGCGAAGCCGTGTGAGAGTTCAAATAGGGGAAACGGACCACCGCGGTCCATGAGCCTCGTAGACCGACTGACCGACGTCGGCACTCGCGGTGACGAACCTACCACTGGCTGTCGGTGCACCGTCTCCTTCGACGAACCGACCGGGACGGGTCTGACCGACCGCGTCGAGTGCGTCGTCGACAGCGACGACTGTCCCGGCGGTGGTGACCTCGCGACGGAACCGACCTGCCGGGCGACGGTGGTCGACGCACTCGCCAGCCGCGACGCCGACGTCGTTCGAACGAGTGCAGACGGCCGCGAACGTATCTACGCCGACGAGGCAGTCGCACTGCTGCTCGCCGCCGGGCGATTCGTCGAGCGTGCCGCGTTTCACGACGAGCGACTGGCGAACCGTGCCCGCCGCGACCCGCTCGGTGCCGCACACGAAGCGACGGGGCGGGCCGACGCGACGGCGAGGATTGTCGCCGAGACCGGGTTGGCGGCGGTCGCCGACCGTGTTCGAGAGAGTGCGTCCGAGAGGAAGACGGAAGACGTGTACGACCACGCGCTCGACCCGTTCGTCGGACCGACCGTCGCACGCTCGCGAGTCCGGCGCTCGCCGCCACCCGGTGCCCGACTCGTCGACCGCTGGTCGCTCGATACGGGGGCGACGGTCCGCATCTACGACGACGGCGGCGACCTGCCGTGGTATCATCTCGAACCGGTGGCGCACACACTCGACGACGAGGCGACGGCCACCCTCGCAACTGCGGCGGAGCATCTTGCCCGCGGCGGTGTCGACGGTGGCACACGCGCGCCGGGCCGCGCAGTCCGGCGGGTCGTAGACGCCGAGAACCCCGATGCGTCGGTCGAACGACTCGCGCACGAACTGACGAAGTACACTCGCGGTCACGGCGTCCTCGACGACTGCTTCGCCGACCCACGTGTCTCCGACGCCTTCGTCTCTGCACCCGTGACGAGCAACCCTGTCCGTCTGAGCGTCGACGGCGAGCGCATGCGGACGAACGTTCGACTCACACCGGGCGGCGCGGCCGCACTCGCCTCGCGTTTCCGTCGAACGAGTGGGCGGCCGTTCTCGCGTGCGAATCCGACTATCGACGCCGTCGTCGAGACCGGTGACGACGGCAGCGTCCGCGTCGCAGGCGTGAGTGCACCCGCCAGCGACGGCCTCGGGTTCGCGTTCCGCCGCCACGACGACGAGGCGTGGACGCTTCCCGGTCTGGTCGCGAACGGCACGCTTCCGGCCGACGCCGCCGCGCTACTCTCGGTCGCCGTCGAACGTGCGACGGCGGGGCTAATCGCGGGGACGAGAGGGGCCGGAAAGACGACGCTCCTCGGTTCGTTGCTCTGGGAGTTGCCTGCGACGACGCGCACGGTCACCATCGAGGACACGCCGGAACTGCCGGTCGACGCACTCCAGACACACGGTCGCGACGTGCAGGCGCTCTACGCCGGCACCGACGAAGGTGCCGCACTCACGCCGACCGAGGCGCTCCGGACGGCGCTCCGACTCGGCGAAGGGGCGCTCGTCGTCGGTGAGGTTCGGGGCGAAGAGGCCGCGACACTGTACGAAGCGATGCGCGTCGGAGCCAGCGGCAGTACGGTTCTCGGCACCATCCACGGCGACGGCGGCGCGGCGGTCCGCGAACGCGTCGTCTCCGACCTCGGCGTCCCCGAATCATCCTTCGCCGCGACGGACCTCGTCGTCACGCTCACCGCGGGGGAGTCCAGACACGTCTCCCGCATCGAGGAGGTCCGGTCGACCGAGCGTGGCGTCCGATTCGAGTCGCTGTTCGAGCGAACCGGAGAGGGACTGAAGGCGACGGGAACGGCCGACCGCGGTAACAGCACGCTCGTGGCCGACCTCACTCGGCCGGGCGAGAGCTACGCCGACCTGCTGAGTCTCCTCGACGAGCGCGAAGACGAGATGACCGCGCTGGCGACGACCGACCGGACGCGGCCGGTCGACGTCGTTTCGGCGTATCGAGAACGGAGAGCGCGCACGAATCGACAGGCGCAGCGAGAGCAGCCACACCACTCCGACCGATGACGCTCGTTCATCCGGCACTCCACGTCGCTCTCGCGTCGCTCGCCCGACTCTATCCGTGGACGGTCGACCCGAGTGTAGAACTCGGCCGAGCGCTCGGCTACTGCAGGAGCGACGCCACCGCCGACACCATCGTTCGGGCGGGCTACGGCGCGGCGCTCGTCGGCGCTGTCGGTGGGTTCGTGCTCGTCGCCGCGCTCTCTGGGTCGGTTGGAGTCGCCCTCTGTGTCGCGCTCGCCGTCGCTCTCGCTACCGCTCACGCCGCGCATCGCCTGCCGGTCGTCGTCGCGAACGCCAGACGGACGCGCGCACTCGGCGCGACGACCGGACTCGTCGGACGGGCCGTGTTGCGGATGCGTCTCGACCCGACGACGGAGCGAGCGGCGCGGTTCGCGGCACGGACTGGCGACGGACCGTTGGCCGAGAGTCTGGGTGAGCACGTCCGACGGGCGACGGGAACGCCAGCGAGCGGCTTCGACGGATTCGTGAGAGAGTGGAACGCCTGGTTTCCCGCACTCGACCGGGCCGTCGCGCTCCTCGTCGCGAGTGCGACGGCGTCCGGCGACGAGCGCGGACGGTCACTGGACCGCGCGCTCTCGGCCGTCCTCGACGGCACTCGCTCGCAACTGTCGACGTTCACGGCGGAGATGCGTGGACCGGCGACGGCGCTCTACGCGTTCGGGGTGTTGCTCCCGCTGGCGCTCGTCGGCGTCCTCCCGGCGGCGCGCGTCGCGGGTGTCCCCGTCTCGTTACCGGTCTTCGTCGCGCTCTACGACGTGTTGCTCCCACTCTCTGTCCTCGTCGCCTGCGGGTGGCTCCTCGCGCGTCGACCGGTCGCCTTCCCGCCGCCGCGCGTCGGTCGCGACCACCCCGACGTTCCTTCGACGCCGTGGCGAGAACTCGCAGCCGGCGTGTTTGCGTCAGGTGTCGGGTGGGTCGTCGGGTCGGCACTCGTCCCGTGGGCAGGTCCGATTGCCGTCGTCGGATTCGGTTCGGGAGCGACGCTGGCCGTTCGCTATCGTCCGGTAAAGGCCGTCCGCGACCGGGTGCGCGAAGTCGAGTCGGGACTTCCAGATGCGCTCTATCTCGTCGGCCGGCGCGTCTCCGGGGGCGTCGCCGTCGAAACTGCACTCGTTCGGGCGAGCGACGAGACGACCGGTGCGACCGGCGAGTTGTTGGCCGACGTCGTCCGAATCCAACGAACGCTCCGCGTCGACGTCCACGCGGCGTTCTTCGGCAGGTACGGCGTTCTCACTGACCTGCCGAGTGACCGCCTCCACGGGACGGCAGGACTCCTCGCACTCGCGGCGACGCAGGGGACGCCCGCCGGGAGCGCCATCGTCGCGATGGCCGACCAACTCGACTCGTTGCGCGACGTCGAAGAGGAGGCCCGTCGCGAACTCGCCACGATTACAGGGACGCTCACCAACACCGCTGCGGTGTTCGCACCGCTCGTCGGCGGCGCGACGGTGACGCTGGCCGACCGGATGGCGCACGCCGGACCCGGAGCGGAGAGTGTGGCACAGCAGACTGCCAGTACTGGCGCCAGCGCCAGCGCTACCACATTCGCCGCGAGCGGCGGTGGTGCGCTCTCATCCTCTGCACTCGGCACGGCAGTCGGCGTCTACGTCCTCCTTCTCGCGGCACTCCTGACGGCGCTCGCAGTCGGTCTCGAACACGGGGCAGACCGTCCGCTGGTCGGCTACCGCGTCGGTCTCGCGCTTCTGACGGCGACGACGACGTATCTCACCGCCGTCGTCGCGGCGGGCTTGCTGGTGTGAGACTCTTCATCCAGTTACCTGGCCCGTGTGAGCCTTTACATACGAGCACGGGACCACCTCGCCCCATGTTCGACGTTCCGCTGGACGCGTGGTACAGTTGGGTCGGTCTCTCGCTCGCGAGTCTCGCACTCTTCGGCGTCGTGGCGTCGGTGCCGACGACGGCACCGCCGGACGCGACGGCCGTCGCGAACACCGTCGACCGTGTCGCCGCGAACGACCACGCGACGACTGCCGAACACCCACTCGGCGCGACGGCGATTCGACTCGGCCCGCACCGCGTCGGCCTCCGCAACGACGCCGGGACGGCCCACGCATCCTACGCGTTCGGACCAGTGACTCCCGTCTCGGACGACTCGGCACTCCAACAGGTTCTCTACGGCCGTCCACCGTCGGACCTGTTCGAATCACGCCGGTCGTTCCAGCAGGCAGTCGTCGCCGACAGAACGGCAGAACCGGCGTGGCAGTCGGTCGACCGAACGCTCGTCGTGCGGCGTGTCTCGTGGGAGGGGTTGGATGTCGTCCTCGTCGACGCGTGACCAGATTCGAGACGGAAAATCGCGGGCACAGACCGACCCACTCGTCGCACTCGTCGCCCTGTTCGCCGTCTCGGTCGGCGTGAGCCTCTACGCGGGCGTCCTCGACGACGTCTCGCGTGCCGTCGGCGTCGACCGCGACGTCGCGACGCCGACACTCGAACGCGTCCACGACGTGGCGACGTCAGCAGGCGTCTTCGACCCGAGCGAGCGACACGCGGCGCTCGCCGCCGGTCCCGACGGTTACGACCTCAACCTCACCGTTCGTACCGACGGAAGCGACCGACGACCCAGCAGGACGTGGCACGCCGGGCCGAGTGTTCCCGACGCACCGCCGAGAGCGACTATCGACAGTGCCGAGCGAGTGGTGAGCGTCCGGGTCGCGCCCGGCGAAATCGTCCCCGGACAGCTCCGGGTGGTGGTCTGGTCGTGACGAGCACCGTCCTCGACGTCGCACTCTGTCTCCTCCTCGTGAGCGCGGCAGCGGCGACGCTCGTGACAGTACCCGACGGAGAGAGCGAACGAACTGCCGACGCCCGCACTGGGGGCCGTGCTAACGCCGTGGCGACGACGCTCACGACGAGTACGACGACGGTGAACTACAGCCTCGAACCCGGAGCGGCACGCGCCGACGACCGTCTCGTCTCCTTCCCGACGACCAGCGGTCCCGAGTTCGAGCGGTCGTCGCACGGGACGTACGCCGGGTTACTCGCGGACGCCGCAGTCGGCGGTCTAAGCGTCGACGGCGAACCACTCACGCACGCCGACGACGGGTTTCGAGACGCGATACGAACCCGAACCGAGAGTGACGTGGCGCACGACGGCGTACAGCTACTGGTTCGGTGGGAACCGTACCGTGGCGCACATCTGCGAGGCTGTGTGACGGCTGGTCCGTCACCGCCATCGGACGCGACGGTCCACGCAGCGACCGTCACGGTTCCGAGCGGACTCGCTGCGACGCGGGACGACGCTCGTGTCGCCGCCACGGAGTCCGGATTTGCCGGTGTCGCGAGCGTCGTCGCCGCGAACGTGGTCGAGGGGCTGTTTCCGGCGGACGACCTCCGGTTCGCGCTCCGCGGTGACTACCCGGTCTCACATCTCGCTCGGTACCGCTATCTGCGCGCAGGAGAGCGATACGGCGTCGCCGTCGTCGACGACGACGGGACGGTCGTTCCGGCGGAAGCGAACGAGCGACTGACGGCTGCCGTCGCCGACGCCGTCGAGCGGGACCTCGAACGGTCGTTCGAGACGCCGAGCGAGGCCGCAGCGTCCGTCCGTGTCGCAGAGGTGCAGGTCGTCGTCAGGACGTGGTCCGTGTGAGACTCGCAGACGACAGACGGGCGCGCGTCCCCTTCGCCCTCATCGGCGTGCTCCTCCTCGTCGGGAGCGCGACGTACGCGACGACGCTCACGGCTGACGGCCCGCACCGCTACGACGACGCCATCGATACCGCGATGGGCCGCACCGAAGCGAGTATCAGCCCTGCTCTCCGCTCGGCCGTGAAGACGGCCGCCCGCGACGCTGCTCGTGACCCGGTGACCGTCGCCGCCGACACGCCCGCGGGACAGGTACTCAACGCGTCGACGCCGTTTCGTGACGCGCTCCGACTCCGCATCTACCTCGCCGCACGAGAGCGACTCGAAGCGACGCACTACCGCAACGCCGACGTCGTCGCCAGCGCATCACTACCTGCGGTCTCGGAGCTCAGAGACCTCTCGGCGGCGAAGCGTCGGGTCATCGTCGAGAGAGCGACGAACGGAACGGCGCTGACCGTGACAGTGCGAAACGTGACGACGACGGCCCGTCGCGATGGGTCCGTCGTCGCCCACGACACCGAGACGGTGACGCTGACCGTCTCGACGCCGGTCTTACTCGTCCACGAGCGAACGAAGCAGTACGAACGGCGGTTGAATCGGGGTCCGCTCGACGGGCCGGGACTCGGTCGACGGCTCACCGCTGGTCTCGCGCCCATCGTGTGGGCGCGGAGCGCCGGACAGTACGCCGGAATGCCCATCGCGAACGTCCTCGGCAACCGCCACGTCGAACTCGCCGCGAACGGCGGGACGCTCGCCACCCAACGCGCCGTCTTCGGTCACGACGACCCGCGCGCCAGACGCGGTCTACAACAGGCCACCGTCGCCGTCGGGGTACAGGACCTCCACGCCGGGACGGAGAGCACGCTCCGCAGTCGTCTGGAGCGAACGTATCCACCTACGCCCGTCAGTCTCACCGGGACGGGCGCACCGCCAGCGCTCGCCGAGGCAGGTCCGTCTCCAAACCGCACGCTCTCCGTCGGCGTCAATCGGACGGCGGACGTCGCCTTCGTCGGTCTCGTCGCCGGTGGTCGGCCGCGCCCGCAGTCCAGCGAGTTCGACCGCGTGCTTCGAGCGTCCTACCGGACCGAAGCGCGACTCGTCACCGACGTCGAACGGACGCTCGCCGAAGACGAACCGAGACGCCGACCGCCCGGCGAGAACTGGTCACTGGTCGACGAGCGCGAACGAGAGCGGAACGACGTCGCCGACGCGGGGACCAGTGAACGCTGGGACGTCGGAGACGAACAGTTCACGTCCTTCGCTCGGAGAGTTATCCGACACAATCGCGTCGTCCGCGTGTGGCGTCGTGGAAACGAAACCCGGCGGCGAGTCCACCACTGGGAGGAACAGTATCACGTCCGTGTCGCCGTCGTCGGCGAGTACGCCCCGCGGGCGTCGGCACCCACCCGCCCCGTCCGTCCCCGGTTCGAGCGAGGCGGGGCACTCGACGGGCCGAACCTCCGCGACGTTCCGTCGACGGCGACCGACCGACTGCTCACGACGAACCGCGACACGGTCGCCGTCCGCGCTGTCGACGGCGACACTGGCGACGCATCGACCGTCGTCTACGGTGCGCGACCGGACCCGTTGTCGACGTGGGTCGCTCGTGACGTGGCCGGTCTCCGGTCGCACGTGCGAAACGTCTCGGTCGACGTCGAGGCACGCGCCGTCGCGACGGGGCAGGTCAACCCACCAGCGCTCCTCGCAGAGCGACTGCGCGAGCGTCGCTCGGCGCTCATCGACGCGCCAACGACATACGACGGCGTCGCCGACAGGGCACGCGTCGCCGCTCGGGCCGCGTATCTCGACCGCGTCGTCACTCGACTGGAGGAGCGAGCGGCCACACAGCGAGAGTCGACGGACGTTCTCGACGAGGCGCTCTCGAAGGCCGACGTCGGGTCGAGCGACCGACTCGCGGCGGCGCTGTCGGCCAGCGACCGTTCGACCGACCCGGCGTACCGAGACGTCGGTGTCGGCGACCGAAGCGACGGCGTCGCACTGGTTCCCGACGGTTCGCCGGGCTATCTGACGCTCTCGGCCGTCTCGAACGACCACGTCGAGGCCGTGCCAGACGGCAGGCGCTACCGCCCGCTGACCGCCCGCAACGTCAACGTCTTCGCCGTCCCGTACGGCGATGCGACCGACGGCGTTCTGTCGTTGTTCCAGTCGAATCCGCAGGTCGACCTTCGGACGGCCGGAAGCACGCTCGTCGCCGCCAACCGAACGCTCGAACAGGCCAGCAACGAGAGTCTCCGAGCACGACGCGACACGCTTCGACGCTCGGTCGGTCGGTCGCTCTCGGTGGTGGAAAAGCGGGTGCGACGACCCGTCACACAGGAGACGTCGCTCACGAAACGAGCGTACCGTGCGGCCGTCGACGCGGCGTTCAGTCGGTGGGACGGCGCAGGTCACAGGGCGCTGGCGGTGACGAACGGGTCGTTCGCCCGAGCGTTGACCGCCGAAGTCCGTGCCCGCGACGACCTGACGGCGCGCGACGTCGACCGACTCGGGGCGAGACTCCGCGTCGCCGTCGGTCGTGCGGCCCAGCGAGAGGCAGCGAGCGTCCCTCGGGAAGAAGTGAACGGCACGTCGAAAGCCGTCCGAGCGTACGCGCACTCGACGGTGAAGTCGTACGTCTCTGCGGGTGCAGAAGGTGTCGCCGAGCGCGGCGGCGAGCGTGCCGCGCGGCGCGTTCTCGACGAGACGGTCGACGGCGTCCCTGCAGGACTCCCCGTTGCGCCGGTTCCCGGCTACTGGTACGCGACGGTGAACGTCTGGTCGGTGAGTGTCAGGGGCGAGTATCTTCGGTTCACGGTCCGAGCGTACAGCGACCACGCCGACGGGAGCGGAACGACACTCCAGTACGTTCGCGACGGGTCGCCGGTGACGCTCGACGTGGACGGCGACGGCGAGGCAGAACGGTTGGGTCGAAGTGAACGCATCTCGTTCGAGACGCAGGCCGTAGCTGTCACCGCCGTCCCTGGTGGGCGGTGGGTCGGTGACGTCGACGGCGACGCCGACGAGCGGTCGACCGGGTGGAAGTCGGGTCCCGGCTGTGTGGCTCGGAAATCGGTCACACCGGACGCCCAGAGAGAGTGTCGTGCGGCCTGAAAGCTAAAAGACGAGATAGACGAGGCGAGAAGAGCGAGGAGAGAACACCTCGATGGCCGTACGCCGTGTGACAACCGTTTTCCCCGCGGGGGCGCGAGTGTGGCACAATGCTCTACGATGCAGCCGACGACCCCGAGACGCTCTCGACAGACGAGTTGCTGGCGACGTACGCGGCCGAACTTCGGACCGTCGTCGACGACGTCGGCGTCGACACCGTCGTCGCGGAGACCGACCTCGACCGAGGGACGGTCGAAGCCGTCGCCGACGAGGACGTATCGACCGTCTCGGACCTGACCGTCGAAGAAGCCGCCGCCATCCTCGCCGTCTCCGAGGAGTATCCCGACGAGCGCGGTATCGTCCTCGAAGTTCGCGACCACCTCCTGATGGGGATGACGACGGCCGTCCTCGACGTCGACACCATCGCCGCGAACATCGACGTCGACCTGACGGGCCAAGAGGTCCAGCAGGCAATCGAGGGCCGGACGCCGATGACGCTCGCGGAGTTCGCCGCCATCCACGGCCTCATCGCCGAGCGGAAGGACCGATAATGCGCGTCGCCGTCCTCGGCTGTGGCTACGTCGGCCTCGAACTCGGCCGCCAACTCGCCGAGAGCGGTCACGACGTCGTCGGTGTTCGCCGGTCCGACGAGGGACTCGCAGCCATCGAGGAAGCAGGCTTCGAAGCCGTCCGCGCCGACGTCACCGACGCCGAGTCGCTCGCGGTGGTGCCGGACGTCGACTGGTTGGTCTTCGCCGCGAGTTCCGGTGGCCGCGGTGCCGACGCCGCTCGCCGGGTGTACGTCGACGGCCTGCGAACCGCACTCGAACACTTCGCGGCCCGCGACGACGCTCCCGAGCGACTCGTCTACACGTCGAGTACGGGCGTCTACGGCGACCACGACGGCGGCTTCGTCGACGAGTCGACGCCGCTCGACCCGACGACCGAAAAGACGCGGGTGCTCGCCGAGGCCGAGCGTGTCGCGCGCGAGGTGGCGGCCGGCCACGGTATCGACGGGACGGTCGCTCGCTTCGCCGGGTTGTACGGCCCCGAACGCTACCGACTCGACCGATATCTGGACGGCCCCGTCACCGAAGGCTATCTGAACATGGTCCACCGCGACGACGCCGCCGGGGCCGTCGCGTACCTCCTCGAAGCGGACCTCGCTCGTGACGAGGTAGTGCTCGTCGCCGACGACGAACCCGCCGACAAGTGGACGTTCGCCGACTGGTTGGCCGAACAGTGTGAGCGTCCGGAACCGCCTAAGCGAACGAAGGAGGAGCGGTTGACCGACGGCAATCTCTCGGAGGCGGCACGTCGGCGAATTCTGACCAGCAAGCGCTGCTCGAACGACTATCTTCACGAACTCGGGTACAGTCTCCGATATCCGACGTATCGTGAAGGGTATCGCGCCGCAATCGAGGCGTATCTTTCGGGAGAATAGCCGGAGACGCAGTTGAGACGTCCCGAACACTCCGCCCCTGTCGTGACACTGTAACGACAGAATATGGGGAACCTTCTTGCCAGTTGGCCCAAACAGGGGGAGTATGCGTATGGCCGTCGACCGCGGACTGCTCGGGCAAGTCGAGTCTACGCTGTTTGCTCACTCCGAGGTAATCGTCGCGCTGGTCGTCGGCATTCTGACGCTCACGTTCAGCCTCTACGCCCTCCACCGTCTTCGCCGGCCGATGGGGGCGCGGTTTCGAGAAGTACTCGCGAGTCGCGACGAACTCGCGGTACTGATGCATCCGAACCCGGACCCCGACGCGATGGCGGCCGCCATCGGCGTCGCCTGTCTCGCCGAACAGGTCGGCACAGACACCACACTCCAGTTCACCGGACAGATTCGCCACCAAGAGAACCGCGCGTTCCGAACCGTCCTCGACCTCGATTTGGACTGTATCGACCACGTCTCCGACCTCGCGGCCGAACACGTCGTCCTCGTCGACCACAACACCCCGAGAGGGTTCGCCGGGGCGAGCGCCGTCCTCCCCTTCGCCGTCGTCGACCACCACCCCGGCGAGGGGGCGGGTGAGGAGTACACCGACGTTCGGACCGACTACGGGTCGTGTTCCAGCATCGTCGCCGAGTACTTCCAAGACATCGGCGCGAAACCGGTCCCGCCGGACCAACACGCCAGCGAAATCGACGCCGAGTACACACTGCCGTCGACGGTGGCGACCGGACTTCTCTACGGCATTCTCGCCGACACCAAGCATCTGACGTCGGGGAGCTCCGCGGCCGACTTCCGGGCGTGTTCGTATCTCTCGACCGGCGTCGACGAGGACCTCCTCGACCGCATCGCCAACCCGCAGGTGAGCGCCGAAGTGCTCGAAATCAAGGCCCGCGCCATCGCTGGTCGGCAGATAAGCGGGTCGTTCGCCGTCAGCGACGTGGGCCAACTGTCGAACGTCGACGCCATCCCGCAAGCCGCAGACGAACTCATCCAACTGGAGGGTGTCACCGCCGTCGTCGTCTGCGGCGAACGCGAGGGAACGGTGTATCTCTCCGGACGCTCGCGCGACGACCGGGTCCACATGGGCCGGGCACTGGAGGCTGCCGTCGACGAGATTCCGAACTCCTCGGCCGGCGGCCACGCCCGGATGGGCGGCGGCCAGATTCAAGAGCGGATCGCCCTCCCGAACGGCGGTGAAGAACAGGCCGAGTCGGTGCCGCGACCGGAACTCATCGACCGACTGTTCCGGTCGATGTCCGGCGACATCTGAAGGGTCTTTCTGCCCCCAGTTCGTACGTCGACCATGGCGACCCACCACGGCACCTGGGGCTACCGCGACCGCTTCGGCGACAGTTTCGGCCGGACCTATTTCCGGCGGTTCGGCCCCGGCGTGGTCTCCAGCGTCGGCGTCGGCACCTACCTCGGTGACCCCAGCACCGAAGTCGACGACCGGTACCACGACGCGCTCGTGACGGCCTTCGAGAGCGGCATCAACCTCGTCGACACGGCTATCAACTACCGATGCCAGCGGAGCGAGCGCGTCGTCGGTCGCGCACTCCGCGACGCCGACGTCGAGCGCTCGGACGTCGTCGTCGCGACGAAAGGTGGCTTCCTGCCGTTCGACGGGTCGCGTCCCGAGAACCCGGGACGATACATCCAAGAGCGGTTCGTCGACACCGGCCTCGTCGACACCGCGGACCTCGCTCACGGCAGTCACGCGATGACGCCCGCCGTGCTCGACGAGTTACTGGACCGCTCGCTCGACAACCTCGACCTCGACACCGTCGACTGCTACTACGTCCACAATCCGGAGACGCAACTCGACACTCGCTCTCGCTCGGCGGTCTACGACCAGTTGGAGACGGCGTTCGAGCTGTTGGAGCGGCGACGAACCGCGGGTGACATCGGGGCGTACGGCGTCGCCTCGTGGAACGCGTTCCGCGTCCCGACCGACCACGAGCAGTATCTCTCGCTCCCCGAAGTCGTCTCACGGGCGCGCACGGCGGCCGAGACAGCCGGCAACGAGGAAGTCGGCCTCAAGGCGATTCAACTGCCGTTCAACGTCGTCATGGCCGACGCGTTCACCACGAAGTCGCATCCGACCGACGACGGTCCGGTGAGCGCACTCGAATACGCCCACGAGGAGGGCCTATCGGTGTTCACCAGCGCGAGCATCGCCCAGGGAAGCCTCGCCCGCGAGTTGCCCGACGATATCGAAGCGGAGCTCTCGGGCGATTCGACAGTCCAGCGAGCCATCAACTTCGCGCGGAGCGCACCGGGTGTGACGAGTGCGCTCGTCGGAGCGAGTCGTCGCGACCACGTCGCCGAGAACGTCGCCGCCGGGACGTTCGACCCGATCGGAGCGGGCGCGTTCGACGCCGTCTTCGAGTGAGACGGAGTAGGTTCGAGTGACGCCGGAAAGGTTCGAGCGACGTCGGGTGACGTCGGGTGACCTCGGATGGCGTCGAGTGACTTCGGGTGACTTCGGGTGATCTCCGGTGACTTCGAGCGACTATCGCAGTTCCTTCCACTCGGTCCCGCAGTCGGGACAGGTCCGGACGGAGAACACTTCGTCCGGGTCGTTTCGCTTCTTGAGCGTCTCGTCACAGTCCGCACAGTTCAGTCGGTCGTAGGTGTCTTTGGTGAGTTCGCCCTTCCGAAGCCCTTTGCGAGTCGATTTCATCCTGCCGGGCCTTTCGGAGCCGACAGCAAAAGCCCTCCGGTGGTGAAAGTCTGTCTCGACAGAGACTGCGGAGGCAACAGTTCTGTCTTCCGGAACGCTTGACACCGACCGCGTGAAACCGTACACCGTGTCTCGTGGCCGGTTGTTCGGAACGCTTTGCTCGCTCGTCCTCTTGATGAATCTCGGCCGGGTGGTGTTCGCACCGCTCCTGACGAAGTTCATGTCGGTCTTCTCGATAGGCGAGGCGACGGCCGGATTGATCGTGACGCTCGTCTGGATCGGGAGCGCAGCACTCCGCGTCCCGACGGGATGGCTCCTCACGCGGGTCGCACGCCACAAGGTCGTCCTCGGGACGGGCGCCGTGCTGACGGCCGCCGCGGCGTTCACCGCGGGTGCGAACTCGGTGCCGATGCTCGCCGTCGGCGCGTTGCTGATGGGGCTGGCCTCGGGAGCGTATCTCGTCGCCGCCAACCCGCTCGTGAGCGAACTCTACCCGGAGCGAGTCGGCCGCGCGGTCGGCATCCACGGCTCGGCCAGTCAGGTCGCGGCCGTCGTCGCCGCGCCGTTCGTCACCGTCGCGCTCTTCTACAACTGGCGTGTCGTGTTCGTCGCCATCGGTATCGCCGCGGCCGTCGTCACCGCGTTTCTCTACGTGACCACCCGTCGAACCGACCTCCCCGACGCGGGGAACGCCGACCGCGACTTGGTCGGGTCGGCCAGACAGCAGTGGCGCGTCATCCTCCTCGGCATCGTCATTCTCGGATTCACCGGGTTCGTCTGGCAAGGACTGTTCAACTTCTACGAACTCTACATGCTCCAGAAGGACCTCGGCCGGACGACGGCGAAGAACCTCCTCACCGTCGTCTTCGCCGCGGGCGTCCCCGCGTTCTTCTTCAGCGGCCGACTCGCCGACCGGTTGCCACATATCCCGTATCTCATCTGTATCGTCGGCACGTTCGTCGCCTGTCTGGTCGCGCTCACCCGTGTGAACGCGGTGCTCCCGGTCGTCGCCATCACGGCCGTCCTCGGCTACGTCATCCACAGCCTGTTTCCGGCACTCGACACCTACCTGCTCGACACGCTCCCAGACGAGAACCGCGCCAGTGCCTACGCCGTCTACAGCGGCGGGATGATGGTCCTGCAGGCGACCGGGTCGTTCGCCGTCGGGTCGCTCGCGCAGGCGGGGTTCACCTACGACACCATCTTTCTCGGTTTCGGCGTCGGCCTCGCCGTCCTCGTGGTTGCACTCGTCGGTCTCCGACAGACCGGGCGACTGCCGACGTGAGGCTTCGACGAATCCGGCGGGCCACGCCCCAACCGTCCAGCTTTTGCGCACGCCGTCCGCAGTGACGGCTGATGGAGTACGTACAGGAGCGAATTACGACGCTCCACGACCTGCGAAATCCCACTCCAGACGCCCCGACGGACCGGGCCGCC
This sequence comes from Halogranum rubrum, assembly GCF_900114455.1. GTDB lineage: Archaea > Halobacteriota > Halobacteria > Halobacteriales > Haloferacaceae > Halogranum > Halogranum rubrum. Next base: position 291,101 of record NZ_FOTC01000002.1, on the reverse strand, counting down.
GTCGTCGTCCCGATGACGGAACGGGAGTACAACGGACTCGCCGCCGAGCGCGTCCTCTCGGAACTCGAAGCAGTCGACCCGGCCAAAGTGGTCGTTCCCCTCCGGGCCTCGGCGGAGCGAGTCGGGTCCTTCGCCGACTGGTTAGCCTCGTTCGACCTTCCGTTGGACGTGTTGTGGTGTAACGGCCCTCGTGTCTCCGAGTTACTCGCGGACCACGGTATCGACGGGGAGCGAGGGAAGGGACGTGACGTGTGGCTTGCACTCGGGCGCGCTATGTCCGAAGAGTACGTCGTCGTCCACGACGCCGACACGAAGACCTACTCGCGGTCGTACGTCCCGCGGTTGCTCTTTCCGCTGGCGCACGGCCACGAGTTCTCGAAGGGCTACTACGCCCGCGTCGAGGACAACCGACTCTACGGTCGGCTGTTTCGGCTGTTCTACGCGCCGCTCGTTCGGGCGCTCGACGACGCCTACGACGCACCCCTCTTGCGCTATCTCGACGCCTTCCGCTACGCGCTCGCCGGGGAGTTCGCCGCGACGAGCGACGTCGTCAGCCAACTGCGAATCGCCCGGACGTGGGGGCTGGAAGTGAGCACGCTCTGTGACGCCTTCGACGCCGTCGGCTTCGACGGGAGCGCACAGGTCGATTTAGGTGCCTACGAACACGACCACCGCTCGGTCGGTGGTCCGACCGGTCTCTCGGAGATGAGCGGTGCGGTCGGAGCGACACTCCTCAGGGCGCTCGCGGAACACGGTGTCGACGTCGACTACGGGACACTACCCACACAGTACCGCGACACCGCCGAAGGATTCGTCCGGCAGTACGCCGTCGACGCGGCGTTCAACGGCCTCGACTACGACACCGACTCGGAGACGTCGCAGGTCGCCGCCTACGCTGACGCACTGCGTGCCCCGAGTGACGACACGCGGCTTCCCGCGTGGAATGCCGTATCACTTACTCCGTCGGACGTCTACGATGCGGCAACGGACGATTTAGCGGACGTGAGACGACGATGACTGCACCAGCAACAGCAGAGACGTACGACGAACTGGCGGGCGTGGTCGACCTCTTCGGGGCACTGACCCGTGAGGAGCTACACCGGGCACTGGGCGAACTGGCGTACAAACAGGGCAGAGACGCCGACGAGACGGCGCTCTGGGCGGCCGTCGACGGCGCAATCGAGGCGTACTACCTTGTCGAGTACGAGAGCGAGAGCCACGACGAGACGGCGGACGAGACGCTGCTGACGGTGGGGCCGGTCGCCTTCCCGATGCTGCCGCCGAACGCCGAAGACCTCCCACATATCCTCGACATCGAGCGGCGCGACGTCGAGCGAGAGACACTCGGCGAGCAGGTCCACGAACGACTCCTCGGCGACGCCGCGCGAGCGGTGAACAACGACGACGAGGAACGTATCGAACATCTACTGGACGTGAGCTACGACCTCGAAGCGTGGGCACCCGTGACGGTCGATGTGGCGCGGGCGAGATTGGACGAAGCCCTGCAAGATAAGAGCGCCGAGGGAGAGTGATGAGTATGGACCTCTCGGGGGTAACCCGTCACGAACCGACGTCCGTCGAGGGCGCATCGCGCCGTGCGGCCGTCCTCGCCCCCGTCCTCGACCGTGACGGCGAGCCACACCTCCTCTTTACGAAACGCGCAGACCACCTCGGCGAACACGCCGGGCAGATGAGTTTCCCGGGCGGCGGCGAGGAACCGAGCGACGAGAACGACCTGCAGGCGACGGCACTCCGCGAGGCACACGAGGAAATCGGGCTCGCTCCCGCAGATGTGGACGTCGTCGGTCGACTCGACGACATCGAAACGGTCACGAACTACTCGGTGCGTCCGTTCGTCGGGCGCGTGCCGGACGTGGAGTTCACACCCGACGAACGCGAAGTCGCCGAGATCGTCGTGCTCTCGGTCGCCGACCTGACGAACCTGGACAACTACGAGTCCGAACGCCGCGACCACCCCTACTACGGCGACATCCGCCTGCACTTCTTCCACGTCGACGGCTACACCGTCTGGGGCGCGACGGGGCGAATGCTCGTCCAACTGCTGGAACTGGCGACTGAGTGGGAGATGCCGCCGGAGGTCGACCGCGTCGTCGACCCGGACGCAGACTATCCGGTGTAGGTTCGTCCCCGGGTTGGCGACGACGCCTCTGTCGCAACTGACGTCGGTCGTGGTTTCGCGGCCGATGTGCCGTACGCTCTTCTGGCACCGCTCGGTGAGATTGCTACGGTCGTACTGCGTGGCGTGTCCGTCTCTCGAAAACTGGTTGTGAGAGAGTGCAGGCGTATTCCACGTAGTAGATTCTCTCGCCGTGTCGGTGGCTTATCCGAAACGTCGAGGAGGTTCGAGCCAATCCTTATCCGCGTTACGCCCCAACTATCCCCGATGGGTCTATTTAGTGACGTGGGAAGACAGTTCGAGAAGGCGAAACAGACGTACATTGGCGATGGCCAGATGGAGTACATCTGCGCATCCTGTCGAGAGCCGGTAGAGAAAAACTACGAACACTGCCCTCACTGTGGAGAGGAAACAGTCGAGCCAGTCGAATAACGCTGTTCAGCGATGTGGTTGTGGTCGCGTACACATTTGCAAAATCTGCCAGAACAGCTCTCCGAGTAGCGTTCGACTGGACAGCGGAGACGACTCGTCGAAAAGTGAGGGGGTAGCGGTTCTTCTGAAACGGTAGAGACAGAAACTGTCGACGTTAGCGGTCCTGGCTCTGTTCTACCGTGGTGTTGAGGTGACCGTCGTCACTGCTGACGCTGACGTGCTGTTCCATCTCGCTGGAACCCGCACCGGATTGCGTCTCGGAGTCGGCGGCGAAACTCGCGTCGTCGCTCGACCCGGACATGGAGGCCTGGCTCCCGGCACACTGGTTGTCCGTGCACATCATCGATGCAGCGGTGTGAGCGCCGTCGGACGAGGAGCCACTACTCGCGTCGTGGGTGACGGAGGCGCCCTGCATCCCCATACCGCCGATGCCCTCGAAGTTAACCTGAACCTGGGTCGCTCCTGCGTCTTGCTTTTGACTCTGGTCGTCGTTCTTCCCGTCCTGGCTCTGCTCGGCGGACTGGTCGATACGCTGTTCTTGGCTCTGGTCGCCGCCGTCGCCTCGGACGTACTGGTGAGCCTCGGCGTCAGCGTCCTGCTCTTGGCTCTGGTCGTTGTGCGTGCCGTCCTGGCTCTGCTCGGCGGACTGGTCGATATGCTGTTCTTGGCTCTGGTCGTTGTCGTCGCCGTACGCAGCCTGGCTCGCCTCGGCATCGGCGTCCTGGTCCTGCGATTGGTCGTTGTGCGTGCCGCCCTGTCTCTGTGCGGCGTTCTGCTCCACACGCTGGTCCTGCGACTGGTCGTTGTCGTCACCGGAGGCGACCAGTTCGGCGGACTCGCTGGCCTCTTGGTCCTGTGTCTGGTCGTTGTGGTTGCCCTTCTGTCTGGTCCACTGGAACTGATGAGTTCGTTGTTTCTGGTCGGCGTCGTTGTTCCAGCCGAACTGATTCGCCCACGATTCTGCGTTACTTCGTTGCTGTTGGTCGACGTCGTTCTTCTTGTCGTGGTGGTCGTGCGCCGCGGCGACCCCGGCGAGACCACTCAGAGCGACAGTAGCGACGACGAAGACGACGAGCATGTTACGTCCGTATTTACTGAACATTAGTACTTTCAGCCGGGGGTTCCCGACAGTCATCCCTTTCGGCAAATATTGTATTAGTTAGTTGTAACTTCTCGGCGATAAAGTCTATTTTTATACTTTATGTGTATTGTACAGGACACTCGTTTAGAGAAGTATCTTATAACAGAATAGAACTGCAGCCGTCGTCTCAAAAACCGTCACCGTCTCTCGATTAAAGGCCGATTTAGCAAATCGTTCGTTCGACTCTCGTGAACTGATTTGTCGCTCTCCGTCAGTGAGCGTCGAACTTCGACGCGACGCCGACGAAGACGTACAACGGGATAGCCCACAGAAGAACGAATGCGAACACACCGATCGCTAGGGTGACTAGCCCAGACGCACTGGAATCAGTCTGAACGGAAGTCAACACTACGAACCACAGCGTCAACAACTGGACGACGTCGGAGCGAGACAGGGACGTACTGGCGACTGAACTCGGCGCGAAGAGAAGTGTACGTACTCCAACTCGGCGACTCACTCCGTGTCGACGTGATGCACCGCGCTCGGCGACAGCAACCGTCCGCTGGGAAGTTCGACCCATCCAGTCGCCAGTAGCCGAATCGGTCCCTCGTGGAGGACCGTCTGTTCGGCGTCGGCGTAGACGACGGCGTGGTCGTACTCGTGTTCGAACAACTCGGTGAGGTACTGCCAGAGGGAGTCGGGTGCGACGACCATGCGTCAGACGAACTACTCGTTCGTACAAAAAGGCTGGGCCAGACAGTGAACCCTCGCAAAAGACCGTCGCCAACGACAAGCTTATTGCCGAAACCGGGGAACGAGAGGGTACATGGTCGCACAGACGATGGATCGCGTTCCGCGACGACAGTGACCAGCCTCTCTCTATGAGTAGTGATACCCAATGTTGACCAGTGAGCGGACAGTCTCGAAGACGGGCCTCGACGTGGCCGCCCTCAAACCGAAGGAGTGCGACGTCCGACGCGCACTCAACTTGCCGTTCGACACCGTCGCCATCGACTACGAGGGCCGCGAGCATCTCCCCGAGAGCGACGTCCTCGACGAACTCGTCGCCGAGAAGCGCGTCCTCCTGACGACGCCAGTCCGCGCCGACGGGTTCGACCCCCTCGGCGACGACAGCCTGTACGAGACGCTCCCGCCGGAGGTCGGCCGCGTGTTCGTCGCGGGTCACCCCGCGTACCTCACCGACGCCGAGCGCTCGCGGGCTATCGCGCCGCGACTCGGTGCGGCCCGCGAACGCGACGCCGACGCGTGGGTCGGGACGGAGGGCGTCGAACGCGTTGCTCTCGCCGCTGGTGGACCGCAGTACGAACTGCTCTCACGGACCACCGACCGCGACGTGCGGGCGCTCCGCGCCGCCGGGTTCGAAGACACTATCGCGCTCTACGCACCGACGGTCTGCGCCGACGACGACGACGAGATTCTCGACGCCGTCGGTGGCTACGTCTCGCGTCGTGGCCCCGTCCGGCGGGCGCTCCCCGAGGACGCACCGGTCGACAGCAGCGCCACGGGTCGCGCGCGTGAAGTTCTCCTGAAGGCCAGTCGGGACTACGCGCTCGTCGGGTCACCCGAAGACGTCGGCGAGCGTGTTCGTGAACTCAAGGACCTGGGCGTCGACGTGATGGTCGGCTATCCGGCCCGCGGTGTCGACGAGTTTCTGGACTGAGTCGCTCTCTTTTCGACGCTCGGAGCCTGTCGAAACTGGCTCTTGGTAGAAGTGACTGTGGCCGACTTGCGTCGAGTCCCGTAGGATACAGAAACCTCACTAACTGCTGCCAAGAGCGACCGACAAGAGTTAAAGGTGTAGTCAGCAGACGAGACAGGCCCATCTGAGTGGGTAGGAGACTCTATTTGGGGAACTATCTTGTATTTGCCCACCATAGATCGACGCATGTCTGAGGCAACGCTGGACGGTCGTGGTCGTCTCACACTCCCCAAAGAAATCAGAGAACGATACGGAGAACACTATCACATTGTTCAACTTCACGACAGTATCAAGTTGGTTCCAATAGAGGACGACCCGCTCGATGCCCTCCGCTCCGAGTTCTCGGACGTCGAGAAGACGGCAGACGAACTCCGGCAGGAAGCACGTGACGCAGCGCTAGACGAGGCTGGACGCTAAATGTACGCAGAAACGGACTTCCTTCTGGCACTCATCAAAGACGAAGACTGGCTCGGTGACGCCGCAGAGGCAGTCTACCGAGACCATCAGGACGAACTATGGACGTCCCAGTTCACACTCGTCGAACTTCTGGTGGTTGCGTACCGTGAAGGAAGAGATACTGAACGAGTCATCACGAATGCGGCTGCCCTGTTGGAAGTGCGCGGTGACGTGGATACAGTCGTCGCAGCTGCGACCTACGTCGAAGACCACGGGTTCACACCCTTCGATGCGCTCCATCTCGTTGAATCCGATGGTGACACTATCGTCTCGAGTGACGAAACGTACGAATCGTTTGCTCCACGACCTGACCTGAAGACAGTCCGAGACGAGTGACGACGGTCCACTGGACCTGCCGCAGACGTGTTCTTGGCTTCTTGGGGTTGATATTCGCGATAGCTGTCAGAGATCGCGTGCAACACTCAGAGGGTGAATCGCTCAGTTGGTTTCCCATCTACCTACAGGATGAACCATTGACTGAGGGGCAGCTAGTTGTTTCTCGATCTTGAATCACCTCAATCCAACCGTGTTATTTTACTGACTACTCACATCTCATTATATATGGTCTCCCCTTACGAACGCGCTAGCAATTCTACTAAGAGATGGTCACGTCGGAGTATTGTCCAGACGGCCGGTGCCGTGCTTCTTACAGTCCTAACTACTGGGTGCCTTTTTCGAACGGGGCAGAATCACGGCGTCACAGACGTGGTAATCAAGAATTCCACAGACTCACAGAAAGAGGTCACAGTAGTCTTCGTGGATTGTTCAATCAGCAACGACAAGCAACAGACTGTCGAAGTCTCTCCAGGTGCTACTCAGAAACTGAATAACGTCGTTGTGATGAACTCTGGCGTTTGTGAACTGAGCCTTGAGATTCAAGGGCGGGAGAAAGCAACACACAACTGGAAAGTTGCTCGTTCTACCCTGGTGGCAGATATCAAGAAGAACAAAGTCCGTTTCTACACCCAGTAGTTCCATCGTGATGCATTGCCGGTCTGTTCAGATGTTATCAAGTGATGGATGCTACACTTGCGCCCTGAGTTCAGCACGACCACAGAAACCTCACCGAACGCTGTCAGAAGCAGCGTGACACATATAGAGGGATGAGTTCATCGAGTTTGTCGTTGTGTTGACTCGCTATCCACGGAGAGATGACGTACCGGTAGTTGTGACCGACCACTCAGTCGCTGACGTCAGAAAAGCAATTAAACTCAATAGTAACAAAATCGACAGACTCCTCACTGGTATTCACCGCGTCGACTCGGTACCGACCGTGGAATGGTCGACGACCGATAGATTGCTCGTACAGGAGTTGACCTTCGTTCACACCTGCTTTGTTGGCCATTAGTTCTGCATCGTCCGCTGATACAGGAATTGCGTGCACCAAATTTCCCGCCGCATCATACACCTTCAGCACACTGATACTGTATTCTCGAACGTTGTCGACAGACAACGGAACAGCGAGCCTCACGTCGCCTTCTTCAACCGTCCCGCGAGCACCATTGTCGAGAACGTTCCCACGTCCGTGAACAAGGGCGCTTGTGTGACAGTCAACCGTATCGGAACCGCCCGAGGCTGATCCGCTACAACCGGCCATCCCGGCGACGGCCACACTGCTGATGGCAGCCAGCAATCTTCGTCTGGAGGGCATATGACAGACCAATCGTGTTAGAGAAAAAGGCTATTTCGGTTCAAATCCACTGTGGAGTCTTGATTTGCATAGCATATCCTGCGAGACTTTTGCTCTCTATTCAGCCCTCCTCAGAACAATTGTCACCGTGCGCTCATTTTCACAGAACAGCGACCCTCTTTCGCCCGGAAGCTAAGTCACCCCGGAGCGACGCGCCCGTATGAGCAGGACCGTCGCAGTCGTCGGTGCCGGAGCAGTCGGCGTCACTGCCGCTACGGAACTCGCCGTCGCGGGCGCGGACGTGACCGTCTTCGACCGGGGCGAACCAGGAAGCGGGAGTTCGGGACGTGCCGCCGGCATCGTCTACGACGCCTACGCCGAGGATATCGACGCCGAACTCGCCGCCCGGTCGGTCGACCGATTCCGACGACTCTCGGGCACTGGTTCCTTCGAGTTCGTCGACTGTCCCTACGTCTTTCTCGCGCGTGATGGCGACGAACAGGTCGCGGAGTCCATCGTCGACAGCGTCGAGCGGATGCGCCACCACGGCCGAGACGTGGAGGTGCTCGACGGGGGCGAACTGGAGCAGCGACTGGGAGAGCACCTCGTCGTCGACGACGTCGCCGTCGCGGCCGTCGCCCACGACGCCGGATGGACCGACCCGGCGACGTACGTCGAGACGATGGCCGACCGCGCGCGGGCGGCGGGCGTCGAGTTCCGAACGGGCCGCGAAGTCGGCCTCCACCTCGACCCGCCGGGCGTCGTCGTCGGCGCGGCCGTAGAGCGGTTCGGCGCGGTGCTCGTCGCCGCCGGCGCACACACGAAACAGCTATTCGCCGACGCGGGCGTTCCCATCGCTCTCAAACCCTACCGCGTGCAGGCACTGACTTCTCGAACGCCGTACGACGGGCCGATGTGTTTCGACGCCTCCGTCGACGTCTACTTTCGACCGCATCCGACGGGCTTACTGGGTGGCGACGGCACCGAACCCGTCGAGGCCGACCCGGACGACTGGAACCGTGACGGCGACGACTGGTTCGTCGACGGGGTAGAACGAGAACTTCACACTCGGGCCGACCACGCCGTCGACGTGGACCGAGCGTGGGCCGGACTCTGCACGGCGACGCCGGACGGAGATCCGTTGCTCGGTGAGGTGGTCGAAGACGTCTACGTCGCTGCCGGATGGCAGGGCCACGGCTTCATGCGTGCGCCGGCGACGGGCGAGACAATCGCCGCGCAGATTCGTGGAGAAGACGGCGTCGACTCGTTCGACCCGGCACGGTTCGACGGGAACGAGTCGTTCGGCATCGAACAGGGGATGACGAGAAGAGAGTCGTCGGAGTAGCCGTCAGTCGTATCGCGTCTGGTCGTCGTCCGTCTCGTCGGCGTCGAGGTCCACCGGTTCTTCGTTCTCGGCGTCTTCGAGTTCGATCTCTCCTTCGTCTTCCTCGACGTCTTCGGCGTCGTTCTCGTCGGCGAGACTGATACGCTCGGGGTCGTCGGACTCCGCTTCGACGGCGACGTTACGAGCCGCTTCGCTCTTGGGGACGCGGACCTGTAGCGTCCCGTTCTTCGTCAGCGTCGCGGAGGAGTTGCCGGGGTCGACGGCAGCGTCGTCGGGCAGTTCTGCGGACCCGTCGAGTGAGAGCCCACGGCCGGGGAAACGCATCTCGTATCCCTCGTAGAAGTCGCGGAAGCGGTCGATGCGGACCTGTACTTCGCCGTCGAGGAAGCGGACTTGCAAGTCGCTCTGGGTCGCACCGGGGGCGTCGAAGACGACGAGGTAGGCGTCCTCGCTCTCCAAGAGGTCGTACGGGAGCGGCTTGCGCTCCTGTACTTTGCTCATCCCACGTCCGGCCCGGTCGAGGACGGCGTTGACCGCACTCTGGCCGAACTCTCGGAGACCGCTCATAGTTCGATAGCCTCCAGTGTCTCACTCTCCCGGCAGTACGGGCAGGTGAAGTCCGCGACCCCCACGTCGTCCGGCATATCGTAGGTGTAGTGAAGTTCGAACATGTCGAGCTCGCAGTCAGGGCTCGTACACTTGACTTCGAGGGTAGCAGGCATGTGAATCGATAGTGGTCCCACCCTGATAAGTGGCGCGGGGGCGGCCGTTCCCGCCGGTGACCTTATCTGTCGGTATAGCAAGGTGCCCGTATGCGTGCCTTCGAGCCACCGACACGAGTGTACGGCGTCGACTTCAGCGGAGCAGCGGACGCCGGCCATTCTATCTGGGTCTCCGAAGGTGTCGTCGACGACGTCGAAGTGGACGAAGACGAGGGACTCACAGGCCGCGGACTGCGAATCGTCGACTGCCGCCCGGCGACCGAGTGGTTCGACGAGTCTGCCGACCGCGAGGAGATTCTCCCCGCACTCGCCGCGTTTCTCGGCGAACTCGGCGGCGGGGTGGCCGTCGGCCTCGACTTCCCGTTCGGACTGCCGAACCAACTCGTCAACGTCGATACCTGGGAGACGTTCCTCTATCGCTTTCCTGGCTGTTTCTCGTCTCCCGACGACCTTCGGCAGCGATGTACCGAACGGGCCGAACTCCTCGGAGACGGACAGAAGTCGCAGCTGTTTCGTGCGACCGACAAGCCGTTGAGCGCCCTCTCGCCCTACGACCTCCGCCTCCAGTCGCAGACCTTCTACGGTATCCGCGACGTGCTCCGTCCGCTCGTCATCAGCGACAGCGTCCGCGTCCACCCGATGCAACGACCCTCTCCCGAGAAGCCGTCACTGCTCGAAGTCTATCCGGCAGGTGTCCTCGACGAACTCGGCTTACACCACACGAAGTACAAAGACGGGTCCGAGGAAGGCCGAACGCGACGAGAAGAGATTCTGACGGGGTTGGCCGACGCGGGCATCACCATCGACGGCGACGTCCGCCAGCGAGCGATAACCGACGACGACGGTGACGCCCTCGACGCCATCGTCGCCGCCGTCGGGACGTACCGAAACACGCGCGACCCGAGCACGCTGTATACGACCGACGAGTGTCGGGCCATCGAGGGATACATCTACGTTTAACTCGCTCCCGTAACCGCACCGTTTTACCGCTCCATCGCAAAAGCGGGGACATGATTGACCCGGCCGAGTTATCAGTGACGCTCGTCGACGGGTACGTCGACGAACCGGCGCACTTCGGCGTGCCGCCGTACATCTCGACGTACCCCCGGTTCACGGCCGGCGCGCTCGTCGATGCTGGCGTCCCCGAAGCACAGATCACGTACCACACCATCGACGAACTCCGCGAGGACCGACAGAAGTGGGCCGACGTCGCCGACGCGGACCTGATGATCTACATCGGCGGCATGACCGTCCCCGGCAAGTACGTCGGCGGCACCCCCGCCGAACCGGACGAGGTTCGCGAGTTGGCGTGGGTCGCCGAGGGGACGAGTCTGATGGGTGGCCCCATCCGCTTCGGCGTCGGCGACGAGAACGCCGGCGGGATGGATATGGAGCGCAAGGACCTCGACTACGACTTCGTCGCGAAAGGTGACATCGAGGCCGCCGCCTACGACCTCGTCGACTCCGGGTTGGAAGGGTTCGGCAACCGGATGCGCGACAACGACGAACTCGACCGCTGGGCGGCGAGCGGCGCGTTCGTCGTCGAACAGCATCCGAACCACCCCGACTACCTCATCTGCGAGATGGAGACGTCTCGGGGATGTGCCTACCGCTGTTCGTTCTGTACGGAACCGCTCTATGGAAATCCGGCGTTCCGCACCGCCGACTCCGTCGTGAAGGAAGTCGAGAACCTCTACGAGCGCGGCGCGCGACACTTCCGTCTCGGCCGACAGGCCGACATTCTGGCTTTCGGCGGTGACGGCGAGGCACCGAACCCCGACGCCCTGCGGCGGCTCTACGGGGGAATCAGGGAGGTGGCCCCGAACCTCGGGACGCTCCACCTCGACAACATGAACCCCATCACCATCGCGAAGTGGCCCGAGAAATCCAAAGAGGGCATTCGCATCATCGCCGAGCACAACACGCCCGGCGACACGGCGGCGTTCGGCCTCGAATCCGCCGACCCGCTGGTCCAAGAGGAGAACAACCTCAACGTCAGCGCCGAGGAGTGCTTCGAAGCAGTCCGCATCGTGAACGAGGCCGGCGGCTGGCGGCCTGGTGAAGACCCCGCGGACGCGCCCACGTTCGGTGATGCGGCTCCCGATAGGCTCCCGAAACTCCTTCCGGGTATCAACCTCCTCCACGGCCTGAAGGGGGAGCGCGAGGAGACGTTCCAGCACAACAAGGAGTTCCTCCACCGCGTCTACGACGAGGGGCTGATGGTCCGGCGTATCAACATCCGGCAGGTCATGGCGTTCGACGGGACGGAGATGTCCGAGACGGGCGCACAGATTGCGAAGGACCACAAGAAACTGTTCAAGAAGTACAAAAAGGAGGTTCGAGAGGAGATAGACCGACCGATGCTGCGGCGGGTCACGCCGCCGGGGACGGTGCTCGAAGACGTCCACCTAGAGTACCACCAAGACGGGAAGACGTTCGGCCGACAGTTGGGAACGTATCCGCTGCTCGTCGGTATCCCCGGTGAGCGGGAACTCGAACAGACCATCGACGTGTCCATCGTCGACTACGGCTACCGGTCGGTGACGGGCGTCCCGTTCCCGCTCGACCTCAACGCGGCGAGTATGGACGAACTGACGTCGATTCCGGGCGTCGGCAAGCAGACGGCTGGCAACATCATCGTCAACCGCCCCTACGAGTCGGCGACGGACGTCGGCGGCGACGTCGACCTCTCGAAGTTTACGACGACACCGTCCGTCTCGTCGGACTGACGTCAGCGGCCGAACTGAGGCAGGTTTTTCTTCCGGGCCCGTTACCGAGAGGATATGGATATCGCTCGCGTGTCCCTTTCTGTCGACACACGCGCCCCCACCGGGCAGACGTACGCCTACCTGCTCGGACGCAGTGACGCCCTTCTAGTCGACCCTGCCGCCAGGAGCGAGCGGTTAGACACACTCGTCGACGAGCGAGACGTCGCCCACATCGCAGTCACACACACGCATCCCGACCACGTCGGTGCCGTCGCTCACTACGCCGAGGCGACAGGTGCGACCGTCTGGGCACACGAAGACCACGTCGAGCGGTTCGAGCGGGCTACCGGCCGAACGCCCGACCGAGTACTCGGTGAGGGCACTTGGTTCGACATCGACGACGGTGACGGTGAGGGCGATGGCGACGGCGGCATCAGCGTCCTCGACACACCCGGTCACGCACCGGACCACGTCTCGTTCGCCGTCGACGGCGACGTCGTCTGCGGTGACCTCGCCGTCGCAGAGGGGAGCGTCGTCGTCGGCGCCCCGGACGGCGACATGATCGACTACATCTTCGCGCTCCTTCGGTTGCAGGCGCGCGCTCCCGAGCGCCTGCTCCCCGCACACGGCCCGGCGATTCGAGAGCCAACCGAGGTGCTGGCCCGTCTCGTCGAACACCGACTCGCTCGGGAAGAGCGCGTGTTCACCGCCATCGAAGCGGGTGCACACGACGTCGACGCTGTGGTGGATGCCGCCTACGACAAGGACATCTCGGACGTCCGTGACCTCGCCCGAGCGACGGTCGTCGCCCACATCGAGAAGTTGGCCGAAGAGGGTCGCGTGGAGTGGAACGCCGAATCCGAGCGCGTGACGGTGCCAGAGCGGTTCGCGTAGTCGTGCGGGAGCGTGGTAAAGAGCAGTAAAGAGCATGGTGAAGGGACAGAAAACGACGATGGAGAGACAGCGAGACGACGACGTTTTGTGCGACAGCCACCGACAGTGAGCCATGGAGAGTCTCGAAGCCGAACTCACACGAGCGAACGACCTCGACGTGGCCGAACTCGCAGACGCCATCGAGACCATCGGCTTCGAGTGTACGCGCTGTGGGGCTTGCTGTAAAGGATACGACGCCGACGACGGCGAGCGCGAACCGCACACTGCAACGGTGTTTCCCGACGAAGTACGCGAGTTGCAGGACGTTACGGACTACGACCAGCGAAGCGGCGAAGCCGCTTCTGGCTCCAGTTCGGGGACCTCACTGGAATGGAGAGACGTCGCCCGTCCGATGCCCTACGGCCTCGTCGACGGCGACGACGGACCCGAAGGCGAGACGTTCGAGTGGGCGCTGCAGACCGACGCCTGCGGCGACTGCACCTTTTACACCGAAGACGACGACGGGATGGGCGCGTGTCAGGTCCACGACGACCGACCGCTCATCTGTGAGACCTACCCGTTCAGCGTCGCACTCGGCGGAACGAGTCAGCCGATGGGTGAGGCGGTCGACGAGGAGGGCATGGTCCGCGCCCACGAGTGCGAGGGACTGGGCCGCGACATCTCCCGCGAGGAGGCCGAAGAGCTAGCACGGGCACTCAAGACGCGCGCCGTCCGCGAGTTACAGGAGGCAGTCGGCGTCCGCGACAACTACCGTCCGGTCGACACCGACGACGGCGACGTCGTCGTCTACGACTCCGAAGGACCGAAGAACGTCGACGGAACGCCGCGGTGACGCGAGCGTATGTTTCGACGGCGTCAGAGGGGGCCGAGAGACGCCTCACACCCGAGACGTTCGGTCCGGCGGTACCTCTTTAACGATACCGTCCTACTGCACAGTCGAACTGGAGGTCTACACCTTGGAAATCTCAGATAAGCTCCTGTGTCTGTTCAATGCCGAAGTCCGTGAAGAAGACGACAAATACATCGTCGAGGTCCCCCGCCGTGAAATCGAGACCGGTTCTGTCGACACCGACGAAATCTACCGGGTCGCGCTCATCTCCCGCGAGGAGACTGTCGAGACCGAAGGCGGTGAGACGCGGTCGTCGGGCGAGCCACAGCCACCGGTCGAGACGGGTGAACTCCGGTACGTCGAAATCGAAGACATCGGCAAGCAAGGTGACGGCATCGCTCGCGTCGAGCGTGGCTACGTCATCATCGTTCCTGACGCAGAGATCGGCGAGCGAGTGAAGGTCGAAATTACCGAAGTGAAGTCGAACTTCGCAGTCGGCGAAATCATCGAAGACGACTTCTAACTCGGAGTCGCCGCGTCTCTCGCTCTCTGTTCTTCTCGTCTTCGGTCCCTTATCGGACGCGCGCGTTCCAGTAGGACACCGACGAGAGTTTCTCACCGACGGTACTTCCGCGGAGCTTCGTGTCTAACTCTCGAATCCGCCCGGCGACTTCGTTCGGAATCTCCCGGTAGAACCCGTAGGGGAGGACGAAGTCGTGGGCGTCGTCGACGAGTTCGAGTCCCGCCCCGTAGAGCAGGTTCTCGACTTCGACCCGCGAGTAGAGCCGCGACCCCATCGGGAGGAGCCACGTGTAGACACTGCGGGTGCTGTATCGGTTGAACGTGTCGAAGAACACCTGGTCCTTCGAGACGCGACACATCTCGGCGAGGAACTTCGCGGGTGTCTCCGCCAGATGGAAGAATCGCATGGCGAACACCGCATCGAAGTGGTCGTCGGGGAACGGCAAGCGCGCGGCGTCACCGCGCATGAACTCGACGAGTCCCTCGACTCCTGTACTCTTCGCTTTCTGTCGTCCCTGCGCCATCATGGCCGAGGAGATGTCGAGCCCGATAATGTTCGCACCACGCTCTGCGAGCATGACGGTGAATCGACCCGTTCCGCAAGCGATTTCGAGGATGTCTTTCCCCTCGACGGGTCCGAGTGCGTCGAGGACTGCCTCTTTCTCGCGGCGGTCGATGAGACGTCCACCATCAGAGAATCGCTTGGCGTCGTACTCCTGGGCCACGTCGTCGGCCTGGTACCACTCCTTCCCTTTCACGCTACCGTGGACTGCTCACCCGAACTGTAAAGTCGTATTGGATGCGGCCGCCTGTCGGTGGAAAAGCTATGGCACTTGGTGACATAGTTCGTTGTATGCCCCGTTGTCATCGCTGTGAGACCGACCACGACGCTACCGACCTCGTTCGGCACGACAGACGCAGCGTCCTCCTCGTCCACTGTCCGACCTGTGGGTGTCTCCTCGGCCAGTACCGTCGACACGGCGACCGGCCTGCCGTCGACCGACTGAAGGGTGTCTGAGTCGTCCCACCTCACCCGCTCGTGACGACGTTGTCCGTCGAGATACGAACGATGACGCGCGGCCCCGACTCCTGGCCGAGGTTCGGATACTCCGGTTGCCCCATGTACTTCTGGGTGAGTTCGTTGATGTGCTCGACCGCCCCGTCTTCCGACAGCGTCGCCGTGCCGCGGATGGAGACGAACCGATACGGGTCGTCCGGGTCGACGATACTCACACCGACCCTCGGGTTCGCTCGGATGTTCTTCTCTTTCTGCCGCCCGCGTGCGGTGTTGAGGAGTACGTACTCGCCGTCCTCGTGGCTGACCCAGACCGGTGTGACTTGCGGCGTCCCGTCCGGCATCACTGTCGCGAGGTGAGCGAACGACTGCTTCTCCAAGATGTCAACGTGTGATGAAGGAATCACGGGTACTCAGTCGTCCGGAAACGAGTAAAATCAATCGGCAATAGATACCATACCCGATAGATATTATGACCTTAAGGAGTGTCAAGCCTTTTGTTCTATATGTAGCCAACCTTTACCACTGACCACAGTGGACCATGTAGTATGAGCACCAGTACCGCAGAAGCAACCGGCGAAGACCGTCTCTCAGAGACCGAATTCCGTGACCGCCTTCGCGAACTCCCCCCGAGTGCGAAACTCGTCGCCAAAGTTCTCGAGAGCGACGCACCGCTGTCACAAGGACAACTCGCCGACGAGTCGCTCCTTCCCGACCGGACGGTCCGCTACGCGCTGAACCGTCTCGAAGAGTCGGACCTCGTCGGGTCGCGTTACAGCTTCAAGGACGCACGCAAACAGGTCTACTACCTGAACTGCTGACCGGGCGACAACCGGTCGACCGAACGGACCTCACGTCAGCCACCAACTGACGACTCCGGTCGGAGGGACGTGACCAAGCCCTCTCCGACCGCCACCACTTTCTTATCGACGTTCATCTCCGAGACGCGTCACTTTAAGTGTCGGGTCGTACTCGTGAGTGGTATGAATCTCTCGGTCGTCGTCCCGACCCTCAACGGGCGGGACCAACTCGCTGCCAGCCTCGACTCGCTGGCGGCGCACGCGCCGGACGCAGAGGTGATCGTCGTCAACGGTCCCTCTGCCGACGGGACGACTGGGATGGTACGTGAACGCGACGACGTGGACGTGCTCGTCGAAATCTCCGCACGGACGATTAACGTCGCTCGTAACGCCGGTATCGAAGTGGCGAGCGGCGACGCCGTCGCCTTCCTCGGACAGGACCTCGTCGTCGAGGAATCGTGGTTCGGCGCGCTCTGTTCGGGACTCGAGACGGCCCACGTCGCCACCGGCCCGACACACCAGACACTGCAAGGCGGGATGACGACGGACGAACCCGAAGAGCGAGACATCGCCAAACGTCACGTGACCTACTTCAACGGCCGAAACGTGGCGTTCCGTCGGCGAACGCTTCAGGACCTCGACGGGTTCGACGAGTACCTCGAAACCGGTGGCGCACGCGACGCCGCCCACCGACTCGGTGGGCTTGGCGCCGACGTCGAGTGGCTCCCGGAGATGTGCGTCCGTCGCGAATACGAAGCCGACGGCGGCATCGAACGACGCGACTGGGGCTGGAAGTACCGCGCACTCGCCTACCGACTCGTGAAGAACTACGGTCTGCGGCCGACAGTCGTCCGGCGGACGCTCGCCCACGCCGTCGACGACGCCGCATCGGCCGCCCGCGACGTGCTCAGCGGTGACGGGACACCGACTGGATGGCTCGGCAACGGCCGCGACGTCGTCGGCGGTATCTCGACGGGTATCTCCGATGGGATGGTCGCTCGCGCACGCGACCGGTCGAAGTCACGCAATCCGCACGGGTTGTCGACGCGGGCCGACCGAGCGGTCGCCCGGTACGATTGGCGCTAGAGCCGAGACGGCCTACTCGCTGCCTGGAGCAAGTCCCGAGACGACTCGCGAGGCGTTCTTCGCGAAGGCTCGTGCCATCGCGTCCTCCGACACGTCGAGTGTCAACAGTTCCATCACGCCGACGTCGGGGTGTGTCTCCGGTGCGCCGCTGCCGAACAGGACGCGGTCGGGATGTTCGCGAAGTGCTCGTTCTAACACGGTGCGGTACCGGACGAAACTCGTCTCCAGATAGAGGTCGTCGTAGTCGTCGAGGAGGTCGATTGCCGCCCACATGAGTTGGCGGTTGAGCGGGAACCCACCGAAGCAGGTCAATACGACGGCGAAGGAGTAGTCGAGCAGCGTGTCGGCGACGGCGTCCGGGGGAAACGACTCGCCCGCGTAGACGAGGACGGGGAGACCGACGTCGTCGAGGCGTTCGAGCACTGCCTCGTCTGGCAGACCGTCGTGGGCGGGGTCGAGGACGAAGCCGTGAAAGCGGTCGTCGTAGGCGTACTGCTCGACGTCGTCCGGCGAGACGTGGTGGTCCTTCCGCGAGGTGGTGAGATTCTTGAGTCGTGAGGTCGTTCCCCCCGTAACGTCGTGGGTGCCGTTGAGACGGGCGAACGCGAGGAACGGCCGGTCGACACTCAGACGGGCGACGGCGTTGTTCGCCCGGAGGTATCCTTCTTCGCGTGGGCGTGCGCTCGGTGAGACCACCGCCCGGACGACGCCCGCTTGGTGCATCTCGCGTTCGAGGCGTTCGGGGGTTATCTCTCGTCCTCGTGTCGCTACTGCTCCCGAGTCCGAGTCGAGTCGTGCGTTCACGTCGACGACCCGAAAGCCGTGTTCCAACTCCAGCATCGTCCGCAACTCCGTATCGGCCGTTATGTTCCTGTCGATACTGACCTGAGAGACGTGCGAGCAGCTCGCAGAGTAACCCGACGCTGTCTTGCGGTTTTCTCTTTCATAATCGAAATGTATATATAGAACCGCAAACCATGAATCTGCTGAGGTTTACTCATCATGGCAAGTCGCATGCAGCAACCGATGTTCATTCTCTCCGAAGGTAGCCAGCGCACCCGCGGTCAGGCCGCCCAGGACTCCAACATCCGCGCCGGCAAAGCCGTCGCCAACGCGGTACGGACCACACTCGGCCCGCGAGGGATGGACAAGATGCTCGTCGACTCCTCGGGCACCGTCGTCATCACGAACGACGGTGCGACGATTCTCGAGGAGATGGACATCGAGCACCCCGCCGCACAGATGATCGTAGAAGTCGCCCAGACCCAAGAGGAAGAAGTCGGTGACGGAACGACGACAGCCGCCGTCCTGACGGGCGAACTTCTCGCGCAGGCCGAAGACCTCCTCGACGCCGACCTCCACCCGACGGTCATCGTCGAGGGGTACCACGAAGGTGCCCGTCTCGCACAGGAAGCCATCGACGAGATGGTCCTCGACCTCGACCTCGGCGACAACGAGGTGCTCGAACAGGTCGCCGAGTCCTCGATGACCGGGAAAGGAACGGGCGACGTCACCGCCGACGTCCTCGCGAAACTCGTCGTCCAGGCCGTCCGCCACGTCGCCGACGACGCGAAGATCAACCGCGACCACATCCGCGTGCTCACCCGCACGGGTGCCTCCTCGTCGGCGACGGAACTCGTCGAGGGCGTCGTCATCGACAAAGAGCGCGCGAACGAGAACATGCCCAAGTCCGTCGAAGACGCCAACGTGGCCGTCCTCGACATGAAACTCGAAGTGCGCAAAGGCGAGTCGAAAGCGGAGTACAACATCACCTCCGTCGACCAACTCAACGCCGCCATCGAAGCCGAGGACAACGAACTCCGCGGCTACGCGAAGACCCTCTCGGAGGCCGGTGTCGACGTCGTCTTCTGCACGAAGAAGATCGACGACCGCGTCGCAGGCTACCTCGCAGACGCGGGCATCCTCGCGTTCAAGAACGTCAAATCCTCGGATGCGAAGGCCCTCGCCCGCGCGACCGGCGCGAAGCGCCTCGGGTCCCTCTCCGACGCGGACGAGACCGACTTCGGTCACGTGGACAGCGTCCACGTCGAGAAGTTCGGTGACGACGAACTCACCTTCGTCGAGGGTGGCGACGCGGCGAAGTCCGTGACGCTGCTCCTCCGCGGCGGCACCGAACACGTCGTCGACGAACTCGAACGCGCGATGAACGACGCCGTCGACGTGGTCATCGCCGCACTCAACAAAGGCGGCGTCGTCCCGGGTGCTGGCTGCACCGAAATCGCCATCTCGGACCACATCCGCGCCGAAGCCGCTGGTATCGAGGGCCGCAAGCAACTCGCCGTCGAAGCGTTCGCCGACGCCGTCGATTCGCTGCCCCGTACCCTCGCCGAGAACTGCGGGATGGACCCCATCGACGCTCTCGTCGACCTCCGCGCGATGTTCGACAAAGAGGGCCGCGCCGGTATCATCTCGACGGGTCGTGCGGGCGAAATCGCCGACCCCGTCGAGTACGGCATCATCGACCCCGCCGCCGTCAAGCGTGAGGCGGTCGAGTCCGCGACGGAAGCCGCGACGATGATCGTCCGCATCGACGACGTCATCGCTGCCGAGTAGAGTCGACGACAATCGGCCGTCCGGATTTTTTCTTGACTCTTTGTCACTCGTTGGGTCCGGGGAGTGGATGCAAGAGTCCGTACCAGAGTCGATAGAGTACCGCGCCAGCGGTTCGTCCGACACCGAAGTTGTACCGAACCGCTCTCGGGTTCGACGTCCGGCGACGAAGGACTCGCTCCCACACGATAAAACAGAAACTGGCGACGAACTCCCGACGACGGTTCGACCGAATCTGGTGGTAGTCGTTGTCTTTCAGCCAGTACTGTGCAATCTGTCCGATCGCTCCCATCGAGAGTCCGTACAGAGAGAGTGAAATCGAGTCGTCTCGTCCTCCGTGTTCTCGGAGATACTGCCAGATTCGCAGTTGGAACAGGAGGCCGACGAGAGCAACAACGAGTTCTACTACGGCACTGGTTCGGCGGGATACCATGCCGTCAATTACCACGCGCTTGGTATCGATGTTTCCCTCACGTCGGTCGACCGTCCGTCGGAGACACCGAGTGCCAGACCGGCCTGCGGGAATCAGCTATCGGGTTCGTACGGGTTCGGAGCACGCTATCGTTTGGACGCTCACACTCGCGGTAACTCCCACTCGTACCGAAGCGCGAGTAGACGCGTCGAGAGCACGAACCCCGCACAGACGAGTGCGGCGGTGTCGACGACGACGCCCAGTTGCGTCACCAACCAGAAGACGACGCCGCCGAAGAGCGCCGGTGTCGCGTAGAAGTCCTCGCGGAGGACGACAGGGACGCGCGTCAACAGCAGGTCCGCGAGACTCCCGCCGCCGACAGCAGTGAGCGTCGCCAGGATGACGACGCCGTACGGCGACAGTCCTGCCTCAGACCCGACGAGTGCGCCCGTCGCTGCGAACGCCGCCAAGCCGACGGCGTCCGAGAGGAGGACCGCGGGATGGTCGCGCAGGCGGCCAGCGAGTCGCCGTGAGAGCACGACAGCGAGGACGACGCCGACGACGGCGACGCTCATGTCCGCCATGGACTGTAACGACGCAGGTGTCCGACCGACGAGCGTATCGCGCATCGTCCCGCCGCCGAGTGCGGTGAGGACGCCGAGGACGGCGACGCCGAAGAGGTCCAACTCGGCGTCGGCGGCTTTCAGCGACCCGACGACGGCGAACGCGACGAGACCGACGACGTTCATCAGGTCGAAGGCGTCCATCGCTCAGAAGGAGAACTGCACCGAGTCGCCGACAGTGAGGCCGAACGCCTTGTCACCTCGGCCCCGGTTCACGTCGCACTCGACGTAGCCGTGGCTTCCGACGGTGAGCAGTCGTTCGCCGCGAGAGACGTCCGCGAACGCGTCGACGACGGGAACCGTGATGCCGTCGACGACGACTTCCTCACAGTCGGCGAACAGGTCGCCGGGAACGTTGGTGATGGCGTTGCCGAAGTCGTCGACGACGAGCACTTCGCCGGTAACCGTCGTCGCACCGCGTTCGCGTTCGACCGTCGGTTCCGGAAGCGTGAGGTCGACGTAGTCGTCCGCGTCGACCGGTGTGAGGTGGTCGAGTGTCTCCATCGCGTCGACACCCACCTCGTGGACGTCGGCCGCGACGGGTGCAAAGAGGTCCCGACCGTGGAACGTCGTCGAGGCAGGGGTGTCGTAGGTGACGTCGAACACCTCGATTTCGGCGTCTTCTCGTTCGGCAACCCGTCTCGCAGGCGGGAGGAGTAAGCCGTTGTCGGGACCGACGAGTGCGTGGTCGCCGACGCGGACGGCGAGTGCTGCGCGGTCGGTGCCGACGCCGGGGTCGACGACGGCGAGGTGGACTGCAGGGGGGAAGTACGGCAGCGTCTCACGGAGCCAGAAGGCGGCCGTGGGAACGTCCTGTCTGGGGAAGTCGTGCGCGACGTCGACGAGTCGAACGTCGCCGAGTCGCTGGAGCAGGACGCCTTTCATCGCGGCGGGGTACGGCGTTCCGAAGTCGGAGGCGAGAGTGATCGGTGGTGTCATAGATACTCAGTCCAGTGCAGAGTCGATACTGGTGTGTCCGTTGGAGTCGCTGTCACTGACCTTCTGGATGCGCTCGATACCGTCGATTTCGTCGATGACGTCGACCGCGGGGTCGGGGACGAGGCCACGCCAGTCGCCGCCGTCGATCATCCGCTGGCGGAGTTCGGTCCCTTCGAGCACTTCGCGGCGGAACATCGGCGACTGTCGCACTTCGACGCCGGCCTCGTTGAACAGTTGGATGACGAGCGGGTTGTTCGAGTAGGCGACGTCGAACTTCGGTGACATGCTCTGGACGTGGCTGACCCAGACGGAGTTCCGGTCGAGGTCCTCGATGGGAACGACGTAGGTCGTGATGTCGAACTCGGCGACCGACTTGGTGATCATCATGATGCGCTCGCCGGCAGTAAAGGGGTTGCGCGTCGAGTGTGAGTCGCCCGCGCTCCCGATGCCGAGAACGAGTTCGTCGACCTCCGTTGCGATCTCTTTCACCATGTGGTGGTGGCCGTTGTGGTACGGCTGGAAGCGACCGATGTAGAACCCCCGCATGCCTCTCAGTTCCCCCCGGCTATTTATAAAGCCGACGAGTCCGTTATTTCGGGTCAAATCGTGGCGTATCGGGCGTCAGCTGCCGGATACGATGCTGCAACGGCACCGCCCTCGGGGAGAAAGTATATCAATCGCGCACCCTACGGTCTATACAGCGACACAGTTCTATGAGCAACGACATGGACAAAGACGACAGGCACCCGGAGCAGGGGGCACGTGACTCCGACGAGTCCACCCAACAGGACTCGGAGCCGGAGCCGGAGCCAACT
The DNA here is from genome assembly GCF_900114455.1 of Halogranum rubrum. GTDB lineage: Archaea > Halobacteriota > Halobacteria > Halobacteriales > Haloferacaceae > Halogranum > Halogranum rubrum. The sequence goes on along the minus strand of NZ_FOTC01000002.1, from coordinate 268,364 downwards.
CCTGTGTCCGGTGACCAGCCGACGGACGGGAACCGCGAACGGGGGCACCACCCTGACCCCGAGGGCACGGAGTCCTCCTCGATAGACGACCTCGGTAGCAGCGTCGAGGTCAGTGCAGATATCGCCGAAGACGTCGACGACGACGACCTCCTCGGTGGCCTCCTCATCGACTCGACTGACGAGATAGAGGTCCCCGACCGTCTCGTCGACCAGGTCATCGGGCAGGAACACGCCCGTGACGTCGTGATGAAGGCGGCGAAGCAGCGACGACACGTGATGATGATTGGCTCCCCCGGGACGGGGAAGTCGATGCTCGCGAAGGCGATGGCCGAACTCCTCCCGAAAGAGGAGCTCCAGGACGTCCTCGTCTACCACAACCCCGACGACGGGAACCAACCGAAGGTTCGGACGGTCCCCGCCGGAAAAGGTGAACAGATCGTCGAGGCCCACAAAGAGGAAGCACGCAAGCGCAACCAGATGCGCTCGTTCCTCATGTGGATCATCATCGCCGTCGTGCTGGGCTACTCGCTCATCATCGCCGGACAGATTCTCCTCGGTATCCTCGCAGCGGGTATCATCTATCTGGCGTTCCGCTACGGCTCCCGCAGCGGCGACGCGATGATTCCGAACCTCCTCGTGAACAACGCCGACACGAAGACGGCACCGTTCGAGGACTCGACGGGTGCACACGCTGGTGCACTCCTCGGCGACGTCCGGCACGACCCGTTCCAGTCCGGTGGGATGGAGACGCCGAGCCACGACCGCGTCGAACCCGGCGCGATTCACAAGGCGAACAAAGGCGTGCTGTTCATCGACGAGATCAACACGCTCGACATCCGCTCCCAGCAGCACCTCATGACCGCCATCCAGGAGGGCGCGTTCGGTATCACCGGGCAGTCCGAGCGCTCCTCGGGTGCGATGGTCCAGACGGAACCGGTCCCGACGGACTTCGTCATGGTGGCTGCGGGTAACCTCGACGCGATGGAGAACATGCACCCCGCACTCCGCTCCCGTATCAAGGGGTACGGGTACGAGGTGTACATGGACGACACCATCGAGGACACCCCCGAGATGCGGCGCAAGTACGCACGCTTCGTCGCCCAAGAGGTCGCCAAGGACGGCCGCCTCCCGAGCTTCGACCGCGAAGCCATGGAAGAGGTCATCCTCGAAGCCCGCCGCCGTGCGGGTCGGAAGGGCCACCTCACCCTCGAGTTCCGTAACCTCGGTGGACTGGTGCGCGTCGCCGGCGACATCGGCCGCGCAGAGGGCGCAGACACGGTCACGCGGGAACACGTCCTGCAGGCCAAGCGCCGCTCGCGCAGCATCGAACAGCAGATCGCCGACGACTACATCCAGCGCCGCAAGGACTACGAACTCTCCGTCAACGACGGCTTCGTCACGGGCCGCGTCAACGGTCTCGCCGTCATGGGCGAAGACTCCGGTATCGTGATGCCCGTCATGGCCGAAGTGGCTCCCTCGCAGGGGCCGGGGCAGGTCATCGCCACGGGTAAGCTTCAGGAGATTGCCGAGGAGTCGGTGCAGAACGTCTCGGCCATCATCAAGAAGTTCTCCGACGAGGACCTGTCGGAGAAAGACGTACACATCCAGTTCGTGCAGGCCTACGAGGGCGTCGACGGCGACTCCGCCTCCGTCACGGTGGCGACGGCCGTCATCAGCGCACTGGAAGAAGTCGGCGTCGCACAGAACATCGCCATGACCGGTTCCCTATCCGTGCGTGGCGACGTGCTCCCGGTCGGTGGGGTCACCCACAAGATCGAGGCGGCCGCGAAGGCCGGCATGGACACCGTCATCATCCCGGCGGCGAACATGCAGGACGTCATGATCGAAGACGAGTACAAGGAGATGGTCGAAATCATCCCCGTCTCGCACATCAGCGAGGTGCTCGACGTGGCGCTCGAAGGCGAACCCGAGAAGGATTCGCTCATCGCCCGCCTCCGCACCATCACCGGTTCGACCCTGGACAAGGGGAAGGGCACGACCGTCAACAAAGGTCCGAGCAGCCCCAGTCCGCAGTAGATGACTGACTGGGCGGCGTTCGCCGGATTCGCGGGCGTCGTCCTCGGCTTGCTTCTCTTACTCGCACACGCGTCGAAGTCGATTTTTTCCGAAGTTCCAGACGACGTGCTCGTCCAACAGTTCGACCCGGAGCGACCGCTCAAGCGCCGTCCCGGTCGAGACGGGTGGCTCACCGAGACGACGGCAGACGGCGGCGTCGACACGACTGGTACCGTTCCGGCACTTACGACGGCGACCACGGCACTCGAACGCAAGTGGGAGGCCGTCGACGTCGTCTCTGCTGACGGCGAGCGCCGAGACGGCCACTCACACTACGAGATGTCGACGGCGTCGCTGCTCGTCAACGTCGCCCTCTCACAGGGACTGTTCGGCGCGCTGCTCGTCATCGGCGCGTGGTACACCCAGATTCCGCTGTCGGCGCTGGGACTCGGTGGCGACAGCGTCACCCTGCTCATGCTCGCCGTCGGTACCGGACTCGGTGTCGGACTCTACGCCGTCAACGAAGTCGGGGCCGCCTTCGGCGAGCGAATCGGCATCGGCAACTCCGAGGAGCTACGGAAGGCGCTCGCACCCGACTCCGTGGCAGGATGGGCGGTACTCTTATTCCTCGTCCTCCCGGTCATCGCCGGGTTCGAAGAACTGCTCTTTCGGGCGGCGCTCATCGGCGTCCTCAGTACGGGATTCGGCATCTCGCCGTGGCTCCTCGCCGCGCTTTCTTCGGTGGCCTTCGCACTCGGTCACGGCGCGCAGGGGCCCGGCGGCATCCTCGTCACGGGGATGCTCGGATTCGTGCTCGCCGCGACGTTCGTACTCACGGGGAGTCTGTTCGTCGTCGTCGTCGCCCACTACCTCGTCAACGCCTTAGAGTTCGTCGTCCACGAGGGACTCGGCGTCGACTGGGTGTGAGGGTGGCGAACTTATTACGGAAGCGACAGAAGTGCGCGCATGGTCCTCTCTCTCCTCAACGACGGGCGTGACGTCGACGTCTCCGACCTCGTCGCCGTCGTCGGCGTCGCTCTCTGCCTCACCTTCGGCGGGGCGGCGCTCCTCGACCAAGCACTGAACACCGACCTCTGGCCGCCGGGTGCGGAGTACGGAACCGGTTTCCTCGGATATCTCTCGCTGTACTGGCTGTTCGCCCGTCAGCTATCGTCCAGACGTCGACTCGTCTCGAATCTCCTCTTGACATTCTCCGTCACGGCGATGGTCGTCGCCGCCTACACGAACCCCGAAGGCGTGCTGACACCGCTCGCGCTCGTGACCCTGCTCGCGACGTTCGCGTACGGCGGTGGGCACGCCCTCCGGTCGCTGGGGACGTCCGGCGCGGCGAGAGACAGACGGCGAACAGAGAGACAGTGAGCACCTGAGCGTCAGCGACGCACCACCGCTATAGCGCGAATATCTCCCGAGTCGTCAGTAGAGACACGATGAGACCCATGAGACGGCGCACGGTGTTGAAGGGGATTGGTGCAGTGGTCGGAGTCGGTGTCGTCGGCCTCACGGCGAACGAACTGTTCGCACCCGAACGGTCGACGGCAGTCGTGGAAGCCGAGACACCGCTCGGAACGCCGCTGAAACGCGGCGAGTTCGTCGGCAAGGCCAACCATCGCGTGTCCGGAACGGTGACACTCTACGAGGACAGCGAGGGCTACGCACTTCGGTTCGAGGACTACGAACAGACGCAGGGACCGGACGTGTTCGTCTACCTGACGCCCGCCGCCGACCCGGACACGACGAGCGACGTCCGTGCGGGCGTTCGCGTACTCATCGACGGTGGTGCGGACGGCGGCGAGAGTACGAAAGAAGGGACGTTCACGCAACGACTCTCGGCGGAAATCGACCCCACGGGCTACCGGGGCGTGAGCATCTGGTGTGACCGCTTCTCGGTTCCCTTCGGCGCGGCGACGTTGACCGACGTGTGAGTGGCCGCTCTCTGCCGCCCGAGACACCCGAACTGAAGTAGCGGCAGTCCCGAAGAGACGTATGGCCGTCTCCGAAATCTCCGAGGGACAACAGAATCTCCTTCGCGCGTTTCTCATCGGGTACGTGTTGCTCGTCGTCGTCAGTATCGTCACGGGCAACCCACTCGTCTCGCTCGTCGTCGACGCGGTGTTCAGCGTCGCCATCGTCGTCGTCGGCTACCTCGTCCTCACGAACAGCGGCGGACAGACACTCGGTGTGACGACCGGTGCCGCGTTCATCGGGTCCGGCGTCGCCCAGGCAGTCGAACTCGTGACGGGGTGGCCGACGGCGGCGACGACGTCGAACCTGCTCCTACTCGCGGGTCTCGGGTTGTATCTGTACGGTCGGATGAGGGGTCGGTAGAAGACGCTCTTACTGTTCGACCATTCGTAACCGCTCCGCCACGCGCGACGGCGTCGCACCCTGTGCGTCGTCGACGCGGTGGTCGGGGATGAATATCGGCACCGGGTTCGCTCGGAGCGCGCTCCGGACCGTCTGCATCTCCTCGCCATCTTCGTCGTCGTACCCTGCCAAGCGAGCGACGCGAGCGACTGCGACCGTCTCGCCGTAGGGGAGCTTTCGCACGGCGTCGAGCACACGGCGCTTGTCGGTCGGAACGGTCAGCGCGACCGGCACGTCGTCGAAGTGGTCCGACTCGCCCGTGAGGTAGTCGTCGAGTCGGTCGAGAAGCGCGTGGTCACGCTCGGCGTCGGCGGGAACGCTGTCGGGAAAGGAGACGTTGATGACTTGTCCACCAGCGACGCCCAACTGTACTGCACACTCCAAGAGGTCGTACTCGCGTGCGTAGATTCCGGCATCGTCCATGTCGTCGGGGACGGCCGACCGACCCTTGAATGGTCGAGGTCGAGGAGTCGGTGGCGCAAACCTTTTGTACAAATGAGTGCGCTAGTGTACAATGATGAACGCTAACGAGGACGAGATTGCGCCGGCGGTCCGCTCTATTCTCGCCGCCGCGCGAGAGCGCGAGGGGGGAAGCGAGCGACTCGCCGTCGACGCGCGGTCGCTCACCGACGCCTTCGCCGCAGTGGAAGCCGACGGACGCGTCCCGATTATCGCGGAGGTCAAGCCGACGAGTCCGACGACGGAGGGGACGCGCGACGACGACCCGGTCGAACTCGCGCAGGCGATGGTCGAAGGCGGTGCTGCCGCCCTGTCGGTGCTCACCGAACCGGCGCACTTCGGCGGGTCGACGGAGAACCTCCGGCGTATCCGCGAGGCCGTCGACGTCCCCGTATTGCGCAAGGACTTCATCGTCCGCGAGGACCAGTTGGACGTCGTCGAGTCGGACGTCGTCCTCCTCATCGCTCGGTTCGTCGACGACCTCTCGGAACTCCTCGACGCGGCCGAGTCACGCGGATTTCAGGTGCTCGTCGAGGTCCACGACAGCGACGAGTTGGCGGAGGCGCTCGCGGCAGGTGCTTCCATCATCGGTATCAATAACCGTGACCTCGCCAAGTTGGAGGTAGACCTCGCGACGTTCGAGAACGTCGCGACGGACGTCCCCGACGACGTGACACTCATCGCGGAGAGCGGTGTGTCGACTGTCGACGACGTGCGGCGGATGCGCGCGGCCGGTGCCGACGCCCTCCTCGTCGGGACGGCAATCATGGACGGTGAAGTAGTGGAGAACGTTCGGCGCTTCACCACCGCGACACAAGAGTCAGAAACAGAGACATGAGTACGAACACAGACGGAAAATTCGGCGACTACGGCGGACAGTACGTACCCGAGGCGTTGATGCCAGCCATCGAAGAGTTGGAAGACGCCTACGAGCGGTACGTCCTCGAAAACGAGGACGGCTTCATGGACGAGTTTCGGCGACGGCTTCGAGACTTCGGCGGGCGACCGACGCCGCTGCAGCGCGCGGACCGCCTCTCGGAGCGCTACGACCGAGAGGTGTATCTCAAACGCGAGGACCTCGTCCACGGCGGCGCGCACAAACTGAACAACGCACTCGGGCAGGTTTTGCTCGCGAAGTACATGGGGAAAGAGCGCATCGTCGCCGAGACGGGCGCGGGTCAACACGGCACGGCGACGGCAATGGCCGCCGCGCACCTCGATATACCCTGTGAGATATACATGGGCAAACGCGACATCAACCGTCAGCGACCCAACGTCTTCCGAATGCGCATCAACGGCGCGGAGGTCAACCCCGTAACCGTCGGCCGCGGAACCCTGAAAGAAGCCATCTCGGAGACGATGCGCGACTGGGCGACGACGGTGGAGACGACTCACTACGTCATCGGCAGCGTCGTCGGGCCGCATCCGTTCCCGAGCATGGTCCGAGACTTTCAATCGGTCATCTCCAAGGAAGCCCGGAAGCAGTCACGAGAGCAGTTCGGTGGACTTCCCGACTCGGTCCTCGCCTGCGCGGGCGGCGGGTCGAACACGATGGGCGCGTTCGCGAACTTCGTCGACGACGAGGGTGTCGACCTCTACGCCGTCGAAGCGGGCGGCAGCAGTCTCGACGTCGACGAGGAGAAGGGCGTCGCCCCGAACTCCGCGTCGCTCTCGACGGGCGGTGACGGAATCCTCCACGGCGCTCGCACGAAGCTCCTGCAGGACCGCGACGGCCAGATTATGGAGTCACACAGCGTCTCCTCGGGGCTCGACTACGCGGGCGTCGGCCCGGAACTCGCCTACCTCGTCGACGAGAGGCGGGTGATTCCGGTGAACGTCGACGACGACGCGGCGCTGGAGGCGTTCCATCGCCTCTCACAGGAGGAGGGCATCATCCCAGCACTGGAGACGGCCCACGCCTTCGCGTACCTCCACGAGGAGTACGAGAACCTCGGCGAGACAGTCGTGGTCAACGTCTCCGGACGCGGTGACAAAGACCTCGAATCAGTCATCGAAGAGACGAGCAAGCGAAACATTCCGAACGCGCCCGACATGAGCATGTTCCAGGGGGGACTCTGATGAGCCGAGTTCCAGAGGCGTTCGAAGACGGCCCGGCGTTCATCCCGTATCTCGCCGTCGGCGACCCGGATTACGAGTCCTCGCTCGAGTACGTCGAGGCGCTCGAACGCGGCGGCGCGGACCTCATCGAACTCGGGTTGCCCTTCTCGGAACCCATCGCCGAGGGGCCGACCATCCAGTCGGCCGTCGTGCGGTCGCTGGAGGGCGGGATGACGCCGACGCGGTTCTTCGAGTTCGTCGAGGAACTCGATGTCGACGTACCGCTCGTCTGCATGACGTACTACAACCTCATCTACCAGTATGGAGACGAACCCGGCCCCCGACCGTTCGTCGAGAAGGCCGCCGAAGTCGGCATCGACGGCTTCGTCGTCCCCGACCTGCCCGCAGAGGAGGCCGGACCGCTCCGAGAGGCGTGCGACGAGTTCGACCGTGACCTCGTGTTCATCGTCGCGCCGACGACGCGCGGCGAGCGTCTCGAACGTATCATGGACCAGGTCTCGGGCTACGTCTACGTACAGGCGCGTCTCGGCGTCACCGGTGCGCAGGAAGACGTCTCCGACCAGACCGGCCAGAGCCTCGACCGACTCGCACAGTGGGACGTGCCGAAGGCCGTCGGCTTCGGTATCAAGACGGGCGAGCACGCCGCGAACATCGTCGCCGGCGGAGCCGACGGCATCATCGTCGGCAGCGCACTCGTCGACATCGTCGCCGAGGGCCACGAGAACGGCGACAGTGCGGCCGAGGTGGCCGACCGACTCGAAACCAAAGCGCGCGAACTGAAAGACGGTGCACTGCGCGGTGTCGAGCAACGTGTACCGCATCCGGAACGGCAATAAGGACGGGTTGACACAGCTTCACATATCTACATCATGGACGCAGGCCTACAGTCTCGACTCGACCGCATCTCTACAGACGGACGATACCTCATCGTTCCGATGGACCACGGAATCACACTCGGCCCAGTCACGGGCTTGAAAGACATCGAATCGACCATCGACGCCATCACCCGCGGTGGCGCCGACGCAGTTCTCACGCAGAAGGGCGTCGCCCCGCGTGTCCACCCGAACAAGAACGACGCAGGATACATCGTTCACCTCAACGGGTCGACGGCCATCGGTCCCGACGAGAACGACAAGCGACTCACCGGCAGCGTCGAGGAAGCCATCCGCGTCGGTGCCGACGCCGTCTCTTTCCACATCAACGTCGGCAGCAACTACGAACCGACGCAGATAACGCAACTCGGCGAACTCACCGAGAAGGCCCACCGCTACGGGATTCCGGTCCTCGCGATGGCGTACGCTCGTGGTCCGGACGTCGCCAGCGACGACTCGGAGGCGCTCGGCCACGCCGTCCGTCTCGCCGAAGAACTCGGTGCCGACATCGTCAAGACCGGCTACAGCGGCGACGCCGACAGTTTCCGACACGTCGTCGAAGCGACGCGTCTCCCCGTCGTCATCGCCGGCGGCAGCAAGGGGACGAACCGCCGAACCGCCGAGATGGTCCGCGGGACGATGGACGCCGGTGCGGCCGGTGTCTCGATGGGTCGCAGCATCTTCCAGCACGACGACCCCGAAGCCATCGCCAGCACCGTCTCGGCCATCATCCACGACGACCGAAGCGCCGAAGACGCCCTCGAACTGGCCGGACTCGACCCCGACGAGTAGTCGGGAACCTAGTCGGGAACCACTCTCTTCTCGGCAACAACGCCTACGGACGCCCCACCGGTAGCGCGTGACGTGAACCGAACGAACACACAGGGCGTCGTCGGTGCCGGAGTGCTCGGCTTCGGGTTCAGCGGACTCGTCGACGTACTCGTCCTCCACCACGTCCTACAGCTTCATCACCTCGTCTCGAACGTCTACGACCCGTCGACGCTCGCCGGCCTCCGGACGAACATCTTCGCGGACGGACTGTTCTCGGTCGGCATGGTTCTCGTCCTCGGCGTCGGTGCCGGCCTCGTGTGGACCGCAGAACGTCGAGCCTCGTCGCCGCTACCGCTACAGCCGCTGGCGGGAGCGACGATACTGGGAATCGGTCTCTTCGACCTGTTCGACGTCGTCGTCAACCACACGCTCTTCGGCCTCCACCACGCGACGGACGGCCCGGGGTTCTACGACCCCCATTGGGCCGTCGTGAGTCTCCTCATCATCGGAGCGGGCGCGTATCTGTACCGACACGGGTGGTCCGAACAATCTCGACAGCAGGAGCGCGGATAACCGTGCACGGCGGCGTGGTGGTCCCCGCGTTCGAGACGACCCTTCCACACTGGGTCTTGCTGTTTCTCGCCGTCGGAGTGTTGGGCGTGCTCCTCGTCTCCGGTGTCGTCGGCGGGAACTACCTCCTGTCGTACTGGTTCGGCGAGTGACGGTGTCGACGGCCGACTGCCCGGTGTGGCTGTGGCATCCGCCACGTTCAAGCCACCATCAAGAATAGAGTTCGATAATGACACGCAGCGTCTGGTTGAAGGCCGACGACACCGTCGGCGACTGGGAGACGCGAAAGCAACGCATCACAGCAGGACTCGAGTCGGGCGTCGACTGGGTGCTCGTCGACGAGAGCGACGTCGCTCGCGTCCGCGAACTCGGCGACGTGAAGGTTGCGGCGTTCCTGCAGGATACCGAGGCGTACGTCCTCGACGCCGAGGGGTCGGAGACCGAGAACGACGGCGGTGCCGAAGCACACGCCGACGCCTACATCGTCGGCAAAGACGGCGAAGGCGACGGCACCGTCGACCTCCCTTCGGACTTCTCGGGGTCTGCGGACCTGACGACGCTCCGTCGCAGCGACAACCGCGCACAGGGCGCGTACGTCCGCATCTTCGACCAAGACTACGAGTCCTTCGCCGAGGAGGCCGCCCACGACGCCGACTTCACGCTCGTGGTCGGCGAGAACTGGAAGATCATCCCTCTAGAGAACCTCATCGCCCGCATCGGCGACGAGACGGACCTCGTGACCGGCGTGACCTCAGCCGAAGAGGCGAAGACGGCGTTCGAGACGCTCGAACTCGGTGCCGACGGCGTCCTCCTCGACACCGACAGCCCCGACGAGATTCGCAAGACGGTCGAAGTCCGCGACGCCGCCGAACGCGAGTCGCTCGACCTCACGTGGGCCGAAGTGACCGGCGTCGAGCGGACAGGCATGGCCGACCGCGTCTGCGTCGACACGGGGAGTCTGCTCGACCACGACGAAGGGATGCTCGTGGGCAGTATGGGTCGCGGACTCTTCTTCGTCCACGCCGAGACGGCCGAATCACCGTACGTGGCCTCTCGTCCTTTCCGCGTGAACGCCGGCGCCGTCCACGCCTACGTCCGCACGCCCGGCGGCGGCACGAAGTATCTCTCGGAACTCAAGAGCGGCGACGAGGTACAGGTCGTCGACACGAACGGGAAGACGCGCGAGGCCATCGTCGGTCGCGTCAAGATAGAGAAGCGGCCGATGTTCCGCGTGGAGGCCCGTGTCCAGACCGAGAGCGGTGAGGACCGTATCGAGACGCTCTTGCAGAACGCCGAGACCATCAAGGTGCCCACGAGCGAGGGGCGGAAGGCAGTAACCGACCTTCAAGTCGGTGACGAGATGCTCGTCTACTACGAGGACACGGCCCGACACTTCGGCGAGGCAGTCGAAGAGAGCATCATCGAGAAGTAGCCGCTTCTCTCAGGGTTCGCTTTTGTACCGAAACCGATAGGCGAAGTGCGTCTCCTCGAATCTCTCGTTACGTCCGCGACCCCGTCTGTGCCTCGACCGGTGGGTGCTGACGCGCCGTGAGGGGTTCGGTACACCAGTAGCAGAACTGCAGGTCCGGGTCGACTCGCCCACCACAGTTGGGGCACTGAATCACGCTCGGGTCGTCGTACGCGAACGGACCACGGCGTGCGAGGTAGTACGCGTCGAAGACGCTCACCGACAGCAACACGATAATCGGTGCGACGACGGTGAGTGGGAGTGATTCCACGTTGGTAGTGGCCGACGCTGGGTCGGCGAACACCGACACGAGTACCAGCATCGCACCGAGAACGAACGTGAACCACGCGACGGCACGGCGCCACTCTCGTAAGTACAGGTGGCCGACACCGGCGATACCGAACGAAGCGCCGACCGCACCAAGTAGCGCCGCGATGAGTGCACGCCGACCCTCTTCTCCCATATTATCGAGAATGTCTATTTCCACTACCTTTAACACTAGGGTCTGTTCGGCGTCTCCAGTCGCTCGACTAACTCGCTCAGTGTCGCCAAGTCGTACTGTCCTGGTGCCGTCGCCTTCGTCGGGTCGACCGGCGCGTATCCGATACGCGACCCGTAGACCGGCGCGACGGCGCGGGTGTGGCGGCCGGCCTCACCCATCGCCATCGTCGCCACCGTCTTCCCTGCCGCCGTCGCGTCGAACGTCGCCGACAGCAGCGCGAGCGTGTCGGCCCGGTCGCTCGCCGTCACGGCGAGTTTACCGACGTCGCCCTCCTCGGCGGCGGTGTCGAGTAGGTCTCGAAGCGCTGGTTCTGTGGGCGTCGCCTCGAAGTCGTGGACGGACGCGATGACCGACACACCCTGTTCGCGCGCCGTGTCTCGGAGGGCGCGCGCCTCCTCGGCGTCCGTATCGGCCGCCCCGGTGAGCGCCCGAAGTTCGACGTCGACTGCTTCGACTGCCTCGTAGCCGACGGCGGTTTCGAGCGCGTCGAGTCGTCCCTCTTCGGCCGCTTTGCCGCCTTCCCACGCTGCTCGGTTGGTGACGATGAGCGGGAGCGTCCCGTCGTAGTCGTCGAGGGCCGCGAGTGGGTCGTCCGCGAGGTCCATCCGAAATTCGACGGCGTCGGCGTGGTCGCGCGCCGCCTCCGCCTCCGCTTCCGAGAGGTCCGCAGTAGCCGCTGCAAGCACGAAACTGTCGAAGTCCATGCGGAACGCTGTGGGGCGAGGGGCAAAACGTTGTCCGGTCGTTGCAAGCGAGGCCGAAGAGCGAGTCGGTCGGTCTGTCTTGCAGGAGAGCGGATGGGTTTGACTCACTCTGAAGGAACAGAGTAAGCGAACCCACCGCCTCGATTTCGCTTGCGTAGATAGAACGCGAATACGAGAATGCCACCCAAGAAGGGAAGGAGAAAGAATGCGACAAAAAATCCTACCGCCCACATATCTGCTGTCTCCATCCTCCGTGACTTCGCGTCTCGATACATCCACAAAGCGCCAAACAGCGCGAGAGGGATACTAAAGAACCACTGGAGGGCAATCTCGACCATAACAACCGTTCAAACGATAGCCGAATATACGTTGTTCATATACTCATCCTGCTGGCTACATTCGCGCCAGGTATTCAACACGCCCACGGAGATTTCCTCGAATGTACGAAAGTAGCACACCTCAACCAGAGGTGAAGTACACAAGAGCGAGAAAGTATTTATCAATCACATTATATAATTCATTATCCAATGCGTTACGCCTTCCAGATTGTACTGGTGTTACTCTTCATTAGTACGGGTTGTCTCGGGAACGGGAACCCGCCCGCAACACCGTCTCTGACGACCACCTCCCACGAGACACCAGATGCAGATAGCGACGCCGCGACGACTACCGAACACACGTCTTCGTCCGGCCCGGTTACACCAGCGAATCTCGCATCTTCGGGAGCCGTCTGTGACGACGACCTCTGGGTCGGACTGTGGGAGCTCAACAACGAGGACGTCTGGGATGCAGACGTCGTTCGTGTCGGGTACTACACTCCTCCGAACTCTAGCTTCCTGTTGGTCGCCTACGTCGATGGAGACGCCGCGGGAGTCACGCAGATCCAGAATCGATATGTGAGCGGTGAACACGTCGACGGTGACAAAATCACGTTGGACTCACCCCTCTCTGGAAAGCATTGGGTGCAAGTCGTCGCCTTCAGCGACGAGAATACGAACGGTCGATTTGACCAGGGAGTCGATACGCCGTGTTTAGTTGACGGGGAACTCGTCGGCACAGACGTCTATCTGGTAGATTTCAGCAAACTCTAACAGCAGACGGAAGAACGCCGCAACTCACTACGCGTCGGACAACCGAGCAACGTGGACAGTGAGGAACAGCGAAACGCCGAGAACTCGATTCGCGCGGTCTCAGGCGACGCCGAGGCCTTCTTCGGCCTCTAAGAGTTCGTGATACCGGTTGCGGATGGTGACTTCGCTGATGTCCGCGACTTCGCTGACGGCCGCCTGTGTCGTCTTCTCGTTGGTGAGGAGGGCGGCGGCGTAGACGGCGGCGGCCGCGAGGCCGACCGGCGACTTCCCGCTGTGGACGCCCTTCTCCTTGGCGTTCTTCAACAGTTGGCGGGCACGGCGTTCGGTCTCTTCGGAGAGGCCGAGCGACGACGCGAACCGCGGGACGTAGCTCTCCGGGTCGGCGGGGCGGACTTCGAGTTTGAGTTCGCGGACGACGTAGCGATAGGTCCGAGCGACTTCGCTCTTGTCGACGCGAGAGACGTCGGTAATCTCGTCGAGACTCCGTGGCACGCCAGCCATTCGGGCGGCGGCGTAGACACAGGCCGTCGAGACACCCTCGATAGAGCGACCGGGCAGGAGGTTGTCGTTGAGTGCGCGGCGGTAGATGACCGACGCCGTCTCGCGGACGTTCGTCGGCAGGCCGAGCGCACTCGCCATCCGGTCGATTTCGCCGAGTGCCTGCTTCAGGTTGCGCTCTTTGGAGTCGCGAGTCCGGAAGCGCTCGTTCCACTTGCGGAGGCGTTGCATCTTCTGTCGCTGGCGGGACCCGAGCGAGTTGCCGTAGGCGTCTTTGTTGCGCCAGTCGATGTTGGTGGACAGTCCCTTGTCGTGCATCGTGTTCGTCGTCGGCGCACCGACGCGGGACTTCGAGTCTTTCTCGTTGGCGTTGAACGCGCGCCACTCCGGCCCGCGGTCGACCGAATCTTCCGAAACGACGAGTCCACAGTCCGCACAGACCGTCTCACCGTGCCCTTCGTCAGTGATAACGTTACCGTTGCATTCTGGACATCGAAGCGTCTCGCCGTTCGATGCCGTCTGCTCGTTCGTCTGCGTTCTGGTGTGCGTCTTTTCACTCATGGATGGGACGGCGGGCGCTCCCGGGGGCGAGTTGCCTGAAAAAACCCGGTGCGATCCTTACCCGACAGAAGGAGAGCAGATATATAAGAGCTACGGTTGTTAACTAAAAACTAGCTATATTAGCAGTGTATCGGCGGAGTAGTGTGATTTCGAGGAAACAATTAAATACCACAGCTGAGCCGATGGATGTTTGTCGCCCGCTCGACGACACATTGTCATGACAGACGGACCACGCGTGGTTTCGCTCGCTCCGAGCGCGACGGCGACGCTCGGGGCGATGGACGCGGCAGCCCTCGTCGTCGGCGTCACGACTCACTGTGACCTCGACAGGCCGGTCGTCGGTGGATGGCTCAACCCGGACGTCGACCGCCTCGCCGACCTCGACCCCGACGTCGTCTGCACCTGCGACGACCTTCAGCAGGAGATTCGTGACGACCTTCGCGACGAGGGGTTCGACGTGGTTCACACCGAACCGACGACGCTCGACGAGACGTTGGACAGTTTCGAGACACTCGGAGCGGCGGTCGGACGACCGGACGCAGGGGAACGACTCGTCGCGGACGCTCGCCGTCGCCTCGACCGAGTCGCCAGCCACGTCGAGGACCGTGACCGCCCGGTCGTCTACTGCGAGGAGTGGTCCGACCCGCCGATGGCCGCCGGCAACTGGGTTCCCGACGCCGTCGAGGCCGCAGGTGGCAGCTACCCCTTCGTCGATGCCGGTGAGCGTTCGCGAGAAGTCGCAGCGTCGACTGTCGCCGCGGCCGACCCCGACCACGTCGTCCTCCACATCTGCGGACACGGCCAGCGGGTCGACCCGGAGCGTGTCGAGTCGAGAGGGTGGGACCTCGACGCCGACGTGCACGTCCTCGACGATTCGCTTCTCAACCAACCGAGTCCCCGTCTCGTCGACGGCATCGAGACGTTGGCCGAGCGTCTCCACGGGGCGATTCCGACAGCACGATAGTCTTCGGGAGGCCACCGCCCGTATGCACATCGGTGTCGGCAGTGGTAACCCCGTAAAGCGGCGAGCGGTCGAATCGACGTTCCCCGAGGCGACGGTCCGTGCCGTCGCCGTCGACTCCGGCGTGAGCGAACAACCGGTCGGTCACGAGGAGACGGTTCGCGGGGCGGAGAACCGTGCCCACGCCGTCCTCGAATCGGACACGTCAGACCGCTTCGACTACGGCGTCGGTCTGGAAGGCGGTGTCGCCGAGTTCGAAGGAACAGACGGTCTCTTTCTCGTCATGTGGGCGGCCATGACCGACGGCGACGTCGTCAGTCACGGTGCCGGACCGAGTCTCGAACTTCCGGCCAGTATCGCGACTCGGATTCGTACTGGGGAAGAACTCGGTCCGGTGATGGACGACGTACTCGGAACGAACGAAATCGCGAAGAGAGAGGGTGCAGCGGGCGCGCTCTCCGGTGGACGAATCGACCGCGAGACGGCACTCGGTACGGCACTCGCGGGTGCGTCTGGGCCGTTCGTGACGGAGCTCTACGGCGGAGAGTAGCGCGAGAGAAGGGAGCGAAAGAGAGTGAAAGTGGCGTTCAGTCCTGTGCCGTCTCGACCTGATCGGAGATGTCGGTCGACTCCTCGACGGCCGTCGTCAGCGAGACGTTGAGCGACGCCATCGAGACGATTCCACCCGCGGCGGTGACGAGGTTCTTCACAGCGTGGTCGAGGAACGCCGCACCCAGTGCGACCGGTGCGGCGATGGGCGTCAGCGCGACCACGAGGACGGTGAACGCGGCCTCGTACAGCCCGATACCACCCGGCGAGAGCGGGAGCACCTTCGCGAGGTTTCCGACACTGACCGCGAAGAACGACACGGCGACGAGCGAGACGAGCGAGACGCCGCTAGCCCCGACGTCGACGCCGAGTGCGAGCAACACGAGGAACGCCGTCACGACGTCGAGCACCCAGATAGAGAGACTCGAGAGTCCCACGCGGGCGAACGCCTCGCGCGTCCCGGCGGCCCGCTGTAGGTCGCTGACGAAGCGTTCGATGACGCTGGCGACGGAGTCGGCGTACGAGTCGGTACTGACGCGCGCAATCGTCCGCCGGATGAGTTGGGTGTCGGAACGCGCACTCGCGACGATGGCACCTACGGCGACGATAGCAGCGATACCGACGAACGCCGCGACACCAGTCGCGACGCGGGCCGCGCCACGGTCGACGGTTCCGACTGCTCCACTGCCGAAGATGCCTTCGACGAGGTCGGCCGTCCCGCCCGTCAGCGTCAGGCCTACGAGCACGGTCCCTGCGAGGACGACGAGCGAGAGCAGGTCGAACACACGCTCTGCGGCGAGCGACGCGAATCCCGAGGGCCACGGGACGCCACGTCGTGCCTTCACGACGTAGGCACGGACACCGTCACCGAGGCGTGCCGGGAAGACGAGGTTCCCGGTCTGGCTGATGAAGATGGCCCCGGTCAGGAACTTCGGACTACTCGGGTAGCCGAGTTCTGCGAGGATGTCGCGGTAGCGCAATCCACGAATCGGCCACGAGAGCAGGTAGACGAGCGCCGCCGCCCCGACGAGTGTCGGGTCGGCCTCGGCCATCCGTGCGAGCACCTGCTCGAAGTCGATGTAGACCGTCATCAGCGCGAGTGCGACGAGCGTCATCAGTACGCCCGCGGCCATCGACACCTTCCGGTCGATGCGCGGTTCCACGGAGAGTTCCCACCACGTCCGGAGGATTTGACTCCCCATCCCGAAGACGTCGCGAACGAGGTCGACTTTCGTGTCTCCTTTCGGTTCCCAGTCGACGGAGAACTCCGCGACGCGGAGTCCCGAGCGCTGTGCGCGGACGAGCATCTCGGTGTCCCAGAACCAGTGGTTGTCCTTCACGTCGTCGCGAAGGAGCCTGAACGCGTCTCGGCTGAACGCCTTGAATCCACACTGGTGGTCCCGGAGGTCCGACCGGAGGAAGAAGCGGACGAAGAGGTTGAAGAAGCGACTCGGGACGCCGCGCTTCGCCGGTCGGTTCGCGACGTTGTCGGGCATCCACCGCGACCCGGTGGCGACGTCGTACTCGCCGGAGCGAACGTGCTCGACGAGTTCTTCGAGGTGTTTCATGTCGGTCGCGAGGTCCGTGTCGAAGTAGACGAGAACCTCGCCGTCTGCCGCCTCGAAGGCGCGTTCGAGTGCGCCGCCACGTCCGAGTCGTTCGGCGCTGTGGAAGTGGCGGACGCGGTCGTCTGCGGCCGCGAGGCGGTCGGCAATCTCTGGTGTCCGGTCGTCACACCCGTCTTCGGCGACGAGTACTTCGTAGGCGTCGTCCGGTAGGAACGACCCCAGTGTCTCGAGTGTCGTCTGAACCGTGCTCTCGATAGTCTTCTCTTCGTTGTACGCAGGGAGAACGACACTGACCTCGACGTTCCGTGTCGAGGTAACGACAGGACTCGCCTGATGCGAGCTACTCATTGAGTACTAGATGTAGCACTCGGGGCTATGAACTTTCTGACCACATCCTGCCCAACTGAAAGGTAACATTCCACGTCCCCATGGCAATGAGACGCACGAAATGCAGTCGCTCCTCTTTCTGGCACGACAGAGATGCGTCGAGGCGTGCTGTGAGTGTTAGGCGATTGTACCCGCTCGGAGTCTCCCAGCGACGACACCACTACACTGTCCGCCGAAAACCGCATGACTGCGGCGTGTTAACCGGCTGTACCAAATCCCCTAATAGCGGAACCGTCCTTGCAAGAAGTATGAGCGCCACCGTCGCCACCACCACTCTCACCGACAAACAACAGCGCATCCTGCAGTACCTCCGCGAGGAAGGACAGACGAAGACGTACTTCAAATCCCGGCTCATCGCCGACGACTTGGACCTCACCGCCAAAGAAGTCGGAGCGAACATGCGTGCAATCCTGTCCAGCGACCACGACGTCGCCGTCGAGAAGTGGGGTTACTCCTCGGGCACGACGTGGAAGGTCAGCGTCTGAGCACTCCCGTCGGGCCGTCATTGTCGTCTCTTTCTGCGTATCCGCCGATTCCGACGAGAGAGTTCTCTCCGTACGAACCGTCCCCGAAAAGCCAGCGCCACCGGTCACGAACGGTCAGACTACGGAGACGTCAGGGGCAGAGACGGACTGTCAGGGGTCGAACCGAATGAGCGAGTCGGCTTCGGCGGCGAAGGTGGCGGCGTCCTCACCGAAGGAGTCGGCGTACCGAAGCAATAGGGTGATGACCGTCTCTGGGGATTCGACGGCGTAGCCGTTCTCTCTGGAGAGCAGGTTCGCTGCTTCCAGTTGCTTGGCGTAGTTGCTCACGGTAGCCCGTGAAACGTCCAGCGACGCTGCGAGGTCGGTTCCCGTCGCTTCGGGGGTTCTGAGTAGTTCGATGAGCATCCCGCGGGGCGTCCGTCGCCGGAGGTAGCCGAGTGCAGTCTGTTCGAACGGCGAGAAACGGTTGGCCGGGAAGAACCGACGGTAGTCGCCGTCGCGGCGGGACTCGACGACACCGTCGGAGAGCAGTCGCTTGAGGTGGTGTTGGGTCTCACCCGTCCCGAGTTTCAGGTCGTCACGGAGTTTCGAGAAGTGCGCTCCGGGTGTCGCACCGACGTAGCCGACGATGGCGTCGCGAGCGTCGCTTCTGCGCTCGTCGTCGCCGTCGTCGCGGAGGCTCCCGACGAAAGGCGTCGCCGCGCCGAGTGCGGCGAAGCGACGAAGCGTCGCCCGTTTCTCCTCGTCGACTCTATCGGGCATCTGTTACGAGCTACGGGATTGAAGAAATAAAAGGCTTCGCTTGGCCGATGGAACTATTTGTTGAGTTCCATCTCTTCGTCGTCTTCGGCCGTCTGACCGTCTTTCTGCGCCGGCTGTGACGACGGTGACGAGTCGCCCTCGTCGACGACTTCGTCGGCACTCTGCATCGAGTCCTCCTCGTTGGCTTCTTCGATGATTTCGTCGGCGCTCTTCATGTCGACGCCCTCGCCGGACTTGATGGCCTCTGCCTCCTGTTCGAGTTGCTGGACGTCCATCTCGGCGGCGCTGTCGATTTCGCCGAGAATCTTCTCGATGTCGTCCAGACCGATGAGTTCGCGGGTCTCCTCGTCGAAGTCCATCGAACTGAGTCCTTGATTCTCCTGGACGTCGCTGCCGGTCAACTGTTTGCCGTAGCGACCGACCAAGGAGGTCAACTCCTGCGGGAGGATGAACGTCGTCGACTCGCCCTGTCCGATCTTCTCCAACGTCTCCATCCCCTTGTCGATGATGGCGCGTTCGCCCATCGACTCGGCGGATTTCGCGCGGAGGACCGTCGAGATGGCGTCACCCTGCGCTTCGAGAATCTGCGACTGCTTTTTCCCTTGTGCGCGGATGATGTTCGACTGTTTCTCACCCTCTGCCTGCTCGACAGCACTGCGGCGTTCACCTTGTGCTTCGAGAATCATCGCACGGCGGCGACGCTCGGCGGAGGTCTGCTGTTCCATCGCCTGCTGGACGTCGGCGCTCGGGTTGACCTCGCGCACCTCGACCGACTCGACGCGAATCCCCCACTCGTCGGTTGGTTCGTCGAGTTCGCGGCGGATGCGGGCGTTGATCTCTTGACGCTTGTTGAGCGTGTCGTCGAGTTCCATGTCACCGAGGACGGCGCGGAGCGTCGTCTGGGCGAGGTTGGAGACGGCGGTCTTGTAGTCCTCGACTTCGAGGAACGCCTTCTTCGCGTCCATCACCTTGATGTAGACGACGGCGTCGGCGGTGACCGGCGAGTTGTCTTTCGTGATCGCTTCTTGTCGGGGGACGTCCAGCGTCTGCGTCCGCATGTCGAACGGATAGGTTCGAGACACGAACGGCGGGACGAAGTTGATACCCGGTTCGAGCAGTTTGCGGTACTCGCCGAACACCGTCAGCGCACGCTTCTCGTACGCGTTGACGATCTCGACCATCGAGTACACGACGACGATGGCGAGTAGCAAGAGGAGGAGGCCGACGAAGACGGCGGCACCACCTAGGACGTTTATCTGGAGCAATACGGGGTCCATACCCGAAGCTTCGGATGTTGGTTAAATAAGGCTTTGCCCGAATCGGGCGACGGAATGACAGTACGAGGCTGGAGTGAGCGAATCAGGCCCGTTCGGTCTCTTCTTCTCGCTGCCGTTCTTCGCCTCGGGCCTCTCTTCCTCTCCGGAGTTCGCGGTCGATTTCGTCTTCGGTGACGAGGTCCAGCGACTCGACGGTGACGACGTTGCCGCCGCCGGGGTCGACGACCATCACTTCGGTCCCTTCGGGAATCTCGCCGTGCAGCGAGCGTGCCGCGTAGTAGGGGTTGAACCCGCCACTGTCGAGTTTTATCTCGCCGTCGGTCGGTGTGACGCGTTCCGTCACTCGGCCAGTTTTGCCCTTCAAGGAGTCCGAAT
The DNA here is from genome assembly GCF_900114455.1 of Halogranum rubrum. GTDB lineage: Archaea > Halobacteriota > Halobacteria > Halobacteriales > Haloferacaceae > Halogranum > Halogranum rubrum. The sequence continues at coordinate 248,024 of NZ_FOTC01000002.1, read as the reverse complement.
CCGACGTCTGGCCCGTCCCCTTTCCGCCGTAGATGTCGAACTCGCGGTAGCCGTAGAGCGCGAGTGCGCCGAACAGAAACACCAAGAGTGCGAGGACGATAGGGCCGGCGAGTGGGCCGAGAAGTAGCCCGACGAGTCCGGCGGCGAGGAGTGCGACGCCGAGGACGACGAAGTGCGCACCGGGTGCCAGCGCCTCCGCGAGTGAGAGACCGATACCGGCGACGATCAACAAGAGGGGCAGCAGCGCTGGGTCGAGGAAGTCGAGTTGGAGGGCGACGAGCGGCAGTCCCATACCGAATCCGAGGGAGCGGTCCGGATTAAGCGTTCTCACAGCGACACGAACAGCAGGAGCGTCCCCACGACGCCGATGAGGACGAACAGCGCGTTTTCGAACGACGGGTCACCGGGTTCCAGCGGCGGGAGCGTCCGCTCCTCTGTCGGTTCGTTCGCCGCTTCTTCACCGACCTCGTCGACACTGAACTGCCACTCGGAGTCCTCAGATGAGTCGTCGGAGGGATTCTGCATACACTGACGTAGGAGACGGGGAGTCAAAGGGCTACCGCCGTTCTCTCACTCTTTCATTCTCTCACGCTCACGCTCTCGCTCCCGCTCTTTCGCCTGTTCTACCGCTGTTGTTGGTGCTTGATGATGTCGCCCTCGTAGACGACACCGCGTTCGGCGTAGAGTGTGACCGTCTCGCCGTCGGCGAGTTCGTCGGGCAACGGTGCGCCCGAAATCATCGGGATGTCGAGTTCGCGGGCGACGAGCGCCGGGTAGCCGGTCATCCCGGCACGAGCGTCGACGATGCCCGAAATCTTCTGGACGTCGCCGGTGAACTCGCCTTCGAACGAGGCGGGAACCGCGAGTATCGCACCGTCTGGCACGCCACGGAGTTCGCCGTCGGTGACGCGGTAGAGCGGTCCCGAGATGCGGCCACCGACGACCTTTCGGCCCGTCGCCACCGCTTCGGCGGCGACGTGGACCTTCAGCATGTTCGTCGTGTTCGTCCCCTCCAACTCGGTCATCATCCCCGAGAGGACGACGACCGTGTCGCCGCTCTCGGCGACACCGGCGTCGAGAGCGGCCGAGACACCGTTGTCGATGATGGAGTCGACACCCTGCGTGTACTCGGCGTACTCGGCGTTGATACCCCACGAGAGGGCGAGTTGGCGACGGACGCGGTCGTTCGGCGTCGTCGCGACGACCGGGACGCCCGGGCGGAACTTGGCCGTCTTGCGGGCGGTGTAGCCGGATTCCGACGCCGCGACGACGGCGGCGGCGTCGATGTCGCGAGCGAGATAGCGGGCGGAGCGAGCGAGTGCTTCCGTTCGGGAGTCCTCACCGGCGGTCGGCACGCGCTGTTCTTGGCTCTCTTTGTACTCGCCGCTGGACTCGACTTGGCGGACGATGCGGTCCATCGTCTCGACGACCCGAACCGGGTCGTCGCCGATGGCCGTCTCACCCGAGAGCATCACCGCGTCCGTCCCGTCGAGGACGGCGTTGGCGACGTCCGAGGCCTCTGCGCGGGTCGGTCGACGCGAGTGCGTCATCGAGTCGAGCATCTCCGTCGCCGTGATGACGGGGACGCCGGCGTCGATACAGGTGCGGATGATTCGTTTCTGAATCATCGGCACGTCTTCGAGCGGGCACTCCACACCCAGGTCACCGCGAGCGACCATCACGCCGTACGAGGCGTCGACGATCTCTTCGAGGTTGTCGACCGCACCGGCGCGCTCGATTTTGGCGACGATGGGGATGTCCGCACCGAGTTCTTCGAGTGCGTCGCTGATGGCGTAGACGTCTTTCGCCGAGCGGACGAAACTCGCCGCGACGAAGTCGGCGTTCTTCTCGGCGGCAACCTCCAACTCCGCTTGGTCGCCCTCCGTGATGAGGTCGATGTCGAGGTCGACGCCCGGCAGGTTGACTCCCTTCCGGCCGCCGAGTTCGCCACCCGAGTCGATGTGGGCGACGACGCCGTCGGCGTCGACACCAGTGACGGTCGCTTCGATACGACCGTCGTCGAGCAGGATGGTGTCTCCCGCTTCGGCGGCGGTGATGGAGTACGACAGACCGACCGTTTCGGACGTCGCCTCGTCGCCTTCGACGAATCGGACTTCGGAGCCTGTTTCGAGGACGATAGAGCCCTCGAGCGGTGCCGTACGGACTTCCGGACCCTGCAGGTCGACCATCGCGGCGACCGGTTTCGCAGTCGCTTCGTCGACGGTACGGATACGGTCGATGACCTCCGCACGGTGTTCGGGCGTTCCGTGACTGGCGTTGAGTCGCGCCACCGACATCCCGGCGTCGACGAGCTCGCGAATCGTCGTCCGGTCGTCTGAGGCCGGACCGAGTGTGCAGACGATTTTCGCGTTTCTCATGCCCCTCGATACGGTGGACCTATTGAAAAAGCCCGACGATACTACCGAACTGCGAGTAACATTTGCTGGGGATGGCTCACGAGGGCTATATAGTCCCAAGTCCCGTGTTTCGATAGGCCAGTCGAACTGTTCGGTAGCCAGCAGCTGTGTGACATCTCGGGCAAACGGCAATAAGCCCTAACCAGCGGCCGAGTGAACCGGCGAAGTGCAATGGAGCACATCACCGACGAGCTGGTCGGAAAGCACGTCGAGGGACCGAACGGCGAAGCTATCGGCAAGGTGACCGCCGTCGAGGCAGACAAGGCCATCCTCAAAGGAGAGTCCGGGCTATCCGCGAGCACGGAGTCGGCACTCACCGACGACAACGACCGACTCGCGCTCGAACCTGAACAGATAGAGACTGTCTCCGACGACACCATCTACCTGCACGCCGACGTCTAACAGTCGGCTATTCGACCCCGTGACTACCCTCCACCGGATGCAACAACCGAGATATCGATGAACTACGACGAGTTTGTTCGGACGGTACAGGCGCAGAGTGACCTTCAAACCGAATCGGCCGTGGCCGCCGCCGCGGAGTCGATTCTCTCCGTCTTGAGCGAGCGACTTAGCCACGGACAGGCGGAAGACCTCGCGGCGGGCCTGCCAGACAATCTGGCGGCGGCAGTGACGCAGTCGGACGGTAACGCCGACGAGTTCGACGCCGACGAGTTCATCGAACGAGTTCGTCGTCGCGAAGAAGAACACGCCGAACTCGACGGCAACGACGCACCCACCCACGTCAGGTCCGTCCTCGTCGGTCTCACCGAGTCAACCGACGACGACCGGTGGGACGATACGCTGGCGCAACTTCCGGAAGACTTCCAACGGCTGTACGAGGCGTAGTCGCTCTTCGTCGGAGGAGTGGTCGACTTGGCGGCCCGTGTTCTCCCTCGCTTCTGAAACGATGTCTGGCGAACCGTCGGAGAGACATGTCTATTTAAATCCATAACTATTTGTCATCATGGGGCGTGGTTGTGTATGTCATGCAGGCCGTTGTCCTCGAAGCGTTTCAAGAACCGCTAGAAGTACAGGACGTCGACCGACCGGAGCCAGAGTCGCACGGCATCGTCGCGAAAGTCGATGGCTGTGGCGTCTGCCGAAGTGACTGGCACTGTTGGCAGGGCGACTGGGACTGGTTCGGCTACCGACCGGACCCGCCGCACGTACTCGGTCACGAACCATGTGGAACGGTCGTCGAGGTGGGGTCCGAAGTCGAGTCGGTCGCCGAGGGAGACCACATCGCCATCCCGTTCAACTTCGCGTGTGGGAAGTGTGACCTCTGTCGGAACGGCCACGAGAACATCTGCGAGAACCACGTCGGACTCGGCTTCATGAACGAGGCTCCCGGTGCCTTCGCCGAGGAAGTGCACGTCCCGAACGCCGACATCAACGCGGTTCCGCTCCCGGACGACATCTCGACAGACACTGCGGCCGGTATCGGCTGTCGGTTCATGACGTCGTACCACGGGATGGCCCATCAGGGCGACGTCGGCGGCGGCGACGACGTCGTCGTCCACGGCTGTGGCGGAATCGGTCTCTCGGCGGTCCACATCGCCGACGCACTCGGTGGCAACGTCGTCGCCGTCGACCTGATGGACGAGAAACTGGAGAAAGCCCAAGAACTGGGCGCAGTCGAGACGGTCAACGCCCGAGACGTCGACGACCCCGCCAAGGAAGTCCGCGACATCACCGACGGTGGCGCAGACATCTCCGTCGACGCACTCGGAATCAAGACGACCTGTCAAAACGCGGTCCGGAGTCTCGGGAAGGGTGGCCGACACGTCCAAATCGGACTCACGACGTCCGACGAACAGGGGATGATTCCGCTTCCGACCGACGAGTTCGTCGCCAAGGAGATAGAGTTCGTCGGCTCACTCGGTCTCCAACCCTCTCGCTACTCGGAGATGTTGGACATGATTCAGACGGGGAAGATAGACCCGACGCTCCTCGTCGACAAGACGATAGATATCCACCAAGTGCCGGACGAACTGGCCGCGATGACAGACTTCGAGACGATGGGAATCCCCGTCTGTACGGAGTTCGCCGACTGAGCGTCGTCGCCGACGCGGTCTCACGTCGAGACCGGCGAGCGGTGTCGGAGCGCGTTACTGAATCTTCGTTCCGGGTTCCGCGTCGCCGTGGGTGGTCAGGATGTCGGCTTGGTCGCCCGCGGCCAAGAGCATCCCGTTGGACTCCACGCCGAACAGTTCCGCTTTTTCGAGGTTCGCGACGACGACGATACGTTCGCCGACGAGCGCGTCCAGGTCGTGCAGTTGTTTGATGCCGGCGACGATTTGGCGCTCCTCGAAGCCGATGTCGACGGTGAGTTTGGCGAGTTTGTCCGCACCCTCGATGCCCTCGGCGGCGAGAATCTCGCCGACACGGAGGTCGAGCGCTTGGAAGTCGTCGAAGCCGATGCGTTCCTCGGTGAGTGGTTCGAGTTCTGCGGTCACGTCTCCGTCACTCGACTCCGCGGAGTCATCGGTTTCGGTTTCTTCGCCGTCTGCGCTGTCTGCGCCGTCTTCGCTGTCTGCCGTCGCCTCGGCGGTACGCGCTTCGAGTTTCTCGTTGAGTTCCTCGACACGCTCGTCTTCGATCTTCTCGAACAGTTCCGTCGGTTCGTCGAAGGAAGCGGCGGGGTCGTCGAGTGCGGCGTCGATGCCGACGTCGCGGACGTGGCCGTCCTCGTTCAACCCGCGCCAGAGCCGCTGGCACTTCTCGGGGGCGATTGGCTCGAAGAGGACGGCGATTGCCTTCGCAATCTGGACACAGTCGCGGATGACCTGCGCGGCCTCCTCGGGGTTCTCGTCGGTGAGCTTCCACGGTTCGTTGCGCTGGATGAACTCGTTGCCGAACTTCGCCAGTCGGACGGCGGCAGTACCGGCCTTGCGGACGTTGTAGTCGTTGACGGCTTCGCCGAACTCCGACTGGGCCTCCTCGATACGCTCGCGAACCTCGTCGCTGAGGGGAGCGTCGGGCGTCCCCTCGTAGTTTCGGTACGCGAAGAGCAGCGACCGGTAGAGGTAGTTGCCGACGGTGCCGACGAGTTCGGAGTTGACTCGGTCACGGAACTTCTCCCACGAGAAGTCGACGTCCTGCTGGAAGCCACCGTTGGTGGCGATGTAGTAGCGAAGCAGGTCGGGGTGGAACCCTTCGTCGAGATACTCGTCGGCCCAGACGGCGCGGTTACGACTCGTGGAGAAGCCTTTGCCGCCGAGGGTGACGAACCCGCTCGCCATGACGGCGCGCGGTTCGTTGTAGTCCGCCCCTTTGAGCATCGCCGGCCAGAACACCGTGTGGTGTTGGATGATGTCGCGGCCGATGATGTGGACGATTTCTCCAGACTCTTTCCACGTCTGTTCCCAGTCGTAGGTCTCTGCGCCGACGCGTTCGGTGTACTGCTTCGTCGAAGAGATGTACTCGATGGGGGCGTCGACCCAGACGTAGAGCACCAGGTCATCAGTGTCGGAGGGCGACAGACTGCCGTCCGACTCTTCTGAGGCGTCGTCGTCCGGGTAGTCGATACCCCAGTCCATATCGCGGGTGATACACCAGTCCTGCAGTTCGCCCTCGATCCACTCTCGAGGCTGGTTCCGGGCGTTCGAGGTTCCTTCCAGTCGGTCGATGAACTCCTGGAGGTACTCCTGGAACTCGGAGACGCGGAAGAACTTGTGCGTCCGCTCGCGGTACTCGGCGGTGTTGCCGGTGAGCGTCGACACCGGGTCCTCTATCTCGCCGGGTTCGAGGTGGCGCTGACAGCCCTCGTCACACTCGTCGCCGCGGGCGTGTGCGCCGCAGTACGGGCATTTCCCTTCGACGTAGCGGTCGGGGAGCCACTGGTCGGCCTCCGGGTCGTAGCCGACCATGACCTCGTCCTCGTAGACGTGACCGTTCTCGTCCAGCGTGCGGACGATGTCTTGGGTCAACTGGGTGTTCGTCTCGTCGTGTGTGTGACCGTAGTTGTCGAACTCGACGTTGAACTTCGGGAACGTCGCCTCGTACTTCTCGTGCCAGTCGAGGGCGAACTCCTCGGGGGTGACGCCTTCCTTCGCGGCGTTGACCGCGACTGGTGTGCCGTGCATGTCGGACCCGGAGACGAACGCCGTCTGTTGGCCTAGCTTGCGAAGCGAGCGGGCGAACACGTCGCCGCCGACGTAGGTTCGGAGGTGGCCGACGTGCAGGTCGCCGTTTGCGTAGGGCAACCCACAGGTGACCACCGCCGGGTTCTCGGTGGGGAAATCTTCGTGACTCATGTCTTGTCTCTTGTCTCTCGGAAACGGGCCTAAAGCCCGCTGGTTTCTGTCGATTGTCGGTCGGTGCTCGTCGAAACGGACCGTCGTAGTCGTGTCGTACTCGCGGGGTTCACCGACGACGGTGGCCGAGTCGTGTTACCGACCGACCGCCGCACGAAGGGTCCACCCGTCGCTAGAAGAGTCGCATGCGCATCGGCATCGTGGTGGTCGGGTGGACCGAGTTCACAACGGAACAGAGACACCAGCGACTGATAAATCTCGCGACGCAGGCGCAGGCGGTGAGCGGAGAGTCAGAGGACGGAGAGGACGGCCTCTGCACCCGCCAACCAGAGGATGAGACGCCCGGCACTGCCGACGAACGTCGCCACCGCGAACTTCACGTAGTCCTCTTCGAGCACGGAGAACGCGTAGATAGAGAGCGTGTCGGGGAACCCCGGTACGCAGAGCGCGAGCGCGAGACCGGCGTAGCCCCACTTCTGGGCAATCGTCACCGTCTGGCGTTCGGACCACTCGATGATGTCGAATCGCGAGTTGCGGAGACGTTTGATTATCCATCCCGAATCTTTCGCTTCCTGGCCGATGTGGAACGCGAAGACGCTACCCGCGGCTTTCCCGAAGGCGCTGACGAAGATGATGACCGACATCCGCGGCCAGTAGCCGAGTCCGAGGTCCAAGGGCGCGGCGAGGACGACTTCGCTCACGCCGGGGAGCGCGAAGGCGATGAGAAACGAGTAGACCCAGATGATGACGAGGCCGAGCCATCCCGTGGCGTGCTCGACGAGGCGTTCGAGCCACGCGAAGTCGACACCGCCGACGAGAACGGTATCGAGGAGGGATAGACCGGATAGCACAATCCACACTCACCAGTGTGTGTTTGTAAGTCTTGAGGTTGTGAGACTCTCTAGATTCGTGACAAGAGAGTCGACACGGCGGTCACACCAACGTGTCGATGTCGGCGACGAACGCACGGAGCGTCTCGCGGGTCACGTGGGGCATACAGACGATACGGAGTTCGCCCGAAGCGGTCCGCGAGATACGCCAGTCGGCCGCTCGAAGCGCGTCGAAGAGGTCGTCCGGAATACGGGCGGCGACGAGCGGTAGTTCGGGGTCGACCACGTCGAATCCGCGCGAGTCGAGCGCCGCGGCCAACCACTCGGCGTCGGCCATCGACGACTCGAAATTTTGCCGATAGCCGTCGGGCCAGAGTTCGTCGAGGACCGCCGCCGCACTCGCGACACCCGCCCCGCTTCGCGTGCCCGTCAGCGTCGCCTGCGACGTGGATTCGAGGTAGGGCGTGTCGACGGCGAGAGCGTCCAGTGTCGTCCGGTCACGGGCGAGTAGTCCACCGGCGGGGACGACGGCCTGTCCAACCTTGTGGGGGTCGATGGTCATCGTGTCCACGTCGGCGTGGGTGAAGTTCCACTGGTGGGTAGTGAAGGGGAGGTAGAACCCACCCCACGCGGCGTCGACGTGGAGTTGCGCACCGTGGTCGTGGGCGATTGCGGCGAGTTCGGGAATCGGGTCGACGCGACCGTACTCGGTCGTACCGGCGACACCAACGACCAGAATCGTGTCGTCGTCGACGGCGGCCTCGACGGCCCCGAGGTCGGCACGGAACTCCTCGTCGACCGGGACGGTTCGTAACTCGACGTCGAGGACGTCTGCGGCCTTCTGAAAGCTGAAGTGGACGCTCTCTGGGGCGACGACCACGGGAGAGTCCGTCTTCGAGGGTCGGCCACCCGACTCACGTGCGAGGTTGCGCGCGGCCCGAACCGCCTGGATGTTCGCCTCCGTCCCGCCGCTGGCGATGTAGCCGTGCGGGTCTGGGAGTCCGGCGATGTCGCCGAGAGCGTCGACGGCGCGCGCTTCGAGGGCGGCGACCTCCTGATACGTCGCGGGGTCGCCGGGGTTCGTCGCGAAAAAGCGCGTGGCGGCCTCCCGGGCGACGGGGTGTGGCTCCGTACACATCGACGAGAGGACGCGGTCGAACTCCTGTGGTTCCGGGGCGACACGCTGCATGTCCGCCACGTTGCTCCCGGCCGGGTTTATCGGTTCCGCTCTGTCTCGGTGTCTCTCTGGAGCTCTCGGTCGGTCTCAGAACCCACCGAGCGAGACGTACGAGATGACGAACAGCGTCGTGTTGTACGCGCCGTGGATGAGGATGGGCACGAGGAGGTTCTCGGTTCGCTCGTAGGCGACGCCCAGCACCGCCCCGACGACGAAGATGACGGCGACCATCACGATGGCACCGACGCCGACGGCGACGAGGTTCAGGAGGTGAATCGAGGCGAAGAGGAGACTCGCCACGCCGATGGCTGCGGGCGCGCCGAGCGAGCGGCGGAGGCGGCCCTGCACGACACCGCGGAAGAGGAACTCTTCGACGGGGGCGACGAGGACGAGCGAGAGTCCGGCGAGGAGCAAGAGGAGCGTCGGGTTCGCGAGGACGGGCGCTTCGACGACGCTCTCGACCGGTTCGATACCGAGGAACTCCGAGAGCGCGAGCAGACCGATAGCCGCGACGACGGTGGCGACGACGCCCCCGACGACCCACGTTAGGTCACGACGAGTGGGTGCCGCGAACGAAACCGACCAGTCGCGTCGCCAGAGGTAGAGGAGGCCGACGACGGCAAAGGAGAGTTGCGTGGCGAACAGTGAAGCGACGAGCACGACACCGGAGGTGGCTTCGAACCCGCCGAAGATGAGCGGGAGGACGACGGCGACGCCGACGACCACACTGAGGAGGACGGCGGCGACGACGAGGCCGGTCGCGACCAGTACAGCGCGGACGCTCGGGCCGAAGCGGCGCGTCGAGCCGACCGGTTGAGTAGAGACTGTTTGTGACATGAGTATTCTCACCGTTAGAGACGCACCGAGAGGACATCAATCAGTATCTGAGAGACTGTCGCTCACTCTGCTGCGTCGAAAAGACCGTGGCGTCGAAAAGACTGCCGCGCCGGAGCGTCTTCGCCTCGCTATCGAACCGAGTCGAGGATGAGTTTCTGCTCGACGCGTTTGACCTCGTGTTGGACGTCGCGGACGGCGTCGATGTTCGCCGAGATGGAGGTGACACCCTCGTCGACGAGGAACTGGACCATCTTCGACTTCGACCCGGCCTGTCCGCAGATACTCGTCTTGACGCCGAGTTCGCGGCACGTCTCGATAGTCGAACCGATGAGTTCCAAGACGGCAGGATGGAGTTCGTCGAATCGGTCGGCGACGTTCTCGTTGTTGCGGTCGACGGCGAGCGTGTACTGGGTGAGGTCGTTCGTCCCGAAGGAGGCAAAGTCGATGCCCGCCTCGGCGAGACTGCGGATGCCGAGTGCGCTCGCTGGCGTCTCGACCATCACGCCCCAATCGTGTTTGTCGGGGTTGATGCCCGTCTCACGCATCAGGTTCTTCACCTGGTACACCTCCTCGGCGTCGTTGATGAGCGGGAACATCATCTCGACGTTGTCGTACCCCATCTCGTACAGGCGTCGGAACGCCCGCAGTTCGTGTTTGAACACGTCGGGTTTGTCGAGACTCCGCCGGATACCGCGGTAGCCGAGCATCGGGTTGTGCTCGTTCGGTTCGTCCTCGCCGCCGGGGAGTTGGCGGAACTCGTCGGTCGGCGCGTCCAACGTACGGACACGGACCGGCCGCGGGTAGAACTCCTCGGCGACGGTGCGAACGCCCTCGACGATTTCGTCGACGTAGGCGCGTTCGCCGTGCTCTTTGATGTACTTCTCGGGAGTCATCCCGAGCGAGAGTACCATATGCTCGATGCGGAGGAGTCCGACGCCGTCGGCACCGGTAGCGGCGGCACGTTCGGCCGCCTCCGGGATGGAGACGTTGACTTTGACCTCCGTCGCGGTCATCGGTTTGACGGGCGTCTTCGGGCGAACGTCTTCGACGGGTTCGCGCTCTTCGACGTCCTTCGTCTCTCGACCCTCGCGGATGGTTCCCTTGTCGCCGTCGATGGTGATGACTTGGTCGTCTGTGAGTTCGCGGGTCGCACTGCCACAGCCGACGACAGCGGGGACGCCGAGTTCACGGGAGACGATGGCGGCGTGGGAGGTCATCCCGCCTTCGTCGGTGACGATACCCGCGGCGCGCTTCATCGCGGGCACCATGTCTGGCATCGTCATCTCGGTGACGATGATGTCGCCCTCGACGACTTTGTCCAGTTGGTCGAGTTTCGTGACGATGCGAACACTGCCGGAGACGATGCCGGGACTGGCGCCCAAGCCGCGAAGCAGGACGTCGCCGGAGCTTTGGGTCGCTTCGGCCCCGCCGTTGGCGATAGCCTCACCCGAGGACTCCTCGGCACCCGAGTCACTGATGGTCGTGATGGGTCGCGACTGAAGCATGTATATCTCGCCGTCGACGATGGCCCACTCGACGTCCTGTGGCGTCTCGTAGTGGTCCTCGACTTCCTCGCCGAGAGCGACCAGTGCGGCAATCTCCTCGTCGGAGAGGACGCGCTGTTCGCGTTTCTCTTCGGGAACCTCGACTTCGACGGTCTCGCCCGTCGCTTCGTCTTTGACGTGCATCACCTTCTTGTCCGCGATGGTGACGTCGGCGACGTCTCCCGTCTTGCGGTCGACGACATAGTTGTCGGGCGAGACGGCGCCGGAGACGACGGCTTCACCGAGTCCCCACGCCGCCTCGATGATGACGCGCGGTTCGCCCGTCGAGGGGTGGGAGGTGAACATCACACCCGACTTCTCGGCGTCGACCATCTGTTGGACGACGACGGCGATGTCGACTTCGTGGTGCGGGAATCCTTTCTGGTTACGGTAGTAGATGGCGCGTTGCGAGAAGAGGGACGCCCAACACTCCTTGACGCGTTCGAGGAGGTCCTTCTCGCGGACGTTGAGGAACGTCTCCTGTTGCCCCGCGAAGGAGGCGTCCGGGAGGTCCTCGGCCGTCGCCGACGAACGGACGGCGACGAACGCCTGCTCGCCGTCGGTTCCGACCGTCCGGTACGCTTCGAGGATTTCGGCACGTACCTCCTCGGGCATCGGCGTCCCCATGATGAGTTCGTGCGCACGTTCCTGCGCTCCGGCGAGCGCCTTGGAGTCCTCGGAGTCGATATCCATCGCAGCGAACAGGTCCTCGTCGATTCCGGACTTCTCGATGAAGTCGCGGTAGGTACCCGCCGTTACGACGAAACCCGGTGGTACGGGGAGGCCCGCGGAGGTGAGTTCCCCCAGCGACGCTCCTTTCCCACCGACTGTCTCGAGGTCCGCAGCCCTGACGTCGTCCAGCCAAAGTAGAGCCATTTCGCGTTCGAAACGTCACCGCTCCTGCTAAAGAACTTTCCGACCCGAACAACTCCGAAAATTACTGACTCGAAGCCGAGTTAGCCTTTTTGTAACTCGCTAGCACGTGCGAAATCAGGCTTCGATGATGTCGTCGTCTTCGTCTTCGGGGACGAGCATCGTTCCGTCGAACGACGGCGTCGCTCGCCCACCGACCTGTACCGTGTCACCGATGCGCACTCGGACGAGACCCGGTCGGTCGACGAAGTGTCCTTGCTCGAAACGCATCTCGTCGGGGAGTGCTCGCGAGTCGCTACGCTCCTCGCTCGCTTCATCCGAGACGCGTTGCGTCTCGCTATCCTCGAAAGCGTCGACTTCGCGTAGATACGCGCCGCACGCGCCACTCGCCGTCCCCGTAACGGGGTCCTCGGGGATGCCCGCGCCGGGCGCGAACATCCGACCGTGGAGCGTCGAGTCGGCGTCGAGGGCGTCGAACGTGAATGCGTAGAGTCCCGTCACGTCGTACTCCTCGGTGAGCGACTCGACGGCGTCCATGTCTGGGTCGGCGTTGCCGAGATGTTCGAGGAAGTTGATGGGGACGATAAGGAACCTGAGTCCCGTCGAGGCGACGGCCATCGGCAGGTCCGCGCCGACGTCGCGGAGCGTCGCCACGTCCACGCCGAGTGCGTCGGCGACGCGTTCCTCGTCCGGTGTGACCTCCTCGACGGTGGGGTCTGCTTGCGTCATCCAGACGACGCCGTCTTCGCCGACGTCGACGTCGAGCGTCCCGACGTTCGTCTCCATCGCGTGCGTGCCAGCGTCGAGGACGCCGTCGGCGTAGAGATGTGCGTGGAGCGCGACGGTGGCGTGTCCACAGAGGTCGACCTCTTGGGTCGGCGTGAAGTACCGAACCCGGTAGTCACCGTCGTCGTCGGGTTCGTGGACGAACACCGTCTCGCTCACGGCGAGTTCGCGGGCGATGGCCTGCATCTGCGTCTCCGAGAGACCGTCTGCGTCCGGGACGACACCGGCGGCGTTTCCGGTCAGTGGCTCAGCGGTAAAGGCGTCGACGAGCAGTGCGCGTCGGGTGTCCGTGTCCATAGCGGCGTCGTCGGTACGGGGATTGATAAATCCGGGAGACTGCGCGAGAAGGGAGACTACTCCGTGGAGTGGTCGGTGCGGGACACCGTGGTCATCGCGGTGTGAGGCCGACGCCTTCGGCCAAGAGTTCGTGCGACCGAAGCGCGTCCTCGTGGTCGGAGACGACGTGCTGGACCATCACCTCGTCGACGCCGACGCGGTCCGTGAGTTGCTCGAATAGCCCAGCCAAGGTCTCCGGACTCCCCGAGATGGCACGCGGCCACTCGTCGTCGTCGAGCGTGGCGGGCGTCGGGTCCGGGACGCCGCCGAGTTCGTCGATGGCCTCCTCGACGGACGGCGTCGTGCCGACGACGCCGCGTCGCATCCGTTTGTACGAGGCTTCGGCGACGGCACGGAGTCGCGCCGCTTCCTCGTCGGTCTCGGCGCAGACGGCGTTGAGGGCGACGATTCCCTCGGGTTCGTCGATGCCGCCGGCGGACTCCGCGGGCGTGAACGCCTCACGGTAGTCTTCGAAGGCGTACTCCGTGAACTGCGGGCGGATGAAGGCGGCAAAGCAGTACCGGAGGCCGAGTTCACCAGCGAGCGCCGCGCTCGACGGACTCGACCCGAGTGTCCACGGAGTGGGCGGGGTCGCACCCGAAGACGGAATCGAGAGGTCGGCGTAGGCGTGTCCGTCGGGGAACTCGTCGTAGAGGTGGCTGACGACGGCCTCTATTTTCTCGGCGTGGTCCTCGTCGGGGTTCTCGACGTGTCGTTCTGTTCCGAGTGCTTGGTCCGCCGCTGGCGACCCGTTCGCTCGTCCGAGACCTGCGTCGATACGTCCAGGAGCGAGTCCGTCGAGTGCGCCGAACACCTCGGCGACCTTGTACGGACTGTAGTGGTTGAGCAGGACTGCCCCGGAACCGAGTCGAATCTCGTCGGTCTCGGCGGCAAGGTGACCCAGGAGTACTTCGGGCGTCGTTCCCGCGAGCGTGTTCGCCATCCCGTGGTGTTCTGCTACCCAGAAGCGCGTGTAACCGAGTCGCTCGGCCTGTTGGGCGGCGTCGACGGTGTTCGCGTAGGCGTCGGTCGCGGTACCGTCGTCGGGAACCGGAGAGAGGTCGACGATAGAGAGGTCCATATCCGGCCTCGGAGATTACGAGAGATAACGCTTGGGCTCGCGGTCAGGGCGTGGGGCTACCAAAACGACTCGCGAACGTCGCCCACTCGGCGTCGGCGGCGGTGTCGACGCCGAGCGGAGACATTCGGTTCGTCCATCACAATCGCACGTCTTTTAGCTCGGCGCAAGTGAGTTCCAGTACATCTTCTGGATACAATGAGTGATCGAATTCACAGCATAGATACACTGCGGGCAGTCGCTATCTTCTTCATCGTCGTCGCACACGTCCAGCCGTTTCGTGGCTTCGAAACGTACGGAAACTACGTCTACTTCGCGTTAGATACACTCGGTCAGTTCGACGTTCCCTTCTTCTTCGCGACGTCGGGATACTTTCTGGCGGAGACGCTAAACGTCGACAACGTCACGTCGAAGGTCCGCAACACCGCTCGAAAACTCGGCTCGCTCTATCTGTTCGGGAGGCTCGTCTCCGTAGCGACAGTCGCGGCTCTCGCGCTCTTCGTCGGCGACTCGGTGACGAATGCAGTCGTCGCCGACGGCCTCAGTAACCTGTCTCTGTTGGACGTGGTGTACTACGGAACCGCACTCACCGTTCCGCTGTGGTTCCTGACGGCGCTGTTCTTCGCTATCGCGTTCGTCGCGTGCTTCGTCAAGTTCGAGAAGACTCGCTATCTGTTACCCGTCGCCGCACTCGTCCACCTCGTCGGCATCCTCGGAACGAACTATCAGATGGTTCTGGACGTTCCGTTCCGTACGCGAGACGCGCTCTTCTTCGGGTTCTTCTACGTCGCTCTCGGCTACCAACTGAACGCAATCGACTGGACGCCGGACGAGCGTCGGCGGCGTCTCTACGCTGCAGCAGTCGGCGTCTTCGCGGGCATCCAACTCGTCGAGCAGTACGCAATCAGCTACCTCATCCGCGACCACACGCTCGGGCAAGAGATTCACTTGACGGCGTACACCTTCTCGACGGTGTTCTTCGTCCTCGCTGTCTTCGCATACGCGCTCTCGAATCCGGAGTGGGGAAAGAACACGATTCTTCCGAAGGTGGGTCGTCACGCCCTCGGCATCTATCTCCTTCACGTACCGGTCTTCCGTCTCGTCCACGCGACGAGGCGTATTTGGGGACCGATGGTTGGAATCGACCTCACGTCGACGCTGCTGTGGCAGTTGCTAATCACGCCGCTCGTGTGTGTCCTCTCGCTGGCGGCCTATCTCCTCATGGCGAAACTGGAAATCATCGAACTCGAAGGTAGTCACATTCCGTGGCTCCACCGTCTCCGGTCGTGAGGTGTGTTAGATCTCGACACAGTTGGAGAAGCCTAAAGAGCGAGCACTCGGGCGTTACCGTATGGAACTCGTCGAAGCGACTGCCGAAGATATCGACGCACTCGTTCAGCGGTGGTACTCGCTCGCGAGAACGATGGAAGCGTACGACGAACTGAACGAACTCGTCTACACGGACGCGGATGAAGTCTCCGGCGACGGGTTCCGCGCGCACCTCGACGACGACAAAATCACCGACTATCTCGTCGTCGACGAGAACGACACCATCGGCTTCGTCACCCTCCGTGAGGGCCATCATCCGTCCCGGACGTATGCACACTATCTCCGTCTCGTGAACCTCGCTCTCGACGAGGAACATCGGAACCGAGGTCACGGTACAGACGTCGTCGAACGCGTGAAAGAACTGGCCCGCAGTCGAGGGTGCGACCACCTCAAAGTCTCCTGTGAGTGGCAGAACGAGGACGCGCGGCGCTTCTACCGCGACACGGGTTTCCGACCGAAGCAAGTCGACTTTGCACAACCGCTAGAGTGAGGCCAGATACGCGTCCGGTACAGAGAGACGATTGCTACTGTCGATGCCATCGCCCACAGCAGTATTATCGGGTCGGTGTGAAACGTCGTCTATGGCCGAGAACACATCAGAAGTCGAGACGACACCCGAGTGGGACCCGGACTACTACGCCGAGCGAGTCGGCCGCTTTGTCGATATGAACACCGACTTCGAGAAGGAGACAGTCGCACGGGCCGACATCGCACAGTTCGTCAAAGACGAACTCGACACCGACTATCTCAACGAGACAATCAACGTGGCGCTCGCGCAGGACCTGATCGTGGAGCGAGACGAGAACCGATACGCGCCTGCCGAGTAACACCGTCGGCGCGGAGCAGGTCTTTCCGGTACGCACGTGCGCTCGCTGGCTTCTGTTCACTCGTTACCAGTACGACACGTCGGTTCCAGCGAGACTGCCTGTAAACCCTTATGTGCCGAGCCACTCCACTCACAGGACGGCATGAGTGACCTCCCGGACGAGTTCAAATGCACTATCACCAACTGGGACTACATCTACGATCTCTGTCGGGGTGTCAGCAACCAGGTCAAACGTGACGACTTCGAACCGGACGTCGTCGTCGCGTTGGCACGCGGCGGTTGGTTCGCCGGACGGTGCATCTGTGACTTCCTCGGTATGGACGACCTGACGAGCCTGAAGATGGAACACTACGTCGGGACGGCACAGAAGTCGAACGAACCCGAAGTCCGTTACCCGATGCCCGAAGGGTCGGTCAAGGGCAAAGACGTCCTCATCATCGACGACATCGCCGACACCGGCGGGTCCATCAAACGCGCCGACGAGTACGTCAACGAGCGCGACGCGGGCGAGGTTCGAACCGCGACGCTCCAACTGCTCCAGACGAGCGAGTTCGAACCGGACTACATCGGCGAGCGCCTCGAAGAGTGGGCGTGGGTCGTCTACCCGTGGAACTTCATCGAGGACATGATCGACCTCATCACCGGTGTGATGGAGAAAGCCGACGAGGAGACGTTCGAGCGCGACGACATCCGCCACTACCTCAGCGAGTTCCACGACGTCGACCGCATCGAGATGGAGATTGCTCAACCCGGTCGACTGATGGAAGTCATGACCGAGATGGAACGACGCGGTCACGTCGAGTCGACCAGCGTCGGCGCGTGGCGACTCGCCGAAAGTGAAGACGTCGGAGTCTGAGCGACCTGTGAGTGAGACGCTCCCCGCCGTAGCCGGCGAACGAGCAGTGCCACCGGTGGCTCTGTGAGCCTTCTCTCTATCTTTGCGACGGCGATTCTGCCGATCGTCACCATCGCAGGCGTCGGGTTCGTACTCGGTCGAGTCAAAGCGGTCGACCCCGACCCGCTGAACACCGTCGTCGTCTACGTCCTCGCACCCGCGTTGGTCTTTCACAGTCTCGCGACCACCGAGTTCGGGAGCGGGACGCTCGTTCGCGTCGTCGGCGGCGTCGCCGTCTACACCGTCGCGATGATTCTCATCTCCGAACTCGTGGGACGACTGTTCGGTGCCTCTGACCCGTTGCTCTCGGCGCTCGTTCTCGTGAGCGCCTTTCCCAACTCGGGCAACTACGGCGTCCCCGTCTTGGAGTTCGCGTTCGGTGCGACCGGACGGAGCACGGCCGTCCTCTACCTCACGGCACAGAACGTCCTCATCTACACCGTCGGTGTCTACATCGCCTCTCGAAGTGGCAATTCGAGTAGCCTCGCTGGTGTCAAACGAGCAGCCAAGATTCCACTCATCTACGCGGTCATCGCGGCACTCGCGGTTCGGTGGCTCGGTCTCGTCCCACCGGATGGGTCGGCCGCGCTGTCGACGCTGAAACTCGTCGGTGACTCTTCGATTCCGGTGATGCTCCTCATCCTCGGTCTGCAGCTATCACAGACTAACTACGGGGCGGCCCTCCGACGCGCGGGGACAGCCAACGTGTTGAAGATGGGCGTCGGACCCGTCGTCGGTGTCGGCGTCGCGTTGGCGATGGGGTTCGAAGACCCGACCGTCGCGAAGGCGTTCGCACTGGAGTGTGCGATGCCCGCCGCAGTCACACCGCTCATCCTCGTCGCCGAGTTCGCCGGCGGCGAAGAGGTCGGCGGCATCGAAGTCGCCGAGTACGTCAGTACCGTCGTCCTGACGACGACACTGGTGAGCGTTCCGCTCTTGACGGTGTTCATCGCACTGCTCGACGCTGGCGTCGTGTTCTGATTCGACTACTCCGATACCGAGACGGAGTCGTCGAACCACTCCGTTCCTTCTTCTCGCCCGTCGAGACCCGAGCAGTCGTGTCGCTCGGGAAACCGGTGGACTGCACAGTACTGCCGCCCACAGTACGCGCACGGACGCGGACCGAGAAGTTCGGTGTCGCATCGCTCACAGAGAACCATACCAAGTGGATTGTTCACACCCAACACACATAAGGTTCGGTGAGGTAGTCGACGGAAGTCGAAGCGGCCGACCATGCGTCGAGACAGACGGCTCTGTGCGATTCAGTCGTCGGACGGCTGGTGGGTGGACACGCTCTCGTCGACGATGGACTCCTTCCACGTCCCGCGTGAGAGCCACGCGACGGCCGCGATACAGCCGACGACGTCGCCGATAGCGACGGCGACCCAGATGCCGGTCGGTCCCCAGCCCTCGACGAAGACGAAGTAGTACGTCGCCGGCAGTCGCCCGAGCCACAGCGTGACCATCGAGAAGACCAGCGCCGTCCGGGTGTTGCCCGCGCCGCGGAACGTCCCCAGTGCGACCTGGAGGACGCCCATGAAGGCGAACATCACGGCGACGGTACGGAGGTAGTCGCTCGCGTGGGCGATGGTGGCCGCGGCCTGTGCCGTCTTCGTACTGATGAACACGCCGACGATTGGCTCGGGAAAGAGCCACGCGACGACGGCGACGCCGACCATCACGACGGCGACGAGTTTCATCGCCAGATACGACGCTCGCTGGGCACGTTCGGGTTTGCCCGCACCGAGGTTCTGGCCGACGACGGTGTCGATAGCTTGGCTCATCCCCATCGCCGGCAGGAACGCCAGCGAGATGAGGCGGTTGCCGAGGCCGTACGCCGCGACGACGGCGGGCGGGAACGTCGCGACCATCCCCGTCAGTAGAATCATCGCCATCGAACTGGTCGACTGCTCCAAGGCGCTCGGGACACCGAGACGGACGATGTCGCGAACGTCGTCGAGTCGCGGGACGAGGTCGGGGAGTTCGATGGTCGGGCCGGCGCTCGTCCCGAAGAGGACGTAGAGGCCGATGAGCGTGGCGACGACGCGCGAGAACACCGTCGCGATGGCCGCCCCTTCGATACCCAGCGCCGGGAACACCCACCAGCCGAAGATGAGGAACGGGTCGAGGACGACGTTGACGACGACGCTCACGAGCATCACGACGAGCGGCGTTCGGGTGTTGCCGTATCCGCGCATCAGCGACGTGAACATGAAGAAGCCGAACAGGGCGGGCATCCCGAGGAAGAACAACCGCATGTAGTCGGAGGCGAGCGGGATAATCTGAGCAGCCGTCGCCTCGTCGGCGGGGAGGAGACCGAGCATCGCGTCCGTCAGCAGAAAGCCGGCGATGGCGATACCGACGGCGACGATGGTGACGAACGAGAGTGTCTGGCCCGCGATGTGGCCTGCCTTCCCTTCGCTGTCGGCACCCATGTACTGGGCGACGAGGATGGTTCCCGCCGTCGTGAACCCACCACCGACGGAGATGAGCAGGAAGATGAGCGGGAACGCGAGGCTCAACGCGCCGACGGCGTCGGCCGAGAGGGCACCGAGCCAGAAGGTGTCGGCGACGTTGTACGCGACTTGGAGAAGTTGGATGGCGACCATCGGCCACGCGAGATTCAGCATCGGGCGAACGAGGTCCCCTTCCGTGAGCTCCGAGTGAGTGGAAGAGGAAGTCACTACAGAACGAAACACTGTCCGGGTACTTCAACGCTCCCGACGTGTGATATCAACTCACACGAGAGGAGTGAGAGAAGCGGGCAATTTAGGTGACTGCTCACCGCATCTGCTCGCATGACCATCGGCTTCATCGGCGGCAGCGGTATCTACGAGGCACTCCCGCTGGAGAACACGCGCGAAGAAGAAGTGGACACTCCCTACGGCGAACCGAGCGCGCCGGTCACCATCGGCGAGTTCGGTGATACGGGACGGGAAGTCGCGTTCCTCCCTCGCCACGGCCCCAAACACGGTCGCTCGCCGACGAACCTGCCGTACCGCGCGAACATCTACGCGTTCAAGAAACTGGGCGTCACGCATATCCTCGCCAGCAACGCCGTCGGCAGTCTGAAAGAGGACCTACCGCCGGGAACGCTCGTCGTCCCGGACCAGATTTTCGACCGGACCAAACACCGGAAGTCGACGTTCTTCGGCGACGGTATCGTCGTCCACCAGCCGATTACCGAGCCGTACGCACCGGAACTCGTCGAGCATCTCTCGGAGGCGGCCGAGGAGGCGACGAACGCAGACGTTCAAGAAGGCGGCACCTACGTTTGCATCGAAGGACCGCAGTACTCCACGCGTGCCGAGAGCGAGTTCTACCGCGGACAGGGGTGGGACGTCGTCGGCATGACCTCCATTCCGGAGGCCAAACTCGCTCGCGAGGCCGAAATCGCCTACGCGACGGTGACTGGCGTGACGGACTACGACGTCTGGAAACAGGACCACGAAGTCACGCTCGCGGAAGTGCTCGAGAACGCCGAGAAGAACCAGGAAGCCATCAAGCGCACCGTGGAAGAAGCGATTCGGACGCTCCCGGAGGACCACGAGTGCGCCGCACACTCGGCGCTCGAAGGGACCATCAACACGCCCGCAGACGCCATCCCCGAGGAGACTCGCGAGCGCGTCGACCTGCTCGTCGGCGACTACCTCGACGACTGACGGCGACGGGTCACGGGCGATACAGAGATTCGCTACTCGCCTTTCGAGACAACTCTCAGCGACAGAACACTCCACTCGAACCGTCTGTCACGCGCTCCGAAGTTCTATGTAGTCGGACGAATAATCACTGTTCGATGGAGGGAGACGTAGAGCGACTCGAAAGCCATCTGCAGTCGCTCAAGCGACGCGGTGCGAACGTCCTCGTACTCACAGACCCCTCAGAAGCGGCGACATCGACTGTCTGTCTCCAACTGCTCGGTTGTGAGTCGATGGTCCGTCGTCGCCTCCTCGTTCGGACTCGTGACAACACGCCGCTCGACACCGACTTCGACCCGACGCGGTTCGGTTTCGTCGACGTCACCGGGTCGGCGACACGGGCGACACTCACCGAGTCGGCTGACAGACCAGACAGCGGTGACGTTACGGACAGGTTCGGTACGGTCGACTCCGTCGAACCCCAGACGCCGTACACGCCGGCGTCCACTGCCGACGACATGCCACGGTGGTTCAGTCGGGTAGAACCGAATGCCTCACTGTCAACACTCGCTAGACACGTCCACGACCACCTCACGCGATTCGAGACGACCGACCCGAAACCGGGCGAGATTCGCGTCTGCGTCGACTCACTGGACACACTCGTCGACGACGCGCCCTCTCACCACCTTCGACGGTTCCTCCAAGTGGTTACGAGTCGCATCCGGGCCGCCGGAGCAATCGGTCACTTCCACCTCTCGGCGTCGCCCCGCGAGAACAGCCCCGTCACTGTCGACGGGTTGTTCGATGCGACGGTCGAGACCCGACCGACAGTTGACGGCACACAGCAGCGCTGGACGCTCCACGGACCGGGGATTCAGACGGACTGGCTGCAGTTCGACTGAACGAGCACTCGTGCGAGTTGGGGGAGGATTTCGTACTTTGCAAAGAGGTGAGTTCCAACATTCAGGACTCAGTATACAACACCGGGAGGTGAGTCTGTCACCGTGCAGATTCGATACGGAATCGAACAACGAGACCCGGTCTGATTCCACACTCCCCGAACTGAAACTTCCCCGGCGTGAACTCCGAAGGCGACTGCTCCGACGACGCTGTGCTCACGCGAGTTTGCCGTTACCTGGAATGTTCCGACTTCTTGGCCTTGAGGAGGTTTTCTCGAAGGTGTTCCACTTTGTCGAACCCGTATCTCCGTAGAAGCTTCTCTACGTCCTGTGTACTACCTCCAAGACGTTCCAATGGCTGGTCGTGAGTGACGATATACGCCAGCCGTGTCGTGGGTGACGAGAAGACCGTCAACCCGCCACGGAGTAGGTTGAGTTCCTCGCCCACAATATCCGCCACAATGACCGTCGGCGATGGAATACCATCGTCCGTGACGACTCCATCAAGTGTTCGAACTGGTATCTCCGACCCCTGCCCCGAACGGTGAGCCTCTTTCGCCCCACCACGAGAGGCGTGTCGAGTGTCTAACACCATCACCCCGTCCGAATTCGAGACGGCACAGTCCATGACGATGGCGTCGAGGCCATTCAATTTGAGATTCGTCTCCAAGCGTTTACGTGTCCGTGGATTGGGTTCGAAACAGACGATGTCGAGATCGCGATAGTGTCGACCGACGACACAGCTGATGATGCCCATATGGGCACCGATCTCGAAGAGAACGTCCCTCTCGTTCATCTCTGAAAACATATCTTCGAACAACTCGTGGTATCCTCCGCTATCGGCCGGGATAGATTGGTGCTCGTTTTCGGACGTCACTTGGAACTGCACCTCGACACCACACACCGTCGTGTGAGTCGGGTCCTCGAACGAACGTTCTTCGTCTCGCTCCATGATGCTGACGAGAGGCACTAATTCGACATAACAGTCCGCTTCCCCTATCACGTACGTGATGGCTTCGCGCCCGCGATTCAGCACGAGAACTCCGTCAACGGGAGAAAACGCCAGCCGAACGGACGAGAACTGTCACTCGCGCTCAGTCGGCGATAGCTTCGACTTCGTCTTCTTCGCTCTCGTCGGTCTCCTCGTCTGAGGACTCCACTGCAGTCGGGTCCTGCACCCAGAGGTCACCGAACAGTTCGTCCTGCTCGAGACGAATCTGTCCGCGGTGTGCGAGAAAGAGGAGTGCGAGGAACGTCTGGAACGCCCGGCCACCGGCGTCGCGTATCTCGGCGAAGAGCACCTCGGCGCGACCCTCGCCGTAGTGTGTCGCGAGCGTCGCTTCGACCTGTTCGATGGTCGCTTCGATGTCTTCGTCGTGAGTCGTTCCCGTGACGTCCGCCTCGCCGGGTTCGCCGTCGCGGCGGAAGTCGTCCGCGGAGTGGTAGTCGAGCGTCTGCGTCCCGCGACGGAACCCTTTCGGCGAGTTCGTGGTGTCGTACTCACGGGACTCCTTCCACCACGTCCCACGTTCGGCGTCGCGGAGTTCGCGGACGAGTTCGTCGAGCGTCTCCGGCGACCCCCGAGCACGCTTGCGTTCGAGACGGCGGTCCATCTCGGCTTCGAGTGCGTCGACGGGGTCGAACCCGTTGGTCGCGGTGTCACCGTCGTCGTCGAACGCCGGGTCGTCGCCCCGCATCGCCATCTCCCACGGTTCGAGTTCGGGTTCCTCGTCGGCTTCGTCCGGCGAAAGCAGTTCGTCGCCCTTCATCCGTAGGAGGACGCTCGCGTAGAACAGCGCCCGACCGGAGGTCCGGAGGTCAGTCGCGTCCAACCGTTCGAGAAAGGCGTCGGTGACGGCGACGATGTCGATGTCCCACGGCTCTATCTCGCCCTCTTCGGCCAACTGGACGAGCAGTTCGACCGGTTCGACTTCGTCTTCGGCGTCGGTCGAGTCGTCGACGTCGGGAGCGTCGTCGAAGTCAGCGGCGGCCGAGACGTCGTCCGGGAGCGCGTCGTCAATATCGTCGACATCGCCGCCACCGTTTGTCGCTTCCGCGCCGTTCTCGCGGGGGTCAGTCATCCGCAGTGACCTCCGCCTCTTCGAGTTCGCCCAACTGGATGCCCGTCACGGCGCTGATGTTGTCCTCCTGCATCGTCACGCCGATGGCACGCTCGGAGCGTTCGAGCAGGGCCGAGCGATGCGAGACGACGACGAACTGCGCGTCGCCCGCGAGGTCGTCGACCATCTGGCCGACGCGCTCGGCGTTGACCGCGTCGAGGAACGCGTCGACTTCGTCGAGTGCGTAGAACGGGGCCGGGTTGTGTCGCTGGATGGCGAAGATGAACGCCAGCGCCGTCAGCGACTTCTCGCCGCCGGACATCGCGTCGAGACGCTGGACCGGTTTGTCGCCCGGTTGGGCCTTCATCGTCAGCCCCTCCTCGAAGGGGTCGTCGGGGTTTTCGAGGACGAGTTCGCCCGTCCCCGCCGAGAGTCGCTCGAAGATGTCCTGGAAGTGCTCGTTGATGGCGTCGAACGACGTCATGAACGTCTGTTTCTTCTGGGACTCGTAGGACTCGATGCGCTCTCTAATCCCGTCTCGCTCTTCGGCCAGTGTGTCGCGACCCGCTTGGAGCGTTTCGAGGTCGTCTTTCACCTCGTCGTACTCGTCGATGGCGAGCATGTTGACCGGTTCGAGTGCCTCCATCTTCCCGGTCAGACGCTCGATAGTCGACTGGACTTCGTCGTGGTCGGGCACGTCTTCGGGGTCGTAGTCACCCACCTCGGCTTCGAGTTCGTCTATCTCCCACGCCAAGCGTTCGACGGCACTGCTGAGACTGGAGATGCGCGACTCGACCGAGGAGACCTTCTCTTTCTGCGCGTCGCGTTCGTTCTTCGCCTCGCGCAGTTCGTCTTTCAACTCGCTTCGCTCCTCTTTGAGTTCCGCGAGTTCCTCTTCGAGTTCGGAGACGGCCTCGCGCTTCTCGTCGAGTGTCGCCTCTCTCTCCTCGATTGCCTCGCGGCGCTCCTCGATGTCTTCTTCGGCTTCCGCCTTGCGGTTCTGGGCGGACTCGACGGTGTCGTGCAGGTCGTCGACGGCGTCTTCGGCGTACTGCTTCTCCAACTGGAGTTCGTTGAGTCGGCCGTCTAAGTCGTCCATCCGGTCCTCGAACTCGCCGATGTCGGCACGAATCTCGTCGGCTTGCTGGGTGAGTTCGGGAATCTCCGAGTCTTTCAACTCGGTCTCCAACTCCTCGATGTCGCTCTCGACGTCGGCGATTTCGTCGGCCTTCGTCGAGATGTCGGCGTCGAGCGACTGCATCTTTGCGTCGACGTCTTCACGTTCGTCCTGCAACTCGTCGAGTCGCGCTTCGAGCGTCGCTATCTCGTCTTCCGCGCCGTCGAGTTCGCCTTCGACGCGGTCGATGTCGCTCTGAATCGAGCGGACCTTCTCGGTCGCGTCGGCCTGCCGGTCGCGCACGTCGTCGATGCGGTCCTCTACGTCCTGAACGTCCGCCTGTAACGACTGGCGACGGTCTTCGAGGTCCGATATCTCCTTCGCGATTCGTTCGAGTTGCCCTTCACCAGATTTGGAGAAGGAGTAGCGCGACCCACCGCCGGACCCGCCGGTCATGGCACCGGAGCGCTCGACTAAGTCGCCGTCGAGCGTCACCATCCGGTAGTCGCCCATCAGGTCCCGTGCGGTGTCCATATCCTCGACGACGAGCGTCGACCCCAGGACGTAGGAGAACACGCTGGCGTACTGGCCGTCGAAGTCGACGAGGTTGTACGCGAAGTCGACGACACCGGGCTTGTTCGGCTTTCGGGGAAGGCTCCGGTTGTCCATCTTCGTGATGGGCAGGAACGTCGCCCGACCCGCGTTACGGCGCTTCAGGTAGTCGATACAGTCGGACCCGACGCCGTCGTCGTCGACGACGACGTTCGCCAGTCGTCCGCCGGCGGCCGTCTCACAGGCCGTGGCGTACTCGCCGGGGACGCTCGCGAGTTGGCCGACCGCACCGTGGACGCCGTTCATCCCGGCGTTGATGACCGTCGTGACCGCCCGCGGCCACGAGTTGCCACCGTCGCCGTTCGCTCGCGACTCCATCTCGGCGTACTGGCTCTGCTTACGCCGAATCTTCTCTTCGACGTCCGAAAGCTCGTCTTTCGCCTCCTTACGCTCGTCGCGGAGGTCGTTGACGATTCCCTGCACTTTCGCCTTGTTCTTCTCGGCTTTGTCGAGTTCGCTGTGGAGTTCCGAGAGTTTGGCCTTCAGTTCGGGGATGCGCTCACGGGCGTTCTCTATCTCCTCGCGCGTCTCGCTAATCTCGTTGGAGCGACGGCGCGCGTCGTCGAGGAGGCGGTCTTTCTCCCGCTGGAGGTCGTTCTTCTCCGTCTTGAGTTCCTCGACCTCCTCTTTCCGACTACTGAGTTCGTCTTTGAGTTCGTCGAACTCGGTGTCGACGCTCTCGATTTTACCCTGGACCTCGGCGAGTTCGACCTGCTTCGACTGGATGTCGCTCTTGATAGACGCTTTCTCGACTTTGACCGAGCGAATCTCGTCTTCGTACTCGTCGACCTGCTCTTGCTTGCGGTCGATGCCGACGAACGCCTGTCTGCGCTCGTTTTCGGCTTCCTCGATACGCTCTTCTGCGGTCTCTATCTTGCCTTCCAGACGACTTATCTCGCCTTTGACTTCCTCGATTTCGCTCTTGATTCGGAGTTGTTCGTCCTCACCTTTCCGCTCGATGTCGCGGTTGAGGTCCTCCAACTCGTCGTCGAGGCGCGTGACGCGACCTTGCTTTTCGTCCAACACCGACTGGAGGCCGTCGAGTTCGTCCTCTTTCGTCTCCAGTTTGGATTTCGTCCCGTCTAAGTCGGCGCGTTTGTCTTCGAGTTCGGCGGCTTTGAGGTAGCCTTCGTACTCCTCTCTCTCCTCGCGGAGCGACTTGTACTCCAGTGCCGTCTCGCGTTCGTCTTGCAGTTGGTCGAGACGCTCCTCTTTCTCGGCGATTCGGAGGTCGGCCTCACCGATGCGTTCTTCGACCGTTTCGAGTTCGCCGAAGGCGTCCTCCTTCTTCGCGTCGAACTCGGCGACGCCCGCGATTTCGTCGATGATGCCCCGCCGCTGGTAGGGCGTCATGTTGATTATCTCGGTGACGTCCCCCTGCATGACGACGTTGTAGCCCTCGGGGGTGACACCGGCTTGCGCCAGCAGGTCTTGGATGTCCGAGAGGTTGACCGAGCGTTCGTTCAGATAGTAGTACGAGTAGTAGTTGTCCTCGGTCTCTTTCACCCGTCGTTTGATGGTGATCTCGTCGACGTCGCCGACGTTGTCCGTGCCAGCGGCGTTGACCACCTGCGACCGGTCGAGCTTACCGTCGCTGTTGTCGAGGACGACGGTAACACTGGCCTCTTTGGTTCCCGGCGGTTCCTGACCGTCGTCGTAGCCGGGGTTGTAGATGAGGTCGGTGAGTTTCTCGGCCCGAATCCCGCGGGTACGGGCTAAGCCGAGCGCGAAGAGGACACCGTCGATGATGTTCGACTTGCCCGAACCGTTCGGTCCGGTGACGACGGTGAAATCCTCGTAGAACGGGATCCGAGTCTTCCGCCCGAAGCTCTTGAAATCGTCAAGGACGAGCTCTTTGATATGCATGTGTTGTCTTCACGTTCCGACGTGAACGGCTCGATGAATACCGTTCATCGATGCTCACGAGAGAAGTCGCAAGCTTACGCGACGATGATGTCGCTTCCGCTGGACTGCTCCTCGTCGTCTCCTTCCTTGGCGTCGTCTGCTTTATCAGCTTCGGCCTGCGTTTCTTCGTCCGCTGTCTCTGCGGCGCGGTCACGACGCCGACCGGTGGGGGCGACGTCGACATCGACCTCTTCTTCGAGTTGTCGGACGCGCTCTTTCGTCTCGACGAGTTCCTCGGTCAGTCCGTTGACCGCTGCCTGCAGTTCCTTCACTTTGGATTCGAGTTCCTCCACCCTGTTGCTCATGGGCCTATTGGCTGTCTCTGGCCGTATAAAGGTACGTCAGACGTTAAGTGGGAGATGGTGATATGTCGGCGGCTGGGGACACGCTCACCCACAGACCTTCGCTACTGAAAAACCGGGCGACGGCGTAACGGGACAGCGCTGTCAGTCCAAGTACGACGCCTCGACGTCGCCGCGGAACGACCGTACTTCGTCGAGATACGTCTCAGTGTCCTTCTTCGCGGCTTTAGCAGCGAGTATCGACTGTCGACGCTCTTCGGAGGCGAGTACGTCGACGAGCGTGCACGCGGTGAGTTTCGCCGGCAGGATGTAGGCCATCTCCTCGTCGACGACGCGGAAGTCGCGGGCGTGCAGACTGCCCTCGAACCCGCCGACCCACGGATGGATGCCCGGCAGAATCTGCGTCACGTCGCCCATGTCGGTCGACCCCGTGAGATGCGTCCCGCTGGGACCGAGTGCGTCGGTGCCGACGAGGTCACGGACGTTGTCGTCGTACGCGCCGACGATGGTCGGGTCCGTCCGAAGCGGCATGTAGCCGGGGTAGTCGTTTATCTCCACATCTGCGCCGACGCCCATCGCGCCGGATTCGAGCGCACGGTTGACTGCAACGTTGGCTTCGCGGACGGCGTCGACGCTCTTGGCTCGCACGTACGACTCCATCTGCACGTCCGCCGGGACGACGTTGACGCCGTCGCCGCCCTTCGTGATGATTGGGTGGACGCGAACGGCGTCCTCGTCGGCGAAGCGCTCGCGCTGGGCGTGGATGGCGTTCATGCCGAGCATCGCGGCGTTGAGCGCGTTGACACCCTCTTCGGGTGCTGCTCCGGCGTGAGCCTCTCTTCCTCGATACGTGACGAACTTGCCGACGAACCCGTTCGTCGAGAAGTCGCTCGTGACGACGCGTTCGGGGGCGTCGTTGCCGGCGTGCATCATGATGCCGAGGTCGACGTCGTCGAGGTGACCGCGCCGGATGAGTTCCTGTTTCCCGCCGACGAACTCTGTCTGCCCGGATTCGATGAGTTCGCGGCGATACGAGAGGTCGAGATACTCTTCGGCGGGAACGCCGACGAAGTCGATGGCGGCGTCCAGTTCGTCGACGACGCCAGCACCCGTGAAGCCGGATGCGACACCGACGAGATGTGCGAGTTGCGCGTGGTGCCCACAGGCGTGGACCGCACCCGTCTCCGGGTTGGCCTTCGGGTGGTCGGGGTTCACTAGCGCGTCGAGTTCGCCGAAGACGGCCGCTCGCATCTCGCCCGACCCGAGTCGAGCGCGTGCGCCGGTGACGGCGAGTTCCTCTTCGACCGAGAGTCCCATCGACTCGAACGCCTCGGCGACTTTCCGTGTCGTCTTCGTCTCTTTGAACCCGAGTTCGGGTTCGGCTTCGACGGACTTCGCGAGGTCGATTATGGCCTCGCGGTTGTCGTCGATGGCAGCACAGACCTGTTGTTTCAGTGCGTCGGCGTCGACCATCTCAGATCAACCCCTGTGCGCTGAGCACGGCCTGTGCGATGAGTGCCGACCCGAAGTACGTCCCGAAGAAGACGAAGACGGCGACGACGACGAGTTTCCAACTGACCTCCTTCATGCGGCCGGTCTGGAGTCCAATCGAGAGGCCCGCGTAGGCCAAAATCGGCGTCGTCGTCGCGAGGAAGTCCACCCGCTCGACGTAGCCGAGGAACGGCCCTTGCACCGGCGAGAACGGTAGTGCGAGTGCGAAGGCGATGATCATCGCGTAGGCGAACGCCGGCAGGTCGAGCGGAATCGCCCGCCCGAGCAACAGCGCCACGAGACCGATGAGGACGATGAGTCCCATCCCGGGGATGGACTCGACGAACCCCGCTCTGAATCCGGTCTCCGGGCCGATGGAGTTGGCGACGAGCGTCAGGATGCCGACGACGAGCAGCATCTTCAGCGAGTTCAGCGCGAACCGACCCGTCTCCATCTGGGTGGTGTCGCTCATGCGTCCCTCCCGACGACCGGTTCGAGTACTCGATACAACCGGGTGATGACCGGGAGGCCGACGAGCAGTACCATGTAGAGACCGGTGATGCCCGTGAGGAGGTTACTCGTCGCCGCGAAGGAGAGAATCTGGTCTTCAGGTACGGAAGAGACGGTCTGGGCCAACGAGGCGGAGCAGGCGGTCATCATGCTCGCACTGCCCATCCCGCAGGCCATCGAGAGCGCGAGTGGGTGAATGCCCGTCGCCGGTGCGAACCCGCCGAGCAGACCGAAGAAGACGGTGCCGAGGACGGTTCCCGTGAGGTACGTCCCGAGGACGCCGCGGCCCTCGGGAGAGTCGATGCCGTACTTGTCGGTGATGACTCCGAGCGTCGGTTCGCGAGCGATGCTCACTGCACTACCGATGGCCTCGCGCTTGAGGCCGAGTGCGAGCGCCAACGGAAGCGCGAGGAGAATCGTCCCGAGGTTGCCGAACTCCTGCAGGACGAACGCAGGGCCAGCCTCGACGAGTTGGTTGAACGCCGGGGCGACGAGCGTCCCGTACTTCACACCGAGCGGCATGAGCGCGATGATGAGCAGCGGCGAACTGACGCGACTCACATCCTTCGAGACGATTTTACGAAGCGGGTCGACGTATCGCCCGAGGACGTTGTACGTGACCAGAATCCCGATGACGACGGCGTAGAGCATCGGAAGTAAGACGACTTGCCCCGGACCGACGGGGAAGGAGATTTCACCGATCAGTTCGGCGACGACGACGATTGCGAGGACGGTGAGATGCGTCCGGGCGTGAACGCCCCACCGACCGGCGGTCCGTATCGGTGCCCAGCGGTCGCTCGCCGGTTCGTCTGCATCATCCGTCATGCGATGGCTCACCACACATACCTCGAACGGTGACGGCACCGGTATAAAAATACACAGCTAATTCGACACGAATGTCGAAAATTTGTCCAGCTGGAGAAACAATTGTCAAATTTTGCAGTGGCGGCGAGGACCAGCATCGCGTGTGTGAGGTCGACAGAGATGGCCGACGCCGAGGCGGCCCGACGCAGTCCCGTTAGCCTTTAGCCACCGGCACGCAAATCCCGGATAATGACTGCTCAGGCGCTCGAACAGCGAGAACTCGCCTCCGTCATCGGACTGGAAGTCCACGTCCAGTTGGAGACGGCGACGAAGATTTTCTGTGGATGTTCCACCGCGGCGGCGGAAGACGAAGAACCCAACACCCGGACCTGTCCCGTCTGTCTCGGACTGCCCGGCGCACTGCCCGTGCTCAACGAGGGTGCAGTCGAGGCGGCGGTGAAGATTGGCAAAGCCCTGAACGCCGACATTCCCGAAGAGACGACGTTCCACCGGAAGAACTACTACTACCCCGACCTCCCCAAGAACTTCCAAATCACCCAGTACGACGCCCCTATCTGTCAAGACGGACAGTTGGAAGTCGACATCCGTGACGAGCGACGCATCATCAACGTCCGCCGCGCCCACCTCGAAGAAGACCCGGGAAGCCTCCAGCACAAAGGCGGCAGCATCGACACCGCCGACTACACGCTCGTCAACTACAACCGTGCAGGGACGCCGCTGATGGAAATCGTCACGGAACCCGACTTCCGGAGTCCGAAAGAGGTCAGAAACTTCCTCGCCAAGTTGGAGGAAGTGCTCGAATATCTCGGCGTCTTCGACTCCACGCGCGACGGGTCGCTCCGCGTCGACGCCAACATCTCGATGGTCCCCGCCGACGACGTCGCCGACGACGGGTCTATCTCGAAGGAGACGCTCGACGCGGCGAACCGCACGGAGGTCAAGAACATCTCCAGTCACAAGGGCGCAGAGAAGGCGCTTGCCTACGAGGTCACTCGCCAGAAGAACGCGATTCAGCGCGGCCGCGTCATCGAACAGGAGACGCGTCACTGGGACGAATCTCGTGGCATCACCGTCTCGATGCGCTCGAAAGAAGAGGAGAAAGACTACCGCTACTTCCTCGAAGCCGACCTGCCGCCGCTACAGGTCTCCGACTGGAAACAGCAGATTCCGATTCCGGAACTCCCCGACGCGCGCCGCGAGCGCTTCCGCGAGGAGTACGGACTTGACGAGGAATCTGCTTCCAAACTGACCTCCACGAAGGAAGTCGCGGACTTCTACGAGGACGTCGCCGAGTCGTTCGACCCCGACCTCGCAGCGACGTGGGTCGCCGACAACCTCCTCGGCGAACTGAACTACCGCGACATGGAGATTACCGACGTCAGCGACCGACTCGACGAGTTCAAGCATCTCGTCGAACTCGTCGCTACCGACGACATCACGACGAAGAACGCCGAGGAGATCGTCCTCCGGCAGATGCTCGACGACGGTGTCGACCCAGACACCGTCATCGAGCAAGAGGGACTCGGTAAGGCCGACGACGACGAAATCGTCGACTTCGTCGAGGAGGCCATCGAGGAGAACCCCGACGCCGTCGAGGACTATCACTCGGGTGAAAGTGGCGCGTTGAACTTCCTCGTCGGGCAGGTCATGCAGAAGTCCCGCGGAAGTGCAGACCCCGGTACGGCGAACCAGTTGCTCCGCGAGCGACTGGACGACTGAGGACGCGACGGAGCCACACAGCAATCTGCGCTGTGCGCGGGTCTCTGCGAGTCGACTCTCGCGACTCGCTGGTTCGGCTCTTCGGTTCTTCGATGCTCTGACTACTGGTGTTCGTCGCCGTGGTACGCCCATCGCTCGGTAGCGACGAACTCGGTACTCTCGCACGCGCCGCACCGGTCGGGTGCAGAGAACTCGTGGCCGTCCTCGATTTCGGCGACTGACCCCGCGTGGACGACTTGGCAGTTCGTACAGACGAACATTTCGACGTGCTCAGGGACGTGAGACATACTGTACCAGAGGGACAGAAGCACCATGATTCTTTGTGCGCTCGCCGTGACGCCAGTGCACGTTTCGTGGTGCGTCGTTCACGAGCGTGAGTCCGTCGTCGTCGACGGTCAGCTCTGTCGCTTCGTACTGGTAGTCCACTCCCGTCACGTCGAACAGCGGGGCGTAGAGGGGTACAGTGACGAGGAGGACACCGACGAGGAGGGCGAGCGAACGGAGACGCGAGTCCATCACCGAATCTCGTGGCAGTGCGTCGAAAAGGCTTGTCCTGTCGCGTCACTCGTCCGTGGGGTCGGCTTCGTAGTCCGGGCCGACACACACCTGTAGCGCCTTCGGCCGAGTGTGCAAGACGAGATGGTCGTCTCGGTGCGGTTCGCCGTCGATGCTGAAGTTGATGGGTTCGCCGTCGAGCGCGTCGACGGTCAGTTGACTCGCCTGAAACCGGTGGACGTGTTCGGTGTCGCGGGCGAACACGCGGTGTGCGGCGGCCTCCGCGACGGCTTTGCTCGTCGGCATCTGCTCGATGACGACGACTTCGAACAGACCGTCTTCGACGTTCGCCTGCCCGCCCTGTTTCGCGAAGCGCCGAACGTTGCCGACGAGCGCACCGAGTGCCTCGCCCGCCCATCGCGTCTCTTCTCCCTTCGAGACGGCGCTGACGTCGATGTGGAGGCCGTCGAAGTCCGCCGCTTGTTGGACGCCGGTGATGGCGAACGCCAGCGACCCGAATCGCTCTTTCAGTTCGCTCGACGTGGCGATGCTCGCCTCTGCGGTCAGCCCGGCGACACAGGACATGACGAACGGTGTCTCGCCGGCGACGCCGATGTCGATTCGTCGCCGCTCGCCCGTGTCGAGGACGGCGAACGCTCGTTCGATGCCCGTGACGTCGATGTTAGTGGCGAAGAGATTCTCCGTCCCCGTCGGGACGACGCCGAGCGTGACGTCGTCGAGTCCGTCGGCGGCGTCGAGTCCTCGAAGCACCTCGTTCAGCGTGCCGTCGCCGCCCGCCGCAGCGACGAGGTCGGCGTCGGCTTCGACGGCGGCCTCGGCGAGTTCGACCGCGTGACCCGGTCCCTCGGTCTGCTCGATACGGTAGCCTCGCTCGGCGGCCAGCGAGCGGACGCGGTCGACGTGGGTTGCGGTCCCACTCGTCGGATTGAGAACGAGCCAGCGGTCGTGCACGCACTCGGATTCGTCCTCGTGACTCATTTGTGTACTGGCTACGGCCATCGACGGGACCGGTTCCCGGGGGCGAGTGGTGTGGACGGTATCTGTACGGGATGCGTCTCGAAAGTCCGGCGAACCGATGAGCCACGACCTGTTTACCTTCGCGCGCTTGCGCGCATAATGCGCACTCGCCCACACACGTTGTGTCGTCGCCGTCGTGCGGTTTCTTCGTTGCCGGCACGAAAGATTTAGGCCGTCCCTGCGCCTATCGCTCGGCAATGAGTCGTGGCCCCGAACTGATAATCACGGAAAAAGACAACGCGGCGAGACGAATCGCCGCCATCCTCAGCGGTGAGTCCGCCGAGGCCGAGCGGATGAACGGCGTCAACGTCTACAAGTGGGGCGGGAAGCGCTGTATCGGTCTCTCCGGGCACGTCGTCGGCGTCGACTTCCCGGCGGAGTACAACGACTGGCGCGACGTCGAACCGGTCGAACTCATCGACGCGCCAATCGACAAACATCCCACACAGGAGAACATCGTCGCTGCCCTCCGGCGACTAGCGCGGAAAGCGGGGAACGTCGTCATCGCGACAGACTACGACCGCGAGGGTGAGTTGATCGGCAAGGAAGCGTACGAACTCGTCCGCGAGGTCAACGAAGACGTCAACATCGACCGCGTGCGCTTCTCCTCTATCACGAAGCGCGAGGTAACCGAGGCGTTCGAGAACCCCGACGACCTCGACTTCGATTTGGCGGCGGCGGGCGAAGCCCGACAGGTAATCGACCTCGTCTGGGGTGCCGCACTCACGCGGTTCCTCTCGCTGTCGGCGCGGCAACTCGGTAACGACTTCATCTCGGTCGGTCGGGTACAGGGGCCGACGCTGAAACTCATCGTCGACCGTGAACGCGAAATCGACGCCTTCGACCCCGAAGATTACTGGGAACTCTTTGCAGACTTAGAGAAGGACGACGAGTCGTTCGAGTCGCAGTACTTCTACCTCGACGAGGACGACAACGAGGCCGAACGCGTCTGGGATGAAGAGTCGGCCACGAAGGCGTTCGAGACACTCCAGAGCGAGTCGTCGGCGACGGTCACGTCCGTCAACCGCCGGACGCGAACCGACGAACCGCCCGCGCCGTTCAACACGACGCAGTTCATCCGCGCCGCTGGCTCTATCGGCTACTCGGCCCAGCGAGCGATGAGCATCGCCGAGGACCTCTACACGGCGGGCTACATCACGTACCCCCGAACGGACAACACCCACTACCCGGAGGACCTCGACCCGCGCGAACTGCTCGACGCCTTCACGGGTTCGAGCACGTTCAGCGACGACGCCGAGTCACTGCTCGACCAAGAGGAGATAGAGCCGACGACAGGCGACAAGGAGACGACGGACCACCCCCCGATTCACCCGACGGGCGAACTCCCCTCCGCGTCGGACCTCTCGGAGGACGAACACGACGTGTACGAACTCGTCGTCCGGCGGTTCTTCGCCACCGTCGCGGAGGCCGCGAAGTGGGAACACCTGCGCGTCGTCGCCGACGTCGCCGGTCTCTCGTTGAAGGCCAACGGCAAGCGCCTCATCAAAGAGGGCTACCACGCGGTCTACCCGTACTTCAACAACACCGAGAGCTTCGTGCCGGACGTCGAAGAAGGCGAAGAACTCGCCGTCACCGACACCCGCATCGAAGCCAAGCAGACCCAACCACCGCGGCGCTACGGCCAGTCGCGGCTCATCGAGACGATGGAGCAGATGGGCATCGGGACGAAGGCGACTCGCCACGACGTCATCCAGAAGCTCTACGACCGCGGCTACATCGAGTCGGACCCGCCGAAGCCGACACGACTGGCACGGGCCGTCGTCAAAGCGGGCGAGGACTTCGCGGACCTCATCGTGTCGGAAGAGATGACCGCCCAGTTGGAGGAGGACATGCTCGCCATCGCCGACGGGAAGGCCAACTACGAGGACGTCACCAACGAGTCTCGCGAGATGCTCGAACAGGTGTTCGAGGGGCTGATGGAGAACAGCGAGGAGTTGGGCTCACAGCTCAAGAAGTCGCTGAAGGCCGACAAGACCCTCGGACCGTGTCCGGAGTGCGGCGAGGACCTCCTCGTCCGCAAGTCCCGCCACGGGTCGTACTTCGTCGGCTGTGACGGCTACCCGGACTGCACCTACACGCTCCCGCTCCCCTCGACGGGCAAGCCGCTCATCCTCGACGACACCTGCGAGGAGCACGACCTCCACGAGGTGAAGATGCTCGCCGGGCGCAAGACGTTCACGCACGGCTGTCCGCAGTGTAAGGCTGACGAGGCCGACGAACAGGAGGACGAGATTATCGGTGTGTGTCCGGAGTGCGGTGAGGAGGAGGGCGGTGAGTTGGCTATCAAGCAACTCCGCTCCGGGTCGCGCCTCGTCGGTTGTACTCGCTACCCTGACTGCGACTACTCGCTACCGCTGCCTCGGCGCGGCGAAATCGAAGTCACCGACGAGATGTGCGAAGAACACGACCTGCCGCACTTGATTGTGCACTCCGGCGACGAACCCTGGGAACTCGGCTGTCCCATCTGCAACTACCGCGAGTATCAGGCCCGACAGGTCGACGGTTCGGAGTTGGAGTCGATTCAGGGCATCGGCGAGAAGACCGCCGAGAAGCTGAAAGAGGCCGGTATCGAAGACGTACCCGGTCTGAAGGAGTCGGACCCCGACGACGTCGCCGCGAAAGTGGAGGGCGTGGGAGCGGATACGGTGCGGAAGTGGCAGGCAGCGGCGGATTAGAGGTAGTGGATTCCGCGCCACTCGTCGTCGACAGCTTCGAGAAACGCGTCGAGTGATTTGACGAGGTCACCGACTCGTGCCTTTGACTGGTCGGCGAAGATAATCCCTGCGTGGTCGAGACTCTCCGATTTCACGAGCGAGAGGAAGTCGTCGTCGAACGTGAACAGAAGCCAATCGTTCTCGACGACGAACTGAAGGTGTTCACGGTCGGGTGCTCCCAGCCGCTCGTGGTCACGAACGGTGTGTATCTCCCAGCCACGCCGTTTGAGTCCCTCGGCGACGGGAATCCAGATCCCCTCGTCACAGTAGAGTGGCCGAGTCATGCCGACGCCGACGCGGAGGAACTGGAACGGAACTCGTCGATATGGTCGTAGTAGAACGCGAGTGCAGTGTGAACGTCGCCGAGTGTCAAGAACGGGTAGAGGTCGACAATTTCGTCAGGTCCGTAGCCGCTGTGCTCGTAGGCTTTCGCGATGTCGATGACGCGAACACCCGTCCCCTCGATTGTCGGCGCACCGTTGCTGTGCTCGGGGTCTCGGACGATTTCGGTCATGTCCGATAGTTGCTCGGCTTGACGGTTAAACCCTCACTAGGAGACCGCCGCTTCGACGATTTCGATTTCCTCCTCGGTCAGGCCGTACAACTCGTAGACGATTTCGTCGATGAGTTGGTCGGTCTTCTCGATTTTCTCTCCGATGCGTCGGCGCGTTGCTTTTGCGTAGAATCGCCAACAGAAGAATTAACAGCTTGTTGACCATCGTCTGTAAACATCGATGAGTGATGTAGGGAACGTGTTTCTCGCGCCGTGCAGCAACGCCCACGCACAGAAGCATCTCCGAGACACAGTTATCGACGGTGTCGGACAGTCTCTCTACCGGAAGTTCACGGAGAGAGAGTTCGGTGACCGCGTCGCCGTCTGGGGAGCGTCCCCGGGTGCGGACAAGTATATCGAACAGATGCGACACGGCGACGTCATCCTCTTCTACACCGGCAATCAGCGGTACCAGTACGCCGCGAAAGTCGTGACGACCGAGTACAATCCGAAATTCGCCGCGATGCTGTGGACGGATTACGACCTTTCCCTTCGAGACAATATGGACGACCTTTGGCCATACGTGATGTATCTCTCGGACGTGCAAGAGGTCGATATCGACAGCACCGAGATACACCACAAACACGCTGGCCACAGTCGCGGTCATCCACAGAACTTCATGCGGTTGAACGACGGCGGACGACGAAGCATCGTGCGCGAGTACGGGAGCGTCTCCGCGTTCGTCGACCACACTGCTGTCGAAGACCACTCCGACGAATACGACGACGCCGAGAGCG
Organism: Halogranum rubrum; assembly: GCF_900114455.1. Taxonomy (GTDB): domain Archaea; phylum Halobacteriota; class Halobacteria; order Halobacteriales; family Haloferacaceae; genus Halogranum; species Halogranum rubrum. The sequence goes on along the minus strand of NZ_FOTC01000002.1, from coordinate 210,204 downwards.
AGTTGTACGAGCGAGTACAGAAGACACCAGAACTCACCGAAGACGAGGCACAGTACACAGAAGCGTATCGCCGTGCTCGCTCGTCTGCGTTCCGACGAGGCGTCAAACGGGCGTACGACAACCACTGTGCAATCTGTGGCGCGAAACGGTTCTCACCGACAGGCCGTCCGGAGGTCGAAGCAGCACATATCTACCCGCGGAGCCAGAACGGACGCGAAGATATCAGAAACGGTCTCGCGTTGTGTAAACTCCATCACTGGGCCTTCGACAACGGATGGCTGTCGGTTCGAGATAGATACGAGGTTTTGGTCAATGAACGGCCTGAGCTACCGGGATACGACGAGTTCGTTCAGCTTCGAGAGAAGCCGCTCTGTCTCCCCGAACGTGAAGACCTGCATCCTGCAAAGATGTATCTACAGGAGCATCGCGCACTTCACGGCTTCTCCGCCGATTGAGCATCGCCACCACACCACTCACCGATTCGCACCCTTTTTCATCCCCTCACGGAGTATAACGCCCAATGACTACACCGTGGACTGACTGGGACCACATCACGAAGATCGATCCGGACAAGGACCTCGTCGACGGCGAGACGTTCGAAGACGTCTGCGCCACCGGCACCGACGCGCTCGAAATCGGCGGCACGCTCGACATGACCGAAGAGAAGATGGAGCGCGTCGTCGACGCCTGCGCGAAGTACGACGTCCCCATCTACCAGGAACCGTCGAACCCCGGCGTCGTCATCGACGACGACGCTCTCGACGGCTATCTCATCCCGACGGTGTTCAACGCGAAGGACTCCTTCTGGGTCACCGGCGCGCACAAAGAGTGGGTCCGAATCGAGGACGGCCTCGACTGGGACCGCACGCACACCGAGGCGTACATCGTGCTCAACCCGGACTCCTCTGTCGCAGAGTACACCGAGGCCGACACGGACCAGAACGCCGACGACGTCGCCTCCTTCGCCCGCGTCGCCGAGAAGATGTTCGGCCAGAAAATCGTCTACATCGAGTACTCCGGTACCTACGGCGACCCCGAGAAGGTCGCCGCCGCTCACGACGCACTCGACGAGGCCACGCTGTTCTACGGCGGCGGCATCCACGACTACGACTCGGCGCACGAGATGGGGAGCAACGCGGACGTCGTCGTCGTCGGCAACCTCCTGCACGACGAAGGCGTCGACGCGGTTCGCGAGACGGTCGAAGGGGTCAAAGCCGCCCACGGCGAACTGGCCGAACCCTGAGTGCGGCGTCGGCCGGTCGGCTGGTCGACCTCGGCACACGGCTCAGTCTGCCATCGCTCCGAGGGAGGCGGCGAGCAACCCGGAACGACCGAGAAGAGAGTGGATTTTCCGCCCGTACAGTCACCGTATCTCCCGCAACACGCCGCGCCGAGAACAGCAAGGGCAGTCAGGACTCGCGAGACTCCAGTTCTGTCTCGTCGTCCTGGCCGAACCAGTAGAACGGACAGCTATACTCGTTGTGTACGAGTTCTTCTTCGACGATCTCCAAGCCGAGTTTCGAGAGGTCGCGACCGAGACGGCTGAGGTCGTCGCTGTCACGGCCGACTGCGATGACGTGGAGGTTCTCCTCGCCGGTCATCAGTTCGCGGACGGAGACGACGCCGGGAACTTCCAGCGCCTCGCGAGCGAGTTCTTCGCGCTCGGGAATCGGCGCGGTACAGAAGATGATGGTGAACAGTTGGTAGCCGACGAGTTCGTAGTCGACGTCGACGTGGGCTCCTTGAACGACGCCGTCGGCTTCCAGACGGCCGATTCGGTTGCGAACAGTGCTCGGCGAGACGCCGTAGTCCTCTGCAATCTCTGCGGCGGACGTGCTGCGAGCGTCCTGCTGGAGACGGTAGATGATGTAGCGGTCGAGTTCGTCCAACTCGCGGTTCGGCATACGCAGTCAGGTGGGCCGGCGTCTGAAAGCGTTTACGTTCCCCTAGAGGAGCCTACGTTCGAGTCTCCGGCCGAGCCATCCCGGTGTCGTCTCGTCACGGGGACGGACGAGAATCGACGGGCAGTCGACGGCGAGAGAGACCGAACTGCTCCCCGTGACCAACACGTCTGTCTCGCCGGTCTCTAAGTCCGATGCCCCATCGTCGGGTCGTAAGAACCCGGTTCTGACGGGCGACGAGCAGAGACTCGCGATATCCTCGTGATAGTCGTCGAGCGTGCTGCGCTGGGCGTCGGAACCGAACTCGCCGACGACGTACTCGAAGCGGATTTCGGCGTCGTGGGCGGCGGCGATGGCGTCTGCGATGGCCACCTTCGCCGGGTCGTACGGCCCCTCGTCGGTGACGACCGTCACGACGTTCACCTCGCCGAGACCGGTGTCGCTGTCGTCGCCATTCGTCGCGTGGCGGTCGGTGGTTGTCGTTCGGTTAGGGTCGACGAGCACCGCGTCACAGTCGGTGTGAGCGAGCACCCACTCGACGTCCGACCCGAACAGTCGTTCTCGCAACCCGTTCGGTTCGGTCTCCATGACGAGCATGTCGACGTCCGTGGAGTCGATGTAGTGCGCGAGCGCGTGGCGAGTGTCGTGGCTGACAACCTCGCTCACGCGAATCGGGAGGTCGAAGTCGGCCGCCATCGCGTCGGTACGCGCTTCGAACTCGATGTCGTCGGCCGACTGCGTCGTGGCGGCGTCGAGCGGTACCTGGTCTGCGACGTGGTCGAAACGGACGACAGAGACGCTCCCGTGATGTGGTCGGGCGAGGTCCGCCGCGACGTCGACGAGCGTTCGCTCGTTTGCGAGGTTCATCTCCTCGGGAACCGCGACCAGCACCTCGTAGCCGTCGGTCGCGGGCGTGACCGCCTCACGAGTGCGTTCGACGGCCTGACTGCCCAGTTCGCGTCGAATCGCGTCCACGGCAGCCCCCTCGCGGTCGACGCGACTCCGACCGTAGGCGAGATACCACACGGTACCGGCGACGATGATGACGACTGCGCCGACGAGCGGAAGGGTTCCCATCTGCGTGAGCAAGAGCAGTCCGCTACCCACGCCGAACAGCTGAACCCACGGGTAGAGCGGCGAACGGAAGTCGGGGTTGTACTCCATCGCCCCGCGGCGGAACGCGATGAGTGCGACGTTGACGAGCACGAACACGAGAATCTGGAACGCGCTCGCGAGTTTCGCGATGTCTGCGATAGGGACGAACGCGATGAGCAGGAGCAACACCACGCCGGTGAGCGTGATAGACGTGCTCGGCGTGTTGAAGCGGTCGCTTATCTCCCCGAGCGAGGGCGGTGCGAGGTTGTCTCGACTCATCGCGAACGGGTACCGCGAGGAGGAGAGGACGCCCGCGTTTGCGGTACTGATGAGCGCCAGCAGTGCTGCGACGACCACGGCGAGGACACCCGCAGTGCCGAGTGCGGCGTCGGCCGCGACGGCCATCGGCGCGCTCGAGTCGCTGAGCGACCCCGGTTCTGTGACACCCAGCATCACGAACACGATGAGCACGTACAGTACCGTGGTAAAGGCGAGCGATCCGAGGATGCCGATCGGGATGTTCCGCCCAGGGTCTTCGATCTCCTCGGCTACGCTCGCAACTTTCGTCACGCCCGCGTAGGAGACAAACACCAGCCCGGTGGCTTCGAGGATGCCGCCGACGCCGCTGTCGAAGAACCCGTCGTAGTACGTCAACTGCACCGTCGGAACGCCGCCGACGGCGAACCAACCCAGGGCGGCGAGCATCACGGCGACGATGGCGACCTGGAGCTGTCCAGTCTGTTTCGCGCCGAGCACGTTCACGACGACGAGGAGTGTCGCCAGCGCCAACGCCAGCGGCGTCGTGATACTCTGTGGAACGTCGAAGAGATACAGCAGGTACGGGACGCCGCCGACGAGCGCCAGTGCCCCCTTGAACGAGAGCGCGAACCACGTTCCCGCACCGGCGATGGTGCCGAGGAGCGGTCCCATGCCGCGTTCGATGAACACGTACGTCCCGCCGGATTCGGGCATCGCGGTCGCCATCTCGGACTTCGAGAGCGCCGCCGGCACCACCAGCAGTCCGGCGATGAGGTAGGCGAGAACCACGGCCGGGCCGGCGATGTCCGCAGCTAGCGCCGGGAGGATGAAGATGCCGCTCCCGATCATCGCTTCGATGCTGATGGCGAACACCGAGAACAGCCCGAGGTCACGTTCGAGGGTCTTCGGCACTACGCATCGACCCCGCTGTCGGAGGCATCGTCCGACGTGTCAACTTCGCTTGCAACTCGCGTACGCTGTGGAGCGGCGTCCCGTGTGGTTCGGCGGCGGTCGTCCAGCGCCGAGACGAGCGCGGAGGTGGCACACACCGGTTCGACACCGGCGTCGACGAACAGCTCGACGTTGTCGGGGTCGTTCACCAACGCGACGACGCGTCGGGCACTCCGAACTTGTAACAACTGAGCGACGAGGAGGTTCCGGCTGTCCTCGCTCGACGCGACGATGGCGATGCCGACGTCTTCGGCACTCACGTGGTCGAGTGCGGTTGCCTCACTCGTTTCTACTAACTGTGCGTCGACGCCGGATTCCGCTGCACGGTCGACGGCGCGGCTGTCCGTGTCGAGGTAGACAACTTCGACGGATGCCCGCTCGAGTGCCTCCGCGAGCGTCTCCCCGACGACCCCACCGCCGACGATAACTATGTCATGTCCCATGGCGAATCGATTCTATATCCGTTTCTATTTGCTGAATCGAGATAAGTAGTGCGGTATATTTACTGAATCGTCCTAAACGGTTCGAACGATGGTGAAGGATTCGGGACACAGTAGCGCCGAATCGACCGTTTTTAAGTCCCGTAGGTTGAAACGGCCACGTATGCAAGGCCGAACCTACACGGCAGACGCCGAACCCGGCGACACGGTCAAGGTCGCTGGCTGGGTCCACGAGATTCGTGACCTCGGCGGCATCGCCTTTCTGATTCTCCGAGACAAGTCGGGGAAGATTCAGGTCAAGTTCGAGAAAGACGAGATGGACGACGACCTCGTCGAGACGGGGCTGGGCGTCCACCGCGAGAGCGTCGTCGTCGTCGAAGGCGACGTCGAAGAGGAACCGCGCGCACCGACGGGTGTCGAAGTCACGCCCGAGTCGGTCGAGGTGCTCGCCGACGCCGACCCGGAACTCCCGCTCGACCCCTCCGGCAAGGTCGACGCCGAACTCTCGACGCGTCTCGACAACCGGACGCTCGACCTCCGCAAGGACGAAGTGAAGGCCATCTTCGAGATTCGCGCCGAGGTCCTTCGCGCCGTTCGCGAGAAGTTCCGCGACGTCTACGCGACCGAGATCAACACGCCGAAAATCGTCGCGACGGGGACCGAGGGCGGAACCGAACTGTTCCCCATCACCTACTTCGGCAAAGAGGCGTTCATGAACCAGTCGCCGCAGCTGTTCAAGCAGCTGATGGTCGGCTCCGGCCTCGAACGCGTCTTCGAAATCGGCCCGATCTTCCGCGCCGAGGAGCACAACACGCCGCGACACCTCAACGAGGCGACCTCCATCGACTTCGAGTCGGCGTTCGCCGACCACCAAGAGGCGATGGACGTCTGTGAGGCCGTCGTCAAGGCCGCCTACGAGGCAGTCGACGAGAACTGCCAGGAAGAGCTCGAAGCGCTCGACCTCCAAGACGAATTCGAGGCACCCGAGGGCGACTTCCCGCGTCTCTCCTACGAGGAGGCAATCGAGCGCATCAACGCGACGGGCAAGCTCGACGAGCAACTCGTCTGGGGCGACGACCTGCCGACCGAAGGCGAGAAGGCGCTCGGCGAGGACGTCGGCACCCACTACTTCATCACCGACTGGCCCAGCGAGATCAAGCCGTTCTACATCAAAGACCACGACGACGACGAACAGCTCTCGACCGGGTTCGACATGATGCACCCGAACATGGAACTCGTCTCCGGTGGTCAGCGTGAGCACCGCTACGAGCATCTCGTCGAAGGCTTCGAACAGCAGGGACTCGACCCCGAATCCTTCGAGTACTACACGAAGATGTTCAAGTACGGCATGCCCCCGCACGCCGGGTTCGGACTCGGCGGCGAGCGTCTCATCATGACGATGCTCGGTCTCGGCAACATCCGTGAGGCTGTGTTGTTCCCGCGAGACCGTCAGCGTCTGAGTCCGTAGGACGAAGACCTGACTGTCAGCAAGACTCACGCTGTTCGTCTTGCAAGACCGACAACGGCTCTCGCCGTAAGGCGAAACGGCCACCAACTACGGTGTCCCCTCGTGGCGACGACGGTGCACCGAGCACCACATCTTCTGCGGTTCTCGGTTCTGGAGAGAGCCACGACTACGCAGTCGTCTCTCGGTTCGTGCACCAGCGCGGTGCGTTTATGTCCGTTACCGGCGATTCTCTACCATGTCCCGCGGACCCTACGACTCACACTCCCTCCGAACCGACGGCGGCGAAGAAGACGAAGAAGAGACGCCGCTCCAGCAACTCGTCGCCGGCGTCGTCATCGCGCTCATCTTCCTCGTCGGCTTCGGTCTTCTCGCGGTCGGCTACCCGTGGTTCTGGGTGGCCTTCCCCGTGGGTTTCGCGGGAGTACTCCCGGCCGCGCTCGCACTCGCGAAGTTGTACGAACACAGTCGTGACTCGCGCGCGAGTCGGCCATCCGAACCGACCGTCACCGACGAACACGCCGACGCACTAGCGGCGCTCCGCGCTCGCTACGCTCGCGGCGAACTCGACGAGGAGGAGTTCGAACACCGACTGGAGCGACTCCTCGAGACCGAGACCGTCGACGACGCGAGAGCGCACGTGACCCGAGAGAGAGAGCGAATCAGCGAACGCTGAGGACCGACAGTCGAAACCGGTGAACGCCCCGTCGGCCGTGGCGCTTTTTCCCGTCTGACCCCTCTCGTCAGGCATGTCCCAGTTCAACGAGCACGTGCTCGAAGAGGCGGGGAGTCGCGGAGAGAAACTGCTCGTCGACGACCTCGTCCTCCTCATCGAGCGCCACGAGAGAGAGGGTGGCCCCGGCGTCGCCATCGACCGCGTGGAGGCGTACGCCGAGAAACTCGCCGCGCAGGACGCTCCCGTCAAGCCGGACAAGGTCAGACCGGCCATCGAGGAGCGACTCACCGACGCCGAGACGTGGTCTGCCGACGCGGCGGCCAGCGGCACGTGGTTCGGGTCGGGGACACTCTACGACGTCGGTAACGGCCGCGTCAGTACACTCCCGTCCCGCTGGCACCGAGAACTCACCGGGACGAGAGACCTCACCCGATACCTCGAAGTCATCCTCGACGACACACACGGAAACGGCTTCGACAGCGGTGGTACCGACGGCGGCGTTCCCGAGACGGTTCTCGTCCACGCGGCGACAGTGCTCGGCGGCCTGGGTCAGGGACAGGCCCGCGAGCAGTTAGCGGACCTCCACGAACGCAGCGTCGTCACCGAGTCGGCTGACCAGCATCCGAACGCTCGCATCCATCTGACCGACGACTGACTCTCGACCGCTCGGCCACTCCAGAGAAGATAACAACCGTTAATCGGCGGCTTCTCCTTTTCCCGACAATGACCGACGAAGCCACGGCGTTCGTCCCGGGTCACGTCACCGGCTTCTTCAGCGCACACCCGGCCGACGAGCCAGTACAGGCTGGCTCTCGCGGCGCGGGGGTGACGCTCGCCGACGGCGTCGAGGTGACTATCCGACGACCAGAGACACCGACTGCAGCAACAACACAGCACGTCGAACTCGACGGTGAGACCGTCGAGATGCCGCCCGTCGAGCGCGTCCTCGACGCACTCGGCGTCGACGCATGGGTGAGCGCCGAGACGTCGCTCCCGCTCGGTGCGGGGTTCGGCGTCTCCGGAGCGATGGCGCTCGGGACGGCGCTCGCGGCGAACCGCGTCTTCGAGTGCGGCCGCTCGGAGAACGAACTGACCGCACTCGCACACATCGCAGAGGTTCAGTCGGGGACGGGTCTCGGCGACGTCGTCGCCCAAGCACGAGGTGGCGTCCCCATCCGCCTCGACCCCGGCGCACCCGGCTACGGCCGACTGGACGGCGTCCCCGAACGGCCCACCGTGGAGTACGTGACCTTCGGCGAACTCTCGACCGAAGACGTGCTCTCTGGCGACACTACCCAGTTGTCGGCGGCCGGCGAGGACGCACTCGCTCGACTCGTCCGCGAACCGACGCTCACACAACTGATGTACGCCTCTCGGCGGTTCGCGCGCGAGGCTGGCCTGCTGACCGACGAGGTGACCGAGGCGATTCGCGCCGTCAGCGACGCCGGTGGTGAGGCGTCGATGGCGATGCTCGGCCGAACCGTGTTCGCGCTCGAAACGGGGCTCTCGGACGCTGGCTACGACGCCGTCTCTTGTCGGACGCATCCGGCGGGGGCGACGCTCCGATAGCGACGGTCCCGGTTCCTTCGGGTTTTTCAGCACCCACGTCTCAGTGCCTCTATGAGCGACATCGACATCCCCGAAGACCATCCGCGATACGAGTCGTTGCTCACTCGACACCGTATCGAGGACGGGGTGGACAAGGGCATCACCAGCCGCCAAGGACTCATCGCACAGGGGCGCGGAGAGACGTTCGACTATCTACTCGGCGAGCGCACTATCCCGAGCGCCGCCGCCGCCGAACGCGCCGCCGCCGCCTACCTCCTCCTCGCGGAGCATCCGGTGCTCTCGGTCAACGGAAACGTCGCCGCGCTCGTCCCCGGCGAACTCGTCGAACTCGCCGAAGCGACGGGCGCGGACCTCGAAGTCAACCTGTTCAACCGAACCGAAGCGCGCATGCAGGCCATCGTCGACCACCTGCGCGAACACGGCGCAGACGAGGTGAAGGGACTCACCGCCGACGGCCGGATTCCCGGTCTCTCACACGAACGCGCCAAAGTCGACAGCGACGGCATCGGCGACGCCGACGTCGTCCTCGTCCCGCTCGAAGACGGCGACAGAGCGGAGGCGCTCGCCGCGATGGGCAAGGTCGAACTCGTCGTCGACCTCAACCCGATGTCCCGGTCGGCGCAGTCTGCGACCGTCCCCATCGTCGACAACATCGTCCGCGCCGTCCCGAACATCACACGCCACGCTCGTGAACTGGCCACCGCCTCCCGCGAAGAACTCCAGCGCATCGTCGACGAGTTCGACCGCGACGAGGCGCTCGCGGCCGCCGAGCAGGCGATTCGTGAGGGTGGCGAGGACTGAGTCAGTCGAACCCGCTGACCAGCACGGCGACCCACTGGCCGAAATCCTGCGTCTCGCGCACGTCGACGGACTCGACCCACTTGACCCACTGGAACCCTCGACGGCCGGGCGCGACGAGACGAATCGGCGCACCGTGGCCGTGACTCAGTCGCTCGCCGCCGACGTGTGTCGCCAAGAGCGCGCCACGAGCCTCCTCGATGGGGAGACTCCAGCGATATCCCGTGACCGACCGGAACTGGACCCACTGGCCGTCGTCGTCGACACCCGCGCGGTCCAGCAAGTCGCCGACGCGGACGCCGCGCCAGTCTTGGACGGTGTACCACCCGCTGGTACAGTCGAGGAGCGCCTGCAGTTCACCGTCGGTGTCGAGGTTTTCGACACCCAGTTCGAGTTCGTCGGCGACGAGACCGCCCACCCGAAGTCGCCACGTCGAGCGGTCGATTGGGTCGGGGTCGTCTGCCACCCAACTCGTGACCGGGAACTCGCTCCCTTCGATGGGCTTCGACCCGGTGAATCGTCGCGTCGCACCGGCCGTATCGAACACTCGATTGACGGTCTGCTGGCCGCGCCAGAGGAGTGCGCCGCCGACGAGCAGACCGGTGTACCGGAGCACGTCTCGGCGGCCGTCGACGTCCGAGCGTCGCGGCAGACGGAATCCGGGGAGCGTCCGCCGCGTCCAGAGATGGGCGAGAAAGAGCGGGACCAACAGGAGTCCGAAGAAGATGTGGACGTTCAGCGCCCCCCAGTAGAGCAGTCGAAAGTCGCCGCCGAACACCCAGAACACGCCCGTCGACAACGCGCCGACGGTCACCGCCGTGAGCGCGACGGAGAGCCACGTCGCGTTCGTCCGCAGGCGTCGCTCGGCTACTCGGCGGCGTACCCGCCACAGTTTGACAGAGAGAACGAAGAGGAGGACGACACCAGCGACGCTGTGGAACCAGAAGACGAACGCGTCGTTCGGGTCGCCGGAGACGAGGCTCACCAGCCCCGACCCGACGAGCGAGACGACGAGGACGAGCAGTGTCCAGTCGACGAGGCGGGCCGACGGTGTCGCGCGAGCGACCCACCGACGTACACGAGACGGCACAGTCGCTCTCTTCTAGTGGTTCGACAGTAAAGACTGCATCGCGAGGAAGGGGTGCGTCGCTACGACTCGTCGTTCTCGTCGTCTTCGTCGCTGTCGCCGTCCTCGTCACTGCTGTCTTCGTCTACTGCCTCGTCGTCGTCTGCCTCTTCGACGACGTCGTCTTCGGCGAGGACCTCCTCGGTTTCGGCGTCTTCGTCGTCTTCGTCTGCTTCGTCGTCGACGGCGAGTCCAGCCTGGTGGCCACCGTCGTCGACGTCGTCGAACGTCGACTGCGCCGTGTCGTCTGCGCCGCTCTGGCGGTACTTCACGACGGCGTAGGTGACGCCGGCGGCGACGCCGAGGAACGCCAGACGCGGAAGCGTGACCAGTCGCGAACTCGACTCCTCGTCTGCTTCCTCTTCGTCCTCGTCGACGTCGACGGTGATGGACTCCTCGTCGTCGGCCTCGACCGACGCTTCGGTGTCGTCCGACTCGTCCGAGTCTGCCGACTCACTCGCACCGCTTCGGGACTTTCGCTTGCGGTCGATGAGCGTGAACCCACCGACGACGGCCGCCGAGAGGAGTTGCTTCTTGAGTTCGGCGTCGTCTAACTCCGCCAGCGCTTCGATTGCACTGGGAAGGTCCATCTCGCCGCTCATCACGGCGTTCACGATGTCGGTGTCGCCGTCGTCGGCCGAACTGAACAACTGCACTACGTTGAGAAGTGGCGTCGTACTCATAGGGAGATACCACCACCTTCGAGCGACACCATCCCAAACGTTTCGGCCGTGACACCTCTTCGGTACGAGTTTATCCGACCTGCTCTCGTAGCTACAGTATGGCATCTGATAACACACCAGACCGTGAACGCGTAAACGAGCAGGCGCTCGCCGAACTCCGTTCCCACGAGACGTGGCACGGCCCGCATCTGATTCGGAGCATCGAGCGACATCACTCGGAGACGCATCCTGGCATCCCGCTGTCGCTGTTCGATGCGTACACCGAGCGACTGGGGTACGACGCCATCCGGTCGCGCGCCGACGTCGAGGAGAAAGTCGTCGACGACGAGAACTGGCAGTCCGAGGCAGCCTACTACCGCATCGGTGACAACGTCAGTGCGTACCCGGTCACGTGGCATCGACACTACGAGGACGGTGGGGTTCGCGGACTGGTCGGCGTGATGCAGCAACAACTCGGACACGACGTTCAACGTGGCGACCTCTTGCTCGCACTCGAAGCCATCGCTGGCGTCGACCGACCGACGGCGGACGCGATGTTGACGACGGCCCGACGAGAGAGACAGGTCGTCGTTCAACCGCGGACGAACCCCGAGGCGTTCGTCTATCCGGCGAAGACCGAAGGGTGAGCTACTCGAACAGTGCTTCGGGCGGCCCGCCCGGAAGTCTGTCGCGGTCGTGTTCGGCGCTGAAGTCGATGTCTGGACCGATTGGGACCAGACGCTTCGGATTGACGTCGCCGTGGCTTCGGTAGTAGTGTTCGACGATGTGTTCGACGTTGACCGTCTGGGCGATACCCGGCAGTTGGTAGAGTTCCTTCGTGTAGTTCCAGAGGTTCGGATACTCGTGGATGGCCCGCCGATTACACTTGAAGTGAGTGTGATAGACGTGGTCGAATCGGACGAGCGTCGCGAACATGGCGAGGTCTGCCTCGGTGAGCACGTCGCCAGCGAGGTAGCGCTGTTCGGAGAGGACCGCTTCGTAGTGGTCGAGCGCGTCGAAGAGTTCGCCGACGGCGCGGTCGTAGGCGTCCTGTGACCCGGCGAATCCGGCGCGATAGACGCCGTTGTTGATGGGGTCGTAGATGTCGTCGACGAGTTGGTCGACGTCGTCCTGTCGTCCCTCGGGGTAGAGGTCGACGTCGTGTTCGGCGAGTTCGTCGAACTCGGTGTCGAGCATCCGCATGATCTCTTCGGACTCGTTGTTGACGACCGTCTCGCGCTCTTTGTCCCAGAGGACGGGGACCGTCACGCGGCCGGTGAACTCGTCGTCGGCCTTCACGTAGATGTCGCGGAGGAACTCCTGTTCGTACAAGGGGTCCGGATACTGCTCGGAGAACTCCCACCCGTCGTCGATGCGAACGGGTTCGACGAGCGACAGCGAGATGGCGTGTTCGAGGCCTTTCAGCGCGCGCATCATCGCCGTCCGGTGTGCCCACGGGCACGCCCGGCAGATGTAGAGGTGGTAGCGACCCGCCTCGGCGGGGAACTCGTCTTCGCCGATCCAGTTGCGGAAAGAGGTCTCCTGTCTGTCGAACTCACCGTCGTCGTCGGTCGACTCGTACGCGTCGGTCCGCCACTCGCCGTCGACGAGCATGTTCATGCCGTCACCTCACAGCAGACTAATCGGTCGTTCACACCCGAGATAGCGGCCGACGCTCGAAAAGGATTCGGGGCCTGTGCGTCAGTTGCCGGGAACCAGACGAGAGGCACGTATCACTATCGTTACCAATCCCGAAACAATGATTATGGATAATAGTGATAGATATACGAGCCATGGTAGCAATAGACATCGAATCCGAAGAGGGACAACGAGAGGCACTCAGGCGGATGCTCACTATCCGCGCGTTCGACACGAAAGCAGGCGACCTGTTCGGGGACGGTGAACTCCCCGGGTTCGTCCACCTGTATATCGGCGAGGAAGCAGTCGCCGTCGGCGCGTGTTCGGCGCTCGAAGAGGAAGACTACATCACGAGCACCCACCGTGGTCACGGCCACTGCATCGCCAAAGGCCTCGAACCGGAGCAGATGATGTCCGAACTCTACGGGAAGCGAGACGGCTACTGTAACGGGAAAGGTGGGTCGATGCACATCGCGGACGTCGACGCCGGGATGCTCGGCGCGAACGGTATCGTCGGTGCCGGCCCGCCGCTGGCGACAGGGGCGGCACTCACCTCACACCTTCGAGGAGAAGACACCGTCGCACTGGCGTTCTTCGGCGACGGCGCGGTGGCACAGGGCCAGATTCACGAGGCTATCAACATCGCGGCGACGTGGAAGCTTCCAGCCATCTTCCTCGTCGAGAACAACCAGTTCGGAGAAGGGACACCGGTCGAGAAACAGCACAACGTCCAGCATCTGAGCGAGACGGCCGAGGCGTACAACATCCCCGGGTTCACCGTCGACGGGATGGACGTCACGGCCGTCTTCGAGGCGGTACGTGAGGCCCGAAAACGTGCGCTCAACGGCGAGGGACCGACGTTCATCGAGGCAGACACCTACCGCTACCGCGGTCACTTCGAGGGCGACCAACAGCCCTACCGGACGAAGGAGGACGTCGCCATCTGGCAGGACCGCGACGCCATCGAGTCGTTCAAGCAGAAACTGATCGACGCGGGAACCATCACCGAAGCCGAGTTCGACGAGATGGAGTCGGAGATTCACGACCGCATCGAGCAGGCGGCGGCCGACGCCAAGGAAGCACCGTACCCAGACCCGAGCGAAGCGTACGAGGACATGTTCAGCGCGACGGTCCCGGAGATAAACGAGTTCGCACGACAGATGCGGGCAGACGGAGGTGAACGACAATGAGCACAGAGAGTCGAAGTGGATCCGGCCCAGCACAGACCGAAGAGATGACCGTACGCGAGGCGATTCGTCTCGCACTCCGCGAAGAACTCGAACGCGACGAAGACGTCTTCCTCATCGGTGAGGACGTCGGTGCGTTCGGTGGCGTCTTCGAGGTGACGGGCGGCCTCGTCGAAGATTTCGGCGAGAAACGCGTCCGCGACACCCCCATCAGCGAAGCGGGGTTCATGGGTGCGGCCGTCGGTGCCGCGGCGACGGGGACGCGTCCCGTCGTCGAAATCATGTTCGCGGACTTCATGGGCGTCTGCTCGGAGCAGATTATCAACCAGATGGCCAAGAACCGCTACATGTTCGGCGGCAAGACGGAGATGCCCGTCACCGTTCGGACGACAGAAGGCGGCGGCATGGGTGCGGCCAGCCAACACTCGGGGACGCTCCACACGTGGTTCGCGCACTTCCCCGGCGTGATGGCCGTCGCCCCGGGGACGCCACGTGCGGCGAAAGGTCTCCTGAAATCTGCCATCCGGTCGAACGACCCGGTGTTCGTCTTCGAGAACAAGATGATCTACGAACAGAAAGGCGAAGTTCCACTCGACGAGGACTACACCATCCCGCTCGGGCAGGCGAAGGTCGAACGTGAGGGCGAGGACGTCACCGTCGTCGCCACCCAGCGCATGGTCGGCGAGTCACTCGACTTGGCCGAAGAACTGGACGGCGACATCAGCGCCGAGGTCATCGACCTTCGGTCGCTCTACCCGCTCGACACCGACACGCTCGTCGAGAGCGTGAAGAAGACGGGCCGACTCGTCATCGCCGACGAGAGTCCGCTGTCGTACGGGACGCACGCCGAGGTGGCGACACGGGTGATGGAGAACGCGTTCTACAGTCTCGACGCGCCGGTTCAGCGGGTCGGCGTCGCCGACGTGCACATCCCGTTCAGCCCGGAACTGGAGAACGAGGTGCTCCCACACGGTGACGACGTGGAAGCAGCCATCCGGCGCATAATGTGAGCGGCAACAGACGGAGACAGACGACGGTCGGACTCGTCGTCAACCCGGCCGCCGGACGCGACATCCGACGACTGACCGGCGGCGCGAGCGTCAGTGACAACTACGCCAAGCGTCGGACCGCCGAGTGCGTCCTCGAAGGCCTCACCGTCGTCGACGACGTGCACGTCCTCGTCATGCCCGACAGCACGGGGTTGGCGAACAAACTCGTCGACGACGCGCCCGCCGACCTCGACGTCGAACTGCTCGACACGACGGTCACGGCGTCGGGCCGCGACACCCGACAGGCCGCCGAACGGTTCGCCGAGCGAGCGGACGCCGCCGTCGTCCTCGGCGGCGACGGCACGAACCGCGACGTCGCCCACGGTATCGGCGACGTGCCCGTCGTCAGCATCTCGACGGGGACGAACAACGTCGTGCCCACGCCGGTCGACGGAACCGTCGCTGGCGCGGCCGCGGCGCTCGTCGGGTCCGGTGCCGTTCCGGTCGAAGAGTCGACCTACCGCCACGGGATGGTGGAAGCGCGTGTCGACGGCGACGAGGAGAAGACCGTCCGCGGACTGGCGACGCTGGGTGTCCTCGACCGCCCGTTCGTCGGCACGAGAGCGATTCTCGACCCCGGCGACATCGTCGGCGGTGTGGTCTCGCGCGCCTCGTCGACGGAGATCGGTCTCTCCGGAATCCCCGGCGGACTGCTCACGCACCGTCCCGACGACCCGGGCGGTGTCGGCTTCCGCCTCGGGCCGCCGGCGGAGTCGTCTCGGACAGTTCGGGCGGTCACCGTCCCCGGCGTCCTCTCGACAGTCGGCGTCGAAGACTACCGCGTCCTCGACGACGGCGAAGACTTCGTCTTCGAGATGCCGCGCGGCGTCGTCAGCGTCGACGGCGAACGTGAACTGGCGGTGCGAGAGGCGACGATTCGCGTCCGACCGCTCGCCGACGGGCCGCGGATGGTCCGTATCGAAGATGTCGTCGAACGGGGGGCACAGGAGGGGTGGTTCCGAGTCGACGTAGGCGCGGTCAGTCCGGAACGTTCGGAGTGAGAACGAGGCGAATCCGAAGAAGAAAACGTCAGACGTGCTCGCGCCGGGCGACGTGCACGTAACGAGCAGAGCCAGCGCGCTTGAACACTGGATACACCACGACGTCGCGGTAGCCGGCGTCCTCCAGCCACGTCGTCATCGTCTCACCGGCGACGTACACGGCGACCGGTGCGAGTTCGACGCCGCGTCGGAGAATCCCCCGGATGACCGACTCGTCGGCGTCCAGCGACCGCCCGTAGGGTACATCTGTCACGATGGCGTCGGCGGTGCGTGTGATAGTGCGGGCGTCGGCACACTCGACGCTGGCGTCGTAGCCGAACTGCGTCAGATTCTCGCGTGTCATCTCCACCATCGTCCGATTCCAGTCCACTCCGTAGGCTTCGATACCCATCGACTGGGCTTCGAGCAGAATCGACCCAGTGCCACAGCACGGGTCGAGTATCGTCTGTGCCGGGGTGACGAGGTTGACGAGCGCACGTGAGAGACGACTGGAGAGCGACGACGAGGTCCGGCGGGGTTTGTCGTCGTGTCGTCGGTAGTCCTGCGTGTACTCGCTCACGACTTCGCCGAACCAGAGATAGTCGTCTATGGCGCACACGACGAATCGGTGTCGCGGGTCCTCGAGGTCCGGATAGAACGGGAGCGCGTCCGCGAGTTCGATAGTCGCCGCTCGGTGTGTACCGTCGAGCGACCCGACAGACGAGTGGACGTCGATGCGGAAGTCGTCCGCCGGGAACGCCGCCTCCTCGACGGCCGCCACCAACTCGTCGAGCGTCGTCCCCCGTGCGAGGAGGCGCAGTCCCGTGCGAACGTAGGCCGCGCGGGGGACGTGGACGACGGTGTCACAGCGTGCGACACCGTCGCCGTTCGGTCGCCCGCCGGTGAGGTTCGCACACTCCGCTGCGACGAGGGCGTTGTGCTGACTGCGCGCACAGATGGCTGCGAACTCGCTCTTTCGGGTCGTCTCTGCGGTCTGATAGAGGGTCTCCATGGGTGGGGTGCGTTCGGGTGGACGCACCTCACGACGAGTGAGCGTCTAGTGGGCCGAGTCGTTGTCGCGCATTGAACGCTCTGGTCGGTGTCGGCGCGGTGTCGGTGCGGTGTCGGTGTCGGCGCGGTGTCGGTGCGGTGTCGGTGCGGTGTCGGTGTCGGCGCTGGGGTCGGCGTCAGCGTCGCCGTCGCTGTCGCCGCCGCAGTTTCACGCCCGCTCCCACGACACCTCCACTGGCAGGTCCTCGCGCAGCAACTCGGCGACGTGACAGGTCCGCTCACCGTTGTTGACGATGCGGTCGATGATGGCGTCGTCGGCGTCGGTGGCGACGGTGACGTGGACCGCGAGTGACTCGACAGAGCCCTCGGGCGGTGTCGCCTCCACGTCGACCGTGATGTCGTCGAAGTCGATGTCTCGCATATTCGCCTGTACGCCGATACTGGACGAGAGACACGCCGACAGCGCACCGAGGAAGAAGTCGACCGGCGTCGGCGCGTCCTCGCTCCCGCCGAGTTGCTCGGTGACGGCGAAGGAGTACTCGAACGACCCCGCCGAGATACTTCCGTCGAACGCCGGGTCGACTGACGCCGAAACCTTCCCCTCTGGGAGTTCGACTGGCGTCGCCTCCCTGCGGTCGACACCCTCCAGGAGGGGCCAGGGGTCTTCGAGGTGCCCGACGAGCGTGTCGAGGAACCGCGCCGCGTCCGCGCCGTCGACGACGCGGTGGTCGAACGAGAGGTCGAGCGGCAGCGCCCGTCGGAACTCGACGCCGCCGTCGTCGCCTTTCGTCGGGCGTTCGGCGATGGCGTTGACGCCGAGGATGGCGACCTGTGGCGGGTTGATGACCGGGTCGAACGATTCGACACCGAGGACGCCGAGGTTCGTCACGGTGAACGTGCCGCCCGAGAGGTCGTCCATCGAGTACTCGCCGGAGAGCGCCCGTTCGGTCACTCGCGCACGCTTCTCGGCGATGTCGACGATGTGGTCCGACCCGACGTTGCGGACGACCGGTGCGATGAGTCCCTCCTCGACGTCGACGGCGACACAGAGGTTGTGGTCCTCGTGGAGGCGGTGGACGTCGTCTTCGAACGTCGCGTTGAACTCCGGATGGTCGGTAAGTGCCGCCGAGAGCGACCGGAGCAGTACGTCGGTGACCGAGACATCTGCGGAGAACGTCTCCGAGGCGGCCGTCGCCGCAGAGAGCAACGCCTCCGCGTCGGCGGTTCGGTGTTCGGTGACGTGGACGGCCTCGCGATAACTCGTTCCGAGGCGGTTCGCGATTGTCTGTCGCATCCCCGAGAGCGGTCGGTCCGTCGTCCGGCCCGCACCGGATGCGTCGTCGCCGCGTTCCGCACTCGCGCTCTCGACGTCCTCCTCGGTAATCGCTCCCTGATAGCCGGTTCCTTCGACCCGTGTCAAGTCGACGCCCAACTCCTCGGCGCGCTTCGTCGCACGCGGTGACGCCCGAACGTCGCTCGCAGCAGACCCTCCAGCGCCGCTCTCGGCGGCCGCCGTCACGTCGTCTTCCGTAATCGCGCCCTGTGGGCCAGTGCCCGTGACCCGTGTCAGGTCGACGCCGAGTTCCGTCGCCTGCTGCTTCGCTCGCGGCGAGGCGCGCACGTCGTCCGCCGCACCGTCGTCTCGCTTCGTGACGGCCGCCGTCTGGTCGGCCTGCCCCGACTGCCCAGACTGTCCATCCGACGACGTCGCCGAACCGGACTCGGTAGCCTGCTCGCCCGACTCGCTCTCGGCAGATACGGACGCGCCGTCGACTTCCGCGACGAGCGGCGAGATGTCCTCGTCGGCACCGGCGAGGATAGCGAGTGACCCGCCGGGTGCCGTCTCGTCGCCCTCGCTCATAAACCGCTGTCTGAGCACGCCCGCCTCGCGTGCCTCGATTTCGGCGGCGGTCTTCTCGGATTCGATTTCGGCGACGACGTCTCCCTTCTCGACTGTCTCGCCTTCGTCGACCACCCACCGTGTGATGGTCCCCGACTTCATCTCCATTCCAAGCTTCGGCATCTTGACGATGTACCCCATGGTACCAAAGCACACATTCGTTCGTGATAAATCGATACGGTCACTGGACGCCGACACCATAGGCCCCCAACAGTTAACTACTAAGTAATATCACTAGGTAGTATGTCGGCATTCACCGGCTTCAGCGACGCAGGCGAAGCACAGGTCACCCGCGCAATCGCGAAAGAGTGGGGCGACGAGTTCCTCGACTTCACCGAGAGCGACGTCATCGTCGTCGGCGGTGGGCCATCCGGACTCGTCGCGGCGAAAGAACTCGCAGAGCGCGGCGTGAAGACGATGGTCGTCGAGAAGAACAACTATCTCGGCGGCGGCTTCTGGCTCGGCGGCTTCCTGATGAACACGGTCACCGTCCGCGACCCGGCCCAGGAGATTCTCGACGAACTCGGTGTCCCCTACGAGGAGAGTACCGAAGCGGAGGGTCTCTACACCGCGAAGGGGCCGCACGCCTGTTCCGCGCTCATCGCCGCCACGTGTGACGCGGGCGTGAAAGTGCAGAACATGACGGAGTTCACGGACATCGTCGTCCGCGAGAACCACCGCGTCTCGGGCATCGTGATGAACTGGACGCCGGTCCACGCGCTTCCGCGCGAACTGACCTGCGTCGACCCTATCGCCGTCGAGTCAGACCTCGTAATCGACGCGACGGGTCACGACGCCGTCGTCGTCTCGAAACTCCAAGAGCGCGGTGTCCTCGACGCGCCCGGCATCGAACACGCCCGCGAGCACAACACGGGGATGGACCAGACCGAAGACGGCGAGTACGGTGCCCCCGGTCACGACTCGCCGGGCCACGACTCGATGTGGGTCCAAGAGAGCGAGGACAAGGTCGTCGACTACACCGGAAGAGTCCACGACGGACTCGTCGCGACGGGGCTGGCGACGGCGACGACACACGGACTTCCCCGGATGGGGCCGACGTTCGGCGCGATGCTCCTCTCCGGCAAGCGCGCCGCACAGGTCGCACTCGACGAACTCGACGTCGACGCCGACCCGGTCGACCTGACGCGACCGGTTCCCGCTGACGACTGACGCTCTCCTCTCTTCTTACCGCTCGATGTCCCAGTCGGGCGAGACGCCGACGAAGCCGGCGCTCACGTCCCAGAGCCGTCGTCGGGCCTCTTCGTCGAGAGAGGCCTCGGACGACGCCGATACCTCGCCGTCTTCGAGATACTGACCCGTCACGTCGGCGAACTCGGGGGCGACAGCGGCCCGAATCAGCGTCTCCGCACCCGTCTGGAGGTCGTTTTTGAACGGCAGCGGGAGTTTCGAGAACGCCCCGAGCAGCAGTCGATTCCGGAGCGACGCCTCGCGTGCGAGACTCGTACTGGGGACGAACCCGGGGTCAACGGCGTTGGCGACGACGCCGGACCCGTGGAGGCGGTCGGCGAGTTCGTAGGTGAAGTAGACGTTCGCCAACTTCGAGCGACCGTAGGCCTGCAAGCCACTGTAGTCGTGCTCACCCAGTAGGTCGGAGAAGTCGAGTTCCACGCGGGTGTGCAGTCCCGACGAGACGGTGACGACCCGTGCCGGGGCGCTCTCGACGAGCAGGTCGACGAGTTCGTGTGTCAGGAGGTACGGCGCGAGGTGGTTGATGGCGAACGTCGACTCGATGCCGTCGACGGTCTCTCGTCGCTCGTCGCGGGTGACACCCGCGTTGTTGACGAGCACGTCGAGTCGGTCGTGTCGCTCCCGAAATCGGTCGGCGAGGCGTCGAACGCTCTCCTGCGAGGAGAGGTCGGCGCGGTAGAACTCACACCAGCCGTCGCCGTTGCGCCCGTCGAGGTCCGCGAGGACGTCGTCGCCGCGCTTGCGGTCACGGCCGACGATGGCGAGTGAGGCACCGCGGTCGGCGAGCGCACGAGCGGTTTCGGCACCGAGACCGCTGGTTCCGCCCGTGACGAGCGCGACCGTTCCGTCGAGACTGTCGGAGGACGTCATGGACTCGACGTACTCACTCGAACGGAATAAAGTCGCGTGCGGGGCGTGTGTCGAACCCCACAGTCGGAGGGGGTTCTACGACAGACAAGAGAGACCACGAGTGGCCGACGTAGCGTCTGACTCGGCCCGCGGCCCGTGGATAGACTATCTGACGATGGTCGCAGAACACGTCGCCGACGGGGAGTCCCCTCGCTAACTCTACTCGACCGTCCCGGCGGCCAACCGAGCGAACCCGAGCGCGTGCGTCGAGTAGTGTACGTCGGTACAGCGTTCGCGGAGCGCCTGCTGTGCGGCGACGACGCGGTTATCGAGGAGTCTGGGTGCCTCGGCGGCGTCGGCGCGGCGTTTCGACGGGAGACCGGCGAAGACGAGGCCAGCGAAGAGGACGTTGAGCGACCGTCCGACTGGCCGCGTACTCCGAGCGAGGTCCAGCAACCCGAGTCGGCCGCCCTCGTCCACGAGGTCCGCCCACGTGTCGACGGCCGCGGCCGGGTCGGCGAGCATCCCCGAGACGAACGAGGCGAAGACGGCGTCGGCGTCGGCGACGGGCGGCCGTGCAGCGTCGCCCGCGACGACGTGGACGTTCTCCCAGCCTTCGCGTTCGATGCGAGCACGGGCTTCGGCGAGCATCCCGCCGGTGAGGTCGACGCCGACGACGGTTCCCTCGCTGCCGACGCGTTCGCGGAGATAGGGGAAGTTCGCACCCGTACCACAGCCCATCTCGACGACGGTGTCGCCGCGAGCGGGGGCGAGTCGGGTGATAGCGCGCTCTCTGAGACCGCCGATTCCTGGCGTGTGGCTGGCGAGTGCGTCGTACAGACCGGCCCAGCGCGTGTAGAACTGCTGTGTCTCTGCAACTCCGTCTCCCATACTGGGTTAGAGGAGGACCTGACGGACGACGCTTGCGGCCGTCGCCGCATTGGGCGCGAGGACGTACGTGATGGGTTCGATACCGTACCCGCCGGTCTGATAGAGGACGAACGTCTCGTCGTGTTCCGCAGCTTCGAGTGCGGTGACGATAGGGTCCGTCGGCGCGTCGGGGTCGAACTCGACCGTCTCGTAGCCCGCGTCGGCGAAGCGCCGAACGATATCGTCGTCGTAGCAGATATTGACCGCGGCGCGCGCGTCGACACCGGCGTCGCGCACTGAGAGGAGGACGCCCGCGACGTGTTCGCTGACACCGAACTCGGGGTCGCTCGGCACCGTCGCTCGGCCTTTGATGTCGAAGATACGCCCCGGAATCGCCGCGACGTCTTCGATACCGCGCGCGTCGGGGAGACACTCGGCGAGGTTCGACCCGACGTTCGGGATGAGACCCGCGAAACCGCTGGCGTTGGTGAGCGTCCGGACGCCACGGCGGACCGAGGAGAGAACCTGTTCGGTGGTGCGTACCGTACTCTCGGGGTCGTGGATGGTGAAGTCGGCGTCGTACTCGGCAAGTTCGGGCATCGCCTCCTCGTGGAGCGTCGCCAAGAGGTCGCCGTCCTCCAGTTGTCGAACGAGTACCTCGGCTTCGACGAGCGCCTGCACGCTCGACATGTCGCCTGCGGCGAGGCCGTCGGCGACGCGTTCGACGAGTTCTTGGACGCGTTCGTCGTCGAGCACCTCCTGTCGACGGCTGATGCTGCCGTGAGCGTACTTCGAGACGGCGCTCTGACTGATGCCGAGTGCCTCGGCGACTTCGTGCTGCGTGAGTCCTCGTTGACGGAGTTCTCCGGCCAGCATCGACCGAAACGTCGGCAAGAACTCCTCGACGACGACTTCTTCGATGAACTTCATCGCTCTGTCTTCGAGAACTCGGGGTCGTTCCCGATTTTAGACGCTTGCGGACCCTTCTGGTTCTGGTACTTCGACCCTCGCTCCTCGCCGTAAGGGCGCGCCGCGGGCGACGTGAGTTCGGTGAACGTCAACTGCGAGATACGCATGCCGGGCGTCAGCGCGACGGGGGCCGAGCCGAGATTCGAGAGTTC
The DNA here is from genome assembly GCF_900114455.1 of Halogranum rubrum. Classification (GTDB taxonomy): domain Archaea; phylum Halobacteriota; class Halobacteria; order Halobacteriales; family Haloferacaceae; genus Halogranum; species Halogranum rubrum. Next base: position 187,449 of record NZ_FOTC01000002.1, on the reverse strand, counting down.
GAGCGTGATCTGTCCCTGATAGCCCGGGTCGCAGAGACCGGCAGTCGCGTGGACGACGACGGCGAGTCGGCCGAGCGACGACCGGCCTTCGACGTGGGCGACGAGGTCTGGCGGAATCTCGACGCGCTCTGCCGTCGTCCCGAGGACGAAGTCGCCGGGGTGGAGGATGAACTCGTCACCCTCTTCGACCACCGTCTCGCGGATGTACTTCGAGACTTCGTCCTCGCGGTTCGGATGGATACACGAGATGTTCGTCCGCTGGAACTCCAGAAACTCCGCGCCGAGACGCAGGTCGATACTGGCCGGTTGGACCTGCATGTCGATGTCGTCGAGCGGGTCGATGACGAGGTCACCCTCCTCCAGACGCTTCAGTAGATCCGTGTCCGAGAGTATCATGTGCGGGACAGCGCGACGGAAGAGGTAAAAACTCCCGGTCAGTGCCTCTTCGACGAGGACGAGGACGACCCGCAGAAAGGGGTATTTCAGAAGCCATGACTGATAATGGATAGAGATTATCTGAAATAACAGCATACGAGGCGTTGGGTGACAGATCACCCGCAGCAAGCCGGTGTGCCTCTACACACCCACGTCGACCGATACTGGCACGCGGTCGGTCGACGTGTAGTTCTACACTCCCCGTCACGTCTGTTCCCCACACGTGACGTTCCCTTTCCGTTCTCTTCGACCACGACGCCCAACGAGACCCCCGCAAGCGTCTGCTCGATACGGAGAGCGATGACAGGAGATTTACCGCCGGACGGGCGAGCAACGGTATGAAGCAGGCCATCGTCGCTCGGACGGACATCGGGATGGGTCGCGGGAAACTCGCCGCGCAGGTCGCACACGCGTCGCTGTCGGCCTACGAAGACGCCGACGACCGGACGCGAAAGAAGTGGAAAGGCGAGGGACAGAAGAAAATCGTCTTGAAAGCCCGCGGAGAGAAGGAACTGTTCGAGCTAGCCGACCTCGCCGACCGCGAAGGCCTCCCGAACGCCATCATCCGCGATGCGGGGCACACACAGCTAGAACCCGGCACGGTGACGGCGTTGGCCGTCGGCCCCGGACCGGACAACCTCGTCGACAAGGTGACTGGCGACCTGTCTCTGTACTAGGTCTCTCTCACACCATCTCTTCTGCAGTGTCGACGCCGATGACGACGCCGACCGTCTCGTCGTCGAACTGCACACTCTCGACGGCAGAGTCGAACAGCAGTTTCGCCTGTCGGGTGTGGGCTTCCTTCGCGGCAGTCGCAAGGTCACCGCCCACGTCGCTAGTCGGGACCACGTCGTCCCAGAGGTGTTGTGGAACGGCGTAGGCCCGGCGGTCGTCGACCGTCACGTACTCACTCGACTCGTCGGACTCCAGGTCCGAGTGATGTCCGCGGAGCGACGCGTCGAGGATGGAGAGGGCGTCGGTCAGGTCGTCGACGTCGACGCCGGCGTTCTCTGCGGTTTCCTCGACGACGCGCTCGTCGAACGGCGTCGTACGAACGGTGTCGCTGGCGTCGCTGGAGTCGCTGGCTGTAGTGTCGTCGGACATAGTTCTCGTCTCGACAGACGACTGCGAGCGGTTTCAGGGCTGTGGCCGGCGAATCGATGCGAGTCGGTACAGGCTAGTGCGGGTCGGTACAGGCCAGTCCGGCGAAGAGTGGTGCGTTTATCCGCCTGCTGACGCAAGGTCGGACAATGACGAGCGCCGAGACGACGGAGGTCCCCGAGGATGCGTGAGGCACACCCTATCGAACGCGAAGTCGGTATGGCCTACTACGTCAGCGACGCCGACGGCGTCGGCGGGACGCTCCGCGTCGACCCCGAGGACTTCCAGGTCACCGAGTTAGAGCGATTCGACACGCAACCACTGGACGCCGACCCGGGCGACTTCGGACATCTCGTTCTCCGCGTCACCCTGCGTGGCTGGGACACGAACGACTTCGTCCGCCAGTTGACGAACCAGATGGGCATCAGCCGCGAACGCGTCTCGTGGGCCGGGACGAAGGACAAACACGCCGTGACGACGCAGTTGTTCACGGTCAAGCAGGCCGACTCCGAGGAGATACCCGAGGTCAACAACGCCGACATCGAGGTGCTCGGACGCTCGGGCCGCGGCCTCCAGTTCGGTGACCTCGCGGGCAACGCGTTCACCATCCGCGTCCACGACCCAGACCGACCGGAAACCGTCGACGACATCACAGACAACCTCCACGCGTTCGCCGGGTCCGACGCGCACGTGGGCGTGCCGAACTACTTCGGTCAACAGCGGTTCGGTAGCCACCGACCCGTGACGCACACGGTCGGCCTCCACGTCGTCCGCGGCGAGTGGCGCGAGGCCGTCCTCGCCTACGTCGGCCACCCGGCCGAGAGCGAACCCGAGGGGACGCAAGACGCTCGCGCGTTCGTCGACGAACAGGCCGCGAGTGACGACCCGGACTGGCAGGAGGCCTTAGAGCAGATGCCGAACCGCCTGCGCTACGAGCGGTCGATGCTGCATCGACTGAACCAAGACGGCGACGAGAGCGACGACGACTGGCGACACGCACTCGAAGCCGTCCCGTCGAACCTCCAGCGACTGTTCGTAAATGCCGCGCAGTCCTACATCTTCAACCGCATCCTGAGCGAGCGCCTCGACCGCGGACTTCCCTTCGACAAACCCGTCGAAGGCGACGTTGTCTGCTTCGCCGACCGAGACGCACCCGAAGGTCTCGTCATGCCGGACGTCGACCGCCTGCAGGAGGCGACGGGCCGCCGCGTCGACGTGATGGCGCGCCACTGCGAGCGTGGCCGAGCGTTCGTCACCGCGCCGCTCGTCGGCACGGAGACGGAACTCGCGAGTGGCGAACAGGGCGACATCGAACGCGAGGTACTGGACGAACTCGACCTCGAACCGGCGGACTTCGAGTTGCCGGGGAACTTCGACTCCTCGGGGACACGCCGAGCGATTCTCCTGCGGACCGAGATGGCCGTCGACGACGACCCGCTCTCGTTCACCTTCGCGCTTCCTTCTGGCTCTTACGCGACGGTGATGATGCGCGAGTATCTGAAATCCGGACCGCTGGACCTGTGAGTCAGTCGGCGGCCGCGACACGTTCGGTGTCGTGGTGGCCGTCGCGTTTTGACTCGTTCTGCGCGAGAAGCGCACCGGCCAGGAGCAACGGGCTAGCGACGAGCGGATAGCCGGCGGCGAACGCGAAGACGAAGAACCCGCCGAGTCCAACCGTCGGCGCAGTCAGCGGAAGAAGCGCGCAAGCGAAGCAGACGAATCCGACGGTGGCAGTCACGACACCGACCCATCGTCGGCCTCGTGCGAAAGCGTACCCTGCAGGAACGAGCGTGAACACGGCCAGCGAGAGCCCCACAGTCATCGGTATCGACACGGCACGGAGCGACGCTCCGTCGACGACGAGGGCCGCGACGACTGCGCCGACGACACCGACGAGCGCTGCAGTCGCCGTCGCGGCGGTCAGCGCGCGATAGCTTCGCCCCAGTCGCGCAGAACAGACCCCGAGCGCCGCGAACCCGAGTGAGAACCCGATAGCGACGCCGTCCGTGTTGCCGAAGAGGTTTCCACCGACCGCGCCGACGACGGTCACCACCGTCGTGACGGCACCGAGCGCCGTCAGTAGCGATGGGACGAACTCGCCGCCGAGTGAGGTGCGCGCGAGAACCCACGAGACGCCGCTGCCGACGACACCGACGGCGAAAGCGAATACGAGTGCGGACGGAACGACGAACGTTCCGACGTGCCCCGCGACGGTCGGTGCGTGGAACCCGGCGACGGCGACGAGGCTCTTGACGGGCCCGAATGCGGCAGTGCGCGGTTCGAACGTGACGACGTGGCCGACGTCGCGTTCGTCGAGGCTGGTGAGGGTCATCCGACTGCGGTCGTCCGAGACTGTCGAACCCGGCACTGTTCGCCCGACGACCATCCCCTCGGGTGCGACGACGGTGAGTTCGTCCGGGCCAAGACTGGCGAGTCGGAGGTGTCGCTCGGGGTGGTTCGTGAACGCCGCAGAGCGGAGAACGCCGACCGAGCGCTCGGCGAACTGGCCGTCCCGGAAGCGAGCGACGACAGTATCGCTGTCGACTGCCGACGAGACCAGCGTGCCCGGTGCCGCGCCGTCGACGACCGAGTCACGAAGTGTCGCGTTCTCTCGTAGTCGAGTCATCGTCGCCGCGTCGGCGTCAGTAGTCGCACGGACGACCCACGTCGCACTTCCGTTCTCGTGGACCTGAACGGTCGCCGTGCTGGTCGTGACCGTCAAGTCGAGAGCGTGCGCTGCCGCACCGCCTTCGATTGCGTCCCCACACTGACAGAACGGTTCGGGTGGTGGGGCGGCGACGGCGGGTGCGACGCTACCCACGAGGAGAGTACAGAGGAGAGCGAGGCCGACGAACACGTAGTGCCGGCGGCAGGTTGGAGGGCCCATACTCGACACTCTCGGACGGCGGAGAAATATCTTCGTGTGGACAGGTTCGACCACGACATGCCCGCCGAACTCAGGCTCAGCGGAAAGCGACGCTCGACGAACTCGGGGGAGAGCGGCCTTCCTCGACGCCTTCCAGTGGCTCCTTCGCTCGGAATAAACGGACTTATCCACGCTGACGGCAAGGTCGAATTATGAACTGTCGGCGGTGTGAGTCGCCACTGCAGAAGCCCGGAGACTACTGTCTCACCTGCAACACCGCCAACTGCGACGCCGTCGTCGTCGAGTTCCGCCGTGACCGGGCGACGCTGACGATGCTCGACGAAGACGAGATAGTCGGCGAGACAATCGTGACGACGCTTCCAGAACCCGACGAGGAACGCGGCGGCGTCGAACTCCGAAACTTCGCCGGACGTGTCGCCGACGAGATTCAGCGCAAACGCCCCGAGACGGTGTACGCCGCCGCCCGGCGCGACGAGAGCGGTGGGACACAGGGAACGCCGTACGACGCTCGCGACGCCCTCCGCGAGACGAAGGCGCAGGTCCACTACGAGTTCTACCGCGTGACTGGCGACGACATCGTCCAGAGCGTCCTCGACCGGCGCGGCGAGCGGTCGCTGGAGGTGGTCGAGACACCGCCACGAGAGAAGATTGGCGGCACCCATAGCACGCTCATCGGTGGACGAAAGGGACGGAAGGCCATCGCACTCGTCGCCGACCACCCGCACGTGAAGAAAATTATTCCCGGCCCCATCGACGCCGGCGGCACGGGGTCTCGAACCAGCCTTCGAGCGAAGGTGACGCGCGCCGACGACAACGGGAATGTCCGTCTCTTGCTCCGCGACGGGTCGAGCGTCCAAGAGAACCGCATCGTCACGACGGCGATGGACCGCGAAACGGGCGAGTGGGTCCGTGACGACCTGAACGAGGCGCTCAGGGAAGCGGAGTTACAAGAGTCGTGACGATGGAGCGACGCCCAGTAGCGGTCGGGACGGAAGCGTGCGAACGGGAGACAGGACCGAGAGCGACTCGTAGCCTTTTTGTGTCCACTGGCGGTAACTGACAGTACTATGGCCGACAAAAAGAAGGCACGAAAGACCGGGAGCGCCGGCCGGTTCGGCGCCCGCTACGGGCGTGTCGCGCGGAAACGCGTCTCCGACATCGAGAGTGACATGCGCAACGCAGAACTCGACGGCGACGAGGTCAAGCGCCTCGGTTCCGGCATCTGGATGAACAAGAAGACCGGCGAGAAGTTCACCGGTGGGGCCTACCGTCCCGAGACCCCCGGTGGTCGCACCGTCAAGCGGTCCATCCGCGCAGCGCTCTCGTCCGACGAGGAATAATGAGCTACAAGTGCTCCCGGTGCAAGCGCGACGTAGAACTTGACGAGTACGGCGGCGTTCGCTGTCCGTACTGCGGTCACCGCGTCCTCCTGAAGGAACGCGGCGGCGGCATCAAGGAAGTCGACGTTAAGTAGCCGCGTGGAGCACCACGACGCACAGTCGGGCCGTGATTCAGGTTCACCACGCGCCCACACCGCTTCTCTCTCTTTCACGTATCCCGACGAGCGACGCGCCCGTGTCGTCGAACGGAGCGTCGCCGTCGAAGTCGGCGACATCGACGACGCTCGGTCGGGAGCGACCGTCGCCCGCGACACAGACACCGTCGAGGTGACGGTTCACGCGAGTGACCTCGTCGCCCTCCGGGCGGGCATCAACTCGTGGACGCGCATGGTCGGCGTCGCCGAAGACGTCGCCGTCGCCGCCGAATCGAAAGGCACGTCTCGGTCGCCCCGGTAGTCGACGTATGCAACGACGTGCCTTCCTCGCGGCCCTCTCGACCGGAGCCGTCGCCGTCGCTGGCTGTCTCGGAAGCGGCGCACAGTCGTCCGGTGGGTCCGGCACTGGAGACTCGACGAGCAGTGGCGAGTACGACGGTTGGTTCGACGACGTCTCGAACTACGACGGTACCGTCGACAGGACCGGTCAGGAGCGCGTGACGGTCAAAGTCGGCACGCGGGCCAACGGCGGCGGCAACGGGTTCGGACCGGCCGCCGTCGAGGTGTCGACGGGAACCACCGTCGTCTGGACGTGGACCGGCAGCGGCGGGACGCACAACGTCGTCGCCGAGGGCGGCGCGTTCGAGAGCCAGTACGCCAGCAAGAAGGGCTACACCTTCGAACACACGTTCGAGGAGACGGGCACGTACACCTACTACTGTCAGCCCCACATCGCAATGGGGATGAAGGGCGCGGTCCGCGTCGTCGAGTAGGGCTATCGACGAGCGGTATCGCTATCGCACTGGCGAGCGTCTCTCTGTGGCATGAACCCACCGGGCGACCTGCGTGAACTGACCGACATCGTCACTCACCTCCGCGAGCACGCGAACGTCCAGACCGTCTTCGGCGACCCCATCGTGGGCGAAGGGCGAACCGTCGTCCCCGTCGCCCGTATTCGGTACGGTTTCGGCGGTGGCTACGGGACGACACCTACCGAGTCCGACGAGATGGAAGCGAAGGCGACGGACGCCGACGAGAGTGACGAGAACGCGACGGGCGGTGGCTTCGGTGTCGGTGTCGTCGCATCACCCGTCGGCGTCGTCGAACTTACCCCGAACGGGACACGGTTCGTCCGTGTTGGAAGCCGAGAGCGCCTGTTCGGCGCGCTCGGCGTCGGTATCGTCTTCGGCTACCTCCTCGGTCGTCGCCGGTCAGACGGGGCAGAGACCTGACAACCGACGTATCGCTGACGAGACGGAATACGGGGCTTTTTCAATCCGGGACACATTCCTCCGACCATGCAGGGTAACCTACCGCCGGACGCACAAGAGAAAATCGAGGAACTGCAGGACCTTCAGGAGACAGCACAGCAGCTGTCCGCCCAGAAGCAGCAGGCCGAGACGACGCTCTCGGAGTCCAAGAGCGCCCTCGAAGCACTCGACGACGTCGACGAGGACGCCACGATGTACCGCGAAGTCGGCGAACTCTTCGTCGAGACGAACTACGACGAGGCACACGACTCTCTCGAAGACAAGGTCGACAGCCTCGAGATTCGTGTCGAGCAGCTCGACAAACAGGAAGAGCGCATCCAGAGCCAGTTCGAGGAGCTCCAGCAGGAGCTTCAGCAGATGCTGCAGGGCGGCGCAGGCGGCGGCCCGATGGGCCCCGGCGGCGCAGGCGGCGCGTAAGCGCACCCGCTCGATGACCGAGCCAACAGACGAAGAGGTCGTCCAGACCGCGGCCGAAGCCGCGGAGGGCGTCATCTTCAAACACTACAAACAGTCTGCGGTCAAAGACTTCGACGTCACCGTCACGTTCGACGACGGCGTCCTCGAGGTCGACGTCTATCTGAACGCGCCGGGGGACGAGGTCGACCCCGACGCGGTGGCCGACGAGGCCGCACGGACGGCACAGGACGCTGTCGACGACCTCTTTGCCGAGGCGGAGTAGCGCTCGACTTTTTCCGTCTCGCCTCTTCTCGTTCTGAGGCGAGGATTAATCACCTAGGATGGTAATTGATACCACATGGCAGCCGATAGGCGAGCGGGTACGACCGCACTCGACCGACTCCGAACCCACTACGACAGCGTCGACATGGTCTGCCCGAAGTGTGGATACGAAGACACCGACGGCAAGTGGCGCAGCGAGATGAACGGGAGCAGAGTCGACTATCAGCATCTCTGTCCGAGTTGCGGCGCAATCCGGCGGCGGACGATTCGACTCGATTCGACCGAGTGAGCGCGTGCAACTCGGATACTTGCGGTCGAAACAGATACCGCGAGTGGAGACGCCGTTACGTGAGAAAGAAGATGAGCACGCTGACTACCATCGCCGAGAGGATAATCGCGGCGGCGAACGCCCCACCCATCGAGACGGCGACGTTGGCGTGACTGGCGAGCGTCTCGGTTCGGTCGTTACCGAAGACGGTGACGGTGACCTCTTCGACGGCCATCCCTGCGCTCACCGGTTCGCAGTCTGCGCGCGCCTCGGCGACGAGTGCAGAGATACGGTCGAGGAGTTCGTCTTGGTCGAGAGCGGCCCCGACCTGATTGTCCGCCTCGACGGTGTTGACGATGTGCGTGTCCGTCGTCATCACTTCGACCACGTCGACGGTCTGTCGTCTCGCTCCGTCGGCGGCGACCGGTTGTGCTTCGGCCGGGCGCGTGACCGTCTCGTCGGTGAGTGCCGTCACGATACGGTCGCGGAGTCCCGGTTCCATGTTGTTGCCGTCGACGAGCACGTACGCCGTCGTCTGTTCGGCGACTTCCGTGACGGCGACGCGAATGCCGAGCGGTCCGATACCCTCGCGCGGCGTCCAGTCGGTTCGGTCCCAGGCCGTCCCGAGTGAGAGCGGTCCGCGTTCGGCGTCTGCGAGTGTCTCTCCAGCCAACCCGGCGGCGCGAATCATATCGAAGGAGCGCTGACTACCGGGCGTGATGTGACCGAGGTCCGGCCCGTCGAGACCGTTGTTCGAGTTGTGGGCGTCGACGAGAAGCACGTCGTCGAGGCCGTGTGTCCGCGCCTCCGTCGCGGCGGCGAGTCCGACCGCGTACTCGACGTCGTCGGCGAACGCTGGCGCGTAACTGGAGACGAGCATCGCGTCGTCGCCGAACCCTTGGCCGAGCATGTTCGCCTCACCCGACTCGGTTCGGATGCTCGTCGTCGCCTCGTTCGCGTACTCGATGCGCTCGGTAGCGTCGTCGACGGCGTCGAGGATGGTGTCGACTTCACGCTCGGTGACGAGGTTGAAGTCGTGGCCAGCAGTCGCGTGTGGCGGGAAGGCCATCCCCTCCGAGCGGCGGGCGGCCCGTTCGGGGAAGTTGCCGCCGCCGATTTCGCCCATCGGGCCGGGGTGAATCATCGGGAGGACGAACCGGGCTTTCTCTTCGCCGTCGCCGTCGCCCTCGGTACTTCGACGGAACGAGAGGACAGTCACCGGGACGATAGCATCCTGTCCGAGTTGCTCGAAGAAGTCTTCTAACTCACGAGAGCCTTCGGCGATGTGACCGATGAACCCACGGATGAAATCGAGGACGGAGACACCGAGGCTGTTTCGCCACGGGCGGTCGACGACGTAGAGAAAGACGTAGACGGCGGTGGCGTAGATGATGCACATCACGCCGAGGAGACCGAAGTGACTCGGTTGAACTGCCGAGAGCGCTGCCGGCCCCTGGTCGGAGCGGGCGAGGTACTGCCCGACGTAGGGGATGAGGTACGCGTCGAGAATCGGGCCACCGAATTCGAGAAATCGGAGGGTTCCGCTGTAGATGAACAACAACACGGCCGAAGCGACGGTTTGGATGCTCGCCGGAACGGACGCGACGAGCATCGACGACCGTGAGACGGCCATGATGACGAGGAGGCGAAGCGCGAACACCGACGCGAGTGCGACGACGAGGGCGTTGAATACGAACCCCTGGTCGAGCGGGAGAAACACCGAGGCGATGGCTGCGACGGTGACGACGGCGACGATGATGACTTCACACGCCAACGCGAGCAGCGAGGAACGATTCGGCGTGAGTCTCCCGCCGACGAATCGGTCGACGCCAGTCGTGCCGAAAGCGGCGATGATAGTCGGAATACCGATGAAGAAGATTCCCTCCCACGCGTCGCGGCCGAACAAGAAGAGACCGGACCACGTACGCTCGGGGAGACCCGTCTCGAAGGCGGCGACGCCGGCCATCGCCGCGATGAGGAGCGCGAACGCGAGACTGGAGTACCACCGCGGCGCGCGGAAGATGAACCGCGACAGCCCAGCGAGGTTGCTTTGCGTCGCTGTCATTGCCGCGTCTTTTCTCGCCGTCGTCTAAAACTCTCGCACTTTCGTGTACTCCGACGAATACGGTGGGACTACCGAGGCGACCGAAGCTACTGCGAGCAGATGTCGATGAAGTTCTCGAACACTTCCTCACCCTCTGCTGTATGCGCAACCTCGGGGTGCCACTGGACGCCGTAGAGACCTTCGTCGGCGTTGCTCATCGCTTCGATGCCACAGACGTCGCTCGTCGCGGTGTGGGTGAACCCGTCGGGGAGTTCCTTGACCTCGTCGGCGTGGCTGGCCCAGACGCGCGTCTCGGGGGCGAGAGAGCCGATAAGCGGGTCGTCCTCGTCGAGCACTTCGACCGTCACGTCGGCGTAGCCACCGTAGTCGCCCTCGCCGACGCTGCCGCCGAGTTCCGTGGCGATGACCTGCAGACCGAGACAGATGCCGAGCACCGGAACGTCCATCTTCAGATACTCCGCACAGCGGCCGATACGGTCCATGTCTGGCCCGCCGGAGAGGACAAGTCCGTCGGCGTCGATCTCTTCCGGCGGCGTGGTGTTGTCGACGATGTCCGTGTCCACACCGAGGTCACGCAGCGCGCGCCCCTCCAGGTGCGTAAACTGTCCGTGGTTGTCGATGACGACGATTCTGGTCATACACCGGGTTGGATAGATGCGCCTAAAAGTCAATCGAACTGGCGTCGTTTTGCGCATCCCTGTGCATCATCTGGCCGTCACTCGTCACCGAACCGCTCGCGTGCCGACTGAAACCCGAACTCCTGCATCTCCTTCCCTCGGCGTTCCTCGCGGGCGGCGATAGCCTCCGGGTCGGGACTGGCGTCGTCGTCGATGCGAGCGAACGAGTCGTGGACCTTCGCGTGACACCACCGACAGAGCGCGACGGTAATCTCGTGGCTCACTTCGTCGTCGTCACCGGTCTCCGAACCGCCGTTTCCGTACGAGAGGTGGTGTTCCTCTAACAGAGGCCGGGCCGACTCGTGGGCCATCCGGACCTCTTCGAGACCACAGCGTACGCACTCCGTCCCGTCGGTGGTCGAGCGGTAGTGCGGGCAGTCACGCCATTCGCAGTCTTCGTCGCCCGCGAGACAGGCGTAGTCGTCGGCGCGGCGGGCGGCGGCGAACTCCGGGTCGTTTCCGGCGTACTGGAGGGCGTAGCGACACCGGCCGTCGTTCGTGAGGTGGTCACAGCGACCGGCGACGTCGTAGGGGTCGTCTACGCCGACCGGGGTACCGGTGGGCGTCTTCTCCATGGCTGTCGCTACGGCGGCAGACAGTTGAATCCGTCGGGGCGACGGGAAAAATCGTAATCGCGGTGAGTCGGTGTGAGAGGGACCGCTACTTCTCGTGACCCTTCTGCTTGCCGTCGTTACCTTTCTCTTCGTTCTCACCGGCGAACGTGAACTCCGCGCCGACCGGGACGCGGCCGCTCTCGTCCTCACCTGCGGCCCACGTCGACGCGACGATGACCGTCTCGAAGTTCCCGTTGTGGAGGAACTGCTTGAGGTCCTGTTCTCCGTTCTCGTCGAAAGTGCGCATGTCGAGTTGTTTGACCTTGTAGTTCCCGTTCTGCTTGATGCCGATGAACGTGAACTGGTACTCGACGTTGTCGCCGGTGGCCTCACGGAGACTCATGTAAGGTTCGGTGCTGTCGGTGGCGACGTCCTCGCCGGCGACCTGCACGTTCTTCACGTACATGCCGGGTTGGATGAACGCCCAGTCGGTGGCGTAGCGGAAGGAGACGAGCACGTCACCTTCGCCTTCGTACTCGGAGAGGTCGACCGATTGCTCGACCCATCCGTCGGACGTGCCGGTGTATCCGGGGACGTTCGCCTCGACCGTCGGGTGTGCACCGTCGGCGAGTTCACTGCTCATCTCGTCGGTTTCGACACTCTCCCACGTCTCGCCGCCGTCGGTCGAGACTTGGACGAAGCCGTAGTCCCACGTCGACTCGATGTCGTAGTAGGTCTCGTAGGTCAGCGTCGAGTCGCCCTCCGAGAGGTCCGCTTCGACGATGGCGTGGCGGTCCAGCAGATTGCCGGACCCGGAGTAGAGCACGTCGCCCTCGCCGGTGACGGGGTCGGTCGCCGTCTGCCACTTCGTGCCGATGAACTCCGTCCCGGTGACGGAGACGCTCTTGACGGGACCTTTGTCGGCGACGTCTATCTCCTGGTAGTTGGTCCCCCACGCGCCGGCCGTGCCGACGTCTTCGGAGGTGTTGACCTCGAGGTCGATACCGTCGATGTCGTACTCGTCTTTGTTCGGCTTGTCGACGTCGTCGAGGACGACGGCCGTCGAGAAGTCTTGGTACAGTTCGTAGAAGTCACGCTTCGCGCCGACTTCGTCGAGAGTCTTCTCGACGCCCGCGATGCCGTTCGCGTCCTCTTGTGCGAGGTTACTGATGAACTCCTGGCCGTACTGGTCGTCGAGGTACATCTGGAAGGCGAACGCGATACCGTAGTCCGCGAGCACGTTGATGGCGCCTTGGTCCTCCCAGTTGGTCAGCGAGTTGTACGGAATCTCTTCGTAGGCGGTGACGTGGCCCTCGGAGACGCCGTAGCCCGTCACGACCTCTGCGTAGTCGGACATCCCTTCGTTCACCCACGTCGTCTCGTCGGCGTCGAGGTCGTTGTGGATGAGATGTTGGAACTCGTGGGCGAGCGTACCCTCGTAGCCGACCGTTCTGTCCGTCTCGTTCACGTCGTCCCACCCGTAGGAGTCGACGTTGACGATGTTGCGGTTCGAGTAGTCCTGCACCGTCGAGGAGTAGTAGCCCGCGATGTAGACCGGGTAGTCCGAGTCGTAGTAGTTCTCGTCGCGGATGTTGTCGACGAGGAGGATGGTGCGGTCACCGCTTCCCTCGCCGGTGTTGTAGTAGTCTTCGGGGAAGAGGCCGAGTTGCGAGAGCGTCGAGTTGATGCCGTCGCGCGCCTTCGGCTTGCCGAACACTTCGACTTCGGGGTCGTACATCCGCTCGTCGAACTGCTCGGTCAGTGCCTCGGCCTGTTCCTCGGAGATGACGGGGTCCTGTCGCGGGTCGTCCGCAGCGGGGAACGACATGTTGCGTGCAACCCACACCTCGACGTTGTCACCGACCGAGACGGCGGTAAACTGCTTGAACGCGTAGCCGTCGGGACCGGAGGTGTAGAACAGTTTCGTCTCACCGACGAGTTCGGCGTCTTCGGTGTCGTCGCTCGGGTCCATCTCGATAGACTGCGCGTCAGCACTGCCACCGGAGCCACCGGCCGCACTCGTCGCGGAGTCGACGGTTATCGAGGAGGGGTCGTCGGGGTGTTCGAAGTAGTCCGCAGCGGGTTCGCCCTTGCGATACTTCGTCGTGGAGTCGTTCACGACGTCCTTCGGTTTGTGAAAGTCGCCAGCGGCCGAGGCGTCGAGTTGCGCGCTCGTCCCGCTCGCTGCTGTGGTTGCGAGCGCGCCGCCGGTCAGCACGACCGAACTGGCAGTCACAACCATGAGTGCCGTTAGTATGGTTCGTAGTTGCATCCGACCGACTAGCCCCAGAGTCAGTACTTAACAATTTTCATTTTTTAAATAGGTAATATTTTCCTCTGACCGTACCGGGTGCAACTCGGTCTGTTTGCCCAGACAGTTTTTGTGAGAGAGGCCGTAGGGGCACTCGTGCAACTCATCCACGACCCGAATGGAGGCAATCCTCGTGTGCTCGCTAGTCACGTCGACGTCGCAGACGGGGTGCTCTCGCAGGCCCGTGGATTGATGTTCCGTCGGTCGATTCCGGACGACTACGCACTGGCGTTCCCGTTCGACGAGGTGGGAACGCGGAGTCTCCACATGCTGTTCGTCCCCTTCGCCATCGACGCGCTCTGGGTCGTCGACGACGAAGTCGTGGGAACGAAGCGACTCTCGGCGTGGACCGGGCTGGGGTGGAACACCGCAGACGTCGTCTACGAACTCCCCGCCGGTGCCGCAGACGGCGTCGACGTCGGCGACACCGTCGTTCTCGACGGCGACGACGGAGCGGTGTGAGAGAGGTGCCGAGCGGCCAAGTTGACACCAAATGCTGTCCGAACCCGCTCCTTTATGACACCTGGAGGCATGGTACCGAGTACAATGTCGGAACACACCCCGACAGACGAGGATAGAGTAAGTCGCCGCGAGGCGGCTGGCTGTGAAATTCTCCGAGTCAACTGACGACCCACATACCGTGACCGAGTTATTCCGGGGCTCTCCCGAAGTTCCCCTCACTTCTGACAGACATGTACAGCTTCTCGACACTACACTCCGCGACGGCGAGCAGGCACCAGGTGTCTCGCTAACACCCGCGGAGAAAGCCGACATCGCACGCGCGCTCGACCGGGCGAACGTCTCCGTCATCGAAGCGGGGAGCGCCTGCACCGGCGCGGGCGAGCGCGAGACCATCCGTCGCGTGACGGACCTCGGTCTCGACGCGAAGGTGACGAGTTTCGCCCGCGGCGTCCAGAACGACATCGACCTCGCACTCGACTGCGACGTCGACGGCGTCACACTCGTCGTCCCCGCCAGCGACCGCCACGTCGAGACGAAAGTCGGGACGACGCGAGACGACGTCGTCTCGAAGACCGAAGACCTCGTGGCCTACGCGAAAGACCACGGACTCTGGGTCGAGATTCTCGGCGAAGACGGTTCGCGGGCCGACCTCGACTTCCTCGAACGACTCGCGAAGGCGGGTCTCGACGCCGGTGCCGACCGCTCGTGTTTCGCCGACACGGTCGGCCACACGAGTCCCGAACACACCTACGAGGCCGTCTCCCGACTCGCCGCCCTCGGGCCGACGAGTACGCACACGCACGACGACCTCGGGTTGGCGATGACGAACGTCTACGCCAGCCTCGCCGCCGGAGCAGACATGGTTCACGCGACGGTCAACGGCATCGGCGAACGCGCGGGCAACGTCGCACTCGAAGAGGTTGCCATCGCGCTCCACCACTGCTACGGCGTGGAGACGGCGAAACTCGACGAACTGTACGACCTCGCCCAACTCGTCGCCCACTCGACGGGTGTCGACCTCGCACCCAACAAAGCCGTCGTCGGTCAGAACGCGTTCACCCACGAGAGCGGCATCCACACCGACGGCACGCTCAAAGACGACTCGATGTACGAACCGTACGCGCCCGAGACGGTCGGTCGTGAACGCCGTCTCGTACTCGGCAAGCACGCCGGACGTGCGGGTGTCCGCGCCGCGTTAGAAGAACACGACGTCGACGTCGACGACGACGAACTCTCGACTGTCGTCGAACGCGTCAAGACGCTCGGCGACCGGGGCAAGCGCGTCACCGACGCCGACCTGCTCACCATCGCCGAGGAGGTGCAGGGTCGCGAGCGTGAGCGTCGCGTCGAACTGAAAGACCTCACCGCCGCGAGCGGTGGCGGGACGCCGACGGCCAGCGTTCGCCTTCTCGTCGACGGCGAGGAGCGCGTCGCTTCCGGTACCGGCAGTGGGCCGGTCGACGCCGCCGTCGAAGCTGTCCGCTCGGCACTCGGCGCGAGCGCGAACGCCCAGTTGGACTCCTATCACGTCGACGCCATCACCGGCGGGACGGACGCGATGGTCACCGTCGAAGTCCAGATGTCCCGAAACGACCGGACGGTCACCGTCGCCGCCTCCGACTCGGACATCACCCGCGCGAGCGTCGTCGCGATGGTCGACGCCCTCGACCGACTGCTCGCCTCGGACCCGGCCCCGACCCCGGCGGACGACTGACGCCAGAGACGGCCGTGCGTCCCGGTTTTACTTCGTACGTGGATACACGAGAGTCGCGTCGCTCGGCGGCGTCTCCAGAACCAACGCTCGCACGAACCTGCACGCGGCCGTGGTGTGCGAGAAAATCGTGGCCGCGTGCGGTGCGGTTCCGACCGTGCAGAGTTGGCCTAACGCAGTGCCTGCGTACTGGACGGAACACTAGAAGTCGGAACGATGATGTGCATAAACGTATCGGAGTTCAGTATCTCTCGCTCACTCGAACGCGTAGAGCGTGCCGTCGCTCGTCCCTGCATAGAGGCTGTCGCCGACGAGCGTCGGAGCGACGACGACGGGGTGACCCGTCTTCTTCGCCCAGAGCTTTGCTCCGTCCTCGGTATCGAATGCGAAGACGCGATGACCGGCCGAACCGACGTAGACGACGCCGGGCGCGTGACTCGGACCCGTGAGTGTCGCATCGTCGACGCGCTGGCTCCACCGGACGTCGCCGGACTCGGGGTCGACGCAGTGGAGCGTCTGTCCAGCGACGACGAACACGCCCTCGTCGCTGACGCTCGGTGGCGTGAGGATACTGCTCTCGAACGAGACCGACCACCGTTTCGACCCGGTCGACCGGTCGAGACAGCGGAGGTCTCCGTCGGACGTGCCCGCGTAGACGACGTCACCAGCGATGGTCGGTGGGGCGTTGACAGTCGACTCCGTCTCGTGGTCCCACTGCTGTGCGCCGCGCTTGTTGAGGCCAGTGACTTCGTCGGATGCCGTGACGACGACGCCCGAGTCGTCGACGGCGGGCGTCTGGACGCCGCCGTGCGGGAACAGCGCCGAACGAGCGACCTGCTCACCGTCGGCGACGCGGAGGCCGTAGACTTTCGAGTCCGCCGCACCGAAGTAGACGACACCGTCGTGGACAGTCAGGTCGGTTCGCGGGCCGTCACCGACAACTGACTCCCAGCGCGTCTTCCCCGTCGCAGGTTCGAGTGCATAGAGTCTGTCGGCGGCGACGAGCAGCGTCTCGTCCGTGCAGGCTGCTGCGTGTTCGAGTGTCGCTCCGAACGTACGCGTCCACTGCTCGCTCCCATCTCGACGGGTGTGAGCAGCGAGCGTCTTCCCAGAGACCGCGAACAGTCGGTCACCGAAGACGACTGGCGGTGCCTGTAGCCGACCGTCCAGTTTTGCGGTCCACCGAACAACCCCCGTCGTCGCGTTGCCTTCGGCCGCGAACCCAGTGTTCGCGGCGTCGCCGTAGGCCTGTGCCCACGCAGTGGCCGACGGGCTCGGTTCGGGTGTCGCCGTCTCGGTAGTCGCCGTCGGCGTGGCTGTCGCCGTCTCCGTCGCGTCGTCTCCAGTCGACGCCGGCGACTGCGTCACCACGTCGTCGGTGGTTCCCTCGTCTGACCCGCCGAGACAACCGGCGAGTGCAACTGCACCGCCACCAGCGACGAGGCGGAGGACCTCGCGCCGAACAAACTTCTTTTGCATACTGTCTTTTATGACTATATGTTAAATTAACTGTTGTGTTGTCACTGTGTGTCTGTCACACGGTCCACCCGTGTCGACCGGTTCATGTGTCTCGACCAAGTATACGGGGTGTGACCTACGTCGTCGACGTGAAACGCTCGGCCCGCCGAACGAACGGCGCTGTCGGGGCGGCCGTCTGTCGCGACGGGACGCGCTGGGAGTTCGACGACCGACCGGCCGCCGACGCGTGGGCCGACGACCTCTCGACGCGGGGTGACGGCCACGTCTGGGTTCGGCGTGCGGACCCCGACGACGACTCTCCTGCCGACGCCTATCTCGTCGGTCGTTACCGACAACCGCGACTCGACGGCGCGTACGATAAGCGCCGGCGTCGACTCTACACGCCGTCGGTGGAACAGGCCGGACTCACCGAGTACGAACTGGAGTGAGTCAGTTGACGCCGTCGGCGACCAGATACGTCCGGTTCGCGCGGCGTTCGAGTCGAACCGATGCCCCGTGTAGTTCGGTGTCGACGTAGTCGGTCAGTGTCGCGACGTCCATCTCCGTGACGTCGATGCGTCGATTACCCGTCGTTCCGGTCGTCTGTGGACTAGTGATGTGCAGTACGTCCATACACGAAGATGCACAGGAAGTGACTTGTAACTCATCCTAGCGGAGCGAAAGTGAAACTGCACGACGGCAGCGAACTGTTCGTTCACTCAGTCTCTCTAGTGCTGGGGAAGACACGAACAGTACATCGTGTCACTACCACATCCGAGCGAGCAGTTCGGGGCTTGGACGACCTATCATTTATGTTCGAATGAACGAAAGAGAAACTATGTCGAAAGTTGTCAACTCGTCGTTGCGTCCGACGGCGTCCGGTGTCGAGCGGTTCCTCGGTCTCTCGTTGCTGACGCTCCTCGGCGTCTACGTGCTCGGAGCGGTGAGTAGCAACGTGTTACCCACTCTCGACGCGGTCGGTGTGGTGTCGGTTCACCTCGCTCTCGTCGTCGCCGCACTCTTCCCGCTCGCCGTCGTGGGCCACGCCGTCGTCGGCCGTCTGTGGTCGACGCTCACACGGCCACGCCGTGTCGAGACTGTCACCGCGACTGTCGTCGTCGCCCTCTACTGTCTCGCGGCCGGACTCCAACTCGCAGCACTGCTACCGGAAGACGCCATCCTCGTGCTGTACGGCGCTGCTGTCGCTTCGTTGCTCGTGCTCGTCGGCCTCGTCGTGGGTCGTTGACGTTCTCGGGAGAACGCTGGCCGCTCGAAGACACAGTGGTCTCTCGTGGACTGGGTTCGCTGAGAAACGCCGAGAGTGAGAGTTGAACCACGGTCACTCCACTCGCTATCGCTCGTTTCGTTCTCTGGTTCAAACTCACAGTAGCGTGTACGACACTCACAGCAGTGGCGAGCACACGAGGTGCTCACCGTGTGAGTCGTGTCGAAAAGCGCCGAGAGTGAGATTTGAACTCACGTGTCCGAATGGACAGTAGATTTCGAATCTACCGCCTTGGCCGGGCTAGGCTATCTCGGCTTCCACTCACAACTGTGCCGTGATACGTTTAATCGGTTTCGATTTCTTCGGACCGTGTGGATGACAACCGAGTAACGTGTAATCGGTTAGCATAAGTGCGGGGGTCATCTCCCTCCGCGCATGGATATCGCAGCAGCAAGCGAAGCCTGCGACGACGTGTTCGACACCGTCCGCGGCGCGGTCATCGCCGAAGACGAGTTCCTCGAACGCGTCATGCTCGGCGTCCTCTCTCGCGGTCACGTCCTCCTCGAAGACGTCCCCGGAACGGGAAAGACGCTCACGGCACGCAGCATCGCCAAAGCCCTCGGACTGTCCTTCTCCCGCATCCAGTTCACCCCGGACCTCCTCCCCTCCGACGTCACCGGCACGAACATCTTCAACGAACAGGAGAGCAGTTTCGAGTTCTCGCAAGGCCCCATCTTCGCGAACGTCGTCCTCGCCGACGAGATAAACCGCGCACCGCCGAAGACGCAGGCCGCCCTCCTCGAGGCGATGGAAGAGGCACAGGTTACCGTCGACGGCGACACCTACCAGTTGCCGAAACCGTTCTTCGTCATCGCGACGCAGAACCCCGTCGAACAGGAGGGGACGTTCCCGCTCCCCGAGGCACAGGTCGACCGCTTCATCGTCAAGACGGCCATCGGCTATCCGGACCTCGACGGCGAAGTCGAACTCCTTCGCCGCCGTGTGAGCCGTGAAGCCCGCAGTCCCTCCGTCGAACGCGTGCTCTCGGAAGAAGCCGTCTTGGACATCCGGCGCGCGCCCGAGACGGTTCGCGTCGACGAGGACCTGCTGACCTACATGGCCGAAATCGCACAAGCGACGCGCCGTGACCGCCGGGTCGCAATCGGCGTCTCCCCCCGCGGGACGCAGCGACTCCTCGAGGCCGTCCGCTCACAGGCGGTGCTCCGGGGTCGTGAGTTCGTCACGCCGGACGACGTCAAACGCATCTGCCAGCCAGTGCTCGCCCACCGACTCGTCTTGACGCCGGACGCGAAGGTGAACGACGTCTCGAAAGCCGACGTCGTCGACGACGTTCTCGGCGACGTAACCGTACCGACGGTCGAATAGCGAGTAGCGAGTAACGAGCGTGGTGAGCGGTCGCTCGGCTAACTCTACGGCGACGCTGTCTCGTTCTCCGTATCACTCGGCGAGTGTGACAGGTTGACGACGACGCCACAGCAGTCGAATATCGACTCGGTAGGGCCGATGGTGACGACGACACCGGGCGTCTCCGAGCAGTTTGGGTTATAGTTGCACATGGAACGATGGGGAGGTTGTAGTGTTCCTCTGTTCATCGTTCTGACCTATGGCGGATAAAACTATTTGCCAGCATAGCGAATATCTTGCCAAACATGACGTGACGAGAAGGTGAGTCAGCGGTCGAGTACCGAGACGAGGAGAATGGCTCCGAAGAGGAGAAACACCAACGCTGTCAGTGGCTGGCCACTCGCCGCAGCGAGGTAGACGCCGTAGCCGAGTGCCGCGGTGACCGCGCCGACGGCGAGACTCGACGCCGCGTGGACGAGTTCGACACGGCGGGTGTCGGCTTCACGACCCAACTGCGCACCGACGCCGATACCGTTCTCACCCACGTCCCACGCGAGTACCGCTCCCAACGTGCCGACGACGAGCGGTTCGGGGCCCGCCCCCGACGCACCCGCGAGCAACACACCGACGAACAACAACCCGGCCCCTGCGGTCAGTATCCGCCGTGAGCCACGCACCAACCCGACACCGAGGACGAGTACTCCGACTGCCGCAGGAGCGACACCGGCGAGCGACCCGAGGGCCGACCCGAGCAGACTCACCACGCCTGCGCCGACGGCGAGCGTCGTGCTCACGATGGCGGGCGACCGGTCGATTTCGTCGACACCGGTCGTGTCGCTCGTGTCGCGCATGCCACGAATGCCGCTCATGCCGACCACCGCACGGAGGCCCGTGCGAGCTCTGTCGCCAGCGGCCCGTCTCCCCAGTCGACGACCCTGATTCCGCTCTGTCTGAGCCGGCTCAGCCGGTTCTGCCGTTCGAGACGAGCGAGTCGATGTCCCGGCGTGTCGTCGACAGTCGGGTCGGGGCTGACCACCGTGACGAGGTGGCCGATGGCGTCGAGTCGACGGGCGACAGACACCATGTAGTCGTCGGTCACCGGCGAGAACAGGAGTATCTGTGCGTCCGACGGCAGTCGTCGGAGGAGTCGACGGAGTCGAATCGACGGGAAGAACTTCCCGCCGTCGGGCGTCGACGACAACGCCGGATGCGTCGCCAGCAACTGCCGTGCTCTGGCGCGGTGGTCGTTGCCCGAACCGGGTGCCAGCCAGCACTCTTCTGGTCCGAGGGCGGCGATGCCGACACGGTCACCACTGGTGAGAAGCGACGAGAACGCCTGACTCGCCGCGTCGACACTGCGTTCGACGGCGTTTTCGCCGTCTTCACCGCCACCGAGATACGCGTCCTTCCGGACGTCGACGAGGAGAACGACCGTCGCCGCGCGTTCTTCGCGGAACTCCAGCGTCGCGAGGTCACCGCTCCGCGCGTATCGGTTCCAGTCGATGCGCTTCAGCGGGTCGCCGTGTTTGTACTCGCGCGTCGAGTGGAACTCCAGTCCCGTCCCGCCGACGTCGGTGGCGATACGGCCCGTGTACTGCGTCGTCAACCCGCGGAGCGGGAGGTCGGCCGTCGCATCGAGCGTCGGGAAACACCGCATCGACGTCTCACACTCGACTTCCGAGCGTCGCTCTCTGGACCCGCTCGCGTCGCGGGTGATCGCCACCGTGGGTTGCCACGCGTGGTCGCCGCGGACGGCCGTGACGACGTACTCGAACGTCGCCTGCTTCCCCGGTCTGAGCGCCGTCCCGTGTCGCGGCGACCCATCGGTGACAGACAGCGCAGGAGGGACACCGTCGACGAGTCGGAGGTCGGGAAGTGTCGCCTCGCCGGCGTTCGTCACCCGGACGGTCACGCGAACCTCGTCGTCGACGGCAGGCGTGTCCGTACTCAACTCGCGCTCGATACGGAGGTCGGGAACGGGTGCCTCACCGCTCCGAGCGTAGGCCGCGTAGGCGACGCCGACGACGGCGGTGAGGAGGAGCCCCGGTTGCCGACCGAAGACGATCGCCACGCCGACAGCGAGCGAGGCGACGACGCCGACACCGACCCATCGATTCGTGTCGAACGCCGTGCCGGTCATCGACCCACCTCTCGGAGCGACACGATGGCGTCGACGGTGTGACGGACCTGCACGAGGAACCGCGACTCTCGCCGAAAGAGGAGTCGAAGGCGTGTGCGGAGCGGTGGCGTCGGAACCTCTTCGGAGAGGAACCCGGCGGCGATGACGTCGTCGGTCCACGTTCCCGCACGGATGTGCGCCTCTGCTTCGTCGGGCGAACAGTGCTCGTGAATCACGAGGACGTCGACGGCCGTTCGGTGCAGTCGACTGCGGACGTCGCGTTGCTCGGAGACGTTTCGGAGCGACCAGCCGAGCGCACTCGACACCTGTCTGTCGAACTCGTCGCCGGGCGTCGGCACGCGAAACCGTTGTTCGGGGTCGCCGGTCTCCGTCTCGGCGTACTCGGACTGTCGCCGGCGACTCACGTACCGCAGTCCCTGGACGATGGCGAGAGCACCGACGAGCGTGACGAACGTGTACGTCAACGAGAAGCCGAACGTCTGTCGGAGGACGACGCTCACGAGACCGACGCCGACCGCGACGAGCGCCAAGAGTGAGAGGAGTCGCCCCGTGAGGCTCATCTGTCGCCTCCCGTCTCGGGGTCGTCGCCGTCGGCGTACGTGGACTCGATGCGCCGAAGCGCGTCCACGGCCCGCGCTTCACGTTCGTCCGTGACGTCGGCCCCGCCGTACCGGACGTCCTCGAAGAGGCCAGTGAGTTCGTCGACGTCCTCGCGGGCCATCCCGGCGTCGACGGCGGCCGCCGCGAACTCGCCAGCGGTACTGGACTGCGGTCGGGGAACGTCGAGCAGTCGCGTCATCTCGCCCCACGCGCGGTACACTTCGTTGTCGACGTCGGCGTCGGCTTCGATTCGGTCGGCGGCGTCGCCCGCCGCACGGCCGATAGCCGCGACGTCGGGCGCCGTGTCGTCCGGTTCGACCTCCGGTTCGGGCACCTCCTCCGTCGAGTCACCGGTCGAGAGGAACAGCATGAGTACGCTCCCGACGACGGCGACGACGAGGACGAGTCCCAAGAGTGCCGACGGCGCGGAGAGCACCTCTCCGGCTTGGTTCAACCCGGTCGCCCCACCTGCTTCCGGGAGGATGCTCGACCCGTTGTTGGGGGTTGGGATGAGCGACGACTCGCCTTCGTCCGAGACGACACACGCCGTCAGCAGCGACTGAACGAGTACCACAGGGATTCCGACACCGAACAGCGTCGCTCCCGAGAGGATAGCCGACCGAGTCCGCCAGTAGACGACGCCGACGAGCAATGCCATCCCGGCGAGGAGGAGTGCGACTGTCGACGGCGCACTCAACACGGGGTAACACGGGAAGTTAGAGCTCACTTGTCCGCCGAAGAGAGGCCCCTCGTTGCCGACACCGCCACCGGTGTCACTATCGCTGACTCCGGACTCTGCACCGGGGCCCGCACCGAGACGACTGCCGCCTTCGGCAGTCGTCGCCGTATCTAACGTCGCGGCGGAGATGGAGAGGGCGACGACGGCGAGGAGAGCGAAGACCACTGTCAGGGCCGTGTTGCGATTCACGCCACAAGTTAGCATGAAATCAGGTAAAGGCGTTTCGAGAACGTCGCGTCGATGACACGCGAACGAGAGACACCGATAGAAGTCTGAGTTCCTTCGTCCCGAGTCGGTGTCCAATATTTGATAGGATATTCGGAGAGCGGATAAAGGTAAGAAATCAAGACAGTCTCCGAAAATTTAAAACGTAAACTGTCACCATTCCCAGCCATGTCAATCGACGGACTGTGGGAGGACTCCGGTCGATGACGGTCGACGTCCCGTCACCACTTCCACCAGACGATGCCGATGCGTGGTACGCCCCGGACGTTCAGGCACAGTACGAACCGCACCCCGGCGTCGTCGCGACGATACGCGAGACGGAGGCTGGCTTCGACTACGACGTGCGAGAACCAGTGCTCGGCGCGGACGGTGAGGTGGGGATGGAACAGATTCGCGACCACTTCAGTACGGCCGGCCGGCGGCGGCCACTCACACGCGAGGGTGCCGTCGAACGTGCCGAACACGGGTTCGAACCGAAGTACGAACGCGTTCTCGACCGACTGCTCGACGCCTCGACGGCGACGCGACGGCGAGTGAACTACCACGCGCTGTGTGAACTCCGCGTCCTCGAAGCGGTGACACCACTCGCTCTCGACGACCGTATCGAAATCGTCGACACGGGCGACGACACTGTCGACGAGGCCGGTGAGGGACCACATCTCGTCGTCCACACGGAGAACTTCGCGCCAGCGACGACCGAGTTCGCGGCCGACACCGACTTCGTGGGCCGCATCGCGGGCGAGCGACTGACGCGATACACCGTCCCGTTCTGTGGGTTCGGTGTGGAAGTGGTCGTCTACCGCGAGCATCTCCTCGGAAGCGACCGATTCACGACGAAGTACGCCGTCCTCGAACCGGACCTCCTACCCGGCGACGAAGCACTCATCGACGAGTGCAAGTCCCGTATCTGGGAGGCGAACGTCGAACGCGTCGTCGACGACCCGCGAACCTTCGTCGGCAACCGTGCCCGACAGTTCCTCTCGCGGCGACTCACGGCGCGAAACACTCGCGCGTGGGTCGACGCGGCGACGTATCGGATGAAACGCGCACTCGCCGAGTACGACCTCGCCGTCCCGCCGGTCGACAGTCGGTTCGCCGAGGACCGCCTCGACGATCTCGTCTACTACGTCCTCCGCGACTACGTCGGTGAACACATCCTCACCGTCCCGATTCGCGACCCGCATCTCGAAGACATCGAGGCCAACCGGGTCGGTGAGCGGGTGAAGGTAGTCCCTCGGACAGATATCGTCGGTGCTGGTGGCGACGGCGTCGGAACCGGTAGAGACGGCCGTGTGCCGACGAACCTCACGTTCGACGAGGAGACGACGTTCGTCAACGTCGTCACGCAACTCGCCGCCAGCGACGGGACGGAGTTGAACGCGAGCACACCGAGCGCGAAGGTGAACCTCTCGCCGCCGTCGGTCGACGAGACCATCCGGTGTGCCGTCGCGTTGCCGGTCATCAGCGAGGACGGCCCGCACGTCTCTATCCGCAAGCAATCCGCCGACGCGCTCACCCCCATCGACCTCGTGCAGAACGGCGCGCTCTCGACGGAGGTCGTGACACTACTCTGGTTGCTCTACGAGTACCACGGTATCGCGCTGTTCTCCGGGCCGACGGGTGTCGGGAAGACGACGCTGATGAACGCCCACATGCCCTTCATCCCGTACGACGACCGGCCCATCAGCATCGACGAAGGCTCACGAGAGGTCAGACTCCCGCACGAGACGGGCGTCTCGCTCACCACCCGCGACCACGAAAACGAGTACAAGCGCATCACGATGGCAGACCTGATGACCGAGACGAACTACCTGAACCCCGACGTCGAGGTCATCGCCGAGATAAACACGCCCGCGAGTTTCGAGACGTTCGCCGAGACGCTCAACACCGGCCACGGCGTCATCGGGACGACCCACGCCGAAGACGTCGAGACACTCGTCAACCGCGTCGTCGAGCAGGGACTACCGCCGTACCTCCTGCGCGAAATCGACCTCGTCGTGTTCCCCCGGCACGTCGACGGTGAGCGCTACGTCGGCGAAGTCGTCGAACTCGTCTCGGCCGACGACTACGAGGACGTCTCCGGCCGCTGCGGCGTCGTCGAGAAAGATGACACCGAGATACACTGGAACACCGTCGCGTGGCGCGATACGAGCGGCGAGTTCCACCTCGACTACGCCCATCCGCAACTCGGCGACGACAGTCGTCGCGTCGGACTGACGACGTTCGACCGACTGGCCGCGCGAACCGACCGCGACGTCGAGGCCGTCGAAGCCGAGTTCCACCGCAAACATCGATACGTCCAGTATCTGGTCCGAGAGGGTGTCGAAGACGTCGAGACGTTGTTCGACTTCCTCGCTGACCTCCGGACGGACGAGGCAGCGACCGTCGAGCGCGCCAGTCGGCAACTCGAACGCGCGGAGCGAAGCGAACGCGACGGACGAGACGAGCAAGACGAGTGGGACGCTACCGTGGCGACCGACGGAGGAGAGGGATGACGCTCGGGACGACCACGTCTTCGTCTTCGTCCTCGTCAGCGTCCGCGTCGTCTGGCTCTACGGACCCGAACGCGACGTCGCTCTCTGTCCCCGACCGAGCACTGTACGCTCTCTTCGCGCGCCACGCCGACACGGACCGACACACCAGTGACCGCCGACACTACCGTGGGACCGACCTCCGGACGAGTTTCGACGTCTACCTCGCACGAGTGTACGGCGTCTCGTGGCTCGCGTTCGCCGCGCTCGTCGTCCCGACGTTCCTCCTCGCCGTCGCGTTGCCAGCGTCGACGCTCGCTGCCGTCGCGACGTTTCTCGAATCGGGCGTTCCGGTCGTCGACCAACTCGGCGTTCCGGCGATGCCGCGCGTGTACGCCGCCGTCGGTGTCTCGTTCGTCGTCGCCGCCCTCGGCAAGTGGACCACCGTTCGCCTCGGCGGACTCCATCTCCGCTGGCGGGCCACCGCCCGACGCTCGGACATCGAGCGCACGCTTCCCGGTGCAGTGCGCTATCTGCACGCGCTCTCCTCGGGGAGCGACGACCAGCGAGCGATGCTGCGGAAGGTCGCCGACAGCGACGCCTACGGCGAGACGGCCGTGTCGCTTCGGAAGGCGCTGAACACGGCCGCACTGACGGGAAGTGTCAACGAGGGACTCCGGCGCGTCGCTCGCGACACTCCCTCGCGAGACGCACTCGCCCCGTTCCTCCTTAAGTTCCGCGAACACGCCGACCAAGGCTCCGAAGAACTCGCGAACTACCTCCAGATGGAGAGTCGGATGCTCGGCCACCGACAGGCGCGAGCGAGAGAGCGCGCGGAAGGCTTTCTCGAACTCCTCGCGGAGTTGTTCATCGTCCTCCTCGTGATGCCGTCGCTCTTGGTCATCGTCCTCACGGTGATGAGCGTGCTGGCACCCGGTCTCTCTGCGCCGATACACACTCCGCTCGGGTCGCTATCCGTACGCGCAGCTATCGTCTACGGGAGCGCCGCGTTCGTCCTCCTCGTCGGCGTCGTCGCGAGCACGCTCGTCGGGACGCTCCGCCCGGCGGACCAGTCGACGGCGTACGCCCGACCGGCGAGTGTCCTCGACACCCTCCGGACGGCAGGGACGAATCCAGCGAGTGCGGCCGTCGTCGTGGCGGTTCCGACATGTCTCGTCGCTGCGTTCCTCTGGAACACCGGCTACCACCCGGTCAACGTCGCCCTCCTCACCTACGTCGCCTACGCGCTCCCCGTCGGCGTCGTCTCCGTCCGACGTGCCCGTCTCGACGATGCCAAAGACCGGGAGATAGAGGACTTCGTCCACGCCGTCTCCGGGCACGTCAGTCTCGGCCGACCGTTTCCCGAGGCGGTCGAAGTCGTCGCCCGCGACGTCGACCTCGGTGCGCTGAACCCTGACGTCTCTGACCTCGCGTTCAACCTGCGGTTGACGACGAGCGGCCAGGTCGACGACGGGTCAGTCGGTGACGGCGAGGGTGAGAACGGTCTTCGTTCGGCCGCACTCGGTCGCTTCGTCGACCGAGTGGGGACGCCACTCGCCGCGCAGTCGATGGGTCTCGTCACCGGGGCACTCGACGCCGGGAGCGACACCGAAGCCGTCTTCGACACCCTCCAGACCGAAATCGGACGACTGTACCACGAGAAACAAGCGCTCCGGTCGAATCTCCTCGTCTACGTCGCCGTCGGCTGGACGACGGCGCTCCTCGTCGTCGGCATCACCGTCGCCGTCAACAGCTACGTCCTCGACGGGTTCGCTCAACTCTCGTCGCTCTCCGGTGGGTCGGGGTTCGCCTTCGACCCGAACGCCGTCGACCCGGCCCGCGACCGGTTCCGCTTCTACGTCGTCACGCAGGCGACGATGCTCGCTTCGGGATGGTTCGCGGGAACGGCGAGTCGAGGTCGGTACGAGGCGCTGTTGCACTCGGGAGCACTGGTCGTGGTGTGTTACGTCGTCTTCGCGGGGGCGGGATTGGTGTGAACGCCCACCCCACTGGACGTGCACAATCCGCCGTCGTCGGCGTCGCTCTCCTCCTCGGGGTGACGATGCTCAGTCTCGGTGTGCTCACGGCGAGTATCGGCACCGTCGTCCAGAGTAACGCCGACGCCGCCGACGCGGGCCGCGTCGCCACCGACCTCGACGCGGCACTCGACCCCGTCTCGGCGACCGGTCCCGACAGCGGTCACGTCTCGTTCACCGACGGAAAACTCCGCCGCGTCGACCGGAGCGTCCGCCTCCTGAACGACTCGGGAGTGGTCAGAAACGAGTCCGTCGACGGCCTGGTCTACAGCAACGAACACCACCGCGTCGCCTTCTCGTCGGGCGCAGTCGTCCGCGGGACGGGCGAGAACGCGCGGTTCACGGCCGACCCGCCGCTGGCGACGTCCGAGAACGTGCTCCTCGTCGGCGTCGCACGACTGAACGCGTCGGGTCCGGACACCGTCGATGGGACGAATCAACGAGTGCGACTGGAGACGAACGTCAGCCACCGACGACAGTCGCTCGGGAACGACTCCTATCGCGTCGCCGTCGAGACGGCGACACCCGCCGCGTGGGAACGATACTTCGCACGGCAGAACGCGACGACGACCAGACGAGACTTCGACGGCGACGGCGTGACGAGTGTCGTCGGGCAGTATCCAGGTGACCGGACGACGTATCTCGTCGTCCACGACGTACGGTTGGTGATTCGCCATGGGTGAGCGGTGGCGAGACGACCGGGCTGTCTCGCCCGTCGTCGGCAAGACGCTCGAACTCGGTATCGTCGTGCTGTTCGTCGGTCTGATGACGACGACGCTCTACGGTGGCATCGTCCCGGACTACCGGACGAGTGCCGGTGCGGAAGTCGGCGACCGAACGCTCGTCACCGCCGCAGAGCGCATCGAGACGTCGATTCCACCGAACGCGACGGCGGTTCACGGCGAGACGCGAATCGACCTGCCACGGACCATCCGTGGCGAACAGTACGAACTCCACACGACGAACGGGACGCTCGTTCTCGACCATCCGCTCGCCGAGATTGGTGGTCGGACGCCGCTGGCGCTCCCCGACGCAGTGGTCGATATCTCGGGAACGTGGCGAAGCGGCGACGACCTACTCGTCGTCGTCGATGGAACGCCGCGCGGTCTGACCGTCGAACTGGAGGGGTCAACGTGAACCGGAGTGGGCGAACTCGCGAACCCCGCGAAAACCGCGAATCCCGCGAATCCCGCGAAAACCGCGAAAACCGTGGACAAGCGAACCTCCCGGTCCTCGCCGTCGCGTTGATTCTCCTGACGACGGTGACGGCCGTGAGCGTCGCACTGGCAGACGGTGCGCTCGTCTCTGCGGACCGCGACGCTGCAGACAGACGTATCGCGAACACAGTCGCGACACGACTCACCGCTGCCGATGCGTCGGTTACGACACGGGCGAACGTCCTGAACGAGACGGCGGTCGAGTCACTGAACGCGACTGAGCTCCGCCAGTCGGTCCCGACTGCTCGGGCGGCCAGCGTTCGAGTTCGACTCGCCGGGCAGACGCTCGTCGAACACGGAACTCCCACAGATGGGGTGACGATTCGGCGGGTCGTCCTCGTCTCGAACCGGACGAGCGAGACGCGGACGCTCGACCTCTCGACGGCGACGTCGGTGACGCTACCGCGGCGAACGGCCCGCGTCCGTCTCGACGTCCAGACAGGCACCGACACGACCGTCTCGACCGTCCGTGCCAACGACCGGGTCGTCCTCCACGACGACGCCGGTCTGAGCGACGGCGGGGTGATGGAGGTGCGAGCGTCACGGTACGAGACGACGACGCTATCGTTCGAGACGAGCGGTGAGAGGACTGGAACGGTGACGGTGACGTACTACCCCGCCGAGACGACGAAGGCGGTATTGGCGGTGACGGCCGATGCGTAGGCGGAGCGACCGAGCGCAACTCTCACTGTCGGCCATCGAAGCGAGTGTCGGCGTCGTGTTGGTGCTCGCCGTCGCCGCCGGCTTCGGTCTCGGGCTGCCACAACCGGAGACGCAAGCGGCGCAACTCGACGCGTACGCCACCGACGCGACCACCGTGCTGTCGAGAGAAGCGCCCCGACACGGGGGAGCGACGCGTCTCTCGGAAGTCACTCGGTCGGAGACGAGTTTCACTCGTGAGCGAGACGCACTAGAGCGACGTGTCGACCGGATTCTCCCGGCGAACCTCATGTTCCGCCTGCAGACGCCACACGGGAGCGTCGGCTACCGGCGACCGACCGGCGTCCCCGTCGGTCAGTCGACGGTGACGACCTTGCACGGCGACGTCACTATCTGGGTGTGGTACACATGAGAAGCGGAGAGACCGAACGTCGCGGGCAACTCGTCCTCGTCGCCGCCGGTGTCGTCGCGATTGCCCTCGTGCCGATGGTCGCCGCGTACCTCCAGTTGGGCTATCACGCCGACGTCGATGCGAGCGCCGAGTACCGCCAGCCAGTCTCGAACGCAGAGCGCGTCCTCGAACGGGCCGTCCACAACGCGACAGTGAGCGTCCGTGGCGACTACGACTGGTCGCAACGAACACTCGCCGCCGACGGTGTCAACCGGACACTCGACCCTTATCGGACGCGAGTCGAGCAGTCACGACTGGACACTGGCGTCGTCTACGAGGTGACGCAGAACGGGTCGGCCGCGGGGAGATGGGCCGTTCAGCACTGTCCGAGTGGCCCGAACCGCGAGTTCGGCGACTGCGAGGCGGTCGGTGGTGTCGTCGTCCAAGAGCGAGCGGGTGAGACACACGCGCTCGCCGTCGTCTACGACGTTCGAGTGACGACCGAAGACGGAACGACGGACGTGACGTTCGTGTTCCGCGGCGTGGGTGGTCGTTAGTCGTCGCTGGTCACACGCTGCGTCGCCGCCCTCGTCGAGGCCGGTTTCGCCGAGAGGTCCTTGCGCCGCGCGTCCAACTCAGAGAACCCGTAGACGAGACCGATCAGTGTCAGAATCCCGACCGGGAGCAAGACGAGCGGACTGAGGTTCGTCGCACCGTACAGCAGGTACACCACGATGGTCGCGAGGAGGACGGTGAACGCGTAGTACATCTGTGTCCGGACGTGGTCGATGTGGTCGGACCCCGCGAACGTCGAGGCGAGGACGGTGGTGTCGGAGATGGGCGAGCAGTTGTCACCGAAGATGGCACCACTGAACATCGCACCGATGGCGACGGCGAGGAACTGCGGTTCGTTGCCGCCGATCTCCCACGCCAGCGGGATGACGATGGGCGTCATGATGGACATCGTCCCCCACGAGGTGCCGATAGCGAAGGCGATGAACGCCGAGGTGACGAACACGACGACGGGAACCATCATCGGCGAGACCACACCGGTCGCGAACTGCGTGACGTACGCGCCGGTTCCGAGTGCCGTCGCGACGGCCCCGATAGACCACGCGAGGACGAGGATGCTGAGCGCCGGGAGCATCGTCCCGAACCCGTCGAGAATCGTCTCCATCGACTGTTCGAGCGACAAGAGACCCTCGGTCAGACCGAGCACGACGGCCGTCGCCACCATCGCGAACGACCCCCAGACGAGTGCCGTCGCAATATCGGTGTTGTTGACCATCTCGACGAGCGTCCGGTCGGGCGCGTACCCCATCGTCACCGCACCGCCGACGACGACGGCGACGAGCACTGTGACGGGGAGGAAGAACACGCGCAACGGTGCGTCGTCGGTGATCGGTTCACCGAGTTCGTTCTTGATGTTCTGAAGCGGTTGGGCGTCCTCACGGATGACGTTGCCCGTCCGCTGGGCGCGGGATTCGGCGTCGAGCATCTCGCCGAAGTCGCGTTGTGTGATGACGATGATGCCGACCATCGCTATCGCGAGAATCGAGTAGACGTTGAACGGGATGCTCTGGATGAACGTCGCCGCCGCAGACGGCGTCTGGTCGGCGATGCCGAGTTCCTGGTACTGGTTCGCGATGAGACCGATCTCGAAGGCGACCCAACTCGAGATGCCGATTGTCGCCACCGGTGCGGCAGTCGAATCGAGCAGGTACGCCAACTTCTCGCGAGACATCTTCATCTCGTCGGCGAGGTTCTTCATCGAACTGCCGACGATGGCGTTGTTCGCGTAGTCGTCGAAGTTCCAGAGAATGCCGAGTAGCCACGTCGCGAGTCCGATCTTCCGATGTGAGTCGACTCGTTTCGTCGCGAAGTTCGTGATAGCGAGTGCACCACCCAACCGCCAGATGAGTGCGATTCCAGCCCCGATTTGGAGCGTGAAGATCAGAATCTTCGCGTTGAACGTGCTCTCACCGATGGACGTGATGACCCAGTCGTACAACTGTGCGACGCCGGTTCCACCACCGTAGATGATGCCACCCACCCAGATGCCGATGAAGAGTGATAGCATCGCGCGACGTGTCGCAATCGCGAGAACGATTGCTAACAGTGGTGGTACCAACGATAAAACGCCGAAGTCTGACGCCATGCTATTCGGGTACACGACTCATCCGTGAAAGGTCTTATTGCCAGCGTATTGAGGAGTCCCCCCAACGACGACTCTCAGTATCGGCCGATTGTTGAGTGCGCTGGCGGTGTCTGTGCGAGCCGAGAAAGACGACAACCAGACGCAAAAATATCTGATTACCTCTGTCAAAGATGCCCCTCAGCCGACGAGTTCGAGCCGATGCTCGAAACGAGTGGGGTGAGAGAACTGTGAAAGGAGAGACGAACAGCGACGCGACGGAACGCGTTACTCCAAGTGGGTCTTCCGGTAGCTCTTGACGTATTTACCGGGGAGCAGGTCTACAGCACGCGTCTTTTTCACCTCACCGTCGTGGTCGTAGATGACGGTGATGTCCTCGTCGAGGTCCGAGATGAGTTCCCGGCAGACGCCGCACGGGGAGACGACGGGTATCTCGTCGCCTTCGTCGGGACCAGGGTGTCGGACGGACGCAATCACGTCGATGTCGTGTGCGCCGTCGGAGACGGCCGTCCCGAGTGCAATCGGTTCGGCGCAGACGGAGGCGCGACCGACGTTGGCTTCGATGTGGACGGCGCTGTAGACGTCGCCCGATTTCGTTCTGACAGCGGAACCGACGTAGTGGCGACTGTGGACATAATTCTCTGTAACGACACGTCTCGCTTCTTCGACGAGCGCTTCGTCGTCTTCGGTGAGTGTATTCTGTGACATTTTGATGGAAGTAGTTGTATAGTTGTCTGTGAAATCGAAGGGAGTCTCAGCTCATCTCGAAGGACTCCGAGAGATACTGCCTCGCCCAGAGGTACAGTACCGTCGGCGGAATCCCGATGATGAGCGTCTCGGCGGTGATGAGTCCCCAGTCGCTGGTGTCGCCGCCGGCGACGGTGATGAACAACTCGACGACGGCGGGTCGCGGCCCCGTCCCCGTCGTCAGGATGCTCGACATCAGGAAGTCGTTCCACGCGGTCAGGAACGACAGGAACGCGATGGCGACGATTGCGGGCCCGGCCATCGGGAGGATGACCCGGATGAAGGCCGTAAACTGCGTACAGCCGTAAATCTGGGCGGACTCCTCGATGTTCCGGGGAAGCTTCGCGAAGTAGTCGCGAAGAATCCAGATGGCGAACGGCGCGACGAACAACTGGTACGAAATCCACAGGCCGGGGATGGTGTCGTACAGGCCGAGGGTGAACCAGAAGTCCGAGATGGGGACGATGAGCAGGATGTACGGGAACATCAGCGCGACGATGATGATGTAGAAGAAGTACTTCTTCCCCGGGAACTGCTTCCGTCCGAAGACGTACGCACCCGGTACGATGATGAGTAGCGACAGCAGCGTCGTCCCCGTCGCGATGAGGAAACTGTTGACGAGTGCGTCGCCCAACTCGGCAAAGGCGAACGTCCAGTTGTCCAGCGTCGGATTCGTCGGAAACAGTTGGACGTCGTTCGAGTAGAACTCGTTGGCGGGCCTGAACGTCATCAGGAACGTGTACAGGATTGGGAACACCGAAATCGACACGAGAAAGAGCGTGAGCACGCCCGTGACGAACTTGTAGAAGCCGTCGGACTCGAAGCCGACGCGGTCTCTGACGCTCATGCGTGGGCCTCCTCTAACTCGAACTCACGGATGAACAGCGCGATGAACACCAGCATGATGATGAGCAAGATGACACCCACAGCGAACGCCATCCCCATCTGTCCCTGTTCGTAGGCGAACCGGTAGAGGAACACCGCGAGTAGGGAGGTGTCGTACCCCGGACCGCCACCCGTCATCTGGATGGTCTGTGAGACCTTCGTCATGTTCCACGCGAGACGGATACTGACGGCGACGAGGATGGCACTCCGGAGATGCGGAAGCGTGATGTGACGAAACGTGTCCCACCGACTGGCACCGTACATCCGAGCACTCTCGTAGTACTCGGTCGGAATCGACTCCAGCGTCGCGAGGATGATGATGAACATGAACGGCCAGAACGTCCACGCCGTCACGAGCGTGACGACGGCGAGTGCGAGGTTCCCCTCCGACGCCCAGTAGATGGGTTCTTGAAGGATACCGTTCTGCGTCAGGAACTTGAACACTGGACCGAGACTGGGGTCTAGCAGGTAGAGCCAGATAGTCCCCGTCGCGACCGGTGGCATCGTGTACGGGATGAGAAACGACGCGCTGACGACGTTCTTGAACTTCCCGATGTTGACCACGAGGAGCGCGGCCAACAGCGCCGCACCTAACTGGAGCACGGTCGTCAACGCGAAGACGAACGTCGCCTTCAGCGAGGTGTAGAACGGTCCCCACGTGAGCAGGTACTCGTAGTTCCCGAGACCGACGAACGTCGGGTCGCCGCTGCCGAACGGCCACTGGTGGAGACTCATCCACACCCCGTTCAGGAATGGCACCCAGACGAGCAAGAGCAAGAACAACACGGTGGGTGCCAAGAGCAGGTACGAGAACCAGTGCTCGTTGAGACTCGACTTTACCGTGTCGTACCGCGCCTTGAAACCGGGTCGCTCAATGACGCTCATCGTCCTCCGTTGGGCGCACTGTTGGTACGCGATGGGTCTGTGTGACTCTTACTCATAGTTCCTCGATTACTGTCTGCTCGACCAGTACTCCGACAATTGCTTGTCGCCCTCGGCAGCCGCCTGCTTACACGCCTCTGCGGGCGACATCTCGCCTTTCAGTGCCGACTGCACCTTCGGGCCGATGGTCGACCCGCTGAACGACCCGTAGAGCGGGTGCGTCGTGTTGAAGTGCTCCGTTCGGTCGATCATCGACTTGACGACCTGCGGGGCGCGGTTCTTCTCCGCGCCGTCGATGGTGCCTGCGACTTCGCTCCACACGTCTTCGCGGACCGGGTAGAAGCCAGTGTTCTTGAAGACCTGCTTCTGGAAGTCCTTCGAGAGCCACTTGTTCAGGAGACCCGCGGCGGCCTCGTGTTGTCTCTGCCACTTCGCCTCGTCGACGCCGTCTGGTTTGCTCGCTAACGCCATTCCGAACGGGAGAAGCGTCGACCCGAGTCCGCCGGAGCCTTCCCAGAACGACCCCCACTGGAGGTCACCGCTGGTGAACAGGTCCGGTCCTTTCTCGGCGAACTGCGGCATGTCCATCGGTTCACAGATACTCATGCTGACTTGCCCGTTGATCATCAGCGCGAGCGTCTGTTCGGTCGAGATGTTCGGCGTCTGCGGCCCCGACACCTCGTGTTCGCGGTACAGCGAGACGGTCTTCTCCATCGCGTCGATCCAGATGTCCGAGTCGAGCGGACACTTCGTGAAGTCGTCGGCGAAGTAACCGCCCTCGCCGCCGTTCGCGTACACCATCGGCGTGAGGAGCGTGTACCAGTCGAACAGGTCGCCGTGGAGTTGGAAGCCGATGTCGCCCGGCCCGTTTTCCTGTAGGGCGGTGGCGACTCGGAGTAAGTCCTCGAAGTCCTTCGGCGGGAAGTCCTTCTTCGGGTCGAGTCCGGCCGCTTCGAGGTGGTCGACACGGACTTGGAACGGTTCTTGCGGTGCGGCCATCACGGGGAGCGCGTGGATGACCTGTTCCATCCCGAGTTTCCCCTTCCACGAGTTCGCCTCCTTGAACGGTTCGACGAGCCACTGGATGTTCTCGACGACGTCGTCGTCGAGGAGATGCTTCCACTCCTCGAACGGCATGAGCCACTCCTCCTCGGAGAAGCGCCCGGTGAAGATGGTGTCCGCCGAGATGATGTGGGGCCCGTTTCCTCGCTCGAAGTTCGAGTACCAGTTCGACCCGGTGAGTTGCTGGTAGCCGCTGTAGTTGACCTCCGCGTTGGCTCCCGAACTACTGCTGTAGTCGTTCACCGACGTCTTGACCATCTGCTTCGCCGCACGGGACTGCGTGTTGAGGATGTCCCAGAACTCGAACGATGCGGAACTGCCGCCGCCGCCACTGGAGTTGTTGCTCGTGCTCCCCCCACCACCCAGAGCGCCAGTACAACCTGCAACCGAAGCAACAGTAATTCCGGCCGTCGCCTTCAGCAGCGAACGGCGGGTGCTACGCGTCTGAGTAGAGTGACTCT
This sequence comes from Halogranum rubrum, assembly GCF_900114455.1. Taxonomy (GTDB): domain Archaea; phylum Halobacteriota; class Halobacteria; order Halobacteriales; family Haloferacaceae; genus Halogranum; species Halogranum rubrum. The sequence continues at coordinate 150,815 of NZ_FOTC01000002.1, read as the reverse complement.
TGTCGGACATAGTTTGCTAACTCGTTGCACACAACTAACCAGCGCAGCTTATAAACGTGTGCTCTCCGGCAAGTATTTTGGTAACTCTTAGTGAAAGTTCAGTCGGTCGTGACGATTGAGAACCACCATCACCACAACAGTTAACAACCGACGTGGAAGTACTCTCGATTAGCGAAACCGATGACTCCAGACCAGCCAGTTCAGACTCGCCACGCCGCATCGGCGGGGGGCGACGAGACGGACGACTACGTACAGCTCAGTGACATCCGGAAGACGTTCTCTAAGGGGAGAGTGCTCGCATGCGACGACGTCAACCTCGACATCGGCCAGTCAGATTTCGTCGTCCTCCTCGGTCCCTCCGGATGTGGGAAGACTACGACACTCCGGATGATTGCCGGACTCGAAACGCCGGATTCCGGCTCTATCACCATCGACGGCGAGGACGTGACGGGACTGAAACCGCGAGACCGAAACCTCGCCTACGTCTTCCAGAACATCACACTCTACCCCCACATGACCGTCCGGAAGAACATCCGGTTCGGACTCGATATGAAGACCGACCTCTCGGCCGACGAGAAGCGAGAACGCGTCGAACACGCCGCCGGATTACTCGGCCTCTCCGAACTCCTCGACCGAAAGCCGAAGGCGCTCTCCGGTGGTCAACAACAGCGTGTCAGTCTCGGTCGTGCGATGGTGATGGAGCCTGATGCGTTCCTCCTCGACGAACCGTTCTCCGCACTCGACGCGAAACTTCGAGACCAGATGCGCGTCGAGGTGAAGAAACTGCAGCGTGAACTCGACACAGCGATGATCTTCGTCACGCACGACCAAGAGGAGGCGATGACGCTCGGCGACAAGATCGTCATCATGGACGGCGGCCACATTCAGCAGGTCGGGTCGGCGTACGAGATCTACAACGAACCGACGAACCAGTTCGTCGCCGAGTTCATCGGGTCGCCCTCTGCCAACATGGTCGAGGCGACAGTCGTCGAGACGGACAGTGGTCTCGTCGTCGAGAACGAGTGGTTCTCTCTCCCTCTCACTGGGGACGACCCGTCGCTCACCGGCGGCGAAACGGTCACCGTCGGCTTCCGGCCCGAGTACCTCGAACTCGACGTCGCCGACGGCCAGTTCGAACTCGACGTGACCGTCATCGAACCGCACGGCAAAGACGACGCAGTGTATCTCGCCTCGGGCGACACGGAGTTCACCGCAATCACCGAACAGGGAACGATTACGGACGAATCGGAGACACTCAGTGTGCGCGTCGCTCCCGAGAACGTGTGGTTGTTCGACCACGAAGGCCAGCGTCTCCGGTGACTAGACGTATCGAGGCAAGTTTCCGCGCCGTTCTGCCATGTTGATGTTCATCTCGATGACCGTCGCCGCATCCGTCACCTTTTCTGGCATCACGTCGGTGAACTGCTCGTCTTTCATCCGACTCACCGGACCAGAGACGCTCACTGCACCGAGGACCGCCCCATCCTTGTTTCGAATCGGCGCACCGACGGCGCGCATCCGTTCGACCTCTTCCTCGTCGTTGAGTGCGTACCCTCGCTCGCGGATTTCGGCGAGCGTCTCGTAGAGTTCGTCGCGGTCGGTTATCGTCTGTTTCGTTCGCTCCGGTAGCCCGTAGTAGTCGATGATCTCTTCGACGCGACTTCTCGGAAGGTACGCCAAAATCGCCTTGCCGGTGGCCGTGTAGTGGAGACAGTCGGGCTTCTGGAGTTTCGCTCGCTGGTACTCGGTGCCGACGGCGTACTCGCCGCGGACCTTGTGGAGTTTCTGACTCAGTCCGTGTTGTTCCGTCGAGAGGTGAGCGTACTCGCCCGTGTCGGCGGCCAACTGCTCGACTTCGGCTTTCGCGTTCTCGTACAGGACGCTACTGTTTCGGAGGTACTCACCGATGACGAGAAACTTGAGACTCAGCGTGTACGTGTTGCCCTGTTTGACGACGTAGTGGTGTTGTTGGAGCGTCGCGAGATGGTTGTGGGCCGTCCCCTTGGTGACGCCGAGAGCGTCCGCCAGTTCGGTCACCGTGGCACCGTCGAGGGATTCGAGCGCCTCGATGAGTTCGATGGTCGTCTCGACCGCGCCGACGGGGTTCTTTGCTGGCTTCATTGGTGGACAGTGACACACACGTCTGCAAAAGTCTTGTTCACCATGGCTAAACATGACTGTGGCGTCATGTCCGTCCCGTTACCCAGCCTCCGATTCGAAAGTGACCGCCACGACGGCGTTCCTCGGGACGGGTCTCGGACGGAAAAGCGGCGTGAGAGAGATGCTACTGCGGCAACGTGACAAACGCGATACCGAGGATGGCGACGAGGGCGGCGACCAACCGAATCAGGAAGTCGTCCTCGTCGAGGAGGACCCCGGCGAGCACGACAGCGACGATAGCTTGCAGACTGATGAGCGGTGCCGCAACACTCGCCGGGATGCCCGCGTAAGCGAGTGCGACGAGATGTTCACCGGTCGCGACGAACAGACCAGCCACGGCGAGCGTCGGAAGATTTCCTCGCACGTCGACCGACCAGCGTCGCGCCGCCAACGGTGCGAGGAGGAGTGCGACACCGCCGTTCTTGACGACGACCCACACCTGCGGCGTCATCGCGAAATCGTACAACAGCGCTCGTTGCGAGACGTTGACGAGCGCCATCAACACGGCACTGAGTAAACCGAGTTGCGCCGGACGCGACGAGACGAGTCTCCGGAGGGGAAGCAACAGCCCGTCGCCCGAGTAGTTCGCGAGGTAGACGGCGACAGTCGCCAACACGATACCGACCACCTGCAACGGCGCGACGTGCGCACCGAGGACGAGCACCTCCATGGGCACGACGAACACCGGATGAATCTTGCTGATGGGCGTCACGAGCGAGACGGTTCCGCGACCGATGGCGGCGTAGAAGGTGAGAAGCGCCAACGCGAACAGGACGACGGTGAGTGCCGCGAACGCGAACTGTGTCACGCCGAACGAGGACGGAACGACCGACGCACCGCCCCAGAGCGCGTAGCCCGTGACTGGCAGGTACCACGCCACGCCGAACACACTGGTCAGGACGAGTGCGACGGTCGGTGGATAGTCACCGAGGTTCCGCTTGAAGTAGAAGAGGAACACCCCCCATACGGCAGCGGCGGCCAGTGCGTAGCTACTACCGACGCTCACGACGTCAAACGGCATCGGCGAGACTCGGAAGCGACCCGGTAGAGAGACGCACGCTCACTGTGACGACCATACTCGACCAGTTATTCGGAGTCTGCTGTGAGTCGGTCGGCTTGGTCGTCGACGGCGTCGACGAGTTCGTCGGGCGTGTCGACGATGTCGTCGAGGACGCCGAAGACCATCGCGTTGTAGGGTTCGTCCATCGCGAACACCCGACGGTCCGTCTTGAGACCGACGACCGGGATACCGTGTTCGTGGGCGATGGCCGCCTCGATGACGGTTCCTTCGGAGGGAACGCGGCCGTCGAGCGTCGCCGTCACGATGTCGGCGTCGAGGACGCCCTGCCGGTCTATCTCGAATATCTCCTGCATCACGTCCTCGTCGGAGACACCCTCTTGGTCCATCACTTCGAGTTCGCCGATGTCGCCGACGTCACGCTGCGGCAGGAAGACGTCGTACCCGGCCGATTCGAGTGCCTCGGTGGCCCGTGCGTTGAACTCACGCTCCGCCTGATTGAACAGCGGCGCTGCAAAGTAGACTTGCATCGCTCTCGACAATGCATATCACACACATAAAGATTCGCGTCCGGTCGTTCCGAATCGAGCGGGACAGATGGGGCCGAATCAGTGGCTCAGTTGTCGTACTTCCCGACTGCTTCGACGAGTGCCTCGGGTGTCTCGACCTTCTCCTCGAACAAGCCGTAGAGCATCGCGTTGTACTCCTCGCGGAAGCCGAACGTTCGGCGGTCGGTCTTGAAGGCGACGACGGGGATGTCGTGGTCGTAGGCGAACGCCATCTCGACGCAGACGCCTTCGGAGGGGACGCGGCCGTCGAGCGTCGCCGTCACGAGGTCGGCGTCGAGGACGTTCTTCCGGTCGAGTTCGAAGATCTCCTGCATCGCCTCCTCCGCACCCTTCTCCTCGGAGAGGGTGTCGCTCTCGAGGCCGTCGCGCTGGGGCAGGAAGACGTCGTAGCCTTCCGCCTCCAGCATCTCGACGACACGCTCGTTGAAGTCTAGCTCTGCCTGTGTGAACAGGGGTGCTGCGTAGTAGATGCTCAGCGTCATCGCCTGAACCATTCGAGAGGGCCATAATAAGTATTCGGGGGACGGCCAAACGCGGTACGCGAGAGGGTACTCACTGGACGGTCGATGAACCGGGTCGGTCGTAGTGTCGTCAGCGCTGGTCGCGGACGGTGTCAGTCACTCGCTTCCGAGCGGACGCCCTTGAGGAGCCCTTTGAGGTAACCGACGGTGTACGTGCGGCCGGTGATGCTCCCGAACTCCCACTCGGTGTCACCCTGCATCGAGGGGACGTGGTCGGGCGTCATCGCACCGGAGAACCCAATCTCGTGGAGCGTCTTCATCACCTCGTACTCGTCGAAGTTGCTCGTCTCGTCGTCGAGGAACGTCTCGTGGAAACTCGGCACCGTCCCGATGACGTCGCGGAAGTGGACGTAGATGACGTTCTCGCCGCCGAAGTATCGGAGGACCTCCGGGATGTCCTCGCCCATCTCCGACCAGCAGCCGAGACAGAACTTCAGGCCGTGGTTGTCGCTCGGGACGAGGTCGAGCGCGCGCTTGAAGTTCTCGAAGTTACGGAAGAGGAGGGGAACGCCGCCGAGACTCTCGACGGGTGGGTCGCTCGGGTGGACACCGAGTTGCACACCGGCCTCTTCGGCGACGGGGATGACCGCTTCGAGGTACTCTTCGTAGGCGGTCCAAATCTCGTCTTCGCTGTACTCGCGGTCGTAGAGCAGCGTCTCGCTGTCGATGTCGTCCATCGAGAACGCGGAGGCTTCGGCACCGCCGCGAATCTCGACGGTCCGCGAGGTTCGGACCGCACCGTCTGGCGGGTGACCACTGTATCCGAGCACCGGGACGCCCGCTTCTCCCATGTTCCGAATCGTGGTCTTGATGGCCTCCGTCTTCTCTTCTCTGTCGCCGTCGCCGAGGAGAATCTCGTAGAGCGGAATCGGCATCTTCTCGAAGGCGAACAGTCGGAGTCCGTGCGACTCTATCTTCGCCTGTACCTCCTGAATCTCGTCGACGGTCCACGCACGACCCATCGGCATCGCGGAGTCGAATCCGGGGTGACGGTGTGGCGTCAACAGCACGTCGTCGACGCCGAGTTGCTTCATGAGACTGAGTAGTTCGTCGGTCAGCGGCTGGTACGAGCCCATCGCCACTCGCATCGGAAGCTGTTCGAACTGCTCCCGACGCTCTGCTTCGCTCTGTGAAGTCTGGGCAGACATCGACCCACAGTTGTGAGGTGTGCTATATAATCATTCTGCAGAGAGCGCTGACACGAATTCGAACTACTCGCCGAGTGCTCGTCGGTCGAACGGCGTCAGTCGGGCGAGTTCGGTCGTTCCGTCGGCGTCGTCGAGGTGCGAACGGAACGCCTCGACTTCGTCGCTGCCGGGGACGTAGTGGACGGGAACGACCGTCTCGACGTCTAACCACCCGGTGACGACGGCGGCCTCTCGTGGCGGCAGCGGCGCACGCGCGCCGGGTGCGGCCCCAATCGGAACGAGTGCCACGTCTGGGTCGTACAGGTCGGCGAACAGTTCGAGGTCACTGAAGATGGACGTGTCGCCCAGATAGTAGACGCCGAAGCCGTCGAAGTCCAGATGGAAGCCGAGCGGCATCCCCGAGAGACGCCGGTCGCCGGACTCGAAGTACGAGAGGTGCCGCGTCTCCAGTGCGCGACAGACGACGCCGCCGACGTCGAACGGGTTACCCCAGATGACGCGCGTCACCTGTTCCGCCGGTAACCCTTCGTCGAGGAGATGGTCGGCGACGGCGGGTTCGGTAAAGACGTGTGCGCCGGATCGTTTAGCGATGGGAAACGTGTCGCCGAGATGGTCGTACGCACCGTGGGTGACGAGGATGTAGTCCACGTCGTCGAACGCGTCGAGCGAGGGTGTCTCCCAGGAGGGTTCGGTGAACCACGGGTCGACGAGTATCTGCATCCCTCGCCACTCGATGCCGAACGACGACAGACCGTAGTATTCGAGCACTGGTTCCGTCATGGTTCAGGCGAGTTCCTCCAGTCGGCCGACGACGATGTCCTCGTAAGAGGCGTCCTCACGGATGCCGAGCGCACCCTCGCAGTTCGGTTCGTGACCGTAGACACCGTGTTCGTCGTAGATGGTCGCGCCATTCGACGGGCCGCCCGTGGTGTCGACTTCGACGTAGGCGTCCTCGTAGTCGAGGAGGCCGGCGACGATGTCGGCGACGAGCACCGCGTCGCTCGCGAGACCACCGTCGTTGCCGAACTTGTCGCGAACCTCGTCGATGCTGAACGCGAGGATGTCGCCGATGGTCGACAGCGGTTCGGGTTCGCCCTGAAGGCGTTCGATTTCGGCGGTCGAGACGTATACACGCTCGGTGACGTCGAGACCGACGAGTTTGGGGGTCGCCTCCTGGACGACGCGCGAGGCGGCGGCCGCGTCGACGTAGAAGTTGAACGAGGCCATCGGCGTGACGTTTCCCGTCACCGTCAGCGCGCCGCCCATGAGATAGATGTCGTCGACCCACTCCGCGATACGTGGTTCGACGGCGAGTGCCAGCGCGAGGTTTGTCTGTGGGCCGAGGGCGGCGATGGTCAGGTCGTCGCGGTGTTCGCGCGCCTGCTCGACGATGAACTCGACCGCGTTACCGTCTACAGGTTCCTGCGTCGGTTCGGGGAGTGCCTCGCGGACGTGTTCCGGCAGGCCACCGGGGCCGTGGACCTCTTCGGCGGTCACGAGTTCGTCCGAGAAGGGTCGCGCCGCACCCGGAATCACCGGGACGTCGGTTCTGTCGACGTGTTCGAGGAGTGCCAGTGCGTTCCGCGTCGCGTTGTCGAGCGTCGTGTTGCCCATCACCGTCGTCACGCCGACGACGTCGACGGACGGGTCGGCGAGTGCGACGTACAGTGCGATTGCGTCGTCGTTACCGGGATCTGTGTCTATCAGTAGCTTCTGGGCCATCGGGTTCGACCGTCAGTTTTCGGAGGGCCACGATAAGCGTTTTCCCGAAGGTGTCGTCCGACCGGACCGACTCCCCTACTCCGCGAGACGCTCGGCGGCGTCGAGCGAGTCGTAGACGACCTGCCGACACCGGTCGACGTCGATGTCGACGGCGACCGAACAGTTCGGTTCTCGTTCGAGGACGCCGTGTTCGTCGTAGACGCTCGCACCGTGTGACGGGCCACCAGAGGTGTCGATGTCGACGTAGGCGTCCTCGTAGTCGAGGACGTCGTCGACGATGTCGGCGACGACGACGGCGTCACTCGTGAACGCGCCGTCGATGTCGTAGCCGCTGTCGGGGTCTTTGGACTTGTATTCGAGTGCGGCACCGACGAACGCGCCGACGGCCGTCCCCTCGTCGAACCGGTCGAAGTCCGACCGAGGGACGTACGCCTGTTCGGTCACGTCGAGACCGACCATCCGCGGCGAGGCGTCTTGGACGACGCGGGCCGCCGCCGCCGGGTCGGCGTAGAAGTTGAACGACGCCGCGGGCGTGATGTTCCCTGTCGCCGTGAGGGCACCGCCCATCTGGTAGATGTCGCCCACCCAGTCGGCGACGCGCGGTTCGACGGCGAGTGCGAGTGCGAGATTCGTCTGCGGGCCGAGTGCGGCGATGGTCAGGTCATCACCGTGCTCGCGCGCCTGTTCGACGATGAACTCCGCGGCACCCGAGTCGCTCAGTTCGGCCTTTCGGTCGGGGAGATGCTGCCGTGCGACGTCCGGGATGCCGCTCGGGCCGTGGACGTACTCGGCGTCGACGAGCGTGTCGCAGAACGGCCGTGCCGCGCCCGCCGCGACGGGGACGTCGGACGCTCTCGCGAACCCGACGAGCGACCGGGCGTTCTCGGTCGTATGTTCCAGTTCGGTGTTGCCCATCACCGACGTGACGCCGACGACGTCGACGGCGTCGCTGCCGAACGCCATGAGCAGCGCGATGGAGTCGTCCAGACCGGGGTCGACGTCGAGGAGGAGTTTTTCGGCCATCTCCCTACCTCTCGCCGCTTCGTTCCGGCGGCGCGTCCCACTCCTCGGCGTTGTCCTGCGGGTCGTAGCCGATGACCTCGCGGGCGTTCTCGATGTCGAACCAGCGACGGTCGTTGTCACTGACACCGTTGAACACGCCGAACTCGACGTCTTCGTCCTGCAGACAGCAGTCGACTTGGTGGGCGAGGTCACGGCGCGACTGCCACATCGCCTTCATGCGTGCGACCATCTCGTCGTACTGGTCGCTGCCGCGTTCCCACTCGCCGTCGTCGACGCCGTGTTCGGCGTCGCCGTAGGGGTGGTCGTACTCCTCGTGGCGGACGCTGCAGATTCGGAGCGCGTAGAACTGCGTCGGGGCGTCGAAGTTCTCGACGTAGTAGCGGCCCAGGTCCTCGCCGAACGCCTTCGAGGTGCCGTAATAGGAGTCGGGTCGGTGCGGCGCGTCGTGCGGGACGCGCAGTCCGAAGTCCGGATAGTAGATGTCGGGCGCGTTGTCGACTTCGTGCATGCCGACGACGTGGTTCGTCGACCCGAACACGAACGTCTCGACGCCCGCCTCACGGGTCGCTTTGAGCACGTTCTGCATCCCGACGATGTTGTTCTCGTGAACTTCGTCCCACGTCCCGTCCGTCTCGGGGTAGCCCGCGAGGTGGATGACCGCGTCCTTGTCGTCGAAGGCGGGACGCATCGCCTCGTAGTCGGAGACGTCCGCGACGAACGTCTCGTGGTTCGGGCGGTCGGACCGGTTGAGATACGTGAAATCGTACTCGTCTCGGTCCGCGAGGTGGTCGATGATGGCGGTTCCGACGCGACCGTATGCACCGGTGAGTAACACCTGCATGGTACTCCGGTTCATGGTACCACTACAAAAGCGTTCAGGTGGTGTCGACGGCGACCCACCTGATGGGGTGCCCTGACTCCCATCGGGACGACACGTCGAGCTGGTGGCGCAGGACTCGTCGTGTCGGCCGTCATCTAGGGTTGATTCTTCAGTCGAGCCGTGTGACGCGTTTCTCTTCGCCGATGCGGAACTCGTCGAGCATCTCGTCGTCGAGCGTGACGCCGTGGCCCGGTCGGTCGGGCAGTTCGATGACACCCTCCTCGGGGGTGAGGGGGTTCTCGATGATGTCGTCGAACACCTTCACGTCGGAGTCGCGGTGGAAGTATTCGACCCAGAGACCGTTCTCGACGGCGGCGAGCAACTGCGCGTGCAGGTCCCAGTTGTAGTGCGGCGCGACCGGGATGTCGCTGACGGCGGCCGTGTTGGCGACGCGCATCCACTCGGTGACGCCGCCGACGACGGTCACGTCGGGTTGGATAATCTCGACGGCGTCCTCTCGGAGCAGTTCGGAGAAGCCGTATCGCGAGAACTCCAACTCGCCGGAGGCGACGGCGTAGTCGAGCGCCTCGTTGACCTCGCCCATCAGTTCGACGCTGTCGGCGATGACCGGTTCCTCGATGAAGTAGGGGTCGTACTCGGCGAACCGGCGGCAGGCCCGGACGGCCTCCTGTTTGTTTCGCCACTTCCCGTTCGCGTCCAAGAGGAGCGTGCGCTCTGGACCGATGGTCTCGCGAGCGACTCGGACGCGTTCGACTTCTTCTTCGACGGAGAGACGTCCGACCTTGATCTTCATCGTGTCGTGGCCGCGGTCGACGTAGCGCTGCATCTCGTCGCGGAGTCCCTCCAGTCCCTTGCCCTCGCGGTAGTAGCCACCGCTGGCGTACGCGGCGACTTCGTCGGAGTACGCGCCGAGCAGTTTGTAGAGCGGTTGGTCGGCGTCTTTGGCTTTGATGTCCCAGAGTGCGGTGTCGATACAGGAGATTGCCCGGAGCAGCACGCCCTTTCGGCCGATTTGGACCGTCCCCTCGAACATCTCACGCCAGAGGCGTTCGGTGTCACGCGGGTCCTCGCCGAGCACCATCGGTGCTAAGACAGAGTCGACGGCGGCGGCGATGACGTCTGCGCCGCCGTATCCGAGCGTGTATCCGAGTCCTTCGGTACCGTCGTCGGTGCGGACGTAGACGATTGTGTGGTCTCGCTCTTCGACGACACGCGTCGCGAACGCGACAGGGTCGTCGAGCGGAATCGATACCGCGAAGCTCTCGACTTCTACGATTTTCATGCGCACCCTCACCGACCTACTGCGAGTATATAACGATTGTCCCCGAGTCAACTGTTGACCCGGGACGCGCGTGTTTAGCGACCCTGAACGACGTCTGCCGAGAGGGTGCCGACGTGGTCGACTTCTGCGCGCACCGAGTCGCCCGGCGCGATGACGTGCGCACCCGGTGTTCCCGTCGAGATAACGTCGCCGGGTTGGAGCGTCATGACCTCCGAGTGGAAGGAGACGAGTTCGTTGGGCCGGGTCATCATGTTCGCCACCGTGTTCTCGGCGACGACGTCGTCGTTGACGACGGTCTTGACGGTCACGTCGTCCAGCGAGTCGACTTCGTCGGTCGTCCGAAGCCACGGGCCGACGACGATGAACGAGTCGAAACTCTTCGACCGGGTCAGATACCGCGGGTTCTGTTCGAGGATGTCCTCGGCCGTCATGTCGATGATGGGGACGTAGCCGGCGACGACGTCGTCGGCGTCGTCGACCGACACGTTCCGACACTCACGACCGATGACGACGCCGAGTTCGGCCTCGGCCGTGACGCGGTCGGTCAGCTCCCGCGGTGGGAGTCGGATGGGTCCAACCGGACCGGTCACCGCCGTCGACGGTTTCATGAAACTCGCCGGTTGCGTCGGTCGTTCTTCGTTCAGGTCGGCGGCGTGGTCGGCGTAGTTGAGGCCGATACCCCAGAGTTTGCCGAACGCGTCGAGCGGGGTCGAAAACCGCACGTCGTCTTCCACTATCGGCGTCGAGGGCGTCTCGTCGACCGAGGGGAGGTCACCGCTCGCGGCGAGCGCCAGCGCGTCGGCCGTCGTCGAGCAGGCCGGCAGCGCCGACCGAAGGGGGACGAACCCGCTGTCGTCGCCGAGTAGTGCCGCACCGTCTGTCGTGCGTGCGAGTCTGGTCATGTTACAGGTTCGACTTCCCGTTTCCGCCGTCGATGGGGACGGAGATACCGTTGATGTAGCCGGAGCGGTCCGAGGAGAGGTACGCGACGGTGTCGCCGAGTTCCATCGGGTCGCCGAGTCGACCCACCGGGATGCTGCTACTCCGCTCTTCGAGTCCCTGTTCGTAGGACTCGTACTGGCCGTGTTCGACACCCTGTTCGACCAACTCCTCGATGCGAGACGTCTCGTGTGGACCGGGCAACACCGCGTTGACTCGGACCTCGGGCGCGAGTTCGCGCGACAGCGTCTTCTCCAGTCCGATGACGCTCATGCGAACCGAGTTCGAGAGGACGAGGCCGTCGATTGCTTCCTTCACGCTCCGAGAGGTGATGTTGACGATTGTCCCGCCGCCGTCGGCCGCCAAGGGGTCGGCGGCCTCACGGACGAGTCGGACGACGCTCATCACGAGGAGGTCGAACGCCTGGTACCAGTCGTCGTCCGTCGTCTCCATGAACGGACCGCTCGGCGGTCCACCAGCGGAGGTGACGAGGTGGTCCAGTCCACCGAACTCGTCGACAGCCCTCTGAACGAGCGCTTCGATATCGTCTTTCTCCGTCAGGTCGCCCGGTTGCGCGACGACGGTTCCCTCCGCTACCTCTTCGATTTCTGCTTTGGCGGCCGCGAGTGCGTCTTCGTCACGCCCATTGATTACGACGTTCGCTCCTTCGCGTACGAGTGCCGTCGCCGACGCCTTACCGAGTCCGCTACTCGACGCCGTCACGAGAGCACTGTTTCCAGTTAGGTCTAACTCCATGAATACAGGCTGGATTCTCTCGACAGAGTGTATAAAGTTTCGTGCCGAGACATCGTCAGTCGGTGTTTAGCACTGCTAAACCCTCGAGAACTACCGAGGAGGGTGTGAGCAGAGACAGCGTCTATCCCACGCCGACTGAATGCCCAGTGTCGTACAGAGACAGTCACAGCACACGATTTAGGAGAGCTAAACGACACAGCCGACGTAGACGTACTACTCAACCCGTCATTCTCGGTGAGAATCAGTTCGAGGCCGCCTCACCATGCGGTTTTCGTCGGTGAGGGAAGTGGAATATATCGGCGACGGCAACTCGTTCCAACTACCGGTCGAAAGCCCCCGATTACGTGGGTCATCTCTCGCGTGTGAGCGGTTTCGTGTACCACTATCCGACCCGATAATTACTCATCTCGTCGAGCGACGTGTTGTCCGCGCTATGCGTTGGCTAGCTAACTCGTTTCTGTGACGAAATACCACAATCGTAGTGAGTTGTCTGCGAGAGGTTCGTTGTCGTTTAGCAGTGATGAACGCCCATACGTAGCCACAGACGTTACAGTTCTATACTTGTCACATTAGGTCGCTCACTGGTGTCTCGGAGATTACACACCTACAACTGTAACGGGTTCCCCTGAGGAACCCGAATCGTCACGAATCGCCTGGTGAATAACACCGCGAATTTATCCAATAAAATATGTTCTAATGATCTTACTATCGATTGGAGAATTAGAGAGGAGTAAAGTCGATTCTCGAATGCTTTTCTGCTTATCTATTGGAATCTATCAACTATTCGCGCATTTTTCTGGCTTGACTGAAACATATGCGAGTTCAGCTCTTCTTTCCATCTTTAGATGGACTACAGACCAATCCACCACATATACGCGCTACTACTGCTATAGACACGTTTTACATCGGTTCCTACATAGTCTCTCGAAGGTATTCATACGAGTTAGAACCTTTTTTGTTGGAGTTGTTTGGACATTTTGAAGCCTGTCGAAGTATCGCCGAGAGACTGGTCGCAACCAAGCGGCGTCGCCGGAGAACGGTCGAACACGCAATCGGCCTACAACTGGTCGCTGTCGAGCGGTGTCGCCGTCTCCCAGTAGCGAGCGAACAGGTCGTCGGCCCACGCACTGACGGCAGGTTCGTCGACGTCGAGTGACGCCTGGAGGATACCCCGGTCGTCGCGCAAGAAGAGGTGGACGACCGAATCGGCAACCGTCGCGGCAAGTGGAATATCCTCGTCCGTGATGCGCACCGACGCTCGGTCGGAGTCGAGTAGTTCGCGGAGTTGGTGGCGGAGTCGCGAGTCGTCGGCGAGCGCGTCGATGGCGGCGGAAGAGAACACTCCCTCGAACCGCTGTTCGCCGGCCTGCGTCCGGTCGACGACGACGTCCAAGCTCTGTTCGTTGAAGGCGTACGAGACGATACGAACTTCCTCGGCGTCTTCCAAGAGGTCGAGCGCTCGCTTGACCGGCGCGTTCGGGCGGACCTGACTCGGTGTCGTCACCGTCGCGGCCGTGAGGTGGTCGAGGTCGAACGACATGGTGTCGGTCGGAAGCCACCGAACCACCGGGCGCAGTTTGGCCTCGGTGTCGAGGATGTCGAGCAGGTGGCCGAACCCGTTCGCGACGAGTCGTCCAGTCGCTGTCGCACGATACGTACTTCCCTCGCGGACGACCCACGACCGTTCCTCGAAGTCGCCGAGGATACGTCCCAGCGTTGGCTGTGATGCGCCCGTCTCTTCGACCAGTTCCCGACGGGTGTACGGTCCGTCGGCGAGTAACCGCAGCGTGTCGACCCGATTCGGCGAGAGTGCGAGAAACTCGACCTCCGCCAGTGCGGACTCCATACAGGGCAGTCTCGACACTCCCGTATACGGCTTTCGCATCGTGAAAAAGTTTCACACAATGAATCATCGACGACCGTCGGCACAGTTTCTTGCCGCGAATGGATTTCTGAACCAATGTATACGTGGCGAGTGCGTATCGACTGGTAATGAGCACACTCGAACACATCGACGACGGTCCGAGTGCTGGCGTCGGTGTCGACGCCGGTATCGGCGTCGCTGTTGACGACGGCACCTGCCGTGGAGGAGCACCGTGACCGGAACGCGTCGGCGACTCGTCCTGTTCGTACTGGCGAGCGTCCTCTTCGGCGGAACGTTCGTGGCGGCGAAAGCGGGACTCGAGTACTTCCCCCCGCTCTTGTTCGTCGCCTTCCGGTTCGACATCGCCGCCGTCGTCCTCGCCGTGTACGCCGTGGCGACGACGTCTCGCGACCAGTTGGTTCCGCGGACGGCCCGCGACGTCGCCGGAATTCTGGCGACGGGTGTGTTCGTCATCGGTCTCGCCAACTCCTTCCTGTTCGTCGGCCAGCAGGAGGTGTCGAGCGGTGTCGGGTCGATTCTCTTCAGTCTCAACCCCATTCTGACGCCGGTGTTCGCCGCACTGCTCCTCTCGGACGAACGACTCTCCGCGCGCGGGGCGGCCGGGATGCTCGTCGCCCTCGTCGGCGTCGCATTCGTCGTCAACCCCGACCCGGCGACGCTTCTCGGTGGGGCGGCCGTCGGGAAGGCTATCGTCTTCCTCGGCGCGGTCTGTGGTGCACTCGGAAGCGTCCTCGTCCGGTGGGCCGACACGTCGTTGTCGAGCACCGCCCGGACGGCGTGGGCACTCCCGGTCAGTGCAGTCCTGACTCACGCGCTCAGTCTCGGAACCGGTGAGTCGCTGGCAGCGGTCACTTGGACGCCGATGGCACTCGTCGCACTCGGCTACGTCGGCATCTTCGCCGGCGCTGTGGCCTACATCGCCTACTTCGGCCTGCTCGACGACGTGGGCGCGATTCGTGGGAACCTCGTCTTCTACGTGGTTCCCATCGTCGCGACACTCGGCGGGTCCGTCCTCCTCGGCGAGTCCATCTCGACGCTCACGCTCGTCGGCTTCGCGACCATCTTCGCCGGGTTCGCCGTCCTCGGTGGCGACTCACTCGTCGAGATGGTTACGAGACGCTACACGGCGCTGGCTGCACATCTGCCGACCAACGAGGCGGCCTGAGACGAGCAGCTATCCGCCACCCGATTCGACGAGAATCGCCGATGCCACTGCCTCGGGAAGCGTCGTCTGTTGGTCCGTCCCGGAGACGGTGACGACCACCGTTCCTAACGGAGTCCGCTCGGTGAGTGTGAGAACCGCCGACGGTTCGATACCGACCGAGACGAGCTCGTCGAGCGTCTCGTCGTCTCGGAGGAGGATTCTGACCACCTCGACTACCGCTGCCTCGTCGACGTCGAAGAGCGGAATCAGATCACCGTGTTCGACGTCGAGCGCAGCGTCCGGAATCGGATCGCCGTGCGGGTCCGCGCTGGGCATTCCCAACGCCCGCTCGATTTCGCGACAGAGTCGGTCGCTGAGGTGGTGTTCGAGTCGGTCCGCCTCGACGTCGACTTCGCTCATCGCGTAGTCGAACATCTCGACGAGTAACGTCTCGACGAGTCGATGTCGCCGCACGACGTCGAGGGCGGCAGTCTCTCCCGCCTCCGTGAGTCGAACGGGTCGATACGCTTCGCGCTCGACGAGTCCACGTGTGGCGAGTGCGTCGAAGGTGCTCGACACTGTCGCACGGGTGACGTCGAGTTGGGTCGCTACCGCTGTGTTCGACACCCACCCGTCGCCCGTCTCTGCCAATCGGTAGATGTGCCGCAGGGCGTCTTCCATCGATGGAGTCAACGTGAGTGTCGACACAGCCGACTTCGGCGAGTTCGCCTTCGAAGGAGACATCTCAGTCAGAGTGCGTCTCGACGTCGTTGGTGCTGATACTACCCACGTCTGTCGGTGTATCGTCGCCGACTGCACGGACCGTCTTCCCTGCCACGACGGTGACGACGTAGATGGCCACTGCCACGAGGACGATGACGCCGCCCGCAGTCGCTTCACCGTAGTAGGCCACACCGATACCGAGCAGCACCGCGAGTTCGGCGAGGACGACGGAGACGAGCAACGATTCCGAGAAACTGCGCGACACCTGTGTCGCGCCCGCGACGGGGACGACCAGCATCGCGGCGACGAGGATGACGCCCATAATCTGCATCGCACCGACGACGACCAGTGCGGTCAACATCACCATGACCCGGTTGTACCAACTCACCGAGAGACCGGAGACGGCCGCCGCCGTCTCGTCGAACGTGACGTAGAGTAACTGGTTCCGGGTGAGTGCGACGGTGCCGACGATGACACCGAACAACACGAGCAGGATGGCCGCGTTCTCTGCCGAGACGGTCGAGAGGTTGCCGAACAAGAACTGGTTGATACCGACGGCGAGTCCACCGGCGTTGATGCTGATGAGCGTCGACCCGAGCGCGAACCCAGTAGAGAGGACGATGGCCATCGAGACGTCGTTGTAAGCGTCGGTCGCCTCGGAGATGACCTCGATGAGCAACGCCGCAATCATGGCGACGACGACGGCCGTCAGGTACGGCGAGACGCTCAACTCGAAGACGGCGTTGACGAACAGACCGACCGCGACTCCTGCAAAGGCGGTGTGCGCCAGTGCGTCACCGATGAGTGCGAGTTGCCGGTGGACGAGGAACGTCCCGATGAGTGGGGCCATCACGCCGATACAGAGACCGACGAGGATAGCCCGGTGCATGAACTGGTACTGGAGCAGTTCGAGTCCGGTCGCCCCGGCGAGCCAGAACATCACCTCCGACCAGAGACCGAGCAGCCAGTACAGCGGCGCGAAGACCGGGTCGAGCGGACTGCTCTGCAACGCGACAGCGAACGTCTGTGTCATTGGCGGTCACCGACGAACGTCGCCGCCGTCCCGAAGGCCCGAGCGAGTGCGTCGCTCTCGACGAACTCGGCCGTCGGGCCGTCGAAGTAGATTTCACGATTGAGACAGACGACGCGTTCGGCCTGTTCGGTGACGGCACTCAAGTCGTGTTCGATGAGGAGAATCGTGATACCGCCCTCGTTGAGCGTGTCGAGCAAGTCGTAGAACGCCTCGACGGACTCGGCGTCGACGCCGACGGTCGGTTCGTCGAGGACGAGGAGGTCCGCCTCACCGGCGAGCGCTCGGGCGATGAACGCCCGCTGTCGCTGGCCGCCGGAGAGTTGCGTCACGCGACGGTCCGCGAACCCCGCCATCCCCACCGTGTCGAGCGCCCGGTCGACGATTTCTCTGTCTTCGGCGGTGAGACGACCGAACCCGACGTGGGGGAACCGACCCATCTTCACGACTTCGCGGACGGTGATAGGCATCTCCTTCGAGGCGCTGGCGTGTTGGGCGACGTAACCCAGTCGAGCACCGTCGTCGAACCGATGAGACGGCTCACCGAACAGTCGAGCAGTCCCCTCGTCGGGCGTGAGCAGGCCGAGCATGAGTTTCATCAGTGTCGACTTCCCCGACCCGTTCGGGCCGACGATGGCGACGTACTCGCCGGGGTCGATGCGCAGTGAGATGTCCTCGACGACTGGCGTGGCGGTGTAGCCGAACACGACGTTCGAGAGGTCGACGACCGGGGTGGCCGCAGTCGCGTGGTGACCACTCGCCTCCTCCTCTGCGAGGCTCATTCGAAGTTCCTCCACTGCTCGTTCCACCCGTCGGGACCGACCTCGTCGGGTTGCTTGTTGCCGAGGACGACTTCGAAGGTAGGCATGTTGATGTTGTAGGCGATCTCCTCGTACCCCCAGTCGTTCTCGACCCAATCTTTCCGGACACCCGCGTAGGGCGTGACCGGGAAGTAGCCCTCGACGGACGTCTCCGCGAGGAGTTGTTTCGCCGGTTTTCGGGTCTCGAACACCCCTGCGCCGATGTAGCGGATGTCGTTCTCCTCGATAACCTCCTTCGCCTTCGTGATGTCGGAAGGCTTGATGTCACCGCTCGCCGCGAGGTTGAACACCAGCGGCCGCATCTCGACGCCGTACCGCGTCCCGATGTACTGGAAGGCGTTGTGTGCGGCCAGTTGGACGACGCTCTTCGACGCCTCGTCGAAGATAGACTGGTAGTCGCTATCGATTCGGTCGAGGACGTCCGATTTGTAGGTCGAGGCGTTCTCGCGGAACGTCGACTCGTGGTCGGGGGCCAGTTCGACGAGGCCCTCGGTGATGTTGTCGACTGACGTCTTCGCCCGCTGGGGGTCCAACCAGAAGTGGGGGTCTTTCCCGCGTCCTTGGCCGACACCTTCCTCGTCTCTGTCGAGACTGGCGGCGAGATTCACGAGTTCGACGCCCTCACGGACGTTGATGAGTTGCGTCCCCGCATCGTCGTCCTTCAGCGTCTGAATCGCACGGTCGGCCCACGGCTGGAAATCCTCGCCGACGTGGATGAACGCGTCCGCTTCGATGATGTCTTTCGTGACGCTGGCGTTCGGTTCCCACCCGTGGCCGTGGAGGCCGGTCGGGACGAGGTTCCGTATCTCGACGGGTGTGTCGCGGGCAATCTTCCGCGCGAAGTCGAAGAAGCTGAAGAACGACGCGACTGCGACGAGGCCGTCTCCGGACTCCTCTCCCTGTTCGCCGGTTCGCTGTGCTCCGTTCTCGCCACCGCTCGCGAGACAACCCGCCAGACCGGCCGTAAGGAGTCCGGAACCGGTGACGAGTGTCTGCCGTCGCGAGAAAGTGTCGTCGGTTGCTGGACGAGACGCATCGTTCATGTTCGTGAGTCCGTCTCTACCCAAAAGCAATAATGCTGTTGGTCTAATTTCTAAATTAGATACCTCTAACAATTGCTGAGACAGCTACCGAGCGCTGTAAACGGGCAGACGAAGGCGAGATTGTGTCAGTGACGGTGAGGAAGGTTCCAACGGAGAGAACAGCAGTCGCTCGTGTCTATCCGGAGCGCCAGGGGGAGAGAAACAGAACGTGAGACGATACCGCTCAGTTCTGTGGCTGCTTGTCGGTGACGGCTTCGAGCGTGAGCGTGTACTTCTCGACTTTCGCTGGGTCGACGTTCGGGAACTGCGTCGTGAGGTCGTAACTCTGGTCAGACTCGAACTCCCGGAGAACGTCGATGTCGTTGCCAGCGGCTATCTTGCTGTACCACACCTCACCGCGGAGGAGTAGGTTACCGTCGATGGCTGCAGCGTCGGCTACCGTAACAGACGCTTGGACGAGAAGCGTTCCGTCGTCGACGGACGCCTGGTGAGAGTCGACGGTGGCCGCACCGTCGAGGGTGTTCTCCACCTCGCCCTCTATCGCGCTCGGGTCGGCGGTGTCGCCGTCGGTCGAGGTAGTGCTCGAACCGGCGTTCGAGGAACTGTTGTTCGTCGCGCTGTCGCCACCGCTGTTACTGTCCTCCTCACTAGAACTGTCACCGGCGAGTCCGGAACACCCCGCGAGAGCGACGGTGCCACTTGTTGCAAGTCCGATACGAGTCAAAAACGTACGTCGAGTCGAAGTCATAAATCGGGATGCCTCTGAACTGACTGTCGGTCGGAACGACCAGTCGGTGGGATGGACGGCAAACGTCGATAAGTGTCTTCGGGCCGTTGTCTGACGCGTGTCTGTGGGTTCGGGTCGCACATCGACCGCGAGTGATACGTGTTGTGCGACGACACGACAGAGCAGTTATATCACTCGACGTCCTTCTTTTGCATAATGTCCAGGTGGATGAGAATTCGGTCGCAGATGACCGGGGCGTTAGTCATCGTCTCGGTCGGACTCCTCTTGCGAACCGTCGGCGTCGCCCACCTCTACCAGTTCGCACTGAACCCGTTTCGAACGTTCGAGACGTCGCTCGTCGAGTTGGTCTCGCTGACCGGGTGGGCGTCGGCCATCGTCATCGCGGGCTACTGGTTCAGTCGGCGCGGACTCCGTCCCGACCAACTGTGGCGTATCGCCACCTGGTGTCTCGTGACGATGGGGCTCATGACCGCGTTCGTCGGCTACATCCTCGTCGACGTGTCGCTCGGTGGCGGGTGGCTCCCCGACCCGAGATTCACGCTCTTGCTCGGCGCGAACGTCGGCGCTGGCGTCGGCATCGCCCTCGGGTGGCAACGCGTCCGCGCCATCGAGACGGCCAAGCGCCGCGAGCGTCGAGAGACCCAGACCGAACTGCTGGAACGACAGACGCGCGTCCTCTCGCATCTCAACCGCCACCTGCGCCACCACGTCCTCGACACCGTCACCGTCGTCGACGGCTACACCGACCTCCTCTCTCCACACATCGACGACGATGGGCGACGCTACCTCACCCCCATCCGCGAGCGAAACGCTCGAACCGTCGACCTGCTGGCGAACGTGGACGCACTCGTCGACGCACTCGGCACGCCGGCGTCGCTCGTGACTCGAGACCTGTCGCTCGTCCTCCACGCCGAAGTAAGTGCGGCGAGACAGGCGCACCCCCAGGCCACCTTCGACGTCGACGTTCCCACGGGCGTCGTCGTCCGGGCCGACGACCTGCTCGATATCGTCGTCGCCAACCTCGTGCAGAACGCCCTCGTCCACAACGGGAGCGACCATCCACACGTCTCCGTCCGTCTCGACGACGACGACACGCGCGTTCGCTTGACCGTCACCGACGACGGGCCGGGCATCCCGCAGTCGGTGCGAGAGACGTTCGGTCACGTCGACGGCGTCCCCGAGACGACAGACGACACGGGACTCGGCCTGTATCTCGCCAGCGTCGTCGCCCAACGCTACGGGTCGGAACTCACCTTCAGCGCGGAAGACGACGGAGGCGCCGCGGTCGGCTTTACTCTCCAACGCGTCGCTCCCGCTCCGTGGACGACGACCCCGAGTACGCAACTGATGGACCGACCGCAACCCACCGCGGGCGAGTCTCGGCGACGACCCGCCGAAGACGACGAGGCGGACAGCGCTATCTCCTCGCCGCTCCAACGGTGAGAACGGTGAACGACAGTGCACTACGGCGCATCACTGGACCTCCGGTTCGACGAATCGGTCGAGGAGTTCGTCGAGTTTCTCGACACGCAAGGCCTCTCGCACGTCGAGATTCGACGTGGCTATCTCGACGTCGCCGCTGACGCCCCCACGCCAGCAACCCTCCGCGATATCGCCGAGTCCTACGACGTGACGTACACGTTCCACGCCCCCCACGTCGACAGCAACCTCGGGAACCTCAACGAGGCGCTTCGGAGAGGAACTGTCGCGTCCGTCGTCGAGACGCTGGACGACGCGGCTCTCGCGGGTGCAGGTGCCGTCGTCGTCCACGGCGGCGACGTCCCGAAACGCTACCCCGACCGAGCACAGGTCCACTCCCGCGAGCAGGCCGTTCGCTCCCTTCGCGAGTGTGCGCACCACGCCGACGACGTGGGCGTCCCGCTCTGTCTCGAGAATCAGCGCGAACGCGCGTCCCGACGGCGGCACACGGCCACCCCGGACCGACTCGCCGCCCTCGTCGACGACGTCGGTGTCGACTCGCCCTACTTCGGTATCACGCTCGACGTCGGCCACGCGAAGGCGACGGGGTTCGACTACCGCGAACTCGTCGACCGGTTCGGCGACCGAATCGTCGTCGCCCACCTCCACGACAACGACGGCACCGGCGACGACCACGATCCGCTACCGTCGTTCAGGGCAGTCGCGAGTGAAATAGGGGCCGAGTACAACGTCTTGGAGATGAAGTCGCTGGGGGACATCGAGCGGTGCGTTCGAGGAGCAACGTTCGACTGACTCGGGTCTGCTGTTTACATATCAACCCGCCGTTTTTCGCCGCTAGGTTCCCTGTTCACAGTAGGCATGGTGGAAACACACGACAGACGGAACACACTGATGGGCATCCTCGCCTTGCTCGCCGCGGCACTGCTCGTCGCCGCGGCGGTACGGGCGTACCGCGTCTTCTCGTATCTGGCGATTGGGTTGCTCGTCGGGAGTATCGGCGTCGCGTCTATCGAACGGAACAGGAGCGAACTGAGCGTCGCACCGTACAACGGACTGGTCGTCGGGTGGGCGGCCGTGTTCGTCGCCGGGTTCACCGGCATCTGGCTGCTGTGGAGCCCTTCGGTCACCTCCTACAGCTACGTGTTGGGACTGCCGACGCCGACGCTCGTCTACGTCGTCTGTATCTGGTTACTCCCGATTCTCGGGGCGTTCTACTACGCGTTCGTCTTCCCCGAAATCGGTGACGACGACGTCGTCGACGACATCATGGACGACGCGCGCGAGGCACAACGTGACCGGAATCTGCCGCTCGCGCCTCGCGTCGGCACCGACGGAGGTGAAGACGAATGAGTCCACTGTCACTGCCACTGCAGGCGATTCCCATCGCCGACAGTCCGTTCGTCCTCCTCTTCGGTGGCCTGTACATGCTCCTCGTCCTCGGCATCGGCGTCTGGGGGTACATGCAGACCGAGAGTACGAGCGACTTCCTCATCACGGGCAAGAGCATCGGGACGTGGGTGCTGGCGCTCACGGCGTTCTCGGTGGTACAGTCCGGGTTCGGCTTCGTCGGCGGCCCCGAACTCGTCTACTCGTTCGGGACGACGGCGCTGTGGATCTTCTTCACCGCACCGCTCGGCTTCGTCGTGACGTGGGTCCTGCTCGCGAAGCGGATGCGCATCCTCGCGGACATCCGCAACGTGATGACACTCGCCGACGGGATGTACGTCCGGTACGAGAGCGACGCGGTGCGCGGACTCACGGGCGTCGCCGTCGTCGTCGGCGTCGTCGCCTACCTCGCGACGAATCTCGCGGCCTTGCAGTACGTGATGCGGGCCATCTTCGGCCTCCCGGTGTTCTGGGGACTCATCATCGGCGCGACCATTCTGTTGCTCTACTGCATGCTCGGCGGGATGATTGCGGGCGTCTGGACCGACTTCGTGCAGGCCATCACGATGATTGTCGGGTCCATCCTCGTGTTCGCCTTCGCGCTCGGGTTCGGCGGCGGGATGGAGAACATCTCGCGGAACCTCGCCACCGCCGACCCAGCGCTCATCTCGCCGTTCGGCGCACTCGGCGAACCGGTCGCCGCCGTCTTCGTCGGCCTCGGGTGGTGGATTCTGTTCTCGCTCGGCGCGGCGGGCCAACCCCACCTCATCACGAAGTTCTACATGTCGAAGAACCTCAAGATACTCCGCTGGGGCGCACCGATTGCGGCAGTGACCTACGCAATCTCCAGCCTCCTCGCCTTCTCGACCGGCCTGTCGATGCGTGCGATGGTCGAAGCGGGCCAGACGGCCGCGCCGAGGACTGCCTCTATCGTCGGGCCAGTGTTCGTCCTCGAACACACCCCCGGTGTCGTCGCGGGTCTCATCCTCGCCGCTCTGCTCGCGGCCATCATGAGCACCTCGGACTCCTTCCTCAACATCGGCGCGGCGGCCGTCTCCCGCGACATCCCGCGCGCCCTCGGCCGTCCCATCGAGGACGACAAGACCGAACTCCGCGTGACGCAGGGCGCACTCGCTGGGTTGACCGTCATGTCGACGCTCATCGTCTTCTACTCGGAGACGCTCGTCGGCATCCTCGGCACCATCGGGTGGGGCTTCTTCGCCGCCGCCTTCGTCGCCATCGCGGCACTCGGCCTCAACTGGAAGGGAGCGACCGCAGAGGGTGCAATCGCCGCCATCGTCGGCGGACTCGCCATCAACTTGTTCTACAGCGCTGTCCCGCGTATCGCCGACGCCGCTGGCTTCACGGGTATCGCCGAAACCGTCACCGGACTCTACCCGTTCACCTCCGGGTTCCCGGTCGGAACGGTCGCACTGCTCGTCACCATCGTCCTCTTCGTCGGCGTCTCGCTGGCGACACAGGAAGGTAGTACCGTGCCGAAAGATATCGCGATACTCCTCGAACGTTGATGGCCGAAACGCGACTCGCTCACTTCACGCAGTGGTTCCGCCAGCGACCGACCTCCCTGGAGTTCTGGGAGGTGGTCGTCACCGACGAGCGACTCGTCTGGTGTTTCGTGGGCGAGTCGTTCTCGTCGCTCCTCCTCCGCGCCGACGTCGGCGAGACAGGACGACGCGAAATCGAAAACCGAGCGACCGACGAGTTGCTCACGCTGAACGAGGAGAACTTCGCCGTCCCGCTGGCCGACGTTCGTCGAATCGACCTCGACGAAGGGTCCCGGTTCCGACGGGCGTCGCTGACGATAGCGTGGGAAGACGATGGTGGAGTAGAGGAGTGGAAACTCTCGAACACGAGCGACGGCGACAGCCAGCGCGACGTCGTCGAGTCGCTGGCGGCCGACGAGCGGTTGGCGCACGTCGATAGTTCGGTGGCTGCGCGTCGTCGGTTGTTCTGACTTCCGGTACGGCGTCGCTGAGAAGACGACTTCGGTCACTTTCGTTCGTCGGGCTGAGCACCGCGCGTACGGCGGCTGACAGCTCTCGGTCCGGAGGGGAGGTTCTCGGGATGCCGACTGTCAGGGAGTCGTTGCTTTGGGCTTGTCCCGGTAGGTAGCGGGTCGATTTGCGGGTTACTGCCACCACACGGGTGCGTCTCTCTTCACCAGCCCATCCCCGGGTCGGTGGCGGCTTGCCGTATCCAGGAGGCGACCTGCTCCTCGTCCATCGTGTCTGTCTCCTTCAGGTCTAAGGCCTGTCTCTCCGGACCCGTCCCGCTGGGTGGAACCGGTTCGAGGTACGTCTCACAGACGAACGACAGTTTCACGTGTTTCGAAAACGCGCTGAACGCCGCGAACCATCCTTCCGCTTCGATGCCGTAGAACGGCTGGTGGTACTTCACGGCGCGGCGCACGTTCGGCACGGCGTGCTGAACGACATCGTCGAATCGTGCAGCAACCTCGCGTTTCCAACCCGGCAGCGCCGCGATGTACGCTCTCACCGCCGCCGACCCATCGGTAGTATCGTTCCTCCGCGCCGCCTGGTACCGTTTTTGCCGTTCTTCCCACTCCTGCTGCGTCGGAACCTGCTCCGGCAGTTCGATTTCTCCGAACGCTTCGTCGACGACGGCTTCCTGTCCCTCTCGGCCCGAGATGGCGTTCACGACCAGAATCGGCTCCGAGTCATCGAGTTCAGAGAACAGGTCGAACTCCACCCGTAGTGTCGCTCCTCGCCAGTGGCGGGCGAAGCCCACCCAACCGTCGGGATGGTCGTCCCGAGTGTCCTCCGCGACCCAGAACAGGTCTATCAGGGCCGGAACGACGTCGGCGCCCCATTGAAGTCCCTTCTCCAGGTCTGTGAACCGAACTCCCTCGTCGTGGTCGGCCCGGTAGTAGGGTGCTCTGATCGCCCGGTTCGCCATCACGAGTTCGGAGACTTGCTGGGTCGAGAGTGGGCTGGCTACGCTCATACTCAGGCAGTATAACGTCGTATGAACTCATCAGCATTTCCGCGGTTCGGGGACGCCGAGTTCGGTCACCGCTGATAGTTCCTTGGGAGACACACGCACCCGCTTGCTTTGGAACTAGAGCGAAATTCACGACGACGACACACGAACCGTCCGCGGCTTTTGTACGCTGCTCCGGGTATGAAAAACTCAGGTGGTGGATATCGTCGTCTGTTCGACGCACTACTTCTGACAGCGTTCGGTGAGGTGTCTACGGTCGTGTCGAACTCAGTGTGAATCGGCCAGCGTGAATCTGCCAACCGACGACGAATCGAACCTGTGGTCTCTGGAGTTCTACTTCTCGGCGTCCGAGGAGTCGAGTCCGTAGTCTTCTGAGTCGTACTCGTCAGTTACTGACAGAGCGAGTAGTGCTGCGAACAGAGCGAGGGAAATATAGAATAGGTCTAACTGAAGTGGGCCGAGATGGACGAAGTCGGTTCCTGGTGTAGCGAACACGACTGTTGCTGCTATGCCAGCGATTCCGAGAACCACATAGTGATAGTGGTAGATCTTAGTGTGTAGTCGGAACCATTTCGCCATATCTACTCGAGAGAGACTGTGGATAAGACGTCTTTGGCGTCTAGTTTTTACTCTCTTTTTAACGGCTGGTTCAGTAGATAAGTGCTGAAACGAACCAGCCAGTCATGCTGCATACATTCTCTCTATTTAGCACGCCGTTTACGGCAGATTTCGGAGAGGTTTCTGTGCCGTGCTGAATACAGAGCGCAAGTCGGTCAAACTGCCCTTTGTCTCTGCGGAAGCTATTTTCCAATCCTAGAGTGATTGTACAGTATGAATTGGTCTCGCGTTCTTCAGGGATTCGGTGGTCTCAGTCTCTTTCTCGGTTGTATCGCAGTCTGGTACGCATTTCAGCGTCAGATGTGTTCTGGAGGTGGAGAATGTGCTCCGAATATCGTGTATCTCATTCCTGGGGTTCTTGCTGTTCTTCTTGGGGTCAGTTTAGCTGTGCTTGCCCATCGACGCAGTCCGGCGAAGAAGGCGATTCAATCCTGAGAGATTCACTCTCTGAGTGTTGCACGCCGGTTCTGACAGCGTCCGGGGAGGTTTCTGTGGCCGTGCTGAATACAGCGCGCATATCTTGCAGCAAAAGCTCTGCCTCAGGTGTTAATACGACAGAGAGGGACTAGGAATTATGGGTAATATAGACGCAACGCATCCACTCATATTTTTCTTCGTTATACTCGCGAGTTTGATTACTGGCTTGCTTTTGGGCGGTCTGTTTGGCGCTGCGATTACCACAGTTCTTGGTCTTATGATTTACGCGATTACTGCTTCCGAAGCTGAGAGAGAAGTTGCTGAATAGACTCTCTATATTCAGCACGCCGTTTCTGACAAACTCTGTGTAGGTTCCAGAGACCCGCCGGTCACTCACGCTCGGACCGCGCCGTCTCGTCGAGACTTGACATCGCGGCGACGACGCGCTCTAACACCTTCTGTTCGCTCCGCCGCAAGTTCTTCGAGGCGGCCGTCTTCGAGACGCCGAACTCGTCGGCGAGTGTCCCGAGCGTCGCGTCTCGGGGCGTCTGGAAGTAGCCGCCGTCGACGGCGCGTTCGAGCGTGTCGCGTTCGACGTCCGAGAGCGCCCGACAGCCGTCGAGGAGTTCCTTCGCAGGGTCGACGTTCTGGACGATGTCGAGATAGTCGTCGAGCGTGGTCGACGTTCTGGCCTCGATAGAGAAGTCGTTCTCTCGTTCGAGGTCCGAGAGTGCATCGTCGGCCGCGTCGCTCGTGTCGAAGCCGACGTTCCACAGTTCGCTGCCCTCGCGGATGCGGAACGGGCCGGTGATGTAGCCGTCGTTCTCGCGGATGACCTTCATCGCGTTCGTCTGGTCGATGAAGGACTTGATGACCGCCGACTCCCCCTGCCGAGAGAGCAGGTCGAACTCGCGCATCCCCGCCTGCTCTCGAAGCGCACCGAGACCGTTCGTCAGCGACCCTCGGTCCTCTCCCTTCACGAGGATACGCGTCTCCAAGGCCTCGCGGGCGGCGTTGAAGTCCCAGTGCATGGTGTAGAAAGAGACGTCGACGTCGTCGGTGACAGTGATGTACGGACAGTCGTACTGCACCATATCCATCGTCAGAGAGATCATGACCACCTCCGACTCTCGTGTCCTTCCTCATTAATCGTGTGGCAGGTCGTTCCTTCACATATCAACCCGCTGCTTTTCCACGATTCGGACCCTCTCTGCGGTATGTCCGAGGAAGCCGAGAGCGACCACCTCGCTGCACCGACGTTCGACCCCGACGACGTCCTCCACGTCGACGACGACCACTTCAGCGCCGACAGCGTCGCTATCGTCACGGGCGGCGGGTCCGGTATCGGCCGTGCGACGGCGCTCGCACTGGCCGCCAACGGACTCACCGTCGTCGCCACCGACGTCGACGACGACGGCCTCGTCGAGACGGCCGAGCAAGCGAGCGACCACGACCTGGCAGGCACCGTCGAGACGGTCACTGCCGACCTGACCGACGACGCTGAAGTCGAGGACATCGTCGAGTCTGCAGCCACGTTCGGCGAGGTTCGGTATCTCGCGAACATCGCCGGACTACAGCATATCGACCCCATCGACGAGTTCCCGATGGAGCAGTACGACCTGATGCACGACGTGATGCTTCGGGCACCGCTCAAACTCTCGCAACTCGTGATGCCGCACGTCCGCGACACGGACGACGGCGTCGGTGCCATCGGCAACATGGCGTCGGTCCACGGCCACTACGTCACCTCCGACAAAGTCGCCTACAACGTCTCGAAGTTCGGTCTGCGGGGGCTCACCCAGTCCATCGCCGCCGAAGGCGACGGGAGGCTTCGGGCGTTCTCTATCAGTACGGGCTACGTGAAGACGCCGCTCGTCACGAACCAGATTCCCGACACCGCCGAACAGCGCGGCATCTCCGTCGATGAAGTCGTCGAAGACGTGATGCTCGGCCAGTCGCGGACGAAAGAGATGATGACACCGGTGGACGTCGCCAACCTGTTCGTCTTCGGTTTCTCGAAGCACGCGAAGCATCTGAACGGCGGCGACCTGACGTTCGACGGTGGGATGACGTTCACCTACGAGTGAGCGGAGACGAAAGACGAACCGAGAGACGTGCCGACTCGTGCGTACTGCTCAGTGTTCACCGCGGGCAGACAACGCGCTACGTTCGACAGTCGGGATGTGGAGTGACAAGAGGTAACACGGTAGCGGTCGAAGTACACTGGAAGCACTCCGAGAGGAGCGACGTAGTCGAGCGTGCCGTGTCCAGTCGCGTGCTTCACACGGAGAGGAGACCGATGAAGATTGCAACACACGATATTCCGACCAAAATCGACAGCCCGAACGCCGTGGCTCGGCATCAGCCAGACTTCGGCGACGCGACGGGGTACGGAAACATCGCTGCAGAACACTTTACGATGGAGAGAGGAACCGACCTTGCCGGACTTCTCGAAGGACTGGAAGACGATCTCTGCCAGTCGCCGCACTGGGGATACGTGGTGAGCGGTGAGTTGACCGTCACCTACACCGACGGCACCGAAGAGACCGACGAAGGTGGCGACATGTTCTACTGGCCACCGGGTCACACGGTACGAGCAGACGAGAAGTCCGACTTCGTTCTCTTCAGTCCGCAACACGAACACGGTCAGGTTCTCGACCACGTAGAACAGAAGATGGCGGAGAGTCCCTGAGTCACCGTCTCCGTCCCATATTTCGGTCCGGTCGGTCGACCAGTTCCGGGCGAAGCAGTTCTGTAGTCTGTCGGGGGAGTTCGGTGAACGCTACATCGGCAGGAACGTCACGGCGACGAGGACGAGACCACCGACACCGAACAGCACTAACACGCAGTAGCCCATGATGTCGCGGACGGAGAGCCCACTGATCGCCAGCAGTGGAATCGCCCAGAACGGCTGAATCATGTTCGTCCACGCGTCGCCCCACGCCGCGGCCATGGCCACCCGGGGGACACTCGTCCCACTGGCTTTCGCCGCCGTCACGAGCGTCTCGCCGATGACGGCCCACTCGCCGCCGCCGCTGGGAACGAAGAAGTTGACGATACCCGCGGTGAGGAAGGCGATAGCGGGGAGGAAGAAGCCTTCCGGAGAGAGTTGGACCATCCCCTGTGCAATCTGCGTCGCGAGACTCGTCGACCCCTCGGGCGCGTAGGCCATGATGCCCATGATGCCCGCGTAGAACGGGAACTGAAGAATGATACCCCAGACGTTCTCGACGGCCTCTTTGACGACGTCGATGTAAGCCGCTGCCGACCCGTGGAGCAGGAGTCCCAAGAAGAGGAAGCCGAAGTTGACGATGTTCAGGTTGAGGTTGTTCCACGGCATGACGCCGTTCTGGATGCCGTCGAAGAAGTACAGACCGACGGCGAGCAGTCCGGAGAGACCGACGACGAGCACGAGCGTCGTCGACTGCTCGATACGGTCTGCGACCGAGAGGTCACCGGACGAAGAGACGTTTTTCGTCGCCGTCTCGCCGCCGTCGGCGACAGTCGCCGTCTCGAACTGTGCGGGGTCGATTGGCGTCTTCTTGTCCTCGCGTTCGGGGTACATCAGCGCGAACAACGCGGGGAGAAAGAGGAACGCGACGACTGCAAAGAGCACGAGGTTCATCGGCGTAAAGATGGTCGCGGCAGTGCCGATAGTCGAGTCGAGGACGCCCGCTTCGAGCAGGAAGTTCCCGTTCGAGGCGTCGGAGTTCAAGACGAGCGGAATCGACCCGGCGAGACCACCGTGCCAGACGACGAACCCGGCGTACGCGCCGGCGACGACGATGGGGAAGTCGATGCCTTCGATCTCTTGGGCGACCTTTCGGGCGAAGATACCGCCGACGACGAGACCGAGGCCCCAGTGGACGAACGAAGCAGTCGCGGCGACGACGGGGACGAGCGCTGCGGCGCTCCGCTCACTCGACGGAATCGTCGCCAACCGAGCCAAGAGTGCGTCGACGGCGCTCGTCTGTGCCAGCGCGTATCCCGTCATCAGGATGAGCGTCATCTGCATCGCAAAGGAGAGCAAGTTCCAGAACCCACCGTACCAGCCAGCCGTGAGGATGGTTCGAGCGTGTGTGAACATCGACGCCTGTGGTTCGACGAAGACGAGCGCCATCCCGTAGGCGACGAACGTCAACAGGACCGCAAACAGGAACGCCTCGGGCAGGAAGCGCTCCACGATGCGAGAACTGCCCTCTGCCATCCGACGGACGACGTTTGCCATGTGTGGACGTAGGTGTCTGATAATCCGTTATAAACGTGGGGGCTCTGCCGTCGGTGGATATCGACTGACCGAGGTTCCTCGATGGTGGGAGACAAAACCGAGTTCCGAGAGACAGCGATACCACTGGTGACGACACACGACCCGTGGTCGAACGGGCGAGCGAGGGAGCGCGTCGTCACTCAGTGGTGTAGAGAGCCAGAGGAGGGAGGGTGCGGTGTTATGCGAGTGCCTCGAATGCAGCGGTGTTTCGGGTCACACGGACGCCGTCGGTTCGGTCGACGGAGACGATGCTGGCGTCGGCCAGTTTCGGCAGGTGCGTGTGGTGCAGCGAGACGAGAACGCGCTCGTAGCGGTCTTCGGGGACCTCGTCGCTGTCGGTTCCGAACTCGGTGGCGGCGACGGCGGTGGCCAGTTCGTCCAACTCGACTGCAGAGTCGCGGCTACGGAGGTACTTCAGGACGGCGCGACAGCGGGCGTTCGCGAACACGTCGCTGACGGTGTCGGCGGGGATGTCGGCGTCGGTGTCGTCCTCGGTCGTTGCGATGGTGAACGTGCTGCTTCGGTCTTCAACGCTCATACTTTGTGCCATACGCGCAGTCGGTATAGCGCGTTTGCCAAAACAGATAGGTGAATATTCGGGAACAGCCTACTTTCGGCCCTAGACGACTGAATACATGCGATTAGAAAACTCGTTTAAGTACTCTACCGACCCGAGCATCACGTCGACCGGGCGTCACTCGCGCGGGCAGTCGTAGGTGTCACGAACCGTGTTCGCGAGGACACCGTCCGCTCGGAAGACGATGTAGACCAACACGAACGGTTCGTCGGCGGGTCGCATCACGAACACCTCGCGCGGGTCGTCGTCGTCGCGGTTCTCGTTCACCCGTTGGAGGAGCGGTTCGATGGGACGGACGCCGCTGCGAAACTCCTCGAACAGGTCGCGCGCACCGGCCTGCTTCGCGAAGACGTAGAGCACGCCGTTGGGCGCACCGTCCGTGTCGTAGGTGACACGGGAGTTCATCCCCTCGTTCTCGGCTTCGGCGGTCTGCCACGTCTCGCGGGCGGCCTCGAAGACGCCGGTGACGCCGTCGACGAACTCCAGTCGGGTCTCTCGTTCGACGTCGAGCGAGGCGAATCGCGGCGTCCCGTCCTCTGTCCACGTGAGCGTCGCCTCGACGACGAACCCGGGGCGGAGTCGGTCGACGGCGTCGGCCAGTGCGTCGTCGTACCCCTGTGTCTCGACGTACGTCGGGTCGAAAGAGTCTAGGTCGATGAGCAGGAGTTCCGGTCGCTCGCGGGGACTGTCGAGGACGCGGAACCGGCCGCTCGTCGTCAGTTCCATGGGATGCGATACCGACTGCGGCCGCTTAAGCCGGGCGGTCCGCTCCTCGGTAGTGAAGGGCCACGTATCAGTGAAGGAGAATCACGGTTCGGTGGCAAGGAACTATGTCTCGCTCTCCGAATGGTGTGATATGGTGCAGGTCTTCGACGTGACGACGATAGTCGGCGTCGCTGCGGTTGCGGCACTGCTCGTGTGCAGTGCCTTCTTCTCCGGAAGCGAAATCGCCGTGTTCTCACTAGAGCGCCACCGCCTCAGTGCGCTCTTGCAGCGCGAGACGGAGAGTCGTGTCGCCCCGTTGCGACGCCTCCGTGACGACCCTCACCGACTCCTCGTCACCATCCTCGTCGGCAACACCATCGTCAACGTGGCGATGGCCAGTATCGCGACGGCAGTCATCGCTCGTCTCTTCGACCCGACCACGGGGGCCATCGTCTCGACGATCGTCATGAGCGGTCTCATCCTCCTCTTCGGCGAAATCTCGCCCAAATCGTACGGCGTCGCCAACGCCGAGTCGTTGGCGCTGTCGACGGCGCGGCCGCTCGAACTCGTCCAGAAGGCGCTCTACCCGGTCGTGGTCTTCTTCGACGTCGCCTCTCGCGGTATCAACCGAATCACGGGCGGCGGACAGGATATCGAACGCCCCTACGTCACCCGCGAAGAGATAGAGGCGCTGCTCACGACGGGCGAGCGCGTCGGCGTCATCGACGAAGTGGAACGCGACATGGTGCAAGGCGTCTTCGACCTCAGTTCGACGACGGCCCGCGAGGTGATGGTTCCCCGCGTAAACGTCGTCGGCGTCGACGTGGAGACGCCGCTGGAGGAGGTCCTCGAAGTCTGTTCGACGAACCGACTCACGAGGCTCCCCGTCTACGAGGGGACGCTCGAACGGATGGTCGGCATCGCCGACATCCGCGACGTCGAACGCGCCGCCCGCGAGGGTGGCCACCTCCGAGAGGCGCTCTTGCCGACGTTACAGGTCCCGGACAGCCGAGAAATCGACAGCCTTCTCACCGAGATGCAGGACAAGCGAGTCCCGATGGTCATCGTCCTCGACGAGTTCGGCGAGATGGAGGGCATCATCACCATCGAAGATATCTTGGAGGAGATCGTCGGCGAAATCTTCGAAGTCGGCGAAGAGCGGTTCATCCGGCCCACGGCGAGAGGGTTACTCGTGAAAGGCGAAGTCACCGTCGGCGAGGTCAACGACTTCCTCGGCGTCGAACTCCCGCTCGAAGGCGACTTCGAGACGGTGGCCGGTCTCATCAACACCGAACTGGGCCGTATCGGTGACGTCGGCGACACCGTCGAAGTCGCGAGCGTCTCGCTCACCGTCGACAGTATCGACGGCAACCGCATCAGTCGCGTTCGAGTCGAGCAAGTGGCGGACGAGAACAGCGGAGAAGACGAAGAACTGCCGGGGACCGGAACGGAGTAGCATCGTCACGCTCGGTCGAAGAAAAGCGAGCGAGAAACAGCGGTGAGAAAGAGAGAACGAGACGGCGGTGTCAGTCGTCGTCCGCGACGGACTTGACCGCACCTTTGATACCAGCTTCCGTCTCCTCGTCCTGCTTCGTGATGCGCCATCCGGTGAGTCCCATCACCACGAGGATGGCGGGCGAGAGGAACCCGAGGAAGTAGTACGGTGCGTAGCCCGCGAGTCCCCAGTTCCCGGCCCAGACGGGGACACCGAGGACGCCCGCCATGTAGACACCGCCCGCGTTCCACGGGATGAGTGCGCTCGTCGTCGTCCCGGCGGCTTCGACGCCGCGCGAGAGGTTCCGCGAGTCGAGGTCGTACTCGTCGTACAGCCCTCGAAGACTCATGCCGGGGACGACGATGGACATGTACTGTTCGGCCGCGAGGACGTTCATCCCGATAGCCGAGGCTGCGGTGCCGACCGTGAGACCAGCGACCGACGAGATGAGTTGGCCGACTGCGTGGGCGATGACCGCGAGGACGCCCGTCCGTTCGAGCAGGCCGCCGAGCGACAGAGCGGCGACGACGATGGTGATGGTCCACGCCGACCCGAGCAGACCGCCCGTGTTCAGGAGGCTGTTGACGAGTTCGACGCTCGTCTCGGGGGCCGTTCCGTTCTGGGCGACGTCCCACGCGGTGACGAAGCCCTCGACGCTGACCGGACCTTGGACGAAAATCTGCGTGAACACGCCGGTGAAGATACCCGCCACGAGCGCCGGAAGCGCCGGGTAGCCGCGAAGCGCGAGTCCGAACGTCACGACGAGCGGGACGAACACCAGCGGCGAGACGCTGTAGGCGCTGGTGATGGCTCCCTGAATCTCCGCGACACGGCCAGCGGACGACCCGCCCGTCGCGGAGAGGCCGAGCAGTGCGTAGCCGACGAGCGAGATACCGAGCGCGATGCCCGTCCCGACCCGCATCGTCCGGATGTGGGTCATCAGGTCGGTGTTCGTCACGGCGGCGGCGAGGTTCGTCGTGTCCGAGAGCGGCGAAATCTTGTCACCGGTGTAGGCACCGGTCAGCACCGCGCCCGCGGTCATCGGTTCGGGGATGCCGAGTCCGGCCCCGATACCGATGAACGCGACGCCGAGCGTCCCTGCGGTGGTCCACGACGAACCGACGGCGAACGCGACGAGCGTCGCCAAGAGCGCCGCCGCAGGCAGGAATATCTGCGGCGAGAGGATATCTAGCCCGTAGTAGATGAGCGCCGGAATCGTCCCTGCACCCGTCCAGACGGCGATGAGGATGTAGATGACGAAGATGATGAGTATCGCTTGCATCCCCATCCGAAGACCGTCGACGATGCCTTCGTACATCCGCTGCCACGAGACGCCGATCCAGTAGCGGCCGACCAACCCCGTGAGTACCATCCCCCACACGAGCGGGAAGTGCGCGTCGAGTCCCAGTCCGATGGCTCCGACGCTCAGAAACAGCAACATCCCGACGACCGGTACCAACGCCTGCACGAGCGTCGGCCGGTCCTCGGCCGGGATGTCGTCGTATGTCAGCGGTTCGAACGATAGTGTCGCCATACAAGCGACGGTATTCCGGTGGCGCATATGTATCTGCGGTTTGCATGCGCCATAGACATTAGTTGACACGGCTGAGAGTCTCTCACGGAATCACGCTCGCTCGTGGGATACGGAGTCGCCGACGCTCACTCGTCCAGTTTCTTACTCGCCGACCGGAACAGACCGTCGAGAATCTCCGGCGTCGTCGGGTGGTACGCTCGGTCCGGCAGGTCGCGCACGTCCAACTCCATCTCGACGGCCACCTGCATCGTCTTGGCCATCACGTCGGCGTGATAGTGCAGACCCTGATACCCCAACACGGTGCCGTCGTCGGCGTCGACGACGAGCGTCGCGCGGCCCCGTGGCGTCATCTTCGTCTTGAACACGCCGTCGTCGCTCGCCTCACGGGAGACGGCGACGTAGTCGAGTCCCGCTTCGTCCGCAGAGAACCGCGAGTGGCCGACGCGGGCGTACGGGTAGACTGCCGCACCCGAGAAGACAACGTGGTGGTGGACGTTCTCGTAATCCACTAACTCCTCGCCGCGGGCGTGTGCGAGGATGTTGTCGGCCGCCACGTATCCCTGTTCTTTGGCGACGTGCAGGATGGGTTCCTTCTCGTTGACGTCGCCGACGACGAAGGTGTGGCCGTCGTCGCGGGCCTGCATCGTGTCGTCGACCCACCCGTCTTCGACCGTGAGGCTCGTGTGCCCCAAGCCGAGGCCGTCGACGGTCGGTCGGCGGCCAGTGAAGAGAAAGAGTTGCTCCGCCTCGATGGCCGCCGACTCGCCGTCTCGCTCGACGTGGAGTCTGACGCCACCGTCTGCAGTCTGTTCGACGGATTGCTCGTGCGTGTCGGTCAGAATCTCGATGTCGAACTCCTCGCGGTAGAGAGCCAGTAGGTCGTCACCGAACTCCGGGTCGGCCTCGTCTAAAGGCCGGTCGTCGTGTTCGACGACGGTGAGTTCGGAGACGCCCGCTTCCTTCAGGTACGGGACAAGTTCCAGACCGACGTAGCCGAACCCCATCACGACACCCGACTCGGGTAACTCGGTCGCATCGAGGACGTCTGCGCTCGTCATGTAGTCGACGTCGTCGATACCGTCGAGGTCGGGGACGTTGACCGACGACCCCGTGGCGACGACGACGTAGTCGGCATCGAGTTCTCGCTCTCCGTCCTCGCCGTCGATATCCGAGACGCGAACCGTGTGGTCGTCGACGAACGTCGCAGTGCCGTGGAGGAACTCGACGCCCTCCTCGCTCGCCATTCGGTGGACGGCCGACCGACGGTGTTCGGCGAACCCGAGGACGTGGTCGTCTTTGGTCGCCACCGTCTCGTGGAGGTCGATGGTCGGCGGGTCGCCGGTCAGTCTGTCGTCGTGGCGGGCCTGATAGCGGTGGGCCGCCGCAGAGAGCACCTCCTTCGAAGGCATACAGCCACGGAGGATACACAGCCCTCCACCCGGTTCGCCGTTGTCGACGAGCGTCAACTGGTCGACTCTGCTTCCGACGTGGTCCGAGAGCGTCTCCGCGACGGCGACGCCCGCACTCCCGTACGCACCGACGATGACGACGTGCATACTCGCCAATCAAAGCCGAACGGATTAGGTGTTGTGTCGGTTGGGCGAGAACGGTGGAAAACCGACAGACAGCGAGGCGTCGGGGGAGAACTAGTCCCGTCGACGGACGCGGCCGGCGAGACCGACGAGTCCAGCGAGTGTCGCGAGCAGTGCGAGGACGGCGACGCCGGCCCCGAACCCGGGCGTCGTCGTCGACGTCTGTGACGTCTGTGACGCTTCGGCCGTCGATTCGGACGACTCGGCCGAGTCGCCGTCGTCGCCGCGAATCGTCACCTGTCGCTCGGAGAAGTGGTTGAGCGCGATACCGACTTCAGTCGTCGCCCGGGCGTTACTGCTCTGTTGGACGAGGTACTTCGAGGTCTGTCCGCCGCCGGCGGCCATCTGGAGTTCGCCGTAGGTCAGCGCTTCCCCGGCGACTTCCCCGTCGACGGTGACGTTGACAGTGCCGTCACCCGCTCCGTCGAGCGTCCCCTGTGGGATGCTCGTGAGAATTACCGTTCCCGACTCGACGGCTCTGTCGACGGTCATGTCGAGTGCGTCGGCGCTCTGACTCGTCACCTCGACAGTTGTATTTCGGCCGTAGGCGACGGTGTCGACGACGGTCTCGCCACCGCGCTGCACGAGATAGACCTCGCCCGTCGCGACGCCGTCGGCGATGAGTTGCTCTTGATTCCGGTCGTCGGTCCCGCGTTCGTCCTCGTAGGTCCGGACGACGAGATAGCCGTCCGGCCCGACCGTCGCCGTGAGGTCACCGTCGTCGTTGACGCCGACGCTTCCCTCACCGACGACGAACACGGACGCCTGTGGGCCGCTCTCGGTCTCGACGAGAACCGTCGCGTCGCCCTGGTAGGTCGCCTCCGTCGTCTCGCTGAGGTTCGCCTGGAGGTACTGAGTTCGCTGCTCACTCTGGAAGACGACGATACCGTGGGTGTTGTCGTGCACGTCGAGGGTGGCCCCGCTGTCGGCTCTGACCGTCGTCTCCACGTCGGTCGTCGACCCGAGCGAGAGGCCACTCCCCGCGAGCGACCCGAGCGACGAGACGTCGGCACCGACGCTCACGACACCGCTCTGTTCGGCCTGCTGTTTCGACTGGACGGCGATTCGCTCGAAGAACGTCGTCCCGTCGACGCGGTAGTCGATGAGAGCGGTGTCGTCGACCGAGAACTGGACGTGCTGGCCGTCGTAGGTCGTCGACTCCTGTGCACCGACGACCGCAGGCGCGGCCGTACTCGTCACGAGAAAGAAGACCGCGAGGAGCGTGAGAGACCGTGGTATCATGCGGCAGGCTACTCCGGAGTCGTGCTATAGTCTTGTGGCTACTCGCCGTGTTCTACCGTGAAATCGTGTCGTGTTCGTCGGCGACGACGGTGTCGACTTCGGCGGGCGTCACGAGCGCCACGTCGCCGTCGATAGTGCGTTTCAGCGAGGCGGTCGCCGCACCGTACGCCAGCGCCTCTCGCAGCGTGCCGCCGTCGAGGCGCTTCGAGAGGAAGCCCCCGACGAAGGCGTCGCCGGTTCCGATTGCGTCGTAGGTGTCGGCCGCGAACACCGACTGTTCGGCGACGTCACCGTCGTGTAGTGCCAGTGCGCCTTCGCCACCGCGTGTGACGACGACCGTCTCGAAGTCGTACGTCGACGCGAGATGCTCTGCCATCTCGGCCGCGTCGCCGTCGAGTCCGAGACAGGTTCGCGTGTCGCTGACGGGGGCGACGAGAACGTCGACGTGGGCGAACAGGTCGCGGTACTGCTCGGCGGCCTCGTCGGGCG
Organism: Halogranum rubrum; assembly: GCF_900114455.1. GTDB lineage: Archaea > Halobacteriota > Halobacteria > Halobacteriales > Haloferacaceae > Halogranum > Halogranum rubrum. Next base: position 112,698 of record NZ_FOTC01000002.1, on the reverse strand, counting down.
ACCAGAGTTTCGAGCGGTAGTTCAGGTCGAACGCCGTCGTCGTTCCCGCCGCCTGTGCTCGCTGCAGGAGCGCCTCCGTCGTCGTCGCCGCCGTCTCCGAGAGAGCGGGCGTGATACCGCTCGTGTAGAAGACGTCCGCGTCGTCGATGGGGTCGGTGTCGAGGTCGTCGACGGTGGCCGTCGTGATAGCGGCGTTCGCTCGGTCGTAGATGACGTTCGTCCCGCGGGGTTCGCCGCCGTATTCGAGGTAGTAGGTGCCGACGCGGGCCTCGTCGCGGTCGTCCCACGCAATGTTCGTCTCCACGCCGTAGCTCTCTAGTTCGGAGACGATGCGTCGACCCAACGGCGAGGCGGGAAGTTTCGACAGCCACACCGTATCGCAACCGAGGTTCGCCGCGGCAGCGGCGACGTTGCTCTCGGCACCGCCGGCCTGCACGTCGAGTTCGCGGGTCCGTTCTAACCGGTCGCCTCGGGGGGGCGAGAACCGAAGCATCGTCTCGCCGAACGTGACGATATCTGTCATACCGAGAGAGTCTGACGGCGGCGCACATAAGTTCCGGTCGTTCCGTCTGAACTCGCCACTCGCCGACCGTGTTCGCGACGGCGTCGGCGATGAACGTTTCTGAGGAATTCCTCCGTATTCGACGCTGTGAGCCCTCAACGAGCCAACGTATGGCCACCACACTTAACAACAGTGACTCCATACGAAGCCAGTGTGAGCGGTCGACGATAGCCTCTCTGGGCGGCGACCGCTCGCCACGCAACACACAGGTCACGCAACCCGTATCACGGAGAGATTGAACAGCGGACTGCAACCTGATACAGCGCTATGTCTCGTTTCAACCGATATCTCACACTCCTCGTAGTGGCTGCCATGCTCGTAAGCTACTCCGGAGCCACGGTGGCGGCCGCAGCACAGCCTTCGACCACACTTGCTGTCACAGGAGACACGAGTGACCGGCACGTGAACCCCTTCGCGACTGCCGACGGCGTGGACACGGAGCGTCCCGACCTCCCCGACGGCCTCGACGCCGCACTTACCGATGCATCGCTCGAGACGGGGCTTTCAGACCTCTCGACCACAGTGACAGTCGGTGGTGAAGAGATCGTGCACCTCACGGGTGTGTTCGCACAGATGCCAATAGGCGATGGTGCGCCCGGCCTGCTCGTCGCGGCGGGCTACCAGCGGCGCTCTACGTCGTCCACGCTGGAGAACGAGACGCGAAGCGAACTCTACGAGACGGTTCGTGAGTCGCCGGGGTCGTACCTCAGTGAACTCGCGACGGAGTTAGACGTCTCCGTCTCGACGGTTCGCTACCACGCGCGGATTCTGAAGAACAACCGCGTCGTGGCCGTCGCCGAGACGGCCGGCAAACACCGACTGTATCCGGTCGGCGGTACCGACCCGGTGCTACTCGCCGCGCTCGACGAGGAGTCGACGGCACGCATCCTCCACGCCGTCGAGCGGTTAGGGCCAGTCACCGTGTCGAGTCTCGCGACCGACCTCGACCTCGCGGATAGCACCGTCTCGTACCACCTCAACCGACTCCACGACGACGGACTGGTCACGCGTGAACGAGCAGGCCGGACGGTGCTGACCGAACTGACGCCTCCGGTCGACGCCGTGGTCAGCGACGACAGCGCTCGGTCGTCGAGATAGCTGTCCGAGAGCTAACCATTCGATACCGTTGAGAGAACCGTTATTCTCGCTCACGCGTGAGTACTTGGGTAGTGGGCAGTACTTCGGAGTCGGAGACAGAGTCGATTTTCCGATGTGCAGCTTGCGGCACCCGTTAACGCATCTATGGAATTTCGCATCACGTCTCACGGCATCGCCGTCGGCGACACATCCACGGGTCTCCAGGGCGTACTGACGGGGACGTCCACCGAAGTCGGAGCCGAACCCGACGACCCCCGGACCGCCAGCGTCGAGGAACCGTATCGAGGGGCTAGAGACGGTGACTGACGCGCCGGCAGTCCTCGCACTCGCCGCGAAGCAACGAAATCTCGAACTGCTGACGGACGCACTGACTAGCGAGGGCTACGCCGTCGAACGGACGACCAGCCAGGCCGAAGCGACTCGACTGCTCGAACGACCCCGGTTCGACCTCGCTGTCGTCGACGTCGACGGGTTCTCGCGAGCGATACTCACCGTCGTCGAAGCACTCCACGCACGACAGGTGCCGGTCGTCGTCCTCTCACGACGAGTCTCGTCGGTCCTCCGGAAGCGAGCGATGGAGGCCGGCGCACTCGTCGTCCTCGAAAAACCGGTTTCGCGAGGCGAACTCTCACACCAACTGCGTGTGCTCGTCCCGAAACCGTAGTCGACTCTGGTTACTCTTCTCGTCGCCGCCCCGCGTGACCCGGATAGTCGCGCTCGAATCGGTCTGCTATCTCGTCGCGGTCGAACTCGATGACGACCGGGCGTCCGTGCGGGCAGGCGTAGGGGTTCTCGCAAGCGTCGAGCGCTTCCAGCAACTCGACGACGGACCCCTCGGTCAACGACGTGTTGCCCGTGATAGATGGGTGACACGCGAGGTCTGCGAGCAACGAGTCAGCGACGGCGTCGACCGTCTCACGGCCGCCGTCACGTTCCGCTTCGACGAACGCCGTCAGCACGTCGCGGAGGAGTTCCGGTTCGAGTGCGGCGTCGAAGACGGCCGGAACGGAGCGAACGGAGACGGTCCGTTCGTCCGTTCGCTCGGCGTCGAAACCGAGTTCTGCCAGCGCGTCGGCGTACTCCTCGAACAGCGCCGCCTCGCGCGCGGTGAGTTCGAGTTCGACGGGTTCTGCGAGTCCCTGTGTCGGCGTGTCGCCGCGAATCTCCCGGCGAAGTCGCTCGTAGTTCACCCGCTCGTCGGCGGCGTGCTGGTCGACGAGGACGAGTCCGTCCGGCGCTTCGGCGACGAGGTAGGTGTCGAACAGTTGGCCGAGCACTCGAAGCGAGGGTAGCGAGTCGAACTCGCCGCCGACGGTGGCTTCCTCGCCGTCGAGCGTCTGCTGGTTCGTCGCCCCGACGACGCTGAACGTCGCCGACGAGTCGTCGCCTGCGTGCTCCGTCTCACGTCCCTCGTCGTCGCCGAGCGACGACTGTTGCCACGGCCGCGGCGACGGGCGACTCGCGTCCGTTCGTTCCCGTTGCTCGGGAAACTCCCACTCGTCGGTGGCCGCCCGGAAGTCCGGGACGGCGTCCGAATCTGCGGTGGACTCTTCCGAACTGCGGGCGTTGTCGACGACCCACGACGCCTCGTCCGTCTCCTCTTGCCGTGTCTGTCGTGTGTGCTGCTGCTCGTCCGTCTGCACGGCGTCTGTGGTGTCGACGGTGTCGACCGTCTCCGCTTCGACCGACTCGGAGCGTGCCGCCGTGGCATCGTCGTCGACAGCGTCGGCGTCGGCGGAGCCAGTAGCGTCACCGACGGTTTCGACGTCACCAGTATCGACAGCGTCGGTTTCGTCGACAGCGTCGACTTCATCGACAGGGCCTGCTGCAGGCGACTCAGTGTAATCATCTGTCTCTGCGTGCTCCGGAGCGACGGGAGTCTCGTCGGGTGCCGACCGACCGCGCGGGGCGGACGAGCGGACCAACCCACCGTCGAGGAGAGCGGATTCGACCGCCGACTCGACGGCGGCTTTCACGCCCGACTCGTCGTCGAATCTGACCTCCATCTTTCTCGGGTGCACGTTCACGTCGACCGAGTTCGGCGGCACGTCGAGAAAGAGGACGGCGAAGGGGTAGCGGTCGGGGGCGAGTTGGCCGACGTAGGCGTCGAGGACCGCCTCGCGAAGTGAGCCAGCAGTGACGTACCGACCGTTGACGAACGTCGAGAGATACTCGCGGCCCGAGCGCGTCGTCTCGGGGTGACTGACGAGTCCGGAAATCGAGGCGACGGCGTCGTTCGCTGGGTCGCTCTCGACGCGCGTCATCGCCTCGGCGACTTCCCGGCCGTAGACCGAGAGCACCGTCGATTCGAGACTTCCCTGTCCTTCGGTGGCGAACACTTCTCGGTCGTTGTGTTCGAGCGAGACGGCGACGTCCGGGTTCGCCAGCGCGTACTGCGTGACGACGGTGTTGACGTGGTCGAACTCCGTCGCGTCCGTCTTGAGGAACTTCTTTCGCGCGGGCGTGTTGAAGAAGAGGTCGTCGACTTCGATGGTCGTCCCCGCCGGACAACCAGCAGGACGGACCTCGCCGACGTCGCCGCCTTCGACGGTCAGTTCCGCACCGGCGCCGGCCGACCCGCGGGGCTTCGAGCGCACCGTCGTCCGTGAGACGGCGCTGATGGTGTGGAGCGCCTCGCCGCGAAAGCCGAGGGTGGCGACGCCGGTTTCGAGGTCGTCGATGTCCGAAATCTTGCTCGTCGTGTGTTCGTCGACGGCGACGGCGAGTTCGTCTTCGGTCATGCCGACGCCGTCGTCGCGGACGCGAACCCCGTCTTTCCCGCCGTTCCGGACGGCGACCGAAACCCGAGATGCGTCGGCGTCGAGACTGTTCTCGACGAGTTCCTTCACGACGCTCGCGGGGCGTTCGACCACCTCTCCGGCGGCGATGCGTTGAATCGTCGTCTGGTCGAGTGCGCGAATCGTCGGTCGGTCGTCTCCCGTGTCGGTCATTCTCGTAACTCCGTGGCTCGCGTGACGGCGCTTCCTTGCGTCTCGCTCAACCGCTCGGCCGCCGCCGACGGCGTGAGCCAATCGTAGTCGGTGTGTTCGTCGCTGAGTGTGACGCCGTCGCCCTCGGCGAGACAGTAGTAGTAGACGCCGTAACGTCCATTTCCGCGGTCGTTGCGCCACGACGTCGTGTAGATAGGTCGGCGAATCGCCACGTCGAGACCGGTCTCCTCTCGGACTTCGCGGCGCAGTCCCTCGACCGTCGACTCGTCTGCGTCCAGTCGCCCGCCGGGGAGTTCCCAGCCACCGTCACTGGCGCGGCGGACGACGAGGATTCGGTCGTCGTAGCCGAAGAGGACGGCCCGTTGGCTCACCGTCGCGTTCAGCGGTTCGTCCGTCACCGGACCACCGCCCGTCGTCTCGCCGCTCGTTCGATTGCCGTCCGGAGTTCCGAGGGCGAGAGGACGTCGTCGACTGCGCGTTCGGGGTCCGTCCACTGCCAGTCGCGGTGTTCGTCGCTCAACTCTACCGCGCGACTGTCGGTCGTACATCGAAAGACGACGGCGTACCGACCGTCGCCCTCTTTCGTCCGCCACGTGTCCGTGTATATCGGCTCCTCGACGTCGACGTCGAGTCCCGTCTCTTCGCGGACTTCGCGGCGCAGTCCCGTGACGACGTCTTCGGAGGCGAGAAGGCGACCGCCGGGGACGTCCCACCGGCCGCTCGACGCTCGGCGAAGCAGCAGCACGTCACCGTCCGGGCCGAACAGCGCTGCCTTCTGGCTGATGGTCGCCTGCAGATGTTCGTCGGTCATAGCTCGTTCACAAATGGAACCAGGGAGTGTTTAACGTTCGTGCCCCGTGACGCGGTTTGCGGTGAGTGCATCGGCCGCACCAACTGCACCGACTGCACCGACTGCACCGACTGTGACGGCACACGACAGCTACCGAAGAATCAGCCGTCGTCCGCGACGGTCAGCGACGCCGTCGACCCCTCACACTCGACGGTGACCGTCCCCGCCTCGACGACGCGACTCCCGTCCGGGTGGAAGACACTGAACGCCGAAGCCGGGAGGTCGAACTCGACGGTTGCCGTCTCGCCTGCGTCGAGGCTCACGCGCTCGAAGTCGACGAGTTCTCGGACGGGCGTGACGGTCGAACTGTACTCCCGAGCGCCGAACAACTGGACGGCTTCGTCGCCAGCGCGGTCACCGACGTTCGCCACGTCGACGCCGACGGTGACACGTCCGTCCGGGTCGACCGTCTCCGCCGACAGCGACAGGTCACGGTACTCGAAGTCGGTGTACGAGAGACCGTGGCCGAACGCCCACAGCGGGTCGTAGCTCGGTTCGTGCTCCTCCCGACCGATTGGCGTCGGGTTGGGGAGGTGGTTGTGTCGCGTCGGCAGGTGACCGGTCGAACGCGGCACCGAGATGGGAAGCTTCCCGCTCGGGTTGTTGTGCCCGAAGAGCGTCTCGGCGACCGCTCGTCCGCCGTCGGCACCGGGGTAGTACGCCTGCAGGATGGCCGGGACGTTCGCCTCGGCCCACGGCGTGGCGAGCGGCCGACCGGTGATGAAGACGAGCGCCGTCGGCGTCTCCGTCTCGACGATGGCCTCCAGTAGGTCCTGTTGCGCGTCGGGGAGGGTGAGTTGCGTGCGCTTCGGGAAACGGTCCGTCGGCCCAGTTATCTCCTGCACCCCGAACTCGTGGATGTACCAGTTCTCGCCGAGGACGACGACGGCGACGTCCGCCGATTCTGCGGCCTCGACGGCCGCTTCGACGTCTGCCGGTTCGTCGATACCAGCGCCCTGTTCGTAGGTGACCGTCGTGTCGTCGCCGACGACGGATTCGATACCGTCGCGAACGCTGATACCGGTGACTTCGTCGTCTTTGCTCACGCTCCACCCACCGACCTGATTCGAGAGCGCGTCCGAGTTCGGCCCCGTGACGAACACCTCGTCGGTGTCGGGGTCGAAGGGAAGCAGGTCGTCTTCGTTCTGCAGCAGCGTCATCGACTGGCGGGCCGCGTCGAGGGCCGTCTCTCGGTGGGCGTCGGTTCCGAGTACGTCGTCGAGACCCTCCGCGTCGACGTAGGGGTCCTCGAACAGACCGAGGTCCGCCTTCAGTTCGAGTACGCGCCGAACCGACTCGTCGACGACGGATTCGTCCACCTCGCCCGACTCGACGAGGCCGACGACGTGGTCGGTGTGGTCGACGCTGCCGAGCGAGTGGACGTCGACGCCCGCGGTCATCGACTGCCGAATCGCCTCGCGCATCGACTCGGCGACGCGGTGGTCCTCGTGGAGCATCCGGACGCCGTTCCAGTCGGAGGCGACGTAGCCGTCGAAGCCGAGTTCTTCGCGGAGCACGTCGGTCAACCAGTACGACGACCCGTGAGAGGGTTCACCGTTGATGGAGTTGTAACTGGGCATGATACCCTCGAGTCCTTCTTCGAGAATCGGCTCGAACGCCCGGACGAAATCACGACGGAGCGACGAGAGCGAGCGGTCGACGGGGGCGGTGTCCTCGCCGCGTTCGGGTTCGCCGTACGCTGGGAAATGTTTCGCCATCGTCGCCACGTCGACGTCGGCATCGTGGACGCCGCGCGACTTCGCGGCCGCGAGTTCGCCACAGAGAAGCGGCGACTCACCGAACGTCTCGAACGTCCGCCCCCACCGCGGGTCACGGGCGACGTCACAGGTCGGTCCGTAGGAGAGTCGTGCTCCGGTCGCCGCGACTTCTCTCGCCGTCGTCGTCCCGACTCGTTCGAGGAGTGCCCGGTTTCGCGTCGCTGCGAGTCCGAGATTGTGCGGGAACACGGTCGTGTTCTGCACGTAGGCGTGGCCGTGGATGGTGTCGACCGGAATGAGAAGCGGGATTCCCAGTCTGGTCTCCTCGACGGCGGCGCGCTGGAGTCGGTTGGCGATGTCGACGACTTCCTTCGACCCGGTGTGCGGCGACCCACCGAACCCGAACGGGGTGGCGAAGCCGATACCGGGGTTACGGACCAGTGCTTCGACTTCGTCGACGGTCTGGGTCGGGTGCTCCGCCATCTCGCCCACGTACGTCCCAGCGAGTTGTGCGGCCTTCTCACGGAGCGTCATCTCGTCGAGAAGCGCCTCGACCCGAGAGTCGGCGTCGTCTGCGTGCATAGTACGCCGATTCGGAGACAGACTCTTGACTGTAGGGGCTGTCGGTGGGCGTTGCCGGAGTGTCGCTCACTCGTCCAGTCGCTCTTTCCACTGCTGGACTTTCGCCATCAACTCGATGGGCGACGTCTCGTTGACGTCCGTCGACCGCAACTCTTCCAGAATCGCCTCGGTGTCGGCGTCGAGTTCGGCTCTCGCTGGCTCTGCGTGACCGTTAGCCGTCGTGGCGGCGGTTCCGTTGCTCCGCTCGCCAGTCGTCTCGGCCACGTCTGCCGTGTCGCTCCCGCCCGCGAACTGCCCCGACCCGAGGTCGAAGACGGCTTGGACGGGTTCGCCGCTCCCGCCGTCGCCGCCCTTCGCCTCGATAGCCTTCTCGTCGCGCAGACGACCGAGTACGTCCGTCGCGCGGTCGACGACCGGTTTCGGCACACCCGCGAGGTCGGCGACGTGAATCCCGTAGGAGCGGTCGGTCGGGCCGTCGACGACGGTGCGGAGGAACGTTACGTCGCCGTCTCGCTCGTCGGCGGCGACGTGGACGTTCGCCACGCGCGGGAGATGGTCGGCGAGACTCGTCAGTTCGTGGTAGTGCGTCGCGAAGAGCGTCTTGGCGCGAACCTCGTTGTGCAGATACTCGGTCGCCGCCCACGCGATGGAGATGCCGTCGTAGGTGGCGGTGCCGCGGCCCACCTCGTCGAGGATGACCAGCGAATCTTCGGTCGCCGAGTGGAGGATGTTACTCAACTCCTGCATCTCGACCATGAACGTCGAGCGTCCCTGTGCCAACTCGTCGAGTGCGCCGACGCGGGTGTAGATACCGTCGACGACGCCGACTGTCGCACTGCGGGCGGGGACGAAACTGCCGACTTGGGCAAGCAGGGTGATGAGCGCGGCCTGTCGCATGTAGGTCGACTTCCCGGACATGTTCGGGCCGGTGACGATGAGGAATCCCCGACGCTGGTCGAGTCGGAGGTCGTTCGGCACGAAGTCGGTCGTCTGCTCGACGACGGGGTGGCGACCGGCCTCGATGGTGAGTGCGTCACCCTCGTCCAACGCTGGGCGGACCCAGTCGTTCCCGGCGGCGTGGGTGGCGAGGGAGGCGAGCGTGTCGACTTCGGCGAGCGTCCGCCCGACGTCCTGCAGGAGTTCTGCCTGCTCGGCGACTCGCTCGCGGAGGTCCTGAAAGAGTTCGTACTCCAAGTCGCCTCGCACCTCTTCGAGACGGAGGATGTCGCGTTCCTTCTCCTCCAGTTCGTCGGTGACGTAGCGTTTCGAGTTCTTGAGCGTCTTTATCTCGCGGTAGTGTTCGGGGACGCGGTCGGTGTTGGATTTGCCGACCTGGATGTAGTAGCCGTCCGTCTTGTTGCGGTCGACCTGCAGGTGTTGAATGCCGTGTTCGCGCTTCTCGCGCGGGCCGAGGTCGTCGAGCCAACTCTTCGCCGACTCGTGACGCTCGATGAGGTCGTCTAGCTCGTCGTCGTAGCCGCGCTTGAACAGTTCTCCTTGGGTGACCGTCTTCGGTGGCTCTTCGGCGAGGGCGTCGGCGAGTTCGTCGTGGAGCGCCGCTGCAGCCTCGCGGTCCGGCCGCTCTACGACGTCGCGGAGTGGCGAGTCGGCGAGTCGACTCCCCTCGATGGCGTCGACGAGCGCAGGAAGGATGGCGAACGTGTCTCGGACCGAGAGCAGTTCACGGGCACCTGCACTCCCGCTGGCCGAGCGACTGGCGAGTCGTTCGAGGTCGTACGCGCCGTCGAGCACGTCACGGACCTGCTCGCGGGCGAGTGCCTCCGAGGCGAGCGCCGAGACGCAGGTCTGTCGCCGTCGCAACTCGTCGGGGTCACGTCGCGGGCGCGTCAGCCACTCGCGGAGGAGTCGTCCACCCGGACTCGTGACGGTGTGGTCGAGCGTGTCGAGGAGGGAGCCATCGCGCCGACCCTGCATCGTCTCGGTCAGTTCGAGGTTGCGCTGCGTCGTCGCGTCGAGTTCGAGATGGTCGCGGGCGTGGTAGGCCTGCAGGCGCGTCATCGACTGGAGGACGCCCGCACCCGTCTCGTCGACGTAGGCGAGGACGGCACCCGCCGCCCGAACCGCTCGTTCGGAGTCGATACCGACGCTCTCCAACGCTTCGTCGCCGAACTGTTCGCGAACGCGATGGCGCGCACGACCCGGTGCGAACGCCTCCGCCTCGTGGAGTGAGAGCGAGGCGTCCGTCCCGTCGCGAAGGGACGCGAGGAACTCGTCGTCGCCGCGGAGTTCCGGGCCGGGGAGGATTTCGGCGGGGGCGAACCGGTACAGTTCGGCGTGGGCGTCGGCGACGTCGTCGACGTCGGTGACGAGGAAGCGACCGGTGGTGATGTCGGCGAACGCGAGACCAAATCCATCAGAGTCGCGAACGAGTGCGGCGAGATACTGGGCGTCGGCGTCTGTCGTCTCCAAGAGCGTGCCGGGCGTGACGACGCGCGTAATCTCGCGGGCGTGGCCGTTCTCCGTCTCGTACTGGTCGGCGACGGCGACTCGGTAGCCGCGTTCGACCAACGCCTTGAGGTAGGGCGTGAGGTCGTCGAGGGGAACGCCCGCCATCGGGTAGGACGACCCGTGCGAGGACTTCTGCGACACCTTCAGGTCGAGTTCCTTCGCGACCAGTTCGGCGTCGTCGGCGAAGAACTCGTAGAAGTCGCCGCACTGCATCGCCAGAATATCCGCGTCCGTCTCCTCTTTGAGGGCGAGGAACTCCCCGACGATTCCCGTTGCAGTCATACTCTGTTCTGGGAGAGACGGCGGCTAAAGCACTGCGGGTTACTGATGCGGTTTGTGGGAGAATGTCGCCCGTCGCCTCGCACGGGCCGTCCCTACCCTGTCCGTGCGGTGCGACCGAGACGACACGTAGACGAACAGACCGGCGGGAAGTGTAGGTTACGGCACGTCAGACAGTCGTCTGACGAGTTCTCGTCACCGACGGCGAGCGACGGCGACGCCGGCAACACTCACGACGACGAGCAACACGGCGACGACGGCCGGGACGACGCCGAATCCCGGCGTCAACACACCCGTCGGCGCGTCGCTCTCGACGTAGACGCGCGTACTCGTGAAGGCGTCTCGGCCGCTGGCCTCGTAGACGGCCGTCGACCCGTTGACCGACGAGGCACCCTCCGCACGCTGGACGTCGCCCGGCATGTTCACCACGTATCGGAGTTCGAAGTCGGCGACGTCGACGCCCCCGCCGGGAGCGACGTCGGCGTCGTAGAACGTCGTGTCCTCGTAGACGACGCGACCGTCGACGCGGGTCACGTTCAGTCGCTCGGCGTCGACGGGGTTCCACCCGGTTACGACGAGCGTCACCGTCGCCTGGTCGCCGTCGAGCGACTGGCTGACGCTGACGTTCTCGGCGTTCGAGTCGTTGACGTTCGCACGGAGTTGTTCCGCCAGCGAGTCGTACCCCTCGTCTTCGGCACCTTGGTTCAGGAGACCGTAGACGGTCGTCGAGGTGTTCAGGTTCAGTTCGTAGCGGTCGATGGTGCCGTCGGTGGCGACGTCGGACTCGACGGTCATCGTCGCACAGCCAGACAGCAAGACGAGGAGGGCCAGTATCGCGGCCGCGGGGAGACGGTTGTCCATGGGTGAACGAAACATGGAGAGAGGAAATCGTTTCCGACGCGAGCGCCGTCTCTCTATCGCTCCGCCTCGACGGCGTCGAGGAGCGTCAGCGTTCGCTCGACGAGTGTGTCCGCATCGGCGGCGAGCAGTTTCACGATACGCTCCTTACCGACTGCACCCCGGTCGACGACGGCGACGGGTGTCCCTTCGGTCGATTCGAACGCGCGCCGCGCCCCCCACTGCATCGTGTTTCCTTCTTCGGTCGCAGAGTCGTCCGGTTCGGCCGCACGGTCGAACTCCGCGACTGGACCGTCGAGTGCCGACAGGGCGGCCTCCACGTCGTCGGCGAACCGACAGTTCACGGCGAAGCGACGACTCGGGTCGACTTCGCGGGCCGCGAGGAGAAAGCGCGCGACGTGACTGGACGCGCCGAGACGCACGCCCCGATTCGGGTGGACGCCCGAGAACGTCCGCGTGATACGCCCCTCGACGGCCGCCGTCTCGTCCGGTGACTCGGCGTACGGCGTCGCCCCGACGACGTTCATTCCGACTTCGGGGACGAGGAGGGAGACGTCGCGGGCGACGAACTCCTCGACCACACTGGCGACTGCTTCGACCGTCTCCTGTCGGGCGGCCCGCTCTCGGAGTTCCACGAGGTGGTGGACCGCACCGGGTCCCTCGCCGACGTCGAGACCGTATCTGACCGCGCGATGGAGGAAGTCGGTTCCGCCGTCCACCGCCTCGACCAGCGACTCGCCGCGAGCGAGTCGGGCCGCGATGGCACTCGACAGCGCGCACCCCGACCCGTGTGTCGCGTCCGTGTCGACGCGCGGATGGTCGAAGCGGTGGGTGGCGAGTCCGGTCGGTGCGTCGGGCGTGCCCGGTGCGTCCGGCGCGTCGTCGTCGCGGGGCGCACGGCCCGCACGGAGTCGGTCGGAGACGACCAGCGTGTCGACGACGCGCGCTCCGTCGAGGTGGCCGCCCTTCACGAGCGCCGCCTTCGCCCCCATCTCGACCAGTCGCTCGGCCGCCTCGCCCGCGCTCTCGCGGTCCGTCACGTCGACGCCGGAGAGCACCGCCGCCTCGTCGGTGTTCGGCGTGACCAGCGTCGCGGCGGCGACGAGTTCCTCGTACGCCGACTCGGCGTCTGCGGAGAGGAGACGGTCGCCCGACGTGGCGACCATCACCGGGTCGACCACGAGCGGTGCGTCGACCCCGTCGAGTCGGTCGGTCACCGTCTCGATTACCTCGCGCGTGGCGAGCATCCCCGTCTTGACCGCACCGAGGGTGAAGTCGTCGAGCACGGCGTCGAACTGCGCCTCGATTTCGCTCGTCGGCAGAGTGTACGAAGACGCGACGCCGCGGGTGTTCTGCGCCGTCACGGCGGTCAGTACAGACGTTCCGAAGACGCCGTGGGCCTCCATCGTCTTCACGTCGGCTTGGATACCTGCGCCGCCGCCGGAGTCGCTGCCGGCGACGGTGAGCGCGACAGGTGGCGAGACGGGTGCCGGTCGGCGCATCACTGCTCCTCCCGCGCCTGCAACTCGGCCATGTGCTCCTCGAACGCGCCCCAGAACGGGTCGACTTCCGGATGGGGAACCTCGTCGCCGTCGACGCGAAGCCCCAACCCCTCGACCACCTCGCCGACGGCGGCCGACGGAACTCCTTCGCGGTCCAGTGCGTCGAGGACCGCGTCGGCGTCGTCGGGAGCCACCGTCGCCAGCAGCGTCCCCTCGCTGATGGCGTGCCACGGGTCGATGCCGAAGAAGTCGCAGGCTTCGAGCACGCCCGGGAGGACGGGAACCGAGTCGCGGTCGATGTCGATACCGACGCCCGCGGCGCGAGCGAGTTCGTAGAGACCGCCGTAGACGCCGCACTCGGTGGCGTCGTGCATCGCGGTGACGTCGCCCGCCGCAGACGCGACCATCGCGTCGCGGACGGGACTCATGTCGTCGAAACGGTCCTGTGCGGCGTCGATGGTCGTGTCGTCGACGCCGCCGTCGCGCATGAGCGGGTCGAACTGGTTGCTCAGGAGACCCGTCGCCTCGATAGCCGGACCCTTCGTGATGACGACCGTATCGCCGACGCGCGCGCCGTCGGGCCGGACGAGATTCGCGGGGTCGCCGACGGCGACGCTCGTCGCGCCGCCGACCATCGGATAGTTGCACCCGGCGTATCGGGCGGTGTGACCCGTGACGATGCTCACGCCCAACTCGCGGGCCTCGGCGTCGAACGTCTCCAAGAGCGTTCGAATCTGGTCGTTCGAAATCTCCGGCGGGAGATTGAAGTCGACGGCCAGATGTGTCGGGGTGAGACCCGAGACGGCGACGTCGCTGACGAGGATGTGGAAGGCGAACCACGCCGCACGCTCGAAACCGAGCGACGGCATCACGAAGACGGGGTCGGTGGCCATCGCCACGGCCCGGTCGCCGACGTCGACGACGCCGAAGTCGACGCCGTGTTGCGGTGAGAGCCGAACGTCGTCTCGGTCGGCCCCGAGGTTCGGGTACACGTACTCGTCGAAGAACGCACGGTCTATCTTGCCGAGTTCGGACATACCCAGTGATATTCGTTCGTGGTACTAAGCTGTGTGCTTCGATGAGGAGAGAAGAAGAGAGACGAGTGGACGAACGAGGGGCAACCGAGTAGTGAGCGACACTGGACGCGACGATAGCCGGTGTCTTATTCAGGGACGGCCGTGTATCGTGGGCCATGCAGACGCCGCGGACCGACGGAGGCAACGACGAGGGGTATCTGGAGTACGCGCTGCGAAACCTTCGCCACCCGATAAGCGCCATCGCCGGTGGCGTCGTCGGAATGGCCGTCATGAGCGTCCTCTTGCTCCTCTTGGAGGTCGAGACACGCGAACAGATCGGCGTGTTCGACGCCGTCGCCCGCTTCGCCGGCCAACCGGGGAACGTCTTCGTCGGTTTCGTCCTCTTCGTGCTCGCGGGGGGTATCGCCTGGCCGTTGCTCTTCTTGGCGCTCGAAGACTACATTCCGACGAGTCCCGACCCGGCGACGCGTGGAGCGGTCTTCGCAGTCGTGCTGTGGGTCCCTTTCGTCGTTCTCGGCCGCGGTGACATCGGTGGGGCGCTGTTGGTCATCTACGCCATCTTCACGCTTATCTCGCATCTCGCGTACGGGTTCGTCCTCGGAGCGGTCTACGGTCGACTCACCGGAACGACTCGGAGTCGCTTCGAGGAGACGCCGTCGGTGGAATCTTCACGGTAATTCCTCCGCGGCGGGTAGCTATTTGCCTCCCCCGTCCTAAGGGGAGCTATGTTCATCGGGACCTCTTGTTCGGAGGCGTGGTACCCGTGGTAGCACTCGCGTCTGGACTGGTGACTATCACACTCCTCCTCACGCTTCTCGCAGTGGGCGCGGTGGTGTTTCGACTTCGTCGTGACGGCGGCAGAGACACCGACACACCTGCGACCGACGGCGGCTTTCTGCGTGGCACGCGAGTGCGGACCGAGAAACCACTCGGTGTCTTTCGTTGGTTGACGACTGTCGACCACAAGGACATCGGCGTCTTGTACCTCCTGTTCGGGACCGTCGCGGCCCTCTGGGGCGGCACCGACGGGATGATGATCCGGACCGAACTGTTCACCGCCGGCGTCGACGTCTGGAGCGCAGAGACGTACAACGCGCTGTTCACGACCCACGGGTTCACGATGCTGTTCTTCTTCGTGACGCCCGTCTTCACCGGCTTTGCGAACTACTTCCTGCCCATCCTCCTCGACGCCGACGACATGGCGTTCCCGCGCATCAACGCCATCGCCTTCTGGCTCCTGCCGCCGGCGTTCTTCATGGTTCGAGCGGGACTCATCACCGAGATTATGGGCAAGATGCTCTTGGCCGTCGGTATCCGTAGTGAACTCCTCTTCGCACTCGAACCACCGACGACGGGGTGGACGCTCTACACGCCGCTGGCGACCCAACTCACGAACCCGCAGGTCGACATACTCCTCCTCGGACTCCACCTGAGCGGTCTCGCGACCATCATGGGTGCAATCAACATCATCGTCACCGTGTTCACCGAACGCGGCGACGAGGTCAGTTGGAGTAACCTCGACATCTTCACGTGGACGATGCTCACCACGAGCGGCATCATCATCTTCGCGTTCCCCATCCTCGGGAGCGCAGTCCTCATGTTGTTGCTCGACCGTAACTTCGGAACAGTGTTCTTCGCCGTCGAAGGTGGTGGCCCCATCCTCTGGCAACATCTCTTCTGGTTCTTCGGCCATCCGGAGGTGTACATCCTCGTCTTACCGGCGTTCGGACTCGTGAGTCTCATCCTCCCGAAGTTCTCGGGGCGGAAGCTCTTCGGGTTCAAGTTCGTCGTCTACTCGACGCTCGCTATCGGCGTGCTCTCGTTCGGCGTCTGGGCACACCACATGTTCTCGACGGGAATCGACCCACGGCTTCGGGCGTCGTTCATGGTCGTCACCCTCGCTATCGCCATCCCCTCGGCCGTCAAGACGTTCAACTGGATGACGACGATGTGGACCGGCAACGTTCGACTCACCGCGCCGATGATCTTCTGTGTCGGCGGTATCGGTCTGTTCGTCATCGGCGGCGTGACCGGTATCTTCCTCGCGTCGATTCCGGTGGACCTCGTGCTCCACGACACCTACTACGTCGTCGGCCACTTCCACTTCATCGTCATGGGCGTCATCGCCTTCGCTGGCTTCGCCGCGAGTTACTACTGGTTCCCCATCCTCACCGGACGGATGTACAACCAGACGCTCGCCCAAGTGCAGGCGTACCTCAGCATCGTCGGCGTCGTCGTGACGTTCATGCCGATGCTCATCATCGGCCAGATGGGTCTCCCTCGCCGGTCGGCAGAGTACCCTGCGCAGTTCGAACTGCTCCAACAGGTCGCCACCGTCGGCGCGTTCGTCCTCGGGTTGGCGGCGGTTCTCTGGGTCGTCAACATGGTCCAGTCGTACCGACTGGGCTCTATCGTCACCGACCCCGACCCGTGGAACCTCAAGGAGTCCGGGCAGTTCACCCGCGAGTGGCAGTGGTTCGAGAAGAAGATAGAGGACCGAACGAAGACGCGCTGATAGGTGAGACTCGGCTTTTTGTCGCGGTTTGTTGAAGTGTGACCGATGAGCGAGAGAAAGAGCGACCGCGAGTTCGTCAGAAGAGACCGACTTTACTCTGCGGCTTCGGGTGTCTCCGCCGCCGCAGTCGGCAGTTCGTCGACGAGGACGACCGCTTCGCCGTCGATGAGTGTCTGCCCGTCGTCGTCGGTGACGACGGTCGTGAGACGGTAGCGCCACTTCCCGAGGTCTTCGACGATTTCACACTCGGCGGTGAATCGGTCGCCGACCGACGCCGGAGCGTGAAACGACGTGTCCTGCGAGAGATAGACGACGACACCTGGGAGACGAGCGAGTGCGGCGCTGATGAGCCCCGAGACGAGCGTCCCGTGTGCGATTCGGCCGCCGAAGCGCGTCCCGTCGGCGAAGTCGTCGTCGAGGTGGAGTCTGTTGGTGTCGCCGCTGGTGTGTGCAAAAGTGTCGACGTCCGCGCCGGAGAAGGACTTCTCGAAGACGACGGTGTCGCCGACGGCCAGATTCGACCGCTGGTCGACGCTCCGTGTCGCAGTCCACTCCTCGTCCTCGTACGCGACTGCCGAACCGTTCGGACTCGTCGGATGGTCTGCCATCTCCGTCATCGTCGCTTCCGTCGTCTTCGTCGTCTCCGCTACATCGGCATCGGCGTCCGGGTTTCGGCTGGCCATTGTCGACTCCGGCTACTCTCGTGACATACATCATTATTCAGGGGATAATCTGCCGGTACGACCAGAGGACGACACTTAGTGGTGTGGTAACAGTCCCCTATCTATATGTAGTCGTCCCCCGTTCCGCCCGCCCGTCGCCGTCGCACACACGAGCAACCCTCTTCTGTCTCGTTGGTCACTAGCCAGACGATGAGTCAACAGGAGTCGGAACGAATCACGGTCTACTCGGACTACGTCTGTCCGTTCTGCTACCTCGGGCGTCACTCGCTGAACCAGTACCAAGAGACCCGCGAGGAGGAACTCGAAATCGACTGGCATCCGTTCGACCTACGCTCACAGAAACGCAACCCGGACGGCACCATCGACCACGCTGTCGACGACGGGAAAGACGACGACTACTACGCACAGGCCAAAGAGAACGTGCGTCGCCTCCAGGAGAAGTACGACGTCGAGATGGACCTCGACATCGCCACCGACATCGACTCGCTGCCCGCGCAAGTCGCCTCCTACTACGTCAAGGAGCACTACGACCAAGCGACGTGGCTCGACTTCGACGTCGCTATCTTCGAGGCACTCTGGCAGGAGGGCAAGGACATCGGCGACGAAGCGTTGCTCGTCGAACTCGCCGAAGACGCTGGGGTCGCCGGCGACGAGATTCGCTCGGCACTCGACGACGAGAGCCTACGAGCGGAGGTCCGCGAGCAGTTCACCGAAGCCCAACAGCACGGCGTGACTGGCGTGCCGACGTTCGCCTACGAGGGCTACGCGGCGCGGGGTGCGGTCCCACCCGAGCAGTTGAGACGACTCGTCGAAGGGACGTAGTCGTCGAAAAATTCGTTACAGCGGTTGTTCACACCGCGGGCAGTCGGTCCGCTCGTCGGTGACGATTGGCCGGAACCCGCAGTGGGAGCACTCGTACCACGCGACCATCCCGTCGAACGCCTCTCGTTTGTTCATAACGATTAATCGTCGCGCGCAAAGGTAAGTATTAGCCAGGCTCTCGTGAGGTGGGAACGAGCGATAGAGAACGGCTCTTCAGTTTTGGCTGACGACCGACTCGCCGAGCCACTCTTCGGCCCACGCTTCGATTTCTTCGAAGACGGGACAGAGCGACTCGCCTTTCTCGGTGAGACTGTAGTACGTCGCGACGGGTGCGTCTTCTTCGAGTCGTCGGCTGACGAACCCGGTCTCTTGGAGGTCGTCGAGCACTCGTGAGAGCGTGCGCGAACTCGCGTCCGTCGACCGCTTGAGTTCGTTGAACCGCTTCTCGCCGTCCTGCAGGTCGTGTAGGACGATGAGTCGCCACTGCGAGCCGATTTGCTTCAGCGAGTCGATGACGAAACAGGGTCCGACGAGTTCTTCTTCGTTCTCGGTGTTGACAGCCATCTCTAAACGGGTGTACGGACGCTGCGTATATACCGGTTCGGAATCGAACCTGGTATCTCATTGTGAGTGCTCGTCTCGGTGACAGAGAGTCACAGCTATTTCTCCATCGGAAGCGTACGGATGGGATGCAATCCGTTGCTACCCCTGTCGACTCGCTACAGCAGACGCGCGCTTCACTCCCGGAACGTGCAGCAATCGGGCTCGTGCTCGCGCTCGTCTTGAACGCACTCGTTCGTGCGATTACCGGGGCACTCGTCGATGTCAGCGGTGTCGACCCCTTAGGGTGGGGTCCCATCCTCACCGTGACGATTGTCGCCGCAGTCGGTGCGACCGCCGTCTACGTCGCCGTGTCTCGGTTCTCGACACGCCCAGACCGTCACTTCACGATTGTCGCGGCGGTCGTCCTCGTGCTCTCGATGGGGCCGGTGTTCACCGTCGCCCCCACAATCCCGGGTGTCACGGCGACGATGCTCGTCGCGCTCGCGGTGTTGCACGTCACGACTGCTGTCGGCCTCGTCACCGGATTAACCGGTGTGATTCACCGATAGCTTCCAGTTCACTCGTCTTCTTCGTCGGCCCCGTTTCGTCCGGGGAGACTTCCACGACCACCCGCTCCCCACGCCGTCTCGTCGGCCGCACCGCTCGTCTTGTACGTTCCGCGAGCAGTGGCGACGTCCGTCCCTTCGGTGTCGGAGACAGTGACGTCGGCGACGGCGACGCTGCCGCCGTCTCTGACGACTTCGGCTTCGGCGACGAGGTCGGTCGTCGCCGGCGCGAGATAGTCCATCCGCATGTCGATAGTCGGCGTCGCCGTGTAGTGCAACGAGATGACGGCCGCACCGCCGACGGTGTCGGCCAACGCGTAGGCGACGCCGCCGTGTGCGATAGACCGGCCCGGAACCGAGGAGTGGAAGTCGTTCAGCGTCAACGTCGCCGTTGCCCGCCCGTCTACCGCCTCCGTCACTTCGATGTCGAGATGGTCGGCGAACGGCATCTGCGACATAATCTCCTCTAAGCTCATTGTCCGTGATTCTCGGCGGGGTGGCAAAACGGTTGTCCGAACGTGCCCCGCGTTCGAGTTCGGGCGAGTATCGTGGTTCGAGTGAGTGTCGTGGTTCGAGCGAGCGTCGCTACCCCACGATGATATGGTCGCTGTGGTGCGCTTAGAGTACCCAACTCGCCCTATAATTCCTTATCTCACACACATGTTCTAGTAATATTTGTGGCTGACAGCACCCTCTTTTCAGGCCACCGGAGTGGTACACGTGCATGATAGATGGTTACGCATTGGTGATACTACTCGCCGCAGCAGTGGGGTTCATCATCTTCGCGACGGCGAAGGTGAACCTCCACGCGTTCTTGACGCTCTTGCTCGCGGCGTACGGAACCGGTGTGCTGGCAGGAATCGACCCACAGGAGGTTGCGACACTCGTCACCGACGGGTTCGGTGGTGTCCTCGGCTACATCGGTATCGTCATCCTCGCGGGGACGATTATCGGTGTCGTCCTCGAACGGTCGGGTGCCGCAATCGTCATCGCCGAGAGCATCCTCGACCTCATCGGCGAGAAACACACGCCCGAGGTGATGGCGATTACGGGGAGTCTCGTCAGTATTCCCGTCTTCTGCGACTCCGGGTACATCATCCTCTCCGGACTGAGTCGCTCGCTCGCCGAGCGCTCGAATCGCTCGCTTGCGACGCTCAGCGTCGCACTGGCCGGTGGCCTCTACGTCACGCACGTCTTCGTCCCGCCGACGCCCGGCCCCATCGCTGCGGCGGGTATCCTCGGTGCCGACGTCGGACTGGTCATGCTCGCCGGTATCGTGGTGAGCATCCCCGTGACGCTCGTCGCCGCAAAGTGGGCCAGTTACGTCGCCTCGCGCTTCCACATCGACCCCGAACCCGAGGTGACGATGTCGGACATCAAAGCCGAATACGGTCGGCTTCCCTCGCGCGGACAGGCGTTCGCGCCGTTACTCGTTCCGATTATCCTCATCTCGCTCGGCAGTATCGCCGCCTACCCGAGTGCCGACGACCCGGCGTTCGTCGCCGGTACACTCCAGAGTTGGCTCCTGTTCATCGGTGACCCCGCGGTTGCGCTTCTCTTCGGGGCGTTCCTGAGTTTCACTATCGTCCCATCGTTCTCCGATGACATCATCGACGAGTGGGTCAGCGACGGTCTGACCAACGCCGCCGTCATCCTCGCCGTGACGGGCGCAGGTGGCGCGTTCGGGAGCGTTCTCGGTGCCCTCCCGCTCGAAGACTTCATCGGCAACACGTTCAGCGGTCTCGGCATCGGTCTCTTGGCCGCCTTCATCATCGCGGCAGCACTCAAGACCGCACTCGGGTCGTCGACGGTGGCGATTCTCACCACGTCGAGTCTCATCGCACCCCTCCTCGGGTCACTCGGACTCGCTTCTCAGTGGGGAGCGGTGTTCGCGGTGCTGGCAATCGGTGCGGGAAGTATGACGGTGAGTCACGCCAACGACTCGTACTTCTGGATCATCACCGAGTTCTCCGACATGGAGACGGCGACGGCCTATCAGGCGTGGACGCTCGCCACGCTGGCACTCGGCATCGTCAGCATCGTCTGGATTGTCATTCTCAGAAACATCGTCCAGCTGGTCGCCTGAGTTCACGACGCACCGTTTTCGTTCGTTTTCTGTTCGTCGATGCACCGAACAGTAGAATCTCAGCGACTACGACGGCTTGCCGGGGAAGTTCACGAACGCGTCGAGCTTTTCGTGCCCTCCGTCGAGCACCGACGACCCGTGGAAGACGAGGACGGCGTCGAACTCGTAGTCGAGGAGTCGTTCGAGACTCGCCTCCGCTTCGTTCAGGTCGTCGGAGTAGACGGCGGGTGGGAGGAGGAGATAGCCCGCGGGCAACCCGCGTTGGTCGGACCCCGAGACGGCGTCGCCCGCGACGACGACGCCGCGGGACTCGTCGACGAGTGCGTGGTTGTCCGGTTCGTGACCGGGGACGTGGACGGCTTCGAAGTCGCCGATGGTGTCGCCGTCGCCGTAGCGAACGTCCGGGTCGACGCCGCCGAGTGCGCTCTCTTCTGTCTGCTCGGGGACGAACACCTCCGGGTCGTACTTGTCGACGACGGCCGGGAGGCCGCCGGTGTGGTCGCCGTCGTTGTGCGTGACGACGACGCGCTCTGGTTCGACGTCGAGCGCATCGAGACCCTCGAACAGCGCGTCCGTCGTGCCGCCGAGACCGGTGTCGACGAGCGTCGGAACGGGGTCTTCGAACAGGTACACGCGGAATCGTCGACCCTCGCCTTCCATCACCGTCACGTCGTGGACGCCGGGCAGAACCTCTTCTGGCATAGCTGAGTAAACGAAGTGAAGCGGGTTAAACGACAGCCTCGCGGTAGGTCGGACGGCCAGTCGACGAACGCTCAGTCGGCGATGGTACAGCCACCGCTGTACTCGATGCCCTCGATGGAGTCGATGGCCGACTCTCCACAGACCGGGCAGTCGGGGTTCTCTCTGTACGGAACCGTCTCGAACGTCATGTCCATCGCGTCGTAGAACAGCAGTCTGCCTTCGAGCACGTCGCCCGTCTCCAAGAGGAGCTTCATCGCTTCGGTCGCCTGGATACAGCCGACGGTTCCCGGGAGAACGCCGAGGACGCCCGTCGTCGCACAGTCGGGAACCGTCCCCGGTTCGGGTGCCTCACGGAACAGACAGCGGTAACACGGCCCGTCGGGCGTGAGCGTCGTGACCTGTCCCTCGAACTTGTAGATAGCGCCGTGCGCGACGGGCACGTCGTGGATGCGGGCGGCATCGTTGACCATGTAGCGCGTCGGGAAGTTGTCTGAGGCGTCGACGACGACGTCGTAGTCGGCGACGAGTTCTTCCACGTTGTCGGTGTCGAGGCGCGTCTCGTGTGCCTCGACGGTGACGTCGGGGTTCAGTCGTTCGACGAACTTCTTCGCACTCTCGACTTTCGGGATGCCGACGTCGGCGTCGGCGTGGATGACCTGCCGCTGGAGGTTCGAGCGTTCGACGACGTCGTCGTCGACGACGCCGATTCGGCCGACGCCCGCGGCGGCGAGATACTGGATGACCGGCGCGCCGAGTCCACCCGCCCCGACGACGAGGGCGCTCCCGTCGAGCAGTTTCTGTTGGCCCTCTGGGCCGACTTCGTCCATGATGATGTGTCGAGAGTACCGGTCCAACTGGGTCGAATCGAGTGAGAGAGACATTGTCTGAGGTTTGCGACACGCCGGGATAAGGATACGGCTCGCGGGTGTGACTGGTAGAGAGTGGGCAACGTCGTCACTCCGTCCACTCCTCGCGGAGCAGTCCGTACTGCACCATATCGCGGTGTTCGCCGTCGACGAACATGAACTTCCGGCGACGCCCCTCCTCGACGAAACCGAGCAACTCCAGTAGTCCACGCGAGGCGTCGTT
This sequence comes from Halogranum rubrum, assembly GCF_900114455.1. Classification (GTDB taxonomy): domain Archaea; phylum Halobacteriota; class Halobacteria; order Halobacteriales; family Haloferacaceae; genus Halogranum; species Halogranum rubrum. The sequence goes on along the minus strand of NZ_FOTC01000002.1, from coordinate 89,786 downwards.
GAAGTCGAAGACACCCGCGCCGACGGCGGGCGTGTCGTACTGTCGGAACACGTAGTCGACGACGAGCGAGAGGGACTCTGTACCGTAGCCCTCGCCGTGGAACTCGGGAACGAGCCAGTAACCGAGTTCGGGTCGTTTGTAGTGGGCGTCTGCGACGCTCACGCAACCGATTCGGGTCACGTCGTCGGCATCGTCGAGCAGTTCGGGCGTCTCGTCGCCTTCGAGGCAGACGAGAAACCGGTCGGGGGCGTTCCGGTCGTCCGACACCTCGTACTGCTCGCGGTTCTGCAGTGGGTTGCCGAGCGGATACCGAATCTCGGGGTTGGAGCCTGCTCGCTGGAGAAACGGGATGTCCTCGTTCTCGACCGTTCGGAGGGTGACTCGCTCGCCGCTGGTGATGCGTGCGCCGGGCATGGACGTACCGAGACAGACGCGCCTCATGGACGTTCCCCCTCGAACGCAGTGGGAGTCGAGAGACCGACGAGCATTTGCCCGACCTGCCGTAAGCCACCGCATGGTCACGGAACTCTCGCCGACGGAGCTACAGGAGAAACTGGACACCGGTACCGACGTCGCCCTCCTCGACATCCGCGACCCCCAAGCGTTCGCCGACGGCCACATTCCAGGGTCCGAAAACCGCCCCGCACAGCGGCTCGACGCGTCGGTCTTCGACGAGGAGTGGCCCGACGAGGTGGTCGTCTCCTGTTACATCGGCAAGAGTTCGAAGCGTATCGCCGAGATTCTCGACACGAACCTCGCGGCCGACGTGACGAGCCTCCGGGGCGGGTTCGACGCCTGGGAAGGGCCCGTCGAGAGCGGTCATTCGGTATCGGAGTGAAGCGACACGGAAACCCGAGGAACGCTGAAACCAGAAGAGTCCGAAGTTGCGGAACTGCCTGCCTTCTGAGGTAGAGCTAAAGGTGTCGAACGTTATATCTCCGTATATCTCCACCAGACGGAGAGACGTTCTCATGAGCGAGGAAGCAATCACCATCGACATCGAAGACGAACAGGCGAGTGAAGCAGCGGCCGAGGAGAGCAGCGACGGATTGCTCTTCCTCCTCGCACGACTACTCTTTGCGATTCCGCTCGGCTTCACCGCGTTTAACCACTGGAAAGACATGGAAGGGACCATCGGCTACGCCGAGGCGATGGGCGTCCCGAACGCCGACAAACTCGTGCCCTTCTCCGTCGGCATGCTCTCGTTCGGCAGCATCGGCATCGCGCTCTGGCGACTCCCGACGCTGGCCGCGGGCGCAGTCGCGACGTTCCTCGTCGGCGTCACGCCGCAGATGCACCGCTTCTGGGAAGCCGACGAAGACCAGAAGCAGTCCGAGCGCACGCACTTCGTGAAGAACGCTGCCATGCTCGGCGGCGCGCTCGCGTTCCTCATCAAGGCGCGACAGGACTGAGCGAGACGACAGCGTTTCCCGGTTCTTTTCTTTGACTCGTCCCAGATGCCGTAGCCTCGGCTCCGAGTGCGTCACTGCGGGATATCGACGCGTCGCTCACGAGTTCGAAAAAGACAGAATACGAGTGGAAGCGCGCGTTCCGTAGAGGGTTATTTGCCGCGACCCTGACCGCTGGCGACGCTCGGGCGGACGTGTTCCGACCCCTTGCCGCGGTTGTTGAGACCACGGTTGTCCTTGCCGGCGTTCGTGAGACCACGGAACGCACGGCCCTTGTGCTTGTCCGAGCAGATCCAGTTGAGGTCGTCGTCGTTCTCGATGGCTGCGTGTTCCGGGTCCACGAGAATCACCTCGAACCACTTCTGCGAACCGTCTTCACCGACCCAGTAGGAGTTGAGGACGCGCAGGTTGGGGTACTTTCGGGAGACGCGCTGTTCGCCGATGCGCTGGATGCTCGTACGTCGCGAGAGACGCTTGACACCCTGACGCTTCGAACGGCGACCCGCCTTGTGGCGCTGCTTGCGCGCGGTCCCCTTCCGGACGGAGACGCGAGCGACGACGATGCCCTGCTTGGCCTTGTAGCCGAGTTCGCGGGCCTTGTCGAGACGCGTCGGGCGCTCGATGCGCTCGATTGCGCCCTGTCGGCGCCATTCCTGTTTTCGCTGCCACTGAAGCTCTGCGAGTTTCCCGTCACCGGGACTCCGCCAGGCTTCCTTGATGTGAGAGTAGAAGCTTCGTGCCATTGTAATCACCACGGACGCTTGCGATTCAGTTCCGCCAACGAAGACGACACGTCGTCGCCCTCGCCGCGCAACCACATTTCGTCCCGTTCCCGTACGGGTCACGGGTGCCCACTGGTGGCCCGTCGTCCAGCGAGTTACCCACACTTCCTCGTCTCGGCCTTTAACCACTTCGGAACGCGAGAGCGTGTGTGAGAGGGTTTCGTGGGTCGACGTCACGAGGTCCGACGGTCCTACCGCTGGGAGTCTCGAAGGATGAGCGGACCGATAGCGAGTGTCCGCTTCGCGATGGTCGCGATACGGGCGATGTAGGACACGAGAAGCAAGAACGGGAGCAACGAGATGGTGAAGGCAGCGTCGACGACCCAGAGGATGTTCTCGATGCCGAACGTGACGCCCGTAACAGAGTCGCTTCCGACGAACGCCAGCATCCCACCGGTCACGACGAGTGCGGGAACCGCCGCGTAGAGAATCATCTGTGAGAGGTCGATGAGCGCCCACTGGAAGTAGAGCGTCTTGATGTGTTCGCGGGCGGGTCCGAACATCGACAGGCTGGTCTTCAGTTCCTCGAACAGTTGTCGTTGGTCGGCCGAGAGGGCGTCGTCGTACTCGTACATCATGCGCTCGACCTGAAAGATCTTCCAGCCGTAGTTGAAGTCGAGTGCGGCGAACAACACGTCGAACGTTCCGAAGCGCGCGCCGTCGAGTTCGTCTCTGACCTCGTCGGCGTTGCCGGTCAGACTGTCCGTGAACTCGTCGAGTTCGTCCCGGAGTTGGTCGTTGTCGCTCCCCGAGACGGCGTCGCGGAGCGCGCGTGCGCGTTTCTGTGTCGCGTCGACCAGCACGCGGAGGAACGCCGACGGGTCGGCGGGTACGGGTTGCTCGAGCAGTTCGGAGGCGTAGCTCCGGAAGTCCATCGTGTTGCTCATCCGCGCGTGTTGGTCGCCGAGCGGACCGTTCTCCTGTGAGATGACCAACTGCGTAATCGTGACGACGAGCGTCGTTCCGGTGATGATCGCACCGAGCATCGTCGAGAAGATGGTCTCGATGGTGTCGCCAGACTGGATATCCGCTTGGAAGTCCGGGTAGTAGAACTGTCCGAGCACCATGAACGCGACGAAGAAGCCGAGTGCCAGCGCGCCCGTTATCAGGAGTCGGTTCGCACTGAGGAGCACGACGAGTTTGATTCGACTCTCGTCGGCCCGGTCGAGCATCGTGTTCGCGGTGCCGATGTCGGAGTCACCGTGCGTCTCTATTTCGGTTTGGCTCTCTGCATCCGCGTCGACGTCGTCGTCGAGTCCGGAACTCATTCAGCGTTCTCGGCTTCGTCGCCGCCGTCCTCCTTCGGTCGCTTGAACACGAGGAACTTCGTCCCCCCGCCGACGTACTCGATGGTGTCGACGAGCTCCCACCCCTCGTCGCCGAGTTCGTTCAAGCGCGCTTTCGGGTCGGTCGCTTCCTTCTGTGTCGACCCCTTGGGAGGGACGACTGTCTCGTATTCCCATTTCGTAGACTCAGACACAGCTATCGAGTAGGCCGGACGACTCCTAAATCTATTCGCCGTCGTGCGCTATCCACTCGATCGTAGGGCTGGGCAGCGGCGTGCGTTCCCTCCGAGACACTACAGTGATGTCGCTCGCCGCAGACGACGAGACCATGACCGACGACATCGACTGGCGGCCGTACGACCTGACCGACGGCCACACCGTCCTCGGCGACGTCCGTGTCTCTTCGACCATCGAGACACCGCTCTCCACCGACCGCCACCTCCTCGTCTCTCTGCCGCCGTCGTACACTGACGCCGAGCGGTCCGAAACGTCGTATCCTGTCGTCTACATGCACGATGGGCAGAACCTCTTCGACGAGGCGACCAGCAACTCGGGTGAGTGGTGTGTCGACGAGACGATGGCGCGACTGAGCGACGAAGGTAGAGAAGCAATCGTGGTCGGTATTCCCCACGGTGGCGACGCCCGGGGCGACGAGTACACGCCGTATCCACACGAGGAGTACGGCGGCGGCGACGCCGACCAGTATCTCCAGTTCCTCTTCGAGACGGTCAAACCGCTCGTCGACGAGACGTTCCGAACCCGTCCCGGCCGGGAGGCCACCGGACTCGTCGGTTCTTCGCTCGGCGGCGTCGTCAGTCTCTACGGCTTCTTCGAGTATGGAGCGAAAGTAGGCTTCGCAGGCGTCATGAGTCCGGCGTTCTGGTGGCCTGGCGAACCGATGTTCGAGTACGTCGCCGACCAGTCGCGGACGGACGGGCGACTCTACGTCGACGTCGGCGGACAGGAGTCACCCGACAATCCCGAACTGAACGACGCGTACGTTCGCGACGCAGAGCGGATGGCCGAGCAACTGCGAGAACAGGGGTTCACGGACGACCGACTCAGATTCGTCGTCGACGACGACGCGAGACACCACGAGTCCGAGTGGGCCGAGCGGTTCCCCGACGCGATGCGGTTCTTACTGGGTTAACGGATGCGGAGGACGACCACGCTGTCGACGCGGACACCGTCGCCACCGCCCACGTCCGACTCGGTGAGTAGGTCGCGCGTGTCGACGTCCCGATGCGGCGTCACCGTCGCAGACCCCTCGGCGAAGTTCAGCACGACGACCACACTCTCTTCGTCCTCGGTTCCCGGTCGTTCGTAGGCGACGACGTTCCGCTCCTCGCCGTCGTGGACGTCGCAGGCGACGCGGTTCACACCCGGCGAGCGGAGCGCGGGAATCTCGTCGCGGAGGGTGACGAGACGTCGGTGGAACGTCGTCAAGTCGGCGTCACCGTCGTGCCACCGCATCGGGCCGCGCTGTTCGGGGACACCTCGTTCCTGTCCGTAGTAGACGAGCGGCGTGCCGGGGAGCGTGAACGTCGCCGCCGCCGCTGGACGAAGCGTTCCCGCCTCACACTCCGTCGCGTACCGGTCCTCGTCGTGGTTCTCGACGTAGCGCAGGTAGACCGCTTCGTCGGGAAACCCTTTCCGCTCGGATTCGACGAACGCGTCGAAGAGTTCGGCGGCGGGCGCGTCGCCGGTGCCCACGTCGCGAAGCGCGTAGTAGAGGTCCGTGTCGTAGTGCAGGTCGAACTCGTTCTCGCGGAAATCGACGCGTCGTTTCGGAACCGTCTCGTCCAAGAAGAGGAACTCGGGGTCTTCGGCCTTCACGCGCGCTCGAACCTCCTTCCAGAAGCCGTGGGGCACGCCCCACGCGACGTCACACCGGAAGCCGTCGACGAGCGGTGCCCACGAGTCGACGACGTCGAGCATCCACCGGCGAACCGCGAGCGAGTCGTAGTTCACGTTCGGAATCGACGCCCAGTTGAAGTAGTGGCCGGGTGCGTCGTCCCCAGCCCAGTCGACGCCAGTCGTATCCTGCTCACGCGGGATGCGTTCGTAGTGGTCTGCGTATTCGGGGACGCCCGCCCGGTGCATCTGGAAAGCCGGATGGTCGCGGGAGGTGTGGTTGACGACGAGGTCGAACAGGACTTGGATACCCGCCTCGTGAAGACGGTCGACGAGCGACTCGAACTCCGCGCGCGTGCCGAGGTCCGACGCCGTGTCGAACAGGTCGGTGATGTGGTAGCCGTGACGCGTCGGACTCGCACAGACGGGTGTGAGCCACACGGTGTCGATACCGAGCGATTCGAGGTACGGGACGCGTCGTTCTATCTCCTCGAAAGTCGTCTCCAGTTTCTCGCCTGCGAACTGCCGGACGAAAATCTGGTAGACGGTGGCGTCCCGAACCCAGTCGGGAGCGTCGGCCGGTCGGTCGAACGAAATCGTCTCTTCGTCCCCAACCCGAATCGTCAGCGTGTCGGCGATGCTCGGTCGCTCGGCGACGGCGACGGCGTGAACGCGTGAGAACACCGGAAGCGACTCGACTGGGATGCGGAGTTCCTCGCCGTCGACGGAGACGTCCGACTCGTCGAGGGCGTCGCGGTCGTCGAAGTGGAACTCCACCTCGGGGTCGTCGCCGTCGGGAGCGGCCTGCGCCGTCGCAGTGACGACGACTTCCTCGGCCTCCCGTCGTCCGTCCAGGCGGATACGCGGGCGCCCCGGCCCCTCGACGGTCACGCTGGTCGTCGCGTGGGGGTCGAACTCGTCCTCGAACGCGAAGATAGCCTGGTGGTCGCCGGGCGGGAGTTCGACGTCGAGTGTGAACTCGTCGCCCTTGCGGGTGACGCGATGACCGCCCATCACGAAGTCGTTGAACGGGCCGATGACCGAGGCCGAGTCGACGCCGTCGAGGGCAGCGTCGACAGCGTCTGCGGACACAGAGAATCGAGCAGGTGTACGTGTCGTCGGGAACACACGGACGGTCTGTGTGTGCGTGCCGTCCGGTGCGTCGAGTTCGGCGGTGTACGTGCCGGGAGCGTCCGGGTCGAGGTGGACGACCGGGCCGTCGTCGAATTCCGCGGTGCTCTCTTCTGGCGCGGACGTGAGCGTCCACCGGTAGAGTTCGTCCGGGTCTGGGTCGCGTGGGGCCAGTTCGACTGCCTTCCCGACGGTCGTGAATCGGGGCGGTCCGGGATGCTGCATGTGAGTACGTGGGCGGACGGAGCGTGGATAAACCTCCGCAGAAGGGTTCTTCTGTTCGTCTACGTCGATGAGGGGGCAAGCGGTGGTCGTGGTGCAATCAGCTCTATACTTTGTCTCTTCGCGCGTGCGCGCGAGTCTCTCAAGGCTGCCGGTACGGTGAAGATTTCTTCTGTTCGGGTCGGTCCGCTCCGAGGAGATAGTTTTTCGACCGTCGGCCGACGTGAGGCGGTATGGCCCGAGACGAGAACGGTGGAAGACCCGACGTCGACACCACACAGGCGGCGTCGGCGCTGGGGTCACTCGCCGACGAGGACCGCATCGCCATCCTCCTCGCACTCCGAGAGGGCGGTCCGCGGTCGTTCGTCGACCTCCAGACCGCCGCCGGATTCGAAGACAGCGGTCGGTTCAACTATCACCTCGACCAGTTGGTCGGGCGGTTCGTCCAGAAGAGCGACCGCGGGTACGACCTCCGAGCGGCCGGCGCGAAAGCGGTTGACATCGTCACCGACGAGCGGTTCGGCGAGTCACCACCGCCCGTCGACAGACCGGCCGACGCCGACTGTCCGAACTGCGGTGCAGGACTCCGAGCGCGCTACGCCGACGAGAACGTCGAGATTTCGTGTCCCGAGTGTACGGTTCTCGTCCACTACGGCTACTTCCCGCCGCGTGGTCGAACGACCCGTGACGCCGACGACCTGTTCGACGCCTACGGGAAGCGCCTGTGGCGCGACTTCACGCTCGCCTATCGCGGGGTCTGTCCGTACTGCAGTGGACGGATGACGACCCGTGTGGAACGCGAATCTGACCACCACCTACACTATCCTGCAGTCAGCACCTGCCGCGACTGTGGTGCCGAGATTGCGACGGCGGTCGGACTGCGACTGCTCGCAGACTCGGGCGTCGTGTCGTTTCTCGCTGACCACGGCGTCGGTGTCGACGACCGGCCGTTCTGGCAGTTCGACTTCTGTCTCGACGACAGCCGCGTCGACGTCGTCGCCGAGGACTCGTTTCGAGTCTCCGTTCCAATCGAACAGGGAGAGGAGACGCTTCGGGTTATCGTCGACGAACGGGGAGACGTAGTCGAGACCACGCGGACGACGCGGCGGTAGAGGTGAAGAAAAGGACCGCTGTGTCGACTATCTCACTACCCTTCGACGCCACCGAACGACAACCCGCCCTCGATGTACCGCTGTGCGAAGAGGTACACGAGGCCGAGCGGTGCGGCGAACGTCAGCGCGAACGCCGAGAACCGCGCCCACGGGATAGAGTACTCGCTGATGAGCGAATACAGGCCGACCGGGAGCGTGTAGTTCTCCGTCCCGAGCAGTGTCTGAGCGACGACGAACTCCGTCCACCCGGTGAGGAAGGTGAAGATGAACACCGTCGCGAGGCCGGCTTTCGACAGCGGGAGGATGACCTCGGTGACGACCCGCCACGGCGGCGCGCCGTCGACGATGGCCGCCTCTTCGTAAGAGACGGGGATACCGTCCATGTAGGTCTTGAGCAACCACGTGTTAAACGGCACCGCCGTCGCCGCGTAGTATACCGAGAGTGCGAGTTTACTGTCGTTGAAGCCGAGTTGGACGAACACGGTGTACAGTCCGATGAGCATAGCGATTCCGAGTCCCCCACCCACCTGCGTCAAGAGGACGTAGCCGAACAGAATCTTCTCTCGGCCGATGAACTCCCGCCGGGAGAGGGCGTATGCACCCGGCACGATTAGCGACATCGCGATGAGCACCGTCGGGATGGCGACGGTCATACTGTTGACGAAGAACTGTTTGAAGCCGGAGGGACTCTCAACCCCGTGGGCGGAGGCGTCGAGGAACGTCACCTGCGGCGTGTTGAACACGACTGCCAAATCCGTCAACGGGATGTTGAGGCTGATGGCGTACGCTGGGATGATGAGGTCGCCGACGACCCACACGAACGGCTGGAGCGAGACGTCCGTAGGGAGTAATCGAAGACCACCGGACGAGTAGATAGAGCCACCGGACCCCGACAGTGCGGACATGAGAATCCAGTACAGGGGAAACAGGAGCGTCAGGACGATAGCCAGCGCGCCGAGCGTGATAGCCAGCGTCTTCACCGGTTCGACCGGCGACATCCGGCCGTTCCGAACCTCGTCGACCGTGTACCCGACCCCACGGACGAGGTCGACCGGGACCATCAGAGCCTCTTTGGTGTCCTCCTTGACGCTCCGTCCGACAGATCGAAGCAAACTCATGCTTCGTTCACCCCGTCTGCGAGACGACCGCGCTTGACGTTCAGCCACATGAACGCGCCGATGATGACGACGGCGACGAGGCTGATGGCGGCACCCTGCCCGTACTGTGAGAACGAGAACGCCTCACGGTAGGCGTACAGGATGAGCAGTTCGTTCGCCCGTGCGGGCCCTCCCTCGTTGAACACGAAGGGGATGAGGAACTGCTGGAACGACGCTGCCGCCGTCAGGATGGAGGCGAACAGCACCGGTCGTTTGATCGAGGGAAGCGTCACGTGCAGGAAGCGAGCGACGTACCCCGCCCCGTCGACCATCGCCGCCTCGTGCAGTTCGTCGGAGACGTTCTGTAGCGCGCTGACGGTGATGATGACCATGAACGGGTAGGCGAGCCACGCTTCGGTGACGTTGTACGCGAGAAACGCCATCCAGCGTTGGCTCATCCACGCGATGCTGGAGAAGCCGAACTCGGCGAGTACCTGATTGGCCAGTCCGAACTCGGCCGAACTGAAGATGCCGCGCCACACCGTGATGGTGAAGATGGCGGGGAGCCCCATCGGGACGATGATGATAGAGCGCATGAAGCGCTTCCCGCGGACGCGTTCGCCAGTAACGACGAGCGCGATGCCGAGGCTGAGTGCGATCTTCAGTGCGACGCTCGTGGCGACGAACAGCCACGTGATACCGAACGAGTTCCAGAACGCCGGGTCGGTGAGGATGGTGACGTAGTTCTCTAGTCCGACGAACGTCGCTTCACCGAACGTCAGAATCGAGGCGATACCGTCTCCCGCAAAGAGGTTCGACGGTTTCGCGTTCGTGAACGAGACGCCGACGAGGTAGAGGATGGGGAAGAGCATGAACGTCGAGAACATGAACAACCCCGGAAGAACGAGGAGCAGCGACGCGTCTCCTCGCTCTAAAAACGGCACCTCGTCGACTCGCTGTGCGACGCGCGATACTGTGCTCATTGTTCACTCCCAGTTCTTGCGGACGGTCGCTGCAGCCTGCTCCAGAGCCTTCTTCGGTTTCGCGTCGCCGTTGAACGACTTGATGAGCGCGTCGTCGAGCGGTCCCCAGACCTTGTTCATCTTGGGGTGCGTCGGCATCGGCCTCCCCTGAGCGACGGCCTCGGAGAACGCACGGACCCGCGGCGGCAGGTCCTCGCTGCCGGCGAGACTCTTCAGCACCGGAATCGTTCCCTGCTCCTCGGCAGCCATGAGCGCGCGGTCCTCGTTGGTGACGTACCACTCGATGAACTTCTGTGCGGCCATCGCGTCGGCACCGCCCTCCTTCATCGCCTTCGAGAAGTACCACATCGTGATTCCCGTGTACGGGGTCGGCTCTCCGCCCTCTGGTTTCGGCAGTGTCGTCACGCCGTAGTTCACGCCCTTCTCGTTGAGCGTCGCGAGATACCACGGACCGTTGAAGGCGAACGCCGCGTTGCCCTCGGCGAACGCGGCCGCCTGTGCCTCGTAGCTCGGGTCTTTCGGCACGTACGGGACGAAGTTGTCGAGGATGAATTGGAGTCCCTCGACGGTGCTGGACTGATCGATTCCGAGCTGTGGGTCCTTCTCCGAGTCGAAGTAGTAGCCGCCGAACGCCTGTAGCCACGCACTGACGAAGTAGGAGTTGAAGGGGTAGCTGAGCCCGTAGGAGTTGTTGCTCGGGTCGTGCTGCTCTTCCATCACGCTGACCATGTCGGCGACCGTCTCCGGTGCGGAGTCGACCTTGTCTTTGTTGTAGACGAGCGACACCGTCTCGGCGGAGTGCGGGAGGCCGACCGTCTCCCCGTCGAACTGAACTGCCTCCGCAGCAGCGTCGGTGAAGGTGTCGAGGCTCACCGAGAGGCTGTCGCCGCGGCCGACGACGAAGTTACGCTGATAGTAGTCGCCGACCCAGTCGTGTGCCCACTCGAAGCTCTGTGGCCCCTGACCGGCCGGGATTGCGCTCGTCGTCTTCTTCTCGAGGTCTGCGATGTCTGCACCTGTGACCGCGTGCTTCGACTGGTCGTTGAACTGCTGCATCGCGTTCTTCCGAGCCTGGATCTCCGAATCCGGGAGACTGTACCACAGCTTCGCCTCCCCGGCCGGCCCGGACGACTCCGTCGTCTCCGACCCGCTCGATTCGGACCCACCGTCGCCGGAGCCACCGTCACTCGACGGCTCCTCAGTCGAGCCTTGTTCTTGCACACCGACACAGCCTGCCAGCCCGCCGATGGTGCCTGCGATACCGAGGTTCTTGAGTACCGTTCTGCGGTCCATTGTCATGGATGAATATTGGATGAATAAGTCGTTCACACCTTAAATCATTCGGATACGACACTATTGTTCATCCTGGATACGGCGCGCGCGAGCGACGCGGGTGACTGTCCGTTCTTACACAGACGGGGAACGACGCGCACGCCCGCCGCTCTCGGACCGTTCGTGCGCCGTCGAGGTGAGACGCGTTAAAATACTACGAAATTATGCATCACAGATTCTGCTCAGAGGGCAAGAACTATACACTGTGACCACTACGCATGGCCATAATGGCAACTGTAACGCTCGATAATCTCAGAAAGGAGTTCGACAACGGTCGCATCGTCGCCGTCGACGACATCTCGCTCGACGTCGCTGACGGCGAGTTCGTGACGGTCGTCGGACCGTCGGGGTGCGGGAAGTCGACCACATTACGAATGATTGCGGGACTCGAATCGCCGACGTCGGGGTCCATCCACTTCGGCGACGAGGACGTCACCGACGTCCACGCCCGCAAGCGCGACGTGGCGATGGTGTTCCAGAACTACGCGCTCTACCCGCACAAGACGGTCGAACAGAACATGGCGTTCGGCCTGCGGATGAGCACGGACCTCTCGAAGGAGGAGCGTCGCGAACGCGTCCGCGAGACGGCCGAGATGATGGGCATCGAGAACCTCCTCGACGACCGACCGGACGAACTCTCCGGCGGGCAGAAACAGCGCGTCGCACTCGGGCGCGCCATCGTCCGCGAACCAGACGTGTTCCTGTTCGACGAACCGCTCTCGAATCTGGACGCGAAACTCCGGACGACGATGCGGACGGAGATTCAGCGCCTCCAGAACGAACTCGGTATCACGGCCATCTACGTCACTCACGACCAAGAGGAGGCGATGACGATGGGCGACCGAATCGCCATCCTCAACGGTGGAGAACTCCAGCAGGTCGGCGCACCCAAGGAGGTCTACAACGACCCGACGAACGCCTTCGTCGGCGGGTTCGTCGGCAGTCCGAGCATGAACTTCCTCGACGTCTCCGTCGACCGTCGCGGCGACGACGTCCACCTCGTGACCGACGACGGCACCGTCGACTACGTCCTCTCGGGCGACATCGCCGCCCGCGTCCGCGACGCCGACGGTACCGAGTTCAACCTCGGAATCCGACCCGAAGACGTCGGTGTCGTCGAGAGCGGGAGAAACACCGTCCGAACCACCGTCGGCGTCGTCGAACCCATCGGCAGCGACAACTACCTCCATCTCGACATCGGCCCGGACTTCATCGCCCGCGTCGACTCCGACATCGAACCCGATACCGGCGACGTCATCCACGTCACCTTCGACCAGTCGGACCTCCACCTCTTCGACGGCGACACCGGCGAGTCGGTGCTCAAGCGGACGCGGGAGCGCACCGCGTCGCCGACACCGTAACTCGCCCTCGCCTCGGTTCTCTTGTCTTCTTCTCACCTCTCTTCTCGCAGTCTACAGTCGAACGACTACCGGTGGTGGAACCCAGCGAACGCCAGTGAGAAGACTCCGACCCGATTCAGTCGTCGGCGACGACGACCTGTTCGTCGAGCATCTCGTACTCGTCCATCAGCGCGACCGTCGCCAGTCGGAGCGCGTGGGGCCATCCGAGCGGCGTCGCGCTGTCGGGCGTCCCGTCGTCGAACACCTGTTCGGGGAGATAGCCACTCTCCATGCAGAGCGCACCGCCGGGCAGACACAGCGAGAGGAGGTCACGGGCCAGTGCGGCGAACTCGGCCGCCCGCGGGTCGTCGTGGTCGTCCAGCAAGGCCGAGAGACTGGCCGCCGCGTGCGCACCCCACGCCGTCGACACCGACCAAATCTTCTCGGCGGGTTGCTCGCGGACGCGCCAACTGTCGCCCTCGTAGCGGTACAGACCGTCGACGCCCTCGTTCGGCGTCCGGCGGAGCGTCTCGACGACCTCTCGAACGTGCGAGACGAGTCGGTCCAGTCGTTCGTCGTCGACCGACTCGACGCGGTCGTAGGCGCGGTGGGCCGCGACGAGACCGAGCGTCGCGGAGTCACAGCGGTCGTCGAGTTCGCCCGCCTCGTAGTCGGTCGGTTCCTTCGCTTCGACGAGTTCTGCGGGCGTCTGTTCGCCCTCGTCGGTCGACGCGGACGCTTCGGAACTCGGATTCGCATCCTCACTGAACTCTCGGAGCGCGTAGATGCCCTTCTCTGGCACCCACAGGTCGTCGACAGCGTCGTAGACACGGGTCGCCTGTTCGGCGGCGTGGTCGTCGTTTGGCAACTCGCTGGCCCCGAGCGTCGCGTAGGCTTCGAGGAACGTCGCCGTCGTGTGGGCGAACCGACCGGTCATGTCCTCCCACGCGTTCTGGCAGGCGACGGGGCGGGCGTCGTCGGCGAGCGTCTCGTCGAGTCCGTCGAGTGCGTCGGCGAGCGTCTCGTCTACCTGTGCGGCGAGGGGAGTATCGTCGTCGAGTCGCTCACGGACGCTGGCGAGGAAGGCGATGACGCTCCCGGTCTGGTCGGCCTGGTAGTCGACGTCGTCACCCGCTTCGAGACGACCGTTCGCCCACCCGGGAGCGAGACTGCCGTTTCGCGGCCAGACGCGGTGAGGCCACGACCCGTCTTCGCGCTGTGTCTCACAGTAGGCCCGGGCGCTCCGGGCGTGCCACGCGTCGAGGTCGAGACCGAACCGCTCGGCCGCTTCGAGACAGAACAGCGAGATTTCGGCGTCGTCGCGGAACCACGTGTAGCCATAGCCACCGGAGTAGGCGTAGTAGGGGTCGAAGTCGGGGCCGGCGATACGGAGACCGGTCTCCGCCGAGAGCAACGAGAGCACCCGAAGGTCGGTCGCCATCGCGTCGGCGTGCGGCGTGTCGGCCGGAACGGGAACGTCGACCTGCGACTGGGCGGCGCGTTCGAGCGACTCGACGTCCGTGTAGGCGACGGCGAGTTCGTCCAGTCGACCGAGTGCGTTCTGCCGAAGCGTCTCCGTGCGGTCGGTGAGGAGTGTCGTGAGCGTCGTCGCATCGTCCTCGAACGGCAGGAAGCAGACGAGATTCCCGGAGAGGCGCGCCTCCTCGTATCGGTCGTCCGAGACGGGCCGCGGCAGGTCGACGGGGTCGGCAGCGAGCACTTCCGCGAACTTGGGCGGCACCTGTCCGTGGAACTCCGCGATACCGGTCGAACTGCCGACGAAGTCGTGTTCGTCGGCGTGATACACTTCGAGAGCGTCGTCGTGGTGGAGTTGGCCGATACGCGTATCCTGGCCGTCGGGGGCGAACCCAACGAAGGCGACGAGGTCCGTCTCGCCGTCTTCGCTGCTCTCGCTGCTCTCGCTGCCCTCGACGTCGAGCGTCACGTGCGTGAGATGCGCATCACCGAGCGTCAGGTCGTACTGCGTGGCGACGCCGTCGTCGAGGACGTGTTCGGTCACGACGAGTGCGGTGTCGTCGTGGTAGGCCTGTGAGCGAACCTCGCAGTCGTCGAACCACGTGACCTCGTTGTCGCGGCGGACGCCGAGACGAGAGCGCTCGACACCGGTCTGACCGGTGAGCGGGTAGCCGAAGTCTCGAACACAACCGTCGGGCGTGACGTGGACGAGTCGGCCGTCTCGCCCCGAGAACAGCCCCTCGGTCGACCGCCGTTCGCCCGGGAACCGTGTCCTGTGGTCTCTGTGATGCTTGTAGTCGTCGAGCGCGTCGCGGAGTTGCATTGGCGAATGCGACGAGAGAACACGTTAAGAACTTTTGGTGTAATTTTCGTTCATGGTTTCAGCAGTAAGTGAAGACGTCGTCGAATGTCGGTCGGGCCGACAGAACCGACCGACGTGGACGCATCCGGGGGATGTAAGTAGGGGTCGTGCACATCTGTAGCAAGATGGACGACCCTACGCTCTCGGACCTGCTTCGGCAGTTCGGCCTCTCGGACAAGGAGGTCGACACGTATCTCACCCTTCTCGAACACGGCGAGGCCAAGGCGAGTACCATCGCCGAGGCGGCCGGTGTCTCCAAGCGCTACGTCTACAGCATCAGCGAGAAACTCGAAGAGCGGGGGTTCGTCTCGGTCAACGACCACGTCGTCCCGACGACCATCCGCGCGAACCCACCGGAGGCAGTCATCGAGACGCTCTCGGGCAACCTCGACCAGATGCGCCCGGAACTGGAAGCACGGTACTCGCAGGCAGCACCCCAGTCCGACGAGTTCGAGGTGGTGAAATCCCGCGTCACCGTCATCAAGCGCATCAAGTCGCTCATCGGCGGTGCAGAGAACGAACTCAGCCTCTCGATTCCGTACGAACACCTCCCCGAAGTCGCCGACGAACTCCGCGAGGCGGTCGACCGCGACGTCTTCGTCCTCCTCGTCGTCACCGGCGTCGACCCGTTGGTCGACCTCGAACTCGACGGTGTCGCCAGTGTCGCCCGCGCGTGGCGCGAACTCATGCCGACGATGGTGACGGCCGACCGCATCTCCAGTCTCATCGCCCCGACCGAGATGATTTCGCGCTCGAACAGCGGCAAGCAGGCCATCGCGTTCACGCAGGAACAGCTCTCGCCCGTCATGGTCGGGTCGTTCTTCGGTAACTACTGGCCGAGTGCGACCGAGGTGTACGTCACAGAACCGGGTGACCTCCCGGGAACGTACACGGACTTTCGCAGCGCCGTTCTACAGGCGACGCTCCATCTCCGCGCCGGATTTCCCGTCTCCGCACGCATCCGTGGACGACCCGTCCACAGCGACAGTGAGACGACCGAGATAGACGGTCGTATCGTCGAAGTTCGACAGGGACTGCTCTCGCCCATCAACAACGACTTTCCCGTCCAGAACGCGCTCGTCGTCGAGACGGACGACGGGACGTACATGGTCGGCGGCAGCGGTGCGTTCGTCGAGGATTTCGAGGCCGAGGCGGTCGAACTCTACGTCGACGAGGACGCGGAGACCGAGGAGTGAGCGACGACACCGACGACTTCCACGACGCCCACGATACCGACTATCACACCACCGACACGGATATATCGCCGTCGTCGCTACAGGTCGGTATGAGTCTGCTGGTCGGTGAGTGCTTTACACGGGTGCCCGCCCGCTAACTCACTACCACCAGGTCTCGACGTATTCTGTGCGGTTCACCCGCAGAGTGACAACACCATGTCCGACGACGACAGTTCACAGCTAGTGGTAACGCTTCCTGACAACTCCCAACGACAGTTCGCCTCCGGAACGACGGTCCTCGACGTCGCCTACGCCATCGGCCCCGGACTCGGCGACGACACGGTGGCCGGTCTGGTCGACGGCGAACTCGTCGACAAAGCGACGCCGCTCGACGCCGATGCGCGAGTCGAGATAGTCACGCGCGACAGCGACGCGTACCTCCGCGTTCTCCGCCACTCGACGGCGCACGTGTTCGCGCAGGCACTGCAGCGCCTCCACCCGGAGGCCCGACTCGCAATCGGTCC
Organism: Halogranum rubrum; assembly: GCF_900114455.1. Taxonomy (GTDB): domain Archaea; phylum Halobacteriota; class Halobacteria; order Halobacteriales; family Haloferacaceae; genus Halogranum; species Halogranum rubrum. The sequence goes on along the minus strand of NZ_FOTC01000002.1, from coordinate 73,201 downwards.
ACCCACGGACGACGGCTTCTACTACGACGTCGCGAACGACGACCTCGATACGGACGATTTGGCGGACATCGAAGCCGAGATGGCCGACATCGTCGCCGAAGACCTCCCCATCGAACGCGTTCTCGTCGACCGCGAGGAGGCGCTGGCGAGGTACGCAGACAACCCGTTCAAGCGCGAGATTCTGGAACAGGAAGCCGCTGGAGAAAGTCCCGTCTCGTTCTACGAGCAAGGCGAGTTCGGAGACCTCTGTAAAGGTCCACACGTCTCCTCGACGGGCGACATCGGCGCGTTCGAACTCCGCAACATCTCCGCGGCCTACTGGCGCGGCGACGAGACGAACGAGACGCTGACGAGAGTGTCCGGGACGGCGTTCGAGAGTGAAGCGGAGTTACGGACGTTTCTCGAGCGACAGGCGGAGGCCGAACGCCGCGACCACCGCCGACTCGGCCGAGAGTTAGACCTGTTTTCCATCCCCGAGCACTCACCAGGATGTGCGCACTTCCATCCGCGCGGGATGGCGGTTCGCCGCGTGCTGGAGGAGACGATTCGCGAACAGAACGCCCGTCTCGGCTACGAGGAGGTGTGGACGCCGACGCTGAACAGAGCCGAATTGTGGAAACCCTCCGGACACTACGACGCGTTCCGCGAGGCAGGCGAGATGTTCGTGTGGGAGCAAGACGGCGAGGAGTACGGGTTGAAGCCGATGAACTGCGCGAACCACGCGTATCTCTACGGCCGGACGCAACACTCCTACCGTGACCTACCGATTCGGTTCGCGGAGTTCGGCGAGATCTATCGCAACGAGCAGTCGGGTGAACTCTCCGGCCTCTTTCGACTGCGTGGCCTGACGCAAGACGACGGGCACGCCTTCGTCCGTCGGGACCAACTCGAAGACGAAGTCCGGCGCGTCCTCCGGAGTATCGAGGCGTTGTACGACCAGTTCGGACTGGACGTGCTCTACAAACTGGAGACGAAGGGTGACGACGCCGTCGGAAGTGACGAGGTGTGGGAACTCGCGACGACGTCGCTGCGAGACGCACTCGACGCCGAGGGACTGCCGTACGACGTCGCCGACGGCGAAGCGGCGTTCTACGGGCCGAAGATTGGACTCGACGCTCGCGACGCACTCGGCCGAGAGTGGACGATTGGGACGGTGCAGGTCGATTTCAACATCCCCGAACGCCTGGATTTGACGTACGTCGGCGAAGACAACGAAGCGCACCGACCAGTGATGGTCCACCGCGCGCTTCTCGGGAGTCTCGACCGGTTCATGGGCGTGCTCATCGAGCACTGCGCCGGGAAGTTCCCCCCGTGGCTCGCACCGGAACAGGTTCGCATCCTCCCCGTCTCCGACGACCACTTGGACTACGCTCGGCGTGTCGCCGACGAACTCGGCGAGTTCCGGGTCGACGTCGAGACGCGTGAGTGGACGGTCGGTCGAAAGATTCGGCAGGCCCACGACGACCGAATCCCGTACATGCTGGTCGTCGGCGACAGAGAGGCGACGTCGGAGACGGTGTCGGTCCGTGACTGGGACGAACGCGAACGCTCGGACGTGGCTGTCGCTGCCTTCCGTGAAGAGCTACGCAAAGAGTGCGCCGAAAAGCGGGGACGGCCGGCATGTGCCGAGGGAGAGTAGTGAGTTCGCAACCGTTGGCAACGCGTGCGAACGCGTACTTCGGTCGGCGGCGTATACGAGTGTCAGACTGCGGGTGACGGGACGTCCGGGCCCGGCGTGCCTGAGAACGCCGGGTCGGAACGCCCGTCGACTGCTGCGTCGGGTCGAGACGCAAAGTGGCTCGTCCCCTTGCCAGGGAGTCATCGCCGGGTGTCAGCGGGAACCGTGAGTCGGAGAGCGTCTACGCGACGTTCATCTCCGACCCGTCGACGACGACGACGATGTCGTCTGCGCTCCCGTAGGTGACGTCGAAGTGTTCGAGTTCGCCGGTGTACTCGAAGGCGTCGTCCTGCGAGGAGACCTGGCCATCGACGCTGTGGTCGTACAGGGTGTCGCTGTCTTCGAGCGTCCCCGCGTTCCGTAGGTCGCCGGAGACGGCGAACTCGAAGCGGACGACCGGGCCGGTGCCTCGGATTTCGATGAGGTGGGTCTCTTCTTCGACCGAAATCTGTTCGCCGTCGACGGTGACGTCGACGTCGCTCGCACGTCCGTGCGTGACGGTGAAGTGCTCTAACTCGCCCGTGTAGGCGAACTCGTCGTCCTGCGAGGAGACTTGCCCCTCGACACGACTGTCGTAGACAGTGTCCGAATCTTCGAGCGTCCCCGTGTTCCGGAGGTCGCCCGACACCGAGAACTCGAAGCGCGTAACAGGGCCAGTCCCGCCGATGTGGAGAATCTTCTCGGGGGTCTCCTCTTGGACCGAAATCCGGTCGCCGTCGACGGTGACGACGACGTCTTCCTTGTTGCCGTACGTGACGGTGAAGTGCTCCAACTCGCCCGTGTAGGCGAACTCGTCGTCCTGTGAGGACACCTGTCCTTCGACGCGACTGTCGTAGACGGTGTCGCTGTCTTCGAGCGTCCCCGTGTTCCGGAGGTCACCCGACACCGAGAACTCGAAGCGGGTCACTGGACCGGTGCCGCCGATGTGCAGAATCTTCTCGGGGTTCTCCTCCCGGACCGAAATCTGCTCGCCGTCGAGGTAGACGTTGACGTCCTCTTTGTCGCCCTCGGTGACGGTGAAGTGTTCGAGGTCGCCCGTGAACGCGTAGCGGTCGTCCTGTGAGGAGACTTGGCCTTCGACACGACTGTCGTAGACGGTGTCCGAATCTTCGAGCGTCCCCGCGTTCTCGACGCCGCCGGAGACGGAGAACTCGAAGCGAACGACCGGGCCGGTTCCCTCGATGTGAATCTCACGCTCGTCGGTCTCTTGGTCGACCGAGATCTGTTCGCCGTCGAGGTAGACGTTGACGTCCTCTTTGTCGCCCTCGGTGACGGTGAAGTGTTCGAGTTCACCCGTGAACGCGTAGCGGTCGTCCTGTGAGGAGACCTGGCCGGTGACGCGACTGTCGTAGACGGTGTCGCTGTCTTCGAGCGTGCCCGCGTTCTCGACGTCGCCGGAGACGGCGAATTCGAAACGAACGACCGGGCCAGTTCCTTCGATGTGAACCTCGCGTTCGTCGGTCTCTTGGTCGACCGAAATCTGCTCGCCGTCGAGGTAGACGTTGACGTCCTCTTTGTCGCCCTCGGTGACGGTGAAGTGTTCGAGGTCGCCCGTGAACGCGTAGCGGTCGTCCTGCGAGGACACCTGGCCGGTGACGCGACTGTCGTAGACGGTGTCCGAATCTTCGAGCGTCCCCGCGTTCTCGACGCCACCGGAGACGGAGAACTCGAAGCGGACGACCGGACCGGTGCCCTCGATGTGGAGTTCGCTCTCGGACGGTTCGTCGGAACTGCTGGAGTTCGAGGAGTCACTCTTGGACCCGTCCGCGTTCGGCGACTGACCGTACTGGTTCATGATGTGGTCGACCGTGAAGAGATGCCACTGAATCTGTTCTTCCAGCGAGTCGGCCTTCTCGGTCGTCTCACAGAGGAACCCGGGGACGTCGAGATAGCCCGCGATGCGGTGCATGAGCATCTTGCGGTCGGCGTCGAGGGTGTTACCCATCAGGTAGGCCATGTCGCCGGTGAGACCGAACTCGTCGTTCAGGTCGGCGATGGCGTTCTCACCGTAGTCACGAGCAGGCGAGGTCCACGTCGGGAACACCGCTTGTCCGACACTGCCGTCACCGGAGCGCCAGATACCGCGTGCGGAGTGGAGGTCGAACGCGAAGTCGGGGTCGTGTCTCACGACCTCTTCCCAGATGGCACGGGCGATATCGGTGTAGCACTCGCCGCTTCGGGGCGGGAACTGTCGGTTCAGGTCGCCTTCGGGGCCGTGACGGTCGAGTGCGTCGATTGCCGGGACGTTCGCGCGGGGGATGACGACGAGTTTGCCGTGGTCCACCGTCCACGTGGCTATCTCTTCGGCGGCCATGAAGCCGCTGCGTTCGTCGCCGTGGATGCCACCCGTGATGAACGTCGTCGGGCCGTCGTTTCCGGAGTCGTAGACGTGAACCGACGTCTCGTAGATGGTGCCGTCGAGAATCGTGTAGCTGTCTCGACTCGCTGCGGCGACCTGCTGGCTCGTCGCGGAGACTGCGCTTCCTGCGAGACTGAGGGTCGCTGCTGCTTTGAGAAAACCGCGTCGTGAAGTGGTTGCCGGGTCGTCGGTGGATGGGTTCTCAGGCATTGTGTCTACTACAGACTGTCCTACTTTCCATACTTAACAATAATCTAACAATGAAGTAATCGAACGTAGTTACCGGATAGAAACCTCGGTTACCGGCCGGTCAGTGGGTCACAGTTTACCACAGAGAAGCCGTCTCAAGCCCCCTCCGTCGGGGCGGTAGAAACGACGTCGTTCTGGAGGAGGTAGAGAGGAGACCCAGAACACATACAGAATCTGGTAGTTCCACGGTCGTAGCCACGCGAACAACGTCAGTCGTCTGGCCGGGTAGCCGAAACGCGGGACTGAGAGTGAGACTGTATCGAACTCCACCTGTGAGACAGGCGTCGTCGGACGAAGAGCTACCCTCTCGACTCGACGGAGCAGATTCGCCGTAACACTGTTGCCGACGTACCGAAGATATCTGAGAGACCGTGACTCCCTCCGTCTTCGACCCTGGCCTCTCCTTCACCGAAGTCGCTGAGACGGGCCTCAGCGAAATCGACGGCGACACCGGCGAACTGCGAATCCAAGGGTTCGCGGTCGAAGCCCTCGCCGAGAATGCGACGTACGAAGAGGTCGCGTGGTTGTTGTTCGACGGACGGCTCCCTACCGACACAGAGTTAGTCGAGTTCACAGACGAACTCTCGGACGCTCGACGTCTCACAGACGACGTCTACAATCTGATTCGGGCCGGAGCCGACGAGGGCGTCCCGGCGATAGACGTCCTCCGAATGGGACTCGGGGCAGGTAACCTCTACTGTGACAGCGAGGACACCCTCGCCGCAACTCGACGCGTCGTCGCAAGCTGTCCAACCATCGTCGCGGCCTACTGGCGGTATCGCCAGGGGAAAGAACCCGTACAGCCACGTGACGACTTAGCACACACGGCTAACTTCTTGTACATGCTCTCCGGGACGACGCCGGAGAAGTCGACGGTAGACGGACTAGAGACGTATCTGACGACCATCGTCGAGCGCGGCCTCAACGCCTCGACGTTCGCGGCGCGTCTCGTCGGGTCGACTGGCTCTGACCCACTCTCGGCGGCGACCGCTGCCGTGGGTGCACTCAAAGGACCACGACACGGGGGCGCACTCGAACGAACGCTCGAACTGCTCACGGACCTCGACGAGACGGTGGACCCGACAGCAGTGGTTCGGACACGACTGGAAGCCGACGGGTCGGTACCCGGGTTCGGTCACGCCGTCTACGAGACCCGAGACCCGCGAGCGGGCGTCCTCGAACGAGCGGCCGAGCGCGTCGGCGAGCAGGCAGCCGAGCGCGACGGCGAGAGCCGAGAGTCGAAGTCGTTGCTCAGTAGCGCACAACAGCTCGAAACGGCCGCCGAGGAGTACTTCACGACACACGAGCCGACGCGGCAGATTCACGCTACCGTCGACTACTACGCGGCCGTTCTCCTCTCCGAACTCGACGTCCCACCCGAGCTTTTCACTGCGGTCTTCGCCATCGGGCGCTCTGCGGGCTGGATGGCGCACTATCTCGAACAGCTCGAAAGCGAGACGCTGCTCAGACCGCGAACGAGATACGTCGGACCAGAGCGACGACAGTGGATTCCGCGCTCGGACAGAGGCGTCGGCGACGACGCGGGCACGCCGTCGTCCACCGACCTGACGGGAATCTCCTCGGTTCTCAGCACGCTCGCGGAACCGGCTCGGTTGGAGTTACTGTTGATTCTGTACGAGTCGGCGGAACCACTCTCCTACTCGGCGATTCGGGCGCGGAGTTCCATCGACGACAAGGGGCGGTTCAACTATCACCTCCGGAAGCTCCGGAGTCGCTATCTCACGAACACGGACGCCGGGTACTCGTTGTCCGATACCGGTCGGCGAGTCGTCGAGATGCTCCTCGACGACGAGCAACTACTCGCGCGAACGGTCGAAGAGGCGGACTGAGGACCGGAGATAGGGGGAAGCCGCGTTACCCTACGGCAGTGAGACGGTTTTATGACGAGTAAACGGCCAGCGACCGCCGGTAGCGGCGTCTCCATGCGTCGTCCGGGAGCGGAGAACTACGAGACCAAACCTGCCCACAGGCTGGTCGCGCTTCCGTGTTGGCTGCTGGGTGATGTAGAGGGGAAATCGTATTCTCCGAAACGCTATCTCCGACGCTCTCGTCTCTCTATTCGAACGAATGGCCGACCGAGAGCTTCACCGAGGATTGGAGGGTATCGCCGTCGCGGAGACGCGACTCAGCAGTATCGACGGCGAGCGAGGCGAACTCGTCATCGGCGGGTTCCCCGTCGAAGGACTCGCCACACGTGCAACCTACGAGGAGAGTGTGTTCTTGCTGCTCAACGACCGACTGCCGACGGCGGCGGAACTCGACTCGTTCCGCACGGAACTTGCAGGCTACCGAACACTCTCCGAGGAAGTCGAGCAGGTGCTTCGACGCGCGGCACGCGAGAACGTAGATGCGATGGACGCGCTACGGATGGGTGTCGCCGCGGCGAACCTCGGCGTCGACGCGACGGAACCGACGGAACCGACGGAAGCGAGAGAGTACGCGAAGCGACTGGTGAGTGTGATACCGACCATCGTCGCGACGTACTGGCGGTACCGCTCGGGCGACGCGCCAGTAGAACCGCGCGAGGACCTCGGCCACGCCGCGAACTACCTCTACATGCTGTCGGGTGACGAACCCGACCCGGCGGCCGTGCGAGGACTCGAAACCTACCTCAACACAGTCGTCGACCACGGGTTGAACGCCTCTACCTTCGTCGCTCGCTCCATCACGTCGTCCGAGTCGGACCTCGTCTCGGCCGTGACGGGTGCGGTCGGGTCGCTGAAGGGCCCGCTTCACGGCGGCGCGCCGGGGCCGGTGTTGGAGATGCTCCTCACCGTCTACGAGTCCGGCGACCCGGAGGGGTATCTACAGGAGACACTCGACGCCGGTGAACGGCTGATGGGATTCGGTCATCGAGTCTATCGCACGCGTGACCCGCGTGCGACGGTTCTCTCCGGTGCCGCCGAGCGGTTCTACGCCGATGCGGGCGACGAAGCGTTCTTCGACTTCGTCGAAGGGTTCGAAGCGCGGGCAGTCAGTCGACTCGCCGAACACAAACCCGACCGACCGCTGGAGACGAACGTCGAGTTCTACACGGCCGTCCTCCTGTACGGCGTCGGCATCCCACGAGAACTCTTCACCGCGACGTTCGCCGTCTCCCGAGTCGGTGGCTGGGTCGCTCACTGTCTGGAACAGATGGCCGACAACAGAATCGTCCGTCCCCTGTCTGTCTACGTTGGTGACCGTGGCCGGACGTGGACGCCAGTCGACGAGCGCGAGGCGACGAATTCCCCGAAAGCCAGTACGGAGTAGCGTCTCCGCCGCGACGATTCGTGGGGAAAACTCTGATTCCATATCTCGGTATGTGGTTTACGACTCCGCGAACGCGCGGACAGAATCGAACTCGTCGGCGGCGAGTGCGGCCGCGAGTGCGCCGATATCGACCGATTCGGGCGTCTCGGAGGGGTACTTCCGGCGGAAGTACCCGACGACGTTCTTCACGTCGCGTTCGAGGAGCTCCCGAGCGTTGTCGTGGTCAGTCGGAACTGCTTGGGGCCAGTCGAAGACGGTGATACCGCGTTCGCTGATAGCGACGTTGTACTCGCTCATGTCGGCGTGGACGTAGCCAGCGTCGTAGGCCATCACCATCTCGCGGAGGACGAGGTCCAACACGCCGACCACCTGCTCGGATTCGAGTTTCGCGCGGGCGAGTTCGACGCCGTCGAGTTTCGCCATCACGATGGCGTGGCGGTTGTGGTCGACCGGACGAGGAACCGAGACGTCGGGGTAGAGCGTCTCCAATGCCTCGTACTCTCGTTCGGCGGCCTTTCGAGCGGTGTAGAGCCACGAGACGTGGTTCTTGTCGGAGGTGTAGTCGCGCTCTCGGTCGACCTTTCGAAAGTTGGTGTATCCCTCGCGGTGGAACTTCAGCGCCATCGGCTTGAACGACTGGACCTCGTAGACGTCGCTCTCTTTCCCGACGCCGAGAGGCGCGCCGACGCCGTCGATACTCTCGCGCTGCGAGAACGTCCGAAGCGCGAGTGCGTCGTACCCCTCGAACTCCAGTTGGTAGCCCTCGTACTGGATAGTCTTGCGGGTGATGAGGTCCCGCTTCATACAGCGGTCGATTCGGTAGTCGACCTCCTCTTTCGTCAGATTCGCGTAGTCCGGGAGTTTCTCCCGATTGACCCACTTGCTGAAGCGCATCCCGTGCTCGACGCCCGAGAGGAGATAGAAGTCCTCGGGTTCGAGCTCGGCCATCACGCTCGCGATGTTCCGAACCATACTGAAAGGTCGAGGTGGGCGGGTAAAAGGCCCGCGAGTCGGTTACGCGAGTGAATAAACGTGATACGGCGATAGCAAACTGCCCAGAACCGAAGTGAACGTCGGCGTCGCTACGTGCGATGCGAGAGAGACTCTCAGTCGAAAGACTCACTCGAGTTGTCTCAGCCCGTGTAGAAGTGTGAGGGTCGGTGACGCGTTACTCGCGGCGTTCGAACCGGTAGGTCAGCACCTCGTCACTGTCGTCCCACTCGAAGTCACCGGGGTGGACGCGTTTCATCCGCGCTTTGTACGCGTCCAGTGACTCCGACCCTTCACGCTGAGCGTCGGCGTCGGTGAAGTCGCCGAGCGTTCGGTGGTCGACGCTCGTGACTTCGAACGTCTCGTCTTCGATGGCGAACGTGTCGCCTTCTTCGGCGTATCGGTTACTCGCTCCGCGAGTGAGTTGTGTGATGTCGCCGGACAGCACCGCCTGTTTCACGCGTTCGTTCGGGAGCAGGTCGTCGACGTCGATAGTGGACATACTCGTACGTGGGACGCCAGCGACAAAAGATTCTGTACGCCGGCGAACGAGAAGTACGCGTTCGAGGTGTCGAAGAGGACGACCCACCCAGTCGCTGGGTGAAGTATCGCCTCAGAGTCTCACAAGCGAATCGACGACTGACCGGCAGTCAGGCGCTCGTCCCACTCGTCGCGTTCTCGTGCCACCGCGAGCGACAGCGGTGGGTCCGGGTCGGCCGGATGCTCGCGCACGGCGAGTGACCACCACCCGACGTCGTGCCACTCGCCGTGTTTGTACCCCATCTTCTCGAACGTCGCGTCGTGGTCGAAGCCGAACGACTCGTGGAGTGCGACACTTCCCGGATTCGGCAGCGTCGCCACCGCGTAGACGGTGATGTACCCGTGGAGTTCGAGGAGTTCGAGGAGCGACTCGTACAGGCCGCGGGCGACGCCGTTTCGGTGAGCGGCCGAGTCGACGTAGACCGAACTCTCGACGGACCACTGGTAGGCCTCGCGCTTTCGCACCGGTCCCGCGTACGCGTAACCGACGACGTCGTCGTCAGCCTCACAGACCAACCACGGGTAGTCGGTGAGGGTGTCGTCGATGCGCTCACGAATCTCCGCCGTCGATGGCGGTTCGAGTTCGAAGGTAATCGCCGTCTCCTCGACGTACGGTGCGTAGATGCGCTGAATCGCCGCCGCGTCGTCTTCGGTTGCGAGTCTGAGTGTCGCAGTCACAGTCGAACGTCGATTCGGGGGACCAAGGGTGCTTCTGTCGGGAGAGAGGTTACTCCTCGCGGAGTTCGTGGACGCGCTGGATGTTCCACGCGAACCCTTTGCCGTCTTCTGTCGGGGTTTCGAGCGCCATCGGCACGTCTTCGAGGTCCGGATGGTTGACGAACGCGCGCATCCCTTCCTCACCGATGAGACCCTCGCCGATGAGTGCGTGTTCGTCTTTGTTCGTCCCACACTCGTGTTTGGAGTCGTTGAGGTGGATATATTCGAGGTGCTCTAAGCCGACGACGTCGTCGAGTTCGGCCACCGTCTCCTCGACGCCTTCCGCTGTCGAGAGGTCGTAGCCCGCCGCGAAAGCGTGGGCCGTGTCGAGACAGATGTCGAGGTCCTGTTCGGACGCTTCGAGGACGGTAGCGAGATGCTCGAAGTCGCCACCGAGTTTGGTCCCACTACCGGCGTCGCTCTCGATGAGAATCGTCACGCCGTCGGGAACGTCGAGTTCGTCGAGCGCACTCGCCGCATTCTCCAGACCGCCCTCGACACCGGCACCCGTGTGCGCGCCGAGGTGGACGTTGACGTACGGGATACCGAGTCTCGCCGCCGTGTCGACTTCCGTCTGCATGGAGGCGATGGACTTCTCACGCAGGCCGTCTTTCGGCGTACAGAGATTCACGAGATAGGAGGCGTGGATGACCCAGGGGCCGTCGAGTTTCTCTTCGGTCTCGCGTTTGAACAGTTCGGCGTCTTCGTCGCTGATCTCCGGGTCGCGCCAGACCTGCGGGGAGGTGGTGAAAATCTGCCCGCAGTCGCCGCCGAAGGCGACCTGCCGGTGGACGGCGTTTGCGATGCTGCCGTGCGGCGGCGTCTCGTCGTCACTAGAGACTTTCGAACTGGAGATGGATACGTGTGCTCCGACGTGCATGCGGGTGGGAAAGCGGCGGGTGTAAAAAGGGACTTCGGAGTCGGGGAGGACGTCGGTTACGCAAATACCTATTGGACGTGAAGACTGTTGAAATATATGGGTAGTTCTACGGGCCTGGCAGTCGGTGAGGTCGCACCGGACTTCACCGCACCGCTCGTCCGGGCAGATGGTGAGACAGAGCGTGTCGCGTTGTCCGCGTTGCTCGAAGACCGACCGGTGTTGTTGTCGTTCTACACGGCCGACTTCAGTCCGGACTGCGTTTCCGAGTGGTGTTCGTTCCGGGACTTCGATTGGTTCTCCACGAACGAGACGGTACAGGTCGTCGGCATCAGCAAATCCAGCGTCGGACTCCACCGACGGTTCATCAACCATCTGAACCTCGGCTTTCCGCTCTACGCCGACCCGGACCTCGACGTCGCGGAGGCGTTCGGCGTCGACTACCGCGCGTTCGGTCTCTCGCGGCGTGCCCGGCGCTCGTGTTTCCTCATCGACCGAGACCGGACGGTTCGGTACCGTTGGCTGAGCGAGCACTGGTTGGACCCGACGCGAGACACGCCGCCGGTCGGTGAGATTCACGACGCCATTCGACGGGAGTTCGGCGTCGAGGAGACGGACAGTTTCGGGTTCTGACGCGCTGGTGCTATCGCTCGTCCGGACGCCGTCGCACCCAGTCGTCGTCGGCGTACTTCTCCGCTGCTCGTTCTCTCGCCCGCTCTAGTTCGTCGTCGGTCCACGACCCGTCGTCGGCCGCCGCCCAGTCGGCGAGTGCGCGTTCGACGGCGGAGACTGCTTCGGAGCGACTCGTCTCGCTCTCCTCGTCGATGCCGGTGACGCGCTCACGGAACGTCTCGGGAGAGACGTCGTGTCCCGTGAACGTCGAGAGGTGACGTTCGGCGTCGACCGAGTACGTGAGTGACCCGTGTTGGATGACGGCGTTCTTCCGGCGATACTGGGCGTTACCGCTTATCTTCCGCCCGTCGGCGACGATGTCGTGGGCGGGGTGCAGTTCGCGCAGATAGCAGGCCGGATGGTAAATCTCGGGGAGTTCTTTCTCGGCGAAGTCGGCGGCGACGCCCATTCGCTCGAAGGCGTCGAGAACCGGCGTACAGAGCAGGTGATAGCAGTCCATGAGACTCGACGGCAGTTCGTCCTTCGGGGCGACGATAGAGTAGGAGATGTCGCCGTTCGTGTCGTGATAGATGCCGCCGCCGCCGGTCTGTCGGCGAGTGACTTCGATCCCTTCGCGCTCACAGAACGCCCAGTCGACGGTGTCGGGGTCCTGTCGGTAGCCGAGTGAGAGCGTACTCGGGTTCCAGCGGTAGACGCGGACCGTTCGTGGACCGCCGTCTGCGGCCGTCTCGGCAGCTATCTCGTCGAGTGCCATGTTCATGGCACCTGACCACGACTGCTCGCGGATGAGTCGCCAGGCCCTGTCTCGAACGTCGGTGTCAGCCATAGTTCCCCGTTGGGCGGTCCACGCAAAGCGGTTGTGGCGACGACGACTGATTTAACAACACGTGAACGACGAGTAGTAGAATTTAATAACGACCAAGATAGAGTTGTTAATCAGTGATGCAGTCACACACACGACGGGCGGTTCTCGCTGCCGGTATCGCTGCTGCAGCAACGGGTCTCTCGGGCTGTCTCGCGGAGACGTCACCGGCAGACCAGAACCAGACCGACGGGCGACTCGACGTTCAGTCGTCGTTCTTCGTCGCCGGTGACTTCACGCGGCGAGTTGCCGGTGACGCCGCGACGGTGACGGACCTGGTTCCGTTCGGCCAACACGGACACGGCTGGGAGCCGGGACCCGACGTCCAGCGCGCCGTCGTCGAGTCGGACGTCGTCGTCTACGTCGGCGAGGAGTTTCAGCCGTGGGCCGACGACATCGTCGCCAACCTCGAACAGGACGCTCCCGCCGTTTCGGCGATTCCGATTCGGCACGGTGTCGACCTGTTACCCGCACCGGGAACGAACGACGGAAGCGACGCACACGACGACCACGATGGTCACGAGACGGGAGGAAACGGGACGGACGAACACGGCGAGGAGCACCACGAGACGAACGACCACGAGTCCGAAGCCACCGAGGGAGACGAAGACGGCCACGACCACGGGGCGATGGACCCGCACTTCTGGCTCGACCCGACACGAGCGAAGCAGGCCGTCGAGAACGTCCGTGCGGGACTCACAGAGGTAGACGCCGAGAGTCGGGACGCCTACGAGACGAACGCGAAGTCGTTCGCTGCCGACCTCGATGCGCTCGACACCGAGTTCGAGGACCGACTCGCCGACCGGAGCCGCGACGTCGTCCTCGTCGCCGGACACAACGCGTTTCAGTATCTCGGCAATCGGTACGACTTCGAAGTCCACGCACTGACTGGCGTCGCACCCGACGCGACGCCGTCGCCGAAGGCGATTCGCGAGGCGCAACGCGTCGTCGAGGAACACGACCTCGACCACGTTCTCACCCCCGTCTTCGAGTCCGACCGGGCCGCACAACAGTTGGTCGCGGAGACGGACGCGACGACGGTACTGCCGCTCACACCCATCCCGACGGTCAAACCCGAGTGGGCCGAGCGAGGCTGGGGCTACCTCGACGTGATGCGCGAGGTGAACCTCGACTCGTTGTCGACGGCGTTGGGGGCGACGTGAGCGAGCGTGACAGTGGGCGAGCGGTCGCCACGTTCGAAGACGTCACGTTCGGGTACAGCGAGACACCGGCCGTCGAAGCCGTCTCGTTCGGTCTCGACGCGGGCGACTTCCTGGGACTGGTCGGGCCGAACGGGTCGGGAAAGAGCACACTCGTCCGACTCCTGCTCGGACTCGACCGACCTGATGCAGGGCGCGTTCGGTTGTTCGGCCAGCCTGCACACGAAGTCGACACGGGGACGCGTGTCGGTTACGTCGCCCAGGCCGCCGCGACGGCTGGCCGGAAGATGCCCGTGACCGTCCGCGAAGTCGTTCGGATGGGGCGGTATCCCCACGTCCCACACGGGCGGTTCCGCCGCGAAGACCGCACAGCGGTCGACGACGCGCTGGCGACAGTCGGTATCACCGACCTCGACACTCGACGACTCGGCGCTCTCTCCGGCGGCCAGCGACAGCGAGTGTTCATCGCGCGAGCACTGGCGACCGAAGCCGAGATGCTCGTCCTCGACGAACCGACCGTCGGCGTCGACGCCGCCTCTCGTGAGTCGTTCTTCGAGTTGCTCGCAACCCTCAACCGCGAGGGGATGACGGTCGTCCTCGTCGAACACGATATCGGCGTCGTGACGACGTACGCGACGCACGTCGCCTGCGTGAACCGACGGCTGTACTTCCACGGCGACGCCGACGGCTTCGCCGAGAGCGACGCACTCGCGCAGGCGTACGGTGCCAACCAGCGTATCGTCGAACACGACCACGACCACGACCACGAGCACCATGACTGACGCCGGCACCATCACGGCCGTCGTCGACTCGATTCTCGACGCGTTTACCGCGCTTCTCGGCTTCGTCGGTAGTGCGTTCTGCCGCCTGTTCGGAGCGGTCGGTGTCGACCTCGTCTGCTACCCGTTCATGCAGCGAGCGTTGCTCGCGGGCGTCTGTGTGGGCGTCGTCGCGCCGCTCGTGGGGTCGTTTCTCGTCCACCGCGAACTGGCACTCATCGGCGACACGCTGGCACACGCCGCGTTCGCTGGGGTCGCAGTCGGACTGTTCCTCGGGTCGGCCACCGCGTTACCCGTGTCGCCGACGCTGACCGCACTGGTCGTCGCCGTCCTCGCGTCCCTGCTGGTGCAACTCATCGCCGAGCGAACCGACACCTACGGTGACGTCTCGATGGCCATCGTCCTCTCCGGTGGGTTCGCACTGGGAACCGTGCTGGTGAGTCTGACCGACGGTGGCATCGCGGTGAGCATCAACCAGTATCTGTTCGGGAGTCTCTCGACCGTCCGTCGTGAGGACGCACTCGTCCTCTCGCTCTTGAGCCTCGCCGTCGTCGGCATCGTCTGGCGGTACTATCGGCAGTTCGTCGCCGTCACCTTCGACGAGACGGCCGCCCAGGTCGCGGGTATCGACGTGACACAGACGACGCGTCTGCTCGTCGTCCTCACCGCGTTCGTCGTCGTCGCCGCGATGCAGATTATGGGCGTCATCCTCGTCGCCGCGATGCTCGTCGTCCCCGTGGCGACCGCCGCACAGTTGAGTCGAAGCTTCCGGGAGTCGATGCTCGTCGCCGTCGTCGCAGCCGAGCTGGCCGTCGTCGTCGGCATCGGGCTCTCCTACAGCTACGGGTTGGCCGCCGGAGGCACTATCGTGCTCGTCGCCATCGGTGGGTACGGACTCGCGTTACTGGTACGTCGTGTCGGGCGTCGCTGACCGGGGGTCTCGGACCGGCGAGACGAACTTACGCCGATGTTCCGCTGTGAACAGATTTTTGTTGCTACAGACGCTGTGTAGTGTGAAGCGGTCAGACGCAGTCGAATGCCACCGAACGCCGTCGCACGGGTCAACTGTCGTCGAGCGAGTAGATATGAGTAAACCGGGTCACACGTAGATGGACGACGCAACAGAGGGACCAACCGAGACGTACGGTTCCGAGGGTCCCCCACGGACTGACGAGTTCGAGACGCATCCACTCGCGAAAGCGAGTCTCGACGCGCTGCCGACACAGGTCGCTATTCTGGACGGAGCGGGTGATATCGTATACACCAACCACGCGTGGCAACGGTTCGCCCGCGACAACGACTTTCCGGGTTCACCGCAGATGCTGGGGACGAACTACCTCTCGGTCTGCGACACAAGTACGGGAGCAGGTGCCACCGATGCGGGTCGAGGTATCCGTTCCGTCCTCGACGGCGAGCGCGACGAATTCTCACTGGAGTATCCGTGTCACGGTCCCGACGAACGGCGTTGGTTCGCCATGCGCGCCATCCGATTTCGCCACGACGGCCGGCGGTTCGCGCTCGTCTTACATCTCGACGTCACCGAGCGTAAACTGTCGGAACTCGACGCCGAACGTCAGAACACGCAGCTTCGGACGGTCGACAGTATCAACGTCCTCATCCGCGACATCATCCAGTCGTTGCTCGAGGTCGAGACACGCGCCGAACTCGAAGACATCGTCTGTGACCGACTCGCCGAGTCGGTGCACTACGAAGCCGCGTGGGTCGCGAGTACGAACGGGCAAGACGAGACAATCTCGGTTCGGACCAGCACCGGGATGGACGAGTCGTCGGTGACGAGTATCGACCAACTGACGGCCGACGAAGCGAAGCAAACGGGCGTTCGGTCGGCGCTGAACAGTGATCGACCGACCGTCGTCCACGCGACGGGCGACGCCGCGGGCGCGGTACAGTCCTTGGGACTCGACGACGGCTATCGGTCGTACGTCGCCGTTCCGCTCCAGTACCGTGACGCTCGCTACGGCGTACTCGTCGTCCACTCGAACACGGAGACGGCGTTCAGTGAGTGGGAACGTGCCGCCTTCGCGGTACTCGGTGAGACGCTGGGCCACGCGAGTAACGCTATCGAGAACCGACGACTCCTCTACGCCGACTTCGTCACCGAACTGGAGTTCGTCGTCGGTGACCCCGAATCGTTCCTCACGGTTCTCTCGGCCCGCGCGGACTGTGAGGTGGAGTTGACTGGGTTCGTCCCACTCGCGGACGACGCAGTCCTCCAGTACGCGACGGTCGACGGAACCGACGCGGCGACGGTCGAAGCCGTCGCCGAAACCGTCGACACCGTCGAGAACGTCAGCGTCATCTCGACGTACGACGACGGTCTTCGCTTGGAGTATGCGGTGTCGAACACCTCTCTCGTCTCGCTGCTCGCGGAGTACGGTGTGAACGTTCACACCGCCACCGCCGTCGACGGCGACGTCCGAGTTACCGCCGAGGCCGTCACGGGCGCAGACATTCGAGAGGTCATCGAAGCGGTCCGCTCGGAGTTCACGAACGCCGAACTGATTTCGAAACGTGAGGTCAAGCGAGAGACGCAGACACTGTCGGAGTACTGGGACGAACTGACAGAGCGACTGACCGACCGCCAGTTGTCGATGTTGCGGGCGGCGTACCACGCCGGGTTCTTCGAGTGGCCGCGTGAGAGTTCGGGTGAAGAGGTCGCCGCCTCCTTCGACCTCTCGGCGGCGACGTTCCACGAACATACACGAATCGGACTCGAAAAGATGCTCACGATGCTGTTCGACCGAGAACGCTGACACTGCGCTCGCGCTGGAAAGTTCATTACTGTTGGCGACGACTTGGTCAGTGACAGACGACAGCCTCGGCGGCCTCGACGCGTGCTGTTCGCGCGGTGAATCCGTCGCGGCGTGAACTCGGTAGGCCGCCGTGTCCCCGCGAGCGAATGCTCCGACGAGACGGTCTCGCCTCGCCGTTACCGTGAGAGTCCGACTCGTGAAGCAACAGACCTTCTCCCGACGCAGCGTCCTCCGTGGAATAGCCGGTGGTGTCGTGGCCGCACCGAGTCTCGGCCGCACGAACGGAAACTGGAACGAAGTCGGCGACAGAGACAAACGTACCGACACCGAGACGATGGCGAAACAGAGCGAATCGACGGCCGAACCACCGCTCGTGACGGTCATGACACGGAATCTCTACGTCGGTGTGGACCCCAGACGACTGCTCCTCCAGTCGGCCGAAGAGGAGATGGGAACGGTCGTCGCCGACTTACTCGCCGACATCGAACGGAGCCGATTCGACGCCAGAGCGGAAGCGATTGCCGACGATATCGCGGAGGCCCGTCCAGACCTCGTCGGGCTACAGGAGGTGACACTGCTCCGACTCCAACTGCCGGGCGACTACGTCAGTGACGCCGGACGGACGAACGCCAGCGAGTACTACCTCGACTTTCTCGGTCTCGTCCAGTCGGCACTCGCCGAACGGGGACTGACCTACGGAGTCGTCAGTTCGGTCACCAATACGGACGTCGAACTGCCGGCGGACCTCGATGCGGGACTGGCTGACGTCCGACTCACCGACCGAGACGTGGTTCTCGCTCGGCAAGGACTCGTCACACACAACCCACGCAGACACACGTACGACGCGACAGTCACCATCCCGTTCCCGGACGGTGTCGAGTTCCCACTCGTCCGCGGTTACTGCGGAATCGACGTCGAAGTCGACGACACCGAGTTCACCTTCGTCAACACACATCTCGACAGTACGTCGGCGTCGACGCAACTCGACCAGGCGCGAGAACTCGTCGTCGACCTGACCGCACTCGACCGGCCGGTCGTACTCGTCGGCGACTTCAACAGCCCCGCCGACGGCAGCGAAACGGTGACCTACGACCTCTTGACTCAGTTCTTCGTCGACGCGTACGCAGAAAGAGAGCCCGACAGCGCGGGCTACACCTGTTGTCAGCATCCGACCCTCAGAAGGACCCGCTCGATGCTCTCGAAGCGACTCGACTTGGTTCTGCTCCGCGACGTCGGCCCGGTGGTCGACGTCGACCGCGTCGGTCTCCACTCCGCCGACCGCGTGTCGACTACCGTCGACGGCGAGACGCGCCGACTCTGGGCGTCGGACCACGCTGGCGTCGTCGCGACGGTTCGAGTGGACCCATCCGGTACGGTTCCGAGACCGTCTGGCCGGGAGCGAACCCTCTCTTCGTCTCGGACCTCGACCGCCCGCTACTCCAACGAATCTGCAAACGAGACGGGAGCAAACGGAGTAAACAGAACAGAGAGCACAGGAGGCGAGACGACTGACGTCGCCGTACCGGGGTTCGGCTTCCTCGCGGCGGCGATTGCACTAGCCGCTATCGCCGTCGAAGCAGTCCGTCGCCGGAACGCTGAGTGATTAGACGACCGCCGAACGAGAGACCGAACAGCCGAGAGACCGAACGACCGAACAGCCGAGGGACCGACACAGAGAGTCGACTGGTTTTTCACCGCGACTCGTGAACCGAGGGGCGTGCGCAGGTTCTCAGCCGAGTATCTTCGACGGACGCGCGAGGGGATGTGGGCGGACTCCCGTGCGGCGCTCGCGAATCTCGACCTCGACTCGCGGAGTCGAATCCTGGACGTCGGATGCGGGACGGGCGAACTGTCGCGCGTGTTGGCCGACGAGAGCGACGCCGACGTGGTCTGTGTCGACGCCGACCGTGACCTCCTCCGGGTCGCTCGCGAGGAGACCGGTCTCCCTATCGTCGCCGGCGACGCGACCGGACTCCCCTTCGCCGACGATACCTTCGACCTCGTAATCTGCCAAGCTTTGCTCGTGAATCTCCCCGACCCGACGGCGGCAGTCGAGGAGTTCGCTCGCGTCTCGTCTGACCTCGTCGCCGCCGTCGAACCCGACAACGCCGACGTCAGCGTCGATTCGACCGTCTCAGAGGAGGTCACGCTGGAACGCCGGGTTCGCGAGGCGTATCTGGCCGGTGTCGAGACCGACGTCGCTCTCGGCGAGACGGTCGGAGAGACGTTCCGCGACTGTGGGTTGGCCGACGTACGGTCACGCCGGTACGACCACGAGAAAGTCGTCGACGCGCCGTACGACGAAGCAGACCTGCAAGACGCCGCGCGAAAGGCCAGTGGGGCCGGTCTCGCCGACCACGAGACAGAGCTTCGTCGGGCGCTCTCGACTGAGACGTACGACGAACTCCGCCGGGCGTGGCGAGCGATGGGCCGCGACGTCGTCGCACAGATACAGGAAGAGGAGTATCGGCGAGTCGAAGTCGTCCCCTTCGACGTGACCGTCGGTCGCGTGTCGTCGACGAGCGTCGAGTGACGCCCCGGGACTACAGGCGAAGCGTCGAACGAGCGAATCGTGGCGTATTCTCGACAACTTCGAGACGTGTCTGTGGTGGGGGAGACACACCCCACGTTTCGAGCGTAACTAGTCGAAAAGGCCCCTCAGTGTTTCTGAGCCGACTGAATGTGAGATGGGATAGGTTGGATGTGTTGTCTGACA
This sequence comes from Halogranum rubrum, assembly GCF_900114455.1. Taxonomy (GTDB): domain Archaea; phylum Halobacteriota; class Halobacteria; order Halobacteriales; family Haloferacaceae; genus Halogranum; species Halogranum rubrum. The sequence continues at coordinate 53,594 of NZ_FOTC01000002.1, read as the reverse complement.
GAGTGGCGAGAACGCCCGATAATGACATTTATTCGATATTTTTATATACCGTACCTCGGTAGGAACCCGTAGGCTCGATTCGTCTTTTTGGAGGTGGAACGGTGACGTTCCACCGTGTTCCACACGAACCAGTCGCTCGACTCGGCGTGAATAAGTGAGAGTACACGGGAGTGAGCGAGTGTACACTCCGGGTACAGAGCGCCCGACCGGACTGTCAGACAGTGTGTCGTCTGTCCTCGCGGTGTTGGCGGCGGCGACGACAGCGTGTCGGCATCGTCGTACGGTGCGGCGACGACTCGCGAAACCCACCGCTTCGACTCCACTCACCCCCACTCGCAGCGTCTTACGCTCGAAACGTGGGGTGTGTGTCTCGAGTCAACGACTAGCCACGCCGACAGTGTGTATCGCAGTTACGCTCGAACGACGGTATCATCCATCACAGCCCTCGGCCACTTTAGAGCGCCCAAAAGTGACGAAAGCAGGGTTTTACGGTTGAAACGAGGGGTCGGGTCGGCGAATCCTCTCGGTACTCGACGATACGTTCGAAACGCGGTGTTGGCCGGCAGGAGCGGTGAACCGTGTTAATCCGTCGCGTTGACCACTGTACGGACGTTACGCTCGAAACGCGGGGGTCGCAAATATACACGGTTAAACCGGGGCCGTCTGAAGCCCGTCGTATGCCAGACGACGGGGACGACACGAGCGGGGGAGCAGACCCCCTGTTCCGTGTCGAGAGTCCCATCTTCACCCGGAAAGAACTGCTCGAAATCGAGCACATCCCGAACGAGGAGCGCATCGTCGGCCGCGACGAACAGATAAAGAAGGTCGCCAACGCCCTCAACCCCGCTATTGCGGGCGGGTCACCCCGGAACATGATCGTCTACGGAAAGACCGGGACGGGCAAGTCGCTCGTCGCGAAGCACGTCACTCAGCGGGCCAAACGCGCCGCCGAGAACCACGGGACGACCGTCGGGACGGCGTACATCGACTGCGCACAGTCGAACACCGAGACACGCGCCATCTCGACGCTGGCGACGCAACTCAACGCCGTCGCCGAGACGGACGTGACGATTCCGCGGACGGGCATCGCGACGGACGACTACTACGGCCGGTTCTGGGAGATTCTCGACTCGCGGTTCGACGTCGCCATCATCATCCTCGACGAGATAGACAAACTCGGCAACGACGAGATTCTGATGCAGCTCTCGCGGGCGGGCGAGGCGGGGAAACTCGACTCCTGTAAGATCGGCATCATCGCCATCTCGAACAAGATCAGCTATCAGGACAAACTCGAACAGCGAGTCAAGAGCAGTCTCCAGGAACGCGAGTTCATCTTCCCGCCGTACGACGCCGAGCAGTTGCGCCTCATCATGGAGAACCGCGAAGACGCGTTCAAACCGGACGTGCTCACGACGGACGTCATCCCACTCTCGGCCGCCTTCGCGGCGAGCGAACACGGTGACGCGCGAAAGGCACTCGACATCCTCCGGCACGCTGGCGAGATTGCCGAGGAACGCGACGACGACCACGTACGAGAAGAGCACGTTCGCGACGCCCGAAGTCTCGCCGACGTCAACCGATTCCGTGACCTCCTGCAAGGACAGCCCACACAGGCGAAACTGACGGTACTCGCCGTCGCCGAACTCACCGCCGCACGCCGAGAGTCGAAGATAGAGTCCAACGACATCTACGACAAGTACTGTGAACTCACGACGACGCTCGACGTGAACCAACTCTCACAGCGCCGCGTGTACGACCTGCTTCGCGAACAGGCGTTCCTCGACATCCTCGGACAGGAGTTCGAGGGCCGGGGCCGTGCCCGCGGGAGCGTGATGAAGTTCCACCTGCTCGAAGAGCCCGAAACCGTCCGACAGGCGATTCAGCGGGACGCGGTGTTCGAGCAGATGCAGGGTTGATAGCGTCGAAGAAGCCGAAGAGGTGAAGCCTCAGACCACGTCGCCGCGGACGGTCGACCCGGTCTGTTTCGCTCTGTGGGCTTCCACCGCGCTGGCCGCCTCCGTCGCCGTCTCTTCGTCCAATCCGAGCATCTCCAGCGCACCAGAGAGTGTCGGGAAGGGGAGTTCGCCGCCGCGGAGTTTCTGCATCGTCTCGTCGGCGCGTGTGCCCTCGGCCCACAGACAGACGCCGCGCGGGTCGAGAATCTGTTCGTACGCCTCTCGGGCCATCGCCCCGCGGAGTCGCTGGGTGACGTTGTTGTCGAAACTCGTGTTGCAGACTTCGAGGTGGATAGGGTCGTCGCCGTCGACGAGGTGAGCGGCGAGACACTTCTCGGGGGCAGCGTGGCCGTTGTCGTTGGCACGAAGGTGCTCGGGATACTGTTCGGCCCACGCCGCGGAGACGCTCTTGCCGACGCCTCTCACCCCGTACTCCTCCTCGAAGTAGCGTTCTTGTTCCTCGCTCCCGTCGCCACGGAGCAGCATATCCTTGGTCAGATAGACGTCCAAGCGGTCGATAGGGTCGAGGCCGAGTGCGACGTCGCCGTAGACCCACACCTCGCGGACGGGGACGGGCATCGACTCGTTCTCGACGGCATCGAGAATCACGTCGACACGGTCGAGGGCGGCGGTTCGGTCCATCGTTGGCCCCTTGCCACTCGTCGCGCAAAACGGTTTCCTCACAGGCTTCCCGAGAGCCACGGTCGACTCCGCGAGTCTCCGAGACGAAACGGTCATGCCCGGCCGTCGGCAAAGACCCGGTAATGGAGTGCGACAAGTGCGACCGCGACGCGGTGATGCACGCGGGCTACTCCGGGGCACATCTCTGTGAGGACCACTTCTGTGCCTCGGTCGACAAACGTGTCCGCCGCCGCATCCGCGAGGACAGTATGCTTCCCGCCGACGCGACGCCCGAGGATCCCGAGACGTGGGTCATCGGACTCTCCGGCGGGAAAGACAGCGTCGTGCTCACCCACATCCTCGACGAGACGTTCGGGAGAGACCCCCGAATCGAGATGATTGCGCTGACGATTCACGAGGGTATCGAAGGCTATCGCGACAAGAGCGTCGACGCCTGCGTCGAGTTGGCCGAGAAGTTGGAGATGCGCCACGAACTCGTCACCTACGAAGACGAGTTGGGGGTCAAGATGGACGACGTCGCCGAGAAAGACCCGATGGACATGGCTCCCTGCGCCTACTGCGGGGTGTTCCGCCGTGACCTCTTGGAGAACTTCGCCGACGAGTTCGGTGCGGACAAACTCCTGACGGGCCACAACCTCGACGACGAGGCGGAGACGGCGTTGATGAACTTCCTCGAAGGCGACGTCAAACAGGTCGCCAAGCACTTCGACGCCAGCATCGGCGGCTTCGACGACCGGAACGAACAGGACGACTTCATCCCGCGGGCGAAACCCCTGCGTGACGTCCCCGAGAAGGAAGTCGCCCTCTACGCACATCTGAAAGACCTCCCCGCGCACATCACCGAGTGTCCGCACGCCAGCGAGGCGTTCCGTGGCGAGATTCAGCAGTTGATGCTCAAACTGGAGGAGAACCACCCCGGGACGCGTCACTCCATCATGGCCGGGTACGAAGAGTTGGCGCAACTGGCCGCCGAGCGATACCGCGGTGACAAGGACGGCGACGGCGAGGGCGTCGACCTGAACGAGTGCGAACGCTGTGGGTCGACGACAGCGCGGGACGTGTGTCGGAAGTGCCGACTCATCGAAGCTATCGAGGCCGTTTAGACCGGTCAAATCGAGACTCCCGTTTAGGTGCGTGCCAGTAGTTGAATCCACGTCTCGTCGTCGGCGCTGACCGACTCTACCTCGAATCCTGCTTCCGAGACCATCGTTCGAAGCTCGTCTGGACGGTAGAGCGTGAACCGACGGCCGTCGTCGTCGTACACGTCGCCGCCTTTCTCTCCGTCGCCCCCTTTGACCGAGAGGAGGAGTGCCCCACCCGGACGAAGGACGCGGCAGAACTCGCGTAGCGTGTCTCGGGCATCTGTACGCGGGACGTGGAGGAACGACGCACAGACCCACAGCCCGTGGAACGTGTTGCGCTGGAGGCCGAGCGTTCGCATGTCCATTCGAGCGACCCTCGCCTCGGGTGCGTTCTCACGAGCGAGTCGGAGGAACGCCGGTGTGAGGTCGACGGCGACGACGTCGTGACCGGCCGCGCCGAAGGTAGCCGACTCCCACCCCGGCCCACAGCCGATGTCGGCGACGTAGGTCGACTCGTCGTCTGTGTCAGTGGCGTTGATGGCGTCGAGAAACGCGTCGACGAGGTGTCCGACGCCCGAGCGGTTTCCGTTACGTTCGGCGTACTCCTCGGCGACGGATTGATACGTCCGGATGGTGTCCGAGTCGGTCATTAGTCAACGTGACGACTGGTAGGACGTAAGACCTCGCCCGACGACGAGTGCTGTCGCTCAGTGAGTGAGCGCCAAAAACGAAGAGAAAGTGGGTGTCGTAGTTCGAGAGGTGGGCTGCGATCGTCAGCGGATGACGTCGAGACCGTTGTTCTTCTCGACTTCGTCCTGTCCGCCGTCAGACTGCCAGGCCTCACCCGAACGCTGGTTCGAGTTCGAGTTGAACTCCGAAGCCTGCTGGCCGTTGATACTCGCACGCGATTTGTCGGCCTGTTTCTGCGTCGTCGGGCCGAGCACCTGCGCGCTCTGAACGCCGGTCATGATGGCCATGACGCGAACCTTGCCTTTGTACTCCTCGTGGATGCGTGCGCCCCAGATGACGTTGGCGCTCGCTTCGAGGCGTTCGGTGATGTTGTCCGCGATTCCCTCGGCCTCCTTGAGCGTGAGGTCGGGACCGCCCGTGATGTGGACGAGACCACCGGAAGCGCCCCGGTAGTCGACGTCCAGCAGTGGGTGGTTCATCGCGTCGTTGACCACTTCTTGGGTCTTGTTCTTGTCTTGGGTCTCGCCGACGAGCATCACCGCGACGCCGCCCTGGTTCATAATCGTGGACATGTCTGCGTAGTCCAGATTGATGAGCGAGGGCTGGGTGATGGTCTCCGAGATACCTTTGACCGTCTCGGCGATGATCTGGTCCATGACCGAGAACGCCTTACCGATGGGCAGGTTGGGGACGTAGTCGAGCAGGCGGTTGTTGTCGAGGACGATGATGGAGTCCGCTTCGTTGCGGAGCTTCTCCAGTCCTTCTTCGGCCTTGACCGTCCGCGCACGCTCGACGTTGAACGGCGTCGAGACCATCCCGACGACGATTGCGCCCTGTTCTTTGGCGATCTTGGCGACGACGGGCGCTGCACCCGTCCCGGTTCCGCCACCCATGCCGGCGGTGACGAACACGAGGTCGGCGTTGCCGAGAACCTCTTTGATGGTTCCCTGCGCCATCTCGGTCGCTCGCTCGCCCATCGAGGGGTCGCCACCAGCACCGAGCCCCTGCGTCAGGGACTTGCCGACGAGAATTTTCGTGTCGGCCTCGATCATCTTGAGGTGCTGTTTGTCGGTGTTGATGGCGACCGTATCTGCGCCTTCGACACCGATGTTGTACAGGCGGTTGATGGTGTTGTTCCCAGCACCACCACAGCCGACGATGACGATACGAGGTTCACCGAACTCGTCGTCGTCGTCGGCGGACGCCATCTTGGACTGCTCTGCTTCTGCGTTTTCTAGCGCGTCCTGGACGATATCTTGCATCAGTTACACCCTCGCCCAGCTGCGCTTCGTGGTCTCTTTCTTGCCCGAATCACGGCTCTCTCCCTGTTCGTTGAGCATCTCACGAACCGCCGATCGGATCGCTTCGCTTCGATTCGGGAACTGCCCCGTTTCGACCATCTGTTCGACCTCTTCTATCTGCTGCTTCGGAATTCGTAGTGTCACACGCTCCATGCTTATATTCCCCCGGTAAGACGGTGGGCGCGCGGCCCGTGCGGACGTCATACACACCAAAATCGCATGACGCGGACGACGTCCACGCCGCGAGACCAGTAGTGTAAGACAACCGTCTTACGCGAAAGTACCCACATTGGCATGGGTTATAAAAGTATCGGCGATCCGTAAGACACACCCGTTTCGGGCGTATACGCCACTTCAGTACGTCTACGACCGGTCGAGAACGTCGGCGGCGGGCGTCCGACGGCCACAAGTCGGACAGAACGCCCAGTCGGACCGAATCTCGTCACCACATTCACAGAACGACCGGCGTGCCGTCTTCTCTCCACAGTTCGGACAGTAGATATGGTCTCCGTCTATCGATTCACCACACTGCCCACAGGACGGTGTCTGTTCGTCTTCTGAGTCGGGTTCCGGACCGTCTGCCGGTGTCTTACGGACGCCGTCTCTCGATTCGGTAACGGTGTCTGTCGCGACAGTGTCGGATGCGACGCCGTCGACGGTCACGGTAACACTCAAATTGTTCGTCCGACGAGAGCGGCGAGCGAGTGCCTCGTCCAGTCGCTCCGCGATGAGATCGTCGACCCGGGCGGCGAGTGCGTCGTCGACGGACTGCACGTCGGGCGACCGGTCACGTTGTTCACGTTCCACGTCGTCGAGGCCGTCGAGATAGGCTCGAAGCGCCTCGCGCATGACCTCGCTCTTCGAAGTGTCGAGCCTTTCGAGTCGCTCGACGAGGTCGTCGTCCGCGCGGAACGTGATCTTGCTCATCTGTTCGTCATGCCATTCGTGTGGGACTATTTCAATCTTACTTCATGTCGGTCGCTCACGTGGGTCACGACTACGACAAACAGTAATCGTTAACATACCGTGTCGACAAGAAAGCAGTGACCGCTCTTAGCTCAGCCTGGCAGAGCAGCCGACTGTAGATCGGCTTGCCCCCCGTTCAAATCGGGGAGAGCGGACTCATTTCTCTCGACGCTACACGAGCGAGCGTAGCGAGTGAGTCGTGTCGGGTTCTGAGTCTCCTGAGCCCCGATTTGAGTAGGGAGCGGGAAGCGAGTGGATTCAAACCACCGTGACTTCGCTGCGCTCGTCACGAGCCCTCGTTCGCTTCGCTCACGAGGATGGGGAGAGCGGACTTCTCTGATTCCGACCGACGAGCCATCGCGAGCCGTCGGGACTCGGCGACGGAAGACGATTACTGCCACTCTCGGTCGACTTGGAACGGTTCGAGGCGAGCGTAGTACGAACCGGTCAATCGACCGACCGCATCTACTTTCTCGACGTCGATCTTTCCGTCGGTCAGTAGCTCGTCGTCGACGTGTATGTGTTCGATTCGTCCGAAGACGACGGTGTGGTCTCCGATGTCCATCGTGTCGTGTAGTGAGCACTCCATCGTCGCCTTCGCCGCAGCGACGAGTGGGACGTCTACTACCTCCCCTTCAGACCGGTCGAGTCCGGCGACGTCGAACTCGTCGACGTCCGAATCGACAGACTGGCTCGTGCGGTCCATCTGGTCGACGAGGTCGGTCGTGACGAGATTGAGACCGAACGCCTCCGTTTCGAGGACGTTCCGCGTCGAGTCTTTGAGTGTCCCGTCCACTCGGTCCTCGGCCGAGAACATGACGACCGGTGGGTTCGCCTCGATGATTCCCATGTAGAAACTGAACGGAGCCAAGTTGTCGACGCCGTCGACGCTCCGTGTCGACACCCACCCGATTGGGCGAGGGACGATGAGACTCGTCAAGAGACGGTACATGTCGTCTACGGCGTTCTCTGGGTTGATATCCACTGTCACCCATCGGGACACGACAGTAATAGGTGTTCGCTGAGCGTGTCTGACACGAACGCACGTACTGTGCTGTCAGCCACCGAGCGACGAAACCACCGGACGGTCGAGACGGCCGACGACTGTCGTGAGTGGTAATGAGCGACAGTTCGTGTGTGACCGAGACAGTGTAAGTCGAGAGACCTGACGCCACCGAAACTTACCCATCAGGAGTGCGAAGAGCGGGTATGGAGCAAAGAACACTCGGAACCACGGGGTACAGTGTCACCGAAGTCGGTCTCGGCACCTGGAACATCGGTAGCGACTGGGGTGACGTGAACGACGAAGAAGGACGTGAGGCCGTCCGAACGGCACTCGACGCCGGTATCGACTTCCTCGACACCGCCGACGTCTACGGCGACGGCAAGAGCGAACGCAACATCGGCACCGTGCTCGACGAACGCGACGCGTTCGACGACGTCACTGTCGCCACGAAGGCGGGTCGTCGACTCGACCCACACGAACCCGCTGGCTACAACCACGAGAACCTCGAACGCTTCGTCGACCGAAGCCGTGAGAACCTCGGTGTGGACTCGCTGGACCTCCTCCAGTTGCACTGTCCACCGACCCAAGTCTACTACCAACCCGAGACGTTCGACGCACTCGACGAACTGCGAGCGAGTGGGAGAGTCGACGCCTACGGAGTCAGCGTCGAGAAGGTCGAGGAGGGGCTGAAAGCCATGGAGTATCCCGGCGTCGAGACGATCCAACTCGTCTTCAACCCGTTCCGCCAGCGACCCGCCGACCTGCTCTTCCACGAGGCGAAACGACGCGACGTCGGCATCATCGTCCGCGTCCCACTCGCCTCGGGACTGCTGACCGGGACCATCGACCGAGACACCGAGTTCCCGGAGAACGACCACCGAAACTACAACCGCGAAGGCGAGGCGTTCGACGTCGGCGAGACGTTCGCTGGCGTCCCCTTCGAGGCCGGACTCGACGCCGTCGACGCACTTCGACCACTCGTCCCGGAAACGATGTCGATGGCGCAGTTCACCCTCCGTTGGATTCTCTCGTTCGACGCCGTCACGACGGTCATCCCGGGGTCGACGTCACCCGAACACATCGAGACTAACGTCGCCGCCGCAGACCTCCCGCCGCTCTCGGCCGACCAACACCAACAGGTCACGCAGGTGTACGACGACTACGTGCGCGAACACGTCCACCAGCGCTGGTAGACTGAACGACGACGTCTCTGGCCGCTTGTCACAGTCGACGGACCTCACAGATTCGACTGGTTGGACTGATTCAACTGAGTCGAGTCTCCGTGTCTCCAGTGCGATTTCCGGTACAATTCATCGAATTCATCGTTTTGATTTACGCGTACACGCACGCACGGCACCCGTAAACCAATATCCACGATATGAAATCGGGACTGCGGCTCTCGCTGTCGCTCGGCCGCTATCTCACTCGCTGCTCGAAGGATAGCGTCGTCGTCGACGTGTTCGAGCAGGCGCTCGTGGCCACGCTGGATGCGGCGTTCGATTTCGTCGTCAGTGAGATACGTCGCGAGGCGTCGCTCGATCTCGCGCTCACGAAGTTCGGTCAGTCGCGTCTCGTCGAGGCCGTGGTCGTCCGGCACCCGGTCGTCGAACCACTCTCGCCAGCGGTCCGTGTCGGCCCACTCGCCAGTCAGGTCGGCCTCCTGTCGAACCCAGTCCCAATGGCCGGCGACGTCGTCGGGATAGCCGACGTCACGTCGGATGTCTTCGAGAACGGTTCGGGCGACCTGCGCGCCGTGACCGGCAGACATGATAGCCTGCGCCTCGGCGTCCGACACCGGTGCTGCCACGTACACGCCGTCGAGCGGCGTCGTTCCGTCTTCGTTCGGATAGTCGCGGTCGAAGTGCTCGTGTTCGTCGTCGCCGTGTGTGTGCGTGACGAACATCTCGTCGCCACCGAGTGGACGGAGGAACTCGACGTCGTATCGAGCGGCCGCGACGACCCGTCTCGTCGTCACCGCCGTTCCATCTTGTGTCTCGACGGTGAGACGGCCATCTTCGGTTCGGTCGACCGTCTCGACCATCTCCCGAACGAGGGCACAGCCGGCTTCTTCGACGTGGTCGTGCAGCAACCCGTAGAACGTCTGGACGTCGATACCGGCCGGGAAGCCGAGATAGTTTTCCAGATACGCACACCGCTGAATCGAGGAGTTACCACGGTCGAGGACGGCGACATCGAGTCCGTACCGTGCGAGAAACACTCCTGCTGAACAGCCAGTGGGACCGCCGCCTACGACGACGACGTCGTAGTCGTACTCGGCGTTCGATTCGGTCTGGTCAGTCGGGTCGGCCGACTCAGCCGCTCCGGTGGCTTCTGACATGCATTTTAGGCCCACCTAAACATTGATAACTACGTCGCTTTTGGACAGCCCTAAAACCGAGAGCAAAGAGCAAAGATGAACGAGCCGGTTATCTAGAGACGGCTCTCTCGAACCGAGGTAGTGTCAGCAGTCTTCGTCCGGTTCGCCCCCTTCTCCCTGCGTCAGCGCGTACAGTTCGGCGTCCCCGCCGAAAGAGCGCTCGTCGCTCACGTACACCGCCCCGTCTGCGACCACGGGCGGCCAGAACTCGTTGTCGTCCGCGAACTCGTGGACGTCGAGGAACGCCCCGGCCGCCGTGTCGAGCGTCAGGAGTCCCTCGTTGCTCCCGAGGTAGAGCGTGTCGCCCGCGACGACGACGCCCACGTCGACGAAGAACGGATACGGCCCCCGCGACTCGTGTTGTCGCCAGCGCGTCTCACCCGTCTCGACGTCGAGCGCGACGAGCGAGTACGTGGAGAAGCCGACGACGCAGTAGACGGTGTCGTCGTCGACGGCCACCATGCCCGTGTGTCCGGTGACGAATCGCCACCGCTCCTCTCCGGTCCGCTCGTCGAGCGCGCGGATTGCGTCACCGCCTCTGATCTTCGTGCGCACGACGACCGCGTCGCCGACGGCGACGGACGTTCCGAACCCCGGCGCGGTCCACCGCTCTTCGCCGGTCGTGGCGTCGACGGCGTGGACCGTCTGGTCGGCTCGTGAACCGGCGGCGAAGTAGACCGTCTCCTCGCCGACGGCCGGCACCCCGCGCGTGGAGACGCCGTCCGAGTCCGGGTCGTCGATTTGGCACTTCCAGAGGACCGACCCGTCCGTCCGGTCGAGCGCGTAGAGCGCGTCGGGGAGCGCGACGAACACCGCAGCGTCTGTGAGCGCCGGGGCGGATGCGGGCGCACCTCTCTCCGACCAGAGCGTCTCTCCATCGCTTTCCGCTCCGTCGCCGCGGGCGAACGTCCATCGTTCGCTCCCGTCCGAGGGGTCCAGCGCGTGCAGACCGTGAGAGTCGCTGACGTAGACGGCGTCGGTCGTCGCGGCCGGCGCGCGCGGGTCGGCCGCCGGAGTCGTCCACGACACGGACCCGTCGTCGGCGTCGACGGCGTGAACGGCTCCCGTCTCCGAACCGGACGGGCCGTCTCGGGCGGGTACGTACAGCGTCTCGCCGACGACGGCGGACTGCTCGGACACCTCGCCGACGGGGGTACGCCACTTCGTCTCGAACGCGGCGCGCGGGGCGTCGACGGCGGGATTCGCGGTGTTCGCGGCGTTCGCGTTGTACTGCGTCCACCCGTCGATGTCGAGCGGACGTGTCAGGTCGCCGGCGACGTCGGCGTTCGTAGCCGCGTCGGTTCCGACGGACGAAGATGCGTCAGATTCGGCTTGGACGACCGAAGACTGTCCGAGCGCGGCGGCGCTTCCGGTAGCCAGTAGACCGACCGCTCCGAGGAACGACCGGCGGTTCGTGTCCGAAGACATGAGAGTCCGTACTCTGAACGCGTACGTTATTATCCACGCAGTAAGCAGTCTCCGCGTAGGGTTATCGTCGGGTTAAGACGACGAGTTCCGCGGTGGGTCCGACGGTCGAATTCGACACACCGTCGCGCCTGCGGGAAGTACTCTCTCGGAACGCCTATACGTGTCCTTCTCCACGAACCTCTATGGACTATCAAGCCAGTCTCGACCGGGCGCTCGACGCCGTCCCGGACCTCGGAGGGTCCGACGAGCGTCTCTCGGTTCCCGACCCGCAGGCACAGAAAGACGGGGCGTTCACCCGACTGACTAACCTCTCGTCTATCGCCGACGCACTGTCGCGCGACCCCGAGCATCTCCACTCGGCCATCCAGCGCGAACTCGGTACCGCCGGTCAGTACGCCGACGGCCGCGCTCGCTACAACGGGAGTTTCACCGCGCAGGACTTCGACGCCGCCGTCACGAGTTACATCGAGGAGTACGTCACCTGTTCGGAGTGTGGCCTCCCCGACACGCGACTCGTCATGGAGAACCGCAACCAGATGCTGCGGTGTGAGGCGTGTGGTGCGTTCCGACCAGTCGCAAAGCGCAAGCGCTCCAGCCAGCGCACGAACGTCCCGGACGTCGAAGAGGGCAAGACCTACGAGGTCAAGATTACCGGTACTGGCCGCAAAGGCGACGGTGTCGCCGAGAAGGGCAAGTACACCATCTTCGTCCCCGGTGCGCAGGAAGGCGACGTCGTGAACATCTACATCGAGAACGTCAGCGGCACGCTCGCGTTCGCTCGGCTGGCCTGAACTTCGCCTTCGACCGCTCTCGACCCTTTCCGACGACGTTTTTCGGCCGCTCGCCTCCGAGAGCGACCGCTCTGTGACGAGGTGAGACTACCGGGGGGCCACCACATCCTTACCGTTCCCAGCCGAATCCGGAAGTATGAGTGAGGACCACGACGCAACCGCTCCGAGTGTCGACAACGCCGAGAAGAAAGACAGCGTCACGGACAGCGCCGAATCTCGAAAGCACGAACGCGCCGAAGAGGTCGAACACGTCCTCAACGAGACGGAGACACTGCTTCGCGACCAGAAGTATCCGGTGACGACGGAGGAACTCGCCAGCGAGTACGCCGACCAACCGCTCGACTTGGTCAACGAGACGGAGTCGCTCGGGAGCGTCTTCGACCGAATGACCGACAAAGAGGAGTTCGAATCCTCCGAGGAGGTCCGCGAGGCGCTGTACAACGAACTCACCGGGAGCGCCGACGGACGCACCGAAAACGAGTACAACGAGGAGCGGGACGTCGGCGAGGTTGCTGAAGCCGAAAACGAGACGCAGCCAGACCGTCCGTAGCGTCGACGAGATTCCTCGACTCGGGGAGTTCACGGCACGACACTACCGGAAGGGAACGACAGGGGACGTAAAGTTGAGGTAGCCGCCCGTCGCAGAGCCAGTAGTTATTCTCTACGTCCCATGTCTCGTTCCGCTCCACTCGTCTTCGACGGTCACAACGACACACTGCTCGACTTACTGAACGCCCGCAGCGGGAACCGCTCCTTTCTCGAAGCGAGCGCGCGCGGACATCTCGACTTACCACGCGCACTGGCGGCCGGGTTCGGCGGCGGTTTCTTCGCGATGTTCACCCCGAACGAGGACGAACTCGACCTCCGGGAGACCGACGACGGCTACGAGGTGCCACATCCACCGACGGTTCGGACCGACTACGCCGCGGAAGTGAGTGAGGAACTGCTCGCGCTCCTCTCGTCGCTCGAAGCAGACGCCGACGGCGCGATTCGCGTCGTCCGGACCGCCGCCGAACTCCGCGACTGTTTCAGAGAGGGGACGCTCGTCGCCCTCCCGCATCTCGAAGGGGCCGAAGCCGTCAGACCAGACCTCTCGAACCTCACGGAACTCTACGACGCCGGGATTCGCTCCATCGGCCTCGTCTGGAGTCGAGAGAACGCCTTCGGCTACGGCGTCCCCTTCCGATACCCGTCCTCGCCCGACGTCGGCCCCGGACTGACGGACGCCGGTCGAGCACTCGTCGGCGCCTGCAACGACCTCGGCATCGTCGTCGACTGCGCGCATCTCAACGAACGCGGGTTCTGGGACGTAGCCGAGATATCGACAGACCCCCTCGTCGTCACGCACACGGCGGCCCACGCGCTCTGTCCGTCGTCGCGCAATCTGACCGACGAACAACTCGACGCCGTCGCCGAATCCGGCGGCGTCGTCGGTATCACCTTCGGCGTGAGCGACTTGCGGCCCGACGGCGAGTTCGACGACGACGTGCCGCTCTCGACTCTCGTCGACCACGTCGAGTACGTCGCCGACCGTCTCGGTGTCGACCACGTCGCCTTCGGGTCAGACTTCGACGGAACCACGATTCCAGACACGCTCGGCGACGTTCGCGGCGTTCCAGACCTGTTCGAGGAGTTGCGGACCCGCGGCTTCGACGACGACGAGTTGGCCCGAATCGCCCACGGGAACTGGTTCCGCGTACTCGACGAGACGTTGGCCGTCTGAGTTCTGTCGTTATCGACCACTAAGTTCAAGTCTACTTTCGGTAATCACGTCACAGTGGCAGTCTCCTTCGACCTGTTCGGAACGCTCGTCGACGTGTCGTACCCCGAGAACCCGGCACGAGCAGTCGCCGCTGAACTGGATGCGCGCGGCGTGGCCGTCCCCAACGACTGGGACGACGCCTACCGCGAGGTCCACATCGACGCGCCCGACGGGGCCGAAGTCCCCCTCCCCGCCCACGTCAGTGCCGCCCTCGCCAGTCGCGGTGTCGACGCCCCGAACAATGCGCCTCGACACGCCGTCGTCAGCGCGTTCGACCCCGACGTGACCAGGCGTCCCGGCGCGCGCGAGGCCGTCGCGGCCGCCGCCGCCCGCGGACCAGTCGGCCTCCTCTCGAACTGTAGCGTGCCGGAACTCGTCGGTCGGACGCTCGTTCGGGCCGACATCGCTCGCGACGACTTCGACGCCATCACCACGAGTGTGGCCTGCGGGTGGCGTAAACCGCATCCGGACGCGTTCACCACCGTCGCCGGCGCGCTGGGTGTCGACGTGAGTGACCTGATACACGTCGGCGACGACCCGGAGACGGACGGCGGAATCACCGAACTCGGCGGCACGTTCGTGGACGTAGCCGACGTCCCGCTGTCGTCGTTCCCCGCGTGGTTGGAGGACAGATGGGGCTGACGGCGACTACCGCCGTCGTCCTCGGTGCGGGGTTGGACGTCGTCTTCGCCGAACCACCGACGCGTGTGCACCCCGTCGTCTGGTTCGGCAAAATCGTCGAACCGTTCGACCGGGAGTGGTCGAACCCGCGGGCCGCGAGCGTCGTCGTCGCACTCGGCCTGCCGTTTCTCGCGGCGTTCGTCGTCTGGAGCGTCGTCGACGCCGTCGTGTCGATACTGCCGGCGGCCGGCGCACTGCTCGCGGCAGTCGTCCTGTTTTCGACGACGAGTCTCCGGATGCTCACCGACACGACGCGCGACGTCGTCGCCTTGACGGAACGTGACCTCGAGGCGGCCCGCACCGAACTCCGGGCGCTGGCCGGCCGTGACGCGAGTGCGCTCTCTCGCGGCGAGGTTCGGAGCGCGGCCGTCGAGAGTCTCGCCGAGAACCTCGCCGACGGACTCGTCGGTCCGCTGCTCGGGTTCGTGCTCTTCGCGCCGCTCTCGCTCTCGCTCGGGACGGCCGCCGCGGTGTGGGTCAAGGCGGTCAACACGCTCGACTCGATGCTCGGCTACCGGTCGAAACCCGTCGGCTGGGCACCCGCCCGCCTCGACGACGCGGTCATGTGGGTTCCGGCCCGCCTGAGCGCCCTCTTGCTTGCCCTCGCAGCACACGACCCGACTGCACTCCACCGTGCCCGTGAGGACGCCCGCGTCCCGAGTTCGCCGAACTCCGGGTGGCCGATGGCGACGCTCGCCGTCGCACTCGACGTCCGACTGGAGAAGACCGGGCACTACCGACTCAACGCCGGTCATCCGCTCCCGACGGCCGTCGACGCGGAACACGCCGTCCGCGTCGTCACCGGAGCAGGCTTACTCGCCGTGGCGCTCGCCGGAGTGGTAGTGTGGTTCTGACGGCCCTCCGCGGCGGCGTGGCCTTCCTCACCCGTCTCCCTGTCGGCGGCGGCGAAGCCGAGTGGGACGCCTTTCGGCGGACACCAATCGCGTTTCCGCTGGTCGGCTACCTCGTCGGCGTGTTCGCGGCCGCGCCGTTCTTCCTCCCGGCGCTGCTCTCGGCACTTCCGCTCGTCCCGCGCCTCCCGCCGCTCCCGCTGAACGCCGCCGTCGCGGGCTATCTACTCGCGCTCTACGCGACGACCGGTATCACTCACGCCGACGGCCTCGCCGACGTCGGTGACGCCTTCTCGGTCCACGGCGACAGCGAGCGTCGACTGGCAGTGCTCAAAGACTCCGAGACGGGCGTCGGCGGAACGCTCGCCGTCGTCCTCGTCGTCGTCGCACTCGCGCTGGGTGCGCTCGGTCTCCCGACGAGCGGGTGGGGTGTGTTTCCCGCACTGCGTCTCGTCGTCGCCGCCGAGGTGGCCGCGAAGATGGCGATGGCGCTGCTCGTCTGCGTCGGTCGGTCGCCGCACGAGGGACTCGGGGCACAACTCGTCGACAGCGTCGACGGCTGGTGGGTCGTCCCCGTACTCACGCTCTCACTGCCCCTGTTACTCGTTCCCGGTCCGGCCACCGCGGGTGCACTGGCCGCACTCCTCGTGACGCCCGTCGTCGCCCTCGGTGTCGGCTGGTGGGCGACGCGCACGCTCGGCGGCGTCTCCGGCGACGTCCTCGGCACCGCGAACGAACTCACCAGACTCGTCGCGCTGCACGCGGGGGTGGTCGCGTGGACGTACTTCTGATGTGCGGTGGTCGGGGAACACGACTCGGCGGCGACGTCGAGAAGCCGCTCGTCGAAGTGGGCGGGGTTCCGATGGTCGACCGGGTGCTCGCCGCTCTCGACGGGAGTCGCCTCGGCAACGTGCACGCCGTCGTCTCGCCGCACGCGCCGGCGACGCGCGACCATCTCGAACTCGAACTCGAACGACTCGAACGCCACGAGCGGGACTGTACACTCGTCGACGCGCCCGGCGAGGGCTACGTCGCCGACCTCGGCTACGCACTCGAACTCGACCGCGTGGAGACGCCCGTGCTCACCGTCGTCGCCGACCTGCCGCTGCTCGACGCCGAGGTGGTCGACACGGTACTGGACCGGTTCGACGCCGTCACCGGAGACGCACCTGGCGACGACCCGCCCTCGCTCACCGTCTGCGTGCCCGCCGCGGTCAAGCGACGACTCGGCGCGAGCGTCGACACGTCGTTCGACCACGAGGGACGAGAACTCGCACCGACCGGCGTGAACGTCGTCGCCGGAAGCGACGACCACTTGTACTGCAGTCACGACATTCGACTCAGTGTGAACGTGAACCGACCTGCAGACCGAGAACTGGCGGAGGGACTGTGCGACTGATTCTCGTCGCTGGGACGACGGCGACGGCCGAGATAGACGGTATCAGTGCCGCGGGCGCGGACAAAGACCTGCTCGGCCACACTCCCGGTGCGGACGCAGAGCTACTCACCTACGGCGACGTCGTTCGGGCGCCCGAGGTGCCGATGAGTCCGACTGGCTGTCCGACGCCTGCACTCGTCACGCGGGCGGCGCGGGAACTCGCCGGGTTCGACGTGGTCACCGTCGACGGTGGCCTCGGCATCCCGACCGGTGCCCCGACCGTGACGGTCGGTGCGCGTCCCGGTGGCGACATCCGCGAACAGGACCCCGTCCCGAGCGCACCGGGTGCGTTCGAGGCGGCCCGGCAGTTCGGCTGGAAACTCCCGGCCGAGGAGTTCGTCCTCGGCGAGACGATACCCGGCGGGACGACGACGGCACTCGGCGTCCTCCGCGCACTCGGCGAGGAGTGGAGCGTCTCCTCGTCGCTGCCGGAGAACCCGATGGAACTGAAAGAGGAGGTCGTCGCAGCGGGACTGGAGGCGAGCAACCTCCAAACGGGTGACGCCGCGGGCGAACCGAAGACGGCCGTCCGACGCATGGGCGACCCGGTTCTCGCCGTCGTCGCGGGGCTCACCGTCGGCGCGCTGGAGACGGGGACGCGCGTCGTCCTCGGCGGCGGGACGCAGATGTTGACCGCCGCCGCCCTCGTCCGACACGCCGGAATCGAGGCGCCGCTGTCGCTGGCGACGACGTCCTACGTCGCCGACAGCGTGCCGGACTTCGAAGCCGCCGCCAGTGCGCTGGACCTCGGTGTCACCGTCTCCGACCCCGGGTTCGACGCCGTCGACCACGTCGGTCTCGCGAGTTACGCCGAAGGGGTCGCGAAAGAGGGTGCAGGCATGGGCGGAGCGCTCGCCCTCGCCGAGCGAGCGGGCGTGTTAGACGATGTGGCAGCCAAAACGTTTGACTCACTCCAGCGTCTGGAAGTGGACAATGGACCCTGAGTCCCTCCACGACGTCGCACACGTCCCTCACGGCGGGGTCGCTGACGCCGATATTCTCGATTTTAGCGCCAACATCAATCCCGTCCGCCCACGCGGGGCGTCGACCGTCTACGACGCCGCGTTCGCCGCCTCGACCCAGTACCACACCGACGACTACACCGAGTACCGGACCGCCGGCGCCGACTACGCTGGCTGTGACCCCCAACACGTCATCCCGACCGCAGGCGGACTCATCGCCATCCGACTGGGACTCGGTGTCACCGTCAGTCCCGGTGACTCGGTGGCCGTTCCCGCCCCGAGTTTCGGCGAGTACGCCCGAGAAGTCCGTCTGCAGGGTGGCGAACCCGAGTTCGTCGACGCCGACACGGTGCTCGACATCGACCCCGAACCGCACTCGGTCGTCGTCGTCTGTAACCCGAACAACCCGACCGGCCAACTCTACGACCCTGGCGAACTCCAGTGGTTCGCCCAGCAGTGCCGCCGGGCGGACACGACGCTCCTCGTCGACGAGGCGTTTCTCGACTTCACGGAGTCGCCCTCGCTCGGCGGGATGCGCGGCGTCATCGTCGCTCGCTCGCTGACGAAGATGTTCGGTCTCCCCGGCCTGCGGGCGGGCTACGTCGCCGCGAGCGGTGACTTACGCGAACGACTCGAAACCGCTCGGCCGGCGTGGGGCCTCAGCACTCCCGCCGCCGACGTCGGCGCGTACTGCATGAAGCAGACCGAGTTCGTCGAGGAGACCCGCGAACGCGTCCGACGAGAGCGGACGCGGATGGCTGACGTCCTCGCCCACGAGTTCGACGTCAGACCGTCGTCGGCCCCCTTCCTCCTGCTCGACGTCGGTGACCGCGACGTCCAGACCGTCGTCGACACGACGCGCGAACGCGGCGTCGCCATCCGCGATGCGACCACCTTCCGCGGGCTGGATTCGCACGTCCGCGTCGCCGTCAAACGAGCGAAGGAGAACGACCAACTGCTCGAAGCACTCCGAGGCGTCTGAGGGGCGACGAGCGTGTTCGAGACGACGGTCCGAGACGGCGTCTGCCGAATCGCTCGCGACGAGACGCGCTGGCTCTCGACGGGCTATGCGGGCGGCGAGTCACACGGACCGGCCGCCTACAACGTCACCGTCCCCGACGGGTGGCCCGAGATGGACTTAGACGAGTACATCGACGAGCGTCGCCAGCGAGCAGGGTTCGACGACCCCGGGCCGACCCTCCTCACGGGCGTCGAACAGCGACACGCCCACCGCGCCCGACTCGGACCGGTCGAAGCCGTCGTGACGGCGGGCGTGTCGAATCCGGCGACGTTGCCGCTCGAACCGACGGACGAGCGAGGTGAACCGAGGAGTGACGACCGCCCGGTTGGGACTATCAACGTCGTCGTCGGGACGACTCGCTCGCTCGCGCCGGGTGCACTTCCCAACCTGCTCACCGTCGTCGCCGAGGCCAAGACGGCCACGTTGCTAGCGAAGATGGGGTTCACCGGGACGACGACGGATGCGGTCATCGTCGCCTGCGACCCAAGCGGTGAAGAGGCCGCGTTCTCGGGGAGTGCGACCGGCGTCGGTGCGGCGACGCGGGCCTGCGTCCGCGACGCACTCGTCGCTTCACTCGACTCCCGGTACGCGGTGGGCGACGTCGACCTTCCGGAATCTGTCGCCGAGGCGGCCTACGGCGTCGTCACCGACGAACGCGCCGACGTCGAACCGCTCGATTAGTCTCCTTGGCTTTCCTCGTGCTCGGGCCGGGACGGTGGTGAGTCGTTACTGCGAGAGACTCAGGAGAGCGTCGTGGAGACCGACTTCGGTGCGAAGAGCGGTCCTGCTCTCCACTGCTCGATACGGTAGGAGAAGATCGGTCCGTCAGTGTTTGGTGGATCTTCCGACCCTGCGACGACCGATACGTCGTACGACAGATTGCCGTTTTCGACGGTCGGTCGGTCGACCGAAATCTGCTGCCCACGGTCGACCACGCCGACGTGGACGACGAGAAACTTCGATCCGTACTCCGTCTCCTTGTAAGGCTGTGCTGTCGAGTCCAGAAGCATCTCCCAGTTGGCCACTGCTGACTCGGCGTTCTGTTTGGTAACCAGGACGCTGGCGACCGTCGGTCGCTGCGCATCTAACGACGACTGCTGTGCGAGGAACTCCTCGGTCCGTCGAAATCCGAGGCTTCGAACCAACTTTGGACCACCGACTCCCTGCGAGGTACATCCTGCCAAGGCAGACACGGCCGGTAGGGCACACGACAGTATCGCTCTCCGTGAAACCATTTTCAATCTCACCTAGACTGTGTCGATGTACGTATCTTCCAGTTGATTGTCTTTTGGGTCTGACTGCTTCGCACTGCGTATCGACCATCGAATTAAAGTATAGTTGTAGTAATCCATATTCAATGAATGTAGAGGTGAGACGGTGAAGGGCCTGGTCGTCGCCGGCACCGCGTCGAGCGTCGGGAAGACCGTGACGACGCTCGCAGTTTGCCGTGCGCTGCAACGGGAGGGTCGAACCGTCCAACCGGCGAAAGCCGGGCCGGACTTCATCGACCCGAGTCACCACACCGCGACGACGTGGCGCGCCTCGCGGACGCTCGACCCGTGGCTGCAAGGCGAGCGAGGACTCCGCGAGAACTATGCTCGCGGTGCGGGTGACGTCTGCGTCGTCGAGGGGATGATGGGACTGTACGACGGTGCTGGCGACCCCGACACGTCGACCGCCCGCGTCGCCGAACTGCTCGACCTGCCGGTCGTCCTCGTCGTCGACGCGAGTGCGGGCATGGAGAGCGTCGCCGCCACCGCACTCGGCTTCCAACGCTACACCGAACACACCGGCCACGACGTCGACGTCGCGGGCGTCGTCGCCACACGCGCCCACGGCGGGCGACACGAGCAGGGCATCGTGAACGCGCTTCCGGACGACTTGACGTACTTCGGTCGGATTCCGCCACGCGACGACCTGACGATTCCCGAGCGACATCTCGGTCTCGTGCTCGGCGAGGAGTCGTCGTTGACGCCCGACGCACTCGACGCCGCGGCAGATTGCTTGGACGTGGACCGACTGCTCGACGTGGCGCGTGAGGCAGACGTCCCCGACGACCCGAGCGATTCGGACCTGGCTCAAATCGCCGACGCCCCCCGAATCGCCGTCGCCGACGACGCCGCCTTTCGGTTCGTCTACCCGGCCGTCCGCGAGCGACTTCGCGCGCGAGCGACCGTCGTTCCCTTCGCACCGACCGCAGGCGACGACCTGCCCGAGTGCGACGGCGTCTACCTCCCCGGCGGCTACCCCGAACTCCACACCGAAGCACTCGAATCGAGTCCGGCGTTGGCGACGCTGGCCGACCGTGCATCCGAGGGACTGCCGGTCCTCGGCGAGTGCGGCGGCCTGATGGCGCTGGCCGAGTCGCTGACGACGACGGAGGGCGAGACGTTCGAGATGGCGGGCGTACTGCCCGCGAGCGTCCGGATGGCCGACCGGTATCGGGCGCTGGACCACGTCGAACTGGTCGCACGAGATGGGACGCTCACCGCCGGGCCGGGAGAGACGCTCCGCGGGCACGAGTTCCACTACTCCGAGGCGAGCGTCGCTGACGATGCACGGTTCGCCTTCGACGTGGAGAGAGGAACGGGAATCGACGGCGACCACGACGGTCTGACCGAATACCGGACGCTCGGCACCTACGCGCACGTCCACGCCGCGAGCGGCGCGTTCGACCGGTTCGTTTCGGAGTTGTCGTGATGCGCGATGCGTCGACCGAAAGGCAAAACTCCCGGTGCGGGGGTCTCTCTCACATGACCGACCGACGAGAGCAAGCCGTCGCAATCCTCCGCGAGAACCGCCACGAGGGGTACACTATCCCTTCGTCGACACTCTATCCCTACCAGTGGAACTGGGACTCGGCGTTCATCGCCGTCGGTCTCGCCCACGTCGACGAGGCGGCGGCGAAACAGGAGTTACGGACACTGCTCGACGCGATGTGGCCGAACGGGATGGTGCCGCAGATAGCGTTCTGGGCCGACGCGGAGGGCTACTTTCCCGGACCCGACGAGTGGGAGGCGGGCACGGACGAGGTAGCGACGAGCGGTATCACCCAACCGCCGATGCTCGTGCCCGCCGCCCGCCGCGTCTACGAGGTGACCAGCGACGACGCGTTCCGCGACGAGATGCTTCCACTCCTCGACCAGCATCTCTCGTGGTGGGTCGACGAACGGTCGTTCGACGGCGACACCGTCTACGTTCGCCACCCCTGGGCGACAGGGATGGACGACTCTCCTGCGTGGGTTCCCGTCTTAGAGTCGTTCGACCCAGCGGACATCGCCACGAACCTCGACTACGCGCGGAAAGACCGCAAGTCCGCCGACCTCTCCGAACAGCGACCGACCGACTGGGACTACGACCGCTACGTCGCGCTCGTCCGACAGGGGAAGGCGCTCGACTGGGACGAGTCCCGACTCCGAGAGGTGTGTCCGTTCCTCGTCGAGGACGTGCTGACGAACAGCATCTTCGTCCGCGCCTGCGACGACCTCGCCGCGCTCTACGCGGGTGCGGGCGACGAAGCCAAAGCCGACGAGTGGCGGCGACAGGCCGAACACAGTCGCGCCGGGATGCGCGAGCGACTGTGGGACGAGGAGTTGGGGACGTTCGTCTCCTACGACCGTGTGAACGACCGGAAACTGCGCGTGAACTCCGTCGCCGGTCTCGTCAGCGTTTTCGGCGAGGTACCGACGAACGAGCAGTTCGGCCGTCTCCGCGAGAATCTGCGAGAGAACTTCCTCGACTACGACTACGCCTGCCCCTCCTACGTCGGCCCCGACATGGACTACGACCGTTACTGGCGCGGGCCGGCGTGGATGAACGTCAACTGGCTTCTCGCCGACGGACTGCGGCGCTACGGCGCCGTCGACACCGCCGACCGAATCGAGGAGGACAGCCTCGAACTCTTGGAGGAAGAAGGGTTCCGCGAATACTTCAACCCGGAGACGGGCGCAGGCCGCGGGAGCGACCGATTCTCGTGGAGTGCCGCCCTGTATCTCGACTGGGCGAGTGACATGACACATGAGTAACGACGATTCACACACCGCAGACACGACGAACGCGACGGACACGACGGACACGACACACACCGCAGACGACGTCCGAAAGAACACGCCCGGAAAGGGCCGAAAGCCCGATGCCCGGACCATCGAACCGAGCGCCCCCGACGAGTTCGGACTCGTCCAAGTGTGGTGGGGTGGCGGGAAGGGCAAGACCACCGCCGCACTCGGCATGGGCTTTCGCGCCGCTGGCCACGGCTTTCGAGTCCACCTGCTCCAACTGATGAAGGGCGGCGCGGACAGCGTCGAGGACGTCCGCGGCGAGTACAACGCTATCGCCGCCGTCCCCGGCATCACCTACGAGAACCTCGGTCACTACGGGTGGGCCGGGATGCGCGACGGCAGCGACGAGGCCGACCACGCTACGCAGGCTGAAGCGGGGTTCGAGCGCGCACGAGAACTCGTCGCCGCGGCGGGCGAGGCAGACCTCTCGAAACCGCTGCCGCTCGACGGACCGGCCGAAGACGGTGTCCACATGCTCATCATCGACGAGGTGCTCTACGCCGTCTCGATGGGACTGCTCGACGAGTCGGCCGTCGTCGACTTCGTCGAGTCCAAGCCCGAGAACCTCGAACTCGTACTCACGGGGAGTCACGAACGACCGGACTATCTCGACGACGTTGCCGACCTCATCACGCAGGTCAAGATGGAAAAACACCCGTTCGAGACGGGGCAACGCGCTCGGAAGGGAACCGAGTACTGACCGATCAGACAGTATCGCCGGTGATAGCCGTGAGACTCGCGCCGCCGACGTAGACGGTGTCGTCGACGACGGCGGGAGCGGTGGTGCCGAACGGGACGTCGTCGCCGAACTCCCACGCGACGCTCCCGTCGGCGGCGTTCAGGGCCTTCCGTCCGGTGTAGACGAGGTCCTCCGTGGCGGCCGGTGCGACGACGGTACCCGTGACGTTCCACGCGACCGACCCGTCTTCGCGGTCGAACGCGTAGTGCCCTCGCGTCCTGCCTTCTTCGACGGGTTGGAAGCCGAAGACCACGTAGTCACCGGCGACAGCCGCCGACGTCCAGTAGCCGACGCCGTAGCCCGGGCCGTCGGGTTGATTCTCCCAGCGAATGCTTCCGTCCTCGGTGTCGACGGCGTAGACCGTGTCTTCGTATCTACCCGCACCGACGTAGACGGTGTCGCCGACGACGGTCGGCGTCGCCTCTTGCATCGACTTGAGGGCGCTCGTCTCGGCGACCCACTGCTCTTCACCCGTCTCCGCGTCGAGTGCGTAGAGTCGGTCGCTCGCGAGGTAGACCGCTCCGTCGGAAACGGCTGCTGGCGAGGAGTTCAGACTCGCGATGCCGGAGCCCTCGACACCGAACCGCCACTGTTCCTCACCGGAGGCCGTGTCGATTGCGAGCAGCGTACCGCCGTCTGTCATCGTCTCCGTCCCGAACGCGTAGACCATCCCGTCGTCGACGGTCAACGATTGATACGAGTCGTTCCCGCCGTCGAGCGGTGTCCGTCCCTGTTCTGTGCCGTCTTCGACGTCGAGGGCGACGAGTGCGCTCCCGGTCTTCTCGTTGCAGTCGGTCTCGGCGGCTTTTGCGGCGACGTAGACGGTGTCGCCGTCGACAGCGGGTGCGGAGTATCGGAACTCCTCGTCGCCAGCGGCGTCGGCGAACCATCGGAACTCGCCTTCGGTCGTCAGCGAGACGAGGCCCTCCTCGGTCGTCGCGTAGACGGCACCGTCGGCGACGACTGGGTCGCCGTAGCTCTGCTCGTCGTCTGCACCGAACTGCCACGCGACACCGACGTTCGAGCGCGGACCCGACGAGGCGACACCCGTCTTCGCGGCGTTTCCTTGCACCTGCGGCCACTCCTCGGAGACGGCGACGTCGTCGAGGGCGAGTGAACTCTCGGTGCTGACGTCGGTCGAGTTCGGCGCTCCGTCGAGCATCCGTGCACCCGCGTGTCCCGCTCCGACGGCCCCCACACTCGCAGTGACTCCAAGAAACTTCAGTACGGTTCGGCGTGTCGCGTCGTCTTGCTTCGACATAGACACGTCAACTACGCGCATTGAGAGTGTTATTATACGGAGAATAAATCGGCTGATTCGACAGCCAGTATATAGCGTATTCGGCCGTGACGAAACCGAACCGGGTGCGTTGATTGCAGTGCACGCCGAACTGTCGACGATGCCCGCCACACGAACACTTCTCGTCGCCGGTACAGCCAGTCACGTCGGCAAGAGCACCGTCGTCGCCGGTCTGTGTCGCCATCTCGCCGACCAGGGCGTCTCCGTCGCGCCGTTCAAGGCGCAGAACATGAGCAACAACGCGCGGGCCGTCCCGCGGTCGTCGGCCGTCGTCGGTGACCGAGAAGACGAGTCGACCGCCTTCGGCGAAATCGGCGTCTCGCAGTACGTCCAAGCCCGAGCAGCACGGGTTCGACCGACCACCGACCACAACCCGGTGCTCCTGAAACCGCGCGGGGATGGCCAGTCACAACTCGTCGTCGACGGCGTGGCAGTCGGGAACTTCGAGGCGGGACACTACTACAGCGACCACTGGCACGACGCGCGGGATGCAGCGAGAGACGCCCACGAACGACTCGCCGACGCCCACGACGTCGTCGTCGCCGAGGGTGCTGGCTCGATTGCGGAGATTAACCTCCACGACAGAGATTTAGCGAACGTCGAGACCGCTCGAACAAGTGGTGCAGACATCCTCCTCGTCGCCGACATCGAACGCGGCGGCGTCTTCGCCAGTCTCGTCGGGACGCTCGAACTGCTGCCCGACGACCTCCGCGAGCAGGTCGTCGGCGTCGTCGTCAACAAGTTTCGCGGCGACCTGTCCATCCTCGAACCGGGGCTAGACGCTTTCGAGGAGCGAACTGGTGTCCCCGTTCTCGGCGTCCTCCCGTACGACGACCCGGGTCTCCCCGCCGAGGACAGCGTCTCACTCCCGCCGGTCGGGGAGCGGTCGGTCGTCGGCGACAGCGACGGCGTCGCAGCGGCCGAGAGCGTGACCGTCGCCGTTCCTCGACTCCCGCACATCTCGAACTTCACCGACCTCGAACCGCTCGCCGCCGAACCCGGCGTTCGCGTCGCGTACGTCCCACTCGACGACCCCCTCGCCGACGCCGACGCCGTCGTCCTCCCGGGGACGAAGAACACCGTCGACGACCTACTGGCGGCACGAGAGGCTGGTCTCGGTGCCGCACTCGCCGCCTTCGACGGGCCACTCGTCGGCCTGTGCGGCGGCTATCAGTTCCTCGGCGAACGCCTCACGAACGCCGCCGTCGAAGGGACGGGCGAGGCGGAGTCGGTGGGTGGGTTCGGCCTCCTTCCAGTCGAGACGCGATTCGACCCGAAGAAACGCGTCACCGAAGCGCGGTGGCGTCTAGACGGAACGGGACCACTCGCGGGCGCTCGTGGGACGGTCGAGGGGTACGAGATTCACACGGGACAGACACGAGCAGTCGGCGACGACGAAATCGAGACACCGTTCACGCGCACGCGAGACGGTGAACGTACTACCGGTGACGATGACGAACGTACGGACGACGATGACGTGGCCGAGTCCGACGGGGCGACACTGGGCGCGGCGAACGCGAACGTCCTCGGGACGTATCTCCACGGTCTGTTCGAGAACCAGGTCGCTCGCGACGCGTTCCTCGACGTGACCTTCGCAGCGGCCGGTCGTCTCCGACCGAAACCGGGCGAAGCGACTCGCTCGCCGTTCGACCGCGCGGCCACGCTCGTCGCCGACCACGTCGACGTCGCCGCACTCGGCCTCGATAGTCGACACTGAACCGAGCAGTTCGCCACGACACTTTTTGACCGAGCACGGAGACAGAGACACATGGACATCGTCGAGGCACTCGCGGCGGAGTCGGGGATGGTCTGCGTCGTCGGCGCGGGCGGGAAGAAGACGACACTCTACTCGCTGGCGAACCGCGTCCCACGTGGCGTCGTCACCGCGACGGTTCGTATCCCCATCTTCGACGACCAGGTAGCCCACGTCGCCGTCACCGACGCACCGGTCGAGGCGCTCCGGACCAACGAGTCGTGGCCGCTCGGACTCGTCCCCGAACAGGAACGCGACGACCGATACCGCGGCTACGACCCGGCGCTCGTGACGGCGATTCGCGCTAGCGGCCACGCCGACGCCGTGTTCGTGAAGGCCGACGGGGCGCGGACCCGCTGGCTGAAAGCGCCCAACGAACACGAACCGCAGGTTCCAGCGATGGCCGACACCGTGATTCCCATCGCCAGCGCGAAAGTCGTCGGGAAACCGCTCACCGACGAACACGTCCACCGACCCGAACGCGTCGCCGACGTCACGGGGTTGGAGTTAGGCGACACCATCGGTGCCGAGGACGTCGCCGAGGTACTGGCGAGTCGTGACGGCGGACGGAAGGGCATCCTCCCGCGTGCGACGGTGATTCCGCTGATAAACATGGTCGACGACGAGGAGTTGGAAGCGGTCGGCCGAGAGATTGCGGAGGGGATTCACGAGCGCGTGAACGTCCCGCGAGTGGTGCTGGCGCGGATGAACACCGACGACCCGCTGGTGGACGTGGTGACGTAGAGGAGCGCCCGAGTCGCCCACTAGACGACGACTATCGTCGCTGTCCGCTACGGCGAGACGACAGTCGTCCGCGAGAACGTTGCCGACTACTGCTGAGCCGACCGTCGCGGAACCACGGCTACGTAGTCAGGAACTGCTGGTGTTGTCGCTCGTGGTGTTCCCGGCGAGTCGCTCTGCGGTGTCGACCCACTCGTGGTCCGGAAACTCGGTCGGTGCGACGTCGTAGGTGTAGTGGTACTCACCTTCTTCTCGGACCGTAATGTCGAAGCCGTAGATAACGCCGTCGTCGACACCGAGTTCGAACGTCCCTTCGACGAGTTGCGGGACGTAGTCGCCGGACCGCTCACCGGTCGCTCGGTAGACGAGTACTGGGACGCCGTAGTGGTTCTCCGTGCCGACGGCTTCCCACGTGTACAGTTCGAGGATGTCTGGATGCCGTCCGATGGTCGTGGGGTGTATCTTCCCGACGTGTGGGTCGTATCGGTAGAACGCGTCAGTGGTGTCGTCGTAGACGAACTGGTTGTCCGCTTCGAACATCTCTCGTCTGTGCTCGTCGAGTCCGGACGCGGGTTGGTAGAACACGTACGTCTTTCCGTGGCGGTACACCTTCGCATCGTGCCACCGGTCGGCGAGTATCTCGCCCGTGGTCGAGTTGATGTAGTACACGCCCTCGACTCGTGCTCCCTCGTCGGGTTCGGTGTAGTTGAGGACGTACGCGTCCCAGTGTTCGCGGGGTGCATAGGAGACGTTGTGTTCGTCGGCGTCGAGTGCCTCGAAGTCGACGGAGTCCGGGCCTGCACCAGCGGGATACGTCTGGTCTGCGGAGAGCGAGTTCGCCGTGGGTGGGTCGAACGCAGTGAGAGAGACAGGGACGGCGACGATGCCGACGAGAACGACGAGGAGGGCGACGAGATGGGGACGGTCCATGCACCCCGTATCAGGAGCGCCGATAAAATAGTTAGGGGGTTGAAAGTACCGAAGTGCCAGTAGGTTCAGAACCGCGTCTGTGCATCTTCGAACTCGTCACGCGTGTTCACATTCTCGAACGTCCCGACGTCGCCGTGTTCCCGAATTTCGCTCTCCTCGACGACGACCCACGCTAACTCCTCCAGCGGCGCGAGAATCTTCCGGTCGCCGCGTTCCAGTGCGGCCTCACAGGCCGCCGCCATCGCGTCTGCTCGATAAACGGCTTGCGTCGTCTGGTACCACCCGTCGTCGAGTTTCGGAACCGCGGCGTCGACGTTCTCCTCTTCCGCTCGCTCGAACAGGTACTCGACGACTCCCGAGTCGACGAAGGGCATGTCGCAGGCGACGACGACGGCGTACTCGCCGTCGCACGCGCCGAGTCCGGTTCCGATACCGGCCATCGGTCCCTCGTCGGTGTCGGTGTCGAGGGCGTATCGAACGGGGAGCGGATAGTCGCCCATCGCCGATTCGATTGCTGCCCGCTGGTCGGCGCGGCAGTTGACGACGAGTTCGTCGACGGTGGAGACGAGGCGGTCGGCGACGCGACGAATCATCGGCGTTCCGGCGAGTTCGGCGACGGCTTTGTCGGCGTCGCCGAACCGTGTCGAGCGACCACCGGCGACGACGACTGCTGAGCGCATGAGTGGGTGTTCTGTCGGCAGCGAAAAGTAGCCTCTGTTCGTGGTCGGTGCTCAGTCGTCGGCGGTCCCTTCGTCGGGTCGGCCTTCGACTTCACCCGTCGGCGGTTCGACCGGCAGTGGGTCGACGTCCGGGTCCGGGCCGACCGGTTCGATGCGGACGCTCGTCACCTTGTACTCGGGGATGTAGGAGTCCGGGTCGAGTTCGTGCTGCGTGAGTTCGTTGATGGCTCCCTGCGCGAAGTGCATCGGGATGAAGACGACGCCGGGGTCGGACATCTCGTGGACGTCCGCCTTGACGACGATGTCGCCGCGACGGGAGGTGACTCGCACGTACTCGTCGTCTTTCACACCCAACTGCTCGGCCATCTCCGGGTGGATGGTGACGAAACTCTCGGGGACGTGGTCCATCGATACCTGCGTCCGGCGCGTCATCGTCCCGGTGTGCCAGTGGTAGAGCACGCGACCCGACGTGAGCATCAGCGGGAACTCCTCGTCGGGCATCTCCACCGGCCCCGCGTAGTCGGCGGGGACGAATCGGGCGAGGCCGTCGTCGAAGTTGAACTCCTCTTCGTAGAGGAACGGCGTCCCCGGGTCGTCCTCCTCCTCGCAGGGCCACTGAAGCCCCTCCGGCGTCGACTCCAAGCGGTCGTAGGTGATGCCGCCGTAGATGGGGACGAGTTGGGAAATCTCGTCCATCACGTCGGCCGGCGAGGTGTAGTCCCAGTCGTAGCCGAACCGCTGGGCGAGGTCACAGAGGATACGTAGGTCCGTCTTTGCCTCACCCGGCGGTTCGACTGCTGGTCTGACCATCTGGACGCGACGTTCGGTGTTAGTGAACGTGCCGTACTTCTCAGCCGCCGAGGCCGCTGGAAGCACCACGTCGGCGAACTCCGCCGTCTCGGTCAGGAAGATGTCCTGCACCGCGAGGAAGTCGAGTTCCTGAATCGCGTGTTCGGCCTCTCGGATGTCTGGCTCCGAGAGCACCGGGTTCTCGCCCATGATGAACATCCCTCGAATCTCCCCGTCGGTCATCGCCTCGTACTGTTCGGGAAGTCGGAGACCCGTCTCCTGTGGTGGGCGCTCGCCCCAGACTCGCTCGAACTTGTCGGCCACCTCGTCGTCGGTGGGGTCCTGATACCCCGGTAGGTTGTGCGGGGCCGGTCCCATGTCGCCGCCGCCGCCCTGCACGTTGTTCTGCCCGCGGAACGGCGAGAGACCCGCGCCGGGCTTTCCTAAGTTGCCGGTGACGAGCGCGAGATTCGTGATGGCGAGGACGTTGCGTGTTCCGTGGGCGTGTTGGGTCATCCCCATCGCCCATCCGAAGATACAGGTGTCGGCTTTCGCAATCGTCTCGGCGGCGTTCTTCAACTCCTCGGGCGAGACGCCGGAGAGTTCCTCTACCTTCTCGGGCGTGAACGGTTCGACCTTCTCTTTGACATCGTCGAAGTGCTTCGTCCGTTCCTCGATGAACTCGGTGTCGTGGAGGTCCTCCTCGATGATGTGGCGAACCATCCCGTTGAGCCACGCGATGTCCTCGCCGGGTTTCGTCCGCGTGTACTGCGTGGCGTGCTCTGCCATGCCGATTTCGCGCGGTTCGAAGACGAACAGGTCCGCACCGTCGCGGACGTTCTGCTTGATGCGCGTGGCGAGCACCGGATGGCCCTCGGTGGTGTTCGACCCGGTGATGAGATAGCAGTCCGTCTCGCCGATATCCTCGTTGATGCGGTTGGTCATCGCCCCGAATCCGACCGTCTGCTTCAGCCCCGTCACCGTCGAAGAGTGACAGAGGCGCGCACAGTTGTCGACGTGCGGGGTGTGCAACACCTGCCGAGCGAACTTCTGGTTCAGGAAGTTCTCCTCGTTCGTGCACTTCGAGGAGGAGGTGACGGCGACCGAATCGTCGCCGTGTTCGCGCTGGATTTCGCTCAACTCTTCGTAGATTCGGTCGTACGCCTCCTCCCAACTGGCTTCGCGGAACTCGTCACCCTCTCGAATCAACGGCGTGGTCAACCGGTCGTCGCTGTCGACGAAGTCGTAGCCGAACTTCCCTTTCACACACGTCGAGAAGTCGTTGGCCGGCGTCGCCTCGGGGTCCGCCGGGCGGACGCCGAGTACGTCGCCGTCTTTCCCGTACAGTTCGAACCGACACCCGACCGCACAGTAGTTACAGGTCGTCTCGGCCTTCGTGATTCGGCCCAGTCGCGCGTCGCTGATGACCTCGGCGACGTCGAACAGTTGCCCGATGGTGAACGCCTCCGAGGCGAACTTCTCGCCGGCGTGTTCGGCCTGTTTCAGCGCCTCGTCGGTGAGTTGTTTACCCGTGTCCGTCGCCTGCTGTTTGGCCTTCGCCATGAAGCGTGCGACGCCGGACGTCTCGGAGACGTCCACCTCGTCGTCTTCGGCCGACGACGCCGACGAGACGCCGCGGTTCGGCGCACTCGACTCGTCGGCCTTCTGGGCGCGGTCACCCTCGATGACCTTCCCGATGGAGTTCTTCTGGTTGAACCCCGGCAGCGGGATAGTCGCGCTGTCGACGAGTCCCTGCTCGACCAGCGACCCGGTCGGACAGACCGTCGCACAGTGGCCACACGAGACACAGGTCGACTCCTGCATCGTGTCGACGTCGGACTGGAAGCCGATTCGCGTGTCCGACCCCTGTCCCTCGATTCTGAGGACGCCTTCGACCTGCACGTCGTTGCAGGCCTCGACACAGCGGTTACAGAGGATACACTTGTTGCGGTCTATCTGGATGACCGAGGAGGTGTCGTCGAGCGGTTCGTACTCGTCGCGGTCCTCGAAGACGCCGTATCTCGGTTCCTCGACGCCGTGTTCGATGGAGGTGTCTTGCAACTCACAGCGACCGTTCTGTCCGCAGGTCGTACACCGGAGGTTGTGGTTCGAGAGCACCAAATCGAGGTTGACGTCGCGGGCCTCGGCGGCGTCCTCGGCGGCGGTGCGGACGGTCAGGTCGTCCTCGGCCGGGAAGCTACAGGAGGGGACGAGTCCGTACTCCTCCGTCTCGACCATGCAGGTCCGACACTCGCTGCGCGGGCCGACGTTCTCTGACTGTTCTGTTCCACGGTCGTAGTAGCAGAGCGCCGGCACCTCTTCGTCGGTATCGACCGCTTCCATCGCCTCGATGACCGTCGACCCCGGTGGGACGGCGATAGACTGACCGTCGATGGTGAGGTGTGTCATCTCCTCGCCGCGCGTCCCCGTCTCGGGGTCGTTCGCCGTCCCGGTGTTGAAGTCCTCCGTCAGCGGCGTGCTGGGTCGGGGGTCCTCCAAATCTGGAATCCCCGGCATCGCCGGGGCGGGTGCCGATTCTCGCTCGCCTGATGGGTCGTCTGTGCTCATGTCGTCACTTCTCCTCGTTCGCGTTCGGCGTGTCGTTTCGTCTTGCACTCGCCGCTGGGACAGCGCCCTTCAGCGTGGGCGTGGAACTCCGTCTCGAAGCGGTCCATCGCCGTACTGACCGGGCGGGCCGCGCTCCGTCCGAAGTCGCAGGTGCTGGTGGTCCGCATGGTTCGAGTCAGTTCTCGGAGCATCCCGTCTTTGTACTCGCCCTGATAGACGTCTCGAAGCAGGTCCGTCAGTTGGACTGAACCTTCCCGACAGGGGACACAGCGCCCGCAGTTCTCCTCCTCGGCGAACCGGGCACGCTTGCCCGCGGTGGCGACGGCACACCGCGAGTCGGCGAGCAGTTCGACCGCGCCTTCCGTGCCGAGTCCCGCACCCGAGAGACCGGATGCGCTCGGCGCGTAGTCGAGCGACCGAGTGAGGCCGCCGAACTGCCCGCCGACGCAGGCCATCTTGAACGACCCGTCGAGCGTCACTGCCTCGCGAATCGCCTCCAGCGACCCGCCAGTCGAGAGTTCGACCGTCGCGGGTGCGTCCACGTCGCCAGAGACGGTCAGCAGTCGCGTCCCCGGGTCGGCGTCGCCGGCGTCGAAGGCGTCGGAGTCGAGGAGTAGTTCGCGTATCTGTGCTATCGTCCGCGGGGTGTGGATCACGGTCGGCCGACCGTAGAGACCGTGCTGGGCCGGCGTCGGGGGGCGGAGTCTCGCCTCCAGTCGGTCGTTACCCTCCATCGCTTCCAGCGCCATCGTCATCTCACCGGCGATGTACCTGTCCGGGCCGGCGACGACCTGCGGGCGTTTCGGCGGGTCGACGTGTTCACAGACGGTGTCGACGGCCGCTCGAACTCGGTCGCGCGCGAGGTAGTCCGCTTCGTTACAGTAGACGACGACGTCTTCGACGGCCAGTAGGTCGGCCACGGCGAGGGCGCCGTCGACGACAGCGGCCGGGTCCGCTTCGAGGAGCGTGCTGTCCGTCCGGTTTCGGTCGTCACTCTCGTTGGCGTTGACCACGAGGACGGGGTCTTGCCCCTCGGACTCGACCGTCTCGCGGGCGCGGTCCCACTCCTCGATTACGGGCACGTCCGTACTTCCGTCGCCGCGGCCGCGACCGAGCAGACCGACGCGTCGAATCAGGTCGTCCGCCCCGTCGGCGTCGTCGCGGACGACGTCGGTCGCCAGTCGCTCGTCCAGTTGCTCGCCGGGAACGGTCCACCCCGCGCGAGCGAGTACCCGCCGCCGTCCGACGGCGAGGGGGCCGTTCTCCGGAAGCGGAAGCGTTCCGCTGTCCGGGTCGTGGTCGACGACCGCGTGTGCCGCGTCGGTCGACACGTCGCCGTCCTCGACCGCTCGAACCAGCGCTCGAACGTCGTCGGCAGTGGGGTCGGCGTGGAACGCCGTCACGCCGTCGTGCGTCGTGAGGACCAGCGGCGCGAGGTCACCGACGCCGGCCGGTCCGACCTCCAGCACCGTCGCCGTCGTCGCCTCGTCGCGGGCGACAGTGGCGAGCGACCGGGTCCGGTCGAGCGAGTCCGTCCCCGTACAGATTCGAACGACGTGCGTCGTCGCAGTCGTTCCGTTCGTCTCCGTCATCTTCTGATGCTCAGGAGGGATAGCACGAAAGCGTTGTGGCGACTGCTAGCACGTATCTTGCCGGTTGTCTGCGACGGTGGAAAACGAGACCGAGTCAGAACGGTGGTTCGAGGTCCGGTTCGTCGTCACGGCGGAAGCCGACGGCGAACGCGACGACGACCATCACCGCGGCGGCGACGGCGGCGAGTTTGCGCGCTGGCGACGACTCGGGGGTGTCGAGTTTCGCTGAACTCTCGACGGTCATACAGACTCTACAGCCGTGGGCGAGTTAGCCCTTCGGGCAGCAGCACCGATTGTTTCGGTACTCTCACCCAAGTTTTAAACCACATTAGCCAGCAACCACGGACTATGGTGGAGGCGTTCGCAGTCGCGAGTGGCAAGGGTGGGACTGGAAAGACGACGAGTACGCTCGCGCTGGGGATGGCGCTCGCGGCCGACCACGACGTGACGGTCATCGACGCCGACACGGGGATGGCGAACCTCCTCTTTCACGCCGGTCTCGACGACGTCGAGGTGACGCTGCACGACCTGCTCGTCGAGGAGACTGGGACGAGGGTCGACGAGGCAGTGTACGACCGCTTCGGGATGTCCGTCGTTCCGTGTGGGACGAGTCTCGCCGCCTTCGAAGCCGCAGACCCCGGACGCCTCCGAGACGTCGTCGCCGACCTCGCCGCCGACACGGACGTCGTCCTCTTGGACTCGCCGGCGGCACTCGGGTCGAAGAGTGCCGTGCTTCCAGTCGTCTTGGCCGACCGGGTCGTCGTGGTCCTCCAGCCGACGATTCCCTCCCTCTCGGACGGCCTGAAGGTCCAGGAGTACGCGCAGTCCTACGGCACCGAGACGGCGGGCGTGCTGTTCAACAAAGTCCACGACGACGAGCGAATCGACCGCGTCGCCGACCAAGCCGAGCGCTACTTCGGCGGCGAGACGCTGACGACGGTGCCAGACAGCGACGTCGTCCGGGCGGCCCGCCGGGCCGGAGAGCCACTGCTCGCACACGCTCCCGACTCGGTCGCCGCGGCGTCCTACCGGGAGGCGGCCGCTGCCATCGACGTCCGCGACGGCGACGAAGACGACGTCGCGGCACGCTTCCGGAGCGCCGTCGTCCCCGAGACGCCATGAGGCTTCCCGAGGGTGACCTCGTCCGCTCGCGCGTCGTCTCCGACCCCGGAGCGGCGCTCTCGGCCGCACTCGACCGCCGACTGACTGGGTACGCGGTGTTCCGCCCGCAGGACACGCTCCTCCTCGGCGGCGACCGCCGCGCCGTGTTGACGTTCGAGGGTGGGGTCCCCGTCCTCGCGTACGACGGTGCGACGGACCGTGGCGGTGCCGAGGCACTCGGTGACTTGGCCGTCCCCGGCCCGTACAAGGTCGAACTGTACGAACTGTCGAGCGACGCGCTCAGCGACGCCCACGACACGCCCGAACTCCGTGTCTCGCCGGAGATGCCCGCCGAGGAACTCGCTGCCGACAGCGAGTTGGCGGAGCGAACCCGTGTGCTCGCTCCCGACGACCGCGAGGAGCAGTCACAGAACGACAAGAGTGCACTCGAAGCGTTCCTCGACGACGAGGAGAAGATCGCCGCGATTCGCGAACAGGCCCGCGAAGAAGCCGAACAGCGGGCCGAAGAGTGGGGATTCGACGACGCCCTCGACAGATAGCCGACGTGCAGAACTAGTAGGAAAATCAGACAGTCTGATTAAATTGGGTAAGATTTGGGTGAGTCTCCGGACAGACCTCGGAGACACCTCGGAGCCACTCAGGTCGGAGTTCGGAAATTCTTCATTAACTGATACGACTTCGCTCCAGTCGAAGCCCAATGGCTCGCAAGAACACCGACACCCACCGACCCGAACAGCACCCGACCACCCAACGCGCAGCGAGCGGTATCCGCCCCACGTCGCGACGAAAGCTATTGAGTGCGATGGCAGTCGTCGGCGGGACGGCCCTCGCTGGCTGTATGGGCGGCGACAGTGGTGGCTCGGCGACGACGACTGAGGAACCAACCGAGACGCCGACGATGACGCCGGAGATGACCGACGAACCGACCGAGACGCCGATGGCGGAGACGAACCCCGACGTCCCCATCTTGAACTACGCGCTGACGCTCGAACACCTCGAGAACGCCTTCTACCGCGACGGTCTGAAAACGTTCTCGGACGACGAACTGATGGGCGCGAACGTGCTCTCGAAGTTCGGCGAGGCGGTCCGCATGGACGTTCCCGAGTATCTGAAAGTGGTCGGCGAACACGAGGCCGCGCACGTGAAGGCGCTCACGCAGACCGTCGAGCAGTTGGGCGGAACGCCCGTCGAGGAGGCCGAGTACGACTTCGGCTACGAGACGCCGACGGAGTTCCTCGCGACGGGGATGGCACTGGAGAACACCGGCGTCGCCGCCTACGCCGGGGCCGCGCCCTCTGTAGTCGACACCGACATCCTCGCGGCCGCCGCAGGAATCCACAGTGTCGAGGCCCGCCACGCGAGTTTCCTCAACCTCGTCAACGACGAGTCACCGTTCCCGAAGGCCGTCGACGAGGCGAAGTCCGTCGAGGAGATTCTCGAAATCGCGGGGCAGTTCATCACCTCCGACGTCGATGCGGGTGCCATCACCCGCAGCGACGAGATGGAGGTGCCGAAACTCGGTCGGAAGAAGGACGACGGCACGACCGACGTCGACATCCTGAACTACGCGCTGACGCTCGAACACCTCGAGAACGCCTTCTACCGCGACGGACTGGCGGAGTTCTCCGAGGACGAACTGATGAACGCGAAGGTGCTCGCGGACTACGACGACGGCCTGAAGATGAAGGTGCCTGGCCACCTCGAGATGGTCGGCGAACACGAGGCCGCGCACGTGAAAGCGCTCACGCAGACCGTCGAGCAGTTGGGCGGAACGCCCGTCGAGGAGGCCGAGTACGACTTCGGCTACGAGACGGCGTCGGACTACCTCGGTGTCGCGAAGGCGCTGGAGAACACCGGTGTCGCCGCCTACGCCGGTGCCGCTCCCTCCGTCGCCAACGACGACATCTTCGCGGCCGCACTCGGCATCCACAGCGTCGAGGCTCGCCACGCCGCCTTCCTGAACGAACTCAACGTCGAGTCACCGTTCCCGATGGGCGTCGACGAGGCGAAGAGCATGGAAGAGGTCACGGAGATTGCCGGGCAGTTCATCGTCGAGTAGGCAGTATAGATGAACCTCTGGGTCGACGTGGCTCGACTGGCCACCGCGGTGAACGTCCTCATCTTGGCGTCGCTCGCCATCCTCTGGGGACGCAACTACGCCGCGATGCGGTCGAAACACGTCCTCGGACTGTTCGTCTTCGCGACGTTCCTGCTGGCCGAAAACGCCGCCGCGCTCTACTACTACCAACTGGACCCGACGCTCTCGGTGTGGTTCAGGACGGCCGTTCCGGCCGTCGCGTGGCAGGCGATGCTGGCACTCCACGTCCTCGAGGCCGTCGGTCTCACGTTCCTCGCGTGGGTCACGTGGGACTGAGAGGGATTGGCCTAAGTCAGTCCCTCTGACGGCGGGACACCCCGCAGTCTGACGCTTCGGCCCCTTCAGCGACTCCGGGCACGGGTTGGTTCCCCAACGACACCAGGCACTCCAAACACATCGGACGCTTTCGGAGACTCCCGGGCAACATCGAGAGCGTCCGACGAATCGGGCAGTAGCTAAAAGGAAACCGCGCGCGTCGTCCCCGCCATGGACGAGTACCTGCCGTTCGATATCGAGCGGAGACGTATCGGTTGGTGGGTCATCGCGCTGGCGCTCTTCGCGACACTCGGACTCTTTCTGTACTCGTTCGTCGGCACGTTCGTTCTCGGACTGTTCATCTACTACGGGGCACGCCCGATGCACGTCCGTCTCGAACGTCGCTTCTCGGACGGACTCGCGGCGACACTGACGATACTCTGTCTCGTCGTCCCCGTCCTCGCACTCCTCGGATACACCGGGTTCGTCGCCTTTCAAGAGTTCAGTTCGGTCGCGGGCCAGAACATGGTCCAGTTAGTCCTCAAGCGACTCCCGGGGAACTCGCAGTCGCTCGGGACGGTGCTCGAACAACCCATGCAGTTCGTCAACCAACTGGGGAACGTCTCGCAACTACAGAGCGGTCTCGACACCGTCCTCGCGACGTTCGGAACCGTCGCCACCGGACTCCTCCATCTCACACTCGCGTTGACGTTCGCGTTCTTCCTCTTTCGAGACGGCGACCGCCTCGAACAGTGGTTCAGCGCGGAAGTCGGGAGCGAACACACCGCGATTTACGCCTTCCTCTCTGCGGTCGACCAGGACCTCGAAACCGTCTACTTCGGTAACGTCCTGACCGTCCTGCTCGTCACGCTCACCTCCATCGTCGTCTACAACGGCTTCGCCTACATCGCCCCCGACCCGCTTTCGGTGCCTTTCCCCACGCTCCTCGCCGTCCTGACCGGACTGGCGACGTTCATTCCGCTCGTCGTCGGGAAAGTGGTCTATCTCCCCGTGGCGGGGTGGTTGGGACTGCAAACCGTCCGGTCGGACGCGACCGGCGTACTCTGGTTCCCCGTCGCGTTCGTCGTCGTCTCGTTC
Source organism: Halogranum rubrum (assembly GCF_900114455.1). Taxonomy (GTDB): domain Archaea; phylum Halobacteriota; class Halobacteria; order Halobacteriales; family Haloferacaceae; genus Halogranum; species Halogranum rubrum. Next base: position 14,918 of record NZ_FOTC01000002.1, on the reverse strand, counting down.
GTCGTCCTCGATTTCCTCCCGCAGGCTGTCCTGCGACCGATCATCTCGGGACAGACGCTCCACCGGGGACTCGTCCTCTTCTCGTACGTCCTCGGGACGGCGCTGTTCGGCTGGTACGGTCTCTTTTTGGGGCCACTCGCGGCTGTCTTGCTCGCGCAGTTCGCCAACATCGTCTTCGGAAACCTTCTGCGCGGCGAACCGCTGACACCCCAACCGTCGAGGGCGACGACGCTCGGGAGCGACCCGAAAACTGGGACGAACACCGACGACTGAGGCGAGCGGCGAACCGACGCGGGCGACACTGCTTCCTCCCTCCGGTCGGAACACCCACGCGTGACAGTCATCTCGCTGCTCCGACTCGACTCGCCCGCGGATTTCGCCGACTGGTACCGCGTCGGTGCCGAGTACGTCCTCACCGTCTCGGAGGGGATGGGGTTCGAGACGGGGACGTTCGAGGCGGACTTTCGAGAGGCGACGAACGCGATGCGCGACGGCGACACCGCTTTGCGACCCGAACTGGCCCGTTCCGTCGCCGCAGACCTCCTCGCCGACGCCGTCTTCTCGGACCCGTTCTGCGAGTGGATGCCGCTGTGGTACGAACTCGCACTCGCACCGTTCGTGCAGGCTGCGGACTACCGCCTCCGGCGCGTCGCCCGCGAGTACGCCACTGGACTCGACCACGTCTCGGTGCCGCGCTTCAGTCGCCCGCGAGACGTCTACGTCGACGGCCGGTCGGCGTTGGCCCACGTCGACGGCTTCGTCGACCAGTTCGTCTTCGCCGACGCACTGCTCCATCTGGAGTGGTACGACTACGTCGCCCGCGAGTCGGGTATCGACGTTCCCCGGTCGCTCGTTGAACGGACGCGTAGAGAGACAGTCGACTACTACACCGGTCGACGCGAGGGTCTCTCCGAAGACGTCCGACGGTTTCAGGAACTGCTCTTCGCCGACGACGTGTGGGTACGCGACATCGACGACGCCTACGGTCTGGACAGTGCGCTGTTCGGCGTGTGGGAGCGCATTCTCCGCGACGAACGTCGACGGTTGGCCGCGATGGCTCCGAAGTCGGAGTGAGACCGTCGTGACACTGCACAAGTAGTTAGGCGGCCTCTAGTCCGGTATGTGGAGGTTGATTCGGTGGTGATACGGGCGGTCGTATACACTGCAGACGGGCCACAGGTCGTCGAGAGCATACAGGAAGCGAGAGAGCGACCGGGAACAGCATGGATCCGCATCGAACACGCGACCGACGACGCGGTACGGCAACTCGAAACGGTGTTCGGGATTCACGGACTCTCGACGGACGACACGATGGCGAACGTCCGGGCCACCGTCCACGAGTTCGACGAGTACACGTTCATCCTCATGAAGGCCGCGCGGTTGGCGAGCGGCGAGACGTCGTTCGCCGAGGAGGTGACAGAGGGCCCCGTCGGTCTGTTCTTCGGGACGGATTGGGTCGTGAGCCTCTCGCCGGGGCGAGTCGACTCCATCGACGAGATGTGGGAGACGGCCCTCCACCCCAAACAGAACCTACTCGACAGGGGTGCAGACTTCGTCGTCTACCGAATCATCGACGGACTGGTCGACGACTACTTCGAGATTCTCGACCAGATAGAGGTCCAGATAGAGCGCATCGAGGACGCAGTCATCACGACGCTCGACACGTCGGTCTTAGCGGACATCAACAACGTCCGACGCGAACTGCTCAGCATCCGAAAGTTGCTGATTCCCGGCCGAGAGGCCGCCAGTTCACTCGCTCGTGGGGACTCTCCCAACGTCCGACCGGAGTCGGAGAAGTACTTTAGAGACGTCTACGAGAACCTGATTCAACTCGTCGAGTTGACCGAGACGTATCGTGAACTAGCGACCGGTGCACGCGACATCTACCTGAACGCGCTGTCGATGTCGACGAACGAAGTGATGAAGCGACTGACCGCCGTCGCGACGATTCTCCTGCCGCTCACAGTCATCACCGGACTCTACGGGATGAACTTCAGGGGGAGTCCGTACAACATGCCCGAACTCACGTGGGTCTACGGCTATCCCGCAGTCTTGCTGGCCATGGCGCTCGTCGCGTTCACGTCTGGCGTGTACTTCTCCCGTCAGGGGTGGCTATGACCCTCGCTACTGCCCGACTCACTCTCTCCGGAGAGAGTGTCGAAACCACCAGAGCGTAGGGTTGAGACTATCGTGTTCGGTGGCCAACGTATCACCACGTCTTCGCACCGACATGACGACGTACCCGATACCGACCCAACACGAACGGCTCCGTCTCGAAGCGGAACTCCGCGTGGCCCAGAAGGGACAGCACGTCCTCGAACTGAAGCGGGATGCACTCATCTTCGACTTGCTAGACCTTTTGGGCCGATACGAGACACACTACGCGGACGTGTCGGAATCGTTTGCGAACGCCGTCACCACTCGCACGCGTGCACTGGAACGTGAAGGCGGAATCGCGCTTCGGACCGCTGCGTGGACACGGACGACGACGCCGGAGGTGTGCTTCGCCGAACTTCGCATTCACGGCGTCGAAGTCCCGATGATTCTGAGTCGAGCTATCGAGACACCGCTTGACTATCGGGGCTACGGCGTCTTGGGCACGAGTGCGGCCATCGACGAGGTAGCCGAGACACACGAACGACTGCTCGAACGAGTCGTCCCGTTGGCAGAGATGGAAGGCGCATTGAAACAACTCGTCGACGAGATTTGGCTGACGAACCTCCGCGTGAACACGATTCGACATCGACTCGTGCCCGAACTCGACGCCCAGATTCGGTACGTAGAGGCGCATCTCGCCGAACGCGACCACGAGGAGCGTCTCCGGCAGTTCTTCTTCAAGCGACACGCGGAGTAAACGTGAGAGTACGGTGTGCTTTCGGTTCTACGGTGGCGGCAGCGGAGAGCTTCGTCTTCGGAGGTTCCAGCCGCTGAGACGCTCGTATTCGGAAGGAAAATGGGGTTAACCGAGCCGAGCGTATCTCTACCTGAGGAGGCGTCTCGGTTCGACGCTTCCGGAAGGTGAGTAACCATGGCAACCACGACAACTACGAATCGCCTCGTCGTCCTCGCGTTGGTCGCACTCGGCGTACTCGTCGTTCTCCCCACACTGTTCATGGGTGGTGGGATGATGGGGTACCGCGGCCCGATGATGGGCTGGATGTACGGCACGAACGCACCGGGATGGCTGTTCGCCGTCGGCCTCGTCAGCCAACTGCTGTTGGTCGCCCTCGTCGTCGGCGTCGGCTACCTCGCGTACCAGACGCTGACGGGTGGCGGGGCCAGTACGGACCCCGCGATGGACGAACTCCGCGCGGCGTTCGCCCGTGGCGACATCAACGAGGAGGAGTTCGACCGACGTGAGACCCGTCTCCAGCGTGACGAGCGCTGAAGACAGAGAACGAACCACCCACTGTCGCGAGTACCGTTGTGAGGACGTCCCACACCTCCGTTCTGTCGACAGCTATCGAGTTGCTCGAACCACAGTGGGTAGACTGCGCGAAGCAACGAGGGTGGACCCCAGCGAACGGCGGGAGACCACCTCGACGAGCGCCGGCGAACGATGCTCAGTCGGCCGAGTGCGCCATCTCGTCTCCGCCAGCGGACCCGATTGACTCGGTCCGGTGAAGCCAGAAGAGGACGAGGAAGAACGCCGTCGCCAACACGTTCAACACGAGTTTGTAGTTCATCTCGATTTGGAGTTCGGCCACCTGTGCCGTCGACGGGTCCGGAATCAACCCGAGTCCGTAGAACAGGAAGTGAACAGCGACGCCGACGACGACGCTCGCGACGAAGATCATCACCGAGAGCAGTGCTGCGAACGTCGTTCCGTAGTACTCGCGATAGGCGTCCATAATCGGCGGGACGATGAGGTCGGCGTAGATGTAGGAGAGGACCGACCCGAACGGGAGGCCCTTCGTCCAGAGAACGGTGCCGAACGGCACGTTACCGACCGAGCAGACGAAAGTCGCGATGCCGACGAGTGCCCCGAGGATAGCCGTCCAGACGACGAACACGGGTGCACCCGAACTGCCGTTCGAGAAGAGACTCGTCCACACGCTCTGGGGGATGAACCCTGCGATGAGTCCGGCGAAGACGAAGCCGATAGCGATTTCGTCCCACAGCATCCCCCACTCTTTCCACTGTTTGTCTGCGAGCGCTTTCCACCCGGAGAGCGACGTCGCCTGCTCTCGGACGGTCGTGTTCGCCTCTTCGGGGTCGAAGCTCTCCTTACAGGACTCCGAACAGAAGTAGTAGGTCGTCCCGTCGTGGTTGACGCTGTAGTCGGTCTCCTCGGGGTTGACCTCCATCCCACAGACGGGGTCTCGGGCGGTCGGTTCGCCGTCTTCGAGCGCGTTCTGTCGCGCCTCTTCGACAATCTCGTCGGGAACGACGAAGACGAACGCGACTGCCATGAGGCCGATGAGGAGCAGACCGCCGACGAAGTCGGCGAGCAAGAACTGCCACCCGAGAAGAATCCAGATGACCGCGCCGATTTCGATGACGAGGTTCGTCGACGCGAACATGAACGCACCGAGTGCGGCGGCGGCGGACGCACCCTTCTTGAACAGGTTCTTCGACGTCGCGATGGCACTGTAGGAACACGACGAGGAGACGAATCCGAAGAACGTCCCCGCGCCGATTGCTTTCGCGCCATTGCCCTCCATCAGGTCGGCGATGTCGTCGGAGTTGACCCACGCTTCCACGCCGCCCGCGATGGCGAATCCGACGACGAGCGCCCACCACGTAATCCACGCCATCGTCACCGTCGTCGTCGCCGCCGTCGTCACACTCTCGACGAAGAACCTCCCGAGCGGTTGGTTCGTCGTCAGGACGCCAACCCCGACGACGGTCAGTGCGATTCCAGTCAGGAGCGCGTATTCCCAGCGGTCCATGAGTGTTGACCCGTCGTAGACTACGGACGGCATCTCTAATGCGGTTGTGGCTTTGGAAGCGGAGTTGTGAACGCCCTTCAAACAAGATTCCAAATCGAACTGGCCCATCGCTTGTAGAAGACGAAACTCACCACCGCCTCGAACTCCGCTCTGTCGAGTCAGGTGGGAGCGAGTCGACGGGAACAGCGGTCAAAACGTCGTTGGTGCATCCGCTGTGATCCCAACCATCGGAGCGAAGTCGGCCATCGGTCGGTGTCGAGCCACGGAGACACGAGCGAACACGAGTCCGTCGTCCGGACGCAGACCGACTAGATGTATCGACTGCGGCCGGCGCTCCCGGCGCTCTCTGCGAGGTCCGCGTAGACGTCGGCGATTCGGTCGCGAATCCGTTGCCCGGTGACGCGTGGGTCGAAGGTGTCTTTGTTCGGTGCCCACTCGACGTCGTTGAAGAACGTCTCACGGTCGTCGTCGACGCTGTCCGGTGGGACGATGTCGTCGGTGCGTTCGCGGTAGAAGTCGAAGGCGGTTCGGGTGTACTCGTACTGGTAGTGTGTGTCTTTGTTCACCTTGCAGACGCCCCGTCGCAACATCGACTGGAGTTGGTCGGGTTGGACGCCCGACGACCCGTGGAGGACGAGCGGAACGTCGAGTCCGTGGTCGTGGAGCGCCGTTCGGATGTCCGCGGCCAAGTCGGGACGAAGTTCCAGATTCTTCCCTTTCGCGACGCCGTGTTGCGTTCCGACGGAGATGGCCAAGAGGTCACACCCCGTCCGGTCGACGAACTCGACGGCCTGCTCGGGGTCCGTGTAGAACGCTTCGTCGGCGACGATTTCGTCTTCGACACCTTTGATCTTGCCCAGTTCGGCCTCGACGAGGATATCCGCGCCACGCTCTTCGACCATCTCGACGACGCGGCGACTCCGTTCGACGTTCTCCTCGAACGGTTCGTGCGAGGCGTCGATCATAATCGAGGAGGGAATATCTAACTCGACTTGTTGTTGGATGCGGTCGAGGTCCGTCTGATGGTCCATGTTGAGAAAGACGCCGACGTCGTACTGTGCGGCGATGAGGTCGATGTACGTCCCCATCGCTTTCAGCCCCGCTATCGGGTCGCCGTTGCCAGCGAACGTACACGCACCGTTGCTGAGTTGCAAGAGGAGGTCGGAGTCGACGCGCGCCGCCCCCTCCATCAAACCCATCATCGTGTTGGGTTCGGCGATGTTACTCGCAATCAGGCCGAACCCGTCGCCGAGGGCGTCTTCGTACACTGCCGCCAGTTCGTTACCGCCGTAAAATGTCACACTACTCCACCGACTACTGTGTCGAGTGTGGGGAGCATAAAGTCACAGTACGGGTTCGCGTCTCGTGTAGTGACGTGGAACTGTTCGGCGAGTTTCGGCGGTTTGTCCGGCGAGGCATCTGTCAGTCCGTGTAGCCGACGGCGTCGAGAGTGTCGATTCGAGTAAACCGACCGGCCGCGTCGTGACCGACTTGCGGTCAGAACTGCCGATACCACGGAAGTACGGGGTCGTTGTTCCGAACCGAGCACGGTCTCCGTCCAGAACCGACGTGATAGACAAATGACCACCGAGTACCCATCTACAAAGGCTTTTGTCAACTAATCCGGGGCATTTCCGGACAGATTCAGAACCCTTAACCGTGTGGTCAGTCTGTATCTATCTGTAATGGCAAACGGTAAAGTTGATTTCTTCAACGACACAGGCGGCTACGGTTTCATCTCGACGGACGACGCAGACGACGACGTGTTCTTCCACATGGAAGACGTTGGCGGCGAGGACCTCACCGAGGGAACCGAGATCGAGTTCGACATCGAACAGGCTCCCAAGGGCCCGCGCGCGACGAACGTCGTTCGCAACTAATAGCGTTATTTCGTCGCCACACGGCGACGTAGCGTACTTGCGTTTTCTTCGGTCAGATAGTCGTTGAGACGCATCAGTGCTCGACAGCCCAGACGAAGTAGACGAACAGAGAGCCGTCTCTGACGTGTGCTGTGTTATCCCGGTGGAGACCGAATCAACCGTATGCGACGACACGTAGCGACCTTCGAAATCGACTCGCAGACGGATTCGGACGCCGTGAGACGGCTCTTAGACCGGGTGTACGACACCATACGAGAAGAGTCACAACAGGTCCGAGATGGAACAGACGACGCGAACCGAGTGCTCGACGAGTTCCGAGCCCTCCGAGATGCGGCGGCGCATTCTGCTTCGGGAACGTTGACGATAACGTACGAAGAGGACTGAGTAGATAGGGAGGCGCTTGTGTTCGTCCGGTGTCACTCAGTAGACGACTGGGGCCCAGATACCAGCGCTTTTCACTCGTTGGGGCTATCCTTCGGGTATGTCTTTCTTCGTGCCCACCCTGACAGTACAGGGTGTGGCATCGACGTCGGTAACAGTGGACATGCTCGTCGTCTTCGCGCTCATTCTCCTCGCACTCGTCTTGTTTGCGACCGAGTGGCTCCCCATCGACGTCACTGCAATCCTGGTGATGGTTCTCCTGATGGTACTCGAACCGTGGACCCAGATCACCCCTCGTGAGGGAATCTCGGGGTTCGCCAGTCCTGCGACGATAACCGTCCTCGCCATGCTCATCCTGAGTACGGGCATCAATCGAACCGGAATCGTCCAGAAACTCGGGAAGAAGATGGCCGCGTTCGCGGGGACCGACCGCCGGAAACAGCTTGCGGCGACCATCGGCATCACCGGCCCTATCTCGGGCGTCATCAACAACACGCCGGTCGTCGCGATTCTCGTCCCCGTGATTGCTGACCTCGCCCACGAGGGGAAGACGTCGCCGTCGAAACTGCTGATGCCGCTCTCGTTCGCGTCGATGTTCGGCGGGATGCTCACGCTCATCGGCACGTCCACGAACATCCTCGCCAGCGACATCTCCGCCCAACTCGGCGAAGAGTCGCCCGAACTCGGGTTGCACGCGTTCGGGATGTTCGAGTTCACCCAACTCGGTGTCATCGTCTTCGTGGTCGGTGCGCTCTACCTCATGACTGTAGGCGTGCGCCTGCTCCCCGAACGCGTCCCCGTCGAGGACGACTTGGTCGAAGAGTACGCCCTGCAGGAGTATCTCGCCGACGTCGTCGTCCCGGCGAGTTCGTCGCTCATCGGCCAGACGGTCGGCGAGGCGTTAGGAGACGACACCCTCGACATCGACGTGTTACAGCTGATTCGGTACGGTGAGCGCTTCTCCGAACCGCTTGCACGGAAAGAGATTCACGAGAACGATACGCTCCGGGTACGGACGAACCGACAGACGCTCGAACAGATCATGGACGCCGAGGGACTCACCTTCCTCGGCGGGCCTCAGTCGGAAACTGACCTCCATCCGGACGAGGAAGAACCGGTACTCGTCGAAGTCGTCATCCCGTCGGGGTCCTTTCTCGTCGGCGAGACGCTCGCCAGTTCGACGTTCCGTCAGCGCTACGACGCGAACGTTCTCGCCTTCCGGACCCGTGGCGAAGTCGTCCGAGACAGGTTCGAAGACATCCGGATTCGCGTCGGTGACACGGTGCTCGTTCAGGCACCACCAGACAGTCTCACTCGCCTCGTACAGAACGAGGACTTCATCGTCGCCCACGAGTTCGACGACGTGGACTACCGGACCGAGAAGATTCCGTTCGCCGTCGCAATCATCGCCGGCGTCATCGCACTTCCGGCACTGAACATCTATCCTATCGTCGTCTCCTCACTCGCCGGTGTGGTGGCGATGATTGGGACCGGCGTCCTCAAACCGAACGAACTCTACAAATCTGTCGAGTGGAACGTTATCTTCCTCCTCGCAGGAGTCATCCCACTCGGGACGGCGCTCCAAGAGACCGGGGCCGCGTCGCTCCTCGGAGACGCCGTCGCCGCCACGTCGACGGTCCTCCCAGCCATCGGCGTGCTGTGGGTCTTCTACATGGCGACTGGTCTCTTGACAAGCGTCATCAGCAACAACGCGAGCGTCGTGTTGATGATTCCCGTCGCGGCGAGTGCCGCACAGTCCATCGGCGCGAACGCGTTCGCGTTCGTCTTAGCCGTGACCTTCGCCGCCTCGACGGCGTTCATGACGCCCGTCGGCTACCAGACGAACCTCTTCGTCTACGGGCCGGGTGGGTACACGTTCTCGGACTTCCTCCGCGTCGGCGCACCGCTGCAGTTGTTGCTCTCGGTCGTCACCGTCCTCGGAATCGCGTTCTTCTGGGGCGTCCGTGTGCCGTGATTTCGATACGGACAGAGAGGCGTGTTCACGAGTTACACGAAGGATGAACTGCCGATACCACGGAAGTACGGAGTCGTTGTTTCGAACTAGGCACCAAAGTCGAACAGAACCAAAGAAATAGACAAATAAGCACTCATAAGTCGTTTGTGACCTCATTTGTAAACTAAAATATGGAATTCGCGGACGAATACAGAACCCTTAACCGTGCCGTCGGTCTGTGTATAGTTGCAATGGCAAACGGTAAGGTTGATTTCTTCAACGACACAGGCGGCTACGGTTTCATCTCGACTGACGACGCAGACGACGACGTGTTCTTCCACATGGAAGACGTTGGCGGCGAGGACCTCACCGAGGGGACCGAGGTCGAATTCGACATCGAACAGGCCCCGAAGGGCCCGCGCGCGACGAACGTCGTCCGTCAGTAACTAGCAGTTCTTTCGTCGCCACACGGCGACGCATCACTACTTTCGTTTTCTTCGATACCCTTCGACCACGAGAGACGTCGCTGCGAGGTGACTGGCCGGGAGTGGTGAGTTCTCGTCCGACGTCGATTCGACCGTCTATCTCGACGACGAGACACGGAAACGACTGTACCCGTCTCGAAGACTTATATGTCTCCGTAGGTGTGTGGTGATATGGCCGACGAACAGGAGTTACGGGACCACTCAGGCTCTGTCGAGGGGAGTCGAGCGGACAACGAACACACCTTGGTTCGAGTCCTGTTCGTCACCGACGAAGCGAGCGAACAGGAGATTCCGTCGGCACTCGGGGCGTCGGACCGACTCGACGTCTACACAGTCGGTTCCGACGAGGTACTCGACCGTCTCGGCGAACTCGACGTCGACTGTCTCGTCAGCGAGTATCGACTCTCAGAGGGCGACGGGTTGGGCGTGCTCGCCGACGTCAGTCGCGAGTATCCAGGACTGCCGTTCGTCCTCGTGACCGACGAGATACGAGAGGGACTCGCGGACGAAGCACTCTCGGCGGGTGCTGCAGACGTCGTTCACCTCTCACACAGCGACGAGACGGCACTTCTCGTCCATCGAATCCGCTCGGTCGTCGACGGTCAGGAAAGTGGTCGACACGAGAAACTCCACCGCATCTATCACGCACTAGAGACGACACAGGAAGGTATCGCACTGCTCGACGAGGACGGTACGTTCGAGTACGTCAACCAAGCGTACGCCGACCTCTACGCGTACGACCCAGAGGAGATGCTCGGACTACACTGGCGAGCGATCTATCCAGACGACGAAGTCGACCGCGTCGCCGACGAGATTCTGCCGTCCGTCGACGAAGGCGGTTACTGGTCGGGTGAGACCACCGGCTTACGCGCAGACGGGACGACGTTCGACGAACAGCACTCGCTGTCGAAGACGGCAGACGACGGGCTCATCTGCACGGTCAGAGACGTTACAGAACAGAAGCGGCAACGAGAGTTGGTCGACTACTACCGGTCGGTCGTCGAAGACGTCTTCGGCGAGTCCGACGTCGGGGTCTTCATCGTCGACTCGTCGGGCAGAGTCGCGTGGACCAACCGGACGACGGAACGGTACTTCGGACTCGAAGAGACGCCGGTCGAGGGCCGTAGTATGGACGAACTGGTCGACGAATCACTCAAACCGCAGGTCGCCGACCCGGCGGCGTTCGCCGAAGGCGTCGCCGCCGCGAGCGAGGACGACACGTCGGCCGACGACGAGTTCGAAGTTCGCGTCCTCCCGAAATCGGGCCGTGCCGAACGCTTTCTCGAACACCGGAGTCAGCCGATTCAGTCCGGCGAGTACGCTGGCGGTCGACTCGAACTCTACTACGACGTCAGCGAACGCAAACAGCGAGAGCAGGCGCTCCGGGAGACCGAAGAACGACTCGAAGCCGCGATGACCGTCGGGTCGGTCGGAACGTGGGTGTGGGACGTCACCGAGAACGACGTAGTGGGGGACGCCGCGCTGGCGGACCTCTTCGGCATCGAACCGGAGTTGGCTCAAGAAGGAATCTCCCTCGAGACGTTTCTGCAGTCCATCCACGAAGACGACCGTGACCGGACAGCGACTGCCATCCAACGGGCACTCGACACCGGTAACGAGTTCGAGACGGAGTACCGCGTCTACAATAGCGAAGGAGCGATTCGGTGGGTACTCGCCCGAGGCGAAGTCGAGTACGACGACGGTGAGCCGGTTCGGTTCTCGGGAGCGCTCACCGACATCACGGAGCGCAAGCGGACCGAAGGACAACTCGAAGAGACGGCTGCACGACTCGAACGGTCGAACGAGCGCCTGCGAACGCTGAACGACCTCAGCACTCTCGTCCAAGACATCACACAGACGTTGATAGCGCGGGGCGACCGCGAGGGAATCGAACGAGCAGTCTGTGAGGCACTCGTCGGGTCCGACCTCTACACCGCCGCCTCTATCGGCGAAGTCGCTCCCGAAGACGGGACGGGGACACTGCGAGCGAGCGTCACCAAGCACGGAACGTTCGAAGACTCTCACACCGTAACGGCACTCGAATCGGAAGCGGCGATGCGAGCGATTCGAACGGGTGCGGTACAGGTCGTTCGAGAAATCGACGAGAGCGACGAGAGCGACGAGTCGGCCGCGTGGCTGACACAAGCCCGAGACCACGGCGACCGGTCGGCGGTGATGGTTCCGATCGGGTACGAAGAGACATCGTACGGTGTGTTGACCCTCTATACGACACGGACGAACCCCTGTCACACCCAGGAACGAACCGTCGTCAGACGACTCGGCGAGGTCATCGGACACGCGATAAACGGCGTCGAGACGAAACAGCGACTCTTCGCAGACACCGTCGTCGAACTGGAGTTCTCGAGCGCCGACCCGACGTTCTTCTTCAACACCGTATCGGCGGAGCTCGACTGTACTGTCCGTCTCAACGATACCGTTCGTAATCGGGACGGCGACTTCGTCTACTACGTCACAGTCGAAACCGGCGCTGTAGACGACGTACGCGCGGTGTTCGACCGGATGGACGCCGTGAACGGAGCACGTCTCGTCTCGGAAGACTCGGACGACGAGTGCGTGTTCGAGATCAGCATCACCGGGAAGTCCATCGGTCGGACGCTGGCCGAACAGGATGCCAAGATCACGACCGCCGTGTCCGAACAGGGGACGACACGACTCACAACCACCATCGGACCACAGTCGGACGTCCGCACCGTCGTCGACGCAATCAACGCCCGTTACGCCAACACTGAGTTCACCGCCCGGCGCGAAACCACTCGTTCCGACCCCGAGGTAAGAAACGTCTTCGACGAGAACCTCACCGACAAGCAACGCTCGGCCGTACAGGCCGCGTATCACTCGGGGTTCTACTCGTGGCCTCGTGAGAGTACGGGCGAGGACGTCGCGGAGTCACTGGGTATCTCGGCACCGACCTACCATCAGCATCTCCGAGCAGCCCACAGAGCCATCCTCTCGGAGTTGGTCGAAGGAGACGACGAAGAGCGTCCCGACGACGAAACCGAGTAAGTCGCTGCTGCCACTGTTCGTGTCACCGAATCCACTGGTCGTGTCGTTCGAGACACCCACATGGGTCTCGCGGATTCGAACCGATAGCGGTACAGCATTCGCTACACACGTTGTTCACAGCAGAATTCATGGGCCCTATCGGATTTGAACCAATGACCACTCGGTTATGAGGCCAGTCGTGCTTGCGATTGCTCGGTGACAGCCGACCCATGCTCACGGCTACCTAAGTACATTCAACCCGGTGTTTTCGTATAAAGATTGCTTCGCAAGGTATGCTGCCGAGTGGTTCTCGGGTCTTCGCGACGGGCCGTCAACCGAGGTAGTCGACGAGTGACTGAACCGCGTCGGCGACGAATTCGTCGTCGAGTGTTCCCTGCCAGTAGTCGATGTCTCCACTCCCAATCGACTGGACTCCCCACGGGACGACGCGACTGTCGTCTGGAGTTCCGCCACGAATCCAGCTTGCCTCCGGAATCTCGATGACGTCGTCGTGCCACGTCTTCGTCGTCAACGTCAGTGCGATGTACTGGTCACCGTAGAACGGCTGTCCTTCGTGATTCGAGACGATGAGCCATGGGCGGGCGGCTTCTGCACCTTTGAATGGGTCTTCGCCGTAGACGACGTCGCCGGGTTCGTAAATCGGAGATTCTTCGTCCGTCACTCCGCGTCCTCCAGACTCGGATGTGGCTCTTCGGGGGCGTGTTCCTTCCAGTCGTCTTTGCTCTCGCGACCGAGTTGCTCGTTGAAGAGTGCCGTCGCCCGTTCGTAGCCACTGTACGACTGGAGCCTGTCGTTGTCGGTCGTCACGGCCCAGTACGTTGCCTTGTGTTCGACGAGCCCGCGACTCTTGAGTCGGGTCAGTGCAGTACTCACTGCGCCCTCGTCGAGTTCTGTTTGGGCTGCAATTTCGCGTGCTTCGAACGCGCGGTCCTCGTGTGCGACGAGAAACCCGAGAACTTGGTCCGGGACGGAGATCTCTGTGAGTTCGTCCTCGCTCGTGTTCTCGAAGGTTTCTCGGTCGATGGACATTGTTGAGCGAGAGTAGTGTAGCCACCGGTAAGAGTGTAACTAGTGAAAAGGCTGTAAATTCGATTCAAATCGCTCGTCAATCCTCGTGGACTCTGTCGTAATATCCATTAACAGACAAGAACTGCATGCTGAATACAGAGGCTGTATGCATCATATGATGCCCTCAATGGTTGCTCCAGTTCCTACAACGAGCAATAGAATGCTGACTCCGAAGAGCAAACTAAAATCGCCAGACGCAATGAGGAGAAAAATGGCGATGAGCGTAATCTGCAATCCTGCGGCAACCACTCGTGGTTCAAATTCGTTAGCAGCCACGTGTTATTCTCATAATATCAAACAATGAATCTACTGAGAGACTTGCGCGCTAAGTTCAGCACGGCCACAGAGACCTCCCCGGAGACTGTCAGAAGCGGCGTGCTGAATATAGAGGGTGTATCTTGCAGCCAATGAGTTAATTGCTACCGCAAATATGTATCAATCATGGCAGAGAATAAACACTCCCTGCTCCCTCGTCGTTCCTCACTAATTTGTTTCATTCCTGTGACTTTGCTCATCCTTCTCGTTTCGTTCTTCATGAATACGTCCTATTATCCAAATCTTGGATATCAGTTGATTTTCGGCTCCTTCGCGGTAGGTGTTGTATCCGTTTTGCTGTCACCGATACCGTACATACTTCGAGAGAACTCGAATTTGAGCACTTCTCTGTTCTTCCTCGGTAGTTCGCTTACTGCAGGAGCCGTGCTACTCTACCTTGTCTTCGGCTGTGTTTTCGGATGCCCTGGGTGAAGCACTCTTGACCGACTTGCGCCCTGAGTTCAGCACGCCCGCAAAATCCTATCCAGATGCTGTCAGAAGCGGCGTGCTGAATATAGGGCTCTGTAGCTTCGGTACACGGCGGTGGATTTCACGGATTTCTCACGCTCCGACGAAGGTTGTAGACGGTAGCTTTGAGAATAATTTCGCGGAACTCTAGCCACCAGCTTCGCGCACGCACGGCGCTGCCGAGCGTGCGCTTGATTGATGAGAAGACGGTTTCAGCCATCGAACGCTGGTGATACCGATCACTATCCATGCGGGCGTTATGGGCGTGATCGAGCGCCCAGTAGATGCGATGCTTAATCAATGGTCGAATTCCCTGCGCTCGGAGTTCGTCTCGGAAGGCTTTGTCGTCGTAGCCACGGTCTGCGGCGACTGAGAGCAGGTCACCCGCGTTTCGGCGGGTGACCTGCGGCCCGATTCGGAAATCGGACCTCATACTGGTCGTGAGGTGGAT